>NZ_WPZQ01000003.1 GCF_013030265.1 Ruegeria arenilitoris
AAGTCATACAACGGCGTGCGGTTCAAACCAGGCATCTCATAAACCTCTCATTTAGCGAGACTGGTCACGAACGACCATGACAGTGCAATGCGCGTTGCGCACGACACGGGCGAGGTTCGGACCAATCTCATAGTTTGGGAAATCGCCTTTGGTCGATGCCATGACGATCAGATCGAAGCCGTCCTTATGGGCGAGCTTCAGGATTTCGCGGTAAACACTGCCCTCTTCGATATGCACCGGCACGTCGGAGGCATTGTTCTGATCCAGAATGGCCTGAACCGCCTGACGCACATGATCTTTGGCGCCTGCGCCATAGTTGGCGGGCAGGTTTGGCAGCTGGATGATCTCGGGGATAACGGACACCACATGCAGCTCGGCGCCGTAAAACTTCGCTTGTTCCAATGCGACCGGCAGGGCTTGCTTCCAGGAACGGTCCTCGGTGTGGTCAATGGGCAAAAGAATCTTGTTGGCCATCACGTCTCTCCTCGAGAAATGGAATTCGGTTTCAGGAAGCCGGGGGGCCAGATCAGTCCCCCGGCAGTTTCAAGTCCGTTGATTACTCGGCTGCGGTACCGCCCGGCTCTTCGGACTGTCCGTTGCTAGCAAAGAACTCTTTCGTCAGTTTGAAAACAACAGGGCTCAGCAGAACCAGGGCAATCAAGTTCGGAAGCGCCATCATCGCGTTCAGCGTATCCGCCAGCAGCCAGATAAAGCCCAGATCCGCGGTTGCGCCGAAATAGATCATGACGATCCACAGTACGCGGTACGGCATCAGGGATTTGACACCCAGCAGGAACTCAACACATTTCTCGCCGTAGAACGACCAGCCCAGGATAGTGGTGAAAGCAAAGATCGACAGAGCGATCGCGATCAGATAGCCACCGATACCCGGCAGGGACAGTTCGAACGCTGCCGAGGTCAGCGCTGCACCGGACTCACCCGATGTCCAGGCACCCGACGAGATGATCGCCAGGCCAGTGATCGAGCAGACGATGATGGTGTCGATGAACGTACCCAGCATCGCGATCAGACCCTGGTTGACCGGACCTTTGGTCTCAGCCGCAGCGTGAGCGATCGGAGCAGAGCCCAGACCGGCTTCGTTCGAGAAGACACCGCGCGCAACACCAAAGCGGATTGCGGCCCACACAGCTGCGCCTGCAAAACCACCTTCAGCAGCAGATGGAGTGAATGCGTGAGTGAAGACCAGCGACAGCGCGTTGCCGATTTCGCCGATGTTGATCAGCAGCACCAGCAGACCTGCGATGATGTAAGCAACCGCCATGAACGGAACCAGCTTACCGGCAACCGCACCGATACGGGTGATGCCACCCAGGATGACGGCTGCAGTGAGAACCATAAGCACGACGCCAGTGACCGAAGTGTTCAGGCCAAAGTTTGATTCCAGAACCTGTGCCACACCGTTTGCCTGCACACCGTTGCCAATGCCGAAGGCCGCAATTGCGCCAAACAGCGCGAACGCAACGCCCAACCAGGCCCATTTCGCACCCAGACCGTTCTTGATGTAATACATCGGGCCACCGACAAAGTTGCCCAGCTCGTCCTGCTCGCGATACTTCACGGCACAGACGGCTTCAGCATATTTGGTGGCCATGCCCACCAGGGCGGTCATCCACATCCAGAACAAAGCGCCCGGACCGCCCAGGAAGACAGCAGTGGCCACACCGGCAATGTTACCCGTACCGATGGTCGCCGACAGCGAAGTCATCAGCGCATTGAATGGGCTGATTTGCCCTTCACCCTGACCTTCGCGGCCTTTGAACAGCAGGCTGAAGCCCGTGCCAATGCGCATGATCGGCATGAATTTCAGGCCAACCTGCAAGAAGAAGCCAGCGCCCAGGATAAGCACCAGCATTGGCACCCCCCATACGACGCCATTTATGGCCCCTACGATTGAATTTAACGCTTCCATGGTATCCCTCCCATTTGCGTTAGGTTATGCCCCGTTTGCGAGAGCCCGCTGACGGGCCTGCTTGAGAGCGGCAAAATCTTCGTCCGCATGGAACGACGAACGGGTCAGCGGGGTCGCCGACACGTGCAAGAAGCCCTTGGAACGTGCGACCTGTTCCAGTTGGGCAAACTCCTCCGGTGTCCAGAAACGATCAATCGGGTGATGCTTCGGGGTGGGCTGCAGATACTGACCCACCGTCAGGAAATCGACATTGGCAGCACGCAGGTCATCCATGACCTGACGCACATCATTCAGGCTTTCGCCCAACCCGACCATCAGGCCGGATTTCGTGAAGATCTCAGGGTTGGCGCGTTTTGCGTCGTCCAGCAAGCGTAGCGAGGTGTAGTATCGCGCACCGGGGCGAACGGTCGGATAGAGATGTGGGACGGTTTCCAGATTGTGATTGAACACATCCGGAGCAGCATCGAAAACTACATCCGCCGCATCGCCTTTACCCAAGAAATCAGGTGTCAGAACCTCAACCGTTGTGCCCGGGTTCTGATGACGCACGGCGCGGATCGTCTGCGCCATATGTTCTGCGCCGCCGTCGGCCAAATCATCGCGATCAACCGAAGTGATCACCACATGGCGCAAACCCAGTTTCCTAACAGCAGCCGCTACACGTCCCGGCTCGAATACATCCAACGCATCTGGCCGACCGGTTGCCACGTTGCAAAAAGAACAACCCCGAGTGCAGACCTCGCCCATGATCATCATGGTGGCGTGGCGCTTGGACCAGCATTCCCCGATATTCGGACAGGCCGCCTCTTCGCAGACGGTCGCCAGATTGTGGTCGCGCATCAGGCGGCGGGTTTCGTAGTACTCAGGCCCTTCGACCTTTTTCTTTCTGATCCATTTCGGTTTGCGCGGGATGACACTGTCAGCCTTTTTGGCTTTCTCAGGGTGACGTGGACGAAGCTGAATGGTCATCTGTCTATCCCTCAGTTCACGCGTGAATGGCGCGGCCCATGGCATCAAGGCAGGCTTCTTTGACTGCCTCACCCATCGCGGGATGCGCGTGGCAGGTTGCGGCAACCTCGGCGACAGTTGCGCCTTTGGTAATGGCAAGGACCAGTTCGGCGATCAGGTCGCCACCATGGGCGCCACAGATATGGGCTCCCAGAATTTTGCCATCAGGGCCTGAAAGCACCTTAACGGCACCGTCTGTTTCTCCGGTCGAGCGCGCGCGGGAATTGGCCATGAAGGCGAATTTACCAACCGAATACTCCGCTCCCGCTTCCTTCAGAGCTTCTTCGGTCAAACCAACCGAAGCGACCTCGGGATCGGTGTAAACCACGCCCGGAACGGTGTTGTAATCGACATGGCCAGCCTCACCTGCCAGCATCTCGACACAGGCGACCCCATCTTCCTCGGCTTTGTGCGCCAGCATTGGGCCAGGTACGCAATCGCCGATGGCGTAGATGCCAGGGATCGAGGTTTGGAATGTGCCATCAACCTCAATGAAACCACGCGGGTTCACAGATACGCCCAGATCTTCCAGCCCAAGCCCACGTGTAACCGGTCGGCGGCCGACTGCGATGAGAACCTTGTCGGCCTCAATCACTTCTTCCTTGTCCTTGCCAACACGATCCACCGTTAGCGACAAACCCGCATCGGTTTTATCGACAGACTTCAAAGCGCGACCCAGCTGGAACTTCAGTCCGCGCTTGGACAGCGCGCGCTGCGCCAGTTTGGCAATCTCACCATCAATACCCGGCAGGACACGGTCCAAATATTCGACAACGGTGACTTTCGCACCCAGTCGCGCCCAGACCTGACCCAGTTCCAGACCGATCACGCCTGCCCCGATCACGACCAGATGTTCAGGCACATTTTCCAGCGCAATCGCACCAGTCGAGCTTAGGATGTCCTGTTCATCAATCTCGATCCCGTTAAGCGGAGTAGGCTCCGAGCCTGTGGCGATCAGAATGTTCTTGGCCTCATAAACCTCATCGCCGACCTTGACCTGACCTGCCTTTGGAAGGCTGGCCCAACCTTCGATCAGGTCGACACCATTCTTTTTGAACAGAAATGCAATTCCCTTGGTCAGATCGCCCACGATCTTGTCCTTGCGCCCCATCATCGCGCCCAGATCAATGCTGGCCCCCTCAACCTCAATACCGTGAGAGGAGAGATGAGAAAGTTCGGCATATTTGGCCGAGGAGGTCAGCAACGCTTTGGAGGGAATACACCCCACATTCAGACATGTACCGCCGAGCGCACCGCGCCCTTCAACACAGGCCACTTTCATACCCAGTTGGGCCGCGCGGATCGCAGCGACATAACCGCCGGGACCGCCCCCGATAATGATGAGGTCGTAGGTATTCATTGGTCTTCTCTCAGTAGATCGGGTGGTTGGCACACAGGGCGTGGACTTTGGTACGGGTCTCTTTTTCAACCGCCTCGTCACCCTCGGGTGACTGTGCCAGAGCATCCAGCACGTCACCGATCAGATGACCGATCTGTTTGAACTCTTCGGGGCCAAACCCGCGGCTGCAGCCTGCCGCTGTTCCCAGCCGGATACCGCTGGTGACGGTGGGCTTTTCCGGATCACCGGGGACGCTGTTCTTGTTGCACGTAAATCCGGCGCGTTCCAAAGCCGCTTCTGCGGCATTGCCTTTGACGCCAATCGGGCGCAGATCAACCAGCATCAGGTGATTGTCTGTACCGCCGGATACGATGTCACATCCACGGGACATCATCACATTGGCCAATGCATCGGCACTGTCGATGACCCGCTGCATATAGTCTTTGAACTCAGGCTGCAGAGCTTCTCCAAATGCAACCGCCTTGCCCGCGATCACATGCATCAGGGGCCCACCCTGAAGACCAGGAAAAACAGCTGAATCGATCTTTTTCGCCAGCGCCTCATCATTGGTCAGAATGATGCCACCGCGCGGTCCACGGAGGGTTTTGTGCGTGGTTGAGGTGACTACATGTGCATGACCGATCGGCGAGGGATGCAAACCTGTTGCGACTAAACCCGCAATATGAGCCATGTCCGCCAGCAACCATGCACCAACTTCGTCCGCAATCTCGCGGAAACGGGCAAAGTCGATCTTGCGCGAATAGGCCGATGCCCCTGCAATGATCAGCTTGGGCTTTTCAGCGCGCGCAAGCTCGGCAACTTGTTCATAGTCAATCAGACCGGCTTCGGTCAGGCCATACTGGACCGGACGAAACCACTTACCGGATTGCGCTGGCTTCGCACCATGAGTCAGGTGCCCTCCTGCGTCCAGTGACATGCCAAGGATCGTGTCGCCCGGGCTGAGCAGCGCCAGCTTGACCGCGCCATTTGCCTGAGCACCAGAATGCGACTGGACATTGGCGAAGCTGCAACCAAACAGCTTCTTAAGCCGATCGATGGCTTCGGCCTCAACCTCATCTACGTAATCGCATCCGCCATAGTAACGGCGACCCGGATAGCCTTCGGCATATTTGTTCGTCAGAACCGAGCCCTGAGCATCAATAACAGCCTGCGAAACAATGTTCTCGGACGCAATCAATTCGATCTGTTCGGCCTGACGCGTGGCTTCCCGCGAGATCGATGCCGCAATGATCGGATCTGCCTCAGTAAGCGACGTTTTGAACATGGTGTCCTCCTCCAATACCGAATCCTCAGTACGAAATTTTGTTTCCTATAGTGGAAATGATTCCCTTAAGGCAACATATTTCTCCTATTTGTGAAGTTGTGTGCGCATGGGGAAATTAGTAAACTACGATAAAGTGGAGGAATTTTCTTATGGGTGAAGGTGGCCGTAGCGAGGTTTCCGGGCAGGAAGAACTGGATGACGGCGCCGCATTGGGCCGTTCGATCCGCGATGCACGACGTGCGAAAGGATGGACGCTGGAGGAAGCGGGGCGCGTAGCTGGTATCGGCCGGTCAACGCTCTCGAAGATCGAGAATAACCAGACACGCCCGAGCTTTGACATCGTGAGACGACTGACGCAGGCGTTAGAAATGAACACACCGCAGTTGTTTCTGCAGTCTGGCCAGACCGGCATTGCAGGGCGGCGCGACTTCACACCCAAAGGACAGGGCGAAGTTCGCGAGACATCAACTTATCTGCATGAACTTTTGTGTTCGGAACTCACAAGCAAGCGAATGCTTCCCTACGTCGCGACTATTACGGCCCGTGACATCTCAGAATTCGAAACCTGGATCCGGCACGCCGGTGAAGAATTCATGTATGTTCTGAGCGGTGAACTGACCTTTATCTCGGAACACTACCGCCCGCTGCCAATGAAGGCCGGGGATTCCTTGTACTACGATAGTGGTATGGGCCACGGCTGCATTTCGACAAGTGAAGAAGACGCACAGGTTCTTTGGGTGTCGCTAGAGTGACGATCGGCACACCAAACAGCTTGGACTGTCCATTTGCCAATACTGTCCATAGGGGCCTCCCAATGTCGCCCATCACGTCGACCTGTTAGCTACGGGCGATAAGCAGGATGCTTCTGGAGCGGCTGCACGCCAGGCATTGGTAGATGCGTAAATCAAAGCGTAACTAAAGTGCTACCATCGAAAATTTGCTGACAGAATGTACTTTCCCACTACCGCGAAATCAGCCAATGTCCTGCTCGGCCAAACCCCCGTATGTGGTTGTTGTGCTAGTGGAAATTTTTGGGATTGTTCGAGAACGAAATGGTAAACTTCAGCATCGCAAACGGGAATTCCACGACGTTCGTCGACACCACCCCCGATGGTGGAGTGGTTATCGATTTTGCCACCCTCGACAACAGCTTTAGCATTCAGGTCAACGGCGTAGACCTGTTTGTTGGCGGACCTCCCGGAGCGCCGAACGAACTTCAGTTTCAGACGCCAGGCACCGCCGGTCAGACGGTCCGGTTTGCTGACGGTGACAGGTATGAGGTCAATACACCTGCCGTCTGGCAGCTTGGGAATACAAACGACAATCCCGTTGTCCGCCTCGAGATAAATCCCGACGGGACCATCGCACTGTACGGCGTAAAAGCAAACAATGGGCCGCTCGTACCTCTCGAACTATTCAATGGGCTGACGGTAAACACCGCTGCAATCGCAGCAGCCTGGAACGACAGCGGTTCAAATACCATTGTTTTGGACCAGTCAGTGACCGGTCCGACAAACGCTGCCGGCGAGTTTGTAGACGTGCTTTGTTTTGCATCGGGGACACTGATCGAAACATTGCGCGGCCCGGTGCGGGTTGAGGACATGAAAGTCTCGGATCAGGTTCTGACCTATGATCATGGCTATAAGCCGATCAGATGGGTTGGGTCCCGTCACCTGAGTGGTGCTGAACTTGACGCTCAGCCGCGACTTAAGCCGATTATGATCCGTGCTGACGCTTTGGGGGTGGGATATCCCAAACAAGACCTGATCGTCTCGCCGCAACATCGCGTTCTGGTGTCTTCAACCGTCGCTATGCGCATGTTCGATCGCAAAGATGTCCTGATCCCGGCAAACAAGCTTCTCTCGCTTGATGGCGTAGACGTGGTGGAAGACACGCCGGACGGCGTCACGTATTTCCACTTTCTGTTTGATACACATGAAATCGTCTGGTCCAACGGCACGCCAACGGAAAGCCTCTTTACCGGCCCCGAAGCTCTTAAATCGGTCTCGGCAGAGGCCCAGCAAGAAATCAAAGATCTGTTTCCAGACTGCTGTGACCCACAGTTCGAGGCCCTTTCCGCGCGTTACATACCTAAAAAGGGCAAGCTCATGCGAAAGCTGGTTGAGCGGCATCAGGCCAACCAAAAACCTCTTTTCAGCGGATCAGCGGCTGCGAGTTCCACTGCTTAATTTAGGTTCTTACCGCCTACGACCTGATACCTCCTCGAAAGCTCTGCTTCGTGAGCTGTTCATTCTATTCAGTCATCCAGATACAAGTTGCTTTGGAAGCAACAATTTGACCGCAAGCGTCATGCGTCGCGCGTGAAACGGCATACCGCTTTGACTTCAACCACCGGATTATCTGGCACATCCGCGTTCTCGAGCCCAAACATCTAACGCTCGTGAAGCTTCCGAACATATTCAGAGTTTGAAGTTCTGCACATGCTCGGGCACCGCCACCTCAGGCAAATTTCGATCATCGGGAATTGGTGCCCCTACTTCTGTTCGAACAGGGATGACACCCGCCCATATCGGCAATGCGTAGTCTGGTTCCTCGTCGCTTGGACCACCTGTGCGGATCTTGGCGCTACCTTCGCTGATTTGCATCCCAAGAACCGTGGTCGCCTTGAGATCCTGAGCATGGTCCGGGCGCAGATCTTCGTAACGACCCGGGAACAGGCCATCGACAAAGCGCGCCAGCTTACGCAGTTTTTCTTCCGGATCCTCGACCTTTACAGCAGTTCCGAACAAGGTGACCGACCGCGAGTTCACTGAATGATGCATGCCGGATCGCGCCAAAACAAAGCCATCCAGAATAGCGACGCTGAGACAAACATCCGTATCCCGCGAATGGCGTAGCGCGCGACTGGCGGAAGATCCATGCCAATAGACATGATTGCCCTCACGCCATTGAAGCGTCGGTGTCACGACGGGTTTACCATCAATCACGTATCCAACTGTGCACATGGGTTGCGCATCAAGAATGGTGTTGATGGTTTCTCGGTCGAAATGCCCGCGCTGATGCGACCGGCGCAGACGTGACCGTTCGGTGATGGTGAGCATATCTGTCATATCGATAATCCACTGTAAGTCTTGCGACTCCCGGTTTGCAGCTATATTGGCAATCTGTGAATGGCCAATTCTTTGAAAAAATATCAGTCCAATTTAGACAGCGAACTCTTTGCGCTTTCGCTTGACCCGGATGAGAAAACAGCCCTGCAAATGCAATTGCTTGAGGGATTGCGCAGTATCATCGTGTCTTCCCCGAAGTACGCAGGGGCACGGCTGCCCGCCAGCCGTATGCTTTCGGCAGAATTGTCAGTCTCGCGAACAACAGTTCAAGCGGCTTACGATCAACTGATCAGCGAGGGATATCTGATCACGCGCCAGGGAAGCGGCACTTTTATTGCTGAGAATGTGAGCCACCTTGCTCCACCACGCCCCCGGGCCAAGATCAGCCGATACAAAGTTGACAGCTGGTTGCCATTTCAGACTGGCTTACCCGACACCTCGTTGATGCCACATGCCCTATGGGCAAGACACCTTGATCGTGCCTGGCGCAGACCAGATCCAGAGTTGCTGGCGCGCGCCGATCCCCTTGGCTGGTATCCCTTACGCGCGGCAATTTCTGATCACCTGGCCACATGGCGTAATCTGAACTGCGCTCCAGAGCAAATCATCATCACCTCCGGCGCGTGGGAGTCCCTTGAACTGATCTGCCGAACCCTGATCGGAGAGGGAAATACCGTAACCGTCGAAGACCCCTGTTGGCACAAGACCCGTGACGTGCTGAGCTTAACGGGGCTGACAGAACATTCTGCTCGCATAGATCACGACGGGCTCAATCCGGCCAATATCTCGCACAATTCTGCGGCAGTGATCGTCACACCTTCCAGGCATTACCCAACAGGTAGAAGTCTTCCGATGCCACGCCGCATCTCATTGTTGGATTGGGCCGACCGGGTCGGAGGATTGATCATTGAAGACGACTATGACAGCGAATTTCGTTACCAGGGATATCCATTGCCATCCCTATCCGGTCTCGATGGACTGCAACACACTTTGTATCTAGGGAGTTTTTCAAAGCTCATCAGTACCGCTTTACGGATCGGATACATGGTTGTCCCGAAACGCCTTGTGGACAAAGCGCGCGCCTATCTTGAGCAGGTTGGACCTCGCGCTTCGCTTATCCCGCAACCTGCGTTGGCCGCGTTTATGCAGAGCGGCGACTTTGCTATCCATCTGCGGCGAATGCGCCGTATCTATGTACAGCGCCAATCCCACTTGATTTCGGAACTCAGGGCAGTCGAAGATCTGCTCGAAATTCATCCGGATGTCGCCGGCATGCATTTGTGCTTACCGCTGAAGCCCGGTTTAGCCGCCAGAACCACCGATCAGGGCATCAGCCGCTTGGCTCGCCAGCAGCGACTATCGGTAGGCGCGCTGTCCGCTCATTGCGTCTTACCCACAAAGCAACAGGCGCTGTTGCTGGGATACGCGGCATTCGACAATGAGGTTCTGACTAAAGCGGCCAGCAAGTTATGTCACGTTTTGCGCGATTAACTCGGCCGCTCGAAAGCCGATTTTCATCGGCAATAAACTGTTTTCAAGAGCCGCCGGGTTCTGTCTCAATCAACGGCGGCTCCGGGCAACTCGTCAGTCGGTCACTGATCGGCCATTACTTGGTGCTTTTTGACTCCGCCTTTCAGACTGATCGTGTTTCCGACCGGTCATAGCAAACAACGCAGGCGTTAGTCGCGGATGCACAAAGGCGAAACCATGCTGCTGCAGTCGCATGGGCACCACACGCTGTCCGCTCAACATGGTCTCGCGGCCCATTTTACCAAGCCCACCCGAGATAAGCCATCCAGGGAACCTCAGCAGGGCTGGCCGTTGCAGAGCCCGGGAAAGCGACTGTGTGAAATCAACGTTCCGGACCGGTTCCGGCGCCGTCGCATTGATGACGCCATCAATATCCTGTCGCGCAAGCGAGAACGCGATCACACGGATCATGTCATCAAGCGCAATCCAGGGCATCCACTGCTGACCAGTTCCTAGAACACCACCGCCGCAGAACTCGAATGGTGTCAGAAGTCGAGCCAGCATTCCGCCATCGACACCCAGAACCAACCCGATGCGCAAAATAACTACACGCACCCCGCTCTGCGCGATCTTGTCAGCTGCTTGTTCCCAAGCCTGACACACATCGTGCACGAAGGCCGGTTCAGCTCCGGATGTTTCAGTCAGCGTTTCGTCACCCCGCAATCCATACCACCCGATTGCAGAACCGTTGATCAGGCATTCGGGTTTTTGCCGAAGACGCTGAATCAGCATGCGCAACGCTTCTGTGGCAGCAACCCGGGATTCAACTATGCGAGCGCGCTTTTTGGCGGTCCAAAACCAGTTTGCAACAGGTTCTCCGGCAAGGTTGACGATCGCATCAAACCGTTCCGTGTCGTGGATCTGGTCGAGGCTGGTTATTATTCGCACAGGGTGGGATAGCGTGGCAGCCGTTTCGATATTTCGCGTAAGCACAGTCACACAATGCCCACCAGCAACAAGTGCCTGCACCAACCGCCGTCCGATAAAACCCGTCCCACCGGTGATCAACACACGCTGCCTGGGGGGCATATCTGTCACCAGACCAGCCGGATTCCCGCAATCCAAATGATCACAGCGCATAGCAGCAACAAGATCACGAGCGCTGAACAAACCAACACCAATTGCCGAGAGAGTCGCCATGACGCTCCACCATCCATAGCTGACCGGGACAAGTGCCGTGGGCAGGAAAGCCCAGGACCAAAGATAAGGGGCTGCCAACGCCAGAATAGCTCCGTAGTTCAGCGCCAGAAGCGTATGATTGATGCGTTCGCTACCGGGCAGTCTGCGCGTCAGATCTTCTTCGACAAAATCCCAAAGCGTGATGAAAACTTCCAATACCAGGATCGCAGATAGCACGATGGTGAAGACCCCGTGCGGCTCAAACCAGCCGAAACACAGAAATATGACGGCGTAAAACAGGTTGCGAACGCCATGTAGGCGAAGTTCGGTTTTTTGCGAAGCACGCCAGGCAAGGCGTTCCGTTCCTTCGTGATGAACAAGTGTGTCGAAAGCACCCATAAATACCTGAATTGAAATGAGTGCCCAAAGGATTGGGTTATCCATAACGTCCCTCCTGTATGTCGTGAAAGACCGCATCCTGCTGAATCAAATTGCCAAGAAAGCGGCT
The DNA here is from genome assembly GCF_013030265.1 of Ruegeria arenilitoris. GTDB lineage: Bacteria > Pseudomonadota > Alphaproteobacteria > Rhodobacterales > Rhodobacteraceae > Ruegeria > Ruegeria arenilitoris_E. Next base: position 11,791 of record NZ_WPZQ01000003.1, read on the forward strand.
CTGCAATTTCAGGGAAAAAAGAAAGCGCGATTGCCCCAGATCGATATGCGCGATGGTTAGCGCTCCTGGTTGCAGCCAAGCCGGTAACCTGAGTTTTCTGCGGCCCAACTGCAGAAAAAAATGGTCACTTTTGAAATAGATGCCCGCACGATCGGCACTTACACGCAGAGCCATTCCGATCCCTGCACCGATATACTCCTCAATGCCGGTAGGGCCCGCGAAGCGCTTTGAACTGCGGATCACTTGAGGGAAGCCTGCAGCTCGACCATATTGGCGCACCCAGAATTGGCCCTTACCCAGGCAATCCTCGGTTACTGTAACCACTGCGGGTTGGTTCAGGCAGGACGTATCGTAAGGCAATGGCCCCCCGAGCAGCCGGGTAATTTGGGCTATCAGGCGACCCACCATGTTCATGCGCATGGAAGCCACTTTGCCCTGATAAACAACACTTGCCCCATTTCGCAGGCGATAGCCAAACCGCTTTCGAACCTCGTCGGGAAGCGCGCGCCAGGCGTTCTTGCCAACAAGATCTCTGAACCGGTTGTCCCTAAGAATTTGATGGTGAGGCGAAAAGTTAATCTGCTTCATTCTACTTCCTACTGTTTAGTCAGGTATTTCTGCATAAAGAGAAATCATGTTCCAAAAAATTTTAGACTACTTGCTGTTGATCTTGAGTAGCGACAAAACCTTGTCCCCCATTTTCATCAGCAAAGAGAGTTTTGACTTGGGCACATTGAGCATCTGCTCCGACCAGCGATCGGCCGTGTTCAGGAAATCCTGCATCTCCTGCATCCGACTGAAAACGGCCGGATGCAAATCCGGTTCCGTGGCGGCCTGAGCGACACAAACGTTAATTGCGCGCATGGCCGGATCAATCTCGCGCTCTTTTCGCCCCTTTGCGATCAGCAGAGCCATCTCCCAAACATCGGTTTCGGCGGCGAAGTGCTCTCTGCGATCACCAGGAACCGGAATTCGGTGGATCAACCGCCAGCCAACGAGTTCTTTCAACGAATTCGAAACATTTGACCGAGCAATTCCCAATTTCTCGGATATCTGCTCGGCATTAAGCGGAGTTTCACTGAGAAACAACAGCGCGTGGATCTGGGCCACAGATCTGTTGACCCCCCATTGGCTGCCCATATCACCCCAATACAGAATGAACTTGGACTTGGAGGATGAGGCAGATATATCATTTATTTCTGTCATAACAGAAATAAATGATATCCCCCAGAGAATGTCAAGCCGATGCCACGAGGCGCAATGCCAATCGACATAACGGCATTTTTCTAAGGGCTTCCGATAACACCCACGCTCGCGGTATCGGGTCCAGCTACTGTTAAGACAATGGGCCGATGTGCGGGAGGAACCGCAGCTCCAGGCTACCGCCGTTTCGGGACGGCACTCCCTCCCTTGGCCGCTTTTACAGCAGCCCGAGCACGGTTTTTCTTGCTATTGGGCTTTCCTTTGGGGGGAGGAGGACCTTTAGCGCCGCTTTTGCGAGATTTGGAATGCACGTCTTTGCCAGCCTTGGCCTCAGCCTTTGGCTGACCCTTAGGGCTCGCCGCCGCGGGCTTTCGTTTTTTCAAGGGCGCTTGCGCTATCTTTTCCGCGTCTTTCGCCCTGGGCTTTTGATCTTCTGATTTGCGGGGTTTGCGATCCTCGGATTTCGGCTTGCTGCGCCGAAGTTCCGGCGTGGCGTCCCGTTCCGTTGGGTGGGAATCCATTTTGCGCCGACGCGGTTTGCCGGTGGGCGCGCGATCAAATTTGGGACGCTTGAACGCTGGAAGATCTGGCGCGGCGTCCAGACGAACAATGTCTTTTGACCCCTCTATCTTCATATCTGGGCCTATAGCCGTCAGAAAACCCTCAACGGCAGCTTCACGGATTTCGACATAAGACAAGTCATCCGCGATACGTATCGCGCCGATATCGTCTTTTGTAATCTTGCCCGCCTTGCAGACCATCGGCAGCAAATGACGTGGGGATGCGCTTTGATTTCGCCCTTCCGACAGCGAGAACCATACGCTTGGGCCAAACTCTGCCCAAGGTTTTGGCTTTTCAATCTGTACAGCACCCAGCTCTTCCGGGGCAGAATACCGCTTCTTGTATTGGCGCAGATAGGCTGCTGCGATTTGCTGAGGTGTGAATTTTTCAACCAGTTGGTCGACCGTCGCGCTCTCACTCTCAGTAATGTCGGTCTGCCAATCTTCGGCCGACAGCATACGCACTTGATCGCGTTCGTTTACATCATCGGCAGAAGGCGCAGATACCCAATCGGCGCTTAGTTTGGCGAATTTCAAAATGCGCTCCGCCTTCTTTCGGGAAGACGGAACGACGACCAAAGCACTGACACCTTTTCGCCCTGCCCGACCTGTGCGACCGGAACGGTGCAAAAGGGTTTCGTGACTGTTGGGCAATTCGGCATGCACCACCAGATCGAGATTGGGCAAATCAATGCCTCGGGCAGCGACGTCGGTTGCGACACATACCCGGGCACGCCCATCACGCATCGCCTGCAATGCATTGGAACGTTCGCTTTGAGTGAGCTCGCCTGATAGCGCTACGACTGAAAAACCACGGTTCGACAGTCGCGTCGTCAAACGCGAGACCATCGCACGAGTGTTACAAAACACGATTGCGTTGGGCGCTTCATAATAGCGAAGGACGTTGATGATCGCGTTTTCACCATCGCGTGCGGCCACCATCATGGCGCGGTAGTCGATATCGGCATGCTGGGTCCGTTCGCTTACCGTCGAGACGCGCTCCGCATCGCGTTGATAGCTTTGGGCAAGCTTGGCGATCGCGCCGGGAACCGTGGCAGAAAACAACAGTGTCTGACGGTCTGAAGGGGTTTCATCCAGTATGAATTCCAGATCCTCGCGAAAGCCCAGGTCCAGCATTTCATCAGCTTCGTCCAAAACCACCGCACGCACTTGGGTCAGATCAATGGATCCTCGCATGATATGATCGCGCAACCGTCCCGGAGTAGCGACGACAATATGCGAACCGCGTGCCAAAGCACGACGTTCATCGCGCATATCCATGCCACCCACGCAAGATGCCAGAAACGCGCCCGCATCGGCATAAAGCCATCCAAGCTCACGCTTCACCTGCATCGCCAGTTCCCGGGTCGGCGCGATAACCAGAGCCAATGGCGCACCGGAAGCACCGAATGTGTCATCGTCTCCCAGCAAGGTGGGGGCTATCGCCAATCCAAAGCCGATGGTTTTCCCCGACCCCGTTTGTGCAGACACCAACAGATCCCGGCCTTCCAGTTCTGGCTGAGTGACCGCTTGCTGAACTGGTGTCAAAGCCTCATAGCCCTTACGGGCAAGCGCGTCTGCGATGGTTTTTTTCACGGCTGAGATTCTCTGTGTAAGGCAGGCTGTGCGACTGAGCAGCATTGCAAGCAGCGCATCATCCGAGATTAAAGACCGCCCTCTATCGGGTAGAATTCGGTTTGTATAGCCACTGTATCCTACTTGTTGCGGAAAACGGCGCGTTTTGTGCAAATAGTCCCCGCCGCAACGCAATCTACGCGGTCAGCCTCAGGGCGATTGGCAAGGAGCAGCACCTACAACGCCTCGCATCTCAGGCGTTACGGAACCGCAATCGGCATTTTAATTATCAATTTAAACTGCGTTCTTAGATGGTGGCACAGGTTCAGAAACAGAGCATAAAGTCCGAGCGAACCTCTCCGGCCTCGGTCGTATTACCATGATGCGCATGGTGAAACTGGTGCGCGCGTCCTTCAGCTTCGGTTTCAAGTGTCGGGTGCAACGGGCAGACGTAGCCGATCTGGGGGGTAACAACCGCGCGGGATACGCTGGATTGGTCACTTTTCAATGTGCCACCTTTTTGAGGGTCGGCGTGTAGCCCTTTCTAGGCATTTCGGCACTGCGAGCTTCGCCAATCCTATTGGCGTCGTCGCCGAAGCCAGTCACTGCCTTAAGCCGATAAACTTAGTCATAGATTTCTTTGGGTGCTTGCGCCCCGTCACAATCGATCTCCGCGATCTATGTCTGACCAAGATTTTTGAGGATCGGACAGTCGGGGCGGTGGTCGCCAGCACATTCGTCGATGAGATGAGACAGCGTGTCATGCATCGCTTTCAGATCGGCAATCTTATCGTCTATCTCTTTGAGATTCTGTTTGGCGATTTCTTTCACGTCAGCGCTGGCGCGTTCTTTGTCCTCGTATAGCGCCAGTAACGAGCGACAATCCTCAATGGTGAAGCCCAAAGAACGGGCTCGTCCGATGAAGGCCAGTTTGTGCAGTTCCTTTTCATCGAAATGGCGATACCCATTCAAACTGCGCTTTGGCTTGATGAAACCGATATCCTCGTAATAGCGGATCGTTTTAGCCGGCAGACCCGAACGTTCTGCTACATCTCCAATATTCATAGCAGTTCTCCTGTACTATTCAGCAGGCACTGAACGCAGCGTCCGTTTGGCATTTTCCGCTGCCTGATCCTGCACAACCTTGTTTGATTTAACCCAACGCAACCGTAGCGCGTTGGTCAGAACGAATACGCTGGACAATGCCATGGCACCTGCGGCCAATACCGGCGAGAGCAACGGGCCGCCAAACGGGTACAGTACCCCCGCCGCAACCGGTATGAGTAGTGTGTTGTAACTGAACGCCCAGAACAGGTTTTGGCGGATGTTGCGCATAGTTCGCTGGCTGATATTGAAAGCGTTGACCACGCCGGTCAGGTCGCCTGACATCAAAACGACATCGGCTGCTTCGATTGCGATGTCCGTGCCTGTGCCGATCGCAATTCCCACATCAGCCGCCGCCAAAGCAGGCGCATCATTAATGCCGTCACCTACAAAGGCCAGTTTTCCACTATTCAAACGCAAATCTTCCAGCGCAGACACTTTACCCTCGGGCAAAACCTCAGCCACAACATGATCAATACCCAGCTGCGCCGCGATAGATTTGGCAGTAGCGGTATTGTCACCGGTAATCATCGCCACTTTCAGCCCCAGTTCGTGCAAAGCTTCAATTGCGGCAGGCGTGGTGGTTTTGATCGGATCAGCCACAGCGATAACGGCCGCGATAACCCCATCTATGGCAGCATAAAGTGGAGTCTTTCCGTTGACTGCCAGTTCAGCGCCCCGATCAGACAACGCGCCTATTTCAACGCCTTCGCGGACCATCAGTCGGTCAGCCCCGATCAGGATTGTATGGCCTTCAACTTCAGCACGCACGCCGTAGCCAGTGATCGAAGTGAAGTCTTCAGGCTGCGGAAGATTCAACCCTCGGGTTTCAGCCGCGCGCGCGATAGCCGTGGCGATAGGATGTTCAGATGTGACCTCAACTGCAGCAACAAGGCGCAGAACCTGATCTTCGGTCATTTCTTCGGCCACTATCAGGTCGGTCAGTTCCGGACGCCCTTTGGTCAGGGTGCCGGTCTTGTCCACCGCCACAACGGTTGTTTCCTGGAGCATTTGCAAGGCGTCGCCCTTACGGAACAGCACACCCATCTCGGCCGCGCGTCCGGTGCCAACCATGATCGAGGTTGGAGTAGCCAACCCCATGGCGCAAGGGCATGCTATGATCAGCACCGCAACCCCGGCCACTAGCGCCAGGCTGAGCGCGGGATCGGGACCGAACAACAGCCAAACCAGAACCGTCATCACGGCCACAGTGATCACTACCGGCACAAACCATAGCGTGATGCGGTCGACCAGGCCTTGAATCGGCAGTTTGGCCCCCTGGGCTTGTTCGACCATCTGGATTATCTGGGCCAACATAGTGTCGGCACCGATCTTTTCGGCCTGGTAAGTCAACGCACCAGTGCCATTTACGGTTCCCCCAACCACAGTAGCGCCTTCGGTTTTTTCGACTGGAACCGGCTCACCAGTAATCATGCTTTCATCGACATATGACGCCCCAGTCACTACGGCACCATCCACCGCGATCTTTTCGCCCGGTCGAACGTGAACAAGATCCCCTACAGCGATCTGCTCAATCGGGAGCTCAACAACCGATCCGTCGCGTTCAACCCGCGCTGTTTTTGCCTGTAAACCAACCAGTTTGCGAATTGCTTCACCAGTTCTGCCCTTAGCGCGAGCCTCAAGGAAACGCCCCAGCAAAATCAGAACCACGATCACCGCGGCAGCCTCGTAGTAGACGTTTGCAGTTCCCGCAGGCAGGATACCGGGCGCAAAGGTTGAGATAAGCGAGAAGCCATAGGCCGCCGAGGTGCCCAGCGCCACCAGAGAGTTCATGTCCGGCGCGCCTTTGAACAAGGACGGGAAACCCTTGGTATAGAACTGCAAACCTGGCCCAAAAAGAACGATCGTGGTCAGAAGGAACTGCAGATAATAGCTGTTTTGGATGCCGATCGTACTCGCTATCAGATGGTGCATGCCCGGAATAACATGCGAACCCATTTCAAGGATGAACACCGGCAAAGCGAGCAAGGCAGCAAAGCCCGTTCGCCGGGCCAACAGGAGGATCTCTGCTGCTTTGCGGTCTTGTGGTTCGGTTTGCGAAGCCGATCGAAGGGTTGCCGGATAGCCTGCAGCTGCGGCAAGCGCCGCGATGGCTTCGGGCGTGGTGACACCCTCAGCATAGCGCACCGTGGCACTTTCGGTGGCCAGATTGACTGACGCAGACAACACGCCATCATCAGCTTCCAAGGCTCGCTCAACGCGCCCTACGCACGATGCGCAGGACATGTTTTGAATATCAAGCGTGACCTCTTTGGTCAGGGCCGGGTATCCGGCGCTGTTTAGCGCATCTGCAATCGCCGCTTTATCAGCTGGATCGCGAAAATCGACCCGAACACTTTCGCTGGCAAGATTAACCGAAGCGGCATCAACACCTGGAACAGCTTTCAGCGCGCGCTCGACCCGCCCTACGCAGGACGCACAGATCATCCCCTGAACCTGAAACCGCGCATGTGAATTTTCAGTCATTTTGTCACCACAAGAAGTCTGCTGACGTGCAACATAAGGGTTCCAGCAAGTGGAAGGTCAAGGGATGTGGGTGACTTTCTTTCCAACTAATTTTGGTGATCCATTCGTAATAAGCTGACCTTCCTGTGCTGGATTACTTAGCCAGAACAACGGAACAGATGTACGAACCACTTTGACGACCCTGAGTATCCTGAGGAGGCGAAGCTATGGTCGCATGATAAGTTGAGGCGCGCATAATCCTGCCCCATTGGCTCTATCTTAAGTCTCTAACAAACTCGATGAGACGGGTCATTTCACCTTCGGCGCTCGCCACACGAACACCGATCAACATGACTGCCGCGATTTGACCTGTGCGTAATCTCATCACATCAGTTTCCGTCCACTTGTTCTGCCTCAGTGCGCTGCTCTTGCAGCTTACGCTCCCGATCCGGCCAACTGTCCTTGATAAATGCAAGGATGTCCCAGATGTCCTGATCCGACAGGTTGTCCCCGAAACCTGGCATGCCACTTTTGACGTTGGTGACACCCATCTGTTTCAAAGTCTGTTCCCCACCAAGCTTTGTATAGTCGAACAACAGCTTGTCGCCGTGATGCCATGTGTGGCCTGTTCGGTCATGTGGGGGTGCCCGCAAGACGCCATCAGGATCAGGTGTCTGCCAATCCGGCTGACCCTCCAGATTCGCCCCATGGCATGACGCGCAGTTTTCGGCGTACAAATCTGCACCGCGTGCCGTATCCGAGGGCGAGCTGTTCTGTGCACGCCCGCTAAGACTCCAGCCTGTGACAGTGACAATGATCACTACCGCAGCCAGTGACATCCATTTCGCAACGCTCTTATTCATAACACCACGCTCAACCAAGTCTTCATACCAGCGGCCTGATGCGACAGCATGTGGCAATGAAACAGCCAATCCCCCGGGTTATCCGCAACGAACGCGATTTCCCGTGTTTCGACCCGGTCGACCAGGATTGTGTCCCTCAGCGGCCCAAGACTCCCGTCCGCCAGAACTTCCTGAAAGTGCGTCCCATGCAGGTGCATGGCGTGGGGAAAGACGGTGTCGTTTTTGATCTGTATACGAACGACGTCACCACGAGAGACAGAGGCCAACGGGTTCTCTGGCAAACCAGCAATGCCGTTGAAAGTCCAGATCTGACCCTCCCGAACCAATTCATCGCTACTCATGATCTGGCCTTTGTACGAGCCTTGGCGCAGCCCACCCATTGCTCCTCCCTCCATTACCAAAGGAACGGTCAGAGCGTCCGAAACATCCTTGAGCACAGAAACGGGATTGGGTGGCAAAGCCTCTATCGCGCCGCGGGCGACAGTTGTACCGCGCCTCGAAACCGGAAGCTCAGCAATGACAAATGCTTCAACACGTTCGTGAAGAATGATTTGAACGGCTTCACCCACGTCAGCTGTGACATCTACAACTAGATCCACTCGTTGCGCAGGCCCGAAAACAAGGGTTTCAAAATCCTCTGGCTGCGTCACTGGCATGCCATCATAAGCGATCAGTTTTCCGTTTGCGCCACGAACTGAGACATACATGATCCGATCAGTCGCGACATTGACCAAGCGAAGCCGCAATCGCTGGTTCGTTAAAACTTCGGTCATAGGCGATACATGCGCGTGAACGTAGTTCCCCATTCGACCTGCATGCGTCCAGTCATGCATTGAGCCAAAATCATCGACAATTTGGGCATCCTGCCCCAACCGCCAGTCATCCAGCAGAACCGTAATGTCATGATCCGTGTCCGGCGGGTTCGTTTCATCGACGATGAACGCGCCGTAAAGGCCCCGGGCGACTTGTTCCGTCGACTGGTTATGAGAGTGGTACCAAAAGGTTCCCGCGTCCTTGAGCGGCAAATCATACTGAAATTTATCGCCCTTTTGCACTGCCTCCTGTGTGAGACCCGGCACCCCGTCCATGTTGTTTGGAACCCGCAATCCATGCCAATGAATAGCCGTTGGTTGGGGGAGCGAGTTTAGGAGCGTCCGGCGAACCGTTTCGCCCTGACGGGCACGAATTTCGGGGCCCGGGACACCGCCGTCATATCCCCAAATCTCGGTTTCCGGATAGCTGTCGGGCGCTATACGCGCCAACTCTGCACGCGCCTCAATTGTTTTAGGAGGCGTAGCCGCCCTCCCGATAGCAGGCACCGCGAACAGTGCCGATGTACCGGCAACGAATTGCCTGCGATTGAGCGTCATGATGACTTCCTTCCCAAGAATACTTGATCTCTCACTGGATTATCCGCCGTCGTGCACATCCAACAGATAGATCGCCATCGCCTTGCGGTCATCCTCTGTCAGAAAGCTGGTGCCATAGTTTACGACCTCTCCCATAGCGCCCCCGAATACATCGCCATCAGGCATGACACCTGTGCGCAAGGCATAGACCAAATCATCAACCGTCCAGCCACGCTGTTGCAGCGTCCCAAAGTCGATGGCCGGCGCCTTGTCACCGCCCGGCAGAGAGTCACTTCCCTTGAAGTGTTCGGTGTCTGATTTTCTCGCGCCAACCAAGTTCCTCCCGGTGTGGCAGGCCGCACAATGCGTGGCGCCTTCGACCAGTAACCGGCCCCGGTTCCAAACATCATCCTTACCCGGCACAGGATAGGTAGGAGGCGGCTCCAGAAAAGCTGCCCGCCACAGTTTCAGTCCCCAACGCTGATTGAAGGGGAACGCCATATCCTGCTCTTTTGACGGTTCCGCGACCGGTGGAACCGTTTGCCAGGCAGCCCAGAGATCGGCGATGTCCTGATCCGTGAAGTTGGCATAGAACGGATAAGGAAAGGCCGGGTAGTAGGGTTGTCCGTCGGGCGACACACCCTGTCGTACGGCACGGGCAAACTCCTCGACGGTCCAACCACCGATCCCGTGATCAGGATCGGTGGTCAGATTCGGTGAATAGAGCGTGCCGAACGGTGTATCTAACTCTACCCCGCCGGCCAGCGGCGCACCCCCTTTGGCAAAATCTGTGTGGCAGGCGATACAGCCACTTGCCCTTGCCAGATATGCCCCACGGTTAACGTCACCCTCGATGTGAAAAGATTGTAGTGGCCGGCCAATCGGCCAAGCAATTATTGCAACAAGTCCCGCTGACGCCATGACGGCAGCAGCAAGGCCCAATCGGACTAGCGGACTCATGACGCATTCCTATTCCGACCGAAATCGCGTGTGGCATGCCGAGCAGGTCTGGCTCAGCATCATGAACACGCCATCTGCTGGCATTTCAGAAAGTTGTGCCTGATCCGGGCCCCCGCCCATCATGTCGGCACCCATCATAGAACTACCACCCATCATGGTTGCATTGCCCATCATACCGGAACCTTGGTCCGATCCGGACGCCATCAACCCATTGTCCGCCGCAAGCATGAGCCCTTCAGAGTAGGTTTCCAACTGTCTGGCCAATTCTGCAAAGGAACCCCAGTCCTGCCAGATTTCCGGTTTTGCCTCCGAGGGTTTGCCATCAGTTCCCTCTGGAAACAGCTTAGTCATGCTCTCACCGGCATGGAGCCCTATTTTCTTCGCTTCGCTTCGCACTGTTTGCGCGTTGTACGGCGTTTTCCCCTGCATCATCGGCGTGAGGACTTTCATACTGTCCTTCATCGCGGACATACCGTCCATGCGCTCTTTGACGATGCCTGTTGCACCACCATGAGCCAGAGCGGCTGCAGCAAACAGAGAAACCAGGGCGACGCCTGTGGTCATTTTTTCGAATGTTCATTGCTTTGTCCTTATCGTCTGCTTCGACGCGCTCGTATTGAGCGCAATTCGACTGGTCAGATCAGGACGCGCGGCGGTGGCGGGTCAAACGCTATGATACTCAGAACCCGGTATTGGGCGCGTGGTATCGAGTATCTTTGTTCCGTGTCTTTGGGGGCAGGCAGCGGCGGACCTATCGAAAATAGCCCGACAGCGTTGCAAATCGATCCGCTATGACAATGCCCCGGATGACCTTGTTTGACATGCTCCACGTACGCAGAGTCCGTATGGTCAACAACGTGTTGCGAGCTGCTACCATGCGCATGAGCAGAGTCGGTAGTCACAAGTAATCCGCCAATGGTCAGCACCATTGACAGGATGATGTAACGAATTGCACTGCCAATCCGGCTCGTCACTTTCAGAAAATCCCGTTTTCCTGCTGCAACTCTCTGATGTACGCAACGATGCCTTTCACATCGGCACGGGTCAAGCCATCGACCGGCGGCATATTACCAAACCTCCAATGGTGTGCCCGAACTCCATTCTGGACTGCGACATAAAATGTCTCGTCCGAATGGTGGCTTGGTTCATAGATCTTATGCACCAATGGCGGCGCAAGCCCCTCCAGACCAGTTGCATTCACACCATGGCAGGCCGCACATTTAGCGTCGAATGCCACCTTTCCGACTGCCGCAAACTCGCTCAACTGCTCCGGCAGATAGACGTTTTGGATTGGATCTCCCGGCTCCAGCGTCGCCGTATCAGGTGACGCCATCGAGTGACCAGTTGGTTGCTGATTGAGATTGTAGACGAGTACGGCGGCACCTGCGATCGCTACGCCGCCGATCAAGAGTGTAAGTTTATCCATCTCAGTATTTCACTTGATTGTCAGTTATCGGACAGTATTGCACGCCCGGTGAAATCGACCTGGACGAGGTCAGATCAGTTTTACCTGCGTGCCCACTGCCGCCAATTTGAACAGTTCCGCAATCTGCTCGTTGTACAAGCCAATGCAGCCGTTGGAGGATCGTCTCCCGATCTTGCGGGTGTCGTTGGTGCCGTGGATACGATAGTACTGCCAGCTTAAGTATAGCGCATGGGTCCCCAAAGGATTCTCGGGGCCCGGGCCTACATAGTCAGGCCACGCCGGATTGCGCTTTTTCATTGCCGGTGTCGGTCGCCAAGATGGCCCTTCGACCTTGCGAGTAATTGTAGTGTAGCCCAGCCTTGTAAGGTCTTCCGTGAGCGGAACGCTGGTGGGAAACATACGATAGACGCTTTCGTCCTCCGACCAGTATTGCAACACTTTTGACTGTGTATCAGAGAGGATCACACCGTTCCTGAGTGTATCAAAATGGTCCTGCCATTTGGCAACGCGGAACGACGATACGTTTCGGCGCGTACCTTTGATTGCTGCGGGTTGGGCCAAAACGGCCGGTGCGGGAAAAAGGGTCGTTGCAGCGAACGCGGCTATCACTTCGCGTCGCGATATACCCTTTCTATCTTCGCTCGGTTTCATGCCTGCCATCCTGATCGGTTATCCTTGTTTCTCGATTTAGGTAGCTCGTATGCCCTATTCCTGCGCTGGAAGGTCAACATGAAAAAGACTTCGCACAAAGCAGCCCCAATACCTTTCGTGCAGCCGACCCTCTGCGAGCGAGGGGACATTGTTGGGGACGCTAGGCACAGAGGCAGCTGGCATTCATCATAAACGGCGCCACTGAATAACTGGTGTGGTGAAAATCCCTGCATTGCAATGCTTAGCTCGCCACACGTCTGATCCAGCAATCAAGACTGGGTCGGATTTCGTCAGCTGTTGTTTTGTATTGACCTGCTGCCTCTCAAACTGACGGTGCTGATAACGGTCTCACTTCCGTTCCAAACGATGAAACCCCATGAAAAATCTGTGGACCACCCTCGTGAGCGGATAAAGGTAGTCCACAGAAATAGCAGCTTGATGAGTTGTTATCTCAGGTCCACGCAAAAGAATGTCGGCGTGGCCAATGCGAGTTTTCTGCTTTGGTTAACAAAAACGCTGACGCATTCCCGGTTCAGAAGCTCCATTCATAGGATGCCCACAAAGCTTGCGTAGACACATCAGCGCCTAGGGTCGATCTTGCCTCCAAGCGCAGGTTTCCACCGTGCACAAAGGCTCTCTCATAGCTCAGACCGACTTCGCCGAAAGTATCGGTTCCACTACCGCCCGAGGCCAGAGCAAGCGTATTGCCGAAGACTGCCACATCTATGATCGATGGCGCATCTGCGTCACGGCGGACCGCAGCCAATGATGCAGATAGGTTTCCTCCTCCCAATGACGCTGTATAGGCAGCCCCGATGCGGGTTTCATTGAACGTGATGTCTCTTGCGCCCACAGTCGCATTCGCGCTGCTGCCCATCTCGGTGTAAGCATCCAAATTCTGCTCGCCATATAGAAAACTGGCTCTGGGTGTCAGGACCGCGCCGTGCTCCAACACAAAATCACGTTCAGCAGCAACGAAAGCTGTGATCATATCGCTCGAGTAGTCAGCCGCCGACCTTGTGTTTCCACTGAAGCGGGTTTCATTGTGATCCAAATCGCCATAACCCAACCCGAAACTCACATCAGCAACTCCGAAGTTTTGCGCAACGATCCCGCTGACAAACACGCCGGACGTATCGAAAGACGTCGCGCCAAAGGTTCCGTCATTCTTGAAATAGCTGGCCCCGAACCCGTATCGCAGCCCGGCTCCAAGATCGCGGGTCAATCCAGCGCTGGCGCTCCACATATTTGATGAAAGCGCTGAAGAGCTGCCGTTCGAAGTACCGTCGCTTCTGCTGCCGCTGACAAGGAAATATGGTCTAAACCCTTCGATTGCACCGCTTCCGCTCGTGCTGAGCACAACTCTGTCCCGACTGACATCGGTGCTGTCTAATTTGTCCAACTGACCTTTAAGGACATAGGACAGCCCTGCGACCTCGAAAGCCTGGTTGGTATTGGGCTGAAACTCGCGCGCATCGATGGAAGCATAGACAGGCGCCGCGCCACCTTCGTCGTCAACAAACCATCCCTGAGACGGTGAGGACACCGAGGTCGTAAACACCCCGTTTGACGTATCGTCGTCCCGGAAACGGTAGATCACTTTGCCTCCGACATGGGTCAGGTTGACATCGTGGTCACTCACCCGCATCAACCCATCGATGTTTGCCGTGGATTCCAGATTTAGTGTGCCCCCACCATCACCCAAGTAAATGGCGTAACCCTTGCCGGCGGACTTCACTGCGATGTCGCCCGTGACATTGATCGTTCCCTCTGCGGTACCGACATACAATCCGTAGGCTTCAACATCCCCCCCATTGGCCGCCACCGCAATCGACCCGCTATGCGACAGAACTCCGTTCTCGTTCAGCGCGCGCGCTTTGACGCCATATGCACGCACCTGATCGGATCCGCCCGCAGCCACAGCTATGGCTCCTGAATTGTCAAGAACCCCGGAGATGCCCCCATCGATCAAAATTCCGGACGCAATAAGTTCAGCTGTGTTTCTGGCCTTTGCATCAACCGCGATGGTTCCACTGTTTTTTAGTATACCGCTGGTGTCGATTGAGTTTATCGACACTCCGACAGCAGAGCCGCTTACGCCATCGTTCAGGTCGAGCGATACACCGATACGACCCGAGTTCCGAAGCTCACCCAGGAAGCTGATGATACGGACGCCAGAAGCTTCCGCATTAAAAACTCCATCCCCTTTGGCCGAAACGTTAATAGAACCGGAATTCGATAAGTCTGTAGACTCGAACAGAAATCCAAGGCCTACGCCAACAGCCTCGACGGAACCGCCTTGCGTGCTTTCCGCTGTTACCGTGAGCTCGCCGCTATTGGAAATATGACCATCGGCCAATATGTTCGCGCTGACCCCGTTTGCACTCACGAAGGTTCCGTTATCACCTTGGGCCGCAACCACGATTTTCCCTGAATTCGAAATCGAGCCTCCCATCTCAAACAGTGATGCAGAAGCACCTGTTGCGAATACCTCGCTGGCACCGCTACCAACTGCCGTTGCAGCAATAGTGCCCGAGTTAGAAATGCTGTCGGATATGGTGTCGGTTTCAAACCCCCTTGCATATACCGATTGCGTGCCGGCTGCTTTCGCCAGGACGACGCCCGAGTTGACGACCTGTCCGCTGGTGCCGCCCAGCCTGATCCCCATGGCTGAGGCGGTAGCACCGTCCGCTACTACAGTCAGGTTCCCGCTGTTGCTCAGCGTACCCTCAATCGTGCCTGCTGAAATGCCATAGGCATATGCGCTTGAGCCATTGCTCTGGGCCTTGACGGAAATCGTACCTGTGTTGTTGAAGTCGGCATCGCCAATAACACTGCCAATCCGTATTCCTCCGGCCGAAACGTAAGAACCCTGCGCAGCGACCGAGATTTGACCGCTGTTGGAGAATGTACCCGCCACGGTAGAAGACCGGATACCGATTGCTTCGACACTCGAACCATTGATCACATCGACGGTAATCGCGCCCGAGTTGTTCATCGCGCCGTTGATCTGGCCCAAGCTCATACCATACGCCGAGGCATGGCTTGAGGCATCAATCTGAACAGTCACATTGCCCGAGTTCGAAAGCGTGCCATCCACTGTATTTGTTG
Organism: Ruegeria arenilitoris; assembly: GCF_013030265.1. GTDB lineage: Bacteria > Pseudomonadota > Alphaproteobacteria > Rhodobacterales > Rhodobacteraceae > Ruegeria > Ruegeria arenilitoris_E. The sequence continues at coordinate 27,059 of NZ_WPZQ01000003.1, forward strand.
AAATACCCGAGGCGTCACCGGTACCCGTGCCAATCGCTGTGGCAATAATGGAGTTTGTGTTGTTCAGAGTGCCAACAATATGCCCGGCTTCAATTCCAATGGCATTGGCGGTTCTTCCCCGACCCGTTGCCAAAATAGGCCCATTGTTCGTCAACGTGCCTGTAACAGTCTCGGCGAGTATACCGGTTGCGGTTACGGTACCCGAACCGGTTGCAGCCGCGATCAGAGGCCCGGCATTGGCAAGTTGACCGGAAATATCTCCAACCTCGATTCCATATGCGAAGGCCTGTTGGTTCCCAGCGCGCGCATCCACAAATATCTGGCCACTATTGTCGAGCGTACCTGCCAGATCCTCCGCCTGGATCCCCCGGGCCCGTGCGCGATCACCGTTTGAGGTAACGATGAGTTGCCCACTGTTCGTGACGCTGCCATCTACATCTGCAAAATCCAGCCCATCTGCAACAGCACCTGAAGCCAGCGCAATCGCGCGGATCGTCACGAGACCAGAATTGTCGAAACGGGCGGCTGAGCTAAGACCGCCAATGTCAATGCCGTCCGCGCCAGCTGAGCCGCCGATAGCCTGCCCATCGATGGAACCGGAATTGGTCAGGCTGCCGGTAAGATTGGATACTTCAATAGCATCAAAATTTGCCGCACCGGTGCTGTCGGCGGTCATTGAAACGGTCAGGGCACCGCTGTTGTGCAAATTGCCGGATACGGTGGAAATCTCAATTGCATCCCCATTTGCATTGGCTCCCCCGTTTCCAGTGACGGAAATGGCACCGGTATTGTTCAAATCACCGGACAAGTCGCCGATGCCAATGCCATCGACGCTGGCAGTTGTTCTTGCAGTTGCAAAAGCCGTAACGGGTCCTGAATTCTCAACTGTCCCAGCGACGGTTGTCAGTTCAATGCCATCCGCAAACACATTCCCGCCGGAACTGACGGCGTCGACAGAAATGCCGCCACTGTTGCGGAAGGTTCCATTCACGCTCTTCGCAACTACCCCAGAAGCAAACACGCGGGAGCTGAGATCAGCACCAACACTGATCGTTCCGCTGTTGGCCAACGTGCCATCGACTTGGTTAACGTTAATACCGGCAGCGGTGCCAAAGGTCAGCGCCAAATTTGCGATGTCTATGGTGCCAGTATTCTGAATGGCACCTGTCACATTCCCCGACACATCAATACCGTGCAACACTGCACTGTCGCCAAACGCCGCTCCCATCGAAATCGTACCGGAATTCACAACGGCACCGGACAAATCGCCGTTGATGTCGATCGCGGCTCGGGTTCTCTGTATGCCTTCGGGCGCTGTCAGCCGCCCGTCATTTGTCAGCGTGCTGGAATAGTCCGCCACATTAACTTGAACCAGGCCCCGTCCCGGCAACGGGTCTACGTTAATGGACCCGGTCGCCGTAATGGTATGATCTTCGTCAACACTACTGATCAGAGAAGCGGTCCGCGCCCCATCAACGACCTCACCAAAAACAGATCCTGTTGAAATTGCCAAAACCGAAGCTGAACACAAAAAAACGGAAGGGGCGACACTTGCCACTCCTCCTTTCCATTTGGTCAGCCGTCCCCCACGTGCGAAAGCATGAACTCGTTGCTGGATCTGCATATAACTTTGCCCCATCTGGCTAAATTTCCGTTCCCTGGGTCCGGAGGGTTGTTTCCCCTGCGTCACCCGTTCCATGCGCCATTTGTTTGCACACTCAAAACTGGCGTTAAATGTGCGCTGGAGGCGGAAATATGGCCAAATAGGCAGATTAGAACTTTAGTTTATGCATTTTTCACAAGGGTTTATTCCAACATGAGACTTTATTCGGCAGATGTGGACAGGGGTGTCACTCTGAGTGTGACGCCCCTACCAATAGTTGGCGTCAAGCAACCGATCCGCCATCTGTCAGATCTTCCAAAAAAGCACTGAGCAGCTGAGTTTTGCCTGCATAGCCGGACTTTTTGTAGATCGAATTGGTTTGTGCCTTGATGGTGCCTTCCTTGGCGTTGCGAATTTCCGCCATTTCAGCAATCGAGCACCCTTTGATCAACAGGCGGGTAACCGCACGCTCGGCCTCAGAGAAAGACCATTGCTCGAAATACGCGTTCAACAGGTCCTCGAAGGCACTGGAGGCCCTGGCCACCTTATCTTCAAGTGACTCTTGATATCGGCGCATTTTCAGAACTTCGAACCCAAGCACCATGATTGAACCAAACAGTGAAAACATGATCAGGACTTCCCAGACATGAATTTCGTCCCATTCATCAATCCAGGCCACGCCCATTGCCTCACCAATGTCTTCGAACAACATAATGCAGGCGCAAAATAGCGATGCGAAGAACGAAAAAGTCAGGCGTTTTTTTGATGGCATAGAGGCCTCCCCACAGGCAGTAGATTTGATCGCGGGTTCTTACGCGAAGTAAGCAGACCACCTCAAGCGACAACCGCCGTTCTCTGCAGCAAAAATCGACTGTTCGAAATGCCCGATGCGGCGCAACTTTACCAGATGATTACATCGGTTTTCAGAGACCGTTAGCCCTGCCCCAATCGCTTGAGCCGCGTCCGCCCACGCCCGCGATGTTCCAGGAACATGAACGACAGCAGCACCGCTACCAATGACACCAGAAGGATCGCAAAAATTACATCAGACAAGAAATGCCGGCCAAAAACAGTGCGAAGCAGCGCACCAAGAACTGATACCGTGAGAGCAGACCCGAAAACAATTCGGCGCAATGCCTTGTTTCGAAGAAAACGGGTCAGGACATAGGCAGATATCGCAAAGGCTGCTGCTCCGGCGGCCTCACCTGAGACAAAAGAGCAATTTACCTGACATTGGGCGGCGATCTCAAAGGGCGGGGAAAACGAAAGATTACCGCCAAACTCCATAATATCAGCTGGTCTGGCACGACCCCAGAACGACTTTAACAAACCATTGACCAGAAGCGCGGGCCCGATCAAGTACAGGCAGAAAATGAACCCCCACACGCGCCTCGGCACTCCGGTGTACGTGCTGGTGATAGAACCTGCGAGAACGCCGCATAGCGCGAGTATTGCCATATAAAAGTAAGTTTTCTGCGCTGCTTCACGAAACACTGTTAAAACAGGTGAGCGCGCTGCGGCGAAACCTTTAGCCGGCTCCCAGAACAGTGATGAAATCCAAACATCTATCCACGGAGCTGAAGCAAACAATGCCTGAAAAGCAGCGACCAGAAAGAACAACCAGATCATGATCCGAGTTCGATTGCTTTGATATCTCGCCAGATAGTGTAACGGTTTTTGACCTCGGTTTGGTGCGGCAGGACGGATTGGTACGAACTTCTGCATGAGTTTCACTGGGTTGCTGCGCACGATGTGCTAACGACAAATCAAGGCGCGAGTTAGCAGGTACAGCCCATCTGGGCGCCTCTCGTGCGAGAGGCGCAGATTGCACTGCAATTTATCGGATCGACGTTTGGCCTGCCTGAGGCCAAAGTACCCTAGAGGGAGATATTCAAGAGCTTCTCAGCATTCTTGTACCCGATTTTCTCCTTGACCGGCCTGGGTAAATCCACGCCACGGAACCATTCGGCCCCTTCAATCCCACTGACAAACGGATAGTCGGTCGAAAACAGAACTCGATCCTCGCCCATCACAGTCAAAGCCAGTTCAAGCAGTTCGGTCCGGAAGAACGCGCTGGTGGTGATGTGGAAATTGTCGGTGACGTAGCTTTGAACAGGCTTTTGCAGTTTGCCTGTTGTTACCTTTGCCAGATCATCCCCGATGCGCCAGTAATAGAAGGGTAATGCCTCGCCCATATGGCCGATGATAATCTGCAAGTTCGGGTGGCGGTCAAACACGCCGCTGACGATCATGCGCAGGCACTGAAGGGCAACTTCCTGATGCCACCCATAACCCGCACCGCTGAGAACCCTGCTGACAATCGGGTCACCCAGATCATCGTAATACAGATCCATCGCCTCTTTTGATGCCCACCCCGGATGAATGTAGATCGGTACGCCTAATGTCTCGGCCATGGTCAGAACCGGTTCGAATTCCGGATGATCAAGGAACATACCATTCACAGCACCATAGGTCATCGTGCCAACGAACCCCAATTCGTTGACACATCGCTCAAGCTCGAGTGCGGCTGCCTCAGGCGAGGTAAGCGGTAGCGCGGCAAAACCGCGAAACCGATCCGGATGGGCATCGATGTAGTCAGTCTTGATCTGGTCGTTCAGCCTTGTCGCATAGTCGATGCCCTGCTGACCGGGCAGGAGTTGCGCACCCGGTGTCAGAGCCGACAGAACCATGATATTCAGTCCGGCCTCATCCATATGGGCCACGCGCCCCACGCCCACATCCATGATGTCAAAGGACGGAACACCCGGTGGGAATTTGATGTTATTAAGTTGCATCATTTCCGGAGTGGCGAAATGTTCTTCAAGCCCGATCAGAGGCATGTCTTTGTCACGCTCGGCGATTTCTGCTGAGCCGATGGACCAGAGATCACTGTTTGCAAACGACACACCCGGCAGGGCCATAGCGCCCATTGCTGAAGCAGATAGCAAAAACTCACGTCGCTTGATCATTTGAATGTCATCCTTCCCAGCACGTCATGGCCTTCGATGCGATGCTTCACGACAGCTGCAACATGGCCCGCGACAACGGCTAGCATCGCGTAGGCGAGCCATCTGTGAAGGGTCGCCGTGGTCGTTTCGAGATTGTAGCCCCATAGCGCTTCTTTCGTCGGAAATATTTTTGGCATGCTGAGGCCGAACAAAGTTGTGCCATGTCCACCAAAATCCGTTTCAGCCCATCCGATCAGGATAACCATCAATGGCAGAACGTAGAGCGCCAGATGGCCCAAGTGCGAGAGCAGTTTTTCCCAGTTCGCCAAAGCCGCCAAAGGAGCGGGGGCCGGTGTGATAATCCGAAGAGCAATGCGCACCACGATAAGGAACAGCAGCAAGACGCCCATGGAGATGTGAATAGAGAATAAGGCTTCCTGTATCGCGGAGTCATCCGGTACCAGCTTGGTCATCGTGTACCCACACGCCCACATGAAGGCGAAACAAATCGCCATAAGCCAGTGTAGAACCCTAGTGGAAAAGCTGTAGCGTTCCATGTTAGCCACCCTTTCTTTAAAGCTGCTGAGCGAGATGCTGCAGAGGGGATGAGCCTTCAAGAACGGACGCTGGAGCGGTATCCGACCTGCGTTAAAGGTATGGGTTCTTTCGCGAACGGTCGGGGCTCGACCATTCGCGATGGGAGCGCTAGATACTCAACATGAAGTTGGATCAAGTTGCTGTCTCTGCTGGGCTTATCAGAAAGGTTCTGCTTGCCGCTTTAATCGGGGCGGGCTTCATATTGGTTCTCGAACCAACCCATACGGAAAACGTGCCCATACTGGCGGCTTTTGCGCTATGGTTTACCCATCTATTCTTGGCTGCCGCGCTGTTTTTGACGGGCGTCCTGGTGCTGCAACGACTCAGATGTCCCGACCCGATCCCGGCAATCGCTTCTGCACTTGTTTTGCCAATACCTTTCGCTCTGGGATCTCTCGTCCTGGATTATGGTTTCGGCAATGCCGATGATGACCTGCAAGCAGCTGGAACACCCGTTTCTGTTTTCCTGAATGAAATCGTCACAATTACTCCGCTCGCTTTGGCAGTAGCGGTGGCAATGACGTTTCTTCTTCGCCGAAGTCCGTCAGATGAAAGTGCTCTTCAGACCGAAGGGCAACCAAAGGAATTTCCCCCATCATTGAAGCAACTCATACACAGCGTACCGAGCGCTCTTGGAGATGACATCATTCACCTTCACGCGCAGGACCACTACGTGGAAATCGTTACCACCGAAGGACGCGCATTGCTTTCAGAGCAGTTCGGCGATTGTTTAGAAAAGCTGGAAAACCTGAACGGAATTCAATGCCACAGATCTCACTGGATCAGCTTGGCGCATGTCGACAGTGTTTCGCGAAAAGGTAGCGCATACACCTGCAAAATGAGCAATGGCGATCAGGTTCCTGTCAGTCGGAGGCGATACGCAGAGCTGCGCGACAAAGTCGATGCTGCTTTTACCAGTGCCCGAAGGCAGTGATCTGCAACTAAAAACGAACGGCTCTTCTTGCATCTCTAAGCGCCGGTCGACAGGGGCAAATGAAGGTGAGCGCAAACGAACCGCTTTTTCATGGTCAGCGTTAAAATGTCGGCTCTCGCTGCTTGTTCAATCGTGCTTTTCGGAAGATGCTGGAATGATGCCAGAAACTAACAAATAGCTATCTCGGTATCTTAACTTGCCAGGATTGAGAGGAACTTATGTACACTCGGCGGAGCGCTTTGAAACTCGGGATTGCATCTTTTCTGGCATCGCTTGGCTCTAGCGTCCATTCGCAGGATCTCGATGGCACCACAGTCATCGTTATAGGTGCGGGTATATCTGGTCTCGCTGCGGGTCAGGAACTTTTGAGACACGGCGCAAAAGTGATCATATTGGAAGCTGGGGACTATGCTGGTGGACGTATTCGAACCGATATGTCCATGGGTGTTCCATTTGAATACGGGGCAGGCTGGATACATGGGCCAAGTTCTGCAAACCCTATTCAGAAGCTTGCGGCGCTGATCAAAGCACCGACCTTTCTAACCGATGACAACAGTCTTGAAGTTTTCGGACCGGATGGCACCCCACTGACGGACGCAGAGTATCAGCACATCGATGACACATACGAACGTCTGTTGCGCAAGCTGTATCTGCGCGTTTGGAACAGGGACACAAAAAGCATCAAGGAGGCCATCGCCGACTTGGAACCCGAGGTGCTGAATGACCCTCTGGGCCGGTGGTTGCTCTCTGCCTTTGTTGAATTTGATATTGGCGCGGGGATCGAGGATATCTCTGCCGCCAATGCCTTTGCAGATACGGCCTTTGAAGGCGACGATGTCATTTTCACCGAAGGGTATGACACGATCTTGGCTCCGCTGATGAGCGGACTGGACATTCGACTAAGTACCCCGGTCAACCGCATTGCATACGGCGATGACGGTGTGACCGTGAACGGCATCCCGGCTGACTATGCCATTTGTTCGGTTCCTCTGGGTGTGTTGAAAACCAACGCTATTGAGTTTGACCCACCTCTTCCGACTGACCTGCAAGTGGCAATTGACAAGCTTGGCTTTGGCTCGGTGACGAAGATTGCCCTGAGATTTGACAAGGCCTTCTGGGACGAAAAGACCCAGTATTTTGGGATCGTAACTGAGCCAAAGGGACGGTGGAACTATTGGCTAAACTACCGGACGTTCAGTGAAGAAAACGTTTTGCTTGGTTTGTCTTTTGGCAGTTACGCCCCCATTGCGGATCGAATGAGTCAATCGGAGATGACTGAAGACGCCTTGGCGGTTCTGCGGTCGGTTTGGGGAGAGCATGTAGTCGAACCGAATACCGTTCTGAGCACACATTGGTCTGAGTACCCCAATTTTCGAGGGGCTTATTCTTATCCGCAAACCGGCGGGTCAACCGAACAATTTGAAGTCTTTGGTGAACCTGTAGCTGAACGGCTTTTCTTTGCTGGTGAGCACACGATATTTGATTATCACAGCACAACGCATGGAGCGTTATTGTCAGGCCGGCACGTTGCGACCCGTATCATTGAAAACTAAAATGCAGACCTTCAGATGCAGTGCGGCATTCGGCAAAAAAGGGTTCACTGCCGCAATTCGTTGCCGTTGCGTCAACTGGTCGGACGAGCCAAGAATTATCGTTGGTTCCACTTCAGTCTTTCTCTCGTAGAGCAGGTTACGGACCACACACCCCAGACGTTCAGCATCAGGTGGAAAATGATAAGTGAGCGGACAAAACGAACATTAGAAAGTTAGGAGCAAAACCTTCTCCACTCTGTAGCAAAGCCAATGGATGTTTCGTTGCTCTTGGCTCTACGTGCGTGGTGCGTTTTGGCGTAGATCGGAACGCTTAAAAAATCCGCTGTTCACTATGGGCACCAAGAATATGTGGCTTGCCAGCAGTCCACGTCCGCATTCGCAACCCTTTGGCTATCGGATGATTTCCTCTGCCTTGAACGGGACCAAGCTTTCACGGAACTGTTCGATGAATTCAAGCGTCACAAGTGACGGTTGCTTCAAGATCGGGCGCACAAGCGAGAGTGTATGTGACAAGATTGGCTTGAACGGCCGATAGCTCAACCCGCGTGCCGCATACTGGATGGCGTCCAACTCACTTACCACAGACACCCCCACACCTTTAACCGCCAACTCGCAGGCCGCTGTGAACTGCCTGACCTCGATGTGGGAGTTCAATTTGACATTGGCGTTTTGAAACGCTTTTGAGAGGCGCCCAAAAAAGTCGCTGTCGCGACGTGTGTGAATAATCTTGGCATTTGCAAGATCATGCGGTGTGATCTCGCAGAGGTTTTCCAACTCATGCCCAGTAGGAAACACGCATACTGTGCGAACATCGATGTTTCTGCTTTCAACAGCCGGATGACCGTTAAAGCTGTCAGTGATACCGAAATCATACTGCTCACCGATCATCCACTCGAGAATACGCTCTGGTCTGTCTGGCTCGATTGTCATGGTGACACCGGGTCGATCCTCCAAAAACTCGGCGACGACGTTGGGAAGATGGCTGGTAGCGAACCCAGGCAAGCAAGCGACACGGATGTGCCCGGCCTTGCGCTGTGTGATGTCCTGACTGACATCAGAGATCTGTTTCATGAGTTCCAGAACTCGCTCTACGCTGGGCTGTAGATAGCGGACCTCCTGTGTTGGCACCAAACGACCCTTGCTCCGGTCAAAAAGTTGAAACCCAAGCGATTTTTCCAAATCTGATAGCAGTCTGCTGACAGCAGGTTGACTGACCCCAAGTTCTGCCGCCGCCCCGGTCACCGAACCACTGGTGGTCACAGCCATAAGCGCTTCTAGTTGTCTAATTCTCAAGATTTGGCTCATGATTGGTTCCGATTTCCGGTGCGTCCCGCCACCATATAATATAATGTTATGTTTTTTGCCAATAATAAGGTCTTGAATTATATTTTGCCATCGGTAACGTCGTTGGGATAATAAGCCCACCAGATGCGCCATGCGCTTGGTGTTAGTGAACGCATCAATTTGATGCATGGGAGGAATCATGAATAAGCAATTTCTCGGCGCTCTCGCCGTAACTACTGCGTTGTCCCCCGTGGCGGCGATGGCGCAGACCGAAGTTCAATTCTGGCATGCCTTTACCGGTCGACTGGGTGATCTTGTGAAAGCCCAGGTTGAAGAGTTCAACGCCAGCCAGGATGAGTTCGTCATAGTCGAGAGCCACAAGGGCAACTACTCGGAAACTCTGAACGCAGGTATCGCGGCTTTCCGCGCGGGTGAGCAGCCGCATATCCTGATGGTTTTCGAGGTTGGCACTGCAACGATGATGTCGGCGGAAGGTGCGATCAAACCAGTTCACGAAGTGATGGCCGAAAGCGGTGCGTCCTTTGACCCTGACGCCTATATCGGCGCCGTCAAAGGGTATTATACGACCACAGATGGCGACATGCTTTCCCTGCCCTTCAACTCTTCGACGCCGGTTTTGTGGGTCAACCGCAACGCCATGGAAGCGGCGGGTGTCGATCCTGATACAGACCTGTCCACTTGGGAAAAAGTCGGTGACGTACTTGAACAGCTGAAAGCCGGTGGCGAAGACTGCCCGCTGGTGACCGCATGGCAAAGCTGGATCCACCTCGAGAACCTTTCAGCCTACCACGATGTTCCATTTGCGTCGCAAGACAACGGCTTTGCCGGACTGGATACCGAGCTGATGCTGAACGGTCCGACCCAAGTTGCACACCTGACTGCAATGGGTGACTGGGCCAAAGACGGAAAGTTCATCTACACAGGTCGCAGAAACGAAGGTGGCGCGAACTTCCGCGCTGGCGAATGCGCCTTGTTCACCGAAAGCTCGGCAGGTTATGCCGGGATCAGCTCAGAAGCGGAGTTCGACTTTGATGTACGCCCGCTGCCCTATTGGGAATCGGCCGTGAGCGAGCCACAGAACACCATCATTGGTGGCGCCTCGCTGTGGGTGATGGAAGGTCATGACCCCGAAGAGTACAAGGGCGTCGGAGAGTTCCTGAGCTTCCTGTCATCACCTGATGTACAAGCGGCCTGGCACCAGAACACCGGTTATCTTCCGATCACCTCAGAAGCTGGTGAGGTTACTCGTGCCGCAGGTTTTTATGATGAAAACCCAGGCACCGACATCGCAGTCATTCAAATGACAGCGAAAGAACCAACTACAAACTCGAAAGGCCTGCGTCTGGGATCGTTCGATCAGATTCGTGGCATCATTGACGAAGAACTTGAGGCCGTCTGGTCCGGTGAGAAGACCGCTCAGGAAGCAATGGACAGCGCGAAAGAGCGCGGTGACGCGCTGTTGCGCCGTTTCGAATCCGCCAATCAATAAGTCGTAATTCGATGCGGGCCTTTTCAGGGCCCGCATTTTCTTTCTTCAGTGGACTATCAGGATGGAAAAACGCGTTACCTTTCGCGGCTGGCTTTTGCCATTGGCGCTGATCGCCCCGCAGGTCATCATTTCCGCTGTATTCTTTTTCTATCCGGCTGGGCAGGCTGTTTGGCAATCTCTGTTCATACCTGATCCTTTTGGGCTGTCGTCCCAATTTGTGGGGCTCGGCAACTTTGAGTTCCTGCTGAGCGATAAGTTTTACCGCGCGTCGTTTGTGACAACTGCAGTGTTTTCAACGCTCGTAACGCTGTGCTCAATGATCCCGGCTTTGTTTCTGGCGGTCATTGCGGATCGCCTGATCAAGGGATCGGGGGTCTATCGGACGCTGCTGATCTGGCCCTACGCCGTTGCCCCCGCCGTGGCCGGTGTCCTGTGGCTGTTCATGTTCAACACGCGTGTTGGTGTCGTGTCGTGGTACCTCGGCCAGCTTGGCTATGACTGGAACCACGTTCTGAACGGCACCGAAGCCATGGGACTGGTGGTCGTTGCTTCGGCCTGGGGGCGTATCAGCTATAACTTCCTGTTCTTTTTCGCGGCACTGCAATCAGTCCCAAGATCGGTGATTGAGGCTGCTGCGATTGACGGTGCGCGCTTCTGGCGCCGGTTCTTCACGATCGTGCTGCCGCTTTTGTCACCAACCGCGTTCTTCCTGTTGGTGGTCAATGTCGTCTACGCCTTCTTTGAAACCTTCGGCGTGATCCACACGATTACCGGCGGTGGTCCACAACAGGCGACGACTATTCTGGTCTACAAGGTCTTCTCGGATGGGTTCGTCGGACAGGACCTCGGTTCATCTTCGGCACAATCAGTCATCCTGCTGATCGTTGTCGGCCTGCTGACCGTCATTCAATTCAAATACGTGGAAAAAAGGGTGCATTACTGATGGCAGCCCAACAACACGGAATGGTCGAAAAACGCGGGATGGGCATCTGGCTGACCCATGCCATGATGATCCTTGGCGTATTAATCATCTTTTTCCCGATCTGGCTGGCATTCGTGGCGTCGACTGTGACCCAGCCGGAAATCGTATCGCCACCCATGCCAATTCTTCCCGGCGATCAGTTCTGGGAAAACTACAAGGCCGCGCTGTTTTCTGGTGTGAATGTCCCTGTCGCCACCATGCTGTTCAACAGCCTCGTGATGGCGATTGGGATTGCGGTGGGCAAAATCGTGATCTCACTGCTTTCTGCCTTTGCGATTGTCTACTTTCGCTTTCCCGGGCGGACGACGTTCTTTTGGCTGATTTTCCTGACGCTCATGTTGCCGGTTGAAGTTCGAATTGTTCCAACATTCGAAGTTGTTGCCGGGTTCGGCATGCTCAACAGCTACTATGGGCTTATCTTCCCCTTGATCGCCTCTGCCACGGCGACGTTTCTGTTCCGTCAGTTCTTTCTAACGATCCCAGATGAACTGGCCGAAGCTGCTCGAGTAGATGGAGCCCGTCCGATGCGGTTCTTCATTGATATCGTGGTGCCCATGAGCCGGACCAACATCGCGGCGTTGTTCGTGATCCTGTTCATCTATGGGTGGAACCAATATCTCTGGCCGCTTTTGATCACCACCGACCCCGAAATGAACACCATCGTGATGGGTATCAAACAGATGTTCCCCTCCGGTGATGATGTGGCCGAATGGCCAGTCATTATGGCGACGTCCATTCTGGCAATGATCCCGCCGGTCATCGTGGTTGTGTCGATGCAAAAGCTCTTTGTGCGCGGCCTTGTCGATAGCGAGAAGTAAGAAATGGCAACAGTAACCCTTGAGAATGTCAAAAAGAGCTTCGGCCCAACCGACGTCATCCATGGCATCGACATAGATATCGCGGACGGTGAGTTCATCGTAATTGTTGGGCCGTCGGGCTGCGGGAAATCCACGCTACTCCGGATGGTTGCAGGTCTGGAAACCGTAACTGCGGGAGAAATCCGGATCGGAGAGGAACGGGCTAACGACAAGGAACCAATGGATCGCGATATCGCGATGGTGTTTCAGAACTATGCGCTCTACCCACATATGTCCGTGCGGCAGAACATGGGATATGGCCTGAAAATCGCCAAGTTACCCAAGGCTGAAATCGATCAAAAAGTGACCGAAGCTGCCAAGCTGTTGCAGCTGGAACCCTTACTGGATCGCAAACCCAGACAGCTGTCAGGCGGCCAGCGTCAGCGCGTGGCAATGGGCCGGGCTATTGTCCGGGAGCCAGCCGTCTTCCTGTTTGATGAACCGCTTTCGAACCTCGACGCCAAACTGCGTGTTCAGATGCGCTTGGAAATCCGCGAACTTCAGGAAAAGCTAGGGATCACTGCGCTATATGTCACCCATGATCAGGTCGAGGCCATGACTATGGCTGACAGAATGATCGTCATGAACGGCGGTATCGCCGAACAGATTGGTACGCCCCTTGAGGTTTACGAAACACCACAGACGCTGTTTGCTGCACAATTCATTGGCAGTCCTGCGATGAATGTTTTTGAAGCCCGGCGTAAAAATGGTTCGATCAAAATTGGTGATCTTGAGGTGGGCCCGTCCACCGGAGCAGACATGGTCGTCAAACTTGGCATACGGCCAGAGCATCTATTGTTGGATGAAAACGGGCCCTTAGAAGCGACGATTCAGATGGCTGAACCCCTAGGCGCGAACACGCTGTTGCACGGTCACCTGGCCAATTCAGACGGTACGATCACGATAAGCCTCCCGGGCGTCCATCCGATTGAAGGTCGACATCCGAACATGAGGTTCTCTGTCAAGCCTGAGCATATGCACCTATTTGATCCTGCAACCGGCAAAAGGCTGGATAGCTAATGGGTTTTCCACAGGTCGAAGCATTTCGCGGAGGCGAAAATGTCATCCGCGTCGTGGGCCATCGCGGCGCACGCGGGATTCTGCCAGAAAACAGCATGCTCGGGTTCGAGTTTTCGCTGTCAATCGGCGTGCCGCTGCTCGAGTTTGATGTCGTTCTCACCGCAGACAACGTGCCGGTTATTACTCATAATCACCGACTGCACGGGCCGACTTTTCGCGACACGAACGGTCAGTTCTTGACTGGCGAGGAACCAAAAGTCTCTTCGCTTACTTATGAACAGATCCGACAGTTCGACATCGGGCGATTGGACGGGCAATCGGCCTATGGTCGTCGTTTTCCGGATCAGGCTCAACTGGACGGCGTTCAAGCGCCAAGGCTTCTGGATCTGCTCAATTTGATCGATGATCCCAAATACGGCGATGCCTATCTGATGCTCGAACTGAAGTCGGATCCTGACCTGGCTCACGATGCGCCTTCCAGAGAGAACTTTGTCGGGCGAGTTCTTCAGGAAGTTCGTGACAAAGGTCTGTCATCGCGCGCGGTATTGCACAGTTTCGACTGGAATCTGTTGGAGGAATGCCAGCGACAAGCCCCTGACATGCCGTCTTCTTATCTTACCCAGCTTCCGGAAAATGCGGACGATGTTGGCGAAGATTCCTCGAAAGCTGTCTGTCCGGACTTTCGCGGCCGTCGCGATGAAATTCCATCGCTGGTCAAACAAGCCGGCGGTTCGCTTTGGTGCCCATACTATGCGGATGTAACAGCAGAAAATGTGGCACTTGCAAAAGAGCTGGGCCTGTGTGTTGCCGTGTGGACGGTCAATGAGCACGAAGAGATAGGTAGGATGATCGACCTTCGCGTGGACGCAATCGTATCTGACTATCCTGGACGGGTTCAAAGGCAGCTGTCGGATTTAGGCATGGGTTGGCACGTCACTCACCAGTGATTTTTACGTCATAATTATCCGACGCCAATCATGTTTCTTCCAGTTTCGGTCAGAAAGGAACAACCGCGTCACTACTTCGATCTGCCTTGTTAGACGAAAGGCATAGAGACTCGTCGGAGTTCGCCACGTGGAAGATCGGCAGAAACGGGCGGACTTCCCATCTGATCTCTAATTCCGTGACGCAACTCCAGACCGTGCCCAAATTTTCAGAAGTGTGACCCGCGTCACTGACACACGCGTTGGAACCGGCAATACTGAGGGCATTAGTTGATTGCGCTTGAATATATTACAAAGCGCAGATTTTCATTATCCTCCCTGTGGACTGGGGCGCGCTTTTGACCGGCGCGCCCTTTTTTAGTTCGGCGGCTCGTTTTCGATTTCGCGGATTTGGCACGCATGCCGACGAGAGCAATCAGCCCAATCTGTGGGTCGCATAAAAACATGGCCAGTTGTTTTGTTGAACTGACTGTGCAGCAACGTATGCCGCCAACGGGCCAAAACTGGTGTCTTTTCTCAAAACCTTGACGTGCCAGCGCAATAAATCTGAGCCGCAGGTTGCCAAATTGAGTGCACACACAGCGTGTCAAACACACTCAACTGAAAGGAGCCAAACGATGAAAAAGGTAATGATTGCAACCGCTACGGTGTTCACCCTTGTTACAAGTGCTGGAATGTCCATGGCGCATCCATCATTTGGCCACGCAGCATTGGGTGGAGGTGAGTTGTCCCGTCCGAACCTGAGCGCCCACCTGGAATCGAACGAAACCTTCGGGACCGAATTGCCGGTTGCGGGGCTGGGCGGGGCCGACTGGAGTGCAGTTAATGGAGACTCCGAGGCTGCCATCAACAGAGAATTTGAACCGGGTCTTAGTGCGGTGCCACTGGGTTCCATATGCAGCGAGATTCCTCCCCACCAAAAACACCATAGCAAATATTCGCCATGCTATTGATCCAAGGAGAGCTTTTCGTTGCGTCTTGGTGAAGTCCCCCGGAACTGTGACGAAAGCTCCACGGCTTCTTATTTGATCGCGGTTTCCATGACGAAACGCCAGAACATGCTTTAATTCACCGTCCCAGACGAATTTGAGCAACCTGAGATCGCTCTAAGCCGTGCGAACACTGCCTGGAGAGTGGCCCGTCCAAGTCTTGTAGGCATTGGTAAAGGCTGCCTGATCAGAATAGCCCAGCGCAAAAGCAATCTCGGAAAGACTGAGTTTGGGGTCATCAAGATACTGCTCTGCCAGCCTTGCACGAATGTCCTTTAGCAGCTGCTTGTAGGTTGTGCCTTCTTTGGCAAGTTTACGACCAAGTGTACTGATACTCATCCCAAGCGTCTTGGCGATTTCATCTTGTGTCGGAGCATTGAATGACAGTCGCGAAGTTATCTCACCCTGAACCATCGAACTTGTTTCACCGATGACTGGCGTTAACTCCTTCATCAGGTTTTGCACATGCGTTTCAAGATGCAAAAGCAATGCGGGGTCCGTATCCTTGATAGGAATGGCCATCACCGCCTTGTCAAACAGGATACCTGGAACGCGTTGGCCCTGTTTGACACTAACCGATAGTGCATTGGAAATCTGTGTTTGCTTCTCTTCGGTCAATTTATGCGGAAACCGTATCTCAAGCACAGGTAATGCTGTCTCAGCTGCGATTTGAAGACTTGTCAAGAAAGCGGAAACTCGAAACTCATTGTGAGCACCATCCGCGTGCAAAAGCTGGGCAACGGAATCTATTTCCAGAAACATGCCGCGATCGTCTTCATAGAATGACAGTTTGGCAAAACCCCGAGCCAAGCGAGCGTAGTTCACGGCCTTCTCGATTGCCTCGCCAACGGTCGGAGAATTCAGAACGACATAGCTGAGAAGTGTTGTTTTTCTCGGGTTGAAGGTTGTCCCTGCAGAGATGGGAAACAGGGGGTCTCCGGTCTCAGCGATAGCGAGTTCCAGGAGGCGGAGTTCATTCCGAACGTCGACAAAATTCGGGGGAGTTTCGTGAATATCAACGGGTAGGTTGGACGATTTCAGCAGCGCAACAATATCTAAACCTCTGTTGTCCAGAAGTTTGGCTATGTGATGCACACCAAAACCTGGAACATTCCAGGATTGGCTATCAGAACTAGTTTGGTTTTCATTCACGTTGACATACCGCCCGAAATTGATGCGCCCTGTGAAACCGGGGCGTTTGTGTTTTGGGCAATAATAGACAGGGTGCAAAAGCTATGCCAAGCAATCGTTTGGCTGCTACAAGGGGGCTAGCCGCAGAGAACGGAAGCGGTGAGCCCCAAACTGACGCGCGCCGCGCGACCCATGTATGATCGCGAAGCGCATACTGCGACCGCAAACTATCGTGGTTACGGATATTGTCTGACCTGCAAAATCGCAGAGCCATGCCTCACTGCAGCCTTACTTTCCAGACATCCGCGACCTCGAATCGATAAGGGCACGTTCAATTGGCTAGGGCTGTCCCGTCCCGATAGTCTCAGTTTTTGCCGCAGTTATATGGTTGTAAAGTGTGGGGCAAACTTTGCCATTTCCCCCACAAGCATGCCTCATACCCAGCCCATCTTGTAGTGATGATGGTCAAACGTCAGGTGTTGTCCACAACCTGCCAGACCGGGGCGGTAGTGGCGGTATAGCGCGCGCCAATAGGGCTGAATGGCAACGCCTTCATCCTGAATCAGTTTCTGGATTTTCGCCATGACTTCACGGCGCTGATCCGCGTCAGCAATCGCCAGCGCCTCATCCAACAAGGCGTCGAACTCCTTGTTTTCCCAACCGAACTCGTTCCAAGCCTCGCCTGAACGATAGGCCACGTTCAGAATTTGTACAGCAAGAGCCCTGTGGTTCCAGTTTGTGGCCGAGAACGGGTACTTGGTCCAGTCGTTCCAGAAAGTGGAGCCCGGAAGCACTGTCCGCTTTACTTTGATGCCGGCATCACGCAACTGGGCCGCTACCGCATCGCAGGTGTTTTTACGCCAGTCATCGTCAATTGAGATCAGCTCATGCTCGAAATCAGCCATTCCGGCTTCGTTCATTAGCTGCTGGGCTTTGGCCGGGTTGAATTCAGGTGGCGGCAGTTCGGCATAGGCCGGATGCACAGGCGCGACGTGGTGGTTTTCAGCAGGTGCCCCAAAATTGTTGTAGCCCAGCTCGAGGCAAACAGCGTTGTCTACCGCCATTGCCAGCGCCCGCCGCACCCGGGCATCTTCATAGGGGCGTTTGCCATCAACCTCGGCCAGTTGGTTAGGTCGAACCACTAGGGTCGAGGCGGTGACCACCTCAGATTTCTCCAGCCCCAGATCGTCTAGGATGGAGATATACTCGCCTACTGACTCATGGAGCATGTCAACTTCTTCAGCGTCGATTGCTGCAAGCCAGGCCGAAGGGTCCGTGCCAAAATCCAGATATTCGATGCGATCCAGATATGGACCGCCATAAACTTCTGTCCCCCACCAGACATGATCCGGGACGCGCTCCAGAACACATTTCTCACCTACCGCGAGCTCGGCAATTTTGTATGGGCCCGTACCTATATTGTTCAGCAGATCGTTGGTGTTGAACTCCGAGTGGATAATCTGCGCTGGATAATCCGCCATGGCCGGGATCAGTGAAATGTCGGGACGCGGCAAGATCAGTTTGAGGGTCAGATCATCGACCACTTGAATGCTGTTCTGAACGGCCTTTTCGGTTTCCTTATCCACCAGCGTTGCCATACGACCGGCCATCGAATTGCCCTCTACCGTCTTGTCGCACCAGCCTTCGATATTGCGAGCCACATCAGTGGCAGTAAAAGGGTCGCCGTTATGCCATGTCACGCCGGGACGAACCTTGAGCGTGTATTCCGTTGCGGTGTCATTCACCTCCCAACTGTCCAGCAACATTCCCCGGAACGACCCGTCATTGTTGTATTCGACAAGATACTCAAATGTTCCACGGGTCATGTTCCCGATCTGGGACCAGTCGTAAACGCGAGGCTCTTTCAGCCCTTTGACATCCATTTGTATCCGCAAAGTACCGCCCTGTTGAGGCGTTGCCTCTTGTGCATATGCCGGGCTGGCTTCGCCCAACAGGCCATAGGCAGCACCAACGCTGAGACCAAGTGCGGTGGAACGGGCAAGAAATTCGCGCCTTGTGATTTTTCCGTCGCGCAATTCGCAAGCGTGCATTTCCGCGGCGGGGTGCACATCTCGCTTTGTTTGATTTGAGTTCATAGGAAGCTCCCTGTGTTGGTTGAGCGGGCACGTTTCAGTAAGTGGCAAGAGATGGTCCACCTGCCTGCGCGGCAGCTGGGAATTCACGCGCCATTCGCTCAATAAAGGTCTGTTTTCTTGCGCTATATTCCGGATCGAAGAACAGGTTGATATGTTCACCCGGGTCATTGAGCAGGTGGAACAATTCTCCCCACTCCGGGTTCTCGGGATAGATCGTGATACGCCAATCACCTGTCATGAGGGTCTGGTTGTAGGTATCCATGCGGGTACGTGGATGATATTCGGCAAACAGCTCCGACCGGGCGGGCGCATCTCGATCCGACAGCAGGGGCTGAAACGAGTACCCATCCGTCGGCTGTGACCGAAGCCCGATGTAGTCCTGCAGTGTCGCGCGCAAATCCAGATGGCTGGTAATGGTATTCCGTTCGCCCGGCGCAATACCGGGGCCCGCCATGATCAGTGGAACATGGAGAAGCGATCTGTAAGGGCTCGGGCCTTTGCGGATCAGACCGTGATCGCCCAGCAGCTCTCCGTGATCTGACGTGAATATTATCAGCGTGTCTTCTGCCAGCCCACTTGCCTCGAGTTGGGCCATCAAACGACCAATGCAGTCGTCAATCATCGACACCATTCCATAGGTGTGGGCGATAGCCTGACGCAGCGAAGTTTCGGAAAACCGCTGCGTTGTCTGCATGAACCCCTGCTCGCGTGGCGGGCCTGGGTTGCGCAGGAACTCCACATAACTCTTGCCTGTTTCCTCGTGGTCACCATCCAGTATGTAGGACGGCATGTCAGACAGTTCGTCCGGCCTCAGTGCCGGGGCGGGCACGTCGTTCGGGTCGTACATGTCACACCAAGGCGCAGGCGGTGAGAACGGATGATGCGGATCGGGATAAGACACAAACAGGAAAAAGGGTTGCTCTTTGTCCTGATCCCGCACGAAATCGCGCGCCCGGTCGGTGATCCAGGTATTGTAATGAAGCTCGGATGGGATCGCGGATTTCCAGACCTCATCCATATCTCCGGCCTGCGGTTCCAGCGCGTTTTCCGGTAGATATAGCGCCGCGGCGTCCGGTGCGGTCTCGTTCAGCCATTGCGCATAGTGGCCGCCTTCGGTGGCGCTTACGGATTCACCGATCAGGATATCCACCGTATCGAACCCGTAAAACGGGCCATTCCAACCGTCGCTTTCGGGCAGTTTCCAAAACGCGTTCGAATCTGGCATAGCGTGTTCGAGCCCGGCCAGGATGGGTTGGAAGTGAAATTTACCGACCCCATGCGTCCGATAGCTCGATTCTTTCAGGTCATGGGTGATCAGAGGCAAGTCACCGGGCAAGGCCACTCCGTTGCGGGTCAGACCATGATTGCGGGCGTAGAGGCCGGAAAACAATGTCGAACGGCTTGGTGAACAGATCTGGTGCGGGGTAAAATGCTGACGAAACACCGCCCCGCGCGCGGCCAGAGCATCGATGTTCGGAGTATTGACGACAGGGTTTCCAGTGCAGCCTAAGCTGTCGGCTCTCTGCTGATCGGTCATGATCAGGATGATATTTTTTGGCATCGATATCGCCCGCGTTAGATAGTCAAAAAAAGCGTAGCGACGTTATTGCATTCAGAAAAATACTATTAATTACCTCTGATATTTGCAAAACAAATACCATGTTTACGCAGAAGCAGTTAGCCGTGTTCAGGGCGGTCATGCAGACCGGATCCGTCTCAGCAGCCGGGCGAAGAATGAACCTGTCCCAGCCCAGTGTCAGCCGAATCCTCGGCGACTTGGAGAGGCAGTTTGGCGTGCCCTTGTTCCAGAGGAAAAGCAAAGGCGTTTCTCCGACACCAGAAGCTGAAGCCTTCCTCGAAGAAGTCGAACGGAATTACCTCGTTTTGACAAATCTGGAAGAGGCTGCCGCACAGATCGCCCGAAAGGAACGAGGGACCTTGTCGATCGCGACCATAACGGCGGCATCGCTGGAAATTGTGCCCAGCGCCCTTGCCCGGCTTCAGGTCGCCGAGAAAAACATCAAAGTGGTATGGCAGGTGAAATCCTCGAAATGGGTGCTGGATTTTGCTCGTTCTGGAACACTCAGAACCGGCTTTGCGAATGTATTACATATGCCATCCGGTATGAGGGTCCTTCACGAAGGCACAATACCCCACATGTGCCTTGTGCCTGCTGACCATCCGCTTGGTTCGCAACGAACCCCTTTGTTGCTGCGCGATCTGCGCCCTTATCCGATCATTGGATTGTTGGGGCAAGTCGCGGATGAGCTGGCAGTGCGCAACGTGGGTGCAAATATCCACTCACCCTTGACCGCCGAGACATCTCTGGCCGCAATTACCCTCAGCCAGCACTGCGGCGGCCTCCCAATAGTAGATGCGTTTACAGCCCATTACTGGCATCAAAACCATGACGGACAACCCCGTATTGTCGAAGATTTGCCGGACTACAGGTTTGCAGTGTTCGAGCCTTTGGGCACCAGCGCATCGCTGATAGATCGCGAATTCCAAACCTACTTAATTGAAGAGGTCGAAAAAATCCGAGCATGGATCAGTGGCTTCATCTGTTAGCGGTGGACACGTTGAAAATAAAACGAAGCTAGCCAGACCAAATCACAAAATTCTTGGAACAACCGCAACAAGTGAACGCTTTTGGAAAGGATGCTCCAAACTTGCTCGGATGGTTTCTGGGATTCAAGTCTACCCGCCTGAAATCTCAACGGTGAGAAAGGCGTTGATAGGTTGGTTTAGAAACAACTGGCGATCAGCTCGAAAACAAATTCTGCTCACAAAGGCTTCGCGGCGTTGATCGCAATCCGGTTTCCTTCGCTGTCTTCGATTTCAGCTACATAACCGCCGTCCCCAATGTCTGTCTTTGGGTACAGTAACTTTGCACCTTCGGATTCGGATCGTCGCAAGGCCTCGTCGATATCGTCCACAGCGAAATAGAGAATGCAGCCCGTTTGCGATGGTTTGTAAACATCACCTTTCGCCAAGGCTCCACTTACTCCAGCCTGATCGTCCGAACGGGGAAAGAACGCCATCTCATATCCGTCGACCATTTGACGATTGAGCTCAAGTCCGAAAACGCGCTGGTAGAATTCGATTGCTCGATCCATGTCCGCAACCGGTATTTCGAAATGGCATACCGGATTGGTCATATGCTGTTCCCCTCGAAAAGTAGGGCAAGACTACCCCCAATGGCCGGACAAAGTCACGCAACCGAATGCGTAGCGAATGAGCCGTATGCATGATCGAAGAATGCCTGAAAGGGAAGCATTCTTGAAACCAGCGAAACCCAATGTCTGCTTTGCTAAGCATAACAGATCTTGTCCATTGACCAGGCCGCTGACCTCAAACTGGACCAAGCGGCCGATCAACCGCCGACCGGGGTCAGCGGTTGAAGTGTTTTACGCAGTTCCTAAGCGGCGACCTGTGCCACGGGTAATTTACGTGGGTATGGGTCGCCTTGCTTGTACGATCCCGCCGCGGTGAACAGAACGTCGGTCGATGAGTTCAAACCGGTTTCTGCAGAGTCTTGCAGAACACCGATGATGAAGCCGATGCTAACCACCTGCATGGCCGTTGCGTTGTCGATGCCAAACAAGCTGGTAGCCATTGGGATCAACAGCAGTGACCCGCCCGCTACGCCCGAAGCCCCAGTAGCGGCAATCGAGGCAATGATGCTCAGGAACAGAGCCGAGAGGAAATCAACCTGAATGCCCATTGTATTCACGGTTGCCAGCGTCATGACTGTGATGGTTATTGCGGCGCCGGCCATGTTGATCGTCGCGCCGATTGGGATAGTGACCGAATAGGTCTCTTCATCCAGACTCATGCGGCGGCAAAGTTCCATGTTTACCGGAATATTGGCAGCTGAACTGCGCATGAAAAAAGCGGTAATTCCGGATTCCTTCAGGCAGGTGAAAACCAGCGGATAAGGGTTCTTGCGAATGCTGAGGAACACAATCAGAGGATTCACAACCAGCGCCATGAAGATCATGCAGCCAATCAACAAAGCCAACAGTTGGCCATAGCTCGCAAGTGTCGCAAAGCCGGTCTCAGCTATCGTCGAAGCCACGATACCGAAGATACCAATTGGGGCCACCCGGATTATTGCTGCAACGATCTTGGTGATTGCGCCGTCCAGATCCGACATCAGGGTCTTGGTCGAGTCGCTGGCGTGGCGGAAGACCAGCCCAAGGCCAACAGCCCAGGCGAGAATGCCAATATAGTTAGCCGTTGCCAGCGCATTCACCGGATTATCCACGATTTTCAGCAGGATGTTCTTGACCACCTCAGCCAAACCATCCGGGGCATCCAAAAGCTCCGGCGCACCCGTCAGATGCAATGTGACCGGAAACATGTAGCTGGCTCCAACAGCGACCAGTGCGGCTGCGAAGGTCCCGAGTATGTATAAAAGTACCACGGGGCCCATGCGCGCCTCGCTGTCCTTTTTATGGTTTGTGATCGCAGCACAAACAAGGATCAGCACCAGTACTGGCGCAACGGCCTTCAATGCGTCGACGAAGAAGTCGCCAAGCAGGCCAACGGCGGAGCCGGCAGCAGGCCAAAGAGTGGCGAGAAGAGCACCGGCTACAAGACCGATGCAAATTTGAGTAACCAGGCTACCGCGCAGAATAAAATTCATGGGGACCATCCAGTTTGAATAGGGGCCTGGCGGGTGAGACTCACTCCCGTACAGGCACGATTAAAGTTGAAAGGCTGGTGGCTATTTGGGCGCTATGGAGTTGATTTAAACGTCTGAAGAAGGGTGAGGCTTTTGCAGGTCTTGGCTGAAGTAATTGTTTTTTGAATGAAAAAGCGTAATTTATGCTGTCCTTACAAAGTCTTACCCTACGTCAACTTGGTTGCGCCACTAAATGACATCTAAATAATTCTTAATAACTTTCCCCAAGCGAAGGCTCTGTCTAACCACTCCTATCCGGCCATTGCGATCCAGTGACGAACACATAAAGCCATCGGCCACAATGGTCGGATGAGTTTCCGCATCGAAGATGTGTAAACCCTGCGGTCGAAACTCAGGTATCTGCCTGAATGCAACAGGCCAGATCGGCTCGATCTTCCAGTTTTCGAACTGCTCAATAACCCCAGCGGGCGGATCATGTTCAGGTTTTAGAACGGTGTGGTCTGTATGGGCGATGCTGTCATTTTCCTAGTCGAGCCACCGGCCAAACTTCTGGAATAGAGGTACTTTCGCTTCACTAACGCGCACTATCGTGGCCAAAGGATGCAAGCTGGAAATGAATACCTGGCAACGCCCAACCAACCAGCCTGGCTTGTTCAAACAGGTACCTTCAATACAAATCAAACCGCTTGATGGACCTCGATAATATTTCCCTCTGGGTCGTGAAAGAACACTTGGTGCCACTCTTTTGCGAAGGCGGTACCGTAGTCCGAGTAAGGAATTCCGTTGTCGTCCAGCAATTTTTTGAACGCCTCGATGTCATCGGTACGAAATGCGATATGGCCACGTTCGACGGGGTTAATCGTCTCACCGTTCTTGAACGCAACTTCCAGGTTTTTTTCAGCCAGATGCATCTGCATTCCGCCATCGGTCGCGAAACGAATCTTGCCACTGTAGCCACTATCGTCAGTCTCATCTGACCTGGGGAAGTTCTCAATCGGAATATCGGCCAGCCCCAAAACCTGCGTATAAAACCGGTGCATCCGATCGACGTCTTCTGAGACAAAGTTGATGTGGTGAAATTCAATTTTCATGAAGGCCCGGTCTTTTGATTGGTCAGTCTGCTCAGAAAATCTCAAAGGCAGACGACAGGCAAGCCCTGTATCAAAGAGTTTGGATAGGGAGGGAACGCCGCAGATTTTCGGCAGGGCTAATTGCAAGGTTTTACTGTATCGACTGCGCTCAACCAATCTGAGCGACCCGTTTTTTACCAGACTTACCACTTCTGTTGAAGTGAGTTCAGGTGCGCGGCTTCATCAAGGGGTGCGCAGCAGGAAACGTCACAGGCACTGTTAAGTTCTATCTCGACTGGAATAACTATGGATGCCAAGTGGCAAAACTCTGTGTGGCCATATTGAAAATGTGGGACGACAAAGGGTTTTACCATATGCGACACAAAGCTCTTTCATCACGCTTGAGATCGCGAAGGATGTTTAGAGGCTGCTAGCTGACGTTCTTGATGGCAGCATAAAGCCGGCGAAATTGGGCCAACCGCTCGAACAGCAGCGCCATTTCGGCTGGCTCGAACCTATCTGTTGTTGGCGGCTGAAACGCGAGATCGGATATAGTAACGGCACCGTCGCCACAAGCCGCCAGCCGGGCCGCACCATAGGCCGGGCCAGTTTCGGCTCCTTCCGAACGTACTATCGGTTTATCAGTCGCAGTAGCGATCAGCTTCAACAGCAGATCTGATTGAGCACCCCCACCGATGGCAGCCAGCTCCGACAGACTGCCCATCGTGTCACCGAAGCTCTGAGCCGCATCAGCAAAGCAAAATGCAACTGACTCCAATACTGAACGACAGATGTCAGCGCGTGTCGTTGAGTCCTCCAAGCCAAAGAAACAGGCCCGGATGTGTGGGTCTCCGAGGGGGCTGCGTTCACCGGTAAGGTAAGGCAGAAAAATCGGCACGCGATCACCTCTTACCGTTTCGGCAAGGGCAACAACTTCAATCGCGGAAAGCCCCAGTTGACCGCCGATCCATGAAATCGGCCTTGCGCCGTTCAGCATCGCCGCCATTTGATACCAACGCTCGGGCAGCGTATGCGCAAATGCGTGTACATAACGTTCAGGGTTGGGCTTGTATTTGCGATCTGCCACAAACAGTTGGCCAGAGGTCCCAAGCGAGATGAAACCACGCCCCGGTTCCGTCGCGCCCAAAGATATCGCTCCTGTTGCAGCGTCTCCCCCTCCGGCCACCACGGGAACACCGGATTTCAACCCGCTCTCGGCGGCAGCTTGTGCTGTCACAGCCCCCACCACCCTGTGGCCGTCAAAAACCTGTGGCAACCAATCGGGCGAAACCCCTGTGTCCTCGGCGATACCTACATGCCAGCTTCGCGAAGCCTGATCGAACCACATTGTACCGGCAGCATCTGACGTATCAGTTGCCAACTCTCCGTGCAGGCGTAGACCGATGTAGTCTTTGGGCAGCAGGATATGTGCAAGTCGGGCATAGTTTGCCGGTTCATGTTTTTTAAGCCATGCAATCTTCGGCGCGGTAAATCCCGGCAAGGGAAGGACACCCGCGATCTGCCCAATCTGCGGCTGGGTCATGCGCAATTCATCGCATTCAAATGTTGCCCTGCTGTCGTTCCACAATATTGCCGGGCGGATCGGGCGAAGGTCGCGATCGAGAATAACCGCTCCATGCATTTGACCGGACAACCCGATGGCTTTCACCTCTGATAGTTTGATTTTGCCTGCGAGCAGCCTCAAGGCATCGCGCGTCGCCTGCCACCAAAGATCGGGGTGCTGCTCTGACCAGCCGGGCTGCTGTGAAGACGTCTTGAGCCCCACTGAAGACGTCGCAAGAATGCAGTCGGTATCCGCGCAAACAAGCTTGACCGCTGACGTTCCGATATCGATCCCGAGATACATTCAAACCCCTTGCCTGCACAAACGCCCGGAACTTGTCTGGCTATTGATTTTTTAGCGCGCGCAAAGAATATGTAAAAACATGATAAGATCAAGGCGACTAAGATCCGCAGGCAAGCTGGCATGACTAAAATTAAGAATATGGAAGAATTCGCGACCCTGAGCGGGATCTCGCGGCCCACTGTGTCCAAGTACTTCCACGATCCCGACAGTGTTCGCCCGACAACAAGGGCTCGCATCGAAGAAGCGCTCGAACGGTTCGATTATCGTCCCAATATTTATGCGGTGAACCAGAACCGAAAGCTGACCAAGAATATCGGGATCGTCGTACCCTATCTGGCTGACCCCTTTTTCGCAGAAATCGCACGATATCTGGAACAATCCTGCTTTGCAGCAGGCTATCGCCCGTCCCTGTTCAGCTCGCATGGTGAACAAAGGTTGGAGAACGAAATTCTGGACGGGCTGCAATCCATGAAACCGGCAGGAGTTCTGCTGGCACCTCTGGGACGCATGTCTGACCGATCCGCGATCGAGAAGTTCTGCGCCAATGTGCCGACTGTTCTGTTTGACAGCAACCTAGATGGTCTGGGTGCGGCCTTTGTTGGTTCGGACAATTTTAGTTTTGTGTCGCAGACCGTGGAATACATGACACGGACGGGTGAGCCCCCTTCTTTCTTTGAAATGCGCACACCTGCGAACCCAAATGCCAACAAGCGAAGGAAGGCCTATATCGAAGTGATGGAGCGCCTGGGGTTCGAACCGCATATCATTAAAGTAGATGGCAAAGGTTGGGCCTTTGAAGAGATCGGGCACAGGGGTGCACTTAAAATTCTGGAAGAGCGCGGACTAAAGACGGACTCGGTTTTGTGCAGCAACGACCGGCTCGCCATTGGCTTTCTTGCAGCCTGTTTCGAGCAGGGGATTCGGGTCGGT
Organism: Ruegeria arenilitoris; assembly: GCF_013030265.1. Taxonomy (GTDB): domain Bacteria; phylum Pseudomonadota; class Alphaproteobacteria; order Rhodobacterales; family Rhodobacteraceae; genus Ruegeria; species Ruegeria arenilitoris_E. The sequence goes on from NZ_WPZQ01000003.1 coordinate 54,022, forward strand.
CGGAAAGAAGGCTGCACCCTGCGGGTGGCCTCAAATGATGATCACCCGTTCGCAAAATTTACGTGCCCATCACTGACTACGGCAGCGCATGACTACGACAATGTGGCCGGACGAAGTGTCGAAACTTTGTTCGAACTCATTGAAAGTGGTGGGGAATTTGCAAACCGCACTGAAACTCTTTTCCCTGCACGACTCGTTTTGAGGGACTCTGCGTAACTCAAATTTTTTAACGCGCGTAAAGTTTATATTGACGTCGCGATAATTTACACTCTAGGCTCTCTGCACGACATCCAAGCTCAGGGAGGACAGGGATGTATCTGAAGCACGCACTTCGTGCGGCGACTGCGTTGACTTTCGTCGCCACGGCAGCGGCCCATGCGCAATCCATCACCATCGCCACTGTGAACAACGGCGACATGATCCGGATGCAGGGCTATACAGACAAATTCACCGAAGCGACCGGCATTGATGTTGAGTGGGTGACACTGGAGGAAAACGTGCTGCGTCAGCGCGTGACCACCGACATCACCACCAAGGGCGGTCAGTTCGATATCATGACCATCGGCATGTATGAGACCCCGATCTGGGGCGCGAATGGCTGGCTGGTGCCGCTGGACGGCATGTCGGCTGAATACGACGTCGCCGATATTCTACCTGCAATGTCTGGCGGCCTGAGCCATGATGGAACGTTGTATGCAGCGCCGTTCTATGGCGAAAGCTCAATGATCATGTACCGCACCGACCTGATGGAAAAAGCCGGAATGGAGATGCCTGAGGCACCGTCCTGGCAGTTCATCAAAGAAGCGGCAGCCGCGATGACCGACCGTGACGCCGACATCAACGGCATCTGCCTGCGTGGTAAGGCCGGTTGGGGTGAAGGCGGCGCGTTTATCACTGCGATGTCAAACTCGTTCGGTGCCCGCTGGTTCGACGAAGACTGGAAGCCTCAGTTCGATCAGCCAGAATGGGCCGATACGTTGAACTTCTACGTTGAAATGATGACGGAATCCGGCCCGGCCGGCTATGCTACAAATGGGTTTAACGAAAACTTGTCGCTGTTCCAGCAGGGCAAATGCGGCATGTGGATCGACGCCACCGTTGCGGCTTCGTTTGTGACCAACCCCGATGACTCGACTGTCGCGGATCATGTTGGATTTGCGCTGGCACCCGATACCGGATTGGGCAAGCGCTCCAATTGGCTTTGGGCATGGGCGCTGGCCATTCCCGCCGGTACACAGCAGGAAGACGCAGCCAAGCAGTTCATCGAGTGGGCGACATCAAAAGACTACATTGAGCTTGTCGCTGAAAACGAAGGCTGGGCAAACGTTCCACCAGGAGCACGTACATCTCTGTACGAGAATCCGGAATACCAGAAAGTCCCGTTTGCCAAGATGACGCTGGACTCGATCCTGACAGCTGATCCGAACAATCCGACGGTCAAGCCCGTACCTTACGTTGGCATCCAGTTTGCAGCGATCCCGGAATTCGCAGGTATAGCAACCCAGGTCAGCCAAGAGTTCTCGGCAGTCTATGCCGGACAGCAAACGGTTGAGGAAGCACTTGCCAAAGCGCAGGCCTTCACCGCTGAAGAAATGGAAGCCGCAGGCTACTGAGATCTTCTCCCCAGCGGGTGGGCAGAGATCTGTCCCCCGCTCTCGACTTCCACAAATCACGTTTTTCTCGCAGGCTAGCGTTACGCCTGAACAGAGAGGTCTTGCATCATGGCAACCCAACATTCCCGATCCGTTGCTCGCCTGATGATGGCGCCCGCAGTTGTCCTGCTGCTTGGCTGGATGCTCGTCCCACTGACCATGACCCTGTATTTCTCGTTCAAGAAGTATCTGCCACTGCGCGGTGGGGATCTGGGCTGGGTTGGGTTCGACAACTATGTTCGCTTCGTCTCGTCCAGTTCTTTCTGGCCAGCCGTACAAGCGACGCTGGTGATCGTGGGCGGAGTGCTGGTGATCACGGTTATTCTGGGTGTTTTGTTAGCCATGCTGCTGGATCAGCCGATGTGGGGCCAAGGTGTTGTACGCATCCTCGTCATCGCGCCGTTCTTCGTCATGCCGACAGTTTCCGCGCTGGTCTGGAAGAACATGTTCATGGATCCGGTGAACGGTTTGCTGGCCCATCTATGGCGTTTCTTTGGAGCCGAACCGATCTCATGGCTGTCAGAAGCTTCGATGACGTCGATCATTATCATCGTATCCTGGCAGTGGCTGCCCTTTGCGACCTTGATCCTGCTGACCGCGATCCAGTCTTTGGATAGTGAACAGTTGGAAGCCGCTGAAATGGACGGTGCGCCACCGCTGAAGCGCTTCTACCACATCATTTTGCCGCATCTCAGCCGCGCGATCACCATCGTGATCCTGATCCAGACGATCTTCCTTCTGTCGATCTTCGCCGAGATCTTTGTGACCACCGGCGGCGCATTCGGCACCCGTACACTCACCTATCTGATCTTCCAGCGCGTGCTGGAAAGCCAGAATGTCGGCCTTGGATCGGCCGGAGGTGTCTACGCAATCATCCTTGCCAATATCGTTGCCATCTTCCTGATGCGCATCGTCGGCAAGAATCTGGACGCGTGAGGAGGTAAGACCATGGCCCGCGCTGTCACAACCCGCCGCAAATCGCTGAACACCGTCCTTGCCTGGGCCGTTGGTCTGCTGATCTTTTTCCCGATCCTCTGGACCATCCTGACCAGCTTCAAGACCGAGGCGCAGGCGATCGCAAGCCCGCCGTTGTTCCTGAATTTTAACTGGACGCTTGAGAATTATGCCATCGTACAGGAGCGCTCGGACTATATGCGCTTCTTGTGGAATTCGGTTATCATTGCGGGTGGTTCAACTATACTTGGTGTGATTATCGCGGTGCCGGCCGCATGGGCGATGGCATTCGTGCCATCCAAACGCACCAAGGACATCCTGCTGTGGATGCTCTCGACAAAGATGCTTCCTGCTGTAGGTGTTCTCTACCCGATCTACCTGCTGTTCATCCGGCTAGGTCTGTTGGACACCCGTGGGGGATTGGTCGTGGTGCTGATGCTGATCAACCTGCCGATCATCGTCTGGATGCTCTACACGTACTTTCGCGAAATTCCGGGGGAGATTCTGGAAGCCGCGCGTATGGATGGGGCATCGCTGAAAGAAGAAATCCTATACGTGCTGACGCCGATGGCCGTTCCTGGCATTGCCTCGACCGTCCTGCTGAACTTCATCCTGGCGTGGAACGAGGCGTTCTGGACTCTCAACCTGACCGCAGTCGACGCGGCACCGCTAACCGCCTTTATCGCCAGCTATTCCAGCCCCGAGGGCCTGTTCTTTGCCAAGCTCAGCGCGGCATCGACAATGGCGATCGCTCCAATTCTGATCCTTGGCTGGTTCAGCCAGAAACAACTTGTCCGCGGCCTGACCTTCGGCGCTGTGAAATAAGGAAGACACTTCATGGGACGCATTCAACTCAAGTCCGTGACTAAAAGCTTCGGCGATGTAGAAGTCATTCCACCACTGGACCTGACAATTCAGGATGGCGAGTTCACCGTCTTTGTCGGCCCGTCAGGTTGTGGGAAATCTACGCTATTGCGCCTGATCGCAGGGCTGGAGGATATCACTTCGGGATCTATCGAGATCGACGGTACAGACGCCACGGATGTACCGCCCGCAAAGCGCGGGCTTGCGATGGTGTTCCAATCCTATGCACTTTATCCGCACATGACGGTCCGCAAGAACATCGCCTTTCCACTGCGTATGGCGAAGCTGGATCAAGCCGAAATCGATAAACGGGTCGAAGGTGCGGCGCAGGTCTTGAACCTGAGCGATTATCTGGATCGAAGACCCGGTCAACTATCTGGTGGTCAGCGCCAGCGTGTAGCCATCGGTCGTGCTATTGTGCGCGAGCCAGCCGCGTTCCTGTTCGACGAACCGCTGTCAAACCTTGATGCGGCTTTGCGGGTCGGGATGCGACTGGAAATCAGCGAACTACATGAACGTCTGGCGACCACCATGATCTACGTCACCCACGATCAGGTTGAAGCCATGACAATGGCTGACAAGATTGTGGTGCTGCAGGCCGGCGTAATCGAACAGGTTGGCACCCCGCTGGAACTGTATCGTACACCCCGGAACCTGTTTGTCGCCGGATTTATCGGGTCGCCGAAAATGAACTTTATTGAGGGTGAAGAGGCCGCGAAACATGGCGCCCATACTATTGGTGTGCGCCCCGAGCATATAGCGGTTTCTGACAGTGAGGGGACATGGTCCGGCGTCGTTGGTGTATCGGAGCACCTCGGATCAGACACGTTCTTCCATATCCACGAAACTGATCTGGCCGATACGATCACCGTCCGCGCAGATGGCGAAGTTGGGTTCCGCCACGGGGACCGCATTCATCTGACACCGCGTACAGATGTGATCCACCGGTTTGACGCGAAAGGCTTGCGGATCGAATGACACGTCTGACAGGCAAAACCGCCCTGATCACCGGGGCCGCGCGAGGCATCGGGTTGGCCTTTGCCAAAGCCTATGTGGCCGAGGGCGCTCGTGTCGCCATCGCCGATATCGACATCCAGCGCGCACAGGATGCGGCTGCCGAGATTGGTAAGGCTGCTATCGCCATCGAGATAGACGTGACCAAGCAGCAGAGCATAGACGAAGCTATCGCAAATACCGTCAGCCGTTTCGGTAACATCGACATTCTGATCAACAACGCAGCCATCTTCACTGCTGCACCAATCGTTGAGATTGATCGGGCCGACTACAACCGTGTGTTTGACATCAACGTCGCTGGCACGTTGTTCACGATGCAGTCCGTCGCTCGCCACATGATCGAACACGGAACCAAAGGCCGGATCATCAATATGGCCTCGCAGGCTGGTCGAAGGGGAGAGCCTTTAGTCGCTGTATACTGCGCCAGTAAGGCCGCAATCATATCCCTGACTCAATCGGCAGGCCTGAATTTGATTTCTCATGGGATCAACGTGAACGCGATTGCCCCAGGCGTTGTTGATGGCGAGCACTGGGACGGCGTTGATGCGTTCTTCGCTAAACACGAAGGCAAGCCACTCGGACAGAAGAAGCGGGAAGTGGCGGCTGCTGTTCCTTATGGCAGAATGGGCCGCGCCGAGGATCTGACCGGGATGGCGGTTTTTCTGGCTTCTGATGATGCCAAATACATCGTCGCGCAAACCTACAATGTCGATGGCGGAAATTGGATGAGCTGATGGGTCCTGTTGCGAACTCAAAATCTCCGGTTCGGCTGCGGCGCGATAGCTTTATAGACCTGCCGCCGACTGTAAGGACTCCGACCTATGTGTCCTCGGATTTGTCACCCGGTATTGTCCATATCGGAGTTGGTAATTTTCACCGCGCGCATCAGGCTTGGTATCTACACCAACTGATGCAGCAGGGTCTGGCCCATGATTGGGCGATCATCGGAGCAGGTGTGCGAGCCTATGACGCCGAGATGCGAGAGAGGTTGCTTGAGCAGGATTGTCTCACAACGCTGATCGAACTGGATCCAAGTGGGATATCCGCTGAGGTGATTGGTTCGATGACAGACTACCTGCCGATAGAGGAGGGCAACCCCACGCTGATCCTCAGAATGGCCGATCCATCCATCCGAATTGTTTCGCTAACCGTAACCGAGGGCGGGTATTATCTGGATGCCAACACTGGCGCTATCAACTTAGCTCATGATGATATCCGTCATGACGCGGAAAACCCTGACCAGTCTCGCACAGTGTTTGGTGCTATTGTTGCGGCACTTAGGCAGCGTCGGGCGAATGAGGCGAAACCGTTTACTGCTCTGAGCTGTGATAATCTTCAGGGCAACGGGGAGATCCTGCGAAACTGCGTTGTTGGGTTGGCACGTATCTCAGACCCTGAACTGGCTGACTGGATTGACCAGAACGGAGCCTTCCCCAACTCGATGGTAGATTGCATTGTGCCCGCAACGACTGATCAAGTGGTCTCGCAATGTGATGCAATTGGCATCGATGACCGTGCCCCGGTCTCGCACGAGAACTTTCGCCAATGGGTGATTGAGGATGATTTCTGTGCTGGGCGGCCGCAGCTCGAAAAGGTTGGAGTAACCCTGACCGACGATGTTCACAGCTATGAGACTATGAAACTGCGCATTTTGAATGGGGGTCACCAACTGCTCGCCAATGTCGGGGAAATTCTGAATGTTCCAACGATTGCAGACTGTATGCAGGATCAGGATATCGTAGTATTCTTCAGGAAAGTTCAGGCCGAAGAAATATTGCCTCATGTCGAAGCCGTCCCCGGAACCTCGGCGGAGCAATACCTAGGGTTGGTTGAGAGGCGATTTGCAAACACAGCGATTCACGACACAACCCGCAGGGTCGCGTTCGACGGATCCGCGCGTCATCCAGGGTTTCTAATTCCGTCGCTGCGCGATGCACTTGAGGCGGGTTCTTCGGTAAAAGGGCTCGCGTTGGCCGAAGCTTTTTGGTGCCGGATGTGTGCGGGTGTTCGTGAAGATGGTTCTGAAATCGCTCCCAACGATCCCCAATGGGAGAGCTTGCAAAAAGCAGCGTTGGCATCGAAAGCTGACCCAGAGCTTTGGCTCGAGCAGCGCCGGTATTACGGAGACTTTTGCCGCAGTGCACAGTTTTCCGCTGCCTTTGCGTCCTGGCTGACCGCAATATGGCAGAATGGCAGCCGGGCGGTCATCGCTGATTATGCCACTAACGGCACCAATTCACGCTAATCGAATATGCAAAACGCGATCAATCACGTAGTCATCCAACGTATTCGACCGTATTCGACAATCAGAACAATAAAGTACTCGGCCCACAACCAATGCGCTTGTAGTAGGCCTTTGCATACCGACCTCTGAGCTCGTTCTCAGCGCCACAAGCACCTGGCACACTTAAACCGGCCATTCGCACCGTGAGCAATGACCATTGGGAACCAAACAACAAAGTCTCATAACAACGCGAGCGTTTCTGCCCGATACAATTTTGCCAAGGCCACATCAGAGTTGCCTCCGTTTGCTTTTACCAGCCTCAAACCGCTACTGGAACTTCCTGGAAATCGATCCTCTTAAATTCTGGCAATTGCGAGGATCGCCCCAGGAACTTTCCTTCGTGCAAATCCCTCAGGCTTCGCTCTTGGGTTTGCGGCGACCAAATTTCGAAGTGTTCCGAGCGACCACCAACCAATTATCATTGGGATACGATCTGTTGCGTGTGGCGGGCCAAGTTCATGGCGGTGGAAAACTTAACAGATCAGGTCTATTCTTTGGGTATTATAAAAATCGCGCGCGCTCGTGATGGATAAGGCCCGGCAGCGCCAAGTGCGAAGCAGTCAATCTATGAGAGACCGGCAAAAACATGGCGCTTGAGGACCCCTTCACAGACCTCAAAATAGAAACGCAACGAGCTGGGTTTTATAAAGGATACAGCTTGCCGATTGCATTGGTGAGCAAGTTTTCGGTTTCGCTGCTGGTGCTTTGGGCACTGGTGTGGCCATTATCAGCAAACGATACATTGCGATCATGGAAGTCCGGTTTACTGACCGAATTCAACACCTTCTACAACCTTTCGGTCGGCCTGTTTGTAGTTTTCCTTTTACTTGTCGCGCTCATTCCTGCAACCGGGCGAAAGCGGCTCGGAGCCGAAGGAGATATGCCCGAATTCTCGAACTTCTCCTGGTTTTCAATGATGTTTGGTGCGGGTCTTGGCGTGGGTCTTATGGTTTATGCAACCGCTGAACCGCTTGGGCTGTGGGAAACCAATCCATTGACTGTATCCGGGATAGTCACACCCAAGAGTGAGGAGGCGATTGAAGGAGCTTACCGCTACACGTTTTTGCACACCGGTTTTCACGCATGGGCAATTTATGTGGTCACCGGTTTGAGCCTTGCCTACTACGCCTACACCCGCGGAATGCCCCTGACTATCCGCACCGCACTGACTCCGTTGCTCGGAGAGTATTCCAACGGTTTTGCAGGTCATGTGATCGACATACTCGGCGTCGTGGCGACGATACTCGGCGTGGCGGTAACCATCGGCTATGGCGTTTCGCAACTGGTGGACGGAGCCTTTCTGATTACCGGCGCGAGCTGGCTCGTGGAAAATCCGCTAACTACAATGAAACCCTCGACCGCCGGCCTGATCACGGCGTTGTTGGTGGTCATGATCATGTCGACACTGTCTGCCGTCTCTGGCGTGGGACGCGGTGTCAAATACCTGTCGAATATTAACCTCTTGTTGTCTTTGGTTTTGTTGGCCGTATTCATTGTTTTTGGCTCATTTGGATTTGCCGCAACAACCTACGCTTCGGCTCTGGTCGACTACATCAAAAACTTCTTCTCTATGAGCTTTCAAGCCTACCGTCCGATTTCGGAGGTCGAGTTTGCATCAGTATTACCGGCTGAGGCTGCCCCATTTGTCGGAGAGTTATTCGCTGGTGCCACAGATGCCTGGGGAACGAAGGCAGCCTTTCTTGAAGGTCTGAGCAACGATGCCGCTGCTCTTTCCGACGCGGCCAAAGCTGCGGCTTACGACGCGGGCACGCAAGGACGATTGTTTGAATGGCAAGCCGGATGGACAACTTTTTATTGGGCTTGGTGGATCGCGTTTTCACCCTTCGTGGGTCTTTTTCTGGCGCGTATCTCTAAGGGCCGAACAGTGCGCGAGTTCATTTTTGGCGCGGTCATTGCGCCGTCGCTGGTTTGCTTCGCATGGATGGCCATTCTGGGCGGTGCCGCCATCGATATGGAGCTAAATGGGGATGCGAATGGGGCAATCCTTGCCGCATCGACGACATCGACACTGTTTGTCACGCTGGGTGCAATGATCTCGGGCAACTTTCTCACGATCATGAGTGTCATGTGTGTGCTGTTGACAATGACATTCCTGGTTACGTCAGCCGACTCTGGCATCCTTGTGATGAACACGATCATGTCCGGTGGGTCTGAAGACACCGGCTTGCTTCATCGTATTATCTGGGGCGTTCTTCTGACCCTTGTCATTGGAACTTTGCTTATTGCGGGTGGCGGCGGACTAGAGGCTTTGACCAATTCGATGATCATTGGCGCGCTACCGTTCAGCGTTGTGTTGCTGCTCATGTGCGTCTCTCTGGCCAAAGCGATGATCAACGACCTGCGTCGGCTGAACCACGAGGCGCAATCAGAGGGGTCGCCGGGCTCGCAATAGCCCGTGGTTAGTCCTTGATACTTCCGGCTGCGTTCATCCAGGGATCGAGCGGATTTCAAAGTGTTTTGGAAACATTGACTGCAGTACAAACAGGCAGATTTTCAAAGCCTCCTCGGGTTTGAAAATCTCAGAGTGCAAATGGTAGTCGGTCCAGAGCCCTTCCAACAAAGCAATCAATGCGTCTGTTGCAAGTTTAGCGTCGACGTCCTCGTGTTCACCGTCGCGCTTTATTTGCTCCAACAGCTCCAGGATCACCGTGCGGAAGCGTTTATCTCGCGAGTCGATAAATGGAAATATGTGGGGGTTCGATAGCGCTTCGGCCCGGAACGAAAACCAGATCGCAACGTCCCGCGCATTTAGGACCAACGGGTCGAAATCTGCCTTTAAGATAGAAATCAGCTTCTCAGCAGGGCCCAACTCTGGATTATCAGCGATTGCCTTCCACTGTCCCGCATAGCGCGCCGATAGCTCCTCTGCTACCGCAAGCAGCAGCTTCTCTTTCGAGCCAAAGTGCAGGTTCACCATTCCCCGCGACAACCCTGACAGTTCCTGGATTCTTGCTGAAGTTGTCCCTCGAATTCCGTATTTATGGATGGCGTCTGCTGCCGCCTGGATCAGCTGCTTTCGGTTCTGCAGCTTGCTCAGATCTCGGGCATTGGTTGGGATATTGGGCTCGGCAGAAATGTCAGTTTCCTTTGGTGATGTACTTGCCTTTTGCTTTTCGCATCTAGCGAAGCAGAAGTTCAAGGATTGACATTGAATGAATGTTTGTTCATTTTGTGATTTATGTTACATTGTGGTGCCGCATGACCCTTTTGAACTCGGACTTTCAGTCTGTACGTGACTGGGACAACAGTCATTTCCTGCATCCATGGGAGGGGATGTCGTACCTAGGCCAAAATGAACGAACCTTTGCCGAAAGCGGTCTTGGTATCCACGTCGTGACGGAGGACGGAAAGCGCCTGATAGATGGACCCGCAGGCATGTGGTGCGTTCAATTGGGCTATGGAAACACCGAGATTGCCGATGCGATGGCCCAGCAGGCGAAGGAGATGGCGTATTTCTCGCCCTTCAATAACGCAAACTCGGCACCGGCCAGGCTAGCACATGAGATTGCGAAAAGAACACCGGGTGACCTGAACCATGTGTTTTTCACAACTGGCGGCTCAACGGCAGTGGATAGCGCGTTAAGGTTTGTGCAGTTCCGTAACAATTTGTTGGGAAAACCTGAAAAGAAAATCGTGATCTCACGCCAAAAAGCGTATCACGGTTCGACGTATCTGGCCGCCTCGGTATCTGGCAAAGAGCGCGACAAAGGGTGGTTGGATCAGGCAAGCCATCTGGTGCGTTTCCTGCCGAACGTGAACCCGTATACACGCAATCACGATCAGACGATTGATGACTTTCTGAACGAAAAAGTTGCTGATCTCGAGAACATGATCCTGCAGACCGGGGCAGACAAGGTCGCTGCTTTCATCGCCGAACCAATCCTGTGTTCGGGTGGGGTCATCGTACCTCCGAAAGGGTATCACCAGCGTTGTCTTGAAATCTGCCGGAAGTATGATGTCTTGTACATCTCAGACGAGGTCGTGACCGGATTTGGGCGACTTGGACATTGGTTCGCATCTGAAGATGTCTTTGGAATTCAACCCGATATCATTACCTGCGCCAAGGGGATGACGTCTGGCTATGTCCCCATGGGGGCCTGTATTATCTCTGACCGTCTGATTGCAGATGTGAGCGGAGAAAACGCACAGGACGCTACGTTTTCAAACGGTTTCACCTATTCAGGCCACCCAGTAAGCGCAGCTGCAGGTTTGAAGACCATCGAAATCATGGAGCGTGACGGCATTCTGGAGCATGTCCGCGCGATTACGCCGCTGTTCGAAGAGCGTCTTCAAGCTCTGTCAAACTTACCGCTGGTCGGCGACGTCCGTGGTATGGGTCTGGTTGGCTGCGTTGAGTGTGTTGCGGACGCCCAGGCGGACAACCTTTTGGATCTGGATAAATCCGTTGGCGCATTAATTGACCGGCATTGTCAGGAGAACGGGCTGATCTTGCGGCCGATCATCAATATGTGTGTGTTTTCTCCGCCGCTGATCATCAAGGAAGCCGAGTTGAATCAGATGTTTGACATCCTTGAAAAAGGCATCCGGCTGGCAACCGAAGACCTGACGCGCCAAGGCGCATTCAGAAACTAGAGACGTTGTCGAAGCCGCTTCGCAACCTTGTTCGTTGCGAAGCCTTTCCTTTGCACAGCAACTTTTAACCAGCGCGCATTGCCTCACGGGGCAATTTGATCGGGAACCTGGACCGAACCTCTTCATCCACCTTGCTGCCAAAGTAATTCGGATAGTGATTGGATAGGATATCATCCACAACGGACCGGCTCCGCTCGAACATGTCCTGACGACCGGCCTTCTCCCAAGTATCTGTCAATTCACGGTCCATCAGGGCCGGATAAACATACTCGGTTTCCATGTATTCCAGGGTCTGCGCGTTGCCGAGGAAATGGCCTGGTTCGATTGCGCATTCATGGATGACGTCAACAGACAGCGTGTCGTCACTCACTTCGATCCCGCGAAGCGTTCGTGAAATCATACCGGCGGCCTCGTTGTCGATGACCATGGACTCGAAGCTACAGCCCATCAGGCTGCCAAGCATCCCGCCAAATTCGCAAAGCCGGTTGGCCCCTGCATGAGCCGCCAAAGCGAAAGTTAACGCCTTTTCCAGACCATACTGTGCATCAGGTATCTTGGAATCCGTCATGCCGCATCCGACACTAGTCGGCAGATTGTAAAAATTGCCCATCTGGATCGCCGCCGCCGAGATCAACGCCTGCTCACCACTGCCACCTGTAAATGAACCAGTGCGCAGGTCAGTAATAAATGGCCAGGCCGCAAAGACAACCGGAGTCCCCGGATTGATCAGGTTGGCGATGGCCACGCATGACAGGGTCTCGGCCACAGCTTGCGCCAGAGTACCAGCCAATGGCGCAGGCGATGTCGCCCCGGCCTGCGGCGGAACGGCCAGATCGCAGACAAGGCCCATCTTTGCCGTATCAATCAGAATTTCCAGATTTTCGCGCCCGAACCGAAGCGGGGAGACGATGGGACAGCCACCAAAAATCACAGAGGGCTTTTCAAGGAACTTGCCCTCCCCACCCGATGCCAGATCGAATAGATGAATAGCGTCTTTAATGTGCTCACGCGTGCGGAATGTCAGACAGGATGGTTTCTCACTGCCCGCAAGAATGGCATAGAGCATGCTCATGTCATGCTCGTAGTCCTGAGGCACATCCGTTGCCAGAACCGTATCACCGGTCATGTGAATGTTGTCGAGCCGGTCAACCAGACGGGTGAAATCGTAGATGTCCTTGAGGGTTGATGGTCGGTAACTGCGCGTTTCCGCGTCGAACGTTGTCACTGCCGTGCCGGAGTTTGCGTAATACACCTTGTCCTTGGTGCAGTGCATGTCGTCCTTACCAGCTCGCGATCCGCGTGCATGGACATAGAATTCGCTGGCGGACTTGGCCAACAGGTCTTCCATCAATGCCCGAGGAAAGCACAACCTGCCATGCTCGTTCACCGTCGCCCCTTTGGGCAGCACGAGTTCAAGAACTTCCGGCGTGGGATCCCCTACCCCAGTACGTTCCAAAATGTTGAGGGCCGCCTCGTGAATGCGCGACATGTCCGCGTCTGAAAGTGGCCTGTATCGCCCACCAGAAATGCCCGGCCAGATTGCTTGCGAGGCGGCGTTACTGTTCCGCACTGCGGCTCGTGCTTCGCGCCCGCCCCCGCGCCGTCGTGATCTGCGCTGAGTTAACTCTGTCATGTTTAGTCTCCGAATTCTGAGCGTGTCAGATCATGCTGAAATAGTTGCGATAGAAACCGGGAATGCTCCATTCCATCTCGGACAGTGGACCCGGGACGAAATGGTATGAATTCACGCCTTCCTGATTGTGCCGGATGATCCGTTCGTCATCGAGCGATGTGACATGCCAGAGCCATGTCAGGGCCTCCTTATCGTAATCTCGACCCTCTTCCGCGTCGCCGCGCACGTACCAAACGATCTGAATATCTGTTTCTTGCAGGGCGCGTGGGACGAACCGATACCCAACCACGTGATCTGCGTAGACGAGGAAATAGTTGAGCGTCCCGATCCCCAGATCGGTGGCGCCGCCATCGTGACCTTTCAGTTCACCCAATGGCGGTGCCAAGGGTGCGCCATCCTTGCTGCCAGTCGAATAGCCGGGGAACAGCGGGTAGCGCCGCCAATAGACATCTGAGCCCGGTGCGACCGCGTTTTCTCCGGTCAGGTCCAACTCCTTTGTGGGTATTCTGGCTTCTTTCATCCGCTCATGAAGCGCCCCGCTGAACTCCAAAACCTGGGCGGGGTCTTTCAGGGAGTGGCTGCGTGAATAATCCTGATGTGACGGCGCGCAGTGGTAGCATTCCAGGTAGTTCTCAAGGGCCAGTTTCCAGTTCGCTGGAACCGGGTAAGACGCCTCATGAGCAACCTTCAGGTTTTCAAAGTCGAACGGTTTTGAAAGCGGAGACAGCCTCTCCAAGGCAGTATTCAGCGGCGGAGCGTCTTCAGCAGCGCAGACAAAAATCAAACCCTGGAATATTTTCACCTGTACCGGAAACAACCCGTATCGGCTCGGATCAAAGTCCGGGCCCATCGACCGCCCGTTTCTGAGCTTACCGCTCAGGTCAAAGGTCCACGCGTGATAGGGACAGATGAAGTTTCGCGCCTTGCCTTTCTGTTCAATGCAAATGCGAGATCCCCGGTGGCGGCAGACATTCAGATGCGCGCGCACCTCGCCTTCGCGATCCCGAACGATAATGATGGACTCCGGGCCGTAATCGAACAGGAAATAGTCGCCGGGTTCAGCGACCTGACTGACATGGCCCACCCAGATCCAGTTGCGGTTCCAGAACGTACTGATATCGTTATCGTATACCGCCTGAGACGTATAGAAATGACGCGGCAAGGCGAACCCCTCCCGCTGCGCTTCCATCAAGTCGCGCATAACTTGCAAGTCATCTTTTGGCATAGCGCACCTCACACAGGTTCAAGGGAAACGAGTTCCCGGCGGAAAAATTCGCGGTCGATATCGCCCTCATCGCGTTCGAAATTCCGGGCAGCCATGTGACCCGAATATACAGCGTCCGCAATCAAACCGGGGTTTGCGGCATCTCCGATCAATTCCAACGTAGTCAGCGGGCTGTCGGACAAACCTCGAAGCTCATCATAAAGGCTGGTTTCGCGCGCTCGCTGCGTCACCAACACCACAGAACCGCATCCTATGGTCTGCTCACGTCCCGTGTAGACGCATTGCACGGTCGCCTGACCTTGCCCCACTCGGTCCAAGGTATGAGACAGGACCAGTTGAACGCCCCTTTCCAGAAGACTGCGTTGCACTCTGGTTTGTTCCAACGTTAACTCAGTAAACGGCGAAACCATTGAGGCTGGGGTAACAAAGACGACCTCACGTCCAGCCTGGGCCAGATGATCCGCCAATACGCCACCGAGGTAGCCTTGATCATCGTCGTAGATCAAAATTGGACCTTCCCCTGGCATTCCCCCTGACATGATGTCGTCGGGAGTAAATATCTGAGCGCCAGAACCGACTGATATGCCCTGAAACGCAGACTTCCCGCGGCCATCTCGGCGCCACGATGAACCAGTTGCTACAAAGACATTCGGAATGCCCAGCTCGACAACCTCGTTTGCTGACAAACGGCTGTCGGTGAATAGCTGCACGTTCCCGCGTTGTTGAAGGTCATAAACCCTATGGTCTATCACGCGTTTCCATGCGGATAGCCCGGTCAGGCTGGATTCTTGCAACACACGCCCGCCAAGCTCTTGCTTAGTTTCCGCCAGAGTTACCTCATATCCCCGGCGCGCCAGTTGCATGGCGCATTCAAGCCCCGCGGGACCACTGCCAACAACAAGCGCAGTTTCCTCTTTCCCCCTTCTTTCTATGATCTCAGGATGCCATTTCCGGCGCCACTCTTCGCCCATCGTCGGGTTTTGGGTACACCGGATGGGGACGCCGAGAGAGTCGGATGAAACGCAGATATTGCAGCCGATGCACTCGCGGATTTCTTCGATGCGACCTTCCTTGATTTTGTTGGGAAGAAACGGGTCAGCAATGGATGGTCGCGCCGCGCCGATAAAATCAAGAATGCCTTTTTTGACCAATGACACCATCAAATCCGGAGAGGTAAGGCGCCCGACGCCCACCACTGGCTTGGAAGTCACCTGTTTGACGAATTCGATGTATGAGGTTTGAAATCCGTCTCGAGGTTCAAAGCGGGTCGTTGCGGAGTCATTGCTCCAATCCGCGACGTTTACATCCCAGAGATCTGGCAGTTCTGCCAGCAGTTCGACAACAGCACGACCTTCTTCCTGCGCCTGCATCCCATCGGACCCGAGCATTTCATCAACTGCAAACCGAAGGGCTATGGCGCAATCGTCCCCAACCTCTTCTTTGGTCTCTTCCAGAAGTTCTCGTGTTAGCCGCACTCGGTTCTCTAACGAGCCGCCGTATTCATCCGTCCGGTCATTGAACTGCGGCAGCAGAAAGTGGTGCGGCAGGGTCATGTGATGGCCGGCATAGACATAAACAATATCAAAGCCAGCTTCGTGCGAACGTCGGGCGGCCGCGCGGTGCCACTTACGGAACTCGCGAATGTCTGCCTTATCCATGGCACGGGCCTGCTTGGGGTACACAGTTTGCAGGGCGAGCTCAGACGGGGCCAGCAAAGGTGCGCGGCTCAGGTGGTTTTGGGCATGATGACCATTATGCGCCAGTTCAATCGCCGCCAATGACCCTTTCTCGTGTACTGCTTCGGTCATCAGACGCAGCGCCGGAACATCCCGCTCATCCCAGATCCGGTTTTCAGCATAAGGGGACAGGTCAGACGTAGGGTGAATCTCCGTCTCTTGATTGGACACAACAGCCCAACCGCCTTCGGCCTTCATCGCCCGCATGGCCGCTTCGGCCTGAGGTCGTAAATGCCCCAAACCGTTGCAGTGGGGAACCTGATAGAACCGGTTTCGCGCCGTCACTGGCCCGATCTGAACCGGTTCGAAGAGAACAGAGTATCCGTCAGCGCCTGACATTGCCGCGCATCCTCCAGAAAGTCGGAAATCGTTTCGAGAGAATGGAAGAAACTCTGCGTTCCCACCATTCCCGGTTGTGTCATTAAGGTGCCCTTAGAAGCCCGCTTTAATACGCTCGAACTCTTTCAGCATCTTGGCTTCCAGCTCGGGGTTTACCGCGTCAAAGAAGAGGCTTCCTTCAAAGAAGCTGTCCACGTCTGCAAACCCATAGGTTTCGATCAGTGCCGGATCGGCCTGCGCAAACGCGTCCTCATTGGCGTGGGCGTATCCCCAGCTTTCGATGATGTACTTGCCGCTGGCAGCCGAACTCAGTGCGTTCAGCATGTCATAGACCTGTTCATCCGACTGTTTGGCAGATTTCAGATGCACATAACCGCAAACCCAAGTGGCGATGCCCTTGTCCACATCACGCATCATAACTGCGGGGGTTTCGTTCCAGATCAGGTTCAGCTCCGATTGGTTCCAGCCCCAACCGAGTGTCACTTCTCCACTGGCAATTGCCTGATCCAGCTGGCCTGCGTCAGACCAATAAAAGCGCACATTTGGATGAATCGCGCGTAGGTAGTCTGCGGCTTTCTGGAATTCTTCATCGCTCATATCGGTATAGCTGGAAGCACCGGTCGCCAGTGCGGCCATGGCAAACGCGCTGGAGGCGGCGTCCGGAATAGCAACCTTGCCCTGATAGGTTGGATCCATCAGCAACTGCAGCGATACATCGTCAGCCGAGATCATATCGGTGCGATAGATAAGGCCGGTGTTGCCCCATTCGAAAGGCACCATGTAGGTCTGCCCGTCGATTGTGATGCCATCGACCTCTTTGATCTTGGGCATCAGCTTGTCCCAATTCTCCAGCTTACTGGTGTCGATCGGCTTGATCATGTCTGCCGCCACCCATTTCCTGAGGGCGTCCGTGCAGGGGTGGGCCAAATCGGCTTCAAACCCGGACTGAAGCTTGGTGAACGCTTCTTCTACGCTGCCGAAATAAGTGTAGCTGGGCGGGCCGCCGTACTTTTCGACATAGTCGCCGTAAAAGCCCTGATCCTCATATCCCGACCAGTCAAAAACGGTCAGATCAGCTGCGTTGGCCAAAGCCTGGCTGGCCGTAAAGGTGGCAACCACTGCTGCCGTAAGTGATGCTGTTTTATTCATTTGTCTCCTCCCAAAGATTCACGTTTGCCCAAATCGATCACCGAGGCGCTTTGAACGCCAAGCCAGACGGTATCGCCCCGGCTGTGATCGACTGTGTGAAAGTAGTTCGGCACTGCGACGGCGATGCTTTCGGGCAATCCGTCGATGCGCACATAATAGTGGACGCTCTCACCATAGAAGGCGACGTCCGATACCTCGCCTTGAACATAAGCGTCGTAGCCTTCCGGTTTTTCTGCGCTGATCTCCAATTGTTCGGGCCGAACGCCGACCAGAAGCTCCTTGTCATGCAGCTGAACGTTTGGATTCACCCCAATCATCATCTGCCCAAACCCCTGAACAGTTACCTCCAGCGTTTCAGAATTTTCAGCCGTTACCTCGGCATCCAGAAAGTTCATCCCGCCGATGAAAGACGCCACCTCCCGGTTGCACGGTTGGGAATACAGAACTTCGGGCTTGTCGACCTGCTTGAGTTGCCCAGCAAACATGACACCTATGCGATCGGACATGGTCATCGCCTCGTATTGGTCATGAGTGACCATGACGAAAGTAATTCCAAGCTTTTGCTGCAGACGGCGCATTTCCAGCTGCATGGCTTCGCGCAAGTTCTTGTCCAGCGCGGAAAGAGGCTCATCCAACAGCAGCACTTTCGGCCGCATAACCAACGCACGAGCGAGCGCCACGCGTTGACGCTGACCGCCCGACAACTCATTGGCCTTGCGGTCCTGCAAGCCTCCAAGCTCGACCATCTCAAGCGCTTCGGCAACGCGCTCCTTGATTTCCTTGCGCGAGAGCTTTGTCTTGCGCAAACCGAACCCGACATTGTCGCCAACATTCAGGTGAGGAAAGATCGCGTAACTTTGAAACACCATATTGGTGGGGCGTTTGTTGGCAGGCACCTCGCCCATTATGCGCCCATCAATCCGGATCTCCCCTTCTTCGTGATCCTGAAACCCTGCGATGATACGGAGAGCCGTAGTCTTGCCGCAGCCCGACGGCCCAAGCAGCGAAAAAAACTCACCCTCTTTCAAGGTTAGGTTCAGATCAGACACAGCCACAAAGGACCCAAAGCGTTTTTCAACACCCTGAATTTCGATGATGTTCTGTTCGCTCATCTTGTTCATTTCCTTTGGCTTCAATCCGAGGACTGGGTGGAACGGCGGCGGAAATACTCGGCAATCAACAGCAGCAGGACCGAGGACATCAGAAGCAGAGACCCCAATGCCAACGTGTTGGGCAGTTTTGCCGGGAAGCGGATCTGGCTCCAGATATAGACCGGCAGCGTCGGGCTGTTTCCGGACAGGAAAAAGGCTAGAACGAATTCGTCAAACGACACGGTAAAGGTGACCAGAAGGCTGGCGATTATGCCGGGTGCAACAATGGGCAGAGTGACCCGCCGAAACGTACCCACAACGCTTTCACCAAGGTCAAAGGCGGCCTCTTCCAACGACTGGTCGAAATCATCAAAGGCGGATTTCATGATCGATACAGCGAAGGGCAAGGCCACAAATACATGGCCTAGTATAACGGTGGTCAGAGAGGGCTTCAGTCCAATGCTGATGAACAAAACCAGCATTGAGCTGGCGACAATGATGCCGGGAATGACCAGCGGAAGCATGACCAATCCTTCAGACACTTCCCGCCCCTTGAACCGATACCGGACATAGGCACGCGCTGCGAACAGACCCAGCGAAGTTGCCATAACAGCGGTTACGCTGCCGACGATCAGCGAGTTTACCATCGCCTGCAGCAGCGTATCCTGCTGTCCAAGTTGCGCGTACCACTTCAACGTGAACCCCTTGAGAGGGAAGGCCACAATAGTTCCATCGTTGAACGAAAACAGCGGCAGTAGCAGCACTGGCAGATAGAGGAACACCAAATACGCAACAGCATAAACAAGAAGCCAGGGAATCCTGATAACTTTGGTCATCTGATCCTCCTGCCCAGTGCCGTGACGATGACCACAAAAAGGATTGCCACACAGCCCACAGACAACATCGCCAGAAGTGAAAGAGTTGCACCGAGTGGCCAGTCATTAGCCGCGCCAAACTGCACCTGTATCAGGTTCGCGACCATCTTGCCTTGTGAGCCACCGACCAGAGCCGGAGTGACGTAGTCCCCAACCGTGGGTATGAAGATTATTAAACATGCTGCAATGACCCCCGGCACGGTCAAAGGCAGCGTCACGCGGACAAACCGCTCCAATTTACTGCAACCCAGATCAGTGGCCGCTTCCAGCAGGCTCCGATCAATCTTTTGCAAAGAAACGTAAATTGGCAGGATCGCAAACGGTGCCCATGCATGTGCTAGGGTGAGAACCACGGCAAACTCATTATACAGAAGAAAAGTCAGTGGCTCCTGAATCAGGCCCAGAGAAATCAGGGCCGAATTCATCACACCATTAAAGCCGAGGATCAGTTTCCAGCTGAATACGCGCAGCAGATAGCTGCTCCAGAACGGAATGGTGATCAGCAAAAGCCACAGCGTTTTCTTCTGCGTCCTGAACGCTATGAAATAGGCGATAGGATACGCCAAACAAACCGTTGCAAGCGTCACAGCACCCGCAATGACTATTGAACGGATCATCAGGTGGCGCACCAGCGGATCAGTAAGTGCTTCCTGATAATTTGCCCAGGTCAGCGTTCGATCAATTTCAACGTAGTTTTGCGTCCAAAAACTATAGGCAACCAAAATGCAAAGCGGGACGGCAACCAGCAAGCCAACGTAAAGCGTCGCAGGCGCGCTTAGTGCAAGGCCTTTGCCCGTCTCACTTCTTATGACTCCAGCCATGCTTCCCTGCTGACTTAACTTTCGGTGGCGCGGTGATCTCGATCACAAAATGGACAATCGTCCATTTAAATCTGGAGTTTTCAGGTAAGCTGTGTCAACTGATATTTTCACAAGCGGCACTGGCCAAACTGCCAAGAGACGCTAGAACGCGCTGCAAGAGGCTGAAAACAAACAAGACCACCGGAAGAAATGACTGGAAAACGCCAACAGATACGTGAACGAAATCGCCTTACTCTTATCGAGGCCGTGCTCGACTCAGTTGCGGAAAAAGGAATCTCCGAGACGTCAGTCAGCGAAATTATTCAACGCGCTGAACTATCTCGTGGCATGATCCACCTACATTTTGGCGGCAAGGATAACCTTGTTGACGAGGCTGCCCGGCACTCGTCCGAGCAGTATTACAACGGTATATATGCCCTGCTGGAAACAACCGGACAAACTGGCCAGGAACACATTGAGATGATTGTCAGAGGAGACTTAAGTGAAGCCATCCTCAACAAAAAGAACGTTTCAATTTGGTACGCATTTCGCGGGGAAGCCCGAAACAGAGCAGCGATAGCAGCCTTTTCAGATACACGCGATGCAAAGCTTCGGAACCTTGTCTTCAATGCATTCGCGCGAATTGCAAAAGAAGCCGACATCGAACATGCCAATCAGGTTGCACGGGATGCAACCCACGGCACACTCGCCATGTTGGAAGGCATGTGGACCGACTATCTGCTCCACCCGGATTCATTTGATCGCACCGAGGCAATGAGAATTGTTTTTCGATTTCTGCGGGCAATGTTCCCGAAACACTTTGACCTAAGCGGTGCCCTTTTAATTGAATGAGATTTGGGACCAGTTTCCTAACAGGCGCTTAGGAAGTGGATAATCTCCATCTTTAAATCAACACGATGACAGCATCGTAGGGGCGCAAGAAGTTCATTTGAACCGACAGCAATGCGCGACTTTTTCGTCACGCCGAGCCGGTCTCGTTCCGATCCCGATGAAGCAGTTTGTGTTTCACGCCCCGCTGCCCCACCTCTCATCGAGATAAACCTTCATATCAAAATCGGGACCTTTCTGATTCAACCCGATCTGCTTCAATGATGAGCAAACTAACAACTACCTCAACACCGGGCCATTGATCACCAAAGACTGCATGTTGAGATGTGCGTCGACCAGAAAATGCTCCATCAGGTTCTGGCGTGACAGGACATCCGCCGGTTTTCCATGATCGACGATCCGTCCGCTGCTTATCAAATGTACATGATCGCAATATCGTGCCACCAAATTCAGATCATGCAGGGTCATAAGAACCGTCCGGCTTCGCCGTTTGACCTCGTTCAACAGCACCAATTGGTAGTGGAGATCAAGATGGTTGGTCGGCTCATCCAGAATGTAGATTTCCGGGTCACAGGCCAGCAACTGAGCAAAATAACACCGCTGAAGTTCTCCGCCTGACAGGCGATCGGCAGGTTGGTTCCGCTTTTGGATTAGCCCCACCAGCTTAAGTGCTTCATCTCTGCGTAGAACCAGATCAACTCCGTCCAGGCCAAGAGCGGACAGACCAATTTCAACGATATCCGATGGGGTCAACCCGGCCAGCAAACCAGAGCTTTGCACCAACGCACCGCATTTCCGCGCCCATTCGTGATAGGCATAGTCTTCAATATCGCGACCATCTGCAGCGATTTCACCTGCTGCAGGGCGCTCAGCGCGGTAGATCGTACGAAGAACAGTGGTCTTACCCGCCCCGTTAGGGCCAAGCAAGCAATGCACCTCGCCTTTGGGGACGGCCAGAGAAACGCCTTGAACATATGGCTTGCCTCCGACATCCACCGACAGGTTGCGGATATCGAGTGCGGGATCAGACTGCACGGCGCAACCCTCTCAATATCAGGATAAAAGGCGGTGCCGCAAACAGTGCCAGAAGCACACCAAGCGGCAGTTCCTCGGGCGCCAGCAGGGTTCTACATAGAAGGTCGACAGCAATCAAAACAATCGCCCCCAGCACCATCGACAGGGGTAGTAGAACCCTGTGCCGCGCACCTACCAGCAGCCGCGCCATATGCGGCACAATCAGGCCGATAAAGCCGACGATACCGGCGACGGAAACCGCCAAACCGGTCAGCACAACCGTTGCCACGAATATCATGACACGCAGACGCCCTGTGCGAATTCCCAGTGCCTGAGCGCGCTCTTCCCCCAACAAGGTCGCGTCCAGAGCATTCGCGCGCATCAGGAACACGCCAGCAATCACCACAAGTGCCAGCGCAAGCAAGGGCAACTCTCGCCACTCTGTGCCCGCCGCTGTGCCCATGAGCCAGTCCAGGGCGTTACGGGTAACATGTGGGTCCCCAATATATAGGAAAAAGGCCGTCACCGACTGGAACATCAGCGAGACTGCAACGCCCGCCAGTATAACAATCAGCGGATCAAGCTGACGCCCACGTTGCTGAGACAGTCCAAGCGTCATCAGAAACGCCAGCGCTGCACCTGAAAACGCGATCAGGGGGACACCGACGGTTTCGGTCACTTCGGACGGCAACCAGATGATCGCTGCGACCGCTGCCGCAGAAGCACCGGATGACAGACCCATCAGATAGGGGTCTGCCATCGGGTTGCGCAGGGCCGTTTGCATCAAAGCGCCAGCAAGGGCGAGCCCGGCCCCGATCAGTCCAACTGCCAATACGCGCGGGATGCGCCACTGCCACACAATCAGGGACAGCCCCCGCGGGGCATCCTCATTGCGCATCAGAATGGCAACACGATCCGACCAGCTTATGTCGGCTGTCCCCCACAGAATGCCGGCAATGGCGACAAGCACCATTACGACCATCGCCGTGGGAAACAGGACCAGGAACCGGGATTGCATTTACTCGAGTTCCGCCAGTTGGGCGTTCAGGTTCTCAACACCATCGGCAAAACGCATCCCGAGAAGGGTTTCAGAGAACGGAACAGTGACGAAGCGACCCTCTTTAACAGCAGTCAACTCGGACAAAACCGGATCGCTTTCCATATAGGCACGCTTTTCGTCTGCCGAAGACCAACCCGCGTCGATCAGCAGGATCACATCGGGGTCTGCCTCGACCACGCGTTCCCATGCCAGATCGACCCATGTGCCTTCGACATCGTCACTGATGCTTTTCAGCCCGGCGGTTCTTGCGACCAATGCGGGCCCTCCACAGCAACCGATCGAGTAAGGTGTCTCATCGCCACTGTCGTAGATAAACGCCGTACGGCCAGCCCCTTCCGGGTCAGTCTGAACCGCCTCGATACGCGCACGGGTCTCAGCGATCAGCTTGCCCGCGCGATCTTCAACATCGAAAATCTGCCCGATCTTTTCGATGTCGTTCAGGATCGGCTCGATGGTCAAAGGTACATCCTTCGGATGCGCTTCTTTGCAGGATGCGTCAACCAGGTAGGTACCGATTGCCAGATCATGCCATTTCTGCGCTGATCCAAGGTTGTCTTCGGAAAATGCGGACCCAAAACCCGCGAACAAAAAATCCGGCTCATTGGCCAGCACCACCTCTGCGGCCGGGTATTTCTCGGCCAGGACCGGGACGGACTCAAACGCCACTTTCCACTGGGCTGGCATTTCATCATCCAGATAAGAGGTACCAACCATCGAACCTTCAAGCCCAAGTGCCAACATTACTTCGGTCGCTTGCTGGTTCAGGGTAATCGCCCGCGTTGGCGCCTTGTCGAAGGTGTAATCGATCCCGCAGCTTTGTACGGTGACCGGATCGGCCTGGGCTGTAGCCGCGACAAATCCAAGCGGCACGATGAATTTAAGCAGGTTCATGGGTATCTCCTGTTTGATGAATAAGCAGTGATCGAGGAGTGGTTCCGGCGCAAAGCGCCTGAGAAACAAAGGTCCGGATGTCGTCCAGGTTCTCCACGCGATACCAATCGCCGTGTGGATAGTGGACGATCACTGGCCCAGCATTACAGGGAAACAGGCAGCCGGTTGTTGCCACCAGACATTCAGAACTTTTGCCTGCATGGCCGAGTTCTTTTTTAAGCGCATCCACCAGATTGGGGGCGTCTTTCAGGTGACATCGCGGGCCTGCACAGACGAGTAGATGGTGGCGAAAGGCAGGAGGGCTGTCCCACCCTTTGCCGAGCTCACCGGAAGGTTTCGGCCTAATTGGTTTCAGCAGAACATCTGCATTTGCGGCAGCCCGAATGACGTCTGAATCCATTTGCAGCGGTTTGGCGAAGAACAGCTCAGGTGCGGTTATTGTCCGCCTGTGCAACCAGCTTGCTGCCGCATTTGGCAACCAGTTTTCGAGGCTCTGGGAAAACGGCAAGCCAATTGGACGCAACTCGATGCGCTTGGCTCCCTGCTCCGTGAGATCATCTAGAGCATGCCAAAGCCCATCACCGGATGCCTCCAACCTGACAGCGCGGGCTTCTGTAGGCGCGGCCTCAATCAGAGCGTTTGCAAGGTGGCGGAACCGGGATTGGCTGACATAATTTGCCGAAATCAAATAGATAAATGCGTCCATCTCTGCCCCGAAACAGGAGGCAGGTCGGCACAATGCACTGGCCCGAAGATATCCATCATCTCATCCTCCTCGGGCCCTCCGCCCGGTTGGTTACATCCAGATGATGGCAGGTCTCCTGACTTGCGGATCAAAGCTTGCCGTCCCTTCCCGGATCTTGGGCGATCCAGTGGCTCTGACGGGTTGCTCACCGCTTACAGTTGCGGGGGCAGTTTCGGATTTGGATAAACGTCCGCACCGAATTCCCTTTTATCCTTGCGGCAATCACCTCAAGGAACCATCACGGCGAAAAAACACAAGCAAAGTTGATTCGACAAGAGTACGTGCTGGCTGATCGCTGGTATTTTGCCAGAAACTGCACGAGCGGACAAAGAAGTTCGCCACACTTCACTCTATATATTGACAACTTGCCCTGGTGAAACCCAATATAGTGTTGCTTCGGTTCTTTCGATTCCTGTCGAGAGCTAAGAGGGAAACCGGTTCGAATCCGGCGCTGCCCCCGCAACTGTAAGCGGAGAGTTCGGCTGAACACGCCACTGAAAGTACGCTTTTGGGAAGGCCAGATCGAACGATGATCCGCGAGCCAGGAGACCTGCCGCAAGCTCGAATGATAACCACGAACGGAGGGTTCGGGGGCGTTTGACGGGCCTGTTTGCCCATGGCGTCCTCGGCTTTGATTAAAAGGACAGAGGACAAATGAGCATTACCGTATATTCCAAACCCGCCTGCGTACAATGCGCCGCGACCACCCGAGCGCTGGATGCAAAAGGCATCATTTATGATGTCGTGGACCTGACGCAGGACGACAGCGCCATGACCCACGTGGCTGAACTTGGCTATCGACAGGCCCCCGTCGTTGTTGCAGGCAGTGATCACTGGTCCGGCTTCCGCCCCGATATGATCGCCCAACTGGCCTGATCTATGACCGCGCCGATCCCGGCGCTGGTCTATTTCTCATCGAAATCCGGAAACACCCACCGCTTCATCTCGCGGTTGGGCCTGACCTCTTTCCGCATTCCGACCGGGATGGACCCGCTGCCAGACCCTAAAAGTCCCTATGTTCTGATCTGCCCGACCTACGCTGATGGCGAAGGACGCGGGGCGGTTCCGAAACAGGTGATCCGCTTTTTGAATGACCCAGCCATCCGTTCCGGGATCATAGGGGTGATCGGGGCCGGCAACCGCAATTTCGGTGCGACCTATGCCCTGGCCGGTCGCATCATCGCTCAGAAATGCAACGTACCTCTGCTCTATTCGTTTGAACTGGCCGGTACTGACACTGACATCGCCCGCGTTCGCGCCGGGCTTGAGAAATTAGGGAGACACCTATGCTCGACAGCAGCGTAAACGAGCAGGATTATCACGCGCTGAACGCGATGCTGAACCTGTACGATGGTGAGGGGAAGATCCGTTTCGATGCCGACCGTATGGCCGCGCGACAGTATTTCCTGCAGCATGTGAACCAGAACACCGTGTTCTTTCATTCGCTGGATGAAAAGCTGGGGTATCTGGTGTCCGAAGGCTATTACGAAGAGGCCGTTCTGGACCAGTATTCCAAGAACTTCATGCGCAAGATCTGGGATGCGGCCTATGCCAAGAAGTTCCGTTTCCCGACCTTTCTGGGCGCGTTCAAATATTACACTTCGTACACGCTGAAAACCCGAGATGGGCAGCGCTATCTTGAGCGCTATGAAGACCGCGTCGTCATGACTGCTCTGGCGCTGGCGCGCGGCGATGAGGCGCTGGCCATGTCCTTCATGGAAGAGATCCTCGAAGGCCGCTTCCAACCCGCTACACCGACTTTCCTGAACGCAGGCAAAGCATCCCGTGGTGAGTTGATTTCGTGTTTCCTGCTGCGGCTGGAAGACAACATGGAGAGCATCGGGCGCGGCATCAACTCGGCTCTGCAGCTCAGCAAACGCGGCGGAGGTGTGGCGCTGCTGCTGTCCAACATCCGCGAACACGGCGCACCGATCAAAGGCATCGAGAACCAATCCTCGGGCGTGATCCCGGTGATGAAACTGTTGGAAGACAGCTTTTCCTATGCCAACCAGCTTGGCGCGCGGCAAGGCGCTGGTGCGGTTTATCTGAACGCCCATCACCCGGACATCATGCGGTTCCTCGACACCAAGCGCGAGAACGCGGATGAGAAAATCCGCATCAAAACCCTCAGCCTTGGCGTGGTCATCCCCGATATCACCTTTGAGCTGGCCAAGAAAAACGCCGATATGTACCTGTTCTCACCCCACGACGTGGAAAGGGTCTATGGCGTGCCGCTTTCGGAAATCTCGGTCACCGAGAAGTATCACGAAATGGTCGACGACAAGCGCATCCGCAAATCCAAGGTCAACGCGCGGGAGTTCTTCCAGACCATTGCCGAGATCCAGTTCGAATCCGGCTATCCTTATGTGATGTTCGAAGACACGGTGAACCGGATGAACCCCATCGCGGGACGGATCAACATGTCGAACCTGTGTTCCGAGATTTTGCAGGTCAATGAAGCGTCCGAATTCAACGATGACCTCAGCTATGCGCATCTAGGCACGGATATTTCCTGCAACCTCGGCTCGCTGAACATCGCCAAGACGATGGATGGCGGCGATCTTGGCCGCACCGTCGGTGCTGCGATCCGGGCGCTGACCGCCGTGTCCGAGATGTCAGCAATCGACTCGGTGCCCTCGGTGCGTCGAGGCAATGACGAAAGCCACGCGATTGGGCTGGGGCAGATGAACCTGCACGGGTTTTTGGCGCGCGAACATATCCACTATGGCTCGGCTGAGGGTGTCGAGTTCACCTCGGTCTACTTCGCAACCGTAGCCTATCACGCCATTCGCACATCCTGCGATCTGGCAAAGGAAAGGAAAGTGTCTTTCAAGGGATTCGAAGACTCCGACTATGCGTCCGGAACCTTCTTCGACAAATACACCACCCGCGACTGGTTGCCCGAAAGCGAAAAGGTCAAAGCCTTGTTCGATGGCATGACCCTGCCGACGCGCGATGATTGGGCGGCGCTGAAGGCGGACGTCATGAAACATGGCCTCTACAATCGCAACCTTCAGGCGGTGCCGCCGACAGGGTCGATCAGCTATATCAACAACTCAACCTCTTCGATCCACCCGATCGTCTCGAAGATCGAAATTCGAAAAGAGGGTAAGATCGGCCGCGTCTACTATCCGGCGGCTTTCATGAGCAATGACAACCTCGAATACTATCGTGATGCCTATGAGATCGGCCCCGAGGCGTTGATCGACACCTATGCCGCAGCCACCGAACACGTCGATCAGGGTCTGTCGTTGACCCTGTTCTTTCCGGCCGAGGCCACGACCCGCGATATCAACCGCGCGCAAATCTATGCGTGGAAGAAGGGCATCAAAACCATCTATTACGTGCGTCTGCGCCAGGAGGCCCTTGAAGGGACCGAGGTGCAGGGCTGCGTATCCTGCTCGCTGTAAGGGGAAACGATATGAAAGATATGATCCAAACCAAGATCCCCCGCGCGATTAACTGGAACCGGCTGGAAGACGACAAGGACCTTGAGGTCTGGAACCGTCTGACGGTCAACTTCTGGCTGCCCGAGAAGGTGCCGCTGTCCAACGACATCCAAAGCTGGGCCACGCTGACGGACCATGAAAAACAGCTGACAATCCGCGTCTTCACCGGCCTGACCCTGCTGGACACGATTCAGAATACCGTCGGGGCACCTGCACTGATGCCAGATGCCGTCACTCCGCATGAAGAGGCCGTGCTGACCAACATTGCCTTTATGGAGGCCGTGCACGCGCGCAGCTATTCTTCGATCTTCTCGACACTGTGTTCTACCAAGGAAATCGATGAGGCCTTCCGCTGGTCCGAAGAAAACCCGCATCTACAGGCCAAGGCCGAGGCGATCCTGAACACATATGCGCCGGGCAACGACCCGCTGAAACGCAAGATTGCGTCGGTGTTTCTGGAAAGCTTTCTCTTCTATTCCGGCTTCTACCTGCCGATGTATTGGTCCAGCCGCGCCAAGCTGACCAACACCGCCGACCTGATCCGCCTGATCATCCGGGATGAGGCCGTGCACGGCTATTACATCGGCTACAAATTCCAGCGCGGCTACGAGAAGCTGTCCGAGGCCGAGCAGCAGGAGTTGAAGGACTATGCCTTTGGCCTGATGTTCGAACTTTACGGAATCGAGAACCAATATACCGAGGAACTTTATGACGAGATCGGTCTGACCGAGGATGTGAAGGTCTTCCTGCACTATAACGCCAATAAGGCGCTGCAGAACCTTGGCTTCGAGGCGTTGTTCCCGCCCGAAGTGTCCGAGGTAAACCCTGCGATCCTCGCGGCGTTGAGCCCGGACAGCGAAAACCACGACTTCTTCTCGGGCTCTGGCTCGTCTTATGTCATCGGCAAGGCTGTCGCCACCGAAGACGAGGATTGGGACTTCTGATGCCGAAAGACACGCTTGCAATCGTAAAGGAATGGCATGAGGCGTTCGATGTTCCTGTCGTTAACGCTCCGTCCATTCCCAAAGAGCGCGCGCAGATGCGGCTGGCGATCCTCGAAGAGGAAGTGGCCGAACTGCGTGCAGCAGTTGAAATCGGAGATTTGGTCGAAGTTTTGGATGCGCTTTGTGACATTCAATACGTACTGGACGGAACTTTTCTGGAATTCGGTCTGCACAGCCACAAGCAGGATGCGATGAAAGAGGTCCACGCCTCTAACATGTCAAAACTCGGCGCTGACGGCCGACCAGTTCTGCGCGAGGACGGCAAGGTTCTGAAAGGGCCGGACTTCCGGCAGCCCGATCTGGCCCGCATTCTAAAGCGGTGATAATAGACGCGTCGAAACCGCAGCTGGTCATACCCATGCTGCGGTTTCGAATCTGACGCCGCCCTAAACCTCGACTTCGACCTTGCCGATCGGGTTCGAGCAACAGGCAAGAATGTAGCCCGCCTCGATATCGTCTTCCGAGATTCCGCCGTTGTGGACCATGTGGACCTCGCCAGCGGCCTTCTTAACCTTGCAGGTGCCACGCACACCAAAGGTACAGACCCAAAACCAGCTAGCACGAATTGGGTTCTTGCCATCCGCTAAGAGTCACAACGGTTCGCCCTAGCTTAAAGCGATCGTCTCCTACTTTCCCCACGGGATCTGTCTTTGAAGTTGACTAGCGATTGCGTGCTGAGGTTACTGATGCGTACTACCCGAAACTTGATTTAAAGCGGCCAGAATTGACTTAACGTCTGCAACTCTGACTGCGCAAACTGGTTTGTGAACAACAAAGCTCCAACGGGTTCCAACAGGGTTCAGAATGGTGACGTGAGTGGCGGGTCCAGGACAATTGGGCTCATCACATTCCACTTCAACAACGGTAATCAGAGAAAGCGGTCCAACCTCGATCCATTCTCGAACCAGTTTCTTTACACGTTGGACATGCCAAAGTGTGGCCGCCCTTCCTTTGATCTGACCTGCAAAGCTCATAGCTGTGTCGGATTTGGCGCATCGCCGTAGACCGCTGTGGGGTCAAATGTCTTCCTATCTTCCGTGAAAACCAGCGATGTTCCCGCATCGCCTTCTGTCGGAATGGCCCGATAAAAACAAGACCGATACCCCACGTGACAAGATGCGCCAGATCCAGCGACCGACACGCAGAGCCAGATGGCATCCTGATCGTCATCAATGCGCGCTTCCACGACCCGCTGAATTAGCCCAGATGTTGCGCCTTTTTGCCAAAGCACCTGACGAGCACGGCTGAAGTAATGTGCCTCACCTGTTTCAAGAGTCAGCCGCAGAGCATCAGCGTTCATCCAGCCCAACATCAAAACTTCACCGCTTTCGGCATCGGTGGTGACACAGGGCATAAGCCCATCAGCGCCGAATTTGGGCGACAGCGCCGTGCCCTCTTCTACTTCCTCGACCGAATGGCGGGGGGAGAATGAAATTTTGTCCACGTGGACATCCTTATTTTTATTATGTTATTTCATAACAATCACGATCAGTATTGTTTCGCAACCTGTAAGAGCGACACGACGTTCACAATCTTATCTCTCTCACATTTTTCGATTTTAGTTTGGGGCGGGAAGTCCATCTCTTTTGGTTCGCTTGCAGAACAATATCGTAACCAGCCACATCGCAGTCGTTCAAGCTAGACGGAAACTCCGTCTCCGGGAAAAAGACACTCAAGGCTGCAAAAAGTTACGATGCCGCGTAAATAGACGATCCGGGTTAATACGCTGGGGCCGCCAATTGCTTATCCGAAGCCCACAATGATCTTTGGTTGGATCGAAACATATTGCTCAAATGATATTGAAGCCTTGTTTTCACTCTATCCCAAAATACGCAGTCCATGTGCCCACTATGCAGTACGAGTTTTTTGAAACGTCCGTGATAGATGCGCGGATTGTTAGATATTACCGGCGAACTTGGGTTTGACCTGCCGGGTCGACAGTTCACTCGATCACGCGGACCGCGCCCTCGGGACCATAATTACTGGTGGGCACTACACGGTTACATTCAGAAACACTGGCGAGGTTCAGATTGTTCCCGCACCTTTCCAATTCATGTTCATCGATGTGGAAGGTGGGTGGCGAATAATGGGCAAGCTTTGAGCGTACTCTATACAACTACTTCCAGCGGATCGTGGTCGTCGCAATGGCCATCATGCGGGTGCTGCAGCCGACCATCAACCAAATAGCAGGTGTGGCCCACAAGAGGCACAGCCTCGTGTCCGCTACCGGATCCATGCACATGACTTTCTTCATAGCCAAGATGGTCAGAGGAGATGGAGGACACACGCCCTGAACATATTTCCAGAAAAACTTAGGGCTGCAGAAGAGCAGGCCAACAGGCGGAAGCTGTTGGTACGGACGCCTTTTCAGCCGATCTTCGCAAGCTTGTAACGTCCAGCCTTGCACGCCTTACGGTCAGCCTTGATCCGCCCTGCGTCAATTGCCAGGCCAGTCATCTCGTTTTTCTCTAATTCGAGATTGGGGTTTCTAATCTCTGCGCTGGGCCTGCCACCCGACGAGGCTGAAACACGCAAACAAAATTGCGGCCACGCAGACGATTGAAGGACCGGCCGGTGTGTCAAAAACATAGGCTGCGCGCAGCCCTGCTACGGCGGAAAACGCGCCGATCGCCGCTGCAATCAAGGCCATCGTTTCTGGTGAACGTGCCAAATTGCGTGCGGCTGCGGCGGGAATGATCAGCATTGCTGCAATCAGCAAGACCCCCACGACTTTGATCGCTACCGCAACAGTTACTGCCAGGGCCAAGGTCAGGATCAACTGCTCGCGCTTGGGATCAAAGCCGCTGGCATAGGCCAGTTCTTCATTCAGCGTCGCTGTCAACAGTTGGGACCACCGCCATGCGATCAGCGCCACGACCAGCGCGGCGCCACCCCAAATCACGATAAGATCCGAGCGAGATACCGCAAGGATATCGCCAAAGAGATACGCCATAAGGTCAATACGAACACCTGACAGAAACGAGACAGCAACAAGACCGAAGGCAAGCGCGGAATGCGCCAAAACCCCCAACAATGTGTCCATCGCATACCCCCGGCCAGCCAACAGCGTTACCGTCAGCGCCATGACAAGCGCAACCGCCAATGCCCCGGTAAAGACCGACATCTGAAACGTCAGAGACAGCGCAACACCGAGGATCGCAGCATGTGCTGTGGCATCTCCAAAATAGGCCATCCGTCGCCAGACGACGAAGCAGCCAAGCGGAGCTGCTGCAAATGCAACACCAACACCCGCGAGTGTTGCGCGCGTCATAAAATCATCAAGCATTATTCTGCTGCTTCCTGAGAGTTTTCACAGTGGTCGTGATTGTGGTCATGATCATGACGGTAAAGGGCCAGCGCGCCACCTGTTCCTGTTCCAAACAGGGCTCGGTATTCCGGGGCTGACGCGACAACAGCCGGAGATCCTTCGCAGCATACATGACCATTCAGGCAAATCACCCTGTCCGAAGCACTCATGACCACGTGCAACTCATGACTGATCATCAGAATTGCACAGCCGGTTTCGCGTCGCACATCCTCAATCTGACGGTAAAATGCCGCTGATCCCGGTTGGTCCAGCCCCTGGGTTGCTTCGTCCAGAAGCAAAACATCTGGCCGATTGATCAAAGCACGGGCCAGCAATACGCGTTGGAACTGCCCGCCAGACAATTGCGACATCTGGCGTTTCAGAAGGTGCGGCACCCCTGCGGATTCAAGAGCATCCTCGCATTGTTTTCTGGATACCCGGTCGGTCAGACGCATGAACCGTTCGACAGATATCGGCAAAGTCGGATCAATATGCAGTTTTTGAGGTACATAGCCGATTTTCAGGCCCGGCCTCAGAGACACTTTCCCCGCAGATGGCTTGGTCGCGCCGATGATGGCCCGCAACAGGCTGGTCTTGCCCGATCCGTTTGGACCTACAATTGTGACAATCTCTCCGGGCTCGATGCGCATGTCTACATGGCGCAGAACATTGTTGGCACCATAGCGTACGCCGAGATTTTCAACGGTGATAAGGGTCATCTCTACGCCTTTTTGGTGCAGTCCGGACAGATTCCCTCGGCTTCTACAACCGTTCGCTCAATCTCGAAACCCGCCGCGCGTGCAGCCGCGCCCAAAACTCCTTTGGCCGGCGCGGAATGCGCCTCTGCCACGGCATCGCATTTTCTGCAGATCATGAAGGCTGGCGAATGGGCAGCGCCAGGGTGCGAGCAGGCGACAAACGCATTCAACCGTTCGATCTTGTGAACGAACCCATTTTGCACAAGGAAATCGAGCGCCCGATAAGCCACCGGCGGTTGAGATCCGAACCCCTCCTCGCGCAGGCGATCAAGAATGGCATAGGCACCAAGCGCCCGATGCTCCTGCAACAGCAACTCCAGAACTTTCCGGCGAACAGGGGTTAGGCGTAGACCCTCTTCTTTGCACCGCGCTTCCGCCGTCGACAAAGCGGTCTCAACACAACTCTCGTGGTCGTGTTTCTGGAATCCAACCGTGGCCGTTTCGTCGACCGGAACAGGGTGCGTTTCGCTTGTCATGTTATTCCATATCATGTATGCCGCTCGTAACGTTATAAAATCACATAGAGGTTCTGATGTCCAGAAAGCTTCTCCCACTATCGATCACGGCTGCTCTCATGGGTGGGACGGCTATGGCGGATGTTCCGAATGTAGCGGTCGATATCGCACCAGTCCATTCGCTGGTAGCACGGGTTATGGAGGGGGTTGGAACACCTGATCTTATTGTACCACCCGGCGCATCTCCGCATGAGTATAACCTGCGTCCTTCTGAAGCTTCGGCATTGCAAGAGGCCAATCTGGTATTCTGGATTGGTGAGGACCTGACGCCGTGGATGGAGGGTGCGATAGACACCCTTGCAGATGGCGCAACCGTCACGACTTTATTGGAGTCCGACGGCACAGTTCTTCTCGATTTCCGTGAGGGTGCATTGTTTGAGGCCCATGACCACGGAGAAGAAGATGATCATGGGCATGATGAACATGCCGAAGACAAGGGTCATGATGATCACGACCATGGTGACGAGCATGCAGAAGAGGGCGAGCACGATCACGAAGCGCATGGGGAAGATGATGACCACGATCACGAGGAACATGCCGAAGATGAAGGTCACGGCCATGATCACAAAGATCATGCGGAAGGCGATAACCATGATCATGAAGAGCATGCCGACCACGAAGGGCATGATGACCATGACGGACACGCACACGGCGAACACGACCCCCACGCCTGGCTTTCTCCGGCAAACGCTGAAATCTGGTTAAACCTGATCGCAGCACAGCTTTCGTCAGCTGATCCCGA
The DNA here is from genome assembly GCF_013030265.1 of Ruegeria arenilitoris. Classification (GTDB taxonomy): domain Bacteria; phylum Pseudomonadota; class Alphaproteobacteria; order Rhodobacterales; family Rhodobacteraceae; genus Ruegeria; species Ruegeria arenilitoris_E. The sequence continues at coordinate 88,586 of NZ_WPZQ01000003.1, forward strand.
CAATGCAGGCACCTACTTTGCGAACGCTGCAGCTGCGCGTGAAGAAATGGCTGCGCTGTCTGCCGAAGTGGCCGAAACGCTTGAACCTGTCCGTGGCGGCAGCTTTATCGTCTTCCATGACGCTTACCAGTACTTCGAAGATGCGTTCGACTTCCCGGCCTCGGGTGCAATCTCGATCGGTGACGCAACTGACCCAAGCCCGGCTCGTATTGCCGAGATTCAAGCGCGCATCAAAAACGAAGGCATTGATTGCGTCATGACCGAACCGCAGTTCAACCCGGGCATCGTCGCAACAGTTCTGGATGGAACCGAAGCCAAAACCGGCGTCATCGATCCTTTGGGATCTGATCTGGAACCCGGAGCGGCGCTGTATCCTCAAGTTATCCGCAACATGGCCAAAACACTGGCGGAATGTCTTTAACCTCCAGCCCGGTCGGTGCTTAAACATTGGTCGGGCTAAACAACTTCAGGGGCGACACAGAGTATTGGTGCACGTGTTGTAAGTGATCGTGTTACCCCTGATGCATTAGGACAGATCGCATTAGTTAACTCTCTGTCGACACATTCCCGCCAAAACCACGATAGTGTCTTGCTCCGCTTGAACTTTCATTTTGTGATGTTATCACGTAGTTAAACAAGGAGAGAGCAGTGATTTCGCAAGCAGCATATGGTGCTGAACCCAACAAGGACCGGCGGATACCTGTCACCGTTCTGACTGGTTTTCTTGGCGCTGGGAAAACCACCTTGCTGAACGCAGTGCTGTCAGAGACATCTTCCGGAAAAATCGCGGTAATCGTGAATGAGTTTGGTGAAGCCGGCCTGGATCACGATCTGATCGAGTCTGTCGAGGACGAGATCATCCTGATGCAATCCGGGTGCCTGTGCTGTTCAATTCGAGGAGATTTGGCAGGGACAATTGCGGATCTGATCGAACGGCGTGACGACGGCTTTCTTAGATTTGAGCGGATCATCATAGAAACCACCGGGCTTGCCGACCCTGCCCCAATTCTGCAGACACTTTTGATCGACCCCGAATTGGCACGCACAACTCGCATGGACGGATTGGTAACAGTCGTCGATGCGGCCAACGGGTCCAAAACCTTGGATGCACAGTTCGAAGCCGTCTCACAGGTCGCGATGGCCGATCTGATCCTGCTCAGCAAAACAGATCTGATATCTGCCAAGGTCACAGATGCTTTGTCCATGCGACTGAACGGATTGAACCCTACAGCCCGGATCGAACGGCCGGTCGCTGGGCAGTTCGACCCGAAGCAATTGTGGGGATTGAGCGGCCTGCGTAAGGGTGTGCGTCAAGAAGATGCGATTGCATGGACAACATCGGCGCCTGAACCAAAGATTGACCCGCTCGCAAACCTTTCGGGTTTATCCAAACCCAAGCCGGTGTCGTTTGCACCGACACCTCACGATACCCGGATCAGTTCTGCTTCGATCGTTCTGGACACGCCAATCAAGGATTCAGCCTTTGATTACTGGCTGGACACGCTGATCGCCCTCAAGGGCCCAGACATCCTGCGTGTCAAAGGGATCGTGTTTCTCGAGGGTATCGACGTGCCGTTTGTCTTTCACGGCGTCCAACACATTTTCGACCCGCCGGTCCCTTTGAAGAACTGGATCGGAGACGACCGCCGCTCTCGCATCGTGGTCATCGCGCGCGATCTGACCCGCCCGGAATTGCAACGCAGCCTCGACATGCTGCGGGCGCATCAACCCAAAACCGGGACAAAAGAAGAAGTGTTACTAGGCCATGACTGATACCCGACTTCCCGTCACCGTCCTGTCCGGCTTTCTTGCCGTCGGTAAAGCCACCCTGCTAAACCACGCCCTAAACAGCGCGTCGCCGTCGTGAAAGCGGTAACCCTGCTCAAAGATTATTTCAGCCATGATTTCCTGTGTAACCGCAGCGTGACAAACCATTCCGTAGTCGACAGCGAGACCATTCTGGCTCTGCGACGCGGCGATCTACCTGGTGTGATCCGCGCGAAAGGGCATTTCTGGATTGCTATGCGGCCTGAGTGGGTCGCCAAGTTTTCCCTCGCCGGCGCTTTATCGAGCGTGCAGCCGATTGGAACATGGGGAGCATCTGTCCCTGACACCCGATGGCCCGAATGCGCGACCACAATATGGCGACGCCGACAGTCTTCGAATTTCCAGTGTTGGATCGACGCGCTCGAACCGACATTTAACCTGAACGAGGCCGACTGATGAGCCGCAATCTTGGCCAGACGAAAATCCGAAAACGACGGCGCAGCGAGAACCCAATGCGCGAATTTGACAGTCTTCCGCCAATTTTGCGCGCCTGGGTTTCGCAAGCGGCCTTGCCCTGGCGGCCGCGCTCAGTACTGCGCGCCTACAACACTGCGCTTGCGCGGACCGGGGATCAAAGCCGGGCTCTGGAAGAGTTGAGGCGTCTCGAAGCTGCACAGTTGGCAAAAGACAACCAATTTGCAGCCAGCGTGTATGGATAACTTGGAGCGGCGAAGGCCAGACCAGTATGTCTTTCGTCACTTGATCACGAACAAACTGAACATGGCAGGTTTCAGCTCCCAAAGCTGCAACATATCACCTGATGAGCAAAGTCATCGCGCCCTCATTGAGACTAGGCCGGCCATTGGCGAGGACGTGAGAAACAGTAGCCTTGTTGCGCTTCCTGATAAAATCTATTCCGGTTTTGGTTACCCTCTTCGGCGCCAATCATTTCTAAATCTCTCAAAACCCCAGCCAGTTTTTCCTTAACAGGCATTGGCCGTACTGTTGATGTCGCCTCGCTCCGTCCCGCTAGTTCAAGCGCAACCGCAAAAGCTGTGGCCAATGGCAAGCAGTCTGTTTTTCATAGGCAAAGTTTGGCTGCGTACTGCAAATCACTCAAGAGTGTAGTTTTCTCGTCGCCCCATCCCTGAGATGAGCAATTTTGAATGTCATTGAGCTTGGACCAGAGATTATCTTGACCAAGTATCGCAGCAGAACCACAAAGCTTATGCGCCTTTTGTTTGAGCGCTCTGCTTAACTCATCGGAAGACTTCAGATCCTCAATGAGTTCAACAAGTTCACTATTCAACTCTTCGCAGGCTTCACGATACTTATCGCCGCCAAATCGGGTCTTAAAGTCATTCTCAGAGTCTTTGGTACCAGTTCCGTTGGCCTTTAAGACCCTCGCTAATTCTGATTGCAGCGCCGCCAATGAAACCGGCTTAACTAACAGCCCCTGAAATTCTGCTGCTCGTATGACTTCGTGATCTTTTGGGGCTGCATGAGCCGTAACTGCTATCGCGGGCAAATTGCCCCAATCGATATTCAGTTCGCGAACTTTTCCGAGTGTTTCGATGCCATCGATGCCGGGCATGCTGATATCCAACAAAAGTACATCAAATCGCTCGGACCCAAGACGTACTAAGGCGGCGTAACCACTTTCAGCCTCAGCAACCGATAAGCCAAGATCTTCAAGCATATCGGTCAAGATCATTCGATTGATTTCATTGTCGTCTACCACCAGCGCTTTCAAACCCTGATAGAGCTCTGCCTGTGGCGCGTCTGTGGAATCCAGTTCGCTCGTGACATCAGATCTTGAGGTTGGCAGAGGCAGTCGCATTGTAAACAGGCTGCCTTCTCCAAGCACACTATCCGCCGTGATGTCGCCACCCATCGCTTCGACCAGTCTTTTGGTAATAGCGAGCCCTAATCCAGTTCCGCTCGTCTCACGTGCAAAGGCGGTATCGATCGTGACAAATTCATCGAAGATAACGTCCAGATAGTCAGGTGATATCCCAACCCCGGTATCTGCAATCCGAAACTCAACCAGATCGTCATGCTGAAGCCTTTCGACTTCGATCGTGACTGATCCATCCCGCGTAAATTCGATTGCGTTACCTAACAGGTTCACCAAGCATTGCTGCAGCGCAGTTCTGTATCCAAGAACGTCGATAAGTTCTTCAGATAGAACATCGACCTTCAGGTCGTTGCCACGCGCATCTGCATTCGCCGACAGGCTGTCGGCTACCTCGTGGACAACCTCCATAACGTCAAAGCTTGATCTGTCACGCAAGGCATTGCCTGAACCCAGTCTGGAAAAATCCAAAACGTCAGTCACATGAGAGAGCAGTAACTTACCCGACACTTCAATAGAACGAAGATACCGCTTTTGTCTGTCCGTCAGATTGCTCTGATCAATCAATGCCGCAGAGCCGAGTATTCCGTTCAACGGAGTACGCATTTCATGGCTCATCACTGTCAACAGATCGGATTTGGCCTGTTCGCTTTCCCGCGCCTTGTCTCTTGCAGTGCGTAAGTCTTCCTCGGCTTTGAGTTCTTCAGTTATATCACGAAGGAATGAGACAAAGACTTGCTCTCCATCCGTTTCAGCGAGCGATATGGACAGCTCCACGGGAAAAGTTTCCTGCGATTTGCGCAAACCCTCTAACCTGACACGCCCAGCGCCGATTACCTTTTGCTCGCCGGTCTCGAGAAATCGCGTCATGCCTTTTCGGTGCAGGGCGCGCAGGTGTTCTGGAACGATAAGTTCAGCCATATCAGCACCGATTGCCTCGGCCTGACGGTACCCAAAGACATCTTCAGCGGCACCGTTGAATTCAAGAATTCTTCCAGAAGTATCAACCACCAACACCGCATCCAGTGACGAGGTAATGGCCGCTTCAAATCGGTTGCGAGCCGACTGGCTTTGCCGGGCAAACAACTGCCCTTGCCGGAATAATTTGATAAGAACTGCAAAAGCTAAGAGCAGTGCAACGAAAAGCACAACAAGCAATGATGCCATTCGAGTTAGTGTGCTGGCCAACTCAGCACGTCGAGTTGCGTTTTCCTGGGCAAATCCCTGAATACCGCCCAGCGCAAGCTCGCGCACTTCAGGTCGCAGTGTTTGAATCTGCGCCCGCAGATCAGGAAGTGCCGCGCGCAGCTGGTCATCCGGCCCATCGATCAATGGTGTCAGCCCGGATAGAAAATCTTCAGTGGCTTGCAAGGCTGGTTGCGCGGCGGCACCCCCTCGCAGAAATGAAAACAGCTCGCTACTAAACAGCGTATCCGCTCGGCTATAAAAGATATCGAAACGGTTGCGTACGGCGGACAAGTCACCATTGGAACGTGATGAAGCATCAATGACCGAGACTTCGAACCTAAGCAGCTCGACTTCGAGCTGAGACATCAACCAGCTGACGTTGTCTGTTTTTGCGGTCGAGAGCGCGTCGAGATCTGATTTCACCTCACGCCCAAGAGAAAGCACGATAGCCAGACTCACAACCAGCAAGCCCACAAAGGCAAAAATGGGCCATCTCTTCATGCTCATGAAAGGCGCTTTAGTGTCGATGGCCTTCTCCTCGGTACTTACTGTGCAACGACTTCCAATCGATTGAGTTGCCAAATGCTGCGGGCATAAATTTCTTCGGACTGATAGGCCTCGTTAGCATCGTAAGGGTAAATTATCCACAAAGGTCCTTTGTCGCGTACTGACATCGCCTTGCCATCGCGCAAGTAGGCAACGATCGGGCCACCATCTGTTGCATCACTGGTGGGAATGGTGACGGCGTAGTCATTCAAAGCCACCGCTCGTATGATCCCCTGCTCTGCCTGGACATGGTCCAGAAGCACATCAAGGGAAACTCCTTCAAAGCTCTGCGTACCCTCTGTCCAGATCGTTGTGGTATCGATTGACTTACTGGGCAATGCCTCAAGGGCTTTCCTGTCGAATGTCCAAGTGTTCTTGTTTCCTTTGAGACCGACATCGCCCGACACCGTAAGAAGTACTTCATCCGCATATGCCGCACTCGCAAATGAAATGGCGAGTGTGGCGCAAAGTGATTTTAAAGTTCTAAGCATGCGAGATTGTGTCCGTGAGTAGGTGAACCTTTGTCAAAACGCTTTTGACACAGCCCCTCGAAACGTTCTCAGACGCAATAGAATAGCTCGCTATACTTTAGGATAGTTCAGCGCACCAAAGGTCACACCATCAGCCTAATTTGCGAACTTTCGACGTCCCAAACCATGCAATCAAAGTTTTCGCGGAGTGCGATAATGAAGCGTTGGCAGCCAGCGCCAAAGAGTAATAGCCTAGGAAAACAACATGAATTTGCAAAGTTCGTCAAATAGTAACCCTTTTGGTGGTTCAACTATTCCGGGTGCGATAAAATCGGATCAAAGCATTTGTTCAAGGTCACCGATATCGATGCGAATTCTATTGGCTGATGATCACGGTTTGGTCCGTGATACGATTTCATCCTACCTCGAAACTGAGGGGCGCGCGGCAGTTGTTGCCGTACCCGATTACATGGCTGCGATGAAATTGCTGTCATCCGAAGATCCATTCGACCTTGTCCTGTTAGACTTTGATATGCCGGGTATGAACGGGATCGAAGGGCTTTCAGACGCAATTCGCCAATTCCCTGAACAGGCTTTTGCGATATTGAGCGGGACGGCACCAAACAAGATCGCACAGGAAGCGGTCGAAATGGGCGCCGTTGGTTTCTTGCCCAAAACCATGGGCGCCAAATCCCTGGTCAACGCGGTGCGATTTATGATCGCCGGCGAAACCTTCGTCCCGGCCAGTGTTCTAAGTATGGATGGCGATGTCAAAGAAAGCGACTTTTCCCGTCAGCTCAGCCAGCGGGAAAAACAGGTTCTACGCGGATTGTGCCGTGGACAGTCCAACAAGGAGATCGCCCGAGAGCTGGATCTTCAGGAAGTCACGATCAAGCTGCATGTTCGGACCCTTTGCAAGAAACTCAATGCAAAAAACCGGACCCAGGCCGCTCTGATCGCTCGGGATGCAGGATTCGAGTGACCCGGGTCCGCAGGGGGGGACTTCAGAATAGAAAGTGATCGTAGAGTTGGTCGAAATCCGACGCTACGCCTTCAAGGATCAATGTCGTATCCGGTGACAAAGTTACGTAGACATCGGTCCCGCCCACGATTTCAGCGTTGGCATTAAACCAGTCAGATGTATCAGCTCCGCCACTATCGATGTTGAGCGCACGCAGATCGAGTAAGTCGCCATCGCTGAGCGAAAAGTCTGTGATCGTATCGGTCGACCCGTCCAGATCCTCATCGCGGAAAATGAACCTGTCCGCATCTGCGCCACCGGTGGCTAGGTCATCTCCTGCGCCAAGGTAAAGCCGATCTTTCCCTGAACCTCCGTCCAGAACGTCGTCACCGCTGGAGCCATTCAGATAATCGTTGCCAGCACCCCCATTCAACTCGTCATCGTCAGAACCACCCTTCAACGTGTCGGAGCCCTCACCGCCAGCTAATGTGTCGTTTCCGGATCCGCCATCCAGAGTATCCGCACCGAGACCGCCTATCGCGGTATCATCACCGGAGCCCCCAGAGAGGCTGTCGTCGCCAGCACCGCCATCTAGGTCATCGTTGCCAGATCCTCCGGATAGCGTGTCTTTTCCGTCGTCCCCGGACAGAAAATCATCACCGGATCCACCTGACAGATTATCACTGCCATCGCCACCGTTCAGGACATCCGCGCCAGACCCGCCATCGAGTTGGTCATCGCCTGTGCCACCGAACATCTCGTCATTGCCCGAGCCACCGAACATAACGTCTTGGCCGTCTTCACCTCGTAAAGTGTCAGCTTCGGATCCACCGCGGAGTGTGTCATCGCCCTGACCGCCGATGAGAATGTCAAAGCCTGAACCGCCATCCAAAATGTCGTTGCCGATCCCACCATCCAGCATGTCGTGCCCAGCCGAGCCCATCAGACGATCGTCGCCCTGACCGCCAAACAACGAGTCATCGTCTTCTGTAAGAACATTGCCAAACTGGTCGTACCGCACACCGTCTTCGTCATATTGCGAGACAATGCCGCTGGCGGCACCGACGCCCGCTCCACCGTGCAGCAAATCGTTGCCGTCATCCCCTTCAAGCACGTCGCCTGAACTACCACCCGTCAGGGTGTCTGTGCCAATCCCACCGTATAGGGCATCGCTACCAGCATTGCCCGAAAGGTCATCATCGTAGCTCAACGCGCCTTCGGTAGTCGCAACAAGTGTTAGATCCTTGACCAAAACGCTTGCATCCAAATCGACGGGCGCAAACGGACTGGTTGCTGTCGGGTCGGCGGCACCATCATTCGAATACGATTTCGGCGCCTCTTCGATAAGGTGCAAACTAGCCTCGCCGGTCACATCATCTACGATGACCTGGAAAATCGCGCCTGTTGCAGGTGTCGAGTCATCCATGTCGTGGTCGCCTGAGTTGCCACCAACAAACAGGTTTCCGTCTGCGTCGATGATTGCCGCACCAAACGTCATTAGCGGGACCCCATTCAGGACTTCACCGTTAATCACTGTCGATGTGACTGAAACCTTTCGAAACTCTGGTTCGCCCGAAGAGATATCAACGATCAACATAAACGTAGCTGCACCTTCGGAACTTGGGCGAGAGACACCGTAGAACGACTGTGAAGCCGCGTCGAACGCAACATCGTAGACTTTGAAATCCACAAGATCGGATGGCAACTTGTATACTGTGGTTACCGGGTTTCCATCCGCATCGAACTGATCGACATCAATGACTGCGATACGGTCCATGCTGGATTGGAAAGACCAAAGATTGCCCTGATCGTCAAAGTCTCCAGTCCAAGACCGATATGGTGTGCTGCCAACACGGTAACTGTTTCCTTCGGCGTCTAGCATCACCAAATCAGAGCGGCTAACCACCTGCCCCAGTGAATCCACTCCGTCGCCTACTGCGATGGCATACAGAAGGTCGTCTTCCGTATTGTAACCCATTGAGTTCACATTGACCGTACCCTCGACGCCGGCCATTTCATAGGACTGGGTTTCGACATCAAACACATGCAGTGTTCCATTTAGAACCTGATAGAGATTTGATTGCCCATCGGCGAATGCAGACACCGTCACGGTTTGTCCACCAATCTCGACATCCTTGTCATAGTGAAACGCAGGACCGGACGTATCAATTTCTGGACCGTTGCCTGACACATCAATCGATCTGATCGTTATGGTCGAGCTGTCATCGTCAGCCGTGAATTGAACGGAATGAGATCCGAAGGCACCGCTTTGAGAAGAAAACTCGGCGACCACCTCACCATCGATCAGCACTTCGACGGCAGCCCCGGAACGACCTGCAGCAAAATTTGTTGCGAGATCCAGGTTCAGTTCATAGACCCCGCCCGCTTCGGTCGTAATCTGCTGCTCCATCTGCTGGTGGCCGTTTGCAAGGTCAATCAATCCCCATTCGCCGTTCTCGGCGTAGTCGGAAAAACTGACAGCACCTTCTGTGCCGTCCAACAAGTTTGCCTCGGCATAGTCACCGTGCAACACATCATCGCCGGCTTGCCCTTGGATCTCATCGTTTCCGGCAAGCCCTATCAGGGTCTCCTGCTCACTTCCGCCAACAAGTTGATCGGACAAACCCGTTCCTGAAATTACATTTGAAGATACCGCAGGCATCATTTCACCTCTTATTTTCAACTATTTGGAGTAAGAATTTTACCAACCGATGCCGTCGATCCGACGGTTCACTGGGTTCTCGGGGAACAAGCGCACCACATCCACGACAGGCATCTCCGGTTTACTGGAAACGGCGTTCTGATAAGCAGGGTTTCGGTGGCAGACGATGACGGCCTCGGCCTGTTCCATTACGTCTTCTATGCTGTCGCAAAGCATCGATTTGATGGATCCCGCGAGGCTTCGAATGCCAGAGCCCGCGTGGTGCATGTAGGCTTGCAACCCACTCAGAGGGGTTTCTTTTGTCACCGCCGGATCATGCAGGACCAACTCCACCCCCTCGGCATGGAGCTCGGCCATGACTTCCAGAATAGGGCTTTCGCGCAGATCGTCGGTGCCGGGTTTGAAAGCCAGCCCCAGAACCCCAACGCGCCTGGCCCCCGTCTTTCGCAGCATCTCGGTCGCTTGATCAATCTGCTCTCGGTTTGAGCGGTCAAGGTTGCCGATCATGGGCAGTTCGACACCCAGTTCTTCGGCTATATGTGTTACAGCCCGTACCTCTTTCGGCAGGCATGAGCCGCCATAGGCAAAGCCCGGCTTCAGATAGTAAGGTGACAGGTTCAGCTTTGTATCTTGGGTAAAGACGTCCATGACCGCGTGGCTGTCCACGCCCAGCGGCTTGCACAAGCGTCCGACTTCGTTGGCAAAGCAGACCTTGGTCGCGTGCCATACATTGTCGACATATTTGATCGTCTCAGCCACTTCGACCGTTGTCAAAATGGGATTTGGGTCAACCGGCGTGAAGATGCGCTTCATGACTTCCGCCGTGCGAAAATCGTTGGTGCCAAGCACTGTTTTCGGAGGGTTATGGAAGTCATCTATGGCAACGCCTTCCCGCAGAAACTCAGGATTGAAGCACACCCCAAAGTCCTGGCCCATCTTCTTTTCTGAAAGACGCTCAAGGATCGGAACCAATACGTTCATCGTGGTTCCGGGCGGGATCGAACATCGCATGGCAAAGATGTGGAATTCATTCTTTTGGCGAAGGCCAACTGCCATCGAGCGGGCTGCCTGTTCTATATAGCTATAGTCGCAGCCCCCATCCGGAGCGGTTGGTGTTCCTACCGACACAAAGGTAACGTCGGTTTCGCGTACAGCTGCGCTCAGATCGTCCGTCGCAGAGATCAGACCCTTTTGAACGCCTTGTTTCAGAGTGGGGCCAAGGTTTTCTTCGTGGATCGGGCTCTCACCGCGCGCAATCTGACCCACTTTATCGGGGTCGATATCAACGCCTATGACCTCGTGTCCAAGCGACGCCAAACATGCAGTTGATACGGCCCCAACATACCCCAGCCCTACAACACTGATCCGTGATTTTTGCGAAGACACTGGGATTACTATTTCGGCGTCGTTCTGCGCAATCTTTCTGAGTTCCATAGAAATACCTCCGATTTAAATCCAAGGTAACGCGCTGATAAAATTGCAAAACATATCGGTGGACTATGCGCAGTGCTCAAATGATGCCGGACCTATACGAATGGTCACTAACCCCATACGAGAGAAAAAACCCGCGTGGAGTTCCACACGGGCCAGTTTTCAGGAGGGAAGGTAATTGGCGTTTCAAGCTACGGCGACACGGTCATAGACATCCTCGTATCTGACGATATCGTCTTCACCCAGATAACAACCTGATTGAACCTCAATCAGATGCAGTGGCAGCTTTCCTGGATTCTCCAAACGGTGCACGGCACCCAGAGGAATGAAGGTCGATTCATTCTCGGAAAGCAGGCTGACATTGTCACCGACAGTCACGCGCGCAGAACCACTGACAACAACCCAGTGTTCTGCACGGTGTACATGGCTCTGTAGTGAAAGCTTGGCACCGGGTAAGACCATAATCCGTTTGACCTGAAACCGAGGACCCAGCGAAAGGGTTTCATAGTAGCCCCACGGTCGATGACACCTGCGGAACATCTCGGCCTGGTCAGACCCTTCGTTGCGCAATTCGTCCACGACCTTGCCGACTTCGGCACTGTGCGACATGTCCGCAACCAATATTCCATCGTCGGTTGCGACTGCGACTATGTCTTTCAATCCCAGCCCGACCAACTTGATATCCGGGTTTTCCGACCTCAGCAGGCTATCGCGGCAATCGATGGCGGTCGAGTTTCCAGAAGTGACATTCGCCCCTTCATCGAGCTGCCCCTGATCCTTCACCGATTTCCAACTGCCCAGATCGGACCATCCGCAGTCCAATTCAAAAGCCACTACACCGGTTTCGACATGCTCCATCACCGCATGATCAAACGAGAGGCTCGGACACTTGGAAAAGGCGTTTTGATCCATTCGGTAGAAACCAAGATCGCTTTGCCCAAGCGCCAATGCAGCCTCGACCGGTGCAGACATTTCAGGGGCATGAGCTTCGAAAGCCTTTAGCACAGTGTCGACCCTGAACATGAAAATTCCGGCATTCCACAGCCAGTCACCGCTTTCCAGCATGCCCTTCGCGGTATCAACATCGGGCTTTTCCGCAAACTTAGATATCAGCAGTGCACCTTGGTACCCTCCTGCGACTCTCAGGTAGCCGTAGCCCGTCGCGGCATGATCGGGTTTGATGCCGAACGTGACGATCTTACCGCGCTTGGCTGTTTTCTCCGCCCGCACCATAGTTCGACGGAACGCGGATACATCCTCAATTGCGTGATCGCTGGGCAAGACAAGCAGGACCGTTTCCGGCTCTTCCTTGTAGCGCAAAGCTGCGGCCAAAACCGCAGCGGCGGTATTGCGACCAACTGGTTCAATGATCAGTTCAGATTTTTCGGCATCAATATCTGTCAACTGTTGCTGTGCAATAAACCTGTAGCCTTCGCCCGTCACGATCAGCGGTGCAGAAAATCCGGGCTCGGATACACGTTCGATTGTTCTCTGAAACAGGCTCTGCTCACCTGCCAGCTCCACGAACTGCTTAGGGTAACTCTTACGAGAAACGGGCCAGAGACGGGTGCCGGAACCGCCAGCAAGGATAATCGGCTGAATCATTTGAAACCTCTTCATTACAAGTCTGATCTCAGGTTACCGACCGTTGTGTTCAACATTTTGTTTCATAGGCTTAATTCACCTATCGAAAGGATAGGTCTGCTAGCCGAACGGCATCTCGATCAGACCAACATAGATCAGGATCGCAGTTAGAAACGTCAGGATTGCAGTGGCCATCTGGAACTTGGCAAAGCCGCTTTTGAGCGTTTCGACAAAGCCCGACCCACCTCCTGAGCTTTGATTGCCTCTGTTCGACCATTTCTGTTTGGACAAATGAAAGATCATGTAGATTTTGACCGTCGCGTTGATCACTTGGTTGAGATACAGGATGAACGGCCAACTCATGTCCGCGCGCCTGCTGTAGCCGAACAGGAACAGACACAGCACGATCCGTGAAAACAGCACCCAGATGATGCAGTTCCAGAAGTAGCCCGGCGCGATCATGCTGCCGACGACGGCCATTACCGGACTGACCATCATGGTCCACATGGCGATCCGTTGATCAACGACACACCACCAGATGAAAAATGGCATTGCAGTTGGTCCAAGAGCGATCGCGCGGCTTCCGTTCCGCAGCATATTGCCCGACCAGCGGCGGAAGTTTTGAACCATCCGCATGAGGCCGTTTTCTTTGATGACCTCGATTGTGTACACAGTTGCATCCGGCACGTAGGTCATTTTCGCGCCTACGCTCAGCAGCCGATACCAGGTTGATTTGTCGTCCCCGGACAGAAACCGGAAGTTGCCCCATAGCCAGTGATGCAGATGGTCTGCTTCGATCGTGCGAATGAACTTCTCGTCCAGAATATGCCTGGCTCGAAAGACGCTCATTCGACCCGTCAGTGTCAAAACGCGGCCCGACAAAGCATGGCTTTGCATCGCTAGACGGCGTTGAGCAAATCGCATGTCCAGCCACTTAGCGATCCAAACCGGGCCATAGCAGATGACCTCTTCATCTGTCGTCAGCGCCTGCAGCTCTGGATCACTTGCAAACATTGGCAGGGTTTTGCGTAAAACATCCCCGCCAAACAGGGCGTCTCCGTCCATGAAGATCACCAGATCATCAGGGTGTGCGCCAGAGCGGCAAATCGCCCGAAGGATCAGGCCAATCGCCATCCTTTTGCCCGGCTGGTTCTGACGGACAAATACAAGCGTGGCCAATTCGTCCGGAATATCCTGTGCATAGGTTTCAACAAAGTCGCGTATGATCTGCTCATCATATGCGCTGCCCGTGCCGATATAGATCGTTGTCGGAATCCGTTCGCGTCGGATTTGCCCAAGTATCGACCCTACGACGCGTTTGGTGATCGAGGGTTCCTCAAAATATGTTGTCATCTGGATGTGGAGACGCTTGGGCCGCCATCCTGCATCCCAAAGCACGTCAGCGCGGCGCCGCATTCCCGGCCATTTGGCTTTAGCGTAAATTTGGGCCCTCAACGCATGGGTAAACCACCAGCCAAATCGCCAGAGCCCAAGCGTTCCAAGGACCATCGTGACATGCAAAACGCTTGGGTTGAAAAACCGGTTCGGCACATTCGCCAATAGCCAAAGCAGCCCCATGAACAACAACAGAAACAGCGTGAACTGCGGTAGAGACCACTTGCAAAAATAGTTGGGAACATCTGATTGCAGTTGTCTCAATCGCCGCGCCAGATCCTTGTCGAACTCATACTCAGTCATGTGGTTGGCCACTACTAGGGTCCATAGACTTTATCCAAGTGCCAAACCGTGTTCCCAACTGTCGCTTCGCTTCCAGATTGACCGGGGCTCCCAATCGCAATTGGGTTTTGGTTTGTCGTGACGACAGGCCGGTTGGACGAACAGTAACAATGATCCCGAACTCTCCGGGTCGCTCAGGGTTGTCCCCGGCGCGCACATCCCAGACCTCTCCGGGGATACTGATCCTCTCACCCTTTTCGTTGAAACCGATCGTTGCAGGCATTCCGATGTAAATTGTCTCGGCAAACCGCTCAGACACCCATCCGATAGTCATGCGGGGCTCAGCAGTTTCGAAAATCAGTTCTTCCGGAGTGCCGCGAAACGGTTGTCCCGCGCTGACAGTGAAATCCTGAACCACCCCGTCTGTGGTCGCACGAACATGGTTGCTTTCTATTATCTGTTGCTGTGCTTCTTTGGTTGCCTCCAATGCCTTTACTGCAGACGAGCGGTTTCGCTCTTCGGCTTTCAGCAGGTTCGCCACAATAAGAACGGGGTCTACAGACTGCGCCAGATCCGGATTGCGTTCGCGAAGGCTAAGCCATTGGCGTCGCATATCGTCAAACCCACCATCCTGCACAAACTCAGCATAAAAGCGCATGGCCGTAGCAACCCTTTCGGCCAGAATTTCAGAGCTGGATTGAGACTGTAGGTTCTTTAGGGCGTCATTGACATTTGAGAGCTCTGCGCGCGCCAACACCAATTCCGCTTCTGTTCGTTTGAGTGCCGCCTCTGCTTCCGCGTCGTCCATTAGGAATAGAAGATCGCCCTCCAACACCTCCTGCCCGGGCGTCACCGCAATTAGCTTGATGTAACCTTTGGCCGGTGGGAAAGAGGGGATCATGGGTGCCAACACCCGACCGTGTTGAATGTCGATCCGATCCAGGTTGGTAAAGATGTTGTTGCCTATGACACCTACAACCGCCGCAGCGATTAGAAGGTAGGTCGCCACATTGAATGCAACACGTAGAGAACGTGGAAGAAACCTCACGGGCTTTCGGGATTGCTCGCCCTCAGTTTCCTCCATCGGCACCAAATCAACCGGAGTATCGAGGCTGGTTATCACGTCGCCGCTGCTGGCCATTCGCCCAGACAAAAGCGAGCGATAGAAGAGCGCCAGAGTCTCGCGTTGTCGACCGCTCAGGCCTTCCAACTGTACTGTGGAATTCGAGTTTGGCTTGGATAGGCGTACCGGGAAACGAATATCGACTCCCTGAAATGGTACGCTGAGTGTAGCAGCCTTGGGGCATTCTGGCGCATCGTCGGGCCATTCCAATCCCGCAAGCGACCAGCGTTCAATCGTGACCACGGCACCAGAGGGTGTCTCCACGATCAGCGGTGCTTTTACCTTCCAATCCAGGTCCGACCCTGGCGTTTCGTGTGATACTCGCAATGTCGCCTCAGAACGCTGTTGATAGACCTGAGCTAGCAACAGATCACGGCTTCTGACGGACACACGGACGCATATCTCTGCGCAAAAAAGATAACTTCCCATACTAAAGTATGTTGTGAAAAATCTTCTTAGGTCGGATCAGAACCTCTCACGGCGTTACCTCAAGCGAGCTATCAACGGACAAGCGGGTGACAAGTGAAGCGATCAGTGATTGAGTGGTCAGATCATCAGCGGATCCAACGCACCATCATTTCATCCACCGATATAGCAGCCATTGATCTTGTATGCAGGGAAAGTCAGCGATCGAGCCCAATGCCGCCGTTGGTCACACTTCGGTCTTTCGCTAGTGCAGCAAGTCGCGAACCGCAAATTCCAGACGTCAAGTGTCAACTGGCAAAGACGGCTTACCGGGACAAAGCTCACTACTGCTATAGGTAATCTAGCGATCGCTCTCGCGGTGCTTCGATCAAAACCCGGATCTCAAATCGACATGAGCCACTTCTTGAAAATTCTCACCGTGGCTCGTTCCTGATCGCCAGGGCGGCAAACGAAGTAGAGGCCACGATCCAGTGGAACGCTACTTTCATCGAGCCGGACTAGCCGGCCGAGCCTTAAATCCCTCTCTGCCAAGAGATGTCTCGCCAACGCTACGCCCTGTGCATCAATCGCGGCCTCCAAAAGAACAGCGCTATCCACATACTTGATACTTTGCGAGTTGATCTGATCAACGTTCAGTCCGACTTGCGCAGCCCAGCTTTCCCATCCGACGTTGAAGGCATCGTGCAATAGTGGGAGAGCAGCCACATCCTCGGCCCGCATTGGTATCCGCGTTTCCTCAACAAGAGCGGGGGCGGCCACAACGATCAGTTCCTCTTGCCTTATTTGCTCATGATATATGCCGTCCCATCGAGGTTCACCAAACCGCAGGGCCACATCGACCTCAGATGTGTCAAAATCTGCATAGGCATCATTGGTGTCCAGCAACAATGCGATACCAGGGTGCTCTTGCTGAAACGAACTAAGCAGCGGAACAAGCCATTTGAGTGCAAGCGACGTCGACAATGACACCGTAATCGACTGGCGATGATGAAGTCGCTTCACCTCCATTACGCCCAGCTGCAATGCCGAAAACGCCCCGCGTGTTGATTGATACAGGCGCTCTCCGGCTTTGGTCAGTTCAACACCATTGGGGCGGCGATGAAAGAGCGTCACGCCAAGGTGCAGTTCCAGCAGCTTGATCTGACGACTGATCGCCCCGTGAGTGACGTTTAGAACATCCGCCGCCTTGGTCAGACTGGAGTGGGTTGCGGTTTCATCAAAGGCCTGAAGGGCACGAAGGTGTCTGAGGTTTTCCACCATGTGAGAAAATCTAACAGCGAACTGCCAAAAACTCGATAGGTTCCTTTGATTTTCGGAAGTTAGAGTACTTTCGGCTCAACAAACCTCACACAATAGGCACTCATTGAAAGGAAAGATCATGGCTGAAACCAAAGTCGCGCTCATGACAGGTACAGGACAGGGCATTGGCCGGGGATGCGCTATTGAAATGGCAAAGGCTGGCTACAAGGTCTCACTGATGTCACCGTCAAATCGCTCGGTGGAATTGGCGGAGGAACTCGGCGGCATCGGCCGGCGCGGATCTGTGCTGGATGTTGATGATTTACAGGCGATGATCGACAACACGATGAGCAAATATGGGCGGATCGACGCTATCGTCAGCAACATGGGGCACGGTGGATCGGTGCCAGAAGCCATCAAGACAGTTGGGTTCGATCCCGATTTTGACGGGCCGCTTTTGGAACTCAGCGACGAATTGTGGCACGAAAGCCTGGACATGTATGTGCTGAACGTTGTGAAGATCGCACGTATCGTCACACCTATTCTGATCGAACAAGGTGGGGGTGCATTCGTAAACATCTCATCCATGAACGCCCTCGAGCCACGCGCGCCCTACCCCATGAGCATGCTGCGTGGCGCATTGCACAGTTTCTCAAAGCTTTACGGGGATCGTTATGCCCGGCACAATATTCGCATGAACAACCTGCTCCCCGGGTTCTGCGAGAACGTCAACCTTTCTGAAGAAGCCCGCAAGTCCATACCGGCGCAGCGGCCTGCGACATTCGAGGAAATAGGACAGGCTTGCGTGTTTCTCGCCAGCGATGGAGCCCGGTATATCAATGGTCAGAGCATCTTGTCCGACGGCGGGATGAACCGTGCGGTTAGGTAGAAATGAGACGGTGAAAGATGATTGTTAAGGCACTCAAAAATATCCTTGGAACAGATCGGGACGTTTCCGGCCCGGGTTGGAAAAGCAGAAGGTTGCTGCTTGCCTCTGATGGAATGGGATTTTCGCTGACGGATACGATCATCAAAGAGGGTGCGGTGCTTGAACTTGAATACACCCATCATCTAGAGGCTTGCTATTGTATCGAGGGCAAGGGTCAGATCAAAGCGTTTGGCGGAGAAGTCTGGCAACCCCTTGAGCCATTTACTCTCTATGCTTTGGATCAACATGACAGGCACCTGGTGCAAGCCATAGGCGCTGATCTTCGGCTTGTCTGCGTCTTTAACCCGCCTCTCAGCGGGCGTGAAGTACACCGCAAAGATGGAAGTTATGCGCCAAGTGAGGCTTGATAAGGACAGTGATGTCTGGGGCGGAAATGCAACTCTTTCAAAGTGCGAAATTGGGTGAATTGGACTCTCTGCGGATTTTCACTGCGGCAGTTCGCAATCCGCATGTTCGGGACGTTCGGCGCGAGGTGACGAATTGTGGGTGAGTGTAAAAAACCTGCCGTCCACGCGGTGTCTTTCTAATGCCCGATTTGAAGTTAGAAGTTCAAATCGAGACACCGCCTCTTTCCCTTGCACACGTCGTCAAAGATTGTCTCTACTTTTTTCCACGACCTCAATAAAAGCGACCGCTGCAGGCGATGGTGTTGCGTGAGGATGCATCGCGAGACCAATTTGTCGTGTCCTGACTGAATTCAGCGGCCTGCTGACCCAGCCCTCTTTTCCGTTCGTTGGGGGCAAGGCCATCTCGGCCACGACCGATACGCCCTGATTGCGTGCAACCATAGTCAAAGTGCTGAGCATCTGCGATGTCCGGTACCGCACATTTGGGCTGAGACGTGACTGCGTGAACAGACGTCGAATGATCCGGGCAGAACCAGATTCCGGCATGATAAATGGCATCTCGCACAGCTGCTCCAACCGGATAGAGGACTGCCCGGCCAAAGTGCTATCAGCGGCAACCAGGGCGACAAACTGGTCCTGCGCCACAGGCCATGTACGGAAGCGTTCATCTGGTAAAACAACAAAGCCGAGATCAATGCGCCGGTCTTCGATCCACCGGATGATCTCCTCATCAGCGGCTTCCTCAACCAGTACTTCAATGCCGGGATGGATTGCATGAAATGCTTCGAGAAGGCGCGGTAAAATCTGCAACGATGACGTCGCACCAAAAGACCCGATACTCAATCTGCCGGTCTGCACACCACGATATTCCGAAGCCTCCTGATGCATGGCATCAGCCAATCCCAGAATTTCACGTGCGCGAGATAGAAGTCGTTCGCCCAACGGAGTCAGTTCGATTGGCGATACGGTGCGATCAAATAGTCTGACGCCAAGCTCATCCTCGAGACCTTTAAGGGCATGGGACACTGCGGGCTGGCTGATGCCAAGCCGCAAGGCAGCAGCTGTAAATCCGCGCGTTTCTGCAAGAGTGGCGAAAATTTCAAGTTGACCAAAAGTCATAAGTAAATACTCATTTGACTATAACATAGTATAACTGAAATTCGACATGGGCAATCCGGTGTTTTAGGTGTCTCCATGTCCCATGCCCTGTCATATCCCATAGCCTCGCAGAACGCTTTGATCTACGTCCGGCTCACGATGGTGGCCTTCCTGTGGGGCGGCACGTTTGTTGCTGGTCGCATCGTCTCAGGTGAAATGTCCCCGCTGGTCGCTGCAATGGTTCGGTTTGGCTTGGCAACGCTGGTCTTGCTTTTTCTCGTGTGGAAAACAGAAGGTGGTTTGCCTCGCCTCACCTGGCGGCAGAGCGTGTTGATGGGGCTTCTCGGACTGTCCGGCGTCTGCCTTTACAACCTGTTTTTCTTTGCCGCTCTGACTGAGATGCCGGCTTCGCGAACAGCACTGTTCGTTGCCTGCAATCCAATAGCCGTGGCTCTAGCCGGTGGGTTGATTGCGTGGCGGCTTCTACCGATTGGGCAAGTTGTCGGGATTTGTGTGGCGCTAGCCGGGGCGGTGATCGTAATTAGCGGAGGGGACGTTGCCGGACTGATGACTGACCTCCAGCAGAGTTTTGGACGGGGAGAACTGTTCATGCTGGCTGCGGTCGGCAGTTGGGTGGGCTATACGCTTCTTGGACGCAAAGCGCTTGGAAGCCTCTCGCCACTGGCGGCAGCCACTTGGGCTGCATTATTTGGGTCTATGTTACTGGCATTGGGGTTGCCGCTGGCCGGGACCGCGCAAGTGCTGCAATTGCCCACGTTCACCTGCACTTTGGCCATCATCTACCTGGTCATTGGTGGAACAGTCGTGCCATTTGTTTGGTACTATAGCGGGGTGCGCACGCTTGGGCCTGAACGTACGGCAGTATTCACCAATCTTGTCCCCGTCTTCGGGGTGGCCCTTGGGGCAACAATCCTGCACGAACCGGTCGGGGCTTCCATGCTGATAGGTGGCACGCTGGTGATTGCCGGAGTTACACTTGCAAACCGTGGATGATTTCTTATGCCAAGAAACAGGCGGTTACCCACAAACTCTTTTTCGTTGCGCGTCACGGATAAGAGCAGCAAGTCGATAGAACCCGTGTGCCATCTTGGTGTAGGGTGTCAGCAGGAAAAATGTCAGAACCGATCCAAGGTGGATGGCAAGCAGCGCGGGCATCAGAGCCGTTGATCCGAGGGCGTAGAGAGCAAGTCCGCTAAATCCGACAAATCCAAGCAGCAATATAAAACCAATATCACCACCCCATGCAGAGGGATCACCGAGATTGCGATCGGACCTTTGCTTGAGAAGCGCCATGGCGCCGCAGCCCACTGTCAACAACACACCTCCGGAAATTCCTAACAGTTTGGGCAAAGACCAGAACCCATATGGCGCATGCATTCCGAAACCATAATGCATAACCGTCGCGACCGAAGTCGACGCAAAGCACAGCAGGAAGCCATACATGATCGCGTGGTGAATATGGCGCCGTGCCTGACTAAAACGGTCTTCGTCTTCAAAATTGCAACCCTCACCATGCCCGGCTGCCAGATCCTGCATCTTGCCGGCGCGTGAAAAGGCGGCCACCAGATCGGCAATCTTAATGGATTTGCCGCCAACTTCGGCCCAATAGCGCTTGAGACTAATGGTGATGCTGAAAACTGGTAACAGAAATGCCGGCGCAAAGATTGCTACCATCGCGTTATGCGACAAGACGGCGTAGAAACCTTCGCCTCCGTTCGACCCAATGGCACGAATTGCCCAGAACAAAAGGGCAAATCCGATCACGAGTGCCAGTGCAATCGCCCCGCCATGGGTGTGGAACCGGCGCGCCAGAGGTTGTGGCCATGCGAATCTTTCCCAGCTGTCGCGCCGAACCTCAGCCAAGGCCTTGGGCAGGTTCAGGTCGAACTCGTGCGGGGCGGTGTATTGGCAAGCATAGTAGCAGCCCCGACAATTGTGACAGAGGTTGGCGAGTTGCGTGATGGCTGCATCTGAAAACGCCCGGTCCGCGTGCAGCGACGGGAAAACTGAGCAATATCCCTCGCAATACCGACACGCGTTGCAAATCTCGGTCTGTCGGCGGGCCTCTTGAATAAGTTCAGTTTGCATAAGTGGCGGCCTCACGTCCTGCGATACGTCCGAAAACGGTTCCGATGGTCATGCCAAAACCGGCCAGATACCCCTGCCCCAGGATCGATCCGGCCATTGTTTCACCTGCGGCCCAAAGATTTTTGATCTTTCCGTTGGGCGTCGAGCACTGGGCCGCATCGTCGACCTTGAGCCCAAGGTAAGTGAAGGTCACACCTGTGCGGAGCGAGTAACCATAGAATGGCGACTCGGTGATTGGGCGGGCCCAGTTGGTCTTGGGCGGTGTCAGGCCAGAAGTAGAAACACCGTCCAATTCGGTAGGATGAAAGTGACTCGTATCACCGCAGGCTGCATTGAACTTTGCAACCGTCGCTGTCAGCTTGTCCGCAGGCAGATCCATCATCGCAGCCAGTTCTTCCAACGTGTCAGCTTTCAGCGGGGGGAAGACAGACGGCATGAACAGGTTCAGCGATTTAGCGTCGATGACCACGTAGCCTACTTGATCGGGTTGGGCCGCCACCAGACGCCCCCAAATCGCATAGCGCTTGGGCCAAACGTCTTCGCCCTCGTCATAAAACCGCTCGGCATTCTTGTTCACGACAATTGAAAACGGAACGCAGTCCAGTCGGGTAACGATGCCTCCGTCGAATTTGGGCGCGCGCCCGTCGATGGCAACGGCGTGACATTGGGTTGGATCGCCGACGCTCTCAACGCCCTGATCCAGCAGATCGGCCAGCACAACTCCTCGGTTGTAAGGAGTACCCCGGATCAGAAAGTTCTTTGCCGGCTCACCCCAAGCACGGGTAAGCCAATCTGTGTCTGCCTGAAACCCGCCCGAGGCAACGATGATCGCCTTGGGCGTGATGCGATGAGATTGGCCTTCATAGCTATAGTCGACCCATTCGATCCGATCGTCATTCAACTCCAAATGCGTGACGGCGGCTTCGTACAATACATCGACACCTAAACCTGCAGCGGTTCGATAATAGGCATTAACCAGAGATTTCCCGCCGCCCATGAAAAAGGCATTGGTGCGCGCCAGTGACAATGTTCCGGAAAGCGATGGTTGGAACCGGACCCCATGCTCTTCCATCCACGGCAAACACTCCTCGGAAGTGCGGATTGCCAGGCGGGCAAGATGTTCGTCGGTTTTGCCACCAGTGACCTTCATCAGATCCGAAAAGTACTCGTTCTCTCCGTACTCTTCGACCAAAGGACCCAGAGGGGCACCGTGCATGCAGCGAAAGTTGCGTGTGTGACGCGAGTTCCCCCCGCGATAGGGTTTCGGAGCCGTTTCGAGGATAAGAACGCGTGCGCCTGCTTCGGCGGCTGTCATTGCGGCACAAAGGGCAGCGTTTCCGCCACCAATCACAGCGATATCGTAAGCTTCCTTTTGGGTGGCCATATCCTGTCTACCTACTGATTTTCGTCGATTGTCCGATCGCGTTCCTGCAACGCCCGGATGCGCATCCGTTGTGCGGCCTGAATATGCGCGCGCATCTCTGTCTCAGCCGCGGCACCATCCCGCGCCTTGAGCGCAGCCATGATACGCCGATGTTCAGCTACTGCCGCTTCGGCCCGATCCCCGTCCAACAATTGCGATGGCCCAAGGATCAGCAGCGCCTTTTGAAGCGACAGCATGGATTTCGCAAGGAACCGGTTCTTGGCGGCATCCAATAGCGTGGCATGAAAAATCCGATTGATCCGAGCTGCATCTGGGCCTGTGCCGGCCTCGGCCAAGCGATCATTCAAAACGTCCAGCTCGTCCAATTCGACATCCGACGCCGCGCGAGCTGCCAAACGTGCTGCAGTGCCTTCGAGTACAGCGCGCATCTCATAGAGTTCCATTACTTCGGCGTAATCCAGGCTGCGGACGGTCGCGCCCTGCCGCGGAACGTGGGTGACCAAGCCGTCGGCCTCCAACTGCCGGATCGCTTCCCGCACCGGAGTTCGACTGACGCCCAGCCGTTCCGACAGTTCGATTTCGCGCAGGCGTTCGCCGGGCAGAAGTGTGCCGTCATGAATCTCGTCCAGCAGGCGCTGATACGCGGAATTGCCTTGCGGGCCGGGCTGTAAGGTGTCGTCCTGAATGGTCATCGAGCGCTCACTTGTCTTCTTGCGTCCACTTGTATACATTTGGATACATAGTGAGTCAATATCGTCGGAAGCCGCACTTTGCCAACCCAGAACAGAACACCTTCTCTCTTGAAAAAGCGGGCCGTAACACTGGGTCTTGCGCTTCTGGGTGCGGGAGTATTCTGGGCATTGAATCTGCCACTGCCGTTTCTATTTGGCCCAATGTGTGCGTGTTTGATAGCAGCGCTGGCTCATGCCCCTATGGAAGGTTTTGGTCAGATCTCGGTTGCCGCACGCACCATTCTGGGTGTTGCGGTTGGAGCTTCGATTACCCCGGCCCTTTTTGCAGAACTGCCAAAGATGGCTGCGTCCATCGCGCTGATCCCATTCTTCATCCTGCTGATCGCGCTGGTCGGAGTGCCCTTCTTTCGCAAAGTCTGGGGCTTTGACACAACAACTGCGTTTTACGCGGCCATGCCCGGTGGATTGCAGGACATGATCATCTTCGGAACCGAGGCAGGCGCCAATCCGCGGACGTTGTCCCTGATACACGGCACACGCGTTCTGATCATCGTGACGCTGGCACCACTTTTTCTGACCGTGTTTTACGACGCCCAGCTTACCAACCCGATCGGAGAGCCTGCGCGCGACTTGCCGATAAATGAGTTGGTACTGATGGTTCTGGCCGCCCTTATCGGTTGGAAGGGCGGCGAGCGGATCGGTCTGTTCGGGGCGTCAATTCTGGGTCCAATGATCCTGACAGCAGCCTTGTCGCTGGGAGATTTCATTCACACCCGACCGCCTCGAGAGGCCATCCTTGCAGCACAGTTCTTTATCGGCTGCGGGATCGGTGTGAAATTCGTAGGCGTCACCTGGGTCGAACTGCGCAGGGTTGTGGCAGCGGGTTTCGCCTATGTCATTGTCCTCGCGATACTGGCTGCTGCCTTCACCGCCGTTGTCACCACATTGGGCTTCGGTCAGCCGGTTGAGGCTTTCCTCGCCTTCGCCCCCGGCGGACAGGCAGAGATGACAGTTCTGGCCATCGTCTCGGGTGCGGATTTGGGTTTTGTTATCACGCACCACCTGACAAGGATCGTGCTGGTGATCATCGGTGCGCCTATTGCGGCCAACCTCATCTTGCGTTGGTCCAAACCTCGGGGTTGATCATGTGAATCGGAGTGCCTTCGGCATAAGCATGCACCTGATCGAAAATGTCTGCGAATTGCAGGTCGAACTCGTCCTCCGTCACAAATCCAATATGTGGTGTCGCAATCAGGTTTGGATGCGATAGCAACGGGTCATTCGGATCAGTAAGCGGCTCTGTATCAAAGACATCAATGGCGGCTTTACCGGGGTGCCCGGCATTCAAAGCCTCAAGCAATGCGCCCTTTGCGATTAGGCCCGCACGGGATGTATTCACAAACAGCGCCCCCGATTGCATCTGCGCGAAATCCGACGCGGTGATAATACCGCGAGTGTCTGGCTTCAGACGGACATGAACTGAGACGACATCGCTTTGGGCAAAGAATGCTTCACGGCTTTCTGCGATCAGAACTCCATCTGCCTCCGCGCGCGCGCGGCCTTCATCCGAGGACCACCAGACTACATTCATTCCGAATGCCTCGGCATAGCCTGCAACGGCGCGGGCGATACGGCCATATCCATAGAGCCCCAGTTTCCGCCCCCTCAGGGTCTTGCCAACTCCGGCCTGCCAATGCCCCGCTTTGACCGAGGCCATCTGTGCGGGCAAATCACGCATCCCGGCCATGATTAGCGCCCATGTCAGTTCGGCAGCAGCATATGAGGGCGTCCCGCCATGCATGTTCGAACAAAGTAGCACTCCGTTATCCGAGCATGCCTGCACATCGATATGCGGGTAAACGCTGCGTTGACTGATTAGTTTCAGATTAGGAAGTTTCTCAATCAAGTCGCGGGTGATTTTGGTGCGTTCGCGAAACAGCACCAGCGCCTCGGCCTCCTGCAACCGCGCGGCCAATTCGTCTATCTCTTCGACATGATCTGTCCAGACCTTCACGTGATGGCCAGATAGTTTTTCAAAACAGGGCAGGCCCTGCAGTGTTTCAAACCAATCATCCAGAATATGAACCTTCATCGGCTTTCTATACCCTGCCCTATGTTTAGTTTTCTTGGGGTCGGCACAAAGTGCAATGCGTCAAGTGCTGCAAGCGCATTGCGGACCCGTTCGCTTTGATCCAGCAAATGGTTGAACTGCTCATCGCATCCGGCAATCGGTGTTGGGTATTCGGCGATGTCCCGCCGTAGCACCGACTGTGCCAGCCTGAGTTCCTGACGCGCAATATCAAGGCATTCAGAATAGTCATCCATGGTGGCGCCTCCATAATGTATACCATAGTATACTTACTAGCGTTTACCATATCAACTCCCGTTCCACACAGACTCTGGTACGTAGACATGCCCATCCGCCAGCTTACGCGCGGTCCGCACCAAACCGGCAGAATTTACATTGAAATCCCCGTCATGTGAGAAATCCACCAGCACGTCGATCTTGCCCGACGCATGTTCCAGTATAACTTCCGCCGGACTTGCCTCAGGACGGGCCAGCAACTCGTCAGCGACGGTTCCGGGTGTCAAAGCGCAGGACGCCATGCATTGCGCACCGGTGACCGCCATTGTTGGATGGGTTTTCCACGGCATGAAGTACCGAACCGCAACGGTTCCACCTTCCTTGGCTGGTGCAAAGAGGCCGAATTTCGGGGTCACTGATTTTGATACATCCCCCATACCCATCAACTTCCCGGCTTCGATCCGCACCGCCTCCATACGATCAAAGAAATCGCGGTCGGCATCCAGTTCATCAGCGCTTTCATACCCTGTCAGTCCGAATTCTGTGGCCTGCGCTATGACCATTGGCATGGCAACATCCATACAGGTCAACTCGATCCCCTGAACTGTATCACGCAGGTTTCCGGTGGGTAGAAATGCACCTGTTGCCGAGCCTACAACACCCATGAAACTCAGCTGCACAGGTGCAGATTGGCCAGGAACTCCGGCAATTTCCGCATCGCCCTCATAGACCAGTTCACCACCCGGGGTCTGCACTTTGGCGATGACCCGGGCACCCGTGTTGACAGCGCGAATTCGGATTTCGGTCTCATCACCCTGGGGGTTAAACAACCCCATTTCGATGGCAGCAGGGGCGACTCCGGACAGGATGTTTCCGCAGGTGGGTTTGAAATCGACCAGTTTCTCCTCAACCGAAACCTGCGCGAAGAAATAGTCGATATCAGCCCAGTCATCCTCGCTGACTGACAGCATCGCAACCTTGGTCGTCACCGCTGTACCGCCTCCGATTCCGTCGATGTTAATCGCTTGCCCGGCCCCAAGGGCGGCGACCAGCACGTCTGCCAACGTCTCTAAATCCTCAGGCAGATCAGAGCGACGAAAGTATGGCCCACGAGAAGTGCCGCCGCGCATGAAAATATACGGGATTGCTGTCTGGGTCATCTCGAACCCTCCTTTACAAACCGTGTCAGATTTTTTGTGAATTCAAGCCGGGCATTGGTGGACCACCTATTTCAGCGGCCATGGCAAGCTGACCATGTCCTGCAACAGACCCGGCGGGAAATCGCGGTTCAGCGCACCGGCCATCAGGCACATGAACCCGATGCCGCAGGCTGTCAGGAGCAGCGTCATCTGCCAGCTTGCCCCGGCCCGGATGCGGAAAAACGCGATCAGGAAACCCAGCAGCGCGAGGATGAACCCCACCACCCAAGTCGCGGCGATCAGACTGGCGAACCACGCGAGTGTGGACCACAGACCATGCGGTGCGCTGGCGTCTTCTCCGGCGATTTCCTTGTCGGCGAAGATCGCATCACCCTCGGGTCGCCGCATCATCTGGATCAACAGGATCACGCAGCAGAACAGCGAGACGCTGCCGATCACCAGAGGGATGATCTTGTCGGTCATATTGTAGTCGGGGATCATATTGGCGTTGACCAAGGCGACGATCAGATAGGCCATGATCACCAGCAGGAAGATCAATGGCGCGCGCTTCGTACCTGCCTTTACGTCACCTTCGGCCATGATCATCCTGGCCTGCCGGATGCCCAGAATGACCGAAACAACGGTGACGACGATCAGCACGATAACGATCGGGCTGAAAACATACTCCATGCCCTCCCCAAAGCTCTTGCGGAACCGGAACGAGGCGATCTGGAACGCCTGGTTGGTGAATTTCTCAACCGGGTTCGATAGAACGAAACCGATCAGGAAGGCCGGGCGCGACCAGTCGAAACGGCGCAAGAAGATGCCGATCAAGCCGATCACGAACAGGGCGAGCAGGTCTTCGAAGTTTTGCCCCGACTGGAAGGCCGCAAAGCTGATCAGCATGAACAGGAACGGTGCCAGATAGGTAAAGCGGATCGTCGTCAGCTTGGCTATACCACCCGAGGCTGCGATGCACAGGATCGTGCCCACCACGTTGGCCAGCGCCAGCAGCCAGACGATGGAATAGGTGATGTCGAGATTGTCCTTGAGCATGCTCGGCCCGACCTCGATATCACCGGATCCCAACAGTGCAACAGCGCCGATGAAGATTGCCATCGAACCTGAGCCGGGGATGCCAAACAGCAGGGTCGGCACCAGCCCACCACCCTCTTTGGCGTTGTTTGAGCTTTCAGGGCCGATAACCCCGCGCACTTCGCCTTTGCCGAAGTTGCTTTTGTCTTTTGTGGATTGAACCGAATGACCATAGGCGATCCAGTCGACAACTGAGCCCCCGAGGCCCGGAATGACGCCGACAACCACGCCAATGATTGAACAACGGACCGAGAGCCAGATGTTGGCGAACCAGTCTTTGACACCGTCAAGCCAACCAGCCCCCAGAGATGCCCCTTTCGCGATCGAACGATCTTGCCGCAGCAGTGAGACGATCTCGGGAACGGCAAAGATACCCAGCCCGACGATGACCAATTTCAGACCATCAGTCAGATAGGGAATGTCATAGGTCGCCATACGAAGTGAGCCGCCTGCGTCGGCCTCACCAATTGTACCGACCATCAAGCCCAGCCCGGCGGCGGCGACCCCTTTCAGAGGGATACGCCCTGCTAAAATAGCGACCATCGAAAGGCCAAGAATTGTGATCATCAGCATCTCGGGCAGGCCGAACGCCAGAACGATGGGACGCGCGACAAGGATGAACATGGTCAGGAAAGTGGCGCCGACCAGCCCACCGAACAGGGATGAGGAGAAGGCCGCCGAAAGCGCCCGCGCAGCCTCGCCCTTTTTGGCCATCGGGAAGCCGTCCAGCACCGTGGCTTGCGAAGCAGAACTGCCGGGGATGCCCATCAAGACGGAAGCGAAGGTGTCCGAGGTCGGCACCACCGCGACCATCCCGATCATCAGCGCCAGACCAAGGATCGGGTCCATGCCGAACATGAAAGGCAGCAGTAGCGACAGGCCAGCGATGCCTCCGAGGCCCGGAAAGACCCCCACAGCCAAGCCCATGACCACGCCAAGCACAAGATAGCCCAGAACGATGGGTTGCAGGATCAAACCCCACGCGTCACCAAGCGCAGGTAAAGCGGTGGCGAAAACCTCCATAGCGGCCGCCTTTCATAAATTGTCTTGTATTTAGTAAAAGCGCGCGCCCTTCATTGGGCGCGCGACGACGTGTGGGCTTAGTTTAGCTCGACGCCATAGGCCTCTTTCAGCCAGTTCAGGACATATTGCTTGGCATTGTCGTCAACGTTGGTCGCTGTTTGCAGCGCAGCTTTCGAGCCATCGCCAACGAACACCGGATATTTGCCCACGCGCTTGGACGAAATGTCCGCAAAGTCACCACGCTCGGTTACAGCTTGGAACGCGGCGGTGTAGGCTTCGACGACCTCTTGTGGCGTGTCGCCGGGCAGGAAGGCCAGTTTCTGAACCGGGAAGCCCGCCACGAAGAAGGCCTTCCATGCGTCCCATGCTTCACCGCTGGTTTCGCAACCATCGGTGGCCTCGCAGACCTCTTTGAAAGTCGGAATGTCCGGGAAAGTCGGGTCGCGCACGATGTTACCGTCCGCGTCCAGCGCGCCCCATGTCATCATCGGCACAGCCTGGCCCGCCTCGACCAGCGGGGCCGACCCGCCCAGATAGCCGGAGGATGTCTGATAGTCGATATTGGCTTCGCCACGTTCGAACATCAGGCGGCCATCACCACGGCCCTTAATCCCAAAGACCGGTTCCACATTCATACCCAGCATCTGCCAGGCCAGCAGCGGCACCAAGTCCAAACGGGTTGCGCCCTGCGATCCGTAGATGAAGTTGGTGTCTTTCAATGCATTGGCAGAGCCATCAAACTTTGCACCGTCTTCAGCGTTCAGATAAGCAACACCGCCGGTGCCCGATGCCATGACCGGAATCCAGTCATTATATTCATAGCGCACGCGGGGGTCGCTCAGCAGATACGGGAACTGAGTGGACCCTGATGTGCCAAACAGCAGGGTGCCATCGTCGTGCTCCTGCTCCTGAAACCAGTTCGCGCCTTTGGTCGAGCCGGCACCGGGCATGAATTTCACGACAACAGTCGGTTGACCCGGCAGTGCTTCGGACAGAAGCGGCGCAAAGAAGTTGGCCCATTTGGCCGACCCGCCAGTTTCCGAGAACGGAATGACCCATTCGACGGTCTTGCCCGAGAAATCGACCTCAGCGGCGGCAGGTGCCGCGATACCGGCGGCGGCGATCAGCCCCACGACAGCGCGACGGGTGAAGTTGGAAATGGCCATTGGTTCCTCCCTGTTGACCAGACAACCACGTCAGCGCCCTCCGCACCACCGTGATTGCAAATAGAACTGCGGGGTTGATTCCCCCTCCCATCTGGCAATCATGGAGCGCCAACCTTGCGCGAAACTTGCAGGAGACCCGATGCGGATCGTCATCGTCGAAGACAACGAGACCCTCGCCAAAGCTATTGCCTATCGCCTACGTGACCGGGGTCATGCACCAGAAGTGCTTGCGGATGGCGATGAGGCTGAATTGTATCTCGCGCAAGAGGGCGCGGACCTAGTTGTGCTGGATATCAATCTGCCGGGACAGTCAGGGCTGGAGATCCTGAAATCTCTTCGCAACCGTGGTGACGGGGTACCAGTGATCCTGCTTACCGCGCGCGCCGAAACAAGCGACCGGGTTTCAGGGTTGGATATGGGTGCCGATGACTATCTGGTTAAGCCATTCGAAATGGACGAATTGGAAGCACGCATCCGGGCGCTTTCTCGACGCAAAGAGCTCGACTACGGAGCAAAAGAGAGCATCGGCAGGTTGGAGTTCGACCGCGCTGCCCGACAGGTTAGTGTGCAGGGCGAGGTTATGGATATTCCACGGCGGGAAATCGCGGTGCTTGAGTGCCTGTTGGAACGCAGGGGCAGAATTGTCCCCAAAAGCCAACTAACGGATTATGTCTACGGCGTCGGTGCCGACGTCGAGACCTCCGCCGTCGAGCCTCATGTGTCGCGGCTGAGAAAACGTCTTCAAGATCTGGGTATTAGAATAAAGACAGCCCGTGGTCTGGGGTATCTGCTTGAGGTGCAGAAGTGATCAATCACGGCTCGCTCAGGTTAAGACTTTTCATTCTTATCCTGACCCCCTTGGTGCTACTTGCCGTTCTGCTTGGGCTTTGGCGCTTTATGATCGCGCAGAAAACAGCCCAGGAGCTTTTTGATGACAGTCTGCTATCTGCTGGTCTCGCGATTTCGCGAGATGTTGCGATCTCGGGCGGTGACGCTCTGTCGCCCACCACACGTAGCTTGATCCGTGACGCGTCCGGCGGAGAGATTTTCTATCATGTAACGGGTCCGGGTGGCATCTACGTGACAGGCTATGCGTACCCTCCTGCGTCCTCGACCCCGTCTATCCAAGACGCGTACGAGCCATTTTTTTTCGAGGCGCTCTACCGTGAGGAACCGGTACGCGTTCTCAAAATGACAGAACGAGTGACTTTAGAGAATCTTATTGGAGATGCGACGGTCACAGTTTGGCAACGAATGGCGGATCGCAACGCATTTGCCAATGAACTGTCAATCCGAGCGGGAATCCTGATGGGTATTCTGCTTGCGACCCTGGCCTTTGTGGTATGGTTCGGTGTCGCCCGCGGCCTGAGGCCTTTGCTGGACTTGCAGGACGCGATTGACCTGCGCTCACCGGATGACCTAAGCGAGATCAAGCGCCCTGTCCCGGTCGAAGTTCAAGGCGTTGTCAAAACACTGAACCGACTCTTTGGTCAGGTAGAGAACAGTATCAACGCCCATCAAGTGTTTATATCCGAAGCAGCACATCAGCTGCGGAATCCGGCGGCCGCCGTGCAGTCGATGGCCGAAGCGCTGCAGGATGCGAAAACAGATGATGATCGAGAAAAACGCATCCTCGAGCTTGTGGCGGCGGCAAAAAACTCAGCAACAGTGGCCGAGCAATTATTGTCGCTTGAAAGGCTCAGGCAGCCGACGCACCAAGATCAAATGGCTGAAATTGATTTTCGCTCGGTTGTGGAAGAGGCCTGCACGGAGATGGGAGTTCACATTCTTGCAAAAGGTATCGAGTTTGATGTCACGATGCCTGAAACGGCGGTCATGGTATCCGGTGATAGGGTGTTTCTAGTTGAGGCTCTCAAGAACCTGTTGGACAACGCAGTCAAACACGGTGGTACTAAGTTGAGCCATATTTCAGTTGTGCTGGGCAGTGACGGCGAATACGTGAATTTAACTGTGGCCGATGACGGAGCTGACCTTTCGCCCGAGCAAAGCGAAGCAGCTTTCAGTCGGTTTTCACAGTTGGAATATTCTGAAGGCAGCGGATTGGGGTTGTCTATCGTCTCAGCAGTGGCACAGCGCCACGGCGGAACAGTCTCAATCAACCGCGTCGAAAGAGGAGCGAGCGTTACGCTTGAGCTTCCGATAGCCCATTAAATCGTCGCTATGACGAAACCGTGTCCTCGGCTGCGCCTGCGGACCACACCACTATTGTCGAATAGCATTGCCTCGTCCACACGGCACAAGACGTGGCATTTATTGCTGCCTCCGATACATTTCAAGCGGCACAGAATCGCGTGTTCAATGAGCGGCGTTGCTATATCGCGATGACGTTTCGGCCGTAGATATCGATGGCGGAAGCGAAGTGGGCTGAGACTCTCTCAAGCTTGTTTGGAAAACTGCCGCGGAAGTGTTTGAAGCTGGGACAGTTGGAATGACTGATCGTGTCATTTTAACATCTGGCAACTTTGCCTACGACGTTGGATTGGAGAAAAGAGCCTTTCTTCCTAGGGCGAAACAGATTGGAGCTGCGCATAATTCTATAAACGGTTTTTTACCGTGCCGGACGTTGTTGGAGGACTGTCCAGCACCACACAGATAAATCAGATGGCGCAATCGCAGTTATTGCGAGCTTGGGTTCTTAGACCCGATATGCTTAAGGCGATTGGGCGAGCCGAGGCAATTCACCGCCTTTTGTCAAATGACCGGTCAGGTTGCCCGACCAAACAGTTCAATATCCACGGGTAGGTCGTGGTGACGTAGTATCCATACTCACCATCCACAGTCATGCCATTGCACTCATCCAGATCGCCAGTACCTGTGAATTCGTAGTCGTCAATATATGTCCCGTCCGGAGTGCCACCCGGACCTGCTGGCGGGGCAGGTCTCGGTGTGGCTTTGAGTTCATAGCCAGAGATCGCAGGTCTAATTCTGCCTTCGTTGTCTTTGAAAATCGTTCCGTAGATCGGAAAGCCGTCAGCTGCGAAACCTATTACCGGTGATGGCTTATCAAGGTCGTGGTCCAAAAACAGAGCATTTGGATTGGAATGGTAGTGATACCTTCCGTCGGGCTGGGCGTGGGCATTGTGAAGATCCACACCAAAATACTGATCGTAGGACGGGGGATCGAGAAGCCATGGATCCGTGTCTCGACACCCCGCCAATACATTGCCGTTTTTGTCCGCGCGCGGCCCGCTTGGGCGATAACACCCGGCCGAGAGCAAATCGACCGGCACACCATTCAGCAGAATTGCGTCATAGCTACGTTGTGACAGTGCTGTTTGGCTTCCGGTTTTCTTCGGGTTCCTAGGAATTCGAAAAGTACCGGGCAGTTCCCGCACATCGTTGGCGAAGTTGGCTGTCGGACCGTTGAAATCATGGTTGGGAATGCCGTTGGTCTTGAGAGTGCAATGCTGGCTATCTGCAGAGATTTCGATTTCGGAGTTAAAACGTTGCTGGCGGGTGACGTCTTCCACTGAAGCGGAATACACGCCCGCATAGTCCGCACAGTCGGCAGACCGGTTACTGAGCAAAAGATCGGTGATGTCCTGAGCTGCGTTTTGCGCAGGAGCCTGAACGGCCGTAAACCCTGTCAGAAGCGCGCTGAATGTCAAAATCTCCAGTCGCATGGCTCAATCTCCTCAGTGTTTCGAAATTTTCAAGCAAACAAGTCGCTCGATATGAGTTGATGCCTGTCACCCTAACCTCAGAATGCGACGCGGTCTCCTCCTTTCAAATCCAGGATCTCTCTCGCTTCATCAGGAGTTGCGACCTGACTGCCCAGGTCTTCTACAATACGTCTAATTTTGGCGACTTGCTGAGCGTTGCTTTCGGCCAGTTTTCCACGAGAGATGAACAGGCTGTCCTCCAAGCCAACACGAAGGTTGCCGCCCATCTGGCTTGCCGTCGTAGCAAGCGACATCTGTGCTCCACCTGCGCCCAAGACCGACCACCGATAGTCGTCACCGAACAGCCTGTCGGCAGTACGTTTCATGAAGATCAGATTGTCGACTTCGGGTCCAATGCCGCCGAGGATGCCAAAGATGAACTGAATGAAAATGGGTGCCTTGAACAACCCGATATCCATGCAGAATTTCAGGTTGTACAAGTGCCCGACATCATAGCATTCGTGTTCGAACTTGATGTCATGAGGCGCAAGCGTTTCCGCCGCCTCGCGAATGTCCCGGAAGGTATTGCGAAAGATGTTCTGATCGGAATTCGCGACATAGTCCTTCTCCCAATCAAATTTCCAGTCGTCGTCGCCATACCGGTTGGCCAATGAGTGAAACGAGAAGTTCATCGAACCCATATTCATCGAGCACATTTCTGGGCTGAAGGTCTTGGCCGGATTGATCCGGTCCTGAATGGATAGTGTCAGCGATCCACCGGTCGATAGATTCACAACCGCGTCGGTGGCCTGTTTGATGCGCGGCAAAAAAGGTGCGAAGTCGTTCGGGTCGACCGATGGAGAACCGTTCTCGGGATTGCGGGCATGCAGGTGCAGGATCGACGCTCCGGCCTCGGCGGCCTCAATCGCCTGCCGCGCGATGTCATCATAGCTGTACGGAAGTGCATCCGACATGGTGGGCGTGTGGATCGCTCCTGTTACAGCACATGTAATGATGGTCTTTTTCTGACGAGCCATGGGTTCAGTTTTCCTTGGATTGTCCGATGTGCTTTACGCGATAGCCCAGCGGAAATAG
Source organism: Ruegeria arenilitoris (assembly GCF_013030265.1). Lineage (GTDB taxonomy): Bacteria > Pseudomonadota > Alphaproteobacteria > Rhodobacterales > Rhodobacteraceae > Ruegeria > Ruegeria arenilitoris_E. Next base: position 123,540 of record NZ_WPZQ01000003.1, read on the forward strand.
TTGCAGGTCATAACGGCTGCGGATCACGCCCCAGATACCTTTCGGTGCCTTGAGCATGACGACAATCGCAACCACTCCGAGAACGATCAGGTAAGTTGTTCCGAGGTCGGCCAGCGTTTCGCGCAAAGCGAAGAAGACGAGTGTGCCGATGATTGGTCCTTCGATGGTGCCGATGCCGCCGATTACGACGATGAAGATGACGAAGGCCGTCCAGTCATTAACGCTGAACGCGGCATCCGGCGATATGCGTAGCTTTTGCAAGAAGATCAGAGCGCCGATCATTGCCGTGAATGCCGAGGTGACAACGTACACGATGAACTTCGTGCACCAGATATCGATGCCGAGGCTTCCGGCGGCCAGTTCATTGTCGCGAATTGCCGTCAGCGCCAACCCTTGGCGCGAGCGCAGGAAGAGATAGACGGCTGTCACCACCAGCACAGCGGCACCGAGCGCCAGCCAATAGCTCAGCGCTTCTCGCATCGCACGACTGGACGCCAACGATTTCACGATGGCAACGGGAAGCGAGGATCCTGAGCCTCCGCCGAGCGCGGAGATTTGCGCGAAGCTCAGCCGAAAGACTTCAGCGATGACCCAAGTGCCAATGGCAAAATATGCGCCCCGAAGCCTGAAGATCAGAACAGCCACCGGGATCGAGATCAAAGCCCCCAGCAGGCCTGCGGCTGCGATAGCAACCAATGGGTTCAGCCCGCCCAACATTGTAAGCGCAAAGAGCATATAGCCGCCGAAGCCCACATAGGCCTGCTGACCAACCGATACGAGGCCGGCGTATCCCGCCATGAGGTTCCAAAGGGTGGCGAGGGACAGGTAAAGAAATAGCTCTCCCATCAGGCGCATGTCGGCGCGGCCTGCCCACCAAGGCGCAGCAATCAGAATAAGCAAACCGATTGCGGCCAGGATCGCGGCAACCCGTGCTGCTTTTGACGATCGAGATACGGAATAGTCCTGCAGGTTCATCCGGAAACCCTCGGGAAGAGGCCGTTCGGACGAACGGCAAGAATGACAAGGAAAGCGATATGTCCGGCAAGCACTTGCCAGCCCGGATCAATCTTGGCTCCGATGGTTTGCGCGACGCCGAGGATAACGCCGCCGATCAGGGTGCCCCAAAGGTTGCCAAGCCCACCGATAATGACGGCCTCAAAGCCAAAGATTAGGCGGCCCCCGCCAATGGAAGGATCAAAGCTTGTCCGAATGCCAAGCAGGATACCGGCGATTGCTGTCACTCCCAGAGCCAGCGCCATGGCCAGCCCGAAGATGTGCCGGCGATTGAGGCCCATAAGCTGGGCGATGTCTTGATTGTCGGAAACAGCCCGAAATGCTCGACCAAGTGCGGTGTGGTAAAAGGTCCATTGCAGCCCCCAGATCACAGCGATGGCGATCCCGAAGGTCAGCAGCGGTAAGATCCCAAGGGTCACACCGCCCACTGCAACGCTGGCTGTTTCCAGCGCACCGGCATTCAGTGTTTGGGGGTCGGCCGTGTAGACCTCCAGCAATCCGTTCTGGATAATTACACTCAGCCCGAAGGTCACAAGCAGCGGCGGAAGAATATCGTCGCCCAGAGTTTGGTTCAGTAGGCCGCGTTGAAGGGCATACCCAATCAGCGCCATAGCGGGAACGACGATCACCAACGCGGCCATTGGGTGCATCCCGGTCGCGGTCGTCACGGTCAGTCCGAGATATGCGGCCAACACAATCAGATCGCCATGGGCAATATTGACGAGCCGCATGACCCCAAAAATCAACGACAGACCTGCGGCAAACAGGGCGTAGAGTCCACCAAGCAAAGTTCCCTGCACGATAGCGTTCAGCCATTCCATGTTATTCGATCCCGAAATACGCGCGCGAAATCTCTTCGCGCGAAACGGTGTCAGACGCGCTTTCCAACGAAACGCGCCCCTCCTGCAGGCAATAGACCCGGCTTGAGACCGAAAGTGCCTTGGTGATGTCCTGTTCGACGATGATCGCGCTCATGCCCTCGCCGATGATGCCGGGCAGCGCCTCATAGATGTCTTTGATGATGATCGGTGCCAGCCCCAGGCTAATTTCGTCGAACAGGATCAGATCAGGATTGGCCATCAATGCGCGCCCGATGGCTACCATCTGCTGTTGACCGCCTGAAAGCGATGTTGATGCCTGATCTTTGCGCTCCTCAAGGATCGGAAACAGATCATAAACAGCTTTCAGATCCCAAGGGCCAGAGCGACCAACTTGAGCCCCGATCATCAGGTTTTCCTTGACCGACAAAGATGGGAACAACTGGCGACCTTCTGGAACCATGGCGAGGCCAAGTTCTGCAACTTCGTCTGCGCGAAGCCGGCTGATATCCTGAGCTCGATAGTGAATCTGATCCGCTCCGTTCGTCAGTAACCCGGTGATTGACCGCATCAGGGTCGTCTTGCCTGCGCCGTTTGCACCAATGATGGCCAGAACTTCTCCCTCGCCGACGTCCAATTCGACATCATAGAGCGCTTGGAAATCACCGTAGTAGGAGTTCAAACCGCGTGTCTGAAGAATTGAGTCAGGCATCGGCTTCGATCCCCAGATAGATTTCTTTGACTTCCGCGCTTTCCATGATTGCCTGCGGCTCGCCCTCGGCGATCTTCTTTCCGAAGTCGACGACGATCAGACGATCCACGACGGCCAGCAGGGCGTGCACAACATGTTCGATCCAGATGATGGTGACGCCAGAGGCGTGGATGTCTTTGATGGTCTGGACCAGTGATTTGCACTCGGCTTCGGTCAAACCACCGGCAATCTCATCCAGCAACAGCAGTTTGGGCTTGGCGCAAAGCGCACGTGTTAGTTCCAGGCGTTTGCGCTCCAGCAAAGTCAGGCTACCGGCAAGAACGTTTGCCTTGGGCAGTAATTCTGTTTGGTCCAGAACCTCCAGACAAAAGTTTTCGGCCGGGTGTCCATGCATGCCAGCTGATTGCGTGGCGGCGATCATTGCATTTTCGAAAACAGTCATTCCCGAAAACGGCTGCGGGACCTGAAAAGAACGCGCGATGCCTGCATGGCTCCGCTTTGCGGCGCTCCATTTAGTGACGTTCTGCCCACTGAATTCTATCACCCCGGAATTGGATTTGAGCGTCCCAGTGATCAAGTTGAACATCGAGGTTTTGCCAGCGCCGTTGGGGCCTATTACCCCGAGTGCCTCGCCTTGCTGGACCTCATAGCTCATGGCATCGGCGACAGTGACCGCGCCAAATGCCTTGCTCAGGTCTTGGAGTCTCAAGATTGTCGTCATGTTTCTCTCGGATGGAGGGCTCGGCGCCAAGATTGGCGCCGAAAATCTGGTCAGCCCAGCAGTTTCATGTCTGCCGTTATCGGAACTTCGGGCGCGGTGCTGTTCGCAACAATCTGCAGTTCATAGGCGTCTCCGGACTTCTGCCACTGGCCACCGACCAGCGGAGTTTTGGTGACGTTGTTCATTGGCCCATCACCCCAGTTCACCGGCCCGACAATTGTGTTCAGGTTAGTGGAGGTGATTGCCGAAATGATCGAAGACGGGTCTTCCAGATCATCAGCCCGTTTGATGACATCCGCGACGACTTCGAACAGAGCGTGTTTAAATCCAAGGGGTTGAGTCCAAGGTCGACCCGACTCTGCTGTATAACCTTCGGCAAGGTCTTTTGAGGAAATGCCGGTGAGTGAGGACGAGAATGGGTGATGCGGGGACCACCAGACCTCGGTCGACAACCCGTCACCGCGGTCTCCCAGCGATTCAATGACCGAAGGGAACAGAAGTGCCTTGCCAATGGTCACGACCTTCGGGTTGAACCCTTGCTGGGCGGCCTGGCTCCAGAACGTAGCGAAATCGGGTGGGATCATGTTGCCAGTGACGATTTCGCAGCCAGCGGCCTTGAACGCTGCGATCTGGTTTGAGAAGTCGTCGGAGAGAGGCTGATAGCGACCGGGGTCGGTCAGCGTGTAGCCAGCTGCGGCCAGCGGTTTAGGCAGGCCCAATTCCGCATCACCCCATGCATTTCCGTCGGCATCGTTGGGGAAAAGACCGCCCACAGTCTTTGTCACGCCGGTTTTGTCCCACATATCAAGGAACGCTGCGATCACGTCCTCCAAACCCCAGAAGAAGTGATAGGTCGTTTCAAAACCTTCACCCGGAACACCATTGCGGCCAAAGAAATAGGGTTGCCAAGGACAGTCGGTCGTGATGCAGGGAACTTCGTTGATCTCTGCCTGATCTGCGACAGGGTTCACCGTGTCCGGTGTTGAAGCCGCAACGATGATATCTACCTCATCGCCCAAGATCAGGTCAGCTGCAACCTCTGCTGCTCGGTTCGGGTTGGACTGGCTGTCTTTTGAGATGATCTCGACATTCCAGGTCTTTCCATTGTTGTCCAACCCGGCCGAAAAGACCTGCTGTATGGCTTGAAGCACGTACTCGTCGGCCTCAGCGAAACCAGCAAGCGGTCCGGTGCGAGGGCTAACGTTGCCGACCCGCAGCGTTGGGTTTGCGGCGTAGGCGCGCGTCGCCCGAAGAATGGCCGGCGCGGCGATTGCCGCTGTAGCACCGGCAATAAAACTGCGCCTAGTGGCCGATCTTGAAGTCCTTCTCATTGCGTCCTCCCTTCACCGGCCTCTAGCCAGTGTTTGATTGATCTTACAAAGTCTTCTCGAGATTTTTCAGATGCTTCGCGACACGTTGGCGAACCTGATCCGCCTCGCCCTCAGCCCATTTCCTGAAACCTTCGCCGGATTTCATGCCTAGCTTGCCCGCTTCAACGAGCGACTTCAGATAGGATGAAGGACCCTTTTGCGCCTCAAGATCGTGCAGCACGTTTTCGTGGATATCGAGCGTCAGATCGGTGCCAACCAGATCCGCGTTTTCCAACGGACCGAGGACCGCCAATCGCCGCCCAAAGCTGGACTTGATCACAGTATCAACAGCTTCCGCGTCACATATCCCGTTTTCCACCAGACTGACCGCTTCGCGCCACAACGCGTGTTGGAGTCGATTGCCGATAAAGCCGGGCACGTCTTTCTCGACCATCACCGGAGTTTTCCCGGCATCCTTCAACAAATCGAACATCGTCTGCGCGATCTTGGGGTCGGTCCATTCTGTCTTGATGACTTCGACCAAAGGGATCATGTGCGGTGGGTTCCACCAATGCGTTCCCAACGCACGGCTTTTCAGTCGCAATCCAGACATGATCTGAGTGATGGGCATGACCGACGTATTTGAAGCGAGTATGCAGGTCTCTGGAGCGTGCGCTTCAATCTCAGCAAAAATCGCTTGCTTAAGCTCCAGCTTTTCCGGTGCCGCTTCGAATACAGCGTCAGCATTTCGAACTGCACCTTCCGTTGTCGCAAATATCTCAATCATCTTGAGGGTCTTTGTGATTGTGGCCTCGTCATCTCCCATCGCAGCCATACTAGAGCGAATGCGGTAAGGCACGGTGGCGCGCGCCTCTTCAACGGGGTCTGTGATGGCGACATATTGACCTGCTTTTGCCAAGGTTAGGGCGATACCGTGCCCCATAAGCCCCGCGCCAATTACCGCTATCTGCTGCTTCTCGCGCACCATTCTTTAACCCGCCGTGTATCCGCCATCGGCATGAAGGATATGCCCGGTGTAAAAATCAGATGCCCGCGACGCGAGAAACAGGAGCGGACCGGCAAGGTCTTCTGGCTCACCTAGTCTTCCTTTGGGAACCCGGGTCAGGAAGCCATCGCGCACCGCCTTCGCTTCGTCGGTTTCTTCGAACATCCAAGCGGTCAAAGGCGAACGGAATACCGTCGGCGCGATCGCGTTGACGGTAATCCCTGTTGGACCCAGCTCACATCCCAAGGCTTTAGTAATACCGTTCACGGCCGCCTTTGACGCGCAATATGCTGTGTAGCCGGCAGGGTGCCCCAAGATGCTGCGCGCAGAACTGACGAAAATGATCTTGCCATATTCGCTTTGCTTCATGTGTGCTGCCGCCGCGCGCGCCAACAACCAGCTCTGGTTCACGTTGGCATCCATCACTGCGTCAAAGGTTTCTGGCGCCATTTCGTTGATCGGCGCAACTTTGTTCATACCGGACGCGACAACGAGAATGTCGAGCTTACCAAAGTTGTTGACGGCTTCGTCGACCAATGCCTCACATGACGCTTCATCAGTCGGACGTGTGTTTATTGCAACGACCGTTGCACCAAGTGCCTCGCACTCTTTGGCAATCTCATCGAGCGCATCTTGGTTTCCCGCCGCCAGAACGAGGTCGCAACCAGCTCCGGCCAAGACGCGGGCAGCAACCATTCCAAACGCACCCGAGGCTCCGGTGATCAGCACGACGTTTCCATTAACGTCAAACATCTTGAGTGGATCAGACATTCTTTTCGTCCTTAGCTTTCTGGCGGATACGGAATGACCACCAGCATTTTGCAGGTGAGGTTCGCGCGGTTTTCAATTTTGCGCACTTCGCCCGGTGCGATAGTGCAGCTATCCATCGGCCCAAGAGTGGTTTCGGTGCCATCAACGATGACGGTCATCTCGCCTTCCAAAACCACGTAGACCTTCTCAAACGGAGTAGCGTCAGGCCCTGCCCCGCCCCCGGGCAGGAACTGGCTGAAGCCGATCCACTGATTTGTCGGCCCGCCTTCCTCAAACCCCTGCAAGCGAAGCCCATGACATCCAAAATGGTTCGGGGCTTCGTAGGGTTGAGCGTCTTGAAAGCGCTTCAGATACATGTCCGTCTCCGCTCAAGGTTAAAGGCGGCCGCCGGCGAACCGGCGACCGGTCCGTGAGTGTTCAGAAATCTTCGCCAGCCTCGATGCGGTAGGACTGGTTCTTGTCGATCATCGCCACCAGTCGGATGATGCAGCCGTCGCCACGGTCCCAGTTCCATGGGAAGAACGCGAAGGTGCAACGCTTGCCGGTCACTGCATCCAGATCGCCGCCGACGTTTTCGATGCCGAGAATGCCTTTAGAGAACAGCATGTTGTGCACCGGCTCCCACTCGGGGAAGTCAACCTCCCAGGGGGTGCCGCCTGACCATTCAAGGTACTCTTTCTCAAGGTGCGGCAAAATTGGGCCGTTGCGCTGCGGGCCAATGGCGGTTGCAAGAGGGTGGTCGTTTGCCTGGGTGTCGTGGCCAACGACTTTCACACCTTTTTCGATCATCCACTCGGCAGCGGAAGGAACGAGACCCGGGCAATAAGCAAAGTAGTCGCCATCTTCATACTGCTTGTGCCAGCCGGTGTTGATGATCAGCACATCGCCTTTGCGGATTGCATGACCACAGGCCTTCTCTAGATCATCTCCCGTGATTTGCTCCCACTTCTTCTTGGGAACCGAGACGACCAAACCCGAACCGAAGAAATGCGGCAGCGGCACCTCGTCGATGAATGGCGTTCCCTGAACAACATGCGCTGGAGCATCAATATGCGTTGTCACGTGCATCGTTGTGGTAATCGTCTGCGACAGCACACCGGATTTGGCCATGTAGTGTTTCCGGTCGATCTGAACATCTTTGAAATAGGGCCAATTCGGACACTGAAACCCGTATCTGTGGCTGAGGTTGTAAAACTCGAGCCCCATGTCGTTGTCGGTGTTGCCCTGGAACTCGATGCCGCGGATTTCAATCATTTGGCATATCTCCTCTGTTCGCCGGTGATGCGGCGTTTTTTTCATTTCCAATTGTCTGGGTGGCCTCCCCACCTGTCCCGAATGATGATGCATACGCACCGCATTGCGGTCAACTAAAAACTCACTATACGGTTGACTTGCATCGCATAGTGATACACCCTGCAATGGTGTTTGATACCCGGAACGGCACCGTCAAGAAACGATAGGGAAGCGTAAATGTCTGATAAAAATGACAAAGGTGGCATTCAAGTCATTTCGAGAGCAGCTTCAATTCTGCGTGTTCTGAAGGAAAGCCAATCTGGGATGAGCCTGGGGAAAATTGCCGAACGCGTTGGCCTGCCCCGCTCTACGGTACAAAGAATCACAAGCGCCCTCGCGGAAGAGAAGTTTGTTATTGCCGACGCGAATGGCGGTGGGTTACGGCTTGGCCCTGAATTGAGCGTCCTCGCAGGTGCGGCTCACTACAACATTGTCGAACACTGCCGGCTTCTGTTGACAGAGCTGACGCAAAAGACCGGAGAAACGACAGACCTCGCGGTTATGCGTGGCATCGGTATGGTTTTTCTGGATCAGGTTCCCGGTGTTTATCGTTTAACGACGGTCTCGCAAGTTGGAGAAGTTTTTCCATTGACCACCACGGCGAATGGTAAAGCGTGCCTCGCGCAGCTCGATAAAGAGGATGCGATCAAGCTGGTTCGAAATGAATGGGACCGGAATGGTGTACAGAGGAACTTGGATGAGTTCTTGTCCGAGCTGGACGTGATCCGGGAAAACGGCCTCGCTTATGATTTGGACGAACATTCTGCCGGAGTGTCGGCAATAGGGTTCTCTTTCGTCGATTGGGTCGGGGATCTGCACGCGATCTCGATACCGGTACCAACGACACGGTTCTCAAGGCAAAAAGACACAATCGAACAAGCGCTGCTAGAGACAGCCGCCAATATACATCAAACATTTCAATAAGACTGGTGCTAAGGCGAACTCGACAGTGTTCCAAGAAATGCAACTAAGTCTGCAATCTCCTGCTCAGACAAATTAAGTTCGGCAATTACGGCTTCGCCATCGGCGTGCAACCTTTCCGTATCGATCTCGCTGTAGTGCCTGATGACGGCCTCCAAATCGACCAGACTGCCGTCATGCATGTAAGGAGCAGTTTCGGCCACTCCACGCAGGCTGGGCGTACGAAAGGTTCCAAAATCAGAATGGCTTCTGCGCACGCTGCGAACCGCCCAAGCGCCTTGCTTATCTGGATCATCGTTCCATACGCCGTCCAAGGTGTACGGGCTGGATAGTAATAAATTCAGCCCACGGAACCGCCCTTCGTCGACTTCGGTTTCGTTCAAAAAATAGGGCACGCCGGCGTCGTGGAACTCGTTGTTAGAAAATCTCGGACCGTTGTGGCAAAACACACAATTCCCGCGCCCTAGAAAGAGCTGTAAACCTCGCTGGGCGGCTTCGGGATAGTTCGACGCTGCCGCCAGATTACGTTGTTCCAGGGCATCACGAAAGTCGTCAAACTGTGTCCGGTCGGTAGTTAATGTCTCCAGATAGGCCGATATGGTTTTGGCAGTATTGACCAGCACAAGTTCTGGTTCTTGGTTCTGGATGCCACCGAAAATGGCTTCAAAATCATCAATATAGGCACTCTCAAAAATGGCCGATTTTAAACTCTCTTTACTGTGAGCCATCTCTTGTTCTTCGATGATCGGATGCAAACTGGCTGCCCAAAGGTTGTCGCTCTTGCCGCCCCATCCATACCAGCGGAGACCGGTAAGGTTCCGCAGAGATGGTGAATTCCTATCTAACAGGACACGACCAAGCGCCCGGGCCTCGGACGTGGTAAATGCCTGCCCAGGATCGTGACAGCTCGCGCAGGCAAATGCTCCGTCGACGGACAACACCGGATCATTGAACAATGCCTCTCCGAGCGCGATCGCTCTGACATCGTTTGAAACCCTGTTGCTTGGATCCGAGGAGACGGATGGTGGCCATGGCCCGAAGGACAGCGTTTGTTGAATTTCGTCTTCAGACAACAGGACTTCTGCGCGCACTGAACCTGTCAGGACTATTAGCGCAGCTGTCAGCAACACCTTCATTTCAACTCAACTTCGGACGTGTACGATACCGGTTCCCCACCGAAGCCAACATCAACTTGCAGCTCCCATAAACCTGGCATGTGAAACAACATGTCATCGACACGGAACAACCCGTCGCCTAACTCTGTGACTTTGGGGACGTAGTTCATCCCGTGTTGGTGAGCAGGCATGGTTGCATCGACACGAAGCGTGTCGATGGCAATTTCATCGCAGACTGAAATCAGAATGGAAAATGGTTGGGCCAAAGGGACTTCATCCACGACCATATGCACTTCGGGTGCGTCTAGAACTTTGGAACTCAAACGCTGCCCTGTCGCTTCACAAGCAACAGCCATGCCCGAAGAAATTAGAAACAAGGCAACCCAGCGGATCATTCTGATGCCAGCATACGTTCCGCATTGGCATACGCAATGTTGTCCGCGATCTGGTCCGGCAGCAAATTCAACCATTCGCGCGAAAAATCGGCATGAGGGCCTACGTAATACCAACGTTCCGGCGCGAACGTATCTGTTCCGACCATGAACCGATCGGGATGGGCTTTGAACGCAGCCTTCCAATTCGGGTCGACACTGCCTCGTGAGACCATGTCTGAACGAAACGCAAGATCGGCCCAAAGCCCGGGATAGGTGTCTAGTGCATCGACAACACTGGCTGGGTCGTCAAAGCCAGAATGGGCCCACAATACCCGAGCTTCTGGCCACGTTTCGAAGATCAAGTCGACGGCCTCGCGATCACCGTGGTGGTGCAGTATTAGGTTCCTCTCCTTTGCAAGTACGATCACGCGTTGGATAACCGGTGTTTTGATGTCGTCTCCATAGGCGTGGAATTCACCGATGGCTTGGTATTCGTTCTTGGACAGATTTGCTTCCAAATAGTCGATTACAGTTTCATCGTGCATCCAGGTGTTGATTTCACCGCGGCGACGGTAAGGGCGCAGTGCCGGAACAACGATATCTGGTGCTGCGGCCAACAATAGTTGAGTGCCATTGTCATCCGAGCTGGAGACCAGGGCTTTACGAACTCCCGCGTCCCGAAGGATTTTGGCCACCTGTTCAGGAGGAACCAGTTTGACGGCGTCGTGGCTGTAGTGAATATGCGCGTCAAAGATCGGGCGCTCTTCTGCGATAGCAGTACTGCAAAACAGCACGGCACCTAAAATGAAGATATGTTTCAGCACCTCAAGCCTCCTCAATATCGTTCAACCTCTGGCAAGCCTCACGTCAAAATTCACGTGCAAGAAAGGCTCGGTGATCTTACCGGAAAGTTCCATGCCATCCGGAAATTCTGAAACTGGCTTTTCAACATAGGTCATCACCAGATCGTCCCGAACACCAAACACCGTATCCTGATCCAGATAGGGGTCATCATCCGGGAAAATTTCGGTCACCAGAGATCGGTACCCCGGAGCCTTGACGATAAAATGGAGGTGTGAGGGCCTCCAAGGATGGCGGCCGCATGCGCGCAGTATGTCGCCAACTGGCCCGTCGGACGGCACCGTGTACTCCACCGGCTTCACGGTCGTGAACGCGTAACGCCCGTCGGTGCCAACCGTCATTAAGCCGTGAAAAGAATAGGTATCCTGCTCTTCATCCTGACTTGCATACATTCCATTTGGCGCAGTTTGCCAAATGTCGAGCTCTGCTCCGGCAATGGGATTGCCTTCAACGTCTCGGATTACGCCTTCGGCTAGTAACACCGACCCACCATAATGGCGCTTCATATCCCCACCGAATGGCAGTGCGGGCGCGCCGGATACATGAAAAGGTCCAAGTACAGATGAACTTGTTGCTTCCGGACTGGAATGTAGCATGTCCACCAATGAGGACAGGCCCAACACGTCCGAGGCCAACACGAACTCATGCCTGTCCTCGGATTCCACGGCGGCACATCCCTCCAGAAACGCAATCCCGGAGCGCCACTCGTCATGCGTTAGGTTGGTTTCCCGCGCGAAGTCGTGGAGGTGTTTGACCAGGGAGCCCATGATTTCACGTGTCCGTGGATCGGTGTCTTTGGAAAGATAACCCATGAACACGTCAGTGATATTGTCTTTGGTGACAGAGCGCATCTTGGCCTCCTTAGATCAGGGCAAGGCTGAGGATCGGGAACTCGATCAGAATGAACAGGACGATCAGCATCACAAATGCAAACGGAAGTGCGCCCATGAACACATCCTTGAGCGATATTCGGTCATCGTTGATCGTCGATTTGATGACGAAGCAGGATATACCTAGCGGCGGGGTCAAAAGTCCGATTTCGGCGCCGACCACGGTGATGATTCCGAACCAGATCAGCGACATGTCCAGGGCTTCGGCCATGGGCAAGAACAACGGGACGACGATCAGGATGATCGATGCAGTATCCAGCAAAGTCCCTAGAAAAAGCATCAACAAAACGTAAAGCAACATTATCGACCAGAAGGACGCCGAGTTCCCTGCAAGCAGGTCCTGCAACTGATTGGGCAACCCGGCCAGTCCCAGCATGCGGCTGTAAATCGAAGCTGCAGTAATCAAGAACAAGATCGCCGCAGTAATATGACCGGTTTCCAGCAACGCGTCCCAGAACGCTCGTGGTGTCATGGACTTGCGCACGACTGCGATCACAAGCGCAACCAGTGCCCCGGCGGCACCCGCCTCGACAGCGGTTAGCCATCCTGTGTAAATGCCACCGAGCACTACCGTGATAATGAACAATGTGGGCAGGGTCTTGGATGCGATCTCGCGTCCGGACATCCATTCGGTGTCTTCGACGACCCGGCCGCCCACAAATGCAGGTGTGAAGCGGCCCATCAACCAGATCGCGCCCACATAAGCTATCGCCAGCATGATACCGGGTATTACTCCCGCCAGAAACATGTCCCCTACGGACTGTTCGGCGACAAAGGAATAGATGATCAGCATCGCGGAGGGTGGAATAATCATCCCCAAAACCGACGATCCGGCCACAACCCCAACCGCAAAACGTGGATTATATGCCTGCGCCATCATCTGCGGGACCGAGACCTTGGTGAACACTGATGCGGACGCAATGGACGACCCGGTAACGGCCGCAAACACGGCATTTGCTCCGACGGTCGCCATTCCGATACCGCCTTTGACCTTGCGAAATCGCATGGTCATGACCTCGTAAATATCCCTGCCTAGTCCCGCTTTTGAAACGATGAGCCCCATAAAGGTAAACAGCGGGATTGTCGCGAAACTGTATTCCATCGCGCTGTCGCCCACCGCAACCTTCAGCAGGTTGAGCGCAAGTGTGAAGTTGTCCCGCATCAGCCAGATCGATACGAAGGAGACTACGCCCAAAGCAATCGGAATGTAGACGCCCGCGTAAATCAAAAAGACGATGGCAACGACCGAGATCAGGCCAATCTCAATCGGCGTCATTCTGCGGCCTCGTCATGCTCAGGTGTACGGACAAGCTGCGGGCGGTCCTGCGCCGTGACGACCTTAAGCAGGAAGATCACGCAGGCAAGCGCAGTACCGCACGCGATGACCAGTTTGACCGGCCACCATGGTAATGTGAAAAGACCGGGTACTCCGAAGTAGTCCTGTGTCTCCCACATATGAAGAAATTCTGGGAAGGTTACATACGCAATCAAAGCCATAAAGATTGCCGATATGGCGTTGATGATGCGCCTTAGGCTGGCTGTCACACCCGGGCGGCGATGGTGCAACAGGTTCAGGAACCCGTCCGAGCGCGTCAGCCGATCCACTCTGACGACGTCTGCCAACTGCAAGAAAACGATCATCACGACCGAAAACTGGACCATCTCGTAGGTCCCGCGCAGAGGGGCCGAAAACAGGCCACGCGCAATGACGTCGACATTCAGGATGACCACCAGCGCAAGGACAACGAGCGTACCCAAGGCGTTGGCGGCGATTGCGAGCGAATTGGCGACCCGCGACAGGCCAGCAACTGCGGTCTTCAGCATGAAAGGCCCCTTTCGTGGATCGCCAGGCAGTTATTCAGCCGTCCAATCACGCACGCCGGTGAATCCGGCGTCTTGCAGCTTGCCGAGGTAGGCGGCCAGCATCTCTGTGCCCTGCTCGCCGTTATCGTTCAACGTCGCGGCCCATTCCTGCGCGACATTCGGCATGGCGTTTGCCCAAGCGGCACGGTCTTCGTCCGAAACCTCAACGATTGTTCCACCCGCTTCAACATACGCGTCCCGCGAAGCAGCGGCGCGGTCCATCGCGATGCCGGCGACATGGTCACGGTAGTCGATGGCGACGGCCTTCAACACGTCTTTGACCTCATCCGGCAAGGTTGCCCAGTAGTCGGCATTGACTGTAATGGTTTTGGAATTCACAGCACCCAGATCAGCCTTGAGCATATAAGGCGCCACTTCCGCGATCTTGAACGTCTTCGCGGCTTCGGGCCAAAGCATGCCGCAATCGACGAGGCCGGTTTGAAGCATATTATAAAAATCGGTCAGGCCTCCGCGCACGCCTGCCGCATCCTTTATACCTTCAAGGTAACGCAAGTTAAGACCTGCACCGGCGATCTTACGACCTTCAAGATCGGTAACCGAAGAGACCGGCTCTGTGCAGAAAATCTGATACGTGTCGAGAACAACGCCAGTCGCCAGATAGACTTGGTTCTGAGCCGCAAACTCATTCTGCATCGCAGGATACTCGCGTGCAATTTCATCCACAGCCTTGGCCACAGCGCGGGAATCCGACGCCACGAAGGGTGTCGAACCCGAAATGCCCTGACTGGGCAGTTTCGAGGAATGGAAGATGGTTGTGACGATACCTATGTCACCAAGGCCAAGCTGGATCCCTTCCAGAACGCCTTTCGGCTTTACGATCGAACCGCCGTAGTTCTCTTGCCAGTTCATTTTATAGTTGCCGGAATCGGCCAGCCGCTTGTCCACTTCTGGAATGAAAAAGTTGCTGAATTCCTTCACCCACAACGCCCGGTCTGGGTAACCATCGATCACGACAGCGGAAATGGTCTCTTCCGCCGCCAGAGGCATCGCCATTACGCCTGCCAGAGCAGCTGCCACAAGGCCGCGTTTGGTCCAGTTTTTCATTTCTCTCCTCCCAGAAAGTCGGGTCTTTTTGTCTTTTATTGGTTTGTTTTGACCCAGTTGACGGTCAGGTCCGTGCCTGCCGCTTCGAACAGTTTTGCGATGGCGCAATACTTGGCTGTTTCCTCGCCCACGCGCGTCAGCTCTTCCTGACTGGCGGGTGTCTCACAATTCACGGTGAGTTCGATTTCCGGAAACGGAACATCGATCTCCTCCTCCATCAGCACACCGCGTCGGTCCAACCTACACTTTGCGTCGATCGTCACAGTGCCAAGATCAATTCCCAGGCGATGCGCGTTCTTGTGCCCGATGACATTTGTACAGGCGATCAGTGCAGCCATTGCGGTTTCGGTCGGGGACGGGCCAAGATTTGTTCCACCCCGTTCGACGGGTTCGTCGACGATCACATCCAGATCGCGAATTGGAATCTCAGTCCGTGCATGTGTCGGGCATTGAGCTGTCGTACGGTAAGTGACGACAGGTTTCACTTTCATAGCCACAGCGTCACCTCCTCATGCATAAGAGCAAACCTTTTCGAATGGAAAACGTGGAAGCTTCTGGAACAATCCGGTCTCGTCCGCATAGCCCAGATTGCAAAGAAAATTGGACTTAAGCGTCGTGCCCGCGAAGAATTCCTCATCGACGATCTTGTTCGAAAAACCTGACATGGCGCCGACGTCCAACCCGACCGCCCGGGCCGCAATCATGAAGTAAGCGCCCTGAAGCGTGCCATTTCGAAAGGCCGTGTCTGCCACGTAGTCGGGCTTGTTTTCGAACAATGGCCGACGGTCTTCGTGCGGGAAAAGAAAGGGCAGTTCCTTCCAGAAGTTCATGTCATAGGCAATGATCGCCGTGACCGGAGCATCCATCATCTTTGGCACATTCTTCGGCTTTAAAGACTTTGCAAGCCGCTCTTTCCCTTCGGGACTTTTCACGAACACGAAGCGTGCGGGCAACGTATTCATGCTGGTCGCGCCGTTGATCGTGATGTCGTAGATCTCTTCAAGTATGTCGTCAGAAACAGACTTGTTGGTCCACGCATAGTGCGATCTGGATTCGCGCAGGATCAAGGCGATCGCGTCATCCGACAAGCGTGGAATGCGCTCACGCAGATCGCGATGATCTTGCTGCGCCTTGGCGCGAAGTGCCTCCAGCTCTGCTCCGGTTGGTGCGCTCATGCTGCGGCCACCTTGGACTTGGCGTCTTTTTCGTCAATGATTGGGCTGGCGCAAATTCCGATGCCTTCAATCTCGACCTCAACGGTTTCGCCGGGCTTCAACCATCGGGGATTGGGCTTTTTGGCGTGTCCGACACCGGGTGGCGTACCCAGCGCAATAAGATCCCCCGGCTCCAGAGTAGTATATTCCGAGATCGTCGCGATGACCTGACGAACGCCCCAGATCATATTGGCCGTGTTCGAGCTTTGCAGGATTTCGTCACCCACACGGCTTTCGATCTTCAGACCTGATGCTCCTTCGGGCAGTTCGTCTGGCGTTACAGTGAATGGACCGATCGCACCTGTGTCATCAAAGTTTTTGCCAGGCGTCCATTGAACGGTTTTGCGCTGATAATCTCGCAGTGACCCGTCATTGAACACGGTGTAGCCAAAAACATAGTCCAACGCAGCCTCTTCCGAGATATGGCGGCCGCGTTTTCCGACGATCAGCATAAGTTCGGCTTCGTAGTCGAGCTTCTCGGAACAGGCAGGCCGCACCATAGGTTGCCCTGCCGCCATGATCGAGTTCTTCCCACGCATGAACAGCGTTGGATATTCCGGGATATCGTATCCGCCTTCTTTGATGTGGTCCGTGTAGTTCAACCCCATGCAAATGATCGTTCCAGGAGCGGCAACGGGCAAGGCCGGTGTGATGGAAGACACGGGCACAGTGTCTGCGGCGTCAATTTTGCTGGTAAGTGAGTCGGCCAGTTCGGGCTTGGCTATCAAACCCATCAAATCCGAACCGACATCAGGGTCCAAAGCCGTTAGATTCACTGCGTTTTCGCCGTTTACAGCAAAAACCGCTGTGCCTTCCGAAGTCTCTCCCACCAGGTATTTCATTTTCACCATCCATCTCAGTTCGCTTGATTTTTGCCGACTATTTTGCATTATGTCAAATAATATCGATATTTTTGGAGAGTGCCGATGGTCGCCTGGTCAGACTATAAATCAGAAGCAAAAAACCGTGGCGCACTTGCTTTGGAGCTTTACGTTGCACAGAGCACACCGGCCAAAGCCCCGGAAGATGTAAAAGCTTCGCTTGCAGATCACTTGGCGTATCAGGCGCAGCTTGAGCGTTCGGGGCAACTGGCTTTTGCAGGCCCCATGTCGGATGAAACCGGCGAGCATATGCAGGGGATGGGGCTGATCATCTATCGCGCCGACAGCCTTGAGACCGCCCGGAAGCTGGCCAAAGACGATCCCATGCACAAAAGCGGAGCACGCAACTTTGTACTTCGGCGCTGGATGATCAACGAAGGTTCGCTGAACGTTTCAATTGGCCTATCGACTGGAACGAGTGCCCTCAGTTAAGAGCACCCAAGAGTTTGCGCTGCTTAAAAGGAACGGCCGGATATGGATCCCATGCTTGATACAGAGGGCAAAGAAACATCAGCCACTCATGGTGCGTATCGTAGACTGCGCGAGATGATCCTGACCGGCGAGCTACCTCCTGGACAAAAGCTTAAGATCGAGCAGCTTCGCGGGTTACTGGATACCGGCGCAAGCCCGGTTCGCGAAGCACTTAGCCTTTTGACTTCGGACATGTTGGTCGAGCGGATTGATCAGCGCGGATTTCGGGCAGCGCCAGTCAGCAAGTGTAACTTCGAAGAAATCCTGCTGTTGCGATGCAACCTTGAGGAAACTGCGCTTCGCGCCTCCATCGCCAATGCGGATGCGGCCTGGGAAGATCGGCTTGTCCTGCGTCACCACCATATGAAAAAAGCTGGCCAGAACGAGGCGCACGATTTTGAAGATGCTCACAAGGCCTTTCATATGGCCTTGTTGTCCAATTCAAAACTGCCGCTACTGCTAAGGTATTGTTCGCAGCTTTACGACCTGAACATTCGCTACCGCTATCTGGCGGCCGGCGGTTCGAGCTACAAAAAGCGAGACATCGCCGCCGAACACCAGCAAATCCTGGACGCGGCATTAAATCACGACGCAGATAGCGCAACTCAGCACTTGACCGATCACTATCGTAGAACAGGTGAGTATCTGAGTAGTCAGATGAATTCTTAATGTGCGACGAAGTTGGTTTCTGAGCGATCTGTTGAACCAATTGTTTGACCGCCCTAGCCACAGGCCTGGACTAGACGACAAACGACCAATTGAAGAGCTTTGCGAAGGGCTATGTGCGGCCGAAGGTGAAGTATCGGGCTTCCTGCTCGCTTCCACGGTTCTTGGTGGTTACCAGACCTTGAGCGACCCGGTGAAACTAGATTTTTTAGCTATTTGATTACTCAACGCGCGTAGATGCCTTCATTGGCAGTTTGACGTCCATTGGGTGTATGTCGACGTTGCAACGAACGATAAAAAATCTCTGAAGGGGTGTAATGTGAAGCGCTCTTTGATTGAGTGCAGCCCTAGTCTGCAGATCAAATGAACCATCATTTGACCCCATCAAATAACCGACAACGATCCTGCATGCAGAGAAAGTCGATTTCGATCCCAATATGGACATTGACTAGCGGCTATGCGCACCTTGAAACATGTCGCTCACGGAAGACCTGGACCTAATATTAGAAACTGCCCTGCCAACCGATCCCAGCTTTCGGCAGATCGAAAGGGCCTTAATAGACCGCTGTATTGGGGAAGCCCGGCGATACGCTTCGGAGGGCTCTATCGAAGCCTTTCTGATGTCCGCGATGTGCCTATTGGCACTTCCTCAAAATGGGCACACACGGCTGATCCCGAATGATGCGATCTCGGTGCTACCGCTGCGGTTCGTGAGTGTGGGGCGTTCCGTGCAAGTCATTGGCGCGGCACCAGGGGTGACAGCACCGCGAGGAGAATTGATTGCAGTCAATGGTGCAGGTGTGAGCCAAATCCAAGCTATTGCGGAGAAATTTCTGGCGGGAACGTGCCAAAGGAAACGGGTTATCGGACCGATACTTCTGGCTTGGCCCTACGCTCTGACACGTTTGGGTTTTTCGTCAAACAGCGGCACGACCGAGTATCGTGTGCAGGCCGAGAATGGGCAGATTACCAACCTGAAAGTGGAAAATGGAAATACTGTCCCTGGATCGATGCTCTATCCAAGAAACGAGCACGGCAAGGCTGATCCGGCCTGGGAACCCGAAACCTTTGTAGAGATTAAGGACTGGCAAGATCTCGGGTTATCAATAGCATTGCCAAGTTTCTTTGATCCGAGCGAAACTGCGCTGCCTAAAGCCATCTCAGATGCAGCGGACCGCGTGCGCGTCTGCTCGGACAAAACCCTATTAATTGACGTTCGCGGAAACACCGGGGGCGATTTTCTTCTAACGATGCCCCTAGTCGACGCGATCTCGCAACGCGCAAGCCAGCAGGTTGTTGTGCTTGTCGATAAATTCACGTTTTCCGCAGCGATCGTGTTCGTAGCCATCCTTAAACATCGTTTGGGAAACAGGCTCAAACTCATTGGGGAGGAAATGGGCGACGGGTTGACGTTCTTTGCCGAGGGCGGGTTGCTCGATTTGCCGGTGAGTGGAGCGGTCGTTCGATACTCATCAGCCTTTCACGACTGGAAGAACGGAACGTCTGACGAAACCACACCAGCCGATATCGCGCAACAAATCGTACCCGCAGGAGAACTGAATTTGGACCGGAAATGGGTCGCAAGGCCTGCAGTTGAGGATGCACATGGCGCGTTCTACCAACGAATTCTCAAAGGCATGAATGGTTAGGTGTAGAGAAGATCTACAATAATGTCGGTGTATCGAATGCTGCGCGGGGTACGAACGACAATAGTGCGCATTCTATCGGCTTCCATCAGTTCAGTTTTGCGAGATGCTGTTGCAAATTCAGTGTTGGCTTGACTGAGGTCGAGCCTATTTCAGGAGCCGTCGCAAACCAGCGTTAGCTTGATATCTTTCCACAAAAGCTTGACGTGTCAGCGCAATAAATCTGAACCGCAGATTGCCAGATTGGTCTCACACACAGCGTATTAACCACGCTCAACTGAAGGGGACCAAGAAATGAAGAAGACACTGATTACATCCGTCGTCGCGCTCACCATTGCTCTGAGTGCTGGAATGTCCATGGCCGGTCCGCTGCGTGACCACAGCCAACGCAGTTTTACGGGGGAAGCTCTCAAATCCGCTGCAAAAAGAGACAGCAAATACAAGAAGGCAGATATGTACTATGAAGCCTTTACATCATCCACATCGTCTGGCGCGAGCTGGAGCTCGGAACTGCCTTATGTTGTAGTCATTCCGGTTGAGGACAATGGCAATTACACTTGGATTTTTGGCAAGACGACGGGTTCCGACCTGTCTGATCAGCTGATCTGGATGAACTACCGGTAGCCGAGTGTTGATCCAGGCAAATCTGCCCCAAAAAAAGCGACGTGTCGCTATATAACTCCGGGCCCCGGTCTTTCACTCCGGGGCTCGGCTGCGTTTGTCAACGTCAACCTATTCTGGTTCGAGGGGGGCGTAACCTCATCTACCCGACAGCGAACGTCGCACTGCGAAAAATGCGAGCAGGCGCTAGATTGATGCCTTTTCTCAAAGCCTTGACGTGCCAGCGCAATCAATCTGAGCCGCAGGTTGCCAGATTGATTGCACACACAGTCTACCAAACAGTTTTAGCGTAAAGGCACTAAAAGATGAAAAACGTCATGATCACATCCGCTATGACACTCGCCATTGTCATGAGTGCCGGAATGTCCATGGCCGGTCCGTCACGCGACAGCCTAAGCGGGTTTGCACAGGGTATTCGTCCATCAGAGAATCGCATCAAGCAGTTCCGCACTGCGACGCAAAGCAACGGTTCCAAAGTCCTCACCGCCGGCCAGGCGCTGCCTGAGTTGTCGACAACCCCAGGACCAACGTTCTGGGTTGAGACCAATGGTGAACGTGACAGCTATGATGTCGGTGCAGGAGAGATGACGACGAACAGCGGCAGCCTGCGTTATGGTGCGAATTTGCCTTTAGGTGAGGTCGCAGGCGGACAGGTGTTCGGCGGGTTGGAGTTCGGGATCAGCAGCCTGTCATCGGACGTTGGCACCAACTTTGCCAACGCCGATATCTCGGCCGACGCTTACGATGCAACGCTTAGCGCGCTTTGGGTAGCGGATAGTCAGTTCTATGTCGAAGGGCAGCTTCGCTATGGGTATTTCGACGGCGAGATACGTCCCAACGGCGGGGCAGCCGTGGATGCCGACGGCAGTGGGTATGAGATATCTGTTGAAGTGGGTAAGCCCTTCAAGCTGCAGAGCGAATGGACGCTCATCCCTCAAGTGCAGGTCATGTACAGCGATATCGACATGGACGATGTCCCTGATCGGGTCGAGAGTGGTCGGATCGGATCCCTGGTGGAAGGCGACGCGTTAACAGCCCGGGTTGGACTGCGCGCTGAACGTGCCATTGCAAACAACTCAATGCTCTACGGTCAAATCGATTTCTACCATACGTTCGGCAACACGACTTCGGTGGTATTTGGGCAAAATACAGTATTCACCGAGCGCGGTCAGGACACAGCGGCCCTGACCTTAGGCAGCAATGTTCCTCTGTCGAACCACGCACAGCTCTATGCTGAGATCACCAGTGATAGCGGATTGGGGAGCAGCTCGGATGACTACAGCTTCGGCTGGAACATCGGCTTTGAGGTCCAGTTCTAAAGCGAAATGGTGTTCAGGCGTCAGCTTGATGTCTTTTCTCAAAACCTTGACGTGACAGCGCAATAAATCCGGGCCGCAGATTGCCAGATTGGTTTCACACACAGCGTATCAAGCACGCTCAATCAAAAGGGACCAAGAAAATGAGAAAGACTCTGATTACATCCGTCACCGCATTCGCCATTATTCTGAGTGCTGGAATGTCTATGGCTGGCCCGTTGCGTGACCACAGCCAACGGAGCAATGCACATGATGTTCGCTCAGCAGTTTCACAAACCCGCACGCACGGTGACACAAAACCCAAATATCACCAGACCATCAAAAAACCTGCCCGCGGTTACGGTTCGACCTCAGAAAACTCGATTGATGAAGATTGCGTTGATGCATGCACTGATGCCTTGTCATAAGCACACAGAAGTCTTTCCAGCGGATGCTTGAAGTTGCGCTTCATCGACAAGCATCCGCGCAAAACTCGTATAACTTGGTGATGATGGTAATACCTGAGAACAAATTGGTTCATCTTAGCCAGGATACAGCAATTGTCCGGCTCACAGCTTTGTTGGATTTGTAGATATTGAGATCACCCAAAGCCGTTCGAACACTGCCTGAAGAGTTGCCTGTCCAGACTCGAAGCCAACGCATCGAAACCGCAGCAAGTGTCAGGCTCACCACGGTTTCGATCGTGACACGATCCACTCAAACCTCGACTTCAACCTTGCCTATAGCGTTCGAACAGCAGGCCAGAATGTAACCCGCCTCGATGTCGTCTTCCGAGATTCCGCCATTGTGAACCATGTGAACTTCGCCAGAGGTTTTCTTGATCTTGCAAGTTCCGCACACGCCGAAGGTACATCCCGACGGAATGTTCAGACCAACCGAGCGCGCGGCGGCGAGAATTGTGTCGGTCTCGGCTACTTTGGCAGTCACACCCGAGGTCGCGAACAGGATCTCTGCACTGCTGTCATCGTCGAGTACAACGTCATTCAACTCAGGTAGATCCGCCTCAGTTTCCACCGGCGCGCCAAAGCTCTCCTGATGGTAGTTGTCCATATCAAAGCCAAGACCAGCCAGAGCTTCCCGCACCGCCTGCATGAAGGGCTCAGGGCCACAACAGTAGACCTCGCGCTCAAGGTAATCAGGCGCCATCAGACCCAGCATCAACTGGTTGAATTGACCCTGATACCCCGTCCACGGACGGTAGCGATCCGGCTCTTCAACAACGAATTTCAGATCCAAACCATCAGTACGGCTGGCCATCTGCTCTAACCGCTGCCGAAAGATGATCTCGGACGGTCGTTTGGCGCAATTGATGAAAACGACATCCAGATCACGACCTTCATCCCACATACAGGTGGTCATCGACATCATCGGGGTGATGCCGGAGCCAGCCGAGATAAACAGGTACTTTCCTGCCTGGCTTTGGGCGTTGGTAAACAGCCCCCCAGGCCCAATGGCTTTGAGACACATACCGGGTTGAAGGTTGTCCAGCATCCAGCGCGTGCCGATACTGTCGGCTTGCGCTTTGGCAGTGATGGTTATCGACCGTGGCCGCGACGGCGATGATGAGATCGTATAGGTGCGATGAACGACCCCTCCGGGTTGACCCGGAGCTGGGATTTCGAGCGTCAAGAACTGACCTGGATGATAGGCGAACTGCGCCCCAGACGGGGCACGGAATGAAAAACTGGCGGTGTTCGGCATCTCGGGCACGACAGAGACGCATTCCAGCATTTCGCCATCCTGCCAGATGGCCGAAGAGAGCGTGTTCAGATTTTTC
Source organism: Ruegeria arenilitoris (assembly GCF_013030265.1). Taxonomy (GTDB): domain Bacteria; phylum Pseudomonadota; class Alphaproteobacteria; order Rhodobacterales; family Rhodobacteraceae; genus Ruegeria; species Ruegeria arenilitoris_E. Next base: position 146,866 of record NZ_WPZQ01000003.1, read on the forward strand.
ATCAGCCTTACTCCGCCGCCATCGTGTCCGGCGCCAAGCGAGTCGACAGCGTGTTGAAATACCAATCCACGAACTGCAGCACGCCGGATTCCTGAATGGGTGAATACGGACCAGGTACATAGGCCGGACTGTTGATACCCTGCTGGTTGTCCTCAACCACCTGCCGGTCTTCGTCATTCGTGGCGACCCAGACTTCGGTCAGACGTTTCACGTCGTAGTCAACGCCTTCAACCGCGTCCTTGTTGACCAACCATTTGGTAGTGACCTCAGTCTCTGTCGGGCTGATCGGAGTGACTCGGAAAACAAGCGAGTGATCGGCAAGGAAGTGGTTCCACGTGGTCGGATAGTGGAACTTCAAAAGCGATCCCGCATCGGCAAAGGGCGACCGACCCAACCAGCGGCGCACGGCAGACTTTCCGTCCATCGTATAGCTCTCAGCGCCTTCTTTCAGCGGCATACGCGCCAGACGGTATTGACCGTCGTCATTCAGGTAGAACTGCGAAGGCATGCCCGCAGCCTGACACCGGTCGAAATGGGTCTGCATGTAGGCTGGTGTCTCACCACCTTCGATCCCTGTCACGCCCGGATCGTCGGGAAAAGTCCGGCACAGAGCAGGATGGTTGCCGCCGCAGTGATAGCACTCGCGGTTGTTTTCCCAAACCAGCTTCCAGTTGCCGTTCTCGATGATTGAGCTTTCAAAGGCGACCTTGGCATTCCCCAGATCGTGCGGCTCAAGATAGGGGCGCGCGATATTAGCGAACGTATCGAAATCCGGGGCGTCATCCGCCAAACAGATATATACTAACCCGGCGAGCTCGCGGCAGTGAACTGTCTTCAATCCATGCTGTTTGGGATCGAAGTCCGACCCCATGTCACGGGCCCATAGCAATGAGCCGTCAAGTTCGTATGTCCACTGATGATACGGGCAAACCAGCTTCGGCGCATTGCCTTTTGCAGCCTTGCAGATGATCGAACCGCGATGACGGCACGTGTTGTGAAACGCTCGTATCTGGTTATCAGAGCCGCGCACAATAATCACTCGGTAGGCACCTACATTGTACGTAACGTAGTCGCCCGATTTCACCAATTCACACGCCGGGATGGCAAACAGCCAGTCGCGATAATGGATGGTTTCAAGGTCGGTCTGAAAAATCTCGGGATCGGTATAAAACGCCTGTTCCAGAGCGTAGCCCGGGTTTCGACGCGCCAACAGGCTTTGGATATTGTTCACTTCTGGCTCTCCTGCCGCGCCCCGCGGCATTGCTTGGGCAGATGACAAGGAGGAACCGTCCGGAGGCGTGCGAGGATCACGTCCGAAACCCGTGCCCCCACCGCCACCCGCGGTTTGACATATCTGAGAGGCTGGTTTCCGGACTTGAAAGGGACTTGCGCCCGGTTGCGACACCTTCCCGGGATCCTCGTCCCAGTGGTTGATTGTCGAACCTGACCTTCCTTACCGTTGCGGGGGCAGTGCCGGACTTACACCGGCTTCCCAATTCTCCGCTGCCTGAGAATCAAACAGCGGCACCTCACGAATACCAAGTTATTTCAGCCGCTTTTAACCGCTGAAATACTTGCGACATTCGCGGACGCAAAACAGACATCGGATTCCTCGCACGCAAATCAATACGTTCTATTGTTCTCCTACATCCAATCCTCAAATGGTTTGGCCCAGACCGATCAGTTCCGACAAATGCCTCTAATGAGCCCAAGCTGCGCCTTAAATTTTCTCTCAGTGCGGCGGGTAGATCTACTGGCAGTTGGTTATTGCAAGTTGCTGGACTTTTCTGCCGACTAGCCGGCAGGTACAAAACTGTGCTCGACTGCGGTTTCCCGTCGGAACACGGAAGGGAAACTACCGAGGATCAACAACCCAACAAGTGAGCAAGTTTTACTCGGTCAACTTTGGAATTGTGGCGTTTGTCCATTGGTATTTTTCTCACGTGGATCACTTTGGCAATACCCAGCTCCTGCGCCAGACCGCTCCAGTTTGATAGCTGACCCGCGTCACCTTCAATGCATAAAGCGGGGCTTTCTTCGAAGTTCATAAGCGCACTGTTCGTCACGCCCGGCCATTGCCGGGCTGCAATTTCGATTGCGAAAGGAAAGGTGCGACCAGTCGGGGTTCTTACATCGCTCCCCAGTCTACCCAGCAGCCACAAACGCCCCTCATCATCCAGGTGACCCACGTCGCCTGTTCGATGCCATATCGTGGTGCCGTCTTTGATTTTGTTTGCCTTGGAGTGCGTGGGATCAAGATAGCCATCATTTACATGATCGCCCGCGACCTGAACTTCATCGTTTCTAATTCGGAGTTTGATTTGCGAAACCGGAAACCCGACAAGAAGCCCCTTGCCTGCTGCCATTTCACGTTGGTCAACTTCGGAGATGTCACGCACATCAAGATGCGCAATCGGTTCAGCTTCGGTTGACCCATAGACGCAGACCACGTCCAGACCGGTATTGGCGAGCAGCCTCTCAACCAGGTCAGGAAACACCGGGCCGCCGCCGGTGAAAACCGTGTGCAGTTGGCCAGTATCTTTACACTGCGCAAGTTTTTCGCACAAAGACGGTGGGATCAGAAGCCGGGTAACTTGCTGCTTCGATATCCAGCCCGCTAACTGCTCGGGAGATAGTCGATCCAGATTGCTCATTTTCCAATTCGGCAGAACAGTCGTACGCCCGGCCGCAAGGTTTATCAGGGTGAAAACCGGGAACGCAACCAGATCCCGTTCGACTGCATCACTGTGTAGAAGCGGCGCAATGGCATCATGTTGCGCCATCAGAAACGCGTGACTGCGGGGTATGGCCTTGGCTTGACCTGTGGTGCCGGAAGTGAAGGAAATGAGCGCCGTGTCACTGTCATGAACAGCCGCGACTCCGGGGGCACTGCGGGCACTGCCTGGTAGTAAAAGACGCAGCTTAAACAGTTCCGGCACAACGAACTTCAGCAAAGCAAAGTGACCTGATGCGCAAAAGGCCTTGGGTTGGGTCGTTCTCGCTGCGTGACGCAACCCCGCGAGTCCCATCGCCGGTTCAGGCAAAACCACTGTTGCGCCCAATGACCATAAGGCCGCAAGGCTAGCGTAAAGATCAGCGTTGACCGGCATCGCCAGTAGAACGTGATCGCCTTGGCCAACTCCCTTGCGCTTCCACTTACTGGCCAATTGCTGTGCTCGTATCTGCACCGCACTAAAGGTGATCTCGCGACCGTCGCCCTCAACAATCGCCGTCCGGTCCGGGTGTCGATCAACCGCAATGGCAAAATGGTCCAGCAGGTTAGCCATCCAGACGCAGCCCAAACAGGTTGTACCGCCGGAATACCGTTGCCCCTTCGACAACGCTGCGATTGGCGGATTGGTTGTCATCATGGATCAACGCGTGGATGGCGGACTCATAGCCAAGCTTCAGGGCAGACATATGGAATTGACTGGCCAAATGGCGACCTGCGCCACGTTCAAGGCTTGCATAGGTCTTTAAGATTGCCGCTGTCGGGTTTGGGCCTTCTGCATAGTTCGGAATGCCAAACAGAAAGCCCGCCAATGAGCCGTCCGGACGCCGGGCAAAAAAGATAAGCTCGCGCTTCAACATCGGAACGACAGGCATGTACATAGCAAGAAAATCACGCTCAGAGATAGGCTTATAGAAGGCGTTTCGGGAAAAAGCCTCGACAGATAGATGATACACTTGCCGGAATAATTCTTCGGGGTTGGTTCCGTCCCAGGGCTCGACATTAAATGCGTCGGTTGCAGCAGGAGAAGACTTGGCCGTTTTTGCCAATGACACACGTGCCGAGAAATACTTGCTGATGGTGGTAAATCCCGCTGCCAAAAACACGTCGGGCTCATGTGATTTGTTTGTCGGCTCCATCAAAAAGGGTGCTGAACCGTCACTGTACGATACAAACCGATAGCTGTGCCAAGTATCTCCGGACATCGGACCAATGATCCGATCAACCCCGGCATGCCGGACACGTTCAATTGCCATTTGCAGAGCTTCCAAGCCGGCCTCTGGGGTCTCACACGAGAAGTCGCCGATTGTTGCAGCTGGGACGCCAGCCCAATCGGGGCCCTGCAGATAAACGGACAGTTTGGCACCGTCAGTCTGAATGCTCTCTTTCGTCATGATACAACTCCGGTGACAAATCCGTCGCCAATAGACCCTGCTATGAACCAAATGTAGTAGGCAAGCGGGGGTAGAACCGCCAAAAGCGTCAGCCTCGAAACACGGTTCTTTTGGAGTAATTGCGGAAAAAACAGGGGCACAATCGCCATAATTGCGAGTGATACAAGCGAGAGCGCGGTCAGGGGTTCAGCCCAGTTCGATTGATCAGAATTCAGGGAAACCGCCCAGATACGAATTAGAAACAGGACCGCGGCAACCAGCGGTATCGCAATAGGAATAGTGCGCAGCGCCACAGCAGTGAGCCCCATGGCCAACCCCATCGCACTGACTCCAAAAAAGGATATCGCATCCCATCCCGTTGCATTTCCCACTGCAAGCCAACCGAACCCCAAAAGCCCCAAGGCGGCTACGATATCCAGATCGGGATACTTACTGTCACAAGGAGAAGCAGTGCGCGCCCAGCCGTGCGCGGCAAGAACCATGATAGGCAGTACTGTGTTCTGCAATTTTGCGGCTGCTAGCAGCAGAAAAACCGCAACAACATAGACACGGGTCGTATGTTTGGTGAAGCCCAGCTTTGTTCCCACCACACCGAAACTGACCAGAGCAGCAAAGAACAAAATGGTCAGCACGGCCAGCTCTGCCAAGGAGCTATAATAATGGGCTTTCAGAAAAATCATCAAGCCGAGCGGCAAGAACAGATTGTCAAAACCCCGCCAGCTTTGTGCCTCGACCAATGTACCAAAGGCCGCAACCATAAGGGACAGCATCATGATGTTGGACGGCGGGAGTTTCGACAAAAACAAAAAGCAGATGATGGAAACCAACAGCGTTACGACAAAAAATACCACTGACCCTTCCAGGCTCTTGTCGCCATCTTCAACCACGTAGCGCTTGGTTCCATATGTCGTTCCGGCAAGCGCAGCCGCAGCATCCGCCAGTGTCAAAACGGCGATCGGAAGCACGTAATAGAGAGTGTTTTCCCCGGCCAGCAAAAAACAAAGGCCAACGGAAATCGCCAACAGGAAATCACCATATGAGGTGCGTTCAACGCTGTGCAAAGCTGCACCCAGACCGTTTGAGAACCGGGGCAAACGTAAGATCGCCATTACAATCATCGTTACCCCGATCAGCATGTAGACCGGCCAGCGATCCGGGAAAATCCACGGCAGAACCAGCGTGAACAGCCCGGTTCCGACATGCATTAGCTTACGTTGTACTTCTGCGTTCAAGCCAACCTTTTGCGCCAGCCGTCGGACAACTGCCATCAATCCCAACAGGGCCAGAACAGAAGCCAAGGCCAGCAGGATCTGGACCATGACACTCACGCGAGCACCTCTTCCACGACAAAGTCTGAATAGAAAAAGGCCATGTCCCGCGCTTTTAGCCGATCCTCAATCTCGCGTTGTGTTTCAACTTCGCCTCTAAATGAAGGGGGCAAGCGGCGCGGTGCCATCATGTTCCAATAAACAAGACGAGCCTTTGGCGCGGCAGCTGACAGGATTGATCCGTAGACCTGCGCAAACACATCAGGCGACATATATTCGAAAATGTCCGATAGATTGAACCCGCTGGCTTTTTCACCGGTTGAAACGAAGGCCTCTAACGATCCGGGCCTGATATCGAGACGATCGAGGCGAGCGCGGATGGTATCATAATGCTCAGGCCGCCAGGCCATCGGCAGCGCGTCGCCATGCGTACCTTTCAGGATCCAGTGCAAATATGGATTTTGCGACGGATCAGTTTCAACGCCTGCGTGGCGAATGCGACGCGCCACATGCTGGGCAGGGCTGCCTTCAACGTGATCGAAGAACGCCTTGTCGCGCCCCATGCGCCCCATCACAAAGCGAGAAAAGAATACATTCAGTAACAGCCGCCATCTGAAGGTATTAAAGCGCGTATCGAAGAAAACCTCGCGCGCATCCGGCGATCGGGGTGCAAAGACTTCATCAATCGTACGTCTGGAATGTACAAACGGCAAAAGCCGTGTGCGGAAAATACGAAAGTACCGCTCGAACTTGCCGACCCCGCCTATCCCGTAACGCTCCACATCCGGGGCAAGACCGGCCCAGAAGGCGCTTGTCTCAGGATCAGTGGCCTCCAAAGCCCTCGTCAGCAGCTCTGCTCGCCTCTTGCTGGGCCGCGATCCTGTCAGTTCCAGAAATTCGGGGTGTGTCAAAGATCGGAAAGCACCGATCCTTAACTTTAGACAGGCAATCTGCGCCGGTGAAAGATCGACAACCACAACTTTCGCTGGGTCCAGCGTTAGCATAGCCAGCGCGTTATCCCCTGCCGAACAAATGGACACCAGCGTGCCCCCCGCGCAATCGCCGAGCGCGTCGGTCAGAACGTCCGCATCCTCCCACAACTGGGCATATCGGATATGGTCGAAATCTGCCTTGCTCTCGATTTCACTATACCCCATCGCACCGTTCCACCTTGCCACTTGCCCCGTCGATCGACAGGGTTTCACCATTCTTGATCCATTGCGTGGCCCCTTTCAGGCCAACAACACAAGGGATGCCCAATTCGCGCGCCACAATTGCGGAATGCGACAAAAGCGACCCCCGTTCCACAACAATGGCCGAAGCGTTCGAAAACACCGCAATCCAGCCCGGATCGGTGTGACGCGCCACAAGGATGTCGCCGGGTTGCAAGGCCTCAGTTCGCGGGTCACGGATCACACGGGCTTTTGCAGTTGCTTGCCCGGCTGAACAACCGGTGCCAGTTTTCACACGCTCCGGATCGCTGTCGACCTCTTCGGTATCCGCCCAGATCGGGGAAATGGCGGGACCTCGGATTTCGATACGTTCCGGCGGGTCCGGACGCAGGGACGCTGCAGCATCTTCGCGTTGGCGTTGCGCAACTATGGTTTTCAGATCAGGCGAAAGACTGAACCCTTCTACGGCTCCCAAGACCTCATACGTCGTCAGATGAAACACGTCGCGGGGCTCGGCAAGCAAGCCCCTTGCAGAAAACTCTCGACCGATGCCAAGAAAAACACGCCGGGCATGGCCGAATATACGGGTACGTTCAAAGCGCAGGTTCTCTCGGTCGCGAACGCGGGCCTTGGCCCAGCCTATGATCCATTTAGACAGGTAGCGTTTCAGCGGATTGGCAGGAAACAGGGTTTTCCAGTCCGGCTCAGTGCTGGTGTGTCGCTTACCCTCGGGACGGGCTGCACTGGCTGCGATGGCCATCAACAGGCTGGCTGGATCATCGCACAACGGTATGCTCTCGAGCTTCAACTCCTCTGTGCATCGATCCCCGAATTTGTCCAAGTAAGAGCGAACTTCGGCCTCGATCTGTGGAAAGGGGGCAAGGGTCTCAATCCGGCATTCCGCGCTCAGCTGATCAGTAATCCCGGCCTCGCGGACCAAGTGAGCCATGTGGGCAATTCGCTGCGCCGGTTCGGCTGAGATGATATCGCCTTGTCCGATCATGACATCGTTATGCAGCAACAGCCCGTCTTCACCCAACCACTTGTGCAGCAGGTTGCGTGATGCGCCAAAAGCGATCATGCACAGGAAGTCATTTACAAGCGGTGCGTCCCAGCGATCCAGCAGGGTACTTTCGATATGGCGATACTCAGCAGCCAGTTCGGTCGCGTTCGCAGCTTCTATGTCGAGATCACGATCCAGAATATCAATTAGTCTGCCATAGAAGTTGCGCCGGGTACGCGGCAATCGCACGGCCTGCCAGATCAGGCTGCCCGCAACCGCAGCCAGTTTGGCGTATTCCAAAATCTTGCGCGCGCCTTCGGCAGGAGCAGGACCAATCTCGTCCGTGATTTCACGCGGCATGGGCTCGGACACACCCATCATCGTTTCCATGTAATCGCGGTTCAGCGAGAACCCCGGCAGCAGCGCCAGAGCCCGGTACCAATTGACCAGATTGTAATAAACACGCCCATCAATGCGCCCAAGGAAATTGTCGAAGATGGCCGAGTTCTGCGCGACGGTTCTATCCGAAACACCCAAAAGCCGCACGAAGGCGCGATAGACCCGAGAGTAGACATGCACGGCAAAGGAATAGGTCAGTGGACTGACCATGCCCGGATAGCTTTCGACGATATTCGAATTGTCAAAAATGGTAAGCGCATCATCCGGCACCGCAGCTGGTCTCAGCTCGGTCGTAATTGGTCGTGCCTGGAGAATGTGCAGCCCATCCGCATCGAACGCCCATTCGATGTCTTGTGGGATACCAAAAGCCTCTTCCGCTTTGCGCGCCAGCATTGCCACCTGAAGCGCCTGGTCCGGTGTCAAAACTTGAGCCGTGGCTTGGGCGCATTCAGGCTGCCTGTCTTGATCAATAGTCCAATCCTCACCATCAACCTCACCTGCCACCAGGGCGTCGCCTAGACCTTTGACGGCGGACACGACTACCGTGTTTCGTTGTCCGGTCACCGGATCGGCCGAGAAAGCGACACCGGCGGTCGTCGCATCAATCATGCGCTGTACAATGATGGCGGGGGCTTCTGCCTCGCCCCCGGATTTGACCGAGCGATAGGTAGCAATAGAATCCGTAAATCCTGATTGCCAAACCTGTTTCGCCGCCGGCAGCACCTTGCTGCCGGTGACGTTCAAGACTGTATCGAACTGCCCCGCATGGCTGTGTTCGGCACCATCTTCAGCCCGACCGGAGCTGCGCACTGCATAAGGTCCCGGACCCAACGTATTCAATGCCGCGCTGATCGCATCACTCAGTCCGCGAGCTGCAACGGGCCCTGTCTTACCTGCGCGGAAAGCGGCATCGGTTATGACAAAAAACGCAGGTGGATTGAACCCGTGACGGGCGAGGTTTGATAGCGCAGTGGCTTTTCCTCCGACCACCGTCGGATCAGTTGCATCGGATTGATTGACGATAAAGGTCACCTGAAGCCTCCGATCAGAAACGGCAAAAAGCCCGCTGTGGCATAACAATAAAACACCCACAGTCCCGCGATTGTGTCCATCCTGTCCTGTGCCTTAGGCGTTGGTGCCGTCATATAACTGCGTGCAGCAAGACCACAGGGCACCAAAGCAGCGACCCCGACCACGACGGTTATCCATCCAACATCAGTCGCAAACCCTGTGCCCACCAGAAACCCAAAGGACAGCACAACACAGCCCAGCCAAACAATGGCAGCGCGCCGATACCCCCAAAGACCCGAATAGGTGTCTACGCCGTCAATTTCGTTTTCGGGCGACCATAGTTTGCGTCCGATCTCGAGAACGCAGCCATTCACAAAAGACAGCGTTAGAAACAACCAAAGTTTTGATGCAGCCCCTCCGGCCGGAAGCCATTCGATGCTGGTCAGCAGCAAATCGATCAGCGGCATAATCGCCATATGACTAATCAGATACAGAACCGGTCGCGCCTTAAGCCAAGTTGGCGCCCCGAATTCGGCCGTCATTGCCGCCAGCCATACCCAAACCACAAGAAGGCACCATAGAACCGGAGGATACCACAACCATGCAGCGGCGGTAGCCAGCGGTAGGGTCAGCAAGCCAAGCACCAAGACCTCAGCCGGGGATACCAGCCCTCGTGGAATAGGGCGCTCGGGACGATAGCGGCGGTCGTCTTCGGCATCCTTGAATTCGTCGCAAACGCGCATCTGGAAAAACAACGCCATTGCAAGCGCGAAGCCGACCGCAAAGGCGGGCCATTCGGGCAATGGGCGATCAGCAAGCCGGGCTGAGACGCAAATACTTGCTGCTGAAAACACCAACAAAAGCGGAACGGTCTTCTTCAGTGGAAAGCGTTCGGACTGATAGATCCACAATCGAGCCAGCAGAGTCATCTTTGGCGGGCCAGACTTTCATGGGCCCGCGTGAAATGCCCCGCAGCAATTGCAGCAACAATCGATATTTCTCCGCACAGGCAGATAGCGGCGGCCACTTCGGCCAGCGCCGTGCCGTGGCCAGCGCCCTTTAGTCCCAGAATGTTCAGCGCGGCACTCTGGCTGGGCAAGCCGGTACCGCCACCCACGGAACCAACAAGGATATTCGGGAGCGTCACCGAGCAGAAAAGATCCTCCCCTCGGGGCTCCATTCGCGTCACCCCCATCGCGCTTTCGGCGACGCAGGCCGCGTCCTGCCCGGTCGCGATGTAAAAGGCCGCCAGACCATTGGCATAATGGGCCTGAGCCCCAAGCTGACCCGATAGATGTGACCCGAGATTAGCGACCCGGCCATAGGCCATCATGGCATCCACGGTGGTACCAAGCGTCTTTTCCACCACATCCGCAGGCAGGGTCACCGACGCGCTTACCTTCCGGCCTCGACCCGTCACCAATCCAAGCGCCGAGGCTTTCTTGTCGCCCGAAAAATTCCCCTCAATATACCAATTTTCAATTGGCACCGGGCAACTACCGTTAATGGCACGGCACAACGCATCCGTTGCGATGGTAACCATGTTCTGACCCGCCGCATCACCCGTTGTGTAGCGGCAAATCAGAAAGACAATATTCGTGTCTATGAAAGGCTCCAGCGAGACAAGTTTGCCATGCCGGGTTGTGGCCTCAGCCGCCGCCTTGAGATCATCGACATTGCTGACCACCCAATCGACAAACTGACCGGCCTGCAAAAGGCTTTCGAACACAAAGGCAGGCGTGCGCAATACACCTTCATACAAGACAGCCGTGCTGACCCCACCAGACCGGCCCGCGGCAAATGCCCCGCGCGCGTACGAGGCAACAAGCGCGGCCTCAGTCGTCGCCAGAGGCACATAAAAATCCCCGTTGGCGTTCATACCATTCAAGCGCAATGGTCCAACGATGCCCACCGGCACTTTCACGGTTCCAATGAAGTTCTCAATATTGGCGCTGTAGGTTTCAGAAGCTTCGACTGTTGCAGAATCCGCGATCAATGCTTGATCTGCGTCGCTTGTCTTGAGCTTTAGATGATCCCAGAACCGCGCAACCGTCTTACTGTCAGCCTTGCGAGAGGGGCGCAAAGGCGAAAACACTTCGTCGCTTGGCGCCATCTGCTGTGGCGTGCGTTCAGCGTCATATCGCGCTTTTATTCGCCGCAGCATTTCCCGCACATGAAATGGAATAATCAAAAGTCAGCTCCGACAAACGCTGTGTAAAACGACTGCAGACTTAATTCTGCGATGGCTGCACCCTAACAAGAAAGAAAGTAATATCCAGCAAATACATCCAGTTGGCGATTGTGAGCGGTCCTGCCTCTTTAGAGTTCATTCGGCCCTAAAGTCAGGAAACGGGGGACCAAATGAGAGATTCAAGCAAGACAAGCCGGAAGTTTATGTGACGCTACGCAAGGCACTGCATGGCAACACATAGTTTTGCCAATCGGCGACCGGTAAACCCTTGAATTTGTATCATTCGATTATTCATAGGCGCACTGGTTTTGCCTATTGCGACGCAAAGATCTTCCATCACATCAGAGTAACCCAATATTCCTCGCCAAACGGGCCTCCCGCAGTCAGTCAACGTTATCAAGAGCGGTCAGACCGATTTCAAAATGGTTTTGGTGAGGGCTGCACCCAATTTCAGGCAGAGGCGATGTATCTGGATAAGATCAAGATCTCTACTCTGCGGGCGCTTTCGCATTCGACCTCGAATGTAGAGTTCAAATGCCGATGGCAGGAACATTTCAAAATTTTTACACGCGCTTTGAGCCTCATCGAGGTGCTCCATGATCAAGGAGGCAAAGTCGTATGTAGTATGAGAAGGCGGACAGGACGAGAGTGTCGTCAGTGCGCAACTAAACTAATTGCAACTCCAAATCATAAGGGTGACACTCAGAAACCCTGATACAAGACATTTCGGATGTCTCATAAATCAATTTAGACTTGTCAGTTTGTAAGAAGCAAATGACGCCGCACTATAGGGGTTCAATGCCCGACAAAGTCGCGCTTGCGCTGCCAAAGAGAATAGTCACCATTCAGCTTAGTCTGTCCGGTTTGGGCCATGGCAATACTCAACTCTTGGCTAAGAACATCCCACATTTGTTCTAAACCTGCCTCTCCGGCAGCTGCGATCGCAAACTGCAGTATCCGTCCAACAAAGACGAAGTCGGCCCCAAGTGTCAGGGCCTTAAGAACGTCCTCTCCTGACCATATCCCGCTGTCGTAGAAGAGGGGAAAATCCGACCCAAGGTCTGATCGAATATTTGTGAGCATCTCGATCGGCGCGGGGCTTGCCTCCAGCTGCCGTGCGCCATGGCTTGAGACTTGAATAGCATCAACGCCTGCAGACCGCAGTGCGCGGGCGTCCTCGATGTCCAGCACCCCTTTCACCACCAGTTTTCCAGGCCAGAGATCCCGCAGCCGGGCCAGCGTGTCCCATGTGGCCCGGGCTCGGCTCTCGGTGCGGTCGAAGTCATAACCCTTCATCTTGAAATTCGCCATTTCTGGCCTGCCTGCGACAAGCGTCTTAAGCGACCAACCGGGATGCATGGCAAAGTCGAATAACTGTCTGGGGCCGATACGGAAGGGCATTGTGAAGCCGTGGCGCAGCTCACGCGGCCGGCGGCCGACTTCGGGGACATCCACTGTCAACACAAGGGTTTGGTAACCGGCCGCCTTGGCGCGTTCGGCCAGCTTATAAGTGCCGCTACCGTCGCCACTGAAGTAAAGCTGGAACCAAGCATATCCTTGCGCTGCCTCCAGGATGGTTTCAAGCGGGGTGGAGGCAACGGTTGAGACGCCGTGGGGTACACGGTAGCGCGCCGCCAGCCTTGCCAGCATCAGGTCGGCACCTGGAGCGGCCAGATTGCACATACCCATGGGGGCGATGCCAAAGGGGCGGTCTGCGTCGGCGCCGAAAACCTGTGATGCCAGGGACCGTCGGCTGACGTCACACAGGATGCGGGGCCGCAGGGTGATGGCGTCCAGCGCGACACGATTGCGCGCTGCCCCGGTTTCACGCCCCGCGGCACCATCAATGTAGTCAAACACCATCCAAGGGAGCCGCCGCCGGGCAAGGCGGCGGGCGTCCTCGGCCGAATGGATGGCGTTTGCGCCCATCAGTTGGCAACAGCCTTCATGAACCGATCGCGGATTACCACCGGGTCCATAGTGATCACAGGCATCTTGGCGTTGCCGCTGTCGCACTTGACCACCAGCACCGTGGCCTCGCCGCTGGATAGGGCTTCTTCTAACGCTGGTCCGGTGTCCTTATCCTGCACCTCCACCACTTTGGCGCAACCGGCTGCGCGGGCCATCGCGGCCAGATCGGTGCGCTGGCTGGTGTAGGTTGGTTGATCACCGGTAGAGCCATAGGAGCCATTGTCGATGATCATCAGGATGTAGTTGCCGGGTGCGTTGTTACCGATAGTGGGCAGGGTCCCGAGGTTGGTCAGGATCGAGCCGTCACCGTCAATCACGATCACTGGTTTAGGCTGTGCGAGCGCCACCCCAAGCCCGATGGAGGAGGCCAGCCCCATGGTTCCCAACATGTAGAAATTGCTTGGCTGGTCATCGATCGCATGCAGTTCCTGCGACGGGATGCCAATGTTACACACAACCAGTTCGTTACGAAGAATTGGCGCGATCTCTTTAAGGATTTCGGAGCGGATCATTGGTCGCCATAGCCTCCCCAGAAATTGGCGTCAGTCAGGATGGCAACGGGTTTGTTGCACATGAAGGTGTATTTCAGAATGTTGTCCAACTCCTCGACGTCCTTCTGCCAATGAAAGTGGTAGGTCGGTATATTGAGTTGCGCCAAAAGCGCCTTGGTGTGAACCGCCATTTCGACCTGACAAGCCACTGGCTCGCGCAGTTCGCCGCGGTAGGAGATCAGCATCGGCAGCGGCATCCGGTAGTACTGGATCAATGTGGCCAGCGTGTTGATCGTTACGCCGATGGCGGTGTTCTGCATGATGATTGCGGGCCGCTTGCCACCCATCCAGGCCCCGGCACACAGCCCCATACCTTCATCTTCCTTGTTGGACGGGATGTGAAAGATATCGTCACGCTGATCAATCTCTTCGATCACTCCCGCCAGCTGTTTGCAGGGCACCGTTGTGACGAAAGAGACGTCATTGGCCGCCAGATCGTCAGCGATCCTTTTGTCTATGTTCATAGTTGATTGCCTTTGTTGCGGATGTTCTTTGTTCAAAGTCATGTGGTGCGGCAAACATGTACAGCACAAGGTGCATGCCGGACCACTCGTGCGGCAGTCGAGCCCAGGAAAAAGTCGCTGAGACCTGGTTTGTGAGAACCGACGACGATGCAGTCCACACCGTTTTTTGCGGCGTATTCAACGATGCCACGGTATGAACGCCCCTTGACGATCACTGTCGTGACATCGCTGTAGTCTGCAGTTTTTTTGGCAAGCTGCTGGTGGGCCATGTCCAAACCATCGCGCACAGCATCCTCGTCCAAAAAGGTGCTGACGGAACCATGCGGCGCCTCATAGACATGCAACGCGGTGATCCGCCCACCCGGATTGCTCAGGGTGGCAGCAGCTTTCAGCGTGGTTCCGGAAACCCCGTGATCCAGAGCCATGGGAACCAGGATATTGTTATACATGGTAGCTCTCCATTTGATTGGCGCGTGGCTTCAGGCCCAAGGGTCAAGAATGATCTTCGGGGCCGCGACCGCGCCTTGCCGCAAATCGCGGAAGGCCGCAGCCCCGTCTGACAGCGGCCGGTGTTCGGGCCAGTCCAGCGGGCCCAAGCGACCATCAAAGATGGCATGCGCGGTGTCGCGAAAATCCTGTGCGGTGTATGTATAGGTGCCGATGAAAGTGATTTCCTGTAGCGTCATGCGGCGCACATCCAGACCACCTGAGTCTTCTCCCAAACCCACATGAACGATCACTCCGCCAGGTGCGACGGCAGTAGAGGCAGCCGCTCGCGTTGCTCTGTAGCCTACTGCGTCTACGACCAATGGAACCATGCCCTGAAATTCAGCGGCCGTCTGCTGCTTGCAGCGGTCTGCCAGAAAAGCCCTTCGGGCCGCATTGGGCTCTTGGATAGTCACATCCTCGATCCCTATCGCCCGCAATGCTAGCGCTGCGGCCAGCCCGATTGCGCCCCCGCCAATCACCAATGCGCGACGCTCCATCGCGGGATGCAGCGCCTCTAGTGCCAGCCGGGCCGCGTGCCAACTGACGGCAAGCGGTTCCGCCAGAGCGGCTTTTTCCAGCGGCACTTCATCGGGAACTGTAACAAGATTGCGCTCTGGTATCGCGACGAACTGGGCAAAAGCCCCTTCGCGCGGAGGCATTGAGATGATTTGGCGGTCGGCGCAGAGGTTTTCGCGCCCTGAGGTGCAGGCGGCGCAGACACCGCAGGTCACCAGCGGGTTGATCGTGACACGCCGCCCCGCCAGCGGTCCTTCTTCGATCACGCCGGCGGCTTCGTGGCCCAGAATCAAAGGAGCGGGCCTGCGGTTGTCATGACCCAAATAGGCATGCATGTCAGACCCACAGATGCCAGAGGCGGCAATGCGGACAAGATGCTCCCCGGTTTGGGGCGCGGCGATTGGCACATCTCGCACACAGAGCGTCTCTACACCTTCGTAAACCAAGGCCTTCATTTCGCTGTAAACCCCCCGTCAACCATCAGGATTTGGCCGGTCACATAAGCTGACGCCTCCGAACACAAGAACAAGAGCGGCCCATCGATGTCTTCCAACCGACCATTACGGCCGATGCAGGTTTGTGCGGCGTTACGGGCAGCGCGTTCCTCATCGCTAAACACGGTTTCGGTTAGTTCGGTCGGAAAGAACCCAGGCCCGATCGCATTGGCGGTGATGCCAAAGCGTGACCAGGCCTCTGCCATTGCTCGGGTCAATTGGCCTATGCCACCTTTGCTGGCACCATAAGCGATGCCGCCGGGAAAGGCGCGGGTGGTTTGGAGAGATGCGAAATTGACAATCCGACCCCAGCCGCGTTCCCGCATTGCAGGCGTCAATGCTTGACTAAGAAAGAACGGGGCCGAGAGATTCAAATCCAGAGTTTTGTTCCATTCAGCGATCGTTACATCATCAGCAGCCTGCCGTGTGTTGATGCCTGCTGCGTGAACCAAAATATCCGGCGGGCCAAAGGGCGTTGAGATCTGATCTCTCAGCGCCTCGAGTCTGCTGTTATCCGCAACATCAGCCGCCACATGTGCAGCGGATGGTCCGATCTCGGCGCTTAGGTTGGCCAATGCCTCCTCTCTGCGCGCAATTACCACCACTTTTGCCCCGGCGGCTGCGAGGGCAACCGCCGCTCGCCGGCCCAACCCAGAGCTGGCACCAGTGATACAGGCGGTGCGGCCTGTCAGGTCGAACAGGGCGCTCGGGTTAGCCATTTGCGGTCAGGTCAAAGGTTTCGTCCGGGAAGTATTTGGCCAGCCGCACATCGGCAGCGCGGGCGTGGCCCTCCATCCCTTCCAGCCGGGCGATCCGCGCAGTGGCCTCGGCCACTGGTTTCGAACCGTCACGGGATGCGCGCTGCCAGGTGACTATCTTCATGTATTTGTGGACCGAAAGCCCGCCGGTGTAGCTGGCTGCGCGCGAGGTAGGAAGCACGTGATTTGTGCCTGCAGCCTTGTCGCCATAAGACACCGTGGTCTCCTCGCCCAGAAACAGCGAGCCATAGCAAGTGAGTCGATCCAGCCACCATTCCAGATCCTCGGCTTGCACGGTCAGATGCTCAGGCGCGTATTCGTCGGAACAGGCCGCCATATCTTCTCGGTCTGCACACAGGATCACCTCGGCATAGTCGCGCCATGCGGCGGCGGCATTCTCGCGGTTCACTTCTGGCAAGTCGTCAATGTATCCCGGCACCAGCCGCATAACTTCTTCCGCCAGGGCGCGATCATCAGTTACCAGCCAGACCGGAGAGTTGTAGCCATGCTCGGCCTGGCTCACCAGATCGGTAGCGACGATGTGAGCATCTGCGGTGCCGTCAGCCAGGATCAGGCTGTCGGTGGGGCCTGCGATCATATCGATGCCGACGCGGCCAAACAGGATGCGCTTCGCCTCGGCGACAAACTGGTTACCGGGACCCACCAGGATGTTTGCCTTGGGCAGGCCAAAGAGGCCAAAGGTCATCGCCGCAACCCCCTGCACACCGCCCATTGCCATGATCTTGTCGGCACCGCAGATGTGAGCGGCATAGATGATGGCAGGGGCCACGCCCACGCCGGGGCGCGGCGGTGAACAAGCGGTGATATGCTTGCAGCCTGCCACTTTGGCGGTGGTCACAGTCATGATGGCGCTGGCAATATGGCTGTAGCGCCCGCCCGGCACATAGCACCCGGCCGCATCCACCGGGATCGCCTTTTGTCCGGTGATGAAACCGGGCGAGATTTCCATCTCCACGTCATGCACCGTGCCCTTCTGCAACTGTGCAAAGCGGCGGACATTGTCGTGGGAAAACCGAATATCGGCCTTCAGCTTTTCCGGCACCAAGGCGCAGGCTGCCTCGATCTCTTCCGGGGTCAGCAAAACGTTGCCTTCGTATTGGTCGAATTTCGCGGCGTACTCCAAAGCCTTGGCATCGCCTCCAGCCTCAATGTCGTCGAGGATGCCCTGCACGATCTTATGAGTTTCAGACGCGTCCGACTTAGGAGTCAGGGTAGCCTTTTTCAGATATTCACGGGTCATTTCCAAGGGGTCCTACTTGTAGATATCAGGAAGCAGCGTGGTTGAGATCGGCGGGAAATAGGCGATTAACAGCACCACGATTAGCATGGTCAGAACAAAGGGCACAGCGCGGGCAGCTATCTTGAGAATAGACTCGCCTGTTATGCCCGATACGACAAAAAGGTTGAGGCCCAGCGGCGGGGTGATGAACCCCACCCCAAGCGCGGTGATCATCATGATGCAGAACTGGATTTCATTCATGCCGATGTTATCCGCCAAAGGCTTCAGAATAGGCGCTAGGATCACGATATTGGGCGTGGTTTCCATCACGCAGCCCGCAGCGATCAGTATGCAAATCATCAGCAGGATCAACAGGGCGGGATCATCTGTAAGACCGGTGACTGCGGTCACAAAGCCCTGAGGCACACCCATGATTGCCAGCGCCTCGGCCAACGGGGCGGAAAAGGCGATGATCGGCAGGATCACCCCGTTCACCTTGGCGGAGCTAACCAGCATGGCCGGAAAGTCCGCCAGTTTCAGAGTGCCAAGGATGAAACCCATCACGATTGTAACAACAACTGCAGTGGCACCGGCCTCGGTTGGTGTCAGGCGTCCGGAAAAGATCCCATAGAAGATGATCCCCGGAACGATGAAGGCGTACCAGCCGGATTTCAGGGCTTTGCCAAGATTGCCCAGCCATTCGCCAAACCCCATGTTGCCGCCGGTCTCATAGGTATAAAGCCGGTTCATGATGATGTTGGTGATCAATATCGACACCAGGATCGCAAGGCCCGGGATCAGAGCGGCCAGAAACAAGGTTGAGGCAGAGATACCCAAAACCAAGCCAATGATAATGTAGGCAATGGAGGGCGGGATCAGAATGCCGGTACAAGCGCCCGCCGCCACCAAGGCGCAAGCGTAAGGGCGCGGATAGCCGCTTTCGACCAGGCGGTTAATGGTCATTCGTCCCACGGCTGCGGCGCCGGCTGCGTCAGATCCCGAGATCGCCGCAAACATACCGCAAACCAGAACCGTGGCTGATCCGAAACCACCTCGGGTCCAGCAGGTCAACGCCTCGGCCACATCCAGAAATTTTTTACTGAGGCCGGTTCGGACCAGAACGTCTCCGGTCAGAATGAAAAGCGGCACCGCGGTCAGCGCAAAGGCATCGATGCCAGTGAACAGGCTTTCGCCGATAGCGCTCAGCGGCAAGTCTCCGGACATGACCAACATGGTGATGGCCGCGGCTCCAATCGCGGCCCAGACCGGCACCGCGAGCGCGATCAGAGCAACGAACATGATCACCGGAACGTAGAAATCCCAGCCGAGCTCGACTGTTTGATTAAGTGAATTCCACAGCATCGCTCAGGCCTCTCAATCAAACAGCTTGTCGCCCTCGAAGACGGGTGTACCGTCACGAAGGCTGCGCAGATCGCGCCGGAAAGACTGGAGCAATCGCCAGATCATCAAGGTGAATCCCAACGGCACCGCAGCAAGGAACCAGACCATCGAAATCCGCAGGCCATGGCTGACGGAGCCGAACTTGGCTGAGACATGCACCGTTTCGAAGGACCAATAAAGCGCCACCAGCGCGACTACGAACATCACCAGATCACCAAAGATGTAGATCAGCGCCTTGGTCCGCGGGCCGAGGTAATGCAGGATCACGTCGATACGGATATGAGCGCGCTCTTTGACCGCCGCCGCAGCGCCGATCCAAGCCAGATAAATGAAGGAATAGCGGACGATTTCCTCGCCCCAGATCGAGGAATAGGCAAACAGCTCGCGCCGTATCACTTCAATCGCCATCGTGACGACCAGCATTGTGTAGAACACCAGAAGCAGCCAACGTTCTGCGTTCTGGTCAATGGTTCGCAGGATGTTCATTGCCATTCCCGGTGTTCAGGCACACCCTTGCGTCCAGCCTGGCGAGCTGCAGCGAAGGCGGCTGTTGAAGAATAGGGCGGGCGCTTTCCAGCGCCCTGGCCCGGTAATGCTCAGGCGTCGTGCACGTAGTATTTTCCTTGCGTGCCAGCGGCCTCCTCGAGCTTGGCGAAGTTGTCCATGGAGCCTGCAAGTTCAGTCTTGAAGGAATCCCATTCGCTAAGCTGATACCCGCCAGCCTCTTTCCACTCGCCCAGTTGGTCATCGCTAAGGGCATGGAATTCGACACCGGCCTTGGCCAATTCCGCCATTGCATAGGCACGGGCCGAAGGCACTTTGGCCAAGTTCTGATGCGCCGTCAGCTCGGACCCCCACATCACACCTTCCTGAACATCGGCAGGCAGCGAATTGAACCACTCGAGGTTACAGGAATAGACTTGGCTGTCCGGCACTGCCTGAGTGAATGTCACATGGCTCAGGATGTCTTTGAAGCCAAAGACATAGAGTGCCCCGACAGATGGATCGAGCGCATCCGCAACGCCCTGTTTGATTGCCGAAGGTGTCTCACCCCAGGCCACAGGTGTCGGGTTGGCGCCGACCATGCGGTAATACTGCTGCAGCATTTTCGATCCCGGTACTCGGAACTTCACTCCGGCCATGTCACCGGGTGACATCACGGCATTGCCACCTTTGCGCACTGCGACAACGCGGGGATCGATGTTCACATAGAACAGAGCTTTGAACCCGTTGGCTTCAACGTTGGGGTGTACCTCGGACTTCCAGAAGTCTGAATTCACCAGGTTGGTGAACCGCTGGTTGGAGCCGCAAAGATAGGGCATGTTGATCAGGTCAACGGTGGAGGCAAAGGGTGCAAAATTCGACAGGGAGTGCTGCGCCGCCTGAATGGTGCCGCCCTGAACCTTTTGCACCAATGCACCACCGGCACCCAGCTGGCCTCCCGGCGCCAGTTTGACATAGATTTTCCCGTTGGTGGCGTTCTGGATGTTTTCCTTCAGATCCAACTGCATAATCGGATAACTGCGCGACGCCCCTAATACATAGGCAGTGGCAACGGTCATGACATGATCTGCTGCACTCTCGCGCTCTTTCTCTTCCTTGGCGGTTTGAGCAGCGGCTTCTGAGGACCACAGCACACCGCCAGCACCGGCCACCACAGCCGCAGTGAATGAACCGGTTGAGGCCAGTTTCAGAAAATTCCGGCGCTCAGCAGATTTGAGGCCATCCTTGGCATTCGTCATTGTCTTCCTCCCTATTGATCCGTCAGCTGCCGTTTTTGTTCTTTTGGTCAGCTTCGCGTTTGAGAATGGCCGCTACGAACAGGATCGAGGCGGCAAACAGAACCAGCATTTCTCCGACATCTCCTAAGAAAGCACCGCCGCCAAAGGCGCCCAACGCGACATTGGCAAAAAACACCGCAAAGACGGCAGCAGCAGCCCAAAGGAACATCTTAGAACTCCGGAATCGCATCTCGAATCTATTTGTAAGCGCTTACATTGATAATGCAAGCGCTTACATTCGTGGATGGCAGGCGCAGGTTTTTATGTTATGACAAGGCTCAAAGTCACAGCGGGCAACACATGGGAAAAAACCGTTCAGTTCCGACACTTAACGATGTCGCCAAGGCGGCGGGCGTATCAACCGCGACGGTTTCTCGATGCCTGAATTCACCGGATCAGGTCATTGAAGCTACCCGACAGCGTGTCATGCAGGCAGTCGAATCGCTGGGCTACACGCCAAACTTCGCGGCCCGGGTTATGGCGGCGAAGCGCAGCTACACTATCGGCGCCATTATTCCCACTATGGACAACGCTATCTTTGCCCGCGGGTTGCAGGAGTTTCAGGACCAACTTCGCGAGAGCGGCTACACACTTCTGGTGTCCAGTTCAGCGTATGATCCCGAAGTGGAATGGGAACAGATCCGCGCACTGGTTGCGCGCGGCGCAGACGGTCTGCTGCTGATCGGGTATGCACGCGACGCGGAAATCTATTCCTACCTTGAACGCCATCAGGTTCCGTCTCTGGTCGCCTGGTCCTACGATCCAGAAGCGCATCGTCCCTCTGTTGGTTTCGATAATTTAAATGCCATGGGAAAGCTGGCGCAAGCTGTCATTTCAGCGGGCCACCAGCGGATCGCGATGATTTCGGGCCAGACTTTGGGCAACGACCGGGCGCAAAGTCGTGTGGATGGCGTCAGACAGACCATGGCAGAGAGCGGTCTGGACGCAAATTCCCTGACACTGATTGAGACGGACTATGAGATTGAAAAAGGTGCCGAGGCTTTTCAGCAGCTCATGTCGCTTACTCCGAGGCCGACGGTTGTTATGTGCGGGAACGACGTACTGGCAGCGGGAGCCCTGCGTGAGGCGGGAAGGCTGGGGATAAAAGTACCTGAGCAAGTCTCTGTAACGGGCTTTGACGATATTGAGCTTGCTGAGATCGTCAGTCCGGCATTGACCACTGTTCATGTTCCCCACCGGGAAATGGGGCGTAAAGCTGCGCGCGAGTTGACTGCCATGGTCGAAGGTAATTCGGATGGCCGGTCAATCTGTATAAATACAAGGCTTGTGAACCGCTGTTCCTTGGCAAGACCACCACGGCAACCATAGCCAAGGGCAGTTAGGAAAGCTTCAGGCACCTAGGAAACTCGCCTAATCCAGATGATCCTGAGAACAGATCTAACCATTGCAAAATGGATACAACGTTCTGTTTGGTCAGCAGCTGCAACTCGCGGCAGCTCTTTCATGAGGCACTGCCGTGAGTGAATGCTCCGTCAGGTTGCCAATGGCAGCTTTGATGAACGCTGCAATACGGAGGCTGGATGAAGAGAATAAGAAGAAAATACAGTTTCAGTTGAACGTGTTCAGAGGATCAGACTATATCCCGAGCTAAGAATAAGCCAAATTTTGGGTTTCATCCTTCAATTCCGATACCAATTTCAGCATCAGCACTAGACTGTTACGGCCTGCAGTAACTCATCGCGTGTCACGTCTTCCCTGGCGCCGTCGATTAACACTTCTCCACGTCGCAACGCGACAAATCTGTCGGCAAGATCATAGGCAAAGTCAAAATACTGCTCCACCAGGATGATTGCCATTCCGCTCGTAGTTCTGAGGTGCCGGATGACTTCGCCTATCTGTTGGATGATGTTGGGCTGAATACCTTCGGTCGGCTCGTCCAACAGCAGCAGGCGTGGTCGCGTTATCAGTGCTCGCGCTATCGCCAGCTGTTGCTGCTGACCGCCAGACAGGTCACCTCCGCGACGGTTTTGCATCTGCTTGAGAACCGGGAACATGTCAAAAATTTCATTTGGAATGAAATGCTCGCTGGCGGGCAGACAGGCGTACCCCGTTTCAAGGTTTTCGCGAACTGTGAGCAAAGGAAATATTTCACGACCTTGTGGAACATAAGCCACGCCTTTCCACGCCATTTGATGAGCAGGCAGAACGCCCAAAGTTTCCCCGTCCAGTTCCAGGTTACCACCCGAGCGCGGATGCGTACCTGATATTGCTTTCATCAGGCTGGTTTTCCCGACACCATTGGTCCCCATGACGCAAGTCACTTCACCTTGTCTGGCTTCCATGGATATCCCGTTAAGGATTTGCGAATGCCCATAATGTAAATTCAGATCAGTCAGCTTCAGCATTGATTAACGCCCTAGATATACGTCGATGACGTCCTGGTTAGATGTCACGTGATCAAGACTGCCTTCAGCCAAGGCGGACCCTTCGTGTAAAACCGTGACTTTGCAATTCAGGCGTCGGACAAATTCCATATCGTGCTCCACCACGACAACGGCACGGGTTTTGGCGGCATGTACCAGTAAGTCGGTGGTGTGTTCGCGCTCCTGCGGTGTCATGCCAGCGGCAGGTTCGTCCACCAGCAAGAGTCGTGGCTCCTGGGCCAGCAGCATGCCAATTTCCAGCCATTGTTTTTGACCGTGGCTCAGTTCACCAGCCTTGCGGCTTAGGTCATGATGCAGGCCGATTTCGACAGCCAGATCTTCAACTTTCTGCAAATCGTCAGTGGTGGTTCGATAGAAAATCACGTGAAGCCAGCCACGTTTGTTCTGAAGCGCCATCAGCAGATTTTCGTGCACGGTCTGGTCTTCGAAAACCGTTGGTTTCTGAAACTTCCGCCCGATCCCAGCCTGCGCAATTTTTGCTTCGGAGAGTCCCAATAGAGATACGGATTTCTCTCCCCAGATGACACGCCCTTCATCGGGCCGGGTTTTACCTGTTATGATGTCCATGAACGTGGTTTTCCCTGCCCCGTTCGGGCCGATCACTGCACGAAGTTCGACCTCGCCGATCTGGAACGACAAGTTGTTGATAGCTCGGAAACCGTCGAAAGTGACCGAAACACCGCTAACCTCAAGCAACGTGTTCATTCCATGGCCTCCTTCTCTCGCAGGGCGCCGTCATCTGGTCCCAGATTTGCCCCATGCCTGTCCGGGTGGCGGCGGTCGGTCCACAAGTCGAACAATCCTCCGATGCCCTGCGGGGCGAACAGCGTAACCAACACGAAAGTTACGCCCAGTAGCACCTGCCACCAGTCGACCCATTTGATCGTGTAAAACCCAAGCGAAATATCCGGGGCCTGCCCGCCCGTGAACCACGTGCTCAGAAGGCTGACAAATGCTGCGCCAATTACCGCACCGTACAAGCGACCTCGTCCACCGATTGCGACCCAGACGGCCAAATAAATCGAGGCGATGGGGGCCATCTCCTCGGGATTAATGATTCCAGCTTGCGGGTAATAAAGCGCGCCTGCAATGGCCGCGATGCAAGCAGTCAGGGTGAAGACGGCCAGCTTGTAGACCTCGACCGAGTAGCCAAGGAAGCGCACCCGTGCCTCGTTATCGCGAATGCCGCGGATGACCGAGCCGAACTTGCCTGACACGATCCATGCGGCCAGCATGTAGCCCAGACCCAGCGCCAGTGCTGAAGCCCAGAGGAACCAGATCGACACGACGTCCTGTGAGGTGGTGACACCTGGTAGGTTCTGTAAGCCGGACAACCCGTTATTGCCACGCAAGCCACTGTCGTTCTGGAACAGGTACAGGGCCAGCGCCAGAGTCATAGCCTGCGTCAAGATCGACAGATACACACCGGTGACACGGCTCCGGAAAGCCAACCATCCGAAGATCAGCGCCAGTAGACCGGGGACCAGCACGATCAGGATCAGTTGCAGTGTCAGGCTGTGGGAAAACGCCCAGATCAACGGAAATTCCGACGATCCGACAACGCCAAAGACTTGTGTAGCGATGGCGTCCACGACCTCTGCCGAAGTGGGTGGAATTTCGGCCTGTGCCAGCGAGTCTACCACGATCAGGCGTGTACGCTCGTACATCAGCCACATACCGATCATGTAGCCCCCCAGCCCGAAGAAGGCGAAGTGACCCAGCGACAGGATGCCGGTGAAGCCCCAGACCAGATCCATAGCCACTGCGATCAGGCAAAGGCACAGGGTTTTGCCTAACGTTTTGACGAAGCTGGTCGAGATCACACCGACCCCGAAACCCTCGGACAGGATCGTCACGCTCAGGGTGAACAGGGACAGGATGGCAAGAAAGACCAGCACGGATGGGTTCTTGGCGATAAAGCTGCGTTCCATGGCTCAATCCCCCGCCGCGCGGCCCCTGAGGGCGATGATGCCCCTTGGCCGGAACTGGATGAAAATGATGATGAAGATGATCATGTAGGTTTGGGCTGCTAGAGTGTTCGACGGGTTCATCCACTCGATACCTTTCTGCAGAAAGCCGATCATCCCGGCACCCGCCAGCGCGCCCCAGATGTTGCCGACACCGCCGACCACCACGGTCATGAAGCTTTGTACGATGTAATCGTTGCCCAGGTCCGAGGTGACCTTGGCAAAGAGGCCGATGGCGACACCCGCGATCCCGGCGATGCCCGAGCCCAGCCCGAAGGTCAGCATATTCACCCGCCCCGGATTGATCCCCATCGACCCCGCCATGCGCGGGTTCTGCGTCACCGCGCGCATCTCAAGCCCCAGACGAGTGCGCTTCATGATATAAAGGAACAGCCCCAGAAAGATCATCGCCAGCACAAAGATCGCGATGCGGATATAGCTGATCGCGACCACATCGTTCAGCACCCACGCCCCGTCGAGCCAACCCGGAGCGGTCAGCGGGCGGGCCTGTGTACCAAAGATGTTCTTGGCCAGTTGCTGCAGGGCAATTGAGATACCAAACGTCGCAAGCAGCGTCTCAAGTGGCCGGGCATAGAGCCAACGGATCACTAGCCGCTCCATCGCGACGCCCATGGCGAAGGTGACCGCAAAAGCCATCGGGATGGCGACGATGATCGACAGCGTATGGTCGGGGATGAACTGTTGCACCACGTAGCCGGTGTAGGCGCCCATCATGATGAACTCGCCATGGGCCATGTTGATCACGCCCATCACGCCGAAGGTGATGGCCAGACCAATGGCGGCGAGGAAATAAATCGACGCCAGTGAGATCGCGTCCAGCGTCAGGTCGAGTGTTTGGTTCAGGCCTACCTTTAGTTCTATCTGTTCCAGGGTTTTCTCGGCTGCTTCGGTGACCTCAGCAGACGGCTCGCCGTAGGTCTCGAAGAATACATGCGCGTTTACTGCAGCGTCGATGTCTGCGTCCGTGAATAAGGCTGGCACAAGCCCGGCCTCTGCCAGGGCGGCATACGCACGCTCGCGCATTGCATCTGAACTCAGTTGCGCGACGGGAATGTCACCTACACTACCACCGACAATGTTAGTCGATAGTGCCACTCTGATATCTACCGCTGAAACACGCGGTGGGGCGAGGTTTCCCGCAACGAGCAAGTCATATGCTTCGTCAGACGTTAAGGCTTCCGAGCCCGCTTCAAGAATAACTGCGACGTTCAGGTCCGTGGGCAATTCGAGAGCGGCGTGCCGGGAGGTGACGACCAAAGGATTCAGAGCGGCGCGAACATCTACGCCCAGATCGCCGGACACTTCTTCGATCGCGGCCACGCGGGCTGTGGTATCTTCGTCAAATCCAATCGTGAGCAACCGTTCGAGCCGTCGCTTTTGCGCCTTCAATTCTACGTCGGGTTCATCGCCTATCGAAGCGCGTAGTGGCTCTAAAAGTGCACTTTCAGGATCACGCTGAATGGACTGCAGGGCCGCCAGCCGCTTCGCGCGGTTGGGATCGGTCAGTTGGAACTGCACCAACGCTGTCCCAATCATCGCGCGGATACCGCTGTTGGGCTTCAACTGCTTAAGCTCGGATTTCTCAAACGTGCCGACGATCTCACCTGTATCGAAGTCGGTCAGTTCATACGACCGCCCCTCACCTTTCTGGCCAGCGAAGAACAGACCGTCAGACTTGCGCATCCACATGTTCTTGGCGGCCCAGGTCTCAAGCATTACTTGCGCCTGAGGCAAACCGCTCGACGCAATAGCATCAATCGCCGGTTTGATCGTCTTACGCGAGCTTTTGGCGATGATCTCCTGATGCTCTTGCAGGATCGGTTGCAGACCGACCTCTTGAGCGTTGGCAGTCAGGCAGGCGCACAGGATTGCGAGGCCCGCAAGGAAAAGTCGTACCATGTGGTGAAACCCGAATGTCTTTTGTGGCAAGGCGGGCAAACAAACCCGCCTTGCGCGGTCTGTTAGTAGTTCGACAGGGTCTGAACGCAGGTCTTGGTCTCGGTGTTGTACATACCGCAACCCAGCTCTTTCCAATCAGAGACCAGTACAGCCGACTCCGGAAGGAAGTCGGTCCATGCGTCACCCGGAACGACGTCGGTTTCGCTAATGATATCGAACTGGCCGTCTTCCTGAATCTCACCGATTAGAACCGGTTTCGCCAGGTGGTGGTTCGGCAACATCACAGCAGTGCCACCGGTCAGGTTCGGGAACTCCTGCCCGTACATCGCGGTGCGCACGGCATCGACTTCGGTCGAACCGGCCTCGGTCGCGGCGTTCACCCACATGTTGAAGCCGATGTAATGCGCCTCCATCGGGTCATTGGTCACGCGCTCGTCGCCCATGGTGGCTTTCCAGGTGTCCACGAATTCTGCGTTGGCTTCGGTATCCGCCGACTGGAAGTAGTTCCAAGCGGCAAGGTGACCGACGAGGTTGGTGGTATCCAAACCGGACAGTTCTTCCTCGCCGACCGAGAAGGCTACAACTGGAATATCGTCCGCCGAAACGCCAGCGGCTGCCAGTTCCTTGTAGAAACCGATATTGGCGTCACCGTTAATGGTCGAGATCACACCGACTTTCTTGCCATCCGCGCCCAGCGCGACTACGTCAGCCACGATCTTGGACCAGTCGGAATGGCCGAAAGGCGTGTAATTGACGAAGATATCGTCACCCGCGATGCCGTTCTGCTTCAGATAGCTTTCAAGAATATTGTTGGTGGTTCTGGGGTAGACATAGTCCGTGCCGAGCAGAGCAAATTTCTCGACCCCCAGTTCCTCCAGAAAATAGTCTGTCGCAGGGATTGCCTGCTGGTTCGGAGCGGCACCGGTGTAGAACACGTTCTTCGAACTTTCCTCACCCTCATACTGAACCGGGTAGAACAGCAAGCCGTTCAGCTCTTCGATGACCGGCAGCACCGATTTCCGGCTAACCGAGGTCCAGTTGCCAAAGATCACGTCCACCTCATGCACGGTCAGCAGCTCGCGCGCTTTTTCAGCAAATAGCGGCCAGTCGGATGCGGGGTCGACCACAACCGCCTCAAGCTGCTTGCCCAGCAGGCCGCCCTTCGCGTTTTGCTGATCGATCAGCATCAGCATCGTGTCTTTCAGCGTGGTTTCCGAGATCGCCATCGTGCCGGACAGCGAATGCAGCACGCCAACCTTGATCGTGTCTTCAGCCGACAGTGCGGCGGTGGCCATGGCAGCAAATACAAGTGATCCGGCGAGCGTGGATTTGAGCGATTTCATGTAATCCTCCTGGCGGGGCCGGGAGAGAGGGCTTGCGCAAAGGCACACTCTTCTTCTACCTGATCCCCGCAACTGTTGTTGCGTTCCGTGTGGCGGTTGTGTTCGAGGTCCAATTCGCGCAGCCGTCACACACCCCCGGGTCGTTTCCGCGGTGGCACCCATACGGTTTCTGCATCGCAGCAAGCTTGGCAACTTACCATTTACCCAATTCGGGAAATCGGCGAGATGCGCCTATTTTTTCATCCAAGACAGGGGTCGCTGTCTAAAATTTAGACGCGCGATGTCGAAATAAGCAGATTTCGACACTGTAGATTAGTGTTCCGCCCCTTCAACAGAGAAACAGGTGCCACCAAACCAAGCTCTAAAGGTGCCCTATTACCCAAGTTGCAGCCATATTGCCCACGCACAGTGCTGTTCCACCGCGTGCTGCAGGCGCCGTCAGCTTGAGCACCAAGCAATTGGGCGACAGGACGGTGCTGAACAAGTTCCGCCAGTCCGGGTCTTCTAAGTGCCTGTTCTCCAGAACCAATACACCTGATCTTGACGCGGTTCTCCTAAACACGGCCGGCGGTGTAACCGGGGGCGATTCATTTCGATTTTCCGGCAAGGCGGCGAAAGGAACCGCGCTGACTTTGACAACACAAGCCTGCGAGCGCGCCTACAAGGCCAAGCCGCAAGAATGTGGCCAGATTACCAATCATCTGTCTGTTGAGACTGAAGCCCGGCTGAACTGGTTGCCGCAAGAGACCATTCTGTTCAACGGCAGCGCTCTGGACCGACGCCTGAAAATCGAGATCGCGCCGGATGCCGAGATGCTGATGGTAGAACCGCTCGTCTTCGGGCGCATCGCTATGGGAGAGACCCTTACCGATATCCGCCTAAACGATCGGATCGAGATTCAACGCCAAGGAAAGACGGTGTTCCTTGACGCGATCCGGTTCTCTGGTGATTGGCACAAGCATCTGTCCAAGCCGCATATTGCAAACGGCGCAGGAGCGATGGCGCTGATCGTCTTTGCGTCGAAAGCTGCCGAAGCGCGTCTGGATTCTATTCGCAAAATGCTACCCGATACTGCCGGCGCAACAGTGATCCAAGGGGACCTGCTGATCGCCCGCGTTCTGGCAGACAACAGCTTTGCCCTTCGCCGCACACTGATGCCGGTTCTGCACAGACTGAACAAAGACACGTTACCCCGATGCTGGATGCTCTGACATGAATCTGACACCTCGTGAAAAAGACAAACTTCTGGTCGCCATGGCCGCCGAGGTCGCCCGAAAGCGACTGACACGCGGGGTTAAGCTGAACCACCCAGAGGCGATCGCCCTGATCACCGACGCCGTGGTCGAAGGTGCGCGCGATGGACGTTCAGTCGCCGATATGATGCAGGTTGGGGCCGAGGTGATCACCCGCGACCAATGCATGGAGGGTGTGCCTGAAATGATCCACGAGGTTCAGGTCGAAGCTACTTTTCCAGATGGCACCAAGCTGGTGACCGTCCACAATCCCATTCGCTGAAAAGGAAACCAAAATGACCCGCATGCTTTTCCCCGCCCTGATCTTCGCTGGCCCCGCAGCAGCCCACAACGGAACGCATATCCACGCGCACGGCACAGATTACGCCGCGATGGGCGTTGGGCTGGCAGTTGTTGCGCTGGCCGCTGTCGCGCTGATCACAAAGCTGAACAGATGATCCCCGGAGAGCTATTCCCGGCTGATGGTGAAATTACCCTGAACCCCGACACTGATGCGATCACTTTGATGGTCGCCAATACCGGCGACCGCCCGGTTCAGGTCGGCTCACACTACCATTTCGCCGAAACCAACCCCGCGCTCGACTTCGACCGCGCTGCTGCGCATGGCCTGCGTCTGGACATTGCGCCAGGCACCGCTGTGCGGTTCGAACCGGGGCAGGCACGCGAAGTTTCGCTGATCCCGATCAGCGGTGCGCGCAGGGTTTACGGCTTCAATCAAAAGGTCATGGGGTCACTCTGATGCCAGCAACAATCAAGCGCTCAGACTATGCCGCGATGTTCGGCCCTACCACCGGGGACAAGCTGCGGCTGGCCGATACCGATCTTGTGATCGAGGTCGAACGTGATCTGACCAGCTATGGCGAAGAGGTCAAATTTGGCGGCGGCAAGGTAATCCGCGACGGAATGGGACAGTCTCAAGCCACGCGCGTCGAAGGAGCTGTGGATACGGTCATCACCAATGCTCTGATCGTTGATCACTCGGGCATCTACAAGGCTGACGTTGGCCTGAAAGACGGGCGGATCGCAAAGATCGGCAAGGCGGGAAACCCCGATACACAACCCGGTGTCGACATCGTCATAGGACCCGGAACCGAGGCCATTGCTGGCGAGGGTCGTATCCTGACGGCAGGTGGGTTCGACAGTCATATTCACTTCATCTGCCCGCAACAGATCGAAGACGCGCTGCATTCCGGCCTGACCACCATGCTGGGCGGCGGCACCGGGCCTGCGCATGGGACATTGGCCACCACTTGCACCCCCGGTCCGTGGCATATCGGGCGGATGTTGCAGGCGGCGGATGCTTTCCCGATGAATCTGGCCTTTGCGGGTAAAGGCAACGCCTCGCTACCTGCCGCGCTCGAAGAGCAGGTCAAAGCCGGTGCCTGCGCGCTGAAGCTGCACGAGGATTGGGGCACCACCCCCGCTGCCATCGACTGCTGCCTGTCTGTAGCCGACGCAATGGACGTTCAGGTGATGATCCACACGGACACGCTGAACGAATCCGGCTTTGTGGAAAACACTGTGGCGGCCATGAAAGGCCGTACAATCCACGCCTTCCACACCGAGGGTGCAGGTGGTGGCCACGCCCCAGATATCATCAAGATCTGCGGCGAGAACCATGTGTTGCCGTCCTCGACCAATCCGACGCGGCCTTTCACTATGAACACGGTCGAAGAGCACCTGGACATGCTGATGGTCTGTCATCACCTCGACAAGTCCATCCCCGAGGATGTGGCCTTTGCCGAAAGCCGCATCCGGCGCGAGACCATCGCAGCCGAGGACATCCTGCATGACATGGGCGCCTTCAGCATCATCGCGTCTGACAGCCAGGCCATGGGGCGCGTAGGCGAAGTTCTGATCCGCACCTGGCAAACCGCTGACAAAATGAAAAAACAGCGCGGACGTCTACCCGAAGAAACCGGTGAGAACGACAACTTTCGCGTCCGCCGCTACATCGCGAAATACACCATCAACCCAGCCATCGCCCACGGCCTAAGCCATGAGATCGGTAGCATCGAAGAAGGTAAGCGCGCTGACTTAGTCCTGTGGAACCCTGCCTTTTTCGGAGTGAAGCCCGAGATGGTGTTGCTGGGCGGCACGATTGCTTGTGCACAGATGGGTGATCCCAACGCTTCGATCCCTACACCGCAGCCCGTTTATAGTCGCCCCATGTTTGGCGCCTACGGACGGTCGGTGGAAAACTCGGCGATCACATTTGTCTCGCAGGCCGCCTATGCGGATGGGATCGGTGATACACTGGGATTGGCAAAACAGACCGTCGCCGTCCAAAACACGCGAGAGATCGGCAAGCAGGATCTTCTGCTGAACAACGCGACGCCGCAAGTCGAGGTTGACCCGGAAACCTACGAGGTACGGGCAGATGGCGAACTGCTAACCTGCCAACCCGCCGAAACGCTGCCAATGGCGCAACGATACTTTTTGTTCTGATCAAAAAATGTGCTGGGTTGCGGCCCGCGCAAGGCAGAAATGACCAAACACGCTCTTCTAAGTGAGGCCACTATGACAAATATTAAATCCAATGGGAGGACCAACATTTACGAGGGTCCAAATGGCACACTCAACAGCACAAACACACGCACGCTTTTCGTTGCCCGGTTTGATCGCATCCATCGGGTCGTCAGTTTACTCGGCTCTGATCAGCGTGGCCGAAGCTCAATCACGCGTCCGGCAAGTCGAATTCCTGCAATCGCTCAGCGACGAAGAGTTGAAAAAACGGGGCCTTACGCGCGAACGGATCGTGCATCGGGTATTTTCGGACTCAATCTGGCTCTGACCATTCCCGCTGCAGAGGAGGTGACGGTATGACCGCCCTGCTCTGTACTGCACGTAAGTATTCGGATCACACGCACAGCGATCCGGCAGACTGCCTGTCGCTAACCTATGATGACCGTTTTTTGCGGCGCAAGGTTTTGACCTGCGAAAGTGGCGAACAGATTCTCATCGATCTGGCGCAAACGACTTCGTTGAACCACGGTGGCGCGTTGGTTCTGGATGACGGTCGCGAAGTGGAAATACAGGCTGCAACCGAAGCGTTGCTGGAGGTTAAAGCACCGGACCTGACGCGCATTGCATGGCATATTGGCAACCGCCATACGCCTTGTCAGATCGAAAAGGATCGCCTGTTGATCCAGGTCGATCACGTCATCCGAGACATGCTGCTCAAAATTGGTGCCACGGTGCGAGAGGTGCGCGAACCGTTCACCCCAGAGGGCGGAGCCTATGGCCACGGCAGGACCCATGGTCATACCCACTGACACCGATATCCTGACGCTGACCCAATGGTTGTCTCCTGCCTATCCTGTAGGGGGGTTCGCCTATTCTCACGGGTTGGAGGCCGCAATCGACGAGGGAGCTGTCACAAGTTCACAAGACACCGAAGCATGGATTTCGGACGTGCTGGAACACGGATCCGGATGGAATGATGCTGTGTTCGTTGTGGCGGCATACAATGCGCAGAGTAAAGATGAACTGACCAACGTCGATGTTATCGCTCGGGCTTTTTGTGCGTCATCCGAAAGGCTCATGGAAACCAAGTTGCTGGGTCAGGCCTTTGGAACCGTCACGGGAGATGTCTGGGAATTGGATCTGAGCCAATTCTCCTACCCTGTCAGCATAGGCCAAGCAGCCAGCTTGCAGAACCTTCCCATTTTGTTGACGACTAAGATGTTTCTTCAGGCGTTCGCCAGTAATCTTGTTGCCTGCGCAACGCGCCTTGTACCCTTGGGCCAGACTGACGCGCAAAGGCTGATCCGTACTCTAACGCCATTGTGCGAGCGGATTGCCCTGAGTGCTCAAGAGGCTGATTTGGATCAGCTGAGTTCAACCGCGTTTCTGTCGGACATCGCATCGATGAAGCACGAAACACAATATTCAAGGATCTTCCGCACATGACGAATATGAACGGCCCGCTTCGCGTGGGTATCGGAGGCCCTGTAGGAGCTGGAAAAACCACTTTGACAGCCGCTTTGTCCGAAGCGCTGCGCGAAGTCTGCTCAGTGGGTGTTATTACCAATGACATCTATACCCAGGAGGATGCCGAAGCGCTCATGCGCATGCAGATCCTGCCGCGCGACAGGATCATTGGCGTCGAAACCGGTGGCTGCCCGCACACAGCAATTCGCGAAGACGCCTCGATCAATTTAGCCGCCATCGCCGAAATGCAGACACGTCATCCTGACCTCGACGTGGTGTTGATTGAAAGCGGTGGCGACAATCTGTCGGCCACATTCAGCCCGGAATTGGCGGATCTGACCATCTATGTGATTGATGTCGCCGCAGGCGAGGAAATCCCCAGGAAAGGCGGGCCAGCGATTACGAAATCGGACATCCTCGTAATCAACAAAACCGACCTTGCGCCGCATGTTGGCGCTTCGTTGGAGGTTATGGAACGTGATGCGAAAAAAATGCGCAAAGGACGGCCCTTCTTGTTCTCGTCACTTCGTCACAGAAGTGGGGTCGACGCAATTGTGGATCTGCTTGTGAAAGGAGGGGGTTTAAGTACTTCAGCAGCGAATTAGCCCCCGAAACGAGGAGGTCAAAGCCGCGGTCGGCCAAGCTTCCTTTCTGTGCATGCGCAGCGCGGCGCGAACCGCGTATTCCTGACATTCAGGGTTAAGTGACAAATGGCGGGTATTCGCACAGAGTGGGGCGACAATAACTGCCATGAGAGATCGGATACGGTGTCTTTGTTTTCACGCTTCGTATTCCGCCGCTGACGCAGAGCGAAAACAGCCTAGAAAATGATCTGCTCCCGAGCGTTCTCCGTACCACCAGTTCAGGACTGTTGGAGAGATCATGCAGGTTGTCTGGTTCAAACGCGATCTGAGGGTGCAGGACAATTCTGCCTTGGAGCAGGCCTCGCGTGTTGGGCCAGTGTTACCGCTCTACGTTGTTGAAACCGAGCTATGGCAACAGGCTGATGCCTCAGCGCGTCAATGGAACTTTGTAGCGGAAACGCTTGCCGAATTGCGGAAGGACCTTGGGGCACTCGGGCAGCCGCTTGTTGTACGCGTGGGCCAAATTCGATCGGTTTTTTCTGCGCTAAAGGCACAGGGCCTGATTGAGGCACTTTGGTCGCACGAGGAAACCGGCAATCACTGGACCTATCAACGCGATCTTCAAGTTGCTGCGTGGTGCCGGGATCATGGCATTCCGTGGGTCGAGGTGCAAAATCATGGCGTATTTCGTAAGCTCAAATCGCGCGACGGTTGGGCGGCGCGTTGGGACAATTTTATGGACCTGCCCACCACGTCGCCCACCCCGCTGGCCCCGATCGAAGTTGATCTTGGCCCGATTCCAACAAGGCGCGACCTTGGTTTGCAGGATGATATGTGCAACGGACGTCAAATTGGGGGGAGGCGTGCGGGTCTGGAAAGGCTAAACAGCTTTTTGACCCACCGCGGCGAGCAATATCAGCGCGACATGTCGAGCCCCGTCGAGGGGGCCGAAGCGTGTTCGCGGCTATCACCCTATCTTGCCTGGGGCGCGCTTTCGATGCGCGAGGTGGCTCAAACGTCACAACGGCAGAGACGCGCATTGCCACCCAGGGCAAAGGATTGGCACAAATCCTTACGGTCGTTTTCTGGCCGATTGCACTGGCATTGCCACTTCATCCAAAAGCTCGAGGATGAGCCGCGTATCGAATTTGAGAACTTACACCGGCTCTATGACGGACTCCGGCCGCAAACGCCCGATGCCGGTCTCTTGGCTGCATGGTCGAACGGTGAGACGGGTTATCCATTTTTGGATGCCTGCATGCGGTCGCTGCGAGCGACTGGCTGGCTGAATTTTCGGATGCGGGCGATGGTGATGGCCACGGCCAGCTATCACCTTTGGCTGGATTGGCGTGCACCCGGGCTGCATCTGGCGCGGATGTTCACCGACTATGAACCCGGAATCCACTGGACCCAGGTACAGATGCAATCGGGAACCACGGGCATCAATGCCGTTCGCATCTACAACCCGGTAAAACAAGGGTATGATCAGGACCCTACGGGGCAGTTTATTCGGACATGGCTGCCTGAACTGGCCCCGATTGCGGATCGGTATATCCATGAACCCTGGAAGGCAGAAAATGCCAGGCAGATCATTGGGATCGCCTATCCAGAGCGGATATTTGATCACTTGGCAGCGGCCAAAGCCGCGCGCGAACGGGTTTGGGGCATTCGCCAAGGCGATGACTTTCGCAAAGAGGCCCGGGCCATCGCTCGAACACATGCCAGCCGCAGAACCCGGCGGAGTGCCCATAAACCCCTCCGCGCGCCTACCGATCCCGAGCAGCTGAACCTGCCCTTCGGAGATCCAACATGAAGATGCGCAAAAAGGACCATCTGCCCCAGAAAATTTGCCCGGTGTGCCAACGCCCGTTTGAGTGGCGCAAGAAATGGGGAAGAGTCTGGGACGAAGTCAAATACTGCTCAAAAAAATGCAGGTCTGCAGCGTGACCGATACGTTTTCAGACCTTGAGGCCTTGCAAGAAGCCCTTGATTTTCAGCCCACGCGCGCGGCTGGTCTAAGAAGGCTGGAGCAGTTCGTGGCACGCACCGGGCGGCATTATGCGCGCACGCGCAACTACGACTTCGGCGCAGACAGGCGCAACAATGTCTCTGGTTTGTCGCCTTGGCTACGGCATCGTTTGGTGACGGAACAAGAGGTGCTGACGCGGGTGCTGGCTGCGCACGGCCCCAGCGTCTCAGAGAAATTTGTCCAAGAAGTGTTTTGGCGTACCTATTTTAAAGGCTGGTTGGAACAAAGGCCAAGCGTCTGGGCGCACTACCAACACGACCTGATGCGCGCCCTTGAAAACCTTGACAGTGATGCCGCCTTGACGGCCCGTTTCAAGGATGCGGTGTGTGGCAATACCGGCTTTGCGTGTTTTGACCATTGGGCGCGGGAATTGGTCGAAACCGGATATTTGCATAATCACGCGCGCATGTGGTTCGCGTCGATCTGGATATACACACTGCGGCTGCCCTGGCAACTGGGCGCAGACTTCTTTTTGCGGCATCTTCTGGATGGCGATCCGGCCTCCAACACACTGAGCTGGCGTTGGGTTGGGGGATTGCACACGAGAGGAAAGACCTACCTGGCGCGCGCAGAAAACATCACCAAATACACCGAAGGTCGTTTTCAACCCAAAGGCTTGGCCACTCATGCGCAACCGCTTGTCGAAGAGGCAGAACACCCGCGCATTCCGATTGCATTTCCCCAACAACTTGTGGGCAGCCCATATTTGCTGCTTTTGACAGAGGATGATCTTTCGGGCGCTGGCATTATGCCGGTCTCGCCCGTGGCGATGGTCGGCGTCTTAGCCACCCACGGTCGATCCCCAAATCCGATTGGGAAAGTTGCACAAGATTTCGCCCGTGGCGCAATGAAGAGCACGCTGGGGCAACACGCCACTATACTGGAGGCGCGGGACAATTGGTGCGATGCGTTGATTGAAACCGCGCGGGACGCTGAGGTCGCAACCATTGCAACCGCTCACGCGCCGATTGGGCCAGTCAGATCACGGCTGGATCGGGCAGAACCGCAACTCAAGGACGCAGGCATCACTCTCGCTCGTGTCCTGCGCCCCTATGACCGCGAAGCGTGGCCCCACGCAAAGGCAGGGTTCTTTGGTCTAAAGAAAAAGATACCTGCGATCCTGAGCAACTTATCACTCATCCATTAAACAAATCAGAGCTTACCTCTTGTCCTCAACCACCATTCTTCTCCCCAACCAGCTGTTTGCCGATCATCCCGGGCTCGCCAACCAACCGGACCGCGTTGTGCTTTTTGAGGATCCGCTCTTTTTTGGCGACGCCGTCTATCCGGCCAGGATGCACAAACAAAAGCTCTGGCTGCACCGGGCCTCAATGAGACGGTATCGTGATGATCTAGTAACCACGGGGATCAATGCTGAGATCTTTGCCTACGAGCGGCGGGCAGATGCCTGCCTGCGCTTGTTCCAGGGGCTTCGAGATGATGGCACCTGCAGTGTCACGATGACGGACCCGATTGATTTTATTTCCGAAAAGCGCCTGCGCGCGGCGGCACAAGAGACCGGGATCGCACTCAATCTCCTCCCAACGCCCGGTTTTCTGAATACGCGAGCGGACAACCTGTCGTGGTTTGCGGGACGAAAACGGTGGTTCATGGCGGAGTTTTACAAAGGCCAACGTCGCCGTTTGAATGTTCTGATGGAAGGGGATCAACCGACAGGTGGGCGGTGGAGCTTTGACGAGGACAACCGCAAAAAGATCCCAAAGGCGCTTTTGAACAGCCTGCCTTGGATCGATTGGCCCAGCCATGACGCGGTTGACCATGATGCAAAGAAAAGCGTTCTGAACGAATTTCCCGATGCCTTAGGGTCTTTGGACACGCTTTATTATCCGACATCCCACTACGCTGCTTCTGCATGGCTGACGCAGTTTCTGGAGCGGCGCTTTGATCGCTTTGGCGATTACGAAGACGCGATTGTTCAAGGCGAAAACTGGCTCTGGCATGCTATTCTGACGCCCGCCTTGAATATCGGCCTTTTGACACCACAACAGGTCGTTGATGCGACCTTGGCCCACGCTGAGCGCAAGTCCATTCCCCTGAACGCGGTCGAGGGGTTTATCCGCCAAATCATGGGATGGCGCGAGTTCATGCGTGCAACTTATGAGGACCTTGGCGTCAAGATGCGAGGGGCCAATCATTGGGGGCATCATCGTCCCATGCCCCGCGCGTTTTATGATGGGACAACTGGGATTGATCCCCTCGACGATACGATCCGCCGGGTTCTCAAAACCGGATATTGCCACCATATCGAACGCCTCATGGTGCTGGGCGGTTTTATGTTCTTATGTGAGATTGACCCCGATGAGGTTTACCTTTGGTTCATGGAGATGTTCGTGGACAGCTATGATTGGGTGATGGTCCCCAATGTTTATGGGATGAGTCAGCACGCCGATGGCGGCCTCATCACCACGAAGCCGTATTTTTCCGGCTCAAACTACATTCGCAAAATGAGCCATTGGGGCAAGGGCCCATGGGCCGAGATTTGGGACGGCCTCTATTGGCGCTTTATCTTGAAACATTCGGAAAGGCTGGCTGGAAACCCGCGATGGGCGATGATGTGCCGTACAGCGCAGCGTATGTCGCCCGATATCAAAGCCAATCATTTAGCGAGGGCAGATGCCTTTCTGAAGCGGTTCAGTGATGCGTGAATTCAGAGGCTGCAAAAGACTGAAACCGATATCTCTTCACAAATCCGGTTTGTCCGCATTGCGGTCGTCGCCGAACGGAACCTCGAATGTCACATTCCCGCAACCATCGAATGATTGATAGCACCAAAACAAACCGTGAACTCCATTGAGCGGATTTACGTGAAGCGATCTCTGGTTGAGTGAGTTATTCACCTACGGATCCGACGCACCATCACTTATTTCTATATGGTAGCAAACACTGATCCTGTTGGCAGAGAAAGTCCGCAACGAGCCCGGAGCGACGGGTGCTGTGCTTGAATGGCTCCTTCCACCTGTATACATATAACAGATTGCAGAAGTACCTATTGAATACTGCAGTTGGGAGAGATCGACATGACAACCCCAAACCTGACCCGGAGAGCTGTCGTTTCAACCGCGGGGGCCGCGCTTCTCACTAGTGCCTCCGGCCTGACCTTGCCGGCACGCGCGCAAACTGTTGCGGCCACTCCGACGATGCGGGGAGGAGCCAACAATTACCGCCCTGGCGCTCCGATCATGGAAAGGATCGGCAATGGCGGCTTTTGGACCACTGGAACCGTGCGACGCGCGGGCGACGGCGCACCCCTTGCCGGCCGGCGCATTCAGGTGTGGGCCCATACGACCGAAGGCCACGAACGGGACGCGCGGTCTCATGGCGCGACGCTCACCGACGCCGACGGCGTATTCCGCATCGAGATGCCACAGATTGTACCCGCCTTCGGTCAGCCGCATGCGCATCTGGCTTACGATGCAGAATACGATGATGGCGGCTTCGAGACGGTTTTTTTGCGGCCTGTGATGGAGCGGGCATCGGACACGAGCCTGCATGTTGAGTTCGTTCTGCGTCCTGTCTGATGAGTTTGTTGCGCGGCGTGGTCGCATGGGGGGCTCTAGCCTTAGCAATTGCCGTTCCCTTGATCGCCGCAGCGCAAAGCCCGCTTCTGCAATGGCGCGAGCCACTCTATGTCATTGCCGGATTTTCCGGGATCGTCGGATTGGCGCTTTTGCTTGTTCAGCCTCTTCTAATCACCGGCGTGCTTCCGGGGATCCCGGCGCGGCGCATCCATATCTGGACCGGAATGGCACTGGTTTTCGCGGTGGTTGTCCACGTGGCGGGTCTTTGGGTCACGAGCCCGCCGGACGTGGTGGACGTCTTGCTGTTCCGCTCTCCGACTCCGTTTTCCGTCTGGGGTGCGGTGGCAATGTGGACTCTCTTCGCAACCGCCATCCTTGCTGCCGTGAGAAAGCAACTGGGACTGCGCATCTGGCGCCTCGGCCATAGCGTGGCGGCGGTCGTGATCGTCACAGGCACGGTCGTACACGCATGGCTAATCCAGGGTGCGATGGAGAATGTGACG
This sequence comes from Ruegeria arenilitoris, assembly GCF_013030265.1. GTDB lineage: Bacteria > Pseudomonadota > Alphaproteobacteria > Rhodobacterales > Rhodobacteraceae > Ruegeria > Ruegeria arenilitoris_E. The sequence goes on from NZ_WPZQ01000003.1 coordinate 187,176, forward strand.
AAAGGGGCACTCTGCGTGATCGTTTTGGGGGCAGGAGCATGGGCCTTGTGTCGCCGCCGCGTATGGCGAATGCTCCGCTAACTGCGGTCATGGATGCGTTGCACCTCGAACGACTGCTGAAAGTCCGCCTTTTGCTAGCCCTATTGTTTAAAACCCCAATCCGATATCCGGTCCTGCAGCGTTTTTTTGGTGTCAAAACCCAATCCAGCCCAAGAGCGACGAACCAACTGTTTGAGGATGCCATGCAGTCCTGAAACTGCATGAAAAGCCACAGACACCCGCGTTCGCCACATTGCATATAAGCAAGAAGAGGCGCCTTCGGCGTCTGATCTGCAAATCAGCCCTGATTTTCCCAAAGGGAAGTCAGGATCAAACAAATCGGTCTGGGTGCTGGATGAAAGAAGTAAGGTGGAAATAGTAAGGTTCTGTCGCTAGTGGCAAAACTATGTGTAGTCTCACAAGGGCACTGTGGAATGTCACTGATAATTGACTCAATCGACGGCCAAAACTTCAATAAGTCGGTCAATGACGTCACTCATTTGCGACCCAAACATGAAGCATTTGTGACCCAATACGAATTGCGGCCATTCGACCATAATAAGGAGGAGTTTTGTCTATATGGACGGGTTATGAACAAAACCTCCATTCGTGCCCTCAGCACCAAAGACGGCTTGGCATGACTTTTGACAGCAGTGGAAAACACCCAAGTTTGGCAGTTAGACAAATCTGTTCACATAATTCTCTAGTATTTCCTGGCGTCCAGATTGCGGCTCTGGGTTTATTCCTTCACTTAAAACGCGAGCGGAAATTTCATCCAGGCTACTGCCTAACATGGACTCCGCTTTGGGAGACTTCCAATCGGAGTAGCGTTGCGAAAGCGCGTTTTCCAAACCTCCATCTTCAATCATTGCAGCCGCTGCTTTCAAACCACGTGCGCATATGTCCATTCCGCCGATATGAGCCGCCGCCAGATCGACAGCATCAATCGATTGCCGGCGAATTTTGGCGTCGAAATTTGTGCCGCCGGTGGTAAAACCACCAGCTTTCAGGATGTAATAGTAAGCTAGGGCAACTTCCGGTGTATTGTTCGGGAACTGGTCTGTATCCCATCCGGATTGGTAGTCGTTGCGGTTCATATCAATCGAACCCAGCATCCCTTCAGCAGCCGCAACCGCAATTTCATGCTCAAAGCTATGCCCGGCAAGGATCGCGTGGCCCTGCTCGAGATTTAGTTTCACTTCGTTCTCCAACCCATACTTCCTGAGAAAACCGATGCAAGTAGCTGCGTCATAGTCGTATTGGTGCTTGGAAGGCTCCTGAGGTTTCGGCTCTACAAGAATGGTGCCTTTGAACCCGATCTTGTGTTTGTACTCTACGACCATGTTCAGAAAACGGCCCATGTGATCCAATTCGGTTTTCAGGTCTGTGTTCAGAAGGGTTTCGTAGCCCTCACGACCACCCCACAGAACATAGTTTTCACCACCTAGTTTGTGAGTTGCATCCATGCAGGATTTCACTGTCGCTGCAGCGAATGCAAAAACGTCGGGATCAGGATTGGTACTGGCGCCAGACATCCAGCGACGATGACTGAACATATTGGCCGTACCCCAAAGCAACTTGGTTCCAGACACCTGCATCTTTTCGCCGATGTAATCAGTGATTTCTTCCAGAGTTCTCAAGTTATCAGCAAAATTGCCCTGTTCGGGCCGGATGTCAGCGTCGTGCCAGCAAAAGAAGGGCTGGCCCAGAATCTCGAATAATTCGAACGCAATATCCGCTTTCAGGCGGGCACGATCCATCTCATCCTGTGGATGCCACGGACGATCAAATGTGGGACCGCCGAACGGATCCCCGCCTTCCCACGCGAAGGAATGCCACCATGCCACCGCAAATCGCAGATGGTCTTCCATACGCTTGCCCATGACGATCTCGTCCGGGTCGTAGTGACGAAAGGCCAACGGGTTCTTGCTGTCCTCGCCTTCAAACTGGATCTTTTCGATCCCTTCAAAAAATCCACTTGGCATTTCTGCCCCCTACTCCGCTTTTTGTGCTGGCTGCTTGCCGAGAATGATCATCGACAAAAGATCGTCATCAGTTACGTCTGCGATATCGACCGTCCCAACCAGTTTTCCGTTCTTCATGACCGAGGCGCGGTCGCACAGCTCCATGACGGCATGCACATCGTGATCGATCAGAAATATCCCGATGCCTTGCGCCTTTAGCTGGTGGATCAGATCCGCCACCATCTGAGTTTCATGCGGCCCGAGCGCTGCTGTCGGCTCATCCATGATCAGAATACGTGCGTTGAAGTAGACAGCCCGAGCGATCGCCACTGATTGTCTTTGCCCACCCGACAAGGCGGAGACCGGATCATTGAACTTCTGAAAGTTCGGGTTGAGCTGCGCCATGATCTTTCGGCACTCGGCCTCCATGGCTGCGTCGTTGACCAAACCAAAAGGCGTCGTCATCTCGCGCCCCAGGAACAGGTTCGATGTCGCGTCCAGATTGTCGGCCAAGGCGAGCGTCTGATAGATGGTCTCGATATTATTCGCCCGGGCATCACGGGGATTGCCAATCTCAACTGGCTTGCCATCAATCAGAATCTCACCGTGATCCATCTGATAGGCGCCGGACAGAACCTTGATCAACGTGGATTTTCCGGCCCCGTTGTGGCCAAGCAGGCCAACGACTTCACCCGGATAGAGATCGACTGACACATGGTCGACGGCCTTGATCCCGCCGAAGGAAATCGAAATGTCGCGCATCTCGACCAATGGCGGCGCGCCTGAACCGCGCCCAGTACCGAGAGGTTTTTTTTGCGTATCCTGAGCTTGCATCACTTTGCCCCCAGTCGCTTGCGGTAGACGATGTCGATATAGACGGCCAACACGAGAACGCTGCCGACGACGATGTTCTGAAACGGTGCGTCCACGCCAACCATTGCCATGCCCGATTGCAGCGCCTGCATGATCAATGCACCAAGGATCGCGCCATAGATGGTACCGATGCCGCCGGACAATGCGGTTCCTCCGATCACTGCAGCGGCTATGACCCGAAGTTCGTCGAGCGTACCAATGTCGTTAGAGTGATTTGCCAAGCGGGCCGAGGCGACGACCGCGGACACGGCGCACAGGAAACCCATTAGTGCAAAAATCTTCACGGTCAGCAGCCGAGTATTGATACCCGAAAGCTCTGCTGCATCCGGGTTGCCGCCGGTGGCAAAGATGTATCGGCCAAACCGTGTTTTTCGCGCCACAATTGTCAGCGTGACAGCCACGATGATCAGGATGAGTACAGAAATAGGTATGCCGTATCCGACGACCAGCCCTTCTGGCATTGTCTCACCGCGCGCTTCGAACATACGTTGCAGCCGGCGCGTCGGAATGGCGTAACTGTTTACGATGTAAACGTACCCAAGGATAGCAATTGCGATTATCCCGGCCAGAGTGGCCTCGGCCCAAACAGGTTTTACCGGGAAACCATGTGACGCTTTTGCGCGGCGACCACTCCACAAAGCCCAGATTGCGATTGCGGTAGCAAACAAGCCGAACAGCCAGCTTGTTGTCGTTCCCAATGTTCCGTTAGTCCCGCCAAACATCAGAAATGTGCTATCCAGAGGACCAATCGTCTGGCCGCTGGTCAAATACCACGCCACGTTTCGCCAAACCAGAAACCCACCAAGCGTAACGATGAACGCTGGTATCGTCAGATAACCAACCATCCAGCCATGAAATGCACCAATCAGTGTGCCGACAAACAGCCCAACAACAATTGTGATCGCCCAGGTTGCCGGATTGTTCAAACCCATCCCAAGTATTTGCGGCAAAAGCTCGGTTTGCGTCATTGCCATCACGGCCGAGGTTGTTGCCAGCAGCGCTCCCACCGACAAGTCGATGTGACGAGTGACGATAATGAACACCATTCCGCACGCCATAATGGCCACTGAAACCGTCTGGATGGAGAGGTTGAACAGGTTCCGAGGCGTCAAGAACCGTCCGTCCGTGAAGATGTTGAACCCGATACACAGGATGACAAACGCGCCGATCATTCCCAAAAGTCGCATGTCCAGTTCCAGTTGCTGGAACAGGCTGGGTTTCGCTTTTTCAGGTATCGGCTGAGACGAAGTTTCGGTCATTTCCGATCTTTCATATTCAGCATTTGCCCCAGGCCCGGACTAAAGGGCCCAGGGCTGAGTGGTTTAGTTACAAGGGGCAGGTCCGTTTTCAACGCCTTGGCAAAGATCTTCCAGCGGGATCCACCCGGCATCAACAACCACGGACAAGTTGTCCTTGGTGATTGGAACGGGCGCAAGGAAGACCGAGTTCATCTCGGTGCCACCCGGTGATGTCCAGCTAACTGCGCCTTCGACATCAGCAGGGCTTGTCCCACCGCTCAACGCAACAGCAATTTCGCCAGCGGCCTTTCCAAGTTCGCGAGCATCCTTCCAAACCGAAACCGTCTGCGTTCCCAGTGCGACACGGTTCAACGCTGCGTGGTCGCCGTCCTGACCGGAAACCGGAATGCCTTCCATGCCCTGTGCGGTCAGCGCGGCAACAACACCGCCTGCAGTACCGTCATTCGACGCAACGACTGCATCCACGTTGTTCTCGTTCGCGGTCAGGATTTGTTCCATGTTCCGCTGCGCGTTTGCGGGCAGCCAGCCATCCGTGTATGCCTCACCAACGATTACAATGTCACCGCTATCGACGGCTGCTCCGATGATCTCTTGCTGACCCCCGCGCAGGAAATCTGCGTTCGGATCAGTAGGAGAGCCTTTGATCATCACGTAGTTGCCCTTGGGCATGGCCTCAAAGACAGCCCGAGCCTGCATTCTGCCGACTTCCACATTGTCGAAGGTCAGATAGAACGCACGGTCATCTTCAATCAGGCGATCATAAGCAATGACCGGAATACCTTCGTCAGCCGCAGCCTGAACAGCCGGTCCGATTGCCTGTGCGTCCTGGGCCAGAATAATAAGTGCGTCCACGCCTTGGGCGATCAGGCTTTCAATGTCCGAAAGCTGCTTTGCGGAAGACGATTGCGCGTCTGCGGAAATATACTCGGCACCGCCAGCTTCAAGTGCCGATTTGATGGCCGCTTCGTCTGTTTTCCAACGCTCTTCCTGAAAGTTCGACCAGCTTACGCCGACCACTGGCTCTGCGAATGCGGTCGAAGCCAACAAAGTGGCCACAGCCGAAAAGCTGAGAATTCTCTTCATGATTTCCTCCCATTTGCCGAGCCATCGCATTTCGATTCGCGGCTCTCACAAATTTGAATACCATATTTATTTCAGTCGGTAAAATATTTACTCTACAAGAGGCACCCAAATTCAAATAGATTGGGCCAACAGCAAGATTCGCGAGGACAAGATGCTGAAAAGCAAAGCCTCTCCGGTTTCTTTGGAACAAAGAAATGCAACCCGTCTGCGGGTATTGGAGCACATAAGAGCCAAGGGGGCCGTCTCGCGGATCGATATTGCATCCGCCTTGCAAACCAGCCCTGCGACTGTCACCGCCGCCACGGCTGATCTCATCTCGGCCGGGCTGGTAAAAGAGACTGAAAGCCAGGCACAGTCAAAGTCGGGGAAGAGAGGCAGACCCAGAGTATTGCTGCAATTGGACGGCCAGATGCACCTTGTGGCCGGTCTAAAAGTGGCTCGGCAAGTAATCTCGGTTATCTTGGTCGACTTTGAAGGTAACGAAGTCGCATCCCATAAATATGCTTTGGATCACGCCAGAATGTCGCCGCAAGAATTTGTATCGGCGATCCGTGAAGCTCTTGAAGAAACCTGCAAACAGATCGATCGTTCTGTCGCTCATTTGGCAGGTGTTTCTATCGGGGTGGCTGGACTGGTCGATGCAAACAAGAATTTTGTCCACTGGTCATCATCGATTACTGAGAGAAATATTGATTTCAGCCACTTGCTTTCAAATGAGCTGCCCTGCCCCGCATTCGTCGACAACGACGCCAATCTTGTCGCCAAGGCCGAACAGCTTTTTGGCTTGGGTAAGGGTTTAAAGAACTTCCTCGTTGTTACGATCGAACATGGTGTTGGCCTTGGCATCGTATTGGACGGCAAACTATACCGTGGAGAACGAGGCTGCGGCGCTGAGTTTGGGCACACCAAAGTTCAACTTGACGGAGCCCTTTGCCAATGCGGTCAACGCGGATGTCTAGAAGCCTATGTGGGCGACTATGCTTTGATCCGCGAGATGACAGTCACCGGTCATACCAACGACATGGAAACCGTTTCCGACATACATGACCGCGCCAACTCAGGTGACGACAGAGCTTCATCTGTGCTTGCCCGCGCAGGTCAGATGTTTGGCCTCGGGATTTCCAACCTGATCAACTTGTATGACCCAGAGTGCATTATCGTCTCGGGGGCACAAATGAGCTTTGAGCATTTGTGTTCCAACGAAGTTATGACCCGCATTCAAAACGGCGTTGTGAATGTCGATGCACCTTTGCCCCAGATCAAAGTTCATCACTGGGGTGACATGATGTGGGCCAAGGGGGCGGCAGCCTATGGAATTGAACAAATCTCAATTCTCAAGGTCAAGGAGCTGACGGCGAATGCGTCTTGAGATTGCGATATTTGCGGCTTTGGGCACAGTTGCGAATGCGGACACTGTTATTCCCCAGTTCACAAATGTCGATGTACCAAAACATGTCTATGCTGGCGGGTGGGAGCATTTTGTCGGCGGCGGTGTGGCCGTATTCGATTGCAATGGGGACTCGCTGCCAGAACTCTTTTTGGCGGGCGGTTCCGACCGGTCTCAACTGTTCATCAATACCTCGAAGGAACAGATAACATTTCAGGCAAAGACGCCTGCAGATCTTTCGCTGACTGGTGTGACCGGCGCATACCCTCTCAACGTTGATAGCGACGGCGTAATGGACCTGGCGATTTTGCGTGTTGGCCCAGACCTGCTTCTTCGGGGCCATCCCGACTGCCAATTCAGCCCTTTCACTTATCTCGGGTTTCAGTCCGAGGATCACTGGACCACAGGGTTCTCGGCAACATGGGAAAGCGGGCAAACTTTACCGACCCTGGCGTTTGGCACCTATGTTGATCGGTTTGATCCCGAAGGTCCCTTTGAATCCTGCGGCCCAACCCTTTTGTACCGTCCAGAAGGCGACTCGTATCGCGAGCCGCTGCATCTTGAGCCCGGCTACTGCTCACTTTCTATTTTGTTTTCGGACTGGGCCCGAACTGGCCGCGCTGATCTTCGCGTCAGCAACGACCGTCACTACTATGTTCGCGGCGGTCATGAGCAGTTATGGGCGATGGAGCCTGAGCCTCGGCAATACTCGGAAGACGAAGGCTGGCTTCCATTTTCGATCTGGGGAATGGGGATCGCCTCTCGCGACCTTACTGGAGATGGATTTCCCGAAGTTTATCTGACCTCGATGGGTGATCAGAAACTCCAAGTATTTGACCCAGCGACAAACGGCCCGACCTGGCGCGATGCAACTTACGAAAAGGGCACGACCGCCCATAGACCGCATATCGGTGGAGACGGAAGGCCATCCACCGGGTGGCACGCACAGTTTGGCGATGTCAACAACGACGGCCGGGACGATATATTCGTGGCCAAGGGAAACGTAGAACAGATGCCCGATGCGGCTCTGAACGACCCCAATAACCTACTACTACAGAACTCCGACGGTCAGTTTATTGAAGCTGCGGCAGATGCCGGTGCTGCCTCGATGGCTAAGTCTCGTGGCGCGGCGCTTGCTGACCTGAACAACGATGGGAAGTTGGATCTGGTGGTCGTCAACCGAGGTTCTGAGCTCGAAGTCAGCCAGAACACTTCTCAGGGTGGCAACTGGCTATTGATTGATGTCACTCAGGATCAATCCAATCACGCAGCAATTGGTGGATTTATTGAAGTCAAAACCTCGCTGGGTGTTCAGACCCGCGAGCTCACTATCGGCGGCGGTCACGCTGGTGGTATCGCTGGGTTTCAGCATTTTGGGCTTGGGAGTCAGGACCAGGTGCAGGTTCGCATGATCTGGCCGGATGGTTCGAAAGGCGAGTGGTTGGACTATCAGCCCAACCAAATCATACGTCTTCACCGCTGATTACTTTTCAACCGGTAACCCGCTTGGAACTTGGTCGGGCACACCTAGCCGCTCTGCCGGGTCTTCAAGGCTTGCCAGAAATCTGAGAAGAGCGTCGATTTCCTGATCCGTCAGACTTACTTTCGACAAGCTGTTGCTTTGGGCAATCGCACCCAAGTGCTGATTATCCGACATTGCCCTTTGGTCGTCAGAGCCGGGGAAGTCCGGCAAGGTGGCCATCTCGATCGAGTAGTTTCGCAAGGACGCCAACGGGTCCAGATGATGGCGCACTATATCCTCAAGTTCAGCATAGGCTCCGTTGTGTCCGTATGGCGCAGTCAAGGTCACGTTGCGCAGTGATGGCGTACGAAAAGCAAACGCGTCTTCGGAGTCGCTGGTCACGCGAAGGCGTCCATCGTCCCTGACATGGTTTTCAAATCGCGCCGCCTTTCCCGGGCCGATCTGCGGCAGTGCAATCGAATGAAACTTGTGATCGGTCTGGAACCAGCCCGAATGGCAGTTGCTGCAGCCAGCTTTTCCGTAGAACAGGCCCATGCCAATTTCGGCCTCTTCTGGCAATTCAGCCTCACCTCGCATCGCGCGATCGAAGAGGCTGTTATCCGCGCGCCACTCGAATGCGATAAAATCCGCGATTACATTGGCAATCGCCGTGAAAGTGATCTCATTATCCGGGGCTAAATCCTCAAACCTCTGCTCGTACTCTTGAATGGCCGCAACACGTTCTGCAATCAGATCCCACGCACCACCTTGCTGTGTCAGAATTCCGAGGCGAACCGCTTTGCTCACGTCATTCTCAGAATAGTGACCCGCCATTTCGTCAGGCGACAAAACCGGGAACATGGCCTGTGCGGCCAGCGCTGAATTGAAACCAGAACGCATATGAGTACCCAACGGGGTTCTGATACCATCAGGTTGCGTTGGGTCTGCCTCTAGTCGCCCATCATGGAAAAACGTCGTGAACTCAGTGGCTCCGAGGTTCCAAAGCCCTGGTGAGTTTCGAGGAATACGTTGCTCCGGGGTATTCTCTGGGCCCAATTTCCGCTCTGGCCCCAACCCAATTCCCCCTTCCCCTATACCAAGGGAAACACCGTCGGACGTGCCTAGCCTGGGATGATGACAAGTCGCGCAGCTGATATTCTTGTTGCCAGACAAGATCGGGTCATAGAACAGTAAACGCCCCAGCTCAGCGCTTGCAAAGTCAGGATCGAGGAACTCCGGCAAAGGACCAAGCGATTGGGCACGCACACCGTCCACCACTGAGATCACCAACCCAAAAGCCAAAAATAGCGAAAATGCTCTCATGTCATTCCTCAGAAACTTCTAGAATAAGTTCCTGCCGATACGGCTTCTCCGGAGTATAGATGATTGAGGGAAATGACGAGATATTCGGTGCGTTTGGATAACCCGATGGCTCAATGCACACACCACGCGAAGCGCGACGCGGTTTCGTCAGCTCATAGCTCGAATAAACCTGTGTTCCGGGCTGATCAGAGTAGACTGTCAACGCAAGGCCAGAGGGTGAAGTGAGTTCCACCACCGGAGCCTTGGGGCGGCGATCATGATCAAAGCAGAAATAGTGATCAATCCCATCCGGCACACTTCCAATCGTATTGGGCGTTGAAAAATCCAACCCGTTTTCGTTGGTCGCAAGCACCCTGCCCGACGGGATACCCAGATCGTCGATTTCCAAATACCGATTTGAAGCGAGCTTCAGCTTGTGCCGGTCTACGCCTTCCGCTGCACCCAAAGTGTAGTAGTTATGTTGCGCAATGCTTATCGGCGTCGGCCGGTCAGGTCGTGCCGCTATTGAATAGACCAAGCGTGAGCCCTGTAAGCAGATTCTGACTTCGAACCTGATATTCCCCGGAAAGCCACTCTCCCCGTCGCGAGAAACATAGCTCAGAAAGACTTCGTTCTCTGCAATTTGTTCGAGTTCCCAAAACTGTTTAGACAGCCCATCGTCGCCGCCATGCAAGGTGTTTTTGCCCTCGTTGGCGTTCAATTCAAAACTGGTGCCATCCAAGTCAAACGTCGCGCCGCTGATCCGGTTGGCAACGCGCCCAACAATTGCGCCTAGGTAACGCGTATCGGTGAGATACTCATTTGGGTCCTCGAACCCAAGGATGAGCGGGACATCCTTGTACCACCAACCCTGCGTTATAGCCCCATAGTTCAGGACCGAAACACGCATATCCCCGTCCGTGATAATAGCAGCTTCAATCCCAGAGGCTTTACCCGTTTCTGGTTTCATCTTACTGCCAGCGGCGCAAGCGCCTGATAGAATTGTTTGTATCTCCGGTATTCGTTTTCGTAGGCGTCAATCAGATCGCCGCGTGGTTCGATGCGTTCCTGAATTTCCGGCGGCGTCATGACTTGCGCCGGTTCAGCGCCGTTGGCAGCACATATCGCGAGGCGCGCAGCGCCCATTGCGGCACCGAATTCGCTGCCTTTTGGCAAATCCAGTGGAACTTGCAAAACAGTAGCCAAGGTTTCCAGCCAGAACCGAGATCGCGCGCCTCCCCCAACTGCCATAAGGCTATTTGGCTGGGTTCCGGTGCTCTTCAGTGCTTCCAGGCAATCTCTCATTCCAAAAGAAACACCCTCCATTACGGACTGGGTCAACTCAGCGGGTTCCGACGAGATGTCCACGCCCAAAAACGCGCCTCGAATATGGCTATTGTTATGTGGCGTCCGTTCTCCTGATAGATATGGCAGGAAGGTGATCGCTGTAGGTCCGTTTAATTTTCCAGGCATAGATGCAGCAAGTTTTTCCACGGGTTCACCCAGATTGCGAGCAAGCCAGTTCATGCTGTTCGTTGCTGAAAGCATGACACCCATTTGTATCCACCGATCAGGAACCGCATGACAAAAACAGTGCACGGCTGTTTCCGGATCAGGAGCATAGGCTTCCCGCGCTACAAGCAACACGCCAGAGGTTCCGAGTGAGACAAAACCGGTGCCGTCGTTGATGCTCCCGATCCCGCAGGCAGCGGCAGCATTGTCGCCAGCACCTCCAGCTACGACAACCGGATTCGAAAGCCCCCAATCCTGTCTCAAACGGGCCTTTAACTCTCCACCCGGATCACTGCCTTCGACCAAGCGCGGCATCTGCTCGACACGCATGTGACCTATGGCCAGCGCCCTTTCCGACCACTGCCGAGTGTCAACATCCAGCCAGGATGTTCCTGCGCTGTCAGACATGTCTGAGACATATTCGCCAGTAAGCCAAAACCGCAAATAATCTTTCGGCAGCAGTACCTTGTCTACCTTTGAAAACACATCCGGCTCATGGCTGCGCAACCACTCGAGTTTCGGCGCAGTGAACCCGGGGAATACGATGTTTCCCGATATTGCGCGCATCTCCGGCGATTGATCCAGTATCCTCGCCTCATCAGCTGACCGTGTATCGTTCCAAAGAATACAGGGCCTCAATATTTCGCCATCAGTATCAAGTAGTGTAGCGCCGTGCATGTGTCCGCTTAGGCCAATACCTCGCAATTTTGAGAATGCTTGCTGGTTGCCGACGCGAAGCTTCCCAACAACCTCTTCGCAAGCGTTGATCCAATCCAAAGGATCCTGCTCAGACCAGCCAGGCTTGGGCGTCGAGGTGGAAATGCTGACTTCGGCATCACCGAAAACGTGTCCTGTGTCATCTACCAGAATCCCGCGGAGACCTGACGTTCCCAAATCTAAGCCCAGATACATTGAGGACCACCTGCATAAATATTTTAATGATTAAAATTATTTGAAACAGGAATCTTGTCAAGGCTCCGTCAAAGGAGTGCCCTTCAATCGTATCTGGATCAGAAAGCACGAACGCGACGTGCTTTGATACCCCGGATAGCCAAAAGAAAGACAGAGTAAGAGTTGAGTATAGTCGACTGACCGAACATCGCTCAAACCTCTTAGAAAAGCCGCTTTGGCGGCGGCAAGGTCTAGGCGAGTATTTCCCCAGTTTGACCGACCGTTAGCGTTCCACCATTAACCACTTCGACATAGACGCCCATATCCATATGGCCCATCAATTTCCGAATAAGGTAGGGTATTTTCAAGTCTCGCTCGGCCGTTTTCGGGTTAACTTCAGTTGCTGCACACCTTTTCGTACGTGAGAGTATCTTCAACTCGACATCGCCAAATCTTAAAACTGATCCAACTGCATCCAGCTCAGCAAACGAAGGTAATCCGTCTATCTCAATATTCGCTCGGAAGCGCGCCGGGTGGACTTCTGCGTTCAGTCGTTCGCCCAACTTTTTCACAGAGGCCAGATTCAAAACGGATATCGCGTTCATCATTTGCGGTGATACGACAGATACATCTGTAAACCTATGAGGAGCAGCAGAGACAAACTTTGGCAGCTCTGGATCTTTTAAATCGATCTCTGAAGAAAGGAACTCTGCCGCCTTCTCCCGATCTTCAGACTCTCGCATATCAAAGCGTCGTGTCTTTCCGTTCGCATTGATCTCAAGTGCCTGGGACTCAATTTCAAAATTGGTCTGAATGCCTGCCAGTGCAGCCTCGTTCAACAAAACGACGAAACGATCTTTCGGCAGTGGCATTGGGTTCTGCATGTCGAAGCCGGAGTTGTAGCGAGCAAATCCGAACAGGCGATCGCCTGGAATGCCCTCTCCTGTTCGCAGCGTCACAGTTCTCATAGGCTCGGAACTCAAGCCTTTTATAGGGTAGCGGTTCAATCGGACGATGGAGAGATTGTTCATACGTTTGCACCCGACTAAAAAAGAACTATGCACGGCCCCGAGTTGTCCGCGCTGTTTGACGCTATCTCGAATTCTCAAAGGTATCGACCAAATAATTTTTGAGCGCTTCACAAGCCGGTTCACTGAACCTGTCGGCCGCATGACGGCTGCGCCCATTTAAGTCGATATGACCATTCAATACCTCGCTGCCGAAAATACATACACATCAGATTCAAAGAACAATTTCTCTAAGAATCAATAACTAAGAGACAAAATTGGCGATCTCTTTCGGACCCTTGAGGTACGAACCTCAAAAATATCTGGACTTGAGGTGCGTACCTCAAATAGCCTTGGATGTATGCCGCGATTCGCACATCCTCGATTGACGGCGCAAAAAAGGGAGGAATGGATGACTTACACAAAACTGGCCTCGGCCAGCGCAATAGTCCTTGCCGCTACTACTCTTTCTACCAAGGCAAATGCTGAAGATCTGACGCTCTGTTGGGCTGCATGGGACCCGGCCAATGCGCTTGTCGAGCTATCAAAGGAATTCGAAGCAGAGTCTGGCCACTCGATGAACTTCGAATTTGTTCCCTGGCCAAATTTTGCGGACCGGATGCTGAATGAACTGAACTCTGGAGGTAAGCTCTGCGACCTGTTGATTGGTGACAGCCAATGGATCGGCGGTGGCGCCGAAAACGGCCACTATGTCCAACTGAACGACTTCTTCGATGCTGAAGGCATCAGCATGGACGATTTCGCGCCGGCCACGGTCTACGCTTATTCGACTTGGCCCAAGGGCACACCAAATTACTACGCGCTGCCTGCGATGGGCGATGCGAATGGCTGGTTCTATCGCAAGGACTGGTTTGAAAACCCCGAAATTCAAGCTGCATACAAAGAGGCGACTGGTCAGGACCTACGTGAACCGCAGTCTCAGAAAGAGTTGTTGCAGATCGCGCAGTTCTTCCAAGGTCGTGAGATCGACGGCAAGACCGTCTATGGGGCAGCAATCTTTACCGAGCGCGGCTCGGAAGGGATCACCATGGGTGTGACCGGAGCACTGTATCCTTGGGGCTTCAAATACGAAAACACCCCGGGCTCATATGACATGGAAGGCGCCGTAAACTCACCGGAAGCGGTTGAGGCTCTGGAGTTCTATAAAGAATTCTACAAAACGGCGACGCCTCCTGGATATACCAATTCCTACATGGGTGAGAGCTTGGATGCCTTTAAATCCGGTCAGGTCGCCATGGCTATGAACTGGTTTGCGTTCTTCCCTGGTCTATATGCCGACCCCAATACTGGCGGCGACAAGATCGACTTCTTCGTGAACCCACCACAAAATCAGCCAGGCTCGACACTCGGCGGACAAGGTATTTCTGTCGTCAGCTACTCTGACAAACAGGACGCCGCACTTGAGTACATTAAGTGGTTTGCACAGCCGGAAGTTCAGGCAAAATGGTGGGAACTTGGAGGTTATTCTGCACATAACTCGGTGCTGGAAGATCCTGGTTTCGTAGACAGCCAACCGTTTGCCGGTGACTTTCTGGAAGCAATGGCTGGAGTACAGGATTTCTGGCAAGAGCCTGCCTATGCGGAACTGCTGCTGGCAATGCAGAAGCGCATCCACGACTACGTGGTTGCCGACCAAGGCACAGCTCAAGAAGCGCTTGATCTTCTGATCGAAGATTGGACGGAAGTCTTCGAAGACGAAGGCAAGCTGTAGTCCGGACACAGGCAGGAGCGGGTGCAATCCCGCTCCACCTTCACCCGTGAGTCCGAAACCAAAAGAACTGGCAAAGAGATGTCTGACAGGACCGTAGATCGCGTTGCGCAGGCAACGCCCGAGCGAGTTGCGCGAAAAATCCGAGGGTTATCCGACCGTGCGATCGCCTGGATATTCATCTCCCCAACGATTTTTCTATTGCTGGCGATCAACATCTTTCCGTTGATCTGGACCATCCAACTGAGCTTTACCAACTACAAGGCCAACCGGATCGGGCGTGAAGTCAAAGATGTCGGGCTCAGGAATTACGAGCGTATCCTGACAGACTCGGACACATGGCTGAACATGCAGGCGACGGCGCATTTCCTGTTCTGGACGATTTTTTTCCAGGTCCTGATCGGGTTCACGCTGGCGTGGCTGATCAACAAGAAATTCAAGGGCAATGACCTGTGGACGACCATCATCGTCTTGCCGATGATGCTATCTCCAGCGGTTGTCGGGAACTTCTGGAAGTTCCTGTATCAACCTCAAATCGGCCTGTTTAACTACATCGTTTCCTGGTTTACCGGCAAGGACCCATCGAGCTTTGAAATGCTGGGCTCAGTCACGTTGGCCCCGTGGGCGATCGTGATTGTCGACACCTGGATGTGGACCCCCTTCGTAATGCTGATCTGTCTGGCCGGTCTGCGCAGCATTCCCGACTACATCTACGAGGCGGCTGAGATCGACCGAGCGAGCAAGCTGAGGCAGTTCTTTACGATCACCATCCCGATGGTGTTGCCGTTCCTGATGCTTGCCGTGCTGTTTAGAGGGATCGAGAACTTTAAGATGTTCGACCTGGTGGTTCAGCTAACCGGTGGAGGGCCCGGTTCTGTTACGGAACTCACTTCAATCAATCTCAAGCGGGAGGCTTTTGAAAAGTGGCGTACGGGCTATGCCTCGGCCTATGCGATCATCCTTTTCGTCACCGTGTTCGGCCTTGCGTCGATCTACGTCAAAGCCCTGAACAAGGTGAAACAGAGATGAGTAGTTTTTCCGTCACTGAACCTTCGAACCGGTCCAAGTGGATCGCAGGCTTCCTCGTTATTACTTACGCGCTGATCACGATGATCCCGCTGGTTTGGATTTTGCTGACCGGCTTCAAATCGCCCGCCGATGCGATCAGCTACCCGCCCAAGGTTGTCTTTGACCCAACGCTTGAAGGCTATGTCAATCTCTTCACCACTCGCACACGGCAGACGCAGGAGTTTTTGGAAGCGAACCCACCGCAGAACTGGGCCGATGAGATCGTGCGTCAATACGACATGGTGATTGTTGGACCATCCAAATTCGGTGAGCGCTTTATGAATTCGGTTATCATCGGGTTCGGCTCGACGTTCTTGAGTATCTTCCTTGGCACGCTGGCCGCCTATGCGTTCAGCCGATTTAAGGTCCCGCTTAAGGACGACCTTCTATTTTTCATCCTCAGTACAAGGATGATGCCCCCGGTCGCCGTCGCCATCCCAATCTTCCTGATGTTCAGAAACCTTGGTCTCAGCGACACGCATCTGGGAATGATCCTGCTGTATACGGGCGTGAATATTTCCCTGGCGGTCTGGTTGCTAAAAGGTTTCATCGACGAAATCCCAAGAGAGTACGAAGAAGCCGCCCTCATTGATGGCTACACGAGGTTTCAGGCCTTCTACAAAGTGGTGCTGCCGCAAGCCGCCACGGGCATAGCCTCAACAGCTATCTTTTGCCTGATCTTCGCCTGGAATGAGTACGCGTTTGCCGTGCTGCTGACATCCGCGAATGCGCAGACTGCACCACCGTTCATCCCGACCATTATTGGTATCGGCGGTCTGGACTGGCCTGCCGTGGCGGCCGGTGCAACGATCTTCCTAATTCCTGTCATGATTTTCACCATCCTGATGCGCAAACATTTGCTGCGCGGGATTACATTCGGAGCCGTGCGCAAATGAGCGACTTTCTAACCGGATTGATGCGGCTCCGCCGCGGCCCATGGGAGATGGTCGCAACCATCCTTATTGCACTGGGTGTCTTCATGCTGATGCAGCCCTTTGTCCTTTGGGCCTTCACCTATTCCTTCATCGTCACGCTGATCGGAACCGTCATGTTCATCATCGTCAGCCATTTCCCGGAGTAGAAATGGCCCAGATCGTAGTCAAAAACGTAAAGAAGATGTTCGGCGATTTCACGGCCGTCCGCGAAAGCTCGTTCACGATCGAGGATGGTGAGTTTTTCATGCTGCTGGGGCCATCTGGCTGCGGAAAGACGACGACGCTGCGGATGATCGCAGGATTGGAACTTCCAACGTCGGGTGAAATCTATCTGGACGGTGAAGAGATCAGCCAGCGACCACCATCCGAACGAGACATCGCCTTCGTGTTCCAAATGTTCGCGCTGTATCCGCATATGAACGTGCGCAAGAACATCAGCTACCCGCTGATATCGCAGGGTATGCCGCGCGCGGCCGTTAAAGCAAAGGTAGAAGAAGTCGCGGGAATTCTGGGGATCAACGACATACTCGATAGCCCTGTAGGCGGGCTTTCAGGCGGCGACAGGCAGCGCGTGGCGCTGGGTCGCGCGATTGTGCGCGAGCCCAAGGCGTTCATGATGGACGAACCCCTTGGTGCGTTGGATGCAGAGTTCCGGGAACACATGGCCGAAGAACTGCGCGCGCTGCATGATCGCATGGGCGCGACAACTGTGTACGTCACACATGATCAGTTGGAGGCCATGCAAATGGGCGACAAGATCGTCGTGATGAACAACGCCGTGATCGAGCAATTCGGCACACCTCAGGAAATCTACGACAAGCCGGCGACGATGTTCGTTGCGGATTTTATCGGGTCTCCTTCGATGAACTTCCTGCCGTTTCAGGGAAAGGTCGAACCCGGTTCGGAAATGGTCCGACTGAACGGCCATGACGAAGCGGTGCCCAAGCTGATGGAAGGGGCCGAAGGTGAATTGGTTTTTGGTGTCCGTCCGGAACATGTCTTTCTGTCGGATGCAAGCGCATACCGGGCCAAGGTTCTGGCAGCGGAATACCTGGGAACCACTCAGATCGTGACGTTGCAAAGCCCGAACGGAGAGCTGAAAGCCCGGATTGATGCCCGCGAAGTCGTCAGTCCCGGTGAGACAGTAGGATTGGAGTTCCGCTCTCCCGCAGTAACCCTATTTGAAAAATCTACCGGGCGCGCTTTGAGGTCCGCTCTGAACGACGAGGTACTAAGCAATGGCTGAAGTCGTTCTGGAGAACATCTCGAAGTCTTTCGGCAACATCACAGCGGTGGATGATATCTCAATGACGATCCCCAACGGTGCCTTTGTGGTGTTGTTGGGTCCGACTGGTGCGGGAAAAACAACCACACTGAGATTGATTTCAGGGCTTGAGAAACTGGATTCAGGAACAGTGCGCATTGCCGGGCGTGACGTTGGAATAGACACTCCCGCTCAGCGCGATGTAGCAATGGTCTTCCAGCAATACTCGCTGTACCCGCATATGACAGTGCGGGAAAACCTGTCTTTCCCTCTGCGGTCGCCGATCCTGAAAACACCAGAGGATGAGATCACAAAGAAGGTAAACGAAGTCGCTGAGATCCTCCAGATCCCGCACAAACTGGACAACAAAGCCACTGAATTGTCTGGCGGCGAAATGCAGCGGGTTTCAATTGGACGAGCGCTGGTGCGTGATCCCCAAATCTTCCTGATGGATGAACCGCTCAGTTCTTTGGACGCCAAGCTTCGGGCGGATTTGCGTGTCGAGTTGAAAAGGATTCAGGCCGATCTGGGATCGACTTTGCTGTACGTGACCCATGATCAGGTCGAAGCCATGACAATGGCGACGCATATCGGGGTTTTGGAAAACGGCCGGTTGGTGCAGTACGGAACACCCCGGGACATTTACGAAAACCCGGGCAGTGTTTACGTTGCCAGCAGGTTGGGTCTGCCCCGGATCAACATCTTGCCGTCCGAGTTGTTCGGAGGCGATCACAAAGGCCCGCAGATTGGCCTGCGCCCGGAAAACATCATTGAAGGCGAAGGCAGTGAGGCGCGGGTGATACGTGCTGAGCATCTGGGGGATCAAACACGGCTGCACCTGGACTTAAACGGTCACCCGGTTGTGACCCTGATCGATGTTCATCAGGACTATCCATCTGGAAAAATTATAAAAATTCGCCCGCATAACCCATTGTATTTTGACGCGTCCGGCGCGCGAGTGAATTAAGGAGCAAAAGCATGGCCCAGTTCCTCAACACAAAAGAAACTCTGGTGACAGAGGCGATAGACGGCCTTCTGGCCTCTTCCGGCGGTCAGCTCACCCGATTGGATGGATACCCGCACATCAAGGTTGTCTACCGGTCGGATTGGGACAAGTCGAAAGTCGCCTTAGTTTCCGGTGGTGGGTCTGGCCACGAACCCGCCCATGCAGGTTTCGTTGGCGCCGGTATGCTGACAGCAGCGGTCTGCGGAGAAGTGTTTGCTTCCCCATCGGTAGAGGCAGTATTGGCGGGCATTCTTGCGGTTACGGGTGAGGCTGGGTGCCTGCTGATCGTCAAGAATTACACAGGTGACCGGCTGAACTTTGGACTAGCAGCTGAACGCGCCCGTGCATTGGGTCGCAAGGTAGAGATGGTCGTCGTCGACGATGACATCGCCCTGCCCGACCTTCCGCAACCACGTGGCGTAGCCGGCACGTTGTTCGTACACAAAATCGCCGGGGCGCTTGCTGAAGGCGGTGCTGACTTGGACACCGTCACCGCCGCAGCAAGACGCACCATAGCCAAGGTCGTCAGCATCGGTATGAGCCTGGACACCTGTACCGTTCCGGGATCTCCAAAAGAGGACCGGATCGCCCCCGGCAAAGCGGAGCTCGGCTTGGGTATTCATGGCGAGCCCGGTGTACAGCAAGTCGAATTCTCAAATGCTGTATCGGCTATGTCCACAGTGGTGGAGAAGCTGAAGCAAAGGGTGGGGTCCGGGGACTGCGTGGCATTGGTCAACAACCTGGGTTCTACAACGCCGCTGGAAATGGCTGTCCTCACGCATGCGTTGTCCGAAACGGGTATTGCCCACCATATCGTTGGTCCAGCACCAATGATGACATCGCTGGATATGCACGGGTTTTCTGTTTCCATTCTGCCGGTAGATCAGGACGATTTATCGGCGCTTAAAGCGCCTGTTGACCTGGCGGCTTGGCCCGGCGTCAATTCCATCGACCCGATAAAAGTCGCACCTCTGCCTGATGGTTTGACTCCTATCGATCCAATTCCTTCGAACAATCCCGCCACAAGGGAAACAATCACCCGGTTGTCTGAACTGCTCATCAACGCAGAGAAGAACCTGAACGAGCTGGACGCGAAATCCGGAGATGGCGATACAGGAAGCACATTGGCGACGGCCGCAAGAGCATTGCAAGGTAGCCTCGACCGAATGCCGCTCGCTGATCTGACACAACTGTTTCCGGCATTAGGGAATGAGTTAAGCCAAACAATGGGGGGTTCTTCTGGCGTGATACTCGCAATTTTCTTCAACGCAGCCGGAGATGCCTGTGCGAGCGGCGCGTCTGTCCCGAAATCCTTGATCGAAGGTCTGAATAGGGTCAGCCAGGTTGGGGGTGCCAAGGTCGGTGACAGGACAATGATTGACGCCCTGGCACCAGCACTTGCCGCACTACCATCTGGTCTGACGCATGCCGCCGAAGCTGCCCGCGAAGGCGCGAACAACACCGCGAATATTCGTCGTGCGAAGGCGGGCCGCGCGGCCTATGTTCCCGAAGAGAACCTAGTTGGACATAACGATCCCGGCGCTGAAGCTGTTGCTTTGTTGTTTGAAGGCTTGGCACGGGAGATTGAGGGCTGAAGAACACGTGGAAGATCAAAAACAAAAACTAGAATTGGTGAAAAAGCCAACCGTCAATGACATCGCTCGCGTGGCGGGTGTCAGCCTGGCGACCGTTGATCGGGTCTTGAACAGACGCCCCGGCGTGCGGGCAGTGACTGTAGAGAAAGTACAAAAGGCGATTGATGAGTTGGGCTATGTGCGCGACACGGCCGCGGCCAACCTGGCGCGAAACCGAGTTTACAACTTCCTCTTTGTTTTACCCGACACAGACAACGAGTTTGTTGAAGCAATCAGCAGTCAGATCGCAGAACAATCTCGTGACCAATTCATCGAGCGGACCCGCATTGCGATTAAGAAAGTCGCTCCATTCGAGCCGCAAGATATCGTCAACATTTTGGATGCCGTCGACAGTTTGGATATTGACGGAGTCGCCGTTTTCGGGCCCGAAACGCCTTCTGTCCGCGACGCTGTAAAAAGGCTCAGGGACAAAGGCGTTCCGGTGGTTGCGTTGGTGTCTGACTTGCCGAGTTCTGAGCGAGACCACTTTGTAGGAATTGATAACGTTTCGGCAGGACGAACCGCCGCTCAGCTGATGGGCCGATTTGTGCATCGCGTCGGGAAGGTCTTGGTACTTACAGGATCCCGTTTGGCACGCGACCACCTGGAGCGTCGCCAAGGCTTTGATCTAGTTGTGGCTGAGGAGTTTCCACACCTCGAAGTCGTAGCGTCTGTCGAGGGCCGGGATGACCCGGATCTGATTTACAAGATGATGCCCGAAATCTTTGAAACCTACCCCGATCTGGTCGGAATATACTCGTCAGCTGCGGGCAATGCAGGCCTGATTCAATTTCTTTCAGAGAACAAGCTCAGCAAAGATCTGGTAATCATAGCTCATGAACTTACACCGCTTAGTCGTGAGGCGCTTACGCTCGGTACATTTGACGCGCTAATCTCGCAAGACACTGGGCACATTGTTCGTTCAGCTGTCCGTCTGCTGCGTGCAACTTCGGACAAAGTGCCATTCAACAAAGCCCAGGAACGTATCCGTATCGACATCTATCTGAAGGAAAATTTACCGCCATAAAGGCTCAGATTTTGGGGAGGAAATTTTATGAAAACAATCAAAGGTCCAGCTTTGTTTCTTGCGCAATTCGCGGGGGACGAAGCGCCGTTCAATTCGTGGGACGCGATCACTAAATGGGCGGCTGACTGTGGATACAAGGGCGTTCAGGTTCCTAGTTGGGATGGCCGGTTGTTCGACCTGGAACAAGCCGCATCCAGCGCCAGTTATTGCGATGACTTCAAAGGCAAAGCCAAGGAAAATGGCGTCGAAGTCACTGAACTTTCAACCCACCTTCAGGGCCAACTTGTGGCCGTTCACCCGGCCTATGACAGCGCGTTTGATGGTTTTGCAGCCGAAAGCGTCAGAGGAAACCCGAAGGCCCGGCAAGAATGGGCAGTAGACCAAGTTAAAAAAGCGCTATCTGCTTCGAAAAACTTGGGTATTACAGCGCATGCGACATTCTCAGGCGCATTGGCATGGCCCTATGTCTATCCTTGGCCGCAGCGCCCTGCTGGCTTGATCGAAACGGCATTCGAGGAGCTTGCTCGTCGTTGGGTGCCAATACTGGATCACGCCGAAGAATGCGGCGTTGACGTCTGTTACGAAATTCACCCAGGTGAGGACCTCCACGACGGCGTGACGTACGAGATGTTTCTTGAACGGATAGGCAATCACCCACGCGCTTGCATGTTGTACGACCCGTCGCACTACGTGCTGCAATGCCTCGACTATCTGGACAATATCGACATCTATAAAGATCGGATCCGGATGTTCCATGTCAAAGATGCCGAGTTTAACCCGACCGGCCGGCAGGGGGTTTATTCCGGGTATCAAAGCTGGGTCGATCGTGCTGGGCGCTTCCGGTCGCTTGGTGATGGCCAGGTGGATTTCGGTGCAGTTTTCTCAAAAATGGCGGCGAATGATTTTGATGGCTGGGCTGTGGTCGAATGGGAATGCTGTCTCAAACACCCCGAGGATGGAGCGCGTGAAGGCGCTCAGTTTGTGTCAGATCACATTATCCGTGTGACTGAAAAAGCCTTTGATGATTTCGCTGACGGTGGCGCAGACGAAGCGGCCAATCGCAAAATGCTGGGGATTGAATGATGGTCACAGGACGCAATGAAGAAACTTCAGGCCGCATTCGACTTGGCATGGTTGGCGGTGGGAACGACGCCTTCATAGGTGGCGTTCATCGAATAGCGGCGCGACTGGACGACAAGTTTGAATTGGTTGCTGGTGCTTTGTCTTCGACGCCAGAGAAATCTCTTGAAAGTGGTCAGGCGTTGGGGCTCGAACGGGTCTATGAAGACTTCAAACAAATGGCGATAAGGGAAGCCCGACTGAAATCTGGGATCGAGGCGGTCTCAATTGTCACGCCAAATCACGTCCACTATGCAGCCGCGCGCGAGTTCCTGAAACGCGGTATTCACGTAATTTGTGACAAACCACTCACCTCGACCCTTGCCGATGCAAAAAAACTGGTCAAAGCAGCAGAAAGCGCGAATGCCCTATTCATTTTGACCCACAATTACACGGGCTATCCAATGGTTCGGCAGGCGCGTGAAATGGTCGCTAACGGAGATATCGGCAAGGTCCGCGTGGTTCAGGTTGAATACCCCCAGGACTGGCTGACCGAGCAGCAGGATTTCAAACAGGCTGAGTGGCGAACCGATCCCGAACGCTCGGGCGCGGGTGGATCAACCGGCGACATCGGGACTCATGCTTACAACCTCGCTTGCTTTGTAACCGGGCTGAAGGCGGAAAGCTTGGCGGCGGACTTGCAGGCCTTTGTACCGGGGCGCAAAGTCGATGACAACGCGCACGTTTTGCTTCGATTCGAAGGTGGAGCGAGCGGTATGCTGTGGTCGTCTCAGGTGGCTCCCGGCAATGAAAACGCACTTCGTTTGCGGGTCTACGGCGAAAAAGGTGGGCTGGAGTGGGCCCAGGAAGATCCCAATTACCTTTGGTTCACGCCATACAACGAACCCAAGCGTCTGATTACCCGAAATGGAGCTGGTGCTGGTGACGCAGCCAATCGGTTGAGTAGAGTTCCTCCGGGACATCCCGAGGGATATCTTGAGGGGTTCGCAAATATCTATGGAGAGGCAGCAGAGGCAATCCTTGCCTTCCGAAGTGGGATTTCACCTGACGGGTCGGTTGTTTATCCAACGGTTCATGACGGACTTAATGGTGTTAAATTTGTGGCGGCATGCGTGCAAAGCTCTTCAAGGAATGCGGCTTGGGTCAGCTTAACTTAAAATCTGGTTGTGGGCATAAGGCAGAATTCTTGAAAGGCAGTACGGGTATCTGCCAAAAACCGAAGCGCCCCCAACCTCTAGATGAACACTCCGGAACAACAAACCGCGAACGTCTCTGAACGGCAGCTATGTGGCCCTATTGCTTTTTGCAGTTTTGCAGAATTGTACAATCGCAAATGGCGGCGGACCTTCTTCCTCTCACTTTCCCTTCGTGGGCCAGCGGGATTTAGACAAGTCAAACGCCCCTGGCCGTCAGGGTGAGGGCGCGACCCTCCCCCTCGGGCAACCCCTTTAGACAGGGCCGTGTCCTCGGCTGCGCCTGCGGCCCGCACCCCCTGACGATTAGCGTTGCCTCGCCCCCTCCCGCGTTCGCCACGTGACAGATCAGCAGAAACAGGCAGCTTCGCTGTCTGATCTGCAAATCAGCCCTGATTTTCCAAAAGGGAAGCCAGATCAAACAAAATTCTCTGCGGGAGTATTAATATGGGAAACTTGAGTCAGTTTAAGACGCGAAGGCCAAAATCAATTGATGTCCAACATCGGGGGGTGCCTTCCGATGTCGAACGTTCACCCCGTTTCTGGTCCAACTGTGACGGTTGGGTCAGGTTCGTGTGACGTTCAACAGGTACCAAATGGCGGACCGAGGAGGATTCGAACCCCCGACCCCTTGATTCGTAGTCAAGTACTCTATCCAGCTGAGCTATCGGTCCGCGTTGGTGAGGCGGTATTTAGACCCAGGTCCGGGGACGTGCAAGGCGATTCTTCAAAAAAAATTCAAAAAGTCCCATCTCCGCGCGGAAGCCTTATTTCAAAGGTGGTTCCGTCAGACCCGGTATCCTTCAACACCAGTTCCCCGCCATGACCGCGCACCAATTCCTGCGAAATTGCCAGACCAAGGCCAGATCCGCCTTTGCGAACACCACCCTGAAAAGGGGTAAAGAGATTCTCGCGCGCCTTTGGTGGCAAGCCGGGGCCTGTGTCCTGAATTTCGACGCACCAGTTCGCATCATTTTCACCGCCTGCAATTGTGATACGTCCAGGTTTTCCCGACGCCACCAAAGCCTGGCGCGCGTTGCGCACGAGATTGAGGATGACGCGAAAAATCTGTTCCGGATCAGCGCGGGCGACCAGATCCTCGGGCACTTCGTTGACGATTTCGACGCAGGCGTCAGCTACTGCCAACTGCTCGCTGGCCGCGACATCGCTCGCAATGTCGCGCAGGTTCACCATAGTCAGTGTTGGCGCTGGCTCCTCGGCGCGACCAAAGGCGAGCGTGCTTTCGCATAACGAGACCGCACGCGTGATCGAATTCACCAGTTTAGGTGCCATGCGCCGGACCAGAGGATCGTCGCTCGCCTCGATCCGGTCAGTGAACAGCTGTGCTGATGTCAGAATGTTGCGCAAGTCATGGCTGACCTTGGCAACGGCCCCTCCAAGCTGCGCAAGGCGTTCCCGCTGCTTGAGCGCCTGTGTCAAATCGGTCTGCAGCATCTGAAGCGCCTCTTCCGCCTCGCGCAGCTCCGTTACCTTGGAGTTTGGCGAGATGATGCCGCGCGCGTCCTCGGGGGCACTGGCGTAACGCTGCATGTATCCCACAACGCCCTTGATGGGGCGCACGAGCACCACGCGTACGGCCAGAAACAGAAAAAAAGCGGTGATGATCGAAATGACAAACGACAGGCCAAGAATACGCAGGCCATAGTCTGTCATCGCCATGCGCAGCGGTGCGCTGTCCATCGTGACTTCGATCAGCAGACCAGCACCTTTGACCGGCTCGCCGATCACCCGAATGACTTCATCATCCACAGTGAAGAACCGGATCATTGCATCCCGGATCAATATCCACGGACCTGCATCGCGCAGATCATAGGTCTTGGTGATTTGCTCGGGGATAGGTGATGACAGCATCAGCTGACGCACTTCGTCCCGGCGCAACACAACGTTGTAGACCCCTGCATTTGCCAGCAACTCGGCTTCAAGATCCTCGGCCAGCATATCATCGGCCAACAGGGCAAGGGACGCGATCTGGGCACGCTCCAGCCGGTTCAGCAGGAAATCCTCACGAAAACGGGCGATCGAAGGAACAAAGATCAGCACTTCGGCCAACATAACGAAGACCGTCGTCAGGATCAGGAAACGGCCCGACAGCGAGTTCAAATGGCGCTCCTTTCCCGGTCAGGGGATCCAGCGCTGGACGAACCTGACCACTCGTTTAACCGTCTGATTCTCAAACAGCCTTGGCGAGAAATAGGCTCCCGCCACACGTTTGTTAAGCTCTCCGATCGTCGGATATGGCGATACCATCGCAGCGATCTGGCCCATCTTAAGGTTATTGGCCAATGCCAGCGACCACAAGTTGATCAGTTCCCCAGCCTGTTGCCCCACGATTGTGACGCCGACGGGACGGCCTTTTACGACCATGGCCTTTATGAAACCTTTGGTTTTTCGTTCTGCCACAGAACGGTCATTGTGGTGATAGTCAAAGCGAGCAATTTCCAGCTTGTCGCCGTGCTGCTCACGCGCCTGCGCTTCGGTCAGACCAACCTGGGCCAACTCAGGGTCGGTATATGTGGCCCACGGGATATGCGAGGTTTTGGCCTTGGATGGAAAACCAAACAACGCCGAGCGGATGATAACCCCTGCCTGATAACCCGCAACATGGGTGAACTGCATTCCACCCGCCACATCGCCAATCGCATAGACCCTGCGATTCGATGTGCGCAATGAGGTATCCGTTTTGATGCCTGTCCGCGTCCGGTCAATCCCAGCCGCTTCGAGGTTCAGGCGTTCGATGTTTGCCTTTCGACCCGCTGCTATCAGCAAATGAGATCCCGCGTAGATATCACCATTTTCAGTGACAACTTCGACCGCTCCGGCATTGCCACGAATTTGCGCAACCATTGCCTGTTCGCGAATTTCAGCCCCTTCAGCGCGCAGAGAATCGATCACGATTGCTGCCGCTTCCGGGTCATCCTTGCCCAGCGCAGTCATACCTTCGATCACAGTTACCTTACATCCGAGCCGGATATGCGCCTGCGCCATCTCCATCCCGATCGGGCCCGCACCTATGATCAGCAGATGCTCAGGCTTGTCCCGCAGATCAAAGATCGTCTCGTTTGTGAAATGCGGCACCTGATCCAGTCCCGGGATCGGAGGCACCAACGGTGAAGACCCGGTCGCAACAACTACGCGCCGCGCGGTGATCACGTTGTTTCCCGCCTGTACCTGCGTCGGCGATATGAAAGTGCCGTATTCCCGGATCACTCGCACGCCGAACCCTTCAAACCGTTCCTGGCTGTCCATCGGTTCAATCTGTGCAATCACGTCCCGCACATGTTCCATAGCAGCGGCATAGTTCACCTGAGGGGTAGCATCAGCGACGCCAAAGGCCGAAGAATGCGCCTGCGCATATGCCGCCTTGCCGCTGGCAATCAAAGCCTTGGAAGGGACGCAGCCGAAATTCAGGCAGTCGCCACCCATTTTGTGCCCTTCCAGAAGGATGACATCAGCCCCCATCTGACTTGCACCTGCGGCAACGGACAAACCACCGGACCCGGCCCCGATCACGAGGATGTCGGTTTTCAGCTCTTGCATCTGTCAGACGTCCTTTCGGCCACGCAGGGATTTGATGATAATGGGCAGCGCCGCGAGAACACATAGGCCAAGGATCGGCCCGATCACAAACGGTTCCCACAGCAGCGATACATCGGGGGTTTCGCCGCGATCAAATACACCACCCAAGCCAACGCCTATCCATGTGTAGACAATGCCTCCGGGGATTATGCCCAGCGCGGTGGTCAGCAGAAAGTTGCGGAACTTCACGCCAACCAATGCCGGAACCAGATTGGCCACAAAGAAAGGCACCACTGGAACAAGGCGCAACAGGAACAGCACTGAAATCTCGTTCTCGCGCAAACCATCCTTAAGCCTTTTGATCGTCCCTTCAGATGATTCCAGTCGCCGGGTCAGCGACTCTCCCAGGCCCCAGCGCGCTGCCAGAAAGATCGCCGAAGCTCCGATCGTCGCCGCGACAACGTTGAAAACCGTCCCGGCGAACAACCCGAACAGAAATCCTCCGGTCATCGAGGCGATGGCCGCGCCAGGCAGCGAAAATGCAACAATCACGATGTAGATCGCAATGAATGCTGCCGCCATGGCCCAGTAGTTCGCATCGCGCCATGCCAGCAGCGCCTCACGATTGTCGCGCAAAGTCTCAAAAGTCAGGTAGTCGCCAAGCGTAAAGAATCCTGCTGCAGCAACGCCAAGGATCACAAGCAATGGTATATGTCGCGCCAGCCCGCCCCGCGGCGCCGGTGTTGTGTCACTCATCTGACTTTCCGGTTTCTTATGAATCATCCTGCCCACAACATGCGCTGCCGGGGCAGTCAGCAACAGGGACCTCACGTGGCCTTGATGTTTGTGGCTGTGAATGTGAGTGTTTTCCGTATCAAATCCGGATTTTGAAACCTTTTGTCAGCCTCGACTAGAGAATTGTTGCAAAAGCAGCGAAAACCCGGCTCTTGGGGTTTGACTTACCCCCCGCTTAGCAGTAGAGGACGGGCTTCGAACACTACGGGCAGGCGAATCCGCGCCGCACCCGACCGATATAGATTGGAGACGGAGCGATGAAACGCACCTATCAGCCTTCGAACCTGGTTCGCAAACGCCGCCACGGTTTCCGCGCGCGCATGGCCACCAAGGCCGGCCGCAAGATCCTGAACGCACGCCGCGCACGCGGCCGCAAGTCGCTGAGCGCATAAGCCGCCCACCGACAAGGTTCTGATGAACATGACGCCGCCGGAGGCCCCTGAGGATGGTAAGAACCACTCCCGGGAAACGCCCCCGGCGGCGTCCGTTTGCGCGCCTGAAACTCTGACTGTGCTAAAAAACCGGTCAGACTTTCTGAAAGCGGCCCGCGCACGCAGACAAGGCACCGCCTCGATGATGGTGCAAGGCCGCAAACGTGCGCCTGATGAGGCCACGGGCATTCGTGTTGGTTTCACCTGCTCCAAAAAGGTTGGAAATGCCGTAGCGCGCAATCGCGCCAAGCGCCGGCTGCGTGAAATTGCACGCGCTGTGATACCCGACCATGGCCGCGATGGGTGGGATTATGTTCTGATCGGTCGGGCCAATGAAACGGCCAATCGCCCCTTCGAGGCCATGATCGAGGATTTGCGTCAGGCGCTCACGCGTTTGCACGCCCGCAAGTAGCGTTACGTGCAGTCCCAGGTGCAATAAGCCTTGGCAAAATCACGCGCCAGCAAGTCCTTATGCGCGATCATGAGGTTCAGCTCTCCGGCATCCCCCATACAGACATGTTTGTCGAAACCCAGATGTAGAATGACACGATCGAGGTCATGCAGTTCCGGATCATGACGAACATCCTCCTGCGTGAAGCTGGGATGCCCGCCCACCCAATGTTCGGATGGCAGATCGGCAAGTTGTTCCATTCGCTCTTCCCAACCCTCCAGCATCTCTGCGGCGGTATCATCCGCCGGATTTCTGTCGACCAATTCCCACTCACGATCTGAATACGGCCAGATATAGGAGTTCGCGGGTGCGCTGGTCACTTCACTTCTGAGTGCTACGCCGCGTTGTCGTGCCTGTTCGGTCCGAAACATTCCACGTTTGGCCATAGCCAGCCGCTCAGGGACTTGCTGAACGACACCCTGTGAAGGTTCCGGAAACCACCTGACTCTAAAACCCTCATGTGGATCCAGCCATTTCAGTTGTCCGTCTTCCCCCACCTGCAGAAATACCTGCAATATCCCCTTATCGGGAAACTCGTTCAGGCCATCGAATTCTGCAAAATTGAGTTGCGCCGCAAGCAACATGGGATTCCCATCTTCATCTGATGGCCATTGCGTTTCTTCCGGAGACCAGAGCGGTCCGCCAATGCGTGACGCCGTCATGGATGGATCGCCATCGACCGGGTGCAACCCAGCCATTGGCAGGCGCGCTGCTTCCAGACTGTCCAGAAACGTGTTCAGCTCTTTTGTTGTAACTGGCGGTTTGGCATCTCGTTCAGCTTTGGCAGCATTGCGATTTCGCCATTCGAGGTACAGATAGGCAGTGACCGCTATAGCCACGACAATCCAAAGATACATGACACTACCCCTTTTTCAATCAATGGTAGAAAGTCGGACTTCACACCACCCGTCTACAAATCTGGTCAATTTGACAGGTTTTCCCTAACTCTTGCTGCAATTAGGTTACAGGCATGACACCTCTTGCCTTCATCGCCGCTCTCCCGGTCCGCGCCTATCGCTTGCTGTTCAGCCCCTGGGTTGGCTTCAATTGCCGATACCAACCGACCTGCTCGGCCTATGCTCTGGAGGCTCTTGAGAAGCATGGGGCCGTAAAGGGAAGCTTACTAGCTGCGCGGCGCATCAGCCGATGCCATCCTTGGGGCGGAGATGGATACGATCCGGTTCCCGATGCGACAGACACCCCGGATGAAAAGTCCTGAGGCCATGTGACGAGCCGTCAGGCTTGACCCGTTCTGCCGCGCGCTCGACACTTGGGACATCAGATCCCGAGGCCCCTATGATATCTGCAGCGCGACATACCCTGCCCACACACGAAGTTCACAACCAACCCCCTGTTCGGGGCGATTGTGATCTCTGGACTTCAGATCCGGTGCTGCAAAACGTGATCGCCCTCGCAGGCGGGCGTACAGAACCGCTGGCCTCGTATGGTAATATTCTGGGGCGCAGGGAAACGCGGGACGCAGGTATGGACGCGAACCGCCATCCGCCTGAGATCAGGCTGTTTGATCAGGGTGGCAGGCGTCTGGACGAAGTCCGTTTCCACCCCGCCTATCACCAAATGATGCAGATCAGTCAATCCGCCGGGTATGCATCAATTGCATGGGACGGGCAGCCGGGTGGTCATGCAACCCATGCTGCCATGATGTACTTGGCAAGCCAGGTTGAGCCGGGGCATTGCTGCCCCATGACTATGACCTATGCGTCAATTCCCGCGCTTGCCGCGAACGAAGCGATCGCTTCGGTCTGGCGCCCCAAGCTCACAGCTCGCAGCTATGATCCATCCACCAAACCCATCGGTGAAAAGGACAGTGCCACACTCGGCATGGCCATGACCGAAAAACAGGGCGGCTCGGATGTGCGTGCGAATACGACAATAGCCACACGCGACGGGGATCATTGGCGGCTGCGCGGGCACAAATGGTTCTGTTCCGCGCCGATGTCGGATGGGTTTCTGACACTGGCACAAGCCCCGGGCGGGTTGACCTGTTTCCTGCTTCCCCGCTGGCTCGAGGGCGAGCGAAACGCCATTCACCTCATGCGCTTAAAGGATAAGCTGGGGAACAAATCCAATGCCTCGTCCGAGGTCGAGTTCAATGATGCGCTGGCTTATCAGCTGGGTGATGAAGGCGCAGGTGTTCGCACGATCATCGAAATGGTCCATCACACCCGCCTGGACACTGCGATGGCCCCTGCCGGTCTGATGCGCGCCGCATTGGCCGAAGCACATCACTGGGTTGCACATCGCAGCACCTTTCAACGCCGCCTGATCGACCAGCCCCTTATGCGTTCCGTTCTGGCCGACCTCGTGCTGGACTGGGAAGGCGCGCTGACGCTGGGCATGCGGGTGGCGCAAGCCTTTGACGGTACAACCCCCGAAGACCGCGCATTCGCCCGCATCGCCGTTGCATTAGCAAAATTCCTTGCCAACAAGCGTTGCCCTGTCGTTACGGTCGAGGCGATGGAGGTGTTGGGGGGCATGGGATACGTCGAAGACACCACCATGCCCCTGATCTACCGAGAGGCACCGTTGAACGGCATCTGGGAAGGTTCGGGCAACGTCATCTGCCTCGATATCCTGCGGAGCCTTGCTCGTGATCCTCTGGCAGCGGAGGTGCTGCAAGCTGAACTGAGTGCCGCCGTCGGAACGGATCGGGGATACGATGCAGCATTGAAAGAGCATCGGGATCGCTGGCCAACCCTGCCTGCCGAAGCCGAAGCCCGCTGGTTTGCTGAACGGACAGCGCTTTTGCTGACAGCATCACTGTTGCTACGTCATGCGCCGGGTGCGGTGGCGGACGGCTACATAGCAACACGCATTCTTGGAAACAGCGGGCACATTCCCGGATCGGTCTCAGGACTGGACACCGAAGCCCTTATCCAGCGTCTCTCAACTCAATAAGCTAAGGCGCATCTGACCACATACTTGCCCGGTCGCCACATCTGATATAGGGGCAGCCCATGTTTGATGAAGCAGACGATATCCACCCGCTATTCGCTGGCGCGCCCTCGACCACCGAGTTTAAGAAGCTGCGCAAACGCATAGTGCGCCAGACCCGTGAAGCGATCGAGCATTACGGGATGGTGAACGAGTCTGCCCATGCCAAGGACGCCAAACCGCCCAAATGGCTGGTTTGCCTGTCTGGCGGTAAGGACAGCTATACATTGCTTGCTGTGCTGTATGAGCTGAAATGGCGAGGCCTGCTGCCTGTGGATTTGCTCGCCTGCAATCTGGATCAGGGGCAGCCCGGCTTTCCCGCCACGGTATTGCCTGAGTTCCTGGAGCGAATGGGCGTTCCTCATCGGATCGAGTATCAAGACACATATTCAATTGTCATGGACAAGGTCCCTCAAGGGCGTACCTATTGCGCACTTTGTTCACGGCTGCGTCGCGGCAATCTCTATCGCATCGCGCGTGAAGAGGGGTGCTCTGCCGTCGTTCTGGGTCATCATCGCGACGATATTCTTGAGACGTTTTTCATGAACCTGTTCCATGGCGGGCGTCTTGCCACGATGCCACCCAAGCTTGTGAACGAAGAAGGCGACCTGTTCGTCTACCGCCCGCTGGCCCATGTGGCCGAGGTCGATTGCGAGAAATTCGCCAATGCGATGAGTTATCCCATCATCCCCTGCGATCTGTGTGGCAGTCAGGACGGACTGCAGCGGCAACAGGTCAAACAGATTCTCGATCAGTGGGAAAAAAACTCACCCGGTCGACGTCAGGTCATGTTCCGGGCTCTGACAAATGCCCGCCCATCCCACCTTCTGGATCCAAAACTGTTCGATTTTAACAATCTTTCTTTGAATCCATCCGACGAAGTTAAAGATCGGGACGAAATTCCTCAGCTGCGTTAACGTCTGACTCAGACTGGTTTCCTACGGTTGGCTTGTGCGTTTCATGCCCAAGCGGAAGGCCGTAAGAACCGATGCGGACAAAATCCATTTTCGAAAAACTGCGCGATCAGTTTGCGGCCATCATCTCTGGCCCACAGGTTCTGGCGTTTCTGCCAGCATTATGTCTGGGCGCATTCTGGCTTGGTGGCGAACGTGCGTTGCTTGCGGTCGCACTGGGCGTGCCTCTTCTGTTCGCCGTGATTGGGAATTTCATTACCTGGCCGTTGCACTTCAAAAGCAGCGCTGGACGTTCCAGGGGTATGATCGAAAATGATCTGTTCCGCGAGACATTGGATGAATTCTCAAAAGCCGCAGGGACAGCCGGCAGTAACTCGGCCTGTATAATCGTGGCGCTTGATGACTACGCAGAAATTCATGACCCGCACGGGCAGGCGACCGCTGAGTACATTTTCAGCCAGTTCAGCGCACGGCTTCTGTCAATGATCCGCAGCGAAGACATCGCAACGCAGATCGAGCAGAACAAGTTCCTTATCGGTCTGACCCCTTCCGGGCATCTTGATCTTGAGGCCTGCATACAGATGTCCGGCCGAATTCAGGGTGCTGTTGAAGAACCCGTCAGCCTGAATGAGGCGAGTATATATATCTCGTGTTCAATCGGTTTCTGCATGCTGTCGAACATACCTGAAACAAATGCCGAAGGTTGGATCGAAGCAACACGGGCAGCTCTGAGCGAGGCTCAAAAAAATGGACCATCCACAATTCGGGCCTACACCGCCGAGACGCATCGCAGATCAGTTGTGCAGACAAATCTGCGCAAGGAAATTGATAATGCACTGGACAATGGTCAGATCTGCCCATGGTTTCAGCCGCAAATTTCGACTGATACCGGACAAATTACCGGCTTTGAGGCGTTGGCCCGATGGGAACATCCCGTAAAGGGCGTTTTGTCACCACATGTATTCCTCCCTTTTGCGGAACAGGCAAAATTGATGGAACGATTTGGGCAGGTCATTCGTCATCACGCCTTCAGTGCCATGCAGGCGTGGGATCGCGCTGCGGCCATCGTGCCGAGGATCGGAATAAACTTTTCATCTGATGAACTAAGGAATCCGGCCCTGCTGGATCGTTTGAAATGGGAGCTGGATCAATTCGACCTGACCCCGGATCGTCTGGCCATCGAAATATTGGAAACTGTTTTTTCCAGACGCCCGGACGACGTGATAACCCGGAATATCACAGGGCTTGCAAAACTGGGCTGTTGTATTGATCTGGATGATTTCGGCACCGGTCATGCGTCTATTGCGTCCATTAAGCGTTTTGAAGTCACTCGAATCAAGATTGACCGATCCTTTGTGACCAAATCTGATCAGGACCCTAGTCAACAACAGATGGTAAGCGCCATTTTGACCATGGCCGAAAGGTTGAATGTGGAAACGTTAGCAGAAGGCGTCGAGACGCCGGGCGAGCACGCGTTGATGGCACAATTGGGCAGCAATCACGTTCAGGGTTTCGGAATTGCCAAGCCGATGCCATTCGAAAAGACGCTGGACTGGATCACCGCACATCGCAGCAAGATGAAGGGTACACCGAAGATCGGGCGCAAAACCGGCTGAAAATCACGAAATCCCGTGATCAACCGCAGTGTCATCGGCAAATCAGGGGCGATTCCGCTTGACCTTTGGGGCTGCACTCTGTTGAACCCTCCGGTGTCTTTCACTGCTCAAGGTGGCTGTCCCCGATGGACGATCAGAACAAGAATCTCATCCTTGCAACCGCGCTCAGCTTTCTCGTGATCCTTGTTTGGTTCGTGCTGTTCCCTCCGCCGGAACAGACACCGACCACGGACCAGACGACTATCAGCGCCACTGACGGTAACGAGGTTCAGACACCCAGTGCATCCGGCACCAGCACCGTTGGTGAAGCGACAGCCGCAACAGACGAGGTGCAGCCTGAAGCCGAAGCCCCTCGTGTTACGATCGACACGCCCCGCCTGACCGGCAGCCTGTCACTATCCGGTGGCCGGATCGATGAGCTGTCCTTGAAAGACTACAAAGTTTCGCTTGCAGCGGATTCCCCTATTGTCGAGCTGCTTTCGCCTGTTGGCACTGAATCCGCCTACTACGCTCTCTACGGCTGGGCACCCGGCGCGGGTCTGGCCGGCGCGGATGTCCCCGGCCCCAACACGCTGTGGACACTGGATCAGGGCGAAACGCTGGGTGTAGATAGCCCGGTTACACTGGCCTGGAATAACGGTAAGGGTCTGATCTTCCGCCGCACGATCTCGGTTGACGAAGACTATATGTTCACAGTGACGCAGTCGGTCGAAAACACCACCGACGGCGAAGTCGGCATGGCGCCCTATGGAATCCTCGCCCGCCACGGCATCGGTGAAGATGGCGATCTGCCGGGTTTGAAAAACTTCTTCATCCTGCATGAGGGTGTGATCGGCATGGCCGATGGCACCTTGGCCGAAGTTGACTATGGCGATGTTCGTGATTTCGACATCGATCCGAATGAACGAGCGCAGGCCGAGGTATATCAGGTCAAAGAAGACGGTTGGATCGGCTTCACCGATCACTACTGGATGACCACACTGATCCCGGAACCCGGTTCGGCATTCAAAGCAGCGGCAAAATACGACGCACGCCGCAAGATCTATCAGACCGAAACGGTTCTGCCGACGCTGACTGTTGCACCCGGCGAGACGGCTGAGGTGACCACACGCCTGTTTGCCGGCGCCAAAGAATGGGAAGCCATCCGAGAGTATCAGTCCCAAGGCGTTCAGAAATTCATCGACAGCATCGACTGGGGCTGGTTCTTCTTCCTGACCAAGCCGATTTTCTGGCTGCTGCACAACATCAATGCTCTGATCGGCAACATGGGCTGGTCCATCATCGGCCTGACGCTGATCATCAAGGCGATCCTGTTCCCGCTGGCCTTCAAATCCTACGTCTCAATGGCGAAGATGAAGGAACTTCAGCCGCAGATGGAGGCCCTGAAAGAGGCTGCTGGCGACGACCGCCAGAAGATGCAGCAGGGCATGATGGAACTGTACAAGAAGGAAAAGGTGAACCCGGCCGCAGGCTGTTTGCCGATCCTGATGCAGATTCCGATCTTCTTCTCGCTCTACAAGGTGATCTTCGTCACGATCGAACTGCGTCAGGCCCCCTGGTTCGGTCCGTTCCGCGACCTCAGCGCACCTGACCCAACCTCGATCATGAACTTCTTCGGCTGGCTGCCTTGGGCAGGACCTCAGCCGGACACGTTCCTGGCCCTGATCTTCATCGGGATTCTGCCCCTGCTTTTGGGTATCTCGATGTGGCTACAGCAGAAACTGAACCCGGCGCCAACCGACCCGACACAGGCGATGATCTTTGCCTGGATGCCATGGGTGTTCATGTTCATGCTGGGCAGCTTTGCAAGTGGTCTGGTGGTTTACTGGATTGCGAACAACACGATCACGTTCACCCAGCAGTACCTGATCATGCGCAGTCAGGGCTACAAGCCGGACGTATTCGGCAATATCAAGTCCGGCTTCAAACGGACGCCAAAGACGGATGACAAATGACCGGAGCTATCACCAGTATCTGGCGGCATCCGATCAAGAGCCACGGCCGTGAAAGTCTTGATGATGTAACCTTGATCCCCGGGCAGACCATGCCCGGGGATCGTGTTTGGGCTGTTGCACACGAAGCCTCGAAAGCCGATAGCTCGGAATGGGTGCCTTGCGCCAACTTCAGTCGCGGGGCCAAGGCACCGCAGCTCATGGCAATCTCAGCGCGGCTGGAAGGCGACACCGTCACGCTCAGCCATCCTAAACAACCTGATCTCAGCTTCGATCCCGAAACGCAGCAGGATATGTTCCTGAGCTGGGTCAAACCGTTGATGCCAGCAGATCGGGCGGCATCAGCACGCATCATCCGTGCCCCCGGCCGCGGCATGACCGATAGCGACTTTCCTTCGATCAGCCTGTGCAACATGGCTTCGCATCGCGCCGTCGAACAAAAGCTGGGCCAAAACCTTTCGATAAACCGTTGGCGCGGAAACATCTGGTTCGACGGTCTACCCCTGTGGGAGGAGTTCGATTGGCGGGGCCGCGATATCCGGATCGGTGAGACCCTACTGCGGGTGCGAGAGCGGATCACGCGCTGCCTTGCGACCACTGCCAACCCCGAAACCGGCGAGCGTGACGCAGATACGCTTGGCGCGCTCAGCGCGTGGGATCATCAGGATTTTGGCGTCTATGCCGAAGTGATCGAAGGTGGCAAGATCGAGATTGGCAACAAGGTCGAAGTGATATGAGCGCGTTACCATTCCCATTGGCCGAAGATCCGGATGCGATTGCTCTGGAAAGCGGACGCAAACTGTTCGCTGGTGAGTCTGAATTCGTCAAAGGCGTTGTAGCCATGGACGGATTGCCCTCGCCCGACCGGTTGGAGGTCTGCTTTGCTGGCCGCTCGAACGTGGGCAAATCCAGTCTGATCAATGCGCTGACCGGCACAAAAGGTCTGGCTCGCGCCTCGAACACACCGGGCCGCACGCAGGAAATCAACTTTTTCACGCAGGGCCCCGATCTCTATCTGGTCGATTTGCCCGGATATGGCTACGCCAACGCTCCGGTCAAAGTTGTCGAGAAATGGCAGAGGTTGCTGAAAAAGTACCTCAGCGGACGTCAAACCTTGCGCCGTGCCTTTGTTCTGATCGACTCGCGCCATGGGGTGAAGCCCGTTGATGATGAGATCATGAAGCTTCTGGATACCAGCGCCGTGACCTTTCAATGCGTCATGACCAAGGCTGATAAAGTCAAAGCCAAGGATCGCGAGAAGGTACTGGAACAGGTGCGCAAGGCCCTGTCCAAACACCCTGCCGCCTTCCCTGAGATTGTACTGACCTCGTCTGAAAAAGGGGACGGAATTCCGACCCTGCGATCCATCATCGCTCATCTGGAATGATTGCGTTTGCCCGCATCCTCGGCGTTCTGACGCTGCTTGCACTGGCAATCACCGGTGCCATCCCGCAGGGCTGGATGCCCGCGCGAGGTCACGATGGCAAAATTCTTCTGGTGCTCTGCACTGGTGAGGGAACGGTCGAGCAATGGGTCGATCTTGATCCAAGCGACCCGATCCATGACGAAACGGATGAGCGTGTCATGTGCCCCTTTGCGGGTCTGACCGCTGATGCCACTGTGCCGGAGCACAAGGTCATCCTTCCTTTTGAGATGCCGATTCAACCCCGCTGGTCGCACGAAGACTTTACGCATCGAAGCGCGGGTTTCTTTGCCCGATATGATGCGAGGGCACCACCCCTACACTCCTGATTTCGCGAAACAAACAGGTAAGTCCGCGCGTCAGCTGCGCGGACCACTTTCTCGAATTTGGAGATTATTATGGCAATGGACAGCCAAAACAGGGCCGCCGATGCGGCCCCGCGCGATGCTGCGCAAAAATTCTACTTCGCCGCCTGGCGGTGGCACTTTTATGCAGGGATATTTGTGATCCCGTTCCTGATCATACTGGCCGTGACGGGGTTGATGATGATGTTCATCACTCAGTTCGACGGTCGAGATGGGGAAAAGATTGCGGTCGAAATTCAAGGGGACCCGTTACCGGTTTCTCGGCAGGCAGAGCTAGCCCTGGCCGAAGTTCCGGGACAGGTTGTGGAATGGATCGGCCCCAAAGCCACTGATCTGGCTACAGTCTTTCGCATCAAAACAGACGCGGGTCAGCTTATGGTCGCCCTAGACCCGTATAGCGGTGATGTGATCGAAACATGGGACCGTCGCGCTGGCTGGTATGACTTCGCCGATAACATCCACTCGACCCTGATGATTGGCGATACGGGTGACCGAATTCTCGAGATCGCAGCCGGACTCAGTCTGGTTCTTGTTTTCACGGGCCTCTATCTCTGGTGGCCGCGCGGGAATTCCATGTCGGTCTTCGTCCCCAACCTGCGTGCTCGTGGGCGGGCGCTCTGGAAATCGCTGCATGCTGTTGTTGGATTCTGGATGTCAGGGCTTCTGGTCGTCTTTCTGATCTCAGGCCTGTCGTGGGCCGGCGTGTGGGGTGGCATGATCGTGCAGCCGTGGAGCAGTTTTCCAGCCGAGAAATGGGACAACGTGCCCCTGTCGGATGACATCCATGCCAGCATGAACCACGGCCACCAGAATGATGTGCCCTGGGCTCTGGAGCAGACGCCAATGCCTGCCTCAGGGTCTGACGCCGGTATCGATGGAATTGCTCAGGGCGTGCCAATCGATATTGATGCGCTGGTACAGCTGGGCACCTCACTTGGAATGCAGGGCCGGTTCCGCGTTGCCTATCCCGGCGGGGAAAACGGGGTCTGGACCCTGAACCGCGACAGCATGAGCAGTGACTCCACGGATCCGATCAACGACCGAACCGTGCATGTTGATCAATACACTGGCAAGATTCTGGCTGATGTCAGATATCAGGATTACTCCGTGATGGGTAAAAGCATGGCCATTGGCATCCCGCTGCATATGGGCCTGATAGGTGTCTGGAACTTTGTTCTGAATCTGGTGTTCTGCTTATCCGTGATTTTTGTCTGCATATCTGGTGTCGTTATGTGGATCAAACGTCGTCCCAAGGGGGAGGCGCGTCTGGCACCGCCCCCCTTGCCAGCGGAAATGCCGATTTGGAAGGGAGCCGTGCTCATCGGCCTGTTCACCGCGATGGCGTTCCCTCTGGTGGGGCTGACGCTGCTTGGCGTTCTGGCGCTTGATCTGCTGATCATCAGCAACATTCCTGCGATGAAGCGCGCGCTGAGCTAACCGGTTGGGGCTGCACCTCCCGGTGCGGCCCCGCTGCGTGGCACGTTTGCGTCCCTTATGGCGTGCCGCGCGGCAAATCAGGTGTTTCGGGTCATCTGGACTTGGCAGCCCTCTCCAAAGCCCCTAACAGGGTTGATCAGAGGGACGACAGCGATGAAGACAAGAGACATGGACCGGGACTGGATCGCCACTGCGGCCACTTTGAACAGTGCGCTGCCTTATCTGCAACGTTACGACGGTGCTATCGTCGTCATCAAACTGGGCGGTCACGCCATGGGCAGTGACGAAGCGATGGAAAGCTTTGCCCGAGACGTCGTTCTGATGCGACAGGTCGGCGTGAACCCGGTGATCGTTCACGGCGGCGGCCCCATGATCAATTCGATGCTGGATCGGCTGGACATTCAGTCCGACTTCGTCAACGGCAAACGCGTCACTGATCAGGCTACGGTCGAAGTGGTCGAGATGGTGCTGTCAGGTGTCG
The DNA here is from genome assembly GCF_013030265.1 of Ruegeria arenilitoris. Taxonomy (GTDB): domain Bacteria; phylum Pseudomonadota; class Alphaproteobacteria; order Rhodobacterales; family Rhodobacteraceae; genus Ruegeria; species Ruegeria arenilitoris_E. The sequence goes on from NZ_WPZQ01000003.1 coordinate 227,248, forward strand.
TCAACAAGCGTATTGTTCAGGCGATCAACGCACAGGGTGGCATGGCTGTTGGGCTTTCCGGAAAGGACGCGCATCTGATGATGTGCGAGCAAACAGACGCCTCGCTGGGATACGTGGGGACACCTGCGAAGATGGACCCGAAGATCCTGCATGACCTGTTCTCGCATGACGTTATCCCGGTGATTGCCCCCTTGGGCGCCGGCGCTGACGGGGAGACCTTCAACGTAAACGGTGATACGGCAGCCGGTGCGATTGCCTCGGCTCTGAAAGCGGACCGCCTGTTGCTGTTGACCGATGTTTCCGGCGTCAAAAACGCGGCCGGAGATGTCGTGACCGAACTGAAGGCCGGGCAGATCCGCGAAATGACCCGCGAGGGCACCATTGCAGGTGGTATGATCCCAAAGACCGAGACCGCGCTGGACGCCCTGCACAGCGGTGTGCGTGCCGTTGTCATCCTAGACGGCCGTGCACCAAACGCCGTCCTGCTGGAACTGTTCACCGAGCACGGCGCTGGGTCTCTGATCCGACCAGACTAACACCTAAGTGATCCCAGTGGCCTTGCGTCGGGCACTAACATGCCTGAATGTGAATGTATGGACAATGAAACCATCATTCGACTGGGTGTGTTTGTGGTGCTGTTTGCGATCTTTGCCGGTGCCGAAGCGCTTGCACCACGTCGGCCACGCAACTGCCACAGATCGCGGCGCTGGCTGACCAACCTATCCATCACTGTTTTGAACACGGTGATGCTCCGGGCGCTGGCGATTGGCTTCCCGCTTCTGGCTGTTGGGGCCGCAATTGATGCCAGCCAGAATGGGATGGGTCTGTTCAACAACCTCAACTGGCCCGGTTGGTTTGAGGTCATTCTCTGTGTCCTGATCCTAGACTTCGCGATCTGGCTGCAGCATCTGATAACGCACAAGGTTCCAATCCTCTGGCGGCTGCACCGTGTACACCATGCGGACAGAGATATGGATGTCACAACAGCCATCCGGTTTCACCCAATTGAAATCGCGCTGTCCATGATCCTGAAAATCGGCCTGATCTACGTTCTCGGCCCAAGTGCACTGGCCGTGGTCCTGTTTGAAATTTTGTTGAACGGGACTGCCCTTTTCAATCATTCGAACCTGAAACTCCCTCTTGCTGTGGACGCCGTGTTGCGTAGGGTTCTTGTGACACCCGATATGCATCGGGTGCACCATTCGGTTCTGAGGTCAGAGCACGACAGCAATTATGGCTTTGCGCTGTCAGACTGGGACCGGCTGATGGGAACCTATGTGGCGCAGCCCGGATGTGGGCATGAACAGATGAATGTGGGGCTGGAATGGCAGGACGATCGACCGACCCGACTGGGATGGAGCCTGTCTCTTCCGTTTCAGCGCAGGTGACCTATCAGGAGGTTGAAAGAGCGGCGCAGGAGGTCGGCCTCATCGTGATGGGCACCCAACATCCCCGAGAAAGCGGTGCAAAACAGCTGGATGCGGGCACATTGATCCTGTTGGGTACAGCGGCCGAATTCTGGCCACTTTTCATCGCCTCGCCTGAATGGACTGATGGCCGTTCAGATCCGGTAGATCGTTGGTCGTCGCGTGTGATTGGCAAACTGGCATCCGACATGGGCGCCACACCCTACTTCCCCTTTGGGGGACCGCCCTATACCCCGTTCATCGACTGGGCGTTGAAATCCGCACGCACGTACCAAAGCCCGGTTGGCGCACTGGTGCATGACACGGTCGGTATGCTGATCTCATACCGTGGAGCGCTGCACTTCCCGATGGAGTTTGACTTGCCGCCAGTTCCCGGCAGCTCACCCTGTACTGATTGTCCAGCCCCCTGCACGACGGCCTGCCCCGTCAGCGCGCTGAATGCTGACAGCTTCTATGACGTCGAAGCCTGCCATGGCTACCTTGACACTCAAGCCGGACAAACCTGCATGACAAGTGGCTGCATGGCGCGATTGGCCTGTCCCGTCAGCGAAGGTGCAGGTCGGCAGCCCGATCAAACAGCACATCACATGAAAGCCTTTCATCCTTCATGACATATACCCTGATCCTGACACGCCACGCCAAATCAAGCTGGAATCACCCCGGCCTGACCGACCACGACCGACCCCTGAACAAACGTGGCCGAAAGTCCGCTACAGCGATTGGTGACTGGCTAAAGCGACATAGTTATTTACCGGATGAAGTCCTCTGCTCCAGCTCAACCCGTACCCGCGAAACCTGGGATGGCATGGGGCTGGACGCGTCGAATATCAGATTTACGCAGGATCTGTATCACGCAGGCCCGGCGCAAATGCTGAACGTGCTGGCAACAGCGCAAGGGGCCACAGTTTTGATGCTTGGGCACAATCCCGGGATCGCCGAATTCGCTGAGCGCGTCGTTAAAAAAGCGCCGGATCATCCAAGGTTCTTTGACTACCCCACCTGCGCGACCACCGTGATCCGTTTTAATTTTAAGGGTTGGGAAGACCTGCACTGGCACAGTGGAAAAGTGCAGGATTTCATAATTCCACGCGAATTGCTGGAATAGAAAAGGCGGGGAACACCCCGCCTTTTCATAAGCTTGCTGATCCGGGTTTGTCTTAGTGTCCCAGGATCTGGCTGAGGAACAGCTTGGTCCGTTCGCTCTGCGGATTGTTGAAGAACTCTTCCGGTTCGTTCTGTTCCACGATCTGACCCGCATCCATAAAGATCACGCGGTTCGCCACCTGACGGGCAAAACCCATCTCGTGCGTCACGCAGAGCATTGTCATGCCCTCTTCGGCCAGTTCGATCATGGTGTCGAGCACCTCTTTGATCATCTCCGGGTCCAGCGCCGATGTCGGTTCATCGAACAACATGATCCGCGGGCGCATGCACAGGCTTCGCGCAATCGCCACACGCTGCTGCTGACCACCCGACAACTGGCCAGGATACTTATTGGCCTGCTCGGGGATCTTCACCTTTTCAAGGAAGTGCATCGCCGTTTCCTCGGCCTCTTTCCGGGGTGTCTTGCGAACCCAGATCGGAGCCAGCGTGCAGTTCTCCAGAATGGTCAGGTGTGGGAACAGGTTGAAGTGCTGGAACACCATGCCAACCTCGGACCGGATCTTGTCGATGTTCTTGAGGTCATTCGACAACTCGGTCCCATCCACCACGATCTTGCCCTGCTGGTGTTCCTCCAGCGCGTTCAGGCAGCGGATCAGGGTGGACTTACCCGACCCTGATGGCCCCGCGATCACGATCCGCTCGCCCTGATTGACGGTCAGATTGATGTCGCGCAGCACATGGAAGGATCCGTACCACTTGTTCATGTTGTTGATTTCGATGGCGACCTCGTCGCTCACCTGCATCTTTGAGCGGTCAATTTCGCGTTCTACGGCAAGTTGAGACATTGGGCCCTCCTCAGCGATGGCCAGTGTGGAGCTTGCGCTCCAGATACATGGAATAGCGGGACATGGAGAAACAGAAGATGAAGAACAGCAGGCCAATAAAGCCGTAGATCTCCCATACAATACCGTTCCAATTCGCGTCCGCGCGGATTGCGGTGGCAAGGCCCAAAGGATCCAGAAGCCCGATGATCGAGACCAGAACGGTATCTTTGAAAACACCGATAAAGGTCGAGACGATGCCCGGGATCGAGATTTTAAGCGCCTGAGGCATGATGATCAGTCGCTGTGCCTGCCAGTAATTGAGGCCAAGCGAATCCGCGCCCTCGTACTGGCCACGTGGCAACGCGGCAAGACCACCCCGGATCACTTCAGCCATGTAGGCTGCCGAGAACAGGGTCACCATGATCAGAACCCGCAGGATGATGTCAAAGTTCGTGCCCGGCGGCAGAAACAGGTTCAGCAAGGTCGACGCCACGAACAGCAACGTGATCAGCGGAACGCCCCGGATGAACTCGATGAAGCCTACACTAAGGTATTTGACGATCATCAGGTCCGATTGACGACCCAAAGCCAGCACAATGCCCAGAGGCAGTGAGCAGGCAATGGCCACGACGCCGATGGTAATCGACAGCATGAAGCCACCGAACTTGCGGCTTTCGACAACCTCGATGCCAATCGCCGCAACAGAATCCATTGCACCGACAAAGTAGCTCGAGATAACCAACCACCAGACCAGCGAAGCAAGAACACCGAGGATGATGCCAAGCAAACCGCTCATCGTTTTGCTGATGAGTGTGTAAACTGCCCAGCCCACAACAAAGCCAAGCAATGCCGAGATCGGTCCCCAGATCGTTCCACCCCAAAGAAGCCAGGGGAAGATGAACGGGTACAGGCCTGAGAAAATCAGGAGCTTCGACGGTACCTTGTCAGCGAACAGCACAGGTGCCAATGCGACACCCAGCAGGACAAAGGCTGCAATCGGGCGCCAGTACAGTTCCGGTGGGTAGAACCCGAAGATCAGCTGAATCCAGCGCTCGTGGATCACACCCCAGCACGCGCCGGCATAGTGGCCTTCACGTCCCAGCGCATGCAGGATTTCACGACACTCCGACAACGATCCGGCATCCCACGTGGGAGAAATTATCCACGGGACCACAGCCTCCAAAATCTTGTAGACAAAGTAGATCGACAGCAGCGTCAGTATTGAGTTGATCCAACCCGAGAACAGGTTGTGGCGCATCCAGCCAATGATACCAACCTCTGAGGCTGGTGGCTCCTTCTCAGGGAGCATTTCGGTACGGACATATCCAATGTCAGACATCTTAACGCTCCTTCAGCTTCACGGATTCATTGTACCAGTTCATGACCGCTGAGATCGTCAGCGAGATGGACAGATACACAAGCATCAGCAACAGAACGCATTCCAGCTCGCGTCCGGTCTGGTTCATCGTGATGCCACCCAAAGTACCGGTGATATCCATGTAGCCCACGGCGATCGCCAGCGACGAGTTCTTGGTCAGGTTCAGATAGTTCGAGATCAGCGGCGGAATGATGACGCGCAGCGCTTGTGGCAGGATCACCAGATTCATGATCTTGTTCTGACGCAGACCCAGAGCGGCAGCAGCTTCAGACTGACCTTTTGAAATCGCCATGATACCGGCACGCACGATTTCTGCGATGAATGCCGCGGTATATAACGAAAGGGCAAGCCACAGCGCGATCAACGAGTTCCGCATATGGGTCCCGCCCTTGAAGTTGAACCCTTTCAGTTCGGGGTAACCAAGGTGAAAGCCCAGAGCATACATCAGAAGACCAATAGGCACGACGAAGACAGCAAGGCGCTGCCACCATGTGACAGGCCGGTCACCGGTCTGTTCCTGAATCCCGTCTGCGCGACGTTTGATCCACCGCGAGGTCCAGATAGCGCCCCCGAGTACGATCAGAAAGGCAACCAGGTCCAGGCTGACATCGAAACGCAGGCTGGAGGCACCAAACAGGTGAATATCGCCCAAACTGTTCGAAAACAAAACCTCGGGCACATAGACACCGCGGTTTGTCACCGCAACACTATCGGCAAGCATCATACTTGCTTCCGGGTTCTCTCCCCGGAATGCGCGCGGTGCGGGTAGAGATTCGATCAGGACCGCCATGATGAAAACGATCCAAAGAAGGACAGGCACGTTGCGGAACATCTCGACATAAACGGTCATCAACCGCGCGATGATCCAGTTGTGCGACAGACGCAGAACACCAATTACCACGCCCAAGATAGTGGCCGTGATACATCCCAGAACCGCAACAACCAACGTGTTGAGCAAGCCGACGAAAGCTGCCCTCAGGTGCGTGTCGCGTGAGGAATACTCCAACAGTCTCTGGTTGATGTCATAGCTGGCGGGTTCACCAAAGAAACCGAATTCAACCGGTTTTCCCAGTGCTGCCAGGTTGTTGATAGTGTTGGATACAATCCAGGCTGCCAGTAGCATGAAACCGATCAATGCGATGACCTGAATGGTCGCAGATCGATACCGCGTATCATAAAGGAGCATGGACAGCCGGAACTGCTCCTTCGGCGGGTCAGTGAGAGTCGTCATGACCTATGTATATCCCCGTGACATCCCGGTTATTTTTGTCGGCAGAGTTTCTCTCTGCTCAATCTATCCGGGCATGTTTTTCTATGATGCAAAAAGGGCGCAGGTTGCCCTGCGCCCTTTTCGCGGTTTTCTTAGCGGAACGGCGGCGAGTACAGCAGACCACCTTCGGTCCATTGTGCGTTCAGGCCACGTGCCAGACCGATCGGAGTTTCTTCACCGATGTTCTTGGCAAACACTTCACCGTAGTTGCCACCCGCTTTAACAGCGCGCTTGGCCCATTCGGCGTCCAGACCCAGCATCTCACCCAGAGTGCCTTCGCTGCCCAGCAGACGGTTCACTTCGGGGTTGTCGGTGCCAGCTGCCATCTCGTCGATGTTGGCCGAGGTGATGCCCAGCTCTTCAGCCGAGACCAGCGCGTTCAGAGTCCAGCGGACAACGTCACCCCACTCGTGATCGCCGTGACGGACCAGCGGGCCCAGAGGCTCTTTCGAGATGATTTCGGGCAGCAGGACGTGGTCACCGGGGTTTTCGAACGTGGCGCGAGTAGCAGCCAGGCCCGATGCGTCGGTGGTGTAAACGTCACATGCGCCAGCCAGATACTGCTGCTGTGCTTCGGCGTTGGTTTCGATCGGAACCGGCTCGTAGCTGATGTTATTCGAGCGGAAGAAGTCCGCCAGGTTCAGCTCGGTTGTGGTACCGGTCTGGATGCAGACGGTCGCACCGTCCAGCTCTTTCGCCGAGGACACGCCCAGCGACTTGGGAACCATGAAGCCCTGACCGTCGTAGTAGTTGACGCCAGTGAATTCAAACTTCAGGTCCACGTCGCGGCTGAAGGTCCAGGTGGTGTTACGGGCCAGCATGTCAACTTCGCCCGATGCCAGCGCGGTAAAGCGTGTCTTACCGGTGGTCGGAACGAACTCAACAGCGTTTGCGTCGCCCAGAACAGCTGCAGCTACGGCGCGGCAAACAGCCACGTCAAAACCTTGCCATTCGCCATTTGCGTCGGGCGCAGCAAAGCCGACCAGACCGGTGGTAACACCGCAGTTCAGCTTACCGCGCGCCTTGACGTCGTCTACGGTTCCCGCCGCAGCTGCGCCAGCGGCCAGACCGGCAATCGTAGCCGCGCCCAAGATTACGGATTTTTTCATTTTTACCTCTTCCTGATTTCCCATCCCCAGAGGGAACGGTTTTGTCCGACAATAGATGCCGGTAAGGTTACCCCAAAGGTGTCTCCCCTTTAGTGGGCATGAGTTTGGTCGCATTCATAAACAAACGTCAAGGGTTCGATCAGGGAATTCGATGAGTTGACCGGTCTTGAATGCGCCAGATTACTGAAAATCAAGAAAATAAGGCTCAAACCGATAGATCGTAGAACCGTTTGGCGTGCAAAAAGGCCTCTCGTTTGGTCTTCTCGACCTCCTGAGCCTCTTCATCCTCGCCCCATTGCTCGGTCTGCCAAATTTCGTCCAGCCTAGAAATGCGCCATATCTCGTCCGGATTGCGCCAATTCTGCGCTGCGGCGAAACCAAGAATCAGGGAACCGGACAGACTGACAAGGTCGTGAAAGGCGGCGAGTCGGTACTCATCCAGCTGATGGACCTGCTGCCGAAGGGTGTCCAATGCGGCCGACGATTGAGGCTGATGCAAAACACCCGATACCGGAACCAGACGGGCGTTCAAAACGTTCGCCGCCCAGTCCAGCGCGGGATCCCATGCCTCGGCTTGTCGCTGTTCCAACGCTTCGGGATGCGTGGCGCGATAGCACAGCAAATCCGTGTCGCCGTAGTCGGCGAGCATGTCGGCAACTTCAGCCCTTTGATGGCGCACCTTATCGATTGCGGCATTGGCGGACCGGGTGAATGGCATCGTGGTCGGATCGACCTCTTTCTCCTGCGCGTCCCATTCATCTGAGACCGCTTGCGCCATTGCGGCCGTAGGCAGGATCAGAGCCGCTTTTGCCGGAGTTTTCACACTGCGACCATCCAGCTCGACAGAATAGCCCCCGTCAGCCTCGACCACAGCGCTTGATGTCCAGAAGCGTTTTGGTTTCCATTCGCTCATGTTCTTAGTCCCATATCCCGGCCAAGGCCGCTGGTAGCTGATCAAAGGCATCGATCACACAGGATGCGTCACGCAGGGCAGATCGATGGTGATATCCCCAGGACACACCAACGCCCGCGACACTGGCTGCGCGTGCCATTTCCATGTCAAAACTTGTATCGCCGATCATGACCGCATCTGCAGCAGAAACACCTGTATCTGAAAGTGCAGTTTCAATCATTGAAGGATGCGGTTTCGACGGATGGTGATCCGCCACCTGCCTTGTGACGAAGTGGCTTTCCAGCCCATGCACCTCCAGCAAGGCATCAAGACCACGCTGTGATTTGCCTGTTGCAACACCCAGCAACACTTCCGGTACCGCGTGCAGGGTTTCGATGATGTCCCTGGCACCTGGAAACAGGGGTGAGCTTGCAGCACCCTGATCCAGACGATGCGCGTGATAGGCCTGCTTATAGCCTTCGACCAGGCGATCCTGCACCGCTGGTGCCTCGGTTGGGGCCAGCCGGGCAATTGCGACCGGCAGCGACAATCCAACAATCGAAAGGATCGCACTTCTGTCGGGTACGGGCAGCGAAAGGGCCTCGAAACTTGAAGTCATGGCCAGAACGATGCTGCCCTGGCTGTCGACCAGCGTTCCATCTACGTCGAACAGAACCAGACGCAATGGTGCGCTCATTGCAGTTCCTCGAACGGATCATCGGCCGCCAGATCTTCGGTCCAGCCGAACGTATCCCAACTGTCTTTCATGTGATCCGGCAGAGGTGCCTTGATTGTCACCTGCTTGCGGGTAACCGGGTGTTCAAAGGAAATCTGCCGTGCGTGCAGGTGCAGTTTCTTACTGATGATCCCACCAAGTTGCGCACCCCAGCCATCGCCGAGGTTTTCCTGACCCGAACCGCCGTATTTGCCGTCTCCGATAATCGGGTGACCAATCGCGGCCATGTGCGCGCGCAGCTGATGTGTACGGCCCGTGATCGGCTCCATCGCCACCCACGAGGCGCGGCCGGCAACCCGATACAGCGTGGCATAAAGCGTATGCGCGCGCTTGGCGCCCGGCGTGCTGTCCACTTCGTTCAGATGTACGGCGATCATCTTTTCGCCCTCGCCGTGTTTGCCGTGCCCCGGGGCCTTGACCAGCCCGGTCTTAATCTCGCCCAGATATGGCGTAGGCACACCGGCAACCAGCGCCCAATAGATTTTGCGCGTATTGCGATGACGGAAGGCCGCCGTCAACCCTTTGGCAGCCTCTCGTGTGCGTGCCAGCAGCAAGACGCCCGAAGTATCCTTGTCAAGCCGGTGCACAAGCCTCGGGTTTTCATCAAAGCCAAAGCGCAATGCTTCGGACAGGCTGTCTACATGGCGGTTCTGGCCACTGCCGCCCTGAACCGGCAATCCGCTGGGCTTGTTGAGGGCCAAAACATGATCGTCACGATAAATCACACAGGACTGGATCATCTCGGCGTCGCTGTCTGAGACACGATGCTTGACCTCGGCAGGTTTGTGATCGGCATCCGGCAGCGGTGGCACACGAACGGTTTGTCCGACTTCCAAACGGGTCGAGGCCTTCACCCGCCCGCCTTCAACACGCAATTCACCCTTGCGGCACATCTTTTCGATACGCCCTTGGCTGACATGCGGGAACAGGCGCCGCAACCAACGGTCCAGACGCTGGTCGCCATCACCTTCGGCTACCGTGATCATTTGTACGCCACTCATGCCAATGCCCCTTGCCCCGTGCGGCGATCCCGCCCGGATTGCGTGTTCGTCAGTGCCTTAGAAAACATGCGCGTCTGTCGCGCGCTATACCAAAAGAGTCAAGGCAGGAAGGAGTATGCAAGCAGCACCGGATTAGATTTTTGAGAAATCTCCGTGACGTCCCGCACCATCCCGGAAACGTCCGGCACCGGCAGTGCCTTCCCTTCGGATCGCTTCGGTCCCATTGGCCCATTCTACCTTCAGAGCTTCACGAACGGGCATGCCACGGGTCTCGATGATTGAACGGCGGTCCGCCAACACGGCCTCCTGAGGGAAGCGGGCGATTTCATGGGCCATCGCTTCGGCGACCGCACGTGCTTTGCCATCCGGCGCGATCTTTTCCGCCAGACCGATACGATAGCATTCCTCGGCTTCAACCTTTCGCCCCGTCAGTGCGATCTCCAGCGCCTTGCCCTGTCCCACAAGCCTCGGCAACCGCACCGTTCCGCCATCCATCAAAGTTATGCCCCAGCGCCGGCAATACACGCCCATATAAGCTGTTTCGGCCATCACCCGGATATCGCACCACAGTGCCAGCTCCATCCCTCCCGCGACAGCTGCCCCTTCAATCGCGCCGATAACCGGCTTGGACAACTCCAGACGGGACGGCCCCATAGGACCCAGTGTTGAGGGTGCTGAACCCAACGGAAAGGCGTGCTTGTCCATGTAGCGCTGAAGCAGGTCGGGATCGGATAGCGTCGCGGCCATCTTCAGATCCCACCCCGCGCAGAAGTTGCCACCTTTGCCCCAGAAAACTGCGGCTTTGGCCGGGCTTTCATCGAATTCCAGAAATGCCTCCATCAGGGCCTTGGCGTGGTCTGCATCCACTGAATTCCGTGCTGCTGGCCTATCATGTACGATGGTCCATACGTCTTCGTTTTTTTCGATTGAGACGGTCACAAGCTTCCCTCCCTTGAAACTGCTGCCCCAAGGGAAACCGTTATGCCGTGTCTGTCGCATGTAACGCCACGGCACGCGCCGAACTGACCCTGCGTAATTAGCTGTTTCGCTGTGTGCGCAGTTTGGCGAAGTAGTCCAACCGCTTTTTCAGCTCTCTCTCGAACCCGCGTTCGACGGGCTGATAAAGAACCGGGCGTTTCATCGTTTCCGGAAAATAGTTCTGCCCCGAAAACCCATCCTCGGCATCGTGGTCGTAAGCGTAGCCCGCGCCGTACCCCTGATCTTTCATCAATGAGGTTGGCGCATTCAGGATATGCTTGGGTGGTGGTTCACTGCCGGATTGCTTGGCCAGCCTCATGGCAGCTTTGTAGCCAACATAAGCACCGTTCGATTTCGGCGCGAGCGCGAGATAGACAACGGCCTGCGCCAGGGCAAGCTCACCTTCGGGGGAACCCAGCCGCTCATAGGTCTCCCAGGATTGCAGACAAACTGCCTGCGCCTGAGGGTCGGCCAGCCCGATATCCTCGACCGCCATGCGGGTAATGCGGCGCGCCAGAAACCGGGGATCCTCGCCTCCGGTCAACATCCGGGCAAACCAGTAAAGGGCCGCATCGGGATCTGACCCTCGGACCGACTTATGCAGGGCTGAAATCAGGTTGTAATGCTCGTCACCTGATTTGTCGTACTTTGCCGCGCGTTTCATCAGACGGGTGGACAAAGCATCCGGGTCCAGTGACTTCTCGACTTTCCAGGCAGATACCTGCTCTATCAGGTTGAGCAGCGTGCGACCATCGCCGTCCGCCATCTCGTGCAGCGCGTCGCGCGCGGCGGGCGTCAGTGGCAGGGCTCGACCAAGTTCCTTTTCAGCCCTTTGGGTCAGTCGTTCAAGATCGCTCAAACTCAGCCGTTCGAGCACCAAAACCTGTGAACGGCTCAGAACCGCCGCGTTCAGCTCGAACGAGGGGTTCTCGGTCGTCGCCCCGACCAGAAGAATGGTGCCGTCTTCCATATGTGGCAGGAATCCATCCTGCTGCGCCTTGTTGAACCGATGAATCTCATCAACGAACAGCAGAGTTCCCTTGCCGTTCTGCCGGCGCAGTTTGGCTGCCTCGAATACCTTTTTGAGGTCAGGGACACCCGTGAAAATCGCGCTGATCTGCACGAAATGCAGGTCGGTCTCGCTGGCCAGCAGACGTGCGATGGTCGTTTTACCAACCCCTGGCGGCCCCCAGAAAATCAGACTGGAAAGGCTGCCTGATGCAAGCATCACGCCCAATGGCGCGTCCGGCCCAAGAACCTGTTCCTGCCCGATCACCTCTGCCAAGATTTGCGGCCGCAACCTGTCGGCCAATGGCCGATGGGGTTCAGCCGCAGGCTCAGCCGTACCGGTGTCGAACAGATCGCTCACAGGGTCACAGCCGGAACCGCAGGGACACGATCTGACCGCCACGCAGTACGTCCATCTGCAACCGGCGCCCCGGCTCGGTCAGCACGGAAACCACATCTCCGGAGCGTTCCATCTCTTCACCATTGATGGCCTTCAGCACATCCCCGACCCTCAGACCAGAACGCCCCCCATAAGGACCGGGATCAACAACGACCACGCCGGTCTGAGACAGCAACAAACCCATCCGCGCGATCAGCGCCGGGTTGACCCGTGCCACCGTGAGGCCGGGCATGACCGTGTCCTCATCCAGCGTCGTTTCTTCGGCGGGTGGCGTTTCCGGGGCCTCGATAAGTGCCACGTCGATCTCTGGCTGTTCCTCACCACGCAGCAGCGTCAGGCGCGATGTACCCCCAACACCGGCAATGGACATGCGGAATTTCATCTCGGCCGGAGAGTTCACCTCATCTCCATCCACATGGGTAATGATATCCCCGACCTTCAGCCCAGCCTCGGCAAGTGGGCTGAGATCGTGCAAGTCCGAAACCACTACCCCCAAAGGCAAAGCCAGACCCAGCGACTCCGCAATATCAGCACTCATATGTTGTCCCGCCATGCCGGCCCACGGGGTGACAAAGCTGTCATTGCCCGCTTGCGCCTGGCGCAGGAACTCCGCCACCAAATTGGCCGGTATCGCAAACCCGATGCCATTCGAACCACCGGATCGAGACAAGATCGACGTGTTGATGCCTATTAAATCTCCGTTCACGTCGATCAGCGCGCCACCAGAGTTACCCGGATTGATCGGTGCATCGGTCTGAATGAAGTACCCACGTGCATTCCCGGTCGCCGTACCAGTACGCGCCAGTCCAGAGATGATCCCTGACGACACTGTCTGCCCCACCCCGAACGGGTTGCCGATGGCCAGTGCAAGCTCGCCTACTTCAACATGATCAGAGTCGCGCATGTTCAGCGACGGCAGGCCTTCTGCTGCGTTCAGACGCAGGATCGCGATGTCACTCTCCTGATCCCCCAATACAACTTCGGCCGAAAATTCACGGCGATCCGTTGTCACCACCCGGATTTCGGTCGCTGTTCCCACGACGTGATAGTTTGAGACCACATATCCATCGTGAGTCAGAATGACCCCCGACCCCAACGAGTTCTGCACGCGGGGTTGTGGTGCACCGAAACCACCACCAAAGAAGTCCTGAAAAAACGGGTCCGAGAAGAACGGGTTCGCCCGACCCTGCCTGACGATCTTGGCATAGATATTCACCACCGCCGGTGAAGCCTGCTTGACGACGGGCGCAAACCCCAGACTGATCTCGGACTGGCTTTGCGGAACCCGGGTTTCGGCGGCGGCGGAAAACGCCCCCAACAGCAAAACAAGCGAACACGCGATTTTCCGCATCATCAGTCCTCCGGCACCTTTGCTCATCGGATATGCGGGGCTGACGGCGGGAATGCAAGCGGCTTGGGCTAAACACTTATTGGAAAGCAACTTCCCAAGTTTGAGGTATAGTGAGAGAGCAGTCATTTTTTGAAAGAGAATTACATGCACCAGGATCGTGAACTGACATTCGTATCAGCCGTTACAAGCCATCATCAAAAGCGGCATTTCACCCCGGATGAGCACGCGCATGAATACTATCAGACTTCATTGCTCAGCGCCGTGATGCAGGGTGTCTATGATGGCACTGTGTCCATTGATGAACTTCTGAAACATGGCGATTTCGGTCTGGGCACCTTCAATGCGCTGGATGGAGAGATGATCGTTCTCGACGGCATCGCTTATCGTCTGGATGGAGACGGCAAGGCGACAATTGCGCAAGGCAACGAGCTGACACCATATGCAGCGGTCATAAACTTCGAACCTACAGTGTCACTCGCACTGGAAACGCCTGTCGAAAAACAGGCCTTCGAAAACGGGCTGGATTCCATCGCCGAGGCCAGAAACCTGTTCTATGCGGTGCGCTTTACCGGGCTGATCAAACACATCAAGTATCGGAACGTTTTGCGGCAGGAACGCCCCTACAAACCACTGCTGGAAGTCGTGAAAACTCAGGCCGAGTTCGAATTGAGTGAAACCGAAGGTACGATACTGGGGTTCAGATGCCCTGACTACGCCGTGGGCATAGGCGTGCCCGGCTATCATCTGCATTTCATCTCCAGCGACCGCTCAACCGGCGGTCATGTCCTGGACTACACTCTGACCAGCGGCCAGATCGAGATCGACCACACATCGTCGCTGCATCTGGAACTTCCGGAAACCCGAGATTTTTCAGACGCCAACCTGTCAGCCGGAGCTTCGGCCGATGGTATACTGAAAGCGGAAGGCGACTAGATTCCACAAGTTCGCGAAGCGCGACTTATTACCTTGTCAGTGCAACAAAAAACCCCCGCGCCTTGGGCACGGGGGTTAGAAATCAGATCTGGATCGATCTTATTCTTCGTCTGCTGCCTCTGCGGCGGCAACGCGGGCTTTGTCAGCCGCGCCTTTGGCGTCAACGTCACGATCAACGAATTCGATGATCGCCATCGGAGCCATGTCGCCATAGCGGAAGCCAGCTTTCAGGATGCGGACATAACCGCCCTGACGCTCGGCATAGCGGGGGCCAAGAACTTCGAACAGCTTTGCGACGTCTTTGTCTTCTTTCAGCTGTGCTGCGGCCTGACGACGGGCGTGCAGGTCGCCGCGCTTGCCCAGGGTGACCAGCTTTTCGATGATCGGGCGCAGTTCTTTTGCCTTCGGCAGAGTTGTTTTGATTTGCTCATGCTCGATGAGCGAGCCAGCCATGTTCGCAAACAGCGCCTTGCGGTGCTCATGAGTACGGTTCAGGCGGCGGTAACCACGTGCGTGACGCATTTTCTAGTTCCTTCTTTCGCGTTTTGCTTTGTCTGGCCGGCGATGCGTGTCACCGGCTCTCCTTGGGGCGGAAGTGCCCATATGGTCCCCGGCAGCCCGGGCATTGGGGAAGACGCGCTTAGAACGCGTCTTCGAATTTCTTCGCCAGATCTTCGATGTTGTCGGGCGGCCAATCCTCGACATCCATGCCGAGGTGCAGACCCATGCCTGACAGCACTTCCTTGATCTCGTTCAGCGACTTGCGGCCGAAGTTCGGGGTGCGCAGCATCTCAGCTTCGGTCTTCTGGATCAGGTCGCCGATGTAAACGATGTTGTCGTTCTTCAGGCAGTTTGCCGAACGGACCGACAGTTCCAGCTCGTCTACTTTCTTCAGCAGCAGCGGGTTGAATTCCAGACCATCGTCTTCGTCCTGGCGGCCAGCCGATTCCGGCTCGTCGAAGTTGACGAAGATCGACAGCTGGTCCTGCAGGATACGTGCGGCAAAGGCCAGCGCGTCTTCCGGAGTGATCGAACCGTCGGTTTCGATCTTCAGGGTCAGCTTGTCATAGTCCAGAACCTGACCTTCACGGGTCGGCTGAACGTCATAGGCAACCTTTTTGACCGGCGAATAGATCGCATCGATCGGGATCAGGCCGATGGGCGCATCTTCGGGTTTGTTCTTCTCAGCCGAGACATAGCCCTTGCCGGTGTTGACGGTCAGTTCCATGAACAGGTCGGCGCCATCGTCCAGGTGGCAGATGACGTGATCGCGGTTCAGAACCTCGATGCCGGCGCTTTCGCTGATGTCGCCTGCGGTGACAACTGCGGGGCCTTTAGCATTGATCGACAGGCGCTTGGGGCCTTCGACTTCCATGCGCAGGGCAACCTGCTTGAGGTTCAGGATGATGTCGGTGACGTCTTCACGAACGCCTGCGACGCTCGAGAACTCGTGCAATACGTTGTCGATCTGAACGCTGGTGATGGCCGCGCCTTGCAGCGAGCTCATCAGAACGCGGCGCAGCGCGTTGCCCAGAGTCAGACCAAAGCCGCGCTCCAGCGGCTCGGCAACCAGAGTCGCCTGACGCGCGGGATCGTTGCCCGGCTTGCCTTCCAACTGGGTCGGCTTGATCAATTCTGCCCAATTCTTATGGATCATGTAATCCCTCCATTCCTGTCCGCGCCCCATGACCAACAAGGTGCAGACGCCCGAGGTTTAAAATGACGTGCTGGGGCCGTGTAAAAACACAGCCCCAGCTCAATTCAAAATCGCTTAGACGCGGCGGCGCTTCGGCGGGCGGCAACCGTTGTGAGCAATCGGTGTCACGTCACGGATCGACGTGATGTTGAAGCCCACTGCAGCCAGCGCGCGCAGAGCCGATTCACGACCCGAACCGGGGCCCTGAACTTCGACTTCCAGCGTCTTGACGCCATGTTCCTGCGCCTTTTTGCCTGCATCTTCTGCAGCCATCTGAGCGGCGTAGGGGGTCGATTTCCGCGATCCTTTGAAGCCCATGGTACCGGCAGACGACCACGAGATGGCGTTGCCCTGTACGTCCGAGATCAGGATCTTGGTGTTGTTGAAGGTCGAGTTCACATGGGCAACGCCCGATGCGATGTTCTTACGCTCTTTGCGCTTAACGCGAGCCTTATCACGTGCCATCAGTCAGACCCTCCCTTATTTCTTCTTACCAGCAATGGCCTTTGCGGGGCCTTTGCGGGTACGAGCATTGGTGTGGGTACGCTGACCACGAACCGGCAGGTTGCGGCGGTGACGCAGACCGCGGTAGCAGCCCAGGTCCATCAGGCGCTTGACGTTCATCTGAACTTCACGACGCAGATCACCTTCAACGGTGAAGTTTTCGTCGATGTACTCGCGGATTTTCAGAACTTCGGCGTCGGACAGTTCGTTGACGCGACGGGTCGCTTCAATGCCCACGGCTTCGCAGATCGCTTTGGCCGAGGTGTTGCCGATACCGGTGATATATGTGAGGGCGATAGGTACCCGCTTTGCAGTCGGGATGTTTACGCCGGCAATACGTGCCACGTGTCACTTTCCTTTTTGTTGCGGTTCCGTAGCTCCGGAACCTTTTTTCACAACACTTGATCTTGGCAGTGACGCCAGAGGATCCAGCATTTGTACGAGGTAGTTGCGACAATCAGGACGAATCCCGAATGCACAGTTGATTCCCAAAAGGGATGGGGGTCGATATGGGCTTTTGGCGGTGCCGTCAAGCCCATTTCAGATTTAGCCGAGAACAGCCTCGATCGAAGCGGTCACTTCGTCAATGCTGGCCAGACCATTGACCGGGCGCAAATCGCCCTTGGCGTAGTAGTAGCCGATCAACGGAGCAGTTTTCTTGTAGTACTCCATCAGGCGGATGCGAACGCTCTCTTCATTGTCGTCTGCCCGAACAGGTTCACCAGCAGCGCGTGCCTCTTCGGCCCGGTTGACGATGCGCTTGACCAGCGTTTCGTCATCAACACGCATTTCGATCACGGTGTGCAGCGACTGACCCAGCTTGGCAAGCAGAGCCGCCAGCGCGTCGGCTTGCGCCAGCGTGCGTGGGAAGCCGTCAAAGATAAAACCAGCGCCTTTTTCGGTCATCAGCTTTTCTTCGATCAGGCCGATCACGATCTCATCGGTGACCAGCTTGCCCGCATCCATGATAGCCGCAACCTTCTTGCCCATATCGGTGCCCGAGGTCTTGGCTTCGCGCAACATGTCGCCGGTGCTCAGCTGGACCATGCCGCGTGTCTTGACCAGGTGTTGCGCTTGCGTCCCTTTACCTGCCCCCGGGGGGCCCAACAAAATGATGTTCATCGACGAGCGGGTCCCTTCCTGCCGCGTTTCTTGCTTTTACCGCGCAGCTGGGACTTTTCGATAAGCCCTTCGTATTGATGCGCCAGCAAATGGCTCTGGACCTGTTGGATCGTGTCCATGGTCACAGAGACGATGATCAGAACCGACGTGCCGCCGAAATAGAACGGGATGGCAAACTGGTTCCGCAGAATTTCCGGCAACAGACAGACCAGCGCCAGATAGGCCGAGCCCAGAACCAGCACACGATTGACCACGTATTCCAGATACTCTGAAGTTTTCTTGCCGGGACGGATGCCAGGCACAAAACCGTTCTGCTTTTTCAGGTTGTCTGCAACATCGTCCGGCTTAAACGACACGTTGAACGTGTAGAAGTAGGCAAAGAAAACGATCATGGCAGCGAAGAACAGCAGATAAAGTGGCTGCCCGGGGCCAAAGTTGGCCAGCAACCAAGACATGACCGGTCCATTCGTTGCGCCCGACGAGAAGGTCGAGATCGTCACCGGCAACAGCAGCAGTGAGCTGGCGAAGATGGCAGGGATAACACCTGCGGGGTTCACCTTGACCGGCAGGTGGCTGGAACCACCCTCATAAACCTTCATGCCGACGTTACGGCGCGGATACTGAATATGGATCTTGCGCAGTGCCCGCTCCATGAACACCACGAAGGTGATGACTGCAATCACCATGACGATGACGCCAACGATGACAGCTGGGCTGATCGCGCCCGAACGGCCAGAAGCAAAGAACTGTGCCAGTGCTGCAGGAACCTCGGCGATGATGCCGACGAAGATAATCAGCGAGATACCATTACCGATGCCACGCGCGGTGATCTGTTCACCCAGCCACATCAGGAACATTGTGCCCCCGACCAGCGTGATCATGGTCGACATACGGAAATAGAGACCGGGATCAGTCGCAAGGTCACCCGATTCCAGCGAAACAGCCAGGCCATAGGCCTGAACAGTGGCCAGAGCCACGGTGCCAAAGCGTGTATACTGGTTGATTTTCTTGCGCCCTTGCTCGCCCTCTTTCTTGAGTTGCTCAAGCGCAGGAACCATCGCAGTCAGCAGCTGCACGATGATCGAAGCCGAAATATAAGGCATGATGCCGAGGGCAAAGATGCCCATCCGCCCCAGTGCCCCGCCGGTGAACATCGAAACCATGCCGCCGATGCCTTGCCCCGCCTGCTCCATGAACTCGCGCAGCGCTTGTCCGTCAATCCCCGGCACCGGAATAAAGGTGCCCAGACGATAGACGATCAGCAATGCAAGCGTGAACAGGATGCGGTTGCGCAGATCGGTGGCTTTGCCAAGGGCAGCCCAGCTTGTGTTGGCCGCCATTTGTTCTGCTGCTGATACCATAAATCGGTCTCTCTTGTGAAAACGCCGCCCGGAACCGTTTTCCGGCTCGGACGGCGTCTTGGAAAACTCTGAAGTCTATGTAAGCGGGTCTTCGCCCGCTCACAAGCGCTTACTCTGCCGCAGCAGCTTTTGTGACTTTCAGTGAACCGCCCGCTTTTTCAACTGCCTCTACGGCAGCTTTCGAAGCACCGGTGACTTCCAGGTTCACTTTGGCGCTGATTTCGCCTTTGGCCAGAACGCGAACACCGTCCAGTTTGCGACGAACCAGACCGGATGCAACCAGTGCGTCCTCGGTGATCGCAGCTTTGGCGTCCAGCTTGCCGGCGTCGACGAATTTCTGGATCAGGCCCAGGTTGATAACAGCGAATTCCTTGCGGTTCGGCTTGTTGAAGCCACGCTTGGGCAGGCGCTGGTACAATGGCATTTGGCCGCCTTCGTAGCCATTGATGGCCACACCCGAACGGGATTTCTGGCCTTTGATACCACGGCCACCCATTTTACCTTTGCCGGAACCGGGACCACGACCAACGCGGGTGCGTTTCGGTGCGGCGCCAGGATTGTCGCTCAATTCGTGCAGTTTCATATCGCTTCTCCTAAGCCGGATGTGACCCCCGAAGCGTGATGGGCCAAACACGGCATTTCTTGGTTTTGATTCTCGCAGCCCATACGGCCACCGAGCGCGTATAGACGGATGACATCTGTGATTCAAGAGGGTTGCAAACCTTGCACCATGGGTCACGTGCCCTTGAATGCCCGGCACTTGTTCCGATTGCCGGATCAGTGTCGACAACAACACTTTGTGCGAATGGCGATCCCGGAAGGACTCGAACCCTCAACCTGCTGATTAGAAGTCAGCTGCTCTATCCAGTTGAGCTACGGGACCGCTGGGCCCTTCTTGATGGTTTTAGCGACCGGGTTCAAGAGCCAAGCGCATGAATGCGCTGTTCGGGTCGTTGGTATAGCCGAAGATTGGTTCACAATAGGAATAACCAAGCGCTTCATAGAGTTTGCGCGCGGCATCATATTCGGTCAGGTGCGCTGCGCCAGTCTCAAGCACCAGTGCCGAAACCCCCTCGGCTCGCGCCAGTTCAGCAAGGTGATTCATCATCACCCGGGCCAATCCACGACCACGCGCTTGCGATATTATGTGAACCGATTTCACCTCGGCCGTTCCATCCGGCAGTGTCTTGAGCGCGCCACAGCCGAGCGGCTGGTCGGACTCATACAGTGCCCAGAACCGAGTGCCCGGCCCCGCCAGCGAGTCGGCATCCATAGTGTGATTGCTTTCTGCAGGCCCCGCCGTCTCACTATGAGCAAAATGCGCCTGCACCACCGGACGCAGATCGTCCGAAGTAGGATCGGCCTCGCGGATATCGATCATGCGATGTGTCTCGCTCAATGTGTCCAGGGACTGCGGCGGTCTGTGGCGAAGTTTTCGCCATAGCCCCGTGCGCGCAGGTTCGGTTTGCGCTTATGAGGCTCGCTGACCTGCACCTCGATGCCATTATCCTTGGCATAGTCCAGCGCTTCTTCCTTGGTGTCGAACTTCAGGCGCACCTGAGTCTGCGTGTCGTCGGACGATGTCCAGCCCATCAGCGGATCAACCTCACGCGCTGACGCGGGTGCATATTCCAGAACCCACTTGTGGGTCTTGGCCATGCCCGAAGTCATCGCATTCCTTGCAGGCTGGTAAATCCGTGCGCGCATGTCGCCTCTCCGTACTCACTTGGCTGACGTTGTTTATGCGTCAGAGCGTGCGCTGGGACAAGACAACAATTGTCACAGCAAGCTTTCGTGCCTCGCCCTCTCGCACAAGACCACTGATGTCAGAAACTGTCATCAGTCTACGCTATCTTTCTGATCAATCCAAAACGAGGACACCACGATGATCCATCATGAACGAAGACTGGAGATCGACACCAACCCCGAAGCAATCTGGATGGTTCTGAGCCGCTTCATGCATATCGACGAATTCGCGCCACAGGTCACAACCGTAGATGCATTGACGAACGGCAAGGATGGCGTCGGATCAAAGCGGCGCTGTCACTTTGAGAACGGAACTTCACTGGTCGAAGAGGTCACAGACTGGCGACCCAATCAGGGCTACGGCGTCCGCTTGTCCGAGATGCCGGCGATGCCCTTGACTGAGGCACATGCAGCGATTGCCATCGAGCCACTCGCAGATAGTCGTTCGCGGGTGGTCTGGAGCATGGATTACCAGATGAAGTACGGCCCATTGGGCTGGCTGTTGGGGCAAACGCTATTGAAAGTAATGATGGGTCGGGTGCTGGACAGCAATCTGAAAGCACTGGCTGAAAAACTGCGCACAGACCGGGTCGCGGACGCCCAGTTTGCCTTTTACTGAAACTTTGGTTTCTAGACCGGATCAGCCCTTGCAGTTGGACAAAATAAGAACAAATGTAGGGGCCTGACCCGGAGCCTGCTTATGCCATATGCCCATTCCGACAAGACGCAACTGACCGCCGAAGACGTCCGCGCGCGCTTGAAACTTGAGGGCGGCAAGCAGTTTGTCATGCACACTGAATTTGCACCCGCTGGTGATCAGCCCACGGCGATCAAAGAACTGGCCGGAGGTGTTCTGGATGGTGAGCGTGATCAGGTTCTGCTGGGTGCGACCGGCACCGGTAAGACGTTCACCATGGCCAAGGTGATCGAGGAAACGCAGCGCCCCGCGATCATCCTCGCGCCCAACAAGACATTGGCAGCGCAGCTATATGGTGAGTTTAAGGGCTTCTTTCCAGAAAACTCGGTGGAGTACTTCGTGTCCTACTACGACTACTACCAGCCCGAGGCCTATGTGCCGCGCAGCGACACTTACATAGAAAAAGAATCGCAGATCAACGAACAGATCGACCGGATGCGCCACTCGGCCACCCGAGCGCTGTTGGAGCGAGACGATGTGATCATCGTCGCGTCGGTCTCGTGCATCTACGGTATCGGCTCGGTCGAAACCTATGGGGCGATGACACAGGACCTGAAGGTCGGCAACGAATACGATCAGCGGCAGGTGATGGCCGATCTGGTCGCCCAGCAATACCGCCGCAACGATCAGGCGTTTCAGCGCGGCTCGTTCCGCGTGCGGGGCGATTCACTCGAGATCTGGCCCGCCCACCTAGAGGACCGCGCCTGGAAACTGTCGTTCTTCGGCGAGGAGTTGGAACAGATCACCGAATTCGACCCGCTGACCGGCGAGCGCGCCGCGTCGATGGAGCAGGTGCGCGTCTATGCGAACTCGCACTATGTAACGCCGAAACCGACGATGCAGCAGGCAATCATCGGCATCAAAAAGGAACTCCGCATCCGGCTGGACCAACTGGTCGGCGAAGGCAAGCTGCTGGAGGCCCAACGGCTGGAGCAGCGTACCAACTTCGATCTTGAAATGCTTGAGGCCACGGGAGTCTGCAACGGGATCGAGAACTATTCGCGCTATCTGACGGGCCGCGCACCGGGTGAGCCGCCCCCGACCCTGTTCGAGTTCATCCCCGACAATGCCATCGTCTTTGCCGACGAATCCCATGTCAGTGTTCCGCAGATCGGTGGCATGTATCGGGGCGACTATCGGCGCAAGTTCACGCTGGCCGAGCACGGGTTCCGCCTGCCGTCCTGCATGGACAACCGCCCGCTGAAGTTCGAGGAATGGGACGCCATGCGCCCGCAATCCGTCTTTGTCTCGGCCACCCCGGCCAAGTGGGAGATCGAACAGACCGGCGGCGTCTTCACCGAACAGGTGATCCGCCCCACCGGCCTGCTGGACCCCGAGGTCGAAATCCGTCCCGTCTCCATGCAGGTGGACGATCTGCTGGACGAGGTGCGCAAAGTGGCCGCTGATGGCTATCGCACGCTGGTCACCACGCTCACCAAGCGCATGGCCGAGGACCTGACCGAATACCTGCACGAACAGGGAATAAAAGTCCGATACATGCACTCGGACATCGACACGTTGGAACGCATCGAAATCCTGCGCGATCTGCGTCTGGGGGCCTTCGATGTACTGGTCGGCATCAACCTGCTGCGCGAGGGGCTCGACATCCCCGAATGCGGGCTGGTCGCCATTCTGGACGCGGATAAAGAGGGCTTCCTGCGCTCGGAAACATCCCTGATTCAGACCATCGGCCGTGCTGCGCGGAACGCGGATGGCCGGGTGATCATGTATGCCGACAAGATCACCGGCTCGATGGAACGCGCGCTGAACGAAACCAACCGTCGCCGCTCCAGACAGATCGCCTATAACGAGGAACACGGGATTACCCCCGAGACGGTGAAAAAGAATGTCGAGGACGTTCTGGCCGGTCTCTACGAAGGCGACGTCGACATGAACCGTGTCACCGCCACCATCGACAAACCGATGCACGGCGCCAACCTCGAGGCCCATCTGGACGGGCTGCGCGACCAGATGCGCAAAGCCGCCGAGAACCTGGAATTCGAAGAGGCCGCCAACATCCGCGATGAGATCAAACGTCTGGAAGCGGTCGACCTCGCCGTCGCCGACGACCCGATGGCGCGCCAATGGGCGGTCGAGAAAGCCTCGGAAGACGCAGTGAAATCGCGTGGCCGGTCAACTGCTGGCAGGCCGGGGCAGCGGGGTGGGAATGTGAAGCGGAAGAGACGTTAAGTCTTACTTGCGCATCGGCGCTGCTTTGATCGAACGAAAAAGACCCTCTATGTCTGAGTCGAGGTTTAACTGCTCAAGCGTATGTATTGTCTTTACGCCGTTCCCCAGAATTTTCCCCGCCTCATCAGCACCAAACCTCTTGCTGAGTTCAACAAAGTATCTTGGTTCAGGAATGCTAAAGTTCTTGGGTGTCTTGTTTGCACATTGATAAACCGCGTAGGAGGCCAAGTCAGCATACTTCAGGAGAGGTTCTTCCTCTTTTGATCTCGTTGTTATTGCAAAGGGATTAAACACTCGAAGATACTTAGCATCCGAGTGCATTGGGTTGTCTTTTATCTTGCCAATGTAGCGTCTCATTGCGTCGTAGTCGTGGTTTCGAGTCTCGAAAATCACTGTTGGTGGCTCGTTGGCAAAACCGCGATTGAGAAGGTATTTCCCAACTCGCTCCAATAAGTAGACGGCACACTTGTTGTAGAACTTTTGCGGGTCTTTTTGAATTCGGTCGGAATACGCACCCAGCGTTGCTTTGTTAGAAACCACCGCAAAATACCGTAAGTTAACTTCGACGCTTTTGCGCGACCAATAAACCGTTTGGCTATGCGAGAGATCAGTTGCGTGTCGCCATTTCTTTCCTAGGTCAGAATTCACCGAATCCAGTACACGCTTTGCGTTAATTGCAACCGCTCTGGGCATGACAGCAGCAGCAAGCACAAAGTATGGGGAAGATCCGCCCTGCTTTCCATCACGAACTTTGGCTATTCCGGACTCGCCGCTTTCATCGATGTAAATAAAGCAACTCAATGAGATAACTCTGAAAAAAGAAAGTTTGACTATTCAATAGTAAACCTAATGAGCCATTCGAAAGTCGACAAGTATGTATCAACGGGTAAGTCGGCAATCGAACTAAGCCTGCCACCACCCCACACTTCAAACTTGCACCCCGCTCCACCCTCCTCCACGTTTGAAATCACAAATTGTGATTCCAAACGGTTGCCATGATAAACCCTAAAAACCTGCCCAGCACGTATGAGGTCCAAAGCGCCATTCACCGGGTGCGCGGCACCCGCGTGGTGCTGGCCGAGGATTTGGCGCAGTTCTACGGAAAATCCGTCAGCGCGTTCAATCAGGCCGTGTCGCGCAACAAGGACCTGTTCGAGGGTTACCGCTTTCAGCTGACCGACGCCGAGGTCGCCGATTTGCAATCACAGAATGTGATTTCAAAACCCAAGGGCCGCGGTGGGCGGCGGGTCAATCCGTGGGTTTATACCGATTACGGCGTGGCCATCGCCTCGGCCCTGTTCAAGGACCCGCGCGCGATCAAGATCACCCGCATGATCACCGAAGCCTTCGTCGACGGCGCAAACGCATTGGCCGAAACCCCGCGCAGCATGCCGGAAATCCTGCCACCCGAGGATGCTCCCGCCCCGCTGCTGCCCAATGGCGAGCAACTGCGCGATCTGGCCGAAAACATCCTCGATTCCGGGCAGCAGAGCCTTGTCGATTACATCGCCAACCCGACCACCAAGCGGCAACAGGCGGTAGCCGTAATCATGAAAACTCTGGCTGAGACGGCCGGAGAAGAGGTGCGCACCCAACAGGAACGCCTGCGCCTGCGCATCGCCGAACGTCTGGCCACCGGGGACTACACCGATGACGATGACCGCAAGCGGCTGATTGAATTGCTGCACGCGATGAAGGGCTAAACCCCCAATTCTGCACGCATTTTCTTGGTCAGCTTGGCCACAACCAGATCATAAGACGTCACAATATGCTCGCGTAGGGATGTGTCACTCATCCCACGTTCCTCATAGACCTGCAGCCACTTCATCCCGCGTGAGGCGAGATAAGGCGCTGGGCGTATGCCGGGTTCGTCGCTGAGAACTTCGAAGGCCAAATCAGTGGCCTTGAAGGTGAACGCATCGGCACCATCGTTCCAGCCACAGATCGCAAACACCTTTCCGCCTACTTTCCATACATCCGCATTGCCCCACTGCACCACATGGCTGGTGGCTTTGAGACTGGCGCAAAAAGTGTTGAATTCATCGCGGGTCATGACGTCATTCATGGCCGCCATGTGGGGTGAAGACAAGCCTGTCCGGCAGATTGCCCGCGCCATTTCGCAATGTTCGGATCAGACGGCAGACCTTCATCGCTGCGTGGGATAACCTGCGTTGCTGTGGAAGATCTGGTGCTCAGGGAACACTATTTGCCAGATCAGGATCATCTGGGTTCCTTGCCGTGGCTGGCGATGGCTGGCTGCAGCTGGGTACCTGTAATCCTGTTACGTCCTACAGATAGTCATACTGATTATGATGTCAACAAATAATCCAATAAAATCATATAGTTGACAGTTTTTGTCGGTTATAGATTACATTCGTCGTTCAGGGTTTCACAAACTTTGCATTCCCTACCCTGCGCTGTGCTGGGGCCTCTGCCTGTGCGGGTGCAGGTGCAGAAGACGGCACCGGAGCAGGGATGACCGCCGTCGGATTTTCCACGACAAACGTTCCGCATGCGACTCCATCTCCATCAGGATCGTTGCGCTTGTGATACCCGGGCTGCCCTTCGCGCACGGCCCCCATGCCCAAGGCATGCGCTGCATCACATCCCGCCAGTGCGACCAGATGAATGACCGCCTCCGCGTGTTCGTAATCGGTCGTTCGCAGATAAACCCCAAGGGCGATCGTCCCGGTGGTAATTGGCAACGCCAGTACCATCATAAATATGCGGAGTGGCGAGAGAGCCTTACGGCGCACGGCCTCAGCCCGCCGCTGCCTTCTGGATGGCCTCGGTTTGCTTTCTTCGTATGAAGGATTCTCAGACGTCATAATTTGAATGCTACCGAAACTATGTGGCAAAGCCGAGGCGGTCTGGAGAGTTACTCAATTTGCCTATGAAGGCGCATTGCGCTGCGACGGATCCCGCGCAAAGGCCTCAGGATGGGACAATGACTCGCGCTGATGCGCAGCGGCACCAGCCCACCAGGACAGCTGTTCAAATGCCCGCCCCATATAACCGTGCCACCGATCGGCTTCGACATCAGGAGCAAACGCACCATCCACCTCAAACACCTCATGAGCTTTGGGGACGTGGATCATCGCAGAAACTGGCAAGCAACCCAGCTCACTCAGATACGTACGCATATTGACAGCGGCCCGTGCCCCACCCCACTGGCCCGCGGAATAGGTCGCAATGACGCTGGGTTTGTATGAGAACAGGGAACTTCCGAAGTGGTTCAGCAGATCCGCCAGAGCAGGCGACATCGAGTGGTTGTACTCAGGGCTGACCATGACATAACCATCCGCCCGTTCAATCTTCTCAGCCAGCACATTCAATGCACCTGGCGCACGGCCTTGAGCATATGCGAAATGCGGCTTGAACGGGTGCGAGGGCTGCAGCTCCAGAGGGTCGATCAGTTCGACATCAGCACTCATTTCGGACAGCTGTTTATGGCAGGCCCGGGCCACACGTTCACCCAAGCGGGCCGGGCGCGGAGGTGTGCTTTGCCGGACCGAGCCCAGAAAGACAAGAAAATTCAACGGCACTTTTGCCTCCTTTGACGGTCACTTCCGCTCTCGTACTTTCGCAGAATAAGTGCTTATGTCACCCGACATTATCTGGTGAAGAAGATATGATGCGATCCGATCCATTCCAACCGCTTGACGACACCGCCCGTGCTCTCGCGCACGAACTGCTGGCTGGTGCGGAATATGCGGCCCTTGCGGTGCTGCAACCCGGAACCTCACTGCCTTCGGCCACCCGGATCGCCCTGGCGACCGACACCGATAACCAGCCCATCACTCTAATCTCGACCCTCGCCGAACACACACGCGCCCTGCAGGCGAACCCAGCTTGTGCGTTATTGATTGGCGAACCCGGAGAGAAAGGTGACCCGCTGACCCACCCGCGTCTGACACTGCATTGCACCGCTAATCTGATCGCCCGCGACAGTGCCGAACACACCACCCTGCGCACGCGATATCTTTCGCTGCGCCCCAAGGCCAAGCTTTATATAGATTTTGCCGACTTCGGATTTGTTCGGTTCATTACGACCGATGGGCTGCTGAATGGCGGCTTTGGCAAAGCCTGGCGCCTTTCAGCAGCTGATCTCTGACCCTATCGGACAACATGCACCGCACATCCTGCGTGTCGCACGACATGAGTGGCAGTTGATCCCAGCAACAAGTCCTGCATCCCGGGGCGATGCGAAGCCATGACAATCAGATCAGGCTTGTTGGTTTCCGCCCAATCCAGAATCGTCCGACCCGAATGCCCTTCGATCACTACACCGGTGGCGTTTGGCAGTTTTTCCGCAAGCATGTCGAGCTCGGTCTGGATCGCCTTGCGCGCCTCGGTCAGATACTCCACCGGCATGTAAGAAATTGCATAGTCCGGAATATGCTCGACCACATGCAGCAACGTGACCTGGGCATCCGGAGTGGCAAGTATCTGCGCCAGCTTCAGCGGCCCCGAAGTGTCACGTTCGGCATCAAAGGAAATCGGAACAAGAATATTGTGATACATGGCGCGTGCCTCCGTAATTTGCACACCCAGATTGAACCGGGTCGTCCTATTCAGCTTTGATTCAGGTCAGGATCAGCCAAAGGTTTCTGCCACGTCATACATGACCGGCTCAAAACTCTTGCACAGCTCATTGATTTTGCGATTGCGATCCCGCATCTCCGGAGTGCGCAACATAGCCAGAAAGTCCTCACGGCGCTGCCATTGCGAATAGTTGGCGATCCGGGTCTGGGCATCATTCACGTGCAGACCCGCTGATACGAATCCGGGCTGTTTCGAAATGAAATCCGCATACGCATCGGTCAGTGCTTCCAACAGATCCTGACAGGTTCCCGGGGTCATCTCGAATGTGGTGATAACGGTTTGAACGCTCGCGGTTTTCGAAATTTCTGGCATCTGGAATCTCCTTTGGCTGATCCAAGCCTAGCACAGCTTTCTGAAACGTCTCCTGTTTCCTGTATGCACTGAACGGACGCAGGCTGATTTTTTCGAAAAAGCAAAATTGGATAACCCTCCGTTAACCAAGCTTAAGGATGCTGCCCGCATGGGTCGCATCATCACCATCCTTCTATACGTGTTCGTATCTGCAGGGCCTGTCTGGGCCGGGGCTTGGCTAAGGGAAAAGGGGCATGGCTTCACCGCTGTGGCTGTCTCCGGCTTCTCGGAAAATGACGGAACCCGCAAGTACAAGTCATCCCTTTATGCGGAGTGGGGTCTGCGCCCCAAACTGACCATCGGCCTCGATGCCGAGGAACATCAGGACCAATATGGCCACGCTGTGGTTTTTGCCCGCTTCCCGCTTGCAGATCTGGGGGATCCCGGTCGCTTCGCAGCCGAACTTGGTCTGGGCGCGCATCATCGGGGACTTCAGTCCTGGGCGATGTACAAGGCCACACTGTCTTATGGCAAAGGGCTGCAGACCGGCTTGGGCAACGGCTGGCTCGCTGTCGATACTGCCCTTGAATACCGGACGCATGCGGATCTGATCAAAAAGCTCGATGTGACGGTCGGACTTTCAACGGATCGCCTGCTGGATCCACTGCTACAGATCGAAACCTATTATGCGCCCGGATACCCGTTTTATTGGAGCGCGCGCCCTTCATTGATGATCCGCCCAAGAAAGGGAAAATTCACCTGGATTGTTGGGGTGGAAAAAACCTCTGCACAGGATGCCATCGGGGCCCGACTTGCACTCTGGCGCGACTTCTGAAGACAGGCCGGCCACCCGGTTAGGGGTGACCGGCGCGATGTCTAGTGTTCAACACTCATCGTGACAGATGCCTCACCGCGCAAGGCTTCAGGCCAGCGCAGGGTAACCGACCGGTTATTGATACCCTGCTGCAGGTCAACATACGGTGCTACATGGCTTACCCCGTTGAACACGTTTCTGAGCGGCCCGAGCGCAACCACACTTTCACAACTGCGCGCCTTGCCTCCAAATGGCAGCCGGTCCAGTGAATCCACTGTCCATGCATGGGAATGAGAGTGTTGGGTATGACGCATCCGCAACGGATTGGCAGTCTTGAAACTTATACCGTGGAAGGTGTTATCTTCGAACTTGACGTTCGAATAGCGATCGCGATCGAGATTGGCAAAAGTGGTGTCGACCCGCTCGACCCGGTCGATTGATCCGCTGCTCGTTCGGAACAGATTTCCGGTCACGTTCATGCCGTAGATGGTGTGGCCTGCGCCATACGGGCGAATAACGATAAAGCTGAACCAGTTCGCCGGTTTACTTGCGTAAAAGATGTTGTCGGTAATGCTCATGGCACTGAACGAATAGCCAGCTGTATAGCTTGGCGTGGTATCGCGTTCATTTGTCCACTGAATGAAGCAGTTATCGACATAGTTTTCAGAGATTTTCGAACTGTTATAGGCACCGATCATCACCAATCCCGGATGGCGCACGCCATTCGGAATGCTGTCCCCCTGGTGGAAATGGTTGCCCAGAACCAAATTGTTGTCCCCGCCCAGAACCGCAAAATGCTTGAACCGGTTCGCAAGATTATGGCGCAGCTTGATGTCATTCGCATTCGCGTTCACCGCAATGGATGTGCGCTGCGGTACGTCAAAGGACTCCTCGCTCGACAAGAACTGGCAATTGTCGATCAACATACCCTGACATCCTGTCGCGATCGAGGTAATCCCCCGATCTTTGGGGCGGCTCACAAAGCAATTCGCCAACGAAAAGGTACTGCCTGACGGCGCAAGGCGGATGGCGCTGCAGCGGCCGTTACACTGGAACTCGATCTGCTCCATGCCAAGTTTCCGCAATTTGGCGAAACCACTGAAATCCAGCAAATACTTGAAGGCGGTGAAGCCGAAATTCTGCGTACCGCTACCACTGTAGAGCCTTGCGCTCAGCGTGAGTTCTCCGGCACCCACATTCTTTGCGCTCACATAGACCTCGCGCCCGACGCCGCTGCCGGTAACCAGCGACCCAACGGGGATGTTGGCGACATTTGCGACGTTGGTCAGGTTGTGAGGCCGGGACGGATCGTATGTTGCGACCGATGCGAAAACCTCGGTATCCCAGGCCGAACTGCTTCTGACGTCGAACTGCCCGTTGCGGATGATACGGCGGGTTGAGAACCCTCCCTGCCGGTTGGGCACAGCCGCGGCCATGTCGATCGGTTCGGTAACCGATATTTTGCGACCACCCAGATCAAGCGACTCATGATCGGTATTGTTCAGCAAGGCCTGAAACGCCTTCTTGAACGCCAACGTCTCATCCTCGAATGCTGAGATATAGGTGGGCAGGTCAAAGTTCTTGGTCAGCAGCAACATCTTGTCATCGGGCATGGTGACCGTGCCCTCAAACTCGATCTCCGACGACATGCTGGTGTTCTGCGCCAACAGGTACGTGCCCTTGGGAACCAGAATACGACCCCCGCCCGCGGCCTGATCCGCTGCCTCGAACGCTGCCGAATCATCGGCGACACCGTCACCAATCGCCCCGTAATCGCGGACATCGACAAACCCGATCATGTCGCGCAGGAATACGTTGGTCACATCAGTGATCTCGATGTCATCAATCCGTACCAAAGCCCCGTTTGTGCCGTCGATATCCACGCCAAAATGGCCGTACAGGGCGGAAACACCCCAAGGCATATCCACGCCCGGGCGTTTGCCGGTGCCAACGATGGCAGTGATCTCGTGCACGGTACCATAGCCCGACAGTTGCGTCGCAGGCCCCTGCTCGACCAGACCTGTTACGTGCGTATCTCCCGCACCACCGGCCCAACCGGCGATACGTACCTGAGGCAATGGGCCTGATATCGCCTTGACCCGGGCCTTTATCTGCAAATAGCAACCCGGCAACAAAGGTGTCTGCCCCATGTGGCGCACCTTCTGCGTCGCGCTGGTCTTCAGAACTTCCAGGCATCCGGCAAAATCCGCATCAGCAGGAACGAAAGCCCCTGTTCCCGATCCTGCATATGTCGGTGAACCGGGAGTGCCGTCACCGCTCGACCAGACATCCAGTCCATTGGCGAATGCAGGTGGTGTGAAGACTATACCGTCGGTGATCGCCTTGTTCATTGAAATCCCTTTCCCAATCATGCCACAGCCTGTCGCGCGGCACACGTCTAACACTCAGTTCGGGACCGGCCCCAAACGCGAAAGCCTGAGTATCGGAAAGGAATTAACCGGTGGTCATATCACCGTGACGATGGTGTTGCCTCAGGCAGCAGGATCCGAATTGCCAAGCAACTGAACACCGTTGATCTTCCAGCCACTTTCCTGCTGCACCATCTGATAATCAAGAATGTGTACGCGCCCGTCACTATCCGTGATCATGACCTTTTGCCATAACGCTCCTGCAACCTCGCGCAGTTCCAGAAACCGTACATCTGCAGGACGCCAGACCATGGGATATCCACGCCGAACCATGACCCCGAAATTCTCGGGCGTACCAAACAGGCGCTGGATATTGGGGCTGGCAAAGGTGAAGGCGGTGCTAAAATCATCCGCCTTGAATGCCTGTATCTGTGCTGTGATGTTCGCTTCGATCTCGGCATTCTGTGCAAATGCACCCGACGCCAGACCGGCACTCAGGGATACAGCAAGCAATAAACGACGCATGGGGCCACCTCCTGACGAAAGGGTAGCCCCATGCGGTATCAGGTCAAATCAGGCCAGTTCTCCGGCCAGTGCCTTGTCGATCAGGGCAATCGTCTCGGGCACACCGTACAGAGCGATAAACCCGCCAAATCGCGGCCCCTGCGACGCGCCCAGCAGCACTTCGTAAAGCGCCGTAAACCATCCGCGCATCGGATCGAACCGCTCGCGACCAATGGAATAGACCACCGATTGCAGCGCCTCGTCTTCGATTGGTCCGTCATAAGCCTCAAGCTCAGCTTTCAGCGCTTCCAATGCCTCACGCTCTTGCTCCGTCGGCGTGCGATGCTTACGGGTCGGCTTGACGAAGTCGTTGAAGTAACGCACCGCAAAGCCTGCCGCCTGATCGAGGTCGGGATGGCTTTCGGCGGTGGCTTTGGGCGCATAACGACGGATGAAGCCCCACAACGCCTCTTTGTCCTCGGCCCCGGAAACAGACGCAAGGTTCAGCAACATCGCAAAAGGCACAAGCAACGTCGAAGCCGGAACATCGCCGCCATGAATGTGCCAGACCGGGTTGTTCAACTGCGCTTTCAGATCCTGACCCGGATAGGCCCGCAGCTGCTGATGGTATTCATCATAGGCTTTCGGGATGACGTCGAAATGCATCCGCTTGGCCGTTTTGGGCTTTTGGTACATGAAGTAGGCCAGCGACTCGGTCGGCGCATAGGTCAGCCATTCGTCAATCGACACGCCATTGCCAGACGATTTGGAAATCTTCTGACCGTTTTCGTCCAGGAACAGCTCATAAGAGAAATGTTCCGGCGCACGACCGCCCAGCGCACGACAGATCGCGTCATAGATCTTTTCGTTGGTAGCGTGTTCCTTGCCGTACATCTCAAAATCAACGCCAAGCGCAGCCCAGCGCGCGCCAAAATCAGGCTTCCACTGCAGCTTTACGTTGCCGCCGGTGACAGGCAGCGTCCATTCCTTGCCGTCTTCATCATCGAAAGTAACCGTGTAAGTTTCTGCGCAGACCTTCTTCATCGGGACATACAGAACCCGGCCGGTCTCGGGATGGATCGGCAGGAAGATCGAGTAAGTCTGCTGACGTTCTTCACGCAGGCTTTTCAGCATGATCGCCATGATGTCATCATAACGTTCAACCGCACGCTTCAGGATCTCGTCGAACTGACCCGACCGATAAAAGTCGCGGGCCGAATAGAATTCGTACTCGAACCCGAAGGTATCGAGGAACCGCCGCAACATTGCATTGTTATGCTCGCCAAAGCTGGGATACTCGCCAAACGGATCGGGAACCGAGGTCAGCGGGCATTGAAGATATTCCTGCAGTTTTTCGGGGTTCGGCACGTTGCTGGGCACCTTGCGCATGCCGTCCAGATCGTCAGAGAAACAGATCAGCTTGGTCGGTATATCCGACAATGCCTCAAAGGCGCGCTTGACCATTGTGGTCCGCGCCACCTCACCGAAGGTGCCGATATGCGGCAGACCCGAGGGGCCATATCCGGTCTCGAACAATACGTATCCCTTTTCCGGAGCACCCTTCTGATAGCGTTTGAGCAACCGGCGCGCTTCTTCAAAAGGCCAGGCCTTGGACGCAAGAGCGGTTTCACGCAATTCAGACATTTGATTTGGTCTCCATCGGGGGAACAGCGCCGGTTACCCCATGCAACCGGACCGACCCCTCCTATTGTGCGGATGCAGCATGAGTCAATAAACACTCGGAGAAACAGAGACTATTTCTGACCGGTTTCCGCAATCCAGGTCAGAATATCACGAACATGAGGCTCTGCCGCCAGCCCATCCCGCGCCGAAAGGAAGTACCCTCGCGCCGAAACGGCTGTTGATCCCTCCAGACGGGTCATCGCACCTGTGTCCAGAAAGCTGTCCAGAACACCATCCCAGCACAAGCATACACCCTGCCCTGCCAGGGCTGCATTCACCAGCATCGCATAAGAGTTGAAATCGAGTACCCGCGCACCTTTTGGCATTTGCAGACCAGCCGACTGAAACCAGCTTGGCCAGTCATGCCACTGGCTGCGCGCCGTCTCCATGGTCAGCAGGGTCATCCGGGAAAAATCATAATCCTGACCGTTCATCCCTCGGTTCGCCAGATACAAGGGGCTCGCGGTTGGGAAAACCGCATCCCCAAGCAACCGTGTTTCTTCCTCGGCCTCCCTGTGACCAAAACGAATGACAATATCACCGGGCCGCACCGCCTCACCATACTCTTGGCTTATGATCCGAATCGTAGTTTCAGGAAAGTCCGCCTCCAGTTCCCCCAACCGCGGGATCAGCCAAAATGCAACAAAACCCGAAGGTGCCGTAACGCTGACAACTTTACCCTGTGACGCCTGTCTGATCTGGCCGACCGCGCTTTCGATTTGACCAAACCCGCCATGTAGTGCCTTGAGTAAACTTCGCCCATGTTGTGTCATTTTAACGGGTTTTCGACTTCGATCGAACAAATGGCATCCGAGGTCTGCCTCGAGATCAGCAATTCTACGTGACACCGCAGGCTGCGATACATTTAGTTCGCGCGCCGCTGCAGTCAGCGTTCCAAGCCGTGCGGCCGCATAAAAGGCCGTAAGCCCTGCGAAGCTTGGCAACCTGTCCATCTATCATAACCTCAGCGTATGACCTGTTTCACCTTTCCCTTATTGCCCCGACAGCAGAACGGCGTCAAATGACGATCAGAGGAGGACCCGCCATGACGCAGCAACTGGACACTTTGGCCACCGATTACAGCGACACTGTGATGCTGAATCAGGCAAGCAATCTGACACATCCCCCGCTTGCAGTGGATGCCGCACAGGTGCCTCTGGCTGGCGGCACCGATCCGACATATGGCGAGGTCCGCTGGCGCACTTTGATCAACGGCACACAGGACAGCCCCCGCGACATGGTTCTAGGCGTTGCCGAGTTTGGCCCCGGCGATCGCCTGCTGCCTCACCGGCATGACCCGGCCGAGTTCTATTTTGGTCTGGATGGCAACGGCACAGTCACCATCGATGGAGTGCCGCATGAAATGCGCCCCGGCGTAGCACTCTACGTACCTGGTGGTGCCGAACATGGCGTGGTCGCCGGTGAAGGTGGTCTTCGCTTTGCCTATGGTTTTGCCAGCCAGAGCTTTGAGGAAATCGAGTACAAATTCTCTGCAACAGCCTGAAATCGTGATGCACGGGCGGGTTAATCCTGCCCGGCACAAAACCGTCACACCCCCTGCGTGACAAAACAAGGTGTTGAACCTGCTTCCGCCCGCTCATATCGTGCGCGATCAGAGATACCCAAGCAGGACGATCCAATGACCGAGCAAGTTACCCACCCAATGTCCCCGCAGGATTGCCTCGTGGCGATCATGGTTGCGGTCTCGGCATCGGACGAAACCATCCGCACAGCCGAGCTGGTCAAGATCGAAACTGCCGTGAACATGCTGCCGGTTTTTGCCGACTATGACATCGACCGGACACGCCGAGTATCTCAGATCGTGTTTGACCTTTTCGAACAGGAAGATGGGCTGGACGCATTGTTTGGCCTGATCCGCGACAACCTGCCAGAGCGTTTGAACGAAACAGCTTATGCGCTGGCCTGCGATGTCGCTGCCGCTGACGGCTCTCTGGCTGAGACCGAGCTGCGCCTGCTGGAAGAAATCCGGTATGAACTGAACATTGACCGGCTTCACGCGGCGGCAATTGAACGCGGCGCACGGGCGCGCCACACCGTCTGATCCGGCACCGTCAGCTTCCGTATAAAGCACCCCAGCGCTCGATCAGCGTTTGCTGCAGCTTTCTGGACCTGCGGTTCCAGCTGCGTGCACCATCAGGTCGCTCCCGATTTTCGCGGCTAATCGTGGCGCGATGCGGGACATCTGCGGTGAAGATGGCAAAGGCCAGCTCCGCCCCCGCTGCGGTTGTGACATAGCCCCCAAGCCCCGACACAAAATTCAGGGTTCCGGTCTTGGCATCAACGGTGATCGGGTGACCCTTAATGGCGCGCCCGTTGCTGTCCTTCAGTGTAAAGGGCTTCAGCAAATGCCGCAGCGCCTTCGATTCGCGTGCTGCAACCAGTGCTGTCACCAGATCTGCCGGGTCCATGCGTGATGCATCCCCCAAACCCGAATGATCCACCATACGGATGTTGCTGGTCCCGTAAGTCTCGGCAGCCCATCGGTTCATCTCTGCGGCAGAGTCCGCAAGGGTCTGCGGCTCAACGCCTCGCGCCTTTGTTGCTGCCAGCCCGACCATCTCGGCGGTCAGGTTGGTCGAGTACTTGAGCATACCCTTCAGAATGCTCTCCAAAGGATCACTCAGGTGGACAACCAGAACCTCACCCTTCGGGGCCTGGCTGGTGACCTGAACCCGACCCAGTACGATCCCATTGGCCCGGGCCAGAGTTCTGAAAACATCCCCGGCATAAAGCGCGGGTTTGCGCACCGGCAACCACCGTGCGCCGCCATTACCCAACGCACCTTTGGCGACGGTCCACCGGTCCTGTCTTGCACTGGATTGATAGGTGTATATCGGCAGACTGCGGTTCTCGACCCGCATCGCAGCCATATCCACGGCCGGGGTATAGCGCGCGCTGCGGGCATCCATGGTTACGTCATAACCACCAGTCCCGCGTTTCCATTCGAAATGCACACGGTTAAAGTTCAGCGATATTCCACTGATTGACGGACTGTAACCCACATGATCCGGTTGCCCCGGATCGATACTGAACACATAGGGCAGCGCACCATCATAGACTTTGAATGAACCCTGCACCTCGGTAATGCCCGCCTCGCGCAGATTGGCGGCCATCGTGGCCAGCGCATCGGTATCCAGCAAGGGGTCGCCCCCACCAACCAGGATCAGATCGCCTTTGAGTATGCCGTTCACAATCGGGCCATCGGCCACCAGTTGGGTCTCGAATCTGTAATCCGGCCCCAGCACATCCAACGCATAAAGCGCGGTCAACGCCTTGGCGACACTGGCGGGCGGCAAACCTTCCTTGCCTCCAAATGCCTCAAGCTGCGTTCCAGTTTTGACGTCAGCGACGGCGAACACAACCTCGCCTTTCAGCCCTGCAGCCTGAATGACCCGCTCGACACCGCTCAGCTCGGTACCACGCAGTTGTGGACGCAAAGATCTTGCCGGGGCCTCAGCCAATCCGGCAACCGGGATCACAAGTGACCCCAATCCCCCCAGAAATAAACGGCGCGAAATACGATCAACCATGGGTCAATTTAAATCCCAGAGATCACGGGCAAACAATCATTCAAATGAATTATGCTCCCATGGTCGCTCTTCAGGCAACACCCGATTGTTCCACTCACCGCGCAAACGGATATCGGTCGAGCTGACATCAACCATCGGCACATTCACAAAACACCACGCAGGTGCCCTACTCCGACCCAGCAGATGCCGAGCCTGACCATCAATTCTGTACTTCGCATAAATCCGCGCAGCCGGGGACATCCGGGCCGAAATACGATCTCCCGGTCGTGCCAGGACACCCACCGGAACACTGTCCATGATCAGCCGCCAATCCTTCCATTTGTGGAACTGCGCCAGATTGTCTGCCCCCATCAGCCAGACAAAACGTACTCCGGGATACAGCCGCCTTAGTTCGATCAGCGTATCCGCCGTTGCCCGCGTCCCGGTCAGCGCCTCGATATCCGTCACCTCGACCCGAGGGTGTTGCATCAGCGACCCCGCCGCCGCCATCCGTTGCGCCAGCGGCGCTGGCCCACGTTGCTTGAGCGGGTTTCCGGGGGACACCAGCCACCACACCCGGTCCAGCCCAAAGGCTTTCATCGCCTCAAGAGTCACATGCACATGGCCCTGATGCGGCGGATCAAAGGACCCGCCAAACAACCCAATGACCTGCCCGGGCCGCGCATATGGAATAGAGCTTCGCAACATCCCTTGCTGATGTTCAGAACTGCGAGGCGTTGTCAATCAACAGGTTGCACCGCATCGCCCAGCCGAACCCGCCCGGACTGCACCACCTCGGCACACCATCCCCCATGCCCGCGCACGGCCGAATAGCCGCCCTTGCCCAGCGCCTCCTCCATCCGGCTGCACGGCGCACAGATCACCGTAATGCGCAGGATCGCCTCCCCCACCTGCACCTCACGCCCCTTGAGCGCGGCCAGATTGATCCCCGAAACCAGCAGATTACGCCGTAGGGTTTCCGGCGCGACTGGCCCTTGCCCCAGATAGCTGCCGATCGCCGCCAGATGTTCCTGCTGGATCAATGACACCGCCCGTTTGCCCGCCCGGCTGCGGTCGCCCTCCAGACCATCGCCAGAGATCATTGCAGACTCGACAGCCTGCAACTTTGCGCGCCGGTCAGGCCGCAGGCCGATCCACTTGACACGCCCGGGCCGCGCCCATCCGGCTATGAGGTTTTTCAGAGACATGAAAAGCACCAATAAGAATGCGAGAAAAAGATAGCCCAAGCGATTGCAACATTCACCGCTGTTCTCTTGCTAGCCCTCCAAACGTAAGCCCGAAGGGCAATAACGTCCTCGGGCCGTACATACGACTTAGGTGCGGGCAACATTTGACCTTTTGTCCGAATAGGCTCGTTGAAGACACTTAAGCGGGCACGCATGATATCGGTCCGGAGTATCGACATACACCAAATCGAAAACGCAAACCAAGCAAGCGCAAGTGAGGCACTGACGACCTCCAGAGCTCTTTCAAGTTCCATCAGTTCCAATAAGTTGTTCCCCGAGGCTGTTAGATTCTTCGATATATGCCCGCATGTCGGCAGCAAACTGATCTTGCAATACTATTCTTCCAATACACCCATGAATCCTATCCATTGCCCCCACCCAACGCATCCGTTATCACACCGCCCAACCTGATTTCCCCGACCCAGAGGACGCGACATGGCCGCCTATCAATATGTCTACCACATGCAGGGTGTCTCCAAGACCTATCCCGGTGGCAAGAAGTGCTTTGAAAACATCCACCTGAGCTTTCTACCCGGCGTGAAAATCGGTGTCGTCGGCGTCAACGGCGCGGGTAAATCGACGCTGATGAAGATCATGGCCGGCCTCGACACCGACTTCACGGGTGAGGCTTGGGCGGCTGAGGGCGCCAAGGTCGGCTATCTGCCGCAGGAACCGCAGCTCGACGAAAGCCTCACCGTACGCGAAAACGTCATGCTGGGCGTGGCCGCGAAAAAGGCCAAGGTCGACAGGTTCAACGAAATCGCCATGGAGATCGCCGAGAACTACACGGACGAGCTGATGGAGGAAATGACCACCCTGCAGGACGCGATTGACGCCGAGAACCTGTGGGACCTCGACAGCCAGATCGACGTCTCGATGGAAGCGCTGCGCTGCCCGCCGGATGATGCCAACATCGCCAATCTCTCGGGTGGTGAGAAACGCCGGGTGGCGCTCTGCAAGTTGCTGCTCGAAGCACCCGACATGCTGCTGCTCGACGAACCGACCAACCACCTGGACGCCGAGACTATCGCATGGCTGCAACAGCACCTGATCGACTACAAGGGCACCATCCTCATCGTCACCCACGACCGCTATTTCCTGGATGACATCACCGGCTGGATACTCGAACTCGACCGTGGCCGCGGCATTCCGTACGAGGGCAACTATTCGGCATGGCTGGAACAAAAGGCCAAACGGCTGGAACAGGAAGCACGCGAGGACAAGTCCAAGCAGAAGACCCTACAGCGCGAGCTGGAATGGATGCGTCAGGGCCAGAAGGCTCGTCAGGCCAAATCAAAAGCCCGGATCAACGCCTATAACGAGTTGGCCGAACAGTCCGAACGCGAGAAGCTGACCCGCGCCCAGATCGTCATACCCAACGGCCAGCGCCTTGGCGGCAAGGTGATCGAGGTCGAAGGCCTATCCAAGCACTTGGGCGACAAGCAGCTGATCGAAGGGCTGGACTTTGCCCTACCGCCCGGCGGCATCGTTGGCGTCATCGGCCCCAACGGCGCCGGTAAATCGACCCTGTTCAGGATGCTCACCGGGCAGGAACAGCCCGACAGCGGCACCATCACGTTGGGCGACACGGTCGAGCTGTCTTATGTCGACCAGTCCCGCGACGACCTGAAAGACAACGACACCGTGTGGGAGGCGATCACCGGCGGCGCCGAAATCATCCAGTTGGGCGACGCGCAGGTCAATTCCCGCGCCTATTGCTCGTCGTTTAATTTCAAAGGTGGCGACCAGCAGAAAAAGGTCTCTCTGCTATCCGGCGGTGAGCGCAACCGCGTCCACATGGCCCGCCTGCTGAAAGAGGGCGGCAACGTCCTGCTGCTCGACGAACCGACCAACGACCTCGACGTCGAAACCCTCCGCGCGCTGGAAGACGCACTAGTCGACTTCGCCGGCTGCGCCGTGGTTATCTCACACGACCGCTTCTTCCTCGACCGGATTTGCACGCATATTCTGGCGTTCGAGGGCGATGCTCATGTGGAATGGTTCGAGGGCAACTTCGAGGATTACGAAGAGGACAAAAAACGCCGCCTGGGACCAGACGCGCTGGAGCCCAAACGGTTGAAGCACAAGAAGTTTGCTCGGTAGAAAACTCTTAGCCTTGCAGCTTTTTGAATTGCATGTCCTGGTTGTTTAATGCAGAAATCACCACATCTTAAAGTGGTGATTTCTATGGATTTAATTGTTAAACTTCCAGATCGAGACGTCGGTGATGACGAGCTAAGATCCCCCAAGCATCAAAAGAAATTCCTTCGAAATACACGGTCAATCTGTGTTCACACTTGTGGCACACCGTTCACTTCAAAGCAGATGTATTATGTAAAATTTATTGTTGGAGGTGTTTGTGTTCACGAGGGTATTTATTGCATCGACAGATTAGGGTCCCAAAAAGGTTATGTCATCGTCGGAGATGACAGAATTCTGGATGCTTGCGATTCACAACCGGTCCAATTAGCCATTCAAGAAGCCGACGCAGATTCAATCACAGAATGGCTCAAATCAAACGTCGACCCAGAGCGCAGAGCTTTAGGCACGATTCTGAGCGAAGACCTCAAAAAATCCGAGAAACTCCACCATGAGCTTTCAGATCTTGCAATTGAAGCACGAAAAAACTTTGAGAGTGCCCATCTCGAACGCGAAAAGCTAAAAGCTTCGCGACGCTGGGTCTGGGGAATGTCAGCTGCAGCATTCGTTGGAGGTTCTTTGCTAGACCTTGGATTGCTCGAAGACAAATTTAATTTCACAATCGATCCACTTGCTCTTTTTGCAAGCGCGGTTTGCGTTTTGATTGTTCTTGTCCTGTCGTGGCTGAAGCTCAGAACAAAACAGTAAACGCGGTTTTCGCGATGGATCGACAAACGCAGCCGATCATTCGGATGCTCTACCAAATCGTACTTGACCGAGGCTCCACCCGTCCGCACCTCGAAGCGTCCACTGAACGTTTCGCCATCTGCGCTAGACCGGCACTCACCCCCACACCAGTACGCCATGTGACTGCGGCAGTCCCTTTCATTATGAATGGTATGTTTCCAAAACCTACGCCACCAAACAGCCGCTTCCACTGGGTAATCGCAAAAGCCGAGCGAAATACGCCATCTCGCGCGTCAACAGGTTTAACGATCGGCCCACCGGAGGCAATGTGAAAAAACTTGCCCCCCGCTTTCCGGACACGGCAGTAATAGCCTGTGTCCCGACACAATTACGTCCATGTTTAAAATTCACTTAAAACCCGATCACCTGCACAACCCGCGCAGGGGTCACATCCTCACCTGCCACCCGAACTGATTTCTGCGGCCCGTCCCGACCGATCCTCAGCCGGGCCTCGATCTGCTTCATGTGCTCCGGGTCGATGCGCGGGGTGGGACAAGTATCATCCTCCCAAAGACCTTTTGAGATTCCACCCGAAACCGCCCAGGTGATCGCGCTTGGCTGCAGATCACTTTCGGCAACCGCCGTTTGCCGCTCCAGCGTTTTCAGCATCTCGGCCATGATCTCAAAGCTTTCGCGAAAGGTAACATCGTTCACCTTCGCCTCATCTGCATCTGCATCCCCGGCATTCAGACATTTGCGCGCGGCGAACAGCCAGTCATGCACCATATAGGCGGGCGCATAACCCCATGGGTTCAGCCCCTTCACCGGCTGCACCAGTCGTGGAATGCTGCCCCCGTCGGTATACATCAGCCGCGGTTCGACCTCGGTGATATGCACCGCGCGCCCGTCCGTCTGCACGCCGCGCCGGAACATCAGCGCACGCCCCTGCCGATCCAGATCGGGGACATAGACAAACCGACCATCTCCGGTAGAGTCACTACCGCCATCCACCCACATCACCAGCAGCGATCCGGTGAACTCACCAGGTTGAGACTCGTCGTATATCCGGCTGCCGCATGCGGTCAGAACGGCCAGTGAAATCAGGGCAAGACTGCGGAAAATCATCGCGCGCTCCAATAAATTCAATCAATTGATCAAGCCTAGGACGATAATCGAAGCAGCGTCAAAACTTTCGGCGGATTTTTGTACAAAACGGAAAATTGGCCCTTTTTGCGCTGCACAAGCCGAACAATCTCCCTTGTCACACCCCCTTAGCGATGCCATATCCAAAGGGCTTACGTTTTTCTATTTCGACCTACTGTCTCCTTCTACGGCGTTCAGTCTATCGATACAGACAACGACGCCGGGCTGCCGCAACACCGTGGGCAGCACTAAACAGGAGACAACGGATATGCCCGCAGGCACCGTAAAATGGTTCAACACCACCAAAGGCTATGGCTTTATCGCACCCGAAGATGGCGGCAAAGACGTGTTTGTACACATCTCGTCCGTCGAGCGCTCGGGCCTGACCGGTCTGGCCGACAACCAAAAAGTCACTTACGAGCTGCGCTCGGGTCGTGACGGCCGCGAAAGCGCGGACAACATCGAGCTTGCATAAGCTCTTGAAAGGGTGAGGTGATTTCCTCACCCTTTTCATTTATGCACTGTTATTCCGCAATCCTACTGTGGCATGCGGAATACATCACATTTCAGTTATCCTTGCCCGACGATTGACCAAATCGGCTATCATTTTGAAAGTATAGTCATGATTTCTTTGGTCATTTGAAGGAACCCACCATGGTCACACGCCGCGTCTTTATGGCAGGTACCGCTGTCAGTCTGCTGCCGGGAATCGCCAGTGCCAAGAAGAAGGCGGTCGAGTATGATCCGACGCCACAATACGTGCGGATCAAGAAACAGTTCCTACCCGGACAGCTGCTCGTCGCCCCTAGATCTTTCTACCTGTACTACGTGACCGAACCCCGAAAAGCGATCCGCTATGGATGTGGTGTCGGCAAGGCCGGGCTGGAATTCACGGGCACAGCGACTATCGACGTCAAAAAAGAGTGGCCAACTTGGCGACCAACCGAAGAGATGATCGAACGGGATCCGGTCGCTTACGCCAAATTCAAGGACAACGACTATGTCCAACCCGGCGGTGGTGACAATCCGCTGGGTGCGCGAGCGTTGTATTTGTTTCAGAACGGCGTTGATACCTATTTCCGCATCCACGGGACAACACAGCCACAAACCATTGGCCGCGCCGTATCAAACGGGTGTATCAGGATGCTGAACGAGCATGTGATTGACCTCTATAACCGGGTTCCCGTCGGCACTGTCGTGACTGTTGTCTGACGCCATCTCAGGGCGCAGTCCAATCCACATCGTTTGCCTCTTCGATCTGCAAACGACCATTCGACCATGAGCGGGTAAGAGATTTCGCCCGCTCTTCTGATCCGTTCAGCCAGTCTTCGACATCTGATCGCTCAAGCAGAACACCCATGCGATGATGGATAGGTTTGACGTCAGCGTTGGGCTCACATGTCACCGCCGCGATCTGATCGATGGTCAGACCTCCGGGGGCCTGCCATCTGTCTGTGATCGCAGCAAAAAGCAATGGTGCACCATCTGCCGAGGAAATACGCCAAGCCGTTTTACGGCGCTTTTCCCCGGTCCATTCATACCAACCATCCACGGGGATAATCGCCCTGCCAACTCCTTCGAAAGCAGTTTTGTCGAATACAGTTTCAGATCTCGCGTTGATGATAGTCTCCATAACCGGGCGTCCCCGTGCATTCACGCGACCGACGGGGATCATACCCCAGCGCATCGAAACCAGCCCGTCACGAGTCAGCGCTAGCACATCTTGTCCGGGTTGTATGTTCTTGCGAGCAGGCTGAGCATCCGGGGTTTCTGAAACTCCGAGAAACTGTGCAATGTCAGAAATCGGCCTTGTCAGAAAGAACCGCCCCGGCATACCTGCCTCCTATTTGCTCGCATCTGTCACAAGTTCCAGCACCGTTGGCCCCAGATTTTCAACGATCAGCGCAACTCCTTGCGCATTTGGATGAATACCATCGGACTGCATGTATTGCGAAACTGCACCCGGATTGCCTTCTGCCTCAAGTCCAACAAAAAAGCTGTCGACAAAGAGTGTGTCGTACTTCTGTGCCAATTCGGGGTACATGCTATCGAATGCTTGTTTGTAATCCGGGCCATAGTTGCCCGGCGCTTCCATCCCAACCAGCAAAACCTCGACCTCTG
This sequence comes from Ruegeria arenilitoris, assembly GCF_013030265.1. Classification (GTDB taxonomy): domain Bacteria; phylum Pseudomonadota; class Alphaproteobacteria; order Rhodobacterales; family Rhodobacteraceae; genus Ruegeria; species Ruegeria arenilitoris_E. The sequence goes on from NZ_WPZQ01000003.1 coordinate 272,108, forward strand.
CCTTGTCCGCTGCATTCAGGATTTTATCCAAATTGGCGCGGGAAACTTCGGGGGCGATACCCCGCAGCAGATCATTCCCCCCCAGCGCAACGATCATGCCATCGACCTCAGGCGTCAGTGTCCATTCGACACGTGATGCACCGCCAGCCGTGGTGTCACCTGAAACGCCTGCGTTGATCAGCCGTACATCTGCACCCTGGGCATCCAGCCAGCGGTCAAGCTGTGGAACCAATCCGTCGTCCTCGATCAGGCCGTATCCTTGTGTGAGTGAATCGCCCAGTGCTGCGATCACCACCGGTTCTGCTGTGGCAGCAAAGCCGCAACATGCAAACAGGCACGACATCAAAGTCTTGCGCAATTTTTTTACCGCTCCATATCCCAATTGACTGCTCTCCTTCGGAAAGACCGATGACAACATCTGTTCTGGAACTCCAAAATGCCGCTTTGTCACTGGATGGCAATGCCGGTCGTGTTAAAATTCTGCACGACATCAACCTGACCGTGGCGCAAGGTGAAACACTTGGCTTGGTTGGTCCGTCCGGATCAGGAAAATCCTCATTGCTTATGCTGATGGGCGGTCTCGAACAGGCGACTGGCGGCAAAGTAGCTGCCCTTGGACACGATCTGACCAGCATGGGTGAAGATGAACTTGCCCGGTTCCGGCGCGATACGATGGGCGTGGTGTTTCAGAATTTCCACCTGATCCCCACTATGACCGCGCTGGAAAATGTGGCAACCCCGCTGGAACTGGCCGGTCACAAGGACGCGTTTCAGCGTGCCGAAGCTGAACTGGAGGCCGTAGGCCTGTCCCACCGCCGAGACCACTACCCGGCACAATTGTCGGGTGGCGAACAACAGCGCGTGGCTCTGGCCCGCGCGTCAGCTCCACGCCCCCAGATCCTTCTGGCAGATGAACCGACCGGCAATCTGGACGAGACAAACGGAGAGGCCATCGTCGAGCTTCTGTTTGGCCTTCGCGACAAACATGGCGCTACACTGGTTCTGGTGACTCACAGTCATTCACTGGCAAGAAAATGTGATCGCGTCGTCCGATTGCGCGATGGTCGAATCGCCGATGAAGCCCAGCGCGAGGCAGCAGAATGAGCCTGAGACTGGCCGGAAGGCTGGCTCGGCGCGAGCTTCGGGGCGGTCTACGCGGTTTTCGCGTGTTTCTGGCCTGTCTTGCCCTTGGTGTGGCCGCAATCGCGGCTGTTGGTTCAGTACGCTACGCAATCCAGACCGGCTTGACGCAAGAGGGTGCGTCGCTGCTGGGTGGTGATGCCGAACTGGAATTTACCTATCGCTTTGCAAACGACGAAGAACGCGCCTGGATGGACAACACAGCGCTGGATGTGTCCGAAGTAGTCGATTTCCGATCTATGGCGGTTGTGCGCCAAGGAGAAGATACGGAAAGGGCGCTGACCCAGGTCAAATCCATCGACGACGCTTATCCATTGCTAGGGACAGTTACGCTGAACCCCGAAATGTCGCTGGCGGACGCGCTGAACGGATCGCAAGACCTACCGGGTGCGGTGATGGATCTGGCGTTGATAGATCGCCTTGGCCTTTCAGTAGGTGATCGTTTTGCCCTTGGCACACAGGATTTCGTTTTATCAGCAGCGCTGATGAACGAACCCGACGGTGCATCGGATGGGTTTGGTTTGGGCCCGCGCACACTGGTTCGTACACGCGATCTACAGGCGTCCGGCCTGCTGGCTCCGGGTACCTTGTTCTCGACCAAATACCGTCTGGATTTGCCCCAAAATACCGATCTGGCCGTTTTGTCGTCCGAGGCTGATCGCGCATTCGACGGCACGGGTATGCGGTGGACCGACGCCCGCAATGGCGCACCCGGAATTGCCGAGTTCGTTGCGCGCCTCAGCGCCTTTCTTGTCCTGGTTGGCCTTTCGGGTCTGGCCGTTGGTGGCATCGGTGTGTCGGCTGCTGTACGGGCTTATCTTTCACAGAAGACCGAAACCATTGCGACCCTGCGAACTCTTGGGGCTGACCGGACAACTATCTTTCAGACCTATGTGATCCAAATTGGAGTTTTGTCTGCAATCGGAATAACCATTGGCGTGGCACTGGGTGGTCTGGCACCGCTTATGCTGGCCCCGCTGATTGAAAGCCAGCTGCCTGTGCCCGCTGTGTTTTCAATCTATCCGCAACCACTAGCCGAAGCCGCTCTCTATGGTCTGCTGACCGCCTTCCTGTTTACGCTCTGGCCACTGGCGAGAACCGAGGAGGTGCGCGCCGCAACTTTGTTCCGCGACGCTCTGACTTCCGCCCGCAGCATTCCGCGTCCGGTTTATGTGATCGCAACGGGTTTTGGGTTGGCACTCCTGATCGCCTCAGCGTCCTGGTTCAGTGGTTCAACCTGGCTGACCCTGTGGACAAGCGGCGGTCTGGCAGGCGCGCTGCTGCTGTTGTCACTGTCCGCGATTGGTATCCGCTGGCTAGCCCGTCGCGGTGCCCCATCCGCACGCGGGCGTCCTGCCCTGCGTTGGGCCCTGTCGGCTATTTCAGACCCGCGTGAAGGCGCTGCCTCGGTTGTTCTCTCGCTGGGGCTTGGCCTGTCGGTTCTGGCAGCCGTTGGACAAATCGACGGTACCCTGCGCAACGCGATTTCGGGAAACTTGCCGGATGTCGCGCCATCCTACTTCTTCGTCGATATCCAAAAGGATCAGATGCCCGGATTTTCCGAGCGGCTTGAGAACGATCCGGCTGTCAGCAGGATTGAAAGCGCACCGATGTTGCGTGGCATCATTTCACAGATAAACGGGCAACTTGCCCGAGAGGTCGCGGGCGATCACTGGGTCCTGGAGGGTGACAGAGGTGTAACCTACTCTGTACTGCCGCCAGAGAATGCGCGCATCACCGGCGGCGCATGGTGGCCCGAAGACTATGATGGTCCGCCCCAAGTCAGCTTTGCCGCGGAAGAAGCGCTGGAAATGGGGCTGAAGCTTGGTGATGAATTGACGGTGAACATCCTGGGCCGGGATATCACCGCTGAACTGACGTCGTTTCGCGAAGTTGATTTTTCAACCGCAGGCATGGGCTTCATCATGTCGATGAACCCATCTGCGCTCGCAGGTGCTCCGCACAGTTTCATTGCGACTGTGTACGCTGAAGAACAGGCCGAAACAGCAATCCTGCGCGATCTGGCCGGGCAATTTCCAAACATCACGGCCATTCGGGTCAGAGATGCGATCGACCGGGTTTCAGGCCTGTTGGCAGGGCTTGCCGCTGCAACGTCTTATGGCGCAGGTGTCTCGCTGCTAACCGGTTTCCTTGTCCTGATCGGAGCGGCCGCAGCCGGTGAACCTGCCCGGCGTTACGAAGCAGCCGTCCTGAAAACCCTTGGAGCGGACCGACGGCGTATCCTGATCAGCTTCGCCCTGCGCGCTATCCTGTTGGGCGCGGCAGCAGGGTTCGTCGCCCTGTTCACGGGCATTCTGGGGGGCTGGGCTGTAGCCACCTACATCTTCGACACCGATTTTGCAGTGATTTGGCCGTCAGCACTGGGGATCGTGATCGCAGGTGTCGCGGTCACGCTGGGTGCCGGTTTGATCTTTGCACTGCGCCCATTGTCAGTCAGACCGGCCCGTATTCTTCGGGCCAGCGACTAAAGTCAGCGCACACAGGCGACCGGCTGAAGGATCTTGATCAACTGATCGTTGTCACAAACAAGCGCGTCCAGAGTGATCTCGTCCAGCGAGGCATAAAACACCTCGGCCGCGTCCCTCAGGGCCAGGCGCAATCGACAAGCATCTGTCAACGGGCAGGTGTTGTCGGCGTCTGCAAAGCACTCTGCAATCGGCAGGTTGCCTTCGACATGCCGAAAGACCGAACCGATACGAATCTGATCCGCCGGACGGGCCAGTGACATACCGCCATTGCGGCCTCGTTGCGTGCTCAGGTAGTTAAGCTGGCTCAATTGGTTGATGACCTGCGCCAGATGGTTCTCCGAGATGTTGCACACTTCGGCAATCTCGGATTTCGTCACCAGCCGGTCCTGGTGCGCCGCACAATACATCAGCAGGCGCACGGCAATGTTCGTCCGTTTGGTAATCCGCATAAGGGCCTCCCTGAAATCAAGATGAAGCCTTATTGCATGTCTCGCAAAAAAGCGGTTTGACATACATCAATCGTCAGAAAGGACGCCGCTGGATATGGCAGACCCCTATTTCTTTGGCTACGGCAGCCTCGTGAATCTCTCCACGCATGATTTTCCAGACCCGCGACCTGCGCGTCTTAAGGGTTGGCGGCGGGCATGGCGGCATACAGACCTGCGCCCGGTCGCGTTTCTGACTGCGATCCCCGACCCCGAATGCGAGATTGACGGCATGATCGCCCATGTCCCCCGGAATGACTGGGCAGCCTTGGATGAGAGAGAATGGGCGTATGATCGCATCCCCGCGACGCAGTCGATCTCACATCCGTTGCAGCACGAAGTTGAGATCGCCGTTTATGCAGTACCGGCAGAGCGACAGAATGCACCTGATGGACCCCATCCGATTTTGCTGAGCTATATCGACGTTGTGGTTCAGGGATACCTGCGAGCCTTCGGGACCGAAGGTGCTGATCGTTTTTTTGCAACCACAGACGGGTGGGACGCGCCTATCTTAAACGACCGACCTGCGCCCCGTTATCCGCGTCACCAGCAACTAAAGCCATCTGAGACGGAGTTCGTGGATGATCGCCTCAAGCAGGTTTCTGCCAGGATTTCGGAGATAGCATAAGAAAGGCGGGGTAAAATACCCCGCCTTTTATGTCTCGAATTGTCCGTATGCAGTTATCCGCGCGCGCGGATCACCTGCAGCAATGGAAGCAAGCTCGCCATTTCCGGCCCCCGCTCCATCCCGGTCAGTGCTTTGCGCAGTGGCATGAACAAGCCTTTGCCTTTGCGGCCTGTTGCCTCTTTTACGGCCTTGGTCCACTCACCCCAGGTTTCGCCGTTGAACGGTCCTTCGGGCAGCAGGGCCACTGCAGCAGCGATGAATTCGCGATCTTCTTCATCGATCAGCGGCTCGGCGCCATCACGGCACAGTTCCCACCAGCCTTTGAGATCGGACAGAGTGGTGATGTTCTCGCGTGCCATCGCCCAGAACGGTTCAGCAAGCTCTGCCGGAACCCCTGCATCAGCGACCGCGTCGGCAACATCAGCCAGAGGCAGCGATTGCAGATGTCTGGCGGTCAGCGGGAACAGATCCTGCACGTCGAACTTGGTTGGCGCCGCACCGAACCGGTGGATGTCAAAACCTTCGATCAGTTCAGCCATGTCCGAACGCAATTCAACCGGATCGGAAGAGCCAAGACGCGCCATCAAGCTCAGCAAAGCCATCGGCTGCACGCCCTGTTCGCGCAGGTCACGCAGGGCCAGAGTGCCCAGGCGCTTCGACAGCGCCTCACCCTGTGGCCCGGTCAGCAGCGAATGGTGTGCGAAACGCGGGCATGTGCCGCCCAGTGCTTCAATGATCTGAATCTGCGTTGCAGTGTTGGTCACGTGGTCCGAGCCGCGGACAACATCGGTTACACCCATCTCGGTATCATCAACCACTGACGCAATCGTATAGAGCACCTGACCGTCGCCGCGGATCAAAACCGGATCAGAGACCGAGGACGCATCGATCGAGATGTCGCCCAGAATGCCGTCAGTCCACTCAATCCGCTCATGATCCAGCTTAAAGCGCCAGACGCCATTACCGCGTTCGGAGCGCAGTGCTTCTTTTTCAGCATCAGACAGGTTCAGCGCGGCGCGGTCATAGACCGGTGGCTTGCCCATATTCAGCTGCTTCTTGCGCTTGAGATCCAACTCGGTCGGTGTCTCGAACGCCTCATAAAACCGGCCCATCTCGCGCAATTTATCGGCGGCCTCGGCATAACGGTCCAACCGCTCTGACTGACGCTCGACCTTGTCCCAATGCAGGCCCAGCCACTCCATATCCTGTTTGATGGCATCGACATATTCTTCTTTCGACCGTTCTGGGTCGGTGTCATCGATGCGCAGGATGAACGTGCCGCCAGCCTTGCGGGCGATCAGATAGTTCATCAGGGCGGTGCGCAGGTTGCCCACATGGATGTAACCGGTGGGCGACGGGGCAAAACGGGTGGTGGTCATAGGTGTCTCCTGTTGGCGCGGCTCATCTCATATGAGCGCGATTTTGTCCAGCAGCGCCTGCGGAGACGTCTTGTTTTACATCAGTTCAAATGGGTTCGACCGGCCAATGGCTCCCAAGATCTTCCAGCCCGGCCAAGATAAGTTCAGAAAGAACATCAAGGTCTATGTCCGACAGCTTGTTCACATACAGACATGACTTGCCCAGTTTGTATTTTCCCAAACGGGACAGGATGCCCCCGAAATCCGCGTAGCCGGGCATGATATAAATGGAATGCGCAGCCTTGCGGGGTGAAAATCCGGTAGCCAGAAAATCCCCCTCACGCCCCGACGCATAACGATAATGGTATCTGCCATAGCCGATGATCGAAGGGCCCCACATTACCGGTTCAAGCCCGGTCACCTTTCTAAACAGCGCGTCCAGCACCCGTGCCTCGCCCGCTTTTTTGGAAGGCGATACACCCGACAAAAAGCTGTCGACGCTTTGCGTTGTTTGAACGGTTTTGTTCTGGGATCGCGGCATTAACAAAATTTAACACGTAATGTTCAACCACGCAGCCCATTTCAATGGCGTATAAAGTGGCAAGACTCACGCGCCGACCTAATTCTCACAATCATGTTCTGACAGGGAGAACGAATATGACCATCAAATTGACACGCCGGGCCGCACTCGGGGCCGCCGCTGCATTGCCGTTTGCATCAGCCGCTGCGCCCGTTCTGGCCGCGGGTAAGGAAACCAAGGCCAATTCGACAGTAGCAAAATCGTTTCAGCTGGGTGATTTCACCGTGACCACGTTGCTGGATGGCAGCCTTCCGCGCGACGGGGCGCAGGAAATTTTTGGCGGCGGCGCATCTGACGAGGACTTTGCCCGTGTATCAGCCGACAACTTCATTTCTCCGGACATAGCGCAGTTTTTCTTTACGCCAACGCTGGTCAACACAGGGTCCGAACTAATCCTGTTTGACACTGGCCTTGGACAGGGTGGAATTCAGGCTGCTTTGGCAGATGCCGGTGTCGCACCGGAAGACATCAATGTTGTCGTCCTGACCCATATGCACCCCGACCACATCGGCGGCATGACGACTAATGACGCCCCAACCTTTGCGAATGCACGCTATGTCACGGCAGCGCCGGAATATGACTTTTGGGCTGCACAGGACGCAGGCAATCGGGTTGGCGATCTGGTTGCTGCCAAAGTCACACCCCTGGCTGAGAAAATGACCTTTATCGAAGACGGTGGTGATGTGGCTTCGGGCGTGACAGCAATGGCAGCCTTTGGTCACACTCCGGGACACATGGTTTATCATTTGGAAAGCAACGGTCAGCGTCTGATCCTGACTGCGGATCTGGCCAACCACTATGTCTGGTCCTTTGCGCATCCGGAATGGGAAGTCCGCTTTGACATGGACAAGGCCGCAGCGACTGCGTCACGCCGCAATGTGCTGGGCCTGTTGGCCGCCGATAAGGTGCCGATGATCGGCTACCACATGCCCTTCCCCGCTGCCGGTTATGTTGAAACCCGCAATGACGGGTTCCGTTTCGTGCCGGTTAGCTATCAGATGATGGGCTGAGATTGATCAGTAACCCGGATCCGGCCGTATCTTTGAGCCGTCTGTGAAACGGGACAGCCTGAAAGCTGTCGGATCAACGCAAGGTGTGGTCTGCGTCGCCAGATCGGCGACCAGCCTGCCTGCGCCCGGCCCGATACCAAATCCGTGGCCCGAAAAACCGGTCGCGATGATCATCCCAGGTATGTCATCTACATGCGAGATGACCGGGATTGCATCGGGCGTTACATCGATCATTCCTGCCCAGCTTTGAACGATCTCAGCCTGTTCGAGAACCGGAAAGGCCTTTCTCGCGCTCGCCCAAGCCTGTCGTAGCGCCTTTTGCGAAGGTTCCGGGTCCAGCACACGGCAATGTTCGAACGGTGTTACATCGGTAGGCAGCCATGACCTGTCCTGCCCAGCTTCGGTTAGCCAGCGACGGGACAGGCGAAACCTCAGGGATCGCCATTCCTGCCTGAAGGCCGGCAGAAACCTTAGCGCTAGCCGGAAACTGTCGGGTACGATGTCGACGGTGTTTTCGTGCCCCGACGCAATCGTATACCCCCCATCTGCGCGCCTTCGAACCGCAAAATCATCGGACCAGAGCGCGGCCTGCGGCCCCGGCTCCACCGGAGAGGTGCGCAGAACCGTATTCAGAACTTTCAGCTGCGGTAGTTCAATCCCCGCGTTTCCCGCAAACAGGCGCGACCAGGCACCACCAGCAAGCACGACCTGTTCACACGCCACTCGCCCACGTTCGGTAAATACACCTGCAATGCGACCCGCCTGAACATCGATACTGCGAACCGCGCAGCTGGTCATGATTGCAGCACCTTTGTCGCGCGCACCCTCCGCAATTGCCGGAGCCGCCCATTGCGGTTCGGCGCGGCCGTCCTGCGGAGTGTATAGCGCCTCGGTCAATCCCATCGTATTGTCCGGCAAGAGATCGTCCAACTCAGAACCCGAAACCATTTTGGCTCCGGTCTGATACCCTTCAAGGTTTTCCAGCCATCGGTGCAAATTCCCTGCCGAACGCTCTCCTGATGCACCAAACAATATACCCGACTGGACATAACCCGTCTTGCGACCGATCCGTTCGTCAAGACCTTGCCAGATGCGAATGGCCTCTTGCATCAAGGGGATTTCTCTTGGATCTCGCACACCAAGACGCACCCATCCCCAGTTGCGAGAGCTCTGCTCTCCTGCAATTTGCCCCTTCTCACAGAGCAGAACTGAATACCCGCGTTCGGATAACTCAAATGCTGTCGATGTTCCGATGATTCCACCGCCGATAACGACGACATCCACAGCTTTGGGCAAGCAAAGATCTGGTTCTACTGGGTTGGGTTTTGGGCCGGGCATCTACCGCTCATTTTCAATCGCTCGGACCGCCAAGGATGCTCAAGATGAGAATTCAGGCAATGGCGAAAGGAAGCTGGCAGAGGAAATCTTCGCACGTGTGGCGAATGCGCCGATAGCAGGCGCGGCAAGCGCTTTGGCTTTGCTCAGATCAGATTCGCGAAGGTCAGGCAGCGCCCGAAAACTCAGCCCATTTCTGACGAATGATTGCCGCAACACCAGAATTCTGATCCGGCGTCGGAGCGGCCAATGTTTCCTGAGCACTCAGTTCCGGAAATTCAGAACGATCATCATGCTCGGCGGATGTGTCTTTCAGTGCTGCTGAAACTCCGTCACCCAGAATGTCAGCAATAGCTGCGTCCACACGCGCTTCATCAAGATCGCGCGCAGGGGACTCCATCGTTTTCCATCTCAATGGAGCGTGCAGGGGCTTGTCATAATTATCAACCATTTGATCACCAAAACATTTAACCGGCATCGAAATTCAGATGCACCACCAGAAACTGTATTCCCAGCGCAGTACGAAATGGTTCAACCCACCCAATCGCAATGCGTCAATATCGCCCTACATCGGGCGGCATTGGAACTAAATTATGGCGAGAAAATGGCACTCAGGCAAGGCGCTTCGCGCTCATTCATGACGCGCAAAGCCCTTATATAGAAACAATACAATTCTGAACTAAACAATGAAGCCAATACGAGAACAATTCAGACGAAACCCAACCCCTTACCAAGTTAGTTTCCCCATATCCAACCGGATAGAATCTGAGATCTAGTTAGGGTCGCGCCACCGATTCACAATCGGATACCGTCGATCCAGCCAGAACGCACGTTTCGTCAAACGGGTACCCGGAGCAGACTGAAAACGCTTGTACTCACTGATGTAGATAAGGTGCTCAACACGACGGGCATCAGCTTCGTCAAATCCGGAGGCCACGCAATCTGCAATCGACCCGTCCTGATCGACGAGAATTTCAAGGATGGCATCCAGAACCGGATAGTCCGGCAGACTGTCGCTGTCTTTCTGATCGGCACGCAGCTCAGCGCTGGGGGGTTTGTCGATGACCGAAGGCTGGATGACCTCGATTGCAGGCCCCTTCATCCAATCGCGGTGGTTGGCGTTGCGCCAGCGGCAGGTTTCAAACACCCGGGTCTTGTAGAGATCCTTGATGGGATTGTAGCCGCCATTCATATCGCCATAGATCGTGGCATAGCCCACAGCGACCTCGGATTTGTTGCCGGTGGTCAATAGCATCTCACCAAACTTGTTCGAGATTGCCATCAGCAAGAGACCACGCAGACGGGATTGAACGTTTTCTTCGGTCAGATCTTCCTCACGTCCAGCAAACAGCGGAGCCAGCGTGTTTGTCACGGCTGCGCGGCTTTCGGAGATCGGTACGTAGTCGTAGTGAACGCCCAGCGCCTTGGCCACTGTTTCGGCATCCTCCAATGATGCGTCGCTGGTGTACTCAGACGGCAGCATCACGCAGCGTACATTCTCGGCTCCGATAGCATCCACGGCAATCGTCGCAACCAACGCGGAATCGACGCCACCTGACAGGCCCAATACAACCTTACCGAACCCGGTCTTGGCCATATAGTCGCGCAAGGACTGTACCATTGCGCGATAGTCCTGCTCCCACTCGTCCGGTTGCGGTGCCACTTCGGCAGCTACAATCCGCCAGCCTTCGTCTCCCTGCTCCAACTCAATCTGCGTGACAGCTTCATCAAAAACCGGCATCCGGAACGCGAGCTCTCCACCCGGGTTTAGGCCAAAGGTGCCACCATCAAACACCTGATCGTCCTGGCCACCCACCATGTTGAGATAGATCACCGGCAATCCGGTTTCGACAACCCGCGCCACCATGTGGTTCAGTCGGATATCATATTTGTTCCGGAAATACGGAGAGCCGTTCGGGATGAGCAGGAATTCCGCCCCTGTCTCCTCAAGCGTCTCGGCTACGTCCTCATGCCAACCGTCTTCACAGATCGGGCTGCCGATCCGGGTGTTGCCTACGGCATATGGCCCACCCATCGGACCGGCATCATACAACCGGACCTCATCAAACACTGTTTCGTTCGGCAAGTGATGCTTCAGAACCTTGCTGGCGACTTTTCCGCCTTTGAGGATCAGATAGGCATTAAACAGCTTATCGTCTTCGACCCATGGTCCGCCAATCGCAAGCGCCGGACCGTCAGCACATTTAACGGCTAATTCCTCAACCGCTTTCATCGCTGCAAAATGAAACGAGGGCTTAACGATAAGGTCCTGCGTGTTGTAGCCGGTGATGAACATCTCAGGCAGTGCAACAAGATCCGCGTCAGCCATCCGGCCCTGTTCCCACGCGGACAGTGCTTTGGCAGCGTTCCCCTCAATATCCCCCACAGTGGGGTTGAGTTGCGCCAGCGAGATACGGAAACGATTGGCCATTTTGCCCTCTTGCCCACGTCAGTCCACAAGGGATTTAGCAGATCATGCAGCGAGTAAAAGGCAAATGCGGCAAAACACGTTGCTCTGCCCCTGCCTGTGTCTTAGTTTTGCGCCAACGCAAACAACCGATGATGACCGGGCAGGCAGGAACGACCATGAATGTAATTCGCAATTCGATTGCTGTTTTCGCATTTGGCTTGACGGCACAGGCTGCTGTTGCCCAACAGGAGCAGGTTATTGTTGCGGATGACGACGTCGGCGGCGTCTACGAGGGTACATTCGAGAACGGCTTGCGCCACGGGACCGGGACTTACCGCCTGCCTGACGGCTTTGAGTATACCGGTGAATGGGTCGAAGGTGAGATTCAGGGCAAAGGCACAGCCCGCTACGCCAACGGCTCGATCTACGAAGGCATGTTTTCCAAGGGTCAACCTCAAGGGAAAGGCAAGATCACCTTTGCTGGTGGCGGGACCTATGAAGGGGATTGGTCCAATGGCGCAATCAATGGCCAGGGCGTAGCGCAATATGAAAACGGTATGCGTTATGAGGGCGGTTTCAGAAATGCGCGTCACCACGGTAAGGGCGTGATGACCGATGCCGATGGCTATATCTACGACGGCGATTGGGAAGACGGTGTTCGGCAAGGCAAAGCCAAAATCACTTACGCGAGCGGCGGTGTCTATGAAGGAGATATCCTGTCCGGACAGCGACACGGCAAAGGTGATCTTACGCTGCCAGATGGCATGACCTATTCCGGCGACTGGTCCGAAGACCGGATCACCGGGGCCGGTCGGCTGACGCAGGCCAATGGCGATGTTTACGAAGGTAGCCTGATCGAAGGGCGTCGTCAGGGCAAAGGCAAAGCGGTTTACGCAAATGGTGACGTCTATGAGGGCGATTTCGTAGATGATCAGCGACACGGTCAGGGAACGTTCACCGGAACCGACGGCTATATCTATACCGGTCAGTGGACCAACGGGCAGATCGAAGGATTGGGTGAACTGACCTATCCTGATGGCTCGGTTTATACAGGTGATTTCAGCGCTGATCTGGCCGATGGCAAGGGGCTTATCACCTATCCCGATGGCTCTACCTATGATGGCGACTGGATCGCCGGGGTGATCGATGGCCGGGGCGTCGCAACCTATGCGAACGGTACCATCTACAAGGGTCAGTTCAAGAACGCCAAAACCCATGGCAAAGGGGTTCTGACCCGTGCAGATGGCACGGTCTACGATGGTGATTGGGTCGAGGGTGCGCGGCAAGGCAAGGGCAAGACCACCTATGCCGATGGCACCGTTTATACAGGCGACTTTGCCCAGGGGCAGCGCCACGGTCAGGGCGAGATCGTGATGGCAAATGGCTTCAAATACACCGGTGAATGGAAAGAAGGAAAAATCACCGGTGTCGGTGTCGCGACATATTCGAATGGTGACATCTACGAAGGCAGCTTTGTAGACGCGAAACGCCAGGGCAACGGCACCATGCGCTATGTGAATGGCGAGGAAGAAACCGGCATCTGGGAAAACGGTGCGCTTTCTGAAGAAGCCGCAAGCGAACCAAATGCTGCCACCACCGAGCCGGAAGCAACCGAGCAAGCGCCCGCTCAGACAGAGCAGCCTACGGAACCCACCAATTCTGACAGCTAGTATCGGCAGGTTTCAACCGGATCACCATGGGACCGGTTTGCCCGCCCAGTCAAAGAACTGACCCGATTCTGATGGGCTCAGGTTATCTATCACGCGCAGAAGGTTCCCGGCAGCCTCATCCGGTTCGACCGCCGGGTGCCGCCCCAGATACTTTTCAGTAAAGGCTGTTTTGACGGTTCCGGGATGTAAGGACACGCAAATGGCTTCCTTGTGCGTTCGGGCCAACTCAATCGCAGATGTATGCACAATCTGGTTCACAGCTGCTTTGGCAGCGCGGTAGCTGACCCAACCGCCGAGCCGGTTATCACCGATCGACCCCACCCTTGCCGAGAGCACGGCAATCACAGATCGACCGCTTCTGGGAAGCAGTCGGCTCGCATGTTTCAGCACCATTGCAGGTCCAACTGCATTCAGAGCGAACTGATCCATCATTGCTTGGGCCGACAGTGCGCGCAGCGTCTTTTCCGGCGCAGCGCCATTGATTTCCAGCGCGCCACTGGCCACAAACACCAGATCAAACGGGCCTTCGACAACACTTAAGACTTGCTCGGCCTTGTCCGGGATCATCAGATCAAACCCGTCGCCTGTCCGCGACAGGGTCGTTACCGTGACGTCCTGCTGCGCAAGCCGGCTACACATAGCCTTACCGATTCCGCCCGTCGCCCCAATGATCAGTGCTGTTTTCATGAACTGCTACCTAGGCGCACACCCAATCAGATCAATGAGCGTTGAAAAGAATAGTTCAGCTAAAGAATAGGGCATTTTGGTCCTTTTCATTCCCTGCGGGCTCTGTATAAATTCCGCCTCATGATCAACCGCGCAGATATCCCTTTTGCCGACACCGCGTTTCGTGGTGCCGATCTGCGTGGCCTACTGATCCTAATCCGCCTCTGAGCGTGCCATCCGGCGCGCCCGCTCAGAGGAGGACGCCAGCGCGCCAAGAGGCATTAGGACAGAGAAGAAAGAGATTCCCATGACCAACGTGACCGACCAAGACCGCGTCTTGATCTTTGACACCACTTTGCGCGACGGCGAGCAGAGCCCTGGCGCGACCATGACCCATGACGAAAAGCTCGAGATTGCCGAGCTGCTGGACGAAATGGGCGTCGACATTATCGAGGCAGGTTTCCCCATTGCCTCCGAAGGCGACTTCAAGGCGGTATCCGAAATCGCGCAGCGTTCTAAGAACAGCCGCATCTGCGGTCTGGCGCGCGCCAACTTTGCGGATATTGACCGCTGCTGGGAAGCGGTGAAACACGCCGGCAAAAGCCGCATTCACACTTTCATCGGCACCTCGCCGCTGCACCGCGCCATTCCGAACCTGACTCAGGACGAAATGGCCGAGAAGATCCATGAAACCGTAAGCCACGCGCGCAACCTGTGTGAAAACGTGCAGTGGTCGCCAATGGACGCGACGCGAACCGAATGGGACTATCTGTGCCGCGTGATCGAGATTGCGATCAAGGCAGGCGCAACGACGATCAACATCCCCGATACAGTGGGTTACACTGCTCCGGTGGAATCCGCTGACCTGATCAAACGCCTGATCGAAACGGTCCCGGGCGCGGATGAGGTCGTCTTTGCGACCCACTGCCACAACGACCTTGGCATGGCGACCGCGAACTCACTGGCTGCAGTTGCAGGTGGCGCCCGTCAGATCGAGTGCACTATCAACGGTCTGGGCGAACGCGCTGGCAACACTGCTCTGGAAGAGGTCGTGATGGCGCTGCGCACCCGCAACGACATCATGCCCTGGCACACCGGTATCGACACGACCAAGATCATGCATATCTCGCGACGGGTCGCGACTGTGTCGGGCTTCAACGTCCAGTTCAACAAGGCCATCGTTGGCAAGAATGCCTTCGCGCATGAAAGCGGCATCCATCAGGACGGCATGCTGAAGAACCGCGAGAATTTTGAGATCATGCGCCCCGAGGATATCGGTCTGTCCGGCACATCCCTGCCCTTGGGCAAGCATTCGGGCCGGGCCGCGTTGCGCGATAAGCTGAACACGATGGGTTACGAAGTCGGTGACAACCAGCTCAAGGATATCTTCATTCGGTTTAAGGAACTGGCCGACCGCAAGAAAGAGGTCTTTGACGACGACATCATAGCCCTGATGACGCTGGACGATGACGACGGCAACGATCATCTGCAGTTGGTTTCACTGAAAGTTACGTGTGGAACGGTCGGCAAGGCCGAAGCAACCATCGAGATGGAAGTGGACGGCAAAGAGATCATCGCAACCGAAACCGGCGATGGGCCCGTCGATGCGGCGTTCCGCGCTATTCGGGTGGTTCACCCAAATACGGCGCATCTCCAGCTTTATCAGGTACATGCTGTGACTGCGGGAACCGATGCGCAAGCCACGGTTTCAGTCCGGTTGGAAGAAGACGGCATGATCGCTACCGGGCAGTCGGCCAACACCGACACGGTTGTTGCATCTGCCAAGGCTTACATCCATGCGCTGAACCGCCTGATCGTCCGACGCGAAAAGGCCGGTCCCGGTGCGGATGCACGAGAAATCTCGTACAAGGATCTTTCCTGAGAATGGAAAAAAGGGGCGGCCTATCATGGACCGCCCCTTTGCATTTCTTTTGATCTGGCTACGGCCAGTAGAACAGTGTCAGATCGACCGGTTTCCCCGGTTCAACCAGCGAGTAATAGAAGACCGGATTGTCATGCAGGTCATTCATGCCTGACACCGCATACCCCTCGGTCGGGGTGTATTCCGCATCATAGTTGAGATCGTAGTCACCGTTCGCGTCATGAAACGCGATTACGGAATAGTAGTTGTTGTTGAGGTCCGGAAAGTCGAACCGTTGCGGGTGCCCCGTCGCAGGGGCCTCGAGATATCCAGCCGCGTTGTTGTAATCCATGTTGTCAAACGCTGACTGTTGATCAAACGCCATGACGATGATGTTGCCCTTGTCGCTGCGTGCCCCGTGCAGGTTCACGATCAAACCCTGGTGATCCTGCACGCCGGTTGAAGAAGCGGATGCCTCGGCGATATCCGTGCGAAAGCCGGAGGCAAACCAGGCTCCGCCAATGAACAGCCCGGCTGTTGCGATGGCGGCGACGATGCGTTGCGTATTGTTTGGCATCTCATCCAGTCCTTCGTGTTATTCCGCTGGCTTTCGCTGGTTCTTTTTGGGCTGCCAGCCAGGAGGTCCGAAGAGGACGCCCAACTTGTTTCGGAAGCCTGGCATGTTCCACACATCTCTGAACAGGCGGGTAAAACCATGCAGGAAGGCGACAAAGGGATTTACCGAGTCGATCGGCGTGACCAGACCGTAAACGACATCTTCTTTTTCTTCCTCAAAGGTGCCGAACATACGGTCCCAGATGATGAAGATACCGGCATAGTTTTTATCCAGATACTTACGGTTCGATCCGTGGTGCACCCGGTGATGCGACGGCGTGTTGAAGAGATATTCGATCGGGCGCCACAACTTTCCGATAACCTCTGTGTGCAGGGCGGTCTGATACAGCTGCACCAGCAGCTCTACGATCAGAACCATGAACGGATTGAACCCCAGCAGCACCAGCGGCAGATGGAAAAACAGTGGCCAGAAACCATCCAACGGGCCATGACGATATGCAACCGAAATGTTGAAGAACGGCGAACTGTGATGCACTGAATGCGTCGCCCAAAGAAAGTTGATGCGGTGCAGGATACGGTGTTCCCAGTAGTAGGCCAGATCCGCAAGTATCAGCACGATGATGAATGACGCCCATGTCGTTGGGATGTCGAACACGGCAAACTGATAGGCCCAGACATAGGCACCAATGTAGAAGCCCGCCAGTAAAACGAAGCTGATCCCGATAAAGAACGCGAGCGTGATGAAATTGGTGACCGTATCGCCCACCATTTCCCAGCTCAGCTTTTTGACGATGGCATAGCGCAGCAACTCGAATGCCAAAAACGCCAATGCAAAGACAAAGAACCAGTTATTGATAAAAGTTTCCCAGTAACTCAGATGAAAGTCACTGATGTGGCGGCTTAGGAAGTCCATGGATATGTCCCAATTCCTGTTTATTGTCAGGTGTGACAATTTACTTACTGAACTAGCCTGGGAAATCAAGTGGACCACCTGATCTTTCAGAGAGGTCGCGACTACATCCTGACGTAGATACGCGACAAGGCAGCCAGTAAAATGCAACGAAAACAGAGGCATCGACCTACAAAAGCGGACCGTGCGCAAATGTCAGAAAATGTGGAGTTACCTAAGGGAACTAAGCTTGAACACGAGCGAAAAGCGCGTCGAGTCGCCCGGCTGCTTCTTCTAATCCATAGGTGGCATTCACGATAAACATACCCGAGCCGACCATGCCATGACCCTCACGCGCGGCAGGAAACCGAACTTGGTGATGCAGCACCTTTGGCAGATCCCGTTTCCGCAAGGCATCACACATGGCTTCATGGCGTCCGTTTGTCAGGATCGGATACCAAAGGGCAATTATCCCGACATTCCATTTGCGGTTCAGCGTTGTGATGATGTTTGGCAACCGATCGTAATCGGCCTTAACCTCGTAGCTAGGATCGATCAGCAGCATCCCCCGACGCGGCGTCGGCGGTAGCAACGATTGCGCCAGTTCAAATCCATCCTGCAGATAAGTCCTGGCCCCATAAGGCGCGACTGCCTTTTTAAGAGCCCGGTATTCCTGCGGATGCAGCTCAGCCAGGTGTAAACTATCCTGTGGCCGCAACAGGCTGGCCGCAATCAGGGGAGAACCCGGATAAGCAGATCGGCCATGTTGATCTTTCACACCGAAGATTGCGCGGTTCAGAGGGTGACCCTCTTCGAACCAGCCCTCAAGCAAGGCACGCTCGATACCGGCCGAGGCTTCGCCGGTCCGAACGGCTTCGTCCGAATCCAGCTGATACAACCCTCGCCCAGAATGGGTTTCGGCATAGGTCAGCGGCTTATCTTTCTGGGTCAGATAAGCGAGTATTTCCGCCAAAAGGGCATGCTTATGCACATCAGCCAGATTTCCCGCGTGGTAAATATGTTGATATGAGAGCATTTTGCCTTCTAAAGTCCCTGTTAATGAGGCGGAAAGGTGCTGATTACCGCGGAATCAGGCCTTTTACCGGGCGTCGTGGCACCCTATAAGTCATCCATCCCGGAACCGTCGAGTCGCGGGCAGTAGAAAAAATCTGACATACAGGATCAGGGGACATATGGGGATCTTTGACAATCTGGGCGGCCTGTTCACAGCGGATATGGCCATTGACCTTGGGACTGCTAACACGCTGGTCTATGTCAAGGGTCGCGGCGTTATCCTGTCCGAACCTTCCGTTGTGGCCTATCACGTCAAGGACGGTGTCAAGAAAGTTCTGGCCGTCGGTGAAGACGCCAAACTCATGCTGGGTCGTACCCCCGGTTCGATCGAAGCCATTCGCCCGATGCGCGAAGGTGTGATCGCCGACTTCGATACAGCCGAGGAAATGATCAAGCACTTCATTCGCAAAGTGCACAAGCGGTCGACCTTTTCGAAACCGAAAATCATCGTCTGCGTCCCACATGGCGCGACACCTGTTGAAAAACGCGCGATCCGTCAGTCGGTTCTGTCTGCCGGTGCACGCCGCGCTGGCCTGATCGCCGAACCCATTGCAGCTGCAATCGGGGCCGGAATGCCAATTACCGACCCAACGGGCAACATGGTCGTCGATATCGGCGGTGGTACAACCGAAGTTGCGGTCTTGTCGCTGGGCGACATCGTGTACGCCCGTTCGGTGCGTGTTGGTGGGGATCGCATGGACGAAGCCATCATCTCGTACCTGCGCCGTCAGCAAAACTTGTTGGTCGGTGAATCGACCGCTGAGAGAATTAAAACCACTATCGGCACAGCGCGTATGCCTGACGATGGCCGTGGACAGTCGATGCACATCCGTGGCCGCGATCTGCTGAACGGTGTGCCAAAAGAAATCGAAATCAGCCAGGCGCAGGTCGCCGAGGCCTTGTCCGAGCCCGTCCAGCAGATTTGCGAGGCGGTGATGACCGCCTTGGAAACCACTCCGCCCGACCTTGCGGCGGATATTGTGGATCGCGGCGTGATGCTGACTGGTGGCGGTGCGCTGTTGGGTGATCTGGACTTGGCGCTGCGCGAACAGACCGGCCTGGCGGTGTCGATTGCCGATGAAAGCCTGAATTGTGTGGCTTTGGGCACCGGCAAGGCGCTGGAATACGAAAAACAACTGCGCCACGCGATTGACTACGAAAGCTAAGGCGCGCACCCTTAGAACTGAGGGTGTATAATCGGGCGCGAGCAGCACGGGAAGGAGTCCTGTGGCAAAGGACCGATCACAGCGCGACGACTACGCAACCCCCTTGCGCCGCTTGTTCCTGGGGATTGTTGTGTTGTGCCTGCTGGGCATCTTTCTGGTGTGGCGTATCGACAGCCCCCGCGTTGAACGGTTTCGCGCTCAGGTCGTTGATGCGGTCGTTCCCTCGATGGAATGGGCCATGGTTCCGGTTACTGCGGTGGTCAACCTGGTCCGGGACTTCCAAAGCTATCAGCGCCTCAGCGAGCAAAATCAGGAACTGCGCAGCGAATTGCGCCTGATGCGCGCATGGAAAGAGGCTGCACTACAGCTCGAGCAGGAAAATGCACGGTTGCTTGACCTGAACAATGTCCGCCTTGATCCGCGTTTGACCTACATCACAGGTGTGGTTATGGCCGATAGCGGATCCCCTTTCCGTCAGTCGGTGCTCCTGAATGTCGGGGAGCGCGACGGGATCGTGGATGGCTGGGCCACGATGGACGGTATCGGGCTGGTTGGACGCATCTCTGGTGTTGGCTCTGATACAGCCCGTGTCATCCTGATGACCGATGCCTCGAGCGCGATTCCGGCAACCATACAGCCCTCGGGCCAGACAGCATTGATCGCGGGTGATAACACCGCAGCACCTGTCGTGGAGTTTCTGGAAAATCGAGAGTTGGTCCGGCCCGGCGATCGGGTGATCACCTCAGGCGATGGCGGTGTGTTTCCAGCTGGTCTCCTGATTGGCCAGATCACAGTTGATCCGGGCGGCAGACTACGCGTTCGGCTTTCGGCGGATTTCGAACGTTTGGAATTCCTGCGTGTTCTTCGTTATCAATCTGCGCCCCCAATTCGTACCCCTGGCAGCATCGTTGGGCCACAACGCCCTGAGGCCGCACTGACACCCGAAGAGGCCGGCGATGGATAAAGCCACCTCACATCTCTGGCTCATGCGTGGCATGTATTTCGCGCTCGCCATACTGGTGGTGTTTCTGCATTTGTTGCCTCTGGACACCAAACCAGATCGCTGGCCTTTCCCAGACATTTTGATCGCACTGACATTTGTCTGGGTGTTGCGTCGTCCCGAGTATGTGCCCACGCTCAGCATCGCCATCGTTATGCTAATGGCTGATCTTCTGTTTCAGCGCCCTCCCGGGCTGCTGGCTGCTTTGGTTGTCCTTGGGGCAGCATATCTGCGCTCGGCGGCACCGGGCATGCGGGATGCTGGTTTTGTCAGCGAATGGACAACGATCGGAGTTGTGACGGCAATGGTCTTCCTGGCAGATCGCGTCATCCTTTCCATATTGTCCGTTCAGCAAGTCGCTTTGGGCCCTGCTATGATCCAGCTAATCCTAACCATCCTGGCCTATCCTTTGATCGTATTGATCAGTCAGAGTGTGTTTGGAGTGCGTCGCATCTCAGCCGCGGATGCAGGTGCTACGGGAGCACGGGTATGAAACAGCGAAAACCGAAATCAGAGGGTCTTGCATACAAGCGCTTGCCACGCCGTGCTATCGTATTGGGCGGCCTTCAGGCAGCCTTTATTGGCGGGCTAGCAGCCCGTATGCGTTTCATGCAGGTCGATCAGGCCGATCAATATCGCCTACTGGCAGAAGAAAATCGCATCAACATCCGCCTGATACCACCAACCCGCGGTCGTATCTATGACCGGAACGGTCAGGTCATCGGACAAAACACACCTTCGTATCGCATAGTAGTCGTTCGCGAAGATGCGGGTGACGTCGACAAGGTCATTGCCAAGCTGTCGGAACTGATCCCGCTGAACGAGGATGAGATTGAGCGCGCACGCACAGAAATGCGCCGTTCAGCGCCGTTTCTTCCTGTCACTCTGGCGGATCAGGTGACATGGGAAGATATCTCCAAAGTCGCGGTTAACGCACCTGCGCTACCGGGTGTCACCCCAGAGGTCGGCTCGACGCGTCAGTACCCCCGGTATGAGGACTTTGCGCATGTAGTGGGCTATGTCGGCCCGGTCAGTGATTATGACCTGAGCCAGATACAGGATCCTGAACCGGTACTGCGCATTCCGCGATTTCAGATTGGCAAGGTTGGGCTTGAGGCCAAGCAGGAAAGCTCGCTGCGCGGTAAAGCTGGTGCCAAACGTGTCGAAGTCAATGCCACTGGCCGCGTCATGCGCGAGCTGGACCGTCAGGAAGGACAGGCAGGCGCGGACCTGCAGCTATCGGTCGACGCCAATCTGCAGCAATATGCTCAGGCCCGTCTGGCCGGAGAAAGCGCGGCTGCCGTCGTCATTGACTGCGAAACCGGCGATATCCGGGCGATCAGTTCAGCGCCCAGCTTCGATCCGAACCTGTTTGTCCGCGGTATCTCTGTCGCGGACTATCGGACCCTGACACAGGACAAATACCGCCCACTGGCCAACAAAACCGTTCAGGGCACCTATCCGCCGGGATCGACGTTCAAGATGATCACCGCTCTGGCTGCGCTTGAGGCGGGTGTAATCGGCCCCGCCAATACGGTTTACTGTCCCGGACACCTCAAGGTCGGCAGCCGCCGGTTCCACTGCTGGAAACGTGGTGGGCATGGCACGGTTGACCTCGAGACCTCTCTGAAGCGCAGTTGCGATGTGTACTACTACGATGTTGCCCTGCGAGTAGGGATCGACAAGATTTCCGACATGGCTCGCACCTTCGGTCTGGGTATCCGGCATGACATCCCTATGTCCGCGGTCGCCGCAGGTTTGGCCCCGAACCAGGAATGGAAACAGCGGGTACACGGTCAGGACTGGCTGGTGGGTGATACGGCCAACGCATCCATCGGGCAGGGCTTCATGCTCGCCTCTCCCTTGCAGCTTGCGGTCATGACAGCACGGCTTGCCACAGGGCGAGCTGTCTCCCCACGTCTGGTTCGATCGGTCGATGGGGTCGAGCAACCGTCAGGAGCGGGTGAGCCCCTTGACGTCAATCCCTACAATCTGGAACAGGTGCGTAAGGCGATGTTCTCGGTTTCGAATGACCGGCGCGGCACTGCTTATCGCAGCCGTATCATCGCCGATGATTTCCGCATGGCCGGGAAAACCGGAACCAGCCAGGTGCGCAACATCACCAAGGCCGAACGCGCTGCGGGTGTGATCCGCAACGAAGACCTGCCTTGGGAACGCCGCGACCACGCGCTGTTCGTAAGCTTCGCCCCCTACGACAACCCCAAATACGCAATCGCCGTGGTCGTTGAACATGGCGGCGGCGGTTCGAAAGCGGCAGCTCCTGTTGCAAGGGATATCATGCTGCAGGCTCTCTATGACGGTACTCCGCCGCTTGAGGCATATCCGGTAGCAGATCGCGAACGTATCAAGGAGCAGCAAAAACGGCTGGAGGGCGATCGTCGCCCCAAAGCGCGTCCGGATGAAAAGGACCGCGCATGAGCTATCTTGAATACGCCGTCAAATCCACGCCATCGGGGTTCCGCAAATTCCTGTACATGAACTGGCCCCTTACCCTGCTGTTGATCAGTACGGCCAGCGCAGGTTTCCTGATGCTGTACTCGGTGGCAGGAGGTTCATGGCTGCCCTGGGCCGAGCCACAGATGGAACGGTTCGGGCTTGGTCTGACGGTGATGTTCATCATCGCTCTGGTCCCGATCTGGTTCTGGCGGAACATGTCTGTACTGGCCTATCTTGGATCGATTGCCCTGCTGGTGTTCGTGGAACTCTTCGGCACAATCGGTATGGGCGCACAACGCTGGATCGACCTTGGGTTCATGCGGCTTCAACCGTCCGAAGTCATGAAGGTTGCCTTGGTCATGGTTCTGGCCGCCTATTACGATTGGCTGCCGTCTCACAAAACCTCTCGGCCGCTATGGGTTCTGATCCCGGTACTGCTGATCCTGATCCCGACTTTCATGGTTCTGAAGCAGCCCGATCTGGGGACGTCGATCCTGTTGCTCGCGGCCGGAGGCGGCCTGATGTTTCTGGCGGGCGTGCACTGGGCTTACTTCGCAGCAGTGATCGCCGCAGGCGTCGGGCTGGTTGCGACGGTCTTCAACAGTCGCGGGACGGAATGGCAATTGCTCAAAGATTACCAGTTCCGCCGCATCGATACGTTTCTTGACCCTTCAACCGATCCGCTTGGGGCCGGCTATCACATCACCCAGTCAAAAATTGCGCTGGGTTCAGGTGGCTGGAACGGGCGTGGCTTCATGCAGGGAACTCAGTCGCGCCTCAACTTTTTGCCCGAGAAGCATACAGACTTCATCTTTACCACTCTGGCAGAAGAATTTGGGTTTGTTGGCGGGATCACTCTGTTGATCCTATACGGTCTGATCCTGATATTCTGCATGGTAACGGCCCTGTCGACACGCGACCGCTTTTCTTCGCTCGTTACGCTCGGAATTTCGCTTAACTTCTTCCTGTTCTTTGCCGTGAACATGTCAATGGTTATGGGGCTGGCACCTGTTGTGGGCGTCCCGCTGCCCATGGTCAGCTATGGTGGTTCTGCCATGCTGGTTCTGATGGCCGCATTTGGCATCGTGCAAAGCGCCCATATTCATCGTCCCCGTTAAACTGAGAGACTGCCCATGCCCGTAAACGTCCTGTTTTCCGCGCGCCCTGCCCTGTGGCCCGTGTATGAGCCACTGTTGACCAATGGGCTGAGCGAAGCTGGTCTGGATTTTCGACTGGGAACCGAATTCGAACCGGATGAGGTAGATTACGTGGTCTATGCACCGAACGGGGGCTTGTTGGATTTCACACCTTATACACGGCTCAAAGCGGTGCTGAGCCTTTGGGCCGGGGTTGAAAGCATTGCGGGCAATGAGACCCTGACCGTTCCACTGGCGCGGATGGTGGATCATGGGCTGACCCAAGGCATGATTGAATGGGTGGTCGGGCACACATTGCGGTACCATCTTGGCATGGACAAACACATCACGGTTCAGGACGGCATCTGGACTCCGGATGCGCCCCCGCTTGCACAAGAACGGCAGCTCTGTGTTTTAGGGCTGGGCTCACTGGGCCAGGCCGTGGCTCAGGCGCTTGCGGCACTGAACTTTCACGTTACCGGCTGGAGCAGAACACCCAAAGAAATCGGCGGAGTTACCTGCCTGCACGGCGCAGATGGATTGCGTGAGGCTCTGAGCCGCGCAGAGATTGTTGTCCTTCTGCTACCTGACACCCCAGCGACCGAGAACACAATGAATGCCGAAACGCTTGCCCTGTTGCCGAAGGGCGCACGGATCATCAACCCGGGACGTGGGCCATTGATTGATGACGATGCCTTGCTGGAAGCACTGGGTTCGGGTCAGGTCGGTCATGCCACGCTGGATGTGTTCCGGACTGAGCCTCTGCCGCCCGAGGATCCGTATTGGGCCCATCCAAATGTAACGGTCACCCCCCATATCGCGTCGGAGACACGCCCCGTTACAGCGGCACAAGTCATCTGCGAAAACATCCGTCGTGGCGAGGCGGGTGAGACGTTTTTGCATCTGGTGGACCGTCAGCTCGGATACTGACGGTCCAACTGGTTCAGGCCGCGATCAGGCCACGCCCTTTCAGCAGGGCTTCAACACCCGGCAAACGCCCGCGGAACGCCAGATACAGGTCTTCCGCTTCCTTTGATCCACCGGTCGAGAGGATATGCTCTTCCAGAGCCTTAGCACGCTCTGGATCAAAGGCACCACCAGCTTCTTCAAAGGCCGCAAAGGCGTCCGCATCCATGACCTCGGACCACATGTAGCTGTAATAGCCCGAGCTATAGCCATCCCCGGCGAATACATGGGCAAAATGTGGCGTTGCGTGGCGCATCCCAATAGCCTGCGGCATCCCGATGCTCGCCAGAACCTCAGCCTGTTTCGCCATCGGATCAGCCGGAGCGGCACCGTCGTGGAACGCCAGATCGACGAGGGCCGAGGCAACATATTCTACGGTCTGGAAACCCTGATCAAAATTGGCGGCCTTCAACACTTTCTCGAGCATATCCTGCGGCATCGGCTCACCGGTTTCCGCATGCGTAGCGAATTCTGCCAGAACTTCGGGCACCTCCAGCCAGTGTTCGTATAGCTGGCTGGGAAGCTCCACAAAATCGCGCGCAACGCTGGTGCCCGAGATGCTTTCATAGGTCACGTTGGACAACATCTGGTGCAGGGCATGGCCAAACTCATGGAACAGCGTACGCGCATCGTCGTAGGAAAGCAGCGCCGGATCACCCTTTGCGAAATTGCAGACATTGATGACGACAGGTGCTTGATCCGCAGGGAATTTCGCCTGAGCCCGCATCGCGCTACACCAAGCACCTGACCGCTTGGAGCCGCGCGCGAAATAGTCGCCAATGAACACCGCGATGTGCTGACCTTTACGGGTCACCTCCCATGCACGGCAATCCGGATGATAGAGCGGCACATCAAGTGGTGCGAACTCCAACCCGAACAAACGATTGGCGCAGGCAAACGCCGCTTCGATCATGCGATCCAGCTGCAGGTATGGCTTTAGCGCAGCCTCATCCAGGTCATGTTCAGCTTTGCGGCGCTTCTCGGCGTAGTAGCGCCAGTCCCAGGCCTCGAACGGCCCGTTGACACCGTCCTCCTGCATCATTTCTGTCAGGATGTCAGCATCCACATCAGCACGGGTTTTGGCTGCATCCCAAACCTCCATCAGCAAATCACGTACACGGTCTGGCGTTTGCGCCATCTCGGTTTCCAGCTTGAAATCAGCAAAGCTGTCATAGCCCAGCAGCTTTGCCCGTTCCTCGCGCAGTTTTAGAATTTCGGATGCAATTTCGCGATTGTCGGTTTTTCCACCATTGGCCCCTCGCGCAGTCCAGGCCCGGTAAGCCGTTTCGCGCAAATCCCGACGCGGGGAAAACTGAAGAAACGGAACGATCAATGAGCGTGAAAGAGTGACAACCGGCCCGTTGGTTCCCTTTTCCTGCCCCGCCGCGCGGGCCGCATCCACAACAAAACCCGGCAGGCCTTGAAGGTCGTCCTCGCTCAATTCCATGAACCAATCCCGCTCATCGGCCAGAAGGTTTTGAGTGAATGAGGTCCCCAGCGAGGCGAGCCGCGATTTGATCTCCTGCATCCGGGCATCTTCGTCACCCTGCAGCGCAGCTCCTGCACGCACGAATCCCCGATGGGTCAGCATCAGAACACGCTCCTGTTCTTCGCTCAGCCCCAGTTCTTCGCGACGATTCCAGAGGTCGGCGACCCGATGAAACAGCGCCTTGTTCGAGGATATGCCCGAGAAATGCGCCGAAAGTTTGGGCGAAAAGTCCCGTTGCAGTTCTTCCCGCTTAGGATTGCTGTCTGCTCCGGCAACCGTGAAGAAAACCGACAGCACCTTGTCCAGTTCTTCACCGGCCGCTTCCAGCGCTTCGATCGTGTTGGCGAATGTGGCGGCGTCCTCATTGGACGCGATGGCTTCGATCTGAGCGTTATGGGCCTGCATTGCCTGATCCAGCGCAGGGGCAAAATCGTCATCCGATATCTCGGCAAACGGGGCGATTTCAAAGGGTGTGTTCCAGTCAGACAGGATCGGGTTGGTCATGCAGATCTCCTTTGATCGTCAAGCTAGGTAGGCCGGGCACAATGGTCCAGAGGCAGACCGGCTGATACGGCAAATTCTGTCGCAATAACGCTTGCGCCATATGAACCCAGCAATCAGGGTCCGTTGGAAAGGGAGATAGGACATGACCAAAACGAACCGCACTGCTGGCATCATGACAACGGCCATTCATGCGGGTGATCCACCGGACGCCTCAACCAATGCATCGGCACCACCGATCCACATGAGTTCGACCTATCTGACCGAAGATGTCGCCGGGTTCTCCGCCCATGACCTGACACCTGACAGCCCCTATGTCTATTCTCGGTGGGCCAACCCGACTGTTGCCGGGCTCGAGGCCAAAATCGCGGCTCTGCAAGGCACCGAAGCTTGCCTTGCCACAGCTTCCGGAATGGCAGCGGCGTCTGCGATCTTTTTCACCTTTCTCTCAGCCGGTGATCACCTGATCGTATCGGACGTGTCTTACGCAGGCGTGGCGGAACTGGCACGTGAAACTCTGCCTCGGATGGGGATCGAAGTTTCTGCCGTCAATATGTCCGATCCCGCATCCGTTGCGGGCGCGATCCGCCCAAACACAAAGTTGATCCATACAGAAACCCCTGTAAATCCAATCGGTCGCCTGACGGATCTGGCGGCGATCTCAAAACTGGCCCGAGAAGCCGGAGCGTTGTTGAGTTGTGACGCAACTTTTGCCTCACCACTGGGAATGGATGCGGCCGCGCTCGGGGTCGATCTGACGATGCACTCGATTACGAAATACATCGGCGGACACGGCGATGCAGTGGGTGGGGCTGTTGCAGGTTCTGCCGAATTGATCGCGAAGATGCGGGCTGAAGCAGGCATTCATCATGGCGGTGTACTGTCCCCATTCAATGCTTGGCTGATTGCGCGTGGGGCATCGACCCTGCCATTGCGCATGAGGGCGCATCAGAAGGGAGCTACCGCCGTTGCAAAGTGGCTGGAAGCAGACCCGAGGGTTACAAAGGTCATCTATCCCGGTCTGGCATCGCATCCTCAGGCCGAACTGGCGGCACGACAGATGTCAAACATGTCCGGGATGATATCATTTCAGGTTGGCGATGCAGCCACGGGCGAACGTATCGCACAGCAGATGATCGAGCGGCTGCAGGTGATCCACTATGCGGTCTCTCTTGGGCATCATCGCAGTCTGATCTTCTGGATGGGAACTGACGGCCTGATGGAGACCTCGTTCAAATTGCAGGACGCCCAGTTGGAGGACTATCGCGCCTATGCCGGAGATGGGATTTTCCGCCTGTCCGTCGGGCTGGAGGATGCCGATGACCTGATTGCCGATCTGGATCGCGCGCTGGGTTAAAAACAGGCTCCCGCCCCTGTTGGGCGCATCACAGATGCGCCACGCAGGATTGGGTGGCTCGGATCATGTGGTTACAGCCGCGCAAATCGGGCAATCTGCACGTTTGGACAAGGCGATCTTCCGGCTTTCACCATAAAGCGCGTCGTAGATCAGCATCTCTCCGACCAGAGGCTGGCCAGCCCCAGTAATAACCTTGATCGCCTCGACAGCCATCATCGATCCAACAACACCGGGCAAGGGGCCGATGACCCCGGCTTCGGCACAGGAAGGCGCAAGACCGGCGGCAGGCGCTTCGGGGAAGATGCACTGATAGCAAGGTCCGCTTTCAGCAGGGTTGAATACGCTTAGCTGCCCCTCCCACTGGGACAACGCGCCCGAGATCAGGGGCTTGCCGCGCGCGACGGCTGTGCGGTTCGCCAGATAGCGCGTCTCAAAGTTATCCGTTCCATCCAGAATCAGATCATACTCATCAAAAAGATCAGAGGCGATCTCTTCAGTCAGACGGCGGTGATAAGGGCGGACCACAACATTCGGGTTCTGCGATTCCATTGCCTGTTGCGCAGAAAAGACCTTGGGTATGCCGATATCAGTATCACGGTGGATCACCTGCCGCTGCAGATTGGCATTCTCAACCACATCATCATCGATCACACCAATTGTCCCGACACCCGCTGCCGCTAAATACTGCAGCGCCGGCGCGCCCAGGCCACCTGCTCCGATCACCAGCACCCGAGCTTTTTTAAGTCGCTTCTGCCCTGGACCGCCAAGTTCCCGAAGAACGATATGTCGGGCATATCGTTCCAGTTCTGTTTCGCTGAATTGATCGGAGGCCATCGTCTGCTCCTTGTCCTGCGTGAGCACAGCGCGTGCACGCAGAAGCTTTAGCATCCGACTGTAGAGAAGAACCAGCACTGCAAACCCACCAAGGATGAGCCAAATCGCGGCCGATCCTCCGGTGGCTTCTCGCAACGGATGGCCATACGGCAAAATCAGCTGAGCTGTTAACACACCCAGCAGCAACACCGCGACTGACGCCGAACGGGCTGTACGGGAAACACCTGCCATCCAGCCGATACCCCAAAGGGCCGCGGCCAGGAAGAACACCAACAGCATCAGCTGCGACCGGTGGAGCCGAAACCGCCAGCGCCGCGTTCAGTGACGTTCAGTTCCTCGACAGCTTCAAAACTTGCCTGAACCACCGGAGCGACAACGAGTTGCGCGATCCGTTCGCCGTGGCTGATTTCGAACCGCTCCTGCCCGGCATTCAGCAAGATCACTCCCAAAGGACCGCGATAGTCGCTGTCGATGGTCCCGGGCGTGTTGGGCAGCGTGATGCCATGTTTCAGGGCCAGACCCGAGCGCGGACGAATCTGAACTTCGTACCCATTGGGGATTTCGATCCTCAGGCCAGTTGGCACGAGGGTGCGTTCTCCGGGTTCGAGAATGATCGCCTTGCCATCGGGTAAGTTTGCGCGCACATCCGCACCCGCTGCTCCTGTGGTTTCGTACGAAGGCAACGCCACCGCCGGATCAGCGCTGTCCTCGCGGATCACACGAATTGCAACCATGTTGGCACCCTTTTTCTGTTTCTGCGCTGATCACGCGTTGAGAGCTTCTGCAATCTTCTCTGCCAGACGCCTGGCGACGGCATCCTTGCCCATACGGGGCCATTCGTCAGCGCCATCATCCGAAATCAATATGACCGCGTTCTCGGACCCGCCCATGATCCCGGTCGCCGGGCTCACGTCATTTGCGACGATCCAATCGCATCCTTTGCGCTTACGTTTGGACGTTGCGTGTTCGATTACGTTATCGGTTTCGGCGGCAAAGCCAACTACCAGCCCCGGGCGATTGGTTTCCATATTCGCGACACGTTTCAAAATGTCCGGGTTTTCGGCAAACTCCAAAGCCGGAACACCGTCGCGGCTTTTCTTCAGCTTGCGATCCGAAGCCCCCGCAATACGCCAATCTGCAACCGCCGCCGCGAACACGCCCGCATCGACGGGCAAGGCCTCGTCCACCGCATCCGACATTTGCTGGGCTGTCTCAACCTGAACAACCTGCACGCCCTCAGGTGGGGGCACATCTGCAGGGCCGGTCACAAAAACAACTTCGGCACCCATTGCGGCAATAGCCCGGGCAACCGCTGTTCCCTGTGCCCCCGATGATCGGTTTGCAATATAGCGAACCGGGTCAATGGGTTCATGCGTAGGACCAGATGTCACCAGAATGCGCTTGCCAGCCAAGGGGCCCGCTTCAAACGCATTTTCGATTGCAGCCACGATCTCCAGCGGTTCAGACATGCGGCCTGGTCCGTATTCTCCGCACGCCATATCGCCCTCGTTAGGGCCAACGAAGCTGACGCCATCAGCCAATAGCTGTTCGTGATTGCGCCGCGTTGCTGGATGATCCCACATGCGCACATTCATTGCAGGGGCACACAACACAGGTGTGTCTGTCGCCATCAGCAAAGTAGAGGCGAGATCATTTGCCAGACCACCTGCCATCTTGCCCATAAGATCGGCCGTGGCCGGAGCAACAACAATCAAATCGGCAGAGCGTGAGAGCTGGATATGCCCCATCTCGGCCTCATCCGTCAGATCAAAAAGATCGCGATACACCTTTTCCCCGGCAAGTGCAGACACCGAAAGCGGCGTAACAAATTCTTCGGCAGCGCGGGTCAGAACAGGCGTTACCGCCGCGCCGCGTTCTTTCAGTCTCCGGATCAGATCCAACGACTTGTAAGCCGCAATTCCCCCGCCGATGATCAGAAGAATACGTTTGGATGCCAGCATGTTCAGCCCTTCCACGTCCCGGTCGGCGCTGACATTAGGCAACGCCACCGATGAGTTCCAGCGGATATTGTTGCAGCTCAGTCCTGATTTTCAAAGGCTTTGCACGGATCTTCGCGTTCGACCGCAGGGCTGTCGATAACCACATCAAACTCGCCTTCGATGACGCCATCTTCGGATTGTCCCAGCACAAAAACCTTCAGACCCGGGCGCATACGAGACAGAAAGGTGGGAATGCCGCGATCTTTGCGTGCATGCCCATTGCCGGTGATCACGGCAACCGGCCCTTCGGTGTCGTCAATCGCAGTCAGGATAGCGCGTGTCAGGACCGCATCCCGTAGCCGCTGAATCGCAACCATCTGAGGCAGCGCCTCTTCGGGGATTGCATTGCAATGAGCCGCCAGTTGATCCGCTTCGCGTGCGGCCTGATCTTCGGCGGCCAGTGGCACCGTCAATCCGTAGCGCGCTGCATCCGCCCCCAGAGCAGTGGCTGCACCACGTTCCATCGCCGCCCGTGCAGCCTTGCGCGGAACCATTGCGCCGTACACTGGTGCTTCGCTTGCCTGAAACACCGGGTAATACATGCTGAGCGGTGGCCAGCCGGATTCAACCCAGCGCAGGATTCGCGAAAGCTCTTCGGGATCGGAAACCGCTTTTTGAGCAAGGCGCTGCGCACCTTCCTCTGTCACCATTTCCCAGACCACAGCCGAAGGATCAATCACTTCGATCGCTTCGGCCTGGATATAATGGTGCTGTGGATTGTCGTGAATTTCACCCAGAATAATGACATCTGCTGACCGCATCCGCTCGCGCACGTTGTCGGGCAGGTATTCGTCAGCAAGGACCTGAGAAGCAAAATTAAAATTCAGAATTGCGGCGGTGGCAAGAATCGCAAGATGTCTCATGCGAAGAAGTGTTGCACCTCACGGGATTGCGCTTCAAGGTTCTTGCGCATTTTGATGAAGGCTGCCGCCTCAAGCTGTCGTACGCGCTCTTTGGACAGACCAAGTTCCTGCCCCAAACTCTCCAGCGTGCGCGCCGGTTCACGCAGTTTGCGTTCCCGAACAATGAACCGCTCGCGATCGTTCAAAGCCTGCATCGCTGTCACCAACCATTCACGCAACTGTTGGGTATCATGGCTATGTTCAACAGCTTCGGCTGCCTGCTCCCGATCATCTTCAAGCGCATCAATCCATTCGCGCCCGTCCTCATCGGTCGATTGCACCGCGTTGAGAGAGAAATCAGAGCCAGAAAGGCGCCCTTCCATCATCTCGACATCCCGCAGTGGGACCCCAATCTCGGCCGCGATCATCTGGTGCAACTGGTGGCGATCCAACTCAAGACCATCTGTTGCGGCTTCCCGCTCCAGCCGCGCCTGGACGCGCCGCATATTGAAAAACAGGGATTTCTGGGAAGAGGTCGAACCAGTCCGCACCATCGACCAGTTCCGCATAACATAGTCCTGGATGCTCGCCTTGATCCACCAGACGGCATAGGTCGAAAACCGAACCCCGCGATCCGGGTCGAACTTATCGGCGGCCTTCATCAATCCCAAACCAGCTTCCTGAATGAGATCATTCATCGGCGCTCCGTAGCGTTTGAACTTCGCCGCCATCGAGATCGCCAGCCGCATATAGGCAGTGATCAAACGATGAAGCGCCTGTTCGTCGCGATCATCTCTCCACGCGTAGGCGAGTCGCAATTCTGTTTCTGCGTCCAGCAATTCGGCCTTCATGGCCCTACGGGACATCGAAAAGTCACTTGGGTTATCCAGTGCCATGCATCTCTCCCTTGTTTGCTGGCGCGGGCCGGTCTTGCTTTGACGTTTTGGTGTCGATACGCAGGGCAAAACCGGGTGGATCACCAGAAAGGTAATAAAAGTGCATCCCAATTTAACCTTTGTTCTGGGCGGCGCAGCATCGGGAAAATCCGCTTTTGCCGAACAACTGGTTGTTTCAACGGATAAAAACCGGGTTTACGTAGCGACATCACAAGTGTTTGATGATGAGATGCGCCAAAAAATTAGGCAGCATATTGCACAACGCGGCACGGGGTGGACGACAATTGAGGCCCCGTTTGACCTGAAGCCTGTGCTTGCGGGCCTGAGTCGGGATCAGATTTGCCTTATCGATTGTGCCACCATGTGGCTGAGCAATCACTTGCTCGCTGAGAATGACATCGCTCAGGCCCAGGCTGAATTTCTTGATGATCTGCGCACCTGCCCGGCGCAAATCGTCATCGTTTCGAATGAGGTAGGTCACGGGGTCGTCCCGGATAACGCACTGGCCCGCAGGTTTCGCGAGGCGCAGGGGCGTTTGAATATCGCACTGGCTGCGCAGGCTGACCTGGTCGTACAGGTCACCGCCGGATTACCACTGGTTTTGAAAGGTCAGCTTCCGTGACACGTCTGCACCTCGTCCGACACGGCCCGACGCATGCCAAAACAATGGTAGGCTGGTCGGATATTCCTGCCGATCTGAGCGATCATGCCGCTATTGCAAGGCTTCAGGCCCATCTGCCATCCGGAGGCATTGTTGTGTCCTCAGATCTTTCCCGCGCCGCTGACACTGCCAGCGCAATAGAAGGGACACGCCGCCGTTTGCCGCATCATCCGGACCTGAGAGAGATTAACTTTGGAACCTGGGAACTGCGGCCTTTTGCGGATATCGAGGCCGAGAATCCTGAACTGGCTTTTGCCTATTGGGATAATCCGGGCGAGGTGCGCCCACCCGAAGGTGAAAGCTGGAATCAGGTCTGCGCAAGGGTGGATGCGGTGATCGACGGGCTGATTGCCGAACATACCGGATCTGACCTGATCGTGGTTGCACATTTCGGCGTCATACTCACGCAGGTACAACGTGCGTTGGCAGTTGATGCCCAACAGGCGTTCTCACATCGTATCGACAATTTGTCTGTCACCGAAATCACGGATCATGGCGATAGGTGGTCTGTGGAACGGATCAATCACATTCCGTGATAAAACTCCGCACAAATAACCGATTTACGAATGATATATGATCCGACATCGTCGGGGCATGACTTATGATCTATTTATCGGGGACAGGCTGTTTTCAAGCTGGTCCATGCGCGGATGGCTGATGCTGGAGAAGTTTGGCCTTCCCTATAAAACCCATATGATTGGCCTCTATTCCGGGACTATGGCCGAGGATATGAAACCCCTCGCCCCAGCCCGTCTGGTACCGGCATTGCGCTTGCCGGACGGAACAGTTGTTGGCGAAAGCCTAGCCATGGCCGAAACTCTGGCTGAACGTCATCCAGATGCAGGGCTTTGGCCCAAGGATGCCGCCGCACGCGCAACTGCAAGATGGTTATGTTCAGAAATGGTTTCCGGCTTCACTTCCCTGCGAAGCGAATGCCCGATGCAACTTTTGCATTGCTGGGAAGACTTTGTCCCATCAGCGGGTACATTGGCAGATCTCGAAAGAATCGAAACGCTGTGGGATCACGCTCGCAAGGTTTCCGGCGCATCATCCGGGCCGCTGTTTGGCGAATATTCTCTGGCCGATGTGTTTTATACCCCTGTTGCCGCCCGGATCATCGGATATGGGCTACCGGTATCTGACAAGAACCGCGACTATTGTCTGGGGCTGCTCTCGGATACACCGGTCAGGCAATGGAGAGCGATGGGTTTGACCGTGCAGTATGATCCGTTTCCCTACGCCCAGAAGCTGCGCTCCAAGCCATGGCCGGTTGGCGGTGCCTCCAAGGCAAAACCTCTGGAGGCTGGCCCCTCGATCAATGCGAATTGTCCGTATTCGGGCAAACCCGTCTCCGACTACCTGGAACTCGATGGAAATCGTTGGGGGTTTTGTAATCCGTTCTGCAGGGACAAAACAGTGGCCGACCCGGAAGCCTGGCCAAAATTCATGGCACTGATCAATTAATCCGCGTCGTTAACACTTCCTAAACCGCGGCCATGGCAGCAACGACCTGTTAACCAAGAACAGGACAGCCATGGTCGCCCGAGCTCATACTGTTGCCTTTCAGGGTGTCGATGCCCGGCCGGTCGAGGTCCAATGCGCCGTTTCGCCCGGTCTTCCTGCGTTTTCAATTGTCGGCCTGCCGGACAAAGCTGTGTCCGAGGCCCGTGACCGAGTGCGCAGTGCGCTCAGTTCGATGGCGATCGCACTCCCTTCAAAACGGATAACGATCAACCTGTCCCCTGCCGATCTGCCAAAAGAGGGCAGCCATTTCGACCTGCCGATTGCTGTCGCCTTGCTTTCGGCACTGGAAATCATTCCAGCCGATGCTGCCGAAGGTGCCGTAGCGCTGGGAGAGCTGTCGCTGGATGGTTCTTTGGTTCCCGTGGTTGGCGCCTTGCCAGCAGCCATGACCGCCGCTGCTGAAGATCGAACGCTTCTATGTCCCCGCGCCTCAAGCGCCGAGGCGGCGTGGGTTGATGCGACGCAGGTAATTGGAGCCGGTTCCCTTGGGGATGTGGTCCGGCATTTCTCTGGCCAGTCACCTTTACCTATCGCCCAGCCCGGCGAGGTAAACCTGACGCCCAGCGCCCGCGATCTGCGCGACGTCAAGGGTCAGGAGCGAGCCAAACGAGCGATGGAGATTGCCGCAGCCGGGCGCCATCATCTCATCATGATCGGCACGCCCGGATCAGGCAAATCCATGCTGGCAGCCCGATTGCCGGGAATATTGCCTCCGCTTACGCCTGTTGAGGCGCTTGAAACCTCGATGATTCAGTCCCTGTGCGGATTACTGGATGAAGGCGGCATCAGCCGTTCACGTCCATTTCGAGAGCCGCACCATACAGCTTCGATGGCAGCAATTGTGGGCGGTGGGAAGGGTGCGAAACCCGGTGAGATTTCCCTTGCCCACAATGGCGTGCTGTTCATGGATGAATTTCCGGAATTCCCGCGAACCGTTTTGGAAACTCTGCGCCAGCCCATCGAGACCGGTGAGGTCATGGTGGCGCGCGCCAATGCTCATGTAAAATACCCCTGCCGGTTTATGCTGGTTGCGGCCGCAAACCCATGCAAATGCGGATATCTGACCGATCCGTCTCGCGCCTGCTCGCGCGCACCCGGCTGCGGGGAAGACTATCTTGGACGCATCTCGGGGCCGCTCATGGATCGCTTTGACTTGCGGCTCGAGGTGCCACCTGTCGGTTTCACAGACCTTGACCTGCCCCCATCCGGCGACAGCTCCGAAATCGTTGCCGCCCGGGTTGAAAAAGCCCGGTTGGTACAAGCTGATCGCTATCAGGGAACTGCCACGCGTCAGAATGCAGATGTGGAAGGAAATCTTTTGGAAGAGATCGCCGCGCCGGATGCAGAAGGTAAAGATCTGCTGCTGAAAGCGGCCGAGCGGTTCGGTCTTTCAGCCCGCGCCTTTCACCGCATTCTTCGGGTCGCCCGGACAATTGCTGATCTCGAAGGCGCGCCAGATGTCAGACGCCCGCATGTGGCCGAGGCGCTGAGCTTTCGCATCAGCGCCAAGGTCGCTGCTTAAATCTTAGCCTCAATCGCTTCCCAGATCTTCTGAGCAACGTTGACGCCGTTAAAGCGTTCAAGCTCCTGAATACCAGTTGGGGAGGTCACGTTGATTTCAGTCAGGTAATCGCCAATCACATCGATCCCGACAAACACCTGCCCCTTTTCTTTCAGCAAAGGCCCGATGGCGGCGCAGATCTCCAAATCACGCTCTGTCAGGCCGATTTTTTCGGGTCGACCGCCGACATGCATATTCGAACGTGTCTCCCCCTCGGCAGGGACGCGGTTGATGGCACCGACCGGCTCGCCATCCACCAAAATCACGCGCTTGTCGCCGTTACTGACGTCCGGCAGGAACTTCTGGACGATCAGAGGCTCTCGTGAAAACCCGGTGAACAATTCATGCAGCGAGGTCAGGTTGCGGTCATTTGCATCCAACCGGAATACACCCGCACCACCATTGCCATAAAGCGGCTTCAGGATGACACCGCCATGTTTTTCTTTGAAAGCTTTGATGGTCTGCAGATCCCGCGCGATGGTCGTTGGCGGCGTCAGGTCGGGAAAATCCAACACCAGCAGTTTCTCCGGGTAGTTACGGACCCAGAACGGATCATTCACCACCAACGCCTGCCCTTTCAGTCGATCCAGCAAGTGGGTCGATGTGATGTAGTGCATATCGAACGGCGGATCCTGACGCAGCCAAACCACATCGAAATCCGCAAGATCAACCTCGCGTTCCGAACCCAACACAGCCGGTTCACCAGCGACACGCTGCACCGTCATGTCCTGACCACGAGCGGTAATGCGCCCTTCCTGATAAGCCAGTTGATCCGGGCTGTAAAAGAACAGCTCATGCCCGCGTGCCTGTGCCTCTTCGGCCAGACGGAACGAACTGTCGGCGTTGATATCCACGGCCCCGATCGGGTCCATCTGAAAGGCGATCTTCATGGCTTATCCCTCAATTCCACGCTCGATACATGGCGCAGAGGAACGAAGGGTTCAATGGTGATCAGGCCTGACCAAACGCGTTTTCGATAATTTGAAGCTCACCTAAGGCATTCACTAACGCCGCATCAAAACGTGCATTGGCCAAATGTCCCCGAGGCTGCTGATCAAGATATTGCGCGGCCGAGGCGCAAATGCGGTCCATCTGACGACGGCTGATCCGGGCAGCGGCTGCATCAAAACTTGAGCTTTTCTTTACTTCGACAAAAACAAATCCATCCGCATTTCGTACGATCAGATCAATCTCGCCACCGGCGCCACGCCAGCGGCGCTCTGCAATGTGATAACCACGGCGCTCATAGTCTGATGCAACAAAATATTCGGCTGATTGCCCTGCGTGATATGAAACAGAGCTACGAACCGATCGTTGCATGAACTCATCCTTTTCCCAGCTTCAGCGCCTTTTGATAGATCGGTCTGCGCGGGAGGTTGTACATCTCTGAAATAAGATCGGCAGCGTCCCGAACCGAATGTGTCTCCAAGGCTTTGATCAAAGCCTCTTCTACGTCGGATTCCTTAACAGATTGCGAATGAGAGCGATCAACAAGCAGGACTATTTCACCTTTGACGGTTTTGGACTGATACTCCTCAGCCAATTCCCCAAGTGTCCCACGGCGCACTTCCTCGAATTTCTTGGTCAGCTCGCGGCACAAAGCAGCCTGACGATCTGATCCCAACACGTCGGCAAGATCCGCCAGGCTGCTGGAGATGCGTTTTGGAGATTCGTAGAACACCAGCGTTCCCGGAATGTCGCGTAGCATTTCGATTCTCGTCCGCCGCGCACCTGACGCATTGGGCAGGAACCCAGCAAAAAAGAACGCGTCTGTAGGCAACCCTGCCAGTGTCAGCGCAGCCAGAGCGGCAGAGGGCCCGGGCGCACATGTCACCGCATGACCCGCTTCGGCGGCCTGGCGGCCAAGATCATAGCCTGGATCGGCAATAAGTGGCATGCCCGCCTCGGAGGCGTAGGCAACTGATTTTCCCTGCTCAAGCGCTTCGAGGATTTTGCCACGCGCACCCGCTCCGCTGTGATCGTGATAGGCAAGAATACGACGCCCATCCAGCGGAACACCGTGTATTTCCATCAACCTGCGCAAGCTGCGTGTATCCTCGGCCGCAATGACATCAGCCGACGCCAGTACATCCAATGCCCTGAGCGTGATGTCACGCGCCGTTCCGATCGGAGTGGCAACAAAGTACAGGCCAGCAGCCAATCTGATCTTTTGGAAATTCAAAGCTGGACCCTCGCAGCATGACGTTTATTATCGCGGCTCAACAGAATAGCAGCATTCTAAGCCGCTGGATCAGGGAGTTTTCATTTAGATGTTTACCGTTTGCAAGCCCGTACGCAAGCTGGCGAAATCCGCCGCTGTATTCGCTACCGCGGCGTTTCTGGCCGCATGTGAGCCGGGGGCAATCGGCGGCGGCCCGTCGATCAATACCTCCAAACCTGTTCCGGTCGCATTGCTGGTACCGAAAGGGTCGGCGCAGTCGGGTGATGCAGCGCTGGCACAAAGCCTTGAAAACGCAGCCCGGCTAGCGATGGCAGATCTGAAGAACGTACAGATCGACCTGCGGGTCTATGACACTGCTGGCAATGCGAGTACCGCATCGGCAGTTGCACAGCAGGCGGTATCCGACGGGGCCAAGATCATCATCGGGCCGGTATATGCACAGGCTGCAAACGCCGCCGGACTTGCCGTTCTGAACAACAAAGTCAACGTTCTGTCCTTTTCGAACAATACCAGCATTGCAGGCGGCAATGTCTTTGTCCTTGGGCCCACATTCGATAACACCGCCAGCCGTCTGGTGAACTTTGCCGGCAGCCGAGGCAAGACCGGAATGGTCATCGTCCACAGCAACGACGCTGCCGGTCAGTTGGGACAGTCGGCCATTTCAACTGCCTTGAGCAGCAGCCGCGTCAACAATGCAGGTACCGTCGGATATGATCGTTCACAGCAAGGCGTCATCAACTCGGTGCCCACCATCAAGGCAACGGTTGATTCTTCGGGCGCGGATTCGATTTTCCTGACGGCGACGACTGCTGGTGCTCTGCCTCTGTTTACCCAATTGCTTCCAGAATCCGGTGTATCGCCCGCGACAACACAATTCATCGGCCTGACCCGCTGGGATATCCCGCCCCAAACGCTGGAACTGCCCGGAGTTCAGGGTGGCTGGTTTGCCCTGCCCGACCCGGCAAAGGCACAAGCTTACAGGCAGCGCTATAACGCCACCTACGGTACTGCGCCGCATCCAATCAGCGGCCTTGCCTATGACGGAATTGCTGCAATCGGCGCATTGGTCAGCCAGGGCAAATCTGACGCTTTGACAGCCTCGGCCTTGACACAGAATGCTGGTTTCCAAGGCGTCGGCGGCATCTTCCGCCTGCGTCCGAACGGTACGAATGAACGCGGTCTGGCAGTGGCCACGATCCAGAACAAACAGGTGGTTGTGATTGACCCTGCCCCACAAAGCTTCACTGGCGCCGGCTTCTGATCGACCGGCGCAGGTACGATTGCCAACCGGCGAACTGATCTGCCCGGCGAACGATATATTCGACAGTGACAGGGTAAGCGCCCTGTTGTCGGAAGCGTTCGAGAAAGACCTCGACACTGCATCGATGCGCAATGAAACAGTGCGCATCCTGCGTGACGTGCAAAAGACCGGGCGCAAGGCGATTGCCGAGGCATTTGCCAAGCGTCCGTTTGAGGCGCGCGCGCTTACTCGCTCGTATACCTATCTGACAGACGGGCTGGTCTGTACGGCAATGAAAATTGCCAGCGAGTATCTGCATCCTCTGGCGACTCCGACACGTGGCGAAAAGATCGCCGTGCTGGCGGTTGGAGGGTACGGGCGCGGAGAGATGGCGCCATCCTCGGATGTCGATCTGTTGTTCCTGACCCCGTACAAAATCACGGCCTGGGCCGAGAGCGTGATTGAATCCATGCTCTACATGCTCTGGGATTTGCGACTTAAGGTCGGCCATTCATCGCGCACGATCAAAGACTGCCTTCGGTTGGGAACGGATGACTTCACCATCCGGACAGCGATGCTGGAACAGCGTTATCTGGCCGGAGATGAGGATCTGGCAAAGGAGCTTGATCGTCAGCTCAAATCCGATCTTTTCAAGGGCTCCGAGCAGGAGTTCATCGAAGCAAAGCTACAGGAACGAGATGAGCGTCACCTCAAACAGGGTGAACGTTATATGGTCGAGCCCAATGTGAAAGAGGGCAAGGGCGGCCTGCGCGACCTCCAGTCGCTCTATTGGATCGCCAAATATATCTATGGCGTTCAGGATGTCGCGGAATTGGTGCCGCTGGGTCTGTTTACCCCGGAAGAGTTCAATACCTTTGTTCAGGCAGAAGAGTTTCTGTGGGCCGTACGCTCGCACCTGCATCTGGTCACAGGACGTGCCACAGAACAGCTGACATTCGATCTGCAGGTCGAGGTCGCAGACCGCATGGGTTACGAGGACCGCGCCGGTCGCCGGGCTGTCGAAGTGTTCATGCAGCGCTATTTCCGCGAAGCGACCCGCGTGGGTGAACTGACCCGGATCTTTCTGACAAAGCTGGAAGCTTCACATATGAAAAGCCCGGCACTGTTGGAGCGTATCTTTCGCAGACGCCCACGGGTTAAGCCCGGTTACAGGATCGTGCACGGTCGGTTGGATGTCGCTGATCCGGACAAATTTCTATCCGACAAGATGAACCTTCTTCGCCTGTTCGAAGAAGGTTTGCGAACCGGGATGCTGATCCATCCGGATGCAATGCGGCTGGTTACGGCCAATCTGAATCTGATCGATGACGAAATGCGCAATGACAAAGAGGCTCAGCGCATCTTCCTCGATCTGATGTTGAAGCACGGCAACCCGGAACGTGCCTTGCGGCGGATGAATGAACTGGGCGTGCTGTCAGCGTTTCTCCCGGAATTCGAACACATTGTCGCGATGATGCAGTTCAACATGTATCACAGCTACACCGTCGACGAGCATACGATCCAATGCATCATCAACCTGGCACAAATCGAACGCGGCGAACTAATTGAGGAACTTCCGCTCGCATCATCAATCCTTGAAGGTGAAGTCAGCCGGCGCGTTCTGTATGTGGCCTTGCTTTTGCACGACATCGCCAAAGGGCGGCCAGAAGACCATTCGATTCTCGGAGCCAAAATCGCCCGCAAGGTTGCGCCGCGACTAGGCCTGAACAAATCCGAAGCCGAGACTGTCGAGTGGCTGGTACGCTACCATCTGCTGATGTCAGACATGGCGCAGAAACGGGATATCTCGGATCCAAGAACAGTGCGCGATTTTGCCAAGGCCGTGAAAACGGTCAAACGGCTGGATTTGCTGACCGTGCTGACTGTCTGCGACATCCGGGGTGTGGGACCGAACACTTGGAACAACTGGAAGGCCACACTGCTTAGGGCACTCCATGCCGAAACCAAGCGCGCGCTGGAAACGGGAATGGAAGACCTCAACCGGGCCAATCGCGGCGCAGAAGCCAAGAAAGCACTGCGCGCCGAGCTTGAGGACTGGTCCAAAACTGATCTCAAGGCTGAAACCTCGCGTCACTATGACCCCTACTGGCAGGGCCTGAATCTAGCGACACATGTCGAGTTCGCTGAGATGTTGCGCGTTCTGGAACATAGCGGTGACCCGGGTTCGATGGAAATCCGCCTGCATCCTGATGAAGATCGCGACGCCACCCGTGCTTGTTTCGCGATGGGCGATCATCCTGGTATCTTTGCGCGGATTTCCGGTGCGCTGGCATTGGTCGGGGCAAATGTCGTTGATGCGCGCAGCTACACAACCAAAGACGGATATGTAACCGACGCGTTCTGGATTCAGGATGCAGAAGGTCATCCGTTCGAGGCGGATCGCCTGCCACGCCTGACCCAGATGATCCACAAAACTCTCAAGGGTGAGGTCGTGGCCCGCGACGCCTTGAAATCCCGCGACAAGATCAAGAAGCGTGAAAAAGCATTCAACGTGCCGACCCACATCACTTTTGATAACGACGGCTCTGAAATCTACACGATCATCGAAGTTGATACCCGTGACAGGCCCGGTCTTCTGTATGATCTGACGCGGACACTCGCTGCTGCGAATGTTTATATCGCCAATGCCGTGATCGCCACCTATGGCGAGCAAGTTGTCGACACTTTCTACGTCAAGGATATGTTCGGTCTGAAATACCATTCCGAAAGCAAACAGCGTGGTCTTGAGGCCAAGCTGCGCAAGGCGATCACCGAAGGCGCGGAGCGCGCTGCCTCATGAAGCAGATCCGGTTGTTTTCGGGCCTCTTCACGGTCGGCTTCTGGACCCTGACCAGCCGTATTCTGGGCTTTCTCAGGGAAATCCTGCTGAATGCCTATATCGGACCGGGACCGGTGATGGATGCATTTGTCGCCGCGTTTCGTCTACCAAACATGTTCCGCCGCTTCTTTGCCGAAGGTGCATTCAACGCAGCCTTCGTACCAATGTTCTCGAAACGGCTGGAGGGAGGGGCAGATGCGCAGGGCTTTGCGCAAGACGCCTTTAACCTTCTGTCAGCCGCTGTCCTGGCTCTGGTCGGGTTGGCAATGATCTTCATGCCCGGGCTGGTATGGCTCGTGGCTGACGGGTTTTCGGATGATGGGCGCTTCGATCTTGCGGTCGACTATGGGTACATTGTGTTTCCGTACATTCTGTTCATGTCCCTGGCGGCTTTGTTTTCCGGTGTCCTCAATGCGACCGGCCGCTTTGCCGCAGCCGCCGCAGCGCCGGTTCTGCTCAACATATTTGCATGCGCGGCCATGATCACAGGAGCGGTTTTGGGAGGCGAGATCATTCGATGGCTGCTTGTCGTTATTCCAATCGCAGGCGTTGCACAGCTAAGCTTGGTTTGGTTCGCAACTGAACGCGCTGGCTTTCGCATCCGCCCTGGCCTGCCCAAGTTGAGCCCCGATATGCGTCACATGGTTCGCGTGGCGGTTCCGGCAGCTCTGGCCATGGGGGTGACGCAGGTCAATCTGGTGGTCGGGCAACGCGTCGCGTCGCAGACTGACAAAGCTATAAGCTGGTTGTTCAGTGCCGACCGGCTGTACCAGCTACCGCTCGGTGTGGTTGGCATTGCTGTCGGCATCGTTCTGCTGCCCGATTTATCGCGCCGGTTGCGTGCCGATGACAAAGAAGGGGCGCGAAACGCGTTTTCTCGGGCCGGTGAGTTC
This sequence comes from Ruegeria arenilitoris, assembly GCF_013030265.1. Lineage (GTDB taxonomy): Bacteria > Pseudomonadota > Alphaproteobacteria > Rhodobacterales > Rhodobacteraceae > Ruegeria > Ruegeria arenilitoris_E. The sequence goes on from NZ_WPZQ01000003.1 coordinate 315,823, forward strand.
ACACTGTTGTTGACCATTCCTTCAACGGTAGCGTTTGTGATCATTCCAAACCCGCTGGTTTCGGTCCTGTTTGAACGCGGTCAGTTCAGCGCGGAAGACACTGCCTCCACCGCGCTGGCCGTGGCTATCTATGGCATCGGCCTGCCCGCATTCATGCTGCAAAAACTACTGCAGCCTTTGTTCTTTGCTCGGGAGGATACGAAATCTCCGTTTCACTACGCCCTGGTTGCCATGGTCGTGAACGCAGCGCTTGCCTTTGGTCTCTATCCGCTAATCGGCTGGATCGCTCCGGCCATCGCTGCGTCGGTCGCTGGGTGGGCCATGGTTGCCTTGTTGGCTATCGGCGCGAGAAAAATGGGGGAAGAAGCCCGTTTTGACGACCGGTTCAAACGACGGGCATGGCGGATCGTAGCAGCCTCATTTGGAATGGGAGCCGTTCTTTATGCAGCGATCCATTTCTTTGGTTGGACGCTGGAACTATCGGGCTGGCGTTACCTTGCACTGATCTTGCTGATCAAGATCGCGGCGGCCTCTTATTTCTTCCTTGGCCACCTGCTGGGCGCTTTCGAAATCTCTGAGTTCAAGCGCGCCCTACGCCGGTCATAAGCTATCAGTCCCGACGGATTCGGCTGACAATACGCGCCCAGCCCCCCGGGGCCAGAAAGAAAGACAGGCCAAAACCGGTGGCAAATCCACCCAGGTCGGCCACCCAATCCGATGTGCCGCCAAAGATCAGTCCAAACAGCAACTGAATGCCCATCAAAACTGCTATCAACTGGAAGGCACGCGACTGGTTTTCTCCGACCAGAGACAGTTTGCGCCACAAGAGCCAGGTAAATGCTCCGATCAGACCATAGACCGGTGGGAAGCCACCGATCAGCGGGTGGCTTGGGTTAAGAAGCAGCGCATAAACCAGCGCGCCTCCGGCACCGGACAGAGCAAAGATCAACAGCATAGCAATGCTGCCAAACACTTCGGCCACCATCTTGCCCATCGCCAGAATAAAGACGCAGACAAAAATTGCCTGGGTAAAGGTTCCTGAAACAAAAGGATACGTTACCAAACGCTTGAGGCTATCTATGCGCCAGTCGCCGGTTTCCAGCATTCGATCAAACTGACCTGCAAAGAACGAGTAGCTGTCTATTGCGTGTAGTCGCCACCCGACGGCATCTGGTCCGCCGACCAATCCACGGCTGCCCAGCGTGAACGCCAATTCAATTCCCATGACAAACAGCACCAGTGCCATCACGACGGGGGGCAGAGGATTAACTGCAGGTGTATAATGCTCACTGCTCATTGGGCTTTACCTTTGCGGCTGTTGACGTCCCTTGGCCTCATGGGTAAGCGACGGGGACTGATTTTTCCAGACGGGAGTTCCCTTCGATGACCGAGACCCAATTCACGCCGCGCGTGTTTTCCGGCATCCAGCCTTCGGGAAACCTGCACCTTGGCAACTACCTTGGTGCGCTCAAGCGTTTTGTGGATATGCAGGGCCCAGAGATGGAGACTGTGTATTGCATGGTCGACCTGCACGCGATCACCGTCTGGCAAGACCCCAAGGAACTGGCCCACTCGACCCGAGAGTTGTGCGCCGGTTTTATTGCGGCCGGGATCGACCCTGAGCAATCTATCCTGTTCAACCAAAGTCAGGTGCCCGAACACGCGCAGCTGGCCTGGGTGTTCAACTGCGTCGCGCGTATGGGCTGGATGCAGCGCATGACCCAATGGAAGGATAAAGCAGGCAAGAACCAGCAGAACGCTTCGCTGGGCCTGTTCGCCTACCCGTCCCTCATGGCTGCGGACATCCTGACCTATCACGCGACTCACGTGCCAGTCGGCGATGACCAGAAACAGCATCTCGAGCTGACCCGTGACATTGCGATCAAGTTCAACAATGACTTTGGCGTCGATTTCTTTCCGATCACCGAACCGGTGATCGAAGGAGCCGCGACGCGGGTCATGAGCCTGCGCGACGGTTCGAAAAAGATGTCGAAATCCGACCCGTCCGACATGAGCCGGATCAATATGACGGATGATGCCGAAGCGATCGCCAAGAAAATCCGCAAGGCCAAGACAGATCCTGATGCTCTGCCCTCGGAAATCGACGGATTGGAAGAGCGTCCCGAGGCTCGCAATCTGGTTAACATCTATGCCGCGCTCAGCGATCAATCGGTGGAGCAGGTTCTGGCTCAGGTTGGTGGCAAGCAGTTTGGAGAGTTCAAGCCAATGCTTGCTGATCTGGCAGTTGAAAAGCTGTCTCCGATCTCGACCGAAATGGCACGTCTTATGGGCGATCAGGCAGAGATCGACCGCATTCTGGCACGTGGCGCGGAACGCGCGCGAGAGATCGCAGCCCCGATCCTGCGCGACACCTACGAGATCATCGGGATGGTGGGCGCAGGTAAATCCTGAGATCGCGCAATAAAACAACATAGAACGCCGCCCCAAACCGGGCGGCGTTTCTCTTTGGAATCTTACGCTGCCTGAGGGCGCAGTACTTCCTGTACAATCGATTCCGCCACCTCGTGCGGACTGACCGATTCAGCCTGCGCACGGGTCAGAATTCGATCCATCGTACGTTCCAAAGCCTGTAATCTGAGATCGACAAAGGCCTGACGTTCCGCAACCTGCAGGATCTCGGTCGCGACGTTTACGATGCCGCCACCGTTCGCAACAAAGTCCGGAGCATAGAGGATACCGCAGACATGCAGTCGCTGCGCATCAGCATCCGTGGCCAATTGATTGTTCGCCCCGCCGGCAATGGCAGAAACCTTGAGCAACGGGATGCTGGTCTCGTTCAGAATGCCTCCAATCGCGCAGGGGGCAAATATGTCAGCCTCTGCTGAGTAGATTGTATCGGCCTCGACCACCGTCGCCGAAAACTGATCTGCTGCCCGTGCGCATTGCTGCCGGTCAATATCGGTCACAACCAACTCGGCACCGTCTTCGTGAAGCAGGTGGCACAAATGCCAGCCGACATTGCCCAAACCCTGAACCGAGACGGTTTTGTCTTTCAGCCCAGCCGTTCCAAATCGATGGCGTGCGACAACGCGGATCGCATTGAAAACGCCCCTAGCGGTGATCGGGGAAGGATCCCCGCTGGCAAAATCACCCTCTGCCAGACCAGCGACGTACCGGGTTTCAGACCCGATATGCGCCATGTCGGCAGGCGTCATGCCCATATCCTCGGCAGTCCAGTATTGACCATCCAGATGCTGAACGACGCGGCCAAAGGCTTTCATCAATTCAGGGGACTTTTCTGCCGAAGGATCACCTATGATAACTGCCTTACCACCCCCAAGGGGAAGGTCAGCGGCAGCGTTCTTGAATGTCATGCCGCGTGAAAGTCTCAGCGCGTCATTCAATGCCTCAGTCGGATGCCCATAGGGTCGCATCCGTACGCCACCAGCAGCTGGCCCCAATTGCGTTGAGTGGATCGCAACATAGCCCAGCAATCCGTGTGCCGTATCTTTGAATTCAACCACGCGCTCGTGCCCTGGCGCGTCAATTGGGTGGATTTCCATTATCTACCTCCGGAATGACAAAGCGATTCTGGCACGTATTGCCTAGAGATTTTCGCCAATGGACACTGCTGGCTTGCGAGGTTTTAGTGCTTTACTCTATAAGATAGCCCTTAGATGGAGTATTTCACCATGGATCAGATAGATAGAAAGATCATTCGCGCGCTGCAAAAGGATGGGCGAATGACTGTCATCGATCTGGCCGAGCATGTCGGACTGTCTGCAACACCTTGTGCGCGGCGCCTCGAAAGGCTTCAGCGAGACGGCGTGATCACGGGATATGCCGCGCAGGTAAACGCAGAACTGCTTGGATTCGGCGTCACAATTTTCGTTTCGGTCGAACTGGAAAAGCAGGACCGGAACGCCATTGATGCATTCGAGAAAGCCATTCGCCGCTGTGATGAAGTCATGGAGTGTTATCTTATGACCGGATCCCGCGACATATTGCTGCGAGTTGTTGTTCAGGACCTGAATGCATTCGATGCATTCCTTGAAAACAGGCTGATGAAAATTCCGGGAATTCGAAATCTGCGGTCCAATTTCGCTCTGCGCACAATGGTCAAACGGGATGTGTTGCCCTTGTCGATTGGATAATCCTCTGGACCTCGGTGCCGTGCCCTCCTAGGTTTCGCCAGAATGAACGGAGGGGATCATGGCAGTCGGTACGAACATCCGAACCTATTTCGAAGGTCAGTGGCATGATGGGGACGCCCCGATCATGCGTGCAGCGGATCACGGTTCCTGGCTTGGATCGTCAGTGTTCGACGGCGCACGTTATTTTGAGGGGATGGCCCCTGACCTTGCAGCCCATTGCGAACGGGTCAATCGCTCGGCCGAGGCGCTGATGCTTACGCCGAATGCCACCACCGAACAGATGGTAGAGATCGTAAAGGAAGGGCTGGAAAGCTACGCTTCGGATGCCGCCGTTTATATCCGCCCGATGTACTGGGGGATCGACGGGGATGCGACTGCGATCGTCCCTCAGGAGGACAGCACGGGTTTTGCGATCTGCCTCGAAGAAATTCCGATGGCAGCGGAAACGGCCTCAGCCACGCTGACTTCGACCCGATTTCGACGTCCGGTTTTGGAATCCGCAGTCGTTAATGCCAAGGCCGGATGCCTTTATCCCAACAATGCGCGGATGCTGAAAGAAGCCCGGTCTAAAGGGTTTTCAAACGCACTGGTGACTGACGCAATGGGCCATGTCGCTGAAACCGCCACCGCGAATATCTTCATGGTACGTGATGGCGAGGTTTTCACGCCGACACCCAACGGCACTTTCCTCGCTGGAATCACACGTGCGCGCCACATCGACAACCTGCGCCACGACGGCGTAACCGTGCACGAAACCATTCTGAGTTTCGAAGATTTTCATGACGCGGATGAGGTGTTCATGTCAGGTAATATGAACAAGGTTACACCTGTGACTGCACTGGACGATACGCAGTACCAGATTGGCCCTATCGCCCGCCGCGCGCGTGCGCTTTATTGGGACTGGGCCGCAAGCAACCGCTAGCGCGTTGCCTCTGTTTGTTCGAGTTGCCAGCAGGCAAATGCTCGGGCATGATCCCTGAAAACAAAGAGGATATTCATGCGCAAGTTCCTGGTCGTACTTGATGACAGTCGCGAGTGTCTGAACGCGATGCGTTTTGCAGCGATGCGTGCAGCGCATACTGGCGGTGGCGTCACTGTCCTGTCCGTTATTCCACCAGATGAGTTCAATCACTGGATCGGTGTCGCTGAAGTTATGCGTGAAGAAGCGCGCGAACGTATTCACGCACATTTCGAGGTATTCGCGAAATGGATGCGCGACAAACAGGGTGTAGAACCCGAACTCGCCATTCGCGAAGGCGAACCGGTGCCACAAATCATCGAACATGTTCGTGACGATTCGGAAATTGGTGTGCTTGTTCTGGGTGCTGGTACAGACAAAAAGGGCCCCGGCCCGCTTGTTACCCAGCTGTCACGCAACGCAGGCAGCCTGCCAATTCCGATCACGATCGTCCCCGGTGATCTGAGCAAAGAGAAGCTGGAAGAAATTACCTGAGGCAGGCTGATGGGCGGGCAGATTCAGTTCTGGTTCGAATTTGCCTCGACCTATTCCTATCTCAGTGCAGTGCGGATCGAACAAGTCGCGGCCGCAAAGGGTGTGGTTGTCGAATGGCAGCCATTTCTGCTGGGTCCGATCTTCGCAGAACAAGGCTGGGACAACTCTCCGTTCAACATCTATCCCGCCAAGGGCCGCTATATGTGGCGCGATATGGAACGGCTTTGTACTGAGCGCGGGTTACCCTTCGCGCGGCCTGCCAGGTTCCCTCAGAACGGCCTGAAAGCTGCGCGTTTGGTACTGGCTATCCAATCACCCGATCAAAAAGCCGCGTTTGTTCGCGCCGTTTATTCTGCAGAGTTTGGTTCGGGGCGCGACATTTCAGATGAATCTGTGCTGGCAAAGTGCCTGCAATCAGCGAATTTACCCATCGAAATGCTTGATAAGACCAACGACCCCAACATCAAGTCAGCCCTGATTGAACAGGTGGCAATGGCAAAGTCGCACGACATCTTCGGGGCACCCAGTTTTCTGGTTGGAGAAGAGTTGTTCTGGGGTGATGACAGATTGGATGCAGCTGTTTCTTACGCCGCCCAAATTTAGAACGGTTCCAAATCTTGACTTCCCGGGCCCCTGCCCGCATATCTGGAGCAACTGAAACGGAGCTCCGCCATGTTCATCCAGACCGAATCCACACCGAACCCGGCAACATTGAAATTCCTGCCCGGCCAGGCTGTTCTGGACGCTGGAACAGCAGATTTTCCCAACGCCGAAGCTGCTGAGAAGTCGCCGCTGGCCAAACGCATCTTTGCCGTAAGCGGTGTAACCGGTGTGTTCTTTGGCAATGATTTCGTGACCGTGACCAAGTCGGATGACGTCCAGTGGGATCACATCAAACCGGCTGTTCTTGGCGCTGTTATGGAACACTATCAGTCTGGCCAGCCTGTCATGGGCGCCGAAGCCGTCACCGAATCCGGCCACGCTGAGCACTTTGGTGAAGATGCAGAAATCGTGAACCAGATCAAAGATCTGCTGGACAGTCGTGTGCGCCCGGCCGTTGCTCAGGACGGCGGCGATATCACGTTCCATGGGTTCGATCGGGGCGTTGTTTATCTGCACATGCAAGGGGCCTGCGCAGGTTGCCCGTCTTCGACTCTGACCCTGAAAATGGGCATCGAGAACCTGCTGCGCCACTACATCCCCGAAGTGACCGAGGTTCGCCCTGTTGCCGTCTGAACCAACAATACTGGCATTTGATACATCGGCCGCGCATTGCGCGGCCGCTTTGCTGCGCGGGGGTGAAATCGCGGTATCAAAGGCCGAATCCATGACCCGCGGACAAGCCGAGCGGCTGATGCCTCTGCTTGAAGAGGTTCTGGCAGAAGCGGATTGCGCCTGGCAGGATCTGGATGCGATCGGGGTTGGCGTAGGCCCCGGCAATTTTACTGGCATACGAATTTCGGTCTCAGCCGCCCGAGGCCTCGCACTAGGTCTTGCGATACCTGCAGTTGGCGTTTCGGGGTTTGAAGCTTTGGCAGATCTTGCACCCGATGGCGAGATTCCCGTCATCGTTGCTCCGCGAGATCAGGTGTACGTGCAACTTCCAGGGTCTTCACCGCAACTGAAGTCTCGGGATGAGGCAGAATCACTTGGGCCTCTTTTTAATTGTTCTGAGCCCGCATCTCAGGCATCGGCTATCGCCCGCATTGCCGCGCAACGTTGGGCAACAGTTCAAGAACCACCCGCCCCGCTCTACATACGGCCAGCTGACGCCGCTCCGTCCAGAGATGTGCCACCCGTACTGTTAGACGGATGACACCTCAGGACTTGGCATCGACTCACGCCGCGGCATTCACCCAATCCCGCCCATGGACAGAGGATGAGTTTTCCGACCTTCTGACCAATCGTTTCACCCATGTTGTTGGAAACGAACAGTCTTTTGCTTTGTTTCAGGTCATCGCCGGAGAAGCTGAGTTGCTGACACTTGCGACTCACCCGGCGTATCAACGGCAAGGGCTGGGCCGGCGCTGCATGGAGAACTGGCACAACAAAGCCATCGAACTGGGTGCCACCCGCGCGTTTCTGGACGTAGCGGAAGACAATCATCCCGCCTTTGAGTTGTACCAAAGTTGCAATTATCGTCCCTGTGGACGTCGCAAAGGCTACTATTTGCGGAAAAACGATAAAAATGCGGACGCAATCGTAATGGAACGCAGCTTGCCCTAGCGGTAGATGCAATTTTTTCGACCATATGGTCAAAATTCAGTTGACCCCGCCTGTTGCAAACGGCCTTAATTCCCGCCATCACAACGGTTATGCTCGCTCTGAGTGGGTAAACGGGGCTATCTTGGCACCGAACCGACAAAAACCAACGGGAGTAACATATGACCCTGATGAAATCTTTGATGGGCGCAGCCGCTGCGGTTGCACTGACAGCTGGCGCAGCTCTGGCCGAGCCCGCGCTGATCTTTGACCTGGGCGGTAAATTCGACAAGTCGTTCAACGAAGCGGCACATAATGGCGCGCAGCGTTGGGCCGACGAAACCGGCGGCACCTACCGCGAGATCGAGCTTCAGTCCGAAGCTCAGCGCGAACAGGCTCTGCGCCGTTTTGCCGAAGCGGGCGCAAACCCGATCATCACCATGGGTTTCGCGATGGCAGATCCGCTGTCCGCAGTAGCCGGCGACTATCCCGACACCAAGTTCGTCGCGGTTGACGTAACTTGGCTGGACGCGCCGAACATCCGTCAGATCGGCTTTGCCGAGCATGAAGGCTCCTATCTGGTCGGCATGATGGCCGCGATGGCATCCCAATCCGGCACCGTAGGTTTCATCGGTGGCATGGACATTCCGCTGATCCGTCACTTTGGTTGCGGTTATGCGCAGGGTGCCAAGGCTGTGAACCCCGATATCAACGTTGTCGCCAACATGACCGGCACAACTCCTGCGGCTTGGAACGATCCGGTTAAAGGCTCGGAACTGACCAAAGCCCAGATCAGCCAGGGTGCAGACGTGATCTATGCCGCTGCGGGTGGCACAGGCGTTGGTGTTCTGCAGACTGCAGCTGACGAAGGCATCCTGTCGATCGGCGTGGACAGCAACCAGAACCACCTGCACCCGGGCAAGGTTCTGACCTCGATGCTGAAACGCGTCGACGTTGCTGTTTATGACGCAATGAGCGGCGGCGAAGACCTTGAAACCGGCGTATTTGCCATGGGTCTGGCCGAAGAAGGTGTTGGTGTCGCAATGGACGACAACAACGCAGCACTGGTCAACGACGACATGAAAGCCGCAGTTGACAAGGCACGTCAGGACATCATCGACGGCAACGTCGCGGTTGTCAGCTACTACGAGAACGACAGCTGCCCCGCACTGCAGTTCTGATATCGCGTGGGACGGGGGTACCCCCGTCCCGCATCCACTCTGCCGCTGTTCGCGCACTGCAGTTATGGTGTCACAGCGGCCCTTTCGGCAATTGAGGACAAGACATGACCGTCCCCGCCATTGAGCTCAAAGGGATATCCAAAGCCTTTGGGCCGGTTCAGGCCAACAAAGACATTTCCATCAGCGTCGCCCCCGGTACGATCCATGGGATCATCGGTGAAAACGGTGCGGGCAAATCCACGCTGATGAGCATTCTCTACGGCTTTTACAAAGCCGACAAAGGTGAAATCTGGATCAATGGTCAAAAGACCGACATCCCCGACAGCCAGGCTGCAATCGCCGCAGGTATCGGCATGGTGTTCCAGCACTTTAAGCTGGTTGAGAATTTCACCGTTCTGGAAAACATCGTTCTGGGTGCCGAAGACGGCGGCCTGTTGGGGCCGTCTCTGACCAAAGCGCGCAAAGAACTGAAAGAGCTTGAGGAAGAGTACGAACTCTTCGTTGATCCGGACAAACGCATCGATGAAATCGGCGTGGGCGCACAGCAGCGGGTCGAAATCCTCAAGGCGCTTTACCGCCGGGCCGAGATTCTGATTCTTGATGAACCAACCGGTGTGCTGACGCCGGCCGAGGCGGATCAGCTGTTCCGCATCCTCGATCGCCTGCGGCAAGAGGGTAAAACTATCATCCTGATCACGCACAAACTGCGCGAGATCATGGAAGCCACAGATACCGTATCGGTCATGCGGCGCGGACAAATGACAGCGACGGTCAAAACCTCGGAAACCAATCCCGAGGAACTGGCCGAGCTGATGGTGGGCCGTAAGGTACTGTTGCAGGTGGATAAGGTCCCTGCACAGCCTGGCAAACCGATACTGGAAATCGAAAACCTGCGTGTCAGCGACGAGGCCGGTGTCGAACGCGTCAAAGGCATCAATCTGAACGTTCGCGCGGGTGAGATCGTCGGCATCGCTGGTGTGGCCGGCAATGGTCAATCCGAACTTCTGGAAGTTCTGGGCGGAATGCGCCCTGGTCACGGGACCATCAAGCTGAACGGCACACCGCTTGCACTGAGCGGGCCGGGATCTGATGGTCAAGCCCGCCGCGCGCAGCATATCGCGCACGTTCCCGAAGACCGTCAGCGCGAAGGTCTGATCATGGATTTCCACGCCTGGGAGAACGTGGCCTTCGGCTATCACCGTGACCCGGCCTATAAGCGCGGGATTTTCATGGATAACGCTGCACTGCGTGCCGATACCGAACGCAAGATTGAGAAGTTTGACGTGCGCCCGCCAAATGGATGGCTGGCGGCCAAAAACTTCTCGGGTGGTAACCAGCAAAAAATCGTGGTTGCCCGGGAAATCGAGCGTAATCCTGACCTGCTGCTGGTGGGACAACCAACGCGTGGCGTAGATATCGGCGCGATCGAGTTCATTCACAAGCAAATCGTTGCCCTGCGTGATCAGGGAAAAGCGATCCTGTTGGTGTCGGTCGAATTGGAAGAGATATTCTCACTTTCCGACCGGATCGCAGTGATGTTTGACGGACATATCATGGGCGAACGCCTGCCTCATGAAACAGATGAAAAAGAACTGGGCCTGTTGATGGCCGGTGTTGCGGGGGAGGCCGCGTAACATGGATAAAATGCCCAAATGGGCTGATGTCGTTCTGATCCCGTTGATCAGTCTGATATTGGCAGCAATCCTGTCGGCGCTGGTCATCCTCGCCATCGGAGAAAACCCGGTCGAGGCGGTGAACCTGATGGTCACCGGTGCACTGGGGTCGACCTATGGTTGGGGTTATACCCTCTACTACGCCACCAACTTCATGTTCACGGGTTTGGCGGTGGCCGTCGCGTTTCACGCACGCCTGTTCAACATCGGTGGTGAAGGTCAGGCAATGTTGGGTGGTCTCGGCGTTGCCATGGTCTGCCTGTATATTCCATGGCCTCACTGGAGCATCGCGTTGCTTGCCGCTTGCGCCGGCTCAATGCTCTTTGGTGCCGCCTGGGCTGCGATCCCTGCCTATTTGCAGGCCAAACGCGGCAGCCACATCGTGATCACCACGATCATGTTCAACTTCATCGCAGCAGCCTTCCTGAACTATATGCTGGTCAATGTGATGCGCCCGCAAGGTTCGATGGACCCGGCAACGGCACGCTTCCCCGAAGCTGTCCATCTGCCAACCTTCCAGTCCATGTTCTCGACCGCTGAGAATGTGGTCTTCCGGGGTGCTCCTGCCAACATCTCGTTCTTTGTGGCAATTCTTGCCTGCGTCGTTGTCTGGGCGCTGATTTGGCGTACGCGATTGGGTTATGAAATTCGTGCCTATGGCCATTCAGAAACCGGTGCGGTTTATGCGGGTATTTCACCCGTACGGATTACCATAATCGCGATGCTGATCTCCGGCGCGCTTGCAGGAATGATGGCAATCAACAACGTCATGGGTGAAGCGGAACGGCTGGTTCTGAATTCCACTGAAGGAGCTGGATTTATCGGTATCGCTGTGGCGCTGATGGGCCGTTCGCATCCCTTTGGCGTGTTCCTGGCCGCGATCCTGTTCGGGTTCCTCTATCAGGGTGGGGCTGAGCTTGCTCTCTGGACATCGATTCCGCGCGAGTTGATCGTTGTGATCCAGGCGCTTGTAATCCTGTTCACCGGAGCGCTGGACAACATGGTACGCATGCCGCTTGAAAAGCTGTTCCTAAGTCTGCGGAAGGGGGCCGAGTGATGGAGTTCTTCATTACACTCATCCAGGTTCTGGATTCCACAATACGTCTGGCCACTCCGCTGTTGCTAGCCTGCCTGGCAGGCCTCTATTCCGAGCGCGCGGGCATTTTTGACATCGGCCTTGAGGGCAAGATGCTGATGGCTGCGTTCTTCTCAGCTGCAATCGCGGCTGTAACAGGATCGGTCTGGCTGGGTTTGCTGGCCGGGATTGCTTCGTCTCTAGTTTTGTCGGGGCTGCACGGTTTGGCGTCGATCACCTTCCGGGGAAATCAGCTCATCTCAGGGGTTGCGATCAATTTCCTTGCGGCTGGCATGACAGTCCTAGTGGCGCAAAGCTGGTTCCAACAAGGCGGGCGCACGCCATCATTGTTTGACGGCGGTCGCTTTTCACCGATCGAGTTTCCTTTTGCCGACGCGTTGAGCGGTGTCCCGATCATCGGCCCGATCTATTCCGAGCTGCTGTCAGGCCATTCGATTCTGGTCTATGTCGCGTTTCTGATGGTTCCGGCCACATGGTGGGTGCTTTTCCGTACCCGCTTTGGCCTGCGCCTGCGTGCGGTAGGCGAAAACCCGGCCGCTGTTGATACGGCAGGCGTATCGGTCGTTGGGCTGCGCTATGCCGCCGTTGCGATCTGCGGCGTGCTTTGTGGTATCGCCGGAGCTTACCTTGCCACCGCGTTGCAAGCGGGCTTCGTGAAGGACATGACGGCAGGCCGTGGCTTTATCGCACTTGCCGCATTGATCTTTGCGAAATGGCGGCCTTGGCACGCGATGTGGGCCTGTTTGCTGTTCGGATTGCTTCAGGCCATCGCCCTGCGGTTCCAGAACATTGATCTGGGTGGCATCGTCATACCGGTTCAAGTCATGGATGCCCTGCCATACATCCTGACGGTTGTGATCCTGGCAGGTTTTGTCGGCAAGGCAGTTCCGCCCCGTGCAGGTGGCGAACCATACGTCAAGGAACGCTGATAAGGCCAGTTCAGAACAGAACTTCAGTCCTGTTCGCTGCAAAGCGGCATGCAGAGTTGATTTTGCATGCCGCAACCGCTCTAAAGGGATATGCATGTGTCCCGCCCTATAGCGGAGGTTTCCACGGCCCTTGAACTTTTGACGAGGGTCTCTGCCGCAACCCGTATTGGGCCCGATCACGTTCACAGACCAATTTCGTTAACCGAACCGGGGGCCAGTCATTATGCGCGTCGTTCAGGGCACATCCGGTTTCTATCTTGGACTGACAAGCAAACTGCGAGCGTTTTGCCACATGTCACCTGATCTTTACGATACAGGTGTTTGTGTCGCGTTGCGCCGCTCAGCCAGGCTCGTCTAGAAAACAACATGCAAATATATCTCCCGATAGCCGAAGTCTCCGTAAACGCCTTTCTGTTGTTTGGCCTTGGCGGAATGGTGGGAATTCTGTCCGGTATGTTCGGCGTGGGTGGCGGGTTTCTGATGACCCCCCTGCTGTTCTTTATCGGCATCCCACCTGCCGTCGCTGTTGCGACCGAAGCCAACCAGATTGTCGCCTCGTCCTTTTCAGGTGTGCTCGCACATTTTCGACGAAAGACGGTCGATCTCAGGATGGGTACAGTCCTGTTGATCGGGGGATTGACGGGCGCCGCGCTTGGTGTCGTGGTGTTCAACTATCTCAAAAGCCTTGGACAGGTCGATCTGCTGGTCAAGCTTTGTTATGTGGTGTTCTTGGGCATCATCGGTAGCCTGATGTTCATCGAAAGTCTGAACGCCCTGCGCAAATCCCGCAGAGCGGACGCCTCGCCACCTAAAAGACGACAGCGGGGCTGGATTCATGCGATGCCGTTCAAGATGCGCTTCCGCACTTCGGGCCTGTATATCTCGGTCATTCCACCGCTGGTCGTCGGCCTGTTTGTCGGTGTTCTGTCTGCCATCATGGGTGTTGGCGGCGGCTTCATCATGGTGCCCGCAATGATTTATCTGTTGGGGATGCCGACCAAAGTGGTTGTCGGAACGTCGCTGTTTCAGATCATCTTTGTGACCGCATTCACCACCATGCTTCATGCCACAACGAACTATACGGTTGATGTCGTGCTTGCAGTCCTGCTGCTGGTTGGTGGCGTCGTTGGAGCACAAATCGGCACCGTCATCGGCGCGCGTATGCCTGCGGAACAGTTGCGAGTCCTTCTGGCCGCACTGGTACTGGTGGTTTGCAGCAAGCTGGCATTGGATCTATTGCTGCAACCGTCCGAGCTGTTTTCGCTCGGCGATGGCGGAGGGCACTGACATGTATCGCCTGATTGCCGCCTTTTGCCTGATCTGCCTTCCCGCCTTTGCCTCGGAAGAACAAGTTGTACTGGGTCTTAGCCAGGATCGCGTCGCTATCACAGCCAACTTTGATGGGTCGGAAATCCTGATATTCGGCGCCGTCAAACGCGAAGCCCCGATTCCAGCGGGACCGCCACTGGAAGTTATCGTCTCGGTCGTAGGTCCATCAAAACCCGTCACGGTCAGACGCAAAGAAAAGAAATTCGGGATTTGGGTGAATGTTGACAGCGTACTGGTCGATTCCGCACCCAGTTTCTACGCGGTTGCGACCAGTGCTCCGTTCGATGACATCATTACCGACACCGAAGACCTTCGGTATCGGATTTCAATCGAACGTGCGATCCGGTCGGTCGGAGCAGCGATGCATATCCGAGGTGCACAGGAATTTGCAGACGCCGTAATTCGGATCCGCGAAGCAGAGGATCTGTATTCGATCCGTGAGAACACGGTTGCCGTCGATCAACAGACCCTGTTTCGTACATCAATCGAAATGCCTGCAGACCTGACCGAAGGGGACTATGTCGCACGTATCTTTCTGACGCGTGGCGGTGAGGTCGTATCGCAGCTCGAAACAACCATCGATGTGCGCAAGGTGGGTCTGGAACGGTTCCTCTACAACATGTCCCGTGAGCAGCCCATTTGGTACGGGCTGATGTCACTGGTCATTGCGATTGCCGCAGGTTGGGGCGCATCGACGGCATTCCGGATGCTGCGGGAAAACTGACGGTCATCCCCTGCCAATGTAAGGCATGGTCGTTGCCATAACGGTCATGAACTGCACATTTGCTTCGGCTGGCAGGTTTGCCATGTGCAGAACCGATTTGGCGGCATCTGCGACGGCCATGGTCGGATCGGGTTCATTCCCCTCCGCGATGGCTGCATCGACCAGCCCCTGCACCATCGGTGTGCGGGCGTTGCCGATATCGATCTGACCACATGCAATCCCCAGCTCGCGACCATCCAATGACAGGCTGCGGGTCAATCCTGTTATCGCGTGTTTGGTCGCCGTGTAATGTACCGAGTTCGGGCGCGGCACATGCGCGGCGATTGAACCGTTGTTGATGATCCGCCCGCCCTGCAGCGACTGGTTGCGCATCGTTTTGAAGGCTTCGCGAGCGCACAGGAACATGCCGTTCAGGTTCACGTTTACGGTCTGATACCAGGCATCCAGGGCGATCTCATCTATCTTACCGCCCGGTGCAAATACACCTGCATTGTTGAAAAGCACATCCAGACGATCTGTGTGTTCCGCAAATGTCTGAAATGCCCCGGTGACCGCATCCGGGTCCGTCACATCCGCGACCAATGGAATCGCATTCGAATGTGCCTTGGCCATCGCATTCAGCGTATCCGCACCGCGGGCGAGGATGCCGACTGTCCACCCCTGTTCCAGAAACAGCTCTGCCGTCGCGCGACCAATACCAGAGCTGGCGCCGGTTACGATGATCGATTTCATGTTTCTTCAGCCTCCAATGTCAAAGACGCCGCAGGGATTGCACGAAGATCATCCACACGCAGCGGATGCGTTGGCTTTGACAATCGGTTGCGAACCACCCAGATCAACCGTTCTTGCGCGCGTGTAATCGCAACATAGGCAAGGCGCTTCCACAGGGGCTGGCCAGCCTCGGTCCGGCCCATACGGGCAGCGGCGTAGATGTCCGGGGCAAAAACCTGAACAGTATCCCACTGTGAACCCTGTGCCTTGTGGATAGTGACCGCAGCGCCGTGCAGAAAGGTTGCACCCATGCGGGCAGCATATGGAATGAAAGGCTCTTCCTCGTCCGGTTTTTCAATTTGAACGATGGAAGCGGCACTGACCTGAGGATCCTCAGCCCCCATCACGTGCAGACGTGAAAAACCCGGTTTGCGTCCGGGACCGAGATATATGACCTGAGCGCCCTTGATCAGCCCGCGCGCTTCTAGATCCAGCCGTTTTTTTCGGTGTTTCAGAGGCAGCTCGATGCCATCGCAAATCAGGGGCTCACCTTCCAATAACTCGGTTTCCGGCGCATGGTGAACTTGTCGGAAGGCCTGTATCAACCGAATACGCGTTGCATTGCGCCATACGAGTACCGGGCTGCGCGCCATCAAATCCACCTCAACCCGCTGTCCCCAGACAACGCGGTCGTCTTTGCGCGCAGTTTCTTCAATCAGACGCTCAAAATCCTCGAACCCCATCGCAGGATCTGCCAACGCGTGCGCCAGATCCAGAATGGGGTTGTCAGCATCTTGCCGATGTACCCGATGCAAAGTCAGCTTTCGTGGTTCGGGCAAGCCCTCGAACACCATTGAACCTGACTGATTCACCGGTGCCAACTGGGCCGGGTCGCCAAACAGCAACAGGGTAGGAAAGATCTCCTGAAGATCCTCGAACTGACGGTCATCCAGCATCGACGCTTCGTCGACAAACCCGATGTCCAACGGCTCATCCCGGCGCTTCCAGCCGGTGATGAAATCGGACCCGCGCAGGCCTGCTGCCGCTAGGGCACCCGGAATCGATTTGTTGTTTTGATAAAACGCTGCAGCACGGTCGAGAGCTTCATCTGTCAGCCCCTCAATCTCGGGCCTTTCATCGTTGCCCGCCAGCCATTCAGCGATGCGTTCGTATTCCGGATCATAAACCGGTGTGTAGAGGATACGGTGAATTGTCGTCGCTGGTACGCCGCGCAATCGCAGAACACTCGCCGCCTTGTTGGTAGGGGCCAGGATGGCAAGGCTGCGTTTATCACGTGACTTACGGCTTTCGAAATCTCCAGAAACCAGATTAACACCCGTCTCGGCCAAGGCTTTGTAGAGTTCGGCCAGCAAAAGCGTTTTGCCCGATCCAGCCTTGCCGATCACCGCCATGACACCCGATTTACCGGTGCCGGGCAGCTTGAGCAGCGCATCATCTTCAAGGTCGATACCTGCTGTTCGCAGCATCTCAGCGATACTGTCAAATGCGGCGGCCTGATCTTCGGAAAAGGTAACTTGGGGCAAGGACATGGCGCGACCCTACAGGGCCACGCCACCCTCCACCAGATGTGGATTTTGTTTTCTCAGAAATCAGGCAGACAGCGCGAAACGATGCTGCGTTGCACTGCCAAATGCTGTCTTGAACCACAGCCGGGACAGCTCACGCGGAATGCCCGCCCGCTCTGCCACGCGATTGCAATCGTCGACAGAGTAAGGCCACAAGCCAACCGATATCTGATCCCGTCCCTTTCCTTCGGAACCCAATACCGTTGGGGACGACCCTATAAGCCGGTAAATCCGGATCATACGAGCGTCGAACACACCTGCGATATGGGTCAACCCAAAGCCTTCCATCACCTCGCCACCACTCAGCATAATCGCGCCAGCGGTGTGCGGGCTGGCTGTACGAGACAGGCAAAACCGCGTTACTTCCCAGATAAGCGGGCTTCGTATCGGGCTGCCGCCAGTCAGGTGTCCGAAAACCTCGTTGATCATAACGGGTCCGGTGGTCGGCAGAATGCGCATCGACCCACCATGACTGCCATCAGGCTCTTCCCAGATGACATAAATCGGGTTCAGGTCATCATACTGATCCCGCTCTTCCCCCTTTTCGTTAATTTTGACGTCCCAACCCAATCGGGTTTTGAACTGATCGGCGCGATCCCGAAACATTCCCTCGGCCAGTTTTGGATATTTGTGCAGCTCATCGGCATACAGATAGCGCAGCATGACTTGTTCCCCTTGTCGTCCAGTGCTGGAACGAAGGGGGTACAAACTCGTGGTTAATATTCGGTTCGACGACCGGCCGTTGCTTAAACGACTATTAATCCTCGACTTAGCGCCGTTGCGATTGCGTGCGTGGTATTCAAAGCACCCAGCTTTGACCGGGCGCTCTCGATGTAAACACGCAATGTATGCTCTGAGATTGAGAGCGAATGCGCGACTTGAGCCCGGCTGTAGCCCAGCGCCAGAAGCGTCATCGCATCAACCTCGCGCGGGGAAAGACCACGTGCCGCATCGGGTTGCCGGTCACGCTCAAACTCCAGTGCCTTTCGATTGAAATAGTGGGCAATAAGGATCAGTTCGCGCCCATAAGTGGTAACGAATTCCTCCCACTGGACGTCATTGCAGGTGTGATTGACCGTAAACAGCGCGAATTGGCCGTTCGGACCTCGCAAGGGGATCGAATATCCCTGATTTCCGACACCGTGGTCCAGAGCATCCTGTAGAAAGGCTTTGGCAACCTTGCTGGACCAATCGAGCTTTTTCCAGTCAACGGGATGAAAACGCTGAAAGCAGCCTAAGATGACCGGGTCGATTCTGTGGTAGTTTTTTTCGCGATAGCGTTCGGCCCATGCGTCGGGATAGGTTGTGTACCCGTATTGGTCGCCTGCGCCGTCAACCCAGTGATAGATGATATGCTCGATTTCGAGCCGGTCTCGCAGTCGAATGGCGACCTGACTTAACTCATCAAGCGTGCTGGTGTTTTCCAAATCTTCGGGGATCTGGCTCAAATCGAATTTTGTTCCCATTCGCGGGCGCTGATGCCTCATCGTTCAGGGACGCGATCTCGGCCGCCGCAATCAACCGTGTATCATCAAGCTGCTCGGCAAGTGCGCTCAACCCGTTGGCAACAGCGAAAGCGTTGAGGTCCGACAGGACGTCCAATATCCACTCATTTTGCGCCATCAGGGTCTCCCCGAAATAGTTAACGAAGGGTTAACACAACCATAGCATGTAGAAGTTTTTTTTGCCTATTCACTGCTTTCTACTCCCCAAAAATAGTGAGGGCTAACCAGTTAAGTCATTGTAAAATAATATCATATTTCAAAAACAGAAACACCTGCGAGCCGCAAAAGCGATTCGCAGGTGTCTATACTTAAGATTGTACTTATTAGCCGCGTGCTTCCAGAACTTCTTCCAGAGTACGCATACCTGTACGCGGAGCCTGAACCAGTACCGACATGTTGCCCGGCTTGTGTTCGTTACGCATCATCTTCATGTGCGCTTCGGGCAGGTCCTGCCAGGTGAACACTTCGGACATGCAAGGGTCCAGACGGCGCTCAACCATCAGCTGGTTTGCGGCCGAAGCTTGCTTGAGATGCGCAAAGTGCGAACCCTGCAGGCGCTTCTGGTGCATCCACATGTAGCGCACATCAAAGGTCAGGTTATAGCCGGTGGTACCTGCACAGATCACGACCATGCCGCCTTTTTTGACGACAAAGGTAGATACCGGGAAGGTGCTTTCGCCCGGGTGTTCGAACACCATGTCGACGTTTACGCCCTTACCGGTGATGTCCCAGATGGCCTTGCCGAACTTACGCGCTTCTTTGAACCACTCGGCATATTCCGGCGTATTCACCGTGGGCAATTGACCCCAGCAGTTGAAGTCCTTGCGATTAAGAACGCCCTTGGCACCCAGACCCATGACAAAGTCACGCTTGCTTTCGTCCGAGATCACACCGATCGCGTTTGCACCCGCGGTGTTGATCAGCTGGATGGCATAAGAACCCAGACCACCTGATGCGCCCCATACCAGAACGTTCTGGCCCGGCTTCAGATCGTGAGGCTCGTGGCCAAACAGCATACGGTATGCGGTTGCCAGCGTCAGCGTGTAGCAGGCGCTTTCTTCCCAGGTCAGATGCTTGGGACGCGGCATCAGCTGCTGAGCCTGAACGTTGGTGAACTGCGCGAACGAGCCATCGGGGGTCTCATAGCCCCAAATACGCTGCGAATCCGAGTACATCGGGTCGCCGCCGTTGCAGGCTTCGTCGTCACCATCATCCTGGTTGCAGTGGATTACGACCTCGTCGCCGACTTTCCAGCGCTTGACCTTGTCACCAACGGCCCAGACGATGCCCGAAGCATCCGAACCTGCGATGTGGAAAGGCTGACCATGGCCGTCAAACGGGCTGATCGGCTTACCCAGCGATGCCCATACGCCGTTGTAGTTCACACCGGCCGCCATAACGAGAACCAGAACTTCATGGCTGTCCAGCTTAGGCACGTCTACGACTTCGAGCTGCATGGCCGTATCCGGCTCACCATGACGCTCTTTCCGAATGGCCCAAGCGTACATTTGTTTCGGGACATATCCCATCGGGGGGATTTCACCCATCTCATAGAGGTCTTTTTCCGGTGCCTCGTACGACGCGATGCCGCTGTCGGTGTCCAGAGCCATGTTGGCCTCCTTTAATCATTTCTTTTGCCGCGACGCAGAATCGCGGCCTCAGAAGATGGAATATTGGCCGTAAAGCAATAATGCAATAGTTTTTGGATCAAATTTGTAATTTTATGACCCTGCAGTTGCAGAATTTTCTTTCGCTATCGCAGCATACGCCTCATTCTTTTCCAAAGCAGCCGACGCAGCATAGTAGTTCATGAGATTCAATCGCTCGACAGAGGGTTTCAAATTCCCGCTTTCGCGACAAAGGATTCTGCGTTCAACCAGTTGATCGATCGCCTCCGTAATCGCGACAGAATCGGTTTCACGCATTCGACCCTCACTTCGCATGAGATCACTGATCCGGGCCTTCACCTGATCTTCTGGCATGGGCCCTTCCTCGCGAACAATCCAGCAGGCCGCAGGTGCGGGCACGATGGGGATCGCATGTCCAATGCGCTTCATCAGTTCCCGCGCCAGATCGGTCATCAAGTCGCGGCTTTCGCATTCACGAAAATCGTGGAGTGAAATTGGCATGCCGTAACGAACCGAAGCGATCCCAAAGCGTTTGTAGCGGCCGATCAGACGGCGCCAGATCTGCTTCAGGCTCCAACGTGTGATCACTCCGATTCTGGCACGGAACCGTCGTTCGGAATTCTCAGCAGCGGCTGTCAGAATGGTGTCTTCCAGAACCCGGTCATAATTGAGCGCAACAGGAACGAAAACCACGTCACGACCTTCGGGCGTTGTACCGTCGATGATATACTTCAGTAGTCCCAGCTTTGGTCGGCCTGGCGCGCCCGTCAAACTCAGACCACCTTCGGGGAACATCGCCTGAGTCACACCTGCTTCCGTGGCAAGGCGAACATAGCTGGCCAGAACCTGACGATAGAGGTCGCTGCCGGATTTGCGCCGAATAAAGTAAGCGCCCATAGCCCGGATCAGGCGGCTGAGCGGCCAGACCCTCGCCCATTCGCCAACGGCATACGACAATGCAGATTGCTGCGCCGCCAGATAGGTCACCAGCACATAATCCATATTGCTGCGGTGGTTCATGACAAAGACCACCGTCGCTTGGGGATCGATTTCCTTCAGCGCATTTTCATCTTCATAGCTAAGTCGAACGTTATAAAAGGCATTGCTCAGCAATCGCGCAACGCGAATGGCAAAGCTGAAGTAGGTAAACGCCGAGAACGAAGGGACGATCTCTCGCGCGTATCTACGGGCCTGTTCGTATGCGACCCCTTCGGGAATGTCCGTTTCATGCGCGTGGACCTGCGCTGCTTTAGCGACCTGCGGATCATAGATCAGACGCTGAATCATGTCATGCCGCCGCGCAAGTTTGAACGGCTGAATTGGCCGCTGCAGGCGTTCATTCAGCCGGGCCACAGCCCTTTCAAGCCGACGACGAAAAAACCAGCGCACCGATGGAAACAAGAAATGCGAGGCAAAAGTGACCGCAGCAAAAACCACGATCAGCACAAACAGCCAAAGCGGAAGTTCCACGGTCTGAGTCATGAGGGGCACACTGCCATCAAACGCGATTGCTCACAATCTCAAGAAACTCGCACATGCCGCAACGCAGCGAATTGACATATCCCAAAAATTGCGATTTAGAACCTGTGTACGTAATTTTGTTACCCACCCAGATGCGAGGCTCAAATTATGACTCAGATGCAGAAAGATCGCCCCTGGCTCATCCGAACATATGCTGGTCACTCTACCGCCAAAGCCTCGAACCAGTTGTATCGTGCCAATCTGGCCAAAGGACAGACCGGCCTTTCGGTGGCGTTCGATCTGCCCACACAGACCGGCTATGACAGCGATCATACGCTCGCACGCGGTGAAGTGGGTAAAGTTGGTGTGCCGGTCTGCCATCTGGGAGACATGCGGGTTCTGTTCGATCAGATTCCGCTTGAGCAAATGAATACCTCGATGACGATCAACGCCACAGCCCCTTGGTTACTGGCACTTTATATCGCTGTGGCCGAAGAGCAGGGGGCTGATGTCGCCAAACTGCAGGGCACGGTGCAGAATGATCTGATCAAGGAATATCTCAGCCGCGGCACATATGTCTGCCCGCCAAAACCATCGCTGAAGATGATCGCTGATGTGGCTGAGTACTGCTACACGAATGTACCTAAATGGAACCCGATGAACGTGTGTTCCTATCACCTGCAAGAGGCGGGCGCGACGCCCGAGCAGGAACTGGCATATGCGCTGGCCACCGCGATTGCAGTTCTGGATGAATTGCGACCAAGGGTTCCAGCTGAAGATTTCCCTGCTCTATGCGGCCGCATTTCGTTTTTTGTGAATGCCGGCATCCGTTTTGTTACTGAGATGTGCAAAATGCGGGCATTCGTCGATCTTTGGGATGAGATTCTGCAACAGCGATATGGTGTCGAAGACCCCAAGTTCCGCCGATTCCGTTACGGTGTTCAGGTCAACTCGCTGGGCCTGACCGAACAGCAGCCGGAAAACAACGTCTATCGCATCCTGATCGAGATGCTGGCCGTAACACTATCCAAGAAAGCACGCGCCCGCGCAGTGCAGTTGCCAGCGTGGAACGAAGCCCTTGGCCTGCCCCGCCCATGGGATCAGCAATGGTCAATGCGCATGCAACAGATCTTGGCCTATGAAACAGATCTTCTTGAATATGGTGATCTGTTCGACGGCAATCCGGTGGTTGACGCGAAAGTCGAGGAGTTGAAGGACGGCGCCCGTGCTGAGCTGGCCAATCTGGACTCGATGGGCGGTGCTGTTGCTTCGATCGAATACATGAAGTCGCGTTTGGTCGATTCCAATGCCGAACGCCTTAATCGCATTGAGCGCAACGAAACCGTCGTGGTCGGCGTGAACAAGTGGACCGAAGGTGAGCCATCACCACTACAAACCGAAGACGGCGGCATCATGGTGGTTGACCCCGCGGTTGAACAGGAACAGATTGCCCGTCTGAACGAATGGCGGTCAGAGCGTGACGATGCCGCTGTCGCAGCGGCCCTGAACGCGCTGCGCGAAGCCGCGCAATCCGGCGCAAATGTCATGGGGCCTTCGATCGCTGCAGCCAAGGCTGGTGTAACCACCGGCGAATGGGCCGAGGAAATGCGTAAAGTCTACGGCACCTATCGCGGCCCGACTGGCGTATCAGGATCTGTCTCGAACAAGACCGAAGGTCTGGATGACCTGCGCGCGGCCGTTGATGCGGTCAGCGACAAACTTGGACGCAGGCTGAAATTCCTCGTGGGTAAACCCGGTCTGGACGGACACTCAAACGGGGCCGAGCAAATCGCATTCCGCGCACGCGATTGTGGAATGGACATCAGCTATGAGGGTATCCGGCTGACCCCGGAAGAGATCGTGACCGCGGCAGTTGAAGACGACGCGCATGTCATCGGTCTTTCGATCCTGTCCGGCAGCCATCTGCCGCTGGTTGAAGATGTCATGAAACGTCTGCGTGAAGCAGGGTTAGATAATATCCCGGTTGTCGTTGGTGGCATTATTCCTGACGAGGATGCTGAAAAATTGAAGTCGATGGGTGTATCCAAAATCTACACGCCCAAGAACTTTGAATTAAACGCAATCATGGGCGATATTGTTACTTTGGTAGATCCGCAATCGCTCGCCGCTGAATAGAGGCGACGAATACCGTCAAATTCCCCGTATCTATTCCATATCTGAAAAGGAATAGATAAAGACGATGAATGGAATTAACGTGGGCGACTGTGTCCACGAATAACAAATGTCGTACGGAGAAGAATGATGGGGACCAATCTTGAAAAGATGTCACGCAAAGAATTGCTGGAATTGCGTGACCAAGTCGAAAAAGCACTAAAAGGTGCTGAAATTCGCGAACGTCAGGAAGCTTTAAAAGCAGCTGAAAAGGCAGCTGCGGAATTCGGCTTCTCGCTTTCCGAGCTTTCGGCCGACGCTCTGCGGTCGTCAAAAGGTACGAAAGCCAAGCCGAAATACAGAAATCCTGCTGATCCGGCACAAACCTGGACCGGTCGCGGCCGCAAACCGCAATGGGTTCACGACGCACTGAAAGCGGGTGCTGATATTTCCGATCTGGAAATCTGAACGGAGCTTTGGCCTCGAAATGACAATTCATATTGGCGCAGAAAAAGGTGATATTGCAGAAACCGTTCTTTTGCCCGGCGATCCATATCGTGCGAAGTGGGCGGCTGAAACGTTTCTGAGCGAAGTGCGACAGGTTAATGACGTACGCGGGATGCTTGGGTTTACAGGAACCTGGAACGGCAATCCCGTCACCATCCAAGGAAGCGGCATGGGGATGCCGTCTCTATCGATATACGTCAACGAACTGATCCGCGACTATAGCGCTAAAACTTTGATCCGGATTGGGTCTTGCGGTGGAATGCAGGACAGCGTGAACGTACGCGATGTGATTTTGGCGATGACCTCGACAACGCTCAGCACACCTTCGCGTGGCATCATGAAAGAACTAAATTTCGCACCCTGCGCCGACTGGGGACTGCTGCAGGCAGCAGCCAAGGCGGCTGAAGCAAAGGGAACACCCACTCATGTAGGTGGCATCTATTCTTCGGACGTCTTCTATGACGAACGACCAGATCTGAACGAACAGATGGTTCGCCATGGCATTCTTGGTGTCGAAATGGAAGCTGCAGAGCTCTATATTCTGGCTGCACGCCATAAGTGTCGTGCGCTGGCGGTTCTGACCGTGTCAGATCATTTGCTGACCGGCGAGGCGCTGCCTTCGTCTGAACGCGAACGCAGCTTTGGCGACATGGTGGAAATCGCCCTCCAGGCTGCGTTTCCCGGAACTGCATAAAACGTGATGAAGAAGGGCACGGTTCGTAGACTGCGCCCTTGCTTCAATCGTAGATCACCGTCCGTGGGACCGGTCATACCCATTTCTGGCAGGGCTTTCCCAGCCCGCCAGTGCGTCCTCGTCAGGCGCAAAAACTTCGACCAGTAATGGATAACAGGCGGCAACGTCCGACGAATGCTCGGATGAACAATCCCCGCCAGGGCAAGCGCTGAGATTACCCAACAGATCAATTTCGGCAAAAAACTCCAGATAGTCCCCGGGTCGGACCGGCGAGGCCTTCATGAAATACTGGCCCGTATCCCGTGTGAAACCTGTACACATAAAAACGTTGAGCACGTCATGCACTGCAGGCTCTGCCTCGGCCAATGAAATGCCCATATGATCCGCCAGAGCCCGCGTCAGGTTAGAATGGCAGCAATGATGGTACTGTGAGCCAGATAGCAGATTCCCGGTGTAGGGATCACAGCGTGTACCAATGACATCGTGAACCGAGCCGCCATATTCATCGATTCCATACCAGCCAAGCGTATCGTCTATGATCGTCGCCATCGGGCGCATATGTGGAAAGCTTGACCACATCCGCTCGCCGGTCGTCAGATGCGTTCCATGAAGCGCCCGGGTCTTACCAGAATAGAACCGTTCGGACAGGTCCTCGCGGTTCCAGAGGTTCAGATCGCCAACCTGGGGACCTTCGACAGATGTTATCCGGAAGAAATGTCCGGCGGTCACTTCAAAACACTTCGCGTCTCTCGCCGGCACAAGCACCTCGTCGGTCTTTTGCGCATTCATTCTGGCACGGCGATACAAGTCCAGATCCGGTTTAGGCAAACCTTCATTTGGATAGCAAATAACCGGGGCGTTAGCGCGACGGGCGTCCGCATCTGAGGGGGGCAAAGCCATTCTCTCACCTTCCTGCAATTTCGCGCAGATTGGCGTAGTTTCTGACTTCTGGAAACCCCGTTACGGATTGAAGTGTCAGGTATTTACTGCTGACCCTTTAGACAGCTGGTCGGTTCGATGTCCGAATGGGAAACGGCACCGCAATAGGCACACATCCATGAACCTTCTTTTCTGTGCTGCCGCCATCGGCAGTCGCGCGTCAAAGAAGACGTGCGGGACCGCCAGAAAAAATAAGCAAAAACGCCAGCAGCGAGCAAAAGCAGAAGTAATGGCATCCCTCTGCTTTGCTGATTACTGCCCGGATTTCAAGCTCGGTGTTAAGTAGTTCAGCAAATCTGCTTTAGGCAGCGTTTGCGTATTCGAACAACTCGGGTTCCTGCTCAGCAACCGGAGCTACCGGCTCCGGCGTATAATAAGCCCATGCCTGTTCCAGCAATTCCAGAGCTTCTTCAGCGTCGAATTTGGGTTTTTTGTTTTGAATGCTCATCGGAGTGATCCTGTCTCGATCTCGTCACTCCTCCCTAACGCAAACATATGTCGTCTCGGGGAAAGTCGCAGCATACAAGTTTGCAACTGCGTGTTGCACCTGCCGCAATGCGGCAAGTGCATATCCTAAAAGAAACGTCAGACGGTACGTTCCACCATCATCTTTTTGATCTCAGCGATCGCCTTAGCCGGGTTCAACCCTTTCGGGCAGGTCTTGGCGCAGTTCATGATGGTATGGCAGCGGTAGAGCTTGAACGGATCTTCCAACTCATCCAAACGCTCACCCGTTGCTTCATCGCGCGAGTCGATGATCCAGCGATAGGCATGGAGCAATGCTGCCGGGCCAAGATACCGGTCGCCGTTCCACCAATAGCTCGGGCACGAAGTCGAGCAGCTGGCGCACATCACACATTCATAGAGACCATCCAGCTTCTTGCGGTCCTCGATAGACTGCTTCCACTCTTTCGCGGGGCGATTGGTCTTGGTTTCCAGCCACGGCATGATCGAAGCGTGCTGGGCATAGAAATGGTTCAGATCAGGGATCAGGTCCTTGACCACCGGCATATGCGGCAGCGGGTAAATCTTTACGTCGCCCTTGATCTCATCCATGCCATAGATACAGGCCAGCGTGTTGATCCCGTCGATATTCATCGCACAGGATCCGCAAATGCCTTCGCGGCAGGACCGGCGGAATGTCAGCGTTGGGTCGATCTCATTCTTGATCTTGATCAGCGCATCCAGAACCATCGGGCCGCATTCGTCCATGTCGACAAAATAGGTGTCGACGCGCGGGTTCTGTCCGTCATCCGGGTTCCAGCGGTAAATCTGGAACTTGCGGACATTGGTCGCACCTTCCGGCTTGGGCCAGGTTTTGCCCGTTGTGATGCGCGAATTCTTCGGGAGGGTCAGTTGTACCATGGGTTCCTCTCCTTAGAAGGTCCGCGCCTTGGGCGCGATTTTCTTGAGGCTGATGCCGCCTTCGTCCTCGGTGGTCAGCGGGTCGACGATGACCGGACGATAACTCAGCTCAACGTTATTGCCGTCAACATGGCTGATCGTGTGCACACGCCAGTTTTCGTCATCACGCTCGGTGAAATCCTCATGCGCATGTGCACCCCGCGATTCCTTGCGGGCCTCAGCACCGACAATCGTGGCCAGGGCGTTGGGCATCAGGTTGGTCAGTTCCAGCGTTTCCATCAGATCGCTGTTCCAGATCAGGCTGCGGTCCGAAACCTTGAGGTCGTCCATCTTGGCCGCAATCGCGGTCATCTTCTTGACGCCATCAGCCATGGTTTCGGCAGTCCGGAAGACCGCAGCGTCAGCCTGCATGGTCTTCTGCATCTCGAGACGCAGCTCGGCAGTTGGGATAGATCCGCTTGCATTTCTGATCGCGTCAAAGCGGTCAAAAGCGTGATCAACCGACGCTTGGTTCAGAACCGGATTTGCTGCTTCGGCATCCACGACTTTGCCGGCGCGAATGGCTGCAGCGCGTCCAAAAACCACCAGGTCGATCAGAGAGTTCGAACCCAAGCGGTTCGCACCATGAACCGAGGCACAACCAGCCTCGCCCACGGCCATCAATCCGGGCACGATGGCGGTTGGATCATCGGCTGTTGGGTTCAGCACTTCGCCCCAGTAGTTCGTGGGAATACCGCCCATGTTATAGTGCACGGTCGGCAATACCGGGATCGGTTCCTTGGTTACGTCCACCCCCGCAAAAATCTTGGCCGACTCTGAGATGCCGGGCAAACGCTCATGCAGCGCCTCGGCGGGAAGGTGGCTCAGGTTCAGGTGGATGTGATCGCCATCCTTACCAACGCCCCTGCCCTCACGGATCTCCATGGTCATCGAGCGCGAGACATAATCGCGTGGTGCAAGGTCTTTGTACTGAGGCGCATAGCGCTCCATGAACCGTTCGCCTTCCGAGTTGGTCAGGTATCCGCCCTCGCCACGTGCACCTTCGGTGATCAGGCAGCCAGAGCCATAGATGCCGGTCGGGTGGAACTGAACGAATTCCATATCCTGCAGGGCCAGCCCGGCACGAGCGACCATACCGCCACCGTCACCGGTGCAGGTGTGGGCCGATGTCGCGCTGAAATAGGCGCGGCCGTAACCGCCGGTCGCCAGTACAACCATCTTGGCGTTGAAGACATGCATCGTGCCGTCGTCCAGCTTCCAGCAGACAACACCCTGACACTGCCCGTCTTCAGACATGATCAGGTCGATGGCAAAGTATTCGATGTAGAACTCGGCATTGTTCTTCAGCGACTGGCCATACAGTGTATGCAGGATCGCGTGACCGGTCCGGTCAGCGGCAGCACAGGTACGCTGCACGGCGGGACCTTCGCCAAATTCAGTGGTGTGGCCGCCGAAGGGACGCTGATAGATCTTGCCTTCTTCGGTCCGCGAGAACGGAACGCCATAGTGTTCCAGCTCATAAACAGCCTTGGGCGCGTGACGTGCGAGATATTCCATCGCATCGGTATCGCCCAGCCAGTCCGAGCCCTTGACCGTGTCATACATATGCCACTGCCAGTTATCCGGCCCCATGTTCGACAAGGATGCCGCGATACCACCCTGAGCGGCCACGGTATGCGAACGGGTTGGGAAAACCTTGGTCACACACGCAGTGCGAAGTCCCTGTTCAGCCATTCCCAGCGTTGCGCGCAGGCCAGCTCCGCCGGCTCCAACAACCACGACGTCATATTCGTGGATTTCGTATTCGTATGTTGTCATCTTACCTGATCCTCTACGCGCATTTTACAGGGCGAGCTTTACGAGGGCGAAAAGCCCTGCAGCGATCAACGTGTAGGAAAACGCCGTAACCGCCATCAGCGTCAGTTTCTCTGCAACGCCGTGCACATAGTCTTCGATTGCAACCTGCGCCTCGCGCATCAGGTGAATGATGACCACTACAAGGGTCAGTCCTGTCACGATCGCGGGGAAGGGTCGGCTGTAATAGGCCAGCACTTCTTCGTACGTGCCGCCCAGGCCGTTGGCAAATGTGATAACAAAAAGCGGAACCAGAATGACCAGCGCTGCCGAGCTGACCATCATTTGCCAATGATGATGCGTGCCCTGCCCTCCGGCACCCATGCCTTCTGCGCGTTTGCGTTCGGTAAGATACTGCATAGCCATCCCTCCTTAGACCGCGACCGCTGTGATCAGGGCCAGAACCGTCGCCAACACAAACATGCCGATGCCCAGTTTTTCCGAAACCTGAACATTCAGGCAGTACCCGAGATCCCAGATCAAATGGCGAAGACGACCAAGCATGTGATAGAAAAGCGCCCAGGCCGCACCAAACATCACGAGGTCGCCCAGAAAGCTCCGCATCAATCCGTCGATGAAATTGAATGCGCTTTCCGATGTCGCTGCCGCAAGCAGCCACCAGACCACGAGCACAGAAAGAAGCAAAGCCGCAATGCCGGTGATGCGCACCATGATCGAGGACACGGACGTCATTTGCGGACGGTATATCGTCAGATGTGGTGAAAGTGGGCGGTTGCCCCGATTTACATCGGCCATGTTGGCTCCTTTTCGGTTGGCTACCGAACGTTTTACTGTTTTTTGCGACTCTGTCACGCGCTGCAGGTGCAAAAAAGAGCAAAATTGGCCTAAAAGCACCTATAAATCCAAAACGTGATCACACGAAATATTCTCGTGATCACAAATACCATTCCCCCCTTGCAATGTTAGCGTTTTCAATGCCGAAGCATTGTGATCACGAATCTCCGCCCTGGTCACCTGAGGTCCGCTGTTTGTTGCGTCACCTCGCGCAGCAGCTTTTTTCGAATTCTTTCGGGATAATCGGCGAACCCCGCAGCTGAGACGACGAACGCACCTTCGCCAACAATCACGTTCTCAAAAAAATATGCCGTCAGGTCGGGCTCGCTTTCTTCGATCGCGATCGCATTAACGGTCACACCTCGATGTCGCAACAGCGCGTGTAGCTCAGAAGGTTCAACACCTTCGTTGGATATTCCATCACCGGAGATGTCGATCAAATGCCTTTTGCATTCCGATACCGCGTCAAAGCTGGCCATTGTGGTTTCCAGAGCTTCTCCAATCGCCGTTGAGAAATTCCGCCACACACGCGGGTCTGTCGCCACCTGCCCCGCAAACCGGTCTAGCGTTTCAAAACTGTCGATGTAAGTCCAAGGAATTGTTGTCCTCTGACGCGATGCACCGGTCCACTGAACCAGCATGAGCCGCGCCTGCCCCCGCACCAGCGCCTCGGACACCACCGGATCGCGCAATCCTGCGGCCAGGCCATCCATCTGAATGCGATATTCCTTTGTGTCCACCGAGCCCGACACATCAACCGCCAAAGCCAACGCGAGATCGCAGGCGACCGATTGGGTAGCAAACAAAGAAGCAAGAGTTGCTGCACGCAAAATATGCATGCCCCAACCCTAGCACAGATGAAGGAAACTCAATTCAAATTCTCATCAGGGGGCAATTTCGCGAAGCCAGCCTTCAAACTCAGAGCAAATCGTGATCTCAGCCCGCTCAAGATCATAATACGCGTTTGCCTCACCGCAGTCCTCGACCGTCACCTTCAAGGTCTGTGGCAAACGGAAGTTCTGGTTCAGGGCGGCAACTTCTTCCGAGATGATCTGTTCGGTCAAACTGGAAGTGCCACCAGTGTAACGAATGGATGTGCCCGAACCTTCAATTTCATCGAACACCGGACCCCAGCTGCTGTTGGCCAGATCAAATTCTTCTTCGCAGCTATCCTGTCGTTCTTCTGGCAGCTCCAGATCTTCAATCATATCCGATCGCGCATCCATGTCTGCGCCGACGAACAGGCAGACAAGGTTATAATATCGCTGCAAATCGGGTCCGTGTACGTCCCACCATGCTATATCGCTTCCGGCGGCATGTGCCTCACCCAAAAAACCAAAGGCCGCATCATAGGCTATGCTGACTGCATATTCCTCTTCAAAGAAGGCATCAATCAGCAGGATCGACGCGACATCTGCAGCGTCCTCTTCCTGTCCGAACACAGGTAGTTTCAGGATGTCGATCAGCGCATGCCCGAGCTCGTGATAGAAGATCGACAACAGGTTGGCTTCGACAAAGTCATCGGTATCAGCCGCAACCGGAGCCGCAATCATCGAAGCGCAAAAGGCAATACGTTTCAACATCTTAATATCTCTGTTCTACTTTGGAACAAGTACCCAGACATCCAGATCAAGTAGCACGTTGGGCAGGTATTTTCCGTTTTCATCCTTCAACTCAAACGGGGCTCCGCCCTTTGTTGCAACCAATCGCAGCCGCAGCGCGCCGACCCCTGGGGTATCTGTTTCGGCCTTATCCAGAACCTCGGACCATGCTTTGACCGTGTCGCCAGCGAAACATGGGTTGGCGTGCGCACCGCCGTTCAGACCAACGATCATCTGGGCATTGGCGAGACCATTGAAAGACAAGGCCCGCGCCATCGAGATGACATGGCCGCCATAAATCAGTCGTCCTTCCGGGCGGAATGTCAGGTCGAAATGCACTTTGGCGGTGTTCTGCCACAGACGGGTGGCGAGCATGTGCTCGGCCTCTTCAATCGTCACGCCGTCCACATGATCGATCATTTCGCCTGTTTTGTACTCATCCCAGCGGTGAGATTCGCCGGATTGTACAAAATTGTAGTTTGAGAAATCGAGGCCTTGCGGCACCACCAGATCCGTTGGATCAAGTACCTTTTTCAGTTCAGGCACCACAGTTTCCGGTGCAGGTGCGTCGAGGTTTGATTTTCGAACCATGACCCAGCGGACATATTCGATCACTACCTCGTCGCGCTGGTTCAGTCCGCGGGTTCGCACCCAAACGACACCGGTTTTCCCGTTCGAATTCTGTTTGAGGCCGATCACCTCGGATTCCGAGCGCAATGTGTCGCCGGGATAGACCGGTTTCAGCCAGCGACCTTCGGCATAACCCAGATTGGCAACCGCGTTCAGAGAGATATCCGGCACCGTCTTGCCAAACACCACATGGAAGGCGGCCAGATCGTCAATCGGGCTTTCAGGCAATCCACAATTCCGGGCGAACTCATCCGAGGAATAAAGCGCGTGGCGCGCAGGATAGAGCGCGTGATAGAGCGCGCGCTCTCCTACAGTGACGGTGCGGGGTACTGCGTGGTGCAGCACCTGTCCGACCGAATAATCCTCGAAGAAGTGACCCGGATTTGTTTTTGCCATTATTGCTGTCCCAGTTTCATGTCGGGTGAATAGTCGGCCTCGACCTCTTTGGTCACGGCCTGCGCGCAGCGCATCATGCGGCTGTTTTCGTCATAGGCATACGACGGGTCGCCATACAGCTCCCACCCTTTTGCCAATGCGTCCGACACTTTGTGGCAGAAGGCGGATGTGTCTTCCTCGGTCAGCAGACGATAGAGTTTTGCCATGGTGTCAGATCCTTATGAAGGGAACGGTGACGGGCCGACCAGCCCATGAATGTATCCGATGATGCCCATCAGCACGATCGAGGCGACAAAGAACATCGCATCCTTGCCATAGGTCCCGGGTTCGCCGGGCGTCCAGTCGGGCTCGGATTTGTTGATCACGATCACTTCGACCACAGCCCAGGCCAACAACCCGCCAAACAGGATGATCGAAGCCAGATCGCCATTCACCAGAAGATGCGCAAAGGTCCATAGTTTGAACCCGCCCAACATCGGGTGGCGCATCTTGTTCAAAACACGCCCTTTGGTTCCGGCGGGGCTCAACATGAAGATCGCGATCAACACCAGCAGGTTGTTGATGTGAATCATAAAGGTCGGCGGGGCCCAGACATAGATGAAGTCGGTCATGCGATAACCGAAAATCATCAACAGGATCGACGCCACCAGCGCCAGCGCGACCACGCCCTTGCCGGCATCGCCCATCGCAGCGCGACGTTCAGGCATCACGCGTTTGAACAGGTGCGCGGCCCACCATAGCGCCACGCCGAGAATCAGAAGAACAAAGCCCATGCTGGCTTACCCCGCTTGCAAAGCTGTAATTGCCTCCGCTTTTGCCAGAATTTCGCGGGCAGTTACAACGTGCAGGTTCTCTACGATCTTGCCGTCAACCACAGCCACGCCCTGCCCCAGTGCCTCGACCTCTTCGAACGCGGCGATCTGACGACGCGCCAGATCAATCTCGGAATCGGATGGGGCAAAGGCCGCATTGGTGACATCCACCTGCGCGGGATGGATCAGGGTCTTGCCATCAAAGCCCATATCGCGCCCTTGTGCGCATTCTGCAGCCAGCCCTTCTTCATCCTTGAAGGCGTTGTAAACACCATCGACGATGATCAGGCCTTCGGCCTTTGCCGCCAGCAGGCACAGGCCCAGCGAAGTCATCAGAGGAAGGCGGTCAAGGCGGAAACGGGTTTGCAATTCCTTGGCCAGATCGTTGGTGCCCATAACAAACCCGGCCATCAGTGGATGTGCCGCAATCGCTGCCGCGTTCAGCATTCCGCGCGGGGTTTCCATCATCGCCCAGATTGGCATGTCGCCAGTGATAGCAGCCAGGGCATCAACATCGGCAGCACTTCCGACCTTGGGCAGCAGGACGACGTCTGCGTCCATCTCGCGCACCGCTTCGGCATCCGCGCGACCCCATTCGGTATCCAGACCGTTGATTCGCACGATCTTGACGCGCGACCCGTATCCGCCTGCTGCCAATGCAGCCTTGAGCGTCTCGCGCGCATTGTCTTTTTCATCTGCCGCGACGGCATCTTCGAGATCGAAAATGATCGCATCCACAGGCAGGTTGCGCGCTTTTTCCAGCGCCCGCTCTTTCGAGCCGGGAATATACAGAACCGAACGATATGGGCGCTGACGCGGGTCCATGGGCTTCTCCCATTGAAATAATGTTGCGCGGAATGGGGCATTTTTTGCCGGAAAGTTCAAGCGCAAAATCGCCGCAACGCAGCATTCGGGACGCAACGTGCGTTCTCTTAACCGAATTTCGGTCTGGTCGCGGCAGCCTGAATGCCAGTTGGGATCGAAAGGGGTCAGAGATGAAAAAGACGCTGTTCAAGATGACGATGGGCCTTGGAATAATGGTTCTGGCCGCGCAGCAGGTTCACGCCCGCAATTGTGCGCCACGGGATGAAGTGATCAAGCGTTTGACCGAAACCTATGGCGAAACCCGTCAGGGAATTGGCATCGCGCGCCGGGGCGCGGTGATGGAGGTTTATGCCTCGGACCAAAGCGGAAGCTGGACGATCACGGTGACGTTGCCGGATGGGATGACCTGCCTGGTGGCCTCGGGTCAGGCCTACGAGGCGATAGCCGAAGCTTTGCCGCCAAACGTGTAAAGCTCAGGTCAGCGCATCCCAGATCAACTTGCTGCCGGTCAGGGTCAGCAGGACATAGGCGATACCAAAAAACAGGCGTTCGGATAGCATGAAATGAGCCCGTACGCCCAGCCAGGCCCCTAGGATCGCAAACGGCGTCAGCAGCAAATCGGCCCATGCCGTATGCCATGTGAACATCCCCAGATAGGCATAAGGCACGAATTTCGCGATGTTGATGACCCAGAAAACCAGCACTGTGGTGGCCTGAAATTCGGTCTTCGACAGGCGTTGCGACAGCAGATAGACAGCGGCGGGCGGGCCACCTGCATGACTGACAAAACTGGTGAACCCCGCAACCAGGCCGGCAAACAAGCCCGCAGGAGGCGGCAACCGGTTGGCGAAGCCGCGCACCCAACCTTTGGTCTGCGCGATGTGCCAGACGACAAAGCCGACAGATATCCCCCCTATCAACAGACGCAACAGATCATCATCGGTCGCGCGATAGAGCCACGCGCCCAGTACCACACCCGGCACGGCACCGAGCATCAGCAATCGGGAATCCGGCCAGCTCCAGCGTTTCCAATAGGGTCCCAGCGTCGCCACATCGATGACCATCAGGATCGGAAGCATCAGGGCAAGTGCCTGTCCGGGTTCCAAAATCAGCGCCAGAATCGAAGAGGACGCAAAGGCCACGCCGGACCCGAAACCGCCCTTTGAAATGCCTGCAAAGATCACGGCCGGGATCGCCACAGCAAAAAACATCAGGTTCAGTTCGAACATGGCCCGGCCCCGGAAACGGCTTGTTTCGCAAGCCCTTTAGCGCAACCAGCATGACACTTGCAAACGGTATGCGGTCGCATGCCGCGTCGCAGAACCCTTGCACGATGCCGTTTTAACGACTAGCAAAACCGCGATTTCAAAACCGACCGGAGATATTCCAAATGGCCAGACCCAAGATTGCGCTGATCGGCGCGGGGAACATCGGCGGCACGCTTGCGCATCTTGCAGCTGTCAAAGAACTGGGTGACGTTGTCCTCTTCGACATCGCTGACGGGTTGCCGCAGGGCAAAGCGCTCGACATCGCTGAATCCGGCCCCTCCGAAGGGTTCGATGCGTCCATGTCCGGCACCAGCGACTATGCCGACATCGCAGGCGCAGATGTTTGCATCGTCACCGCCGGCGTTGCGCGTAAACCGGGCATGAGCCGCGATGACCTGCTGGGCATCAACCTGAAAGTCATGAAGTCGGTTGGCGAAGGCATCGCAGCCCACGCACCCGACGCATTCGTGATCTGCATCACCAACCCGCTGGATGCGATGGTCTGGGCTCTGCGCGAATTCTCGGGTCTGCCGCACAACAAAGTCTGCGGCATGGCAGGCGTTCTGGACTCGGCTCGTTTCGCACATTTCCTGTCGGAAGAGTTCAACGTTTCGATGCGCGACGTCACCGCATTCGTTCTGGGCGGCCACGGCGACACGATGGTGCCTTCGGTCCGTTACTCGACCGTTGCCGGTATCCCGCTGCCCGATCTGGTCGAAATGGGCTGGACCACGCAGGACAAGCTGGACGCCATCGTTCAGCGCACCCGTGACGGCGGCGCCGAGATCGTTGGCCTGCTGAAAACCGGTTCGGCCTACTACGCACCTGCCACTTCGGCGATCGAAATGGCCGAAGCGTATCTGAAAGACCAGAAACGCGTACTGCCTTGCGCCGCATACTGCAGCGGCGAGCTGGGCGTCGACGGTCTGTATGTAGGCGTTCCGACCGTCATCGGCGCTGGTGGTGTCGAGCGGATCGTCGACATCAAGCTGAACGAAGACGAGCAGGCCGGTTTCGACAACTCGGTCAACGCAGTCAAAGGCCTGATCGAAGCATGCAAGGGCATCGACAGCTCGCTAGCGTAAGGTCGGGAATTCCGGACCAAGGGATTGAATGCGCGTCTTAGGGCGCGCATTTTCTTTTGGTACCTTAAGGTTCAGGTTATGTTGGCTGCGATAACTTCATTGATAATTACCTTAGCAGCATTTCTGCTGGTTTTGCTTGTCATTCCCCTTCTATGCGTAATCATCAGAAACCGGTCTTCCAGTATTTGGACTCTGCGTATTGCGAGCATCGGCCTTCAGCTATACGCCAGCTTTTGTATATTGATTGGAATTGCACTTATCCCGATAGGTTACTTTACGTTTGGAGTTTCTGGAGGGAACCCAAGTGCTTGGGCTCTTTTTCTTGCCGCATCATTGAGAAGTGCACCACTTCTTCTAGCAGGTGGCGCTTCTTGGTGGATGTGGAATTGGCAGAATCGATATCTGTCTTGACACCCCTACGGCATTATCAATCTCGATATGTGATCACACCCCAAAAACCTGTGATCACAAATATTGAAAATCTTCGTGAAAATCCTCTTTCCGGTCAAAAAACCCTTTAAACTTACAGGGTAGACACCCCTATAACGGTTAAATCGCAGTCAGACGGGACAGTTTCGATGAACATTCACGAATATCAGGCCAAAGCCCTCCTTCGCAGCTATGGCGCACCGGTGTCCGATGGTCGCGCCGTGTTGCGCGCCGAAGAAGCCAAAACCGCAGCAGGTGAGCTGGACGGCCCGCTTTGGGTTGTCAAAGCACAGATCCACGCAGGTGGTCGCGGCAAGGGTTCGTTCAAAGAGGCCGATGCCGGTGAAAAGGGCGGCGTTCGTCTGACCAAGTCGGTTGAAGAAGCCGCTGAAGAAGCCAAAAAGATGCTGGGCCGCACACTGGTCACCCATCAGACCGGTCCGGCAGGCAAGCAAGTCAACCGCATCTACATCGAAGCCGGTTCCGGTATCGAACGCGAACTGTATCTGGCG
The DNA here is from genome assembly GCF_013030265.1 of Ruegeria arenilitoris. Taxonomy (GTDB): domain Bacteria; phylum Pseudomonadota; class Alphaproteobacteria; order Rhodobacterales; family Rhodobacteraceae; genus Ruegeria; species Ruegeria arenilitoris_E. The sequence continues at coordinate 353,240 of NZ_WPZQ01000003.1, forward strand.
CTGCTTGTCGATCGTCAGACCAGCCGTATCTCGTTCGTCTGCTCGACCGAAGGCGGCATGGACATCGAAGAAGTTGCCGCTGAAACCCCTGAGAAGATCCTGTCCTTCTCGGTCGACCCGGCAACCGGATATCAGCCTTACCATGGCCGCCGCATTGCGTTCTCACTGGGCCTGGAAGGTGCACAGGTCAAGCAATGCGTCAAGCTGATGGGTCAGCTCTACAAGGCCTTCGTCGAGAAGGACATGGAGATGCTGGAGATCAACCCGCTGATCGTGGCCGAAGGCGGCGACCTGAAGGTACTGGACGCCAAACTGGGCTTTGACGGCAACGCGGTTTACCGCCACCCCGACATCGCCGAGCTGCGCGACACGACCGAGGAAGACCCCAAGGAACTGGAAGCCTCCAAGTACGACCTGAACTACATCGCGCTGGATGGTGAGATCGGCTGCATGGTCAACGGTGCCGGTCTGGCGATGGCGACGATGGACATCATCAAGCTGTACGGGGCTGAGCCTGCCAACTTCCTCGACGTGGGTGGCGGCGCGACCAAAGAGAAAGTGACCGAAGCGTTCAAGATCATCACCTCAGACCCGCAGGTCAAAGGCATTCTGGTCAACATCTTCGGCGGCATCATGCGCTGTGACGTCATCGCCGAGGGCGTTGTAGCTGCGGTGAAAGAAGTTGGCCTGAAAGTACCGCTGGTCGTACGTCTGGAAGGTACGAATGTCGAGAAAGGCAAAGAGATCATCAACAATTCGGGTCTGGACGTGATTGCGGCGGACAACCTGAAAGACGGTGCAGAGAAGATCGTGAAGGCGGTTAAGGGTTGAAGCAAGTGACCGTCGGTTTTCGTCATTCCCTTGTAGCTGCTTGCCTGATTTTGATGTCAGCGTTCTTCGCTTCTTCAGCCTCAGCTCAAGACCTCGAACCAGGCACCAAAGGCTTGGGCTTGGAGGACACCGCAAACCTGTTTATCGGTGTCTGCGCTAAAACTTATCCGAACTTTCGTAAGGCTAAGAAAGTGCTTGCCCAAAACGGGTTTCAAGCTCACTCGAAAACGGGAACGTTTTACGATGGCAAGCGAGATGTGTCTTTTAAACTGACACGTAGCTCGTCTGGCAAAGTTTGCTCCATGGTTTTTTCGTCGAAAGAGAAACCAGAGGAACTCGGTCTGCTACTTGCAGTAGGAAGCACGCAAGGAACTGACGGGAATGCGAAAATCGACGTCGATCCGAACACGTTCGCGACTCGAACAAACTCGCGCGGAAGTTCAGTTATGAACTTCACACCCACGTTCGTGAACAACGGCAAACAGTACTTTCGTGCATCATTGAGCGCATCTAACTGACAAGGAGCCTCCCCAAAATGGCAGTCCTCATCGACAAAAATATCAAAGTGATCTGTCAGGGCTTTACCGGCTCGCATGACAAACCTCGCGCGATGTGGACTGTTTGACCGAGTTGGAAATGAACTGACCCCATGACCATCCCTATCTTCCTCATAGGCCTAGAACGCGCCACCGGGCGGGCGCGTTTGATGGAGCAGGAACTGCAAAAGGCAGGCCTGTCGGCAACGCGGGTGAATGCGGTCGACTGTGATGCCGCAACCCGCGAGGATTTCCTGCGCGATTGCAGCAGCGAAGGACCGTGGGGATATTTTCAGACCAAGGACATGGCCTGCACGCTGAGCCATGCCAAGGCGTGGGAAGCGGTGATTGCCTCAGGGGCTGAGCAAGCGCTGATTCTCGAAGATGACGTATTCCTGACGCCTGAACTGGCGATTTGGCTCAACGATCCGTCCTGGTGGCCCGAGGATGCGGATATCGTTCGGTTCGAACGCTGGCGCAGCACCAAGCTGTATGTGGCGCTCGGGCGGAATCGCCAATCCCATCTGGGGCGCGAGATCCGGCTGATGAAATCGCGACACCCCGGTGGCGCGGCCTATGCCCTGACCCGCAAGGCGGCACAGCACTTTCTGGCGCAGAAGCCGTTTGACATCACGCTGGATGGCCTGCTGTTCAACCCGTCGGCGTCGGCCGCTGCGCGCCAGATCAACATCTATCAGGTGGTTCCGGCCATGGTCGAACAGGGCAACGAAGCACCTGGAGAACACCAGATGGGCTCGCCCCGTCATCGCCCCAAGGGCTGGCCCCTGCTGCGCCAGAAGATCCGGCGCGGCATTGCCGAAATCGATGGCGGAGCCCGCACCATCGCCAATCTGGCGCTTGGTCGCGCCACGCTCGAAAAAATTACTTACGCGCCGCAGGTTCTGCCGGACGCGCAACCCAATCAAACCAGCATCGCCTAAGGAAAGGGACAACATGGCAGTCCTCATCGACGAAAACACCAAGGTCATCTGTCAGGGCTTCACCGGCTCGCAGGGTACATTCCACTCTGAACAGGCCATCGCCTATGGCACCAAGATGGTCGGCGGTGTGACCCCCGGCAAAGGCGGAATGGAGCATCTGGGCCTGCCCGTGTTCAACTCGGTCCACGAAGCCAAGCATGTGACCGAAGCCAATGCCAGCGTGATCTACGTTCCTCCGCCCTTCGCGGCGGACTCGATCCTCGAAGCGATTGACGCCGAGATGGAAGTGATCGTCTGCATCACCGAAGGCATCCCGGTTCTGGACATGATGAAGGTGAAGCGCGCGCTGGAAGGTTCAAGCTCGCGTCTGATCGGCCCGAACTGCCCCGGTGTCATCACACCTGACGCTTGCAAGATCGGCATCATGCCCGGCCACATCCACAAGCGCGGCTCGGTCGGTGTTGTAAGCCGTTCAGGTACGCTTACCTATGAGGCCGTGAAACAGACGACCGACGTAGGACTGGGCCAGTCCACCTGTGTGGGCATCGGCGGTGACCCGATCAAAGGCACCGAGCATATCGACGTACTGGAATGGTTCCTGGCCGATGACGAGACCGAGTCGATCATCATGATCGGTGAGATCGGTGGCTCGGCCGAGGAAGAAGCCGCGCAGTTCCTGGCGGATGAGGCTAAGAAAGGCCGCAAGAAGCCGACCGCTGGGTTCATCGCAGGCCGCACAGCCCCTCCGGGCCGCCGCATGGGCCACGCGGGCGCGATTGTCGCCGGCGGCAAAGGCGGTGCCGAGGACAAGATCGAAGCCATGCGCTCGGCCGGTATCGTCGTGGCCGAAAGCCCGGCGCAGCTGGGTGAGGCTGTGCTGGAAGCGATTGGGTAAGCGGAACAGCCTGTAGTTATGTTGACCAGTATCAAAGAACTTCTATCGTTTTCCGGGCGGGCGTCCCGCTCGGAATACTGGAAGTATGCTGTTCCGATACTGGTGATAATTGCAGGCGCACTGTACGTCGATTTAGCGGTTCTTGATCCAACTGCATATCAGCGTGTGACCACAACAACCGATCTGCTGACGGGAGAAGAGACACAAGAGGTCTCGATTGTTATCAAGTATGGACCAGGGGTTCTTAGCCTCGTTGTGTCCCTCATACTCGTTGTTCCGTTTGCGTCTGTTCTGACACGCCGGGTACACGATATCGGATTCCCGGGCTGGTACGCTTGGCTGGCTCTGTTCCTGGCGTTTTTCTTCGGCCCGGCTTTGTCTTTCTTCGCAGGTTTATTGGGCCTGATCTCGATACCGTTGGCCCTAGTCGTCTCGATCCTACTGGGGATACCGCAACTTGTGATTTCGATACTCGCACTGATCGTAATAGTTTTGTGGGGTACGACCCCTTCTGAGGCGGGGCCTAACGAGTACGGGCCAAGCCCTTTGGGGGCGATAGCATGACCTTCTCTGACGCCATTCGTATCTGTTTCTCCAAGTTCTTCACCTTCTCGGGTCGTGCCTCGCGGCCCGAATACTGGTTCTTTTTTCTGTTCATCGTGATCTGGAACATCATTGCTGGCATCATCGACTGGCAGTTCTTCACACAAGTCTCGGTCACCCAAACGGATGAGGTCAAATCCGTTGCAGCCACGTCCCGGCAACCGGTCCAAAGCATCGTCGGTCTGATCGTTTTCATCCCGCACCTGGCGGTTGCGTTCCGGCGGATGCACGATACCGGTCGCAGCGGGCTTTATGCGCTACTCCCGATCCTGCTGATTGTGGGCGCATTTGCCGTTTTGATCTTTGGCATTGGCATCGCCAGCCAGTTTCACGGTGGCACGTTGGACATCCTGTTCACGCGGGCCACACTGCTTATCGTCATTCCGACATTGCTGGTTCTGGCAGTGTCGCCCCTTCTGGTTCTGTGGTGGCTGACCCGCCCCAGCCAGCCAGGCACCAATCAATACGGTCCCAACCCACATGAGGTAGCCCAATGACCGAACATTCGCCCAACTCTGCCTTTCATGCCTCAAGCTTTATGCAGGGGCATAATGCCGAATATCTGGAGCAGCTTTATGCCCAGTACACAAAGGACCCGAATGCGGTAGATGCCGCCTGGGCCGAATTTTTCAGGCAAATGGGTGACGCCACACCGGACGTGCAGAAAGAGGCCGAGGGACCATCCTGGGCGCGCACCGATTGGCCTCCGATGCCGACTGATGACCTGACGGGTGCGTTGACCGGGGAATGGGCCGAGGTCGATGCCAAGGCCGCCGGAAAGAAGATCAAGGACAAGGCCGCCGCCAAGGGCGTCGAAGTCAGCGATGAGCAGGTCAAACGCGCCGTGCTGGACAGCCTTCGGGCGCTGATGCTGATCCGGGCCTATCGTATTCGCGGACATCTGGCCGCCGATCTGGACCCGCTGGGTATGCGCGCCGCCAGCACGCACCCTGAACTGGACCCAAAAACATACGGTTTCACCGATGCAGATATGGATCGTCCGATCTTTATCGACAACGTGCTGGGCCTGCAGATGGCCTCGATGCGGCAGATCGTCGAGATCGTGAAACGGACCTATTGCGGCACGTTCGCACTGCAATACATGCACATCTCGAACCCGGAAGAAGCCTCGTGGCTGAAAGAGCGGATCGAGGGGTATGGCAAGGAAATCGCCTTTACCAAGGAAGGGCGTAAGGCGATCCTGAACAAGATGGTCGAGGCCGAAGGGTTCGAAAAGTTCCTGCATGTGAAATACATGGGCACCAAGCGCTTTGGTCTGGACGGTGGCGAAGCGCTGATCCCCGCGATGGAACAGATCATCAAGCGCGGTGGCGCGCTGGGTGTCGAGGATATCGTGATCGGTATGCCGCACCGCGGGCGTCTGAACATTCTGGCCAACGTGATGGGCAAGCCTTATCGCGCCATCTTCAACGAATTCCAGGGCGGCAGCTTCAAACCCGAGGATGTGGATGGATCGGGTGACGTGAAGTATCACCTCGGCGCCTCCAGCGATCGGGAGTTCGACGGAAACTCGGTTCACCTGTCGCTAACTGCGAACCCCTCGCATCTTGAAGCCGTGAACCCGGTTGTTCTGGGCAAGGTCCGCGCCAAGCAGGACCAGTTGAACGACACCGATCGCACCAAGGTGATGGGCATTCTGCTGCACGGTGATGCGGCCTTTGCCGGTCAGGGTGTTGTTGCCGAAGGCTTCGGTTTGTCGGGTTTGCGCGGTCACAAGACCGGCGGCACCATGCATATCGTCGTGAACAACCAGATCGGCTTTACCACTGCGCCGCATTTCTCACGCTCCAGCCCGTATCCGACGGATATCGCGTTGATGGTTGAGGCGCCGATCTTCCACGTGAACGGCGACGACCCAGAGGCAGTGGTTCATGCGGCCAAGGTCGCAACCGAGTTCCGCCAGAAGTTCCACAAGGACGTGGTCATCGACATCTTCTGCTATCGCCGGTTTGGTCACAACGAGGGCGATGAGCCCATGTTCACCAACCCGATCATGTACAAGAAGATCAAGACCCATAAGACCACGCTCAGCCTCTATACCGAGCGTCTGGTCAAGGACGGCCTGATCCCCGAGGGTGAGATCGAGGACATGAAAGCCGCCTTCCAGGCGCATCTGAACGATGAGTTCGAGGCCGGCAAGGACTACAAGCCCAACAAGGCCGATTGGCTGGACGGGCGCTGGTCACATCTGGACAAAAACAAGGAAGAATACGTACGCGGCGACACCGCCATTGCACCGGAAACTCTGGCCGAGGTCGGGAATGCCCTGACCCGCGCGCCCGAAGGGTTTGCCCTGCACAAGACCGTCGGCCGTCTGCTCGATCACAAGAAACAGATGTTTGAATCCGGTCAAGGATTTGACTGGGCGACTGGTGAAGCGCTGGCATTTGGCTCCTTGCTGACCGAAGGCTATCCGGTGCGTCTCTCTGGGCAGGATGCGACGCGCGGAACGTTCAGTCAGCGCCATTCCGGATTTATCCATCAGGAATCCGAAGAACGGTACTACCCTCTGAACAACATCCGCTCGGGCCAGTCGCATTACGAAGTCATCGACTCGATGCTCAGCGAATATGCGGTTCTGGGTTTCGAGTACGGCTTCTCGCTGGCGGAACCCAACGCGCTGACCCTGTGGGAGGCGCAGTTCGGCGACTTTGCCAACGGTGCGCAAATCATGTTCGACCAGTTCATCAGCTCGGGCGAAAGCAAATGGCTGCGCATGTCTGGGCTGGTCTGCCTGCTGCCACACGGGTTCGAAGGGCAAGGCCCCGAACACTCGTCAGCGCGGCTTGAGCGGTTCTTGCAGATGTGCGGTCAGGACAACTGGATCGTGGCGAACTGTACAACGCCTGCGAACTACTTCCACATCCTACGCCGTCAGTTGCACCGCACCTTCCGCAAGCCGCTGATCCTGGTGACCCCCAAATCGTTGCTGCGCCACAAACTGGCCGTCAGTACGTCCGAGGATTTCACCACCGGCTCTAGCTTCCACCGGGTGCTATGGGATGACGCGCAGAAGGGCAACTCGGACACCACGCTGGTTGCAGATGACAAGATCAAGCGTGTGGTGATGTGTTCGGGCAAAGTCTACTACGACTTGCTGGAGGAGCGTGATGCGCGCGGCATCGACGATGTCTACCTGCTGCGGATCGAACAGTTCTATCCGTTCCCTGCGCACTCTCTGATCAATGAGCTGGAACGCTTTAAACAGGCAGAAATCGTCTGGTGTCAGGAAGAACCGAAAAACCAGGGCGCGTGGACATTCATCGAGCCAAATATCGAATGGGTGCTGACCCGTATCGGCGCCGATCACAAACGGCCGCGCTATGTCGGTCGCGCAACATCGGCCTCGCCCGCGACGGGTCTGGCCAGCCAACACAAAGCCCAACAAGAAGCGCTGGTGAACGAAGCGCTGAGCATTGAAGGAAAGTAAACGATGTCGATTGAAGTTCGTGTTCCCACGCTTGGCGAGTCGGTAACCGAAGCCACGGTTGCGACATGGTTCAAGAAACCCGGCGACGCAGTTGCCGTGGACGAAATGCTGTGTGAGCTGGAGACCGACAAGGTCACAGTCGAGGTTCCGTCGCCCGCCGCCGGCGTGATGGGTGAGATCGTGGCCGCCGAAGGTGAAACCGTTGGTGTCGATGCCCTGCTGGCAACCATTGCCGCTGGCGAAGGCGCGGCCCCTGCGCCCGCTGCTGCTGCGCCTGCCCCGGCCGCAGCACCCGCCGCTTCGGGTGGCAGTGTTGACGTGATGGTGCCTACCCTGGGCGAGTCGGTGACCGAGGCAACCGTGTCGACATGGTTCAAGCAGGTGGGTGACAGCGTCGCGCAGGACGAGATGCTGTGTGAACTGGAAACCGACAAAGTCTCGGTCGAGGTTCCCGCTCCGGCAGCAGGTGTTCTGGCAGAGATCGTGGCCCCGGAAGGCGCAACCGTAGATGCAACGGCTAAACTGGCGGTGATCTCGGGTTCAGCAGCGGGTGCCGCTGCAGCACCAGTGGCGGCTGCGGCTGCTGCACCAGCCGCGGCGGCAAGCACCGGCAAGGACGTGGCAAATGCCCCCTCTGCCGAGAAAGCCATGGCTGAGGCCGGATTGTCGGCAGATCAGGTCACCGGTACCGGTCGTGATGGCCGCATCATGAAAGAAGATGTTGCGCGTGCCGTTGCTACGGCTGCAGCCCCTGCACCTGCTACAGCGCCCACCCCTGCAGCTCAGGCCCCGCGCGCACCAGTTGCGGCCGAGGACGAGGCCCGCGAGGAACGTGTCCGCATGACACGCCTGCGCCAGACCATCGCAAAGCGTCTGAAAGATGCGCAAAACACTGCCGCAATCCTGACCACCTACAACGAGGTGGACATGACCGAGGTGATGGCCCTGCGTAATCAGTACAAGGACCAGTTCGAGAAGAAGCACGGCGTGCGTCTGGGCTTTATGTCCTTCTTCACCAAGGCCTGCTGTCACGCGCTGAAAGAGGTTCCCGAAGTCAACGCCGAGATCGACGGCACGGACATCGTCTACAAGAACTTCGTTCACATGGGTGTGGCTGCTGGCACGCCGCAGGGTCTGGTTGTACCGGTCATCCGCGATGCTGACAGCATGTCCTTTGCGGCCATCGAAAAAGCCATCGCCGAAAAGGGCAAACGCGCTCGCGAAGGCAAGCTGAGCATGGCCGAGATGCAGGGCGGCACGTTCACCATCTCGAACGGTGGTGTCTATGGCTCGCTCATGTCCTCGCCGATCCTGAACCCCCCGCAGTCCGGCATTTTGGGCATGCACAAGATTCAGGACCGTCCGATGGTCATCAATGGCGAAATCAAGATCCGTCCAATGATGTATCTGGCCCTGTCTTACGACCACCGGATCGTTGACGGTAAAGGCGCCGTGACCTTCCTTGTTCGCGTGAAAGAGGCGCTGGAAGATCCGCGCCGCCTACTGATGGATCTGTAATAATGGCGACACATGTACTCTGGCAGGCCGATGTGGCCGATTTCGATGTCTGGCTGAAAGTGTTTCAGGAAGACAAACCGATGAGGGAGGCCGCGGGCATTCGCGACCTTCACATCTGGAAAGACCCGGATCAGAAGGACCATGCCGTCGCGCTGTTCGAGATCACGGATCTGGATCGCGCTCAGGATTTCATGGAATCCGAGGAGTTGGCGATGCATCACGAACGTGGTGGGGTTGCTCACATCCAGATCAAGGTGCTGGATCCTGTCTGAAATCCGCATTCGCGCCTCATTCAGGGGCGCGAAGTTCACTCGTAATCCGATGATTTGTACCAACTCAGGGGGAACTGACGGATGACCACGGAGCTGACCGTTCTGACCCTTGCTGCATTGCTCTGGGTGGTGCAATTCACGGCCTACTTGGCAGCAGGTCATGGCAAGATCGACCTAGGCCACGCCATTGGCCCACGGGATACCCCATTTGACAAACCCGGTGTCTGTGGCCGTCTGCATCGCGCGCTCAGCAACCATACCGAAGGGTTGGTTCTGTTTGGGATCGCGGCACTTGTCCTGACTGTCTCGGGGCAATCCAGCGGATTTACCGCCGCCTGCAGCTGGATCTATCTGATCGCCCGAATTCTATACGTCCCGGCCTATGCGTTCGGCTGGACACCCTGGCGTACAGTGATCTGGATCGTTGGTCTGCTGGCCACCACCGCAATGTTGCTGGCTGCTGTTCTTTGAGACGGCCCCCAGCATAGATTAATCATAAGGGGAACGGCCCTGGCGCAATCGGTACTGCCGCCATCCCCGCAAACGATAAGGACCTGACATATGGCAAACTATGACGTTATCGTAATCGGCGCCGGTCCCGGCGGCTATGTCTGCGCCATCCGCTGTGCCCAGCTGGGGCTCAAGACGGCTGTGGTCGAGGGGCGTGAAACACTGGGCGGCACCTGTCTGAACGTGGGCTGCATCCCGTCCAAGGCCCTGTTGCATGCCAGCCATCAGTTGCACGAGGCTGAGCATAACTTTGCCAAGATGGGTCTGAAGGGCAAAAGCCCCTCAGTCGATTGGAAACAGATGCAGGCCTACAAGGACGAGGTGATCGACGGAAACACCAAAGGCATCGAATTCCTGTTCAAGAAGAACAAGATCGATTGGCTGAAAGGTTGGGGTTCGATCCCTGCCGCTGGCAAGGTCAAGGTGGGTGATGAGGTTCACGAAGCTAAAAACATCATCATCGCTTCGGGATCGGAACCGTCGTCGCTGCCAGGCGTAGAGGTGGACGAAAAGATCGTCGTAACCTCGACTGGTGCGCTGTCACTGAACAAGATCCCGAAAAAGATGGTGGTCATCGGTGCAGGTGTCATCGGGCTGGAACTGGGCTCGGTCTATCAGCGTTTGGGTGCTGAGGTGACCGTGATCGAATTCCTCGATGTCATCACACCGGGCATGGATCCGGAGGTTCAGAAAACCTTCCAGCGTATCCTCAAGAAGCAGGGCCTGAAATTCGTCATGGGCGCTGCGGTGCAAAAGACCGAAGCCACCAAGACCAAGGCAAAGGTGACATACAAACTGCGCAAGGATGACAGCGAGCATGTGATCGATGCCGATACCGTACTGGTCGCAACCGGGCGTAAGCCATTCTCGGATGGTCTTGGCTTGGAGGCACTGGGTGTTGAGATGACACCACGCGGCCAGATCAAGGTTGGTGCTGATTGGCAAACCAACGTGCCGGGTATCTATGCCATCGGCGATGTAACCGAAGGCCCGATGCTGGCGCACAAAGCCGAGGATGAAGGCATGGCGGCCGCCGAGCAGGTCGCGGGCAAACATGGCCATGTGAACTATGGCGTCATTCCGGGCGTGATCTACACCTGGCCCGAAGTCGCCAATGTTGGTGAGACTGAAGAGACGCTCAAGGAACAGGGCCGCGCCTATAAGGTCGGCAAGTTCATGTTCATGGGCAATGGCCGCGCCAAGGCAAACTTGATGACCGATGGGTTTGTGAAAATCCTCGCCGACAAGGAGACCGACCGTATCCTGGGCGCGCATATCATCGGTCCAGCAGCGGGTGACCTGATCCACGAGGTCTGCGTCGCAATGGAATTCGGCGCATCAGCCGAGGATCTGGCCCTGACCTGCCACGCCCACCCGACCTATTCCGAAGCCGTACGCGAAGCTGCGCTTGCCTGTGGCGACGGACCGATCCACAGCTGAGTTTCCCGATCCCGGCAGCCGTCAGGTTGCCGGGGTCAACCATGCCTCAAGATAGACTTCCAGTCGATCGGCAAAGCTCTGCGCCTCATGCAGCGCGCAAAACTGCAGGGACATGGCCTGTATGGAAAAGGCCTGAACGCCTTCGGCAAGCAGATCGTGTGATACATCCTGCCGAACAGTCGCATGTTCCAACCAGCCGGATACCAGACGGAAGTACCGCTCAAAGCAATGGGCAATTGGTCCGATCTCGGCGATTCCCGTGGCACCCGAATACCTTAACAGCAGATCAAAGACATAGCGTTCCGATGTCATGAAACTGTGGACAGGCTCCAATGCCGCTATGATCTCGGACACAGTTTTGGGATCAGGCCCGCTCTCAGCCTGATCAAAACAGGCGCTCAGCTTTTCGCCCATCAGGATTTCCATCAGCGCGTCCTTGTCGTGGAAATGCGCAAAGAAGGTTCCCTTGGCGACCCCGGCAGCCTGAACCACTTCTTCGACCCGCAATGCCTCGTATCCATTGCGCTGCACAACGTCCTCAGCGGCGGACAAGAGGCGTGCGCGCGTCTTCATGGTTCTTTTTTGAATCGGTTTTTGCATAAGGGTTGTTTGCACGAATTTTGACCGCGGTCAAATTTAATATTGACCATGGTCAATTATTGATTCTACAAACTGACCGCGGTCATTTTTGGAGAATCCCGATGCAACCCAAGAAAGTTCTCATCCTCGACGGTCACCCAGGTGAAACCAGCCTGTCCCGTACCTTTGCCCAGACATACAGCGATGCAGCGCGTAAGGCGGGTCATGACGTCCGAATGGTTCATCTGAGCGATCTGCAGTTCGATCACGATTTCGGTCAGGGCAACTATCACGACTTCAAACCACTGGAGCCCGTGCTTGAGCAGGTACTGCAAGACATCGAATGGAGCGATCATCTGGTCCTGACGACCCCTATGTGGTGGGGTGGCCTGCCTGCCAAACTGAAAGGCCTGATCGACCGGATGTTCATCCCCGGGCGCACGTTCGATACGCGAAACACGACCAAGATTGGGTTTCCCGCACCGATGCTCACCGGTCGGACAGCGCGAGTTATCATGACATCCGACACGCCCGGCTGGTTCATGCGGCTGATCTATCGTCAGGCGCTTATCCGACAGGTTCGGGACCAGATACTTGGCTTTGTTGGCTTCAAACCCACCCGCTTCACCTATTTCGCGGGTGCAAGCTATCCCAAATCGGGCAATGTGGAGCGCTGGATAGAGAAAGTAGCCAAAATCGGTGCGGCTGCAGTTTGAGCAGCGCGCCTACCACATCGTCTTGGCGGCGCGGGCACCCCATTCCTGATCATAGCGCGCGCCGCCTTCCTCTCCCTCAGAAGCCTCAGCGAGAATCTCGCCAACCGTCGGCAGGTCGGCGGTTTCATCACCGCTGCTCCAGGTCCGTGCACGCATCAGAGCCCGGGCACATTGGGTGTAGATTTCAGCAATTTCTATGACAATCACGGTGGCTGGGAGTTTGCCGTTTTTCTCAAACCGCGCGCGCAAACCTTCATCTGTGGTCAAACGCGCCATTCCGTTCAGACGCACCACATTGTTTGATCCCGGAACCATGAACATCAGCGATACATGCGGATCGCGCACAATGTTGCGCAAACTGTCCAGCCGGTTGTTCCCACGCCAATCAGGCATGGCCAGAGTACCTGCATCCAGTTCCAGAACCACCGGACCATCATCGCCGCGCGGGCTGCCATCTACGCCTTCAGGACCCACCGTGCTGAGCACACACAGGCGCGAGGCCATGATCCATTTGCGATAGAGCGGCGTCAGGCGGTGCGCGACCTTACGCAGCGCTGGCGCCCCGGGTTTGCCATACAACGCCTCAAGCGCGGCAATATCTTTAATGAACTCCATCCGGATCAAACCCCACTTCGCGCATCAGATCGTTTGAGCGTGTTTCAATCACGTCTTCCAGACGTGAAAGGAATTCGTTGCGACTGACCCCAGGCTCAATCGGATCAAGGAATTCGACAATCGCATGCCCGGGTTTGCGCATGATACCTGTACGGGGCCAGAACACGCCGACATTCGTGGCTGCCGGTACGCATGGAAAACCCAGTCCTTCATACAGGACGGCCGTGCCAACCTTGTAGGGTTTATGGACCCCGGGGGCGACCCGGGTTCCCTGCGGATAGATCACCAGCTGACCGGGTTCCGCAAACTCTCGGGACACATCCTTGACCATCTTGGCCACCGCCGCGCCGCGCTTGCCTCGGTTAACCGGGATACATCCAAGGCGGCGCGCATACATGCCGATGATCGGGGTCCACAGAAGCTCTCGTTTCATGATGAACTTGCCGTGCGGGATAGCGTCAAAGATCATGATGATATCGAGAAACGACTGGTGCTTGGCACCGATCACCACCTCTCCGGTCGGGACGGGGCCGCGCACTTCACTGCGAATTCCGACCATCCAGCGGGCCAGCCAGATTGTGGTACGCGCATAGGTTTTGCAGGCCTGCAGCGCGCCACGTTTCGCGAACATCGCATAAGGGGCAAAGACCAATCCAAGGATCAGCATCCAGATATAAATCGTGATCATGAAGATCAGCGAACGTACCCATTGAATGGCCATGAGCATCACGAAAGTTCCTTCAACTTGCGACGGGCTGCGGACCAGGTGGCAAAAAAGGCAACAGTTGCCCCAAGCAGCGGAATAGCGGCAGGCAGAAGCCAGCCCATTCCCTGAAAACCCAATCCGGTCAGAAAGCCGCCCGCATCCGATGCTTCGGGCAGAAGCAATACACCAGACATCCCCAGCAACGTACCCACTGCAGCACCAAAGAACGCACGATAGGTAAATCGCCGTACAAAAGCTCCGGCGATGAAGCGATCACGGGCACCGACCTGTCGCAATACCTCGATGATCTGCGCATTGGCGGCGAGGGACGAATTAGCCGCCAGTGTGATCATCGCCGCCGTTGCCCCGCCAATCAGCAAGATGGAAATCCAGCCCAGCCGCCGCAGCGACATGGCCGCGTCGACCAGTGGTTCACGCCATCTGGTATGATCATCCAGTACCGCGCCGGGGACTTCGGCGCCGAGCCTGAGTCGCAGTCCAATGGCATCCAGACCGGGTTCGCCTTCAACGATCTCGATCAGTTGCGGAATAGGCAGAGTGTCCAGGGGCAGATCAGGCCCGAACCAGGGTGCCAGCAGCGCTGCCTGTTCCTCGGATGTCAGGGCCCGCGCAGAAGCCACACCCGGTGTCTGGCGAAGCACATTCAAGGCCGCTTCGGTCTGAGCCGCGCGCTGTTCTGCCGGTGCATTGATACGCAAGGTGGCAGCACCCGCAAGTTCGGTGGCCCAACGGTCGGCCAACCGACCGGACGCCAGCGACAGTGCCAGCGCAAAAACGGCAAGAAAGGCCATGGCGCCGGATACAAACAGAGTAAGCTGCGCGGTAAAACCGGTGGGTGGAACCACCCGGTCGGCCCGCGTGTCGCGGCGTAGCAGCGTTCGGATATCACCATTGCTCATAGGTCCGCCCCCGCCAGCTGCAGCCGACGCTGCGAAATCCGCAAAACCCGCGCCTGAACCTGACTTTTGGCCGCACGGATCAGGCTGAGGTCATGAGTGGCGATCAGAACGGTTTTACCCATGCGGTTGAGTTCGACCAACAAGCGCAAAAGGCGCTGGGACATTTCCCAATCAACATTGCCGGTTGGTTCGTCCGCCAAAACCACATCGGGCGACAGGATAAGCGAACGCGCCAATGCGGCTCGCTGGCGCTCACCACCTGACAGTTCCGGCGGATGAGCCTCCAGCCGGTTTCCCAGCCCGACCCAGTTCAGCAACTCATTTAGGTTGTCTTGTTCCGCATCCTGTGCACGTCCTGCAACCATCAGCGGCAGGGCAACATTTTCGGACAGGGTCATGTGATCCAGAAAATTGCAGTTCTGGTGCACAACCCCGATCCGGCGGCGCAGCAAGGCCATCTGATCCCGATCTAGGCCCGCTATATCTTCTCCAAAGGCGCTGATACGCCCCGATGTGGCCAGCAGGGCGCCATAACAAAGCTTGAGCAAAGTCGTCTTACCGGCCCCGGATGGTCCGGTCAGAAAATGGAACGACCCCGGTTGCAACTGCACCGAAACATCGCTGAGCAGCTCTCCTCCGCCATAGCTGTAGCTGACATTTTCCAGCTCTATCACGCCTGTCCCCATATTTTCTGCCGCTCTTCTTGCCCGAGCGCGGCCTTGGTTTCAATGCCCGTGCCGAGTCCAATTGGTGACACTTGTGTCCTGAGACCAAAAACGCGCTTTGCTGTTGGCTCTTAACGGAATATCATCCCTGAAAAAACTACTATCAGGCCGACAGGCAGGCCGGGGAGGCAGTATGCGTCTAACATGTCCGAAGTGTAGTGCCCAATACGAGGTTCCGGACGAGGTCATTCCAGAAGAAGGCCGAGACGTACAATGTTCCAATTGTGAAGAGACATGGTTTCAGGCCAAGTATCCTGAGCCACAGGCTGAGGCCGCTCCGGCACAAGATGAGAGTGTCGAAGAGACCGAAAACGAAGAGGTCGCCGCTGAAGCCTCTGCCCCCGAGGCAGAGCCTGAACCCGCGCCGGCAGAAGAAGCCCAACCACCAAAGGAAAGCAGCGGCAATGTTGATCCCGCTGTAGCCAATATCCTGCAACAGGAAGCAGCCCGCGAAGCGGAACTGCGGGCGCAGGAAGGCACGGGACTGGAAAGCCAGCCGGATCTGGCGCTGGATCCTCCGGCTGAAGAGCCCGAGGTAGAGGCCAAAGAGCCCACAACGACCGAAACGGCAGAGGATGCCGGGCACAAGGACGTGTTACCGGATGTCGAGGCCATCAATTCCAGCCTGCGTTCCGATGAGACCGACAACCCATCAGCGGAAACCGAAGTCGCACCACGCAAATCCAGCGGGTTTGTGCGGGGGTTTGTGCTGATCCTCGTGATCGGTGTGATTCTGTTCCTGATCTACGGCAATGCATCACAGATCAGCGACGCGGTTCCACAAGCCGAACCAGCCTTGCAGTCTTACGTGTCGCTGGTGGACCAGGCCCGTATCTGGCTTGAGACGCAGGCGGGTTCAGCTTCGCAATAACTCCAGAAACTCTGATCAGAACCGTTCAAGCAGACGCTTGAGGTATTCCAGTTCGATTTTCGGTCGGTCGGTCTCGCCTGTTCGACGACGGATTTCGTCCAGCAATTCACGTGCGCGGCGATAGACGTCTTCGCCTTGTAGCAGGTTCTCATCTGTTGAAATCGAACCGGCCGCGCCCGGATTGCGGCCCAGTGGATCGCGATTGTTGGCCTGCATATCGCCTTCCTGTGTGCCCTGACCGGGTTGGTTTTGCTGGTTCTGGGCCATGGCTTCACCCAGCGCACGCATGCCTTCACGAAGTGCTTCCATCGCTTCGGACTGACGGTCGATTGCTTCGGCCAGATCTTCGCTGCGCAGCGCTTCTTCTGCCTCGTCCATGGCGCGACCTGCACGGCCCAGCGCCTCGCGGGCAGCTTCGCCCTCTTCCGTTCCTGCACCAGGCAGGCCTTGTTCCTGACGGCTCAGTTCATCTCTCAGAGCCTGCTGGCGGTCCGCCAGCGTTCCCTGACCCTGTTGACCTTCGCCACCCTGCTGGTCAGCACCTTGTCCCTGACCACCCTGGCCTTCGTGGCTCTGACCTCGGCCCTGCCCACCCGAACGGCCTTCGTTACCGGTATTTTCACCCGCCTGCGCACCCGGATTGAACTGTTCCTGCAAATCGCGGAAAGCCTGATCGCTCAGGCCCTGCTGTTCGCGCAGAGTCTCGGCGAGCCCTTCCATTGCCTGCTGACCTTCGGATTGACCGCCTTCACCCTGACCTTGGGTGACACGCATGTTCTCCATCATCTGCTGGAACTCTTCCAACGCTTGCTGCGCTTCGGCCATACGACCCTGTTCCATCAGTTCCTGAATACGGTCCATCATCCGCTGCAGATCATCCTGCGTCATTTGCAGCGATTCACCGTTTTGCCCAGGCTGGCCTTCGTCACTTTCGTTTTCCTGCGCCAGACGCTGAAGCTGTCGCAGGTAATCCTGCGTCGCGTCGCGCAGTTCCTGCATCAGATCGGCAATCTCTTCGTCGCTGGCGCCGTTCTGCATCGCCTCGGTCAAACGCTCTTGCGCACGGCGCATGCGTTCCAGCGCATCAGCGAGAGTGCCCTCTTCGATCAGAATCGCCAAATCCCAAAGCGCTTGAGCAATTTCGGCTTGTTGTTCGGGCTTCAGGCCGAATTCATCAAAAGTCTCAAGCCTGCGCAGCAGTACTCGAAGGCGAAGATAAGCCGTCTCGGACCGGAAGAGGCTTTCGGGACGATGCGAAACAGCCCGTAATATCTGCGCGACACGACCAGAGTTGTCACGAGCCCAAAGCAGATCGCGTCTCTGTTCGATCACCGCCGATGCAAGCGGGTCAAAGAAACGCCGGGCGGGCAAAGCGGTCAGATAGGGTTCGGATTCCGACTGCTGATCTGATGCGTCACGAACAGAAAGTGTGATCCTGACCGGTAGATGCGCCCAAGGGTGTTGAGAGAAATCTTCGATCAGATCCTCTTCGAATTCGGTACGGTCCCCGGTGATTGGCATCGGCAGCTGGACGGTGATCGTCTCGCGCAGTTCCGGCTCGGCGGTCAGGCCATAGCGACGATCCACAGACGCCAGATCAAGCTCAATCCGGGCAGACCCCGATACCACACCGTAGTCGTCACTGGCGGTAAAGGGCAGTTTCATCTGACCACCCGCCTCGGCCTCGGCGATGTCGGATACGGCGACCTGTGGTCGGGTGTCCGGAATGACATTCAGTGCCCAATCCCGCCCAGCCGGACCATCAATGCGCAACTGACCGGTGCGTTCGGCAACAAAATCCTGTTCCGGTTCTGTCGCAGCCTCAATCCCTGTCGACGATGCGGATTCCGTCAGGGTATGCGCCCCGACTTCCCCATAGAAACGCAATGTTATGCGGCTGCCCTGAGGCACCGAAAGCGTCGGATCTGTCTGATCGGCCAGATACAAAGTAGGCAAACCGGTATAGCGCGGAGGTTCCACCCATCCTTCCCATGTCGGTCCCTGACCCGCCGTGGCTGTTCCCGGAGTCATCTCGGCAACTGATCCGATGCGCCAGAACGACCCGAAAAAGAACGCCACGACCAACGCCAGCAAAGCTGCGTAGCGCAAAGCATAAGGATCGCGCGAGGCCAGCCGAAGATCCGGTTTGACGACACCTGCCTTCGAGGCCTTCTGCGCCATGCGTGTCTGGTGCGCATGCCAGAGCGCGACAGAATCGGCATCCATGGCACCAATGGCCTGATCATCCAGCAAGGCCTGAATGGGACGGCCGGGCAGGGTTTCATCCAACCGCACGAGCGCTTCGGCACGCGTCGGGATATGGAATCGTCTGATTCCCCAAACTGCTGCCACCAGAAGCCCAAGCACCGCCAGCGCACTTACGGACCAGACAATTTCAACACCGACATGATCCTGCAGACCCAGCATCAAAGCGGCCAAAATGGCCATTGCCAGCGAAAAAAACGGCCAGAATGCGCGCCAAACCTGCTCGGCCAGCATCCCTGCGTGCGTCAGCCACAGGGACAATCGGGGAATTGGCAGGTTTGATCTGTCGGTCAAGGCGGGCCTCCTGATCGGGCCCGCGCGTTCATCGCGTCAAAGCCACGAAGGTATGGTATCGCGGTTTATGATTTCGTCAAAGCTTGGCCGTTCACGAATTACTGCGAATTGATCGCCGTTTACCAGAACCTCTGGGATCAGCGGACGCGTATTGTATTCGCTGGCCATTACCGCGCCATATGCGCCTGCGCTGCGAAAGGCGATCAGATCACCGGATTTCAACGGCGGCATGTTGCGCTGCTTGGCAAAGGTATCACCCGTTTCACAGACCGGCCCCACGATGTCATAGGGTTGCCGTTCAACGCCCGGAGCAGGCTCCTGCACTGCCACAATATCGTGATGCGCCTCGTACATCGCTGGACGGATCAGATCGTTCATTGCGCCATCGAGGATCAGGAAGTCGCGACCTTCTCCGGATTTCACATAAATCACTTTGCTGACCATCAAACCCGCATTCCCGGCGATCAAACGACCGGGTTCGATCTCGATCTCGCAGTCCAGATGACCGAGTGTCTTCTTGATCAGTGCACCATACTCCACCGGCAGCGGTGGCGCATCGTTGGAACGGGTGTAGGGAATGCCCAACCCGCCCCCCAAATCAAGGCGGCGGATGTTGTGACCTTCGGCGCGCAGCTTTTCCGTCAGTTCAGCTACCTTGGTATAGGCCAGTTCAAAGGGCTCCAGTTCGGTCAGCTGCGAGCCGATATGGACGTCGATGCCAATCACCTCGAGGCCGGGCAGGCTGGCGGCATGGGCATAGACCTCAGATGCTCGTGCAATTGGAATGCCGAATTTGTTCTCGGATTTTCCCGTCGCGATCTTGGCATGGGTCTTGGCATCCACATCCGGATTCACCCGAACGGTGATCGGCGCAACCACACCCAACTCCAAAGCAACGGCGTTGATCACTTCCATCTCAGGTTCGGATTCGACGTTGAACTGGCGGATGCCGCCGCTCAGCGCGGTGCGGATTTCATCTGCCGTCTTGCCAACGCCTGAGAACACGATCCTGTCGCCGGGCACCCCGGCAGCTTTGGCGCGCAGATACTCACCGCCCGAAACCACATCCATTCCCGCACCCGCCTGTGCCAGCGTCTTCAGGATAGCCTGATTGCTGGCCGCCTTCATCGCGTAACAAACGAGGTGATCGGTACCGTCCAGCGCATCATCGAACAGCTTGAAATGGCGCAGTAGCGTCGCAGTCGAGTAGACATAGAATGGCGTTCCGACCGCAGCAGCGATTTCGGAGATCGGTACATCCTCGGCGTAAAGCGCGCCGTCGCGGTAAAGAAAGTGATCCATGACAGCGCGCTTAGACTGAAATGCAAGCGTTGATCAATGGTTTTGAAGCGCCATGGCGCGCCTTTCAGGAATCAAAAAAGGGCCCGAAACGAATTCGGACCCCTTTCAAAGAAACAATCAGTCAAACTTCAGGAGTTAACCTCGTCGATCAACTCATCGTAGTAAGCGCACAAACCTGCCAGATCACCAGATGTCTGTGCTTCTGTAGCTTTGGCCTGCATTTCAGTTGCAATCTCCTGCATACGCGTAGGGTTCGTTGCAGCCAGCGTTTGCAGCGCAGTGGACAGTTCCAGCGCCTTGGACTGCGCATTCTCGGCAGTGCAGTCCTGATCCGCAGCAGACGCAATTCCTGCAGATGCAGCAATCATTGCCGCGGCAATAAAGATATTTTTCATTTTGTGCTCACATGTTTTTACCTGATGAATTTTCAGGCACGGCCCTTTTGCTCAGGAGCACCGACACCAACAAGGGGGAAGAATATGAAATTTAACCCATTGTAATAAAATATATTTTGCAGGCGTGCCAAATGGCCGAGCATTAGCGTACAGCTCCAGCTCGTAAACACAATTTGCGCAATGGTTGCTGATTGACGCGTTACTTTCTGGTGGAAACACCAACGCGACCGTAGCCGGAAATTGAGATGCCCGATTTCTTCGGCTCTGCCGCAGGTTCAGGGCGCGACTGATAAGACGGGTCGCAAGCTGCGAGCACAACAAGCGCGGTCAATACACCGATGAATTTCATTCTCTATTGCCTCTGAATTTCAGTCATGAGGGCATGACCACCCAAAGGTGGGTGATCAGACCATGGTTTTCAATCGGGCGTCAGGTCAGAGCCCAAAAAAGACGCTGAGAGGGCCACGGTTTACACCCACGCCGCCACTGACATATGCACCGTTGTTTGAAACGCCGACATTTGCGTTCAGTGTCGGTTGAATGGGCTCGCCATCCGCCCCGCATCCCGACAGCATCGCAGTAGCGGCCACAAGAGCAATTGCGCGCAAAAGGGTCATCACAGGTTCGCCTTCCATCTTTCAATCTGGATACGGACCTGATCCGGTGCCGTACCGCCGTAAGATTGTCGCGAGTTTACCGAATTTTGTACGCCAAGAACAGAATAGACATCCTGAGTGATGTCCGCGTGGACCGACTGCATGTCGTCAAGCGTCAGGTCGGGCAGATCGCAGCCCTTGCTTTCCGCCATCGCAACCAGAGATCCGGTAACGTGGTGTGCATCACGGAACGGCAGGCCCAATACGCGAACCAGCCAATCGGCCAGGTCGGTCGCGGTCGAAAACCCCGAGCCCGCTGCCGCGGCAAGGCTCTCGCGGTTGGCGGTCATATCCTTGACCATGCCTTCCATTGCTGCCAGCGCCAGCATCCAGTTGTCGGCCGCATCAAAGACCTGTTCCTTGTCTTCCTGCATGTCCTTGGAATAGGTCAGGGGCAGGCCTTTCATGACCATCATAAGACCGGTATTGGCTCCGTAAATCCGCCCCACCTTGGCGCGGATTAGTTCTGCAGCATCGGGGTTCTTCTTCTGCGGCATTATCGACGAGCCGGTCGAGAAGCGATCCGATAGAGATACAAAACGGAATTGGGCCGAAGACCAGATCACCAGTTCCTCTGCAAAGCGTGACAGGTGCATGGCACAGATCGATGCGGTCGACAGGAACTCCAACGCGAAGTCGCGGTCGCTGACGGCGTCCAGCGAGTTGGCAGCGGGGCGGTCAAAACCAAGAGCTTCGGCCGTCATGTGGCGGTCGATGGGGAATGAGGTGCCGGCCAGCGCAGCAGCGCCCAGCGGGGATTCGTTCATTCGGGTTCGGGCATCGCGGACACGAGACAGATCACGGCCAAACATCTCGACATAGGCCATCATGTGATGGCCCCAAGTGACTGGCTGGGCGGTTTGAAGGTGGGTGAAGCCCGGCATGACCCAATCAGCACCGGCCTCGGCCTGCGCCAAAAGCGCGCGGATCAGCGCCAGCAAGCCGCTCTCAGCAGCGTCCAGCTGATCACGAACCCAGAGTTTGAAATCGGTCGCAACCTGGTCATTGCGGCTGCGGCCTGTATGCAAACGGCCTGCGGGCTCACCGATGATCTCTTTCAGGCGCGCTTCGACATTCATGTGGATGTCTTCCAGTGCGGTTGAGAACTGAAATTCTCCGCTCTGGATTTCTGACAAAACGGTGAGCAGCCCTTCCCGAATAGCCTCGGCATCACTATCACTTATGACGCCTGTGGCAGCCAACATGGCGGCATGGGCGCGCGAGCCTGCGATGTCCTGGGCTGCCATCCGCTGATCGAACCCGATCGAGGCATTGATCGCCTCCATGATCGCGTCTGGACCGGCGGCAAAGCGGCCGCCCCACATCTGGTTCGAGGATTGATCGGTCATGTAAGAAAACCCGGAGTTGATATGCGCCTATTTCGTCTGATCCCCCTTTATATGGCCCTTGCGCTGGGTGCAAACGCCGCTTTGGCGACAGATGCCGAGACTCTTGGCCCACTGCGCGAAGGAAGTCTGAAACGCCTGATCCTGCACAAAGAGCCCAAGCCGGTCGAAGCCGTTGAGTTTCAGCTGGAAGATGACGGTGGCACTGCGTCTCTTGAGGATTACAAGGGCAAGTATGTGCTGCTGAATTTCTGGGCCACCTGGTGCGCCCCTTGCCGCAAGGAGATGCCGCAGATTGCTGAGCTCCAGGACGAGTTTGGCGGTGACAGTTTCGAAGTTCTGACATTGGCCACCGGACGCAACTCTCCTGCCGGGATCAAGAAGTTCTTCGACGAGAACGGCATCGACAATCTGCCCCGCCATCAGGACCCAAAGCAGGCCGTCGCAAGCAAAATGGGTGTGATTGGCCTGCCGATCACCGTGATCATCGACCCGGACGGCAATGAAATCGCCCGTCTGATCGGTGATGCAGAGTGGAATTCAGATAGCGCCAAAGCGATTGTGTCGACACTGATTGGTGGTGAAAGCTAATCCTGGACGTCCAAAATCGGACGCAGCTTTACCACTATGAGGTCGACCAAATCAGGCGCCATGTAATCAAATTGATCGGGGATACCAAGAATAATAACCTTGGTGTCCTTTATGAGATGACCGAATTTTTCAGACAGCCGCTTCTTCTGGCGGCGGTCCATCACAAATATCATATCTGCCCACTCAACCTGTTCTGATGAGATCATTTCGTCTGCATCCCGGCTAATCCCTGCGAAATCAGTGCTATAGCCGGGCCATTCGCCCACTACATCGGCGGCTGTTGGGCTGCGCATGCGCGCTTTGCCGCAAATGAAAAGAACGTTCTTCAAGATGCCCTTCCTGTTTTCGATGCTGGCGATTTAGAACAAGTCAACTTCGGCCTTCCCGTGCTATAGTTTTCTCATGCTTAGCAAAAACCCTCAAATAAACCAGTTTGAGAGGAAACAGCGATGAAACCGGTAGTTCTGTTGATTGGACGTTTGCCGAACGTAATAGGCGATGTGGCACGGCAGTTGGATCATCTGCCGATCCAATGGCTGGGCGCTCATGATCAGGAAGAGGTCCGGCGGCAACTGGAGGCGGAACCGCGGATTGTCTGTGCCATCATGGGCGCAGGTCTTGATGACAAGATTCGCGGCGAAATGGTGGGCATCATTGCAGCACGCAGGCCTGACATTTGCATCCACCTCAAGGATCGCGCGTCAGGTCCCGAAGGCTTGGTGCCCTTCGTCGAACGCGTTGTGCAGCACGAGATTCTGGAAACTCTGGAAAACAGCTGACGCAACGCCACCTTTGACAGCCTTTCAACTCCTTTGCAGGTTGTCTGCAGGAGGATGGAATGCCACTCGAAATACTATTGGTTCTGGTGGTCGGCGGGATCGCCGGGATCACACTGTTGCTGCACGTCACAGGCAGATCGCGGTTGCGCGTCCTGACCAAGGCCAGCGCACAAAAGGATTGGTTGCGTCACTTTCCCGATGATGACGTGATCGATGTCACCATATCGCATGACTGCCATTCAGCGCTGATCAGAACCAATGTCGGCGCCGGTCTGCTCTGGTCATTTGGCGCAGACACTGTTGCGCGGCATCTGATGGATTTCGACTGGCTTGAGCACCCAAAGGGACTGGAGGTTCAGTTCCACGAGTTTGGCGTGCCGCGCGTGGTTATCCATCTTGACGAAAGCGAACGCCGCCACTGGCGACACCTGATGGAGCCCGCATGACTGATCAAGTGACATTTCCGGACGCCGTGCAATGGGCCGTTCCCTTCTTCATTGCTGCAATCCTTGCAGAATTCCTGTGGATCTCGATCAAGGGTCGGGGCGGGCGATATGAAACCCGTGATGCGGTGACGTCGCTGATCATGGGGGCTGGCAATATTGCGTCGGGCTTTCTGCTGGGCTTCATCGCCTACGCATTCTTCATGTGGCTGTGGCAGATCACACCCCTAAATCTGGGCACATCGATCCCTGTCATTATTCTGTGCTTTGTTCTGGATGATCTGCGGTACTACTGGGTGCACCGTTTGGGGCACCGTGTGCGCTGGGTTTGGGCCAGCCATGTCAATCACCACAGCTCACAGCACTATAATCTCACAACCGCGTTGCGTCAGACATGGACCTATACGTTCACCTTCATGATGGTCGTTCGGGCGCCGCTGATCCTGCTTGGCTTTCACCCTGCGATGGTTTTGTTCGTCGGCGGTATAAACCTGATCTATCAGTTCTGGATACATACCGAAGCGATCGGAAAGATGCCCCGTTGGTTTGAGGCCATCATGAATACCCCCAGCCATCACCGCGCGCACCACGGTCGCAATGCGCGGTATCTGGATTGCAACTATGCCGGTGTCTTCATCATCTGGGACAAACTCTTTGGTACCTTTGTACCCGAGCAGGACGATGACCGCGTCGACTACGGACTGGTGCACAATATCGGTACGTTCAATCCCTTGCGCGTAGCTTTCCACGAATGGGTGGGCATCTGGCAGGATGTAAAACAGCCGGGCCTGAGCCTGCGTCAACGGCTGGCTTATTGCTTTGCACCCCCCGGTTACAGCCACGACGGAAGCCGCGACAACTCTGAACAGATCAAAGCCAAACACCTTGCCCGCCACCCAGAAGATCGTGGAACGCCCGGATTTGAGCAATTTGACGCGAAACCGCCTAATGCACAGGCAGAACGGGCTTGATCTTGCCCGACTGACGGCCACGGCGACTTGAAATTCGGCCCAGCTACTCCATATCGACCAGATGTGCCGCGTATGAGTAGCTTGGAGGCCAGCATGTCCCGTCTGACAACTGTTTCGACTGTTATTGGCCTTTTGGGTCTGGTGATGGCGATGGTATCTGCGCTGATAAGCAATGTACCCTCTGGCATTCTGGCGCTTAGCTTCGTCATGTTGGTCATGGGCATTCTGGGGGCTGTCATCGGCGCCGCCACTTCGCTGGGTCGTGCTTGGCAATCAGCCCGCTGACGGACCGCAAAGCATTAACCAATCTATTAATACATCTTACTTCTTAACCGCAGATTCACCTGTTTGCCCTGAGAATGAGGCCGAACCCCATTCGGCAACCCTCAGGGAACGGTATCCATGCGGGACAAGAAACTTGCAGACCTGCCAGAAGGCGCGGACAGCCCTTTGAATTCAGCGGTTACGGCCCGGGATCGCTCGGTCGTGCAGATGGCAGCTGACGCAGTCAGGCACAAGCAATGCAAGCTGGCCTATCAGCCAGTCATGCAGGCCCATCCTCCGCAGGGTGTCGCCTTTTACGAAGGGTTCATCCGCGTCCTTGACGAAACCGGCCGTGTAATCCCCGCGCGCGAATTCATGCCGCAGGTCGAGAACACGCCGATTGGACGGGAACTGGATTGCATCGCACTGGAAATGGGGCTGCGAACCTTGGTCAGAAACCCCGGAATCCGCCTGTCAATCAACATGTCGGCCCGCTCCATCGGATTTGCGCGCTGGTCCCGCGTACTGGACCGGTTCCTGAAAAAGGACGCCAGCATCGGGGAAAGGTTGATTCTGGAAATCTCGGAAAGCTCGGCGATGCAGGTACCGGAGCTGGTCGTGGATTTCATGGATCGCCTGCAGGAACGTGGTGTCGCCTTCGCGTTGGACGACTTCGGGGCCAGTAATTTCAGCTTTCGCTATTTTCGCGAGTTCCTGTTTGATGCCGCCAAAATCGATGGCCAGTTCATACGCGGGATAAGTGAAAACTCAGACAATCAGGCGCTGGTTCGCGCGCTGATCGCTGTCGCCCGTGAGTTCGAGATTTTGGTAACCGCCGAATCGGTCGAGACCAGACAAGATGCCGAGTTTCTGGTGGCTAATGGAGTCGACTGCCTGCAGGGCTTCCTCTTCGGCGCTCCTTCGATCACGCCGCCCTGGAAGACGAAAAGTGAAGCAAAGACAGGAAGTTAACAAGCACCGCACTGTCGCAACTAATTGCCGATCATAACGCTGAGACAAGCTGTCCGTTGCTGCAACTGCAGCATTACGCTATGGCAAGAGGTGCTTGAGCGGGGGATCACGAGGCGCTCTTGTATCCGGAGAGTGCCTCTCCACGACCTGCGCCGTCAGATTTCCCACAGGACCATGACGGTAAAGGATTGACTGTATGACCAACGTAGTAATCGCATCCGCCGCACGTACAGGCGTCGGTAGCTTTGGCGGTTCGTTTGCGAACACCCCTGCACATGATTTGGGCGCTGCCGTCCTTGAAGCAGTCGTGGAACGCGCTGGAATCGATAAGGGCGAAGTAAGCGAAACCATCATGGGTCAGGTCCTGACCGCTGCACAGGGCCAGAACCCGGCCCGTCAGGCGCATATCAATGCTGGCCTACCGCAGGAAAGCGCCGCGTGGGGCATCAACCAGGTTTGCGGCTCGGGCTTGCGCGCCGTGGCACTGGGCGCACAGCACATTCAGCTGGGCGACGCCGATATCGTTGCCGCAGGCGGACAAGAGAACATGACTCTGTCACCCCATGCCGCCGCTCTGCGCGCCGGTCACAAGATGGGTGACATGAAATACATCGACACGATGATCCGCGACGGTCTGTGGGATGCCTTCAACGGCTATCACATGGGTCAGACCGCTGAAAACGTCGCCGAGAAATGGCAGATCAGCCGTGACATGCAAGACGAGTTTGCAGTTGCGTCGCAGAACAAGGCTGAAGCCGCGCAAAAGGCCGGTAAGTTCGCTGACGAAATCACTCCCTTCACCATCAAAACCCGCAAGGGCGACATAGTGATGGACAGCGACGAATACATCCGTCACGGCGCAACCATCGAAGCCATGGGCAAACTGCGCCCGGCCTTCGCCAAAGACGGTTCGGTCACCGCGGCAAACGCTTCGGGCCTGAACGACGGCGCGGCCGCCACCCTGTTGATGTCGGCCGAGAATGCAGAAAAGCGCGGCATTGAGCCCCTGGCCCGTATCGCATCCTACGCAACCGCTGGCCTGGATCCGTCGATCATGGGCGTCGGTCCGATCTACGCCTCTCGCAAGGCGCTGGAGAAGGCAGGCTGGTCCGTAGATGATCTGGATCTGGTCGAAGCCAACGAAGCCTTTGCCGCTCAGGCCTGCGCCGTAAACAAGGACATGGGTTGGGACCCGTCGATCGTAAACGTCAACGGCGGCGCGATCGCCATCGGTCACCCGATCGGCGCATCCGGCTGCCGCGTACTGAACACCCTGCTCTTCGAAATGAAGCGCCGCGATGCCAAGAAAGGTCTCGCGACCCTCTGCATCGGTGGCGGCATGGGCGTCGCCCTCTGTGTGGAGCGCGACTAAGTGCTTTGACAACCAAATAAAAAAGGGCGCCGACCGGCGCCCTTTTTTGTTACAATCAACCACTACCTATTGGATGCGACGATATTGACACCTCGAAAGCGAAAATTCACGACGAAACAATATTGCGCATCTGCATCTCTCAGAGTAACAGCATTACCAAGGCGACTAAATTTGGAGGATTCCTAAATGGCACGTACAGCACTCGTTACCGGCGGCTCCCGCGGCATCGGCGCAGCAATTTCCAAGGCGCTCAAGGCCGAAGGGTACAACGTTGCAGCCACCTATGCGGGGAATGACGAAGCCGCTGCGAAATTCACCGAAGAAACCGGCATCGCCACCTACAAATGGAACGTCGCCGACTATGATGAATCGAAAGCGGGCATCGAAAAGGTTGAGGCCGAAGTTGGTCCGATCGACATCGTTGTCGCCAATGCGGGCATCACCCGCGACGCGCCATTCCACAAGATGACCCCGGAACAGTGGCATCAGGTGATCGACACCAACCTGACCGGCGTATTCAACACCGTCCACCCGGTCTGGAACGGCATGCGCGAGCGTAAGTTCGGTCGTGTCATCGTCATCAGCTCGATCAATGGCCAAAAGGGTCAGTTTGCGCAGGTGAACTATGCCGCCACCAAGGCCGGTGACCTGGGTATCGTCAAATCGCTGGCGCAAGAGGGCGCACGTGCAGGCATCACTGCAAACGCGATCTGCCCTGGCTATATCGCAACCGAGATGGTGATGGCGGTTCCGGAAAAAGTACGCGAATCGATCATCGGCCAGATCCCGGCCGGTCGTCTGGGTGAGCCTGAAGAAATCGCACGTTGTGTGGCGTTCCTGGCGTCTGACGATTCTCAGTTCATCAACGGCTCGACAATTTCGGCCAACGGTGCTCAGTTCTTCGTCTGATCCGATTGGACAGCATTAGACGCCCGCCAGTTTGGCGGGCGTTCTCTTTTTGCGGTGGAGACTCGCCCACACTGCAACCCAAGCCAGAAAAACGTCGCGATTTGTGCTATCATGCTCCCATTCTTTTAAAGGAGCATTTGATATGAAATTCGTGATGTCCAATCGACGAGCCGGTAAGTTTCGCGAACAGGAAAAAATGGCTTCGCGCGATGCATTGAGCGCAGCTCTGGCCTTACCATCAAGCACAACACATATGCTGTCTGATCTGGCTCCGCCTGATGATCTGGCGCGCCGCAGCGTCGTCATGGAGGGCACAGAGGGCGAAATGCAGGCCCTCGCAGCCACCAGCACAAACGATGTCATTGTCGAGCCTCTGATCATGCACGAACGCGTTGGAGGCGCTCGCAGCCTGTTTGCAGGCACCAATGTGCCAGTCATCGACCTGTCCCATACTGCCGGATCCGGGCTTTTGTTCGAAATCGAGGTACGCGGTGGTGGCAGGGGCCTGCCTTTTGCCGGTGTCACACTTTTTCTGCGCGCCCTTGGTGGTGATGTCGCGCGCGTTGAAGGCATGACTGACGCAAGCGGTATCGCAGTTTTTGACGTCGTCCCTTCGATGCAGCCGCTGGCATATATCGTCAGCCCATATGATGGTTTCTGGTCACGACAGGTCATGGTTGCAGGTCCAAAGACGACGGTGGTTTGCGACAAGCTGCCGGGCAATCGCAGAATCGACTGGTGGCACCGGGCAGTTGGAGTAAACTCATTTGAGGCCGATGCGGGGGATGGAATCGCCGTTGGTGTGATCGATACAGGGTTCGGCCCCCACCCCCATCTGATAGGTACCGATCACGGGGCTTTCATCGACAATCAACACGATCCGGTCGCCGGGGCAGATGTCGACATTCATGGCTCGCATGTTGCCGGCAGCATTGGTGGTCGGCCCGGGGGCCAGATGGTACAGGCCGGTGTTGCGCCGGGTGTTGATCTGCACTCCGCGCGCGTATTCCCGCCCGATTCTGGGGCTTCGAACGTCGATATCGCCAACGCGATTGACCATCTGAGCAAGGCCGGAGCAGACCTGATCAACATGAGCCTCGGTTCTCCGGTAAAATCCGAACTGGTGGAGGATGCGGTTCAGGACGCAGCGGAACGAGGAACGCTGTGCCTGTGTGCAGCCGCCAATGACGGTGGTCCACCGGTCAAATTCCCGGCCGCCTTGTCGGAAACCGTCGCAATCTCAGCCGCGGGGAAAATCGGGACAGCTCCGGATACCTCGACCTCGGGAAATCAACTGCCGCAGGAGCCATGGAAATTCGGGCTGGATGGGTTCTTTCTGGCACGATTCTCGAATTTCGGCCCCGAGATTGATGCAATTGCTCCCGGCGTCGGCATCATCGCTACGGTTCCCGAGCGCCACGGCTTTGTCGCCCCGTATTCCGCGCTGGATGGTACTTCGATGGCGACACCTGTTGCTTGCGCGACGCTTGCCCGGGTTCTGGCAAAGGATGCCGCATATCTGTCGTTGCCCCGGAACATTCACCGCTCGAACATGGCGCGACATATCCTGACGCAAATCTGTGTTACTATCGGCCTCGCACCTGAGTTTCAGGGGCACGGAATGCCGCGCGATTGATCGGATTTATATGCAGGAGCGGGAATGACGGACTATGTGATGGCCATACGCCGCGAGCGGCGCGGCTCGGAACCTGCAGACCTGACACAGCAGATCACCAATGTACCTGGGGTCATGAATGTAACGCCGGGACCATCTGGCCGGATTGTGATTTCGGCAAGCCCCGCAGGCATTGCCGAAGTGAAGAACCGGTTTGGTGAACTGTGCCGGATCGAACCGATCATACTGCACGACCTGTCGAAAAAAGGTCGGTAGATTCGAAAAAGGCCGATCCCAAAGGGATCGGCCCCTCTTTTTATCCCGTAAGAACGCGCGCGCTGCGTTCAGCGGGAACCAAAGAACCAGTTCCAGATCTGCCTGATGGCTTTGCCGCGCTCGGCATGCGCGCGCAGAATTGCGCGGTGCGCAGCTGGGTTTGTGGTCATCTCGATCATTGCACTTCCCCTTTTGTAAAGGTGAACTTGACTTGTCTCTAAGATGCCTGTTGTTTTTAAAAGCTACAAACGAGAGTTTTCGAGAGTTCAGTTTAGAAATTCTTACCCGATATGACCGATCGCCTTCCCCCTTTGACTGCCCTGCGCGCGTTCGATGCCGCTGCCCGGCACATGTCCTTTGCAAAAGCAGCGGACGAGTTGAACGTGACGCCCGCCGCCCTGTCCTTTCAGATCAAATCGCTTGAAGAGCATCTGGGCCAACCGCTGTTTCGCCGCCTGAACCGTGCCGTTGAACTGACAGAAGCAGGACGCTCGCTTGCTCCGGGCGCCGCTGAAGGGTTTGCAACGTTGCAATCAGCATGGGCCGCGACACGCAGATTGCAGGACAACACCACGCTGACCATCACTGCGGGACCGGCGTTGACCGCAAAATGGCTGGCGCCTCGCCTGTATGAATTTGCCCGTGCACATCCGGAAATTGACCTTCGGTTTTCTGCCACGCTGCGCAGCATGGATCTGGAGCGGGACGACGTGGATGTCGCGATCCGGTTTGGGTACGGACAGGATGACGGTTTGTATTCTGTACCTGTGCGGAAGGAATGGCTGACGCCTGTGATGACGCCCGAATTGGCAGAGCAATTCACGACACCTCAGAGTTTGAAAGACGCACCCCTGATACACGACGATTCCATCGGGTTCTTAAAACCTGCGGTCGATTGGCCCGCTTGGTTCAGGGCGGTTGGCGTGAATTTTGTGCCCGAACATGGCGCCCATTTCTCTAACGCTGATCATGCAATTGACGCAGCTGTGGCCGGGCTGGGTGTTGCCCTTGGCCGCCGACCGATGATTATCAAGGATGTGCTGGAGGGGCGCCTAGTTGCGCCATTCAAAACCGCCATCGAAACCAATGCCCGTTTTCGGTTTTTGTGCCTGCCCGGCGCTGAAGATCGCCCCCAGATCAAGGCGTTTCGTGATTGGTTTCTGGCAGAAATTGAAAAAACCGCGCATATCTCGGATGGATTCGAAATCATTCCGGTCGAGGATATCCCGCAACATGACTAAGACCCGTGCGACAGCAATTGGATTTGTGGCCGTTCTGCTGTGGTCACTGCTTGCGCTTTTTACAGTTGGCTCCGCTCCGACCCCACCCCTGCTGCTGAATGCGATTTGCTTCAGTATTGGCGGTACACTGGGAATGATCTGGACATACGCATCGGGCGGACTGCGCCAGTTGCGCGATATCAACTGGAAAATCTATCTCTTCGGCGCTGTCGGGCTGTTCGGATATCACGCATTGTATTTTTCGGCCTTGCGCATGGCCCCTGCGGCCGAGGCGGGGCTGATTGCCTATCTCTGGCCTCTGCTGATTGTTTTGCTGTCAGGTCTGCTGCCGGGAGAGAGCTTGCGCCTTGGACATCTGATCGGTGCCTGTCTTGGTTTTTCCGGCGCGGCGCTGATCATAACCGGAGGCGGCAGTGCAGGGTTCCAGCTTGATCACCTGCCAGGATACGCCCTGGCCCTGCTTTGCGCTCTGACATGGTCTGGGTATTCGGTTCTGTCGCGACGTTTGGGCGAGACACCGACCAGCTCGGTCGCTGTTTTCTGTGTCCTGACGGCAATCGCGTCATGGATGCTGCATTTCGCACTGGAAGAAACCATTTGGCCGGAAACGCCAATCGCATGGGCGTCTACACTGGCACTTGGGCTCGGGCCTGTTGGTCTTGCTTTTTATGTCTGGGATATCGGGGTCAAGCGTGGTGACATTCAGATGCTTGGAACCAGCTCATACGCGGCACCGCTTCTGTCTACGCTTGTTCTGGTTTTGGCCGGGATCGCTATGCCGTCTTGGTCATTGGCGATCGCGGCGCTGCTTATCACTGGCGGTGCCATCATTGCGGCACGCGCCAGCTTCCATTCTTAAGTAGAAAGGCGTTCGATCTCTTCTTTTAGCCTGAGCTTTTGTTTTTTCAGCTGAGCTATGTGGAGATCGTCAATGCCGGGCGAGCGCTGGGCTTGTTCTACTTCGAGACTGAGGTGTTCGTGCTTCTTCTTCAGTTCGGTCAGATGTGCGCTCACGCTCATGGCGATCCTCCTTCTCTCGTATAAGTGTCACGTAAGAAGTTGATCACATCGTTTCCACCCTGTCACGCTGCAGACGCACAGAATCTGTTATAAATCCGACAATTTCGGCTGGTCATTGCCTATCGCGCGGCTGGCCAGGGCAATTCAGCCCCTTCGCGCAGGATTTTCATCACTTCGGGCGTGTAACTTTCACCATCGCGAATATGTCTTTCACCGACGTGCAAAACCAATGGTGCGTGAAGTTTGAAATCAGCCCGACCACCCTTGCGCGCGCGCAGTATCAACAGCTCGGCCGCCCTGCCAATCCGTGGGCCAAGAGGCAGGATTTCGACCGACCCCAGTCGCCCCGAACAAGCAGACAACATGTCCGGCAGCCGTTCGACACGCTGGATCATGTGCAGATAACCGCGCGGGGCAAGACGTCGGGCGGCTACTTCGATCCAATTGGCCAATGGTGTTTGTTCACCGAGTGCGATTTGGCGACCGTTATCGGCGGCAGGGCTGTGCGCTCCGAGGCGATAATACGGTGGATTGGCAATAACGTGATCGAACTGCCGCTGCCTGAGTTCAGACGGTAAAGCGGACAGATCTGCCTGAACAACTTCGAAATTCGCGCCGTTTTCTACAGCGTTTTTGCGCGCCAGCTCAGCGTATTCAGCCTGCAATTCAACTCCTGACAGGTGAAGTCCCGGAACGCGCGCAGCAAGGCATAGCGCCGCAGCCCCTGCCCCGCAGCCCAGCTCGAGTACAGACTGGCCGGATATTGCCGGAACAGATGCCGCCAGAAAAACAGGATCTACACCAGCCCGGTATCCGTCAACGGGCTGCCAAAGCCGGACACGGCCGCCCAGAAAATCGTTACAGGTCAGTTCGTTGTCGGCAAACCCGCTCATCTGCCCAGCGGGATCTCATTGTCACGCATCACCCGCTCGGCCCGATCAAGATCATCCGCCCGAACCATCAGCCGTCGCGGAAAAATTCCAATGCCACCTTCGAGGATGCTCATATTTACGTCCATCTGAAAGCAGTCTATATCCTCGCCCTCAAGGAGAGCGGATGCAAAGGCCAGAATGGTGGGATCGGTGCTGCGCAGAAGTTCTTTCATGGGGATGGATGTAAGGGCAAGGCGGGACGGAAGTCGAGCCTTGTATCAGGAGTGTGATGAATATCAGCACGATCTCGAAACCGCATGAGCGACTGGCGGACATTCTGGCACCGGAAATGGAGGCCGTGAATGAACTGATCCGGACGCGCATGGCGTCGGAACATGCACCACGTATCCCCGAAGTGACGGCCCATCTGGTCGAAGCTGGCGGCAAACGCCTGCGCCCGATGCTGACCCTCGCTGCAGCCCGGCTGTTTGGCTATCCAGGGGATCACCACGTGCGTCTCGCAGCCACAGTCGAATTCATTCATACAGCTACGTTGCTGCATGACGATGTTGTGGATGAAAGCGCCCAGCGTCGCGGACGCCCCACAGCGAACCTGCTTTGGGACAATAAATCCAGTGTTCTGGTAGGTGACTACCTGTTTTCCCGCAGTTTCCAACTGATGGTTGAAACCGGTTCGCTGCGCGTGCTGGACATCCTTGCAAATGCATCCGCGACGATCGCAGAAGGCGAAGTCCTGCAAATGACCGCCGCCACCGATCTGCGCACGGATGAAAGCGTGTATCTGCAGGTGGTTCGCGGCAAAACCGCCGCGCTGTTTTCCGCAGCCACTGAAGTTGGCGGCGTGATCGCGGGCGCGACCGAAGAACAGGTCAAGGCCCTGTTCGATTACGGCGACGCCTTGGGTATTGCATTCCAGATTGCAGACGATCTGCTGGATTATCAAGGTGATAGCAAGGCGACCGGCAAGAATGTCGGCGACGATTTCCGCGAGCGCAAGCTGACTCTGCCGGTGATCAAGGCAGTCGCTCAGGCAACGCCGGAGGAGCGCGCCTTTTGGGAGCGCACAATCGAGAAAGGCCGTCAGGAAGACGCCGATCTGGATCACGCCCTGAGCCTGATGAACAAATACGGCACGCTGGATGAAACGCGCTCTGACGCATATGGCTGGGCCGCCAAGGCAAAGACCGCGCTGGATGTGCTGCCCGATCATGAAATACGCAATCTGTTGCGTGATCTGGCCGACTACGTGGTCTCGCGCCTCAACTAAGCTGCGTGGCGCGGCACCACCAGTTGGGAAAGGCCGCGCCAATTTCATAAGCTGCGAAATGGGCCGCTTTCATCGACGGATAGAGCGCAAAGCAGGTAGACCCTGATCCAGACATCCGCGCGAGCAGGGCGTTTCGGGTTGCGCGCAACTCATCAAGTGTCCGTTCGATTTCAGGCGCCAACGCCTTGGCAGGCGCTTCCAGATCATTGCGTTGTTCACCCAGCCACTCCGCCCAGTCTTCGGAGGTTTCAAGCGCAGGAATATTTTCTGGCATTGGCGGGTTGAGCCGTGATGCGAGTGCTTTGAATATCGGTCTCGTCGGCACCTCCACACCCGGATTAACCAGCAGCGCTGCCAGTGGTGGCAGAACAATCGGGGTTATCTCTTCACCAATGCCCCGCATTCGGGAGGCCTGGCCTGCCACACAAACGGGAACGTCTGCCCCCAGGGACAACGCCACATCGGGTGAGACATCAAACCCCTGCTCGGACAGCACCTTCAACGTAGCCGCAGCATCTGATGAACCGCCTCCTATCCCAGCACCATGCGGAAGAACCTTGTTGAGGCTGACATGCCCTGACCAACCTGCAGCCTCGGCCGCTTGCCATACGAGATTGCGGCTATCCGTCGGAACACCCTCGGCAAACTCGCCCGCCACCTCCATTGACAAGTTGGGCGCAGGCGCAAATATCAGATCATCACCGACATCCGCAAAGGCAACCAGCGAATCCAGCAAGTGATAGCCATCCGTGCGCTGGCCGGTCACATGCAGGGTCAGGTTGATCTTGGCAGGCGCAAAAGCCTTAATTGCCATTGGCGACCTTCAATGGTTCAGCACCTTCCTCGGAAAGCACCAGATCCAGGCCCACATCCAGCTTGCGACGGATACGTTCCGGATCTGCTTCGCCATCGGTATCCTCGGGGTCGATGAACGACAGCGCTCGCTTCCACTGGAACTCAGCCTCACGTTCCCTGCCTACAGCCCAGTACACATCGCCCAAATGATCATTCACGACCGGATCAACCGGCATCAACTCGACGGCGCGTTCCATATGATCAACGGCCTCATCGTAGCGGCCAAGGCGGAAAAGGACCCAGCCAAGGCTGTCAACGATATAGCCGCTGTCAGGGCGCGCTGCGACGGCGCGTTCGATCATGTCCAGCGCCTCATCCAGTTTCTCGCGGCGTTCTACCAATGAGTATCCAAGGTAGTTGAGGACCTGAGGTTGATCCGGGTTCAACTCCAGCGCCCGCCGGAAATCAGCCTCGGCATTTTCCCAGTTTTTCAGGCGCTCGTGCGAGATACCACGGGCATAATGCAGGAACCAATTTCCACCCGAGTCGGTTTCGGTCAGTTCGATGGCTGTGTTGTAGGACTTGATCGCCGCCTCGTAATTCTCCTGCTGGCGCTCAAGGTCCGCAAGCGCAACATGGACGCTGGGCAGACCCGGTTGGCGGGCAGCCAGATTCTGCAGCACTTCTACGGCGGCATCATTTTTTCCTGAACGGCCCAGAACTTCGGCACGACCCAGTTCAGCAGCGTGGTAATCCGCACTATCCGCTGGAACTGACCGATAAGCAGCCACGGCCAAATCATACTGTTTCAGCGCATCCAGCAATTCCGCGCTCAGCAATATTGCATCTATGTGATCGGGCCGCAGGAACGCAGCGATACGTGCATAAAGCAGGACATAATCGGGGGCAGCTTCTGTATTCAGCGCGGCGCCAACCGAGAAAAAGACCTCGGCCATGCCATCCTGCGCAGAACCCACATGGGTGAATGGCAGCGTTTCCCCCGCTTTCAAACGGTTCACATAGCCATCAATGGACGGATCGTTTCCGGCTGCGAATACCTCGTCCAGAAACTGCAACGCGTCTTCGTTGCGGTCGAGTTGCGATAGCACCTCGACCCGTGCCAGCACAGCGCGACGCGAGAAACGGGATACGGCACCACCATTTGCCTGGAAAACCTCTTCGGCCCCTTCGAAATCACCAACTGAAGCCAGCGCCATCGCCTTGTGATACAAAGCAAAGTCCCGCAACCCTTCCTGAGTTGCGACTTCGTCAAACTGCTCCATAGCCTTGGTCATTTCGCCCTGACCGATATAGGTCCAGGCAATCATCAGCCCGTCAACTAGTGGCCCTACGCCCTGTGTTTCGGGGTCCCGCGCGAGAAACTCATCCAGTTTTCCTTCGGACACCAGGCTGGCTGAAATGACCATTTTCGCGGCCTGGCTCGCCAGATCGCTTTCTTCCATCCTTTGCGCAATGGGCAATGCGCCCTCGACCTCGCCCAGCGCAAGACGGGCAACGAGAACACTCTCAAGCAACTGTTCATTTTGCGGATCGAATTTCAGCGCCTGCGCATAGTATTTCTCAGCGGCAGTATAATCGCTTTCGTAAACGGCCTGGCGCCCAGCCAGATAAGACCCCGAACCGGTATCTGAAAGAGCCGGCAACGCGAATGTCGAGGTAATAAGCACGGTCAGAGCCGCGCGACGAACCAGGGAAACCACCAAAATCCTGCCTTATTGTCATTGACTGACCGTAAAGCTAGGGCTTTGGCCTGAAAGAGGCAATGGCAGAGCCTTCACGACCCTGCCAGTGCCCGTGTTTTTGCCTACATGTTCGGATAGTTCGGTCCGTCACCACCCTGCGGCGTCGTCCAGGTGATATTCTGGCTCGGATCCTTGATGTCGCAGGTTTTGCAGTGGACGCAGTTCTGGAAGTTGATGACGAATCGCGGACCGTCTTCATCTTCGACCATTTCGTATACGCCAGCCGGGCAATAGCGCTGCGCCGGTTCATCGAACTTGGGCAGGTTGACCTTTACCGGGATTTCCGGGTCGGTCAGCTTCAGGTGGCAGGGCTGGCTTTCCTCGTGGTTGGTCATCGCGAAGGACACGTTGGTCAAGCGGTCAAAGGACAGCGTGCCATCGGGTTTTGGATAGTCGATCGGCTTGTGCTTGCTGGCCTCTTCGGTCGCCTCGGCATCGTTCTTGCCGTGGCCCAGCGTACCCAGAAGCGAGAAGCCCAGCGTGTTGGTCCACATGTCCATACCGCCCAGCACCAGCGAAGCGGTCAGGCCATATTTCGACCACAGCGGCTTGACGTTCCGCACCTTCTTCAGGTCTGCGCCGATGGCTCCATCGCGAACATCAGCTTCATAGGCGGTCAGTTCATCGCCCGAACGCTCGGCCTTGATGGCATCATACGCAGCCTCGGCCGCAGCTTTACCCGACAGCATGGCGTTGTGGTTGCCCTTGATGCGAGGCACGTTGACCATGCCCGCCGAACAACCCAGCAGCGCCACACCCGGAGCCACAAGTTTCGGCATCGACTGATAGCCGCCCTCGGTGATAGCGCGGGCGCCGTAAGCGACGCGCTTGCCGCCTTTCAGCAGCTCGGCAACCATAGGGTGGTGCTTGAAGCGCTGGAATTCCATGTAGGGGTACAGGTGCGGGTTCTTGTAGTTCAGGTGAACCACAAAACCGACATAGACCTGATTGTTTTCAAGGTGATAGATGAACGACCCGCCACCTGCGTTGCTGCCCAGAGGCCAGCCCATGGTGTGCGTGACCGAACCTTCCTTGTGCTTGGCCGGGTCGATCTCCCAGATCTCTTTCATGCCAACGCCGTATTTCTGCGGCTCTTTGCCAGCAGACAGGTCGTACTTGGCGATGACTTCTTTCGACAGCGAGCCGCGGACACCTTCCGACAGGAAGACATATTTGCCGTGCAGCTCCATGCCCGGCTCGGTGTTCGGACCGTAGGACCCATCGGGTTCCAGACCGAACACACCAGCCACGACGCCTTTGACCTCGCCATTGTCGCCGTAAACCAGCTCAGAACAGGCCATACCCGGGAAGATTTCAACGCCCAGCTCTTCGGCTTGTTCAGCCATCCAGCGGCAGACATTGCCCATCGACACGATGTAGTTGCCGTGGTTGTTCATCAACGGCGGCATCGGGAAGTTGGGGATGCGGATCTTGCCAGCCTCACCCAGCATGTAGAAATTGTCTTCGTGCACAGGCACGTTCAGCGGTGCACCTTTCTCTTTCCAATCCGGAATCAGTGCATCCAGACCGCAAGGATCAAGGACCGCACCGGACAGGATATGCGCGCCTACTTCGGAACCCTTTTCAAGCACCACGACGTTCAGGTCAGCGTCCAGCTGTTTCAGACGGATGGCGGCCGACAGACCCGCAGGGCCTGCACCCACGATCACCACGTCATATTCCATCGCTTCGCGTTCAATTTCGGCCATCGCGGGCTCCTTAGCTAACTTTTCCGAATTGGCGCTCTCATTGCATGGTTCGCGCAATTTTGTTTCACGGCTGATTACCCGTTGTGAAAGACCTTGGTCAATCAAAACACGGCGTAACATCGCTGCAATGCGGCAGTTCACCCCTCTGGAGCGTCACCCATGAGGTATCTGGGACCGCTACCATGCGATTTTGCCCGGTCATCGGGGTTATATAGGGCACATTTCGGCAAACTCAGGCACCCACACCCGATACACCCGTCCAGATTATCCCTTAGTCGGATCAGGGTATCGATTCGCTGGTCCAGATGAGAACGCAGGCCCTTGCTGATTTCCTTCCAATCCTTGGGGGTCGGCGTACGGTTCCCCGGCAGACCGGACAATACCTCTCGGATTTCAGGCAGGGTCAGTCCGAATTGCTGGGCGATCATGACAAAACTCAGCCGCCGGATATCTGCCCTCTGATAACGTCGTTGTCCGCCCGGGTTTCGCCAGGGCGAGATCAAACCCTGTGCTTCGTAGTACCGGATCGCAGAAACTGCCAATCCGGTTCTGCGTGCCAATGCCCCTATCGACAACCCATCTGATACGGCCATCTGAATCTCCAAATAATACCTTGACCTTAAGTTAGGTTTAGAAATTACGGTGAGTCGGGACAAGCCAAATCTGAAAAGGAGATCCCATGATGGCAACTTTGGAACATACCAACTTCACCGTTCGCGACCCCAAAGCCTCGGCTGAATGGATGCACAAGGTGTTTGACTGGAAAACCCGCTGGGAAGGCCCCGCAATCGCTGGTGGGTACACCGTGCATGTGGGCAGCGCCCATACTTACCTTGCGCTCTACGCACCCGGTAATCCAAAGCCGTCGGGCGAAAGCAGCTATGACATCGTCGGCGGGCTGAACCATGTCGGTGTTCTGGTCGAAG
Source organism: Ruegeria arenilitoris (assembly GCF_013030265.1). Classification (GTDB taxonomy): domain Bacteria; phylum Pseudomonadota; class Alphaproteobacteria; order Rhodobacterales; family Rhodobacteraceae; genus Ruegeria; species Ruegeria arenilitoris_E. Next base: position 393,433 of record NZ_WPZQ01000003.1, read on the forward strand.
ATATAGACGCCACCGAGGCAAAGGTACGCGAGGCGGGCTTTGAGCCCCACAATCACGCCGACTACGAGCCAGGGAAAAGGTTCTACTTCGAAGATGATAATGGCATCGAATTTGAAGTTATCAGCTACGACTAGGCCGTATTCCGCGCGTTGGTGAGCATAGCCCTCTTGCAATCCCCGCCCTGATTGGTTCAGGTAATGGCTAACCCCATCTGTCGCCCCGACGCTTTAGTGCGGCGGGGCGACTCAATTTCTGCGTGGACGACAAGAGAATGGAAAAAATTCCAATGACGCCTGCTGGCAACGCCGCGCTCGAGGCGGAACTGAAAAACCTCAAATCCGTCGAGCGCCCGGCGATCATCGAAGCCATCGCTTCGGCGCGTGAGCTTGGCGATCTGAAAGAAAATGCCGAGTATCACTCGGCCCGAGAAAAGCAGGGCTTTATCGAAGGCCGCATCAAAGAGCTGGAAGGCATTCTGTCTCTGGCCGATGTCATCGACCCCAAAAAACTGGCAGGCGCCATCAAATTCGGTGCCAAGGTCACGCTGGTGGACGAAGACACCGATGAAGAAAAAACCTGGCAGATCGTTGGTGAGTACGAAGCCAACATCGAAAACGGTCTGCTGAACATCAAATCCCCCATCGCCCGTGCCCTGATCGGCAAGGACGAAGGTGACAGTGTAGAGGTTCGCACACCCGGTGGTGTGCGGTCCTATGAGATTCTGAGTATCCAGTACTCCTGACCGGAGCGTGTAACATGTCGGGGTCAACACCTGACCAGGAAACCGAGCGTCCGACGTCGCTGGGCATCTATGATCGCCCGGGGCGTCCTTCGGTGACAATTATCGAGATCGTAGCCATCGCGCTGAGCGTATTATGGCTGATCGTGGCGGTGGTCTTTCTGGTCATGCCCGGTCCGAATCAAACCGGTGGGTTTGTGGTGACCCTACTGGCAGTGTTCATGCCTGTCGCGATGATCTGGGTTGCGGCCACCGCGATGCGCGCCAGTCGGATCATGCGCGAAGAAAGTGCCCGGCTACAAACCGCGATCGATGCCATTCGCAACGCCTATGTCATACAGCAGCAACGAGCAGCCAGCACCTATGAGCCAACAGTCAGCAAGAAGCTGGATGAAATAGCTGAGACCGCCAAAAACACCGAAACCGCACTGGCAACCTTTTCGTCCCAGCGTACCGAGCTGGCAAGGATTACCCCGTCGACAAACGGAACTGGTGATCAGACCTCGCTGGAGCTCGGGACTTCGGCCGAAGACATTGCGCCGCCCCTGACCACAGATATCTTCATTCGCGCGCTGAACTTCCCCGAAACTGCGGAAGACACCGTTGGGTTCGATGCATTGCGACTGGCGCTGAAGGACCGAAAGACCGCGCAATTGGTACAAGCGTCGCAGGATGTTCTGACATTGCTGAGCCAAGAAGGCATCTACATGGATGACCTGCGGCCCGACATGGCCCGCCCTGAGGTTTGGCGTCAGTTTGCCCAAGGCGCGCGAGGGCGCGCCGTCGCAGCGCTCGGCGGCATCCGGGATCGCTCCTCGCTGGCGCTGACATCGGCCCGGATGAAGCAGGATCCGATATTCCGGGATGCAGCCCATCATTTTTTGCGTCGCTTCGACAACATGATCGTGGAGTTCGAACCCGCAGCCAGCGATGCCGATCTGACCGCGCTGGGTGAGACCCGAACCGCGCGGGCGTTCATGCTGCTGGGTCGAGTCGCCGGAACCTTCGACTAGTCTTTCGGGACAGGCCAGCTCATCCGCGTTGAAATGCTAAAGCCGAACAAGTGACGAAAAGGTCCGGTTTCTTCCTGTCCCACGACCCTGAAGCCCTCGCGCGCATACAGTTCGCGTGCACGAGGGTTGGTGTCGATAACGTCCAGCTGGACTTCGGTCATTCCGGTTCGCAGCGCCTCCGCCTTGATGGCAGATAGCAGCTTCGTCCCGACCCCTTGCCCGCGTGCTTCGGCAGCCACAAAAATTCCATCCATCTGAAATACACTGGGCTGCGTTTTGCGTTCGAGCACACTCAGGATCAGACCGCGCCACGTGCCGCCAAGCCAACCATAGACCTGGGCTAGATCTGTAATCGAGCCTTCAGTCAGCCCGCCGGATGATGTTTTGAACCCGGCCAGTCCCAGCATCTGCCCATCTTTATCCCGCGCAACCAGTGCATAGTCGGGGTTCAGGACGCGCTCGAAGAACGCGATCCCGCGTTCCTCAGGACCCATGACCTTGTTGAGCTTGCCCGAAAACGCCTGCCAGAACAGGTGCGCTGCCAGACCACGCTCAGCTTCACTGAAACCGCGCGAGACCGAAACTGTCACAACCCAAAGCTTCCATAGGGAATGAACCGAACCGGATCACCCGGTTTGATATGGCGCTCACCATCTTCGATCTCGACCAGTCCTTCGGCCCAGCTGAGGCCGCTGATACGTCCCGAACCTTCTGAATGGAACACTTCAACGTGACCGTCCCTAACCCGGGCTCTCTGGTATTCGCGGCGACCCGGTTTTTTTCGTTTTTCGAAACCTGCAGGCAGCTCAAACCCCTGAGGTTCAGACCAGCCTGCCCCCGCCATGAGGCAAAGCGCAGGGCGTGCGAAAATCAGGCTACATACCATTGCTGCCACGGGGTTGCCCGGCAATCCGAATACGGGCGTTTCATTCCACATGCCCAATGCCAGCGGGCGTCCGGGTTTCAGTGCTATGCGCCATTCCTGCATTGCTCCAGCATCGCGCAGCAGGGCTGAAACGTGATCTTCATCCCCCGCCGAGGCGCCACCGCTGCTCAGGATCACATCCACATTCTGCGCTGCCTCATCCAGACAAGTACGCAGGGCCTCGCGGCTATCAGAGACACGCCCCAGATCGACCGGCACAAATCCCATCCGTTCGATCAGCGACAACAGCATGGGGCGGTTGGCATCATAAATCTGCCCCGGACCTGCGGCAGCGCCCGGCTCAACCAATTCATCCCCGGTCGACAAGACCGCCACACGCAATTGCTGACGAACAGGCACTTCAGACACTCCGACCGCCGACAGAAGCGCCAGATCCGCTGGGTTCAAGCTGCGGCCTGCAGACAGGGCCAGCTCTCCTGCCGCCACATCCTCGCCCGCACGACGCGTATTGGCACCTCGCTTCAAGGGGCCACGAAAGGCGATATGGCCGTCCTGAACCGTGACATCTTCCTCAAGTATGACCGTATCGACACCATCGGGTAACGCTGCGCCAGTAAGAACCCTGAGCGCAGAACCTTCGGTCACCTGACCATCGAATGGGATACCCGCTGCCGCCCGTCCTTCGATCAAAGGCAAAACATAGGTTCCGTCTGTAATTTCCACCGCAAATCCATAGCCATCAACAGCGGTGTTGCGCTGCGGCGGGTTGGATCGTTGTGCGATCATGTCTTCCGCAAGAATACGGCCAGACGCCTGCATCAGCGGCAGCGTCTCTACCCCCGTCACGGGCCTCAGCCTGTCGCGTAGCAACGCCAGCGCATCATCAACCGGCGTCCAGTTCACCCCTGCGGGCAGAGCGAAGCAATCGTTCTGCAAAGGCGGCGGCGCAATGTCGGGTTTGTTTTGCGAACTGGTCAATTTCAACGTTCCTTTTGTTCGCCGCCACTCAGGTCTCTGATCCGCTGGACGTGTCTGGAATACCTTGATCCTTAGACTTTGATATTTGGGGGATTGGCCTCACAATCCAACCTCCTGGAGCACAAAGTCAGCGATCGCTTGCGTGTCGTTCAGATCAAAAACCGGACGATCCAGAGTAAGTTCCGTGTCACTGGCGACTGCGCGAACAGTCTCGTCATTGGCCGCGATCAGGGGATTTCCGGGTTCTTTTCGAAAAGCCTCGATCTTGGGGTGCCGCTCGCGTTTATAGCCCTCGATCAAAATCAGATCGACAGGCGACAGGCGGCCAAGCAATTTCTCCAGTGACGGTTCCGGAGCGCCGCGAAGTTCCTGCATTAGCGCCACGCGCTTGCCTGAGGCTAACAGAACCTCACTGGCGCCAGCCGTCCGGTGGCGATAGCTGTCACGCCCCGGCTGATCGACATCAAAGGCGTGATGGGCGTGCTTTACGGTTGAAACGGAAAAACCACGCCGTGTAATTTCAGCCACCAACCGTTCCATCAATCCGGTTTTGCCCGCGTCTTTCCAACCGGTGACTCCGTATATCCTCATGCGCGCTCCAGCATGTCTTGCGCCAGTTGCAAATCATCGGGCGTGTTAACGTTAAAAAACGGATCGAATGGGTCAGCTGAAAACAGCGCCTCACGCCCGTCATGCTTGTCGGTCCACAGAACCACCTTGCGCAGCCCGTCATTCAAAGCCGCCCGCAGATCGTCCCGCAGGCCCACCGGCCAAAGCCCAAAGGTGGGGTGCCGATTGACCCGCTTTCCACCTCCGGATTTCAGCGCCTCCTCTCCGGTACGTGGTGTCGTTGCCATGACCAGAGGATGTTTCTGATCCTCAGCCGCATTCATCAACCGCATAACCAGATCGTGCGGGAAAAATGGCGTGTCGGCGGCAGCGGTCACGATGCTGTCCGCACCCTGTTCCGAAGCCCAATCCAGACCGGCCAGAACACCGGCCAGTGGTCCGGCAAACCCTTCGATCGTGTCTGCAATCACCGGTAAATCAAAATCGGCAAAGCGCGCAGGATCACCATTGGCATTCAGCGCAAGCCTGTCCACCTGCGGAGCGAGACGGTTGATCACATGGCTCAATAGGCTCTGCCCGCCAAGTTGCAGCAAACCCTTGTCTCCGCCGCCCATTCGGGTGGCGAGACCACCAGCGAGGATAACCCCCAAAGGTCGCTTCATTCTCTAACCTCGTTCTACGCCCAATGCCGCTGCCACCCTACAGTTCCTTCAGCCTAGCTGAAATGCCGATGGATAAAGTTGATGCAGGACAAACAGCCACATGATCAGCGTTCCGACCGCCAGAAACGAAGTTGCCGAGACAATATGTGCCGCTAGCTGAGGTTCCTGATCATAGTGTTTTGCCAACAGAAAGATATTCTTTGCAGTCGGCACCGCCGCCGAGACCGTCGCCGCAATCGTCCAGAGCGGATCAAGCCCCACAAGATGCGCAGCAATCAGCACAAGGCCGGGGGCGACAATCAGTTTCGTCAGGGTCAGAAACAAGATCAGAGGGCCGGTCTGCAGGATCGTACGGACGCTGGTCGTATACCCGATTGCAAACAGTGCAACTGCGGCCAGTGCCTGGCTCAGCAGTGCGAGGTAATCTGAAACAGCGTCTGCGAAACCGATCCCGGTGAAGGAATAGATGACGCCGGCCAGCGTCGCGGCGATGATCGGGTTTTTCAGGATGTTCAGGATAATCGTCGGCACAGGCGTTTTTGTCGCCGCCGATTGCCTCGAGCTGCTTTCCAGAATGGTGGTCAGCAACAACAGCAGCATCGCCACCACCAGATTTGCCAGCACGGCAGGCAGCGCCCCGCTTGCACCAAAGATCGCATGCAGCACAGGCAGAGCGACAAGCGCGGTGTTGGAGGCAACGGCCGCGAATGCCGCAACGGTGGCGGAACCAACTTGCTTTCCCAGTACCAGCCGGAAGCCGATGAACAGCACCACAAAAAGCGCCAGAAGAGTTCCCCCATAGGCAAGGTAGAAGCCGTAGTTGAGGAGGTTTTCAAACTTTTCCTGCCCGATCAGATAGAACATGATCGCTGGGATCAGGACATAAACCGCAAACTGCACCAACGACTCTGAGGTGTCCTTGGCCAACAGGTTGGTCCAGGAAAAGACGTACCCGGTAAGGATGACCGCAAAAACCGGTGCGATGAGATTAATGAGTTCCATGCAAACCCCAATCTAAAATATGGCCGGCGCTTTGGCCCGGGAAACGGGCCGCACATTGCGACACCCTAGGACATATCTTCAGGATTTTGCAGTGTTTTTTGGATCAGGACGATCCGAGCATACTCAGTCGGGGGCCGGTAAGTCTGCAGCGCTCTTCCGGCGATGCTTCTTGTCTTCTACCGCCACGGTTGCGGGGTCGACGTCTCGGACCAGTCGGTCTTCGCCAGACAGGCAGACAAACCGCTGACCACGCATGCGGCCGATCAGGGTCAGGCCAACTTCGCGCGCGATTTCGACGCCCCATGCGGTGAAGCCTGATCGTGAGGCCAGAACGGGGATGCCCATCATCGCCGTCTTGATTACCATCTCCGAGGTCAGCCGTCCCGTCGTATAGAGTATCTTGTCTTCGGCTGCCGCCCCTTCGGACAGCATCCAGCCTGCAATCTTGTCCACGGCATTGTGGCGTCCGACATCTTCCATATAGACCAGTGGACGATCCTCGCGACACAGGACAGTGCCATGGATCGCCCCCGCTTCGAGATAAAGAGAAGGGGTGCGATTGATCTTGGCCGCCAGATCATAAAGCCATGACGTCCGGACCTGGACCTGTGGCAGGCGCACATCCTCGAGCCCTTCCATCATGTCTCCGAATACCGTGCCCACGGCGCATCCGCTGGTGCGGGTCTTTTTCTTCAGCTTGTCTTCGTAAGAGGTTTCACGCGCGGTACGCACAACGACAGTTTCCAGATCGTCGTCATAATCAACCCGCGTGATCTGATCATCGGGCAGCAACATGCCCTGATTGCGCAGAAAGCCCAGCGCCAGATACTCCGGATAGTCTCCGATCGTCATTGCCGTCACGATTTCCTGTGAATTCAGGAATATCGTCAGCGGGCGCTCCTCGACCACGGAAATGTTGCTGACATCACCATTCTGATCCACGCCCTCAACTGCGCGTGTCAGGCGCGCGGCACTTGGGTCTGGCGCGATGATGTATTCCGACAGATCTGTTTCGACGGCCAATTGCAACCCTTTCACAAGCCAGCTACTGCTTTGTCCAACACCATAGGATTTAGCCATGGCATTCACCACATCCAAGTCATACTTCTGGAAGGGTTTTCGCGATGGAACCCCGTTCATTTTCGTAGCGATCCCATTTGGCACCCTGTTTGGCGTCTTCGCGACCGAAGCAGGGCTGAATATCGTGCAGACGATGGCCTTTACCGCGACGGTGTTTGCCGGGGCCGCGCAGTTTGCAGCGCTGCAATTGCTTCAGGAAAACACACCAACAGCGATCATCCTGGTTTCGGCTTTGGCGGTCAATCTGCGGATGGCGATGTATTCAGCCTCGCTGACCCCCTATCTGGGGGCCGCTCCGATGTGGCAGCGCGCTATCGCAGCCTATCTGACGGTCGATCAATCCTATGCCTGCTCGATCGTGCAGTTCGAGAAAGAACCCGATCTGACTATCCCGCAGCGCATGGCCTACTTCTTTGGTTCTGTGGCACCGATCACGCCGCTCTGGATTCTGGCCACTTACATGGGTGCCGTGCTTGGCACGCGTATTCCCGAAAGCTGGGCGCTGGATTTTGCGCTGCCAATTACGTTTCTGGCGATGATTGGCCCAATGATGCGAACGCTGCCCCATGTTGTCGCCGCGATGGTCGCAATAGTCGTTTCGCTGCTGACGGTGGCCATCCCTTACAATCTTGGTCTGCTGATCGCGGGGTGTGCCGGAATGATGGCTGGTGCGCAGGCTGAACTGATGATGGAACGCAGAAAGGCCAACGCATGAACCAGGTCGATCCAGTAACCATGTGGACCATCATCGTAGGGCTGGCTGTCGGCAGCTATACCCTGCGCTTTGTCTTCATCGGATTTGTCGGGGATCGCCCGATGCCACCATGGCTGCTGCGCCATCTGCGCTACACGGCGGTTGCGATCCTGCCTGCATTGATTGCGCCACTGGTTGTCTGGCCATCCGCAACTGCGGGGCAGCCTGATGCACCACGCATGGCTGCAGCGGCAGTTGCCCTGACCGTTGGTCTTGTCACCAAGAATGTGCTGGCGGCCATCTTTACCGGGGCCGCCACACTTTATGGTCTGCTGTATTTACTGGGATAAACCCGCTGCCTGCTGATTGAGGCGCGCATTGTTTGCTGCAAGACCTTTCTGAAGGTCCGCATCGTCATATTCCCGGTATTCCGTGGTCACGACGCCCGGGATTTGCCCGAATTGCTCTGCCAATTTGACCGGGAAAAAGGTCACATCGATCTGCTCGAACCCGGGAACCTGCTGTAGAATCCGAGAGGTGGAATTGGCGCAATAGGCCCCCGCCACCGGTCCGGATTGCTTGGCAAGCTGATAGGCAACCTCGGCCTGCTGTGGGCTGACCTCGATCGTCTGAACGAGGGCATAGTGCGTCTCGCGTGCATGCGAGCTGCGATAGGCCCGTTCAACAGCTGGGGTTATTCCATACAGGACGTCATCCTTGACTGGCACAATATCTGCCCGGAAAGAACCCGCCGGATCAAAAATTACCCGCTCGCTGGCGCCGATCATCAAGGATGTGTGCGCGCCAGACCCTGTACGGGTGTTGATCATGGTATAGAGCGTGAGTGTGGAGGGACCCGGATCCTGATAGGATCGCGCAACAATCTCAGCCTGATCGGCTTGCGGACGCTTGGATACTGCGCAGCCAGCCACGGTCACTGCCAGAAGGCAGGCAATCAAAATCCTGATCACGGATGCACTCGCCCAGATTTACGCAGCGAACACTGCCAGGAACAGGCACAGAAGGACGATCGCCACAACGCACCATGTGGTGAATTTGATGAAACCGTCAAAGGTTTTGGTTTGAACGGTGATGTCCATCTCGCCGTGCTTGTATTCAGCCATGTCTCTAGAATCCCAATTCGCGTGTTTATCGGTTGAATAATGGAAAACTCAGGGCCTGTCACCACGTCATTCCCGCGCAGGGGTGGGCAGAGCAAAGACTGAGCAGTTTGGGTAACCAAACCCCCAGCGCCATGGCAGGCCGGTGCAGGGACCCCCGCCAAAACGGACCGCCATGTACATGCCTTCTGCAGTAATGGAATGTGCCGATCGGACCTGATCTGGTGTCATGTCGTAACGGATCGCGTATTCTTCGGCATGGGCATTCCCGTGCTCTTTGACACAGGACCGCAGTGTCTGATCTGCGGATAGTCTGGCGTCAAAGCTATCTTCTGCACGTAATGCACCGCCAGCGTTGTGATAGGCTCGATCGTGAATGACGCAACAGTCTTCCCAAGGGGGGCGCTCTTCGTAAAGCCTTGCGAATTCCGGAAAGGTGTCCGCCACCAGCCGCCAGCTTGCCGACATACCGCCCGAGCATCCGTCGGTTTCAAACTCTGTCAGTTCAGCAGTACCGCGTTGTTCAATCAATGCGCGGTGGCCCGGCATTTCTACACCGCGCATCAATTCTTGCGCCTGAACGGGAACTGCCAGACAAGCCAGAACTAACGACAGTTCAGGGGCTTTCATCGCGCATTGCCTCAGTATCCACCGAAAGACCAAAGGTTGTTGCAAGCCACAGCAGCAACCGCTCACCCGGCCCCATTTCAGCGCGAACCCTCAGCACTTCGTTGGCCATCGCAGGCCGATCGGTGATCAGGCCATCCACACCCATCGAAGCCATTGCAGACATCTGCAACGGGTCATTCACGGTCCAGACGTAGATATCCTTGCCTGCATCATGAACCGACCGGATAAGGCCCGGAGTGACCATCGCAGCGTTGACGGCGACAAAATCCCCTTCCAGGCCGGACAGGTCTCCAATGGCTGTCGCGGCCAAAACACCGGAACGCCAATCGGGGCGCAGAGATTTCATCTTTTGGACAGCTGGGTATTTCAGCGACATTGTCGCAATGTCATCCTGCATTCCCAGTTCTTCAACGATCTGAATCACACGGTTTTCCAGATCGACATCATGGCCATAGTACTTCAGCTCTATGATGACCTTGGACTTTCCCTTCGCCGCACTCAGAACATGCCGCAGAGTCGGGGTGCGTTCTGTGGCATACTCCGGACCAAACCAACTGCCGATATCAATTTCAGCCACATCCTCCATCGTGGCGTCCCAGACCTTCAGATTCACGCCAGCAAGCTTCATGAAGTCACTGTCATGGGCGACGATAACCACGTCGTCTGCGGTCTCCTGAACGTCAATCTCGACCCAATCCGCGCCATCCTCAATCGCCTTCAGGACCGAGGCCATGGTGTTTTCCGGGCGCAGCGCAGCAGCACCGCGATGACCGATAACCTCGGCATGATCAGGGGCCTGAACCCGCTCGAGCAGGCCCTGCCCCATCCACAATCCAAACAGCAACGCCGCTATTGCAGCGCCAACCGTCAAAAACATGGGTGTGCGTATGTTTGCGGGTTCGGGATGCGGGATTTCACCGGTTTTGGTTTCAAAGAACCCGTCCAACAGCACCGCCAACGCACCCAGTGCAGTCGCTGCCAAAACCAGCCCGGCCAGAGACCACAGTCCAGCCACCAGCAAACTCAGGGTCAAAGCAAATCTCAGATTTACCCCATCCTGCAAAGGCACCAACGCGAATAATATGCCTGCAACAGCTGCAATCAGTGCCGCGATGACGAAACGCAGAGCCAGCCACAACACAAGCTCAACCTTCAGGCGGCCACGCTTGCCTTCCATCCGTTCAGCGCTCTGATCAAACGCGGCAGAGGGTGCACAATCTTCAAAAAGAACCAGATGCAAGGACAAAGCCCAGGCCGAGAGCTTGCGGATCAGGACCCATGCCAGTGCCAGCACGACAATCCCGATCAGAACAACGGCAACCTTAAAGGCAGGCGGGTGAAAGGTCAGATAATAGTTGATGTCATACTCGGTCAGCGTCCACCACGCGATTATTCCGGCGACCGCCACGAATGGCAGGGCCAGCAACAGAACCCGTAATATGAAGCGCACTGCAAAGCCAAACAGCGCAGGTAGACGTGACAGGATCAGACGGATGGCGGCACTGCCTGCGCGCCATGGATCACGCTCACCCATGCGCAGTGAGCCTGCCATGACAGAAAACACGAAGACTTCTGCCAGCAGAAACAGGCTCAAAACCACGATCGCAGCGATAAATCCTGCTGGGGAAAGGATGAACATTGCGATGTCCTGATCCGTCAGCGCTGTTTGATTGGACAGCGAAACGGCCAGATTTACAGCGATGGCAACACCCGGCGCGATCAGGGCCACCAAGAGCAACCGCACGGCAATATAGATCGGCACAAAGACCCGCCGCCGGGCCCAGGCACCGGCATAGGCATTTGTAACAGCTGAGAAATATGTCACGCGGCGCCCTCCTGAGTATCGCACTCATTCAAGGCTGCGAAAGCGTGAATTGCAAGTCAGGTTGTCAGGTTTCTTCCAGATCTGCCGCCAGTCGGAAACCGATACGGTTGGCAGGCTTATCCTCAACGGACTTGGGCAAGGCACGCAGCATCACGTTCAGCTGGCTGACATGTTGCACCAGTTGCGTACGTGCGCCGGCGCCATCTGAACCATAGAAGGTGATGATATCGGGATCGAAATACCCCATCCCTTCGATCCGCATCACGCCCGCGTCGCCTCCGGTAAAGCCCATGGCAACTTCATGATCGCCATCCAGCGTCTTTTCAAAGTTCTGAATGTACAGGATCAGTCGCTCATATGCCCATTGGGCGGGGCTTTTGGTTGCAACGGGCTTTTGCAGGGGCTCGGGCAGAGCTTTGGTGCCGGATTCAGCATTCGGGTTGGCATGCACTTCATAGCAGCGTGGCAACGCTGCTGCCTCGGCAGCCTCGGCCGATGTTTCGATCTTGTCCTGCATACGCATCTACCCTTTGCGCTGGTATTCCCATGCCCCGTCCACGCGACGCGACCGGCTCACAGACCCAATGTGGTAGAGATGGTTCAGGTGTGCAACCGCTTCGACCAGTGCGAGGCCATATTCACCTTCGCGAATTGGTCGCTTGAACAAGGGAGCAAAGCAATCGGCGGCGGCCTTTGGCGTATCCAGTTCGTCAATCAAACGCGCCAGCGCGCCATGGTGGTTTTCGATCAGTTGCCGCATCCGTACAGGCAATCCGGTAAACGGCAGCTTGTGACCGCCCAACACCAGTTGATCCGGATGCGCCAGCGATTGCAGACGCTCACAAGCCTCAAGCCAGTCCGAGACCGGATCGGCCATGGGTTCCGTCGCATAGACGCCCAGGTTGGGGCTGATCGAACTGATGATCTGATCACCAGTCAGCACCAGATTGTCGTCCCGACTCCAGAACGTGGCATGTTCGGGGGCATGGCCATTGCCCATATGCACATCCCAGTCGCGCCCGCCCATATGGATCACGTCGCCCTGCTTGATCCGGGTAAAGCCCAGCGGCATCGGATAAACAGTGTCCGAGAAATTGAACGGCCGCTCGGCCATACGCTTTTCAAGAACGTCCGCAGCCATACCTGCGCTGCGATAGAAATCTAGCGTTTCCTGAGGCCAGTTCTCCTGAACGTCCAGCGTCAGCATCCGGGCGAACAGCCAGGCTGTACGGCTGGTGATCAGTTCGGCACCGTGTTCTGACTGAAACCAACCCGCATTCCCGACATGATCGGGGTGGTGATGTGTCACCACGATGCGTTTGACCGGTTTCCCAGACAAGGGGCCGGACATCAGTTGCTCCCAGATGCCACGCGTCTTTTTCGATGACATGCCGGTGTCGATGACAGTCCAGCTGTCACCGTCATCCAGCGCATAGACGTTTACGTGATCCAGCGCCATCGGCAACGGAAGACGCATCCACAGAACACCATCGGCGACTTCAATGGCCTCACCCGGTGCCGGTGGTTCGGACCAGGGGTATCGGATCGCCGGAGGCTGCACGCCGTCCATCACGCGGCCAACTCATCGGCGCTGAGCGCAAAGAGGTCTTCGGCACCGTTCTGCGCCTGTGCCAGAAGGCCTGCATGTTCAGGAAGCAGAGCGTTGATGTAGTAGCGAGCCAGTTTCGCCCGCGGACCGTCCGGATCAGCCAGCGCTGCAGACAGGTGGTAGTGCCCGCCCAGCACCCGCGCGAAAGCGTTGAGATAGGCAACCGCCCCGGCGAAGCGGTTATTGAGGTCATCCTGCGACACTAGCCATTCGGTGGCTTCGCGCAGGGATTCGGTTGCTTCCCAGACCGGACCAGCCAGTTCGGGCACGGTCGCCCGGGCTTTTTCAGCCTGATCCTCGATCTCGTCCAGAAGGCGCGAGGCTGCCTCACCACCATCCATCATCTTGCGGGCAACAAGGTCCATTGCCTGAATGCCATTGGTACCTTCGTAGATCGCTGTCACGCGGACATCGCGGTAGTACTGCGCGGCCCCGGTTTCTTCGATGAAGCCCATGCCACCGTGCACCTGCACACCTGTTTCGGCGACCCGCATCCCGGTCTGGGTACCAAAGGCCTTGCCGATCGGCGTCAGCAGCGCGGCACGAGCCGCCCATTCTGCATCACCGGTCGCCTGCGCCATATCGATGGCTTGGGCGTTGGCCAGCATGATCGCTCGCGCTGCAAAGACATCAGCGCGCATTTCGGTCAGCATACGACGCACATCCGCATGATCGATGATTGTGCCGGAAGGTGTCTTGCCCTGTTTCCGCTCCAACGCATAGGCCAGTGCATGCTGGTAGGCTCCTTCGGCGGAGCCGACGCCTTGCCCGCCAACACCCAGACGCGCATTGTTCATCATGGTAAACATGGCCGCCATACCGCCATGTTCCTTGCCGACCAGCCAACCAGTCGCTCCGTCATACTGCATCACGCAGGTCGGAGAGCCGTGCAAACCCATCTTGTGCTCGAGCGAGACGACCTTGAGATCGTTCGCGACGCCGGGCTTGCCGTTTTCATCCGGAATGTACTTAGGCACCAGGAACAGCGAAATGCCCTTGGTGCCCGAAACGCCATCGGGCAGGCGTGCCAGCACCAGATGACAGATGTTTTCGCAAAAGTCGTTGTCACCCCACGAGATGTAGATCTTCTGCCCGGTCACAGCGTAGGTACCGTCACCATTAGGCACAGCCTTTGAGGACAACGCCCCGACATCCGATCCGGCCTGCGGTTCAGTCAGGTTCATCGTTCCCGACCATTCACCTGACATCAGCTTGGGCAGATACAGCTCTTTCAGCTCATCGCTCGCGTGATGTTCCAGCGCCTCGATCTGTCCCTGGCTCATTAACGGAGCCAGCTGCAGCGACAGGCAAGCCGCACTCATCATTTCGTTTACGGCGGTGGTCACGGTCATCGGCAGCCCCATGCCGCCATATTCGGGATCGCCACTCATCCCGATCCATCCGCCTTCGGCGATCGCTTTCCAGCCATCGGCATAACCAGTTGACGTACGCAAAACACCGTTTTCCAGCCGGGCTGGTTCCAGATCGCCGGGACGCTGAAGCGGAGCCAAGACCTCTTCGCACATCTTGCCCGCCTCGGACAGGATCGCGCTGACCACGTCCGCGCTGGCCTCGGAAAACTTGTCGGTGGCGGCGACCTGGTCAAACCCCACAACATTGCTGAGCAGGAACTCGTAATCGGAGATTGGAGCGCGATATGGCATGGCTTCCCTCGGAGTTTATCTGGCGCCTTGTACACATGGGCTTGGATTCCACAAGCCACGCCGTTAATCATCTGGGCTGGGACGATTACCTACGCTTCCCTATGTTGCAAGCAACCAAAACGCGGCGTCACCATACATGATCCCTAACGGCACTGAATACTTATCCGCCGATCCATCCGGTATCGCTCAGGCTGCTGACCTGCTGCGTCAGGGCTTGCTGGTCGCCTTCCCGACCGAAACCGTCTACGGCCTAGGTGGTGACGCCCGAAACGGTGAGGCGGTCGCCTCTATCTACGCAGCTAAAGGACGGCCAAGCTTCAATCCGCTGATCGCGCATGTCGCCTCGGCCGAAGCTGCCAAGCGTTTCGTGCAGTGGTCCGATCAGGCGGAAAAACTGGCGGATGCTTTCTGGCCCGGCCCCCTTTCACTGGTTCTGCCCTTGCGTGATGGTCATGGAGTGTCTTCGCTGGTAACGGCGGGTCTGGACACTTTGGCTGTCCGCGTTCCCGCACATCCGACGGCACGCGCGCTTCTCGAGGCGGTTGACGGTCCGGTCGCGGCACCCTCGGCCAACCCATCCGGCCGGATTAGCCCCACCACCGCGGAGCATGTTCGCGAAGGTCTGGATGGGCGTATTGCGGCCATTCTGGATGACGGTCCTTGTGGTGTCGGTCTTGAGTCCACCATCGTCGGCCTTGCGGGCGAGCCGGCTCTGCTACGGCCCGGAGGTGTGGCATTGGAAGACATCGAAGCCGTTCTTGGTACCGAGTTACACCACCACAAGTCCGGAGATTTGCTGACGGCACCCGGGCAGCTGCAATCCCACTATGCGCCGGATGCATCCGTACGCCTGAATGCGCAATCGCGTCAGGGGGACGAGGTTTTGTTAGGTTTCGGGACAGTAGAGTGCGACGAAAACCTGTCTGCTGAAGGAAATCTGATTGAAGCGGCAGCCAATCTGTTTGCAGCATTACATAAGCTCGACGGCTCAGGGCGCCCGATAGCTGTCACCCCGATCCCCGATAATGGGCTGGGTGCAGCAATCAATGACCGTCTGCGGCGTGCAGCGGCCCCGCGCGACAGCTGATCAGGCGCGACCGGCGCTGGCTGACAGGGTCAGAGGATCGACACCAAGCGAGGCAAGCGCCGCCGCCCATTTTTCATCGTCGGGGACATCAAAGACCAGCTTTGGTGTGGCTTCAGTCGTGAGCCAGCCATTCATTGCAATCTCATCTTCAAGCTGATCCGGCCCCCAGCCGGAATAGCCAAGCATGAGCATCGAATTCAGCGGGCCACGCCCTGCGGCCACATCTTCCAGAACATCCAGTGTGGCCGTCATGCTGAAGTCATCCGTAATCTGCATCGAATGCAGGTTGGCTTCATAATCCGAGCTGTGCAGTACAAAACCGCGGGACATTTCGACCGGCCCGCCAAAATGAACCAGACGCTCACCAACTACCGGGATCTGACATGGAATATTGAGCTGCCCCAACAGGGTTTTGACCCGCAGATCAGAGGGTTTGTTGATGATCAGACCCATCGCCCCGTCATCGCCATGACTACACATATAGACCACCGAATGATCAAAGCGCGGATCGCCCATGCCGGGCATCGCAATCAACAGTTTTCCGGTAAGTTCCATAGGTAGAAATCTCTTGGCACTGACTGGTTCAACAATGGCCCCGTGCAATGGGCATTGGCAAGGGACCAACGGCGAATTCCCCCGATTTCATCGTGGTGACCGGAACGTGACTTGGCAATCCGGGCCGTAACACGCATGTATGTAGCATGAAGTCATTTCGCAAACCCATCGCGGCTGCTTTGTCAGCAAGTCTCTGTTTTGCCGCCCCCGCCATCGCGCAGGGGGTCGACAACCTTGTTCAGCTCGAGATTCTGGATGGTGGGAAGACTGCCAAGGGCACCTATCTGGGCGCGCTTCGGCTGGATTTGAAAGATGGCTGGAAAACCTATTGGCGCGCACCCGGCGATGCGGGGATTCCACCTCAGTTTGACTGGAGCGGATCGGCCAATATCGAGGATATCTCGATCACCTGGCCCGCACCTCATGTCTTTGACCAGAATGGGTTGCGTTCAATCGGCTACGAAGACCAGCTGGTTCTGCCGATTGAGATCACGCCGAGGAATGCAAAGAAACCCGTGCGACTGCGCGGCGAGATGGATCTGGGCGTCTGCAAAGATGTCTGCGTTCCCGGGCGTCTGGATTTCGACCACACCGTAGATGCGAATGCCGGGCGTAATCCAGCGATTGCCGCTGCACTGGCGCAACGCCCATATTCGGCCCGCGAAGCAGGTGTCGCCAAAGCCGCGTGCCATCTCACGCCAACAGCAGACGGTATGCAGATCGAAGCGCATATCACCATGCCCTCAAGCGGCGGTGAGGAAATCGCTGTCATTGAACCGGGCAATCCAACGCTTTGGGCGTCACCGCCCGAAACATCACGGAACGGAAATACTCTGGTTGCAAGATCCGAGGTCATCAGCGCGTCGGGCGGTCCGTTCGCATTGGACCGTTCCGAAGTTCGGATTACTGTGCTGGGTGCGAAACACTCGGTCGATATCCAGGGATGCAGCGCGGGCTGATAGAATGACACCATCGCCAAAGATCGGCGCCCTTGCCGTTGTCCTGCATCAGGAACAGGTGTTGCTAGTCCAGCGCAGTAAGCAACCTGACGCTGGATTGTGGGGATTTCCCGGCGGGCACGTGGAATGGGGCGAAACCGTTCTGCAAGCCGCCGAGCGTGAACTACTTGAGGAAACGGGGATCACAGCAGAACCCCTGCATTATCTCGACAACCTCGACCTTTTGAAACGGGATAATGAGGGGCAGGTCAGCGTACACTACCTGCTTGTCGGGGTCGCCTGCCAATATATCTCGGGCGAACCCGAGGCGGGTGACGATGCAAAAGCCGCAAGTTGGTTTCCAATTGATCAGATCCGTCAGGGCAAACTGCCAATGAGCGATCGCGTTCCCGATCTGCTCGAGCAAGCATTGAAGGCGGATCAGGCCTTTGCCCGCCCCGACAGCCGCGCATAAAGCAACCCGCATGCGATTGCGCTGATGGTCAGGATCAGAACAGCGCCAGTCAGGAAAACGCCCAACCCCATGCGCAGGACGGCAACCCCATCTTCGGCGGGATAGAAGCCTGAAAGCATGTTGAGGGGCGCGCCAGTAACGGCAGGCCAGATCATCGATACGCCAAACCAAGCCAGCAAAATCGCACCGGTCATCGCAACTGCACCGCGCACAACATGGTCCGGCGCCCGAACAGCACGTCGCATCGCGGTCATTGGTCGGGACATATCCTGTAGGATCGCCAGCAGCGCTGGCACCAAAAGCAGCACCAGCAACATTCCGAAACCCAGCCCGTAAACCAGCGTGATGACCGTTGGCTTCAGGAACTGAGCCTGCTGAGATCCCTCATACAGCAATGGCGTGAGGCCCAGAACTGTGGTCAGAGTTGTCAGCATTACGGGTCGCAATCGGTCGGCGGTGCCCTCAACAATCGAAGGCACAAGGCCACGGTCCTTTTGATAGCCGTCTATTGTGGTCACCAGAACGATAGAATCGTTGATGATGATGCCGGTCATCCCAAGCAAGCCCACGACCGTGAACATGCTCAGCGGTACATCCCAGACATAGTGTCCCCAGATTGCACCGACCAAACCAAACGGAATGATCGCCATAACCACCAACGGCCGTGTCCAGCTGGCAAAAACCCAGGCCAGAACAAGGTAGATGCCAGTCAGGCAAAGGATCAGCCCCGAGCGTGCCTCGGACAGGAATTCATCCTCCTGCTCACTCAGACCGGCCATACGCCATTCAACTTGACGCTCAGCAGCAATGTTGGGAAGGATTTCTTCGCGCATGGCACGGCCAATTTCAGCAGCCTGAGCCGGGTCATCCTCGGAAATGTCGCCATTCACCGATATCACTCTCAGACCATTTTCACGCCGCACGGTCGAGAAACCGGATTTGCGTTCAACTGAAACGATGTCGGCCAAAGGTACATAGACGCCATCCGGGGTACGCATCAGGGTTCGTTCAAGAAAATCAGCGGTCAGCTCACCCTCGGGCAGTTCCACCCGGATTTCGGCACTGCGCGGACCATCCGGGAATGTTGCTGCCTCGATCCCGTTCAGGCGGTCACGCAGGACGCGACCCAGCGTTTCAATCCGGAAGCCCAGCGCCTCGCCCTGAGCCGTCAGATCAAGGATGTACTCTTCTTTGTCATAGGCAAGGTTGTCCTCAAGCGCCGACACCTCAGGGTATTTGGAGAGCTCGGTCTGCAAATCCTCAGAGGCTGATTTAAGCGTGTTCACATCAGCGCCGTAGAACTGAACGTCAATGGCATCGCCACCGGGCCCCGATCGCCAGCCTCGGAAGCTGAGCAATTCAACCTTGGGATGGCGCGGAACAAAATCCTGCAGCTCACCTACAAACTCAAAGCTGGAATAGGGCCTCAGATCGGCATCGATCAATTCAATTGAAATGCCGCCCAACAGGTCTTCGTCTTTGCCTTCGGCAGCAGACAAGCCAAATCCGGCGCTGCCGCCAACCTCGGCGAGAACATAGTCAATCGGATTTCGTCCGTGACGCTCTTCGTAAATCTGCCCAAGCTCGTCGGTGGCTTGCTGCAGCATCCGCATCATTTCCAGCGTATCAGCACGTGTCGCACCTTCCGCCATGATGAAGTTGCCGGTCACCGAACCGCGTTCGGGTGCATTGAAGAAGCGCCAGTTCACATCGCCTCGGATGAACAGCGCAATCTGACTGGCGAGTATCGCGATCATCAGTGCGACAACCACATATCGCGCCCAGACCACCCAGGCTACCAAGGGACGGAACAGGTGATCCCGCACCCAGCGGAAGCCCCTGTTCACGATCCGGTTTGGCCAGTCATACCAATGTTCCTTGGCCGAATGCGCGATGGCGTGTGCCATGTGGTTGGGTAGAATCAGGAAACACTCGATCAGCGAGGCAATAAGAACCGCGATCACCGTGAAGGGTATGTCCCGGATCAACTCTCCAAACCGCCCTCCCACCAGAGTCAGGCCAAAAAAGGCGATTACTGTGGTCACGGTTGCCGCAAAGACCGGCATCGCCATGCGGCGAGCGGCACGTTCGGCTGCGACTATCGGGGCCTCACCCAATCGGCGGGCACGGAAATCAGCGTGTTCTCCCACCACGATGGCATCATCAACCACGATACCCAGCGTGATGATCAGACCAAAGAGCGAGACCATATTGATCGACAACCCGCCGATATACATGAATGCGATGGCTGCCGACATCGCAACGGGAATACCCGCAGCCACCCAGAACGCGATGCGCGCATTGAGAAACAGGAACAGCAGACAGACCACGAGGCCAAGCCCCACCAGCCCGTTGTCGACCAGAATATCCAGACGATCAGTGATGGCCTGCGCCCGCGTGCGGATCAGTTCGGCCGTGATACCTTCGGGCAGGCTGGCCTGCATTTCGGCCACCACGTCTTCGACCGTATGCTGAATGCCAATCGCATCCCCAAGATTGGAGCGGTCCACGCGAATGGACATGGCCGGGTTGTCCCCGACGTAATAGCTGCGATTACGAGTTACGCCTTCGACACGGATCTCGGCCACGTCGCCGACCACAAGCTTGGAGCCATCCTCGAAGGTCCGCAGCGCAATCGCTTCGATTTCTTCAGGCGTGCGCTTTTCAACGCCGGTACGAATGCGGGCATTTGCACCTGTGACATCACCTGCCGGATTCGTCGTGACTTCGGCCGCGACCGCCGAGGCGATCTCGGACATCGTGATATCGTTGGCGATCAATTGGGCTGTAGGCACCTCGACCACGATGCGAGGCGCAGCGACACCGCGGATCGTGGTGCGCGTGACCCCTGCTGCGAACAGCCGATTGATCAGTTCATCGGTGAACTTTGCCAGTTGTTCAGCTTCTATCGGGCCAGTAATAACCACATCGGTAACCCGGTCCCGCCACGCACCACGCCGGATTGAAGGTTCCTCGGAATCCTCGGGCAGATTGGTCACGCTATCAACGGCTGTGCGCACTTCTTCCACAGCGCGCGACATGTCCCAGTTGGGCTCAAACTCTAACCGAATCCGAGCCGACCCTTCGCGAGAGGTGGCTTCGGTGCTTGCCACGCCTTCAACGGCCAGCAGCGCAGGCTCGAGGATTTGAACAATTCCGTTGTCGACGTCTTCCGGTCCTGCACCATCCCAGACGACGTTAACGTCAACGCGTTCCAGAATGACATCAGGAAAGAACTGCGCCCGCATATTGGGGATTGCCGCAGCCCCCAGTACCAGCATCACCAGTAACAGCAGGTTCGCAACGGTCCTGTGACGCGTAAAGTAGCTTAGAATGCCACCTGCCGCTCCGGGAATCTCGCGGACCATACCCGTCAGCCCCCGGCCCGGTTTTCAAGGCGACGCAGAAGCGAGGCAGGAATCTTCGCCTCGTTCAGCTGCCCCAGTACCTGGGCTTTCACATCTTTCGGCATCCGGTCACTTGCCTCGACCTGCGCGACAAAACGGGCGCGTTGTTCATCGGTCAGTTCAACCATATCCGGTTCGGCTTCGACGCTTGCCTCGACCCGCAGGGGGCGCACCCGGACCCCCGTTCCCAACAGGGGTGTCCGCCCGACTACAACCTCGCGGCCTTCGAGACCCGTACCGCGTAGCAAGACCTCGTCCCCCTGACGGCGAACCAGTTGCACGGGCAGGGTTTCCAGCCGGTCATCCACGCCCAGCACCAGAACCGATCCATTTGCATCCAGAACCGAAGACGGCAGTCGAACAACACGCTCAAGCGGCTGTTCTTCGACCGAAACCGTGACGAAATCACCGGGTTTGAACCCGGGCGCATCATCAAGGCGTGCATAGATCAACCGTCCTGTCTGACCTTCGCCAGCCGAGCCACTGTCACGGCTGATGCGACCACTGGCCGACAGATCCGTGCCGGTAACCTCAAGCGATACGGTGACCGGAGCATCGATCAGATCGCCCTCGGGATCCAGCAGGCGAACATATTGTGCTGTTGAGACACGAAAGGCGACTTCAAGCGCGTTCGGGTCGACAAGTTCCGCCAGCTTCTCATTCGCCGCGACCAACCGACCTTCAACCAGCGTGACACCGGTAAGGGTCCCGTCGAACCGTGCACGAATGGTCATATCGTCCAAATCACGTTCGGCAGCCTCAAGCGCGATACGAGCCCGGGCCAAAAGGGTTGTCGCCTGATCCACCCGGGATTCAGCTTGTGCCAGCGCAATCCTGCGCGCAAGCACCGCCTGCTGGGCGGAAGTCGCAGCCAGTTCTGCCTCTTCCACGCTGGCAGTTGCACCAACCCCCCGGGATTCCAGATCGCGCTGCCGCTGCAGCGCACGTTCGCGTAACTCTGCCTGTGCTTCGGCAGCTTTCAGTTCGTCCTGCGCCAGCAACAATGAGCGTTCCGCGTCCCGCTCTTCAAACTGTGCATCCAGCAAATCGGATTTGGCCCGATCCAGCGCCGACTGGGCGTCAGCAGGATCAAGCTCTACCAGTAGTTCACCAGCGGTTACGGTCCCGCCATCCTCGAAATCTTCGGCCAGTGACATCACCCGCCCGCCCAGCGCAGCCCGCAATTCCAGTCGGCGGCGGCTTTGTACCTGTCCAAATGCCTCCAGCTGCGGGGTCACGGTATCCAGTTCAGCGGTCTGCACGGTCACGGCAAATATCCGTTCGCGAGCCTGCGGCGGCTGATTGTCCCGTGTCAGAACTTCCTGCACCGCGCCTGTGATCAACTGAACGGCAACAAACAGCAGTGCCAGCGTCAGAGACGCCAGAAAAACGCCAACAAGGCTCTGCCGCAAAAATCGCATCGATCACTCACTCCGGTTGCATCGGGCTGCCATCCGCAAAAGGTAGCCGGACGTAGAAAAATGCCAAGCCACAAAGCGGTTATGAGACGTTAAACGTACGACCAGTCTACTTCCGTCGCAGATGTTCGTCCAATCTGGGCATTATTTCCACGAAATTGCAGGGGCGGTGCCGATAATCGAACTGTTTTTCCAGAATTCCGTCCCAAGCGTCTTTGCATGCCCCCGGGCTGCCAGGCAGGGCGAACAGGTAAGTTCCCCCCGCAACGCCACCCGTCGCACGCGACTGAACAGCCGATGTGCCAATCTTTTCCATTGAAATGATTGTAAAAACCGTACCGAACGCCTCGATTTCCTTTTCGTAGACATCGCGATGGGCCTCAACCGTCACATCGCGCCCTGTCAGCCCGGTGCCCCCGGTTGATAGCACCACGTCGATATCTGGATCGGCCACCCAGGCGCGCAACTGATCTGCAATCTCCCCACGCTCATCCCGCAGGATTATGCGATCGGCGACTGTATGACCAGCGCGCTCAATACGATCAACCAGTGTTTGGCCCGAGCGGTCTTCCTCAAGCGAGCGGCTATCCGAAACTGTCAGAACAGCAATCCGGACCGGGATGAAGTCCATGGTTTCATCGATGCGAGTCATACTGTGTCAGGCCCTTTCCATGATGGCGAGCCGGATAGCCAATGCGGTGAAAATACCACCACTGACCCAGCCCAGAATACGGGACGCTCGTGGATTGTTGATCAGGACCTTTCCTGCGCCACCTGCGAAAACCCCGACCAGGCCGTTTATGACAAAGCCGCCGATTGAGATGATCAATCCGAAGATCAAAAACTGCAGCAGAACAGACCCGGCCGCCGGATTCACGAATTGCGGGATAAATGCGAGAACGAACAGGATGACCTTGGGATTGGTGAGGTTGACCAGAAACCCGTCGCGAAACGCAAATCGGGTAGGTCTGGCAGAGCCATCTGCAGATATCGCACCATGACGAATTGCACCCCAAGCCAGATACAGCAGGTATGCGACCCCAAGCCACCGGATGGCGTCAAACATCCAAGGTAAGGCCGCAACTGCAGCCCCCAATCCCAGACCAGCCAGAATGACGTGAATCATCGAGCCCAATGATATCCCAGCGCTAGCAGCAATTGCAGGCTTTGCACCAGATCGCAGCCCCTGCCCGAAACAGAACATCATATCCGCCCCGGGTGTCAGGTTCAGGGCGATGGCTGCCGGAATGAAAGCCAGCAACGTTACTGTTTCAATCATGCGTCGACCTCGAACCAATTCACGCGCGGACCAAGATTGGCGATATTAGTTTGGCCAATCGAACCGCGATATCCCCAACTGTCATGGATATGGCCACATAGCGTCAGCGCTGGTTGAATCCGCTCAACAGCATCCCGAATGGCGGATGAACCGACGGACACACCTTGTGATGTCTTGTCCCCGTATCCTTTGGGCGGTGAATGTACGATGAGGATATCGGCACTGTCGCACCGCATCAGCAACTCGGCCGCGGCCCCTTCGGACAGATCGCAGGACCAGTCACCAAAGGGGGTGACAGGTACACCATAGCCCAACCCGAACAGGTGTATGCCATCCAAGGTCATCCCAGACCCGTGCAAAACATGAACACCATCAGGGACTGCATCAGCAAGCTCTTCGGCACTTTCGGCATTGCCCGGCACCAGAATCATGGGGGCCGCGATGCCCGAGAGCATGACCATGGCCTCATCCAGACCGTGTCGCATGTTGCAATAGTCACCTGCGCCGATCACCAGATCGGCCTCGGAGCTGGCCGCGACCAGCTCTGCTGCCCGATTCCGGGCCAGGTGCAGATCGGAGAAAGCCAGAACTTTCATCACCCATTCTCCAGCCGTGCCTTGAGCTCCAACAGATCGGCCCAGGCCTGCCGCTTCATCTGCGGCTGGCGCAACAAATAGGCGGGGTGAAACATTGGAATGACGGGCAGGTTCAGTGCCTGATCCCACTTGCCGCGCAACCGCGTGATACCCCGTTTGCCCAGCACCGCCTGACAACTGATGTTGCCCATCACCACCAGCACTTCGGGTTTCGCCAGCGCGATATGGCGTTCGAGAAACGGCTTCATCATGCCAATTTCTTCTGGCTTAGGATCCCGGTTCTGTGGTGGACGCCATGGCAGAACATTGGTGATATAAACGCTTTCGGCGCGGTTCAGCTCGATGGCCGCCAGCATCCGGTCCAGCAACTGCCCGGCCCGACCGACAAAGGGCTTTCCTTCGCGATCTTCGTCCCGGCCCGGCGCTTCGCCTACAATCATCACGCGAGCCCCAGGTGTGCCATCTGCAAACACCAGTTGCCGCGCGCCGCGCTTCAGATCGCAAAGATCAAACGCTTCCATCGTCGCGCGCAGTTCGGGCAATGATCCTGCCGCTCGCGCTGCCTTTTCGGCCACGGCAGTCGGATCGACTTGCTTTGGTTTCTCCGGCGTTTTCTGAACCGCGGCAGGCTTTTTCGCTTTGGGTGCAGTATCCGGCAGCGCATATCTGTCAACCGGGGTGTCACCGATCGCATCAGTCACGCCCAGTTCAGCCTGCCATTCCAGCAAGGCACGCGCCGTATGATAGTCCAAAGCCGATTCCATGCTTCTCAATCTAACCACCTTTTGACCGAGGGAAAGCGAATAGACCTTGCCATGGCGCTCAGTCGCACCGACGATGCGGATATTCATGCTGTTTGCCTTACGATTCCTTCTGATTGGATTGCTGTTTGCCGTCTTTAGCGGCGAACCTGCCTCAGCGACTTTTCACGACCAGCATAACCAATGCCGCGCCGGTCAGTTCCAATGTGGCAGCAACTGCTGTTCGGTCGGACAAAGGTGCAGCTTTGACGGGCACTGCATCCGGGCTGGCGGCACCTATTGCGGCGGTGGACGATCCTGCGGACCGTTCGAGCGTTGCGTTGCTGGCGGCACCCGATGTGCGCCAGCTGGGGCGAACAAATGCGCCTCCAGCCTTGATTGTCCAAGTGGTTCACGTTGCAACGGGCGCGGAGAATGCGAGAAGATCACGCCCAACTTCGATCCCAGCCCCCGCCCAAAGCCGATCAATCAATGCGACGATGGATTGGTCTGTGCACCGGGTTCCGTTTGTTTACCGGGGGGCGGATGCAGTCGCCCCGGCTGGTACTTGTGTGAAGAAACCGGTTCCCAATGCCGTCAGGGGTTCAAATGTTCTGCCGGTCGGGGATGTGTACCACTCAAGGCCATCGACTGCGGAAACGGCAAGTGGTGCAAACCCGGCGAGCAGTGCCTGCCCGAAGGCGGTTGCGAGAAACTGCCCGAAGGAACGGAACCTTAGGTTGCCTCGGGCCGCGCAGCTTTCTATAAGCGGCCCGATTGTCAGACAGGAGCCCGCCAATGCGTTTCGCCCATCGTCACCTTCTTGGCATCGAGCATCTGTCGCAATCCGATATCACTGCCATTCTGGATCTGGCCGAGAAATATGTCGACCTGAACCGCCAGTCGACTAAGCATTCGGACGTGTTGGCAGGGCTGACCCAGATCAACATGTTCTTTGAAAACTCGACCCGGACACAGGCCAGCTTTGAACTTGCCGGCAAACGTCTGGGTGCGGATGTGATGAACATGGCGATGCAGGCTAGCTCGATCAAAAAGGGTGAGACCCTGATCGACACCGCGATGACGCTGAACGCGATGCATCCCGATCTGCTGGTGGTACGCCATCCACATTCCGGCGCGGTCGATCTGCTGGCGCAGAAAGTGAACTGCGCCGTGCTGAACGCGGGCGATGGTCGGCACGAGCACCCGACCCAGGCCTTGTTGGACGCGCTGACCATCCGCCGTGCCAAGGGTCGCCTCCACCGCCTGAACATTGCAATCTGCGGGGACGTGGCACACAGCCGCGTTGCCCGGTCGAACCTGATCCTTCTGGGCAAGATGGAAAACCGCATTCGCCTGATCGGCCCTCCGACGCTGGTGCCCGCTCAGTTCTCGGAATTCGGCGCCGAAATCTACGACGACATGCGCGAAGGTTTGAAAGACGTCGACGTCGTGATGATGCTGCGCCTTCAGAAAGAACGCATGGATGGCGGCTTTATTCCATCCGAGCGGGAATACTATCACCGTTACGGTCTGGACGCCGCCAAACTTGCACTGGCGAAACCGGATGCGATCGTGATGCACCCCGGTCCGATGAACCGCGGCGTCGAAATCGACGGTACACTGGCCGATGACATCAACCGCTCGGTGATTCAGGAACAGGTCGAAATGGGCGTGGCTGTCCGCATGGCCGCGATGGAGTTACTTGCCCGCAACCTGAGCGAGGCCGCATGAATAAACTGGTCGTCGCCCCACATGAACATGGTGTCCTGCGTCTGTTTTCGCTGAACATGCGCCCGGAAGAGGCGAAGTTCCTGCGTGAACCGGGCGCCGTTGATCAAGTGCTTGGTGTTCAGGGTCTTGATCCCAAGCAAATCGATGTCTTTCCCGTCTCCGACCTCGAAGAGCTAGGCCTGTTTGGCTACCTGAACGAAGGGTGCGGCGTTTCAGAGGATCAACTGGATCGCAATGCACTGGATGCCGTTGAAGGTTGGGTTCTTGTCCTGCGTAGCGCTGCCTTTGCAGGAAAGGGCGCAACGCTGAAACCTGATCCCCGGGTTCGTCTGATCGGCCTTTACACCGAAGAGGCCACCAACTGGACAGGTGGTCCGATTGAGACAGAAAGCGCGAAACCATTTTCAGCACCTCAAGGCGCAGCGCAGGATGACAGGCCACGTCGCATCGGGTCAGCTGCGCTGGCCCTTCTGATCCTTCTGATCATAGGAGGCGTTCTGTGGCTGATTCTGTGACCCGTTTCGCCCCTGACAAACAGGCCTACATTCGCACAAACGCGTGGCTGGCTGCTTTTGCCATGGCTGGTGCGATGCTTGTTCTGTGGCTTATCGGAAACCCATATGTCTGGACCGGCGCGCCCGCTGGACTTGCCGCTATCGGTATACGTGCCTGGTATCTGGCCTCAGAAGAAATGACCGCCGCCTGGGAAATGACCGAAACAACTCTGACCGGCCCCGGGCCCCGCACAGTGCCGCTGAACCAGATCACCGCCGTCAACACGATGGGCAGTTTCGTCCAGATCGTCACCAAGGGCGGTGACAAGCATCTGATCAAGTACCAGGCCGACCCCGCTGCCACCAAAGCCGCCATCGAAAGGGCGTTGCCATGAGCAATATTATTTTCACCAATGCCCGCCTGATCGACCCTGAAACCGGAACAGACGGCACTGGCTGGCTGCACGTGACTGATGGGCAAATCGTGGCGCGTGGCGAAGGAAGTGCCCCTTCGACCGAAGCGCAGGTCATCGACTGCAACGGACAATGTCTGGCCCCTGGCATTGTCGATATCGGCGTCAAAGTTTGCGAGCCGGGTGAACGGCACAAGGAAAGCTATAAATCCGCAGGTCTTGCCGCGGCGGCGGGAGGTGTGACCACCATTGTCACCCGTCCCGATACCAACCCGGCCATCGACACCCCGGAAACGCTGGAGTTCATCACGCGCCGGGCGCAAGCTGACACACCCGTCAACATGTTGCCGATGGCCGCCCTGACCAAGGGGCGCGAAGGGCGCGAAATGACCGAGATCGGATTCCTGCTGGATGCAGGTGCCGTTGCCTTTACCGATTGCGATCACGTCATCGCGGACACCAAGGTGTTTTCCCGCGCACTGACCTATGCCCGGTCCTGCGGCGCACTGGTCATCGCGCATCCGCAAGAACCGGGGCTCAGCTCCGGCGCTGCAGCGACCAGTGGCAAGTTTGCCGCGCTGCGTGGGTTGCCTGCTGTTTCCCCCATGGCTGAACGCATGGGTCTTGATCGCGATATCGCTTTGCTCGAGATGACCGGCGCGGCTTATCACGCTGATCAGATCACCACCGCCCGCGCCCTGCCCGCCTTGGAACGGGCCAAACGCAACGGGCTGGACATCACCGCCGGAACCTCGATCCATCACCTGACGCTGAATGAGCTGGACGTGGCCGACTATCGCACCTTCTTCAAGGTAAAGCCGCCGCTGCGATCCGAGGACGATCGGCAAGCCGTGATCGAAGCGGTGCGAACCGGCCTGATCGACACGATCAGTTCGATGCACACGCCGCAGGATGAAGAAAGCAAACGCCTGCCGTTTGAAGAGGCCGCCTCGGGTGCGGTCGCCCTCGAAACGCTGCTGCCTGCTGCATTGCGCCTCTATCATGCAGGCCAGCTGGACCTTCCCACTCTGTTCCGCGCCATGACACTGAATCCCGCGAAACGGCTGGGTCTGGACTGTGGCCGACTGTCCGAAGGGGCACCTGCTGATCTGGTCCTGTTTGACCCGGATGTACCCTTTGTGCTGGACCGCTTTACGCTCAAATCAAAATCGCAAAATACTCCGTTTGACGGCCAGCGCATGCAGGGTAAGGTCACCGCGACTTTTGTCGCTGGAAAAGAAGTTTACCGGAGATCCTAATGCCCTTTTTCGACAGTACCACGACCCAACTAATTCTTTGGGCCGCACTTGGGTATCTGATGGGTTCGATCCCGTTTGGCATGATCGTTGCTCGGGTGATGGGGCTGGGGAACCTGCGCAATATCGGGTCTGGCAATATCGGCGCCACCAATGTTCTGAGAACCGGCAACAAGGCCGCCGCCGCGCTGACTTTGCTGTTTGACGCGGCAAAAGGGGCGGTGGTTGTTCTGCTGGCCCGGGTTCTGGCTGGTGAGGATGCCGCGCAAATCGCGGCGCTTGCCGCGTTTCTGGGGCACTGCTTCCCAGTCTGGCTGGGCTTCAAGGGTGGCAAAGGCGTCGCGACTTTTCTGGGTCTTTGGCTGGCGCTGGACTGGCGAGTTGGGGTTGCCTGCTGCCTGACTTGGCTTGTGGCGGCTGCAATCTGGCGAATATCCTCGGTCGGCGCGCTGGCTGCAGCGGCGTTGTCGACAACCTGGATCATGGTACTGACCGACGGTTCGACCTTTATCCTCGGGATCATTCTTACCCTGTTGGTCTACTGGCGCCACAGCACCAACATCGCCCGCATCAAGGCCGGTACCGAACCTAAAATCGGAAAGTCGTGAACGCATCTGATGCGTTCCTGAATGCGTTCTTCGCCCTGCCATCCGGTACATTCACCGGACAGGCAGGAGCACGCAGATATGTCGTGACGCGACAGGCCATGGCAGGCGGTAAATCCCACAAGCTGGTTGCGCATGAACTGGGCGGAACTGACTATATCAGCCTGAACCTCTATCTCACACAGAACAGCGGTGCATTGCTGCGACCTTGCGAAATGTCCGCAGAAAAGGTTTCAAGCTTTGTATTGATGCTTGTTCCTGATCAGCCCTGACTCAGCATTTCTGAACACTCGTTATTCACCTCTGCACAATCACGATTGATTGCTTTGAACGTGATCACGGCGCTGCCCAATTGGGTTTTGTGACGGCCAATTACCGACCGCACAGGACAAAAAACTCAGGGTTGCCGCGCCATGTTTTCAGATGGTTCAACGCAGCCCAATTCACGAAAGGTGAAGTTATGAACAAGATCAAATCCGTACTGGGTGGCGTTGCGCTGTCCGTAGCAATCGCAAGCTCGGCACTGGCCGCAGGCGTCGAAATCAACGCATCCTCAACCGGCCTGGCCATGCAGGGTTATGACCCGGTCGCCTATTTCACCGAAGGCGAAGCGACCAAAGGCAGCTACAAGATCACCACGCTGCATGACGACGCGATGTACCGCTTTGCCTCCGAAGAGAACAAAGCCGCTTTCGAAGCCAATCCTGCGGCCTACCTGCCCGCATATGGTGGCTACTGCGCATTCGGTGCTGCAATGGGTTTCAAGTTTGACGGTGACCCGAACCACTGGAAAATCGTCGATAACAAACTGTACCTGAACCTGTCGCAGGACATTCAGGAACGCTGGGAAGGCGACATCCCGGGCTTCATCGAAAAAGCAAGCGCCAACTGGACAGACATTGCCGACAAGGATCCGGCAGAACTGCAGCAATAATCCGCTGATAAAAAACTGCATTTCGGCGGCGGATGTATCCGCCGCCGTTCTTCATTTGGATACTGAATTTCCCGAACCTATCTGCTGATCATAAACGCCCGGAAACACGGGTGCGCGTGCTTCAACACGGCAAAGGCGCAAATAATCGGGTTGGAATAGGTGAAACATGGGTGATCCGGCCTCCGGGCCGGGACGTAATGATCAGTACAGGTTCGTGATTGGCGATGCCGTCACGAGCTCAATTTCCGAATGGAAGGATAAAAAGATGACAGGAAAATTGGCAATCGTCACCACTGTCGCGACTTTGGCGGCAGGAACGGCCATGGCTCAATCCTCAGGTGATTTCACCGGGTTTTATGGTGGTGCTCAGTTTGGTTATGCCGACATTGACACCAGCCTTTCAGGCGTCGACGGTGACGGCGCCATCGGTGGTATCATCCTCGGTTATGATTACGACATGGGTGACTGGGTCTTCGGTGGCGGCTTTGACTATGACTGGAGCGACGTAGACCTGTCTGGCGCAGCCAAGGTAGAAGACGTGTGGCGCCTGAAGGTTCGCGCCGGTTACAAGGTCAACCCACAGGGGCTGCTCTATGGAACCACCGGCTATGCCGAAGCGAGCACCAACACGCTGGGAAGCGATGACGGCTGGTTCATCGGTGCAGGTTACGAACAGATCGTGGCACCGAATGTCAGCATCGGTGGTGAAGTGCTCTACCACCAGTTCGACAACTTCAATTCAAGCGGCATCGATGTCGATGCGACGACGATTCAGGTCCGGGCAGCGTACCGCTTCTGAATTCATTCACTTGAATGCAGAGACCCGGCTAACGCAGCCGGGTCTTTTTTGTTCAGAGTTCCAGGATCGTGCTGCCGGTGGTCTGCCGCGCCTCAAGCGCGCGATGCGCGTCAGCGACCTGATCCAGCGGAAACCGCTGATCGATGTGAATTTTAACTTCACCACCCTCGACCTTGCCGAACAGGCGGCGTGCCATTGCCTGACAAACCGCATGATCCGAGATATGCGTGAACAATGTTGGTCGCGTGATTTTGAGAGATCCCTTCTGCCCCAGTATGCCGATATTGAACGGCGGAACCGGGCCGGATGCGTTGCCGAAAGAAATCATCATTCCCAGTGGTTTGAGCGAATCCAGCGATCCTTCGAACGTATCCGCACCAACAGAATCCATAACTGCGTCTACGCCTTTGCCATTGGTGATTTCAGCCACCCGTTCGGCAAAATTCTCGGTCCGGTAGTTGATGCAATGTGCGGCCCCATTGAACTGCGCCAACCGGCATTTGTCATCCGTTCCGGCGGTTCCGATCAGAGTGATCCCCTCGGACTTGGCCCACTGACACGCGATCAGCCCCACCCCCCCGGCAGCCGCGTGAAACAGGACGGTATCGCCTCGTTTCAACGGCGTAGTGCGGTGAAAGAGATATTCAACAGTCATCCCTTTGAGCATCATGGCGGCCGCCGCATCGAACGAGATGCCTTCAGGCAAAGGACAGACCTGAGATGCAGGCATCACCCTGGCTTCGCAATATGCCCCGGACGGGGTGGCAGCATAGGCGGCACGCTGGCCGGGTTCCAGATGAGTTACGCCTTCACCAACTTCTTCAATGATACCAGCGGCTTCCATACCCAATGCATGCGGCAGTTCCAGCGGATAAAGACCCGTTCGCTGATACACGTCGATAAAGTTCAGACCGCAGGCATGATGACGAATACGCACTTCGCCAGGTCCCGGACTGCCCAGTTGCCTGTCTTCAATCTTCAGAACCTCGGGTCCGCCGGTTTCGTGAATGACTACGGTTCGTGCCGTTTGCTGCATGCTGACCTCCTGTTGCCTGCTGCAAGGCTAGCACGCCTGCGCATCAGAGCAATCCGTGTGATCGCGAGGCAGTGATCCGGTTTCGGCAAAAATATGCTATACTGGGTCAAGGCGTTGCCGGCTGATCCGGCCACGGGCAACCTTATGCCGGATACATTCCGCGGCGCGAACCCGCCAAGGAAGGGAATGAAGATGGCAAAAACAATCGGTAACCCGATCAGCTGGGCCGCCCAAAATCTTGGAGCGACCAGCGATCATATTGCGGAAAGCGTAACCCGGATTGGCAGTTCGGACACCCGGCATCTGCCAACCGTGCAAACTCTGACATTACAGGATCTGCGCGACAGCCTGAGGGCGGGATATCATGATTTCCTCGAAACACGCGCAGACGCGATCTTTGTGGTGTTGATCTACCCCATTGCGGGATTGCTCATGTTCGGGATCGGGCTGAACATGAATATGGTGCCTTTGCTGGCCCCGCTGATTGCAGGTTTCGCCCTGATCGGCCCGGTGGCAGCGGTTGGATTGTATGAAATCAGCCGCAAACGCGAACAAGGGGGGGCAGTGCACTGGCTGGATGCCTTTGGCGTTTTCCGATCACCTTCTTTCGGAGCCATTCTGGCGCTTGGATTTTATCTGGTCATGCTGCTGCTGGTTTGGCTCATGGTGGCGCAAGCTGTCTATGTGCTGACGCTTGGCCCCGAACCGCCAACATCCATCAGCGCCTTCGCCGCCGAGGTATTCACCACAGGCGCAGGTTGGAGCATGATCATTTTCGGCACAGCAATCGGGTTCCTGTTCGCGTTGGTCGCATTGGCCGTTAGCGTCGTCAGCTTTCCACTGCTGCTGGACAAAAAAGTGGGGCTGCCGGTGGCGGTGGTTACATCAGTCCGCGTGCTGCGGCACAATCCAGGCGTCATCCTGACCTGGGGCTTCATCGTCGCCGCATTGTTGGTGATCGGTACCATACCGATGTTATTGGGCCTGATTGTCGTCATGCCTGTATTGGGCCACGCAACATGGCACTTGTACCGCAGAGCTGTGTCTTGACCGGAATGGTACGCGCGGGGCGGGCCCGCGCGTTGAAATTCAGTCAGCCACTTTCAAGACGATCTTGCCGATATGGCCCGAGCTTTCCATGCGTGCATGGGCGGCTGCCGCGTCTGCCAGATCAAACTCGCTGTCCATGACCGGCGCAACTTTTCCAGCCTCCAGCAGTGGCCAAACAGCCTCGCGCAAATCCTGAGCAATCTTTGCCTTTGCCAGATCGCTTTGCGGGCGCAGTGTGCTTCCGGTCAGAGTCAGGCGTTTCACCATCATCAGCGCAAAGTTCAACTCGACGACGGGACCTTGCAGAAAGGCAATCTGAACAAGTCGCCCATCCTCGGCCAGGGCCTTGACGTTGCGCGGGATGTAGTCGCCGCCAACCATGTCCAGAATCAGGTTTGCACCTCCCTCGGCGCGCATGGCCGCGACGAAATCCTCATCCCGGTAGTTGATCGCTTTCTCGGCCCCAAGATTGACACAGGCTTCGCATTTCTCGGCCGATCCGGCCGTGGCAAACACCCGAGCACCAAAAGCGTTGGCCAATTGAATGGCTGTCGTGCCGATTCCGCTGGAGCCACCATGGACCAGAAAACGCTCTCCTGCCTTCAAACCACCACGCGTGAAGACATTGGACCAGACTGTAAAGAATGTCTCGGGCAGGCAGGCCGCTTCCTTCAGACCCATGCCTGTGGGGACTGGCAGACAATGAGCGGCAGGTGTTGCAACATATTCAGCGTATCCGCCACCAGGCAGCAACGCACAGACCTGATCCCCAATCGCAATCCCTTCGACCCCTGTGCCTATGGCCACGATTTCGCCCGAAGCCTCAAGCCCTGGCAAATCGCTGGCACCCGGAGGCGGATCATATGCCCCGGCCCGTTGCAATGCGTCCGGACGGTTCACACCGGCATAGGCGACCTTGATGATCACCTGACCTCCGCCCGGTTCCGGCATCGGACGCTCGGTCAGCTGCAGAACATCGGGGCCGCCCGGCGAAGTGATTTCAACGGCGCGCATCATCTGAGTCATGGGCAATTCTCCTTTGCCCCTTGCCTAGCAGCCAGACATGCAGACGCCTAGCGACAAGTTGCAGTCCCACCGTTATTTCCGGAACGATACCGAACCCGGTAGATCGGTGCGCATTTTGACAGGTGCCTTCACCTGGCCTGCCAGCCAGTTTGGGACAGCGAGGAACGGTTTGAACAACGGGTTCTCATTCACCTGCGCCTTGAGCTTTTCGAACTGCATCACACCCTCGATGCGACGATCCAGAAACTCCCATGTGGCCTGATAACCGGGCGTCTCGTCCCCCAGCCAGAACAACAACGTCGAGGAATAGACCCCCGACAGGGTGGCCCGTTTGGTGTACCAGTTCACGTCATCTGATGTATCGCCCAACGCGTCCCAGATAAGATCACATGTGCCCCAGATCGCCTTGGCGCCATCGGCGGCATAAACAGGCAGTGCAAAAAGCGTCACACCACGGCGCACCGCCTCTTTGTCCTCAACCGCCTGCAGGCGGAACCGGACCGCAGCCGCGATTTTCTCGCGAAACTTCAGGCCGCTCAGGTCTTCGGTCTTCAGCCGTTCCAGCATGGCCGCGTCGCCCCGCGCGTGAAACGCCAGCGCCAGATCAGCCGCCCCGCGCGGACAGATGGCGCGCGCCAGCCCATCGTCGATATCACTGTCTTCTATCGCCGCGCGAAAGCTTGTCTCGGACCAGCCATCAAAGGGGACGTGGTCAAGAATTGCGTTCAACAGCTGCTCTTTTGCGTCTTCGTAAGTCACGGTCATGGCGGTTCTCCGGTGTTCGGGCCCAGTACTAGACAAGTTAGGTGCGCTTTGCTATACGGCCAACTCCTGCAATTTCCTTGCAACTCGAATCTAGAAAGGTGGTGACAACCACATGCAGGTTAGTGTTCGCGACAACAATGTCGATCAGGCGCTTCGTGCCCTGAAGAAAAAGCTGCAGCGCGAAGGCGTGTTCCGTGAAATGAAGCTCAAGCAACATTTCGAGAAGCCGTCCGAGAAAAAAGCGCGCGAGAAAGCTGAAGCGATCCGCCGTGCCCGTAAACTGGCACGCAAGAAAGCCCAGCGCGAAGGTCTGCTCTAAGACTTTCCTCGTCCAGCTTTGGATGACACTATTTGACGACCCCCGAGGCATCGCCCGGGGGTTTGTCGTTTCCGGGGTCGGATACATTTCGCCGACTCGGCTCGTGCGCCAAGCGACAACCAGCCATTTGCCCCTCAGCAACATTTTGCCCGGCATCTTACAGCGCAGCGAATCTCGCGCTGGTAGCACCGCCTCGCCAAAACTCGCCTTCTGGAAATCCCTGTCTATGAACCCGGCACCGGGCCTTTGTAACTGGCGGCGTCTGCAAAGACACAACACCAAACGGAGGCAAAAATGTCGACTGCAAGTAGTATCGAACGAGAAATGCTGGCGCTGATCAATCAGGAGCGCACATCCCGCGGACTGGAGCCGCTGCAACTGGAAACACGCCTGAATGAATCATCTGAGGATCACAGCGAATGGATGCTGGCCACGGACACGTTCAGCCACACTGGTTCGGGTGGTTCCACCGCAACCCAGCGGATGGAAATGGCTGGCTTCGATTTTTCAGGCAGCTGGAGATCGGGCGAGAACATCGCGTGGCAATCCGAGCGTGGTGCACCCGGCATCAGTGATGATGTCCAACAGCTTCACCAGAACCTGATGAACAGCCCCGGTCACCGGGCCAATATCCTGAACCCGGATTTCAAATACATCGGTATCGGCGTTGAAACCGGTGACATGCAAGGATTTGACGCTGTAATGGTCACCCAGAACTTTGCCACAACCGATGCAGCGGTCATGCTGGACAATGGTGGGACCACCCCACCTGCCCCTACACCGCCAGTTGAAGAAACCCCGCAGCCAGAAGAACCGGTGGCCGAAGTACCTCAGCCCGAAGAACCCGTAACCGAAACGCCGGATACTGATGTCACCGAGACCGAAGAGCCGGAAACCGAAACTCCGGG
The DNA here is from genome assembly GCF_013030265.1 of Ruegeria arenilitoris. Classification (GTDB taxonomy): domain Bacteria; phylum Pseudomonadota; class Alphaproteobacteria; order Rhodobacterales; family Rhodobacteraceae; genus Ruegeria; species Ruegeria arenilitoris_E. Next base: position 429,740 of record NZ_WPZQ01000003.1, read on the forward strand.
AACCGACGTGACTGAAACCGAGGAACCGGAAGTCGAAACGCCGGATACCGACGTCACCGAAACCGAGGAACCGGAAGCTGAAACACCGGATACCGACGTGACCGAAACTGAGGAACCAGAAACCGAAACCCCAGGAACAGACGTCACGGAAACCGAAGAGCCGGAGACCGAAACGCCGGTGACTGAGACACCTGAACCAGAACAACCCGAATATGCATGCTTTGATGTTCAGGCCTTCCTTGCTGAGATCGAAGCATTCGTCCAATCCCTAAGAGCTCAGCTGGACCAATTCGACTGGAACGAAACCGAGCTGGCGGATTCAGAGCCCGAAACGGACGATTTCGAACTGGTCATGGCTGGTGAGAACAATCCTGCGTCCGAGTTGGAGACCACAAATTCGGATGTGGCGGAAGACACCTGCGGGGACGTCTTTGTGTTCAACTACTATGATGTTGATTTCATGATGGACGCCGCCTAACGGCTATCCGGTGCGGGGCTGGAATTTCCCGGCCTCGCACCATTCTTACTTTCGAGCCGTCAGTAAACCTTGGGAACATAGAGTTCATCAGGAAGTATGCGGCGCTCATACTCGGGATTGTAACGACGATCCGGGAGCGTGACCTTTTCCTGCGGTACGTCGTCATACGGAATTCTGGTCAGCAGGTGCTCGATACAGTTCAGGCGTTCGCGCTTCTTGTCATTGCCCTCAACGATGTACCACGGTGCTTCTGGAATGTTGGTGCGGAAGAACATGTCTTCTTTGGCCTTGGTGTAGGACTCCCAGCGAATTCGGGATTCCAGATCCATCGGTGAAAGTTTCCACTGTTTCATCGGATCATGAATACGCATCAGGAATCGCAACTGCTGTTCTTCATCCGTGATCGAGAACCAGTATTTCAGCAGAATGATGCCCGAACGGACGAGCATACGTTCGAATTCGGGAACGTCCTGAAAAAACTGCTCGACCTGATCTTCGGTTGCAAAGCCCATAACGCGTTCGACACCCGCCCGGTTGTACCATGACCGGTCGAACAGCACGATTTCTCCGGCAGCAGGCAAATGCGGAACATAGCGCTGAAAATACCACTGGCTTTGCTCACGGCGGCTGGGTGCGGGCAACGCGACTACGCGCGCAACCCGCGGGTTCAGGCGTTGCGTGATCCGCTTGATCACCCCCCCCTTGCCCGCACTGTCACGGCCTTCGAACAAAATACATACCTTGGCACCGGTGTGCTGAACCCAATCCTGAACCTTGATCAGTTCAGCCTGCAGACGCAGCAGATTGCGGAAATACACCTTGCGGTTCAGCATTTCGGGATGCTGGTCGCGATAGATCTTGCGGACTTCCATCGAGAGCATCGGCTCGCTGAACTCGATCTCAAAATCTTCGTCCAGCGTATCTTCCAGCTCAGCTTCCAGCCAGTCTTTGGGCTCGTAGTTGTTTTCGTAAGCCAAGGTCTGCTCCTTATCTTTCATCGGGTTCGGACCGTAACGGGCGTGTGTAAACAGCGGATGTCATAAAAACGGTCATGCGCGTTCCGAGACATGAATGTGAACCTGTCGGGGGCGGGATACAAGCGTCTGGATTGACGCAATGACAAGCAGTTGACGTCATACGCAATTCTGAGTCCAAGTTGGTCCACAACCCGGAGGTACCTTTGGCGCTCTTTCTTGCTCTTCTCCCAACGATCTGGCCCTGGCTCATTCTGGTGCTTAGTCAGATTTTCGCACTATCTGGCCAGCGTCTTCTGAGTTTGGTGATGCTGCTGCTGTTTGGCTTTGTGACTACTACGTTAGGTCTGATCACACTTCCGGGTTTGCTGATTGCCACCCTTGGATTGATAGGTGCCTCCTATTTGCCCCGCCTGAAGGGTTTGGCAGCTATACTCGGACATCTTGCGCTGATCATATGGAGCCTCGCTCTGGGCGCTCACCTGATGCCGGGTTTCAATAATCTTCTGGTTCTGGATCAGGTGAATGCCGGACCGGACAGTGGGCCATTCACGATGTACCTGAACCTGGATAAACCCATCGTGTTCTTTGCTGTCCTGTTGGCCTGCCCCATGATCATCAACGGTGCGATACCCACCCGCCGACTGCCACTGATTATCGGTATATTACTCCTTCCGGCGCTGTTCCTTTTGGGTGCCACGTCCGGGGCAGTCCGGCCTGAACTCGGTCTGCCTGCCTGGTGGATGATCTTTGCCTTCTCAAATCTGTTTCTGACCAGCCTGACAGAAGAGGCCTTCTTTCGCGGTTATCTGCAGTCCGTTTTGACAACAAAAACCGGTCCTGCCATCGGGATCACCCTTGCCAGCATTCTGTTCGGCTTGGTTCATTTTGGCGGAGGGCCAGCGCTGGTTCTCTTTGCCTCAATCCTGGGGCTCGCTTGTGGATTGGGCTATTATGCGACCGGCAGACTGTGGGTACCGACGCTGATGCATTTCGGGTTCAACTTCACACATCTGGCCCTGTTCACCTATCCCGGTCCGGCCTGAGGATAACCTAGACGGGCAATGCGGTCGTTTTGAACACCGTACGCAGGGCAAAAGAACTTTGCATCTGTGCTACGCCCGGCAAGCGCGACAGATACTGACGGTGAATGCGTGCGAAGTCCTCGGTGTTTTCGGCAACGACCTTGAGGATGTAGTCAGCCGTCCCTGCCATAAGATGGCATTCCAGCACGTCGGGAATGCGCCGAACCGCCTTCTCAAAAGCCTCAAGCAACTCTTCAGCTTGCCCTTGCAACGTAATCTCAACGAAAACTGTCGTCGGCACGCCCATTTTGCGCGCATCAAGCAGCGCAACGTAATCGCGGATAAAACCCTCAGCCTCCAGACGCTGAACGCGACGATGACACGCCGACGGTGACAGGTTCACCTGCTCGGACAGTTCCGAGTTCGACATTCTGCCTTTGCGCTGCAGTGCAGCTAAGATCTTTTTGTCGGTTGTATCAAGGCTCATTCACGCACATCCGTCGCAAGAAACTGGTATTTCTTCGAATATTCTCCCATACCTTTACTTGTCAATGCATCGAGTTTCACAAAAATTGCACCCGAATTTGCACATAATTTAAGCAGTTTATGAACGGAGAGCCCTAATGAAAATCGGTTGCCCCAAGGAAATCAAACCCCAGGAATTCCGCGTCGGCATGACCCCGAACGCCGCTCAGGAAGCGGTTGCCCGAGGACATGAAGTAATCATCGAAACCGGAGCCGGCATGGGTTCGGGCTTTGACAATGACGCCTATATCGCTGCCGGTGCCCGCATCGTTGACACGGCGGCAGAGGTCTTTGCCACAGCCGACATGATCGTGAAGGTCAAGGAACCGCAGGCCGGTGAGCGCAAGATGCTGCGCGAAGGTCAGCTGCTGTTCACCTACCTGCACCTGGCACCGGATCCGGATCAAACGCACGATCTGTTGGAATCTGGCTGTACTGCCATCGCTTATGAAACCGTGACGGACGCGAATGGCGGCCTGCCCCTGCTGGCCCCGATGTCCGAGGTTGCGGGGCGTCTGGCACCTCAGGTCGGATCGTGGACTTTGCAGAAAGCCAATGGTGGTCGCGGTGTTCTGATGGGCGGCGTTCCCGGTGTCAGCCCGGCCAAGGTGGTTGTGATCGGTGGCGGCGTCGTGGGTACTCATGCCGCGCAGGTTGCTGCCGGAATGGGCGCAGACGTTACTGTTCTGGACCGCTCGCTGCCGCGTCTTCGCTATCTGGACGATGTATTCGGTGGCCGGTTCAAGAACCAGTACTCGACTGCTGGTGCCACCGCAGAGCTGATTCAGGAAGCCGACATGGTGATCGGCGCTGTTCTGATCCCGGGTGCAGCGGCGCCCAAGTTGGTCACCCGCGCACAGCTTTCAACCATGAAGCCCGGCGCAGTTCTGGTAGACGTCGCCATCGACCAGGGCGGCTGTTTTGAAACGTCCAAAGCGACCACCCATGCGGATCCGATCTATGAGGTGGATGGCATCATGCACTACTGCGTCGCCAACATGCCGGGCGCAGTTGCACGGACATCCACCATCGCGCTGGGTAACGCGACGATGCCGTTCATGCTGGCGCTGGCCGATAAGGGCTGGAAGCAGGCATGTCAGGATGATCCGCATCTTTTGGCCGGCCTCAATGTGCACGCAGGTCAGCTGACCTATTATGCCGTCGGCAAGGCGTTGGGCATCGACGTCGTATCACCCAATGTCGTGATCAAAAGCTGATCGTGGCGACCGATTGATTGTCTAAAGAAACAGCGCCGCGCAATTGCGCGGCGCTTTGCCCAACGGGAAGTGGGCATTTGTAATGCCCAATTGACGGGCGGGAGGGCTCAGCCCTTTTTCTGGATTTCCACCGAATGCGGATAGGGAATCGAAACACCTTTGGCATCAAAGGCTTCTTTCACCGCTTTGGTCGTCTCAAATTTGACGTCCCAAAAATCCGGCGCGTTACACCACAGACGTGCGGTCAGATCGACAGAGCTATCCCCCAGATTGGTCACCCGTACCCATGGTTCCGGATCGCTCAGGATGCGGCTATCGGCTTTGGCGACATCAAGAATGATGTTCATCGCTTCATCGGCATTGTCACCGTAGTCGATCCCAAACACCAGATCGACGCGGCGCGTATCATGCGCGGAGAAGTTTGTGATGATCGATCCCCAGGCCTGACCATTGGGAACAATGATCTGCACATTGTCCGGAGTTACAAGCTCGGTCGTGAACAGGTTCAGATCCTTGACCGTACCAGAGGTGCCCCCGATGTCGACATATTGGCCCAGTTTGTAGGGCCGGAACACGACCAGCATGACGCCCGCAGCCAAGTCGCTGAGCGTGCCCTGCAGCGCCAGACCGATGGCAAGCGAAGCTGCACCAAGAATAGCGACGATACTGGTGGCCTGAATTCCGAAGATCCCCAGAACGGCGACCAGCACTATGGCAAGGATCACCCATTTCACCATGCTCGCGGCGAAATTCCCCAATGTGGGGTCGATCTGCGGAGTTTTGTTTATCCGACGCCGCACCATTCCAGCAATCGCTCCGGCCACAATCCAACCCAGGATTATGACGATCAGCGCTTTGACCGCATTCATGATCAGCGGGGCAAACGCGCCCATCTGTGTTACGACCTCGTCCACGCGCATCTCCTTTCAAGTAACAACAAACCCGCGTCTTTTGCGCGGGATCATGCAAATATTGTGCGAAAATAGCATTTTGGTCTAGGTGCGAGTTGTTCCGGTTTTCCCCGTTGTTCCTCAACACACATCCGCTGACCAACCACGCACATGACAGATACTGGCAAGATCGCGATCCCATGCCTAGCTTCTGAGAGCAGCCCGAAAAGGAGCGTCTCATGCTGGATACCACATCACATCCCATTACCGGCCGCTGGCCCGCCAAGCACCCGGACAGGATTCAACTCTATTCCTTTCCAACTCCGAACGGGGTCAAAGCCTCGATCATGTTGGAAGAAACCGGCCTGCCCTATGAACCCCATCTGGTCACTCTTTCGGATTCGGACGTCAAAAGCCCCGAGTTCCTGTCGCTGAACCCAAATAACAAAATCCCGGCCATCATTGACCCCCATGGCCCGGACGGAGAGCCGCTTGGCCTTTTCGAAAGCGGTGCGATCCTAATTTATCTTGCGGAAAAGAGTGGCAAGTTTCTGGGACAGACCAAAGCTGACAAGTACCGCGTGATTCAATGGGTCATGTTCCAGATGGGTGGCGTCGGTCCGATGTTCGGTCAATTGGGCTATTTCCACAAATTCGCAGGCAGCGAGATTGAAGACCCCCGCCCTCGCGAGCGTTATGTGAACGAGGCAAAACGACTGCTGAATGTTCTGAACCAGCAGCTTGAGGGTCAGGACTGGATTGCCGGTGAGTATTCGATTGCCGATATCGCCATCGCGCCATGGCTGCGCGGGCTCGAATTCTACGGCGCACACGACCTTGTCGGCTGGGAGGACCATTCCAACGTTGTGGCCTATCTCGACCGTTTCCTGGAACGGCCAGCGGTGCAAAAAGGTCTGGTCACACCTGCGCGGGACTGATCGCGTCAGCGATTTTTTCAGCAATCATGATAGTGGGCGCATTGGTGTTACCACCGATCAAGGTCGGCATAACTGATGCGTCCACCACCCGCAGCCCATCAACCCCATGTACCCGGCCTTCAAGATCAACGACGGCCATGTCATCGACACCCATCTTGCAGGTTCCCACGGGGTGATAAATCGTGTCCGCCCGGTTGCGAATATCTGCCTCAAGCGCCTGATCGCTGCCGTCATGCGCATACAACCGTTTGGCGCGCCACGGCTCTAGCGGCGACGCCTCAAGGATCGTTTCCATAATCTGAGCGCCCCGTTTCAACAGGTCCAGATCGCGATCGTCGCTGAGATACGCCGGATCAATGCGCGGTGGTGCGCCAGCGCGATCTGCAGTCAAACCAACACTGCCCCGACTGAACGGACGCAAAACACAGACATGGCAGGAAAAGCCGTGGTGAAGGTGAATCTTGCGCATGTGATCGTCAACAATCCCGACGACAAAGTGCAGCTGAAGATCCGGCCTGGGAACCGACGGGTCGGACTTGAAGAACGCGCCACCTTCGGCAAATGGAGATGCGAACAGGCCCTCTCCGCTTCGGCGCCAGTCTAAGCCCGCCTTGGCCAGGTTCCATAACCCACCCGGTGTCAGGCCGATCACATCCTTACGTTTTGATCGATAACTCAGGACATAATCCAGATGGTCCTGAAGATTCTGACCAACACCCGGCAAATCATGCAGAACCGGAATACCATGCTGGGCCAATTCGGATTCAGGCCCGATCCCAGACAGCATCAGCAGTTGTGGGGAACCAAATGCGCCACCGGAAACAATGACTTCCTGACGGGCGCGGATTTCGACAATCTTCTTCTTGTGGCGCACCTGTACGCCGGTCGCCCGCTTCTGATCAAAGAGGACTTTCTGAGCCTCGGCACCGGTCAGGATCGTCAGGTTCTGCCGCAGTTTCACATCGCGCAGATAAGCGGCAGCGGCTGAACATCGTTCGCCCTTGTGCGACCCGTCGTGAAACTGTGTCACCTGATACAGGCCTGCCCCTTCTTGCTCTGGCCCGTTGAAATCATCCGTTTCGCGGATTTGCTGCTGGCCGCAGGCTTCAACGAAGGCATGAGAGATGGCGCGAGGCTCGGATTGATCGGCAACCTGCAGGGGACCACTTGCCCCATGCAGGTCATCGGCACCACGCGCATTGCCCTCTGCCCTTCGGAAATAGGGCAACACGCTTTGCCAATCCCACCCCTCGCAACCAAGATCGGCCCATTCGTCGTAGTCGCTGGGATGGCCACGCACATAGAGCATCGCGTTGATTGCCGATGATCCGCCTAGCGCCTTGCCCCGTGGCTGAAATCCTTTGCGCCCGTTCAATTCCGGTTGTGGCACCGTGTGAAAGGCCCAGTTGTTCAGCTTGGGCCGCCCCGAGATCATGGCCGCAACAAGGGCCGGAGCCCGGATCAGAAGGTCCTCTCCGGCTCCGCCAGCTTCGATCAGGCAAACGCTTGTATCCGGGTGTTCACTAAGACGGGCCGCCATGACACAGCCAGCAGAACCACCACCTACAATGACATAGTCGAATTCCATGGCCGCCTCTCCCGCTGCTGTCTGAAACAACGGTAGAAAGCACGCAGAAATCCGGCAATCAGAACGTAACGTGAGTTACTTTGGCAATTTTCCGGTCAGGACATAGCGCAGCACTTCCACCACCTGTGAAGGCTGTTCGGCCACAGCCAGAGCAGCAGCATCAACCTCTTTCAGCGCATGCTGGTGGTCGGGACCGTGCAGAACGATCAGTGATTTTCCCAACGCCGCCGCGTATCCCGCATCAAAGGCCGCGTTCCACTGTTTGTATTTGTCGCCAAACCGCACAACGACCACATCCGCATCTGAAATCCCCTTTCGGGTACGGATCGCATTGACCATCGCGCCCTTGTGGTCGTGCCAGTACTTGTTCGGCTCGGCACCCAGAATGGCTACACCGCAATCGTCGCTGGCATCGTGATCGGTCACGGGGCTGTTAAAGATAATGTCCAAACCCTGTGCACCGTCGATGATCTGTTCGCGCCAGTCGGTGTGGATTTCACCAGAGAGGTATACGTTCAGGCCCATAGCAAACTCCGAATTTGTTTCAGAGCATGCATAGGACACAATGGGCGCTGGCCCAATGCGGAAAGTGTCGGTTCGGGCTTAAATCTTGCGCGCCACCAAAAACCGTCTTGCATCGCGTACCGGGAAACTGTCGCATTCGACGATTTCGAATCCGGCTCTTTCAACGGCTGCATCCAGCTCTGCTTCGGACAGAAACCGCACAAACGGCGCTTTGCCCAGCAACTGCATGACCGGCAAAGCCAACCGTACAGCTTGAAACCGCAGGTTTATGCCGCGTTGTGGTGGGCAGAAAGTTTTTGAGATGAACAAACCACCCGGCTTCATCACCTCATGAACAGAGGCCAGAGCCGCATTCAGGTCTTCGACCAGATGCAACACATTGAATGCCAGCACCACGTCGTAGGACCAGGAGGGAGGACGGCATGCATCAGCCTGAACAAAGGCCACGTTTTCGATCTGCTGCTCGGCCGCGTTCTTCTGACCGACCGCCAGCATGCAGGGGGAAACATCGCTGGCGGTAATCGTATCGGCATAGGGGGACAGGCGCAGCGCGGTCATTCCCGTGCCACATCCCAGTTCCAACACGTCGTCGGTTTTCTTGAGATAGGAAGCAGTCCGTTCGAGCGTATGCTCATAGGAATCCATATCCTTTATTGGGCTTCGGGCATATTTTTCAGCCACTCCGTCCCAGAATTTCGCGGCGGTCGTCATGAGGGGGTCTCCTTTGCAGGCAAACTACTCATGCAAATACCGAATAAAAATTGCCGAAATTTGCAGATTACTTATACATATTTGTATGAAACAACTCGGCGACTTTGACTGGAATCACATCCGCGCCTTTCTGGCGACGGCCGAGACCGGGTCGTTTTCTGCAGCTGCCCGTAATTTGGGGCAGACGCAACCAACGCTCAGCCGACAGATCGCGGCGCTCGAGCAAGATCTGGGTGTGATGCTGTTTGAACGTGTAGGGCGCGCATTAGAGATCACACAGGCCGGAATGGAATTGCTGGAGCATACCCGGTTGATGGGTGATGCAGCGAACCAAATTGCACTGACCGCTTCGGGACAGGCACAATCCATCGACGGGCTGGTCCGCATCACCGCCAGCGATGTGATGTCTGCCTATTTCCTGCCAGACCTGTTGCGCGAAGTACGGGCGCAGGCTCCGCGCCTGAGAATCGACGTGATCGCCTCGAATGACATTCAGGACCTGATGCGCCGTGAGGCAGATATTGCGATCCGTCATGTACGACCGGAACAGCCCGAACTGATCGCCAAACTGGTGCAGGAAGCCTCGGGTCATTTCTATGCCACGACCAAATATCTGAACCACGCCGGGCGCCCTAAATCCAAGCACGACTTGTCACAGCATGAATTCATCAGCTTCGGCAATACAGATCAGATGATCGCCTATCTGAAGCCACTGGGCATTCACCTGAGCGATGAAAATTTTAGGTTGGGATCACAGAACGGAATCGTGGCCTGGGAATACGCCAAGCAGGGTTTTGGTATCGCACCCATGTCTGAGGTTGTGGGCGATGCAACACCCGGCGTCGAACGAGTGATGCCCGGAATGGAACCCATCAAATTTCCGATCTGGCTGACCACCCATCGCGAGTTACATACCAGCCGCCGCATCCGGTTGGTCTTTGATCTGCTGGCCGACTACCTGTCCAAATAACAAAACGCGCCCGAAGGCGCGTTTAATAAAAGATACGCAGTGGCTTTATCCGCGCAGGACACCGCCAGTTGCCTTGGTGACCTTGGCGATGATCTTCTCAGCCACGGCTTCGATGTCTTTTTCCTTCAGCGTCACATCTGTCGGCTGCAAACGCACGGTGATCGCCAGAGATTTCTTGCCTTCACCCACGCTGCCACCAATGAATTCGTCAAAGACGCGGACGTCTTCGATCAACGCTTTGTCGGCACCAGCCGCGGCATTGACCAGCGTCAGCGCCTCGACGCCTTCATCGACAACAAAGGCAAAGTCCCGCTCGACCGCTTGCAGGTCGCGCAATTCCAGCGCGGCACGGGTCGCACCGGACTTACGGGGCAGAGGCACCTCATCCGGCCAGATGGTGAAGGCCATTGCCGGGCCTTTGACGTCCATTGCCTGCAGGATGCGCGGGTGCAGTTCACCAAACACGCCCAGTACCTTTTTCGGACCCAGACAGATTTTGCCGTGACGGCCCGGATGCCACCAGGCATCGCCATCACGCAGGATCTGAACCTTCGCGGGCGCACCGATAGCGGCCAGCACAGCCTCGGCATCCGCTTTGGCGTCGAACACATCGACAGGGCGTGACGCCCCGTGCACATCCTTGGGACCATTGCGACCAACCAGCAGGCCGGTGATCTGGGTTTTCTGGTCGCCGGGCTCACCATCATGGAAGACAGGGCCGACCTCGAACAACGCCACGTCCGCATATCCACGCGCCTGATTGCGGGCCGCGGCCTGCAGCAGACCGGGCAGCAGATCGGGGCGCATATGGCTCATCTCGGACGAGATCGGGTTTTCCAGCTGCGTGGCTTCATCCCCGCCACCGAACAGAGCGGCAGAGGCCTGATCAATGAAGGTATAGGAAACACATTCGTTGTATCCCAGCGCGGCACAGGTGCGCCGCGCCATCGACTGACGGCGTTGAGTCGGTGTCATCACCGGCTTAGGAATGCCATCGGTCACACGCGGCAGCGGTTTGCCCTGCAACTTGGTCAGGGACGCAATCCGCGCAACCTCTTCCACCAGATCAGCCTCACCCATGATATCGGGTCGCCAGCTGGGAACGTGGGCCATCTCACCTTCCAGGCGGAAGCCCAGACGGGTCAGGGTTTGACGTTGCTCGGCCTCGGGAATGTCCATGCCAACCAGCGACTGCACGCGCTCAGCATCCAGCTTGTAGGCCCGTGCGTGGTTCGGTGCTTTGCCCGCTTCGACCACCTTGGACACTTCGCCGCCGCAGATATCCAGGATCATCTGTGTGGCATGTTCCAGCCCTTCCAGCGTGTACTCAGGATCCACGCCACGCTCAAAGCGATAGCGCGCGTCCGAGTTGATCTTCAGAGCACGACCGGTCAGCGCGATCTGCACGTGATCCCAGAACGCGCTTTCGAGGAAGACGTTCACGGTCTCTTCGGTACAGCCGGTTTCCTCACCGCCCATGATACCAGCGATGGATTCGGGACCTTTGTCGTCCGAAATCACCATCATGCCGGGCTGCAGGGTGTATTCCTTCTCATCCAACGCAACCAACTTTTCGCCACCCTTGGCGCGGTGCACACGCAGGTTGCCCTGTACCTTGTCAGCATCAAACACGTGCAACGGACGGTTCTGATCGAAGGTCATGTAGTTGGTGATATCAACCAGTGCCGAGATCGGGCGCAGGCCGATTGCCTTTAGCTGATCCTGCAGCCATTGCGGGCTGGGGCCGTTCTTGACGCCCTTGATCAGACGACCGGTGAAATGCGGGCAGCCGTCCAACGTGTCTTCATCAATGGTCACCTTGATCGGGCTTTCATAATCACCCGGCACAGGCACATAGTCGCGCTGCTTCAGCGTACCGATACCGCGCGCCGCAAGGTCGCGGGCAATCCCTTCGACACCCAGCGCATCGGGGCGGTTCGGGGTGATCGCGATCTCGATCATCGGATCGACCTTCGAGGGGTCGTTCTCGGCCAGCCAGTCGACGAACTTGTCGCCCACCTCGCCCGAGGGCAGCTCGATGATGCCGTCATGCTCGTCCGACAGCTCCAGCTCGCGCTCCGAGGCCATCATGCCAAAGCTTTCGACGCCGCGGATCTTGCCGACGCTGATGGTCAGGTCCAGACCGGGGATGTACATGCCCGGTTTGCAGACGACGACAGTGATCCCTTCGCGCGCATTTGGGGCACCGCAGATGATCTGCAGCTCACCCTCATCGGTATTAACCTTGCAGACGCGCAGCTTGTCAGCATCCGGGTGTTTCTCGGCATGCTTCACATAGCCAAGGGTGAAATCCTTCAGCCGGTCCGCCGGGTTCACGATCTCTTCGACCTCAAGCCCGAGATCGGTCAGCGTCTCGGCAATCTCATCTACCGACGCATCTGTGTCGAGGTGGTCTTTCAGCCAGGACAGAGTGAATTTCATTGCACGGGGCCTTTTTTGGCAAACATCCAGTCGGCACAGGCAATGGCAAAGATTGGACCAAGGTGCAAGCGCTGCGCGTCACGGATAGGTGGGGGTGCGGCCCAAAAGCTCATCCAACTGCCAACCGATCCAGCCATGCGGGATGAAATGCCCGCCAGGATGGGTGTCCAGCGTAACCTGACCCTGCGCGCAATTGGTCCATTCCACACGGCTGAGTGTCAGAAACGGCCTCACGCTCCAATCGCCGCGCGGGGTCGCACCATTGCAGTTGTACTTTTCCCGCCACAGCGCCACCGGATAGGTCGTGTCGCCACCCGGACCAAAGGGGAAATCCATCACCGTATCATCCGTCCCATGCACATGGCGCACCTGAGCCGGCGCTTGTGGGCAATCCTCGGTCTGGCGGATCGATCCTGCGATGGCGAGCAATGCCGCCGTATCGTTGCCCGACTGACAGACATAGCGCCATGCCATCGCACCACCGAAAGAATAGCCCGAGACGTAAATACGCTGCGGATCAATTGGATACCGTTGCGCAACGTCCTCCAGCACGCGATTGGCAAACTCTACATCCCCGGTTTCGGGTGACCAAAAGTTCCAGCTTTTGCCCAATCCGTTCGGTGCCACCAGCAGCACACCCCGCAGTTTCGTCGCGCCTGCAATGCGTTCATGGTTCACGACAACACTGCCTTGCCGCGCCCAGCCGTGGAAATGCAGCAACACCGGCAGAGGCGTTTCGCCGTCCCAGCCATCGGGTTCCAGCACATGATACGAGCGGTCGCCAAGGTCACAGGCGATGTCACCATGGCAGGTTTCGATTGCGGTGGCTTGGGTGGCAGTCAGCAGAAGCAGGCAAAACAGTCGATAGATCATAGGCCTGAGCCTAGTCAGACTCGCGGGACTGTCACGTAACATATTGGTGTAGGCCGGGCTTCAGCCCGGCAACCGGCTCATGGCGGGCTGAAGCCCGCCCTACATCCGATCAAAGCCCCAAGCCGCGCGATCACCAGAACCGGGATGGTGACTTTGGGTCGAATTGGAAAACTCTTCTTTTTAGAGCTAATAGTCTCAATTCTAGCGTTCTTCAGCGGCGCGATAGATCATCCCTACCACCCGAGATGAGTCGCAATCATCGGTCACAATATCATCCCGCGCCACGCGGATAGCGATCAGTTCCAATTCTAACGCATCATTGTAGTGTTTTATCGGACCACTTGGGGTCTCTTCGGAAACATCCCGATATTCTAGGATCTTATCAATAACGTCTCTGCAAGCGGAAACTACTTCTTCTGGGGCGTAAAACACTAAAGAATTAAAACACTTCCTACTCACAACTAGCGCATCTACAAAAGCACGGCTATCGCCTGCATGTGCTTTTCCAAAGAGATCTATTAAGGAAGCAAAAAAAGCCGCGTACGCGCGGCGCTTTTCAACATCCAACTCAAAGCTTCGATCAAGTTGTTTTTGCCAAGGATAGGCTCGGAATGCAATTATTAGTGCAGTTGCAGAAGCCAACAACGCAGGCCCAATCCACGGGCCAAAATGTCGCATGAAACTAAAGTCACGACACACATTCTCGCACGCCGTGATCACTTCTGCTTCGCTCACCGCGACAAACCACCATGCAGGTTCGGCATATCCAGCGCCGCGAACCCGTAGTGGCGCAGCCACCGCAGGTCGCTATCAAAGAACGCGCGCAAATCTGGGATGCCGTATTTCAGCATCGCCAGACGGTCGATCCCGATGCCAAAGGCAAAGCCCTGATAGACCTCGGGGTCGATGCCACCGGCGGCGATCACCTTGGGGTGGACCATGCCGGACCCCAGAATCTCCATCCAGTCGTCGCCCTCGCCGATCTTTAGCTGACCATTATCCCAAGAACAGCGGATATCGACCTCGGCCGATGGCTCGGTAAAGGGGAAGTGCGAAGCGCGGAAGCGCAGTTCGACATCGTCGACCTCGAAGAACGCCTTCACGAACTCTTCCAGAACCCATTTCAGGTTCGCCATCGAGATGTCTTTGTCGAGGGCCAGCCCCTCGACCTGATGGAACATTGGCGTGTGAGTCTGGTCATAGTCGGCGCGATACACGCCGCCCGGGCAGATCACGCGGATCGGCGCGCCCTGCAGTTCCATCGAGCGGATCTGGACGGGCGAGGTATGGGTGCGCAGCACGTGCGGCGGGCGATTGTCGCCCTCGGCGCGGTGCATGTAGAACGTGTCCATCTCGGCCCGTGCGGGATGGTGGCCGGGGATATTCAGAGCGTCAAAGTTGTGCCAGTCGGTTTCGATCCGCGGCCCTTCGGCCACCGAGAAACCCAGTTCGGCAAAAATCGCGGTCAGCTCCTCGGTCGCCTGACTGACCGGGTGGATCGAGCCCTGACGACGCGCGCGGGTCGGCAGCGTGACGTCCAGCCATTCGGTGCGCAGACGCTCATCAAGTGCTGCATCGGCCAGCGCGGCTTTTTTGGCGGAGAGGGCCGAGTTGATCTCATCCTTCAGGGCGTTCAAGGCGGGGCCTGCGACCTGGCGTTCTTCGGGCGTCATTTTGCCCAGTTCGCGCATCTTCAGCGCGACCTCGCCCTTTTTACCGACAGCCGCGACGCGGATCGCCTCAAGTGTGTTTTCGTCGCCTGCTTCGGCGATCTGACCCAGATATTTTGCCTTAAGATCGTCCATGACGGTCCCCTGAATGCTGTTGAGGCTCTGCTATCACAGCAGTCCGCGAAAGCAAGAGGGCGGAGCGGTGCAATCAGATTGCGTGTAACACTGCCGCCTGAGGGCCGCACTGCACCGGGCGGGTGGTGGCTCCATAGCCGAAGGATCGATCCCACAGTTCGGGGAACAGAGCAAAGAGTTCCTGCGCTGCGGCCTGTTCCAGCCCGGAGATCGCCTGCTGCCCCGGATAAAAGCTTTCAGAAATCAGTCCGGACGTTGAAACCAGCTGATGGCGATCAAAGAAGAGGTGCACGTAACGCACAATTTCGCAGGGAGCGCGAGTCACGGTTGTTCCGTTGATCAACGATTTGGCGGGAACGAGAATCTCGTCCTCTCCAAACAACAATTGCGCCTGCCAACCAGTGATCAGCAGCCGATGTTGAGGCGATACATAGATATCCCTTGTGGCACCCAGCACGCCTGTGCGGATGCGGACCGGCGCGAAACTCCCCACACCTCTGACGGTGCGCCCGCCGACCCAACGAACAGGGCAAACCCCATCGTCAACGGTTGTCACCAAATCGCCGGGAACCAAAGTTTCAACCCGGCGTGGCCCTTCGGGTGTATCCACGAGACTACCCGCAGTGAAACAGGGTGCACCGCTGTCACCTGGGGACAAAGGCGCATGTACCAGAGTATCCGGATCAGGTTGATTAAATTGCAGTGTCGTAGTCGTCTGATTAGGTCCGACAAGCACCGGCAAATTGACCGATGTTTCACCTGCCGCCAGACCATTGACCGCCACGATGTTCTGAGTGCCCCCACCTATGTCATAGAAATCGATGACTTCGCTGGTTGAGGTATTGGTTAGAGCATAAGCTTCGTAATTGTTGGCTCCACCACCGTTCGGATCGGTCAGCAGAATCGGAAAATCATCCGCAGAGATGACATAAACCAGTTCGTTATTGTCCGGATCAACGGTCACTTGAACCAAGGGATGATCCAGTGGAATCTCGATTCCGACCTGCCCATTGGCCTGATAAAAGGAAACCGTAAAATCCGCTGGGTTTTCAGCAGGATTCAGTGAAACCTCGAGAAATTCGGAAACACCCGAACTGGCGGCATAAGCGTTCGAATAGTGAAGTTCGCTGATACGGGCCATGTAATCGCTACACCAAAGGAAACTGGCCCAGATTTATGCCGGAAACAGGGGTTCGTTTCAAGAAACTGGCAAACGAGTACTTAAATACAACTGGTCGGGTTAACCGCGATCACGCAA
Organism: Ruegeria arenilitoris; assembly: GCF_013030265.1. Classification (GTDB taxonomy): domain Bacteria; phylum Pseudomonadota; class Alphaproteobacteria; order Rhodobacterales; family Rhodobacteraceae; genus Ruegeria; species Ruegeria arenilitoris_E. The sequence continues at coordinate 445,959 of NZ_WPZQ01000003.1, forward strand.
TTGATCCGACCAGCACCATTAGCCAGATCAGTAGCTGAAATCAGGGTATATCCGCGTCAGATCCTGCTGCCAGTCACCATTGTAGTGATCCAGCAGTTCATCGGCAGGGACCTTGCCGGACTCGATGCTTTCCTTCAACGCGTTCAGGAAATGCGTTTCATCCGGTACAAGTCCGCCTGCTCCGGGACGTGCGCGTGCCTTGAGGCCTGCGTCTGCGATCGACACGACCTCACGTGCAAGATCATGCATGCTGATGCCGCCAACTTTCGCCTGCAATCCATCCTTGGCAGCTTCGACGCGCAACGCCTCACGCGTTTCGGCATCCCAGCCTTTGACCAGATCCCACGCAGCATCCAGCGCGCCCTGATCGTAGGTCAGGCCAACCCAGAATGCGGGCAAAGCACATAGCCGACGCCACGGGCCACCATCGGCACCGCGCATTTCCATGAACTTCTTGATCCGCGCCTCGGGGAAAGCCGTGGTCAGGTGGTCGGCCCAATCACTAAGGGTCGGCGTCTCACCCGGCAGCGCGGGCAGTTTGCCTTGCAGGAAGTCACGGAAAGACTGGCCCAGCGCGTCGATATATTTGCCGTCGCGATAGACAAAGTACATCGGCACATCCAGGGCGTACTCGACCCAACGCTCGAACCCGAAGCCTTCCTCGAAAACAAAAGGCAACATACCAGTACGTGCATCATCCAGATGCCGCCAGATATAGCTGCGCCAGCTTTTCTGACCGTTGGGCTTGCCTTCGAAGAACGGAGAATTGGCAAACAGAGCTGTTGCCACAGGCTGCAAGGCCAGCGCAACGCGCAGCTTTTGCACCATATCGGCCTCGGATCCGAAGTCGATATTGACCTGCACGGTGCAGGTCCGGCGCATCATTGCGCGGCCCATGGTGCCGACCTTTTCCATGTAGTCATTCATCAGCACATACCGCCCCTTGGGCATAAGCGGCATGTCCTCATGCTTCCAGATCGGCGCCGCTCCAAGGCCGATGAAACCGACCCCGATCTTGTCAGCGATATCCTTCACATCGCGCAGATGCGCGTTCACCTCGTCACAGGTTTCGTGAATCGTCTCAAGCGGGGCACCGGACAGCTCTAGCTGACCACCCGGCTCAAGCGAGACATTGGCCCCGTCCTTTTGCAGACCGATCAGCTTGCCGCCTTCTTCCAGCGGCTCCCATCCGTGCAGATCACGCAGGCCCTGAAGCACCGCCAGAATCGACCGTTCACCTTCATAGGGCAACGGCTTCAGCGTATCCTTGCAATAGCCGAACTTTTCATGCTCGGTGCCAATGCGCCACTCTTCCTTGGGCTTGCAGCCCGATGCCAGATATTCGGCCAGTTGCTCGTGGCGTTCGATTGGACCGCCGCCTGACTGAGGGATGGACATGAACCGTGCTCCGATCCTGATGTGTCTTGACTTAACGGCCAGTGGTGGGGGGAAACGATGCCGGTGTCAATGCAGCCGCGCATGCGGCGGGCGCATTGGACGTCGTTCCCAAATCACGACCGGATGAACCGATCCACCCTTGAGTTCCGACAACATTTGCTCGGTTTTCAGCCCCGGAAGGCTTGAGAACACATCGAACAGAGCTTCGGCGCCTTCGGCATTCACAGGAATGTGAACCGTCGGCTGGCCCGGCTGATCCAACACCCAATGCGCCGGGTTCGATGTTGGGTCCAGCGCCAGACGCTCGATCTCACCGGTTGCGATGATGCCACCATCCAGCGGACCCATGTAAGTGATTTGCCCTTCGTCAACGGTGACCACACCCGGCCCGCCTGCGCCCATGCGAAAGCGCGCCCGTTGGATACCGATCACTGCCAGAGCTGCCGAGACCGCAACCAGAAGCCAGCCCAACCAGCCCAGCAAACCGCCCGGTCCGTTGATCCAGCTGACACCAAGGATCAGGACAAACCCCGCCGCCAGAACCTCGCGCCAGCGCCAAAGAGCCATCTTGGCTTCGGGTCGGATGAAACTCATGCCGTGTCCTCGGGGTTTTTGAACAGAATCAGGGAATAATGGCCTGCTGGCCGGAACCCTATTGCAATATAGGCACGCGCGGCTGCATCGCTAGCGGCGAAGAGCACTGCGCGTGTCGCACCTTTGGTTCGCGCCTCACACAGATGCAATGCCAATGCCAGTCGCGCGTATCCCCGTCCGCGCAGTTCGGGCGGCGTATAGACTCCGCCGACCTGAACAATCTCCGGCAAACGCGCATTGAACCCGGTCATTCCGGCAGGCTGACCGTCCATCAACAAAACCCGATGAGAGTTGCGGTGAATGTAGGCTGCAATGTCAATTTTTGCCTGCCCTTTTGCACGTTCATCGCCAAAACCCATAGCTTCGACCAAATAGCTTTGTCGCCAACCTTCGGTGATGGACGTGTCAACCTCCCCAAGTGGCACCAACTCAGCCCCGACGGTGTTGGGCATAACCATTTGCTTCAGATCCAGCGAGAAGCCCGGTTCATCGCTATTGAGCGTTGCCGGTCTGTCGTCCCAGCCTGCAAGACGCATAATCCGGCAGACTTGCGTTGCCTCCCCCGCCAATCCAAACAGCTTGCGCCCACGGATGAAGCGAATCGCCTCGTTCAGTTCTTCATCCGAGCATTCTGGACATTGCGGCAGGACCATCCCTTCATTGGTGACAGCAAAAACCGCACGTAGGGCGTCACCCAAAATCCAAATATCCAAAGCCCGCCGGTCCGAACCGCGCAGACCGTAATCCCGCAAATTGGCCAATGGAAACATCGAGGTCTGGATGTGCCGGGACAGAAATTCGTCAATCCGAGGCACATCCCTTTCCTGTGCCGACCGCCAGGTCACGACCAATCCCCCAACGCCTGCTGCCACATGGTCAACGCAGCAACCGCAGCAGTGTCCGCGCGCAGAATGCGCGGGCCCAGACTGACCACATGAGCGAATGGGAGCGCTGCAAGTCGTTTACGCTCTTTCTCAGAAAACCCACCCTCGGGGCCAATCAGGATGGCCCAGGGTTGCCCCGTCTTGTTTCCGCCCAAACGCAGGGCAGAACCAACTTCGGCCTCGTCGCAGAACATCAGCTGACGGTCTTGCGGCCAGTCGTCGAGCATCCGGTCGAGCCGCTGCAACTCCGTAACGTCGGGAACAAAGGTCCCGCCACATTGCTCAGCGGCTTCAACCGCGTGGGCCTGCAGCCGGTCCTGACGAATACGTTCTGAGTTTGTGAACTCCGTCTGGACCGGTACGATCCTTGCCGCGCCCATCTCGACCGATTTTTCGACGATGAAATCCGTGCGTGTCTTTTTGATCGGCGCAAAAAGCAACCACAGATCAGGCGGCAATTGCAGGGGCTTTGACTGCTCGGTACAGGATAATTCTCCGCCGCGTTTTCCAGCCTGAACGACCTCGGCCAGCCATTCACCATCCTGCCCGTTGAACAAGGCGACATGGGCGCCAACAGCCAGACGCATGACACCGAACAGGTAATGGGCCTGCTCGCGCGTCAAATGAACCGATTGCCCCTGCCCCAGCGGGTGCTCTACATACAGCCTGATCTTCGCACTCATGGGACCTTACATATGCAAGGCAATGCCCCAACACCAGATGGTCAGGTCGCCGATGCCGTCACCGGTAACTGGGTCGACACACATGCCCCGGCCTTTGCCCGACCCTATCTGCGCCTGTCGCGCGCCGACCGGCCGATCGGGACATGGCTTTTGCTGATTCCCTGCTGGTGGGGACTTGCACTTGCCATACTCAGCGACGGCAATGCGCGATGGGAGGATTTGTGGATCGCAATCGGCTGCGCCTTAGGAGCGTTTCTGATGCGCGGGGCTGGCTGTACATGGAACGACATCACCGATCGCGATTACGATGGTCAGGTCGAACGCACCCGTTCGCGCCCGATCCCGTCCGGACAAGTCAGCGTTCGGCAGGCGGCTTTCTGGATGATTCTTCAGTGCCTGCTGGCTCTGGCGATTCTGCTGACCTTTAACCGGGCCGCTATCGCCATGGGGGTTTTGTCTCTCTTGCCTGTCACGATTTACCCGTTCGCAAAGCGATTCACTTGGTGGCCGCAGGTCTTTCTGGGTCTGGCCTTTAATTGGGGCGCCTTGTTGGCATGGGCTGCACATACGGGCACGATAGGCTGGCCCGCCATCCTCCTGTACCTGTCCGGCATCGCTTGGACCCTCTTCTATGACACCATCTACGCGCATCAGGATGCCGAAGATGACGAGCTTGTGGGCATCAAATCCACCGCCCGATTGTTCGGAACCGATACCTCCAAATGGCTGAAGTATTTTCTGGTCGCGACCGTGTCTTTGATGGGCCTTGCCATCATCGATGCCGCCGTACCCGGGGCGTCGGTGCTCGCAATCCTTGTTGCCATCGCCGGGCCATGGGCGATGGGCTGGCACATGGCCTGGCAATTGAGGGGTCTGGACATCGAGGACAACGCCAAGCTCTTGCAGTTGTTCCGTTCAAATCGCGATACCGGCCTCATTCCGCTGATCTTCCTTTGCGTCGCCCTGTTGCTCTGATTGCACCTCGGCTCCGGGGTCTGTAAGAGTCCGTGCGACCGGTTGAGGAGTTTCATACCCGCCCATGCGTCTGCCGTACTTTTTCGTCGTCGCCCTGATCTTTCTCGTGTCCGCAGGGTTGTCTCTGCTGGCTGCCAGCTCAGCGGTGACAAAGATCGAAGAAACCTCGGAATTTGCCGTAAGAAAGGCGCTGAACCTCAAGGGCCATGACTGGGCAGAAGTGGAATCCGATGGACTGCGCGTCGTCCTGACAGGCACTGCGCCGGACGAGGCGACTCGGTTCAACGCCCTGACCGCCGCAGGCACCGAGGTCGACACGTCGCGCGTGATTGACGAGATGCAGGTGGCACCGACCGCTGATCTGGCACCGCCCCGGTTCTCGGCCGAAATTCTGCGCAATGACAGCGGCATCTCGGTAATCGGGCTGATCCCAGAAAGCGAAGACCGAGAAGCACTGATGGACAATCTGCAGCGTCTTGACGGTGATGCGGTTGTGTCAGACCTGATGGAAACTGCCGACTACCCCAAACCCCGTGGCTGGGATGATGCGCTGGATTATGCGGTGCAGGCCCTTGCCCGATTGCCACGTGCCAAAATCTCTGCCAGCCCCGGACTGGTCAAAATCACGGCGATTGCGGACAGCCAGCAGGAAAAGGAAAAGCTTGAACAGGACCTGACCCGAGCGGCCCCTCCCAGTTTGCGCATCGGTCTTTCGATCTCGGCCCCGCGCCCGGTTATCACACCGTTTACGCTGCGCTACCTGATTGACGAAACCGGCGGCACATTCGACGCCTGTTCCGCTCAGGACGAAGATGCCCGGGATGCCATTGTGGCTGCAGCCGAGAAGGCTGGTATGACCGGACCATATTCCTGCACCATCGGTTTGGGTGTTCCTTCTCCCAACTGGGATGTGGCGGCAGGTCAGAGCATTCAGGCACTGGCCGACATCGGGCAAGGCTCTGTGACCATGTCTGACGCGGACATCACCCTGATTGCAGCACAGGGTACAGATCCCGCGCTGTTTGATCGGGTTGTGGGCGAGCTGGAGAATGCCTTGCCCGAAGTCTTTGCACTGCACGCCGTCCTGCCTGAGCCAGAAACAGTCGAACAGACAGGCCCTGTCGAGTTCTCAACCACGCGCAGCCCTGAGGGGCTGGTACAGATGCGAGGCCGCATCGGTGACGAAACCACACGGGATATGGTCGACAGCTACGCTCGCGCGGCGTTTGGGTCTGAACAGGTCCATACCGCCACCCGCATCGTGTCAGACCTGCCTGCAGATTGGTCGGTCCGAGTATTGGCGGGACTTGAGGCCTTGGCTCAGTTGCACAATGGGGCTTTGATCGTGACCCCGGATTCCGTTTCCGTATCAGGCGTCAGCCATGACAAAGACGCCAAAGCCCGCATTGCCGGAATGCTCTCTGACAAGCTGGGTGATGCACAGGACTTCGATCTCGCCATCACCTATCAGGAGCCTCCGGAGCCTGAAGATGCCCTGCCTGACCCCGAACTGTGCGAAACGCAGATCGCCGATGTTCAGGGCAGCAGCAAGATCGCATTCGAACCCGGTTCAGCCACCGTGGCAGCGGATTCGCGCGATACGCTCAACCAAATCGCCGAGATTCTGCGCGAATGCGGACCTATCCGGATGGAAATACAGGGTCACACTGATAGTCAGGGCCGTGAAGAAATGAACCAGCAGCTGAGTCAGGCGCGTGCACAATCCATCCTGAATGAGCTGCGCGGCCGCCGGGTGCCGACATCCAGCTATTCAGCAGTCGGCTATGGTGAAACACAGCCCATCGCGGACAACGACACCGAAGAGGGGCGCGAAGAAAACCGCCGCATCGAATTCCGCCTGATCCGCCCCGAACCCGTATCCAATACGGAAACAGGATTGGAAGCGATGGAAGTGACGACCGAGCCTGACGACGCGGAACAGACTGACGAGCAAACAGAAGATAACGCATCTGACGCGGATGCAGAGGACCAGTAAGTTGAACAGAACCGAATTCATCATCGCCACTGCCATCATCCTGTTTGCGGCCTTTTGCATGGGCTGGTTCGCCAACTGGCTGGCGCACCGACTGTCCCGCGTCCGCCAAAGCGACGTGGCCGATCTGGATCGCATGAGTCAGGAATTGCATGAGGCCGAGGAAACCCGGGATCAGGCGATTACCTATCTGCAACAGCGCGAGGCCGAGCTGACCAATCAGCTGACCCAGACCGAAGCAGAACTTGCCGCGGCAATGGATGGCCTGCGCGCAGCCCGGCAAGAGGCCGAAGAGCTTCGCGGTCGGATCAACAACGCAGATTAACTCGGGCCTGGCGGTCCTGTCTCTCAGTTTTCAGTCAGAGACTTCGTACTGACTCGTGGCCTGGATCGGCATCTTTTAGCCGGTTCAAATCGACTCACTTCAGTTTTCCCAACAAATTCAATATCATGAATTGGTACGATTTTGCCTACGCGTACCAGTGTTCACTATCCAGCAAAATTGGAGTGTACCATGAATTTCAAATCAACTTTAAACACCGCGACTATCGTAACTGCCTATTTCGCAACCACAACATTCGCTTCGAGTGATGTCATCCCATCCGAAAACGATACCTTCACCAATTGGGGTGAGGAATCGGGCTGGACCATTTTTGTGGATGAAACACGCGGGTCATGCCTGATCGAACGGATGGACGAAAATCAGAACGTTGTGCAAATGGGTCTGACAAAGGACCACGAGATGGGATATCTCGGTGTGTTCACAAAGAATGACATTGGCCTCAAAGGTAAGAAAGAAGAGATCATTCTGTCACTAGACGGAAATCTGTATTCAGCCGAGGCGCATAAGAAAACCAAGCATCTGGCCGAAGGATATACCGGCGGTTACATCCTGGCGAACAATCCGCAATTCGTCGACGATGTGATGAAGAAATACGATATGACCGTGTTCCCTGAGAAAGAGTTCGCGTTCACCGTGAATTTGGACGGCACGCTCAAAGCCATCGAAGCTGCCCGTAAATGTAATCAGGAACAGACCAGCTGATCCTCTGAAAACCATGCCAGCATCCGTCCAAGGATGCTGGTGCCACAGGCTTACCAGCGGCTCAGCGCGTCTTCATCTTCGTCCTTGGCCGCAACCCAATCCGCCCCGGAAGCAGAGATTTCCTTTTTCCAGAACGGCGCGCGGGACTTGAGGTAATCCATCAGATACTCCGCCGCTTCGAACGCATCCTTACGGTGCGGTGCAGCGGTCGCGACCATCATGATACGATCACCCGGTGCCAAACGCCCGTGCCGATGGATGACCAGAACATCCCCCAATGACCAGCGCGACTTGGCCTCTTCTGCGATTTTGGTAATCGCCCGTTCGGTCATACCCGGGTAGTGTTCGATTTCCATTACGTCGAGGTCGCCCCGAGCCAGATCACGAACAACACCGGTAAACGTCACGATTGCACCATTCGCAGTGTCGCTGGCGGCAAAGGCATTTGCCTCTGCGCCAAGATCGAACTCTTCCTGCTGAACCGCAATGCGCACCGACTTAGCCTCCGGTCATCGGCGGAAAGAACGCAACTTCCCGCACACCCTGAAGAGGCGCGTCAAAGTCGGACAACTCCTGATCCAGTGCAACACGCAGCGCCGACAGATCCGCGAACGCAGCCGCATAACGGTCTTCACGCGCACTGAGCTCTGCCACGAGGTCATTGACTGTCGCAGCCTCGGTCTCGACCTTCTCTTTCGGGAGGCCGATCCGTTCACGCACCCAGGCGAAATACAGTACATCCATCCCTTAACTCTCCTTCAGATGAGGCATGGCTTTACGTAGGTAGTCATAGCCTGTGATCAATGTCAGCGTCGCCGCAATCCACAACAGCCACAATCCGATCCGCCCGGCCCAGAACATGCCTTCCAGCTTCCATGCCAGCCCGTTCACATCTTCGGTCTGCCCGCTGAGGATCTGGTCAATCAACTCAGCATCCATACCGAATGTGGACATCACAAAGTAATGCTCGAATATTCCCTGCGAGAACAGCACGGCGATTGCCACCATCTGTGCCGTAGTCTTCCACTTTGCCAGCTTGGTAACCTTGAGCGTTCCTGCAACATCACCCAGATATTCACGCAGACCCGACACGAACACTTCGCGAAACAGGATAACCGTGGCGGGCAGCACCAGCCATGGCGTCCAGTGTTCGGTTGAATATCCCACAAGGATCATCAAAGCGATCACAACCATCGCCTTATCGGCAATCGGATCCATCATCGCCCCGATCTTGGTTTCCTGCTTCCAGGCACGTGCCAGATAGCCATCGAACCAATCGGTAATAGCGGCTGTCATGAACAGGATCAGAGCAAACCAATCCGCATAGGGACGGGTGAAGTACAGAAACATCACGGCCAGTCCGGGGGCAGCAAGCAACCGCAGGACGGTCAGAATGTTGGGCAAGTTCCATTTCATGAGGCCGACCCTACATTGCTGTTTCAGGACAGAAAAGACAGAGTGATCAAAAACTGCTCGGATCACAGTCGGTTGACCCCGTTCGGGTCAAAGCGTCGCAAGGCTGAACAGTCAACCCGATACTTCTTGGCCTCGGCTACATTTCCGGCCAGATTGCCGACCAGACCGGTCCGAGGCAGGCCGTTACCATCTTCAGGCAGTCGGGACGTCGGACAACATGACAGCACATATTCAAACCGATCCCCGATCGAACCTGATTGGCAGCACCTGGATGATCGCTGCCATGGCGCTTTTCGCACTTGAGGACGCGCTGATAAAAAGCGCCTCTTCCTCGATCCCAATCTGGCAGGTGCTGGTTCTTTTCGGCGCTGGTGGCGCGGTGATCTTTGCGGCAGTCGCCGTGATACGAGGCACCCGGCTGTTCCAACCCGATGTGCTGTCCCGCCCGATGAAGGTGCGGGTGATCTTTGAAATACTCGGGCGGCTTTTCTACGTTCTGGCCATCGCTCTGACGCCTCTGTCTTCGGCCACGGTGATCTTGCAGGCCACTCCTCTGGTCGTTGTCGCCGGGGCTGCGATGTTTTTCGGAGAAACCGTTGGCTGGCGACGGTGGAGCGCGATTCTGATCGGCCTGATCGGCGTGGTGATCATCATCAAACCAACCGGAGACAGTTTCTCTGCCCTGTCGATCCTTGCCGTGTTAGGAATGCTGGGATTTGCCGGGCGCGATCTGGCCAGCCGCGCGGCCCCTGCCACTCTGGGAACCGAGGTTCTGGGGTTTTATGGGTTCCTCTGCATCATCGTCGCCGGATTGGCCTATAGCTTCTGGGAAGGTGCCCCGATGGAACCGCTGACCACACATGTCAGCCTGCACATGTCGGGCGCGATCCTTATGGGGGTGATGGCTTATGCCTCGCTGATGAAAGCCATGCGCACGGGTGAGGTGTCGTCAGTCACGCCATTCCGCTATTCGCGGTTGTTGTTCGGAATTGGACTTGGCGTGGTGATGTTCGACGAGCGACTGGACCAGACAATGTGGATCGGCAGCGCACTGATCGTGGCCTCGGGAATGTACATCCTCTGGCGTGGGCGCAAAGCCTAACCCTTGTCGTGGAAGTAATCATAAACCTTTTGCGCCAAACCCGCTGAGATACCCTCGACCGCCTTCAAATCCGCCAGATTGGCCCGGCTGACCGCTTTGGCACTGCCGAAATGCGCCAGCAAAGCACGTTTACGCGCGGCGCCAACGCCCGGGATTTCATCCAAAGGCGTCGCCCCCACGGCCTTGGCCCGCTTGGCGCGGTGTGTCCCGATTGCAAACCGGTGCGCTTCGTCCCGCAGACGCTGAATGAAGTATAGAACAGGGTCATTTCGCTTCAGGGCAAAGGGCCGTTGCCCGATACGGTGGAACTCTTCCTTGCCGTGGTCGCGGTCGACACCTTTAGCGACACCTACCATCGGGATGTCTTCGACGCCGTGGGCCTGCATGATCTCGTGCACGGCGCTCACCTGCCCGGCTCCGCCATCGATCAACAGAAGATCGGGCCACATCCCTTTTTCCCGGTCCGGGTCTTCTTTCTGAAGACGAGTAAAGCGCCGGGTCAGAACCTCTTTCATCATGCCGAAATCATCGCCCGGGGTCAGATCATCGCCGCGTATGTTGAATTTACGGTAGGCGTTCTTCATGAACCCTTCCGGCCCCGCGACGATCATACCACCTACGGCGTTGGTGCCTTGGATATGCGAGTTATCGTAGACCTCAATCCGATCCGGCGGGCTGTCCAAATCAAACGCCTCGGCCACACCGCGCAACAACTTGGCCTGCGTGGCGCTTTCAGACATGCGACGCGCCAGAGATTCCCGCGCATTGCGTAAGGCACCCGCTACCAGCTCCTGCTTTTCCCCGCGCTGAGGCACAAGGATTTCGACCTTGCGCCCCGCCTTTTCAGTCAACGCCTCCTGCATCAGATCAGCGTTTTCAATCGCATCCGATAGGATCAGCTGCCGGGGCGGTTCCTTGTTGTCGTAGAACTGGCCAAGGAACGCCTCCATCACCTCGGCCGCCGACACATCCGGCCCGACGCGCGGATAGAAATCCTTGTTGCCCCAGTTCTGGTTTGCCCGGATGAAAAACACCTGCACACAGGCCTGCCCGCTGTCCATATAAAGGCCGATCACATCCGCCTCGGCCACGCCGCGCGGGTTGATGCCCTGAGAGGTCTGCACCTGTGTCAGCGCCCGGATACGATCGCGCAGACCGGCGGCACGCTCGAACTCCATCGCCTCGGACGCGGCCATCATCTGTTCGGCCAGTTCCTCTTGCACCTTGGTCGAACGGCCGGACAGGAACCGCTCCGCATCCTTGACACTTTCGCGGTAGTCGGCCTCGGAAATCAGATCAACACAAGGTCCCGAACAGCGTTTGATCTGATAGAGCAGGCACGGCCGCGTCCGACTGTCGAACATGGAATCCGAACAATTGCGCAGCAGGAATGCCTTTTGCAGCTGGTTCAAAGTACGGTTTACGGCCCCGGCACTGGCAAACGGTCCGAAATAAGCGCCCTTCTCTTTCTTCGCCCCGCGATGTTTCTTTATTTGCGGAAAGGCATGATCCTTGGCGACCAGAATATTGGGAAAGCTCTTATCGTCCCGCAGCAACACGTTGTACTTGGGCTTGAGCTGCTTGATCAGGTTCTGCTCGAGCAGCAGAGCCTCAGTCTCGGTCCGCGTCGTCAGGAACATCATCGAGGCCGTTGCCGCGATCATCCGTTCGATCCGGCCTGAATGCCCCGGACGCGCATAGTTGGAAACCCTCGCCTTGAGGTTTCGTGCCTTGCCGACATACAGCACACGACTATCCGCGTCGAGCATACGGTATACGCCCGGCGAACTGTCCAGCGTCTTGAGATAACGCTGAATGCAGGCATAGCCGGTGGGTTGGGAGTCCGAGGTCGTTTCGCTGTGAGAAGTCATGGCTCTCAGATATGATTCTCTGACTATGGCTGCAATCTTGTGTGTCTCAGATCAAGAGAAAACAAATCCACGACTTCTGTGGATAACTGTGCAGATAACTTTCCAGGCGCAACAAAATCCCCTTGAATCTTTGGCCTTTCCTTGAGTTGCACAAAAATTAGGCATCAAATTAACCTATTGTTTTCAAACAAAAGTTTTTTGAATGCGTAGCAAGTGCATGAAAAATAAGACATTTTTGTAACGCGCGGGTAACAGGAATGAGAGCGGTGCAAAACTTGCAGCAGAATTACCTATTCCACACCCAACACATCTGGTGTCTGCCAACCCAAATGCTGACCGCCATCGACGCACAAAAGCTGCCCCGTGACGGCATGTGCATCCAGAAAATAGCCCAGTGCAGCCGTGATATCCGAAGGGTTCGACCCACGTTCAAGGATTGTGTTTTGACGCTGTGCCTTGAAGTGATCTTCGCTCTGCCGATGACCTTGCACCGTAGGGCCGGGGCCAATGGCATTCACACGGATCGCTGGTGTCAGTGCTTGTGCCGCGGTGCGTGTCAGAGCCCACAATCCCATTTTCGCGATCGTGTAGGACATGAACTCCGGGGTCAGTTTGCGCACCCTCATATCGACCATGTTGACGATCAGCCCTGTGGCCTGTGGCTCGCCGTTCTCATCAATCCTGGGCTCCAGCCCCTGTTCTGCCATAGCCTGGGTCAGAACGAACGGCGCCCGCAGATTGCTGTCCAGATGGCGGTCCCAACTTTGTCGAGTCGCCGTTTGGATGTTGTCATACTCGAAGATCGACGCATTGTTCACCAGACAGGTAATCGGTCCACCTAACGCCTCCGCCGCACGCGGCAACAGCGCAGTGACCTGAGCTTCGTCCAGCAGATCAGCCTTCAGAGCGACTGACTGACGCCCCATCTCCTGAACCTCTGACACCGTGTCCAATGCCGGTTGCTCCGAGGAGGCATAGTGAACCGCAACATCAAATCCGCGCTGTGCAAGATACAAAGCCATGGCCCGGCCCAGACGAATACCGGCGCCGGTCACGAGTGCTCGGGTCATGGATCACCTCCTAATGTCAGGTCACGCCAACAGGCTGATAACGTATACGGCGTAGAGCAGTGTCAGGATCAACCCCCAGACACGCGTAATGTCCTGTTTGAAAAACACGAACGGAACCAACAGCAGGGATGCGCCCAGCATGACCCACAGATCAAAGTGCAGGAATTCAGGATCAACAGGGATACGACCGAACAGGGTCGCGATGCCCACGATGGCCAGCAGGTTGAACATGTTCGATCCGATGACGTTGCCAAGCGCCACATCAGCCTGACGCCGCAATGCCGCCATCACCGTTGTCGCCAATTCCGGCAATGACGTACCGACCGCCACCAGCGTCAGACCGATAACCGTTTCACTGACGCCATAGGTCAGCGCAATCTCCGTTGCGTTTTCGACCAGAAGATGCGCCCCCATCGGGAGCCCGATGAGACCCAGGATCAGATAGACCGACACTTTCCAATAGGGCATGTCCGGGTCGGCCTCTTCCAGACCTTCCAGTTCTTCATCGTCAGCACAGGCTTCACCGCAAGCCTTGCGATGCGCGTGCGCCTCGCGGAAGGCGTTCATCAGGACCAGCCCAAGACCCGCCAACAAGATTGCACCGCTGACGAGGTTGAAGACACCGCAGAACGCCAAGGCAATAAACAGAACCGAAGCCAGTAGCATGAAGACATAGTTCTTGCGGCTGTCGCACTCGCTAGTGTGCAGCGTCGCCAGCAAGGCAGGCAGACCCAGAACCAATAAGATATTGGCGGTGTTTGATCCGACGACGTTACCCAGGGCGATACCAGGCGCATTTTCCTTTATCGCGCTAATCGCAATCAGCAATTCCGGCGCTGACGTACCAAAGGCCACAATGGTCAGGCTGACGATGAGCGCCGGGACACCCAGACGCAGGCTCAGGTTGACCGCACCGCGCACCAGCGCATCGCCCGCAAGCAGAAGGATCAGCAACCCAAGGCCAGAAAGCAGCCACGCCGTCATGTCCGGCCTCCTTTTTCGCAGGCGCAGGGGCCTTTGCCGATCTTAAACCGTCCACAACGCGGACATTTTGCCGAATTCAGTCGCTTTTGCCCCGGAAAGCGCAGCTTGCCGAACATCGCCAGTACACCCATGGCGATGAGGAACAGAGTGACCGCCTTGATAATCACGTCACAAACCGAAACGCGCGTATGCCGCCCGCTCCTCGATCCCTGCAATGGCATCCTGTGCCAGTTCGGCACCAAAACGTGACCAGATCGGCTTGCGAACCCCGTAGCGGCGGAATTTCACCTTGTCACCGAACCGCTCCTGCAGTTTCGGCTTTAGATGCGCGACACCCTCGATCAGTCCCAGTTCCTGAGCCCGGCGTGCCAGCCATACCTCACCGTTGAACAGATCGGCACTTTGATCCAGCTTGTCGCCGCGCCGCTCTTTGACGTAGGCAATGAAATTCTCGTGTATGTCGCCAAGCAGCACTTTCAGCCGCGCGACATCTTCCTTTTTCTCTGGCGAGAAAGGGTCGAGCATGGATTTGGACTGGCCTGCGGTATGCACCCGGCGTTCAAACCCCTGTCGCGCCAAAAAGACATGCGCGCCAAATCCGGATGAAATCACACCAATTGATCCGAGGACCGAACTGTCATCGGCCCAGATCTCATCCGCGGACGCAGCAAGCCAGTACCCGCCAGATGCAGCCACATCTTCGACAAAGGCGATGACGGGTACATCAAACTCTTTCGCCAGCCGCCTGATCCGGGCACCGATCAGCGAGCTTTGAACAGGCGAGCCCCCGGGCGAGTTGATTTCAAGCGCCACGGCAACCGGCTTACCCTTGCGGAAAGCTTTTTCCAGAACGGGGGCCAGCGTCGTGTCATTCAACGACGCACGACCGGCCATTCCGATGGCACCGGACAAACGGACCACGGCCACGAATGGCTGCTTTTTGAGAAACGGCAGGCTGAGTTTCATGGATGCCGATGTAGAGCCCCCTAAACCCGTAAACAAGGGACTGAAGGCGCCATAAACGCGACGTGAACTAAATTCACACAGCCGGTGGGCAAAAATGCAACGCCTCTGGCGCTGGTCTAGCTGCGAATGCGCCAGCCTGTTTTGAAGATCCAGCCGATAATGGCCAGGCAAATCCCGGTAAAAGCAAGGATCGCCAGCAGGCTGAGGCCGATCGGTACATCCGCCAGGCCGTAGAAGGACCACCTGAAGCCCGAAATCAGGTACACCACTGGGTTGAACAGAGTGATGGTCTGCCAGATCGGTGGCAGCATTGAGATCGAATAGAACGTTCCGCCGAGAAAAATCAAAGGTGTCACCACCAGCTGAGGCACCAGCGACATCTGTTCAAAATTGCTGGCCCAGATGCCGATGATGAAACCCAACAGGGAAAAGCTGAGACAGGACAGGATCAGGAATGCTGCCATGGCGAACGGGTGTTCTATTCGAATATCCACGAAGAACGTCGCCGTAACCAGAATCACCAATCCGACGAACAGGGATTTCGTTGCCGCCGCACCGACATATCCGATCACGATTTCAATGAAATTGACGGGCGCGGAAAGCAACTCGTAGATCGTTCCCAGGAATTTCGGGAAATAGATTCCGAATGATGCGTTCGAAATCGCAAGCATCACGACCGACAGCATGATCAGGCCGGGAACGATAAAGGCCCCGTAAGAAACCCCCTCGACTTCCTGAATGCGACTGCCAATGGCGGTGCCAAAGACCACAAAATAGAGTGAAGTGGACAGAACGGGCGAGATGAAGCTCTGCGCCAGTGTGCGGAAGAACCGGGCCATTTCGAACCGGTAGATGGCGGCGATTGCAGACCAATTCATGCGGGCTCTCCCGACACCAGATTGACAAAAATTTCCTCAAGGCTTGATTGCCGGGTCTGAACGTCACGCAAAACCAACCCGGCCTGCGCCACATCGTTCAATAATGTGGTGATGCCCGTACGTTCGGCATTGGTGTCATAGGTATAGACCAACATGTCTCCCCGCCCGTTCAGCGACAGGTTATGGGCAGACAGGCAATCGGGAATCGCCGAGATGGGTTCATTCAACATGACCTCGATCTGCTTTTTGCCCATCTGAGCCATCAGCTTGTCTTTTTCCTGCACCAGCAGCAGCTCGCCCTTGTCGATGACACCAACACGGTCGGCAATCGCCTCGGCCTCTTCGATATAGTGCGTGGTCAGAATAATGGTCACACCGCTGGCCTTCAGTTCGGCGACGATATCCCACATGTCCTTGCGCAGTTCGACGTCAACGCCTGCGGTGGGTTCATCCAGAAACAGCACGCGTGGCTCATGCGACAGTGCTTTGGCGATCAGCACCCGGCGCTTCATCCCGCCCGACAGCTCTTTGATCGCGTTCTTGCGCTTGTCCCACAAAGACAGTTTGCGCAGGATTTCCTCGATCCGCGCGCTGTCATTGCCATATCCGAACAGACCGCGAGAGAACCGAACCGTATTCCAGACCTTTTCAAAAGGCTCCAGTGCGATTTCTTGAGGCACCAGCCCGATCATGCGGCGAGCCGCGCGAAACTCTGTCTGGATATCGTGCCCACCAACAGTAACCGAACCCGAGGTTGGCGTGGTGATGCCGCAGATGGTTGAAATCAGGGTTGTTTTGCCCGCGCCATTCGGTCCGAGCAGAGCCAGGATTTCACCCTCTTCGATATCCAGCGATACGCCTTTCAGCGCTTCGAAACCATCGGCATAGGATTTGCGAAGGTTCTTGATAGACAGAATTGTCGACATGCGTTTCCTCGTTCTGGCGGGGACCCTATCGCGCCGGAACGGGACAGAACAGGCCAAAATCGCACATTGCCCTGCGCGTGTGCGCAGGGATCAGTCGCGGCCAGTCAAGCGCCCCAACCAGCCTTTCTTGCCTTCTTCATCAGAGGTCTCTTCACCCTCGGCTGGTTCTGCAGGCCCCTCGAAATGCTCCTGCAGCTTGATGAAAAACTGATCTGCCATCTTCTTGGCAAACCCGTCGATCAGGCGGCTGCCCAACTGTGCCAGCTTGCCGCCAACCTTGGCGTCAACGTCATAGGCCAAAACCGTGCCACCGCTTTCGCTGGGGCTGAGCGTCACATTGGCGCTGCCTTTGGCAAAACCCGCAGCTCCCCCTTTGCCTTCACCGGCAATGGTCAGGCGCTCTCCTTCGACCATGTCCGACATGGTCACTGTGCCTTTGAACGTCGCCTTCACAGGCCCGACCTTCTGCACGACCGTAGCCTCATAGCCATCCGCAGGATTGCCTGATATTTCCTGCGTGCCGGCAACACAGGCTTTCAACACTTCGGGGTCCAGCAGGGCCGCATAAACATCAGTGGGCGGTGCCTGAATTTCTCGGGTGTCGCTCATCTGCATTTGAAGGCCCCTTCTATTTATCCGGTGACAGAACACTCAAGACCTATCGCTGAACCATGTCATCAGGCAACCGAATTGAATTCACCGATAGACTTGAACTCACAATATGGTAGCCCTTCAGCAGGCAAAGGATTTATGCCTGACAAGGATTACCATGACCAACGCTCCTCAGAGTAATGCGACAGCTGGCATCGCCTTCATCGTGGCGGGGATGGTGGCCATTTCGGTCAATGACATGCTGATCAAACAGCTTTCCTCAGGGTATCCCCTGCATCAGATGGTCTTTCTTCGATCCTCCATCGGTATCCTGCTGTCCTTTGCGCTTTTGCAATATGAAGGCGGCGTCAGCCTGTTGAAGACGCGCCATCCCTGGCTGCATATCGTCCGATGTCTGATGGTTGTGGTTTCGAACATGACGTTCTTCGTCGCCCTGGCGGCGGCACCGCTGGCCGAAGTCACGGCATTGTTCTTCGCTGCCCCTTTGTTCATCACAGTCCTGTCGATCCCATTTCTGGGCGAAAAGGTTGGCCCCATGCGGATCACCGCCGTTGTAGCCGGTTTTGCCGGGGTGGTGATCATGCAACGCCCGTGGGAAGGCGGAGAGGCTGAAACCGCAAACAGGATCGTTCTGATGCTGCCGGTTCTGTCGGCCCTAACCTATGCCGCCAATCAGATCCTGACGCGTAAACTGGGTGCCACAACCAAAGCATCGGCGCTGGCCATCTACATTCAGGGGATGTTCATTCTGGTGTCTCTTGCGTTCTTCGTGGTCGCCGGTGATGGCCGCTTTGCCGCCGGGGCCAGCGACCCAAGCCTGAACTTTCTGCTTCGCGCATGGACCTGGCCCGCTGACGGGGACTGGATTTACATGATTGCCCTTGGCCTGAATTCCGGCGTGGTCGGTTACTGTCTGGCACAAGCCTACCGGATGGCAGACGCGGCCACAGTTGCTCCGTTTGAATACACCGGCCTGCCCATGGCCATCTTATGGGGATGGTTGATCTGGGGCGAACTGCCCGACCCCATCGTATGGCTGGGCATCCTGCTGATCATGGGATCCGGTCTGTTCGTCTTTTTCCGCGAAAAGCAAAAGGCACGTCAGGTCGCACGCGCCGAGGTCAAGGGCCGGTACTGACCGGCTCTCCACCAGCGGCAAGCCTCTGCATCTCTGAAATCCGTTTCTGAACCAGTTCCAGATGCAGGCGGGCATCATACTGTCCCTGCCGATAGGCTGCGGGCAAGCGCAGCCCGGCCAGCCGCTCATCCAGTTCGTTCAGATGGGTTTGCATATCACGCAGCTCTTCCGGGCTTGGATGATTGCCCAGCTCCTCCTCAATCTGTCGGATTTCCGGGTAGTGCTGCCAGACACGCCAGCGCATGATGTAGGCGTATGCCAATGGCAAAAGCCGAAACAGCGGAACGACAATAAAGAAAAATGGCAGAAAGAGCAGAAGCACACGGTTGATTTGTGCAGCGACCCAGTAGGGTAGCCAATTGTGCCAGGTAGACGGGCCGTCCAGGATCAGCTGACGGGCCGTATTGTTCACCGTCAGACCCGTACCTTCGATACTCGGAAACTCACCCGAGTTGGTTATGATCCCCTGCTGATGATAAAGCTCGATCGCCGCCATAGTCAGACGATTGACCAAGGCGGGGTGCAGATCAGGGCGCACAACCAGCCGCGCCTCAAGCGCGATCAGATCAACCGGCCTAGGCGGATGTACAGGCTCAAGCGACATGCCCCCTGTTGGCACTGTTACCACCGTGGCATGCGACAGCCGACGCGAGATTGCCTGGACATGATCCAGTTCCAGCACACGCAGATCCGGCTCGTGATAGGCATCCTGCAAATAGGGTGCCTCAATCGGCGCGACATACACCGCGATATCCAATTCCCCGTTCAACAAGGCACTCACGGCCTCCCCATAGGGAATGGACAGATGCGTGTTGTCGGACAACGACAATCCAACCGCGCGTTCGAATTCTCGGAATGTGGCTGCAGTGCCTGATCCCTCTGCCCCGCTGTTGATCCGCAGGCCCCGCCAGAGAGCCGGGTTTCCGGGGATCACAGCGTCATTGCGCACCAGAAAGATAACGGGCTCATAGAACATCGCGCCCAGCGCCTCGGCACTGTTTTTGTCCACCTGAATACCGCCCTGCAGAAAAGCGGCATCAACCTGCCCCTCTTCCAGAAGCTGCGCATTTTCAACCGAACCGGCAGTCTTGATAATCTCGACCTGAATGCCATCCCGCGCCAGAATATCGGCATAATCTTCCGCTTCTTCGACATAGGCCCCACCAGCCGGGCCAGAAGCCAGCCGCACGGTACCCGGCGGGTGCAGTTGCACCACAATAGCCGTCAGGATCGCCAACACCATGGCGACACAAATCATAATCCAGAGGCGCATCATCCCCTCGCTCGTCCATCCCGCCTGTGACGCTAAGGCCCGGGCGCGGTTGTGACAAGCGGTCTATCGGTTGCGTTTCGGTAATTCCTCGTTCGCGGTCCAGTCCCATGTGCCTTCGTCCCGCTCGGCCACAGCTTGCCGCCAGCCGACCTCTTCGGACCGTTTCTTGAAATTGATCCCTTCCGGCGAATGCCTTGTGATGCCGTCAAAAATCGTGGCGAGCCGCTGGGTTTGCAGCATTCCTGTCTGCTCGATTGCCTGATTGATGACCATCTTCTGCATTGCCAGCTGATTGATCGGAACCGTCGCCATCCGGGCTGCCATTTCCTCGACCACATCATCCAATTGGTCAGCGGGCACAGCCTTCAGCACCAGCCCCATATCTGCAGCTTCGCGACCGGTGATCTTGTCACCTGTAAATAGCATCCGTTTGGCCTTTTCTGCGCCCAACCGATAAACCCACATGGCGGTGGTCGGACATCCCCAGACCCTTGCTGGCATGTATCCGATCTGCGCGTCCTCGGACATGATGGTCAGATCAGCGCAAAGGGCGATATCAGACCCCCCTGCTACGGCAAACCCGTGCACCTTGCAGATCACTGGCTTCATCGCCCGCCAAAGCGACATGAAATGCTGCGTATTTCGCCACATAAAGCTGTAATCCTTGATCGGATCCCACGGCATGGGCTGCGTTACCTCACCCGAGCCGTTGCCTTCAGCATAAAAGGTCAGGTCATATCCGGCACAAAAGGCCGGGCCATTGCCTGACAGGACCATCACATGGATATCCGGGTCGGAGTCGGCGCGCGCCACCGCTTCGGCAAGTTGAACCGGCAACTCGTCATTGATCGCATTCATCACTTCGGGCCGATTGAGCGCGATCCGCGCAATGCGCCCGTCCTTTTCGTATGACACTACCGACATCTGATCCTCCTCTGGTCAGGCCCAGCAAACCACCCGCGCGTGTACGCACCTAGCAATTCCGGGAACGACGTCACGTCGCAGGCGGTTGCTCTTGCATTCCCACCGCTGCGCCGGAACCTTTGCCGAAAGGGAGAAATTGAATGCTGAACGGAATTCGCGTCGTCGAGATCGAAGGGCTGGGTCCGGGCCCATTCGCAGCCATGTTGTTGGCTGATCTGGGCGCCGATGTCATCACCATCCACCGCAAGGGCGGCACTGTCACTCCTGGCATGCCAGAACGCTCCTTGCTTGATCGCGGCAAACGGTCCATCGCTCTCGACCTAAAGGACACAAGTGATCTGGAAACAGCTAAAGCGCTGATCGCTTCGGCAGATGCACTGATCGAGGGCTTTCGCCCCGGGGTGATGGAAAAACTGGGCCTTGGACCTGATGTCTGCCTCAGCACCAATCCTAAGCTGGTCTATGGCCGCATGACAGGTTGGGGGCAGGACAGCCCTTTATCTGACACCTCCGGACATGACCTGAACTATATCGCGATGTCCGGGGCGCTCTGGTATGCATCTGCACCCGACCAGCCGCCTCAGACCCCAGCGACACTGGTCGGGGATATTGGCGGAGGCGCCATGTATCTTGTCACCGGCATTCTGGCGGGCCTGCTGATCGCGCAGAAAACCGGTCAGGGAACGGTTGTCGACGCCGCGATTTACGACGGCTCAGCCCATATGATGAATCTGTTGATGAGCTTGCGCCAGACCGGCAATCTGTCTGAGGCCCGAGGGCAGAGCCTGCTGGATGGACCACATTGGAGCCGCGCCTATAGCTGCGCTGATGGTGGCTTCGTGACTGTCCAGTGCCTTGAGCCGAAGTTCTATGCAAAGTTTCTGCAGTTAATGGGATTGAGCGACGACGCAGAGTTTCAGCAACAATATGATCCCAAACTCTGGCCCTTGCTGACCGATCGACTTGCTACCCTTTTTGCAAGCCAACCACGCGACCACTGGGCGGATTTGTTCCAGGGCACCGATGCCTGCGTCGCCCCGGTTCTCAGCCCGATGGAGGCGCGCGATCATCAGATGAACGCCGCACGCGATACTTGGCAGGAAATAGATGGAACGCTGCAAGCGGCAGCAGCGCCCCGGTTTTCAACGGCCAATTGGACCGCAAAACCCAGCCCAGCACGAGGTGAACACAGCGAAGATATCTTGGCTGAACTCAGTTCCGGGCAAAAACCTCAGGCCCGCTGAGAAACCAATTGAACCGGACAGGTTGCGCGCCGCTCAGCGGCTGCGCACCGTATCGATCATCAGTTGAACATTTTCCGGATCTGCGTCCGGAGTGATGCCGTGCCCAAGGTTGAAAATGTGCGGTCCCTTGGAAAAAGCCTCGACAATATGCCGGGTCTCATCAATCAGCGCCTGTCCGCCCGTCACCATGTGTTTCGAGGCCAGATTACCCTGAACACAACCGTCGACCTGAACATGAGCAGCGCCCCATTCCGGCGAGACTGAGTTGTCCAGTGCCACACAATCAACCCCTGTCGCTTTTGCAAAGCCGACATAGCCATCACCGGCCTCGCGCGGGAATCCGATCACCGGGATATCGGGATGACGTGCCTTGATGGCCTGCGTGATGATCCGGCACGGCTCAACAGCATATTTACGGAAGTCGTCACCCTTCAACGATCCGGCCCAGCTGTCGAAAATCTTGACCACTTCGGCACCGGCTTCGATCTGCATCGACAGGTACTCAATCGTCGCAGCGGTGATGCGATCCAGCAATGCTTCGAACAATGCTGTGTTTTCTTCGCGCAACGCATGTGCCGGCCCCTGATCTGGGGTTCCGCGTCCGGCGATCATGTAGGTCGCAACCGTCCAGGGCGCCCCGGCAAATCCGATCAGCGTTGTCTCAGACGGCAGTTCCCGGGACAGAATACGCACTGTCTCGTAAACAGGGGACAGGGTTTCGTGAATCGCATCCACCGGTTTCAGGGCGTCAAAATCCGACTGCTGCGTGATCGTGGACAGGCGCGGGCCTTCACCCGTGACAAACCACAAATCCGCGCCCAGCGCCTGTGGCACCAGCAGAATGTCCGCGAAGAGGATCGCCGCATCAAACCCATAGCGACGAATAGGCTGCAGAGTAACTTCTGCGGCCAGCTCGGGATTATAGCAGAGCGAAAGAAAATCCCCCGCCTGCGCGCGGGTTGCACGATATTCCGGCAGATACCGCCCGGCCTGACGCATCATCCAGATCGGAGGTACATCCTGCACCTCACCCGCCAATGCACGCAGCAGTTTCTTTGTCTCGGCCATGTTCGTCCCCAATCGTCCGGTTTGGCGCAACGGGTCAGCCTTCGGCGGCAATTTGTCAAGCTCTGCCCCCATTGTCAGGGCAATGTGACGCGACTAAAGCTGAGCGCATGACACTGAACCTGCCCACACCCGCATCGCCCTTGAGGATTGGTACACGAGGATCCCCTCTGGCTTTGGCACAAGCCTATGAAACCCGGCAACGTCTGTCAGATGCCTTTGATCTGCCGCAGGACGCGTTTGAGATCGTGGTGATCAAGACAACCGGCGACAATCGCGCCATGATTGATGCGGACCGCCCGTTGAAAGAGATCGGGAACAAGGGGCTGTTCACCAAGGAAATCGAAGAGGCAATGCTGAGCAGCGATATCGATATCGCTGTACATTCGACCAAGGACATGCCGGTCGAACAACCCGAGGGGTTGGTTCTGGACACGTTCCTGCCGCGCGAAGACGTTCGTGATGCGTTTATCTCTCCCAAACTGAACGCGATTCAGGATTTGCCCGAAGGAGCCGTCGTGGGCACCTCATCCCTTCGCCGTCGGGCTCAGTTGTTGCACCGTAGACCTGACCTGCAGGTTGTTGAATTTCGGGGCAACGTGCAGACACGGCTGAAAAAGCTGGCTGACGGCGTTGCAGAGTGCACGTTTCTGGCCATGGCGGGCATACGCCGCCTGCAGATGGACGAGGTTCCCGCAACAGCAATATCGCCCGATGACATGCTGCCTGCAATTGCACAGGGCGCCATCGGGATTGAAAGGCGCAGCACAGACAGCCGCGCGGCGGAAATGCTCGAAGCGATTCATCACACGGAAACAGCGCAGCGACTGGCGGCAGAGCGCGCCTTACTCGCCGCACTGGACGGATCCTGCGAGACACCAATTGCCGGTCTGGCAGAGATCGAGAACGGACGCCTGCGTCTACGTGGCGAAGTGCTGCGACCCAACGGTGCGGACGCCATTGCCGCAGACCAGATCAGCGCAATTGAGGATGGTCCGGAAATGGCTCGCGAGATGGCTCAGAATCTGTTGCAGCAAGCCGGTGAAGGTTTTTTTGACTGGCGTTAAATAAAAAAATTTATTTAATGTGAACTGCTTCACTGTCGTGCGTCTCGCAATGGTGCATTAAGGTTTCATCAGATCGGAAACAGAGACAGTCTCGAATATATCGAAAAGTTTAGGTTGTTTTGTTTTAGATGGTATTCGAGGGGGCGAGGCTGAACTCCCATCCGATCTAGGCGAGCCGCTGCTTATATTAGAAGCAGCGGCTCGTTTCATTTAGCCGTCTTGTTCAGACCTTCACGCCTTAACGCGAAACCTTTTT
Organism: Ruegeria arenilitoris; assembly: GCF_013030265.1. GTDB lineage: Bacteria > Pseudomonadota > Alphaproteobacteria > Rhodobacterales > Rhodobacteraceae > Ruegeria > Ruegeria arenilitoris_E. The sequence continues at coordinate 470,323 of NZ_WPZQ01000003.1, forward strand.
CAGATGTCGCGCGTGGCTGAACATTACATGCTCTGACGGAACATCAGTCCGGAAATCAGCAACCCGTCCCGGCAGCTTTCTGTAAAAACCTGCAAGGCCGGACTCAACACCTTCAGCCAGATCGCGGCATTCGCTGCAAAGTTCTTCGATGAAAACCTGAGACTGACGATCCCTGATTGCGGCAACCAGATTCTGGTGTGCGCTCTCCAATTCGGAAAACACCGGACTTTGTGCCAGTTCTTGATCGCCTATCAAGACAAACACAGGTTCTGGTTTGCTTTTTCCCTTGAGGTCAACAAAACCTGCCTCAAGCATCGCCAATTCCTGACCGGCAGCATGAAACACCGCGCTTGAGACGAGGATATCATAGTCAACGTGGCGACAATTCTGTTCGACCCGAGCGGCTACATTCACGACATCCCCGATCACGGTGTAATTGAAACGCCGTCGAGAGCCGATATTCCCCACACAGGCCTGACCCGTCGCCAATCCGGTGGCCAGCGCGATTGGCGGTCGGCCCTGCATCACGTCTGATGTATTGAATTTGACCAAGGCCCGCCGCATCAGCAACGCGGCCTGCGCAGCCCTCAGGGGATGACCCTCGACCTGCAAGGGTGCATTCCAGAACGCCATCACCGCGTCACCGATAAACTTATCGATCGTTCCGCGCTCAGTCAGAATCTGATCGCCCAGTTCAGAAAACAGGTCATTCAACACCGTCACCAAATCGGTTGCTGACGTTGATTCCGCCAGCGTGGTAAATCCCCGGATATCCGAAAACATCACCGTTATTTCCTGCGTCGTGCCGCCCAGCTCCAGCTGATGGCCATGCGCATCCATCTCATCCAGAATTTCCGGCGCAACATAATGCGAGAATATTCGGCGGATAATACGTTTCTCGCGTTCGGTCGAAATGAACAAATAGCCTGCCAGCAAACCGAAATTAGCCATCCCGCCCAGCAAAGGAAAAGTCACATCAAAAAGAACCAGCTGGTTCCGAAAGGCCATCCAGCTGATCCCCAGCACGATTGCGGCTGAAAACCCACCTGCCAGAAAAGAAGCAACCGCACCAAATCTGGACATGACCAGAATGACCACCAGCCCCAGAATGATAAACGCCAAAAGCTCGAGCGCTGCAGTGACATCCGACCTGCTCAGCATCTCTTCTGTCAGAACCTGTTCGATGATCTGGGCATGTATGGAAACGCCGGGTACAGATTGCCCCAGAGCGGTTTGGCGCATATCGAACAATCCCGCGGCAGAGGTACCAACCAGAATTATTCGGCCTTCGATTTCTGCTCGCAGCGCAGGATCATCGGACCGTTGCATCACATCGTTTGCCGAAAGATACAAATCCGGTACGTCGCGTCTGTATCTGACCCAAACCTCTCCGTTTTCCGTTGTTGGCAATCGGAAACCGCCGATCTCGACAGCCAGCATGATCCCGGCCTCGTCAGGTGCGCCCTCTGCAATGATGATGGCTTCACCCAGCGCCACCCTCAGGGCTTCGGCCCAGAGGCTTGGCAACACGCCATCCGGACTGCCCCACAAGGCCGGAACCCGCCGCACTACGCCGGTACCACCCAATGGTGAAACATTTACTCCACCGATACCGGCCGCATCGCGGCCCAAAGGTGGTGCGGGCGGGGTCCAATGCGGCACCGCAACCAGGCCTGATGCGGGCATTTCGCCGATTTCGATGATCCCTGCCTTGGGTACAATTTCTCGGTTTGCCTGAGCTGACCGTGCAGCAACCCCCAGAATGACGGGCCAGTTGGCTATTTCGGCACCAAACAGTTCATCATTGTCGAGCTGAGCTGCGTCCTCTCCTAGGTTCAGCAAACCCGATAAGGCAGGATCATTCACCAAGCGTGAGGGAGAGTACCGGTCAGGTTCGACAAACAGCATGTCAAAAGCGATGGCAGCAGCACCATAATCTCCCAACCGCGCGACCATTTCAGCCATCAATGTTCGGGGCCAGGGCCACTGCCCCCACTCGGCCAGAGATTCCTCATCAATATCTAAAACCCGGACCGGAAGATCCGGATTGTACTCCCTTGGCGACAACCTCTGCAGTACGTCAAAGTAAATCAGGCGCGACATTCGGACCGGATATGGATCGACGACCCGAATGAAACATCCAAGCAGGATCAATCCCAGACCGACCAGTGCAAATACCAGTCGACGGCTATTTTTCTCCTTTCTTCTGCCAGCCAAATGGATCTCCAGTCATCTGGTTGCAGGGAATGAGTTCGGCACCTGCGCTAGCCCTGGCTTCCGTCGCTCTGGTCCCCGGACCCGTCGCCCGAGCCTTGGCCAGAATCCGTATTCGCGCCCGGGTCCGACTGACCGGCTGGCTCCGGGTCGGATAAGTGCGGATCTGACATGTCATCAGGTTGCGCTGGTGCCGGAGGTTCGGGACTTGATGGTGCCGCAGCAGTCGCTGTGGCGGGCGCAACCCTCTCTGCTTCTCGCTGCGGCGGGCTTGGCTGCTGTTCGGAATGCTCGGTTTGCACAGATACCTGCTGAGGCGCCCTGTCACCCGAGCACCCTTCGGCCGCCACCTGAAATGGACGCAGCAGTCTTTCTTGGGATTGAATGAACGGGAATCCCTGTTGAAGCGCCTTGTCGTATTCCGCCCGATCTATCGGTCGGCCGATATTTCCCCTCTGGCTGGTCGCAAAGAGACTGCACTGGCGACCGGTCGAGCGGCACCCACCCCGCAGGCTGCACATTCTCACAGTACCTTCCAGAACAAGCATGGCGCTCTGGCGATCCGAATCGATCCACATATCAAAGGTTGTACCACGCACCGCCATCGTTGCTGTGGGCGTCCTGATTGAATAAGCACGCTTTCTGCTTTTGCCTGAAATGAAACGGAAACTGCCACCCAGGGCCTGAACTGCAAAGCTCTTGGCCTTGTTCTTTCCGCGCAACATCGTGACATCGAGAACCATATGCGCATTCGGGCCGATCGCAATCTTGGTTTCGTCCACAAAAATGAGCTGAACGACCCCTTTGTTGTCGGTTGCAATGGTATCACCCGAAGCAACTTCCATACCCTCGCGTATACGGATGGTCTCGCCTGCGCGTGTAATTTCCGCGCCAGGCTTGATGCTGAGAACCTTGCCAATAGAAGAAAAAACCTGCGTCGGCAGCAACAAGACAACACATAACGCAGGCAAAACTCTTAACCAGATCAATCCCGAGCCCCCTTCACAACAGGTTCCTTTCAGGCGCGATGCACCTTCTGCCCGGTCTTGTCCTCAATTCGTATATTTACTTGATCATTTGAAATCTAATTTTGAACAAATATGCATTAAAACGCATACAATATACAAGAATTCTATTCAAAGCCGCATATTTACCTGATTGAAGACGCATCCGATTCACTCAGTCATCAACTGGAATGCTGAGGTTCTAGCATACAGTTCTGCATGCTCAGGCGCACTACGAGGAAACCTTTCAATTCAATGGCCTGCTTTGACTGACACACGTGTTTTCAGAAAAATCCCGGCCGCCTCGAAAATCGCCTTGTATCTTGGTAACAGGCAAGGATATACCCGCCAGCGGAGACGTGGCCGAGTGGTCGAAGGCGCTCCCCTGCTAAGGGAGTAGGCGGGAAACCGTCTCGAGGGTTCGAATCCCTTCGTCTCCGCCATCAATCTTTTTATTCTGACTTGTTTTATCCCGCTTAGGGGCTGGTGTGGCGCGAATGGATTGCCACTTTACCGCTTTGCGGTCGAAACCCGTTTTACCTCGCCTTCTCGATTGACTGAATGCTCCTGCATCAAGACGTCGAGAAATAGCTTGGACACGCGCGTGGGTGCTGGTTGCTTGCGAGTCGCCGCTGCAAATCGGGTCCGATACCGAATTTCGTCTGGCAGCACTCTCTTCATGACACCGCCGTCGACGAATTCCTGCGCTAGGTGATCTGGCAGAAAGCCCAGGTACCGGCCGGACAGTATCAGTATGGCCAGCGCTTGTTCGCTCTGTACTTTAGCCGCCCGGCGAAAGCCTAACTGCTGACCAACAATCAGGTTGGGCGAATTCACGCTCAGGCCAGCATAGTTGAACCGGCGCAGGGCGCCCTTGCCAAATTCGGAACCCGAAGCGTCAAACAGAGGATGTTCCTTACCGCAATACAGGAACATGTTCTCACCATAAAGCGGCGCGTACTGAAGACTGGCGGATGGCCGGTGCAGTGCGATAATCCCGACATCCAGATGCCCGCTGATGACCATGGTTTCGATGACGTTGGGCGGCTCCAGCGACAGTTCGATTTGCACGGCTGGGGCCGCTTCGTTGAACTTATGGATGGCCCGCGCCAGATGGGATTCCGGGTTTGAGGCGCATTGATCAAACAGTGCAACGCGTATCGTTCCCGCCATTTGTTGTTTGATTTCGTTCACTTCGGTCCTGAAGTGAGAAACGGATATCAGTAGGTCCTCAGCCGCGCGCAGTACTTTCCCACCATCTTCGGTCAGTGAGAACCCCGAAGGCCCGCGATTGCACAACTTCAGATCAAGCCGCAATTCCAGGTCCGAGATGTGTTTCGAGATCGTGGATTTGCCGATGTTCAGCTCGATTTCAGCAGCTGACAATCCACCGCTTTCCACAACTGTCTTGAAAATCCGCAACAACCGAATGTCGGTATCTCCGATCCGTGTCGCAAGCGATTTGTGCTTCATTCTCAAAGTTCGCTATCTGTGAAACCTATCGCGCAAAGTTTAACAACCAAGAAACACTCGACACAAGTTAGTTTCATGCCGCCGAGGCAGAATCGGACTGGTTTAATCTCTCCCCAGGCCAGCGCGCACCTCGAAAACCAGACATATGGGAGGACATCCATGTCATTCATCAATAAGCTTGGCACATTCACCGCTGCAGTATCCATGGCAGCGCTGATGGTTGCTGGCGCAGCTGACGCGAAGAACTTCAAGATCGCGGTCGGCGACAGTGCGGGCAGCCCGCAGGAAGCAACCGGCAAGTTCTTTGTCGAAGCACTGGAAGAAAAGTCGGGCGGCGCCCACACCGCCACGCTGTTCCTGAACGGTCAGCTGGGTTCGGAACAGGACACTGTGAACGAAGCGGCCATTGGTACGCTGGACATGTCGCTGCTGGCGATCAACAACGTCACGCCGTTCTCGCCTTCGGTTGGCGTCTTCACGCTGCCTTACGTGATCCTGTCGCTGGAAGATGCCGAAACCCTGACACAGGGTCCGATCGGCCAGGAGCTGACCGAAAACACGCTGCGTGACGCAGGCGTTCGCATCATTGCCTGGACCTACACCGGGTTCCGTCGCCTGACCAACTCGAAAAAGCCGGTCACATCCGTTGCTGACCTGCAGGATCTGGTCATCCGCGTTCCCAAGAACGAAATCATGATCGAGACCTACAAGTCATGGGGCATCAACCCTACTCCGATGGCCTGGTCGGAAACCTTCACCGGTCTGCAGACCAAAGTTGTTGACGGTCAGGACAACCCGTACATGACCATCAACGCGATGAAGTTCTACGAAGTACAGGACCACGTCACCAACCTGCGCTACATCTTCTCGATCGAACCTCTGATCATCTCTGAGGCTGTATTCCAGAGCCTGAGCGAAGAAGACCAGCAGATCATTCTGGAAGCAGGTCAGGAAGCGACCCTGAAATCGGCTCAGTTCCTGCGCGATTCGGAAGCAGCGATCAAAGAAGAGCTGGTCGCCAAGGGCATGGAAATCGTCGATCCCGAAAATGACGAAGCCGAGTTCATCGAACTGGCAACCACTGCCGTATGGCCTCAGTTCTACGAGTCGATCGGTGGTGTTGAGAAACTGAACGCAGTTCTCGAAGCCATCGGCCGCGACCCGGTCCAGCAATAATCGCCGCAGAGCGAGACAGAGAAGAGCGCCACGGCGCTCTTCTCATTTCAGGGAGGAGTGAAATCACATGTTCTGGAAATTTCTGGACAATATAGAAAGCGTCATCTGCCGGATACTGCTGTCCGGTTTCGTCTGTCTGCTGTTCGTGCAGATCGTCGCGCGCGAAGTCTTCGGCTTTTCGGTCAGCTGGATTGAGGAACTCTCAGTCTACATGTTCGTCTGGTTCGTCTATTTCGGCGCCAGCTACGCTGCCTTGAAGGGCGCTCATAACCGGGTGACTTTCCAGTTCAAATTCCTGCCTGACGGTTGGATCAAGTATATCGAAGCCTTTGCCGATCTCTTCTGGCTCTTCTTCAATGTCTACTTCCTGTATCTGGCGACGGACTTCGTCTTCAACAAGATGAACAAGTTCTGGAAGTCCCAGACCCTGGGCGTTGAGATGAAGTATATCTACATGGTGCTGCCCATCGCTTTTGCGCTGATGACCGTCCGCATCATTCAGGTGAACTATCGCCGCCTGATCAAGGGTGAAGACATCCATGATCCTGATCAAATCGACCTCGACGAAATCAAAGCTGCCACCGAAGCAGCCAAGCACGACTGAGGCAGGGAGGAAAAACCATGGAATCCGAAATCGTCACAATCCTGTTTGGATCGTTTCTTCTACTGCTGCTCATCGGCGCACCGATCACGGTTGCTCTGGGCGTGGCATCGCTGTTCTCGTTCCTGTACCTGGGCGATAACCCAATTAAATTCGTGCAGATCGCCTTTACCTCGGTGGGTGCTTTCCCGCTGATGGCGCTTCCTGCGTTCATTCTGGCCGGGGCCCTTATGGAGGCCGCCGGTATCTCAAAACGCCTGATCAACGTCGCTGAAAGTCTGGCCGGCCCATTCACCGGTGGTATCTCGGCGGCGACGGTCATGGCCTGTCTGTTCTTCGGCGCCATTTCGGGCTCGGGCCCGGCAACAACCGCGGCCGTCGGGATGCTGATGATCCCGGCGATGATCGACCGCGGCTATGAGCGCGGCTATGCCTCTGCCATTACCGCTTCTTCCGGCGGCCTCGGGATCATTATTCCTCCCTCCATCCCGATGGTGATCTTCGGCATTGCCGCGCTCGGTATGGCGCCGCCTGTTGAAGCGGTCGAGAAGTTCGGCACCTTCCAGTCGGTTTCGATCTCGAAGCTGTTCATCGCGGGTTTCGTTCCGGCCTTCCTGATCGCCACCAGCTTGCTGATCCTGAACTACTTCATGTCGAAAAAGCGCGGCTACAAAGGTGTTGCCGAAGGCTGGTCGATCCGCCACGTAGGCTGTGAAATGTACCGCGGGTTCTGGTCGCTGATGGCGCCGTTGGTGATCCTGGGCGGTATCTACACCGGCTTCTTCACTCCGACCGAGGCCGCCATTGTCGCAATCTTCTATACGCTGTTCATCGGCGTCGTGATTTACCGCGAACTGACCTGGCAATCTCTGTTCCAGTCGCTTGAAGCGACCACATGGCTGACCGGTCGCGTTCTGCTGATCCTGTTCACTGCAACGGTCTTCGGGCGTCTGCTGGTGGAAAATCAGATCCCGGCGATCATCGCAGACTCGATGCTCAGCTTCACTGACAACCTCTATGTCATCTGGGCGCTGATCATCTTCTTCCTGCTGTTCGTCGGCATGTTCATGGAAACACTAGCGACCATCCTGATCCTGGTTCCGGTGATGTTGCCGGTGGCCTATTCGGTAGGTATCGACCCGATCCACTTTGGCGTGGTGATGGTCTGTACGCTGGGTATCGGCTTCCAGACACCACCTCTGGGTGAAAACCTGTTCATCGCTTCGGGTATCTCGAACATCACGATCGAACAGATCTCGCTTCGTGCGCTGCCCTTTGCGGCCGCCAACACGATCGCGATTTTCATCATCGCCTTCTTCCCAGAACTGTCACTGTGGCTTCCACGGCTGCTTGGCTACTAACCCGGAAAGGATGACGACATGAAACAAATGGTAACCAACATTCTGTTTGCCACTGACTTGTCAGAAAACTCGGGTCACGCCCTGCGACATGCGGCCAGCATTGCGCAGGCAACCGGAGCCGAGATCCATGTCCTTCACGTCAACGAACCCTTGTCGGATGACGCCAAGATCACGATGGAAATATTCATCCTGAATGAAGAGACCCGCAAAACCGCAGCTACGCGCCGTCACGAGATGGTGCGCAAGGTGCTGGCCGAGCGACAAGCCAAGTTCTGGGCACAGTTCGAAGGCGAAGATGCCAAGATCCGTGAACAGGTGACCTCGATCGAGGTCACTGACGGACATCCGGCCGAAGTCATCCTTCGCCGTTCGGTCGAACTGGGCTGTGACCTTGTCGTGCTGGGCGCACATGATCACGGCTTCTCTCACACATTTCTCGGCACCGTCGCCAAACGCGTTTTGCGACGGTCCAAGATTCCAACGCTGATCGTCCCACATCCGGACGAGACGTAACCAACCCACTCAAAAGGAAATATACCATGAGCAAAACCCTGACCGCGCAGGACCTGGCCGACACGTTCGACGCGTTCAACCGTCACGATATTGACGGTGTGATGACCCATTTTGCGGACGACTGCGTGTTCTACACCGTTGCCGGTGATGAAAAATATGGCAACAAGGTTGAAGGTGCAGAAGCCATCGCAGCTGCGTTCTCTGGCGTCTGGGCCGGAATGAAGGACGCGCACTGGGACCACCACAGCCACTTCGTTCACGGTGACCGTGCGGTATCGGAATGGACCTTCTCGGGCACCGATGCCAACGGAATGCGGATCGAGGCCGAAGGTGCCGATCTGTTCACCGTTCGTGACGGAAAAATCATTGTAAAGCAGGCGCTTCGCAAAACGCGCCCGATGTTCAAAGCCTGATCCGCCGCCCTGCGCGCAGCCCCGGAGAAAAACAAGAATGGTGGACAACAGCATCCCGCGTCACTGGCCGAAGACCAGTTATGACCCGAAATACGACCCCATCACTGATGCCGGTCCAGGTCATAACCGCGACCACGCGCCAACATACTGGATTGGAACCGCAGGCGAACCGCCTGCGGATGATGGCCCTGTATCGGGCGATATGGAGGCGGATGTCGTCGTCATCGGCTCGGGCTATACTGGCCTGTCCACCGCCATTCACCTTGCCAAAGAACACGGAATTAAGGCCGTCGTTCTGGAGGCAAATACCGTGGCCTGGGGCTGCTCGACCCGCAATGGCGGGCAGGCCCAGATCTCATCCGGGCGTCTGAAGCGGTCTCAGTGGATTCAGCGCTGGGGCGTCGAGACAGCAAAAGGAATGCATCGCGAAGTTTCCGAAGCATTCGAGTTGTTCAACGATCTGATCGCCAGCGATGACATCAACTGCGATCCGCAGCCGGGCGGACATTACTACATCGCACATCGCGCCAAGGTCATGCCGGGGCTCGAAAAGGAAAGTGACCTGCTCAACGACACGTTCGGCTACGCCTCTCGCATCATAGGGCGCGACGAGCTGCACGCCGAACATGTCCGCGACATGGAGGCTCATGGCGCGATGTGGGAGCCGGATGGCACCTGCATCCACGCTGGAAAGCTGGCGTTTGGCTATGTCAACATGGCCCGCCGTCTTGGTGTCAAAATCCATACCGGCAGCCCGGTCATGGGATGGGAAACCAAAAACGGTGTGCACCATCTGCGCACGCCGGGCGGTATCGTGAAGGCAAAGACAGTTGCGTTGGCGACAGCTGGCTACACGCCTCCGGGGCTGAGCAACAAGACCAAGCACAGGCTGATGCCGATCCTGTCCAATTCGCTGGTGACGCGCCCGCTGACTCAGTCCGAACTGGACGAATGCGGTATTCAGACGAAATCCCCGCTGACCGATACACGGACATTGCGGCATTACTATCGTTTGCTGCCGGACAACCGGATGCAGATTGGCAGCCGATCGGCGGTAACCGGTCGGGACGCCGAAAACGACAAGCACCTTGAGCTTCTCAAGAAAGGCCTTGCGCGCAAGTTTCCAGCTCTGGAAGACATCAACCTGGATTACTCATGGTGGGGCTGGGTTGATGTCAGCCACGACATGATGCCGCGTATTTTCCAGCCCAATCCGGATGAGCGCGTCTTTTACGCGATGGGCTATGGCGGCAATGGTGTTATGTACTCGGCACAAGCCGGGCGCCGTATGGCGCAGCAAATCGCGGGTGTGAAGGATGAGGTGTTCAATCTGCCTATTTTCACATCCCCACTACCCAGCCACGGCCTGCTGACACCCTTCCGCCGGTTGGGTCAGCGCTTTGCCTACGTTTGGTATTACCTCAAGGATGAAGTGGTCTAAGAACCACACCGACACTCACTCATAAGGAACGAACTCATGAAGATGACGACAGAAGAGGCCTTTGTTAAGGTATTGCAGATGCATGGTATTG
>NZ_WPZQ01000021.1 GCF_013030265.1 Ruegeria arenilitoris
GCCTTGCATTGTCTTGGACCATCGGCACATCGTCATATTGCGTCATGTTTGTATGGCGCGGTTTTGGATCTTGGATAGAAAAAGGCCCGCCGGATGGCGGGCCTTTGCAGATCAATCCGGATGTCCGGTTCAGCCGAGCTTTTCGGTCAGTTCCGGGACGGCCTGGAACAGGTCCGCGACCAGGCCGAAGTCCGCGACCTGGAAGATCGGAGCTTCTTCGTCCTTGTTGATCGCGACGATGACCTTGGAGTCTTTCATACCGGCCAGGTGCTGGATCGCGCCCGAGATGCCGATAGCGACATAGAGATCGGGGGCAACAACCTTACCGGTCTGACCCACCTGCCAGTCGTTCGGAGCATAGCCCGAGTCCACGGCCGCGCGCGATGCGCCAACGGCGGCGCCCAGCTTGTCGGCCAGGGTTTCGATCAGTTTGAAGTCTTCTTCCGAGCCGACACCACGGCCGCCCGAGACAACAACACCAGCCGAGGTCAGTTCCGGACGGTCGCTTTCGGCAACCTTGTCCTCGACCCACTCGGACAGGCCCGGGTTGTCGCCAACCGAGATGGTCTCAACCGCAGCCGAGCCGCCTTCACCGGCCGCATCAAAGGACGCGGTGCGGAAGGTGACGACTTTCTTGGCGTCGTTCGATTTCACGGTCTGGATCGCGTTGCCCGCATAGATCGGACGTTCGAAGGTCGAACCGTCAACCACGCCGGATGCATCCGAGATCACCATCGCGTCCAGCAGGGCTGCAACGCGGGGCATCACGTTCTTGGCGTCGGTGGTCGCCGGAGCCACGATGTGCTCGTAACCGTCGGCCAGACCCACGATCAGGGCTGCGGTCGATTCCGCCAGGCGGTGACCCAGCGAGGCGTCTTCGGCAACCAGAACCTTGGAGACACCGTCGATCTTGGCGGCAGCCTCACCAGCAGCAGCGGCAGACCCGCCCGCGGCCAGAACGGTCACGTCACCCAGCGCCTTTGCGGCGGTGACAGCCTTGGCGGTGGCGTCCAGCGCCAGTTCGCCGTTGTTGACTTCTGCGAGAAGAAGAACAGCCATTACACAGCCCCCGCTTCTTTAAGTTTCTCGACCAGCTCGTCAACCGAGCCAACGACGATACCAGCGGCACGTGCCGGCGGCTCTTCGGTCTTGACGATTTCCAGACGCGGCGTGACGTCGACGCCGTAATCGGCGGCGGTTTTCTCGTCCAGCGGCTTTTTCTTCGCCTTCATGATGTTCGGCAGCGACGCATAGCGCGGCTCGTTCAGACGCAGGTCAACGGTCACGATGGTCGGCATCTTGACGCTGATGGTCTGCAGGCCGCCGTCAACCTCGCGGGTGATCTTGGCGGTGTCGCCCTCGATGTCCAGTTCCGAGGCAAAAGTGCCTTGGCTCCAACCCAACAGAGCAGATAGCATCTGGCCTGTGGCGTTCATGTCGTTGTCGATCGCCTGCTTGCCCGCCAGAACGATGCCCGGCTGCTCTTCCTCGACCACTTTGGCCAGGATCTTGGCAACGGCCAGCGGCTCGATGTCCTGGTGGACGTCATCAGCGGCCACAACCAGAATGGCGCGGTCAGCGCCCATGGCCAATGCGGTGCGCAGGGTCTCCTGCGCCTGCTTCACGCCGATCGAAACCGCAACAACCTCATCAGCCTTGCCAGCTTCTTTCAGGCGGATCGCTTCTTCCACCGCAATCTCGTCGAACGGGTTCATCGACATTTTGACATTGGCGAGATCAACACCGCTACCGTCCGCTTTCACGCGAACCTTCACATTATAGTCAATCACGCGTTTGACAGGCACGAGTACCTTCATTTCTGCGCTTGCTCCTT
>NZ_WPZQ01000022.1 GCF_013030265.1 Ruegeria arenilitoris
ATGAAGATGACGACAGAAGAGGCCTTTGTTAAGGTATTGCAGATGCATGGTATTGAGCATGCGTTTGGTATTATTGGTTCTGCGATGATGCCGATTTCGGATTTGTTTCCGAAGGCTGGCATCATGTTCTGGGACTGTGCGCACGAAGGGTCTGGCGGCATGATGGCCGACGGCTACACCCGCGCGACCGGCAAGATGTCGATGATGATCGCGCAGAACGGCCCCGGCATCACCAACTTTGTCACCGCCGTGAAGACCGCCTACTGGAACCACACCCCGGTTCTGCTGGTCACCCCGCAGGCGGCCAACAAGACCATCGGTCAGGGCGGCTTCCAGGAGATGGAGCAGATGCGCATGTTCGCGGACTGCGTTGCCTATCAGGAAGAAGTCCGTGATCCGTCGCGTGTTGCCGAAGTCCTGAACCGCGTGATCATGAACGCCAAGCGCGCCAGCGCACCGGCTCAGCTGAACATCCCGCGTGACATGTGGACCCAGGTTGTCGACATCGAACTGCCCAAGATCGTTGATTTCGAGCGCCCTTCGGGCGGCGAAGACGCGGTGGCTGCTGCTGCCGAAATGCTGTCGAACGCAAAGAACCCGGTCATCCTGAACGGTGCCGGCGTTGTTCTGGCCGAAGGCGGCATCGAAGCGTCGAAAGCCCTGGCCGAGCGTCTGGACGCCCCGGTCTGCGTTGGCTACCAGCACAACGACGCCTTCCCCGGTTCGCACCCGCTGTTCGCTGGCCCGCTGGGCTATAACGGTTCGAAAGCCGGTATGGAGCTGATCTCGGAAGCGGACGTTGTTCTGGCTCTGGGCACCCGTCTGAACCCGTTCTCGACCCTGCCCGGTTACGGCATCAACTACTGGCCTGCGGATGCAAAGATCATTCAGGTCGACATCAACCCTGACCGCATCGGCCTGACCAAGGACGTCAGCGTCGGCATCATTGGTGACGCGGCCAAGGTTGCCAACGGCATCCTGTCCCAGCTGAGCGACACCGCCGGTGACGAAGGCCGTCAGGAGCGCAAGGACCGTATCGCCCAGAAGAAATCCGCATGGGCGCAGGAACTGACCTCGATGACCCACGAGGACGACGATCCGGGTACCACCTGGAACGAGCGTGCACGTGCCGCCAAGCCTGACTGGATGAGCCCCCGCATGGCATGGCGCGCAATCCAGGCCGCACTGCCGAAAGAGGCGATCATCTCGTCCGACATCGGCAACAACTGCGCCATCGGCAACGCCTATCCGTCCTTCGAAGACGGCCGCAAATACCTGGCCCCCGGCCTGTTCGGCCCCTGTGGCTACGGTCTTCCGGCGGTTGTCGGCGCCAAGATCGGCTGCCCCGATGTTCCGGTTGTCGGCTTTGCCGGTGACGGCGCCTTTGGTATCGCCGTGAACGAACTGACCGCGATCGGCCGTGAAGAATGGCCTGCCGTGACCCAGATCGTTTTCCGCAACTACCAGTGGGGCGCGGAAAAGCGGAACTCGACCCTGTGGTTCGATGACAACTTCGTCGGCACCGAGCTGGACACCAAAGTGTCTTACGCCGGTATCGCGCAGGCCTGTGGCCTGAAAGGTGTTGTTGCCCGCACCCAGGAAGAGCTGACCGCAGCGCTGAACCAGGCGATCGAGGACCAGAAGAACGGCATCACCACGCTGATCGAAGCCCTGATCAACCAGGAACTGGGTGAACCCTTCCGCCGCGACGCCATGAAAAAACCCGTAGCAGTCGCTGGCATCGACGCAAACGACATGACACCGCAAGAGGCGTAA
>NZ_WPZQ01000023.1 GCF_013030265.1 Ruegeria arenilitoris
TAAAGCCACCTCTTTCGGAACTTCCGATCAAGACCGCTGACAACGGTTTTTATCGGGGGTTCAGTATTAATGTGACGGTGATCAGCAAGATCATCATCAGCCTGCTGGTTGTCTGGTGTATTGTGTGGCCGACACAAGCCGGGCGCGTCCTGGGCGATTGGAATGCGGCCATTCTGGCGCAGTTCGCCGCCTGGTACATCTGGGTTGTGACTGCATTTGTGATCGTTTGCATAGGTTTGGCGATGTGGCCCACAGCAGGGCGGCTGAAGCTGGGTGTGGAAGGCGAGAAGCCCGAATTTTCAAACTTCTCATGGTTCTCGATGATGTTTGGTGCGGGCATCGGTGTTGGCATGCTGACATGGGCCGTTGCTGAACCGGTGGCGCATTTCAAAAACAACCCGTCGGTCATTCAGGGTGTCACAACGGCTCTGGACGCCGACAATGTACGTACGGCCTATGTCTGGTCTTATCTGCATTGGGGTTTCGGGGCTTGGGCATGTTACGCGATAGCTGGTTTGGCGCTTGCTTTCTTCAGCTACCGTCGCGGGCTGCCACTGACGATCCGCTCTTCATTGACTCCATTGTTTGGTAAATCGCTGTCGGGCAACCTCGGCCATTTGATCGACATCGTCGCCGTTGTTGCCACTATTCTTGGGGTAGCCCAGACATTGGGTTTCGGTGTCGAGCAGTTCGTTGCAGGGCTCACACGTATCGGTGTCGGCGGCCTTGCTCAGCCTGATGGTTCGGCCACGACACTGGGCATCGTCGTTGCTCTGATTGTCATCATGGGTGCGTCGACCTTGTCGGCTCTATCCGGTGTCGGGAAAGGCATCAAATGGCTGTCGAACATCAATATGGGCCTATCGATCTTCCTTTTGGGTTTCTTCATCCTGTTCGGTGCCACCTTCTTTGGCGCAAAGGCGTTCTTCGTAGGCATCTGGGATTATGTGATCGCGCTGCCATGGCTGAGCTTCAACGTGTACGCCTCTGATGGTGTTGAGGGGTCGGAAGCGTTCCTGCTTGCACAGTGGCAGGGCTGGTGGCCGGTCTTCTACTGGGCGTGGTGGATTGCGTTCGCACCCTTTGTCGGCCTGTTCCTGGCGCGGATTTCCAGAGGTCGGACGATCCGTGAATTCGTATTGGGCGCGATGATCGTGCCCGCGCTGATGTGCTTTGTCTGGTTCGCCTGGGCCGGAGGCACGGCAATCGATCTGGAACTGAACGGAGATGCAAACGGCGTCATTCTGGATGCGGCGAACGGCGACAAGATCTTTGCAATGACGGAACACATGCTTGCTCCGATTGCAGAAGCATTGGCGTGGGCGATGGCCGCTGTGATTGTTGTCCTGCTGTTGACGTTCCTTGTAACGTCCGCTGACTCGGCGGTCCTGATCGTGAATACGATCAATGCAGCCGGCGACGAAGGTCCCAAAGCGCGCCCGCACATCATGTTCTGGGGCGCGGCTCTGGCATTGGTAGTTGGTGGTCTGCTGATCTCTGGCGGAACAGGAGCGATCCAGACCGCGATGGTCATCGGGGCGCTGCCATTCTCGATCGTCATGGCACTAATGTGCATCGCGCTGATCAAGGCCATCTGGAACGACGGCAGGCGCGAAGCTGCAGGCGT
>NZ_WPZQ01000004.1 GCF_013030265.1 Ruegeria arenilitoris
GGGAAGCTATCTGGGCCAGCTTTGACACCGTCACGCGTCAACTCGACACTGCCATTGACCAGATAAACGCCGCGGGTTGATGACGCGAGCGATACGGAACCGGCGGTTTCGATGCTGGTTGTTTTGTGCCCGATCGTGCCGTCCCCGTTCAGGTCGACATTGTAGAACGTTTCGACATCTACAAAGTTGTCGAGGCTGGCACTACTCAGGTATTCACCGGCCGCATTGGTGATCCACTCACCGTAGGAGCCGTCTGCGTTTTTCCAGAGCACCTTGAAGCCGCCATTGAATGCCTCGGCGTGGATGGCCTCCCAGCCGGGGAAGCTATCTGGGCCAGCTTTGACACCGTCACGCGTCAACTCGACACTGCCATTGACCAGATAGACGCCGCGGGTAGAAGACGCGAGCGTCACGGAACCGGCGGTTTCGATGCTGGTTGTCTTGTGCCCGATTGTGCCGTCCCCGTTGAGGTCGACATTGTAGAACGTTTCGACATCCACAAAGTTGTCGAGGCTGGCGCTGCTCAGGTATTCACCGGTCGCATTGGTGATCCACTCGCCATATTCTCCAGCCGCGTTTTTCCAGAGCACCTTGAAGCCGCCATTGAACGCTTCAGCTTGGATGGCCTCCCAGCCCGGGAAGCTGTCGGGACCGGCTTTGGCACCGTCACGCGTCAGTTCGACGCTGCCATTGACCAGATAGACGCCGCGGGTAGAAGACGCGAGCGTCACAGAACCGGCGGTTTCGATGCTGGTTGTCTTGTGCCCGATCGTGCCGTCCCCGTTGAGGTCGACATTGTAGAACGTTTCGACATCTACAACGTTATCGACTGCAGCACTGCTAATATAGGTACCACTCGTGTCGGTGATCCATTCGCCGTAGTCTCCGTTGGCGTTTTTCCAGAGAACCTTGAAGCCACCTGTGATCGCTTCGGCGTGGATAGCCTCCCAGCCCGGAAAGCTTCCCGGTCCGGCATTGGCGCCGTCTCGGGTCAGTTCGATGTTGCCATTGACCAAATAGCCGCTGCGGGTCGAGGAGGAGAGCGCCACGGAGCCATCGCTTTCGATGCTTGTGGTCTTGTGCCCGATTGTTCCGTCACCGTTCAGGTCGGCGTTATAGAATGTCTCGACATCCACAACGTTGGATATAATCCGGTCAGAGGTGTGTTGCCCCTGGCTGTTGACCGTCCACTCCCCAAATCTGCCGTCTGCGTTTATCCACAGAACGCGGTAGCCACCGCCTGAAGCTTCGGCCTGAATGGCGTGCCAGCCTGCAATCGAGCCTGCCCCGATCACCTCACCGCGCAAGGTCAACGCAACGTTCGAGCCGGCTGAGTCCAGTACGTAGATACCGTGGTCCGCATGCTGCAGCGTCGTACCCGTTGTATCAACGTCAGACAGTTGCATGGCAGTTGCGATGTTCGACCAGGTTAACTGTTGTACGCCGTTCAGGAACTGGATCAGCTCAACATCATTTGCGATGGTGAAGGTGATACGTGTGATGACGTTCAAAAACTCGTAGCTGGTTCCGTTTCTCAGGAACAGATAATTGCTGATAGCGGTTGTAAACCTGATGGTATCCGTGCCGGATCCCCCGTAAAACGAGCCGTCATTACTCGTCACGATCGCTATATCGTTGCCCTGATCGCCAAATACTTGATCGGAGCCGGTACCGTGCGCGAGATAGATCGTGTCGTTCCCGTGCCCGCCATAGATTGTGTTGTTGTTGCTTCCGTTGGAAAGCGAGTAAATTGTGTCGTTCCCGTTGTTGCCACGCAAAACGTTCTGGGCATGGTTGCCATAGATCGTATCATTGCCGGACCCGCCTGATGCGTTTTCAATGGTGACGCCGTGGGCGATTGTAAATCCGCCCCTTACCCCGGCTGCGGATGATACGACACCACCACCGGTAGCCGTGTAGTCCAAAGTTGCGGGTCGCAGGTCGATCCGTGCGTCCGAGTTGCCCAGATGCTGGATGGTATCGTTGCCACCCGTATCCCAGATCGCCTGATACCCTGTGCCCGCAACGTTTGCGGACGGAAGGGTATAAACGTTGTTGCCGGAGTTAGTGGTGGTATTCGCGCCGTACATTGCTTGCAGTGCGGCAATGTCCAGAGCCCCGAAGCCGGTGGATCCGCCAAATGTCGAATTGCTAGGCAGAATTCCACTCGCTGAAGTCCAACCATCATTGTACGACATGACGGTGTAGACGCCCTGGTTGAGCGAGCCAACGCCAAATGAGTTGAAGGGCGAGGTAACACCGGTCATCACGGTCGTGCCAAACCCGGTGTCATGTGGATGCCCCAGTCCCAGCGCGTGACCTAGCTCATGAATGAGTGTCGTAAAGAAATACCCTCCTGGATCGCCGTTGCCGCCGGGGCCGGCATTCCAGTAGTTCGTGTTGTAGGCTCCGGTCGAAGGTCTACTTGACGGACCAAAATGAAAACCCAGGACATTGGGAGACGAAAAGGATGAAGCAGGTGCAATATACTCGACCAGATCGGCTGAAGATGATGAGGATTCGACAAATCGAATGTTTGCTACGGCTTCGATTGCCGCAAGGGCGGCACGGAATTCAGCCTTATATTCAGAGGTCCAGTTCTGCGTGTCGGACAGTTTTCCGAAATTATAGGTGATGGTGGTGACAGTTGCCGGGTTGCCGTCCCCGTATGCACGAGTACCCTGGATCGCACTAAGCGGTGAAGATGAAGAAGGTCTTGGGATATATGTCGTTGTAGCCATGTGTCTGCCTCAAATTCGGCGATTTTGATTGCGCGTACAATTCACGCGCAAGTTGTCATTTTCGTGGCGATGAAAGCCTGCTGCGCGCAAAATTAATTTTTTGTTATGGTAAGTCTAGCGGCTTTGGAAACTGCCACTGCACACGATGTCAGACCGCGGCATTTTGGTCTCGGTTGTTTGGTATTTTGATCGTGGGATTGCAGTCAAATCCACAACAAGTCCGGACATATGGGCGGCTGAGAATGGCAAGCCGTTAAACGAAGTCGTCACTAGAATTTGCAGGAATCATCAACTGGTATGTTGAGCAGTGAATAGACCGGTGCGCAGGTGCGCACCGGTCAGTTTTTGTCAGCGCCCGCGAATACGCGGATCAAGCGCGTCGCGCAGGCCATCGCCCAGATAGTTGACGCTGAGCACGGTCAGCGAGATCGCCAGACCGGGCCAGAAAACACGCTCGGGGTATTGCTGCAGATAGTCGACTCCATCGAACAGCAGTCGTCCCCATGTCGGGAAATCGGGCGGGAACCCGAGACCGAGGAACGACAGGGCACTTTCCGTAATGATCGCCGTTGCGATACCTAGTGTTGCCGACACCATGATGGGTGACAGAACGTTGGGCAGAATGTGACGCGTGATGATCTGCGTGTTGCTCGTGCCAATGGACCGTGCGGCCAGTACGAACTCACGCTCTTTGATCGCCAAAACATCACCACGAACGATCCGCGCAGTCGGCATCCAGGATGTCACGCCAATCGCTGTTACGATCAGGATAAAGATACCACGCTCAAGCCCGAATGCTGCAGACAGAGGCTCACGGAACAGCAACATCATGACCAGCAGCAGCGGCAGCAAGGGCAGGGCAAGGAAGAGGTCGGTCAAGCGCATCAGCGGCCCGTCAAGGCGTTTGAAGAACCCGGCGACCACCCCGATCAATGACCCCAGCAGCAGTGCCAGCAGCATCGCAGTGATGCCCACGGAAACCGATGTCTGACCACCTGCCATCATACGCGCCATGATATCGCGGCCCAGTTGATCTGTGCCAAAGGGATGCGCAAGGCTGGGCCCTTGATTCCGCGCCCGGATGTCAATCTGGGTGGGATCAATCGTCCAGATATAGGGGCCGAGATAGACCGCCGCGACGATGAAGATGAACAACATCGCCCCCAGCATTGCACCCTTGTGTGTTTTGAACTGATCCCAAACGTCACGCCATTGGCTGCGCGGCGGGGTAGCCAGCTCTTCCATCACATCTGTGGTCGGCAAGGCCGTTGATGCAGGTGCAAGACCTTCGTCGGGGACCAGAGTGTCGGTACGATCATGATCAGTCATAGCGAATCCTCGGGTCCAGAATGCCGTAAAGTACATCGGCGATCAGGTTGAACAGCACGATCAGCACAGCAAATATGAAGGTCAGGGTTTGGACCATCGGCAGGTCGTTGGCCTGAATGGCGCCAATCAGCAGTTGACCGATACCGTTTACCTTGAACACCTGCTCGGTGATGATTGCACCGCCGAAGATGGCGGGAATACCCAGAGCAATGACCGTGACAACCGGGATCATCGAGTTGCGCAGGACATGCACCATGACGACGGTATATTCGCTCAGTCCCTTGGCGCGTGCTGTGCGAACATAGTCCTGATTGAGGTTGTCCAGCATCGAGGCGCGCATGAAGCGGCTGAGCTGTGCCGTGATTTGCAGTGCCAGAACCATGACAGGCATGATCATTTGCTTCAGCTGAACGACAAAGCTGTCCCAGCTGTCAACAACATGGGTGGTGTCATAGATCGACGGGAACCAGCCAAGTTGAACCGAGAAGATCACGATCACCAGAACACCCGAGAAGAAGGGTGGGACCGAGAAGCCGACCATCGAGACGAACGTACCCATCTGGTCGAACCAGGAATACTGGCGATAGGCCGAATAGATGCCGATGGGCAGGGCGATCAGGATGGCGACCACATAAGCAGTGCCAACAACCCACAGGGTCTGCGGGATACGCTGAACGACGATGTCCATGACGGGTGAACGGGTTTGCCACGAAATCACGCGCAGATCACCTTCGGAGAAGGTTGTGCCAAAGATCGAGTCGATCAGCACCTGCGGTTCAATCCAGAAAAACTGCACGATCCATTTCCAGAACCGGATATGCATCGGCTGACCGAGGCCAAGTGCCTCGCGCATCTTTTCTTTGACTTCGGGAGGAACAGTGAGCGGAACCTGCGCCATTGGATCGCCTGGTGCGAACTCGAGGAGCAGGAAAATGACGAGGCTGATGAACAGAAGCGTTGGAACGGCCAGTATCAGTCGTCTGATAGTGAAGTTGAGCATTAAAAGGCGCCTTTATATGCGTCTTCTTGTTGGTGGAATATGCGAAAGACCGCGCCCCGATAAAGATCGGGACGCGGCTTTGCAAGGCTAACGCTTAGGAACCGGTTTTACGGTACCAGTCAGCGATGTTCCACAGTTCGCTGTCCCAGACGTTCAGGACAACGCCACCCAGCGTGTTCGAATGCGCCGACAGACGGCCACGGTGCACCAGCGGGATCATACCGCCGTTTTCAACCATGATGTCGTTCAGCTTTTTCGCGATTTCAGCGCGCTGCTCCAGACCTGCGGTCTCGGCCAGCTGACCATGCAGCTTGTCGAATTCCTCGTTGCAGAAGCGGCTGATGTTCTCACCCTGCCACTGGGAGTCAGGACGCGGAGCTTTGTCGCACAGACCGTTGCCCAGATAAGACTGCGGGTCGGTGCCGTTGAAGGTATTGGCATACATTTCAACGTCAGCATAGAACTTCTGGAAAGTGTCCGGCGAGCCCGGGTCACCACCAAAGAAGACCGATGCGTTGATGTTGCGCAGTTCGGATTCGATACCGATCTGGCTCCACCACTCTTTGATCAGCGCCTGGAAGTCCTGACGAACAGCGTTGGTCGAGGTCTGGTAGACGATTTTCAGCGGAACACCGTCCTTTTCACGAACGCCGTCACCGTCAGTATCTACGATGCCTGCGTCATCCAGCAGTTTCTTCGCACCTTCGATATCCTGCTTGTCACAGGTCATCGAGGTCGAGTTGAACGCAGCAGGAGCCGGAACCCAGTTACAGGTGACCTTACCGGCCTGACCGTAGCCGATTTCAACCAGCAGCGGACGGTCGATCGCCAGCGACATCGCTTTGTAAACAGCCGGGTCCGTCAGGAACGGATGCGGATGCTTGGCTGTCGAACGCTCGCCTTCCGGCAGTTCGGGCGACGGATTGGTCTGGTTCATCATGATACGCTCGACCAGCGGGCCGAAGCCTGCGACCGGGGTACCTTTGCCGCCTTCCTGCATTTGCGCGATCACTTCGGGCGCCAGCTGCAGGTTCCATGCGTAGTCAAACTCGCCGGTTTCCATGACTGCACGGCCAGCCGCGGTTGCATCGCCGCCACCTTTGAAGGTCACGGTCGCAAAGGCAGGTTTTGCGGGGTCACGATAGTTGTCGTTGGCCTTGAAGGTGATCACGTCGTTCGGCTTGAACTCGGTGACGACAAACGGGCCGGTGCCGATCGGGTTAAAGTTCTGCTCGGTGCACTCTGGGGCCTTTGCACCCATGCAGTTTTCAAACTGAGCTTTCTGGATGATGGGGCTCTCGCCGCCAACAAACGGTCCGTAGGGGAACGGGGTAGGCGCGTCGAATGTGACTTTGACAGTCATATCATCAACAGCTTCTACCGAGGTAACGCCTTCGAATTTGGTTACCTGCGCACAGCCACCTTCGGGATCCATGCAGTAATCAGCAGTGAATACAACGTCCGCAGCGGTGAACGGTGTTCCATCCGACCACTTGATGCCGGGTGCGATTTTCCAGGTGATCGAGGTCAGGTCTTCGCTGACGCCGCCATTTTCAACCGTAGGAATCTCGGACGCCAGGAAGGGTACCATGTTGCCGTCTTGGTCGTAGCGAGCCAGAGGCTCGATCACCAGCGAGGCCGATTCCACATCCTTGGTACCGCCCGACAGGAACGGGTTCAGGATTGAGGGTGCTTGCCAATAGATGATGCTGACATTGCCGTCCGATCCACGCTCGGCAAAGGCCATCGGGGCCATAGCCGTGCTGGCGATCGCACCAAGCAAAAGGGTCTTGATTTTCATCATACACTCCATGTTGGACACTTGCGTGTCTCGATTATCTCCGCAAGGCCTGCGGATTTGGCGTTGCCGTACTTGGGTGCAAGGCGCTGAAATGAAACATAAATGCAATTCACGTTTCGTGTTTTCCGCCCTCTCCCAAAAACGGTTACGCGGCGTATCGAAACAGAGTTTCTGAAAATTGCAAGCCTTGCCGCTGCGAAATTCGGTAATGCGTTTGACTTTTCCCGCTTTGCGGCCTTAGCGTTTGGCAATCAAAAAATATAAGCCGCCAAGGGGAGCGTGCGCGTGCTGGACCAGCCAATTGCCCAGATCAGAAAACTGCGGGTTGAATTTCAAACCAAAGATGGACCCGTCGTCGGGGTCGAAGACGTCTCGTTCGAAGTAAATCCGGGTGAAACCGTTTGTATTGTTGGCGAATCAGGATCCGGAAAATCGGTGTCCTCGCTTTCGCTGATGCGGTTGGTCGAGTTTGGCGGTGGTGAAATCGCGGGTGGCCAATTGCTGTTCGACCGACGTGATGGCGAAGAGATGGACCTGTCCAAAGCCGATCAGGATCTGATGAAACAGATTCGCGGCAACGAGATCGGAATGATCTTTCAGGAGCCGATGACCGCCCTGAACCCGGTGTTTACCGTCGGACGCCAGCTGACCGAAGGGCTGCGCATCCACAAGAACATGTCCAAATCCGAGGCCGAAACGCGAGCCCTGGAATTGTTGCGTCAGGTCCGAATCCCCGAACCCGAACGCCGCCTGAAGCAATATCCGCACGAATTGTCAGGCGGCATGCGACAGCGCGTTGTGATCGCCATGGCCATGGCTTGCGAGCCACGCCTTTTGATCGCGGATGAGCCGACGACAGCACTCGACGTGACCATTCAGGCCGAGATTCTGGCCCTGATGGATCGCCTCAAGCGGGAAACCGGCACGGCCGTGATGTTCATCACCCATGATATGGCGGTTGTGGCCCAGATGGCTGACCGGGTCGTCGTCATGTTCCGCGGCAACAAGGTCGAGGAGGGGTCGGTCAAAGAGATCTTTGAGAACCCTCAGCATGACTATACCAAAGCGCTGCTGGCTGCGGTTCCGAAGCTTGGTGAAATGCAAGGCAAGGCCGCGCCTGAACCAATGAAGCTGTTGGGTGTCGAAGGCCAGAACATCGCGCCAATCCCCGGCACCGAAGAGGTTCTGCTGACGGTCAAAAACCTGACGACGCGCTTTCCGGTCAAAGGTGGTTTGCTGCGCCGTACGATTTCCAATGTGCACGCGGTCGAAGATGTCTCGTTCACTTTGAACAAGGGACAAACGCTGAGTTTGGTCGGTGAATCCGGCTGCGGCAAGTCATCAGCAGGCCGTTCGATTCTGCGCCTCGTGGAGCCGATGTCTGGCGAGGTCGATCTGGATGGCGTCGATATCATGAAGCTGGATCCGGGCGGACTGCGTAAGGCCCGTCTGGACATGCAGATGATCTTTCAGGATCCGTTCGCCTCGCTGAACCCACAGATGCAACTGGTGGATCAGGTGGCAGAACCGATGCGCAATTATGGCGTCGCTTCGGGCACGGAACTTCAGGATCG
The DNA here is from genome assembly GCF_013030265.1 of Ruegeria arenilitoris. Lineage (GTDB taxonomy): Bacteria > Pseudomonadota > Alphaproteobacteria > Rhodobacterales > Rhodobacteraceae > Ruegeria > Ruegeria arenilitoris_E. Next base: position 8,446 of record NZ_WPZQ01000004.1, read on the forward strand.
TGTTGCGCAATTGTTCGACAAAGTGCACCTGCCGCGCAGCTTTATGCGGCGCTTTCCGCATGAGATGTCCGGTGGTCAGCGGCAGAGAATCGCGATTGCGCGTGCACTTGCACTGAATCCCAAGCTGATCATCGCGGATGAGGCGGTTTCGGCGCTGGACGTATCCGTTCAGGCGCAGGTTCTGAACCTGATGATGGAGCTTCAGTCCGAACTTGGCCTAAGTTACCTGTTCATTTCACACGATATGGCCGTGGTCGAACGTGTCAGCCACCATGTAGGCGTCATGTATCTGGGCCGGATCGTTGAGTTGGGACCGCGTGCGCGCGTCTTTGAGAATCCTCAACACCCGTACACTCAGGCCTTGATGAAGGCAGTTCCGATCGCAGACCCCAATAAGCGAAAGTCAGAAAAGGATCTGAATTTCAAGCCGATCCCTTCGCCAATTCATCCAATTGGATATGAGCCCGAGCCTTCGGTCTATCACGAAGTGGAACCGGGTCATTTCATTCTGACAACAGACAGCGGGTACTGAAACCCATGTCAAACCGCCTGACGCCGCTTGAGATCATGACCAAGCTGATCTCGTTCCCGACGGTGAGCCGCGACACCAACCTGCCGTTGGTCGAGTGGGTCGAAGGGTATCTGGACAGCCACGGGATCAAATCACATCGCTGGCCTGACCCGGATCAACCGCACAAGGCCGCCTTATTTGCCCATGTCGGCCCGTGGGAAGAGGGCGCTGTTGTTCTTTCGGGGCATACCGATGTTGTGCCGGTCGATGGTCAACCGTGGGACACCGATCCTTTTGTCGTTACCGAGAAAGACGGAAAGTACTTTGGTCGCGGTACCTGCGATATGAAGGGTTTCGATGCATTGGCCATTTGGGCTTTGGTCGAGGCGCAATATGCTGATGTTAAACGCCCGCTCCAGCTGGCGCTCAGCTTCGATGAAGAGATCGGATGCACCGGCGCACCGCCGATGATCGTGGCGATGCAGGACGTATTGCCCAAAGGTTCAGCCGTTGTCGTTGGCGAACCTTCGATGATGCAGGCGGTAACCGGCCATAAAGGAGGTATCGGTTTCGATACCCATATCGTTGGGTTCGAGGTTCACAGCTCGATTATGCACACCGGCGTCAATGCGATCATGGAGGCCGCGCCTCTGATTGACTGGGCCAACGATCAGAATGCCCAAAACATGGCCGCTGAACCCAGCGATATCGCAGCAATCTTTGACCCGCCATGGACCACCTGCCACGTGGGCATGATTCAAGGCGGTACGGCCCATAACATCACCGCCAAGGACTGCCGGTTCATGATGGATTTCCGCATGGTGCCGGGAGAGGCAGCCTCGCAATGGGAAAGCGCTTATCTGCAAGAGGTTCGGAAAGCCGAGGAGCGTATGCAGAAAGTACACCCCGAAGCCCGCATCGAGATTTCTCAGAACTTTGCGGTACCTGCCTTGGTCCCGGAACAGGATGGCGAGGCTGAGGCGCTTGTTAGGTCTTTGACCGGTGACAACGCGACCCATGTCGTGAGCTATGGTACAGAGGCCGGACAGTTTCAGGAGGCCGGGTATTCTGCCGTCATCTGTGGTCCGGGCGACATTGCACAGGCCCATCAGCCCAACGAGTTCATTACGATTGCACAATTTAACGAAGGTCAAAAATTCATGGAACGTCTGCTGGAGAAGCTTGCCGGCTGAACCGGGACGTAGCGTCTGAGTATTCGATTCAGGCAATAGCTTAAGGGAGGACGAACAATGCCCGTGAAGAACAGGCTTGCCGATATGCATGGCGAGATCACCAAGTGGCGCCGTCATCTGCACGCCCATCCCGAGCTGATGTATGACGTTCAGGAGACAGCTGCATTCGTAGTCGATCGGTTGAAAGAATTCGGTGTCGATGAGATCACCCCGGGGATCGGAAAGACCGGGGTTGTGGCTGTTATTCGGGGCAAGACTGATACCAAGGGGCGAGTGGTCGGGCTGCGGGCAGATATGGATGCTCTGCCGATCGAAGAAGCCACCGGATTGGACTATGCCTCAACCGTTTCGGGCAAGATGCATGCGTGTGGTCATGACGGCCATACCTCGATGCTGTTGGGGGCCGCGCAATATCTGGCTGAGACCCGGAATTTCGACGGCACGGTCGTTCTGATTTTCCAGCCCGCAGAAGAGGGTGGAGCCGGTGGTCTGGCAATGTGTCAGGACGGGCTTATGGAGCGTTGGGGAATTCAGGAAGTTTACGGCATGCACAACATGCCGGGTCTTCCGGTTGGTGAGTTCGCTATCCGGCCTGGTGCTCTGCTTGCGTCCTCGGATGAATTCGAGATCGTTGTGACCGGGAAGGGTGGGCACGCCGCTGCCCCCCATGATGCCGTGGATACGACGCTTGTGGCCTCACACATCGTGGTGGCATTGCAGTCGGTTGTGTCGCGTACGGTTGACCCGATCAAACGTGTTGTTCTGACGGTTGGCACTTTTGACACTGACAGCGTCGCATCAAATGTGATTGCGCATACGGTCCGGTTGCAGGGGACTGTCAGAACGCTGGATCCCGAATACCGCAAAATTGCAGAAGAGCGCGTGCGCAGGATTGGCGAGGATATGGCCTCGGCCTTTGGCGCCGAAGCTAAGGTGACTTGGACACCGGGATATCCGGCTACCGTCAATTCAGATGCTGAGACTGCGTTTGCAGCCGAGGCGGCAGAGGCTGTGGCGGGCAAAGTCAACGACAACACTGATCCGATCATGCCCTCTGAAGATTTCGCCTACATGCTTGAAGAACGGCCAGGAGCCTACATCTTCATTGGGAACGGGGATACGGCGATGTGCCATCACCCGGAATACAACTTTGATGACGACGCGATTCCCGCCGGGTGCAGCTGGTTTGCTGAACTGGTGGAACGACGAATGCCAGTGGCATAATCACAGGGGAGAATGACATGCCGATCAAGAACCGTCTCGCTGAAATGCACGATGAAATCACCGGCTGGCGGCGTGACATTCACCAACACCCCGAAATTCTATATGACACACACCGCACCAGCGCTTTGGTGGCCGATAAACTCCGCGCGTTTGGATGTGACGAGGTAGTCACCGGTATTGGTCGCACCGGCGTGGTCGGCGTGATCAAGGGTAAGGCAGACACTCAGGACCGCGTTATCGGGTTGCGTGCTGATATGGACGCGCTGCCGATGCAGGAGCAGACCGGTCTGGACTATGCCTCGCAGACGCCGAATGCCATGCATGCCTGTGGTCACGATGGTCACACAGCTATGGTTCTGGGTACTGCAAAATATCTGGCTGAAACGCGAAACTTCGACGGAACAGCGATCGTGATATTCCAACCCGCCGAAGAAGGCGGGAACGGGGCCGAAGCGATGTGCAAGGATGGCCTGATGGACCGGTTCGGCATTCAGGAAGTCTATGCCATGCACAACGTGCCGGGTGTACCGACAGGCCAATTTGCTATTCGGTCAGGCCCATTGCTTGCAGCGGCAGATGAGTTCGATATTCATCTCGAAGGTCATGGTGGTCACGCTGCCAAGCCACACGATACCGTGGATACCACTGTGATGCTGTCCCAACTTGTTGTTGCTTTACAGACAGTTGTGTCGCGTAACTCTGACCCGATCCAGCAAGGTGTATTGTCGGTCACCTCTGTAGAGACGTCCTCGAAAGCCTTTAACGTGATTCCGCAATCTGCCCGTGTGCGGGGTACTGTGCGCACCCATTCCAATGAGATGCGCGACCTGATCGAAAAGCGCCTGACAGAGATCACAGAAGGTGTTGCCGCCACCATGGGGGGAACCGCGACTGTGACCTATACCCGCGGCGTTCCAGTCACGATCAACGCCGAGGAACAGACAGGCTATGCCGAAGAGGCAGCGATTTCTGTGGGCGGCAGCTGTGCCGAGGCGCCGATGGTCATGGGGGGCGAGGATTTTTCTTTCATGCTCGAGGAACGCCCAGGTGCCTTCATTGTTTTGGGTAACGGAGACAGCGCCGGGCTGCACCATCCGGAATACAATTTTAACGACGAAATCATCCCGATCGGATGCTCGTGGTTTGCAGAAATGGTTGAGCGCCGCATGCCGGCGGCTTGAACTGAATTAGGAGAGAGAAGAGATGCCAGTTAAGAACCGCTTTGCCGAATTACAGGACGAAATCACTGCATGGCGACGCGACATTCACGAAAACCCTGAAATCCTGTTTGAAACCCATCGTACCAGCGCATTGGTTGAGGAAAAGCTGAAGGAATTTGGCTGTGATGAGGTTGTTTCCGGAATTGGCCGCACAGGGGTTGTGGGCGTTATCAAGGGAAAATCCGATAGCAAGGGCAAGGTGATTGGTCTGCGTGCGGATATGGACGCCCTGCCGATCCACGAGGCAACCGGTGTTGAATATGCATCGAAGACGCCAGGCGCAATGCACGCCTGTGGCCATGACGGACATACTGCGATGCTGCTGGGGGCAGCAAAGTATCTGGCCGAGACCCGTAATTTCGACGGGACTGTGGTTGTGATCTTCCAGCCCGCCGAAGAAGGTGGCGGCGGTGGTCGCGAGATGTGCGAAGACGGCATGATGGACCGCTGGAACATTCAGGAAGTCTATGGAATGCACAACTGGCCGGGTAAACCGGTTGGCAGCTTCTCGATCCGCCCGGGGGCGTTCTTTGCCGCCACTGACCAGTTCGATATCACGTTCGAGGGGCGCGGTGGTCACGCAGCCAAACCTCACGAGACGGTGGATACGACAATTATCGCAGCCAAGGCTGTCTTGGCGCTGCAGACCATTGCATCGCGTAATGCTGACCCAATCGATCAGGTCGTCGTCTCGGTAACTTCGTTTGAATCCTCGTCTAAGGCGTTCAACGTGATCCCGCAAAAAGTGCAGATCAAAGGCACTGTGCGTACGATGAGCAAAGATATGCGCGATCTTGCCGAACAACGGATCAACGAAATCTGCAACGGTATCGCAGCGACCTTTGGCGGCACAGCTGATGTCACTTATATTCGCGGCTATCCGGTCATGGTGAACAGCGAAGACCAGACCGACTTCGCAGCCGATGTTGCCCGATCGGTCGCAGGCGAATGTGAAGAGGCACCTCTGGTTATGGGGGGCGAGGATTTTGCATTCATGCTTGAGGAGCGTCCGGGTGCATATATTCTGGTGGGCAATGGCGACACGGCCATGGTGCACCATCCGGAATACAACTTTAATGACGAGGCGATCCCCGCCGGGTGCAGCTGGTGGGCTGAAATCGTCGAACAGCGGATGCCTGCTGCATAACCATCTGGGGCGGGATTCACCTCAGTACTCAGGCCCGGTGACTGATGAAGTTGCCGGGCTTTCTATTTCAGGTCGAGTTTCTCGCACAACGCATCAATGACACCATCGAGTGCGGATTTCTGGGTGTTCACACAAGCGCCCGCCGCGTTTCTGGCGTCGATCAGAGCAGCGTCATCCGATAGCCAATGGGCCACTGCATCTGTCAGTTCCTTGCTTGATTGAACTTCGACCGCTCCTCCGGCTTCGACCAGCGGGGCGAAGGTTTCAGCAAAGTTGTAATAGCCCGGCCCGGTGATGACTGCGGCACCTGCCTGCGCTGGTTCGAACGGGTTGTGGCCCCCGATTTCCTTAAGCGATCCGCCAAGAAACACGACAGGGCACAACGCGTACCATGTGCCGGTCTCTCCAAGCGTATCCGCAACATAGACCTGTGTGTTTGCGGTGATCTCATCACCCGTGCTGCGAAGCGCGAAAGATAATTCGGCAGTACTTACAAGCCCGGTCACTTCATCACGCCGTTCTGGGTGGCGTGGGATCAGCAGCAGCAGCAAATTGGGCCAGAGCTTTAGCAGTTCCTTGTGGGCCGCGAGAACCGTTTCTTCTTCGCCTGCATGTGTCGAACTGGCGATCCACACGGGTCGTCCATCCAACTGACGTCGAATATCGGCCAACGTCGCCTCATCCACCGGTAATGGGTCAGACATAGCCTTGAGGTTCGTGCCGGGATGTACCCGGTCCGCCGGGGCACCCATTGCGATCAGATTGGTCGCGGTTCTATCGTTTTGCGTCAGGAATAGCTGAAAATGATCTAATATGTATCGCGCCGTTTTGGGGCGTTTTTTCCAACCTTCCACTGATTTTTCAGAAAGTCGAGCATTCAGCAGCGCGAGCGGTGTGCCGCTATTGGCGTTTTCAACAATGAGTCTTGGCCAGATCTCGCTTTCAACAAAGATGCCAGCGTCAGGTCTCCAATGCTCCAGAAAACGATGAACGGGGCCGCCCGTATCCAGCGGCGGGTATTGGTGGCGCGTACGCGGCGGCATACGCTTTTCGATCAACGCCGCAGAGGTTGGTGTGCCTGATGTGATCAGGAATTCTGCATCTGGCAGGCGCTGACCAAGGCGTTTGATCAGGCTGAGGACCGACAGGCTCTCTCCGACGCTGGCTGCGTGAAACCAGATCAGCGTTTGGTTCGGGCGGGGCAGGGTGGCATACCCAAGGCGCTCTCTTTGGCGATCATTTGAAACGCCAGCCGTTTCCAGTTTGCTGCGTACAGTGCGCCATGCCAGGGGTGCTAGTACAGAGGTCAGGCCGCAGTACAGCTGGTACAGCAGCGTGGGTCGGCCTTCCTGATCTGACATTTCAGCCGCCTGTATGGCTCATATGACGGCTCATCTGACCGTCGACTGATTGGCGGGAATAATCAAAGTCATGCCCCTTGGGCTTGAGGTTGATCGCAGCCCGGATCGCATTCTCGAGCGGTTCTTCCGTATCGGGATAATCACGCAAAGGCCCGCGGAGATCTGCCATATCTTCCTGACCAAGGCACATGTACAGCTCACCGGTACAAGTCAGACGAACGCGATTGCAGCTTTCGCAGAAATTGTGGCTGAGCGGGGTAATGAAACCGATCTTCTGCCCGGTATCTTCAAGGCGGACATAGCGCGCGGGACCGCCGGTGCGCTCTGCCAGATCCGTGACCTGATAATGGTTTTCATACTCGGCGCGTACATCCTTGAGGGACCAGTATTGGTCCAGCCGGTCTTCGTTACCGATGTCCCCCATAGGCATGACCTCGATCCAAGTCAGATCCATGTCACGCTCGGCGCACCATTCGGTGATGTGGGGCAATTCTTCTTCGTTGAACCCCTTTAGAGCAACAGCGTTGATCTTGATCCGAAGCCCTGCTTTCTGAGCGGCATCGATGCCGTTGAGTACCTGCTTTAGCCGCCCCCAGCGCGTGACTTTGGCGAACTTGTCTTCGTCAAGCGTATCCAGCGAAACATTCACACGACGAACACCGGCGGCATAAAGATCATCGGCAAAACGTGACAGCTGCGATCCGTTCGTGGTCAGTGTCAATTCTTTGAGAGCACCGCTTTCCAGATGCCGGGTCATGGAGTTGAAGAACGTCATTATGTTACGGCGCACCAGAGGTTCACCGCCAGTAATGCGGAGTTTTTCAACTCCCATCTTCACAAAGGTCGAGCACATGCGATCCAGCTCTTCCAGCGTCAGCAGCTCTTTCTTGGGCAGAAAGGTCATATTTTCCGACATGCAATAGACGCAGCGAAAGTCGCAGCGGTCCGTTACAGAGACGCGGAGATAGGTGATTGCACGTGCAAATGGGTCGATAAGCGGAGCGGTCATGCGTCATAGGTAAAGCGGCGACTGGTCAGCGGCAAGTGTGAACTACGCTTTTGGCTGGTGCAGATGCGCGCAGGGCGATAGGTTTCGGGTATGAGAAATGCGTTATTGGTAACATGCGTTCTGCTTGCGGGATGCGATACGGTGCGGTCGGCGTCAGATCGTGTGTTTGGCGGGTCAGACAAGCCTGCCCAAGCTGAACCCACGGTGGTTGAAGACGCAGTAGAGCCACAGCCTGCTTCGGCTGCCAGTGTTGGCTGGACAGGCGCCAAAACGACGATTGCGGGGTTGGGGGACCCCAATAAAGGCGGTCGGTGGTTGGAAACCCCATTGGTGGATACAGAGGTGACTGCGCGTGTTGTGGTGCCCAAAACCGGTGCGCAGGCCTATATCACTCTGGTTCCCGTTCCAGGCCCTGAAGGGGGCGGCAGCCGCTTGTCGGTGGATGCAATGCGGGCCTTGTTGATACCCTTTGACGAACTCGTCGAGCTGGAAGTCTATTCCAACTAATCCTTCAGATATTTGCCTGCTTCTTTTCGAGCGAATGGCTTCATCGCGTCGCCATGCTTTGCCAGAAATGCGCGGACGCGTTCGGGGTCGTGTTTTGAAAGATCCCGAAGCCACCAGGCAACGGATTTCTGGATGAACCAATCCCGGTCGGGCACATATCCGGCGGCCCAGCCCAAGATGCGATCACGCCGTTGCAGGTCATCGGGTTTTGGGTGGTTCTGTTTTGTCCAGGGCAGGGTGGCCACCAATGCAGCGCGGCGTGTCCACATTTGATCCGATTTAGTCCAGTCCTCGACCTGATCGAGGCGCTGCGGGTCCGCGCTCAGACGTTTTTGCATCGCCATGCAGGCGTGATCCGCCATTGCCCATGCATCAAAATCCGGTACCCAGCTTTGCAACAGTTCCCAGACCGCTTCATCCGGGCGAATTCTGGCCTGCGTCAGCAGTTTAGCTGCTGCAAGCCGCCCTTCGTGAATATTGGTCTGCCACAGGGCACTGGCCAATTCCACTCGGGCGGGCACGTCCAACTCCTGTCGCCAGACTTTGGTCAGGTCGTTCAGTATGGGGTTGGTGACACCCAGATATGGTCGTTCCACCTTATGATACGCCGCCAACTGCTCGGCGCGTTCAGTATCAGCATGGGCTTTAATCTGATCGAGATGAGCGTCCAGCATCGTCTGATCAGACCTGACTGCGCGTAGGTTTACCATCAATGGTCTGGTGGTTTTTCTCGACCCAATAGGCGCGGATGTCGTCATCAGACTTGCTATCAACCCATTTCTGCATCGTATCCCGTTCAGACTGATATTCCATAAACGGAACGGCATAACCGCATGAGGTCTGAACGATATCGATGCTCAGGTCATATATTTGGCGAGCACTGCGATGATCTGGAAACAGCGCTTTGAGTTCTTCCCAGTCACGATCACCTTCGTGGATTGTTTGTGCCGTACCATAGGTACGCAAAATCAACGGCCGTGTGGTGAAGGAACACCACATGAGCGTCATGCGATTGACTTCAAGCAGATGACCAGCGGTTTCGTTCCCGCTGCCAGTCAGGTTCATCCAGACAATTCGGTTGGGCCCTAATACCCGCAATGAATCCATCCCCTTGGGCGAGATGTTGACGCGCCCGTCTGTTCCGGCAGTACCGACGAAGAACATGTGCTGCTCTTCGATGAACTTTTGATGTGGCGGGTCAAACTGCGGGAACTGTTTAGCCATGGGTCACTCCACCGTAACGGATTTCGCAAGGTTGCGGGGTTGGTCCACATCGGTGCCTTTGGCGACGGCTGTGTGATAGGCCAGCAACTGAGCCGGAACCGAATACAGGATCGGGGCGAGGCTGGGATGAACGTGCGGCATTCTGATAGTGCTCCAGACGCCATCTTTGGCCTCTGCAATACCATCGTCATCGGAAACAAGAATGACTTTGCCTTTGCGCGCCATCACCTCCTGCATGTTTGACACGGTCTTATCAAAGACCTCATCCCGAGGGGCCATGACGACGACCGGCATATGTTTGTCGATCAGGGCAATCGGCCCATGCTTCAACTCGCCTGATGCATAACCTTCGGCGTGGATGTAGCTGATTTCCTTGAGTTTCAGCGCTCCCTCCATCGCCAGAGGGAACATCAGGCCACGACCGAGAAACAGAACATCGCGCGCTTCACTGAGGCGCTGGGCGGATTTGCGAATGGCGCGGTTTTGGTCCAGCGCAGTATTCAGTACCGAAGGCAGCCCACGCAGGGCAGCCGCGTGATCAGCCAACTCCTCATCGGTCAGTGTACCCCGATCTGCCGCTGCCTTGAGTGCAAGCATCAACAGCACGCTCAGCTGGCAGGTGAAGGCTTTGGTCGAGGCAACACCGATCTCAACACCTGCGTGGATTGGCAGAGCAATGTCGCTTTCCCGCGCAATCGAACTTTCAGGGACGTTGACGACTGACACGATCTTGTCGGCTTTGCCTTCGCAATACCGCAGAGCGGCAAGCGTATCCGCAGTCTCGCCCGACTGGCTGACGAACAAAGCCAGTGACCGTTCAGGGATCGGAGGTTCGCGATAGCGGAATTCGCTGGCGATATCGACTTCGACAGGCATCCGCGCCAGTTTTTCGAACCAGTACTTCGCGGTCAGGCAGGCATAGAAGGCGGTACCACAGGCCACCATGGTAAGACGGTCGAGTTTGGTGAAATCCAAATCCGTATCGGGCAGAACAACCTGATCGCCACCGGTTGGCAGGTAGGACCGGATCGCTTCGGCAACCACTACTGGTTGTTCCGCGATCTCTTTGGCCATGAAGTGTTTATGCTCGCCCTTATCGGCCCGCGCATGGTCCAGCTTGATCTTGCGCTTTTCACGATTTGCAAGCTCACCCGCCTCATTCCGGATTTCCAGAGACGTACGGGTCAGAACAGCGCGATCACCTTCTTCCAGATAGGTGATTTGGTTGGTCAGCGGAGCCAGTGCTATGGCGTCCGAGCCCACAAACATCTCACCATCGCCATGGCCAATGGCCAGAGGCGAGCCTTTGCGGGCCGCGACGATCAGGTCGTCCTCTCCGTCGAACAGAAACGCCAGCGCAAAGGCACCTTGCAATTTGTCGATGGTTTTGAACGCGGCCTCAACCGGCGAAAGCCCGGAATCCAGGTAGTGGGCAGTCATGAGGGCGACAGTTTCAGTGTCGGTATCGGTTTCGAAATTTATACCGTTTTCGGACAACTCGTCACGCAGATCACGGTAGTTTTCGACAATGCCATTGTGCACAACGGCTACAGGGCCAGCCTTGTGCGGATGCGCATTGTTGACGGTGGGCGCGCCGTGGGTTGCCCAGCGGGTGTGACCGATCCCGGATTTGCCGGGCAGGGGATCATGGACCAGAAGGTCGCTGAGATTGACCAGCTTGCCAACCGCCCGGCGACGCCCCAGGACGCCCGAGTTTACAGTCGCAATGCCCGCGCTGTCATAGCCGCGATATTCTAGCCTTTTCAGTGCCTCAACCAGAATTGGGGCTGCTTCGTGTTGTCCAAGAACTCCGACGATACCACACATGGATCAGGCTCCTTTGTCGCGGCGAGCCTTCTTCGCCTTCAACATGTCAAACAGTTTACGCGCATAACCGGGTTTGTTGTCCTGCTTGGCGCGGGCTACGGCCAGCGCGTCCGGTTCCACGTCACGGGTCACCACAGTACCGGTCGCGGTCATCGCACCGTCGCCGACGGTGACAGGCGCGACCAGCATGGTATTCGAGCCGATAAACACGTTCTCGCCAATGGTGGTCTGATGTTTCATCACGCCATCATAGTTGCAGGTGATTGTACCAGCGCCGATGTTTGTCGCCGCGCCAACCGTCGCATCACCGATGTAACTAAGGTGATTGACCTTTGCCCCTTCGGCGATCTCGGCGTTTTTGATCTCAACAAAGTTCCCGATGCGGGCGTTCTCGGCCAGTTCCGCACCGGGACGCAGGCGGGCATAGGGGCCAACGACCGCGCCACGGCTGACGTGGCACCCTTCGAGATGCGAGAATGCACGGATCGTTGCACCGCTTTCAACGGTGACACCCGGACCAAACACAACATTTGGCTCAATGACAGTATCACGGCCAATTACCGTATCCGCAGCCAGATAGACGGTTTCCGGCGCCATCATTGTAACACCCAGATCCAGCAACTCTGCCCTTGCGCGGCTCTGGAATACCGCGTCCGCAACGGCCAGATCAGCGCGGGAATTCACGCCGAGTGTTTGCGCTTCGTCACAAGCAACAGCGGTCACCTTGAGGCCACGATTGCGGGCGATCTCCACAACGTCAGGCAGGTAGTATTCGCCCGACGCATTGTCGTTGCCAACCGCATCGATCAGGGAGAACAGCGTTTTTGCATCACACGCCAAAAGACCTGAATTGCAAAGTGTTATGGCGCGTTCTTCTTCCGAGGCGTCCTTGAATTCTACAATCCGTTCCAGCGTTTCACCCTGCATCACCAAACGACCATAGCGGGCTGGATCTGCTGCCTGAAATCCCAGAATGACCAGATCGTTGTTGGACCGTGCTGCAACCATCCGCTCAAGTGTATCGGGCTGCAGGAATGGTGTGTCACCATAGAGGACTACGATATCGCCCTCAAAATCCTTCAGTTCATCACGTGCCTGCGCGACAGCATGCGCGGTGCCTAACTGCTCTTCCTGAACTGCGATCTGAGCGATGTCGTCCTCGGCTGCTGCCGCCTTGGCGACTGCTTCGGCACCGTGCCCTGTTACGATGACAGTTTGCTCGGGCGACAGAACTGCACCTGCGCGCATCGCATGAACCAGCATAGGTACCTGGGCAATCGGGTGCAGTACTTTTGGAATATCCGAATTCATCCTGGTGCCTTTTCCGGCTGCAAGGATGACAAGGGCAATACTCATGAAATCGTTTTCTCTTTGTGTTTTGTTGCCGTCCGTTTTATCCGCTGAGGGCAAAGGCGCAAGCGGTTCGGGCATCAAACAAGATTGCCGTTTGCAACACGACATGGCGGAAACCTGCCGAGCAAGGAGAAAAAATGCGCACGGTCATCTTTGATCTGGACGGCACTTTGGCGGATACATCCGGGGATTTGCTGGCAGCTGCAAACCACTGTTTTCGTCATATGGGGCATGGGGATGTTCTGATCGAAGGGCAGGACGCTGCAGTCGCCTTGCGCGGTGGCAGAATGATGCTGACACATGGTCTGAAGCGTGTTGGAGAGTATTCTGAAGATACGGTTTTCGAGTATTACCCGATGCTTTTGGAGGCTTATTCAAAGGCGATAGATACGCACACACAGTTTTATCCTGGGGCACTCGAAGCCGTCGATATTCTTCGGGGTGCGGGATATGGCGTCGGTATTTGCACCAACAAGCCCGAGGGGCTGGCCGATTTGCTGCTGACGCGGTTAGGGGTGCGGGATCAATTCGCGTCTCTGGTGGGTGCCGATACTCTGCCTGTTCGCAAACCCGACCCGGAACCTCTGCGTGAGGCAGCGCGGCGTGCTGGTGGGCATCCGGATCTGTGCGTTCTGATCGGAGATTCCGATACCGACCGAAACACCGCAAAAGCTGCCGGCGTTCCATCCGTTCTGGTGACCTTCGGCCCGTCGGGTGACGATATGGCGGCGCTGGAGCCCGAAGCGCTGCTACATCACTTCGACGACCTGCCAGAGCTTGTGACCGACCTGATCGGTGCGGCAGCGTGATCCCTTGACCCGAACCCATCGCGGACCCACAACAGCACTATGACTGAAACGTTTTCTGGCAGCTTCACCCAGCAGGAACCCATCCCGGAAGAGGCTATCGAGGCCGCAATGGCCGTGCTGCGCCACGGGCGGTTGCATCGCTACAATGTTCTGCCCGGTGAGCTGGGCGAAACAGCTCTGCTCGAGCAGGAATTCGCAGCCCAGATGGGTGCCAAGTACTGTCTGGCGGTGTCCTCTGGTGGATACGCGCTGGCAACGGCATTGCGAGCGGTGGGGGTTCAGCCCGGTGATCCAGTTCTGACCAACGCGTTCACCCTGGCGCCAGTGCCGGGTTCAATCGCCTCGGTTGGGGCACGTCCGATCTTTGTCGGCGTGACTGAAAACCTGACCATCGATCTGGATGATCTGGAATCCAAGCTGGGGCAGGCCAAAGTCCTGATGCTCAGCCACATGCGCGGGCATCTGTGTGACATGGATCGCCTGATGCAGATGTGTGATGCGGCCGGAGTAATCGTGATCGAAGATTGTGCGCATACGATGGGTGCTGCGTGGCGCGGTCAGTTGTCGGGTCGTCAGGGTGCCATCGGATGTTATTCTTGCCAGACCTATAAGCACGTGAACTCGGGCGAGGGCGGGTTGCTCATCACCGACGATGAAGAGTTGGCGGCTAAGGCAACGATGTTGTCAGGGTCGTACATGCTGTACGAACGTCATCTGGCGGCTCCGGGCCCTGAAGTGTTTGAGAGGATAAAATACACCACGCCAAACGTGTCTGGACGAATGGATAACCTGCGCGCGGCGATCCTTCGGCCGCAACTGCGTGATCTGGATCGTCAAGTTCAGCGTTGGAATGAACGGTATGTCGAGATCGAAAGGGGCCTGCGCGGAACGCCGGGTCTGACGATCGTCGAACGACCGGAAGAGGAAACCTATGTCGGGTCCTCTATTCAATTCCTGTTGCTTGGCTGGTCGCCTGAGCGCATTGCTGATGTTATTCGTCGATGCGCAGAGCGCGGCGTTGAGCTCAAGTGGTTTGGCGGTGCCGAACCAAATGGATTTACCTCACGCTATGATAGCTGGCGCTACGCCGAATCCGAGCAGATGCCTGAGAGCGACCGTATTCTTGCAGGCATCATGGACATGCGCGTTCCGCTGACATTCTCGCTGGACGATTGCCGACTGATTGCACGTATCATTCGTGCGGAGGTGGGTGCGGTCTACCAGTCCTGAGCCTTTAGGCGCTTTCGTATTCTATCAATGGCTTATTGTTTTTGCTCAGCCGTTCCACAAAGCGTTTTTGCTGCTTTCCATGTGGGATCCGCAGTTGTGAATACGGTGCGTCGAGTCTAGGTCGGTCGGGAAATAACAATTCGATTTCGGCTCTTGCTTCTTCGGTCACCGAGGACAAGGCCGCATCAGTAAGCAGCAGACTCTCGCTAGGTGCGCCATTCGCAAAGACGATCTCATGTGCGTCGAACAGCAAGTGATAGTAGGTCACACTCTCAAGCACTTGATCGATCTCGATCCCCGGTAATTCGGTAAGTTTGATCGCTGACACCAGCACATCCGGCGTGCCGAACATGCGGTTGGCAACAACGGACGAGGTCTGCATCCGGTGTTGGCGCGATACAAGAAGGTCTCGGTTTGGCAACCCATTTCCCAAAGCCCCGACACCGATTCTGACAGGGTGAAGCTTTGGATGTATTGCCAGATCTGTTGCGTTTAGTGATCGTTTTCCAATCCACTGCAGAGGCTTCAAGCCATTCTGCGTCATGACCTTGTCACCTATGCGCAGGGTCTCGACCGGACGTTCACCGAATTCGGTTTCGATCTGCGTTCCCTGGCAAAAACAGACGATGAGTTTGATGTTGTCGACGATAGCGCCAAGGCTGTCATCCAGCCCCAGCTCTGTGAAACGCAGCGTGTAGTCACCGGCGCTAGGGAAATTGACGTCCAGCGAAATACTCTGGAAACTGTTCGTCGTGGGCAGAACGGTCATTGAAGCGATGACATTGCCGCCGCTGTCCAGAATCTCGACAACAAACCCTTCCTGACCGGCATTGCTGTTCGAGGCTGTGCGTAGTGCGGTATCCAGCGTCAACCTTCCCGAACTGGGGTCGGTGATCGTAAAGGTTTGCTCCATAACCGTTGTCTGACCAGAGTTGCCGTCAATCTCTGCCACGCGGTTCGATGAGCCATTTCCCAGATACGCGCCTTCGGTGTAGTTGGCCTCGATATCTGTTCCGGACCAATTTGCACTGCCGTTATTGAAGTCGCCATTTATAATCACATTGGTTGGGGGCATCTTTTCACTCACTTTCAAAAAACCAAACAGCCGTAGTCGGTTAGAGAGGTGATGTGTCAGAAATATGAAGTGTTCAAGCCGAAACTTCGCTTGTGGTAAGCACTCGGTTTGCGCGGTCTGCCTTGACCCGTCCCGGACTCTGTGACAGGTTATTTGAACAGGTGTTCATTAAAGGCGAAGAGGAGAGCGCAGATGTTCACGGACACGATGAAGTTCGATCTAGGTGAGGATGTGAACGCGCTGCGCGAGATGGTGCACCGCTGGGCGCAGGAACGCGTTAAGCCGCTGGCAGCCGAGATCGATCAAACGAATGCCTTTCCCAATGAGCTTTGGAAAGAAATGGGCGATCTTGGATTGCTGGGCGTCACGGTGCCTGAAGAGTATGGCGGGGCAGGGATGTCATATCTGGCTCACACCATTGCGGTTGAGGAAGTCGCTCGCGCATCTGCTTCGGTTTCGCTGTCATATGGTGCTCACTCGAATCTCTGCGTGAATCAGATCAAGCTGAACGGCAACGAAGAGCAAAAGCAAAAGTACCTGCCGCGACTGATCTCAGGCGAACACGTGGGCGCATTGGCGATGTCCGAGCCTTCGGCCGGATCCGATGTCGTGTCGATGAAGCTGCGTGCTGAAAAGCGCAATGATCACTACCGCCTCAATGGCAACAAATACTGGATTACCAACGGACCCGACGCGGACACTTTGGTCGTCTATGCCAAGACCGACCCGGATGCCGGTTCAAAAGGGATCACAGCCTTCCTTGTTGAAAAAGAAATGAAGGGTTTCTCCACCTCGCCTCATTTCGACAAGCTTGGTATGCGCGGTTCCAACACGGCTGAACTGATTTTCGAAGACGTCGAAGTGCCGTTCGAAAATGTACTGGGGGAAGAGGGTAAGGGCGTGGCCGTTCTGATGTCCGGGCTGGACTATGAACGCGTCGTTCTGGCCGGGATCGGAACCGGGATCATGGCTGCCTGCCTTGATGAGATCATGCCCTATTTGGCCGAGCGCAAGCAGTTCGGCAAACCCATCGGGACCTTCCAGCTGATGCAGGGCAAGATCGCGGACATGTATACCGCGATGAACTCGGCCCGGGCGTACGTATACGAAGTGGCAAAGGCCTGTGATCGGGGTGATGTAACCCGTCAGGATGCGGCAGCGTGCTGTCTGTATGCTTCGGAACAGGCCATGTCGCAGGCACATCAGGCTGTTCAGGCTATGGGCGGGGCCGGGTTCCTGTCAGACGCTGCAGTCAGCCGGATTTTCCGGGATGCCAAGCTGATGGAGATCGGCGCAGGTACCAGCGAAATTCGCCGGATGCTGATCGGGCGCGAGTTGATGAACAAAATGCTCTGAAAAAAGAAAACGCCTCGCAGACGAGGGAACTGCGAGGCGCTTGTATCGAAGGATCAGAAGCGATGGACGTAGGATACGCCGACCAGCCACGGATCAATTTCGGCCTTGCCGATATTGTTGCCGTTCAGCGTGACGTCCGAGTCGATGTCGAACCAGCGGACGTTCAGACGGACTGCGCCTTTGTCAGTGACCATATAGTCCAGACCGGCCTGCAGCGAGACGCCGAAAGAATTGTCGACCTTCAGATCACCCAGCGACGACTGCTCGTCGAAAAAGACGGTGTAGTTCAGACCGGCACCTACGTAGGGCTTCCATGCGCTGTTGGTCGGGAAGTGATAGTTCAGCGACAAGGTGGGCGGCAGGTGCTTGACAGTGCCAGCCTCAGTGCTTCCACCCAGTGTGACGGTGTGCTTGAACGGGGTCGCAGCAAGCAGCTCGATACCCAGGTTGTCACGGATGAAATACTCGGCGGTGAAGATCGGACGGGTATCCGAGTCGATGTCGGCGTTCAGGCCTGCCAGCGTCCCATTGTCGGATTTAGGGTCGAGGTACCCAACACCGACACCAACGGTCCAGTCACCCTGGTTCTGAGCGAAAGCGGGCGCAGCAAGCGCAACAAGCGCGGTGGAAAGAGTCAAAGCGGCGAGTTTATTGGTCATCATCTGGCCTTTGAATTTGTTGATGACTTCTTTTTGAGTAGATGCGTGCCTGCACACTCTGATCTGCATCAAGTTTCAGTGATTGACCGATATATCCAGGGACGCTCAAGTGATTGTAAAATAAAGGGTAAACGCTATGCGTCCCGCTAAGATCATACCGGGTTTGCGCCCTGAGGGTGGCTGGGACATCCCAGATCGGCTGAACATGGCGCAGCAGTGCCTTTCGCACCCGTCGGATCAGATAGCGATCGTGAATCTGACCGGCTCTGATGAGGCACGAGTGACTTATGGCGAACTCGCCCGAATGACCGACGGGATCGCGCGGGCTTTACTGCATAAGGTGGAGCGGGGTGATCGCGTCGGTGTGTTGCTTAGTCAGTCGCCATGGTGTGCGGCGGCGCATCTGGCG
Source organism: Ruegeria arenilitoris (assembly GCF_013030265.1). Classification (GTDB taxonomy): domain Bacteria; phylum Pseudomonadota; class Alphaproteobacteria; order Rhodobacterales; family Rhodobacteraceae; genus Ruegeria; species Ruegeria arenilitoris_E. The sequence continues at coordinate 26,560 of NZ_WPZQ01000004.1, forward strand.
ATTTGGAAGATTGGCGCAATTTCAGTGCCCCTGTTCAAGCTGTTCAAACACGACGCACTGGCATCCCGTCTGGGTGATGCCGGTGTTCGGTTGGTCTTGACCGACTCGGAAGGTGCCGCTCTGCTTGGCGCTCTGGCTGAGCCACTGATGGTAGATGAGATCGGTCAAGATGGTGATGCGATAGACTTCGCAGATACAGGTCCCGAAGATCCTGCGGTTCTGATTTACACCTCCGGTACTACTGGCAGTCCAAAGGGTGCCCTGCACGGACATCGGGTTTTGACAGGCCATCTGCCTGGCGTTTCCATCAGCCACAACCACCTGCAGTCAGGCGACTGCCTGTGGACACCGGCCGACTGGGCCTGGATCGGCGGGCTGTTTGATGTGTTGATGCCGGGACTGGCGCTGGGCGTTCCTGTCGTAGCGGCCCGGTTGGAGAAATTCACACCCGAAGCCTGCGCCGATGTGGTCGCACGTGGTGGTGTGCGGAATGTATTCTTCCCTCCTACTGCTCTTCGAATGCTCAAAGCTGCAGATCAGTCGATCCCCGGTCTGCGCTCGGTTGCATCAGGCGGTGAGCCACTGGGGGCGGAGATGCTGGCCTGGGGCGAGAGAGCATTTGGTCTGACGATCAACGAGTTCTATGGCCAGACCGAGTGCAACATGGTCGTGTCCTCCTGCGCCGAGGATTTCCCCGTACGCCCCGGTTGCATCGGTAAACCGGTGCCGGGGCACGAGGTGGCGGTGATTGATGAGAGCGGCAACCCGTCGGATGAAGAGGGCGACGTGGCCATCCGGCGCGGCTCGGCCTCGATGCTATTGGAATACTGGAACCGGCCCGAGGCGGTGGCTGAGAAATTCCGGGGTGATTGGCTGATTACCGGAGATCGCGGTGTTTGGGAGGATGACTACCTGCGCTTCGTCGGTCGCGATGATGACGTGATCACCTCAGCCGGATACCGCATCGGCCCTGCCGAGATTGAGGATTGCTTGCTGACTCATACGGCGGTGGCGACTGTGGGTGTGGTCGGAAAGCCTGATTCGCTGCGGACCGAGATCGTGAAAGCCTACGTGGTATTGAAACCTGGGGCCGAGGCTTCAGGGCCGGAGTTGCAAGATTGGGTCAAGGACCGCCTGGCGCAGTATTCTTATCCGCGTGAAGTGACGTTCTTGGAGGAGCTGCCGATGACCGTGACGGGTAAAGTGATCCGAAAGGAATTGAAGATGCGTGCGGCGGAGGAGACAAGAAAATGACATCGAAAGAGACATCAAGACTGAAATCTCATCTTGTCATATTGGCGTTCGGCGTAAGTGTTCTGGCTCAAACCTCTCACGCGTATGAGATCGCTTCCGAACAAAACGACAACTATTGGATAGAACCTGAAATCATTGAGGAATGCTTGGGCGATGCCCGAGAGGGACTCGAAAAGAAAAAGCCTCGGCGAGCAATCCCAGATGCGGTTTATGAGTGCATAGGAATAGCTGCACAAGACTGCATGGATCGTATGGACTACTCCACCTACGGCATGATCATGTGCTTCGACGCAGAAACAGTATTTTGGGACAGAATGCTGGACCAAAACTACTCAGATCTAGCGGCATGGGCTGAAAAAATTCATGGCCATGTCCCCCCGGATGATCATGCCTTCAAATGGACCGCACCTGAGACCCTCAAAAAGATGCAAGCCGAATGGAGAGTATACTCTGAGGCTGTTTGCCGATTTCGAGCCAGTGATTATTGGAGGGGAACCGCTGCTGGGCCGACCAGAGGCGCGTGTTGGATGCGCAGAACCGCTGAACAGGCTCTAAAAATGGAGCGAGAGATACTTGGCACCTGTAGCTGGCAGCAAGGCAGTATTATACGGGAAATTTGTGAAGCACGCGGGGTAGCTGAACGATGAAACTAACCTCCAAAGCTATGCCCGCCTCCGAAGGCTTCAAAGCAAAACGTACCGCTCGTCTCGATGCTCTGGCGCAAATCTCTGTCCCCGCTGGAGTCACGCGAATGGCCGTTATCAGCGGTAGAGGTCGATCATGAATCGTAAGGTGCAAAAGGCTTTTCTGACTGCGGCGGGTGTTCTTGGATTAGGCGCGCCAATGCTCGCAGAGACAGACAAAGGTCAAATATTTGACACCAGATCCTTTTTGGTAGCCTGTTCAGATCTTGTTCCAAACGTACCGCTCGCCATTCCGATGGATGCTCAATGTATCTCGCAGGGCTTAAAAATGTGTGAACTGGCTCTTCTGAATGCTGGAACTGAGAAGTGCCTTGAAGAAGTGACTGCGTGGATGCGTGAAGAGACTGATTCAAACTGGCATCTTGTACCGGAAGATATTCGGCTGGATCACGACAAACCTCCTACAGCCGCAGAAATGGCCAGTGATGGAACAATGGCCGTCATTGGAGGATCTCTGCCAAATTGTGAAACAATGCAAATCGAAGGGGCCACTCAGCAACAAATCTGTGAGTATTTGGATGCTCTGGCGGGATGGCAGACCCTTCGCATTCTTCAACGTTCAGCTGGCGAAGTTAATCAGTAGCGGGTAGCAGATATGAAACTCAATTCCAAAGCAATGCCCGCCTCCGAGGGCTTCAAACAAAACCGCGCGGCTCATCTCGACGCGCTGGCACAAATCTCTGATGCAGCCGACGCAGCGCGAATGGGTGGGGGCGAGAAATCCCGCGCAAGACATGAATCGCGGGGCAAGATGCTGCCTCGGCGACGGGTGGCGAACCTATTGGACCCGGGCTCTCCATTCCTCGAAATCGGCGCAACAGCGGCGCATGGGATGTATGGGGACGCTGCACCCTCTGCCGGTGTCATCGCGGGTATAGGTCGCGTGCAGGGGCAGGAGGTCATGGTGGTGTGCAATGACGCCACTGTGAAAGGCGGCACCTATTACCCGATGTCAGTCAAGAAACACCTCCGCGCGCAGGAGATCGCAGAGGAAAACAATCTGCCCTGCATCTATCTGGTCGACAGTGGCGGCGCGAACCTGCCCAATCAGGATGAAGTCTTTCCGGATCGCGACCACTTTGGCCGCATCTTTTACAATCAGGCGCGGATGAGTGCGAAGGGCATCCCTCAGATCGCAGTGGTCATGGGGTCGTGTACTGCGGGCGGCGCCTATGTGCCCGCAATGTCCGATGTGACGATTATCGTCAAAGAACAGGGCACGATCTTCTTGGCGGGGCCGCCTCTGGTCAAAGCGGCTACAGGAGAGGTGGTCAGCGCTGAAGATCTGGGAGGTGGTGACGTCCATACCCGCCTGTCCGGCGTGGCGGATTACCTGGCCGAGGATGATGCCCACGCGCTCGCCTTGGCGCGTCGTGCGGTTGGATCGCTGAACCGGCACAAGCCGCAAACGGTGGATTGGGCCAGCCCCGAAGAACCGGCCTATGATCCCGAGGAAATTCTGGGTGTCGTTCCGGCCGATCTGCGCACACCTTATGACATTCGCGAGGTGATCGCACGGCTGGTCGACGGCTCGCGCTTTGACGAATTCAAGCCCCGGTTTGGTGAAACGCTGGTGACTGGGTTTGCTCATGTCAAAGGCTGCCCGGTTGGGATCATTGCCAATAATGGCGTCCTATTCTCGGAAGCGGCGCAGAAGGGTGCGCATTTTGTCGAACTGTGTTCGCAGCGCAAAATCCCCCTGGTGTTTTTGCAAAACATCACCGGCTTCATGGTTGGGCGGAAATACGAAAACGAAGGCATCGCACGGCACGGTGCCAAGATGGTGACGGCTGTGGCCACGACGAATGTGCCTAAGATCACGATGCTGGTCGGCGGATCGTTTGGTGCGGGGAATTACGGCATGGCCGGTCGCGCGTATCAGCCGAGGTTCCTGTGGACCTGGCCCAACTCACGCATCTCGGTCATGGGCGGTGAACAGGCGGCGGGTGTTCTGGCTACAGTCAAGCGTGATGGGATCGAGCGGCAAGGAGGCTCCTGGTCTGCCGAGGAAGAGGCTGAATTCAAACGCCCCACATTGGAGATGTTCGAAGAACAATCGCATCCTCTCTACGCGTCAGCCCGACTTTGGGACGATGGAATTATCGATCCTCGCAAAAGCCGGGATGTGCTGTCGCTGTCACTGAATGCTGCACTGAATGCGCCAATCGAGGAGACACGCTTTGGCGTGTTCAGGATGTAAGAAGACAACTATGACTGAACTTTCAAAAGATAAACTTGCCTATCTATGGGTAGAGCACAGCAACAAAATGTGGCGTACGGTCTACGCGACTCCCATTGTAGCGGTACCTGTGATTGCTGGCTGGTTCGCTCTGCACAGCGAAGGTGAAGCAACTTTCGCATTTCTAACCGCCTTTTTGGGAATGCTATTGATGATCGTGCAATGGGCAATCATAACTCGGATGGCGCAATTTGACGGCGCCTTTTTGAGCATTCTGGAGGCTGCCCTTCCGGATTTTGGCGCACCTATTCTCAGACTTAACGGAAAACTGCTGGCACAATCCGTGCCGCTAATTCTTCTGCTGATTTTCTTCTTGTTAGCGATTGTTTCGTTCACTTTTCCATTTGTCGAAACAGGTGGAGGTTCCTGATGTTCACTAAAATCCTGATTGCCAACCGGGGTGAGATTGCCTGTCGGGTGATGGAAACGGCTCAGAAGATGGGTGTCTTCTGCGTTGCAGTGTATTCGGATGCGGATGCTTCGGCCAAACATGTTCAGAAGGCGGATGAGGCCGTGCATATCGGTGACTCGGCTCCGGCTGAAAGCTATCTGAAGGGCGACGTGATCATTCAGGCCGCGCTGGACACAGGCGCGCAGGCGATCCATCCGGGGTATGGGTTTCTGTCTGAAAACCCTGATTTCGTTGATGCCGTCGAAGCTGCGGGGTTGACTTTCATCGGGCCATCGGCGGATGCGATCCGCAAGATGGGTTTGAAGGATGCAGCGAAGGTTCTGATGGAACAGGCAGGTGTGCCCGTCGTGCCAGGATATCATGGCGATAATCAGGACCCGGAACATCTGTCTGGTGCCGCAGATACCATCGGCTATCCCGTGCTCATCAAGGCCGTCGCTGGCGGCGGCGGCAAAGGAATGCGGCTTGTTGAAGAGCCCGAGGATTTTACCGCTGCGCTGGACAGCGCACGTGGTGAGGCTCGTACCGCGTTTGGTAATGATGCGGTTCTGGTTGAAAAATTCGTGGCCAAACCGCGGCATATCGAGGTGCAGGTGTTTGGCGACGGCACCCATGCCGTGCATCTGTTCGAACGGGATTGTTCGCTACAGCGTCGACATCAGAAGGTGATCGAAGAGGCTCCGGCACCCGGAATGACGCCAGAGATGCGTGAGGCGATGGGGCTGGCGGGTGTGCGCGCGGCTGAGGCCATTGGATACAAGGGGGCAGGTACGGTGGAGTTCATCGTGGATGCCTCGGAAGGACTGCGCCCGGATCGGTTCTGGTTCATGGAGATGAACACACGTCTGCAGGTCGAACATCCTGTCAGCGAAGCCATCACCGGTGTCGATCTGGTCGAGTGGCAATTGCGCGTTGCGGCCGGTGAAACCCTGCCCAAGCAGCAGCAGGAACTGTCGATCAACGGCCATGCTTTCGAAGCTCGGCTTTATGCTGAAGACGTGCCCAAAGGTTTTTTACCTGCAACGGGTACGCTGACTCATCTGCAGTTTCCATCCTATTGCCGTGCTGACAGTGGCGTCAGGGCAGGAGACGCGATTAGCCCCTGGTATGACCCCATGGTCGCCAAAGTGATTGTTCATGGGCCCACACGTGAAGTCGCGCTGGAGTCGCTGCATCGAGCGCTAAAGCATACCGAGGTCGCGGGTACGGTGACCAATCTTGCCTTCCTCGGTGCTTTGACACGGCATCAGGGATTTGCATCAGGTGATGTGGATACGGGTCTGATCGGACGAGACCTGGACAATCTGGTTCAGGAGGCATCAGTGACATCATGTTCGCTGGTGGCCGCGGCCATGGTTGCCCTGAAACTGGACGATCCAGATGAAGAAAGCGGTTTCACACTTTGGGCCTCGCTGCATCGTGCCGTCCAGTTGATGCAGGGTGGTGAGGTCGTCGATCTGGATGTTCAGGTTGAAAGCCCTGAACGGCAGATCTGGCAGGTTGGTCCCGAGACTGTGGTTGCAGAAAGAACAAATGGGCGTTGGAGCCTCGACGGAACTCCGATGCCAAATGTTGCTGTGTCCGGCTCTGAAATTACGGTGTTCGACAGTTACGGTCAGGTGTTTGGGTTCGCTGATCCGCTGGATCGGGACACCAGTGCGGCAGGCGATACGAATGTGGTTGAGGCACCGATGCCCGGTTTGGTGAAGGCAGTCTTTGCCACTGCTGGAGATGCGGTGAAAGAAGGTGATCGTCTTGCCATTCTCGAAGCCATGAAGATGGAGCATTCTTTGTTGGCTGCGCGTGATGGTGTCGTTGCTGAGGTTCTTGCAGAAGCTGGCGCGCAGGTTGAGGCCGGGGCGGCACTGGTTCGTTTGGAAGAGGAATGATCTTTCTGCTTGTCGCCTGGCAGCAGCTTGTGGTGCTGTGAAGCATAGAAATAGAGATCCGGGAAAGGGACGGCCATGGGTGAACGCGTTGAGGTTTTTGAAGTTGGTCCGCGAGATGGACTGCAGAACGAAAAACGTGAAATTCCGGTGGCCGAAAAGGTGGCGCTGGTCGATTGCCTGAGCCGCGCCGGGTTCAGCAGAATTGAGGTGGCCAGCTTTGTCTCGCCAAAGTGGGTACCGCAGATGGCGGGCAGTGCCGAGGTGCTGGCCGGTATCAATCGTGCATCTGGTGTGCGTTACGCGGCATTGACCCCGAACATGCGCGGTTACGAAGATGCTTTGGCGGCCGGGGCTGATGAGATCGCCATCTTTGCGTCGGCATCCGAGGGTTTCTCGAAGGCCAACATCAACGCCACAATCGCTGATTCGATCGAGCGTTTCGTTCCGATACTCGAAGCAGCACGTCACATTGATCTGCCGGTGCGAGGCTACGTATCCTGCGTGACAGACTGCCCATATGACGGACCAACACCGCCTGAGAAAGTTGCCGAAGTGGCCGATATGCTTTTTGCGCGCGGTTGCTACGAAATCTCGCTGGGGGACACGATCGGGCAAGGCACGCCCGACACGATTGTCCGAATGCTGCTGGCGGTTCGCGAACGGGTGCCTGTGACACGGCTTGCTGGCCATTTCCACGATACCAATGGTCGTGCCATCGATAACATCGACGCATCCCTCGCGCTGGGCGTTCGTGTATTTGACGCGGCAGTCGGCGGATTGGGTGGATGCCCCTACGCACCGGGCGCTGCTGGCAATGTCGCGACCGAAGCGGTTGCGGCACATCTGGAGCGTTTGGGTTACGAAACCGGTCTGGATATGGCGGTTTTGGAAGAGGCCGCGGAAATGGCGCGTGCAATGCGAACGAATTAAGAGGCAAGCATGTTTGAAACAATTACCTTGGCAACGGACGCGCGCGGTGTAGCAACGCTGATGCTGAACCGCGCGGACAAGCACAATGCCATGTCGGCGCAGATGATTGCAGAACTGACGCAGGCCGCAAGGCAGCTCGGCGAAGATGAGGCCGTAAGGGTAGTTGTCCTGACAGGTGCCGGCAAAAGTTTCTGTGCCGGTGGTGATCTGGGATGGATGCAGGCACAGATGGCCGCGGATCCTGCGACACGCTTTGTCGAGGCGCGTAAGCTGGCCGAGATGTTACAGGCGTTGAACACACTGCCGAAACCCCTGATTGGTGCTTTGCAGGGCAACGCATTCGGTGGCGGGGTCGGGATGGCCTCGGTTTGTGATGTGGCCATTGGCGTCGACAGCCTGAAAATGGGCCTGACCGAAACGCGCTTGGGCCTGATCCCGGCTACAATCGGCCCGTATGTTGTCGCCCGAATGGGAGAAGCACGCGCCCGTCGCGTCTTTATGTCCGCCAGGCTGTTTGACGCGACAGAAGCGGTTGATTTGGGACTGCTGGCAAAAGCCGTGCCTGCCGAGGCTCTTGCAGAGGCAGTTGAGGCAGAGGTCTTACCCTATCTTTCCTGTGCGCCCGGGGCTGTTGCTTCAGCGAAAGAATTGGTCAGAACCCTGGGTCCCACTATTGACGACGACTTGATTGATCATACCATCAAGGCACTGGTTGACAGATGGGAAACAGATGAGGCGAAGGAAGGAATCGGCGCATTCTTCGATAAACGAAAACCTGTATGGAATAGTAAGGTTTAGCCGTATCTCCTAATTTAACGGTGAACTGGAAACTGCGGTGAATTTTGCGGTTGTCACAAACGGATTATTCCACCTCTTTGCGCCTGTGTTCTGTTGACCCTCAGACCCCACACGGATACAGAATGTCCAGTCAACACGCCAATTGACGGCGCATCCAGATGATGGGGGCGCAGGAAAGGAGCTACTCGTGGAAGACCTGTTGCGGGAATATCTCCCGATCCTGGTGTTTCTGGCCGTTGCCGTAGGCCTTGGCCTTGTCCTTATTTTGGCTGCTGTCGTGCTTGCTGTTCGCAATCCCGACCCCGAAAAAGTCAGCGCCTATGAATGTGGTTTCAACGCGTTTGATGACGCGCGTATGAAATTCGACGTCCGATTCTATCTGGTCTCGATTCTTTTCATCATCTTTGATCTGGAAATTGCCTTCCTGTTTCCCTGGGCAGTCGGTTTCCGTGACATCAGCGATGTCGGGTTCTGGTCGATGATGGTGTTCCTGGCAGTGCTGACCATCGGCTTTGCCTATGAGTGGAAGAAGGGGGCCCTGGAATGGGAGTGATGACGGGCGCAAACACCGCAGGTGCCGACAAAGAAGTCGCCACCCAGGCCCTGAATGCCGAGTTGCAGGACAAAGGGTTTCTGCTGACCTCGTCCGAAGACATCATCAACTGGGCGCGTACCGGTTCGCTGCACTGGATGACATTTGGTTTGGCCTGTTGCGCGGTTGAGATGATGCACACCTCGATGCCGCGTTATGATGCGGAACGGTTCGGCATCGCTCCACGTGCGTCCCCTCGTCAGTCAGACGTGATGATCGTGGCGGGAACACTGACCAACAAAATGGCCCCGGCGCTGCGCAAGGTTTATGACCAGATGCCCGAGCCGCGCTATGTGATCTCGATGGGGTCCTGTGCGAATGGCGGTGGTTACTATCACTACTCCTATTCAGTCGTACGCGGTTGTGACCGCGTGGTGCCCGTAGACATTTACGTTCCGGGCTGTCCTCCAACTGCCGAGGCGCTGCTGTACGGCCTGATGCAGCTGCAACGCAAAATCCGCCGTACAGGGACGATTGTCAGATGAGTGGAGCGCAAAGATCATTAGCGCTTATATCTCTCTCATGCGCTTTAGGGGTTTTAGCGTTCTCGGCGAATAGTGAAGCGATCGAGCAAATTACGTTCACATACTCTTTGGACGACAAGGATACCGGTCCTGTGTTGCAGATCACGAACAATTCCAAGTGTTCAGTGAACTATTACTCTGTCCGATACGAGTGGTACTATGTCGACTATCCTGAGAAGCCGGGCTTTTCAGCTTCCGGAAGTCTACTGGGCGAGGCAATTCGACCAGGAGAAGCTTTAGACGTTCATCTAAGGAGGGATAGCGCTACTGAATCCGAGATTGATAGCGAAGCAAAACTGTCACATGCGGTCTTCACTAAGGTTTCAGTGAAAGATTTGTCGAAGGTCTCGCGCAGAATCTCTGGTGAATGGGAGTTCGCAGAAAACACAGCTACTTTGAACGTGGAGAAATGCTGGTCATGAGCGAAGCACTCAAAGAACTTGGCGCGCAGCTGGAATTGAAACGAGCCGATTGCGTTCTTTCATGGGACGTCACCCACGGAGAACTCAACGTTGATGTGGCGCCTTCGAACCTGGTTGAGTTCGTCGAGTATCTGAAGGCTGACCGTACGTGCCAGTTTTCAACCCTCGTGGACATCACCGGTGTCGACTATCCCGAGCGCCCAAAGCGGTTCGATGTCGTCTATCACTTCCTGTCGATGTACCAAAACCAGCGGATTCGACTACGCGTATCTATCCGCGAAGAAGACATGCTGCCATCGATTGTTGAGGTTCACCCGTCGGCCAACTGGTTCGAACGCGAAGTGTATGACATGTTCGGTATCCTGTTCTCGGGGCATCCGGATCTTCGGCGTATCCTGACGGACTATGGTTTCCGCGGTTATCCTTTGCGCAAGGACTTCCCGACAACCGGCTATACCGAGGTTCGCTATGACGAAGCGCAGAAGCGTGTGGTTTATGAACCCGTATCGCTGGTGCAGGAATACCGTCAGTTCGATTTCATGAGCCCTTGGGAAGGTGCGAACTACATTTTACCAGGGGATGAGAAGCAGGAGACCGAGTAATGGGTGGAATCTGGTGGCTGATCCTGTCTGCGCTGACCATCATTCCGATGGTGAAGATTTTGCCTTTCTTTGGGATCAACAAATACTGGTGTCTGCTCTGTTTGGTTCCCTTTGGCACGATCGCGTTGCTGTGGTGGGTCGGGCTTAAGCTACAAGAGTTGGAGCGCCGCTGAGATGCTGATGCTGGGGGAACTGATCGTAATTGGCGCACTGGGCGTGCTTTTGGCTGGGGCGGCAGCTAAGGTTGCTGAGGCCGAAAAGGTTCGCGTGCGGGCCGAAGCAAAAAAGAAGCGGGGGCGTTGATGGACGGCTCAAGATACGATGACGGCAGCACGGATGCGCTGAGCGGAGAACAGAAGATCCGCAATTTTAACATTAACTTCGGCCCGCAACACCCTGCGGCGCACGGAGTTCTGCGTCTTGTGCTTGAGCTGGACGGTGAGATCGTCGAACGCTGCGATCCGCATATCGGTCTGCTGCACCGTGGCACCGAAAAGCTGATGGAAAGCCGGACGTATCTGCAGAATCTGCCGTATTTCGACCGTCTGGATTACGTGGCGCCGATGAATCAGGAACATGCCTGGTGTCTGGCCATCGAAAAGCTTACGGGCGTGGAAGTGCCCCGGCGCGCCTCGCTGATCCGGGTTCTGTATTCCGAGATCGGCCGTATTCTGAACCACCTGCTGAACGTGACCACGCAGGCAATGGACGTTGGTGCGCTGACCCCACCTCTTTGGGGCTTTGAAGAGCGTGAAAAGCTGATGGTGTTCTATGAGCGTGCATGTGGTGCCCGCCTGCACGCAGCTTACTTCCGCCCCGGTGGCGTGCATCAGGACCTGCCGCCGGAATTGCTGGACGATATCGAAGCATGGAGCCACGAGTTCCCCGCTGTGATGGATGACATTGACGGACTGCTGACCGAAAACCGCATCTTCAAACAGCGCAACGCCGATATCGGCGTCGTGACCGAGGATGACATTCAGAAATACGGTTTCTCGGGCGTCATGGTTCGCGGTTCGGGCTTGGCATGGGACCTGCGCCGTGCGCAGCCCTATGAATGCTATGATGAGTTCGAGTTCCAGATTCCCGTCGGGAAGAACGGCGACTGCTACGACCGCTACCTTGTCCGCATGGAAGAGATGCGGCAGTCGTTACTGATCATCCGTCAGGCCATCGCCAAAATCCGCGAGTGCCCCGGAGATGTTCTGGCGCGCGGCAAGATCACCCCGCCGAAACGCTCGGACATGAAAACCTCGATGGAGAGCCTAATCCATCACTTCAAGCTTTATACCGAAGGCTTCCACGTCCCCGCGGGCGAAGTCTACGCCGCAGTAGAAGCACCCAAGGGCGAGTTCGGCGTTTATCTGGTCGCCGACGGCACCAACAAACCCTACCGCGCAAAACTGCGCGCGCCGGGGTTCCTGCATCTGCAAGCCATGGATCACGTTGCGGGGGGGCATCAACTGGCGGATGTGGCCGCGATCATTGGGACGATGGATGTGGTGTTTGGGGAGATTGATCGGTGAGACCATTTCTAATTTCAGTCGCCTTCATATTCGCGGCCAACGCCAGCTTCGCTCAAAACGGTTGGGTGTTGTCAACAGACGGGAGTTCGGGGGACGTTTCGGAAGGCGCGATTTACATTCAAGAACTCTTGGACGGCTATACGGACGAAGGTTCTGCCGCGCTCTATGATACAAACTCACCAGAAGCAAAAATTGAGTTCTGTAAAAGTCGACTGAGCTATGCAGAACGCTCACTTGCTCAGGCACTGTCGGACTTTGAGTATTCCGTCAGCATTTCTGTCAAAGGCGCTGCTCCCCACAATCTGGGCACCGAATGCACACTAAATTCAACTCGTAAAGCTGAAATCAAACTCGAAGGGCCGACTGAATAATGCTCCGCCGTCTTCACCCCAAACAACCTGAAAGCTTTGCCTTTACCGCTGCCAATCAGCAATGGGCCGAAGCGCAGATCACCAAGTATCCCGAAGGCCGTCAGGCCAGCGCGGTGATCCCTCTGCTGTGGCGCGCGCAGGAGCAAGAAGGCTGGCTGAGCCGTCCGGCGATTGAATCCGTCGCCGACATGCTGGGCATGGCCTATATTCGTGTGCTTGAGGTTGCGTCTTTCTACTTTATGTTCCAGCTGCAACCGGTTGGTTCGGTGGCACATATTCAGGTCTGCGGCACGACCTCCTGCATGATTTGCGGGGCAGAGGATCTGATCGCGGTCTGCAAGGAAAAGATCGCGTCCAAACCGCATGAACTGTCCGCTGATGGCAAGCTGAGCTGGGAAGAAGTTGAATGTCTGGGCTCCTGCACCAACGCACCGATGGCACAGATCGGTAAGGACTATTACGAGGACCTGACTGCCGAGAGTTTTGGTAAAATCCTCGATGATCTGACATCTGGGAAGGTTCCGGTTCCGGGGCCGCAAAACGGTCGATATGCAGCGGAGCCACTGAAAGGTCTGACCAGCCTTGTTGAACATGACGCCGGCAAACCACGTTATAATGCAAGCGTAGAGCTGGCGGCTGATCTGCACGACACGGTCAAGCGCATCGACGGAACCGAAGTACCGATCCTGACCCCTTGGCTGGATAAAGATGGTAAACAAGCTGGTGCGAGTGCTGCTGCAGAACCTCCGAAAGCGCCAGAAGCTCCGAAGCCTGCGGTAAAACAGGCCGAAGAGGCAAAGAAAGCCAAATCTGAAGCCAAGGTCGAGGAAGATGCGCCCGAACTGTTGTCAGGGGCGCGGGATGGCAAGCCTGATGACCTCAAGCTGCTGAAAGGTGTCGGGCCAAAGCTGGAACAGACACTCAACGAGTTGGGTTTCTACCACTTTGATCAAGTTGCTGCCTGGACACCGTTGCAGGTGGCTTGGGTCGATGCGCGCCTGAAGTTCAAGGGTCGTATTGAGCGTGACGGCTGGATTGAACAAGCGGCCAAACTGGCGGCAGGTGAAGAAACCGAGTTCGCCAAGCGCGCTAAGGAAGACGGTACCTACGACGAGTAGGTCAAACAGGAATGAGTACGCCTGAAGGGGCACACAGACGAGATGGACCAAGACAAAGAACAGGCCATGGCCCGAAAAGGGCGCCATATCGGAGTGGTGATTGCCGTCACCATGTTGGCTTGGCTTGCGATGTCATTGTTCATCGGCCCTGCACTGGGACTGCCGGGGCGATATGCGCTGCTGTTCGATTTCGCCGCTCTGGGTGGTTTCGTTTACGCGGGCGTCAACATTTTTCAACTCTGGCGCATGCGTCAGGATAGCCAAAGGTAAGCTAACGATGCTGAAGGATCAGGACCGGATCTTTACCAACATCTACGGGATGCATGAGCGTACGCTGAAAGGCGCGCAAGCCCGGGGGCATTGGGACGGCACGGCTGGCCTGATCGGCAACGGGCGTGATTGGATTATCCAGACGATGAAGGACTCGGGACTGCGTGGTCGCGGAGGCGCGGGCTTCCCCACCGGTCTGAAATGGTCGTTCATGCCCAAAGAAAGCGATGGCCGTCCAGCTTATCTGGTTGTGAATGCTGACGAATCCGAACCTGGAACCTGCAAAGACCGCGAGATCATGCGCCATGATCCACATACTCTGATCGAAGGCTGCCTGATCGCTTCCTTCGCGATGAATGCGCATACCTGCTATATCTATCTGCGCGGCGAGTACATCCGCGAGCGCGAGGCACTGCAGGCTGCGATCGACGAAGCTTATGACGCGGGTCTTTTGGGTAAGAACGCCGCTGGATCGGGCTGGGATTTCGACCTGTTCCTGCATCACGGCGCAGGGGCTTACATCTGCGGTGAGGAAACCGCGTTGATTGAAAGCCTTGAGGGCAAAAAGGGTATGCCGAGGATGAAACCTCCGTTCCCGGCTGGTGCGGGGCTTTATGGCTGTCCGACCACTGTGAACAACGTCGAATCCATTGCGGTTGTACCGACCATCCTGCGCCGGGGCGCCGACTGGTTTGCGGGCTTTGGTCGTCAGAACAACGCGGGCACCAAGCTGTTTGCCATCTCAGGCCACGTGAATAACCCGTGCGTGGTGGAAGAGGCGATGTCGATCCCGTTCGAGCAACTGATCGAAACTCATTGCGGCGGCATTCGTGGTGGTTGGGACAATCTGCTGGCTGTGATCCCCGGAGGCTCGTCAGTGCCATGTGTGCGTGGCGAAGACATGCGAGACGCGATCATGGATTTCGACCATCTGCGCAATGACTTGGGGTCGGGTCTTGGAACGGCGGCGGTGATCGTCATGGACAAGTCCACCGACATTATCAAAGCGATCTGGCGGCTGTCGAAATTCTACAAACACGAAAGCTGCGGCCAGTGTACGCCTTGCCGTGAAGGTACGGGTTGGATGATGCGCGTGATGGACCGCCTGGTGCGCGGTGAGGCCGAACTTGAAGAGATCGACATGTTGTTCGATGTGACCAAGCAGGTCGAAGGCCACACAATCTGTGCCTTGGGCGATGCTGCGGCCTGGCCGATCCAGGGCCTGATCCGCAATTTCCGGGAAGAGATCGAGGACCGCATCAAGGCTCAGAAATCGGGCCGCATGGGTGCGATGGCAGCGGAATAAGATGACAGTTGTTTCAGCATACCTAGCTGTTTTGGGTCTAGGCCTGATTGTTTTTGCTCTGGCGACATTGCTGAGAGCGAACGGGGCCAACCGACTCGTAGCGATTTGCGTGAGCATCAGCCCTTTGGTTATCGGGTATGCACTGTCGTTTCTGTCCGTCGGCCTCGGTTATGGAGGATCGTTGTACGCTCCGATTTTTGGCACAATGATCGCGGTTATCGGATCCATGGTGACTTGGCAGGCTCAAAAAGCCGCAAGGAGATTGTCGGATGCCAACTAAGCGTTTTCACCAGACTGAAGTACTTTGCAGATTTAACGCAGAGGTGAGTTAATGGAAGTCTATGCTGAGTATTCCCACGCAATCGCCTCGCTGGTGATTTTTACCCTGATCGTGTTGTTTCTGTCGCCTTTCTCGGCACTTGCAAAGGCCAGCAAAGGTCTGGCTCCAGGTGCGACGCCTGATCAGGACTATTCGGAAAAGGCTTATCGCCTAAACCGCGCTTATCTTAACGGAACTGAAACCCTGCCAGCGTTTCTGACCGTCACTGTGGCCGCGATTTTGCTGGGGGCTAGCCCGTTCTGGGTGAACCTGCTTGCTTCTATAGCGTTGGTTGCACGAGTAGTGATGTTGATCGTCCATATACGTGGGGTCGGCAAACCGCACAGCGGGCTACGATCTGTTCTCTATGTCATTGGATGGGCTTGCATGATGGTGTTGGGGGTGATGGCACTGGTGGCCTCGTTTTGAATTGGGACAGAATACGTTGTAACACCGGTCGGACAAAACGACTGACTGTTACTAAAGGGTATCTGGGGATACGGAAATGAATAAAAATACTCTTGTTATTGGGGTGTTAGTGGCGACAACGCTGGTCGCTTCGTGCGGCAAATCGAAGAGCGAACGGGTTCTGTTCGATGGGCAGGCCTTCCGCGCCAAAGCCAGCTATGTAGATAAGAAAGTCTCGCGCGCCGATTTTACTGTCACGATCAACGGCGTTTCGGCGTCTCTGGATGGAGCGCGTGAGGCGGGGCGGTATGAGGGCACCCGGTTCTGCATTCAGAACTTTGGCACGTCCAAAATCGTGTGGAAAGTGGGGCCGGAGACTGAACCCCAGAACCTGCGTATCGACAATGACAAGCTGACATTTGCAGGTACCTGCCAAAGACCATGAGCAAAGTTATTGCATATCAGCGCATGGCCTCGGTGTCGTTATTGCATAGCAATGCCTCGGTGCTTCGTCTTGGGAGACCCAAGACGAAAGGAAATACCATGTCTTTTGTGAAAACGATTGCTCTCGCCACTCTGATGGCGGTACCGGTTGCGGCCGAAGCGAAACCCCCTTTGCGCGATGTCAAAGAGATCGACAATGAACTCTATTACATCGCGATCGCAAATGAGATTTCCGAGTACTGCCCATCAATCAGCGGGCGCAGGATGAAAGCAATCGGTGTGATCTGGGGACTGAAATCCAAAGCCAACAAGCTGGGATACTCGGATAAGGAAATCCGGGCTTATGTGGATTCGGATGCTGAAAAGACGCGTATGCGTTCCATGGGCGAGGCGTATCTGGCGCAGCATGGTGTGACCTACGAGAATCCCGAAACCTTCTGTACTTTGGGACGCGCGGAAATCGAAAGAAACAGCGCCATTGGCGTTTATTTGAGGGCGAACTAGACCATGTCTGACCTCCGCAAGATCAATATCGACGGGCAGGAAATCGAAGTCGACGGCGCAATGACCCTGATCCAGGCCTGTGAACAGGCCGGGGTTGAAGTGCCGCGCTTTTGCTACCACGAACGCCTGTCGATTGCCGGTAACTGCCGGATGTGTCTGGTGGAGGTCGTTGGCGGCCCGCCCAAGCCTGCAGCGTCTTGCGCGATGCAGGTGCGTGATTTGCGTCCGGGGCCTGAGGGGCAGGCGCCCGTGGTCAAGACAAACTCTCCCATGGTCAAAAAGGCTCGTGAGGGTGTGATGGAGTTTCTGCTCATCAACCACCCGCTCGACTGTCCGATCTGCGATCAAGGGGGCGAATGCGACCTGCAGGATCAGGCCATGGCTTATGGTGTGTCGGGGTCGCGTTTCAAAGAAGCAAAGCGCGCGGTTGATGATCTGGATTTAGGACCGCTTGTTGGCACCGCGATGACCCGCTGCATCAGTTGTACCCGCTGTGTACGGTTCACGACCGAGGTGGCCGGGATCACGCAGATGGGTCAGACCGGGCGTGGAGAAGATGCTGAGATCACCTCGTATCTCAACGAGACGCTGCAATCGAATTTGCAGGGCAATATCATTGATCTGTGTCCAGTTGGCGCACTGACGTCGAAACCCTATGCCTTCACTGCACGTCCGTGGGAGCTGACAAAAACCGAATCCATCGATGTGATGGATGCTTTGGGCTCGAATATCCGTGTAGATACCAAGGGTCGTGAAGTGATGCGCTTTCTGCCGCGCAACCACGACGGCGTGAATGAAGAGTGGATCAGCGATAAAACCCGTTTTGTCTGGGATGGTTTGCGGCGTCAGCGGTTGGACCGTCCTTACGTGCGAGAGAACGGCAAGTTGCGCCCGGCCACTTGGCCCGAAGCGTTGAACAAAGCAGCTGACGCACTAAAAGGGGCTGAGAAGCCTGCGGGGATTGTTGGTGATCTGGCTCCGGTCGAAGCTATCTTTGCGCTGAAACAGATGATCGAAGGGCAGGGTGGCGTAGTTGAATGCCGCACTGACGGAGCTAAACTGCCCGCAAGCAACCGGGGCGCCTATGCCGGCACCGCCGCCATCGAAGACATAGATACTGCTGAGCGTATCCTGTTGATCGGGACCAACCCGAGAGATGAGGCACCGGTTCTGAACGCACGCATCCGCAAAGCATGGGCCCATGGTGCTGACATTGCTTTGGTCGGTCCGGCTGTCGATCTGACCTACAATTACCATCATGTTGGCGATGACCGCGCTGCCCTGCAGAAAGTGGTCGACATGGGCGGTGATGACGAGATCAAGGGAAAACCCTCGCTGGTCGTTGTGGGGCAAGGTGCATTGCAAGAAGCTGATGGGGCAGCTGTTCTGGCAGCTGCGCAAACCATCGCTACAAATACAGAAAGCGGCCTGATCGTTCTGCATACAGCCGCTGCTCGGGTTGGTGCGATGGATGTTGATGCCACCAATGCAGGTGGTATGGAGGCGATCAGCGCTGCGGATGTGATCTATAATCTGGGCGCGGACGAAGTCGAAATCGGCGAAGGTGCCTTTGTGATCTATCAGGGCAGCCATGGTGATCGCGGTGCGCACCGCGCTGATGTAATCCTGCCTGCTGCTGCCTACACGGAGGAGAACGGTCTTTTCGTGAACACCGAAGGGCGTCCGCAGCTGGCTATGCGCGCTGGGTTCGCACCGGGTGAGGCCAAGGAAAACTGGGCTATCCTGCGGGCCTTGTCCGCCGAACTGGGGGCGACATTGCCCTTCGACTCGCTGGCGCAGCTGCGTAGCGCTCTGATCGAGGCCGTGCCCCATTTGGCGCGTATCGACGAAGTGATCGAGAACGAGGTGCAACCGCTCGAGGCCGGATCACTGGGCAACGCAACGTTCCGAAATGCGATCAAAGACTTCTATCTGACCAACCCGATAGCACGCGCCTCTCAATTGATGGCAGAACTATCGGCGCAAGCTCAGGCACTTAAAACCGACAGGATCGCAGCAGAATGATGCGACCCGTTTCAATATCGCGCGCCCGCGCAATCCCGACGACCCACGGTGTGAGGACCAATGGCTGACTTCTTTAACACCCCGGGCGGAATAGCCCTCATCATTCTGGCGCAAGTGCTTGCAGTTGTTGCGTTCGTGATGATCTCGCTGTTGTTCCTTGTTTACGGCGACCGCAAGATCTGGGCGGCGGTTCAGATGCGCCGGGGCCCGAACGTTGTGGGCGTCTACGGCCTGCTTCAATCGGTGGCTGACGCGCTGAAATATGTGGTCAAAGAAGTCGTCATTCCTGCGGGTGCTGACCGAACGGTTTTTATCCTTGCACCGCTGACATCCTTCGTTCTGGCGATGATCGCCTGGGCTGTGATCCCATTCAATGACGGCTGGGTGCTGTCAGATATCAACGTCGCCATTCTTTATGTCTTCGCTGTATCATCGCTGGAAGTTTACGGCGTGATTATGGGTGGTTGGGCGTCGAACTCAAAGTACCCGTTTCTCGGCTCTCTGCGCTCTGCCGCGCAGATGATCTCTTACGAGGTTTCGATTGGCCTGATCATTATCGGCGTGATCATCTCGACCGGATCGATGAATTTCGGGCATATCGTCGAAGCGCAAGACGGCCGCTTTGGCTTCTTCAGCTGGTACTGGCTGCCGCATTTCCCGATGGTGTTCCTGTTCTTCATCTCGGCATTAGCCGAAACCAACCGTCCACCATTTGATTTGCCCGAGGCGGAATCGGAATTGGTTGCCGGTTATCAGGTCGAATACTCGGCCACGCCCTTCCTGCTGTTCATGGCCGGTGAATACATCGCGATCTTCCTGATGTGCGCACTCACCACGCTGCTGTTCTTCGGCGGCTGGCTGTCGCCGATCCCGGGCCTGCCTGATGGCGTGCTGTGGATGGTTGCGAAGATGGCGTTCTTCTTCTTCCTCTTCGCGATGGTCAAGGCGATCACACCCCGCTACCGCTATGACCAGCTGATGCGTCTGGGTTGGAAAGTGTTCCTGCCATTCTCGCTGGCCTGGGTGGTCTTCGTGGCCTTTGCGGCGAAATTCGACTGGTTCTGGGGCGCATTCGCCCGTTGGAGCGTAGGAGGCTGATATGACCCAAATCGACTATACCCGCGCTGCCAAGTACTTTCTGCTGCAGGACTTCTGGGTCGGCATGAAGCTGGGGCTGAAGTATTTCTTTGCCCCCAAAGCCACTGTGAACTACCCGCACGAAAAAGGCCCTCTGTCGCCGCGTTTCCGGGGGGAACACGCCCTGCGCCGCTATCCGAACGGCGAGGAGCGCTGCATCGCCTGCAAACTGTGCGAGGCGGTCTGCCCTGCACAAGCCATAACCATCGACGCCGAACCACGCGAGGACGGCAGCCGCCGCACCACGCGCTATGACATCGACATGACCAAGTGCATCTATTGTGGCTTCTGTCAGGAGGCCTGTCCGGTCGATGCCATTGTCGAAGGCCCGAATTTTGAATTCGCCACCGAAACCCGGGAAGAACTGTTCTACGACAAGGAAAAGCTGTTGGAGAACGGCGAACGCTGGGAAGCCGAGATCGCCCGCAATCTGGAAATGGACGCGCCGTATCGCTGATGGGAACCTGGGGACCACATAGCTTTGAGAACGACACCGCGTCGGACTTGTTGGATCAGATTCGTGGTTTGGACCAGCCCGCCGATCAGGCCGAGGCCGTGCGTGAGCTTTTTGGTAACGTCTTTGCGATGGGTAACGAATACCTGGACGCTGATGAGGCGTCAGCAGCAGTGGCGGGGGCTGAAATCGTGGCCTCGGCGCTTGGGCATCCAAAGAATGGAACGGCAGCGCCCTTTGATCTCGCTGCTTCGATTAATTTCTATGAAGACACCGTTGGTATGGCGCTTGCAGCGGTCAGACGGGTGACGGCGGACGAGTCTGAACTGGTGGAACTGTGGGGCGAGACTGACGAAGCCGATACTTGGCGGGACAGTATCGCCGATCTCACATCGCGACTGAATGCAGCTGCCGAAGCTAACAATCTGAATCCGGATTTCGATCCAGATGGACCTGATGCCGATCCTGAGATTGCTTTGCGTACCCAGGTCGAGCAGGTTTACGACGACATGATGTCCGAGATCGAGCGTATCGCGAACAGCGGTGCTGGGGATGCTCAGGTTGAAGTTCTGCGCCATCTCGTGCGCAAGATGAACCTGATCCACAAGGATATCACAAACATGCGGTACTTTGTTGTCGATAGCCTTGAGGCGTTGACTGACCGTATCGACGGTCTGGAGAAAAAGCTGTGATGGCCGATGACAATAACCCATTCGCCGTGATGATGAAGCAAGCTCAGGACATGGCCAAGGCGATGAATCCGGCGATGGAGAATTTCTCGCCTAAAGGGTTCGAGGCGCTGTGGCCGACCATGCCGAAAGAAGTCATGGAGATGATGTTCGGCAACACCGTCAATAAGGACGGGCTGGATGCCAAGACCCGCTTGCTGCTGACGTTGGCCGGGCTGACCTGTCAGGGCGCGCAAGCGGACTCGGCAGTGCGTCAGACTGTGCGCCACGCGTTGGAAGCTGGCGCCAAGAAACAAGAGATCGTGGAAACGATCGGTCAGATGTCGGTCTTCGCCGGCATTCCGGCCATGACCCGTGCGCTGGAATTGGCGCAAGAGGTCATGGGCGACAACGAGGATGAGGATCAATGACCGTCTTTGCCTTCTATCTGTTTGCCATAAGCGCCATCACCGGCGGGCTGTTCACAGTGATCAGCCGCCAGCCGGTGCACTCGGTGCTTTGGCTGATCCTGTCATTCCTGTCGGCAGCGGGGCTGTTCGTTCTGCTGGGGGCCGAGTTCGTGGCGATGCTGCTGATTATCGTCTACGTGGGCGCGGTCGCGGTCCTTTTCCTTTTCGTGGTGATGATGCTGGACGTGGACTTTGCCGAGCTCAAGGCCGAGATGGCGCGCTATATGCCATTGGCCCTGCTGATCGGTCTGGTCATACTGATGCAGTTTGTCATGGCCTTTGGCGCATGGGACAGCGCGCAGGGCGCGGCGGCCAATCTGGCTCAGCCAACCCCGGCTGACCGCCACAACACCGAGGCGCTGGGTGTCATTCTTTACGATCAATACTTCCTTCTGTTCCAACTGGCGGGCCTGATCCTGCTGGTGGCGATGATCGGTGCGATTGTTTTGACGCTGCGCCACCGTCAGGACATCAAGCGTCAGGACATCGTCGGCCAGATGATGCGCGACCCGGCCAAGGCGATGGAACTGAAGGACGTGAAACCGGGGCAGGGACTTTGAGAAGATGATCGGACTTGAACACTATCTTACGGTCGCGGCGACGCTGTTCGTCATCGGCATCTTCGGTCTCTTCCTGAACCGCAAGAACGTCATCATCCTGCTGATGAGCATCGAACTGATGCTGCTGGCGGTGAATATCAACCTTGTGGCGTTCTCAAGTTTCCTCGGCGATCTGGTCGGGCAGGTGTTTACGCTGTTCGTTTTGACCGTCGCAGCGGCTGAGGCGGCGATTGGTCTGGCCATTCTGGTCTGTTTCTTCCGCAACCGCGGCACCATCGCGGTTGAAGACGTCAATATGATGAAGGGGTAAGGGAATATGGAAACCACCATCCTCTTTGCCCCGCTGGTGGGCGCGCTGCTCTGCGGTTTCGGCTGGAAGTTCATTGGTGAGAAAGCCGCCATGTGGACCGCGACGGGCCTGCTGTTTCTGGCCTGTCTGCTGTCGTGGATCGTGTTCTTTACCTTTGACGGCGTGACCCAACAGATCGAAATCATGCGCTGGATCGAGAGCGGATCGCTGTCGACAAGCTGGGCCATTCGTCTGGACCGTTTGACCGCGATCATGCTGATTGTTGTGACCACCGTTTCCGCGCTCGTGCACCTCTACTCCTTCGGCTACATGGATCACGACCCGCAATGGCGTGAGGGTGAGAGCTATAAGCCGCGCTTCTTTGCCTATCTGTCCTTCTTCACCTTCGCGATGCTGATGCTGGTGACGGCGGACAACTTGGTTCAGATGTTCTTTGGCTGGGAAGGCGTCGGCGTCGCGTCTTATCTGCTGATCGGGTTCTACTATCGCAAGCCATCTGCAAACGCGGCCGCAATCAAGGCGTTTGTCGTCAACCGGGTCGGCGACTTTGGCTTTGCGCTGGGGATTTTCGCGCTGTTCTTCCTGACGGACAGCATCAACTTCTCGGACATCTTTGCATCAGCGCCTGCACTTGCAGAAGAGAAGTTGCACTTCCTTTGGGGAGAGTGGACCGCGATTGAGGTGATCTGCGTCCTGCTGTTCATCGGCGCGATGGGCAAATCTGCGCAGTTGATCCTGCACACCTGGTTGCCGGACGCGATGGAAGGCCCGACGCCTGTATCGGCGCTGATCCACGCTGCGACCATGGTTACTGCGGGTGTGTTCCTTGTTTGCCGGATGTCTCCGCTGTTCGAGTTCGCTCCGGGCGCGGCTGGTTTCGTGACCGTACTGGGCGCGACTACCGCATTCTTTGCGGCGACTGTCGGGCTGGTTCAGACCGACATCAAACGCGTGATTGCCTATTCGACCTGTTCGCAGTTGGGCTACATGTTTGTTGCGGCTGGCGTCGGCATGTATTCGGCCGCGATGTTCCACCTATTCACCCACGCCTTCTTTAAGGCGTTGTTGTTCCTTGGCGCCGGTTCGGTAATCCACGCGATGCATCACGAGCAGGAGATGACCGAGTATGGCGGGTTGCGGAAAAAGATTCCTTATACCTTCTGGGCCATGATGATCGGGACACTCGCGATCACTGGCGTGGGCATTCCGCTAACGACAATCGGGTTCGCCGGGTTCCTGTCAAAAGATGCAATCATCGAGAGCGCATATGCAGGTGGTTCGGCTTATGGCTTCTGGCTGTTGGTGATCGCGGCTGCGTTCACCTCGTTCTACAGCTGGCGCCTGATCTTCCTGACGTTCTATGGTGAGCCGCGTGGAGACAAGCACACTCATGACCACGCGCACGAAAGTCCGATGGTTATGCTGGTGCCTTTGGGCGTGCTGTCTCTGGGTGCGGTTTTCGCCGGCATGATCTGGTACAGCAACTTCTTTGGTCACGCAGACAAAGTTGGTAAGTTCTACGGCATTCCTGTTGCCGAAGCGTCAGAACATGCCGAAGCCGGTGATCATGGCAAGGCCGAAGGGCACGGTGATGAAGCGGCACATGCCGACACCGGGCATGCAGATGATAGCCATGCCGATGACGCTGCGCATGGCGACAAGTATGCGAAAGAGGGCTATCACCACTACGTATTCGCTGGTGAGCCGGGCGAGGGCGCGATCTATATCGCTCCTGACAACCATGTGCTGGATGACGCGCATGCGGCCCCGAAATGGGTAAAGGTTTCGCCGTTTGCCGCGATGCTGCTGGGCTTTGTCATCGCTTACTGGTTCTACATCAGGAATACTGCGTTGCCCGCGCGTCTGGCTGCAAACCAGCGTCCGCTGTACCTGTTCTTGCTGAACAAGTGGTATTTTGACGAAATCTACGATGCGGTCTTTGTCAAACCAACCGTTGCGTTGGGCCGTTTCCTGTGGAAGCGCGGCGATGGCAACGTGATCGATGGCTTCCTGAATGGAGTAGCAATGGGGGTTGTTCCCTTCTTTACCCGTCTCGCTGGCAAGGCGCAGACCGGGTACATCTTTACTTACGCCTTCTGGATGGTTCTGGGCATCGCAGCCCTTGTCACCTGGATGTCGATCGGCGGAGGCGCACACTAATGGATAATATCCTCTCCATTGTTACGTTCATCCCCGCCATCGCGGCAGCGCTTATGGCGCTGTTCCTGCATGGGGATGACGAGGCGGCACAGAAAAACGCCAAGTGGATCGCGTTGCTGGCGACGACAGTGACTTTCCTGGTCTCGATTGGGATCTACACGGACTTTGACCCCTCCAACACCGGCTTCCAGATGGTGGAAGAAGGCCAGTGGCTGATGGGGCTGAACTACAAGATGGGTGTGGATGGTATCAGCGTCCTGTTCGTACTGCTGACCACCTTCATTATGCCATTGACCATTCTGGCCAGCTGGGAAGTGACCGATCGCGTCAAAGAGTACATGATCGCCTTCCTGCTGCTTGAAACGCTGATGCTGGGCGTATTCATGGCGCTGGACCTGGTGCTGTTCTACCTGTTCTTCGAGGCAGGTCTGATCCCGATGTTCCTGATCATCGGTATCTGGGGTGGCAAAGATCGTATCTATGCCAGCTTCAAGTTCTTCCTCTACACCTTCCTCGGCTCGGTACTGATGCTGGTGGCGATGGTTGCGATGTACTCGGATGCGGGTACCACGGATATCGAGGCGCTGATGCACCATCAGTTCTCGTCCGAAGGCTTCAGTGTGCTGGGCATCTATGTGGTAGGTGGCCTGCAAACCCTGATGTTCCTCGCCTTCTTTGCCAGCTTTGCGGTGAAGATGCCGATGTGGCCGGTTCACACCTGGTTGCCGGATGCCCACGTGCAGGCGCCAACCGCGGGTTCGGTCGTGCTGGCGGCAATCCTGCTGAAAATGGGGGGCTATGGTTTCCTACGTTTCAGCCTTCCGATGTTCCCGGTGGGATCGGCGGTCATGACGGATGTCGTGTTGTGGATGTCGGCGATCGCCGTGGTCTACACCTCGCTTGTCGCGCTGGTGCAGGAGGATATGAAAAAGCTGATTGCCTACTCCTCGGTCGCGCATATGGGTTTTGTGACCATGGGTATTTTTGCAGCCAATCAGCAGGGTATCGATGGTGCAATCTTCCAGATGCTCAGCCACGGTTTCATCTCAGCCGCGCTCTTCCTTTGTGTCGGTGTGATTTATGACCGGATGCACACGCGCGATATTGAGGCTTATGGCGGTCTGGTGATCCGGATGCCCGCCTATGCGCTGGTCTTTATGCTGTTCACCATGGCCAATGTTGGCTTGCCGGGTACCAGCGGGTTCATTGGCGAATTCCTGACATTGATGGGCACGTTCCAGGTTAACACCTGGGTCACCGCTGTCGCGGCGACGGGTGTTATTTTCTCGGCAGCATATGCGCTGTGGCTCTATCGGCGGGTGGTCTTTGGCGACCTGATCAAGGAAAGCCTCAAGTCGATCACCGATATGAGTTCGCGTGAGCGGCTGATCTTCGCGCCGCTGATCCTGATGACCATACTGCTTGGGGTATATCCATCTCTGGTTACGGATGTGATCGGGAACTCTACCGCAGCGCTGATTTCGAACTATGACACGGCTCTGGCCGCGGCTGAGGCCGCGACCCAGGTCGCCTCGCACTAAGGGAGCTTTGGAGACATGATCCAAGCTGATCTGAATGTAATCCTGCCAGAGATTGTTCTGGCGATCTATGCGATGGTGGCGCTGCTTGGGGCTGTCTATACAACCAAGGATGCGCTGGCGCCTGTTCTGGTCTGGACGACAGCGGGCCTTATGGCGCTGTTGTCCTTCTGGATCGTGACAAACGGTGCCGGTACACGTGTAGCTTTCAACGGCATGTTCGTCGATGACGGGTTCGCCCGGTTTGCGAAAGTGGCGATCCTGCTCTCTGCTGCGGCGGTTCTTGTGATGAGCCAAGACTATATGACCCGCCGCGATCTGCTGCGCTTTGAATATCCGTTGCTTGTGGCACTTGCAGCCGTTGGCATGATGATGATGGTCAGCGCAGGTGATCTGATGTCGCTCTACATGGGGCTGGAGCTGCAATCGCTGTCGCTCTACGTTGTTGCGGCATTGCGGCGCGATAGCGCGAAGTCGACCGAAGCGGGCCTGAAGTATTTTGTGCTGGGCGCACTCAGCTCGGGTCTGCTGCTGTATGGTGCGTCGCTGGTATATGGTTTCACCGGCACCACCCTGTTTTCGGGCATCGTCCAGACGGTTCATCACGGCGAAGTGTCGTTGGGGCTGCTGTTCGGGTTGATCTTCCTGATTTCGGGCTTGGCCTTCAAAGTTTCGGCTGTTCCGTTCCACATGTGGACACCGGATGTGTATGAGGGATCGCCAACACCCATCACCGCTTTCTTTGCGACAGCACCCAAAGTGGCTGCAATGGCCCTGTTTGCACGCTTGCTGCATGACGCCTTTGGAGGTGTGGTGCAGGACTGGCAGCAGGTGATTGTGCTGTTGTCTGTATTGTCGATGCTGCTTGGCGCCGTTGCCGCAATTGGGCAGCGGGACATCAAGCGGCTGATGGCTTTCTCGTCGATTGCACATATGGGATACGCACTGATCGGTCTTGCTGCAGGAACCGAACTGGGGATCAAGGCGATGCTGATGTATCTGGCGATTTACGTCACGATGAACATCGGTACGTTTGCCTTCATCCTGATGATGGAACGTGACGGGAAGCCGGTGACAGATATCGACGCGCTGCGCCAGTTCGCTAAACGTGATCCGGGCAAGGCTCTGGCGGTTCTGATCCTGATGTTCAGCCTCGCCGGTGTCCCGCCGATGCTGGGCTTTTTCGCCAAGTTCGGCGTCTGGCAGGCAGGTATCGATGCTGGTCTGACCGGATTGGTTATCGTTTCTGCAATTTCTTCGGTCATCGGTGCGTTCTACTATTTGCGGATCGTTTTCTACATGTACTTCGGTGCTGAAAACGAAGACCCGATTGAAACCAATCCTTCTCCGGTCCTGTGGGTGGCTCTGATGGGATCAGCAGCGCTGATGCTGATCGGTGTATTCTATCAGTTCGGTATCGAAGGGGCAGCTGCGGCTGCGGCGGTCACACTTGTCAACTAAAACGACCCAACTCAAGCAAAAGGGGGCTCGGTCAATGGACCGGGCCTTTTTGACGTGAACGACTGGCCAAGTGGATATGGGCTGCACGTTGTGCAGGAGGTGGACAGTACCCTGAACGAGGCTGCGCGTATTGCGCCCACTGCGCAGGGGCCAGTCTGGATCATGGCCCATCACCAGACGGCGGCGCGTGGTCGGCGGGGACGGGCATGGGCCAACCCCAAGGGAAACCTGGCTGCAACATTGCTGCTACGTCCACAGGGCAACCCCGAGCAGGCTGCCCTTCGCAGCTTCGTTGCTGCACTTGCGTTGTTTGATGCATGCGTCGCTGTGACAGGTCGCGCCAGTGGTCTGTCGTTGAAATGGCCGAATGACGTCCTGCTGAATGGTGGCAAGCTGGCAGGAATTCTGCTGGAAAGCACCGGGCAGGGGCGAGGCGTCTCACATTTGTCGATCGGAATAGGGGTTAATCTGGCCGAAGCCCCGGGTGCGGACATGGTCGAGGCTGGGGCTGTCCGCCCGGTCTCACTACTGTCGGAAACCGGTGCGCATGTTACGCACGAGGACTTTTTGACGGAACTTGCGGCTGCTTATGCCCGGTATGAGACGCAGTTTGTCACCTATGGTTTCGAACCAATACGGACCGCCTGGCTCTCGCGGGCGGCACGGTTGGGGGAGGTCATCACCGCACGTACCGCAGCGTCGGAAACGGTCGGGACCTTTGAAACGGTGGACGCAGGGGGCAACCTTGTCCTAAACACCGCCAAAGGCCGCGTCAGCATTCCCGCGGCGGATGTGTTTTTCTGAAAGGGGCGCAGATGCTTCTGGCAATCGATTGCGGCAACACCAATACCGTTTTCTCGATCTGGGACGGCGAGACATTCCTGTGCACCCTGCGCACCTCGACGCACCACGCGCGCACTGCTGATGCCTATTTCACGTGGTACTCCACGCTGGTCAAACACTATGGGATCGAAGCGGACATCACTGATGTGATCATTGCCTCGACCGTACCGCGTGTTGTGTTCAACCTGCGCGTTTTCGCGGATCGTTTCTTTGGTTGTCGACCTCTGGTAGTCGGTAAACCCGAATGTCTGTTGCCGGTGAATCCCCGTATCGACGAAGGGACAGTGCCAGGTCCGGACCGTTTGGCAAATGCCGCTGGTGCGTTTGATCGCCATGGCGGCAATGTGGTCGTGGTCGACTTTGGAACCGCCACGAATTTCGACGTTGTTGCGGCGGATGGGGCGTATGTTGGTGGCATCATCGCACCGGGTGTGAACCTAAGCCTTGAGGCGCTGCACCAGGGGGCCGCTGCGTTGCCCCATATCGACATCACCCGGCCGGAAAAAGTGATTGGCACAAATACGGTTGGCTGCATTCAGTCCGGCGTGTATTGGGGCTATTCCGGGCTGATTGAGGGACTGATCTCCCGCATCAAGGCTGAATATGGAATGCCGATGAAAGTCGTTGGAACCGGTGGGCTGGCGCCTTTGTTCGATCAGGCCGACGTGGGGTTCGACGCAATCGAAGATGATCTGACGATGCACGGTCTGACCGTGATACATCGCTATAACAAGGATAATGGCTCGACATGAGCAGCGAACGACTGATCTACCTGCCGCTGGGCGGCGCAGGCGAAATTGGCATGAACGCCTATGTTTATGGCTATGGCAAACCGGGGCAGGAGCGTTTGATCCTTGTGGATCTCGGTGTGGCATTCCCCGATATGGATACCTCGCCGGGGGTGGATCTCATCTTTGCGGACATCAGCTGGCTGAAAGAGCGGGCCGATCGTCTGGAGGCGATTTTTATCACCCACGCGCATGAGGATCATATTGGTGCCGTAGCGCATTGCTATGAGGCGCTTGGGACACCGGTATACGCACGCGCATTCACAGCGAATATCGCGCGTCGAAAAATGGATGAACATGGCCATCCGGTCGAAGCTGTTCGTACAGCATCATCATGGCCAGAGCAGATCGAGGCGGGGCCGTTCACAGTTGGTTTCCTGCCTGTTTCGCACTCGATCCCCGAAAGTGCCGGGCTGGTGATCGACACGCCAAGTGGACGGGTTGTGCATACGGGTGACTTCAAGCTGGACGCTGATCCGATTGTGGGCGAGCCTTTTGATCCGGATCTATGGGCCGAAGTGTCAAAATCTGGTGTTAAGGCATTGGTTTGCGACAGCACGAACGTCTTCTCAAAACATCCGGGGCGCTCGGAATCCGATGTTGGACCTGAAATCACAAGGTTGGTTGAAGAGGCCGAGGGCATGGTCATTGCGACCACCTTTGCTTCAAACGTCGCGCGTGTGAAAACTCTGGCAGAGGCGGGGGCAAAGGCCGGCCGCTCGGTGGTTCTGTTAGGGCGCGCTATGCGGCGCATGATTGAGGCGGCTACTGAGACAGGCATTCTGACGGATTTTCCGCGTGTGATCAGTGCTGAAGAGGCGCTGGATTTGCCGCGTCAAAACCTGATGTTGATCGTGACCGGCAGTCAGGGGGAACGCCGTGCCGCAAGCGCGCAGTTGGCACGCGGAAAGTACCGCGGGCTTGAGGTCAAGGATGGTGACCTTTTCCTGTTTTCTTCCAAAACGATCCCTGGAAATGAACGCGGTGTGATCCGTATCATGAACCAGTTAAGCGAGAAGGGCGTGGATGTCGTAGATGACAGTTCGGGTCTTTATCACGTTTCCGGTCACGCCAACCGTCCGGACCTAGAAAAGGTTCATGCTCTTGTAGACCCTCAGATGGTGATCCCGATGCATGGCGAACATCGCCATCTGCGCGAACACGCCAAGCTGGCCGAGGCTGCAGGTCGAACAGGTATTCTGGCGGTTAATGGTACGATGCTGGATCTGACCGGCAACGCGCCACAAGTCGTCGATTATATTGAAACGGGTCGGACCTATTTGGACGGCACCGTCAAAATTGGTGCGCTGGATGGTGTCGTACGCGACCGCATTCGGATGGCGCTGAACGGGCATGTGACGATCACAGTTATTCTGGATGAAGAAGACGAACCACTGGGCGAGCCGTGGTGTGACACGATGGGTCTGCCTGAAACAGGTACCTCGCGCGCAGCATTGATCGAAGTGCTGGAAGAAGATCTGAACCAGTTCCTGATGCGGGCAGAGGCAAAAACTCTGCGCGATGACGACAAGTTGGAGGAAGGCTTGCGCCGGATTGCCCGTCAAAGTGCGCAGGTGGAAATCGGCAAAAAGCCCGAGGTGACTGTCGTAATCAGCAGGATGCGCTAAACGACCATGCCGGCTATCCGGTCTCTGGCATCGGGTAGCCCTTGAGCTGCAGAAACAGGCTCGCCTCTTCGTTATTCAAAAAGAACGGAACAGTCTCCGGTGGGGTGCGATCTGCAGCACGCGCGGCAACTTCGGCCAGAACAACCTCGGTGATGAAAGGCAGATCGAAGTTGCGCGCCTCGTGCAGTTTGATCCACTGCAGATGGGACAGTTCGTCCGACGCATGGGTGAAATCGTCCAGATCGCCCTGAATGGCTTCGGCATCTACTAGAAAGAACCGCGCATCAAAGCGGCGTGGTCGTCCCGGTGGTGTGACCGCACGGAACACGAATTGCAAACCTTCAGCGGAAGGAACAAACCCCATGTCTGCGAAGGATTGCCAATCGGCTGGCAGGGCACCTGACCATTGGCCCGGTTGTCCTAGCACCAATCCGGTTTCCTCCCAGAGTTCGCGAATTGCAGCTGCTGCCAAAGCGTTCTGCAATCCTTCCGGTGATTTCTCAGCCAGCCGTTGATGACAAATGTCGGGTAGGGCAGTGGCCAAAGGAACTTCGGCATCCGCCGGGTCAACGGCACCGCCAGGGAACACAAACTTGTTCGGCATAAAGGCCGCAGAGGCGCCGCGCTGCCCCATCAGGATTGCTGGGTCGCTCTGGCGGTTGCGCAGAACGATTACAGTCGCGGCATTGCGAATTGCGGTCTTGTCGATGGTCATGTCCCCTCCGCTCTGGTGGAAGGGATCAGTCGGTTTTATCGAAACCGTGCATCCGGCGTGCCCACTGATAGGCAACGACGACTCCCTTTAGCCTCGGCAGAAGGTACAGCGACAGTGCGACGCAGCCAACCGAGAACATCAGGGCCATCGTCAAAGGATCGGGTCGCCAGTGCACATATGAGACATGCAGCGCTGGCGCCAGCAAGTGACCCACGATCAGGATGGTCAGATAGGCGGGCCCGTCATCGGCGCGATGATGGAACAATTCCTGACCGCAGTTTGAGCAATTGTCGTTTACTTTCAGATAGCTGTGCAAAAGCTTACCTTTGCCGCAATTGGGGCAACGGCATTTGAAGCCTTTAACTACAGCTGGCCATGTCGGACGTTCGTCTTCCGTAATGGTTTCGATAGTCTGATCTGTCATCTTGATACTCGCGCGTTCGAATTGGGCTGATACTGCTATTGTTTTGGGCTGTATAAAAGGGGGGTGCGTCGCTTTGCGGCGGGTGGACTGCGACACGCGCTCTCACACAAACCTACAAAAAATTCTCTCTGGTGGCGACGGAAATCCATTGGTGCTGCGTTTGAATAGGTATGAGCAGCGGCACTGGGCCGCCAAAAAAGGGAAGAATGTTATGAAAAGTGCAACGTTTATGTCCGCTATCGTTCTGTCTGCAGTTGCTATCACGGGCACAACAGCCCTGGCGAAAGGGCAAGGCGATCGCGAGCCGGTCACTTTCCAGCAGCTTGATGCCAACGGTGATGGTCAGGTGACCAAAGAAGAAATGCAGGCGCATCGCACCCAGAGATTCACCAATGCTGACACCAACGGTGACGGTCAGCTGAGTGTCGAGGAGATGCAGGCGGCTGCCCAGAAAAAAGCCAGTGACCGCGTGACAAAGATGTTTGAAAAGCATGATGCCAACAGCGATGGTTACCTGAGCGAAGACGAGCTGCCGAAACCACGCCGCGCCGGCAAGATGTTTGACCGGATCGACGCGGATGGCAACGGATCGATCTCGGAACAGGAATTCGCCGATGCAAAAGACAAGATGGGTCGGCACAAGAAGAAGCGTGATAATGCGGGTTCAGACAGCAACTGATGCAGGATGGAGGATCTGACTTCCTCACCGCACGAGGTTCGCGGCGACCAGTTCGCCGCGACCGAACTCAGCGACGATATGTTGCTGAGGCAATTTGCCGATGGTGATGCTGGTGCTGCCCGTTTGCTGACGGACCGGCTTGGACCACGCAGTTTCTCGGTCGCGCTAAGGATGCTGAGCAATCAGGCTGAGGCCGAGGATGTGGCGCAAGAGGCAATGATGCGCCTTTGGCAGATGGCGCCAGACTGGGTTCCGGGGCAGGCAAAGGTCTCGACCTGGTTGTATCGGGTTACGTTGAACCTGTGTGTGGACCTTCGGCGTAAAAAGACCCACGCCGCTTTGAATGAAGTTGCTGAACCAGAGGATGGCTCAGCAAGCGTGGTTGAAAAGATGCAGGATGAGGCGCGGAAAGATGCATTGCAGACCGCCTTGTCGCAATTGCCTGAACGGCAGAGGGAAGCCGTGGTCCTCAGGCATATCGAGGAATTGTCTAACCCCGAAATTGCTGGGATCATGGACATTTCCGTAGAAGCGGTCGAGAGCCTGACCGCGCGTGGAAAACGGTCTCTGGCTGCAATACTGGCCGGGCGTCGAGATGAACTGGGGTATGACAATGACTGACGATGATACAGAACTGGATCGTTTGTTCGCCCAGGCGCGACAGGAGCGTTCGCAGCTGCCTGATGATTTGGCTGTTCGGATGATGACAGACGCCGAGTCTGTGCGGTTAGGCCGGCTTGCGCCGCAAACCGAAGCGAAGCGCAGATCATGGTGGCACCTGTTTGACAACGTAGGTGGATGGCAGGGGATGGGCGGACTGGTTGCAGCCAGTGCTGCTGGTGTTTGGATCGGCTTTTCTGCACCGTCATTTCTGCCTGATCCTGCAAATTACCTGATCTCGCAGGAAACAGCTTATCTGGTCGCTGATCTTGGTCTGGATACAGCCTATTTGGAGGATGCGGAATGAGCGAAAATTCCAAGCCAAAACGCCGCTGGATGCCCATTTTGCTGACGGTTTCTCTTGCCCTCAATCTGTTGGTGGTGGGCGTCGTTCTGGGAACCGCACTAAGGTTCCGCGGTGGTGAACATGCAAAAACGCCTCCCGGATTCGGGCCTGCTCTCTACAGGGCGTTACCAGGGGCTGATCGCAAAGCTTTGCGAGGTGAGTTGTCATATCTGCACAAAAAGGGGTCCAACACTCGTAGGCAGGACTTTGAAGCGTTGAGCCAGGCTTTGCGCACTGTGCCCTTTGATCCTGATGCAGTTCAGGTCCTGTTGGCGCAGCAGGCGCAATCGACCGCCGATTTGCAGCAAGCCCTGCAAGAGCAATGGTTGTCGCGCGTTGTCGAAATGAGCGACGATGAGCGGATTGTTTATGCCGATAGGCTGCAGGAAGTGGTGGAACGCGGGCCACATCGGCATAAGAAGAAAGATTGAACTGTTCAGGCCGCGCTCTGTCTCATACGGACTTGGTTGCGGCCTGCTTTCTTGGCCGCATAGAGCGCTTTGTCGGCACTCTGCATCAGGTCTTCGACAGTTTCCATATCCTCAGAGACAGTTGGGAACGGAGGTTCGCCGACCTTCAGGCCTATGCTGATTGTAACCTCGATCCGGGCCGTGCGCCCCGGCAACAGGAAAGGGTTTTCACAGATACAATCACAAATCCTCTCGGCCATGCGCATCGCGCCCTGCCTCGTCACGGCAGGAATTCCAATCATGAACTCTTCGCCACCTATACGTGCGACAAATCCGGTTTCGCCTAGTGCATCCTGGATACGTTTGCCCGTTTCGGTCAGAACCAGATCACCGACCGAATGACCGTGTTGATCGTTGATGGCCTTGAAGTGATCAAGATCCGCCAACATAAGCACAAACCCTTGTTTGGCTTGTACCGATTGCCGAACTATCTGCGCCATCGCAGACATCGCAAATCGGCGATTGTGCAGACCGGTCAACGGATCGATCCATGAATCCGCTAGTCCTTTTCGAAGCGACGCGCGCATTTGATCATCCCGGGACTTGCGTGCAACCAGTGTATCGACCCTCAGAGACAGTTCGTGGGGGCAGAACTCGCCCATGCAGACGGCATCAGCCCCCATGTCCAGTGCCTCGGCTGCCAATTGACCATCTTCCTCAGGCAGGACCCCGATCAAAGCGGTGTGTCGAGTCGCACTGCGGGATCGCAAATCTGCCAGCACATTCAGGCCGTTGGTATCGTTACCCAATTCGACGACAATCGCATCAGGAACCTGACCTGACAAAATGCCTTTCAGGTTTGATTGAGTGTGGCAGGTCAACTGGTGACGTGTTTTCGTAGCCAACGCACGTTGCCAAAGTGTGCTAGTGCGATGGCTTTGTGTCACTATGCCGATCTGACCAACAGAGGGTGGTGATATCAGCGCAGCTGCGGGATCCGCGAGACCCATAGTTTGTGGATCGTCCTTGATCCTTAAGTCCTGTATATCGGCCCGCATACGCAAGAAGCTGCGAATTCGTGCAAGCAGCAGAGTGTCCTTAAAAGGATAGGCCAGGACATCATCCAGCCCGTCAGACAAGGCGCGAAGGCGCGCAGCCTTGTCGTTGTGTGGGGCGATTGCGACCACCGGTACATCTCTGAGCATGGGGTCGGCGAGCATGAGTTTTTTTACGTCAGAGGCTGAACCGTCGGGTAGTGATTGCGATGTCAGAACAAGGTCTGGCCGCGTTCGCCGAAGCAATGGTCCAAGACCATTCAGCTTTTCACCCTGCACGACGTGATACCACGCTGCTGTCAGCTGAACCTTCAGCATGATACGATTGGTCGATACCCCGTCGAGGACAAGGATGGTTCCCTGCACGGACATAGTTGTTCACCGTTGATTGCACGCGTTAGCAAAGTGTTTATGACTCTGGTTAATAAACCCTTTCCAAACTCCAATCAGAGGCTTGTTGATGGCGATCTCTGCTGAATCTGCGGAAACACTGGCGCTAAAAGTACTTGGCTGGCTTGTCGGCAACGAAGAACTGCTTCCGGTTTTTCTGGGGGCAACAGGTGCGACGACCGATGATTTGCGTGAAAGGGCTGGCGAGCCCGAGTTTTTGTCTTCGGTTTTGGACTTTCTGATGCTTGACGATTCGTGGGTCGTGGACTTTTGTGACGCCAACGCGGTGCCCTATGATCTTCCCGGTCAGGCCCGCATGCAGTTATCCGGCGGTTCAGACGTCCATTGGACCTGAACCCAGTGCATTTGTAGGAGCACCAGGAATGCCAATTGACGCCCTCTTGTTCGATAAGGACGGCACTCTGTTTGATTTCGCTGCGACTTGGGGAGCATTTGGTCGCGCTGTTCTGTTGCGCCTTGCCGACGGTGATGAGACCCGAGCTGCTGAATTGGGGCAGGTCATCGGCTTCGATCTCGCCAATAGCCAGTACTCTGAAGACAGCGTGGTCATTGCAGGTACAGTTGATGAGATTGCTGAGGTGCTGTTGCCGCATCTAGGAGATGTTTCGCGGGATGAACTCGTAGGAATGCTGAACAGGGAATCGGCTCAGGCCCCGCAAATTCCGGCGGTGCCATTGACTGCATTTTTCGAGGAACTTCGAAACAGTGGCAAAAAGGTGGGACTGGCCACAAATGATGGAGAAATGCCCGCGCTTGAGCATTTGGCCTCGGTGGGCATTCGCGATCATTTCGACTTTGTCGCAGGCTATGACAGCGGCCATGGATTCAAACCAGGGCCAGGGCAATTGCTGGCCTTTTCAGAACATGTAGGTATCGATCCATCGAATATCGCGATGGTGGGTGACAGCCTGCATGATCTGGAGGCTGGGCGCGCTGCGGGTATGACGACGATTGGAGTGCTGACCGGTCTTGCGACCGCTGAAGATCTCGCCCCAATGGCGGATGTCGTGCTGCCCGATATCGGGCATATTCCGGGATGGCTTGCAGAAAACTGACCATCTAGGGCAGGTTTCGGCGCTTCATCTATTAAAACCGACACAACCTGTCGCAGACAGAGCGGCCATAACCTGTCGCTTCGGGGCTTGCTTGAAAAATAGCAAATGCCGGAGGAGCAAATGGCCGACAACACGACACGCAGGCGCCGTGGCGGCGGCCGTGCTGGAGCCGCAGCCCGCAGAGGTGCCGAAGTCATCGAGCAGATGCCCTGGAACCCGCCAGTGAACATTGATCGGCCGACCGAACCATTGGGTCCCGAAGGCGTTGAAGCGATTCACGAGGGGGCAATGCGCATCCTCGAAGAGATCGGGATCGAATTCTATAACGAAGAAGCCAAAGCTATCCTGCGAGAGGCGGGGTGCATCGTGAATGGCGATAACGTTCGCATGGGGCGCGACTTCGTTATGGAAATGATTGGCAAGGCCCCGAATAAATTTACGATCACGCCCCGAAACCCGGACCGTACAATCGATATCGGTGGTAAAACCATGGTGTTCGGGAACGTGTCTTCACCCCCGAACTATTGGGATATGGAGATTGGAAAGAAAGTTCCGGGCAACCGTGAAATGTGTCGGAACTTGCTGAAACTGACTCAGTATTTCAATTGCATCCACTTTGCCGGCGGTTATCCGGTTGAACCGGTCGATATTCATGCAAGTGTCCGCCATCTGGACGTTCTCTATGACAAACTGACCCTGACGGATAAGGTAATGCAC
Organism: Ruegeria arenilitoris; assembly: GCF_013030265.1. Taxonomy (GTDB): domain Bacteria; phylum Pseudomonadota; class Alphaproteobacteria; order Rhodobacterales; family Rhodobacteraceae; genus Ruegeria; species Ruegeria arenilitoris_E. The sequence continues at coordinate 63,706 of NZ_WPZQ01000004.1, forward strand.
GCCTATTGCCTTGGAAAAGAGCGGGTCGAGGACGTGATGGAGATGGTCCGCATCGCCGGTGGTCTGAGTCATGAGGAATTCGAGGCGACTCCGCGGATGTATTCCAACATCAATTCGACTTCGCCGTTGAAGCATGACCATCCGATGATCGATGGCTGTTTGCGCCTTGCCCGTCGTGGTCAGGCCGTTGTCGTGACGCCGTTTACACTTGCCGGCGCGATGGCGCCTGTAACCATGGCCGGCGCGGTGGCGCAGTCGCTGGCTGAGGGTCTTTGCGCAATTGCTCTATTTCAGTATGTCCGGCCTGGAATCCCATGTGCGATCGGTACTTTCACCTCAAATGTAGACATGAAATCCGGTGCACCCGCATTTGGTACACCTGAATATATGCGATCCACTCAGATGACAGGACAAATGGCGCGGTATTATGGCCTGCCAATGCGTTCTTCAGGTGTCTGCGCAGCCAATGTGCCGGATGGACAGGCTATGTGGGAGACGTCTAATTCTCTGTGGGCCGCTGTCCAATCAGGGACCAACATGGTTTACCATGCCGCCGGCTGGCTTGAGGGCGGGCTGATTGCCAGCCCCGAGAAATTTATCATGGACTGTGAAATCCTACAGCAAATTCAGCGCTATATGGATCCGCAGATCAACGCCACCGGTCCCGACGAAATTGCGCTCGATGCGATCCGCTCAGTTGGCAATGATGGCCATTTCTTTGGAATCCAGCACACGCAGGACCGCTATACCACGGCGTTCTATCAACCCTTCCTGAGTGACTGGAAGAATTACGAAGGTTGGGAAGTGGCTGGTGGCATCTGGACGGCCGAGCGTGCGCACTACATGTTCAAGGAAATCATAGGCAGCTTTGAAGCACCGCCGATGGACGACGCTGTGCGAGAGGAGCTGGCAGATTTTGTTGCGCGAAGGAAGGCTGAAGGCGGAGCTCCCACAGACTTCTGATCTGTTTGCCAAGCGAAGGAACAATTGGTGTATCAAGTTGAGATTACAGGGCATTTACTGCAATCGATAGCTTGTCTTCGGTATTTGTTAAGCTTTGTCGGTTGAAGTGGTGCATGTGTTCGAGTGAGGCGTTCCATGCACGGGTTGATCAACAGCGCGATACAGTCGTTTGTCTGCGCAACATATGGTCGTGCGTGCTGGCTGCGCGCGACTGAGGCAGCAGGATTGGGCTTTGCTGAATTCGAGGCGATGCTGGTCTATGAAGAGGGTCTATCGAGCCGCGTTCTTGATGCGCTTTGTGCTGATTTGAAACGCCCAAAATCAGAGTTCCTTGAGGATTTGGGAACGTACCTGGTCTCACACCCAAATATGGAAGGATTGCGCCGATTATTGAGGTTCGGCGGTGTGACCTATGTCGAGTTTCTACATTCGCTGGACGATCTCTCGGATCGGGTCAGGCTGGCGGTGTCTGATCTAGATTTGCCTGCGCTTGAATTGTGTGAGCTTTCACCATCCGAATATGAACTGAAATGCCATCCGGGGTTGCCCGGTTACTCCAGTGTCATGGTGGGGGTCCTGCGGGCGATGGCGGATGACTATGGTGCATTGGTTATGCTGTCTCATGACGGAGATAGGGACGGCGTCGAAGTGATCTCGATGTCTTTGTTTGAAAGTGCATTTTCCGAAGGACGCCGGTTTGATCTGGGGGCACGCAAGCAATGATTGAGCAAAACGATCTCGCAACCCTCCTGGAAACTCTGTGCCCGATGTTTCTTTTGTTGAATAAGGACGGGGAAATTCAACAGGTTGGGCCAACGTTGCAGAAGTTACGACCTGATATGCAGATGACAGGGACGAGGTTTCTTGATCTGTTTGAGCTGCTGCGACCAAGGAATGTATCGACGGTTCCGGCACTCATGTCGATGGCGGGCACAAAGGTACACCTGAAATTTCATGATGAGCCACGAACTGCCCTCAAGGGGTTGGTTGCACCATTGCCGACCGGAAACGGTGCGGTCATCAATCTGTCTTTTGGGATTTCGATTCTGGACGCTGTTCGCGACTACGCCCTGACTAGTGCGGATTTCTCTGGCACAGATCTGGCCATTGAGCTCCTATACCTCGTCGAAGCAAAATCAGCAGCTATGGAGGCGTCTAGATCGCTGAATTTGCGCCTGCAGGGGGCTATGTTAGCCGCTGAAGAACAGGCAGTTACCGATACGCTGACAGGTCTTAGAAACAGACGGGCAATGGATCATGTTCTGGAGCATTTGATCGCTTCCAAATTGCCATTCGCGCTGATGCATCTGGATCTGGATTTCTTCAAATTGGTCAATGACAGGTTTGGTCATGCTGCAGGGGATCAGGTTCTTAAGGTGGCTTCACAAATCATGCTGGATGAAACCCGCCGAGACGATACTATTGCCAGGGTAGGTGGCGATGAATTTGTATTAATCCTCAAGGGGTTGGTGGATCCTAACATATTGGCGCGGATTGCCGAGCGTCTGATCTCTCGGTTACAGGAACCGATATCATTCCAGGGCGCATCCTGCGAAATTTCCGCGAGTATCGGTATAGCATTGTCAACACAGTTTCAGGTGCCGAAAGTGTCGGAGGTACTGCATGCGGCTGACCTTGCATTGTACGAAGCCAAACGCAGCGGCCGCTCCTGCAGTTGCTTTTACTCCGTCCCTAGCAACGCTCAGCTGTGATACTCAGCCCTGCGGTCAATGCGAAGAACAGAGCAATACTGGCTCAGGTGCAATCTGGCGGCGCCTGTTTGGTATTTCTTGTCAGGTTGCAAAGGCCTTATCCAGAATTCCCGCAATATGCTGCTTGATTGGGGGTAATTCACCTATCACCGGCAGCGTCTGCCCGCGGAAACCCGCTTTACTCAGTTCCTGCGGGACATCCTCTAGAACATGCCCACCTCTACAGGCGAAGAAAGGAAGGCAAAGTGCCTGATCCCCGGTATTTGCGGCGGCTTCGGCAATCGATGGGAGTTCCTCAACAAAGCCCAGACGCATGCTCTGAAATGGCATTCGTTTGGTCAGTTGATCCACAAATTCACCGGCCACAGCTGACGGGTTTCGGCTGCGACCAGAGCCATGGGCCGCAATCACCAGATCAGTAGACTCTGTCTGCCAGCCAAGTTCTGAAACTGCGTTCCATACGCTGCTCGCAACGAGATCAGGCAGATCCGGGTCGATACCCAGCGGATCAAGTATCCTGATAATCCGATTCCCAACACGCTTAGGCAATGCACTGGTCACGAACCATCCCTTGGCCATGAAAAGCGGGTATATCACGCTGTTTTCGGGCAAGCTGTCGAGAGCGGCCTCCAGCGCGTCCGGCGCAGCGAGTGTGGCCGAATGAACGGAAACCCGCTTCGCCAGTGTTGAGATATCGGAAGCAAACTCAGCCAGCGCAGCCTCGGCTGGCTCCGGATCAGATGGCTGACCATGGGCAACAATAACAGCGTGCGACATCCGCTAAGCTCCTGACAATTTAGCGTTAAGTGTACCGCTTTGGCTCATAGTCAACAGAGATTTTTCCCTAACCGAGCAAAGTTAGCCACATCCATACTGAGAGGATTGAAACCCCTGTACCGATAAGCACAGATGATGCCGCGACGCGTTTAGCGCGGCCGTATATACTTGCGAATATATAGCCATTGAATCCTGGCGCCATCGCAGCCGTAAGAACGCCAGAGCGAAACAGATCCTGCGGCAAAGCAGTCAGAGAGCCAAACATCCATACCAGAGCCGGGTGCAGGATCAGCGAGATGCAGCAGACAAAACTGATTGCTACAAGATCTCCCTCAGGCTTGTATTTGACCAATACTCCGCCCAATGCGAACAACGCGCCGGGTAATGCGGCCCGCGTGATCAGATCCAAAGCCTCATCCACAACGGCCGGGATGATCATTCCGGAAAGGTTGACCAGAAACCCCAGTGCGATGCCCAGAATGAGGGCGTTTTTGAACATCGCTGAAAACACGGATTTGACCATGCGTGCACTTCCATGACCGCGATTTCGAATGACCTCCATAACCGTGATCCCGACGCCGTAGCAAAACGGAGAGTGGAAGGCGATGATGGCGTAGTTTCCGGTCAGGCTATCTGGGCCGTAAGCTCGTTCTGTGATGGGCAACCCCAGCAGAACAGAGTTAGAGAAGAGGCAGCAAAAACCAATGGCAACGCAATCCTCCCAGTCGCGTTTAAAGATCAAACGCGCACCGAACATACCAGCCGTGAAACAGAGGGCCGCTGCTGTGTAGAAACTGACCAAAAGTCGCGGATCGAAGCTGGCGCTTAGATCGAGGTGAGCGATTGCGAGGAACAACAGGCATGGGATCGCAAAGCCCTGAGTAAACTTCATCAGCCCGTCGATATGGATTTCCTTGAAATATCCCAAACGGGTGGAAGCATATCCTGCACCGATCACAAGGAAGACCGGCAGAATGACGTTGATCAGGCTTTGGAGCATCTTATCGTCCCTGCCAGTCTGACTTGTCCGCCGCAGACGGTGATATGATGGGAGCGCGCAGCGGTCCGCCTATAGTGGCTGATGGATCACCATCCCGTCGTAGGCAGGGGTGATGTGATCAGGGGTTTCAGAATCGACCGTGGCATAGTCGAGATCGATGTGCATGTTAGTCAGAACGGCCTGTTTGGGATTCAGGCGTTCGATCCATTCCAGTGTTTTATCCAGATGTGCATGTGTGGGATGCGGCGTACGGCGCAGCGCGTCGATGACAAGGTAGTCGAGCCCTTCTAATTCCGACCAGGCGTCATCGTAAATCTCAGCAACATCAGGAAGATACACCAGATCGTTCATCCTGAAACCCAGTGAGTCGATTGATCCGTGATTGACCTTGAATGGACGAAATGGAATTGGACCACCGGGGCCATCAATTTCAAACGGCCCGTCGATGGACTTGAGATCCAGGATCGGCGGGTACGGAGAGCCCTCTGGCTGTATGAAGGCATAGCCGAAACGCCCGAGCAATGCGTTTTGGGTGTCGCCATCAGCCCAGACCGGAACCCGGGTCCGCATGTTGAAGACAATCATGCGCAGATCATCGATGCCATGGACATGATCGGCATGCGAATGGGTGTAAACGACGCCATCCAGCCGCCCGGTACCGGTGTCCAGCAGCTGGCTGCGCATATCCGGAGTGGTATCGATCAGGACCGAGGTCGTACCGCCCGGCCCATCCCGCTCCACCAGCATCGAGCAGCGACGGCGAATGTTCCTTGGATTGTCCGGATCACAATCGCCCCAATGTCCACCCAAACGGGGGACACCACCGGACGAGCCGCAACCCAGAATGGTGAAGCGCAAACCGCTCATGCAGCGACCTTGTAAGATGCGGCCTTTGCAAAGAGCCGGTCAAAATTGGCCTGCGTTTGTGCAGCGAATTCGGGGTAGTCTATCCCGAACACCTCGGCGCCTTTGCGCGCAGTATGAGCGGTGTAAGCAGGTTCATTACGCTTGCCGCGATATGGAGGGGGCGCAAGATAGGGCGCATCCGTTTCAACCAAAACCCGGTCAACAGGAGCCATCGCAAATATGTCGCGTAGTTCCTGGCTTTTGGGGAAGGCAGCTATGCCCGACATCGACAGATAAAAACCCAGGTTCAACGCGGCTTTTGCAAGCTCGGCCGCGGAAGAAAAGCAATGCATGACGCATGTGTAGGGTGCGTTGCGATGCTCTTCTGCCAGGATACGCGCCATGTCATCGTCTGCAGCGCGGGCGTGAATGATCAGCGGTAACCCTGTGCGTTGGGCTGCCTCAATGTGGATGCGCAGCGATGTTTTTTGTACCTCGGCACTGTCGGCGGTGTAGTGGTAATCCAGTCCGGTTTCCCCAATACCCACGAATTTGGGATGTTTCGCCAGGTTAACCAGCTCTTCCACTGATGCCATTGGCTCTTCAGCCGCACTCATCGGATGCGTACCCGCCGCATAAAAAACTGGCGCGTGGTTTTCGGCAATGGCCCGAACAGTTGGCTCATTCCGCAGCCGGGTGCAGATTGTGACCATCCGAGTAACTCCGGCCTCGGCTGCACGGGTAATAATCTCGTCCAATTGGCCGTCAAAATCCGGGAAATCCAGATGGCAATGGCTATCGGTGATCTCAGGGGGAATTGTGGTATCGCTCATCTGCTCTGACCGGCGGTTTCCTGTATCTTGAACACCGTATCTAGGACCAGAGCGGCAGGGTCAAGGTTCACCGCCTGACCATGTCGCGCCCGCGCCGTGATCAGCGCCGCAGCTTCGGCCCATTGCCGGGCCTTTTGGGGTGAGGTGGACAGGCGAGCCAGCGTCTCTTCCTCGTTTGGGGCGGCCTCGGGAACAGGCGGGCTGCCGGTGGCTCCGGTCAGTGCCAATCTGGACAAAGCGATATCGATCAAGGTCAGAAGCAGCTCGAAGCGTTCTGCCGCACCGCGTTGGGCGGCACTTTCTGCCAGCAGCAAAGCGCGCTGCCGGTCCAGCCGGGGCAGGGTGCCCAAAATAGCTATCAGTTCGGCGTATATCTCCAATCCACCCAGATTGATCAGGCGGACAGCATCGCCAACAGAACCAGAAGCGAGCGCGGCCAGATGATCTGTCTGCGTTGGTGCTTCAGCACCGGTCTGGGTCAAGGCGGCTTGCATGTCTTCTGGCCCAAGAGGCGAAAGACGCAGTGTGCGGCAGCGCGAACGTATTGTCGGCAGTAATCGCGATGGCTGGTGCGAGATCAGCAAAAGCGTTGTTCGGGCCGGGGGCTCTTCGAGCATTTTCAGCAGCGCATTTGCAGCACTGATGTTCATTTCATCCGCCGAATCCACGATGACCACCCGCCGACCACCATCCGCAGATGACAGGCCAAAGAACCGACCAAGTTTACGAATGTCATCCACTACGATCTCATTCCGTAGCTTTCCCTGATCATTCAAGGATCGGGTGATCGCAGCCAAACCGGGTTCTGCGCCCGCCAGAATGCGGTGCGAAACGGGATGTTCTGAGCCGATATTCAACGACGTCACAGGGGGAGGGGCCCCAAACAACCCATTCTCTTCTGTAGGAGGTGTCGCCAGAAGGAAACGCGCGATCCGCCAAGCAAGTGTCGCCTTACCCACACCCTTTGGGCCTGTCAGAAGCCAGCCATGATGTAACCGTTCCGAGTTAAAGGCGTCGAGAAACGCCTGTTCGGCCGCATCTTGTCCGAACAACTGCTCGGTTTCGCGCGGGTGGGGCGCGCCGGGCGCCTGATCTGGGGTTGGAATATCGTCGCTCATCCGTCGTCTATCGCAAGGCTTGCAAGACGATTTCTGTCACATCTTGTGCAACGCTGTCCATGTCCCGGTTGCCATTCACAATCTGAAAACGTTCCGAGAATTCATCAGCCAGAGCCAGAAAACCCGCGCGCATTTGCCGTTGTAGTTCCGGACCAAAATCCTCGAACCGTTCTTCGGTACCCTGCCGTCCCTTGGCGCGAGACAGGCCGGTTTCCGGGTCCATATCGATCAATAGTGTCATATCCGGCTCTCGCCCGATCATCAGACTGTGCAATTGATCAACCAATCCACGCAGATCACCGCGTGACAGGCCTTGATACATGCGGGTGCTGTCCGCAAACCGGTCACAGATCACAACCTTTCCCGCGTCCAAGGCAGGTTCAATCGTGCGTTCAAGATGATCGCGGCGGGCCGCGGTGAACAGCAGAATCTCTGTTTCCGCCGACCAACGGTCAGGATCTCCCTCAAGAACCAGCCTGCGAATTTCTTCGGCCCCCGGCGAACCACCGGGTTCACGGGTCAGAACGACTTCATGGCCTGCTTTCTGCAAGCGCTCAGCCAGCAAACGTGCCTGAGTAGACTTGCCCGATCCGTCGATTCCTTCGAATGTCAGGAACAACCCCCGCCGCGTCACATCGACTCCAGCGGGATATTGATAACGTCTTTGAGTACTATGCCACCCACCGTCATCAGGCGTACGACAAATCCACCCTGCGGCACGTCCTGTGCTGCGACCAATGGCCGACGAATCTCTGGCAAACCTTCGGGCTTGATCACCAGTTCAGCCAATTGCTGCCCTTTGGCGACAGGGGCGTTGATGGGACCTTCATAAACAACTTCGGCCTCTACATTCTGATCGCTCAGAACGGGGAACAATACGCTCAGATCCTCTTCCGGAACCAGACCAACGGTTTTCTGAGCGCCCATCCACAGCTTGGCCTCTGCTATGGGCGTGTCGGCTTGGGCAACTGTCCTCTCGACAAAATTTCGAAACGACCAGTTAACCACGGCCTCAGCCTCCTCTGCGCGACGGGCTGTGCTGTCCAGGCCAGAAAGAACGAAAACTACCCTGCGATCCCCTTGTTTGGCAGACCCGACGAGGCCATAGCCTGCCTCCTGCGTGTGTCCAGTTTTCAGGCCATCAGCGCCGATATCCAGTTTCAGCAAGGGGTTTCGGTTGCGTGCGTTCGATGGGGCCCGACCGTCGAACTCGAAAATCTCTTCGGAAAACAGCGGGTAGTATTCGGGGAAATCCGAAATCAGTCGATCCGCAAGAACAGCCAGATCATGCACGGACATCATGTGCCCAGCCGCTGGCCATCCATTCGAGTTAGCAAAGTTTGAGTTATCCATGCCCATTTGCTTGGCGCGTTGGGTCATATAGCGGGCAAACCCTGCTTCGGTTCCATCGGGACTGAGCGCTTCGGCGATCACAACGCAGGCGTCATTGCCGGACAGAACGATAATGCCGCGCAAAAGATCTTCGACCCGGACTCGATCTTGCGTATTCAGGAACATGGTCGAGCCACCATAGCTCATGGCGTGCTCAGACACTGGCAGAGTTTCATCCAGAGTTAGACGACCATCTCGCAACGCTTCGAAAGCCACATATAGCGTCATCAGTTTTGACATGGACGCCGGGGGCAGGGGCTGATCCGCATCCTTGGACAGCAGTACGGTGCCAGTCTTCTGGTCCATGACATAGGCAGCACGCGCTGTGGTGTCGAACGCTTGTACCGGAAGGGCCATAAGGGCCAACCCAAAAGCCAGAGCAGTTGATCGTAATGAGGAAAGCATATGGAGCATCCTTCCTAGTTTTTCACCGTGAAGGCATCGGCAAAACCGAGATCTTTCACATCGCCGAGGATCGCCTTTCGCTCGGCTCTTGTCATGGCTGGGCCGACCAGCACACGCCAAACGGGTTTATCCCCCGATTTTAGCTCACGCACTTCGGCAAGCATACCATTGCTGCGAATCTTGTCGGCTGCACTGTTCGCATTGGCCTCGATTCCGAAGGTGCCAACCTGAATATAGGGTTTGGTCAGGGCTGATGTGCCCGAGGTACTGGCTGCAGCCGGAGTTGGCTCGGATGCTTCAATTGCGGCTGCGGCGCCTGCGATCGGGTCCAGTGGGGTTTCAGTGATTTCGTTTGGTTTCTTTTTCTGCCACCATTTCCGCTTTGCGGGTTTTTCAGGCGGCGGTGCAACAGGGGCATCTGACAGAGCGGCCGTTGGAGATGCGGTTTCTGCAATGGCTTCCGCCGCTTCGGCAGCAGTATCCCCTGAAGCTGCATTCCCTGAAGCTGCCACGGCAGCAGCTCCGGCTGCTGCCCCAGCAGCGACGGCGCCCGTGTTTTCAGGCTCTTTCTTTTGCCACCATTTACGTTTGGCTGGCTTTTCGGCGGCTTCTACTGGTGTTTCCGAAGTCGCGTCTGCAGCTGTTGCCGCGGTTTCCTCGCCTGTGGTCTCTTTCTCTTCAGTTTCGGCGGGTGCAGGCGGCGGTGTCGGTTCGGTTTCCTCACGGCGCAGCGCCACAACTTGCAAGCGCGTCGGCGACCCTGCCAGCATTCCCAACTCACTCGCGGCCGCAGATGAAACCTGAAGCACAGGTCCGGGCAGATCCCGTTCTCTGCGGAACAACGCACCTGTCACCTTTTTGTTGTTGGCCGTATTTTTGATCAGAACACGTTCGGGCTGTTTCGCGTCGGGGTGCGCAACCCAGATACCACCCAGTGATGGGCGTCCATCCCAAAGTCCTGCTTCGGTTGTTTGAAAAACATCGGGTGCTTCGACATCGCGTTGTGGACCACTCGGAACCGGTAGCAATTCGACGGTACCGTCGTTTGCCTGCGCCTCATCGGATTCCGGATCGGTTGAAGTATTTCCAGGAATCAACGCCTCGTCACACGCAGTTAAAGCCGTCAACGTCACTGCCAGAACCGCTAGCCGATGCGGCCCAAAGCGTGTCCCTGTCGCTCGCTTCATTTTGTCATCCCTTGCCTGAAAGGGCTGTGTTCACCCAGCCCCAACCGCTGATCGACTGGTTCTTGTGCCAGTCTCTTGCGGCCTTTCGCCGGGATCATAACGCGGGTACTGTGGCATGGAAAGACCGCTGCTCGGGCTTCGGCAAAAATTCCCTCTTTTGACTTGCCACCGTTTCAACTTGGCCTTAGACCCTGCCCGCAGCGGGGAGGTGGCAGAGTGGTCGAATGCGGCGGTCTTGAAAACCGTTGGGCGTGAGAGCGTCCCCAGGGTTCGAATCCCTGTCTCCCCGCCATAAGAATTAGGCGAAGCTTACGACCACAGTTAGCCACCAAGACGCTCGATATTGGCGTTTCTTCCGATAAATTGTCCCAAGACCACCTCCTGTTCCTGTTTCGCGCTCTCAGGATCTGGACTTGCTTCGCGAATCGTTTGTGATTTGCGTGCTTGGAACACAACCATCGCGATCCTAGATTTTTCTCGTGTTTTCCGGCAAAATAACCGGCGCTGCCGACCAAGAATAATAAACTGACGATTCAGAATGAGCAGGATGTGAGACACTCACATCTTCGCCGTATCGACGGATGCGCCCCTGGTTTTTAGGGAGCGGCGAAGTCCGCGACTCAGAATGGGCCAGATTTGTGAGTTTTTAAGAATTTATAGCGAGTGGGAAATGGAAGGCACCAAGGGGCAACCCGAACTACCTTTAGGCGCGAAGTCCGGGCCAGAGAACTCCGCGAAGATTTATTGGAGCCAAGTTCATAAACTAGCGTTCGAACGACTGCGTTTTGCAGCGACGAGCCGCGCACCGCTAACGATTCTTGGGGGGCGCTCCGGAACAGGGCGGACCCGGCTGGTTCAAGAATTGATCGCGGCAAAAACCCCCGGCTTCACAATCGCAGCAATTCTCGATCCTCGACACCTCACGGGTGACGTGCACTCGGACGCGTTGTTGGCTTTTGACCCCAAGCGAACTCGCTCCGATGATATTGAAAGCAATCAAAACGAATTAACGAGTCTTTTGGGCTCGCTTCATGCAGCACAGAGATTTCCGGTTTTGGTTGTAGACGATGCTGACCAATTAACTGACACATATCTCGGTAATTTGTGTTCGCTGTGCGACGAAAGCGCGGGCACACGACCCAAGTTGAAGCTCGTCCTCGTTGGGAGCACCAATCTAGCTGATATTTTGTCGAACACACAGCCAGATCTCACCGGTCCTGCATTTATGCTGGAGGTGATGAGCGAAGAAGATGTGGGAGGATATGCGCGGGCAAATCTGGTTGCGCTTGGTTTCAGCGATCTCGGCCTTACGGACGACGCTGTGAGAGAGATGTTTCTGCAGACGAACGGTATACCTGCCAAAATAAATATTATCTGCGATGGAATTCGCCATTTTATGGATGAGAGAAATCTGACCGAAATAGATCGCGAGAGCATTCGCAAAATTGCTGCCGATATCAGAAGCAATAAGCCCGAAAAACTGGTCGAGGATGAACCTCCATCGAACGGGTTGAGCCCATTGGCGCCCGCGGGCTTAGGTGCACAAGCCATTGCTCACCATGCTGGAACTGATGCGCAGTTCTCAACTAAGGCAGGTTTTTCCCAACCTCATGACACACAGGGGATCACAAGTTTTTTTGGCCGAAACACAGCAGTTGTGACCGGTCTGCTAGGGTTGGCGACGGTTACGACCGCAGCATATCTGTTGATGTCAGCAAGCGGCTTTGATGAGTATCGGTCGTCATTGATCGGAGAGAGCGAAGCAACCCCGCAGAATCTTCCGGGAATCAATCCCGCTGGCAATAGTGTTGAGGTCGGTGGAGATATTCAGAAGGCTATCGAGGCCCAAGCACGTGTCACAAGACTGTCGGATGTAATAGCTGAGGTCGATCCCAGCGCCAGCGGCCTGTATCAAGCCGCGCTCCGGCTGGCGGGAACTGACGCCGATGCTGCGGTCGCTAGCTATGCCCGAGCGGCATTAGCCGGGCATGATAGGTCCGCTTATTATCTTGGCCAGATTTACGAAACGGGTGAAGGCGTGCCTGTGGACCTTGCGTTGGCCAGGGCTTGGTACAAGATGGCTGCCCCGGAAATAGGTGGCGCTGTCGATCGGCTCAACGATCTGCACTCAAACTACGAGAGTGGAGCGTTGACAGAACCAACGCAGCTTTTTTCGAACTTGTCGGCCGACGGAGTTGCTGAATTTGTCTGGACAAGTGGGGAGGGGGCGGATCCGTCTGCCTACCGTATCGAGGTCGCCTCGCCAGAAGGAAGCGTGATCCTCGACGTGCCAGATTTAGAGCTATCAGCGGTGCGATTGATGGTACCGACGGATGCGCAGCAATGGCGTGTTGCCGCGATTGATGAAATTGGCGGGCAAGAAGCGGTATCGCCTTGGGTAGACATCAGTACGAACTAGGCGCTACCGCTTTGCCGAACCTTTCTCGATTGATCAACAGCCGATTACGGCGCAAATTCTGTTGCGATAAGCGGTGTTTGCCTCGCTTTCGATACTGGGCTGCCCCGACGACACGACGGGACCGCAGGCAAGTTCGTAGTCTTCGCTAAGCCCCAGATTGACGCATTCCGAAATGTTCCAGCCCGGCGGTATGTCATTCAGGTCCACGTCATTCCATTTCGGATGGCCGGATTGCTGCAGTGTCTGGAACTCTTTTGCAATCAGATGGGCCACATCCGCGACCGCTTTGCAGCTTTCCTGATGGTAAGAGTTACGCGCGCGATCGTATTCGTATGTCATCAAAACGGCCTTTACCGCGACCACGTCGATGGTTTCGGTTTGGAACGGGTAGGTACCAGCCTCGATCTTTGACGGAGTGTAAACCGCTGCCAAAGTAGGATCCGTGACCGACAGAAGATGCAGCTTTTCAGGGTCGATCTGATCGGTTTGAAAAATCTTGGTGGGCGCCCCGGCAACGTAGAAGAACGCATCGATACTACCATCAAGCAGCATCTGCAGTGACGTATCGGCATTGATGGTGAGACGCTCGGCAGGCACCACGCCAGCGAGATCCAGAACGAGTGACGCGGTCAGAAATGTTCCGCTATCCTCTACGCCAACCGCCACGCGGCGACCGTTAAGATCTGATAAGGAGTTGATGTCACGCTTAGCAAGAATATGAACTTCCTCGTTATACAGCGGGAAGGCAATGCGGACGCCGAAAATCGCGCGGGCGATCTCGGGGTCTTCGCTGGAATAGGTTTTCAGGTACTCCAGAACGTCGCTCTGTACGATCCCAAGCTGGGTGTGGCGGCGCTTGCGAACCCCCAAGAAATTCTCCAGCGATCCTGCACTTTCGCGGACATTGAGTTCGATCCCGCAAGCGGAAGCAAGGTCACTCATGTCGCCGCCGATCTGAATATATGTTCCTGTGGGGCCACCGGTCAGAATGTTCCGCTCAAATGCCGACGCGGATACCGGTATCGCCAGCCCCAGCACCATTGGGAACACCGTTCTGGTGAGGACATTAACCAGTTTGAATAAATTCATCTTACCCTCCCTCGAAAATAACAAAAAAATCAGCAGAATTCTCCGGACCGGACCAAATGCAACAGGGTTTGCCGGTTGATCTCACCGGTAGCGGCTTCCAGTGCATCAACAGCACATGATCCGCTGGCAAGATCGGCAATAAGGCTTTCAAGTGTTTCTATCGGCAGATCGCTCAGCCCAGGAGCGCCGATCAGTATGGCGCGAATGGCATCAGTAGATTGTCCTACGTTTGGAACGGGCAGGGAACCGGTCGCTGCATCGACTGCAGCTGGCGAGGTCAAATCCTCCTGCGGTTCATCGGTCAGCGAAGAAAATCTGGAATCCGCTTCGACAGCACGACGTTCCAGTTCTTCCAGACTGGCGGCCAGATTTGCAAGCTCGTCACGATAGGCCGCTGCCTGTTGTCGCAATGAATCAAGTTCGGCCCGAGCGTTGGCCGCATTCGTTTCCGATTCCGAAAGAACAGCCTGATTGTCCAAGTGCTGTGCCCGAGCGTTCTCGACTTCCTGTGTAGCTTTTGCTCGTTCCTCCTCGAGTTCGGAAACTTGAGTCGCCGCTGCATCGCGCCGTGCTTCGGCTTCGCTCGCTTCTGCGATCAGCCGGTTCAGTTCCTCACGGGCAAGCGCGAGTTCTTGCTGTATCTCACTCAGTTCGGATTTGGCGTCGGCAAGCTGAGTGTTGATCTCTTCCAGAGATTGCGATGCGGTGTCGGTCGCGGCGGTTTGATCATTTGCTTGTGCTACTTCCGTATTTAGCTGGCTGAGCTCTGTGCGCCGGGATTCAAGTTCACCCAAAAGCGAATCCAACTCCTCTTTCGCCGCCGAAACCCCTCCGCTGGTCCGCTGAAGTGAGGCGACCATTTGGTCACGCTTTTTGGTCACAGCCTCTGTTTCAGTCTTCAACTCTGTAAGGGTAGCGTTGGCTTGGGTGATTGTTTGCCGGGACTGAGACAGTTCTTCGCCGGAACTGGCGATATCATCATCCAGTCGATCTCGCTCTTTACGCAAATCATCCAGTGATGCAGTCAGATCTGCTTTCGTTTTCTCGTCTTCCTGCAGTTGGTCAGCTAGCGTCTGCAATTCGGAGGTCAGTTCGCTAAGCCTTGCCTCGTTCTGGGAAAGCTCACTTCGCGAAGATGAAGCCTGGGATTGCAACTCTGCAAGAGCTGACTGTGCTTTGGAATGCTGAGACTGCCCATTCGCGATTTCAGCTTGCAGATCCTCAAGCGTCGCGCGTGCTTGCACAATTTCCTCTGCGACAGCTTTTTGATCAGCACGTTCCCGCCCAGGGTTCGTGACTTCGACCTGCAAAGAAACAAGCTTGGTTTGTAGCTTTGTCAGCTCGGATTCTGCGGCTGCCTTTCCTTCTTCTGCTGCTCGGGCGGCCAGTTCAGCGCGCGAACGTACGGCAGAAAGCGTTGCAAGCTCGATGGACATCGTGTCACGGCGATCGGCCAGCTCTGTCAGCGCAGCATCAGTTTGTTCGAACTCTGCCTGTGTCGCTGCCAGTTCCTGCTTAAGATCGCTCAGGTCTTCTTCGGCAGAGCGGCGCTGTTGCGCCAGTTGAGTCAGTTTTTGGGAGGTTGCTTCGATATCATTTGTTTCGGCGCGCGTCTGTTCGATTTTCTTAGCCAAGCTTTCATATTCTTTGTTGCGACTGACGATCTGTGTCTCCAGCGCTTCTTTCTCTTGTTTGCGCGACTGAACCGCGTCCTGAACGCGCTTGAGTTCTGCCGTGACGTCGACAATTTCTTTCTGGAGTTTTGACAGGCCTGATCGGTCCGCCTCAAGCTTAGCCTGCGTCTCGCTTACGGCTGCCTTCAGAGTTTCCAGATTGCCTTGTTCATGGGAAAGTTCAGTTGAGACTGTTTCCAGGCTGGCTTTGGTCCCGATCAGTGTCTCGTTAAGAGCATCCACTTCAGCGCTGACCTGAAGCTGGCTTCGCGTCAACTCGTCAACATCTGCTGTCAATTGATCGGCCAGCATCTGGTCCGCTTCCATCTTGCTCCTGACGTCGCGCATTTCCAGTTTCAGTTGCTCAAGATTACCGATCTCTGCTGCAGCGGTTTCGATTTGAACGTTGAGTTCCGCCAGCCTGACGCTGGCTTCTTGTTTGCTAGTCTCAAGATCCACAAGCTCTGCCTGCCGAGCCACGATCGCGGCCTCGCTTGCCTCGTTCTCAGTTGTCAGCAGGGTCCGGGCTTCTTCCAGCTCGGCGATCCGCGAGGCATGGTTCAACCTCTCAGAATCGACTTCCGCAATCTGGGCGTGCAGCGCGGTCAGATCATCTTCGGCTTTGGTGATGTCTTCGAGTAAGTTGTCTCTGGTTGACTGCGCCCGGTCGATTTCTTCTTCCAGCAGCGCAAGGATTTGTCGAAGCGAGGCGGCTGTCTGCTTCGAGCCTTCAGAATTAATTGCAGGCTTTTCGGTGCCTTGCGCAAAAACAACAGGCGCCCAATTGCCAAACACTAGAATAAAAACCAATACCCAATACAGCCGAAGCTGGAACATACCCCCACACCCCAAACAAAAACGGCAGGGTAAGCATCTCACAAATTAGCCAAAAAGTCGAATCTGGGCCGCATGTAGGGACGCCCGTTCTTGTGCCAAAACGTCCTCTGAGTAAGCATTGCAGGAACTCATTGAGATAGGTTGCTGCCACTGCGAAGCAGCAGAAAATGCCATCATAGCATGAGCAAACTAAGGGTGCTGAGATCAGATAAATCCGACGCCCATAAGCCTGAGCCAATCTGTTCAGACAGAATTCCTGTCATCAGTATGTACTTCGTCGGATTGTACTTTTTGGGCCAGGAATGTGACCTGACATGGCTCTCTTCGGTAGACATTTTGGTCGCAGTGAATCCGATCTGGATGGCAAACAGCGCCTAAGAAGCTTTCGCACCTCTTGCTGTTGGTAAGATAACCTCTGCAGAGTGCTTGCGAGCAGGGCAGTGAGGAATCATCTCAAGAATGGCAACCCAATCTGAAAACCACGCTGTATTTCTAAACGGCAGCCTAATGCGGCATGTCGTAAGAATGTCGTTGACCACCAGCATCGGACTGATGGCGATCTTTGCCGTGGACTTCGTCGATATGGTTTTCATCTCGATGTTGGGCAACGATGCGCTTGCAGCGGCAGTCGGTTATGCCGGTACGCTTTTGTTCTTTACCAATGCGGTCAATATCGGCCTGTCCATCGCGGCCGGAGCGTTAGTTGCGCGCGAACTGGGTGCAGGGCGGCCTGAACAGGCGCGAAACTACGGGTCCAGCGTCGCGATCCTGGGTATCGTGGTTGGCTTGGCGCTTTCAGCACTGGTGATGATGAACGTCGAATTCTTGTTGTCGTTACTTGGTGCAGAGGGAGAGGTTCTGAGACTGGCGTCCCGCTATGTTTCGATCATTCTGCCAACTATGTGGGTTATGGCCGCTGCCATGACCAGCATGGCTGTATTGCGTGCGCATGGTGACGCTCGTCGATCCATGATGGCAACGATATATGGTGGCATTGTAAACGCCGTTCTTGATCCGGTGTTAATTTTTGCGGTTGGACTTGGATTGGATGGCGCTGCCATTGCGTCGGTATTGGCGAGAATCACGATGCTGGGGGCAGCGTTGTTACCTGCCTTGAAGGTTCACAATGGCTTTGCACGACCATCACCTCGTCAGGTGTTTGACGACTTCGGTGCGGTTCGCGCAATTGCCTTCCCAGCTATCCTAACAAATATCGCAACACCGATTGGAAATGCGATCGTGGTTCGGGAAATCGCCAGCTATGGGACAGATGCGGTTGCAGGTATGGCGGTGATCGGTAGGCTGCTGCCCGTCGCATTTTCGGTCATTTTTGCGTTGTCGGGGGCCATTGGCCCGATCATTGGGCAGAACTTTGGCGCAGGGCGTTATGACCGGGTCAGGTCTGCCTTTTATGCCGGGGTTCAGTTCACCGGGATATATGTGTTGATCATGGCAGCGGTTCTGTTTCTGCTACGCGCCCCTATCGCGGATTTGTTCGAGGCTCAGGGTGAAACGCGGACACTGATCTATCTGTTCTGCGGACCGCTGGCGCTGGCTGCGTTTTTTAACGGGGTCATTTTTGTCACCAACGCCAGTTTCAATAATCTGGGCCACCCCATCTATTCCACGTGGATAAATTGGGGGCGTCACACCATCGGAACATGGATTTTTGTCGTCATCGGCTCGTATCTGGGCGGGGCATCCGGAGTTTTGTTGGGGCAGGCCTTTGGAGGCGTGATCTTCGCCGGAATTGGTTGGTATCTGGTGGGACGCGTGGTCTCGAACCTGTCACGGCCAACCGAGGTCGAGCCGTTTACCGAGCAGAACCGACTGCATTCGTTGTTCGGGCGTCGCGGCTGGTGAGCCTGAACTGGCTGGCCAATTAGTTCCCCTGGTTGCGTGCTTCCAACCGTTCCAAATTGACGACGGTCGACAGCATGAGCCGATCATGGCTCCAGTCCTGCGTTTGCCTGATCGAGGCTGAACCCAAGGCAAGAAGCAACGCAAAAACCAGCGTCAGTCCAAGAAAGGCCATTGGCAGATGAGATTGGGCTGACGGTGCATCAGCCAACGCGATGACCCGCTGTCGCAGCACGCGCTTTGCTTTTCCGCCCGAAACCAGTGCCACATTCAAAACACGAGGGCTGCCACGCGACACGGTCCGAGCGCAGTAATCCAGCAAACACGCTGTGTAGTCGCGTGTATCGATACCCTTGCGGGTGACGACTGACTGATCGCAGGCCAGCTCACGCAGTCGGCTGAACTGATACTTCAGGATCAGGTAGGCCGGGTTCCAGAATAGTAGCGGACGCAGCAGTTCAAAGCCCAACTCCCATTCGACATCATGCGCGCGAACGTGCTGCAACTCGTGAGCGAGGGCAAACCGCAAGTCGCGTGGCGTGTCCAGAAGATGGCTTGGCAGAACAACATGGCGTCGGCGCAATCCACGAACTGCAAAAGGCACGCTGATGCGATCTGAAAGACGAATGTCTACTTTGGCAGAACGCCGCCACAGAAAGCTGGTTCGGACAGTGTGCCGGATTGCCAACGCATCACGGAAGGCCCGAAAGGCAAATACGGCAGAGAGCAATACGGCACTCACAATAAGCGCAGTCAGCAGGCGGTACTCTCCGGATAAGATCATTTCAATCCAGCGCTGGCGTGTATTCAGCAGTGTTTCGAACTGCGTTGCCGGCATGGCGATATCGCCGCGCAGATAGGCAGCTACAGCGATGTCCCCAAAGGCAACAGCCTGACCCGGCCAGATCTGGCCGGCAACTAAAGTGGCACCCAATGCCAACAGTGGACTGAGTAACACACATACACATAGCGCCTTGAGCGCACGCAGTTGCACAATATAGCTATGGCCCAGCGCAGTGCGTGACAAAGCTGCCCGCGCAGCCAGCCAGATTACAGCCGACATAGCCAGAACTATGTTCAATTCGAGATACGCATCGAGAACCGGTTTAACCGCTGTCATTTTGCAGTCTCCTCTCTACCAGTGCCCGAATTTCCTCCAAATCGGCTTCACTAAGCCCCGCATCATCGACCAGTCGCGCGACCAAGGTCGCGGGTGTGTCGTCAAACAATGTGCGAGATAGGTTCTGAAGCGATCTTGCCTGATACCTGTCTTTTTCCAGAAGCGGCCTGTAAATCAGCGTCTTGCCGTCCTTACGGCTCTCGACAAAGCCTTTTTCGTCGAGAATCCGCAGGATGGTTGCACCGGATGTATAGGCCAAATTGCGCTCTGGCGGCAGACGATCCAGGACATCACGTACCGAGCCTTGCCCGAGGACCCAGAGTTCGTTCATGAACTCAAGTTCAACCTCGGTCAGAAGATTTCCCGTCTTTCTTTTTCGCATTGATCTCGGTGTCGCCATTTTACCTAGTGTGCCTGCCAGACAAGCATCCTTTTGCCTTTACGCAAAGCCTAAACTTTCCAGAACACGAAAACGCCCCATCCAATCGACAGGAAAAGCGGCGTCCAGACCGGTTGTCCCACCAACCCGAGCCAGGCGAGGAAGATATAGGCCGAGCCAAGCAGTGTGATGAACAACCGGTCGCCAAGAGTTGTCGTTAGGCCCAGAACACCACGACGTTCCAGCCCGTCCCGGAATTTTACTACCTCGAGCACTCCGATCAGGGCGATGGCGGAAAAGATGCCCACGAAGACGGCCAGAGTTGCGGGTGTCCAAGCCATCCAGAAATCAGGCCACAGAGGATCAGTCCAAGAGAACCCTTTTTCCTCTTGTTGGCCGACATTCCCCCAACCGGCCTTGGCCTGAGCGAAGGCTGTCGATGGGGCAATAAAGGAGAGGGCGAGAAGAAGTTTACGCATATCGAACCTCACACACGTCCCATCGCGAAACCGCGCGCGATGTAGTTGCGGACAAACCAGATGACGATGGCACCGGGGATGATGGTCAGGGTTCCTGCGGCAGCCAGCAGGCCCAGTTCGTATCCCGCACTGGAAGCTGTACGGGTCATCACAGCGGCGATGGGTTTCGCCTCGACCGCCGTCAGGGTCTTGGCCAGCAGCATTTCCACCCAAGAGAACATGAAGCAGAAGAACGCCGCGACGCCAACGCCCGCTTTGATATTGGGCAGGAAGATGGTCACGAAGAAACGCGGGAAGGAATAGCCGTCGACATAGGCCGTCTCATCCAGTTCCTTCGGAATGCCACGCATAAAACCTTCCAGGATCCACACTGCCAGCGGCACGTTGAATAGGGTGTGCGCCAGTGCCACGGCCAGATAGGTGTCGAACAGGTGGATCGACGAATAGAGCTGGAAGAACGGCAAGGCGAAGACTGCGGCAGGGGCCATCCGGTTGGTCAGCAGCCAGAAGAACAGCTGCTTGTCACCCAGAAACCGATAGCGCGAAAACGCATAGGCCGCAGGCAAGGCAACACAGACCGAAAGTACAGTGTTCAGAGTCACATAGGTGATCGAGTTGATGTAGCCCCAGTACCACGTTGGATCAGTGAAGATCGTGATATAATTCTCCAGCGTAAAGGTCTGGGGAAACAGGGAAAAGCCCGACAGGATCTCATTCGTGGTCTTGAAGGACATCGCAACCAGCCAATAGATTGGTAACATCAGGAACGCGATATAGAGGATCGGGATGATGGACCGCTTCTTCATTGCGCGTCATCCTTTGTCATCAGAGTGTAGAAGAGCCATGAGACCAGCAGCGTGATGGCGAAATAGATCAGGCTCATCGCGGCCGCAGGGCCAAGGTCGAACTGTCCCAGTGCGATCTTCACAAGGTCGATCGACAGCAGGGTGGTTGAGTTGCCGGGGCCGCCGCCGGTCAGAACGAAGGGCTCGGTATAGATGTTGAAACTGTCCATGAACCGCAGAAGTACGGCGATGGTCAGGACGGTCTTCATCTTGGGCAGCTGAATGTATCGGAACACCGACCACGGACTGGCACCGTCGATCTTGGCCGCCTGATAGTAGGCGTCAGGGATCGAGACGAGACCCGCGTAGCAAAGCAGCACCACCAGCGAAGTCCAGTGCCAGACATCCATCACGACGACTGTGATCCAGGCCGACAGCGGCTGTTGTGTCATGTCATAGTTGATGCCCAGAACGTCATTCAGAAAGTATCCCAGAAGACCGATCTGGGGCAGGGTGAAGATATTCCACATCGAGCCGACCACGTTCCACGGGATCAGCATCGGCAGGGCCATCAGGACCAGACAGACAGGCACCCAGAAACCTTTGCGCGGCATCGACAGGGCCACGATGATACCAAGTGGCACCTCAATGATCAGGATCAGGAAGGTGAACAGGAATTGCCGACCCAGCGCGGCTTGGAAGCGGTCGGATCGCAGGATCTGTTCGAACCAGCCCAGACCTTCCCAGAAGAACTGGTTGTTGCCGAAGGTTTCCTGAACCGAGTAATTCACCACCGTCATCATCGGCACCAGCGCGTTGAACGCGACCAGCGCCAGCACCGGCAGGACAAAGAACCATGCTTTTTGGTTTTCTGTTCTCATTGCGCCCGCTCCTCGGTTGCGATCCAGCCGTCGCGGTAGACGCGGGATTGTTCAGGTTTGAATTGAAGGAAGACCTGTGATCCGGGCTCGGGCACGCTGTGTTCGGTCACGGCCTTTAGGGCGGTGTTGCCGACCATGGCGCTGACCACATAGTGGCGACCGATGTCTGAAACTTTAGTCACGTGCGCCGGGATGCCTGCATCGCCAAAGCCCACGTATTCTGGGCGAATACCCAGGTCGGTGCGACCTCCGTCGCCGTTGGTCGGGCCTTCCAGCATAACCTCGTGACCTTCGAACACGGCGCGGTCACCTTTCGCCTCACAGGGCAGAACGTTCATGCCGGGCGAGCCGATGAAGTGGCCGACGAATGTGTGCTGAGGGCGTTCGAACAGTTCGACCGGGGTGCCGATCTGTACCACTTCGCCCTCCTGCATCACCACGACCTCATCCGCGAAGGTCAGGGCTTCGGTCTGGTCGTGGGTCACGTAGATCATTGTCGCTTTGACGCGTTGGTGCAGCTCTTTCAGTTTGGAGCGGAGTTTCCATTTCAGATGCGGGTCGATCACGGTCAGGGGTTCATCGAACATCACCGCGTTCACGTCATCTCGCACCAGACCGCGACCCATCGAGATCTTCTGTTTGTTATCCGGACTCAGACCCGATGCGCGCGTGCCCAGCATATCCGTGACGTCCAGCATTTCGGCGATCTCATCGACGCGACGCTTGATTGTGGCCGGGTCAACCCCCCGGTTTTTTAGCGGGAAAGCAAGGTTTTCGCCCACGGTCATCGTGTCGTAGATCACCGGGAACTGGAATACCTGCGCGATGTTGCGCTGGTCAGGGGGTAGGGCGGTTACGTCACGATCGTCAAACAGGATCTGTCCTTCGGACGGCGTCAACAGACCTGAAATGATATTCAGCAGTGTGGACTTGCCGCAGCCTGACGGACCGAGCAGCGCATATGCCCCGCCATCGCGCCAAGTCACGTCGATTTCCTTCAGTGCATAGTCCTCCGGGCTTTTCGGCGTCGGCATGTAGCTGTGTCGAAGGTTTGAAAGCTTGATCTGTGCCATGTCAGGCCACCCTTTTGCCGTCTTGGCCGAAATACCGGCAGTGAGCCGGGTTCATGTAGAAGCTGTGATCTTCGCCAACCTGATACGGATGCACACCCGTGGCGAGCGATACCCACGCATCATCGCCATGCTGGAAATGCGCGCTGGAATCCGAGCCGGACAGTTCGGTCACAATCACGCGGCCGGTAAGCTCCACATCATCATCGGAAGAGCGAAACGGGGTCACCCGATGGGGTCGTACAGCGACCATGTAATCTCCATCGGCCATATCGGTGACAGCCCAGCCACCTCCACCAGCCAATTGCGCCTGAGCACCAGAAACGGTGATGCGCGCGACATTGATCGGCGGATCCGAAAAGACCCGCGCGGCGGCAATGTTCTCAGGGTTGCGATAAATGTCAGCGGTCGGCCCGAATTGGGTCACGCGGCCATCTTCCATCAGGGCAGTGTATCCACCCAGTAGCAGTGCTTCTTCGGGCTCTGACGTGGCATAAACCACCACAGCGCCACGACCCGCGAATAGATCGGGCAGCTGCTCGCGCAGTTCTTCACGCAGTTTGTAATCAAGGTTGGCCAACGGTTCGTCGAGGAAGACGGCGCGGCTCTCTTTTGCAATGGCACGCGCCAGAGCGGTACGTTGCTGTTGTCCACCCGACAACTCATGCGGGCGGCGGTGCAGCATCGGGCGCAGTTGAAGCAGATCGGCGGCCTCTTCGACGCGGCCTTCGATCTCGGATTGCGCCATGCCTGCCACGCGCAGCGGTGAGGCGATATTGTCGAATACTGTCATATGCGGGTAGTTCACGAAGAACTGGTGCACGAGGCTGATTTTCCGCTTTTGTGTATTCAGCCGTGTGACGTCTTGCCCATCCATCAGGACCTTGCCCGAGGCGATCGGGTCCAGTCCGGCCATCATCTTGATCAGAGAGGTCTTGCCCGAGCCCGTCGCACCGAGCAGCACGTTGAAATGGCCTGTTTGAAGGGTCAGGTTTGTGGGCTTGATATGGATGACGTTGCCGACCCTTTTGGTCGCGTCTTGAAGTTCGATCATGTCCGTGGGTTCCGGTCCTTCAGTGCGGTGCACTGGTCTTGAGGTGGGGGTGCCTGATGCGGCACCCCCGGGTTTCATTGGCTTACTGAGACTGCCAGCGCTGAACCAGTTCGTCATAGTTGACGGTCTGGCCTTGCGGCTTTTCATTCTCAAGCTTGGCCTTTGGCGAACCCGCTTTTTCCAGCCAGAAGGCGGGGTCCTGCGGGTCGTTCAGGCGTGGGCCACAGCCACCGTAAACACCGGCGCTTTCATCTGCGGCCTGCATGCGGGCCATGGTGATGTCCATCTCTTCGGCCAGACGGTCCATCGCCTCTTGTGGTGTAAAGGCACCCGAGTTCACGTCACCGATCTGCTGCCACCAGATTTGGGCCAGCTTCGGATAATCCGGAACGTTAATGCCAGTCGGCGACCATGCCACACGGTCAGGCGAGCGATAGAACTCGACCAGACCACCCAGCTTGGGTGCGCGTTCGGTGAACGACTCGTGGTTGACCGAGCTGTCGCGGATGAAGGTCAGACCCACGTGGGACTTTTTCACATCGACAGTCTTGGAGGTCACGAACTGGGCATAGAGCCACGCTGCCTGAGCACGATCCTCGGGGGTCGACTTCAGAAAGGTCCAGGAACCCACGTCCTGATAACCAACCTTCTGGCCTTCCTCCCAATAGGGGCCATGCGGGCTAGGCGCCATCCGCCACAGCGGCGTGCCTTCGTCATCCACGGTGTTGTTGCCTTCGGACTTCGGCTTCACCATGTCTGCGGTAAAGGCGGTGTACCAGAAGATCTGCTGGGCCACGTTGCCCTGGCTGAGCGCCGGCAGAGACTGGTAGAAGTCATAAGACGCCGCACCCGGAGGCGCATAGTTGCGCAGCCATTCGTCCCACTTGCGGATCGCATAGACCGCAGCCGGACCGTTTGCAGCACCACCACGCGAAACGGACGCACCAACGGGGTTACAGGTGCCCGCTTCCATGCGGATGCCCCATTCATCGACGGGTACACCATTCGGCTCACCCTTGTCGCCGGCACCAGCCATCGACAACCAGGCGTCGGTCATACGCCAGCCAAGGTCGGGCGCGCGCTTGCCATAGTCCATGTGGCCGTAGATCGCCACGCCATCGACTTCTTTCACGTCATTTGTGAAGAACTCGGCGATGTCCTCGTAGGCCGACCAGTTGACCGGAACACCCAGGTCATAGCCGTACTTCTCTTTGAACGCGGCTTTGTTGGCTTCGTCGTCAAACCAGTCTTTACGGAACCAGTAGAGGTTCGCGAATTGCTGATCGGGCAGCTGGTACAGCTTGCCGTCCGGACCAGTCGTGAATTGAATGCCCATGAAGTCATTCAGGTCCAGCGTCGGCGATGTTGTTGCCGCCCAGTCGCCTTCCATCATGTCGGTCAGCGGGTAGGCCAGCTGCAGACGCGAGTGGGTACCGATGAGGTCGCTGTCGTTGACGTAGCCGTCATACAGGTTCCGGCCGGTTTGCATCTGGGTCTGTACGGCCTGAACCACTTCGCCTTCGCCAAGGATCTGGTGGTTGACCTTGATGCCGGTGATTTCCTCGAATGCCTTGGTCAGAACCTCAGATTCGTAAGAGTGGGTCGGAATGCCCTCGGACAGGACGTTGATTTCCATGCCAGCGTAGGGTTGTGCAGCTTCGATGAACCACTGCATTTCCGACATCTGTTCGTCTTTCGACAGGGTCGATGGCTGGAATTCGTCGTCGATCCAACGTTGTGCTGCGGCTTCGTCGGCCCAAGCAGAACCGTGCCCCGCAATGACGGCAGCCGCCGCCACTGCGGAAAGTAGATGTCTCCGCATCTGTTTCCTCCCAAAAAATTATGGTTACCCGGTGGGGACCGGATGGCGGGCAGCATCAGCGATTTGTTGCGCATCTGTCAAACTAAAAATTTAGTAAATGAATTTTGGAGCGCCTTTGCCTAGCCTACTCATGGTTTCAAAGCCCCCGAACATGGCAAACCATCTTCGCTTGCTTATAATTGAATTCGTTGTAAGCTGAGCGTGAAATTAAGCAGAATAATCAAGGGTTTTCACTGCGCTAATTTCGGAAAAATTCGTTTGGACTAATGAGGATAAGATATGTCCCAAAGTCTGTTGAAGTACACTCGCGTTTTGGAAATTGTCGGCGATACCATCAAGGTTCGCGTACCTGTCGAAGGCTCGGCCGACTCGGAAGTTCGGTTCAATGATCTGGCCGTGATCGAGACCATTGATGGGCGAAAGACCCTGGCTCAGGTCATTTTCATTGATAGGGATGTTGTGACCCTGCAGGTCTTCTCGGGGACCAAGGGGATCTCGACCGAGGCGACAGCATCGTTTCTTGGTCACCCGATGCAGACACCGTATTCCGCAAACATATTGGGGCGCGTTTTTGATGGTGCCGGCGTTGCGATTGATGGCGGACCTGATCTTTCTGCGGAGCCTCGGATCGATATCGGTGGACCGACAGTAAACCCCGCCGAACGGGCCGTGCCCAACAAGATGATCCGAACCGATGTGCCGATGATCGACGTGTTCAACACATTGGTCGAGAGCCAGAAGATTCCGATTTTTTCGGTCTCAGGCGAGCCGTTCAACGCGTTTCTGAGCCGAATCGGTATTCAGGCGGATGCCGATATTGTTGTGTTTGGCGGGCTGGGTTTGATCTTTGACGACTACCACACGTTCCGGACCTCGTTTGAGGATGCAGGTGTGTTTTCCAGAACCGTGATGTTTGTGAATCAGGCAATGGACCCCTTGGTTGAACGCCTGTTGGTGCCCGATATGGCGCTGGCGGTCGCCGAGAAATTCGCGGTGGAAGAGGGCAAGCGTGTTCTGGTTCTGATGACCGATATGACCGCTTATGCCGACGCGATGAAAGAAGTCGGGATCAGTCAGGAACGTGTGCCTTCCCAGCGCGGCTACATGGGTGACCTTTATTCCCAGCTTGCGCGTCGGTACGAGAAGGCCTGCGATTATGCCAAGGGCGGATCGGTAACTGTGCTGACAGTTACGACGATGCCCGGAAATGATGTGACCCATCCTGTACCTGACAACACGGGCTACATAACCGAGGGCCAGTTTTATTTGCACTCTGGCGTGATTGATCCATTTGGCAGCCTTTCGCGCCTAAAGCAGAATGTGATTGGCAAGACCACACGCGAAGATCACGGGCAGATCATGAACACGATGATCCGGTTCTACTCAGAGAGCCGTGATGCCGCGCAAAAGCAGGCGATGGCGTTTGATCTGTCTGACTATGACCACCAGTTGCTGAAATTCGGCGATCTGTTTCGGACCAGGTTCATGGATATTAACGTTTCCATCCCACTGGAGGAGGCCTTGGATCTGGGCTGGAAAACTCTGGCCGAGTGTTTCGCACCAGAACAGTTGCTGATGAAGCAATCCCTGATCGACAAGTATTTCCCGAAGGATGCCAATGGCGCGGTTGCAGCTGAATAAATCGTCGCTCGCACGCGAGCAGACGCAGCTGAAAAGCTATGAACGGTTCCTGCCGTCGCTGGATCTGAAACGCCAGCAGTTGATGGCAGAACGTGTAAAGGCACGGGAAAACGTTCGTAAGTTACAGGATGAAGTTCAGGAGTTGGCCCGACAGGTCGGGGAAAAGCTGCCTATGTTGGCTCAGCGCGGCATCGATCTGGACGGGTTGGTTGAACTCAAGGATTACCAGGTCAAAGAGGTCAACGTAGTAGGGGTCAAAATGCCTGATCTCGATCGGATCGAGGTCGTAGTACGCCCATATTCAACGCTGGCCAAACCGCATTGGGTGGATACGACTGCAAGCCTGCTGCACGACATGATCGAGGCTCGATTACGGGTCAAAGTGGCTGAGGAACGAGTTAGAATATTCGATAAGGCGGTGGCGACAATAACACAGCGGGTCAATCTGTTTGAAAAGGTTCTGATCCCGCGCGCAAAGGCCAATATCAAGAAAATCCGCATCTATCTGAGCGACGAACAGATGCAGGCTGTGGTCCGGTCGAAGATTTCCAAGCGCAAACATGCGCAGGAGGCTTTGACATGACGGTTGCCCGGCTCAAAAAGCTGTCATTGGTCGGGCCTGCTGCGCACAAGACAGCGACGCTTGAGGCACTGCAGGATCTTGGCTGCATGCATGTGCTGCCCCTTGCACCGCCCCCCAACGAACCCGAGAAGATCAGTGAGCGCGGCGCAAGAGAAGCCTACAAGGCGCTGCGTTTCTTGGCCGAGGTTTCAGATCCGAGGCGTCAGATACAACGTGATCCCGACTTTGAAATGGATGCATTCGTCAAGGACGTACGAGACCTGATGCAGCGAAGCCGCGATATGATGGATCGTCGGGATTTTCTGGCGCATCGTATCGCGCAGGTGCGTCCTTGGGGGGATTTGGACTTTCCGCCAACGGATGTGTTGGCCGGTAATCGATTGTGGTTCTATCAGTTGCCGCAGAAACACCGCGACGCACTATCCAGTGTCGATCTTCCCTGGGCCGTTCTGCACGAGGATCACAGGTTTCTTTACGCTGTCCTGATCTCACCGGATGAGCCCGATGACGACATCCTGCCCATACCGCGTACGCATGTGGGATCGTTGCCGATCCACGAACTGGAAGCGCAACTGGAAGAGGCAGAGATAGCTCTGGAAGCTCTGGAGGCTGAGCGAGTTGCTCAGACCCGATACCTGACATTGATGCGGCGCAATCTTTCGGTGGCAGAAAGTGCTGCTGAGTTGGCCCATGCCACTCAAAAGGTTCGCGATGAAGAGGCAATGTTCGCGTTGCAGGGCTGGGTTCCCGAAGATCGCGTTGACGCCGTTCTGGATATGGCAAATGCCAACAAATCGGCAGTTCTGATCGAAGAGCCGACTTCGGACGACACCCCGCCAACACTGTTGGAGCAACCTGACAAACGCGCAGCTGCCGTCGATCTGGCACTGTTTTATCAGGTGCCGGGCTATCAGGATTGGGATCCGAGTGCGATCGTATCAGCCTCGTTTGCCCTCTTTTTTGCGATGATTATCGCTGACGCCGGCTATGGAGTCGTTATCCTGCTTGGCCTGCTGTTCTTCTGGAAGCGGATGGGCTCAACGGTATCTATGAGATCCTGGCGTCGCTATGGGCTGATTATTTCAGGTGCAACCATTCTGTATGGGGTGATGGTCGGCAGCTACTTTGGGGCGTCCCCCGATGCGGGTTCGATCTGGGCCAAGCTTAAGGTTCTGGATATCAATAACTTCAGTGCGATGATGATGGTTTCGATCGTTGTTGGAGTGTTGCATCTGATCCTGGCCAATGCGCTGGCGGCGCGTGCGGCATGGGGGCAACGCAAGGCGATTGCAAATCTGGGTTGGATTGCTGCTTTGATCGGCGGTTTTGTCCTCTGGCTTAGCTATATGAAAGGCCAATCCCCAAATCCTGGTGCAGCGATCCTGTGCGTGGGTGTGATTGCCATCGTTCTGTTCTCAAGCGAGCGCGTGATAAAAAAACCAACGGATTGGGTGTGGCGTCTGATCGAGGGCTTGCAAAGCCTGGCAGGTGCTATGGGTGCATTTGGCGATGTACTGAGCTACATGCGCCTCTTTGCGCTGGGCCTTGCATCGGCTTCTTTGGCGATCACGTTCAACGATTTGGCCGTATCAGTGATGCATTCACTCAAAGGGCCGGGTATCTTGTTCGGGTTGCTGATCCTGATCATCGGCCACGTTCTCAACTTCGCCCTCGCGATCATGAGTGGCGTCGTTCACGGGCTACGTCTCAATTACATCGAATTCTTTAAATGGGGTCTGCCGGACGAGGGCACTATCTTTCGTCCGTTTGCCCGCAAGGAGGTTCAGGAATGAATGAGCTTGTTGTCACATTGGGTTGGCTGGGCATCTACGCGCCGATGGCGCTGGGCGCTGCGGCAAGTGCCATTGGTTGTGCCATCGCGGGACAAGCCAGTATTGGCGCGATGACCGAAACCGATGGGGGATATGGCCGGTTTGTTGGCGTCTCGGCCTTTCCGTCGACGATGGTGATCTATGGCATTGTGATCATGTTCACGCTGAACCGGGACGTAACGCCCGAAAACGCAGGCGGATTGTTTGGGATTGGGATCCTGTCGGGGATCGCATTGATGTATTGTGGCATCTGGCAGGGGCGCGCCTGTGCGGCTGCGATCAATGCGACCAAAGAGAAACCCGAGATCTTTGGTCTCGCACTTGCTCCGGCAGCGATCATCGAAGGGTTCGGAGTGTTTGCGTTTGTCTTCGCTCTGGTGATCAGCGCGGGGATCAGCTGATGGCACAGGATGGCACAATCTCTCATGGTGTCGACGCCCTGATTGACAAGTTGCGCAATGATGGGGTCGCGGCTGGTCAGGCTGAGGCGGAAAAACTGCGGTCGGACGCCAAGGCTGAGGCGGCCCGCATCGTGGCGGACGCCAAGCGCGAAGCCGAAGATTACATGAAAAAGGCACGGTCAGATTCTGACAATTATCGCGCGGCAGGCGAAGAAGCTCTGAACACAGCCATGCGAGATGCAGTTCTGACAATGAAGGCTGGTTTGACCGATCGTTTCAAAGAAGATGTAGAACGGCTGGTCACCAAGGACATGGCTGATCCGGAGTTGCTGAAGCAGATGATCCTCGAAGTCGTCGGGCGAGCGGCTGAGGGCGCAAATCTGGATGGCAAGGTTCAGGTCATTCTGCCAGCCAAAGTCGCGACACAGGAAGATATCAAGCAAAACGCAGATGATATTCAGTCGGGCAAATTGACCAAGTACGTGTTGGGTCTGACCGCCAAAATGTTACGGGAAAACGTAGAACTGCACGCTTCTGATGATACGCAGGAGGGAATTCGCGTTCGGGCCGAAGATCAGGGTGTTGTGCTCGATCTGACGGACAAAGCGGTAGCCTCGTTGTTGATGGAGCATCTGCAGCCGAGGTTCCGTGCAGTGCTGGAAGGCGTGATCCGCTGAGATGTCAAACCCCGACGCCTATATCTCGCTGATCTGCAGCCTGCCGGGTTCCGAGCGTTTGTTCATTGCTAAACAGCCGCCGTTGTCACGTCTTAGGCTGGATCGTCGCCTGAAGGCTTTGAAACCTGAAGATGCGCGTGTGTTGCAGGTGCTGGAGAACGCGCTGAGCTGGAGCGCCTATGACATGGACGTTACGGATGCGCAGGCCATGGGACGTTGTAAACAGGCGCTCAAAGAGGTCCCGCAGTCGACACTGCGTAAGCTGTTCATGGAACGGATCGAAATGCGTACCGTGATCGCTGCGATGCGTCTGCGTAAACGGGGTGAGGGGGCACCTTCCGGCGCATTCGGAATGGGCCGCTGGAGTCGGCATATTCCCGCAAACTGGAGCGATCCGGGGTTTCGATTGGAAACACCCATGCCTTGGGTGAAAGAGGCGCATCAGTTGCTGGAAAGCGATGATCCACTTGGTCTGGAAAGGCTGCTTTTGTCGGTCAGTCAAAAACAGCTCAAACGGCACGCCGCCCGCCATTTCTTCGATTTCGAAGCGGTCGCGATCTACGTGTTGATCTGGAACATATTCGATCGCTGGTCCCAAAGTAATGCCGAAGACGCGGCAAAGAGATTTGAGGCACTGGCACAACAGGCGATGGCCAATGTCACCGATATTGATTTTGAGGGAGTAAGCGCATGACAGCCCCAACCTCATCGACCCAGACCGCAACCGCGCGCGTTGTTTCAGTGCAGGAAGGCCTTGTGCAGATTCAAGCCAACAAGGATGCTTCGGGCCAGCCAGGACAGTTGGTCAAGAACGAGGTCGTGTTCATCCTTCCAACACTTGCAGGTCCCGGTGGCCGTCAGGAACGTCTCAAGGCCGAAGTGTTGCGGGTGCGCGGCGATACTGCGGATGTGCAGGTTTATGAGAGTACGGATGGTGTAGCGGTCGGCGATCCGGTTGAGCAGTCTGGTCAATTGCTTTCGGTTGAGCTGGGGCCGGGCCTGCTGGGGCAGGTGTTCGATGGGTTGCAGTCTCCTCTACCCAAAGTTGCCGCCGAATTCGGAACCTTCTTGCCGCGTGGTGCAGATGTTGCCCCACTGGATGATCAGGCGAAATGGTCGTTTACGCCATCCGTGAAGGTTGGTGATACGGTTAATGCCGGAGACAGTATCGGGACAGTTCCCGAGGGTCGTTTCAACCACAAGATCATGCTGCCGTTCAATTGGGCAGGTGAGTACAAAGTGGTCTGGGTACAGAAGGGCGCGGCGACGATCCACGACATCGTCGCCCGCTTAGAGGACGAGCAAGGCGGGGAACACAAGTTAACCCTTTCGCAGAAGTGGCCGGTTCGGCGGGCGCTGCCAGAGAACATCCTGAAACGCACTTTATCAGAGAGGCTGTACCCAACTGAGCCCGTTCTGACGTCGCAGAGGCTGATTGATACGTTCTTCCCTATTGCACGCGGCGGTACAGCCTGTATCCCCGGGCCTTTTGGGGCGGGGAAGACCGTTCTTCAGAACCTGATCGCGCGAAATGCCAAAGTGGATATCGTGATCGTGGTGGCCTGCGGTGAGCGCGCGGGCGAAGTGGTCGAAACCATATCCGAGTTTCCCAAGATGACCGACCCGACATCTGGTGGCAGCCTGATGGACCGGACAATCATCATCTGTAACACGTCGTCCATGCCTGTGGCGGCACGTGAAGCTTCGATCTTCACCGGGATTACACTTGGCGAGTATTACCGACAGATGGGTTATGACGTGCTTTTGATTGCTGACAGCACCAGCCGATGGGCACAGGCGATGCGGGAAACTTCTGGCAAGCTTGAGGAGATTCCGGGTGAGGAGGGGTTTCCGGCCTATCTTGAGAGCTCGATCAAAGGACTGTACGAGCGGGCCGGAGCGTTGAAGACAAATGATGGGGATCTGGGCAGTCTGACCCTGATCGGGACAGTTTCACCTGCAGGTGGTAACTTTGATGAACCTGTCACTCAATCGACGTTGTCCACAGTCAAATGTTTCCTCGGATTGTCATCCGAGCGCGCCTACAAACGCTTTTACCCGGCGGTGGACCCGATGCTCAGCTGGTCACGCTATCTGGATCAGCTTTCCGACTGGTATGACAAAAATGCCGAACCGGGCTGGACCGGAAAGGTGCGGGACTTGCTGTCACTCATCGAAAAGGGTGAGCAGGTCGACCAAATGATGCAGGTCACGGGCGAAGAGGGTGTCACGATTGAGGATTTCGTGACTCAGCAAAAAGCACTGTTTGTTGATATGGTTTACCTGCAGCAAGACGCCTTTGATAAGGTGGATGCCACCGTCCCGCTTGAGAGACAGAAACAGACCTTCAAACTTGTCTATGACGTTACTCAGTCAAAGGCTGGGTTTGCTGACAAGGCCGAGGTTCGTCAGGTCTTTACTCAGCTGACAGGTTTGATGAAGAACTTCCACTATGCCGCTGAAAACACGCCGGAGTTCAAGTCTATCTGGACCCAGATCGAAGAACTCTGCCGCGAAAAATTCGGCATCTGAAGCAAAAAATTCACCAAAAATGTGGTAACAGCGCGATGATCAGGCAGCGATATGCCTGAATCACGGGATACGGGTTGTTGTTGACCATATTATGTGCCCTTATGTGGGGATATTTGGGAATTTGGAGCCGCCTGTGAAAAATCGCGCACCTCATACGCACCGAGAATTGGAGCTGCTGGATGTCCTGCGGCGACTTGGCGGCACAGCCCGAAATTCAGAACTGGCAAAGACCCTTGATGTGTCCGAAGAGACGGTCCGGCGTACCATCAAATCCCTGTCCAAAACGGGCGCTGTCGAGCGCGTCCATGGTGGTGCGTATCTGGCGGGAACGCAGGGGGATCCCAGTTTCTTCAGCAGAATATCGCAACACTCAGATGAAAAACGACAAATTGCGGTTCATGTTGCAAAGCTGGTGCAAAGCGGAATGACCATCTTTCTGGATGTCGGTTCGACAACGGCTTTTGTGGCCGAGGAGCTGAGGCAGATCGGAAATCTGACAATCGTCAGCAATTCCATCGGTATTGGCCAGACGCTGGCGGGAACCAACGGAAACCGTGTGCATCTGTTAGGTGGTGAATTACAGAGCGATGAGCGTGGAACCTTTGGATATGTCGCTCATAGACAGGCACAGCGATATGCCTTTGACATGGTGCTGCTAAGTATCGATGCCGTCTCGGCAGAAAAGGGTTTCATGTATCGCAGCGCTGCAGAAGCTGAACTGTCTGCAATGATTGCGGAAAATGCCGATCAGGTCGTAGTCGCAACGGCGCATTTCAAGTTTGGTGAAACAGCCCCTTATGTCGGCCCGGACCCCCGGGATGTTGACCTGCTCGTATCCGACAAACTTCCCAAAGGCGCGCTGGCCAGCGCGTTAGAGGGCTGGGGTGTGAAAGCCCAAAAGGCAAGTGGAGCATAGATGATGCTCGTTCGTAATGATCATGCGGCACATGCGATGCGTGTGTCGGAAATAGCATCAGAAACCGCGCGCGAATGTTTCCGTGGTCGCCTTGGTATCGAGTTCAAGGCGGACGAAAGCCCGGTGACACAGGCCGACAAGGCAGTCGAAGCCAAGGTGCGCGAATACCTGCAGGAACACTTTCCTGATCATGGGATCGTTGGTGAAGAACACGGTGTTCAGGGTGGCGACCGGCGCGAGATGTGGATAATCGACCCTATCGACGGGACCCGTTCCTTTCTGTCGGGTCATCCTTTGTTCGGTTTCTTGCTCGGACATCTGGTTGATGGGATTGCCGATTTGGGTGTCGTTGCAATGCCTGCACTGAATGAAGTGTTTCTGGGCGTGCAGGGGCAGGGTGCGACACTGAACGGTGAGAGTATCTCGGTCTCGGAAAAGACCCAGCTTGAACAAGCGATTTTATATGTGAATGAAGGCGATAAGCTTCATCGTGATCATCCGACTGTGTTTGATCGACTGATGCAATCGGGGCAAACGCGCCGCTTTGCCTATGATTGCTATCCGCACGCCTTGCTGGCAGCCGGGCATGTGGATGTTGTGATCGATTACGATCTTCAATCCTATGACTTCCTGCCGGTTTCGGCCCTGGTGCAGGCTGCGGGTGGTATAATGACGGATTGGGACGGTAAGCCTTTGAAACTGAGTTCAGACGGTAAGGTCATTTCGGCAGCAACGCCGGAACTGCATACTCAGATGCTGCAGCTCGTCCACGGATAAGAAGATGGCAATAGTAAGTTTTTTGATTCAACTGGCCGGTGCCACCATGCTGCTGCTTTTTGCGGTACGGATGGTGCGTACGGGGATCGAGCGCAGCTATGGCGCGTCCTTCCAGCGCGTCATGACAGGGCAGCAGAACTATGTGCAGGCTTCGGGCGTGGGCATTGCAATGGCCGTTGTCCTTCAAAGCTCTGCCGCTGTGGCGTTGCTGACGTCTGGCTTTGCTGCTAGCGGACTCCTGAGCTTTCCTGTTGGTCTGGCGATTGTATTGGGCGGCGACCTCGGCTCGGCGTTGGTTATTCAGATATTGTCATTC
Organism: Ruegeria arenilitoris; assembly: GCF_013030265.1. Classification (GTDB taxonomy): domain Bacteria; phylum Pseudomonadota; class Alphaproteobacteria; order Rhodobacterales; family Rhodobacteraceae; genus Ruegeria; species Ruegeria arenilitoris_E. The sequence continues at coordinate 99,082 of NZ_WPZQ01000004.1, forward strand.
CGAATGGACTGGCTGGTTCCACTTCTGTTGGCTGTGGGCGGGTATCTGTTCGTCAAAACTGAAGCTAAGAAAGCCCGACAGTTAGGGCGTATTCTGATGGGGATCGCCTTCATCCTGATATCGCTGCGCTTTCTGCGCGAGGCGATGGATCCCATTCGCGACAGCGCGTTTCTGCCTGCCGTTGCTGACTATCTGGCCCGCGACTACATAACTGCCTTTTTGGTCGGTGGTGCGCTGGCTTTTGTCATGCACTCCTCGGTGGCCGCGATCCTGATGTGTGTCACTCTTGTCCAGATCGGAGCAATTCCGTTCGAGGCAGGTTTGTCGCTTGTCCTTGGCGCTAACTTTGGGTCGGCTTTCATTCCGGTTTGGCTGAGCCGTGGTATGGAAATGCCAGCCCGAAGAATACCCTACACAAACCTCGTTCTGCGCGGCACGTGGGCGATCGTCGTACTATTTGCCTGCAACTTTGCCTTACGGTCGGGGCTGGTGGATACGCCTGGTGGAGGGCAGATGCTCGTCAGCGCGCATCTTGCGTTCAACGCATCGCTGCTTTTGCTCGCCTTGCCGATCTGTGGACGATTGCAGCCCCTGGCAGAGCGTCTATTGCCAGAGCAGCAGACCAGTGTAGATTTGGCTCAGCAGGCACGCCCAGCAAGCGCGCTGGACCCTCGCAACATCGGAAGCCCCAGTCAGGCCGTTTCCAGCCTCAAGCGTGAGCTGCTGCGCATGTGCGATCTGGTTGAGGGCATGTTCCGGCCAGCGCTCGAGTTGTACCGGTCGGGTGACAAGGATCAGATACGTGCCGTGCGCGCGATGGACGGCGATGTGAACGAATGCCTGTCGGGAATTCGGGCATTTGTCGCCACGATCCCAACCGATAGCTTTGGCAAAAAGAATGCCAAACTCGCACGTGATATGATGGAATATGCCATCCGCCTTGAAACAGCCGGTGACGTTGTGGCCAAGCGACTTACCCAGTTGGCAGATGAAATGCGTAAGAAGGGGGCCACGTTCTCAAAAGAAGGCTGGTCCGAACTGGTGCAGATGCATGAGAGCATTCTGGCCAATGTGAAGCTGGCTTCGAACGTTCTGATTTCCGATGACCTCGAAAGCGCTCGCCTTCTGAGCTTGGAAAAGAGCGAGATCAAGCGAGCTGAAAGAGACAGCCGCAAGCGACACCTGCGACGACTTCAGCACGGTACGACCGAGAGCTTTGAGACCAGCGATATCCATCTGGAAACCTTGCGGGCGTTTCGTGAGTTCAACAGCCATATCTCGGCCGTTGCGTACCCGATCCTTTATCGCCACGGTCAGTTGCTGGAGACCCGCCTGATCGAGGAGTTGCCTCAGATGGCTGACGAGGATCTGAATGGCGCCGATAACTAGGGTGAGGAACAGTGTTTCCGGCGGGCAATATCGCCGGAGAAATCCGTACTCTGCGAGATTGTTTGGGAAAATGGTAGCCCGTAGGGGAATCGAACCCCTCTTTCCAGGTTGAAAACCTGGCGTCCTAACCGATAGACGAACGGGCCATCTGAGAATGGCACAAGCACAAGTGGTAGCCCGTAGGGGAATCGAACCCCTCTTTCCAGGTTGAAAACCTGGCGTCCTAACCGATAGACGAACGGGCCACGCTGGCTTGTGGAGGGCCTTTTACGGTTTACCTCGAACCCCCGCAAGCCGAAAAATGCAGGGATGTGAAACTTTTTTACCAGATAGAATTTATGTCTGGAATCGCTCTCAATTCGCCTCGGCGGCGTCTTCAAGCCGGAGTTGGACATTCTGGCGTCCACCCCATGAATTTATCTCGAGCCGACCAGCAAAATGGAACCGGGCGCCGCCGTGATTTGACAGGCGTTCTCCCATCGGGCCGTCGAAAGCGCCAAAGGCGATTGCGTCTACTCCGCCGCTCATCCCATCGGATAGCGAGAGTTTCAGGTGAGATTCGCCCACACGCTTGGCAAAACGTATCTGCAGGTCAGGCAGCGCGTATCGTGGGGCAGGGGCACCTGCTCCAAACGGGCCAGCCTGTTCGATCTGCTCAATCAGATCAACGGTTGCAGCACCGGGCATCAGGGCGCCATCCAGTTTCAGATCGACAGGGCCGCCTTGACCAGCACCTTGTTTGGCCAGCAGTTCGCTCAGACGCTCCATGGCTGGTTCCAGCTTGTCACGCATAACTGTCAGGCCCGCTGCCATCTTGTGGCCACCGCCCTTGACCAAGAGCCCTTCGGCCGCCAGCCGTTGGATCGACGCGCCCAAATCCACACCAGAGACAGACCGGCCGGATCCCTTGCCCTCATCCCCATCGAAACCAATGACGATTGCGGGTCGGTTGGCTGCCTCTTTCAAACGCGAGGCGACAATTCCGACAACGCCGGGATGCCAGCCTTCACCAGCCGCCCAGACCAAAGGTGCAGCCAGCCCGCGTTCTTCGGCCTGTTCCAATGCGGCCGCGCGCACGGCGTTTTCAATGTCACGGCGTTCGGTGTTCAGTTCATCCAACCGCTGCGACAAGGCTTCGGCCTCGGTCATTGAGTCTGTACTGAGCAGCCGCGCGCCCAGATCCGCCTGACCGATCCGCCCGCCGGCGTTTACACGCGGTCCGAGAAGAAAGCCAAGGTGATAGCTGTTGGGGGCGGAATCCATACGTGACACGTCTGACAGGGCCACCAAACCGGGGCGTTGACGGCGCGCCATGATCTTGAGGCCCTGCTGCACCAGTGCCCGGTTTGCGCCTATTAGTGGCGCAACATCAGCCACTGTTGCCAGCGCCACTAAATCCAACAGCGAGATCAGGTCTGGGCCTTTGATCCCGGCTTCGCGCATCTGGCGCCCGGCCTCGACCAGCATCAGGAACACGACGCCTGCTGCACAGAAATAGCCCAGATCACCGCTTTCATCCTGTCGATTAGGATTCACCACCGCGACGCAATCCGGCAGCGTTTCTCCACCAAGGTGGTGATCCAAGACGATGACGTCTGCGCCTTTGGCAGCGGCAATCGGTTCATGGCTCAGCGTTCCGCAATCGACACAGATGATGAGGTCGTGAGACGCCGCCAGCTCCTGCATTGCAGGTACATTGGGGCCGTACCCTTCGTCGATGCGGTCCGGAACATAGAGAGTGGCCTGCAGGCCCATCTGGCGCAGCCAGACAATCAACAGTGCTGCGGAACTGCCGCCATCCACATCATAGTCTGCAAAGACCGCAATCCGCTGCCTGCCGCGGACAGCTTGGATAAACCGTTCGGCGGCTTTTTCCATATCCTTGAGGGTACGCGGATCAGGCAGCAGTTCCTTGAGCTTGGGTTCCAGAAATCCACGCGCCTCCATCGGCGGCACACCGCGTCGGGCCAATACCTGACTTACAGCACGAGGAAGGTCGGCTTGCTGAACAAGCATCTCCGCCGCCCTCTCAACGTCTGCGGAAGGGCCGACCCAGCGTCGTCCGGTTAGTGACTGCTCAACTCCAAGAAAGCTCAATGTCTGCTCCCGATAAAACAAGGCCGGACCCAATCGGACCCGGCCTTATGATCTAATACAGATACTCACGCGACAGGCGAGAGTTCAAGCCATCAGCCTCAGTCGTGAGACCACATCGGAGTGCGATAGGACATGCGGCGCACGGAACCTGTTTTCGAACGCATCAGCAAGGTGGTTGTCTCGACCCAACCCGGCTCGCGCTTGATGCGCGGTAGCAGCGAACCACCAGTTACGCCGGTTGCAGCAAAGATCACGTCCGCCGTCACCATTTCATCCCGCGAATACACGCGATCCAGATCGGTGATCCCGGCCTTGGCTGCGCGTCCGCGTTCATCATCGTTGCGGAACAGCAGGCGACCAAAGATCTGCCCGCCCATACATTTCAGTGCGGCAGCGGCCAGAACACCCTCGGGCGCTCCACCCTGACCCATATACATGTCGATGCCGGTCACTTCACTTTCAGCACAGTGCATGACGCCCGCGACGTCACCGTCGGTGATCAGGCGGATCGATGCGCCGGTCTCGCGCACCTCGGCGATCATTGCTTCGTGACGGGGGCGTTCCAGAATGCAAACGGTGATGTCTGCAGGCTCGCACCCTTTTGCCTTGGCTAGGGCCTCGACACGTTCGCGTGGGCTCATGTCCAGATTTACAACGTTTTCGGGAAAGCCCGGACCAATTGCCAGTTTGTCCATATACACGTCAGGGGCATGCAGCATCGAGCCACGCGGACCCATTGCAATCACGGTCAACGCGTTTGGCATATCCTTGGCTGTAAGCGTGGTGCCTTCCAGCGGATCCAGCGCGATATCAACGCCGGGTCCGTTGCCGGTTCCAACCTCTTCACCGATATACAGCATCGGCGCTTCGTCCCGCTCACCTTCACCGATGACGACAACGCCGGAAATATCCAGCAGGTTCAACTGTTCGCGCATCGCGTTTACGGCGGCCTGATCGGCAGCCTTTTCATCACCCCGGCCAACCAGCGAGGCTGAGGCCAGCGCCGCCTGTTCGGCAACCCGCGCGAGGCCCAGAGACAGCATGCGGTCGTTAAAGTCGGTTTTGGCAGCGTTCATGCGATGTAATCCTTTGGTCAGCGAAGACATTATGTCCGGCATAGCCCGCCCATGGTGCAGGCTGCAAGAGTTCAGACCTGTTCAATGCGCAGTGCGACAGGTTCGCCCGAGACAACGTCCGTGGTTCTGAGATCATCAAGCGCCAGATCCAGCGTGGCGCGGGTGGTCTTGTGGGTAACGATGAGAACTGGTGCGGTGGCTTCGGAATGTGCGTATTGGCGCATACGGTCGATTGAAACGCCTGCGTTGCCCAGAATCGCCGCCACCTTGGCGAGTGCACCGGGTTTGTCCAACAGGGCGAGGCGCAGATAGTAAGGCGCGGGCAGGCCTGTCCGTGCTGGCAACGCCTCTGTCAGAGTGTTCGCCGGGCGGCCGAAGGTCGAGATTTGCAGGCCACGCGCCAGATCACAGACATCACCCATGACGGCGCTGGCAGTCGGACCTTCGCCGGCACCGGGGCCGCGCAGAACGACCTGTTCAACAGCGTCACCTTCGATCACGACCATATTCGTTCCGCCTTCGAGCTGACCCAGAGGTGAATCGCTTGGGACAAGGCAGGGCTGCATCCGTTGTTCCAGGCCACGGGCAGAGCGTTGCGCAACGCCCAGCAGCTTGATGCGATAGCCCATATCGGCGGCCTGATGGATATCATCGAGGCTGATGTGCTGGATGCCTTCGATCTCAATGCCGTCGAAATTTGGCTTTGTCCCGAAGGCAATTGAGGACAACAGAGCCAGCTTATGCGCCGCGTCAATACCACCTACATCAAGGTTGGGATCAGCTTCGAGGTAACCTAGTTCGGCGCATTCCTCGAACAGCGCGTTGTAGCCCAGTTCCTGCGATTGCATGCGGGTCAGGATATAGTTGCAGGTGCCGTTCATTACGCCCATGACGCGCGTGATTTCGTTACCAGCCAGACCTTCGGTCAGGGACTTGATGATCGGGATGCCGCCTGCGACGGCTGCCTCGAACCGGATCACTCGGCCAGCATCTTCGGCGGTTTCAGCCAGTTCCTGACCATGGATCGCCAGCAGCGCCTTGTTTGCAGTCACGACATCCTTGCCGCTGGCAAGTGCGGCCTCGACCGAGGCTTTGGCTGGCCCGTTTTCACCGCCCATAAGCTCTACGAAAATGTCGATGTCGTCCCGTTTGGCCAACGCCACCGGATCGGTTTCCCAAGCATATTCAGACAGGTTTACGCCGCGATCCTTGTTTGGGTCGCGCGCCGACACAGCAACGATTTCGATGGGGCGGCCCGTACGCGCCTGCAGCAGATCGGCATGACGGCGTACAATCTTGACGACACCAATGCCCACGGTTCCCAAACCCGCAATTCCAAGCCGCAGCGCCTTTGTCATTCCGTGGGTCCTTTCCGCTCGATCTGCCGTATTAGACGAAACGTCCTTTGCAGGCTGCCTTAGCGGGTTCGGGGCAGGGGTGCAATGCGTCATCCACCAGCAAAGCCGGTGAATTTTCTGTGTCAGAATCGGTGTGTCAGTTGATTTCAGCGGCCTGCAGAGCTGCGGCTTTCTTGGCCAGCTCTTCACTGCGGGAGGTCAGTTCCTCTTCGACCTCAGATGCCTCGCTGACGGGATCAACAGGGGTGCCAAGTGTTTCCTCAAGCGGGACGAGCTTGGGATAAGCCGCATTGCGGATGGATGGGGCCTCTTTCCCTTCCAACTCGGGAATATCCGTACATCCGGCGAATGCCAGTAACAGGGTCAGCAGAGATATGTGTTTCATGACCAGCCTTTCGGGGATGCGTCCGGGTTCTGTGATGCATCTTTTACGAAGCTGGTTCAAGCAGGCTTCTATCTGAACATTTGTTCAGATACGGTGGCCTTATGGCACGTACTCAAGGTTCTCATTCTGACATAACAGGCCCGCGTATCCGGCAGGCAGCGCTGAGGCTTTTTGCCCGGCACGGCTATGCTGCGGTTTCCATGCGTCAGATCGCTGGTGAAGTCGGTGTACAGGCGGGGGCGTTGTACAACTACACGCCAGACAAGCAGAGCCTGCTCTTCCGCCTGATGCAGCAGCATATGCAGGACCTGCTTGCGGCTTACAACGATCTGGAGACACAACCAGATGCCCTTGGCGCTTTGCGTCAGTTCGTGGGTTTTCATATCCGGTTCCATCTTGAACGGCCTGATGAGGTTTTCATCGCTTATATGGAGCTGCGGAATCTCTCGCCCGAGAACTTTACCGAGATCGAAGGGCTGCGCCGCAGCTACGAAAACTCGCTGGAGAATGTTCTGCGAGAGGGCCAGCAAGCAGGCCTGTTCTCGATCGCAGATACCAAAATCGCCACTCTGGCGGTGATCGCCATGCTGAACGGCGTCATGACATGGTACCGGTCGGGTGGGAGATTGTCGTTGGATGAGGTTGAGCTGATCTATTGGGATATGGTGCGTAAAGCAGTCACGTCCTGAAAATGCCCGACCAAAAACGGTCGGGCATTTGGGTTTCAGTGCGCGGGCTGAATGAAAGTTCCATTTCGCAATTCACGAAAAGCCTGCTCCAGCTCTGATTGAGTGTTCATGACTATTGGACCATGCCATGCCACCGGTTCATTGATCGGGGCACCAGATATCAGCAGAAATCGAACACCTTCAGGCCCGGCCTGAACCGTGACCTCATCCCCTGTTCCAAACCGGACCAGAGTACGGTCACCGGACATATCGCGAATGTTGACTTCTTGTCCCGCGACTTCTTTTTCAAGAAGGATACCAGTTGGTTGCGATGCATCGGCAAACGCAGCTTGCCCTTCAAAAATATAGGCAAACGCCCGGCGGTAAGTATCTATGCGGAAAGTTTTTTTCACTCCCGCTGGAATTGAGATGTCCAGATATTGTGGGTCAGCTGCAATCCCATCAACTGGCCCGGTTCGCCCCCAGAATTCCCCAACGATGATCCGAGCTATAGTACCGTCATCATCGGTAACCTCAGGGATTTCTTTGCTTTTAACATCTTGATACCGCGGAGCAGTCATCTTCTGCGCAGAGGGAAGATTGCCCCAAAGCTGAAACCCGTGCATCTGGCCATTTGTGTTTCCGCTAGGCATCTCCTGATGCAGGATTCCTGATCCGGCAGTCATCCACTGGATATCACCTGCGCCCAGAGAACCGCTATTGCCCAGCGAGTCGCTATGTTCGACCGTGCCTGACAGCACGTAAGTTATCGTCTCGATCCCGCGATGCGGATGCCAGGGGAAACCTGCCTGATAGTCTTCTGGCCTTTCATTCCTGAAATCGTCGAACAAAAGAAAAGGATCCAGTTCGGAAGGGTCCTGAAATCCAAAGGCTCGGTGTAGTTTGACGCCTGCACCCTCCATGGTTGGAACAGCTTTGCGTGTTTCTAATGTTGGTCTGAGGGACATAGCGACCTCCTGCTTGTACGAGCACTATGTATTTCGTGCAATCGTGCGGTCAATTTGCACTCGGGCACTACATCTGTGCAAATTTGTTCGTTTCATTTCGAGGTCTGTTGTCCGGCTGCGAAAGTCGCTAAACGACAAGGAAATCAGATGGAGACGACTATGCAGGACGAAGTGCTGGCAACAGTTGAGGCATCCGCGCCCAGACGTTGGATTGGGGTAGGGATGCTGACAACGGTTGGGGTGTTGGTTCTGTACGTCGCGCTTGCCTCGCCCCCAGCATTGGGGTGGCAATTGTTCCTGATTGTTGTCGGTGGGGCTGCGTTCTGGCTGGCCTATCGCATGTGGTTTGCAACCGCAGACCGGATCGAATTGACTCAATCGGAAATCAGAACAGGTTCCGGCCACAAGATTGCAGATGTGCAGGATATTGAGAGCGTGGATCGCGGGGTTTTCGCGTTCAAGCCGTCCAATGGATTTCTGATCCGTACCAACACGTCAACCGGTGCCCGATGGGAACCCGGCCTTTGGTGGCGACTGGGGCATCGGGTCGGCGTAGGCGGGATGACCGCCGCCGCCGAAACCAAATTCATGTCAGAGATTCTGTCCGCGATACTCGCCGAAAGGGGATGACCCTTAGCAGTTGTTCTCAGCGTTGATGTTGTCGAACACACGCGGGTGCGTGAAAACAAAGTTGTTCATGTAGTAGGGCGGGCGCGTGACAAGCAGCTTGAAAGGCGGGCGATAGAGGTTGCTTGTTTCGACCACGATCATCTTGCCATTGTCCGGCATAGTGGGCAGACGGTCTTCGAGCTGATGAATGTTGCCGTTGTCCCACTTGGTGGTAAAGTCAGCACCCCGGGCGCAGGACCACAAGACATAGTGGCGCTTGTCAGGTTTGTCGTAGCGCAGGAATGAGATGCGCATGTTCATGTCAGACCGCTCTTCGACCATATTCTGCATCAAAGAATACAGCGTTTCGACATAAGTGGACGTAATGGTGCCACGTTCACGAGAGATGATATCTGCTACCGCATAAGCGGCTTTCAGATTTCTCGCACTTTGGTGATAGCTGTTGAAGAACGTGTAGGATGCGGTCAGAGACCAGAACAGGACGGGCACCATCAACACTGCTTCGATCGTAATCAGTCCATCCTCGCTACGTTTGAAACGCTTGAGGTGGATCCGTAGTTTTCTGACGATTGAACTATTAAGCAGGCTCATGGACGAATACCGTTGTGGAATGTAATTCGAATTGACCGCTGGCATTCTCCCTGACGCCCTGGCCCAGGATTGTACTGATCCAAACGGGAGCAACCTCCATACATGCACGAATGATCATCAACTCGTTGGATGCACCCGCTTCAAAGACCCGATCCTCAGGTTTCCGGACTTCTTCGGGCGTGTCCGCGCAAAGTGGAGTTTGATTCAAATTCTGCGCTGCCAAAGAAGAGAAGGGGTCGAGTGATTTCATCTCCAGAGACAGGTTTGCGCCGCAATCGGGAAGAAGTCGAGCGCGGTCACAGATCATATCTTTGAGCAGGTCATGCTTCCATTCGGTCTCACCTGCAGGCAATCTGTTCAGCCGTACTTCGCGGATGGTTTCGTCCAGCGCACGTTCGAGATTTGCGTGATGGAACGACATCAAACCCAGATCAACGCCGGAGTAGGTTACCCAGATAAAGAAGGGAAACCAGAACAGCAGTTCAATCGTGGCGCTGCCGTCTTCGCGACGCCGAAACCGGCGCAGCCATATGGTCGCGCGGCGGATCATTGGGTCAACCGCAGGTTCTGAATTGTCGAACCGATCGAGGCAAAGACGTCAACGATATCCTCATTGGATGCCTCGTAATATGCGCCGTCGTCACTGATGCAGTATTTCAGCAGATTTTTAGCCGCTGTTGGGGCGTCAAAGGCGATTGAGAAAGTGATGACCTTCTCTTCCTTTGCTTTGTCACACAGCGATCTGACACGCGGGTCTTTGTCCGGCTGATCGAGTTCGTCCGATGCAGCATAGTACCAGTCGTAGGCATAGCTTGAGCCGTAAGCATCGTAGAGCATCTGATAGATACGATACTTGGTTGTACGTTTCCAAAGGTCTGGCCACGACAGCTCTACAACATCGGTGCCTTCTGACTTTTCTCTGGATCGGCTTCGGTTCATCGAATAGCAGGTACCGTTGCTGTAAGATGTGCATTGGTATTGCATATACTTCCTATTGCCTTCCCCATAGGCGTGATCCTGACGCTCGTCTCTCGCCCAATACCAACCCCTGCTGGAGTTGTATTCCGTCATCTCAACATCAGGCCAAATATAGTTGCTTTGATCGCGGTCGTAGAAGGAATAGATATCGTCAGATGCATTCCACCAGACGTCAGATGTACCCTGATGATAAGGCGGGAGGACCAAATGCTGCTTGGTATTTGCCCCGTCAGTCATCAGCACAACAACTTTCAGCGTATCCGCACTTTTGTTTGGTGCAGGGCGCGCTTTGAACTCTGTCGGTATATGACCGTCTTTGGACATTTCATTGGTCAGGTAACGGAAGCTCTCGTCCAACAGCGTCAGACCCCATTTCAGACCTACATCGATAGATGTCCAGCCATCCGCTTGCAGCAAGGCAATCTCATCCTTTAGCTTCTGAGCGTCCTTTTGCATAATCGTGATTTCACGATGGCTTGTGGCTGTGTTTGGCAAGCATGTGTAGCTTGTTACCACGCCGTTAGAGGGCCGATAGTCTGCATTTCCTGAATCGGTAAAGTGAAGTGTTTTGGGAATTGGCGTACCAACGCGGACGACTTGGCCGCTGTTTGGATCTTTGGCGTCAAAATTGTCAAAAGTTGTTGTTGTGAAGTCACCGCTGTTAAAGTCGATACAGTTGGCGATGTCGTTTTCACCTTCAGTTTTAAGCAGATCCATCAGGTAACTGGGTATCGCAACCTGTTCGGAATAGGGCACGATCGAGATCGATAATTTGCCGTCCTCGGACTTGTTGATCATCTCGTCGATAAAATTGTTGGCAGCTTTCTTGAGGTTGGTCAGCTTGGTGCCGCGCATCGAGCCCGAGACGTCCAGAACCAGCGAAATTTCCACGTTGCCGATCGACTCTTCAGCCACGCTGGAAGCGACGCTGGCGATTGTTTCAACACCGCGCCACTTCATGAAGTGCATTTCGATGTCCATCTTCGCGCTCGCTTCGACACGGCGATAGCCTTCAAGCACCACCGCTTGCGATCCGCAGGTCTCCGGTTCGACTATGGGTTCTCCCACCAGATACTGATCCAGACCTTCCTTTTTGAGGTAGTCTTTCACAACGTCTTTCGGGCACAAATCCTGATCAAGGTCGGCAGCGGCAAGAACCGCCCGGTCCAGGGCATACTGCAGTTTGGCGCGCTCGCGATCATATCGCATGACATCCACGGCAAATCCTGCTGCAACAAAAACGATCATTATGAGGAACAGTGTGAGTATGGTCATCGCGCCGCTTTCCGACGCCATGAATGCCTCCAGCCATTTTGGGCGAGCGCTCTTCAGGCTGGGCTTATTGAATCTAGACTTCCAATCAAAATTTCTCATAACGAGTCCCCTTGGCGGCCACGCACACGGATACGGCACGCTGAAACCAGACCTTCGCAACTTTAATAATTTAGATGTGGAACGTGGCGAGATTTGGGCGGATTCGACACTATGTTGCTATTATTGAATGGAAATTGGCTTTAGTTCGCGCGCTCTCTGCGGGTTTGTTTCGTCGGTAGGGACAATGCGCTTCTATTTGTTAACCACAGCGACTCGCCGGTAAGCGGCGAAACGGGTTGTTTATTTTTTGATGAAAAAAAGTGCAGTTGGCGATTGCAGTGATCCGTTAGGGGTGCGACAAAACGTCAATATGTAAGTCATTTACCTGCACGGAGGATTTTATGACGCCCATCAATGAACCCAGCTTTCGTGAAAGTGTTGATCTGATGTTTAACAGGGCTGCGTCCCTGATGGACCTGCCGCCGGGGCTGGAGGAAAAGATCCGGGTGTGCAACGCCACCTATACCGTGCGATTTGGCGTTCGCCTGCGCGGGCAAATCCACACTTTCACAGGTTATCGATCGGTTCATTCCGAACATATGGAGCCGGTAAAGGGTGGTATTCGCTATGCCACGGCGGTGAATCAGGATGAGGTTGAAGCCCTTGCAGCGCTGATGACGTATAAATGCGCGTTGGTCGAAGCGCCGTTTGGTGGATCAAAGGGTGGATTGTGTATTGATCCGCGTCAGTATGAAGAACATGAACTGGAGCAGATCACCCGTCGTTTCGCCTATGAGCTGGCAAAACGTGACCTGATCAATCCGTCTCAGAACGTGCCTGCTCCTGATATGGGAACGGGTGAGCGTGAAATGGCATGGATCGCTGACCAATACGCTCGGATGAACACCACGGACATCAACTCGCGTGCTTGCGTTACCGGTAAGCCGTTGAATGCTGGCGGTATCGCGGGGCGCGTGGAAGCAACCGGTCGCGGTATTCAATACGCCTTGCGCGAGTTTTTCCGTCACCCCGAGGACGTCAAGAAAGCGGGAATGTCCGGGAAACTGGATGGCAAGCGGGTAATCGTGCAGGGGTTGGGCAATGTGGGCTACCACGCCGCCAAGTTCCTGAGCGAAGAAGACGGCTCTCGCATCGTGGGTATCATCGAATGGGATGGGGCACTCTATAATCCCGACGGGATTGATGTGGAGGCTGTACGCCAGTGGATCGTCAAGCATGGCGGTGTAAAAGACTATCCGGATGCGACCCACACCGCCGAAGGTGGCGCAGTTCTGGAGCAGGAATGTGACATCCTGATCCCGGCGGCACTGGAAGGTGTGATCAACTTGTCCAATGCAGAGAACATCAAGGCACCGTTGATCATCGAGGCCGCAAACGGACCGGTGACGGCGGGTGCAGATGAGATCCTTCGCAAGAAAGGTACCGTTATTATCCCCGATATGTACGCCAACGCGGGTGGTGTGACGGTCTCTTACTTTGAATGGGTCAAGAACCTTAGCCATATTCGGTTCGGTCGCATGCAGCGTCGTCAGGAAGAGGCGCGGCATGAACTGATCGTCAGCGAACTGGAACGGCTTGATCGCTACCTCGGCGATGCATGGTCTATGTCTCCGGACTTTAAGGCCAAGTATCTGAAAGGTGCGGATGAGCTTGAACTGGTGCGGTCAGGCCTCGATGACACCATGCGGATCGCCTATCAGTCGATGAGCGAGGTTTGGCATGACCGGGCCGATGTCGATGATCTGCGGACTGCTGCCTATATCGTAGCGATTGACCGCGTATCGAAAAGCTACCGCGCAAAAGGTCTGTAACTGAAAACGAGCGACAATCGGCTTGGAATTGGTGAGCCGATTGTCGTTTTTCTTGAACTATGCGCAACACCAGGCAGAGAATACTGTCTGATTTGGTTAACTATCAGATTTATATATCTTTCACTCGATGCTGACTTGCAAAGCGTAAGTCGTGATGCCCGTATTTTTAGTCGCCGATAGACAAGTTCTTGTCGAAAACAGAGGCGGAACCGTTTCACCGCATTGCTACTGCTTTCGGGAGTTGGTTTGATGCCGACGAACTCGCAGGGAGATCTGAATGCGTTTTTCCGGCTTACGCGTCCTCAAAGAGGGTTTGACTGGTAACAAAGGGTGGACGCCGCATTGGCGCGATCCTGAGCCGAAAGCTGAGTATGACATCGTCATCATCGGCGGCGGCGGTCACGGTCTGAGCACCGCGTATTATCTGGCCAAGGAACATGGCCTGACAAATGTTGCGGTGCTTGAGAAGGGCTACATCGGTGGCGGCAACGTTGGTCGAAATACGACGATCGTGCGCGCCAACTACTTCCTTCAGGGAAATTCCGAGTTCTATTCACATTCGTTGAAACTGTGGGAAGGGCTGGAAGAAGATCTGAACTACAACGTCATGCATTCGCAGCGCGGTATCATCAACCTGTTCCATTCCGACGGCCAGCGGGACGCGGCCGCACGTCGTGGAAACATGATGATCAGTCAGGGCGACGACGCAGTATTGCTGGGGCGGGACGAGCTGAAATCAATGCTGCCGTACCTCAATTACGACAATTTGCGCTTTCCGATTTACGGCGGCCTCTATCACGCGCGTGGTGGGACCGCCCGTCACGATGCTGTGGCATGGGGATACGCGCGCGGAGCGGATCAACGCGGTGTTGATCTGATTCAGAACTGCGAGGTTACAGGAATTGACATCGAAAACGGTGTGGTTCGAGGTGTGCAGACCTCTCGCGGTCCGATCCGGGCTAAGAAAGTCGCTATGGTCGCTGCCGGGCGTTCGGGGCAGGTGGCCGCGATGGCAGGAATGCGACTGCCGGTCGAAAGCCATGTTTTGCAGGCCTTTGTGACCGAAGGGCTGAAGCCCTGTATCGATCACGTCGTCACCTTCGGCATGGGGCATTTCTATATCAGCCAGTCGGACAAGGGTGGCCTTGTCTTCGGTGGTGATCTTGATTTCTACGCGTCCTACGCCGCACGCGGCAATCTGCCGACCGTCGAAAGCGTTATGGAGGCCGGTGTCACGCTTTTGCCGATGATCTCAAAGGCCAAGGTTCTGCGATCGTGGGGTGGGATCATGGACATGTCGCCTGATGGTTCTCCGATTATCGATACAACGCATATCGAGGGGCTCTACCTGAATTGCGGCTGGAACTACGGTGGTTTCAAGGCCGTACCAGGATCGGGCAACGTCTTCGCGCATCTGATCGCCACGGGGCAGTATCACGAGAATGCAACCGGCTTTCGACTGGATCGGTTCCGGACAGGGCGTGGGATCATAGATGAAGAGGGCAAAGGCTCTCAGCATAACCTGCACTGAGGTTGGGTAGATGCAGTTTCATAACAAAGTACAGCAAGGGGCGCGGTCATGAGGATCACCTGTCCGCATTGCGGAGAACGGGACCGGCGTGAGTTTTACTATCGCGGCGCAGCGGTCGATCTTGAGCGTCCGGCGCCTGACGCGGGTGAAGAGGCATGGGATAACTTCGTTTATCTACGTGATAATCCAGCCGGTGTGACGCGCGACCTCTGGTACCACGAAGGCGGCTGTGGGGCATGGATCGTCGTGACCCGGGACACCGTCACGCATGAGGTTCTGAAGACTGAACTGGCATCGGAGGCGAAATCATGAGGATCAATGGTAAAGGTCTGATTGATCGTTCAAAGCCTGTTCCTTTCGTCTTTGACGGTATCAGCTATTCCGGGTTTGAGGGCGACACGCTTGCCTCAGCTCTGCTTGCAAATGAGCAGCGACTGATGGGGCGGTCTTTCAAATATCATCGCCCGCGTGGGGTTTTGACGGCGGGCAGCGAAGAGCCAAATGCGCTTATGACAGTTGGAAGTGGTCCGACACAGGAGCCTAATGTGCGCGCCACGATGCAGGAGATTTATCCTGGTCTTGAAGCACGCAGTCAGAACCGCTGGCCCAGCCTGAACTTTGATCTTTTGTCGCTCAACGATCTGGCGGCCCCGTTCTTGGGGGCGGGGTTCTACTATAAAACCTTCATGTGGCCCAAGAGCTTTTGGGAAAAGGTCTATGAACCCGCGATCCGGCGCGCTGCCGGACTGGGTGCATTGTCTGGGCGGGACAATACGGACAAGTATGAAAGCGCCTATGCCTTCTGCGACTTGCTCGTTATCGGTGCCGGACCCGCAGGGCTGATGGCAGCACTTACCGCCGGGCGCGCTGGCGCTGACGTCATTCTGGCCGATGAAAGCAACCGGATGGGCGGGCGTCTGCTGGCTGAAACCTATGAAATCGATGGGAAGCCTGGAAATGTCTGGGCCGACGAGGTTTTGGCTGAACTGAAGTCGATGGACAACGTTCGGCTGATGACACGGACGACGGTTGCAGGCGCTTATGATCAGGGCACTTTTGCCGCCGTTGAACGTGTGCTGCATCATACCGAGCGTCGACCGAACGGCGCACCGTTGGAGACCTATTGGCGCATTGTGGCCAAGCGTTCGGTACTGGCGGCTGGCGCTTTGGAGCGCCCGGTTGCCTTTCGCGACAACGACCGCCCCGGGATCATGACCGCTGGCGCGGTGCGGGCCTATCTGAACCGATGGGGAGTCAGCGCGGGTCGGAATGTCACGATCTTTGGTAATACGGATGACATTCACCGTACAGCGCGTGATTTGCTGGATGCTGGTGTTCATGTCGCGGCCGTGATCGACAGCCGTCATGACGCTCCGCTGTCGAAGGACTATCAGGTTCTGCGCGGTGCTCAGGTTTGTGGTAGTTCGGGCCGAAAAGGGCTTGAATCCATTACGGTACGGCGCCCAAGCGGCGAGGAACGTATTCACACAGACTGCCTTGCCATGACCGGAGGCTGGAACCCGTCGGTGCACCTGACCTGCCACATGAATGGACGACCCACGTGGCGGCGCGATATCGAAGCGTTTGTGCCGACACCTGGATCAGTACCCGGAATGTCGATTGCAGGGGCCTGCAACGGTTCGTTCTCGACTTCGGCCTGTTTGCGCGAGGGAATTGCTGCGGCGGGTGAAGCGCTGGAAGGGCTTGGACTGACAGCACCGGATATAGCATTGCCTGTAGCAGAAGATGCGTCTTACGAGATCACGCAGCTTTGGGCGGTTCCGGGCAAAGGACGCGCGTGGCTGGATTTCCAGAACGACGTGACTGTCAAAGATGTCAAACAGGCGGCAACCGAAAACTTCCGCTCGGTAGAGCATATGAAGCGCTACACCACACAAGGTATGGCGACGGATCAGGGTAAGAACTCGAATGTTGCAGCGCTGGCTATTTTGGCGGATGCGACGGGGCGGGGCATTCCGGAAACCGGGACCACCACATTCCGGCCGCCATATTCGCCGATTGCTATCGGGGCCTATGGCGCTGGTGCAGAAGGCGAGGGCTTCAAGCCTCAGCGTTTTACAACTTCACACAAAGCTTCCGTCGCGCGAAATGCTCCGATGATCGAGGCAGGATTGTGGTATCGGCCGAGCTACTTCCCCAAAACGGGCGAAACCACTTGGCGGGAATCCTGTGATCGTGAGGTCAAACAGGTGCGTGATGCGGTCGGTGTCTGCGATGTCTCGACGCTGGGCAAGATCGATATTCAGGGCCCGGATGCGGGAAAGTTTCTGGATTTCGTCTATACCAACATGTTCTCGACGCTGAAGGTCGGGCGTGTGCGCTATGGCCTGATGCTGCGCGAAGACGGCTATGTGATGGATGACGGCACGACTGCGCGTTTGGGTGAAAATCACTACCTGATGACAACGACAACCGCTGCGGCGGGTGAGGTGATGAAACATCTCGAGTTTGTGCATCAGGGTTTATGCCCAGATCTGGATGTGTCTTTCACGTCAGTCACAGAGCAGTGGGCACAATTCGCTGTTGCCGGACCGAAATCACGAGAATTGCTGAGTGGCCTTTTGGATCAAACACTTGACGATGAAAGCTGGCCTTTCATGGCTTGTGGGCAAGTCGAAGTGCTGGGTGTCAAAGGGCGTTTGTTCCGCATCTCATTCTCGGGTGAACATGCCTATGAAATAGCAGTTCCTGCCCGCTACGGAGCCAGCCTGTTCGATATTCTGATTGAACGGGCCGAGGCGCTGGGTGGTGGTTTGTACGGTATGGAAGCCCTGAACGTTTTGCGGATCGAAAAAGGTTTTATCACGCACGCGGAAATCCATGGTCGCACTACCGCCTATGATATCGGCATGGGCCGGATGGTTTCGCAGAAGAAAGACTGTATCGGTAAAACGATGTCAGAGCGACCGGGTCTGGAAGAGGCGGGGCGCGAACGACTGGTCGGCCTCAAGCCAATCGGAGAAAGCAGGCAACTGCTGGCCGGGGCACATCTTTACAATGAAGAAGCCGAACCCGTGCGGACCAGCGATCAGGGATACATAACATCGGTTTGTTACTCTCCGACGCTGGAAACCATGATCGGGCTGGCGTTTCTGGCGGATGGGCCAGACCGCGAAGGCGAGGTTGTGAAAATGGTGGATCACCTGCGTGGCGTAACCACGCTTTGCGAAGTGGTAAATCCGGTGTTCTTTGACCCCGAGGGAGGGCGCGTTCGTGGATAAGCTGATTGCCAAGACAGCCTGTGCCGGTCTTTTGCCTCTGACCGTTGGATCGGTTTCTGTCAGCGAGGAGGATGTCGGTGCCATCACTTCAGTTTCGCCATTGAAGGGACAGAAGAAGGCCCTGTCCGATGCGTTGAAGGCTGCGCATGGGATGGCATATCCCGCCGCCAATCGTGCGACAGGAAAGTCTGGCGCACGCGCGGTCTGGCTCGGGCATTCTCATGCGATGCTGATAGGGCCAGAGCCGGATGCATCGCTTGAGAAACATGCCGCTGTGGTGGATCAGTCTGATGCCTGGGCGGTTGTCCGGCTGGAAGGTGATCGGGCTGAGCAGGTATTAGCGCGATTGGTGCCTGTTGATCTCAGGTCTGGGCATTTCAAACGCGGTCATACGGTGCGCAGCCTGTTGTTTCACATGACGGCATCGATCACGCGTGTCGGTGAAAATGCGTTTCAGATCATGGTGTTTCGCTCGATGGCTGAGACATTGGTTCACGATTTGAAAAGGGCGATGGAAGGCGTGGCCACGCGAGGGTAAGCTACGGCAAAGAAACGATTCCGGGAGAACCCCATGTTGCGTATTGCCGTTGCCGCTGCATTGCTGGCTACACCTCTGGCTGCTGCTGAGACCAAGGAACAAAGCTGTCAGTATCAGGCAGATGTTGTTGCTGCTGTCCAAAAGGCACGACTCGACAAGGTCAAGGAACGCGATGTGGCCGAGGCGGTCGCCGCAACTGGTCCTACATGGCCCGAGAACTACAACGCGGCAATTCCGTTGATTACGCCTTGGGTCTATGAGCAAAAGATGCGCGATGTGCGCAAAAAGGACCTTGGTGCTGCCTGGCTGGAGCTGTGTTTACAGCAATAATCCACAGGTTTGCGAATTCGCTGTGGACAAACGCTCGTCAATCCCTTGGCGAGCGTTTCTGTTTCTGTCAGGTTTGATACATGTCACTGCCCCCTGGATTTCTGGATGAACTACGTACCCGACTGAGCCTGTCTCAGGTCGTGGGGCGCAAAGTTACTTGGGATGCCCGCAAGTCCAATCAGGGCAAGGGGGATATGTGGGCACCTTGTCCTTTCCACCATGAAAAGACCGCTTCATTCCACGTCGATGACCAAAAAGGGTTCTACTATTGCTTTGGCTGTCACGCCAAAGGCGACGCGATCAGCTTTGTGAAAGAGACCGAAAACGTTTCGTTCATCGAAGCGGTTGAAATCCTCGCCCGAGAGGCTGGTATGCCTATGCCTGCGCGCGATCCAAAAGCGCAGGAAAAGCAAGATCGCCGCAGTCAGCTTGCCGATGTGATGGAGCAGGCGGCGCAGTTCTTCCGCCTGCAGCTCAAAACAGCGGCAGGGGCAGAGGCGCGGGATTATCTCTCGCGCCGGGGTTTGGATGAAAAGGCGCTGGATCGCTGGGAGATCGGATTTGCGCCTGACGGTTGGCAGGGGCTTTGGGATCACCTGCGCGGCAAGAGCATTGAGGAGGATCTGATCCTTGGTGCGGGACTGGCTAAGCCTTCGAATAAAGGCAAAAAGCCCTACGATACGTTCCGCAACCGGATCATGTACCCGATCCGGGATCCGCGCGGGCGGTGCATTGCCTTTGGCGGGCGAGCGATGGACCCCAACGACAATGCCAAATACCTGAACTCACCCGAGACTGAATTGTTCGATAAAGGCCGAAGCCTTTATAATCACGGGCCTGCGCGACAGTCTGCGGGCAAGGGCCAGCCGTTGATTGTCGCCGAAGGCTATATGGATGTGATTGCGCTGGCCGAGGCCGGGTTTGGTGCGTCTGTTGCGCCGCTTGGAACTGCGATTACCGAGCATCAGCTTCAACTGCTTTGGCGTATTTCGGACGAGCCGATCATCGCGCTGGATGGTGATACGGCGGGTTTGCGCGCGGCGATGCGGGCGGTTGATCTGGCGTTGCCGTTGCTGGAAGCGGGAAAATCGCTGCGCTTTGCGCTGATGCCAGAGGGTAAAGACCCTGACGATCTGCTGCGGGCAGAGGGGGCAGGGGCCGTTCAGACTGTTCTGGAAGGTGCGATTCCCATGGTCAAGCTGCTGTGGCAGCGAGAGACTGAGGGAAAGGTCTTTGACAGTCCTGAACGCAAGGCCGCTCTCGACAAGTCACTGAGGGAAAAGATTAAACTGATCCGCGATCCTTCTATCCGCAATCACTACGGACAAGAGATAAAAGACCTTCGCTGGCAGCTGTTCCGGCCACAGCGCCAATCGCAAAACCGAAACTGGCAGCCGCGCGGAAATTGGAAGTCCCAACCTCAACCTGCGTCGCCAGGGGCAAGGACCTCATTCTTGGCCTCATCCGAGAATGCGGACATTCAACTGCGTGAAGCAGCCATTCTGGCCATCGCAATCCTGAACCCAAAGGTAGTTGTTCAGTTTGAACATCAGCTGGAAGAAATGGAATGCCATGATCCCGATCATGCTGCGCTGCGCGAGGCCATATTGCGGCATGCGATTGACGATCCGGACAACCTGCAAGACCACATTATTGCAGCAATGGGCCCGCATGCCCTTGAAAACCTGCTGAGCCTTCGCCATGTGGCAGTAATCCCCTGTGTGTTCAAACCAGGCGACGTTGAAAAGGCCGAGATGACGCTGGCCGAGGAACTCGCAAAAATCAAAGCGCTCCGGGGGTTGGATGCCGAGATTGCCGAAGCTGCGGAAGAACTGTCCGATCTGGCTGATGAGGCGCTGACGTACCGGTTGGCTCAGGCCGCCGAAGAACGTAACCGCACAAGCCGTAGCCAGAACGAAGACAGGGCGGTTTTCGATGTCGCTGACAATGGCGCGCGAATCAACCGAGACGAGAAAGACGCGTTTGCGGCGATCATGTCGGGTATCAATTTTGAACGGAAACGCCGGTAAAGTGGTGTTTTCGTAAGGCACTGGAAAAGAAAAACGGGTAAACGGGTAGCCGAATCACTTCTTCGCGCTAATGATTCGGTTCAAACGAATCACCCATCCCTGCAGGAGCACTGAATGGCCGCCAAGGACACGACTGAGGATCGCAAATCCGAAGAGCAGGAACAGGAAATCTCGCTGGACATGAGCCAGGCCCAGGTCAAAAAGATGATCGCCGAGGCCCGCGAGAAAGGTTACATCACCTACGACCAGCTCAATCAGGTTCTGCCGCCTGATCAGGTCAGCTCGGAACAGATCGAAGACGTTATGTCGATGCTGTCCGAGATGGGCATCAACATCATCGAAGATGAAGAGGCCGAGGAGGAAGAGAATAAAGGCTCGACCGAACTCGTCACAACCGAAAGCAACCGTGAGGTTGCACTTGCTGGTGCCGCCACCGAAAAGTTGGATCGCACCGATGACCCTGTGCGCATGTATCTGCGCGAAATGGGCTCGGTCGAACTGCTGAGCCGCGAAGGCGAGATTGCCATCGCCAAGCGGATCGAGGCCGGTCGGAACACCATGATCGCCGGACTGTGCGAAAGCCCGCTGACCTTCCAGGCGATCACCATCTGGCACGACGAATTGCTGTCCGAAGATATTCTTCTGCGTGATGTCATCGATCTGGAGGCCACATTTGGCAACCAGATGGACGAAGACGGCGATGTTGAAGAACCTGTCGTGGATACCTCGGCAGTGCAGGCGGCAAAGCCAGCCAAGGATACGGGTCCTGAGTTGGATGCCGATGGCAACCCGCTGAACAACGATGACGACGACGATGATGACGAACAGGCCAACATGTCTTTGGCCGCGATGGAAGCCGCACTGAAAGATCAGGTTCTGACCACTCTGGAACGGATCTCGACCGACTTCTCAATGTTGTCTGAAATGCAGGACAGCCGGATTTCGGCCACACTGAATGAAGACAATTCGTTCAGCGAGAAAGACGAAGCGACTTACCAGAAGCTGCGAGCCGAGATCGTAGAACTGGTGAACGGCCTGCATCTCCACAACAACCGTATCGAAGCGCTGATTGACCAGCTTTATGGCATCAACCGCCGGATCATGTCGCTGGACAGCTCGATGGTGAAACTGGCCGACCAGGCCCGCATCAACCGTCGTGAATTCATCGACGCCTATCGCGGGCGCGAACTGGACCCGAACTGGTTGGCCGACATGGCTGAAAAGCCGGGCCGGGGCTGGCAGATGTTCATCGAACGCTCGACCGCCAAAGTTGAAGAGCTGCGCAACGACATGGCTCAGGTCGGTCAGTATGTCGGTCTGGATATCCCTGAATTCCGCCGCATCGTGCAGCAAGTTCAGAAGGGTGAGAAAGAGGCGCGTCAGGCCAAGAAAGAAATGGTCGAGGCCAACCTGCGCCTGGTGATTTCGATCGCCAAAAAGTATACGAACCGTGGCCTGCAATTCCTTGATCTTATTCAGGAAGGTAACATCGGCCTGATGAAGGCGGTGGACAAGTTCGAATACCGCCGTGGTTACAAGTTCTCAACCTATGCGACCTGGTGGATTCGTCAGGCAATCACGCGCTCGATCGCGGATCAGGCCCGTACAATCCGTATTCCGGTTCACATGATCGAAACGATCAACAAGTTGGTCCGGACCGGACGTCAGATGCTGCACGAGATTGGCCGCGAACCGACGCCGGAAGAATTGGCCGAAAAGCTGCAGATGCCGCTGGAGAAGGTTCGCAAGGTGATGAAGATCGCCAAGGAGCCAATCTCGCTCGAAACGCCAATTGGCGACGAAGAAGACAGCCAGCTGGGCGATTTCATCGAGGACAAGAATGCTGTGCTGCCGCTGGACAGCGCCATTCAGGAAAACCTCAAGGAAACGACGACACGGGTTCTGGCCTCGCTCACCCCGCGTGAAGAGCGGGTTCTGCGGATGCGCTTTGGCATCGGCATGAACACCGACCATACGCTGGAAGAAGTTGGTCAACAGTTCAGCGTGACCCGCGAACGTATCCGTCAGATCGAGGCGAAGGCGCTCCGCAAGCTGAAGCACCCCAGCCGGTCGCGTAAACTACGATCTTTCCTGGATCAGTAAAAACAAAGGCGCCTCATTTGAGGCGCCTTTTTTGTTGGCCAAACACCAACATGTGGCCATCTGTGACATCACTTTGGCGAGATTTCACAAGGCATTGAGTTGTCCCGGTTTTATGTCTCTCATGTCCACTCATGGGGCTGGCCGGGGCGAGGCATTCTAGCTGATGACCCCCGGTTACCGTTTCGACACGTTGATGGGGTGGCTCACCCGTTTTTTGAATGTGCTCGGTGCTTGTCCAGTCCACCGTTTAAAGGCATTCGAAAACGCTGCCTGATCAGCGTATCCAAGCGAGTATGAGATCTCGGACAGGGTCATTCCGTTTTTGATAAAGGTTTGAGCCAGATCGCATCGCAGGTCTTCTACGACCTCGCGATAGCCGGTCCCCTCGGATTGCAGGCGGCGTGTCAGTGTTCTCGGGCTCATTCCCAAGCGGGCGGCTGCTTCTTCGGCGGGAATGACATGACCCGGCATTGAGCGGGTGATCAGACCCTCGACTTGTGCACGTACCATGTTCTTGGTCGATTGGCTTTCGGCAAGCAGGCGTTCCCCGTAGTCCAACAGATGCGCGCGCAAGCTGGGGTCATATGTGGGAATACCAATGTCGAGGGCAGAGAGCGGTAAAACAATTTCCATTTTCTCCGCACCAAACACCACCGGGAAGCCGTCGATCTTTTGGTAAATCGCTTCGTGATGTCCGATCTCGTGCTGAAAGCGAATCTCAATCGGGTAGATTTTAGATTGTGTGAGCGTGCGCATGCGCGCCAGCGCAGCAAACATCAGAAATTCAGTTCTCCGATGATACCGGGCAAAGCTCGGGTCTTTCCAGTCAGCCTCCAGCGATGCGAAGTTCCCTGAAATACGCAGGCTGAAAACAATGGCCGGATCAATGAACTTGTGAAACCGGCCTGCATTCTCCATGGCCTGGCGAAGATCGCGTGAGTATTTGCTGATATAGGCCGTCAGGCTGGAGGAGGAAGAAACCAACAAACCAGACCTGGCGCCAAATGTAATGTCATCCAATGCATCGCATGCGTATCGGACAAACAATGCTTCGCCATGGGCGCTGTAGACAGTTGCGGGTGGGGCAATGTCTTCCTCTTTCAGGCCACTGTTTTTCATGACCTGACTAACGAGCGGCTGATCCTGCGTCTGCTCATTCAGCGCCTTGATCAGCATATGGATTCTGGAAACATCGACATCCATCGTGAAGTCTGAACCCCGTTTAACCAGATATCATATTAGCAAGTTTGAGAATTTTGGACACATGGCTTTGTTGGAGGTAGTTTTTTCTACTTCTGAACCGCAGAGCGTCAGCCCCGTTAGTCATATGTCTGCGCCATTTTGACCGATACTCACAAATCATTGTCAGTTTCGAGAAAGAGAATCCACGGGCAGGTTCCTAAATGAAAGGATGTGTCGGGTCGGTGCCTTTTGGGGATTAGGCTGAGCTCCGGACATCACCGGTCCGAAGCTCCCCGACACGTCTCCACTCTGAAAAAAACAATGCCTTGGCAGCCCTACATGTCGCATTGCCGGGTGCAGACCGGCGTGGCAGTTTTGACTGAGTGTGTAGTGCAGCAGAGATCAGGATTGCCGGAAAGTTCATCTGACATAACGGGTTATGAAGACGACCTCATCGTATTCGATGGCGAATGCGTTTTGTGCTCGCGCTTTTTCCGCTTCATGCTGAATCATGACCGGAACCGACGGTTTAGCTTTGCCACGGCGCAATCCCCGGTGGGACAGAAACTCTATTCAGAGCTGGGCTTGCCAATGGATGATTTCGAAACCAACCTCGTGATCGTGAGGGGCGTTGTTTATCAAAAGCTGGATGCATTTGCCGCTGCCATGAGGGTTCTGCCGGGCCCTTGGCCGGTGCTTTCTATTTGTCGCTTCTTGCCGTCAATTCTCAAAGATCCATTGTACAACTTAATTGCCCGAAATCGTTATGAGTTCTTCGGTCGATACGACACCTGTATGGTGCCCGATGAGGCGATCAGGTCCCGATTTTTGCCGCAAGGGTTCTGAAGAATGCATGATCCGTTTCTAGTGTCTCTTGCATCAGGCGAACCTGTTCCACCTGCTGTCAGACATTTGCATAGTGGGTCGGGCGCTTATGTTGGGCGTTGCCGGATTGAACGTGGTGAGAGGGGGGTGATCTCACTATTGCTCAGACTTGGCGGTTTCCCGGCAGCATCAGAGGACGCGCCAGTCTCACTCGAGGTTGTAAGTCAGGAGAAGAACTGGATCTGGGAGCGGAAGTTCGGCACGCATTTAACCCGATCTCAGCTGACCTATGACCCAAGTCTTGACTGTGTGCGTGAGCGCATCGGGGCTTTGTCTATCTGGTTGAAGCCCGTCATGCTTGGTGAGAAATTAAGTATAGAAATTCTTCGTCTTCACGTTCTTGGGGTGCCGTGTCCGCGATTTCTTCTGCCGCGCTCCAATACTGTTGAATGGCAAGATGATGAGGGACGATTTCGGTTTGATGTTTCAGCCGATGTGCCCGGATTGGGCATGCTGATAAGATATCAGGGATGGTTGTCTCCGGTTCACGCGGAACTGGTCGACGTTTGAAATGATTGTGAACTTCACTGTCCTGATAATTGCGACATACTAGTCTTTGTTTCAGGTCAACATAGGAAAGATGTTAATGATGAAACAGATTGTTAGAGTTTCAGTTCTCACAGCGGTGGCGCTGAGCGCAGCTATCGAGGTAAGTGCAGCCCCGAACGGTTATCGGACAGAAGCGATCAACAGCACCGATTTTGAAGTTATTCCAAGAACTCGAAGAGATGTGGATGGCTATTGGTGTGCTGCCGCTGATTTTGCACGGCGAACTCTGGGTGCTGGATGGCAGCAGAGAATATACGTACTGAGAGGTTACGGTCCCAGTGTTACCACCGGCCGCCGCACGGCTGTACAGTTTACGCTTAAGGCCCCAACTGGTGGCGCGCCGCAACAGGGCAGTTTCGTCTCTGCCGGTTTTCAACCCGGTGACAGCATGTCGGTACAAGGGGCAAACGGGCGTTGCAATCTCCGGCCCTTCATAGACAGATAAATCATCGGTAAAAGGCTGAAATGCAGACCGAGTTCATTGTTCAAACGCGCGGTTCAAGACTCTATGAGTTTACTGCGGAAATTCGTGCTTGGCTGAACTCGGTCGGTGGGGACGGGCTGTTGACGCTGTTCGTCCGCCATACTTCGTGTTCATTGCTGATACAGGAAAACGCTGACCCTGAGGTTCAGACGGACTTGCAGACATTTTTTGAGCGTCTGGTCCCGCCTTCGGATCATCCTTCAATGTCTTATCTGCGGCACACCTATGAAGGTCCTGATGATATGCCCGCCCATATCAAAGCGGCAATGATGCCGGTTTCGTTGTCGATTCCTGTTGTCAAAGGGCAGCCGGTATTGGGCACATGGCAAGGCATCTATCTGTTTGAACACCGCAGCGCACCTCATGCGCGTAAGGTGGCTGCGCACTTCGCCTGACCCCTTTATCTTGCGTTGAAAAATTCCGACTACCCAAATCCTAGCGGGTCGCCTATAGTTGTGGATAAGTCAGCCGTAGTGCTTACAAAAAGAGGCGGAACAAGGGACGAGGAGACGGCGGATGCGCTGCCCGTTTTGCGGAAATATCGATACTCAGGTCAAGGATTCACGCCCGGCAGAGGATCACGTCGCGATCCGCAGGCGCCGGTTCTGCCCCGCTTGCGGAGGCCGCTTCACGACCTATGAACGTGTTCAACTGCGCGATCTGGTTGTGATAAAAACAAACGGTAAGCGCGAAGATTTTGATCGCGACAAGCTGGAACGATCAATCCGAATTTCCATGCAGAAACGCCCGGTTGAGCCGGACCGGATTGATCAGATGATCTCGGGTATCGTGCGCCGTCTTGAAAGCATGGGCGATACGGATATTCCATCCAACAAAATCGGTGAAATCGTCATGGAGGCGCTGGCGCGGATCGATACCGTAGCCTATGTTCGCTTTGCGAGTGTCTACAAGAATTTCCAGGCGGCCGATGACTTCGAGGAGTTTGTCCACGAACTGCGCCCGCCGCAGCCTTCGACGGACGAGTGAGCGAAACTGATAAGCGATATATGGCGTTGGCCCTTTCATTAGGGCGGCGCGGGCAAGGCACGTGTTGGCCCAATCCGTCCGTCGGGTGCGTACTCGTTCGTGATGGTCGGATTATCGGACGCGGTTGGACGCAGCCAGGTGGTCGTCCACATGCCGAGACCGAGGCCTTGGCACAGGCGGGCGAAGCTGCGCGTGGTGCAACCGCCTACGTCTCACTCGAGCCCTGCTCGCATCATGGACAGACACCTCCCTGTGCGCAGGCCCTGATTGATGCTGGGGTGGCGCGTGTTGTCTCTGCCATCGAAGACAGTGATCCGCGTGTAGCCGGGCAGGGCTTTACGATGCTACGCGATGCTGGCATCGAGGTCACAACGGGCGTCTTGATGGAGCAAGCCGCATGGGATCTTGCAGGCTTTTTCCTCAAAACCGAACAGGGGCGTCCGTTCGTTACGCTAAAACTGGCAAGCAGCTTTGACGGCAGGATCGCTACCTCCACTGGTCATAGCCAATGGATCACCGGACCTCAGGCCAGGCGTGCCGTGCATGCGATGCGTGCGCGACATGATGCTGTGATGGTTGGTGCGGGGACTGCTCGCGCAGACGATCCGTCGCTGACGGTGCGCGATCTCGGCGTGTCTCAGCAACCCGTGCGGGTCGTGGTCTCACGGCATCTGGATCTGCCTTTGATGGGGCAACTCGCTCGCACAGCCAAGGAAACTCCGGTCTGGTTATGCCATGGGCCGGCACCCGATGCCGAACGCGCACGTGCATGGGAAGGGCTGGGCGCACGTCTGATACCCTGTGCTCTGAGTGATCATCACATAGATGCCTCTGATCTCTTGCAACAGCTCGGGCAAGCCGGGTTGACCCGGTTGTTCTGCGAGGGCGGAGCCGCTTTGGCCGCGTCCCTACTGGCTGATGACCTTGTCGATGAGTTGGTCGGGTTCAGCGCTGGTTTGACCATCGGTGCAGAGGGTCTGCCTGCGGTCGGATCACTCGGTCTGGAGACGCTTGAAAGCGCCCCTCGCTTTGAGTTGATTGAAACGCAGGCGATCGGTGGCGATATCCTGCATCGCTGGCGGCGCGCATCGCGCTGAACACCCAACTAACGCCAGATATGCGCGTGTGTGGCCAATGCACCCTGCAGCTTAGATAGAAGTCGGTTCAGTGGACCTGCCTGAGGCGAATTTCTTTCTGCAAGACGATCCACAGCCACTTCGACGGGGCACGGTTGACGGGTAACGGGATCATAGTAACGCGGATAGTCGATCAGGGATGCATGAACCAACCCCATTAAAGAGGGGCGAGCACCTCGTCGGGCGGGAACAGATCCAAGATCAGTTGTAAGACCCCAGCCAGCGTAGAATGGTGCGCCCAAGGTTGTCACCTTGATGCCGCGCAGTAACGCTTCGAACCCCAACAGCGAGGTCATGGTCCACACTTCGTGAACCTCGGGCAACAATACCGCCGGGTCGACATCGGTCGCGATGACATCCGCCCATTCATGAGCTTCGACTTTTCCGTCGCGCAGGCCAGCTTCGACGTCGGGATGGGGTTTGTAGATCAGGACCGCATCAGGGTTCGCTTCGCGCACAGTGCGCAGTAGATCTAAATTTGTGCGTACTGTATTGGTGCCCAGCAGAATGGATGCGTCATCCTCCACTTGGCCTACCACAAGAATGCGATGCCCTTCGGGCAATGACGGAACTGAACTGCCGATGTTGTATTTGCTTAAGCCCAATGATGTCAGGCGGGCGACAAGGCGCTCAGCGCGCTGTTCCTGATCCGGGCGAAGTGTTTCCCGGGCGGATATCAATTCTTCAAGCCGGCTGGGCCGGGTTGGATCGTAGTAGATGCCGAGGTCATCTGTGACCAGAGACAGGGGAGGTACAAGACTGGCACCCAGACCGCGAGATCGCAGAAAGCCATCTTCGATGCGAACGGTATCTTCCGCATCACGATCCTGACTGGCCCAAACCATATGCGGCTTTTCGGAAGATCTAGTTGGACCGCTGGTAAAGCGAAGCTTGCGGTACCGTCCAAACATCTTCTGGAGGTGTTTACGCTTCCACAGTCTCATTCCGGACGCGGTCCAGCCCTTGTGGTCTTGCCGCCAGGCACCTGTTTGCGCCTCCAGTGTGTTCAATACGGTTTCGATTTCGCAAAGCTGGTCCCGATAGGGATCGTACCAGGTCGGGTACAAAATCATGGCCGCCGCAAATAGCTGCGCTCGAGTCAGAGCGCGTCGGCGGTTCGGTAAAGTATCCTGATCCTGTGTCAGTTCCCAACCGGCGTAAAACGGCTGTCCGAAAACGCGGGGCTTATGACCGGCCAGTATTGCTTCGAAACCGAGTTGAGAAGAAAGGGTGTAAACCCCAACAGCACCTTCCAGCAGTGACCATGGACTAATTGCATCGCGTAACAGCGACACGCGATCAGACAGATCCTGATCCGAGAAATACCCCGCGCGATGTCCAGCAAGTGTTTCCGGGTGTGATTTGATGATCACGCGCGCGCCGGGGTTTTCCTCCTGCGCGATGACCAGCATTTCGCGAAACTTCGCGTAATCACCTCCGCTCGCGGTGACAGCTGCATCGCCCTGCGTCTGGTCCACAACCAGAACATAACCCGGGGCAGGGGGGGCGAGGTTCAGGTCAAAGGCTGAATACTTGCTAAGATGAAGCTCACCTATTCTCTCCATCGCCTCACGTGCACGATTAAGCAGGGCCGTGTCATCAAGCGGGTGTTTTGACAACAGGTTTTCGAGATCAGACGGGCTGGTTGGATCAAAGTGCACGCCTTTTCGGTCAAGCAGCAAACCAAGTGGTGCTTCTCCGTCTCGCCCTGGATGCAGTGACCTCAGAAAGGCATCCTCAACACGGAGAATTGGGCTTGCGTACTTTTGCGCGACATTCAATCCGCGATACGCGGTAGGGCTGTTGCCCCAAACACCTACGATATCGCCGTCTTTTGGCAGGCCCAGCCGAACATCGTATCCTGCCAGTGCCAGGATTCGGCGAACCCGGCGCTGCCTCAGAAAGCCGCCATTATAAACAAACAACCGAGAGCGTTCACTCCCGGTCGACTGTTCCAACTCTGGGTGCATCCATCAATTACCTGTCAGCGTTTTTACGTTCGCCAGCGGCGTCAACCCACCTGCAATGAGCGAGATGGACTTGGTCCACTGTGCATAAGGCGCTTCGGTTACATAGATGGTGTCGTCGTCGCGAATAACGAAGTCGCGTGCAACAAAAAGCCCGTTGGGTGCTGTAAGATTCAGCAGGTAGATCATGCGTTGCTCTCCCTGCAGGTCGGGTCGTCCCATAACTTTTCGTGCGATATCCTGACGTTCGTCTCGCAAGACAAAGATACCGGTTGGGTCAGAAGACAACGATTGCAGACCGCCGACCTGTGCCAGAGCTTCCAGCGCGGACAAATCCTGACTTTCAAAGGCAACGCGGGACTGACCGCCGGTCGCACCCAAGGCAATGTACGAACGGGTATCCTGTTCAACAAGAATACGATCACCGCCGCGTAAGGCGATGTCGCTCTTGGGGTTTCGGAACAGGTCATTGTACCAGATGGTACCGCGTTGATTGCCGCGGATCACGGTGACCAAGGCAATGTCTGAGGCGACTGCCACACCGCCTGCCTGAGCTAACATGCCCGACAAAGTGCGGCTCGGGCGCTCGATCGGGTAGATGCCGGGCGCACCGATTGTTCCCGACAAAGATACCGTTGATCCGTCGCCTGCAATGCGGCGCACCTGAACCTGCGGATCGGGTGTTTGTTCATCAAGTTTGCTGGAAATCAGGGCACGCAGCTGCTCGGGCGTGTTGCCCGCTGCACGGAGACGGCCTGCGTAGGGGACAAAAATGTACCCATCGCTGTCCACCTGAACCTGATCGAGGATGGTTGCCCCGCCCAGATCGCTGGTCAGCAAACCGTCGTCGACGTTTTCCCAGATTGAAAGCCCTAACACGTCACCGGGACGAACTGTATCTGCGGTAAGACTTTGCGCGCTTGTAAATGTGGAAGAAAAACCAAATTGCGGGATTGCAGATGTTGCTTTCGCGACCCTGTCATCCACTTCGACAACAAATGCATTTCCGCCATTTGCAGTGGAGCCCGCCAGAATTTCATTCTTGTTTGGACCGGACTTTGGAAGCTGGCACGCCGCCAGCAAGCCGCATACGGCGACAAAGGATACTCCCCGTACCCAACGGATTGCAAAGCGCTGCACTGCCGATATTCCTCAAACGTCTTTGGTTGCTTGTTTTGGGCAGGCTAACTGTTTCAGCCCACAACATCCAGCGACAGGTTGCCAATATCACTCAACGATTTTCAACTGTGGCGTCATGGCCGCTGTATCGTTCATCATGGATTGATATGGGTCGTTTGCACGCAGCATCATATCTGTGGCGCGACGCAGCAACTGGCGCCGACCGCGCCGGGAGTAGAACCCACCCGGCACCTGGCTGGTTTCCAAAAGAAACTGTCGATAACGTTTGTATGCATCGCTGTAAGGAGCTGAGGGGGTCGCAAAAAACTCTGCAACTGACTGCTGAGATACAAACTCGGGCTTGTCATAAACGGACCGGCCAAAGATGCGTAACGGAATGCCACGCCACAACACCTGTTGCCCGGCGGTCGAGTTGACAGTGACTGCTGAACTTGCGTCATCAAGCAGTTTGGCGAGCTTGCCACCTGGCACATAATGCACCCGGTTCGATATGCCATGCGCAGTTGCCATTTCGCGAACGCGTTTTCTCAGCGGTTCGCGGTGGTTTTCCAATGGATGTTCTTTGACGACCAGATGGTGGTGAAGCGGGGCACCTTCAGCGAACCCGGAAATGACCTGCTCAATAAAATCAGACATGCCAGAATAGTCCGAATGCGCTTGAACCGAGCTGTCGTGCCCCAGTTGCAACAACACGAGGTGATAGGGAAAACCGCCTCGCCTGACACGAGCAGTCGCCCAGCTGCGCTGTAAGCGATGAATGGGCATCAGGGCCAGGCGTTTGAAATATAATCTGAATTCTTTGGATACAGGCAGTTCGCGATGAGGGCGAAAGCTTCGGTACTTGTGATTCAGGAACATGACAAACCCATGGTACAAAGCACCGTAAAAGATGTGCTGGCGCATGTCTCCCCAATGAGAAGGCGGCGGGGGCGTCTGCGTGTCGGATTGTTCAAGAGCGAGCTGCATCTGTTCGACGCTCAGGTCCATAAGGCGCGAATTGCCGTTCGATCCACCTCGCTCATAAGTTATCCACCAAGGGCGTAGGTACCCTTCTTCGAAAACGTGAACGGTTATGCCCCGTGACTTCGCAATTTCGATAGCGCGAGCGTGAATGGGACGGATGTCGCCATATAGAACAATATCAGTCACGTCATTCGCGATGATGAGATCCGTCAACGTTGCGGGCCAGTCTTCGGGTGGGTTCCGGTATGGGATGTAGGTATTGCGATCAAACCAGAATGCCTCGTCACCTGCGTTGAATCCGACACGTAACACTTTTGCACCGGTGGTGCGCAGCGATCGTCCAAGCTTGCTGAAAAACGGACCATGTGGTCCCTGCAAGAACAGAAACACGCGGCTGTCCGGATTGATCTGTGCAAATGGCATTTCTGCTGCTCGAACTCTGATATTTTCGTGTTTATTAATAAAATTATGCCTGTTTACGGCATTCCGGGCAAGCCGGGGCTTGCTCAGTACGTGCCATGGCCTTACCTCGGCGTTGATATCAGAAACAAGCTAGGCTCAGAGGGTTAACAGAATGTTTACAGGGATCGTCACCGACATCGGTACAATCGTCGAGCTGGAACAGCAGGGCGATCTTCGAGCTCGGATCCGAACCGACTATGACACGGCAACGATTGATATCGGCGCGTCAATTGCCAGCGATGGCGTCTGTTTGACTGTCATCGCTCTGGGTGATGACTGGTATGACGTGCAGATCAGTGCTGAAACGGTTTCAAAAACCAATCTCGACAAGTGGCAGGTTGGAAAGCGGGTAAACCTCGAACGCGCCCTGAAGGTTGGCGACGAACTTGGGGGGCATATCGTTTCAGGCCATGTGGACGGCGTAGCTGATGTGGTGTCGGTAGAGGACGAGGGGGACAGTACACGGGTTGTGCTGCAGGCCCCCGCTGATCTGGCCCGCTTTATCGCCCCCAAGGGATCTGTGGCGTTGAACGGAACATCCCTTACTGTGAACGACGTGGAAGGCCGCGAGTTTGGAATCAACTTTATTCCACACACCAAAGAGGTCACAACTTGGGGTGATGTCGCGGTCGGCGATCGGATCAATCTGGAGATTGACACTCTGGCGCGTTATGTCGCGCGGCTTGCAAGTGCTAACGCAGGCGCAGAATAATACCTTTTGGTCAACGCGTTGGCGAGCCACCAGCACGCCAACGCGATTATCGCTCCCAGATAGCCATCGACAGCATAGTGCCACGCTAGGTGGACCGATCCGATCTGGATCATGATGGCGAAAATCGTAAATGCCCAGCCCAGCCAGCGAGAATATTGGAAGGCGAAAAGCGCCATGAGCACGCTGGATGCCACGTGCATGCTGGGCATGGCAGATATGCCCTTTATCACACCCCCACCGCTGAATTCGGCCAATAGCCTTTCCTGAACCTGCAGGGCCCAGACGGGGCTTATCCGATCAAGATCATACAGGTTTTGCATTTGCTGGGCGTAGGTGTCCCCAAATCCGAAATGCTCGTAGTAGACTGGACCGACTGATGCAAAGACTGTGGCCAGCAAGTTGCCCCCAACAATGAACACCAAAGCAAAGGCCACTAGATAGGTCATTCCGCGCTGCGTGTCGCGCTTGTCAAAACAGGCGGCAAACAAGGTCAGATAGATCAGCGCGAACCATAGATGATAGGCGACATTCAGCACCGTCGTCAGAGTGGTGTTCCCGAACACCGGCCACAACAGCAGCCAAACGTCATAGCCACCGTGCAGGGTTCGATCCAGTTCAGCAAAGAATGGGTCCCACGAAAACGGGTTTATCAGGACGATGATGTTTTTAAGGCAGGTGAAGCTGGTAATCAAAAAGCCGATGGATAAAAAACACACGGTGCCGTCGACCAGAGTTATGTTCCTTGCGATGTACTTGCGCGTATCCTGCATCATCCATTGAATGGGTTTTGCGGGTCTGATCCAAATCGCGGCGTATACGAACCTGAAGACAAAGAATATGGCCCCAATAACGATGGCATATTTGATCAGGCGTCCCACGATCTCGATAAGGCTGTAACCCAATACAGTCCAATACGGCAGGCCTGCGTAATGGCTTATGACTGCGCCTCCAATCACGTGAAGGGCAATAATGATCAGCAACAACCTGTTCCGCAGGATAGATGAGAACAGACCATTTGCCTGAGATGGCTGGTTAAAGACATCAGCACTATTCATCTATTATGCCCACACATGACGACCGAGTTTGAACGCCTGCCTAAGGTGCGTTCATACTTTGGCCCGGCGAGGGCCAGAGTTGGGCTATTCTGGGGCATGCGAGAACGCTGTGTTTCCATTTCGAACACAGTATTGCGGGCACTTCCTATTGCACCCAGAGTATTTCATGCGTCGCCAATTCTGGGTTGAGAGATCGTTCAGCACGCGGTTGCTATTTGCCGGGACTGTTCCGTTTGTGGGGCACTCGGCTTGTCCGGTGGGTGCTACTCAGATGCCCATGCCTCTGGTCGGGTGACGACGGCATCGGTTGGAAACAGTGATCATATGCCGCCGTTGCGTCTGTGGTCTGGTGTTTGGCGCCGTACTGGTCTATCCCGCGCAGCAACACATGCTCTGCGAAAGGCTGCCCAATGAGCTTTGAAACACCCGGACCGGTCGAGGCCCAGCTGCGTGATGCGATCAGCCCGATCGAAGAGATCATCGAAGAGGCACGCAAAGGCCGGATGTACATCCTGGTCGATCATGAGGATCGTGAGAACGAAGGCGACCTGGTCATCGCAGCAGAGTTTGCGGATGCGGATGCCATCAACTTCATGGCTACCCATGGCCGGGGTCTCATCTGTCTGCCCATGACGGCGGAGCGGATTGACAGTCTTGGATTGCCGATGATGGCTGTGAACAACTCGTCCCGCCATGAGACCGCGTTCACTGTTTCCATCGAGGCCCGTGAGGGCGTGTCTACAGGCATCTCGGCTGCCGACCGGGCGCTGACTGTTGCGACCGCCATCAATGAGCAGAACACCATGGCTCAAATCGCAACGCCCGGTCATATTTTCCCGCTTCGCGCCAAGCGGGGAGGGGTGCTGGTTCGGGCCGGACATACCGAAGCTGCGGTAGATATCTCGCGGCTGGCGGGGCTGAACCCCTCGGGTGTGATCTGCGAGATCATGAAGCCTGACGGCACCATGGCGCGTTTGCCCGATCTGGTTGCTTTTGCCAAAGAACACGACATGAAGATCGGCACGATTAGCGATCTGATCAGCTATCGGTCCCGCAACGACAATCTCGTGGTTGAGACATCGCGTGAGATGGTCACCTCGGAATATGGCGGCGAGTGGGAGATGCGGCTGTTCACCGATCAGACACACGGCATTGAGCATGTGGTCATGATCAAGGGCGACATCACCACGCCCGAGCCGGTACTGACCCGGACCCATGCGCTGCATGAGGCACCGGATATTCTGGGGCTCGGGCCGAAATCCCCGCAGGAGTTGCCGCGGGCAATGGAAAAGATTGCAGCCGAAGGCCGCGGCGTTGTTTGCCTTTTCCGCCAGCCGCGCAACTCGCTTTATGCAGCGGATGACGAAGGACCGCGCACTATCAAACAAACCGGTCTGGGTGCGCAGATTCTGTCGAAGATGGGCATTCAGGAACTCGTATTGCTGACCGACTCGCCGGAAACCGTATATCTGGGCCTCGATGCCTTTGGGCTGTCGATTGTGGGGACCCGCTCAATTCTCAAGGATGACTGATCGTGGCTGAACAAGACAAACACGGCGTGCTGCCGACACCGACATTCGACAAGCCGGTGAAACTGCTGATCGTTGTGGCGCCGTTCTATCGTGCCGTTGCGGACAATCTGGTAGCTGGTGCCAAGGCCGAGATCGAAGCGGCAGGCGGCACATGCGAAGTCGTTGAGGTGCCCGGTGCGCTGGAAATCCCCACCGCCATTGCAATGGCTGATCGCCAGTGCAACTTTGACGGCTATGTCGCGCTGGGCTGCGTCATTCGCGGTGAGACCACGCATTACGAGACTGTCTGTAACGATTCCAGCCATGCGATCCAGTTGATGGGCCTTCAGGGGCTGTGCATCGGCAATGGTATCCTAACCGTCGAAAATGACGATCAGGCCGAAGTCCGCGCAAATCCCGAAAAGATGAATAAAGGTGGAGGAGCCGCTGCTGCGGCCTTGCATCTGATCGCGCTCAGCCGTAAGTGGGGCTCTTCCAAAAAGGGCGTCGGATTCAAGCCGCCGTCCGAGTCCATCCTTGTGGCGGGCGACAGCAACGGACCCACGACAGCATGACCCAGACCGACGCGCCGAAGCCGGCCAATCAGAAACGCCTTATGAAGTCTGCCGCGCGGCTCTATGCCGTGCAGGCCCTGTTCCAGATGGAGCAGTCCGGGCAAACGACCGAGCAGGTTGTAAACGAGTTTCTGGATCACCGGTTCGGCGCTGTCTATGAGGGTGAGGAAATGCTGGATGGTGACATCAGCGTTTTCCGCAAGCTCGTGGATGATGCTGTGAACTATCAGGCGCCAATCGATCAGATGACCGACCGAGCGCTGGTGGCGAAATGGCCGATTTCCCGGATTGATCCGACTTTGCGCGCACTGTTCCGGGCAGCCGGGGCCGAGTTGACGCAGAGCGACACGCCCCCCAAAGTTGTCATCACAGAATTTGTCGACGTCGCACGCGCGTTTTTCCCTGAAGGGAAAGAGCCGAAATTCGTCAACGCGGTGCTGGATCACATGGCGCGTGAGGCGCAGCCCGAGGCATTCTGACGCCTTTACCCGAACCAGATATGCGCTAACCTGAATGTCATAGCGCAATGAGGTTCATCATGCCCAAACTGATCCGCCTGTACATCACGCAAGTCGCCTGGGGTTTTGTTATCTCGGCTGTGTTTGTCGGGGTGCTACTGGCCCTGAACGTCGCAAATCTACGTCACCTGATCACCAGTTCTGAAATCGGCCTGATCGCGTTGGCGATGATCTGGTTCATGAACGGGATCGTTTTTGCTGGCGTTCAGTTCGGCTACAAGATCATGAGCATGGCCGAAAAGCCCGGCGGACCGCGTCGTGGATCGCCTGTTGTGCACAGCTTTGAACCAGCTGTCGTCAAGCAAGAGGCGAAATCAGCGCGCTGATTTTCAAGGAAAATGTGGCGGGACCACCAGTCAACCGTGGGGCTTTGATTCCCGAGGACCTGTATATACAGGTGGGCGCCAGGTAATCAGGCCAGGACCTGAACAGAGCCAGCTCCCTCGGAATTGCTTAAGGCCACCGGAATGCTGCCTGTCACGAGAAGGGCAGAACCCGCCACGCGCCTAAGTAGGGTGTGCGGCGGGTTTGCACAAGGGGTCACGCATCAACGGTTTCGTGTAAGGCAGTGCGCATTTTGACGAAATGCTCATCCCAGCCACTATCCAGCGACAGGATCAGACCAAAGGCTTCTGCGCTCTGAGGCAGGCCCTCGTGCACCAATCCTAGGCGCGTACCTCCGGCCACGGGCTCCAGTGTCCATTTGACGGTGCTAACGGCGTCGCCCATCGGTTTAACTGTGAAAGTATATTCCAGATATTCGGGCGGTCGCGCCTCGCGTACTTCACCCCTGATCAGAAGGTCGCCGCTGGTTGTCCCGTACATCTCAAGCTTTTGTCCTGTCGCAAGTGGGCGCTCTGGTTTGTGAAACCACTCGGCCAACCGCTCGGGCTTTGTCAGATAATCCCATACCGTTTCCGGAGTGGCGCGTAAAAAGATCGATTTCTGCAATACTGCTTGGGTCATTTCTGGGTTCCTTCAATAGCTTTCTTGAGATCGGCCAGGCGTTCATCCCAGAACTGGTCGAAGTAGCTGAGCCAGTCCAGAACAGGGGCCATGCCCTGTGGTTCAAGTCGGTTGATGCGTTCCCGGCCTCTTGCTTCAACCGAAATAAGCCCGCCGTCCGACAGTACCGTCAGGTGCTTTTTGACAGCGGCACGGGTCATATCGAAACGATCTGTCAGTTGCGCGATGGTCATATCCTTGACCGCAAGCATCTGAACGATGTCCCGACGGGTTGGATCCGCAAGAGCGCGGAACGCGTTTTGGGTCTGTGTATTCATGGTAAACCTCATTGAGATACCATTAGGTATCATATTAATGGGATACTAAATGGTATCATGTCAAGGGGGTGTCTGGGCTTGATTTTTGTTCACCAATTGTTCACATTCGTCGGATGATGCTAGATCTGCAACCCGGACAAAAACTGGCCCGAGGTGTTTCACGGCACCTGACGACCCATGGTTATGTTTCGATTGAAGAATTTGTTCCTGCCCGCGGTTTGCGCGTGGACGTAATGGGGCTGGGTCCCAAAGGTGAGCTATGGGTGATTGAATGTAAATCCGGTCGAGCTGATTATCAGTCGGATTCCAAATGGCAGGGCTATCTGGAATGGTGTGACCGATTCTTTTGGGCCGTCGATACCGAGTTTCCGGTGGATCTGCTGCCGCCTGAAACAGGTCTGATCATTGCGGATGCCTATGACGCAGAGATAATCCGTATGGGACCAGAGGCCAAAGTGGCCCCGGCGCGCCGAAAGAAAATGATTCAGAAGTTTGCAACAGATGCGGCACGCAGGTTGCAAACACTGCGAGACCCCCGCGTCTAAGAGGTCAGTCTTTAACGGCCCGCGCTGCCTGAGCAGCCGCACGAATTTCCTCGGCGATTTCTTCAGCTTCTTCGGGGTCGAAATCCATGGGAATTTCAAGATTGTCCGCCTCGATGAACAGGCGCACCATGCCATGGTCGGTTGGACCAATCTGCAGGTTTGCTTCGATGTCGCGTTCGGTGTTGATGCTCATGTTCGCCTCCGGGGACTGAGCGTTCCTGCTAGCGCGCAACGGGTTGAGAATCAAGCGGCCTATGGGGTCTGATGGGAACATGGATGACATCGTACTCAGACCTTTTCGTCCCGATGATGCGCCTTGGCTGGTCGAAAGGCACGGCACGCTTTACGCGCAGGATGAAGGATTTGACCATACATTCGGTCCGCTTGTTGCGCGTATTCTGGATGAGTTCATTGCAGATCATGACCCCAAGCGAGAACAAGGATGGATCGCGGAGCGGGCAGGGGAGCGGCTGGGCAGCATTTTCTGCGTCGCACTTGGCGAGAATACCGCGAAATTGAGGTTGTTCCTTTTGGTTCCCGAAGCTCGAGGATTGGGTCTGGGTAGGCGCCTGCTGGTGGCCTGCATGAGATTTGCCCGACAGGCGGGATACCGTGAAATGGCCCTTTGGACACATGAAAGTCACCGGGCAGCTTGTGCATTATATCGGGCGAATGGTTGGCAGTTGATGGAGAGCAAACCAGTCCATTCCTTTGGTGTCGATCTTGTCGAACAAAGCTGGAAAATTCAGCTTTAATCCTCTTGCATTCCCCGTGCGCGTTGGGTACATCGCCCCTCACAAGTGCCGCCTTAGCTCAGTTGGTTAGAGCGCTGGATTGTGGATCCAGAGGTCCCCTGTTCAAGCCAGGGAGGCGGTACCATCTCCCAAACATCAACGCTCTCACAAAGCTAAGTAGCTTTGATCACTACAATTCTGCTTTTAGAGGGATTTGTGGGTGCTGCCGGATCTTTCCAGGCAACGAATTACCGCGCCGCATCCATGGATACGGCGCGGTTGATGATGCATCAGGCGAAACTGACGCCGTTTTCTGCCATTGGCAGGTTGGTCACCTGCACGCCTGACAGTTTAGCGATGGCATTGGCCAGAGCTGGTGCAGAAGGTGGAGTGCCCGGTTCTCCTACGCCAGTAGGAGCTTCGGCTGATGGGATAATATGCACGTCAATTGCAGCAATATCACCAATCCGCAGAGGCTCGTAATCAGGGAAGTTGAACTGATCCACAGAGCCACCTGTCAGGGTGATCTGATCACGCATGACATGGCCGATTCCGTATCCGATGCCACCTTCCATCTGGGCACGCACGACATCGGGATTCACCGCGATTCCGCAATCGACGGCACAAGTCACTTTTTCGATGCGAATGCCTTCTTCCGCATCGCCTGAAACTTCGACCACCTCGGCGACATAAGAACCAAACGACTTATGCACGGCGATGCCCTGCGATCGCCCTTCGGGAACGTTGCCCCAATCGGCTTTTTCCGCTGCCAGTTTCAGGACACCAGCTTTGCGTTGCTGATCGGCGTCACCGCTATCCGTCAAGTGGGACAGACGGAATTCAACCGGATCACGGCCAGCCGCGTTTGCTGCCAGATCCATCATGGTCTCCATCACGTAAGCTGTATGTGTGTGGCCCACCGATCTCCACCACAGGACCGAAGTCGCCTTTGGGGTGTCGGTCAATCCCAACGCCATTCCGGGGATCTGATACGGGCTGTCCGCGATACCCTCGATCGAGCTGTGATCCACGCCGTCATGTACCGCAAACGACTCGAATGCGGTTCCTTTCATGATGGACTGTCCGGCAACCTGATGCTGCCATCCGACGATATTCCCACCTTCATCAATGCCGATGCGGACCTTGTGGCCGAAGGCTGGGCGATAGTACCCGCTCCGGATATCGTCCTCACGCGTCCAAACGAGCTTGACCGGGCGAGAACGGTCGGTGACGACGAAGGCAAGCGCCGCTTCGACCTGGTAGTCCGCATCCGGCGTTGCGCGCCGCCCAAACGATCCGCCAGCCAGCATCGTATTGATCTGGATTTTCTCCGGCGGCAGACCAAAGATCTGCTGATACGCCATATGAGGTCCTGTCGGCATCTGGCTGCCGTCATGCAGTACGATGTTACCATCTGCAGTCTGTTCGATCGTGCAGTTGAGCGGCTCCATCGGTGCATGAGCCAGAAGCGGAAAGTAGAAGGTCTTTTCGACAACTGTATCCGCGCCATCAATGGCGGCTGCAACAGATGCTACATCGGCCTTGTTCACGTTGTAGGTTGGCTCGGCATCCAGTGCCGACATGATCTCGGCCTCAATCTGATCCGAGTCGCGCGTTTCGGCAGCGGATAGGTCCCACTCTACTTCCAGCGCGTCTCGTGCCTGAATGGCGGCCCAGGTGTTTTCGGCGTAGACGGCGACACCGGCCTGATTGGGAAGCACAGC
The DNA here is from genome assembly GCF_013030265.1 of Ruegeria arenilitoris. Taxonomy (GTDB): domain Bacteria; phylum Pseudomonadota; class Alphaproteobacteria; order Rhodobacterales; family Rhodobacteraceae; genus Ruegeria; species Ruegeria arenilitoris_E. The sequence continues at coordinate 140,554 of NZ_WPZQ01000004.1, forward strand.
AGCGCTGATGTAGCCTTTAACATCTTTCGATGCGCTGTCGTCGAAGCCGGTGACAAGACCACCGCGCGATTCCGGACGTTTGATCATGGCGACCATCTGATTTGGCAGATGAACATCCATGGCATACATCGCCTGACCGTTACCTTTGATTGCTGAATCCTTGCGGCGCACAGCTTCGTTCCCGATCAGTTTGAATTCTGCCGGGGCCTTCAGACGAGGTTCGACCGGTGGCTCCAACTGAGCTGCCGAAGCAACGAAGTCACCAATCGGGGCTGACTTGTCTCCTGCCTTGATGATGCCTTCCTCGATTGTGATGCCGGATGCATCGACGCCCCAATCGGCAGCAGCGGCAGCGATCAGCATTTCACGCGCTGCAGCGCCCGCCTGGCGATATTGCAACCACGAATTTGCCATTGCGGTTGAACCGCCGGTGCCCTGGAAGGGGCCGAATAGCAGGTTATTGTAGACCTCGGGGTTGGACGGAGCGAATTCGTATTCGATCTGGTCCATACGCAGGCCGATTTCTTCGGCGATCAGTGTAGGCAGGCCGGTTGCCGGTCCCTGACCCTTTTCAAAGTGCTTTACGATGGCTGTCACAGTGCCATCAGCATCGATTTTCACGAATGGGTTTAGCTGTGCAGTCTCAGAAGAGGCGGCGGCCAATGCCCCGTCAGTGCGCGCACCGATCAGCAGGACAGCCCCCGCTGCAGCTGCGCCTTTCAGGAAACCGCGGCGAGATGTGTTGATGGTCATTGATCAGGCCTCCAGAATATCTGATGCGCGCTGAATGCCGGCGCGGATACGTTGATAGGTGGCACAACGGCAGGCGTTGCCAGACATATACTCGTCGATTTCCTCAGCCGATGGCTTCGGGTTTTCGGACAAGAGACCAACGGCTGACATCACCTGACCAGACTGGCAGTAGCCACACTGGACGACGTCCAGTTCGACCCACGCCTGCTGAACGGCAGCGCCGATCTTGTCTTCGCCCACGGCCTCAATGGTCGTGATTTCGGCATCTTCGACATCTTCGATGTAGGTCTGGCAGGATCTGATGGGTTCGCCATCCATATGAACGGTGCAGGCGCCGCACGAAGCTACGCCGCAGCCAAATTTTGTTCCGGTCAGCTTAAGCTCATCCCGGATCACCCAAAGCAGGGGCGTGCCGGGTTCGGCGTCAACCGTGTGGGTCTCGCCATTCAGTTTCAAAGTCAAAGCCATGAGGGGACTCTCCTGTTCGCGCTGGTTTCCTGAATCGGTAAACTGGCGCGTTTACAATAGCCCGGAATATAGGTTTGTAAACTGATAAGTTTACCACATGGTTTGACCAGCGAAGAGAATTGCGTCTATAGGTGGAGATCATGAACGAATGCAACGCTCCGAATGCGTCGAAACACGCGCAGATCATCGAAGCGGCTGTGGCAGAGTTCCAGGAAAAGGGGTTCGTCGCAGCCAGTATGGATCGCATTTCGGCACGGGCCGAAGTGTCGAAGCGCACGTTGTATAAGTACTTTGAAAGCAAGGAAAACCTGTTTCGATCGATCGTGATCGAGCTTTCTAATCGTTTTTCGGAAGTACTGGAGATTCGCTATCAGAAAGGGCGTGATGTTCGCGAGCAACTGACCGAGCTGGCCTGGGCCGAAGGGCGTGTTTTGATGTCTCCGGACGTGATGGCCATGTCGCGTATGATTATCAGCGAAACCATGCGCAATCCTGAACTGGCGGCAGCTGCACAAGGCAAGCTGGACAAAACTTCCATCTTCATTTCGATGCTGAAAGATGCGGCCGAAGACGGCCAACTGAGTATCGATGATCCGGAGCAGGCCGGGAAGGAACTCATTGGTCTTATCAAGGCCAAGGCTTTCTGGCCCATGGTCTTCAGCGGATCAGTTCTGAGCCATTCCGAGATGAAGGCGACAATAGACAGCAGTGTCGAAATGATGATGTGCCGGTACGGCGGTAGCGCGTGAAGCCACAGTATTGGTCATTCTGCGTCATGAACACATGGCGACTTGCATCAACCTGCATTGAACTACTTTCCGATCAGTTCTGTTCTCGCCGCTTTCAGCGTAGATTTGTTTGAAGGTTCTGAAAGCTCTTTGAAAAGCTGGACGATCTGAAAATCGTCGTGTCGAGGTCGACGGAGCGCTCGCAAAAAATACGGCAGTAAACTCTGACTTTTTGAGCAGGAGGCGGGTGCAGTTACCGAACCAGAACAATGCTGTGAACGAGAACCATCTGTAACATCAGATTGAGGTGTATTTATCGGCGTGCGAAAGGATCGCACGGGCGCGCGGTCACTTATGATACTGACCTGCATCCGTTTGGCCTGAGATTTGGCCACTGTCTGGGGAGGTGTCGAAGCTATTCAACCCGCGGCGTGTGAGGCGTTTCAGCCGGCTTCAGAAATTGGCTTTGAAAAACTGAAACAATCGGCCTTGGTACATCGCTTTATTCGATCGTGATTTCCTGTCTCTGACGACCTGTCGTTTTGTCAAATATGAGAATGCGGTTGTCATCTGTCACGACCGCGTACCAGTTGTTGCCAATGGTCAGTGCCTGCGCCTTGGCCCCATCCGGCAATTCGATCTGATCGGGCAGGGCGGGTGTCCGGTCCGATAGGCGGATGACAATCAAGGCAAATGTCACTAGAACGCCGCCAATCATCACCGCGGTCAATAACATGACCATGCGTCTCAGCAGGCGAAGCTGAGGCGTTTCCTGCGGTTCTTGGGGATCGGAAGGGACAGTCATGGGCACTCGCCAGATAGAATTTCAGATCGCGGCCGCTCCGCCGCCCCGCCTTGATAAGGCGCTTTCGCGGGATGTGCCAGCCGAGGAAAGCCTGTCCAGGACGCGGTTGGTTCGCTTGATCGAAGATGGTGCGGTTTTTATCGACGGATCAGAGATCCGCGATCCCAAAGCCAAGATTGCCGAAGGGGCTTTGGTGGTAATCACGGTAGCCGAGGCAGAAGATAGCCATATCGGCCCCGAGAACATTCCTTTGGACATCGTGTTCGAAGACGCGGACCTGATCGTCGTCAACAAACCGGCTGGTATGGTGGTGCATCCTGCGCCCGGTTCACCAAATGGTACACTTGTAAATGCACTGCTGCATCATTGCGGTGAGGATCTTTCCGGTGTGGGCGGCGTAAAGCGGCCCGGTATTGTGCATCGTATCGATAAAGACACCAGCGGGTTGCTGGTGGTTGCCAAATCTGACGCGGCCCATCAGGGTCTGGCGGCTCAGTTTGAGGCACACACTGCTGAGCGCTATTATCGCGCCATTTGTTATGGTGTGCCGGATGCCAATGACCCTCGCTTGCGCGGTGTAAAGGGCGTCAGTTTCGAGCCCGGAAACATCATGCGTCTGACCACTCAGCTAGCGCGGCACAAGACCGACAGACAAAAACAGGCGGTATTGTTCCATGGTGGCCGCCATGCCGTCACACGAGCGCGCGTGGTCGAGACATTTGGTGCTCCAGGTACCATATCGCTGATCGAATGCTGGCTTGAGACCGGTCGCACCCATCAAATACGCGTGCACATGGCCCATGCCGGTCATGGATTGGTTGGTGATCCCGTCTATGGCGGTAAGCGAAAGTTGGCTGCCCGTGCCTTCAGTGCCGCTACTGCTGAGGCTGTGCGCGGATTCCCTCGTCAGGCCTTGCATGCAGCCGTTTTGGGCTTTGAGCATCCGGTAACCGGCGAGGTTTTGCGATTTGAGGCCGAACTTCCTGCGGATATGGAAAATCTGATTGCTCAGCTGCGCGAACCACTGTCATAATTCGCAAACAGACGTGAGTAAGAGTTTCTTATCTTTCCTTTACCAAAGCTTAATTTCAGACTGTTAAGCAGCACCTCTTGAACGGACCGGGTATGACACCCATATCCTATGTTAAAGCTATAAACATTTGTCGGAGGGACATGAAACATGGCAAATTACGCAAATCTCCCCGCGCCGACGCCTGAGGGCGGCCTGAACCGCTATATGCAGGAAATTCGCAAGTTTCCCCTGCTGGAGCCGGAAGAAGAATACATGCTGGCCAAGCGCTGGGTCGAAGAGCAAGACACTGAATCCGCGCATAAAATGGTCACGTCGCACCTGCGACTGGCGGCCAAGATCGCTATGGGCTATCGCGGCTATGGCCTGCCACAGGCCGAGGTGATTTCCGAGGCCAACGTTGGCCTGATGCAGGCCGTGAAACGGTTTGATCCGGAAAAGGGTTTCCGTCTGGCAACCTACGCAATGTGGTGGATTCGCGCCTCGATTCAGGAATACATCCTGCGGTCGTGGTCATTGGTCAAACTTGGCACCACGTCGGCGCAGAAGAAGCTGTTCTTCAACCTGCGCAAAGCCAAGGCTCGCATCGGTGCCTTGGAAGAGGGTGACCTGCGTCCTGAGAACGTCAAGCAGATCGCGAATGATCTGGGCGTGACCGAGGATGAAGTCATCAGCATGAACCGCCGTATGTCCGGTGGGGATGCTTCGCTGAACGCGACTGTAGGGTCCGAAGGCGAAGGCACCATGCAGTGGCAGGATTGGCTTGAAGATGAAGATGCCGATCAGGCTGGTGACTACGAGAAGCGCGATGAACTGGATGCACGTCGCGAGTTGCTGACTGCAGCGCTGGATGTGCTGAACGACCGCGAAAAGGACATTCTGACTCAGCGTCGTCTGATGGATCAGCCTGTCACACTGGAAGAGCTGAGCAACCAGTACAACGTCAGTCGCGAGCGGATTCGCCAGATCGAAGTTCGTGCTTTTGAAAAGCTTCAGAAAAAGATGCGCGAACTTGCACGTGAAAAAGGTATGCTCGGCACTGTCTGAGATATCTCCCAAATTGAGAAACCGGCCTGATGTTTCAGGCCGGTTTTCTTATGCGCATATGTAACGGGGAAGTTGGGTTCAGTTGAGCTGCTGGCGAAAGACCCGAACCATGTTTGCCCCCATGACTTTGCGAACCTGATCTTCAGTCAGGCCTTCGTCCAGCAGGGCTGAAGTCAGGGCAGCAAGTTCAGAAGTATCAAACGCGGTCTCGACCGACCCGTCGTAATCTGATCCGAGTGAAACGTGATCTTCCCCAACCGTTTCGATGGCTGCTTTGATCATCTTTGCAATTCCAGCCGGGGCAATATCTCCGCATGTCACATCCGCCCAGTATCCCATGCCGATAACACCGCCGGTTGCTGCAATTTCCTGCATCAGATCATCCGGATAGTTGCGTTTGACTGGGCAGAAACCATGCAACCCGCCATGACTTACGATCAGCGGAACATCAGTCATATCCAACACATCTCGCGCCACTTGTGGGCTTGAGTGAGCGAGATCGATGACAACAGGTCGTTGCGCAAGCTCAGCTACGACCTCGCGCCCGAATTCAGTTAGCCCCGAATTCGCTTGCCCATGCAGGGATCCCCCGAGTTCGTTGTCAAAAAAGTGCTGCAGACCGAATACACGATGACCGGCGTCGAAAATCGGGTCGAGGTTGTTCAAATCGCCCTCAAGCGGATGGGCGCCTTCAATTCCCAGAATGCCTCCGACAACCTGTTCTCCATTGGCGCGCGCCTGCAGAACCTCCTCCAGATCTGCGCGGGTCTTGATGACTTTCAGGTGACCATCGGATGCTTCTTCGAACTGGTGCAGCTTTTCCGCCTGATAAATCGCACGTTCTTTCAGGCTGTCCCATGTGCGCAGAGGCCAGAGCTGGCCGATGGCCAACAGGGTGATGTTGTCGAACGCTTCTGCTGAGTTTGCTTCGTAGTTTTGCCCTGCCGGAGATTTGGTCACCGCAGTAAACACCTGCAGCGCTACATTGCCTTCAATCAGGCGCGGAATATCAACCTGACCTCGTGTTCCACGCTCGGTCAGATCGCGACTCCACAGGAGCGGATCTGCGTGCAAATCGCCGACAATCAGTGTTTCGTGCAGCACGTTTGCATCATCCGATACAGGATAGGGATCATGATCAATCACATTGTTCCGGGCGCCTTCGATGTAAGGCGGCAGAAACACGAAGAATATGATTGCTCCGACGACCACAGCCAAGACGACAATGGCTGCCAACCATTTCAGAAATTTGCGCATCTGTTATCCCTCCCAATACGTAAAGGCAGCTTACGGCTGAAGATTTTCGAGAAAAGCCTGACTTGGCGTCGGTTGGTTGATAGAGAGGTTCCGACGCAGCGTCCTTTTGCGATTTTTAGAAAGGAAGCAGCGAAAAACTTTGCCAGCGCACGTGGGAGAATATCATGCAAAAACCGGTTCAGTGGGGCATTCTTGGCGCAGCTAAATTTGCCCGTCAGTTCATGGCGCCAGCAATCCACGCCGCAAGTGGTGTACGATTGGCAGGACTGGCAACTTCCGATCCCGTGAAGGCCGAACCATTCCTAGACTTCTGTCCTGATTTGCAGGTGCATGACAGCTATGAAGCCTTGTTGGCTGACCCTGAAATCGAAGCTGTCTACATTCCGCTGCCCAATCACCTGCATGTTGAATGGAGCCTGAAGGCGCTTGAGGCCGGAAAACATGTTCTGTGTGAAAAACCAATGACCATGACGGCGCCGGAGTTTGACACGCTGATCGCAAAGCGGAACCAGACCGGTCTGCTCGCAGCAGAAGCATACATGATCGTGCACCATCCACAGTGGCAGTTGGTAAGAAAACTGATTGCAGACGGCGCGATCGGCAAGCTGGTACACGTCACCGGAGCCTTTAGCTTCGACAACCGGGCAGATACCGGAAACATCCGCAACCGCGCCGAAACGGGTGGGGGCGGATTGCGTGACATTGGTGTCTACGTGATCGGCGGCACACGTTTTGCTACGGGGCAAGAACCGGTTTCGGTACAATCAGCAATCCGCTGGCAGGATGACATCGACATCTTCACCGAAATCCGCGCGCAATTCCCCGATTTCACCTATTCCAGCTACGTCTCCATCCGAATGCACCCGCATCAGGAAATGGTGTTCCATGGCGAAGGCGGGCTGATCCGTCTTACAGCACCTTTCAACGCACGTGTCTTTGGCGAGGCGCGGGTTGAACTGCATCGCCCAGGTCTGGAGGTTTTGGTGACGCGCTTCCCCGGTGATGATCACTACAAACTGCAGGTCGAGGCGTTTTGCAGGTCGGTTCGCGAGGGGGAGGAGTATCCATGCCCACTTGAGTTCTCGCGTGGAACGCAAGAAATGATCGATCAGGTTTTCAGTCAGGCAGTATCGCTCTGATCCACTCACTTGCGCTAGATGGCAAGGCTCGGCTAGCCTATCGGGTACCTATTCAGGAGGTGCCCTATGGCTGGCGGGTGGGCGCGCGATGGCGCGGTAAGTGAACAGATTGAGGCGTCAATTTCCGATGAGCTTGCACGGATGCAGGCGCAAAAACGCCCTGTGGGCGAAAGCCTTACCCATTGTGCTGAATGCGAAGAGCCAATTCCCGAGAAGCGGCGCAATGCGATCCCCGGTGTGAAACTGTGTCTGGACTGTCAGCAGGAACGCGACGGAACATTCAAAGCCCGCAGCGGCATCAATCGGCGCGGGTCAAAAGACAGCCAGTTGAAGTAAATTCCAGCGGAGCGGCTCCTTGCAAGATAACCCTGCCAAGCATCTATCCTTCCTGCAAAACGGTTTGGTTCTTGGTTTTTTGGCTGCGTTCCTGTGGGGCACTCACAGCGTCATCGTTCGCTACCTGACCAGCGATTTGGGTGGAATGCAGATCGCAACGACCCGGCTGTTCATCGCCGCACTTGCAATCTACTGCATGTTGCGTGCGATGGGGGCATCAGTTTCGATCCGGTTTGGGGATTGGAATTTTCGTCTGGCTGTGTTGTCGACGGTGGTGAATTACATTCTGTTCCACATCGGATTGGAGCATACCGGTGCCGCCAACGCGATGGTGCTGGAAAATACAGCGCCTTTCTTCGTTCTGGTATTTCTCTATTTCTTTGCGGACACACCAGTTGGCAGGACGGATGTGTTGGCGACTGCGCTGGCCATAATCGGGGTGTTTCTGACCGTATTTCGCGATTTTCAGGGAGGGGGAGAGCCCTTATTGGGCGACCTTATGGAGATCGGTGCGGGATTGAGCTGGGCCGTGTTCCTGATTTCCAGCAGCCGGGCCATGAGAGCCTCTGAATCCACTCCTGAACGTTTGAATTTCCTGTTTGGGATATTCATCTGTTCAGGCGTTATTCTGTTGCCGCTTTCACTGTTTGGATTTCAGATGCCAACAGCAAACGATATTGTTTTTCTGGTGCTTCTTGGCGTGTTACCGACGGCGCTGGCGTATTACCTTTGGTACGAAGCGGCAGCGCGGGTATCGACCCTGACCGCAACTTTGATGTTCGCCGCTTCGGTGGTGTTCACCTTCATCAATTCAGCACTGTTTCTGGGGGCATCCATCACGCCAATGGCTGCAATAGGTGCTGTGTTGATCGTTTTGGCCATATTCCTCACGACCAAATCCAAAGAGAAAAACTAGAGAATCTTAGCGAGATTGCCGACGCCATCGCCGGTACAGGTTGATGTCCATGGCTGCCACCATGATGCCCAATGGGATCATCCAGAAACCCAAAATGGGGAGAAATCCGAACACACCGCCGATCATCAACAGAATACCCACAACGATCCGCCATCCCCTAGGCACGGTTCGGCGAATTCGGTTTAGGGCAGGGCGCAGGCGCGACTTCAATGCGGCCCAACGCCCTGTGGATTGGGTGTTCACCCCTCCATCGCCTCAAGCTCATCAATGAAGCCAGAGATCATGGACAGGCCCTTATCCCAGAACTTGGGATCACTGGCATCAAGGCCAAACGGAGCAAGCAGTTCCTTGTGGTGCTTTGATCCACCGGCGCGCAGCATTTCGAAATACTTGTCCTCGAACCCTTCAGAGCCGCTTGCGTAGACCGAGTAGAGCGCGTTCACCAAGCCGTCGCCAAACGCATACGCATAGACGTAGAAGGGCGAGTGGACGAAGTGTGGGATATAGGCCCAGAAAGTCTCATACCCATCCATGAATTCGAACGCGGGCCCAAGGCTTTCGGCCTGAACGCTCATCCACAATGCGTTGATGTCGTCTGGCGTCAGTTCGCCTTCCCGACGCGCCGCGTGCAGCTTGCATTCGAAATCGTAGAAAGCGATCTGGCGGACAACCGTGTTGATCATATCTTCGACTTTGCCTGCCAACAGCACTTTGCGCTGTTCCGGGGTTTCAGCCTGATCCAGCATTTTGCGGAAAGTCAGCATTTCGCCGAACACAGATGCTGTTTCAGCCAGCGTCAGCGGCGTCGATGACAGCATCTCTCCCTGATCAGCGGCCAGAACCTGATGAACACCGTGGCCCAGTTCATGCGCCAGCGTCATCACGTCGCGAGGTTTGCCCAGGTAGTTGAGCATCACATAGGGGTGCACCTCGGTGACCGTTGGATGCGCAAATGCGCCCGGTGCCTTGCCCGGTTTTACAGCAGCGTCGATCCAGCCTTTCGAAAAGAACGGCGCTGCGATTTCGCCCATGCGCGGGTCGAACGCATTATAGGCGTCCATCACGGTTTTCTCGGCTTCGTCCCAGCCCACGATGCGGGTGTCTTCCATCGGAAGCGGCGCGTTGCGATCCCAGACCTGCATGACGTCCAGACCAAGCCACTTACGCTTCAGTTCGTAGTAGCGATGGCTGAGCTTTGGGTAGGCGGCAACGACGGCCTCGCGCAGGGCTTCGACCACCTCGGGTTCGACATCGTTAGACAAGTGACGACCGGTCTGCGCGGTTGGCATATTGCGCCAGCGGTCGACGATTTCCTTTTCCTTAGCCTGCGTGTTGTGGACACGGGCAAAGGTCTTGATGTTGTCCTGAAACACGCTGGCCAGCTCGCGAGAGGCGGCCTCACGTTTGGCGCGGTCCTGCTCGGTCAGCAGGTTCAGGGTGCCTTCGATATTCAGCTCTTCGCCATCCACTGTGAAAGTCAGGCCAGCGATGGTCTCGTCAAACAGGCGTTCCCATGCGTCGCCAACAACGCCGAGGTCGTGCAGGAATTTCTCAAGCTCATCCGAGAGCTGGTAGGGCTTCATCGCGCGGATGCGGCGGAAGACAGGCTCATAGCGTGCGAGGTCTGAATTTGCTTCGAAATTGGCCTTCAGAACGTCATCGTCGATGCGGTTGATCTCGAGCGTGAAGAACACCAGCGGAGTGGTGAAGATCGTGATCTTTTCCTGCATGTCCGACAGGAATTTGGCACGTTCGGCATCCGTGGTCAGCTGGTAATAGCGCAGACCAGCAAACGACATGATGCGGCCGGCGATGGAATTGATTTTCTCATTGCGCTGAACGCAGGTCAGCAGACCTTCGGCATCCAGATCGGCCAGCTTGCCCTCGTAATCTGCGGCAAACGATGCGCATTCCTGTTCCAGCCAATCCAGATCGCGAGACAGTTCGGGCGCGTCTTCCGATGCATAGAGATCTGTCAGGTCCCATTCCGGCAGGTTGCCAAGATTGTCGGCGCCCCCGGCGGCATTTGCGTCACGGACGGGAAAGGGAAGGTCGCGCATGGATCACCTCGAAAAATTGCTTTGGGCAACATCTAGGCACAGGACGCAAGGATCACAAGCGGCCTGTCGATTTGTGCTGACTTGTAGCCGGGTTAGCGTGCCGCCGCCCCCTCAGGCTGACTTTCAGTCTGGCTGGAGAGGAAATGAGACGCCAACTCCTCAAAGACCGGGCCGCGCACCTCGGGGGCTTCCATCATGACTTCATGCTCGCCATTTGGAATTTCGATCAACCGTCCGAGAGGCCAGTTTGCCATGCGCGCACGGATCGCTTTTCGATCCACGATCTGTTCGTGACTGCCCAGATAGGTCAGGCAAGACATGTTGGGGGCAGGTTGGGCCATCAGATAGGCGCATTCATCCAATGCCTCACGCAACCAGATGGTAGATGGAGCACCAAGGGCCAACTCAGGATGTGCGGCCAGCTGATCCTGCATCATTTTGTACATCTCCGGATCGCGGGTCAGTACGTTGCCTTCGAAAGGCTGTGAAACGACATAGCTTTCCAAAGAAGTCGTCGGTGGCGTTCGCTCACCCAATCCAAAACGTGGCCCCCAATAGGCGGTCAGCCGACTGAGCGGCCTCATGATGGGGGTAAAAAAGATACCCCACATGGGGCCAGTAAAGGCGCAAGCCGAGAAGCAATCGTTTTCGAGAATCGCGCGCATCCCGATGGCGCCCCCCATAGAGTGTCCGATGACATACCATGGCTTTGGCAAATCCAGATTGCGTGCCAAACCCAAAACAGCCTGAACGTCTTTCTGATAGTCGGGGAAATGTTCAACGTGGCCGATACGATGATCGTGCAAAAGTCGGTCAGCAAGACCCTGACCGCGCCAGTCTATCGACAGAAATGCAAATCCCCGACCAGTGAACTCACCAGCCGCGTTGCCATATTTCTCGACATATTCCGTACGGCCCGGGAACATCATCACCGTGCCTTGGACTTCACCCTGGGGCACCCAATGGCCCACACGGATGCGCTTTCCGTCCGATGTCGTCAGCCAATGGGCTTTGCCACCGGCAGGACCGCCGGCCACATCTTCAAAAAAGGGGGCCGGCGACGTTTCCATCAGGCCAGCACCGAGGCGAGTTTCATGGCGATTCCCATGTCTCCGTCAACGCTCAGCTTGCCGGACATGAACGCACCAGTCGGGTTCAGGTCACCGCTGAGGATTTGTTCGAATGTATCTGCGTCCGCGCTCAGGGTTACGTCTGCTTCTTCGTCGCTCACGCGGGCGCCGTTCGCATCCAGAACGATAGCGCCCAGATCCGCGATGGCGAATTTGGCAGATGCGTCGAAATCACCGCCTGCCAGTTTTTCGTTCAGCGCGGCTGCCGCCTTTTCAAGAATCTCGCTCATGGTCTTCCTCATTTTGTTTGTGCGCCGTGAATGGACATCCCCGGTCGCAACGCTACACTGAACATTGTTATGAGCATTGCAATCTCCAATCTCAAAGGTACCGTTGCGGCACTTGCCGTCATAGTCACGTTTTCCACCAGTTGTTTCGCGCAACAGGCGGATTCGCGGGACGAGACTGCGCTGTTGGAACAACTCTCACAAGCCACGCCCGAACAGGCTATCAGCATTGACCGGCAGTTACAGGCCCTATGGTCGCAATCCGGTTCCGCATCGGCGGATCTGTTACTGGAAAGAGGGCGTGAGGCGCTGAATGATGGGGATATAGACGCCGCGCTTGACCATCTGACCGCGCTTACCGATCACGCCCCTGAGTTTGCCGAAGGTTGGCATGTTAGGGCATCAGCATTCTTTGGTTTGGAGCGGTTCGGCATGGCCGTTGCTGATCTTGAGTACGCTCTGACGCTAAACCCCAATAATTACGAAGCTATCTATGGCCTCGGTTTGATTTTCGAAGTGATCGGCCAGCCTGAAGAGGCGTACGAAGCCTATTCGCGAGCATTGTCTATACATCCTCATCACGAAGAAGTAACCAATGCCGTGAATCGGCTGAAGCCTCAGATCGAAGGCAAAGCACTCTAAAGGTCCGGGGCAGGGGGCAAAGGTGAACGGGTCATCCCGAATCGTGGCCGTTCTCGGCCCGACAAACACAGGTAAAACCCATTACGCGATTGAGCGGATGCTGGGGCACCGAACAGGTGTGATCGGCCTACCGCTGCGTCTTTTGGCGCGCGAGGTGTATGACAAGATTGTTGCCATCCGAGGGCCGTCTGTCGTCGCTTTGGTTACGGGTGAAGAGCGGATCGTTCCACCTCGCACCCAATATTGGGTGTGTACCGTCGAAGCAATGCCCGAGGGTATGGGCGCTGATTTCGTAGCTATCGACGAAATCCAGCTATGTACCGATCCTGAACGCGGCCATGTCTTTACTGACCGCCTGTTGCGTGCACGCGGCACAAACGAGACGCTGTTTTTGGGGTCTGACACGATGCGCGGCCCAATCGCGGCACTGGTGCCTGAGGCACAGTTTGTTCGCCGCGAACGCATGTCTCAGTTGGTTTATGCTGGTTCAAAAAAGATCAGCCGAATGCCGCCGCGCAGCGCGATTGTCGGTTTCTCTGTTGAAAATGTATATGCCATCGCTGAATTACTGCGTCGCCAAAAGGGTGGGGCAGCAGTCGTTATGGGGGCACTAAGCCCGCGGACCCGGAACGCACAGGTTGATCTCTATCAGAATGGCGAGGTCGACTATCTTGTTGCCACCGATGCCATCGGGATGGGTCTTAACCTCGATGTGAATCATGTGGCGTTCTCGTCCTTAACCAAGTTCGACGGACGACGGATGCGTCCGCTTGCCCCGAATGAGTTGGCACAGATCGCCGGTCGGGCAGGGCGCGGCATGTCTGATGGTACCTTTGGCGTGACGGGCGAGGCACCCCCGCTGGACGAAGGTGTTGCACAGGCCATCATGGACAGCCGGTTCACGCCGATGAAAAAGCTGAACTGGCGGAATGCCGCTTTACGATTTGGTTCGATCGATGCGTTGATCGACTCGCTTGAGATCAGTCCGAATGATGAACATTTGATCAAGGCGAGGCCCGCTGATGATCTGAATGCGCTTAAATCGCTATCGCAGATAACCGAGGTCGCTGCGCGTGCCAGCGATGGCCCATCGATCCGTTTGCTGTGGGATGTGTGCCGAATCCCCGATTTTCGCGGCATCAGCCATGCCGAACACGCCGGTTTGCTCGAGGTTATCTATGGGTACCTGCACGAACGTGGCTCGATTCCCGATGATTTCATGGCGCGGCAAATCCGCCGAATCGACAGAACCGACGGAGATATCGATGCTTTGTCTAAAAGGTTGGCATATATTCGCACCTGGACATATGTTGCGCAACGAAATGGTTGGGTGCGTGACGAATCTCATTGGCGTGATGAAACGCGCACTGTAGAAGACAGGCTGTCAGACGCTCTTCACGAACGTTTGACTCAAAGATTTGTGGACCGGCGCACGTCCGTTTTGTTGCGCCGGCTCAAACAGAAGGAGGCCCTTTTGGCCGAAGTAAATGACAAGGGTGAAGTGACCGTCGAAGGTGAATTCGTCGGTCGTCTGGAAGGGTTCCGGTTTAGTCCGGACAAAAGCGCGCAAGGAACCGAGGCGAAAGCGCTCAAATCGGCATCTCTGCAAGCACTCGCGCCGCAATTCCATCTGCGTGCCGATCGCTTCTACAATGCACCCGATACCGAAATTGATTTCACTGATCAGGGCGGCCTGATGTGGGGCGAATACGCAGTCGGGAAACTGGTTGCTGGTGCCGAACCGCTCAAGCCCGTGGTTGAAGTATTTGTGGATGAGGCTGCAGGCCCGGAAGTTGAACAGAAGGTTCAGCGGCGCCTGCAACATTTCATCGATCGCAAGATCGCAGCGCTTTTCGAGCCGCTGTTGAACCTGTCGCGAGATGAGGAGCTGAGCGGTCTGGCCAAGGGATTTGCGTTCCGGATGGTCGAGGCGCTGGGCGTGCTGCCGCGTGCAGGTGTCGCGCAAGAGGTCAAAGATCTGGATCAGGATGCCCGCGGTGCGCTGCGCAAGCATGGCATTCGGTTTGGACAATTCACGATCTTCATGCCGCTACTGCTGAAACCCGCTCCGACGCGCCTGCGTTTGGTACTGTGGGCGCTGGCTGGCGGTTTGCAGGAGTTCCCCGAAGCACCTCCTCCTGGTCTGGTCACAGTGCCGGTCGCCAAAGGCGCACCCGAGGGTTATGACACAATGTGCGGCTACCGCGATGCGGGAGATCGTTCGATCCGTATCGACATGCTGGAACGCCTGGCAGACATGCTGCGCGCCGAAGACAGCCGGGGTGGGTTCGAAGCCAAGCCCGACATGCTGTCCATCACCGGTATGACTTTGGAGCAGTTCGCTGACCTGATGCAGGGGCTTGGCTATAAGGCCGAACGGGGCGAGCGTGAGAAGGCCAGAGCGGTACCGGCTGAAGTGGCTGCGGCACCTGAACCCGCTGCGGAAGCAGCTGCGGAGCAATCCGTAGCCGCGGAAACACCGGCAGCTGAATCCGTGAGCGATGAAGTCGTTTCACCCGCTGAAGCACCAGCGGAGACTACCGAAAGCGCCGAAGCGCCAGCTGAGGCTCCCGCATCCGATGAGCCTGAGGTCGAAGTGTTCTACACCTTTACCTGGGGCCGTCAGCGTCAGGCCAATCGTGGTCCGCGCCGCGAACAGCGGCAGGGGCAGGGCAAAGGCAAACCGCGCGGCAAACCTCAGGAAGGGCGTGGTAAACCGCAGGGCAAGAAGGGTGGCAAGCCTCAAGGCGCCAAGACTTTCTCGTCGCGGCCTCCCAAAAAGGAAAAGGCTATCGACCCTGACAACCCCTTCGCCGCGGCGCTTATGGGTTTGAAAGAAGGAAACTAACCTACTATGGCCGAAGCACAGGCCAAGCTGCGAATTGACAAATGGTTGTGGCAGGCGCGGTTCTTCAAGACCCGCAGCCTGGCTGCCAAACAGGTAAGCGGCGGTCATGTGCGTGTAAACGGAAACCGGGTGCTGAAGCCAGCTCAGGCTGTGGCGCCCGGCGACGTTCTGACCTTTCCGCAAGGGCGCATCGTCCGGGTCGTGCGCGTCGAAAAACTAGGGGAACGACGAGGTCCAGCGCCCGAAGCGCAAACGTTGTACTTCGATATGACGGAAAAGAAGGACACGCCGCCCAAGAATCCGGGGTTTGAGGGAAAAGGTCGTCCAACCAAGAAAGATCGGCGGGCACTTGATCTTTCTCGCACCCAGGAAGGCTGATCCTATCTTGAAGACAGGGTCAGACTGGATTAGCTAAACGCCAAACCGCAAACTGGAAATAACCATGACTTATGTTGTCACCGAAAACTGCATCGCCTGCAAATACACCGACTGCGTCGAAGTTTGCCCGGTGGACTGTTTCTACGAAGGTGAAAACACACTGGTCATTCATCCCGATGAATGCATTGATTGCGGAGTATGCGAACCGGAATGCCCGGCAGATGCGATCCGTCCCGATACCGAGCCTGGGATGGAAACGTGGGTCGAGTTCAACCGCAAATTCGCTGAACAGTGGCCTGTCATCGTTACCAAAAAGGATCCTCTGCCAGAAGCTGAGGAACGTGATGGCGAAGAAGGTAAGATGGAGAAGTACTTCTCCGAAGCGCCGGGCGAGGGCGGCTGAGCGATTCGCCAGGTCAAATTGACCTAAATCTGGCACGATTGTGCTGTAACTCGTTGGAAACGTGGCGATTGTCTAAAATTGCCTGTGCGTAACCTTTCGGGTGTCGCTTTTTTGTGATATACTTAACTCTTACATGATGACCGAGATGGGATGCGCTCCGTAAGTATGCTCGCTTTGGGGTTCTAAATTTTTGACAATATAGCCGCCTGACGGGGCCTGACCGGTCCCGCTTGTGGTTTTTTGTCGCCTCTGTCCCGCTCTTCAACCAAGGATACACGTGAATGACAAAGTCGAAAAAGCTTGAGTTCCGCCCGAACGACTATGTTGTCTACCCCGCACATGGCGTGGGTCAGATCATCTCGATCGAAGAACAAGAAGTTGCGGGATTCTCGCTTGAGCTATTCGTCATCTCTTTTGAGAAAGACAAGATGACGTTGCGCGTGCCGACCAACAAGGTGACCGAATCCGGCCTTCGCTCGCTGAGCTCACCGGATGTGATCAGCCAGGCGATGAAAACGCTCAAGGGTAAGGCCAAGGTCAAACGCGCAATGTGGTCGCGTCGTGCTCAGGAATATGAGCAGAAGATCAACTCGGGCGATCTGATCTCGATTGCCGAAGTGGTCCGTGATCTGCACCGCACCGATGACCAGCGCGAACAGAGCTATTCCGAGCGTCAATTGTACGAAGCCGCTTTGGAGCGTCTGACGCGTGAAGTGGCTGCCGTTTCCGGCGCTGACGAAATCTCTGCTGCCAAGCAGGTCGACGAAGTACTGATGTCGCGCGCTGCCGCCTGATATCGCTGCACTTTAGTTTGAGGCCGCTCCAGTTTTGGGGCGGCCTTTTTTGTACCGTGTCGCTTGGTCTGAAAACGGTTTTTCGTTATTTTCCAGAAAGGTGAAGCCGAAATCGGGTTTTGGATGAAGCAAACGGTCAAATTCCTGTACATAGGCAAGGAACCGATCTCGATCCGGTTCCGCTACCTTCTGATCCTGTTTGACGCAGCGACGATCGTATTCTTTGTTGCAACCGCGCATGTGCCGCACGGCCCTGGCTTGATCGCAGCAAGTTGGGCTGTAGGGCTGGTAATCCTTTTGGATTTTTCTGCAAGAATGTGGATCGCCAAAGACAGATGGAAACTGCTGCGGCAGATTTATACGCTTGCCGATATCGTGGTGATTGTTTCCTTGATCCTGGATCCGTTCCTTACTGGAAGCTTGGCGTTCCTCAGGATATTGCGTGCCTTGCGGCTGATCCATTCCTATCATCTGCTCAGAGATCTTCGAAGGGACAGCAGTTTCTTCAGAACTCACGAAGACGCTGTGATAGCTGCGATAAACCTGCTCGTTTTTGTATTTGCCACTGCAACAGCAGTGCTGGTATTTTTTATTCCGGAAGATAGCAAGACGCCCTATATCGACGCCCTGTATTTTACGATGGCGACGCTGACGACAACAGGGTTCGGGGACATCACGCTGCCCAGCCCGGGGGGTAAACTGTTCTCGGTGTTCATCATGGTGGTCGGCGTTGCGCTATTCGTACGCCTCGCGCAGGCAATATTCATGCCTCAAAAGGTTCGTCACAAATGCCCCAGCTGCGGGCTTTACCGGCATGATCCGGATGCCGTGCATTGCAAACACTGTGGCGAGACCTTGCGTATTGAAACCGGCGGGGCGGCTTAGATCAGTGCTGCCAGGGCAAGCAGAAACGTGATTTCACTAATCTGTTGGGATGCGCCGAGAATATCGCCTGTCTGACCGCCAATCTTGGCCTTTGCGATGACTGCCAGAATGCCAGCTGCCAAGAGCGCGCATAGGGCTGGCAACAACGCGAGTGTTCCAATCAGCAGCAATGCCAGAATTATGGCTATCCCCAAACCAGAAACAACGGCAAGAGATGAGGGTGCGCCGACGCTGTGACTCAGTCCCGATTTCCGGGCGTTTGGCAACGCGCTCATCAGTATGGGCATCGAGGCGCGGGAAACAACGCAAGCTGCCAGTATGCCGGTCAGAGCGCCATTACCCAGCAAAACCATGACTGCTGATATGCGCAGCAATTGCGCGATACCCAACACCAGCACGCCATATGTGCCAATATGGCTGTCTTTCATGATCTCAAGACGGCGTTCGACGGTGAAACCGCCCCATAACCCGTCGAAGGTGTCTGCGAGCCCGTCCTCATGCATGGCGCCGGTCGTGGCAATTAACACTGCGACCAAAAGGGTCGCGCATGCCAGAACAGGTAGGTTCAAGGCCATGGCCAACCAGCCGACGGCGCAGGCAATCAAACCAACGACCAGGCCGCTTAGGGGAAAGGCCCATGCCGCTTGTGCCTGACGGGTAAAAACCTGCTCAGGCAAACGTGGCAACGGCAAACGCGTCAGCAGAACCAGCGCCAGCGGAATATCCCACGCGGAAAACGGGGTGGTGTCGTTTTTGTGCACTCCCAGGCCTTTCAGGGTCTTGTCGGTTTGCTTGCTTCGGTTAAACACGCAGGACCACTCTGATGCAACGAGGCTTTGAATGCTGCCCGAACTGAATGATCTGAATACGTTCCGGGAAGCCCTGAAAGGGGCGCCTGGACCTGACGAGTCCGCCCTGCAGGGCGCAACAGACCGTAATGGTCAATTGACCAAGCCGCCCGGAGCATTGGGCAGGCTTGAGGATCTGGCGATCTGGTATGCAGGCTGGCGTGGGGATGCCCGGCCGCAGATCTCGTCGCCACAAGTCATCGTGTTTGCAGGAAACCACGGAGTGACGGCACAAGGGGTGTCTGCGTTTCCGTCAGAAGTGACAGTGCAGATGGTCATGAACTTCCAGCACGGTGGCGCGGCGATCAATCAACTTGCGAAAGCCGCAGGTGCCAAGATGGATGTGCATGCGCTTGAACTGGATCGCCCGACTGCGGATTTCACCAAAGAAGCGGCGATGAGCGAGCAGGAGTTGCTCGAAGCGCTGCGTACCGGCTGGAACGCCGTGGATGCCGGGGCGGATCTTTTGGTCGTTGGTGAAATGGGCATCGGCAATACCACCCCCGCAGCGGCAATCGCGTGTGCGTTGTTCGGCGGTGATGCTGCCGATTGGACCGGGCGTGGTACCGGTGTCGATGATGCAGGTCTTGCCAATAAGACGCGTGTTGTGGCCGAAGGTGTGGCGCTGCATGGCAGCTCTGATGGGCTGGAAGTTCTGCGCTGTCTTGGCGGGCGCGAAATTGCCGCCATGGCAGGAGCAATTGCCGCGGCACGCGTGTTGCGTATCCCTGTTGTTCTTGATGGCTTCATATGTTCTGCGGCTGCGGCGTGTTTGGCGCAGGTTTCGGACAACGCTCTGGACCACACTGTAGCAGGCCACCAGAGCGCCGAGGGCGCCCATGGTGCCGTTTTGGCCAAACTGGGTAAGGAACCCCTTCTGAGCCTTGGTTTGCGTCTGGGCGAAGGATCGGGCGGAGCCTTGGCCATCAACATCGTCAAAAGTGCGGTCGCCTGCCATTCAGGCATGGCAACGTTCGCTGAAGCAGGTGTTTCAGACGGATAAACGCCAGTCCTGATCCAAGGAACGCCTTGGGTCAGGCTGATTTCTTTGCGTGTTCTTCGGCCAGTTCCAGCAACGCAGTTTCCAAATCCTTTTCAAGTTTCTGGGCGCGCTCAATGTACTTCTTGTTCTCAGCCGTAGGCATTCCGGGGATCCATAGTTCCGCCAGATCACGGATCGATTTCCGGTCATGATGGTAGAAGGTCTGCTCGGCCTGCGCGGCTTCGTATTCACTGAGACCAATATTCTCGAGAACATAGCGCCCCGCACGCAATGAGCTGTCAAACATCTCGCGAACGATGTCATTCGCGCCAGCCTGATACAGTTCGTAGACGTGGTTACGATCATGTGCGCGTGCTACGATATGCAGATCGGGCCGTTGGCGCCGCGCATAGCCGACAAGGCGGGTGACCTGCTTGCGATCATCCATCGCTGCGACCAGTACCGCAGCCTTTTCAATGCCTGCTGCGCGCAATAGTTCTGGGCGGGTGGGATCGCCCAGAAACCCTTTGACCCCAAAACGCCGCATCAACTGGATCGTCTCGATGTTATGGTCGAGAACAACCGTTTTGAAGCCACTCGCCTGCACCAGCCGGTTTACGATCTGACCGAAACGACCAATACCTGCGATGATCACGGGGCCCTTTTCGTCGATAGTGTCTGCCTCGACCTTAGGGCTGCTGTCTCCAATATAACGAGAAACCATATCGTAGATGATGAACAGCAGCGGCGTGATGAGCATTGTCAGTGCGATGATCATCAGCAGCTTTTGTGACAGGCCAGGCGGAATGACATTCTGTTGTGTCGAGAAGGCGAGCAACACAAATCCAAATTCACCAGCCTGCGCAAGCCCAAGCGTAAAGAGCCAATGATCTCGTCCCCGCAGCTTGAACGCACGGCCAACGATGAACAGGATGATGCCCTTGGCCAGAATGACCAACAGGGCCAAACCGATCAGGTCAAACGGGTCGGCAAAGAAGTAACCGACGTCGATACCGGCCCCGACGGTGATAAAGAATAACCCGAGCAGCAGACCTTTGAACGGCTCAAGGTCACTCTCCATTTCGTGCCGGAATTCAGAACTCGCCAGAACGACACCCGCCAAGAAAGCGCCCAAAGCCGGTGAGAGCCCCACCAAGGTCATCAGGAACGAGATACCGACCACGATCACCAGGGCGAGTGCGGTATACATCTCGCGCAGGTGGGTGGCGTGGATGAAACGGAATAGTGGGCGGGTCAGATAGATGCCGGCGAGCACAACAAAAGCGACGGCACCGATCGTGACCAAAGTAACGGCCCACCCGGGCAGACCCTCGACCAGCGAAAGGGCGTGGTGTGCGTCTGCGCCATGCGCCGCATCGCCACCGCGGTCGATCGAGCCATCATCCTCGATATGAATGCTGGCAGGCAGCGCCAGCAATGGCAGAAATGCAAGGATCGGAATGACCGCAAT
Organism: Ruegeria arenilitoris; assembly: GCF_013030265.1. Lineage (GTDB taxonomy): Bacteria > Pseudomonadota > Alphaproteobacteria > Rhodobacterales > Rhodobacteraceae > Ruegeria > Ruegeria arenilitoris_E. The sequence continues at coordinate 161,701 of NZ_WPZQ01000004.1, forward strand.
GTCCTGTGTCAGCAACACCGAAAAGGTTGCTCGACCGCCGTTTGTTTGCATCAGACCCTTTTCTGAAAGGGTTTGAAGAACGATTGCGGTTGACGAGAGTGACAGAGTTAAGCCTACCGCCAACGCAACAGACCAGGGTTGTCCTGTGTAGATCGCAACGGCTGCGATCACGATGGTAGACATAGCCACCTGCAGCCCGCCCAAGCCCAACAGCTTGTCACGCATGTCCCATAAGGCGCGCGGTTCCAGTTCCAGACCAATCAGGAACAGCATCATAACGACGCCGAATTCTGCTACATGCTGAAGGCTTTCGGTTTCTGCACCTACCAAGCCAAGAATAGGTCCAATCGCGATACCCGCCGCCAGATACCCCAACACGGACCCCAATCCCAAGCGCGCCGACAAAGGTACGGCTATGACTGCCGCTGCCAGGTAAATCGTGGCTTGGTAGAGGAATTCTTCCATAGTGGTTCTTTCTCGATTTTCAGGTCGGCAACGGGGCGTCGCGCTTGAGTTGGTCCATGACGATCTGGCTTTGCACTCGCGCCACTGCAGGATGCGGCAGGATAACCTCATGAAGCAAGCGGTTGAGGGCGGAAAGGTCGTCGCAGTAGACGTGTAGCAGATAATCTGCCTCACCTGTCATCGTCCAGGCGCTGGTAATCTCGCTGCGACTGTCGACCATGCGGGCAAAACTTGCGGATTGGTCAGGGCCATGCGTGCCGAGATGTACCTGAATGAAGCCCTGAACCTGCAAGCCCAGCTTGAGTGGGTCCAGCCGGGCGGCATAGCCTGTGATGTAACCATCGGCCTCAAGCCTTTGTCTTCGGCGGCCCGCCTGACTGGGCGAGAGATTCAGTAATTCGCCCAGTTGATGTGCCGTGAGGTGAGCGTCTTTTTGAAGTGCTGACAGCAGACGTGTGTCGGTGGCATCCAGCATATGCGGAGAAATCCCGGTTTTTTATCAAAGCGTGCGGCAATCGCGCGCGTAATCATAGTTTACACGAAAACAATGCGCAGAAACAGCACCAGTTAAAGCGTATTTTTGAATCAGCAAAGAAATTCCTGTTTTGGAGGAGACGCGCCATGGGTCCTTTCCCGCATAACGCCCCGAAATCAACGATCAGTGAAGAAAACCCAGCCGGCACCGATGGCTTTGAATTTGTCGAGTTCGCGCACCCGGAACCGCAGGAACTGCGTGACCTGTTTGCAAAGATGGGATTCGAACTGGTTGCGCATCACAAGGATAAGCCAGCCGTTGAGCTTTGGCAGCAGGGTGATGTGACTTACATCCTGAATGCCGACCCCGAGAGCTTTGCTGCAAAGTTCGTCGCAGATCATGGTCCTTGCGCCCCGGCGATGGGCTGGCGTGTTGTGGATGCCCAAAAGGCTTATGAGCACGCAGTTTCAAAGGGGGCAGAACCTTATGATGGCACGGATAAGACCATCAATGTTCCAGCGATCAAAGGCATCGGTGGTTCGCTGATCTACTTCATCGATCAGTATTATGAGACGTCACCCTACAATCAGGAATTCGAGTGGCTCAAGCAATCCAAGCCACGCGGGGACGGTTTCTACTATCTCGATCACCTGACCCATAACGTCTATAAAGGAAACATGGACAAGTGGTTCCGTTTCTATGGCGATCTGTTCAACTTCCGTGAAATCCGGTTCTTTGACATTCAGGGTAAATTCACGGGTCTATACAGCCGTGCCTTGACCTCGCCGTGTGGTCGTATCCGCATTCCAATTAATGAGGATCGGGGTGAAACCGGGCAAATTGTGTCGTATCTCAAAAAGTACAACGGCGAGGGCATTCAGCATATCGCGGTTGGTAGCGACGATATCTATGAATCCACCGATGCGATTGCGGAGAAGGGTCTGAAGTTTATGCCCGGTCCGAACGAAGCCTACTATGACATGTCGTTCGACCGGGTTTCGGGTCATGATGAACCCAAAGATCGCATGATGAAGCACGGTATTCTGATCGATGGCGAAGGTGTCGTTGATGGAGGCGAGACCAAGATTCTGCTCCAGATCTTTTCGAAGACCGTGATTGGCCCGATCTTCTTTGAATTCATCCAGCGCAAGGGCGATGACGGTTTCGGTGAAGGTAACTTCAAAGCCCTTTTCGAATCCATCGAGCGCGAGCAGATTGAATCGGGTGAAATCTCGGCTGCTTAACAGCCTGCCTTCAAATCAAACTCCGGCGCGTCCAACACCAGCCAGGTCCAAGTGACCCCGGCGCGCCGGTTTGCCGGCTGGATAGATCCATTCTCAGACCGATGGCGTACGTCAAATCCGCATTGCACCGCTACTTCCGTGATCAGATCCGCCGATACTGAGAACCCGGGACGAGATGCAGGGCAGGGACCATGTCGAAGAGACAGGATCATGCGTCCGGATGGTTTCAGCAGGCTTGCAAACGTTTCGATGGCAGCTGCTTGATCGGTAGGTACCAAATGATGAAGCACCCCGATGGCCAGAACGGTATCGAAATCCCCTTTGCTGAAACCTATGCCACTGAGCATTGGCAGTCGGCCATTGTGCCATGACACGTTCCTGCTCGGATAGCCGTTTTTCCCATGATTCCGGAATGTCTTGGCAGGTTCTACCGCTGCTACCTCACATCCGCGCGAAGCCAGCCATACAGCGTTTGTGCCGATACCCGCGCCGACATCAAGCACTTTGCCTGTGTCAGGTAGAAACTCAGCGACTGGTGCCAGAACATCTTCGGGACACAGCTGCCCATAAGCCTCTATCAGGTAAGGCGTTTCAGTCTCATAACCATGGATGATCTTATCCGCGTAGTCAGCCACGAGGCATTTTCAACGTCACATTACGCCCGCGTTTCTGGTAGCGCAGTTCGCTGTCACCGATGGCGATTACTTTGCCACCATCGACCCGGTCCCCAACTTTCAGCTTTTTGTAGCGTCCACTGGGAAGCCGGACCAATGCGCGTCGATTTGCAGGTGTGCCATACACCCCGATCAGGTTGAGTTTTCGCAGGTTAAGCGCGTTATCCAACGTCGCCTGTCGGGCAACCGAGGCTGTTGTCGGAATTTTGGGTGCAACGGATTTCGGCTGGAATGTTCCGGCTTCTTCACTCGATTGTGCAACAGCAGCCGTTGAACCCAACGGGGCTGTACCGGTGCTTGCCTTCCTTGAGGCAATCACTGCGATTGAGGCTGGTCGGATCTTAGGGCGAGGGACTCTTACAACGGCCAAGGCTGTTGGGGTATGGTCAACCTTTGGCGTATCTTGCAGTGATTTGGGGCGTAACTTGGGGCGTAGCACGGCCAGTTCTTCGAGAGACCGCCCACCAAGTTGCTGCCGCTCAAATTGCTCAATCAGATCGCCGGGGCGGGCTCGGGGGCGTGTGTCGGCCAACACATCGACTTCCTCGATCACATCAGGATCGGTTTCGAAACGCACCGGTACTTCTGGCGGGACTTTGGAAGGGCGACCAAGATACACGACGATGCCATCCGGGTTCAGCGTGCCCTCTGCGGTAGGGATCACCAAGCCCCGGTCGTCAAATTCGAAACGGGTACCTGCGACGCTGGATTGCCCGGCTTGCTCGAACGGAAGATCGGTATCAAAGCTCTCAACAGGAGGCAGGGCGACAGCATCCTGAGACAGGTCCGAACGATCAATCGAGGCAAGGTAAAGCTCTTCGGGTTCCTCCAGCGATGGCGCGGTCGGTGCTTGCGGAGGTGTAGGAGCCAACCCGGTGACTTCATAAAAGACCTCTTCACTCTCAGGATCCCGAGCGACCTGTTCGACCGGTTGAGGTTCGATATTCAGGGCTTCCAGAATCGCAGTGTCAGTCGCGGTCAGTTCCAGTTCTTCATCGGGGGCGACGTTTTCGAGCTCTGTTTCCGCCGGCAGAGCGATTTGCGTTTCAGGTTCGGGGACGGGGGGTGAAATGGTTTCTTGGGGCTCGGTGGTTGTGACGACCTGTTCCTGAGGTGTCTCTTCCTGTGACAAATCCGAAATCGCTTCGGCTTCGTCGCCTTCGGAGCCTGTCAAAGTCCATGCGCCTACGGCCACACCAACTGCGACGACAGCAGCGGCCAAAGGGATCAGTTGCTTTGGACGTTTGGTTGATGTCCCGGCAGATGCAGGAACATCAGAAGTAATCTCTGGCGATCGAAACACGTCCGGGTCGGCAGTTCCTGCGATTGGGTGAGCAGTTGGGGCAGCCGGATCTTCTGAATCAGTGCTTTCGACTTCCAACACAGGCGATGCTTTTGTGGTTTCGGTCGGTTCGGACGGAATGACCGGCACGGTTTCAGTTGGTTCGGGTGAGGTTTCCGACTCGATTGAGTCCGCGCTTGCCTCCGTCAGCCTTGCAGCATCAGAAAGCAGATACTCTGATATGGAACCCTCTTTCGATTCCAGATCGTTGGCGGTGAAGGTTGTTGGGATAAATCCATGACCCATCGCGAAGGAATGGGCTTCTTCGATTGTTTCCTTGGCCACCGCCGCAATACGGATCGAGTCTCCCTGCTGCTGTGTCGCAAACTCCAATTCAGCCAGCGAATATGGTGTTTCGGACGTCAGGGTTTTTGCTACCTTCTGATCCAAATCTTCGGGACTAAAGCCCTCAGCATCCAAGGTGAGATACTTTACCTGATCTGAAGGAATGACCACTTTGCAGCTTAGGTCATTTTCCAGTGCGAACCCCTGTTCGCGCAGTGCTTGCATGCGGTCACTCAAATCAGGTGCATCAACCGGAACAGTTCCCACACAAAACCATTCGCCATCCGAGTGATGGTGTAAGGTAATCCCGGTATCATCAAAAGACAGCGCGAAGGCGGGTTTCATAATCTGGCAGAACCATATTTGTCAGAATTCGCGCAAACGCGCTTGCGTCTGCCCTCTGAGATTAAAGCAGGAACCCGCCGAGGGAAAGGAAAAGGCAAAATCTCCCCTTGTCCGGCAAAGGCTTGCCAACCCATGTATAGGATAAGGCAAAAGGAGGGATCACCTTGAAGACACTTGCTTTTCTGGCCGCGATGATAGCGGCGACCTCGGTTGGGATGGCGCATGCGGAAGAACGTCGCATCACCGTTAGCGGAACGGGAACTGCGTTGGCGGAACCAGATATGGCGACCATCACCCTGGGCGTGACGAACGAGAATGCGCAGGCATCTGATGCAATGAAGGCAACGTCTGACGCAGTCGCTCAGATTTTGGCACGCCTGAATGACATGGGGATCGAGGCGCGCGATGTGCAAACCCGTGATCTGTCATTGTCGCCGGTTTGGGCAGGGCGTCACAATCCTGACGGTGAGGCCCCTAAAATCTCTGGGTTTGTAGCGTCCAATCGCGTTTTTGTCCGGGTGCGGGATCTGAGCAACCTGGGTGAGATCATGGATGCCGTGATTCGGGACGGTGCCAACGATTTTGGCGGCCTCAGCTTTGATGTGCAGGAGCCGAAACCGCTGGAGGCCAAAGCGCGTGCCGAGGCGGTGGCCGATGCAACCGCCAAGGCAGAACAGCTTGCGCAAGCCGCCGGGATCACATTGGGGTCTGTTGTGTCGATCACGGATCAGGGCGGCGGTGCACGCCCAATGATGCAGATGCGCGAAATGAGCTTTGCCGATGCCGGATCAGTTCCGGTGGCGGGCGGTGAAGTTGGGGTTTCGGTCAATATCTCGATGGTCTTCGAGATATCCGAGTAAACTTACGTCTGTGCGCGGGCCTTCAATGACTGACGTTGTTGGCCCGACGCATCAAAGTTGTCGGGCTCAAGCCATGTTTCGAACGCATCCCGGACACGTGGCCATTCACTATCGATGATCGAATACCAGGCAGTATCTCTGTTCCGACCTTTGTAGTGTGTCGCCTGACGGAATATGCCCTCGAAGGTAAAGCCCAAACGCTCTGCCGCGTTGCGAGACGGGGCATTCAACGCATCACATTTCCACTCGTACCGACGATAGCCCAGTTCATCAAAAACCCGGCGCATCATCAGATACATGGTTTCGGTCGACATAGGAGTGCGTTGGAGGAGGGGTGAGAAATGGATGTGGCCAACTTCGATCGAGCCAGCTGCCGGTGCAATTCTGAGAAACGACGCAAGACCAACAGGCGTCTCGTCTCGATCCAGTACCGTATGGAACATCGGGTCAGCATCGGCACAATTGGCTCGGACCCAGTCTTCAAACTCAAGTTCAGCACCGAATGGCCCGTAAGGCAGGTAGGTCCAATTATGACCGTCAGCGTCTTGCGCAAACGCCCGGTAAAGTCCGGGCGAATGCCGATTTATGTCCAGTGGCACGACGGTGCAGAACCGGCCTTCCATCGGTGTGTATGGTGGCGTCGGGCGCGGGAAATCGCCCGATACCGGCGACCCGATAGGTTGACCCAGTTCGTTGGTGTAGTGCTTTGCCATCGTATCAGGCGCTGGCTTTGGACAGGGCCTGATCCAGATCGGCGATCAGATCATCTGCATCTTCGATGCCAATTGATACGCGAACCACGTTCGGGCCTGCGCCTGCAGCCTCTTGCTGTTCCGGTGACAGCTGGCGGTGCGTCGTTGATGCAGAGTGAATGATCAGCGACCGGGCATCACCCAAATTGGCCACATGGCTGAAGATTTCGAGCGCGTTCACCAGTTTGACGCAAGAGTCGTAACCACCTTTGACGGCGAAGGTGAACAAAGCGCCCGCGCCTTTGGGGTAATTCTTTTTGACCCGGTCATGATAGGGCGAGGATGGCAGGCCCGCATAGGTTACATAATCGACGCGATCATCTGCTTCGAGCCAGGCCGCGATTTTCTGAGCATTCTCTACGTGACGCTCCATCCGCAGGCTGAGAGTTTCGATGCCCATCAATGTATAATGGGCTGCTTGTGGGTTCATGGTCATCCCAAGATCGCGCAATCCGATCGCGATACCATGGAAGGTGAATGCAAGCGGGCCAAAGGTCTCGTGAAACTTGAGGCCGTGATAGGCCGTTTCAGGCTCGCTGAGGGATGGAAACTTGTCGTTGGCCGACCAGTCGAACTTGCCCGAATCCACGATGCAGCCGCCGGTAACGGTGCCATTGCCGGTCAGGTATTTTGTGGTCGAATGCACTACCAATGTCGCGCCGTGTTCGATCGGGCGGCACAGATATGGTGTGGCCGAGGTGTTGTCGACGATCAGCGGAATTCCGGCATCGTCGGCCACATCTGCCAGTGAGCGAATGTCGGTGACATACCCGCCCGGGTTGGCGATGGATTCGCAGAACACTGCACGCGTGTTTTCGTCAATTGCGGCTTTCACGGCATCCAGATCGTCCGTGTCCACGAACTTGGCTTCCCATCCGAACCGTTTGATGGTCTGGCTGAACTGCGTGACCGTGCCCCCGTATAGACGGGTCGAGGCGACCACATTGCATCCCGGACCCATCAGAGGGAACAGGGCCATGATTTGCGCAGCATGACCTGAGGAACAACAGACCGCACCAACGCCCCCTTCAAGTGTCGCCACACGTTCCTGCAATACTGCGACGGTCGGGTTGGTCAGGCGGGAATAGATGTATCCAACTTCCTGCAGGTTGAACAACGCGGCTGCGTGTTCGGCATCACGGAAGACATACGCTGTCGTCTGATAGATGGGTGTCTGCCGCGCTCCGGTCGCCGGATCAGGGCGGGCACCGGCGTGGATTTGCAGGGTATCAAAGCCGTAAGTGGGGCCATCAGACATATTTTAATCTCCCGTTGGATTCTTCGCGTTGCTGAATCTCTAGGGCATTGCTGGTCCGCGCACAACGATCCCGTCAGCGCAGCCAAAGCCCCTTGGCCTTGATCGCTTTGCGGATGACCTGCTCTCGCTGAGGCAGATTGTTGCGATCGAACATGTCTCTGATCTTTGAACCCTTGCCCTGTATCACCAGCCGCTTCATCGGGTCATAGTTCTTGAGAACCTTCTTGATCTTGTTCGGTGCGGCGACGGTTTCCAGTACATCAACTACTTGATCGTTTTCGCGAGCGTAGAGCAAAGGGAACAGTCGATAGTGGCAACTCACAGAGCCATCGAGAAGACCGGGGGGGAGGGCGTCTCGCCCGCCGCCAAAGGAATGTATGACTAAAGGCAATGCAGCCTGATCCAGCCACGGGTCTAGGTTCTGTCCGGTCAATTCGGGAATGTTCTCATCGCGAATGACGCGGGCATATTCCAGAAAGCGCTCTCCGAACAAGCGCGGGCATTTGTAGAAGAAATAGCCTGCGTTGAAATACAGATAGCGCCGCCAGTAGTCCTCGGGCTGATCGGTATCCAACGAGCTTTCCAGATCCAGCCCGAACCTGCGATACAACGCGCTCCAGATGCCCTCATAGCTTGGCCCATACAGGGTCGGCTTGGGCCAGCTCCCCTCGACCTTCAGAGACGCACCAGGGCGATCAAAGTCAAAGGGTACGTCGGTCAATTCACCCGTGATCAACGTGTCGGTGTCGAAAAACACAAATGGCTCGCCTTCGGGAAGCGCGCTGAGAGCTTCGATCTTGTTTCCGTACGGATAGCTTTCCCCGAATACCTGCGATTCAAATGGCAGTATCTCGGCATCCAGTTGTTTCAGCGCTTTGAGGACATCGGGATTCTGGATGCTTGGATCGTGATGCCAGCGCGGCCCGGGTTGTGGAACGGCGACAAACAGCCGGCCTTGGAAATTCGGCGAAGAATAACGCAATGAGGCTGCAAACAGGACTGCCTCATATTGCAGTCGGTTGTTTTGCCCGACGATAATAATGTTAAACTTCGGGGGTTGCGCCTGCATTCACGTGCTTTCCGATTGGGTGCTTGTTGTTGCACTTAACTGCTCAAACGGGACTACAGCAACCTGCTCGGGGCGTCAAAACCCGTATTTCGAAACGGATTGATAATCGTAAATTTTGGGACATGTATTAACCAAGCCAATGATCAGGAGGTCGACCATGCGGGTCAACGCGGATTTCAGCAAACGAGTGGCAGTTCATTTCGACGACAATGAGTGGGTCGCTTCACCGGCTGCAGGCGTCGAGCGAAAGATGCTGGATCGTATAGGGGATGAAGTGGCGCGCGCGACGACGATCGTGCGATTTGCACCCGGCAGTGCCTTTGCGGCGCACACCCACGATGGGGGAGAAGAGTTTCTTGTACTCGATGGCGTCTTTCAGGACGAAACCGGAGATTTCCCCGTCGGCAGCTATGTCCGCAATCCTCCGACCACCTCTCATACCCCGTCTGCAAGTGAAGGGGCGACAATTCTGGTCAAACTGCACCAGTTCGACCCAGATGACCGTACCGAAATCAGGCGCTCGATAAATGGACAGGGAACTGTTCGCCTGTTCAAGGATGAACGCGAGGACGTACAGGTGCAGAACTGGGCCGCAGGCGAGACTATAGATTTGGATGCCACCAAAGGGTTGGAAGTGTTCGTGGTCGAAGGCAGTTTTGCTGAAGATGGCGAAGAGTTTTCCGGATGGGATTGGCTGCGATTGCCGCCCGGGACGCAATCAAAAGCAGTAGCAGGAGTGGCAGGTGCGCGCGTGTGGGTCAAATCCGGGCACCTGAATGGCATGGTTTAGATCTCTTACTGCATCATAAACAGGCAGAGTAGCCAGAAAACCGGGTCGAAAAGCCCGGTTTTTTCATTTTTTGACCATTTGGCAAATTTTACCAATTGATAAAAAATTTGTTTGTGGCAAGCTGGGGGGCATAACAAACATATCTACAGGGAGTAGAGTGATGGCACAGGGCCAGATGGCACCCGGTATCGTATCCGGGCGGCTTTCCAGCGATGAGCTGACCTCGAATTTTGCCGATCTGCATCCGCCTCTCGCGCCGCATGAAGCGGCCGTCGCGGCAGATCGCTGCTATTTCTGCTATGACGCGCCATGCGTGACAGCCTGTCCGACGGATATCGATATCCCGCTGTTCATTCGTCAGATCCAGGCTGGGCAGCCGCAGGCGGCAGGTCGCACAATTCTCGAACAGAATATTCTGGGCGGCATGTGTGCCCGGGTTTGTCCGACGGAAACACTGTGCGAAGAAGCCTGTGTGCGCGAAGCAGCCGAAGGCAAACCGGTCGAAATCGGGCGACTGCAGCGTTTTGCCACCGATGATGTAATGGCGTCAGGTGAACATCCGTTCGAGCGTGCTGCACCGACAGGCAAGACAGTTGCTGTAGTTGGGGCAGGGCCAGCCGGTCTGGCTTGCGCACACAGGCTGGCGATGTTTGGACATGATGTGGTCATTCACGAATCCAAGCCCAAGCCGGGCGGGCTCAATGAATATGGCATCGCAGCATATAAATCGACGAACGATTTCGCTCAGGCCGAGGTGGACTGGTTGCTGAAAATCGGTGGTATCGCGATCGAAACCGGATCAGTTCTGGGTGAGACCATTTCGCTGGATGGATTGCTTGAAAACTATGATGCGGTATTCCTGTCTATTGGTCTTGCGGGTGTGAATGCACTTAGGGCGCAGGGGGCTGACAAGGATGGCGTGCGTCACGCGGTCGAGTTCATTTCGGATGTGCGACAAGCCGGCGATCTGGCGCATCTGCCTGTTGGGCGGAACGTTGTTGTCATTGGCGGCGGCATGACTGCGGTGGATGCCGCGGTGAAATCCAAGCTTCTGGGCGCTGAACATGTGACCATTGCCTATCGCCGAGACCGCGATGCCATGGGGGCCAGCCGCTATGAACAGGACCTGGCCGCTTCGCATGGGGTTCGGATCATGTGCAACGTGCAGCCCGTGGCTGTTCATGGAAATGGTGCAGCGGCCGAGATCGAACTGGAGTATACTGCGAGCCATAATGGCAACCTGACCGGAACTGGCGAGACTGTTCGCGTACCGGCTGATCAGGTTCTGAAGGCGATTGGACAAACGCTGGAGGGCGCACCCGAAGGGCTGACGCTTGATGGCAGCAAAATCGCTGTCAGCGAAACAGGCCGTACGTCGTTGGAGGGTGTCTGGGCCGGCGGTGATTGTGCAGCTGGCGGAGATGATCTGACCGTGACGGCAGTGGCCGAGGGTCGGGATGCTGCGATGGATATACATGCCAGCCTGTCGGCGTAGTGGCCGTCCGCTGAGTATGCTCACAATTTTTCAAGATGCAAAACTGCATCAGGGAGGCCGGATAAATGGCTGATTTAACGACAAACTTTCTGGGAATCTCAAGCCCGAACCCGTACTGGCTGGCATCTGCGCCGCCGACGGATAAGGAATACAACGTGCGCCGTGCATTCGAGGCCGGATGGGGCGGCGTGGTCTGGAAAACGCTGGGGTCCGAAGGGCCTCCGGTCGTGAATGTGAACGGACCCCGCTATGGCGCGATCTATGGTGCAGACCGGCGATTGCTCGGGTTGAACAACATCGAGTTGATCACCGATAGACCTCTGGAAGTGAACCTCGAAGAAATGGCGCGGGTCAAAGCGGATTATCCCGACCGTGCACTAATCGCTTCGATTATGGTGCCTTGCGAAGAAGAAGCCTGGAAAGCGATCCTGCCGCGTGTCGAAGAGACAGGCGCGGATGGTATTGAGCTCAACTTTGGATGTCCGCACGGGATGAGCGAGCGCGGCATGGGCTCGGCCGTCGGGCAGGTGCCCGAGTACATCGAAATGGTCACACGTTGGTGCAAAAAATACTATGATCGCCCAGTGATCGTAAAGCTTACGCCGAATATCACCGATGTTCGTAAACCTGCTGCTGCCGCGAGAAATGGCGGTGCGGATGCGGTGTCGCTGATCAACACGATCAACTCGATCACCAGCGTCAATCTGGACACCTTCAGCCCTGAGCCGTCGATTGATGGCAAAGGTAGTCATGGCGGATATTGCGGTCCGGCCGTCAAGCCCATCGCACTTTCTATGGTTTCTGAGATCGCACGGGCCGAAGCGACGCATGGTCTGCCGATTTCCGGCATCGGCGGTGTCACCACATGGCGTGATGCGGCAGAGTTCATGTCTTTGGGCTGCGGAACCGTTCAGGTCTGCACAGCTGCAATGACCTACGGCTTCAAGATCATTGATGAACTGACAGCTGGCCTGTCCGAATGGATGGATGAGAAAGGCTATAGCAATGTATCCGAAGTCGTTGGACGTGCAGTGCCCAACGTTACGGATTGGCAGTATCTGAACCTGAACTACGTGGCCAAGGCCAAGATCGATCAGGATCAGTGCATCAAATGCGGTCGCTGCTATGCAGCTTGTGAAGATACCAGCCACCAGGCGATTTCGATGTCCGCAGACCGCGTGTTCGAGGTGAAGGACGAGGAATGCGTCGCTTGTAACCTCTGCGTCGATGTCTGCCCGGTCGAAGGGTGTATTTCGATGGTGCCGATGGATGCTGGTGAGGTCGACCCCCGTACCGGCAATGTTGTGCAGCCGGACTATGCGAACTGGACCACGCACCCGAACAACCCGATGGCGAAAGCCGCAGAATAGTCGGTGACTTTGACAGGTCCTGATTGGATTTGGATGAGGGCCGCGTTGCGGCCCTTTTTCATGGTGTAAGCAGTTTCCGGTAAAGCGTACCGATAAAGGGTTCTGCACCTTCGAACGGGTCTTCATCCCCGAGAATAGCGCGCACCTGAACATCAAAATCCGCATAGTGCTGCGTGAGCGCCCAGATCGAAAAAATCAGGTGATGAGGGTGGACACGTGCGATTTTGCCCTGATCCATCCAATGCGTGAGAATTCGCGTTTTTTCATCGACAAGCGATTTCAGATCGTTTGACAGCGCGTCATGAATGCGGGGCGCACCCTGTACCAGTTCATTCGCAAACAGGCGACTTTCGCGGGGCAGTTCCCGGCTCATCTGTAGCTTGCGATGAATATAGGACAGGATTTCCTTCAGCGGGTCGCCGTTTTCATCCAGGTCGTGCAGAGGCGCTAGCCACGTCTCTAACAAGCCCGACAGAAGGGCGGTATGGATCGCCTCTTTTGACGGGAAGTAGTACAGAAGATTTGGTTTGCTGAGGCCGGCTTCGGTTGCGATCTGGTCAACTGTCGCTCCGCGAAAACCATGCGCTGAAAACACGTTCAGAGCGGCTTCGAGAATCGCGGCGCGGTTCTTTTTCTGAATTCTGGTCGGGGCACGGTCTTTGGGCATGTTTCCTGGTCGTCTCTTTTTCCGCCAAGCGGGCACCAAATATGCCGAAATTTGCGGCGGCGCCATGCAATTTCTTGACTGATGTCGAACCCGTGATAGCGTGAGTTTGACCAGATGGTCAAATCAAGACACCAAAAGCGAGCTAAATCGCAAGCAACAGGGGAAAACAAGATGGCAGCTCCGGCGCAGAATCTCAGGATCAATGGCGACAGGCTATGGGATAGCCTGATGGAGATGGCGAAAATCGGTCCCGGAGTTGCTGGGGGAAATAACCGTCAGACACTGACGGACGAAGATGCCGAAGGACGCGCATTGTTCCAGAAATGGTGCGAGGATGCGGGCTGTACCATGGGGCTGGACCAGATGGGCAACATGTTTGCCCGCCGCGAGGGAACCGATCCCGAAGCGCTGCCGGTCTACGTCGGTTCGCATCTCGATACACAGCCCACTGGCGGAAAGTACGACGGTGTTCTCGGTGTGCTTGGTGGTCTTGAGATCATTCGGACGCTCAATGATCTGGGGATCAAAACAAAACACCCGATCATCGCAACCAATTGGACGAATGAAGAAGGCACGCGCTATGCCCCGGCGATGCTGTCCTCGGGCGTGTTTGCAGGCATGCACACACAGGAATGGGCCTATGATCGCGAAGATGCCGAAGGCAAGAAATTCGGAGATGAACTGAAGCGTATCGGTTGGCGCGGTGACGAAGAAGTCGGTGCGCGCAAAATGCACGCGTTCTTTGAGCTACACATTGAGCAGGGGCCGATCCTAGAGGCCGAAGAAAAGGACATCGGTGTTGTCACGCATGGGCAGGGCCTGAGCTGGACGCAGATCACCATCACCGGCAAGGATGCTCATACCGGTTCAACCCCGATGCCTATGCGCAAGAACGCCGGGCTCGCCATGGCGCGGGTTCTGGAAAAGGTAGACGAGATTGCCTGGTCACACGCCCCGCATGCCGTTGGTGCAGCAGGGCATATCGATGTTTATCCGAACTCACGCAATGTGATCCCGGGTAAGGTCGTATTTACGGTCGATTTCCGCTCGCCCGAACTTGAGGTCATCAAGGACATGGAAAACCGGTTGCGTGTTGCGGCCGAAGATATTGTCGAAGAGATGGGCCTGAAGATTGAATTCGAGAAAGTAGGCGGATTTGATCCGGTGAAATTCGACGAGCAATGTGTGGCGGCTGTGCGCGATGCGGCTGAGCGCCTAGGTTACTCGCACACGAACATCATCTCAGGCGCGGGCCATGATGCTTGCTGGATCAACCGGGTTGCGCCGACAGCCATGGTCATGTGCCCATGTGTAGACGGGCTGAGCCACAACGAGGCCGAAGAGATCAGCAAGGATTGGGCCGCTGCTGGCGCAGATGTCCTGCTCCATGCGGTCGTCGAGACAGCGGAGATCGTAGAATAAAAGGTAGGTCTAACAGAGGTCTACCCAACAGAATTCGAACAAGACAGAGGCGCAAAGCGCCCGCAGGGAGAATAGCATGTCAACTGTGATCAAAAACGGAACCGTCGTAACCGCTGATCTGACCTATAAGGCTGATGTTAAGGTCGAAGGTGGTGTCATCACCGAGATCGGGCCCAGTCTGAAGGGTGACAAGGAACTCGATGCGACCGGGTGCTATGTGATGCCGGGTGGGATTGATCCACATACGCATCTCGAGATGCCCTTCATGGGGACCTATTCCAGCGATGATTTCGAAAGTGGGACGCGCGCCGCGCTGGCGGGTGGTACCACGATGGTTGTGGATTTCGCTCTGCCCAACCCTGGTGAAAGCCTGTTGGACGCGCTTAAACGTTGGGACAACAAGTCGACCCGTGCAAACTGCGATTATTCGTTCCACATGGCGGTAACCTGGTGGGGTGAGCAGGTGTTCGATGACATCAAGACCGTGATCGAACAACGCGGCATCAACACCTTCAAGCACTTCATGGCCTACAAAGGCGCATTGATGGTGAATGATGATGAACTTTATGCGTCATTCCAAAGGCTTGCTGAGCTTGGCGGTGTGGCCATGGTACATGCTGAAAACGGCGATGTGGTAGCAGAACTTAGCGCCAAGCTGCTGGCCGAAGGCAATACTGGCCCTGAGGCGCACGCTTATTCCCGACCGCCACAGGTTGAAGGTGAGGCCACCAATCGTGCCATTATGATCGCTGATATGGCCGGTGTACCGCTTTATGTCGTTCATACGTCTTGCGAGGAGGCACACGAAGCGATCCGTCGCGCCAGAATGCAGGGCAAGCGGGTCTGGGGTGAACCTCTGATCCAGCACCTGACGTTGGATGATAGCGAATACTTCCATCACGATTGGGACCACGCCGCGCGCCGGGTCATGAGCCCTCCGTTCCGTAACAAACAGCATCAGGACAGCCTGTGGGCTGGTCTGCAATCTGGCTCATTGAGTGTTGTGGCCACAGACCACTGCGCCTTTACGACCGAGCAGAAACGTTATGGTGTGGGTGATTTTACCAAGATCCCGAATGGGACAGGTGGTTTGGAGGACCGGATGCCAATGCTATGGACACATGGCGTTGGTACAGGGCGCTTGACGCCAAACGAGTTCGTGGCGGTAACTTCAACAAATATCGCCAAGATATTGAATTGTTATCCGAAAAAGGGTGCGGTTCTGGTGGGTGCAGACGCTGACCTTGTGGTTTGGGATCCTGAAAAGTCGAAGACGATCCAGGCGTCGAGCCAGCAGTCGGCGATTGACTATAACGTGTTCGAAGGCAAGGAGGTCAAAGGCCTGCCTCGCTTTACGCTGACACGCGGACAGGTGGCTGTGCACGACGGAGACATCCGAACTCAGGAAGGTCATGGTGAGTTTGTGGCGCGTGAACCAAACAGCCATGTGAACAAGGCACTGAGCACCTGGAAAGAGCTGACAGCGCCGCGGCCGGTCGAACGGTCAGGCATCCCGGCAACCGGCGTTTGATGCGTGCGGGCCGTCTGAAAGGCGGCCCAAAGCCAACTCTTTTCAAGGCAATGGAATGAACACTGAAAGCACTACCCAGCCCGTGATCGAGGCAAGGCAGCTTGATCTGACCTTCCAGACAAATGATGGTCCGATTCATGCGCTTAAAGACGTAAACCTTACGATCGACAAGGGTGACTTCGTCAGTTTTATCGGTCCGTCCGGCTGCGGCAAAACCACCTTTTTGCGCTGTATCGCTGCGCTTGAGACACCAACCGGAGGCAGCTTGACTGTCAACGGAATGACGCCGGATGAAGCGCGCAGAAACCGGGCGTATGGCTATGTTTTTCAGGCGGCAGGATTGTACCCCTGGCGAACCATTGCGCGGAACATAAAGCTGCCGCTCGAGATCATGGGATATTCGGCCAGTGAACAAGAGGATCGCGTTAACAAGGTCTTGGAACTTGTTGATCTAAAAGGTTTCGGTGGAAAGTTTCCGTGGCAATTGTCGGGCGGGATGCAGCAACGTGCCAGCATCGCGCGCGCCTTGGCGTTTGATGCGGATATCCTTTTGATGGACGAACCCTTTGGTGCCTTGGACGAAATCGTTCGGGACCATCTGAACGAACAACTCCTCGCGCTCTGGGCGCGCACTGAAAAGACCATTGGATTTGTGACGCACTCGATCCCCGAGGCTGTGTATCTCAGCACAAAGATCGTCGTCATGAGCCCTCGTCCGGGCCGTATAACGGATGTCATCGATAGTCCGCTGCCGAAAGAGAGGCCGCTGGATATCCGTGACACTCCTGAGTTTATCGAGGTCGCCCATCGTGTGCGTGAAGGTTTGCGGGCAGGGCATGGAGATGATGTCTGATGGGGGTGAATGACATCAGACGGGCAACAACCGGGGATGTCCCGGCATGCGCGCGCATCATAGCGACGTGGATGGCTCAGACCGAATGGATGCCAGAGGAATTGCCCGAGGAGAAACTGGAGGAACTGATCCGCGAAGCATTTCCGGTAAGGGAAATCTGGGTCTCTGGTGACCCCGTCGATTGCTACATGTCGGTTGACCCCAAAGAACTGAAAGTTGGCGCGCTTTATTGCCTGCGAACAGGTGAGGGTATCGGTAAGCAGTTGTTGGATCAGGCTAAAAAGGGCCGGGACTACCTGTGGCTGACTGCACATGAGCCGAATATCGCAGCGCAGAGATTTTACCGGCGCGAGGGGTTTGTCGCGACAGGAACCGAGCCGCCCACACCGCCCGAAACCTTGCCGGTTATCCGGATGGAGTGGCGGACATGAAACAGATACTTGCCGTACTCACTGTGTTGGCCGCCATCGTCGTGTTCTGGTACGTCGCCTGTATTCCGATGAACATCAAAGGGGTGCTGACGGAACAGGAACGCGCCGGTGCAGAAGTACAACCGCCATCTGCGAAAGAACGTCGGGACATGAGCGAAATCGGTCTGGCCCTTAGCAACAGTTTTGCCATTCCCGCGACCTGGGAACAGGAGCGTCCCCGTCTTCCGGCCCCTCATCAGGTTGCGATTGAACTGTGGGAAACGACGGTTGAAAAGAAAATCACGTCCAAACGGTCTTTGATTTATCACGCCTGGGTGACTCTGAGTGCCACAATGCTTGGGTTTGCTATTGGTACGGGGCTGGGCATTCTGCTTGCCGTCGGGATCGTACATAGCCGGGTCATGGACTTGTCTGTCATGCCCTGGGCTATCGTCAGCCAGACCATACCTATTATCGCGCTGGCTCCGATGATTATCGTGGTGCTCTATTCGGTTGGCGTTCAGGGGATCATTCCCAAAGCCGTGATCTCGGCCTATCTGAGCTTTTTTCCGGTTGTGGTCGGCATGGTTAAGGGATTGCGCAGCCCGGATGCTATGCAGTTGGACCTGCTGCGCACCTACAATGCCAGCCGGTCTCAAGGGTTCTGGAAGCTGCGGCTTCCGGCATCCATGCCGTATCTCTTCACGTCGCTAAAGATTGGTGTTGCCGCCTCGCTGGTCGGCGCAATCGTGGGCGAACTGCCAACAGGCGCGGTCGCCGGATTGGGTGCACGACTGCTCGCCGGCAGCTACTATGGGCAAACCGTACAAATCTGGTCCGCTCTGTTTGCAGCCGCCATTCTGGCAGCCTGCCTTGTTGGTTTGCTGGGCTTGATAGAGCGAACAGTTCTGAAACGGATGGGGATGGCGCAATGATGTTGGTGCTGTTTGCAATTGTCCTTTGGTTGTTTGGTTGGTGGCTGAACAGCCGCCTCGCAAGCGGCCCGCAGGCTGATACGCCTTTGGTGAAGTTTCTTGCCCCGTTGATCTTTGGCCTGACCATAGTCGGAGTGTGGGAGCTGCTGGTGCGCGGATTGGAGGTGCCTTTGGTTATTCTTCCGGCCCCATCTCTGATCGCAGTGCGTTTCGCCGATAGCTTGCCGGTGCTTTGGGCGGACTTTGTTCAAACCATCATCAAAGGAGCGCTCAGCGGTTACATCATCGGATGCGGCGCTGCGTTTCTGATGGCGATTGCCGTCGACCGGTGGGATTTTCTGCGACTTGGCTTGTTGCCGGTGGGCAATTTTGTCGCCGCGCTGCCCATTGTGGGGACTGCCCCCATTCTGGTGATGTGGTTCGGTTTCGACTGGCATTCCAAAGCCGCAGTGGTTGTGGTGATGGTCTTCTTTCCCATGCTGGTCAACACTGTCGCTGGTTTGCGCGAAGCCACCGCCATGCAGCGCGACCTGATGGAGACCTATGCAGCAACGTATTGGCAGAGCTTTCTGAAACTGCGCCTGCCAGCGGCGATGCCCTTTATCTTCAACGGGTTGAAGATTTCTACCACTCTGGCTCTGATCGGCGCTATCGTGGCTGAGTTCTTTGGTTCACCCACCTTGGGCATGGGCTTTCGGATTTCGACCAGTGTCGGGCAATTGTCGCTGGATATGGTGTGGGCCGAAATCGTTGTGGCCGCGTTGGCCGGGACCGCATTTTACGGTCTGGTGGCCATGATCGAAAAGGCGGTGACCTTCTGGCATCCGTCGCAGCGGGGATAAGAAAAGGAAAAATTCAACAGATCCCAAAAACGGGACAACAATAGCAACTAGGAGAAATGAAGATGAATAAGCTACTCAGCGGGGCGATTGCTGCCTTTAGTCTGGCCGCCAGTTCGGCTTTGGCTGCGGATGACGTGACATTGCAATTGAAGTGGGTCACTCAGGCGCAATTCGCAGGTTACTACGTCGCCAAGGACAAAGGTTTCTACGAAGAAGAAGGTCTGGACGTCACCATTCTGCCCGGTGGCCCGGATATCGCCCCGACACAGGTGATTGCCGGCGGTGGGGCTGATGTGACCGTCGAATGGATGCCGGCGGCGCTGGCGGCGCGTGAAAAGGGCCTGCCACTTGTCAATATCGCGCAACCCTTCAAGAGCTCTGGCATGATGCTGACCTGCTGGAAGGATGCGGGCATCTCATCTCCTGAAGATCTGAAAAACCGTACCTTGGGTGTTTGGTTCTTTGGCAACGAATTCCCGTTCATGAGCTGGATGAGCCAGCTGGGCATCGACACCGGTGGCAAGAGCGAAAGCGGTGTAGAAGTTCTGAAGCAGGGCTTTAACGTGGATCCGCTGCTTCAGCGTCAGGCCGATTGCATCAGCACGATGACCTACAACGAATACTGGCAGGTTATCGACTCGGGCGTCAGCCCGGACGAACTGGTGACATTCAAGTACGAGGATCAGGGCGTGGCGACGCTTGAGGATGGTCTGTATGTGCTGGAAGAAAACCTCAGCGACGCGGCTTTCGTGGACAAGATGGAGCGCTTTGTGCGCGCCTCTATGAAAGGCTGGAAATACGCAGAAGAGCATCCGGATGAAGCGGCAGAGATCGTTCTGGAAAATGATGCAACCGGTGCCCAGACCGAGGAGCATCAAAAGCGGATGATGGGCGAAATTGCCAAACTGACCGCCGGATCGAACGGTGCGCTGGACCCAGCGGATTTTGAGCGCACGGTAAGCACGTTGCTGGCAGGTGGTTCTGATCCTGTAATCACCAAGCAGCCTGATGGTGCCTGGACGCATCAGATCACCGATGCCGCGCTGAACTAAACTTCAGCGACACAGTCAACAAATTGAGCGCGGTTCCGACAGGGGCCGCGTTTTCAATTTCGGATGTCGGGTTTGTGTCTGTACTTGCACCGCAAAAGGATTAGTATTTTGCTGTAATACAACGCATTTCATGCGATACAACTTGTCATTCGGTAAGGTATGCAGAACTTTGCAGCAGAATTCAGTCACGCGCTTTCTCTGATTTTCACTGGAGACTCAGAGCTCTGGGCGATTGTGCTTCTGTCTTTGAAGGTTTCTGTTCTGGCCGTGCTGATTTCAGCCGTCATTGGCATGCCTGTTGGTGCAGCTCTGGCAGTTGCCCGGTTCCCCGGGCGGCGGATGATGATCATCCTGATGAATGCGCTTATGGGGTTTCCTCCTGTTGTGGTCGGCCTGTTGGTGTATCTGATGCTGTCGCGTTCGGGTCCGCTGGGCGTTCTGGAATTGCTGTATACGCCGACGGCGATGATAATTGCTCAAATGGTGTTGGTCATTCCGATCATTGCAGCCCTTACGCGGCAAGTGGTCGAAATGCTGGCCGAGGAATACTCGGAACAGCTCCGATCCTTGGGCGTGTCGCGCCTTGCATCTGTGCCGGTTCTTTTGTGGGATGCGCGTTTGGCTCTGGTGACCGCGCTTCTGGCCGGTTTTGGACGGGCGATTGCCGAGGTCGGCGCAGTGATCATCGTTGGCGGCAATATCAATCACGTCACACGGGTAATGACGACGACGATTGCCCTCGAAACCTCAAAGGGAAATCTGGCACTGGCATTGGCACTGGGTGCGATCCTGATTGGTATCGCAATTGCGGTAAACGCTATGGTGAGTGCGCTTGCACTACGGGCAGAGCAGGAAGGATTGCGTCATGCGTGATTTGTTGCCTGAAATGCCTTCTGCGCTGGATGTTAAAGATTTGCATATCTCGCGCAAAGGCAAGGTACTGCTGGACGTGTGCAGTCTCAGCCTCGATGGGCCGGGGCCGACGCTTATTCTTGGGCCAAACGGATCAGGAAAGAGCCTGCTGTTAAGATGCCTGCATGGTCTAATTTCGCCTGACAGAGGAGAGGTTACTCAAGATGGCCTGCCTTTGGGTGCTGAGCAAAAGGCAAACCAGGCCATGGTGTTTCAGAACCCTGTTTTGTTGCGGCGGTCGGTATCGGCCAATCTGGATTTTGTGTTGAAACGACAGGGGCTGAACCGCATTCTGCGCAAACAGCGGATCACTGAGTTGCTGGCTGAAGGTGGGTTGGAAGACAAAGCGCGTCAGTCAGCACGTTCACTTTCAGGGGGCGAGGCGCAAAGGCTTGCGATCCTGCGCGCTCTGGCCTCAGAACCGGAAACCCTGTTCCTTGATGAACCCACCAGCGCGCTTGATCCCGGTGCGACCCAGATGATCGAGCGTATGGTCCTGAGGGCGTCATCACGAGGTGTTCGCATCGTGATGGTTACGCACGATATCGGGCAGGCACGTCGGCTTGCAGCCGATATCGTGATGATGCAGGGTGGTCAGATTGTCGAACACGGAGCTGCGAAAAAGGTGCTAGATGCACCTGAAAGTGACGCGTCGCGTCGCTATCTTGCAGGTGGATTAGTCGTCTGAAAAAAGACAAACGGAGAGTGTGATGATCCGAAACTTCATTCGGGCAGCATTGATAGCGCTTGGAGTGGCGGCTGGCCCTGCGATGGCAGAAGAGCCGTTCATAGTGGTGCAATCTACAACCTCGACCCAGAATTCGGGGCTGTTTGATTACATTTTGCCGTGGTTTGAGGCAGAAACCGGGATCGATGTTCGGATTGTGGCGGTTGGAACCGGGCAGGCGATCCGGAATGCAATCAACGGTGATGGCGATGTCCTGTTGGTTCACTCGAAACCTGACGAGGAGCAGTTCGTCGCCGACGGCTGGGGCGTCGAACGTTTTGATGTCATGTACAATGATTTCATTCTGGTTGGGCCGAAATCGGATCCGGCGAAGGTCAAGGGCGGATCAGACATATTGTCCGCACTTACGGCCATTGCCGAGGCTGAAGCGCCATTCGCATCCCGTGGAGATGACAGTGGTACTCATAAGGCTGAGTTGGCCCATTGGGGCGCTGTTGATGTCGATCCAACGGATGCGTCGGGAACGTGGTACCGTGAGACCGGTTCAGGCATGGGCGCGACGCTGAATGTTGCAAGTGGGATGGGGGCTTATACCCTCACGGATCGGGCAACATGGCTGTCTTTTGGCAATCGTGGTAATCTTGAGGTTCTTGTCGAAGGTGACCCCCGTTTGTTCAACCAGTACGGCGTGATCCTTGTGAACCCCGAAAAACACGCTGGTGTCCGCGCAAATGCTGCTCAGCGATTTATCGATTGGTTGGTCGGGCCAGATGGTCAGGCTGCGATCGCTTCTTATGTGATTGACGGAGAGCAGCTGTTTTTCCCCAACGCCAAGTAAATACGCAGCATATGTCCAGGGCGTTGGGCATGCTGTCTGAGCGTAGCTAGCCGCTGGCCCCATTGTGATGAATTCGCCCCAGATGTGACAGGTCATACCCGCCCAGTTCAGAAGCTCGTGCAGCGAACCTTTCAGATTGCAGGAATGCCAGCAGGTTTTGCACGGGGGGATCAAAGTACGCTCGTCGCCAGATGGCAAGATCCAAGCGTTCGGAATGCGTAGGTACAACCTCCAGACTGTAGAGGCCAGCCAGAGCGGCGAGACCAAAGCCAGCTTCGGCTTTGTTTTCACGTAAGGCGATAGCCAGCTCTTCTTCGGTGCGGGCGCAGACGGGCAGGGTGATCAGATCATCCAGTGCCAGATCATGGGCTGACAGCTGCGTTTCGAATAGTCGTTGGCTCGCGGCGCTGCTTTGCCGCAGGACCACCCGTCGTCCCTTCAGATCTGAAAAGCTCGAAATGCCCTCGGTACCGGGAGAAAGCAATAATCCACGCTGACGTTGGGCAATCTCAAACAGGATAACAGGGGCTTCTCCCATCTTGTCCCGGATCGAATGGGTGTTGAACCCCTCGGACTCGTGGATGTGCAGTACGGCTGCCTGGGCACTGCGGTCAGCAAGACGTGTGAGGCCGTCGAACGATCCGTCATAATACGTGGCCAATCCAGAACCGCTTTCGCGCAAGGCCCAATCGAGCAGCGGATCATGGCTGCCGGCGACAATTGGGGGCAGGGGCGGCTCTGCGACTTGAGGACCAGAACGCGACGCGTTGAGCCATGCAATGATCTCGGCCCTTGGGAACAGCAGTTTACCCATGGCACGAACGCAGGGGATTTCGCCGGATGAGGCCAGGTCATAGGCCTTGCGCTCACCGATGCGCAGCAGATCGGCCAGTTCTTTGGTGGTCAGGTATTCGGACATTCAGTCGAGACGCACTGCCGAGCCGCTGCCAGCTTCGGCGGCAGATGGACCCAGCCGATCCAGCGTGAATGGCGCAGCAGCAGTTATGACAACCATCGTCGCGACGGCGGCAAGAAAGGCTTTCATATTCTCCTCCGGCTCAGTCTTTCGGTACCGTTGCGCGGCGCAGAAAGGCGATCAGGTCGGTTCGGTCTTGAGGCTCAGCAATCCGTTGCATCGGCATCTTGGACCCCGGAATGTAATGGTCCGGCCCCTGATCGAAAAGAGCATTTATGGTCTCGTCATTCCAAATGATATCAGAGTCTTGCAGCGTCTCCGAGTACAAATATCCTTCGAGTGTTCCTGCCTTGCGCCCAAACACCCCGTGCAGGGTTGGTCCCGCGCGTCTTTGGCTGTCAGGTGTCAGGCTGTGACAGATCGAACATTTGCGTGCGAACTGGCGTTCGCCATTGTCCATTTTTTCGGGGTTCTTCAAAAATACCGGTTCAACCCCGGCCATCTGCTCATGATCGCCCAGAGAAGAAACTGGCCAGCTATACATGGCTTCGTCAATGCCTCCGGCGTGGATGTTTTGACCGTCCGTTGAGAAGGCCAGCGCCCAAACCGGACCGCGTAAAGTGGCCCTGAAATCGTGGACAATGCGCCATTCGTCCGTATCGATGACCATGATGTAACCCTCACCATCACCAACTGCCAGCAGCCGCCGGTTCGGACTGAGGGTAAGTGCAAGGATTGGGCGGCGCTCCAGCGTAAAATCACGCTCTTCACCAGTGGTCAGGTTGTAAATGCGTGTCACTCCATCGACTGCGCCGTAGGCGATCCACCCGTCTTGCTCATTCAGGACCAGTTCGTTGATTCCGAACCCATGTTCTATCAAACGGCGCGTTTCCTGACCGGTATCGACATCCCAAACACGCAGAGAGCCGTCCATTCCCGCCGAATACAGGGTTTTACCGTCTGCAGAAAACGCGACCGCATTCACACCGCTGCCAGTTGGGCCAAGCATCTTTGTGTCTGTGCCATTCACCGGCCAGATGCCGATTGTGCCGTCCCAGCTTGCTGTAGCCACATGCGTTTTCGAGGCAGCAAGTCCGACGATCTTTCCTTTGTGCTGTCCCACGATTTCTCCGCCGGGCCAGCGCCGCAAAGTGAAATCGTCGCCTGCTGAATAAATTGCTGTGCCATTGAATGCGACGCTGTTTACCGCCGCCTCGTGCCCGTCCAGCCAAACCGGCTGACCCTCGGACCACAATCCGACGGAATTGTCGAAACTCGCCGTTGCAATTCGCCCGTCAGGTGCGGTTGCGATTCCCATGATGGGACCACCGTGGCCTTTTAGCGTAAAGAACTCTGCCTCTGCGGTCAGAGGCAGAAGGCTTAGCGCCAGAACCAGTCGACGCATCTATTCAGCAGGAGAGGCCGCTCCCTCGCTGGCCTCTTTCGCCTGTACCTCTTCCAGCCACAGCGAGTGATGCTCGCGCGCCCATTGTTCTTCTACTTCGCCGGTGCCCATGGCGTCGAATGCGCCCTCCATGCCGACCGAGCCCAGATAGATGTGAGCCAGGATGATCGCGATGAAGGCATAGGCGACCATGACGTGCCAAACCTGCGCGTATTGCATTTCCTCCTGTGGGGACATTTGCGCCGGCAGGTTCAAGCCCAGCATTTGCGGGATCCCAGTCGCGTTTGCGATCGAGAAGGTCTTGGCAAACAGCGGCATCTCAAACGGGAACAGCAGAGACAGACCGGACAGGCTGATTGATACGCCCAGCAGGATGCAAAGCCAGAAGATGATTTTTTGACCCGCATTAAATTTCTTGGCTGGGGGATGGCTGCCTTTCGTGAACAAACCACCACCAGCGGCGAGCCATTTCAGATCGACTCGGCTGGGCAGGTTATGCGAAATCCAATTCACGGTGACGATGATCAGCCCCAGCATGAAGGCCCAAGCGAGGTTGTTGTGCAGCCACTTGCACCCTTGGGCGATTGTCGCAAACCCTTCTTTCCCAAACAGAGGAATGAGGAAATCGCGGCCATACAACGTCAATAGGCCCGTGAGTCCGAGGATCAGGAACGATCCGGCGAACAACCAATGCCCGAACCGTTCAAATCCTGTGAACCTGGTAACCGTTCTACCGGTCTTTTCACCGTCTATCCTGATCTTGCCGCGGATGAGGAAGAACAGCAGCAGCAAGATGAGCATGCCGCCCAGAATATATGTTCCGTAGTCGCGCAGCGGCCCGGTTCGAAAATTCAGCCACCACATGCCTCCATCCTGAATGAGGACGCTTGCCGCAGGGCCGCGGGATGACACGGTCACATCGGCTGAGCCGTAGCGCAGCGCACGATAAACGTCACTGTCAGAAGCAACCCCGCGCGTTCCCAACTGCCCGAACAGGCCTTCTGCGTTGGCCTGGCCGGTGTTGTCCGCGCGATACGAGTCATCAACACTCTCGCCACGCTGACGTGCCATTATGTCTTCAAGCGTCGTCGCACCGCCGGTTTCGCTGCGTTCGTCTGTCGTCTGTGCGCTCTCTTCGGTGGTGTCCGATTGCGCGGCAGCGAACTGCGTCATTCCGATTGTGAACAGAAAAACTATAAGTAAGCGGAACATCTGAACCTCGGTCAAAATTCCTGAGTGGATGACCCGCTGTCGCGGATCATCCATGTTCATTTGGTCACGGGGGTGTCAGCCGTCTTTCTGATCGTAGGCTGTGCCCCAACCCCATGCGCCCGAGCCAAACCCGCGCGCAACAACGCGCTCGCGGTAGATGGCCGAGACCACATCGCCGTCACCGGCGAGCAGGGCCTTGGTCGAACACATCTCGGCGCAGATGGGCAGTTTGCCCTCGGCGATCCGGTTGCGTCCGTATTTGGCAAACTCTGCAGTCGAGTTGTTTTCTTCGGGACCGCCAGCACAGAAGGTACATTTGTCCATCTTGCCGCGTGATCCGAAGTTGCCTGCCTGTGGGTATTGTGGCGCGCCAAAGGGGCACGCATAGAAGCAATAGCCACAACCGATGCACAGGTCCTTGGAGTGCAGGACGACGCCTTCTTCGTTCTGATAGAAGCAGTCGACCGGGCACACCGCCATGCAAGGCGCATCCGAGCAATGCATGCAGGCCACCGAGATCGAGCGTTCGCCCGGTTTGCCATCATTGATCGTCACCACCCTGCGGCGGTTGATGCCCCAGGGTACCTCGTGCTCATTCTTGCACGCGGTTACGCAGGCATTGCATTCGATGCAGCGTTCAGCGTCGCAGAGAAACTTCGCTCTAGCCATTTTGTCCTCCTTACGCTGCCCAGATCTTGCAGAGAGTCGCTTTGGTCTCCTGCATCTGGGTCACTGAATCATAGCCATAGGTCTGAGCGGTGTTGGAGCTTTCGCCCAGCACATAGGGATCAGCGCCTTTCGGGTATTTCTCCCTCAGGTCTTCACCCTGGAAATGGCCGCCGAAATGGAATGGCATAAAGGCCACGCCGGCACCGACTCTCTCAGTCAGCATCGCCATCACTTTGACCTTGCCGCCTTCGGGACCTTCGACCCAGACCTGGCTTCCATCGCGAATACCAAGGTTGTTGGCATCGCGCGGATTGATCTCGACGAACATGTCCTGCTGAAGCTCGGCCAACCACGGATTGGACCGGGTTTCCTCGCCACCGCCCTCATACTCGACCAGACGACCAGATGTCAGGATTATCGGGTAATCCTTTGAAAAGTCGTTCTTCTGGATCGATGCATACAGGGTGGGCAGGCGATAAGCGTGCCGGTCCTCGTAGGTCGGATAGTCCTCCACCAGATCGCGCCGGTTCGTATAGAGCGGCTCGCGATGCAGTGGGATCGGATCCGGGAAGGTCCAGACAACCGCACGGGCTTTGGCGTTCCCGAAGGGCGCACAGCCATGGGCGATCGCGACCCGCTGGATACCGCCAGACAGGTCGGTTTTCCAGTTGGTCTTGGGGCCGGCGACGGCATCGATCGCAGCGCGCTCTTCTGCCGTCAGATCACCATCCCAGCCAAGATCCATCAGCATCTGCATCGTAAATTCGGGATAGCCATCCTGAATCTCCGACCCTACGCTGTAGACCCCTTCGGCCAGCAGGTTGTCGCCTTCACGTTCCACACCGAAACGGGCGCGGAAGGTCAGGCCGCCTTCGGCCACCGGTTTGGACATATCATAGAGGTTTGGTGTCCCCGTATGACCCATTTCCGGCGTTCCCCAGCATGGCCAGGGCAAACCATAATATTCGCCGTCGTTTGGTCCACCGATGGCTTGCAGCGTGGTTCTGTCGAACGTGTGCTGGTTGGCCATATGGCTTTTCAGACGTTCTGGCGACTGACCGGTATAGCCGATGGTCCAGAGGCCCGAGTTGAACTCACGCGTGATGCTTTCAACATTCGGTGTCTCGGGGTCTTCCATCTCGATATTGCGGAAGAACCGATCTGCCCAGCCAAACTTGTTGGCGAACTTGGCCATGATGACCTCGTCCGGCAGGCTTTCGAACAGCGGCTCAACAACACGGTCCCGCCATTGCAGCGAGCGGTTCGATGCCGTGACAGAACCACGGGTTTCGAACTGCGTACAGGCTGGCAACAGATAGACGCCATCGGTGCGGTCATGCAGAACGGCCGAGACGGTGGGATACGGGTCGATCACGACCAGCATGTCCAGCTTCTCCATCGCCGTTTTCATTTCCGGCCCGCGAGTCTGCGAGTTCGGAGCATGCCCCCACAAAACCATGGCACGGACGTTGTTGTCCTGATCCATGTTCGCCGGGTCTTCCAAAACACCGTCGATCCAACGGGAAACCGGGATGCCGCGTTCATTCTGTAACGGCTTGTCCTTGCCTTCCTTGTCCTTGATCGTGGCAAATTGGCCGGCCAGCCATTCCGGTTCTTCTCCCCAGACACGTGCCCAATGGCCCCATGCGCCTGCGGACAGGCCATAGTAGCCGGGCAGGGTGTGGGACAGAACGCCAAGATCCGTCGCGCCCTGAACGTTGTCGTGGCCGCGGAAGATGTTGGTGCCACCACCCGAAGTACCCATGTTACCAAGCGCAAGCTGAAGCACGCAGTAGGCGCGGGTGTTGTTGTTACCATTGGTGTGCTGCGTACCACCCATGCACCAGATCACGGTGCCGGGACGGTTGTTGACCATGGTGCGGGCAACACGCTTCAGCTGTGAGCCCGGAACGCCGGTCACACGCTCAGTTTCTTCTGGTGTCCAGTTTGCGACCTCTTCGCGGATCTGGTCCATGCCCCAGACACGGGTTCGGATGAACTCTTTGTCTTCCCATCCGTTGTCGAAGATGTGCCACAACATACCCCAGATCAGAGCGACGTCTGTTCCGGGACGGAAACGGACATACTCATCTGCGTGGGCCGCAGTGCGCGTAAAGCGCGGGTCGCACACGATCAGCGGCGCGTTGTTCTGCTCTTTCGCGCGCAGAACGTGCAACAGCGAGACGGGGTGCGCCTCGGCCGGGTTGCCGCCGATGATGAAGATGGCTTTGGAGTTGTGGATGTCGTTGTACGAATTGGTCATGGCGCCGTAGCCCCATGTATTCGCAACACCCGCAACAGTGGTTGAGTGGCAGATACGGGCCTGATGGTCCACGTTGTTCGTGCCCCAGTAGGCAGCGAATTTGCGGAACAGATAGGCCTGTTCGTTGTTATGTTTCGCAGAACCCAGCCAGTACACACTGTCCGGCCCGGATTCTTCGCGGATGCTCATCATGCCATCGCCGATCTCGTTGATCGCCTCTTCCCAGCTGATGCGCTTCCACTCGCCGCCTTCCTTTTTCATCGGATATTTCAGGCGACGTTCGCCATGGGCGTGCTCGCGAACCGAGGCCCCCTTGGCGCAGTGTGCACCCAGATTGAACGGGCTGTCCCAACCGGGTTCCTGCCCGATCCAGACGCCGTTCTGCACTTCGGCAACGACCGTACAGCCGACCGAGCAGTGGGTGCATATGGATTTGATATTCTCAACGGCTTGGTTGGCCGCTGTTTGGGCGCTGGCTGGTGTCACGGTTCCACCCGTGGCGCTGATCGCGGCAAGTCCGCCGATCGTCAGGCCCGATCCACGCAGGAATGCGCGGCGATCGACGGTTTTCTCGCCGACCTGGGACAGGATACTTGTCCGCTGGGGGCGTCTCGCAACCCCGTTGGTCTTTTTCCTAAGCATTTCTTTCCTCCCTTGCTGGCCATGTAAGCCATGGCTGGCTTGGTACTGCTGGTGCCGACGTCAGGGCCAATCGCAACCGTCAGTCGGAGAGACTTCGTCCGGATTAGAACCGGGCGCTGTCGAGGTAAGCGCGCGTATGCGCGGTGTCCTGAATGCGGGTTTCATCCGCAGGCAGTTCGGCTGCCTCTGCTTCACCGCTCAGGCTGGCTGCGGCCACCGCAGCAGGTGCTGCAGTTCCGGCCAGTTTCAGGAAGTCTCGGCGGGTTGCGCCGGTTTCCTTGGTCTTGCTCATGGGATCCTCCTTTCCCATTTGCGATCTAGCACCCGTCAGGATGCTGGCGAGTGGCAACGGATCACGCTGCCGTCATTCGGAATGCCTCGCGCTCGATCTCCATAAAGACCCGTCCGGCAGTACCGACCGAGGCGTAGAGAACCGAGTTCTCGGCTGCTTCCAAATCCGAGTAGAAATGTGCGGCCCATGGGCCGATATGTTTGTTCCAGAAGTTTTTTTGCTCATCCAGCGGAGCGGGCGTGCCAAAGCGGCCCACGATCATACCCGCCATCATCTCCATCAAAGAGGCGATGTTATCCTCGGGCTCAAAGACGTTCTTCGCCCGTGTAATTCCGCGTACAGCCATGTCATTTCGCAGTTGCGCCAATGGCTTTTCGTTCAGGAACCCCGTCAGATAAAAACTTGCATAGGGCAAAAGTTCACCGCGACCCAATCCGATGAACAGAGTGTTGAACTCTCTCTCTGCAGCAGCCGGTTTTGTCACTTTCGCGACCCGTGCCATGGCCTGAATGGCCTGACCCAGATCAGTTTCGTCCCCGGACAAGCCAGCCATTTGATCCAACAGCATCTGATCGGGTGGAGCAGCCAAAAGAAGCCCCAGAAAATTGTAGAAATCCGCGCGTAGTCGATCCTCGGCTGAGACATCCAGATTATGCGCACTGCCTGCGGTCATTTAGTCATCCTTCTAGTCATCCTTCGAATTCGAACTTCATGCGACGTGGAGCAGGGGGCATTTCCATCTCCTCCGGCTCTTCCGTCTCAGGTGCCAGTGCTACAACCTCGGCGACATCCTCGATTTCGTCATCAAGCGCTTCGGGTGCTTCTTCCAAATCTTCGGCTGGCAAAGCCTCATCTTCGGTCTCGTCTGCAGCGAGCGCTTCGATGTGCGCCAACATCCCTTTGCCGACCTGATAGGCGGTCTGAATATTCTCGATCACACAGGCCGCGTCCGTGTAGTCCTCGCCGTAATCCACCAGACCATCTACGTTGGCCAGTACGGGGTTGAGCCGCCAAAGGCGTCGCAATGCGCGGCGGCGCAGGCGGTCCGGTATGGCCTTTTTCATAAAACCGGACACATCTTCGCCGGGCTTCAATTGATCGGGATCGGGCAGGTTGAATTCGGCCAGAATTTCATGATCGGGCTTGGCTTCTAACTCGGTCTGCTGATCAGCTACGGCTTTGGCTTCGATCGCCTCGCGTTCTTCATCGGCCTCTGCCAGTACGGCCGCCTTGCGGCGGGACCAGAAATCGCGGGCTTCGGTCATTGCACGATCCTCCGCGGGGCGCGATAGACATCCGAGTCTTGTCTTATGCGGGCATCTCCGCGCCCGTCTTCAACAAGATCAACGCGCTTCTTGTCCCGGCGGCGTTTGACAAACTCTTCATCCCGCCGGTGCAATTGTGCGAAGTCGCGCACCCAGGCGATCAGGCCGTCAGTCATGGGGATCTTCTCAACAATCTCTTCGCCTGTATCTGCGTAGTCTTGTCCTTCGAAAGGAGACGCGGTGATCAGTACTGCGTTCAGGGGTCGATCGCCTTCAAGTTCGTCGCGTAGCACGAGATAGATAGATGGCTGTCCGTCTGCCAGATTGGTCAGATAGGCTTCGGTCTCATCCGGCCAAAGGGTAAGGGGAAGGGTGGCGGCGTGGTATTCGACGGCATCACCTTCGCGACGCAGCTCGACCCAATCCGCCGGGCCTGCGCCCGGCAACGCCGCCACGGCGCGCCAACTCCATCGCGCCCAGCGGGTCACTCCGGGTGTTTTGCGCACAACGACGCCAACAGGCATTTCAATCTGGCTTGCGGCCTTCGCCACTGGCTCCTCCCCGGAAGGCTCTCCCCTGCCTTCCACGTGATGTACTATGGTACATAATTCAGTCATCTGCCAAGCCCAGAGTGATATGAAAATGTCGCAATCACCAACTGTTTATTCGTATTTTTTCCCATGAAAAGTTGCGGTGAAATCAAAATGTGAAAAATAATGCATGTTTTTTCGTTTTGAAGACTGCCTCGCATTGCCGCCGACGTGATTTAGCCTAAGGTGCAAGAGGACGGAAAGAAGACCCCGGGGGAGGATATGGCCGCAAAACTCTTGCTTTGCGATTGCGCAGGAACTCAGGCACTGAATTCTGAGCTGATATCTTCAACCTGCGGTTTGGAATGCTCGAAGGTTCACACTGCTCTTTGTACGCGTGAGATCAGAGCCGCTGCTGAGTTCATGCAACATGAGGATGGCATTGTCATTGCCTGCCAGCAGGAGGCCTCGGTCTTTTCTGAACTTGCGGATGAACTGGGGGTGAACCATCCCGGGTTCGTCGATTTACGAGATCGCGCTGGTTGGTCGGAAGAGGGGCAAGATGCCTCTCCAAAGATTGCAGCGCTGGCGGCCGAAGCAATGCTGCCCCAACCGGTAACGCCCAGTGTGGATGTTGTCAGTGAGGGCACGTGTTGCATTATCGGGTCTGGCGATGTGACGTTTGATCTGGCTCAGCGCCTGTCTGCTGTGCTTGCAGTAACCGTTCTTACCACAGATGACGCCGAACCAATGAGCCGGGATTATGATGTTGTGCGTGGGCAGATCAAATCACTCAGTGGTGCGCTGGGCGGGTTTAGACTGCGTATAGACAATCTGCAGCAGCTTGAGCCTGGCGGTCGCGGTGGATTTGGGTGGAGCGGATCACGTGATGGTGCCGTTTCGCGTTGTGATATTGTTCTTGATCTAACAGGTGGAACGCCTCTGGTTACTGCGCCCGACAAGCGAGAGGGATATCTGCGGGCTGATCCGCGAGATGCGGTCGCGATCGCGGCTTTGGCATTCGATGCGGCCCAATTGGTCGGGACCTTTGAAAAGCCTCTCTATGTTCGTGTCGAAGAGACTCTGTGCGCCCATTCGCGAGCCGAACAGGTGGGATGTTCAAACTGCCTGGATATCTGTCCAACCGGAGCAATCACACCTGCAGGAGAGCATGTTGAAATTGATCCGATGATCTGTGCGGGCTGCGGGGAATGTGCAGCGCTGTGTCCATCAACAGCGATTACGTATGAAGATCCGCCAGTTTCTGCTCTGCTCTCAAGGATGCACATTCTGGCCCGAACCTATCGCCGGGCGGGTGGGCAGGCGCCTAGGCTTCTGGTGCATGATGGTCATGGCGCTCAGATGATCCGCATGGCTGCTCGTTTTGGGCGCGGGCTGCCTGCTGATGTCATTCCTCTGGAATTGGGAGTGGTTTCCGGGTTTGGACATGCCGAGATGCTGGCCGGGCTCGCCCATGGCTTTGCGCGGGTCGATGTACTGATGTCACCCAAAACGGAACGAGATGCTTTGGAGCGCGAGCTTATTCTTGCACATGCTATAGGGGGGCAGGAAGGTCTTGGTCTGATTGATGAGGCGGATCCGGATGCCCTGACGGAGCTTCTCTACACGCAGAATGTGCCAGCACCGTTGCAGGACGCCGTATTGCCTTTGGGTAATCGTCGTCAAATCTCTCGCCTTGCGGCGCAGGCGTTGAACCCCGAAGCAGCGGAGCCGCTGACACTGCCTGAAAACGCTCCGTATGGCGCAATCGCAGTAGATACGGATGCCTGTACCCTTTGCCTTAGTTGCGTTTCGCTCTGCCCGTCAGGGGCTCTGATCGATAATCCCGATATGCCACAGCTCAATTTTCAGGAGGATGCTTGTCTGCAATGCGGGTTGTGTCGGACCATCTGTCCGGAAAATGCGATCACGCTGGTGCCACAACTGAACCTGAGCGACGACGCACTATCTCAGAAGGTGCTGAACGAAGAAGAACCCTTTGCCTGCGTCGAATGCGGGGCTTTGTTTGGCGTAAAGTCCACGGTCGAGCGGATCATGGAGAAGCTTTCGGGTACGCATCCAAGGTTTGCGACAACCGAGCAGGCTAGAATGATCCAGATGTGCGATGACTGCCGGGTTCAGGCGCAATTCCACAGTCAGGACAACCCGTTCACATCAAATCCCAAACCAAAGGTTGTGACAACGGACGACTATTTCGGTAAGCGCAGGGATCACTGAAGTTGAAGGGGTGCGCCCAGATCAGCAGCAGATACCACGGCGACAAAGGCAAGAATGGCTTCAAGCTCTTCTTGGGTGATTGCCAAAGGGAAGATGGGCGATGGGCGCTGAGGATCAAACGGAGGCGTAATGCCTTCGATCTGAGTAAAGGCGGGATGCGGGTTCAACACATAGAACGCCTCGAACCGTTCGGACCAGTCCGGCATCGCGCGCAAGACCGCAAACGACGGGGTCGAGCCCAATCCATTCATACGGTTCTGAGGGCCTATGACGTGACAGCGCCCGCAATGGGTCAGAGACAGCTCCTCTCCAAGGGCGGCATCGCCGTCGATCTCGATCTCCTCTTCGATGGCGGTAATCTCGAAACTCGCACTGAAGGCCCCCCCATCTGCTGGGGCAAAACTCTCAACGGTCCGTTTACCGATGTCCGAAAGCAGCCAGTCGCGAAACCTAAGTTGTCGTGCGTCGTCTTCGATACGCAGGTGGTAGATGATAGCGTCGCGTTCAAACACCGGATCACCCGGGGGGCCGACCGCCAGCTCCATTTCGCCGGTTTCTGCTGCAACAACGCGGATCCCGGTCTTGAGTGAGAAGCGTGGGAGAATATGTTTGAGGAGACCGGATTGCTGTACCTCATCCGGCGCTGCAAGGCCAAGTTCCTCCTGCGACCAAGAGGGACTGGCGTAGAGCGTCAGGCTCAGGCACAACAACACACAGCGCATGGCCTAACCTAACGGTGATCGGCTAAATGCGTCAAATGAACTGAATGAGACGGAGACCCATGCGATGAGCGGCGATTACAATATGTCGATGCGCAAATTCCTCAAGCAGGTTGGTGTGACCAGCCAGCAGGCGATCGAGGAAGGCTTGCGTAAGGCAGGAAGCCCCGCGGGCAAAAGCTTTGAGGCCAAGATGGTTCTGACCATCGATGGGCTGGAGGTCGAGCATGTGGTGACAGGTCAGATCAAGGACGGCGACGCATGAGCATTCGCGACGCGGTTCTCGCGAACCTGAAAAAGATCACAGACCCGGTTTCCGGTCAGGACATTGTCAGCGCCGGTATCGTACGTGCGCTGAATGTTGAAAACGACACTGTGCGTTTCGTGCTGGAGATTGATCCGAAGCAGGCAGACAAGATGGAGCCGGTAAGGGCCACCGCAGAAAAAGCTGCGCAGATGGTCGAAGGCGTGTCCAAAGTGTCTGCAATGCTGACAGCGCATTCGGATAAGGCGCCACCAGATCTGAAACCCAAGCCGAAACCCTCGCAGACCGGTCCTCAGGCCGTGCCAGGTGTGGACCGGATCATCGCTGTCGCTTCGGGCAAAGGCGGCGTGGGTAAGTCGACCGTGTCGGCGAACCTGGCCTGTGCACTGGCTGCCGAAGGCCGTCGGGTTGGATTGCTGGACGCGGATGTTTACGGCCCGTCACAACCTCGAATGCTGGGTGTTTCAGGTCGTCCTGCCAGCCCCGACGGAAAGACAATCCTACCTCTGCGTAATCACGGCGTCACCATGATGTCGATGGGGCTGATGACCAACGAAGGACAGGCGGTTGTCTGGCGTGGCCCGATGCTGATGGGGGCCTTGCAGCAGATGATGAGCCAAGTGCAATGGGGTGCGCTGGATGTGCTGATCGTCGACCTTCCACCCGGAACAGGTGATGTGCAGCTGACCCTGAGCCAGAAGTTCAAGGTGGACGGTGCCATCGTCGTGTCGACACCTCAGGACGTTGCGCTGATTGACGCGCGTAAGGGGATCGACATGTTCCGGCAGCTCAAGACGCCGATTGTCGGAATGATCGAAAACATGTCCACCCACATTTGCTCGAACTGCGGGCACGAGGAACATGTGTTTGGTCATGGTGGGGTTGCTAACGAAGCGGCAGCATTGGATGTGCCTTTGCTTGGTGAGATTCCGTTGCATCTGGATATCCGGGTGGCGGCTGATGGGGGTGCGCCCATCGTGGTCAGCAAACCTGACAGTCCTCAGGCAGAGGCGTTCCGGCTTATCGCTCGTGACCTGATTGCCAAAGGCAACGCATGAGCGAACCGGTCTTTCCCCCCTTGCTGACGGGCCATCCTGTGCAGGGTGGGGAAGACCCGTTTGAACGTGCTCAGGCCATGGCGGCGCTGGGCTGCGATGCCGGCAGCGTAGTCTATAACATTCAGGCAGACCGTTTGCGCGTGGCGATCGTTTTCGCGCCCGAGGTAACGCTGCAGGACGCAATGTCGATGCTTCCGCTATGTGCGGTTGGTTTCCAGAACGCGCTGGGCGCGTTGGCCCCGCCTGAGGTGGCGGTGCATCTTGGGTGGGACGGACTAATCTGTGTGAACGGTGCGAAATGTGGTCAGTTTCAAACCGCTGCCTCGACTACTGATACAAGCGCCATACCGGATTGGCTGGTGGTTGGATGGGAACTTGCCTTGCTGCAAACCGGCGATGCACCTGGTGTTAATCCGGATGTTACCGCGCTCTATGACGAAGGCTGTGCAGATGTTTCGCCGACACAGCTTGTCGAAAGCTGGTCACGCCATATGCTGACATGGCTCAATCGCTGGCAGGACGAGGGGAATGCCCCCTTGCACAGCGAATGGATGGGCTTGCTGCGCGGGGTAGGTGAGCCGTTAGGAGATCAGGGTGTGTTTCTCGGCACGGATGAGCGGTTTGGAATGCTGATCCGTGATGGTGCCGAAACGCATCTGCGCCCGCTGACGCAATTGTTGGAGACCACCCAATGAAACTGGCCCGTGCAATTCACTTCGATGAAAGCGACATGAATGTCTTTCACTCTCCGGCAAGAACCGGTGAGTGGTGCATATCCGGGGGATTTGAGTTTTCAAACTGGGGCGAAGGCGATCTGGAGGGCAAGGCACGACAGGCTTTTGCCAATGGGTGGCTGGGGCTTGAGACGTTTGGACGTGTGACTTTCGTGGCGGTCACTCAGATAGAACCTGCCGAAGTAGAGCAGCTCAAACAGAGCCTTGCTGAGCATTTTGTTCGTCTCTACGGCGCTCCATCACTTGAAGCGGCTATCGAAGTGGCGCAGGTCGAAATCGACCATATGTCTGAGATGTGCGAAGATCATGCGCCCAACACGCTGCTGACTGTCGCACGCGAGCTGACCGGGGCAGGGGTTCACGAAGCATTCCGTGTGATCACGCCGCAGGAAACACAGCTGGAAGCGCTGGCTGTTCACGGTTCGCTGGACGAGTAATCAGATCAGATCGGCAAACCCGCCAAATTGCCCGCGTTTGAAGATCAGCCCTTTGCCCGACCGATGCATTACGGTCTCGACCCGGCCAACAAGGATCAAATGATCGCCGGCTTCATGGCAATCGTGCAGGCTACAGTCAAAACGGGCGAGACAATCAGCTAACCTGGGTCGTCCGGCATGATCGCTTTCCCAATCAGCGTGTGAGAAATCCAGTCCGTTGCGGGCGAATTTCAATGCCTGATCCTGTTGTTCTTGCGCCATGACGTGAATGGAATAATGCTGGCACGTACTGAACGCATCGAACCGGTTGGAATCTTTGGCCAAACACCAAAGCACCAATGGTGGATCAAGCGACACCGAAGCGAATGAGTTCACGGTGATCGCGATAGGGCCGTTGGCGGCATTGGTTGTGACCACCGTCACACCGGTGCCAAAACACCCCAGGGCCTCACGAAACGCAAGGCTTTCATCCGGGCCGGGGGTAAAGGTTTTCTCGGTCATCGCGCGCTCATTCAGTAGCCGCGCCTCAGGTGCCACGCTGCGCAGGGATTGTCCATGAAAAGCTGTATCCGGATTGAAGGAATTCCAATCAGTTCAGATCTTCCAGCAATCGCCCATGTTTGCGGGTTTCCTTGATGACATCGCCAAACGTGGTCATTCCGCGTGCATTCAGGATGGGTAGCATCTTTACCAAGGCTTCAGCGGTGGCGACCGCATCTCCCAAAGCCGTATGCCGAAGGGTCTCTGGAATCGTGATACCCAGCCGCTCACAAACCGCATCAAGTGTATGCGTTTCGCTCGCCCCGAACACCACTGCCGACAGCAACACAGTATCCAGGATTGGATGAGACCACTCGACATCCATCCTCTTCGAATGGCGGTGTAGAAACGCCATGTCAAAGGGTGCGTTGTGAGCAACGATAACGGCATCGCGTGCAAAGTGGTGAAACATGCGACCAGCCTGTGCGATATCGGGGGCACCCTGAACCATTTGGTCACTGACTTTGTGGACTTTGGTCGAGGCAGCCGGGATCGGAATTCCCGGGTCAACCAGAGTATTCAATTGCTCACCCTCGACGATCTTTCCTTTGACCACACGAACTGCGCCGATCTGAACAATTTCGTCCTTATGGGGCAACAATCCGGTGGTTTCAGTGTCGAATACCACAAAGCACAAATCTGACAAGGCGCGGTTTTCAAACGCCTCATCACTGGGCGTCTCGAGCAGATCAAAGTCATAGACCAGTGGGCGCGCAGCTTCGGGTGGTATACGCGCGACGCTGTCTTCGAAAATCAGCATGTATCCTGGTGCATCACCCAAGGGCTTCATGCGCACGGTATAGGTCTGCATTCCATCCGCACTGGTCAGGGTGCAGTAAACATCCAACCCGGTTTTGATGAGCTTGGCATACGCATCCGTAAGCGGTTTTCGTTCAAGGTAGTCAAAGAGAGATGCGTTCAGGCGGGGGTGCGCAATCTGTGCCAGTACACCGGCGGCCTGTGCATCATATAGCACGATCTGATGTTTCGGACTGGCCAGCAGCATGGCAACGGGGATTTCAGACAACAGGTCTGTCAGCCGCTTTTTTTCAAAGGCCAGATGCGCGGTTTCGGCGGCGACAGCTTCGGCCGTTTGCATCGCGTTTTCTGCCAATTGCTCGGCAAGCCCAGCAGCGGCAGGGGCCAGATCCCCCAGATAGCGAGCGGCCCGAAGATCCAGATCGCTGCTGACTCCGGCATGGGCACGTGCGCGAAGCTCAGCCGATAACCGCTCAATTGGTTTGGCAACATTGTCATCAAACAGCAGCCAGACACCTGCAATCAGCGCTAGCAGGCCGAAGGCGATCAGGATCTCCGCAAATATATAAGCGTTGGCAAGATCAGGGTCACCAGCACGTGCATAGCTGATCCACAAAGCAACGGAACTTATGACAAGACCGCCAAAAGCCAGCAGGCAAAAGAACAGAAATATCCTCAGACGTAGGCTCAAACGGGTCAACATGATCAAACCCCGCAGGTGGCCTCAATGATTGGATCATCGGATGGCACTTTGATCCAGTCGGCATTCAGAAGGCGTCCATCATCGGCGAAATCGGCCCCGTCTGCCAGATTGGCCCGACGGTTTTCTGCGCAGTCTACAGCTACAGGCACTTTGGATACGGGGGACCAGCGACCGAAGAGGTACAGGTCAACCAACCGCTCGTCAGGCACCTGCTCATGGGTGCGAACCGATACCGTGTCGATGGCCGCAAAGCGATCAATGAAGGGGATAGCGTAAGTCCAGGGGCGATAGAAAGCGCGGCTTTCAACCTCCTGGATTACTGCCAAACCTTCGGGCAGGGTGTCCTTTGTGCGCTTGTACCAGGAGTATTCGCTGGCGACCGTCATGCTGATCATACCCACGCCGGCGGCAACCGGCGCGGCCCAACGGGGCAGGCGGCCACCCGTCATCTTGTTCAGCACCATGATGATACCTGCAAAGGCGAGCCCTGCGAAGATTGTGCCTACCAATTCCAGAAACATTCTGCTTCTCCGTATTTCCGGCTATCTGCGCCTTCAGTTTCCCGACTTGGCCGCCCGCAGGTCAGCCCAACATACCCTTGCCATGCCCAACCGCTGATTGCATCGTTTTTACCACGACAAATGCATCTCGTAGATGACTTCGCTCAAAGTCGGACAAGGCTGAAGGCGGCATGTAGTTGTCTGGCTTTTCACCGGATTTGACCAGCCTTACCTGATGTTCAAGCCGCGTTTCAGCAATCAGATCATACGCATCCAGCAAATCCCGAGCCCCCGATGCGCTGAGCACACCCGCGCTTTCGGCTGCTTTCAGGCGGGCACGTGTGTTCGCTGGGGTCAGTTGCCCTTGCAAGCTGTAGATGCGGGCGAGATCGACCACCGGCACAACGCCGTTGTGTTTCAGATCCAGAGTATTGCGATGCTCGCCCGAACGTATTGTCGCAAATCCGCGCAACAAGCTCAGCGGTGGGGTGTGCTTTAGTGAGTTGGAGATCATATGGGCCACAAAGATCGAATTGGTGTTGGCTTTGGCAAGCGTATCTGCTTGCAGGTCCGAGAACAGCTCGAACGCACCTCCGATGGGGCGCAGGTCGAACATAACGGACGCCAGCATCTGCGCCTCGGGGTTTGGCTTGTTGATCCAACCACCAAAATAATCGCGCCAGACACGGGCAGGCTGACACCAGCGTGGGTTTGTCGCCATCATGTCCCCCGGGCAATAGAAATACCCACACGCGTCCAATCCATCAGAAACAAACTTTGCCAGAGCGTGGAAGTAGACCATGTCGGTATCGGACACGCTGTCGTCCAGTATCATGCAGTTGTCCTGGTCCGATACGCCCGTCTGTTCCTGCCGACCCTGAGAGCCGCAGGCCAGCCATAGATACGGCACCGGCGGTGGGCCCATCTTCTGTTCCGCCAAGGCGAGTAGTCGGCGCGTCACCGTGTCTGCAATATCGGTGATGAGACGGGTCACAGTCTCATGCCGGTTTCCACCAGCCACCAATTGCACCAGCAGCTGGGGTATTTCGGCTGTGACCGATGCCATTTCCTCAGCTGAATTTGCCTGCGCTATCCTACGTACCAATTCGGCCGAGCTTACAGCCTGATAATGTGTAAGATCTGTCTGAGTCACTATGCCCACAAGCCGGCCATGGTCGGTGATGGGAATATGGCCGATGCCGCGTTCCATCATGACATGAAGCACGTCAGAGCCGATATCTGTGGGGGACAGCGTGATCGGATTGCGCGTCATGATCGCCGAGATTGGCGTATCTGGCGCCATCGCATCTGCGACGTACTTTCCCGAAATATCGCGCAGGGTTGCGATGCCCAGCAGGTTGTCGTCGTCGGTCACGCAAAGTGAAGATATCCCCTTGTCCCGCATCGTCCGTGCAGCGTGCTGAACTGGGGTGGAAGGGGGGCAGGTCGTCGGATCCGAAGCCATCAGAATGTCGACCGAACTGGTGGCCAGACTTTGCGGACCAGCCCGCTCACCCCGGCTGCGGTTGAAGAATTTGGAAACGACGTCATGCCCGTCAATCAACTCGCGCACCAAAGCCGGGGGCAGGACAATCAGAATGGAAGGGGCATGCGCCCGCGCCTTGGTGGCGGCCTTACCGTTTTTGAGCAGGCCCCGCTCACCGAAAGAATTACGAAGACCGAGATGGGACACGATGGCACCATTCTCATCCGTGATTTCAACCTGACCTTCATAGATGACGAATACGCCGGGCAATGTATGGCCCAGATCGTAAACTTCTGAATCCTCATCAACCTCCCAGACCTCGATCTGTTTTGCTACCTGCTCGAGTACAGGGGCGGGCAGGGCGTCATAGGGATGAACGGATTTCAGGAACCGGGTGATCTGGTCATGGGACAGGGGCATCAGATTTCTCCGGTATTCTGGAAAAATCCCGCCCGGTGGAATGCCGGGCGGGAATAGTCAGTCGAAAGACGCGGCCCTTGGAAAGTAGCCAGAGGCCGCATCATGCTCAATGGTCCTGAGCTGCGCCCGCGCCACGGGGAATGCGGATGCTTTCGACCATATCTTTGATCTCCTGTGGGGTCTCCTTGGTCATGCCGGAAACTACATAGGCGACGCCGAAGTTGACCATTGCACCGATCGCGCCGAACGAGGTCGATTTGATCGGACCCAGCAGCGGGTCAGCATCGGTGAACGAGTTGGTGCCCGGAATGAACAGCCAGCCCTTGTGCAGGAAGATATAGACCAGTGTGACGGTCAGACCGGCCAGCATACCCGCAACCGCGCCGGTGTTGTTGATGCGGGTCGAGAAGATCCCCATCATCAGCGCCGGGAAGATCGAGGCCGCCGCCAGACCGAAGGCAAGTGCAACCGTCTGCGCCGCAAAGCCCGGTGGGTTCAGACCCAGGTAGGTTGCGACAACGATTGCCACGGCCATTGCGATCCGCGCCGACAAAAGCTCGCTTTTTTCCGAGATTTGCGGATTGATCGCGCCCTTGATCAGGTCGTGGGACACAGCCGACGAGATCGCCAGCAACAGACCCGCAGCGGTCGACAGAGCAGCCGCAAGACCACCGGCAGCGACCAGACCGATCACCCAACCCGGCAGGTTGGCAATTTCGGGGTTGGCCAGAACCAGGATGTCGCGGTTGAACTTGGTCAGCTCGTTCCCGACCCAGCCTTTTTCTTCGGCAAGCGCCTGCATGTCGGCATTTTTGTCGTTGTAGTACTGGATCTTGCCGTCGCCGTTCTTGTCTTCCCAGTCCAGCAGACCGGTTTTCTTCCACGTGGCCATCCAGTCATAACGCGCGTCATTGTCGATCTGTTCGACCTTCACAGCACCGCCATCAATGCCACCATTGGGCCACATCATGTCGGTGATGTTCAGACGAGCCATTGCGCCAACCGCAGGTGCGGTCAGGTACAGCAGCGCGATGAAGACCAGCGCCCAGCCAGCGGACCAACGTGCGTCAGATACTTTCGGTACGGTGAAGAAGCGCATGATTACGTGCGGCAGACCGGCGGTACCGATCATCAGCGACAGCGTAAACAGCACCATGTTCAGCGTATTCGAGTGGTGGGCAGTATAGTCGTTGAAGCCCAGCTCGGTCACAATGGCGTCCAGTTTGGTCAGCAGTGGCTCACCGCCGGCAGTATCACCAAACAGCCCCAGAGCGGGGATCGGATTACCTGTCAGCTGCAACGAGATGAAAATGGCCGGGATAGTATAGGCGGTGATCAGTACGCAGTACTGAGCGACCTGAGTATAGGTCACGCCCTTCATCCCGCCAAACACCGCGTAGGCAAACACAACGCCTGCACCAATCAACAACCCTGTGGTGTTTGACACTTCGAGGAAGCGGCCAAAGGCCACGCCAAC
The DNA here is from genome assembly GCF_013030265.1 of Ruegeria arenilitoris. Lineage (GTDB taxonomy): Bacteria > Pseudomonadota > Alphaproteobacteria > Rhodobacterales > Rhodobacteraceae > Ruegeria > Ruegeria arenilitoris_E. Next base: position 204,805 of record NZ_WPZQ01000004.1, read on the forward strand.
GCCGGTCATCTGGCCGATCACGTAGGTCACGGAAGCTACGATCAGGCAGATTACCGCAACGATGCGCGCGGTCTGACTGTAAAAACGGTCGCCAATGAACTCTGATACCGTGAATTTGCCAAACTTACGCAGGTAAGGAGCAAGTAGCAGTGCCAGCAGAACGTAGCCACCGGTCCAGCCCATCAGGAACGAGCTGTTGTCATAACCGGTAAAGGCGATGAGGCCAGCCATCGAGATGAACGAAGCCGCAGACATCCAGTCCGCCGCTGTCGCCATACCGTTGGTGACCGGATGAACGCCGCGCCCGGCGGCGTAGAATTCCGATGTGGAACCCGCGCGGGCCCAGATCGCGATGCCGATGTATAGCGCAAAGGACGCGCCCACAAACAGCAGGTTGATTGTAAACTGGTCCATTCCGCTTACTCCTCGTCCACGCCGTATTCTGCGTCCAGCTTGTTCATGCGCCAGGCGTAGTTGAAGATCAGCACTAGGAAGACCAAAATCGATCCCTGCTGGGCGAACCAAAAGCCCAGATCGGTGCCGCCTACGGGGATACCTGACAGCAGCGGACGCAGCAGGATGCCGAATCCAAATGACACCAGCGCCCAGATGATCAGGCTGATGACGATAAGGCGCAGGTTGGCCTGCCAATAGCCCTTATCGGACTCGGCAGTCTGCGCGGAGTTTGTTGATTGATCCGCCATTGCGGGTTCCTCCTTGCTTCCTCCTTGGGCGACCCTTTGTCCATTTCCTCCAGCGCGCAGGGCCGCTTTTCGATATGCCGAATGCCCGGGTGGCATCAGGCAAGACTTCTCTGGTCCGCCAAGGCGGTTCCTTTGAAGTTTTCCTTTAGGAATTCGGCCCTTATTCAGGGCGGGCCGACTTCCCTTAGTTCATCGCGTCGTTGACGATCCTTTCCAGATTGCCTGCGATGTCGTTGATATTGCCCATGGCGTTCAGGCCTTTCAGAACCCCATGATCTTGGTAGTAAGTAATCAGCGGCGCGGTCTGCGCGTGATAGGCCGCCAGACGCGATGCAACTGTCTCAGCGTTGTCATCGGCTCGGCGCTTGAACTCGGTGCTGCCGCACTTGTCACATTCACCTTCGACAGTCGGGACTTTGAACGTGTCGTGATAGCCTTCACCGCATCCGGCGCAGGTGTAACGGCCCGAGATACGGACCACCATTTCAGCGTCTTCAACTTCAAGGCTGATAGCTGCGTTGATCTTCTGGCCTGTTTCCGCCAGCAGCCCATCCAGTGCCTCGGCCTGAACCGTGGTGCGCGGGAAACCGTCCAGAATGACGCCCTTGGCACAGTCCGGTTCAGCCAGTCGATCCCGCAGAATAGCGATGACGATCTCGTCACTGACCAGATCACCGGCCTCCATTACCGCCTTCGCGGCTTTGCCAGCCTCTGTCCCGGCCGCAACAGCGGCGCGCAGCAGGTCCCCGGTGCTGAGTTGCACCAGACCGAACTTGTCTTCAAGCATCCGCGCCTGTGTACCCTTCCCGGCGCCCGGAGGGCCGAGAAGGATCAGAACAGCGGGTGTGGTGATCGTGGCAGCGTCCATCACATCCTCACTTGTTCGCACGGTTTTCAATCAGATCTTCGACTACCGAGGGATCGGCCAAGGTCGAGGTGTCACCCAACGAGCCAAAGTCGTTCTCGGCGATCTTGCGCAGGATGCGGCGCATGATCTTGCCCGAGCGGGTCTTGGGCAAGCCAGGGGCCCACTGGATCACGTCAGGCGAGGCAATCGGGCCGATCTCGGTCCGGACCCAGGTGCGCAGTTCTTTCAACAGCTCATCCGAAGGTTCACGGTCGTTCATCAAAGTGACGTAGCAGTAGATACCTTGTCCCTTGATTTCATGTGGGTAACCAACCACAGCGGCCTCGGCCACAGCGGCATGTGCGACCAGAGCGCTTTCGACCTCGGCAGTGCCCATACGGTGACCTGAGACGTTGATCACGTCGTCAACACGGCCGGTGATCCAGTAATCACCATCCTCGTCACGGCGGCAGCCGTCACCGGTGAAATAGTAGCCTTTGTAGTCTGAGAAATATGTCTTCTCGAACCGCTCGTGATCTCCCCAGACGGTGCGCATCTGGCCGGGCCAGCTGTCTTTGATACACAAAACACCTTCGACGCCATTGCCGTTGATCTCGACGCCGGACTGAGGGTCCAGAACTACCGGGACAATGCCAAAGAAAGGTTTCATTGCCGAGCCGGGCTTCATCGCGTGGGCACCGGGCAGGGGGGTCATCAGGTGACCGCCAGTTTCCGTTTGCCACCATGTGTCAACGATCGGGCAACGTCCACCGCCAACCACTTCGTTATACCAGTTCCACGCCTCTGGATTGATCGGCTCGCCGACTGTGCCCAACGTGCGCAGGTCGCTCAGGTCGCACTTCTCGACCCACTCGTTGCCTTGTCCCATAAGAGCGCGCAACGCAGTTGGAGCGGTATAGAACTGGTTCACCTTGTGCTTTTCGCAAACTTGCCAGAAGCGCGAGGCGTCCGGATAGGTGGGTACACCTTCGAACATCAGTGTGGTCGCACCGTTGGCCAGCGGGCCATAGACGATATAGCTGTGGCCCGTGACCCAGCCAACATCCGCGGTACACCAATAGATGTCACCTTCATGGTAATCGAACGTGATCTCATGCGTCATCGCCGCATAGACCAGATATCCGCCGGTCGTGTGGACGACACCTTTGGGCTGACCGGTCGAGCCTGAGGTGTAAAGGATGAACAGCGGGTCTTCGGCGCTCATCTCGGCCGGCGCGCAATAGTCATCCGCCTCAAGCGCCATTTCGTTGTAGTCATAATCGCGACCGTCGATCCAGGTGGTCTGGCCACCGGTGCGTTTTACAACCAGACATTTGACGGTGTCCTTGCAGTGCAGCAGCGCTGCATCTGCATTGGATTTCAGCGGGGTTTTACGACCACCACGAGGGGCTTCGTCTGCGGTGATGACAACCTTGGCGTCACAGCCATTGATCCGGGCAGCCAGAGCGTCGGGGGAAAATCCAGCAAAAACAATCGAATGGATTGCGCCGATCCGGGCGCATGCCAGCATGGCATAGGCCGCCTCGGGGATCATCGGCAGATAGATAACGACCCGGTCGCCTTTGCGTACACCCATCGATTCCAGAATGTTGGCCATCCGGCAGGTGCGACGGTGCAGCTCGGCATATGTGATGTGCTGCGCTTCGTCATTTGGATCATCCGGCTCCCAGATGATTGCTGTCTGATCACCGCGGGTTTTCAGATGTCGATCCAGGCAGTTGGCGGAAACGTTCAGCGTCCCGTCCGCATACCAGTTGATTCCAACAGAGCCGAAGTCATAGCTGACATCCTTGACCTGCGTGTAGGGCTTGATCCAGTCCACCCGCTTGCCCTGCTCATCCCAGAACGCCACAGGGTCGTTGATGGAGGCCGCATACATCTCGTTGTATTTTTCAGCGTTGACATGCGCGCGGGCTACAGTGTCGGCGGACGGCGGAAAGGTCGTGGCATCTGCCTGGGCAGCGGTTGTCATTCTGAGGCTCCTCCCTCTGGACTATATTGAACTGGGCCGATTTTGCCTGCTGAACCGGCAATGTCGACCCATATCCTCCCTGGTGGCAATAATACGGAGAGCTGAAAACAATGAAATAAATTACAGATATCTCAGGATTAGTTTGTAAATTAGTTTCATCAAACCTTGAAAATCTGTAAATATAATTTCGTATGATTTGTGGAAATACAATGAAAATAATGACTTGGCTGTAACGGATTTCTAAGGTTGCAATCGGCCTCTCGATATTCAGTAAAAGTCATTCTGGACTCATCTTTTGGTTGTTAGCGTATGACGGTTCCGTTCACCCTTGATCAGGAATGTCACCCGGGGGTTGGCACATACCGATGTTGGCGCTAGCTTTGGGCCTAAGCGCCCCGGCAAGGGGGTGCAGCAATGGGAGAAATCACTATGAAAAAGATGTTGAGCGGCGCTGCTGTTGCCGCTTTGGGTGTTGCGTTCGCGTCAGAAGCCGTCGCAACAGAATGGAACGCCTCAGTCTGGGGTAAGCGCCGCGCATTCACCGAACATGTTGAAAAGCTTGCAGAACTGGTGAGTGAAAAGACCGGCGGCGATTTCACGATCAACGTCAGCTATGGCGGCCTCTCAAAGCCGAAAGAGAATCTGGACGGCATTGAAATCGGTGCGTTTGAGATGGCTCAGTTCTGTGCTGGATATCACCGCGACAAGAACCGTGCCATTACTGTGCTTGAGCTTCCGTTCCTGGGTGTAAACACGCTGGACGAAGAAGTGGCTGTCAGCCACGCAGTATATGATCATCCGGCTGTAAAGGATGAGATGGCGCAGTGGAACGCGCGCATCATCATGACCTCGCCGATGCCGCAGTACAATCTGGTCGGAACCGGTGATCCAAGGGATGAACTGGCAGAGTTCGATGGTATGCGTGTCCGCGCAACCGGTGGACTGGGTCAGGCGTTCGAAGCAGTAGGGGGTGTGCCGACATCCGTACCTGCAACCGAAGCCTACAACGCAATGGAATCCGGTGTTGTTGACACCGTGGCGTTTGCACAGCACGCACATTTGTCGTTCGGAACCATCAACGAAGCAGATTGGTGGACCGCCAACCTGAACCCCGGAACGGTGAACTGCCCGGTGGTTGTGAATATCGAAGCATACGAAGCGCTGTCGCCGGAACATCGTGAAGCGCTGGACAGCTCGATTGACGAAGCCATCGACCATTATCTGGCAAACTATGGCTCGTTGCTCGAGAAATGGGACGGTGTGCTTGATGAAAAAGGCGTTCAGAAAGTCATGATCGACGACGCTGTAATTGCCGATTTCCGCGCCAAGGCAGCAGACCCGATCCGCGAACAATGGATTGCCGACATGTCCGCTCAGGGCCTGCCTGCGCAGGATCTCTATGATCTGGTACAGACGACGTTGCAGCAGCAACGCAGCGGTAACTGATCGACAAAACCCGGGCGCCAGAAGGCGCCCGGTCACTTTCAGAAACAGGGGATTACCGGATGGCAGGACAGGCCACGGTATTGGAAGACGGCAGTCTGCTCAGCCGTCTTGATCGTCGTTTGCTTGGGATTGAGAAGTTTCTTGCCCTTATCAGCGGCCTGGCGGTGTTTGGATTGATGCTGCTGGCCGTGATTTCCGTCAGCGGGCGCAACGCAGTCAATGTGCCCTTGCCGGGTTACGTGGACTGGATCGAGCAGATGATGCCGCTGATTGCATTTCTCGGCATATCTTATGTTCAACGAGACGGCGGGCATATTCGCATGGATATCGTAATCTCTCGGCTGCATGGCCGTGCGCTGTGGTTGTTCGAACTGTTGTCAGTTGTGCTGATCCTTGTTCTCATGCTGGCGCTGGTCTGGGGCAGTTGGGCGCATTTTGACCGGTCTTTTGACTTTGGTGCCCCAATGTGGAGCCGCGACAGCTCGATCGATATCGGCATCCCGATCTGGCCTGCCAAACTATTGGCACCCGTAGCATTTTCGGTGCTGTGTGTTCGCTTGGTTTTGCAAGTGTGGGGATATGGGCGTGCTTTCCTGCTGGGGTTGGAAACTCCGGTTGCGGTGCCGTTGATACAAGACGCGGCGGCGCAGGCAGCTGCCGAAGCCGAGCAGTTTGAAGGGCAGGACTAACACATGGACACGATCGAAATTGGCCTGTGGGTTACAGGCGGCTTGTTGGTTCTTGTCGTCACCGGAATGCGCGTTGCCTTTGCTGCTGGGCTGGCTGGGCTCGTCGGGCTTGTCTGGATTTTCTGGGCCAAGTTTGGTTATGATCCGGACCGTTTCGGAAAGGCGCTTACCGTTGCCGTAAAGACAGCGGGGCAGGTGCCGCATTCCAAGGTGGCATCACATACGCTCAGCCTGATCCCGACATTCATCCTGATCGGATACCTCGCTTATTACGCAGGGCTGACCCGGGCTTTGTTCGAGGCGGCCAAGCGCTGGATTGCCTGGGTCCCGGGGGGGCTTGCGGTTTCGACAGTATTTGCGACGGCAGGTTTTGCAGCCGTGTCTGGCGCATCTGTTGCTACGTCGGCGGTGTTCGCCCGTATCGCAATCCCTGAAATGCTGGATGTCGGTTACAACAAACGCTTTGCGGCTGGCGTGGTGGCTGCCGGGGGTACGTTGGCGTCGCTCATACCGCCGTCGGCAATCCTTGTGATCTATGCGATCATTGTTGAACAGAACGTAGGTATGCTGTTGCTTGCAGGGTTTATTCCCGGCGCATTCTCGGCGCTGATCTATGGGTTGCTGATCGTTGGCATCGCAGTGGTCTTTAAATCCGTGGGTCCGCCAGTCAGAGGGTTCACTTGGAAACAGCGTTTCTCGTCATTACCAGGTGCGTTGCCGATCGTTGCCGTGGTTCTGATCATCATCTGCTTTGTCTATAACCCGTTCGGTGAAGACGCATGGGGTACACCAACGGAAGGTGGAGCCATCGGAGCCTTTATCGTATTCTGTTTCGCGCTGTTTCACGGCATGCGTTGGGCCGAGTTCAAATCAGCGCTGCTAGAGACCGCAAAGCTGACGGCGATGATCTTTGCCATCATCTGGGGCGTTCTGATCTATGTTCGGTTTCTGGGGTTTGCGGACCTGCCGGGGGCATTCTCGGATTGGATAACCTCGCTCGAAATGTCACCGATGCTGATCCTGATCTGCATCCTGCTGGCTTATGCGGTGCTGGGTATGTTCATGGATGCCATCGGTATGCTGCTGCTGACGCTGCCTGTGGTGTATCCGGCTGTGATGGCTCTGAACGGTGGTGAAGCTGTGAGTGCTGCAGAAAGTACCTTTGGTATGTCTGGCCCCATGTGTGCGATCTGGTTCGGCATTTTGGTGGTCAAAATGGCAGAGTTCTGTCTGATCACGCCGCCCATTGGCCTGAACTGTTTTGTGGTTGCAGGTGTACGTCCGGATCTGAGTGTTCAGGATGTCTTCAAGGGTGTCACACCGTTCTTTGTGGCTGACGCAGTTACCATTGCGCTGCTGGTCGCATTCCCGGGTATCGTTTTGTACTTGCCATCCCTTGCAGGGTAAAAAAAAGCCCCGGCCAATGGCCGGGGCGAGTTGCCTGAATGTGCAGGTTCTTATTTTGCCCGCATCAACATTCCATACAGATCACGCGGATCGTCGGGGTCTGCGAGCATATCCAAAGGCTCAAAGAATTCAGTGCCTTCAATGGCAGTTTTGATATAGCGCAGAGCCGAAAAATCTTCGATCGCGAAGCCTACACTGTCGAACAATGTGATCTGCCGATCATCGGTTCGCCCTTTGGCTTGACCCGTCATCACTTGCCACATTTCAGTCACCGGGTGATCGTCATCAAGTGCCTGAATTTCACCCTCAATCCGTGTTTGTTCAGGATATTCCACAAAAATTTCGGATCGCAGCAGAATGTCGCTGTGCAGCTCGGTCTTGCCCGGGCAGTCGCCACCAATGGCATTGATGTGGACGCCGGGTCCGACCATGTTGTCCGTGAGGATCGTGGCATATTTCTTGTCAGCGGTGCAGGTGGTGATGATCTGGGCGCCTTCGATTGCCTCTTCAGCCGTTTTACACGGGACAACCGTGAGCCCTTTGCCTTGCAAGTTGGCCGCGCATTTGGCCGTGGCGTTGGCGTCGATGTCATACAGTCGAACCGTATCGATTCCGCACATCGCCTTGAATGCGAGGCACTGGAACTCTGACTGAGCCCCATTGCCGATCATCGCCATCGTGGTCGCACCCTTCGGCGCGAGATAGCTGCCCACAAGTGCCGATGTCGCCGCCGTCCGCAAAGCAGTCAGGATGGTCATTTCGGTCAGCAGCGTGGGGTAGCCGGTGTAGACATCCGCCAGAAGTCCAAACGCTGTGACGGTTTGCAGCCCTTCCGAGGTGTTCTTGGGGTGGCCGTTGACGTATTTGAACCCGTAGGCCTCGCCATCCGAGGTGGGCATCAGCTCGATCACGCCATGGGGTGAATGCGCCGGGATGCGGGGCGTTTTGTCAAAGCTCTCCCAACGTTTGAAATCGGATTCGATCTGAGCCGCAATTTCGGTGATCACCCGCTCGACACCGATGTGGTGCACAAGTTGCATCATGTTGTCGACGGAAACGAAGGGCACAAGGGCCTTGTCTGATGGTTGCATCATGCACTCCTATCGGCGCGAAAGGTGGATGCCGGCGATCATACACCGCACCGATCCACCTGCTGTTTCAATTGTGGGAACCGAGAGCGGCAGCGGCGTCGCGCTCGCTTCGATTGTTTGAGTCTGTTCGGGTCTGAGCGCTGCAAGCGCGCGGCTGGAAAGCGCAAGGACCAATCCATCGCGTCCCGAGAGCTCGATTGCGTTTCCTGCGAATTCCGCAATCTGTTCGTGGCTGAGATCGATCACTGTTCGCCCGGATTCCTCCAGCCGGTTGCGAACAGTCTGGCGGCGTTCGGTGTCTGCAATCATATCCAGACAAATCAGGGCATAATGCGTTCCAATGCCCATGAGAACATTGGTGTGATAAACGTCACGACCATCAACGTCACGTGCTTCGAATGCGATCGGTTCATAGTTAAAATGCGTGCAAAAGCGTTCAAGCAGGACCGGGTCTGCGCGATTGGATTTGACCGTGTAAGCGATACGCCCCACATGGTCGAGCACCATCGCACCAGTGCCTTCCAGTGCAAGGTCATCTTGTTCCAAACCCGAATAGTCGATCACGTCCTGAACGCGGTACTCCTGTTTGAGCAGCTCGATCACATCCATTCGCCGTTCGCGCCTGCGTGAAGGGACGAACATCGGATAGATTGCTACATGCCCGCCATGATGGGTCGAAAACCAGTTATTCGGAAACACGCTGTCCGGCGTATTGTCCTGACCTTCGTCATCAAAGACATGAACTGTGACGCCTGCTGAACGCAATTGCTCAACAGCGCGATCATGTTCATCCCGTGCAGCCATTGAGGTCGCTTCGATTGAGCGATTGGACAGTGTTTGAAAGGCATTGTCGCCATGCGTTTCGGGATTCGAGGTAAACGCATGTGGACGGATCATCACAACAGCGGGGGGGGCCTGAAGTGACAGCATCAGAAACTCCGCGTCGGGCGGTCAAAGATACGACGGCCAAGCAACGATGCAGCCAAATCGACCATCAGCTTGGCGGTACGGCCGCGTTCATCCAGAAATGGGTTCAACTCGACCAGATCCAGCGAACAGACCAGCCCGCTTTCGTGCAGCAATTCCATGACCAGATGTGCTTCGCGCTCGGTTGCGCCGCCTGGTACCGTTGTTCCAACTGCAGGTGCGATGGCAGGATCCAGAAAGTCCACGTCCAGCGAAACATGCAGAATGCCATTGGCAGCACGAACCTTGTCGAGGAAAGCCAGTAGCGGAGCCTTGATCCCGTGTTCGTCGATGGTGCGCATGTCAGCGAGCATTGCACTGTCTTTTTCCAGTGCTGCGCGCTCTTCCGGGTCCACTGAACGCAGGCCAATCATGCCGACGCGGTCCGTGGGGACCGGCGCGGCTACTTTGGGAAACGCATCAAAGCCGGGTTGTCCCGTGAAATAGGCGACGGGCGTTCCGTGCAGGTTTCCGCTGCCGGTGCTATTGGGCGTGTGAAAGTCACTATGGGCATCCAGCCACAGTACGAACAGGGGGCGATCAATCTTCTGGGCATGAGCCGCGATACCAGTAACGGTGCCCATCGACAGCGCATGATCCCCGCCCATGAAGATTGGGAGGCCTTGCGTTGCGGCTTCCTCAGCGGCGCGACTCAGGGCCTGCGTCCAACCCACACACTCAGGCAGAGCAAACAGATGTGAATGCTCGGGCATATCGACGACATCAGGTCGTGTATCGCCTAGATCTGTGACGGTGTGGCCCAAAGTTGCTAACGCTGCTTCGATACCTGCGACGCGATAAGCGTCGGGACCCATCCGGCAGCCCTGACGCTGTTTGCCGGCGTCCATCGGAGCGCCGATCAGAATGACGTTCTTTTTATCCATACGTTCATTTACCGGCTCAGCATGGGTTGCAGGAAGATAGCAAAATGTTCAAAATGAAACCCTCTCATGCAAATTGGAAAGCACATATGGACGATTTGGATAGTCGATTGCTCAGCGCTCTGCATCGGGATGCCCGTGCCTCGTTATCTGAACTGGCCGAACTGCTGGGTGTGACGCGGACCACGGTGCGCAGCAGGCTTCAACGATTGAAGCAATCGGGCGAGATCGTTGGCTTTACAGTGCTGACCCGCCGCGATGTTGCGGAAAGCCCGGTGCGCGGTCTCATGATGCTTGAGATCGAAGGGCGCGGAACCGAGAGAATTATGGCCAGAATAGCAGCCATGCGGCAGGTGCGGGCAGTACACACGACCAATGGCAGCTGGGACCTGATTGCGGAAATCTGGGCAGATACGTTGGCTGAGCTTGATGAGGTCCTGTTCCAGATACGCCGGATGGAAGGGATTACGCGTTCAGAAACCAATCTGCTGCTGTCGACCCGCAAGGGACGTTATTGACCTCTGCTTCTCAGTTCCTGTCCTTCCTGGCGTGCAGTGCTTTGAAGATCAACGAAATTGTGCCAAAGTTCGGTAACAGGCCGATTTGATTTCAGGGCATATTTTCTGCTGCGAGATCCATTGGTCCAAATGCGGCAGCAGGGCAGGGAAGCTCAATATGTCCATACAAGAGACAGGCGAAGAATCGCGAGCGGTGCGTTGGGTAGAACGCATTACCGAGTTGCTGGAGAAACCTTGGGTCAGACTGGCAATTCCACTGTTGATCACGCTGATTGCACTGACGGTGCTGCATGATCTGTCTGCGCATGTGAAGTGGGCGGATGTCAAAGCTGACATTGCAGGCACATCATGGCGTCTGTTGTTCTTTGCCGTTTGCTGGACAGCTTTCAGTTTTCTCTCACTTTCATTTTACGATGTTTTCGCGGTTCAGAGCGTCGCTGAAGGAAAGGTGCCGCTGCCGGTCGCCGGAATGGCGGGGGCTAGCGGCTATGCGGTTTCGAACTGCCTCGGCTTTTCATACATAACAGGAACCGCCATTCGGTATCGCATATACGCATCTCTGGGGCTGGATCTGGGTCGCGTAGCCGGAGTGATCGCCACTTCATGGGTCGCATTCTGGATGGGATTGGTTTTGATACTGGGTATTCTGTTGACTACCCATCCAGACGGTATCTCGAAAGTGATGCCGATAAGTGAGATCACCGAAACCTCGATCGGTGTCGCCATGCTTATCGGTCTGATTTCGCTCTTTATCTGGCTTTCAAGCGGCGGTCGCCGGCTTGCTTTCGCTGGGGTTGGTTTCAATCTTCCCGGAGGGCGTCTGGCTGGTTTGCTGACTGTCGCCGCCGTTGGTGACCTGTTCGGAGCATCCATGTCACTTTATGTGCTGATGCCCGATGATCTTGGTGTCGGCTACCCGTACTTTTTTACAATTTATATCGCGGCTATCGCGGTCGGCATATTAAGCCACGCACCGGGTGGTCTGGGGGTGTTCGAGGCGACGTTGATTGCCGGATTGGGCGCATCAGGGCGGTCGGATGTGATTGCTGCGTTGCTGCTCTATCGGGTGGTTTACACGTTTCTGCCATTTGGTATCGCAAGCGTATCCATCGCAGTCGCATCAGCATTGACCCAACGCCATAGGATCGGTGGGGCTGCAACATGGGTCTACCGGGTGATCCGGCCAATTGTACCGATGGTAGCAGCAGGTATTGCTGCAGTTGCTGGTGTGATCCTGCTTGTATCCGGCGCCTTGCCAGCCAGTTCGCAGAGTCTGGGTGCGTTGCGAGAGTTTCTGCCTCTGTCCTTTGTCGAAGCCTCGCATTTGGTGGGCAGTGCGGTCGGCGTGCTGTTGATCCTTGTGTCCCGTGGATTGTTCCGCAAGCTGTACCGGGCTTGGATCGTTGCCATGATCCTGATGCTGGCCGGTTTCTTTGCTTCGCTTGCAAAGGGACTGGACACACATGAAGCGCTCAGCATGTTGGGTACAATCGCGCTGCTCGCGTTGTTCAAGGGGGCGTTCTACAGGGTTAGCGGAGCATCAATCTTTCGTCTGAACATACCCTGGCTTGTCAGTGTCATCGCATTGCTGGCTGTGATCTTTTGGGTCGGCTTGTTTGCCTATAAACACGTCGAGTACCAGAACGCTTTGTGGTGGGAATTTGCCTGGAATGGTGATGCGTCACGGTTCCTGCGATCCAGTTTCGTTGTTGCGGTGATATTGGGTATCGTTGCCGTGAACTCGTTATTCGGGCGCGAAATCCCTCAGGTAAAGCGCACTGAAATTCCCGAGGTTGTTGAACGCCTTGTGATGGAAAGCGAAGACACTGAGGCGCAGATTTCCCTGACCGGTGACAAGCAATTCCTGATCTCCCCCGATGAAACTGCATTCATCGCTTACGCCGATACGGGCAACGCCCTGATCAGTAAAGGTGAACCAGTTGGTGAAGAACATGCTGGTCAACAACTGATCTGGCAGTTGCGCGAGATGGCGGATCGCGAAGGAAAGCTCTGCGCATTTTATAGTGTGTCGACCAAGTATCTGCCCACGTTTCTGGATTTGGGACTTTCGATCCTGAAGATCGGAGAAGTTGCCCGCGTTCCTCTTGAGGATTTCTCTCTGGACGGGAAGCCGCGCAAGCGTTTTCGGCAGGCCAAAAACCGTGCTGAGCGTGAGGGATATGTATTCGAGATCGTTCCGAAAGAGAAATTGGCCCCGTTACTTCCAGAGCTGCGTCAGATTTCCGATGACTGGCTTGCCGGTAAATCTGGTGAGGAAAAAGGCTTTGCTCTTGGCGGTTTTGACGAGGAATACCTGTCTTACTTTGATCATGCGATTTTGAAAAATGGCGAAACGGGAAAGATCGTTGCATTTGCCAATCTGTTTCAGGGTGGAAACAAGTCCGAATTGTCGCTGGATCTGATGCGGTATGAGCCTGACAGCCCCAGCTTTGTTATGGATGCTCTGTTTGCGGAAATGATGGTGTGGGGGGCCGAGCAGGGCTTCCACTGGTTCTCGCTTGGCGCGGCACCTTTTTCGGGCATTGAAAATCGGCAGTTGGCGTCACTTTGGAACCGGATTGGCGGGTTCGTCTATGAGCATGGCGAGCAATTCTATCACTTTGAAGGATTGCGCTCATTCAAACAGAAATTCGAACCGGAGTGGAGCCCGAACTATCTAGCCAGCCCTGGGGGGCTGGCTGCACCGCGTATCCTTTACGAGGTGAACATTCTGATCTCGGGTGGTCTGCGGGGGCTGACGAAGTAAGCCTTCAGTTCAGGCTGGCACGTGTTGGCGTTTCCTCTAGCAGGTCGCCCCAATCCGTACGGTAAGCCATTTCGGCAAGCACGGTTTCAGGCAGAAACTCCTGATTTTGCCGGATTTGCCAGCCGCCACCCAGTCCCTTGTAAACGGCAACCAGGTTGGCAGAAACCTGTTGCCTTGCCTCAATCAGATTGGCCTGAGAACGCAGCAGGGCGGTTTGCGTATTCAGAATTCTGGAATAGCTGGCGATGCCGTCACGATACTGGTCGACTGCGATGGCGGCCGCCTTGCGGGATGCATCGACACTGCGTTGATAGAACGTTACCTGCTTACGCGCCTCAGCATAGGCGACCATCGCGCTTTCCACTTCGGAGTAGGCGGTTAGAACCGTGTTCTGGTAGTTTGCGATCAAAGCCTGATAGGCGGCGTCCTGTGCTCGCACGTTGTTCTGTATGCGCCCGTAGTTCAGCACGTTCCAGACCACCCCGGCGCTTGCCAGACCCGTGTTGCTGTTCGAGCTGAACAGGTCGCGACCACCCGAAGCCTGAAGCCCAACAGAGCCAGACAATATGAATTGCGGATAGAGATCTGCCATCGCGATACCAACCTGTGCGGATTGGGTCGCTGCGGCCAACTCAGCCGCTCTGACGTCCGGTCTCCTGCGCAGCAGTTCAGCCGGAACGCCCACAGCGACGTTAGATCGTGCGGTTGGAATGCGGCCGTAGTTACCCAGCAGGTTCGTCATGCGCGACGGAGTTGCGCCAAGTAGCACCGCAAGCGCGTTCTTGGCTTGTTGCAGGTCGCTTTCAATCGTCGGCACCAAGGCTTTGGTGTTGTTCAGAAGGGCGGTTGATTCCTGCACGTCCAGCTCGGTCGTGACACCGTTGTTGAACCGGAGCTGTGTGAGATCTGCGGATTCCTGCTGCAACTTTATGTTCTCGCGCGCGATCGCGAGTGACTCCTGCAAAGCGCGGATATTGATGTACAGCGCAGCGACGTCCCCGGTAAGGGTAACGAGCGCATCGTCATAGTTGGCAACCTGCAAGGCCAGATTGGACCGGGCCGCCTGAACGCCACGTCGCTGTGCGCCCCAAACATCAAGTTCCCACTGTGCGTCAAAGCCGACTTGTGAGGTCGAGAACTCAGTGTCCAGCGGGATGATTTGCCTGATATCCGAAACCGGTCCAAGGTTGTCACTGATTTGGCGGCGTTGCAGTGATCCGCCGATCGCTTGGGATTGAGGGTATAGCTCTCCAAACGCGATGCCCAATTGAGCACGAGCCTGAAGGACGCGAGCGCCTGCCACTTGCAGTGTCAGGTTCTGGGCGTAGGCCTCGGCAATCAGCTTGTTTAGCGTTGGATCGTTGAATGTCTCCCACCACTTCACAACGGGCGCGCTGCGAGATGTCAGGCCGCTGCTCTGGCTGGCACTTGGGCTGTTAACTTCGATCCACTGCTTTACCACAGGTGAGTTGGGGCGGACAAAATTCGGGCCAACAGGGGCACAACCAACAAAGATCGACGCACATAGGGCCGTTCCCATAAGCCTTCTTAACAGATGCTTCTTGGAATTGGGCCATTTCATAATGCGCATCCTCAGATATCCAGTGGTCGGATGAAGTTGGCGAATGAGTAAAGCCGCATGTTGATACGGCGCAGAAACTCAAAGCTTTGACCGCGACCGGTGTAGATTGCGACCGCCGCGTGACCGCCTGCAGGGAAAGTGTGGCCCTCGGGTACGTCGACCGTAATCTGTACCGCTATGCGTCCGGGTAGCTTGGGAAGTTCAAAGCCGGGCAGGCGGCCAGATGGCAGATATTGACCCTGTCTGGTGGCCCACCAGATCGCCTCGACCTTGCCGTTCAGAATCTCACCGGGATAAAGGTCCAGTGCGACTTCAACCGGTTGGCCGGGTTCCACGAACTTCAGGTTTTGCTGACGGAAGGTGGCAAGAATATAGGGCTCGTCTTCTGTCACGAAACTGGCGATAGCACCCAAGCGAATTTCGCCTACAACGAGACCGGGTCGGGCCTGTTGCGATACGATCATCCCGTTTTCAGGTGCGTATATCGTTGTATTTTCTAGGAAATACTCAGCTTCTTCCAACTGAGTCTGTGCCTGAATGATCCCGGTGTTTACACCATCGATCTGTGAAGCCAGAGCGAGGTTCGCTTTTTCCAGATTGGCCTCGGCCTCTTTTACCTGTGCTTGATCCTCGGCGACCTGCTCATTCCAACGATCGAGTTCATCCTGTCGCGCACCACCAGCGGGGACCAAATTTTCATATCGTGCCTTTTGAGTCAGGGCATAGGCGAGCTGCGCATTGGCACGTTCGATAGACTCAGTCGCCGCAATCACATCTTGTTCCAGAATTTTGGCGTTCTGTTCGGCGGCTACCAACTGGGCTTTGGCATTGTCTACCGCCAAAGAGAACACGGTATCGTCAAAGCGATACAGCGGTTCTCCCTTGGTGACCCATGTGTTTGGCTCCACCAGAACTTCGGTCAAAAGGGTTGGCTGCGTCAGTCTCGGGACGATCTGGATGGTCGAGCGAACTACGTGGCTGTCGGCAGAGAAGGGCTGAAAGAAGCGCAGTGCGACCAGAAAGATCAGCAGCAGATGCGCGCCCACCCAGAATGAAACAACACCCCAGGTGATGTTGAATTTCAGCCATTGTGCCTTGAAGAAAATGAACCAGACAAAAATTATGTAGAACAGCGTGATGCCGAGGGCCATGAACATGTTGTTTTGCTTCCTCTGGCCTTAGCTCTGCTCTGTGTCGTCGGTGTCGAGACGATCCCGGTACTCAGGCTTTACTTTGCCGCCTAAGCGTTTGATTTCATCCCGAATTGCGTCGCGTTCATCATCCGGCATACGCCGCAGATCGACGGTGACGCCGTCATGGAACGCCCACATAAAGGCGTGCACCCACGGAACAACGGCCAGAAAGCCCATCCATCCCATGATCTTGACGGCCTCAGCATGAGGATGATTGCGTTTGATGGCGATCCGTCCCGGCAATCCCATGAGGAATAGAAACAGCGCCATGACGGCTGCCAGAAGCAGGATCAACGCCACGAAAGTCAGGTAGTCATAGTAGCCCAGCGGCTGCCCCAATAGTCCCATCTACATGCCTCCTTGTGGGAAGGTTGAAACCATCCTCAATTGTTGTTGCCCAGTTCGTCAATGAGTTTGTAGCTGGTTGGCGGGTCAGCGCAAACCGTTGGGCCACATTCGATCAGTGTGGAGACCGCATTCAAAGCAGCTAAACCTAGCATGATAAAGAATGCGACTTTTGCCAGTGTGCTACCGCCAAAGCGCTGTTCTGTTGATCCGTTTTCATATTGCTTCTCGAACATCAGCATGATCGAGGTGCCGAGCAGGATCAGAAAAAAGCAGATTGCAGCCCAAGTGTAATAGTGCAGCCCCAAAACGGGAGATCCATAGTGACCGGTTCCCGGGACGATGTGCAAAAGGATTTGGCGAACGGCAACGCTCACTCCGAACAGTGCACCCAGCAGCATGAGTGCATAGTGCCGTGCCCGGGCACCATAAAGCAGATTGAGGCCGAGGCCGACGCCCACCGCAACAAAACCAACCCGCTGTAGCAAGCACAAAGGGCAGGGCAGTTCATAGAGCTTGAGCTGATAGAAGTACGCCAGCACCAGGACCAGGCTGACGGCTAGTGTTCCAAGCGCATTCAGAGTGCGGGACAGTTCAAGTGTCATGGTCTTGTCCCTCGCTCACAACTGAATGGTTAGTTGGCTGGTGGCGTGGTACTTCAGCCAGTACACACTCAACGCCAGCGTGATAAAGAAAATGGTATTGGCTATCCCGGTTCTTCCAAAGTAGTTCAGCCCCATAACGGCTGTAAGTAACGCAAACAAAAGCGCTATCATGGCCCGGTCCCTCCCTCCCGTGCAACGATTGCAATATGGTTTGATACTGTCAGGTGCGCCGCCATCTGGCAAGAAAGGCGTTCGGGTACTCGCGCTAAATGAGAAGTTTCAAGGAGCTATTCGCAAAGAACCAGACGCGTCTTCCACTCACCGCATTGGCTTGTCAGTTCGGTCGATAGCGGAAGATCGGTGTAGAATGCGCTGACTTCAGAAAGTGATCCGATGCGCGCGGGCGCGGCGCGGTGAAATTTGGAGTTGTCCGCCACAAGGCAGGTCTGCCGCGCCTGGGCAATGATGGTTTGGCTGACATGGACCTCCTGAAAATCGAAATCCAGCAGATCACCCTCAGCATCAAGTGCTGAGCATCCAATAATGGCATAGTCGAATTTGAACTGTTTGATTGTGGAAACGGTTAGGTTTCCGATCAAACCTCCATCAGATCTTCTTAGCACCCCGCCCGCTACAACGATCTGACAATCAGGGTTGGCGACCAGTATGTTTGCGACGTTCATATTGTTCGTCACGACCATCAGGTTTTTATGGTTCAGCAACTGCTTCGCGACGGCTTCGGTCGACGTGCCAATGTTCATGAAGATCGAAGCGCCATCCGGGATATCGGCTGCACATTTCGCTGCAATCCGCGATTTGGCATCTTCGTTCAGTTCGCGACGATCTTCGTACCCAATATTCGAGACACCGGATCGCAGGACCGCGCCTCCGTGAACCCGATCCAGTTTGCCGGCCTCTGAAAGCTCTGAAAGATCACGGCGGATGGTCTGAACAGTTACGCCAAACTTATCCGCCAGCTCTTCGACCGCGACGCGTCCGTGTTGCTTGGCGATTTCCAGAATGTCGGACTGGCGAAAGGAAAGGGACATGTAGGGCTCCGGTGAAACATTCACCTGTTCGTTTTTGTTCTTTTCTCAGAAGAATTCAATGATTTGTTTCGTCACTACAGCGAGCGATTTGATGGCCTTGATCAATCCAGTTGTTAATCTGAAAGCTCGTTCAGGTATTTTCGATCTGATGCTTGTACCCATTAAAACGAATAAAAACGAAAATACAAGTTGACGATACGAATGTGCGTAGGGTTAATGCCCTCGACCTCTCTCAACAGAAGAATCGAGTTCCATGGAACAGCCAGATACCCGAATTACCGACCTTTTCATTATCGGCGGTGGGATCAACGGATGCGGGATCGCACGCGATGCAGCTGGTCGCGGATTGTCAGTCACGTTGGCCGAGATGAACGATCTGGCGTCAGCAACGTCTTCGGCATCAACCAAGTTGTTTCATGGTGGTCTTCGTTACCTCGAATATTTTGAGTTTCGGCTTGTTCGTGAGGCATTGATTGAGCGGGAAACTCTGTTGCACGCAATGCCCCATATCAGTTGGCCAATGCGGTTCGTGCTGCCTTACCATGACGATATGCGGTTTGACTCGCATACACCGACTTCGCATTTGTTGAGCACCGTTATGCCTTGGATGCATGGTCGGCGCCCGGCTTGGTTGATCCGTTTGGGACTGTTTCTTTACGACCATCTTGGCGGCAGAAAGATATTACCAGGCACCAAATCACTTGATCTGCGAAAAGAACCCGAAGGCGCTCCGCTGCAGAACAAGTTTGAAACCGCTTATGAATACTCCGATTGCTGGATCGAGGATTCACGGTTGGTCATCCTGAATGCACGTGATGCTGAAGCGCGTGGCGCAGAGATTCTGGTGCGTACCGAAGTACAATCCGCTGAGCGCGTCGATGATCTGTGGCATGTGACCATTCTTGATAAGGACAGCGGCGATACACGTCTGGTTCGTGCCCGGATGCTGATCAACGCGGGTGGCCCTTGGGTCGGCGATATCATCCAGTCCAAAATTCGCGTGAATTCGCGCGAGGGTGTTCGGTTGGTTCGTGGCAGCCATATCGTGACCCATAAGCTGTTCGATCACGACAAGTGCTATTTCTTTCAGGGTGAGGATGGCCGCATAATCTTTGCAATCCCGTATGAGCAGGATTTCACCCTTATCGGCACGACCGATCAGGATCACGAAAATCCCTCTGAACCACCGGTTTGTACTGAAGCAGAACAGGACTATTTGTGTGCCTTTGCAACAAAGTACTTTGAGCGCCCTGTTACACGCGAAGATATCGTGTGGACCTATTCTGGTGTTCGCCCGCTGTATGACGACGGAGCGCACAGCGCGACAGCGGCCACCCGCGACTATACGCTGAAGGTAGATGCTGCTGGCGGGGCGCCGGTGCTAAACGTGTTTGGTGGCAAGATCACGACCTATCGCCGCCTGGCTGAAAGCGCGCTCGAGAAAATAGCCGAACATTTCCCTAACTTGCCCGGTCCTTGGACGGCAGGCGTTTCTCTGCCGGGCGGCGACTTTCCCGTTGATAGTGCCGCACATCTGGCGAACGATCTTCTAATGGACTACGGCTTTCTTGACCAATTCTGGGCGAACCGATTGATCCGTGCTTATGGCACTGAGGCGCGGTCAATTTTGGGTAACGCGCAAACTGCCGGGGATCTGGGTGAAGATTTTGGCGCAACGCTTACCGCTCGCGAGCTGGAGTGGCTTATGGACAAGGAATATGCGCGGACAGCAGACGATGTCGTCTGGCGGCGCAACAAGCTGGGTTTGCGGTTGAATCAGGTGCAAATAGCAAGAATTCAGGCATGGATGGACGAGCATCACATCAACGCCGTTGCAGCTGCCCAGTAAGCTGAGCCAGACAAAAGAAAACGCCCCGCGAATTTCGCGGGGCGTTTGGCGTTCTACTCCTGCGCTTTAAGCGGCTTCTTCGGAAGGACCAGAGCCCTTGTTGCCGCCTTTCAGCCATTCTCGCATCCCCTGCATCACCGCATATAGTACGGGGACAAGAATGACGCCAAACAACGTTGCAGCAAGCATGCCACCGAATACGGCCACACCGATGGCCTTTTGGCTGGCGGCACCCGCGCCACTGGCAGCCAGCAACGGAACAACGCCCAGCAGGAAAGATAAAGCCGTCATCATAACCGCACGGAAACGCTGATGCGCAGCCTCGGCCGCGGCGTCTTTGATGGAGAGGCCATTAGCGCGTTGCTCCATCGCGAACTCGACGATCAGAATCCCGTTCTTGGACGCCAGTCCCACAAGCATGATCATACCGATCTGCGTATAGAGATTGATGTCACTTCCGACGATCGCAACTGCTGAAACAGCCCCGAATAGAGCGACGATCACCGATAGCAGGATTGACACCGGCATGGTCCAGCTTTCGTATTGGCCGACAAGGAACAGATACCCGAACAGGATTGCCAGACCGAGGATCACAACAACCAGACCACCTGATGCCAACTGCTGCTGAGCGGTCCCGGTCCACTCAAAGGCATATCCGGGGGGCAGGGCGGTTGCAGACTCTTCCGTCATTACGCTGATCGCATCGCCTGTCGACAACCCTTCTGCTGGGACGGCGGTTACTGTCGCAGAACGGAACAGGTTGTGCCGTTTCAGCAGAACCGGGCCCAGTACATTCTCAACATCGATCAATGTCCCAAGAGGAACCATCTCGCCTTTTGTCGAACGCACATAGAGGTTTGAGATATCCTCGACATTGTCGCGATAAGAGCCTTCCGCCTGGATCATCACGCGATAGACGCGGCCAAACAAGTTGAAGTCATTGACGTAATAGGAACCCAGTTGCGCCTGCATTGTCTGGAAGATCTCAGCCACGGACACCTGAAGCGTCTTGGCTTTCTCACGATCCAGATCGACGAACAGCTGCGGAACGTTTGCGCGGAAGGTCGTATAGGCCTGACCGATCTCTGGACGTTGGTTCGCCGCATAAACGAAGGAACCAACGGCTGAGGCAAGATCCTGAGGCGTACCACCACCGGTTTGCTGAACCTCCATTTCAACGCCGGCAGACATACCGAGACCCTGAATCGGGGGCGGGTTGAAGGCGACAATGGAAGCTGCGGACTCTCCGTTGGCAATTGCCAGAACCTTACCGAGGATGGCATCGGCACTTAGATCTTCCTCCTGTCGATCATCCCAGTTTTCAAGGTTAACAAAGATCGCTGCACCATTGGTGATCGTCCCGTTCAGCAATGAGAAACCGTTGATCAAAACGGTGCTCGAAACGCCCGGAATCTGTTGGATCTGTTCATCAACCCGTGCCGAAACCAGCTCGGTCCGTTCCAGTGTAGCAGCATCCGGCAACTGGATGTCGACGAACAGATAACCGTTGTCCTCAAGCGGCAGGAAGCCGCTGGATGTATTGGACATGATGGTCACGCCGCCGAATGCGAAGGCCGCAATGATACCCAGCGAAACGACGGGTATGATCAGCAATTTCCGGACGATGGCCACATACCCGCTGCGCATTGACCCGATGAAACCTTCGAACACAGCCAACAGCCCTTTGGGAGGGCCGGACCGTGCTTGCAGCACCAGTCCGCACAAGGCAGGAGAGAGTGTCAGAGCGTTGATCGATGAGATCACAACCGCGGTCGAGATCGTGACGGCGAACTGTGAATAAAGCCGTCCTGAAATGCCGGGCATGAAGGTAACCGGCACGAATACAGCCAACAGAACCAGCGTGGTTGCGATCACCGGCCCGGTGATTTGGCCCATAGCCTTACGAGTTGCTTCGGCCGGTGGCAGACCTTCATCCGCAATGATGCGTTCAACGTTTTCGACCACAACAATGGCGTCGTCCACCACGATACCGATGGCCAGAACCAGAGCGAACAATGAGATCGTATTGAGCGACATTCCAAACAGCAGCAGGAATGCAAATGTACCGATCAGTGATACCGGGATCGCAACCGCGGGAATGATGGTCGCGCGCCAACTGCCCAAAAACACAAACACGACCGAAATCACCAGAATGAACGTCAGGATCAGGGTTGTGACAACGTCATTCAACGATTGCTCGACAAAGTCCGTGGTATTGAACGGGACCTTGTACTCAACGTCAGTTGGGAAGGCGCGAGACAGACGCTCCAACTCGGCCTGAACGCGGTCGGACACTGCAAGTGCATTGGCGCCGGGGGCCTGATAAATGCCGATGACTGTGGCAGGAACACTTTCGAAATATCCAGAGGCTGCATAATACTCGGCACCAAGCTCGACTCTGGCGATGTCTCGGACACGTACGATTGAGCCAGCGTCACCTGTCCTGATCACGATGTCACCAAACTCGGTCGCAGATGTCAGACGCCCTTTGGTCTTGATCGTGTACTGGAATGTCTGTCCTTCAGGTACCGGAGGAGCGCCAATGGAACCTGCAGACACTTCGATATTCTGCTCCCGAATAGCGTTGATGACGTCCCCAGGTGTGATCGATAGGGCCGCCATCTTGTCCGGGTCCATCCAGATCCGCATGGCGTATTCCAGATTGGTCAGAACATCCGCTTTACCAACGCCCTGAACACGCGCCAGCGCATCCTTCAGGTTGATGGACGCATAGTTCGACAGGAATACACTGTCATAGGTACCGTTCGGCGATGTCAGTGTGACCAGCAACAGCATGTTGGTCGACGCCTTTTGCGTCACAACGCCTGAAGCAGTCACTTCGCTGGGCAGGGACGACATGGCTTGCGCCACACGGTTCTGCACGTTCACCGAGGCGATATCAGGGTCGGTGCCGACCTCGAACGTGATGTTCAGAGAGTAGGAACCGTTGTCTGACGAGGTGGACGTCATGTAAATCATGTCGTCCACACCGTTGACCTGCGCCTCAATCGGCGCGGCGACCGTGTTTTCAACGGTTTCAGCGTTCGCCCCGGTATAGGTGGTTGTTACGCTTACCACAGGCGGGGTGATGTCAGGGAACTGGGCAACGGGCAGTACCAGATAGCCGATGCCGCCCATGATTGTCAGAACAAGTGAGATAACAAGCGCCAGCTTAGGCCGGCTGATAAACAGGGCAGAGAACATCAATTATTCTCCCGGCTGCTCAGAAGCGACGACCGCGTCTACCGCTACGCCGGGACGTACGCGCTGTAGCCCTTCGACGATTACGCTTTCGCCCTCACGCAGGCCATCGGCAACAATTACGGCAGAGCCCACTGTGTCGCCAGTGGTGATGTAGCGCTGTTCAACCATCTGCTTATCATTGACGACCAGCACGAATTCACCCCGCTGATCACGCTGCAGAGCGGCTTGAGGAATAAGGACTTGCAGTGTCGGCTCCAGCGCTTCGATACCAACGCTCAGGAAAGCTCCGTCGATGATCAAGCGCTGCGCGTTGTCAAACTCAGCCCGCACAGTAATTGCGCCGGTCAGCGGGTCGATGCGGTTGTCGACAAACACGATACGGCCCGTTTCGTCCAGTTCGGTACCGTTGGGCAATGTTACATGAACGTTGGGACTTTTGTTGCTTTCCGCCAGCGACGCCGCGCTCTCTCCGTATTGCTCTAGAACCGAAGTGAACTGTTTTTCGTTCAGTGAGAAATTCACATAAATGGGAGCTTCACTGACCAAGTTAACCAGTGGTGGGTTGGTTGGGCCAACCACATCACCAACGCTGGTAGCGACCCGACCGATGCGTCCATCGAATGGCGCGTGAATTTCCGTATAGCTCAGATCCAGCTGTGCTTGCTGGATGGCAGCATTTGCTGCTTTGACTTCGGCCTCGGCAACAAGTTCGTTTGCCCGCGCGATGTCGCGCTCGGATTCCGGGGTCGCGTCGCGCTTGTAGAGTTCTTCTTTTCGGGCAAGATCGACTTTGGCCAGTTCCAGATTTGCTTCGGCGCGGTCCAGATCTGCTTTGCGCGCCTCAAGGTTGGCCTCGTACAGATCGGGTTCGATCGTAAAAAGCAGATCGCCTTCATTGACCAAAGCGCCGTCATCGACATTCTGGCTTTCCAAAAATCCGCTTACACGGGCAACGATGTCGACCTTGTCGATAGCCTCTGCACGTCCGATGAAGACGGCTTCGTCGGTAATCTCCTCAGAGTAAGCTGCGGCAATTGAAACTTTGGGTGGAGGAGCCTCACTTTGGTCTTGCGCCAAAACCGGTTGCGCCAGTCCGATGCAGGAAAGTACTGCGGCGCGTCTGAACAATGTCATGATCGCGCCGTTATGAGAGGAAGTTGAATGCTTCAATGCAAGGGACATGGCAATTGCCTCGTTCAAACTACAATCGTTGCGTCGAAGCGGAGTGATCGAAGAGCCGAGTCGACGGAATTCTTAGGCAGGATGGCTGTTTTGCAGTCATATCTCAAGCATTTGAATTTGTAGTTGTACAAGAGATTGCGCAGATTTCCCCGCAGGTTGGCAGACTTAAGCTCGTGCCGACACGAGGCATTGACGTCTGTGCCATACCCTTGAACGAAAAAATGGGGGTCTGAACGACCCCCATTCTTTGCATTTACTCTTGTCCGAACTTAGCTGCGCTGACCGGCAAATCGGCTTTGCCATTCCTCACGCTGCTCATCCGTGATTTTGGCGAACAGCACTTCCGGCACAGCAAACTCGTGGCCGGGGGGCAGGGCGGACAGTGCGGCGGCAACATTGTCCGGCCAACTGGTGTCCAGGGTATTCATCGCGCTTAGCATCCGGGCCGAGGTTTCGGGAATGAACGGTGCGCTCAGTACTGCGTAAAGGCGGATCAGGTTCAGGCCCAGGCGCACTTGCGCAGCGGCCTGTTCAGGATCTTCCTTGAAGGTCGACCAGGGCGCCGCGGCCTGAAGGTATTCATTGCCCGCGACCCAGATCGCCCGCAGTTCCTGCGCCGATTTACGAACTTCCATCGCTTCCATATGCCCCTCGTAGGCGCGGACGCGTTTGGTCAGTTCGTCGATCAGGGCTTGCTCACGCTCGCCATAAGCACCACCCTCGGGGACAGCTTCACCAAATTTCGACCGGCAGAACTTGGTGATCCGGCTAACGAAGTTGCCCAGAACGTCCGCAAGATCCTTGTTCACCGACTGCTGGAAGTTCTCCCAGTTGAACTCGCTGTCGCTGCTCTCGGGGGCATGGCTGAGCAGCCACCAGCGCCAATAATCGGCGGGCAGAATCTCCAGCGCCTGATCCATGAAAACGCCACGGCCCTGAGAGGTCGAGAACTGGCCGCCGTCATAGTTCAGGTAGTTGAACGATTTGAGGTGATCGACCAACTTCCACGGCTCGCCAGACCCCAGAATGGTGGCCGGGAAGCTCAGAGTGTGGAAGGGCACATTGTCTTTGCCCATAAACTGAACATAGCGCACGTCATCTGCACCTTTGTCGGTCCGCCACCAGCGTTCCCAATCGGCGTCAGTTTTGCCATTGGCGTCGGCCCATTCCTTGGCGCAAGCGATGTATTCGATGGGGGCGTCGAACCAGACGTAGAAGACTTTGCCTTCCATTCCGGGCCAATCCTGATCGCCTTTCTTAACTGGAACACCCCAGTCCAGATCGCGGGTAATCCCACGATCCTGCAGGCCGTCACCGTCATGCAGCCATTTCTTGGCAATCGAGGTGGTCAGGATCGGCCAGTCGGTTTTGCTGTCGATCCACGCGTCCAGCTGATCTTTCATCGCGGATTGACGCAGATACAAGTGCTTGGTCTCACGCACTTCCAGATCGGTCGAACCTGAAATGGCTGAACGCGGCTCAATCAGGTCGGTCGGGTCCAGCTGCTTAGTGCAGTTCTCGCACTGGTCACCGCGTGCGCGGTCATAACCGCAATTGGGGCAGGTGCCCTCGATATAACGGTCAGGCAGAAAGCGGCCGTCGGCGTTGGAATAGACCTGTTTCTCGGTGACTTCACGGATCAGTCCTGCGTCGTCCAGCTTGCCCGCGAAATGCTGTGTCAGCTTCTTGTTCTGATCGCTGGATGAACGACCGAAGTGATCGAAGCTCAGGCCAAAGCGATTGGCGATGTCCGCCTGGATGCCATACATCTCGGCACAGTATTCTGCGACAGGCTTGCCCGCTTTCGCAGCCGCAAGTTCAGCTGGGGTGCCGTGTTCGTCGGTGGCACAAAGGAACATGACCTCGTTCCCTCGGCCACGTTGGTAACGTGCGTACAGATCAGCAGGCAACTGCGAGCCGATCAGGTTGCCGAGGTGTTTGATCCCGTTGATATAGGGGATCGCCGAGGTGATGAGAATCCGAGCCATGTTCCGTATCCGCGTAACTGTCTGCGCGCCCGTCTACCTTATGTGACCGGCCAGCAAAAGCCCGGCTTTGGCACAGATTTTACTTTAAGCAGCGACACAGCGAAAAATTCACTGGATACGGGATTACAGATTGCAACCTGAATGACCGCCACAATACCCATAGGTTGAAGTTTAGAATCACAACCTCTTGAATTTTCGTCATGACTTCCCATCTAAAATGTATACCGATGTATACCAAAATAGGAACAATCTGCTGATGTTCGACTTTCTACTAGAGGGTGCTTTTGTGCCCTTTACAATGGCGCTTGCGCTTCTGTTCGGCCTTCTTGCGTTGGAACTGATCGCATTACTGCTGGGTGGAAGTCTGCTGGCAGGCGAGGCGGAAGCTGATCTGGACATGGTCGACGCCCTTGATTTGGATGTCGGTGATTTCGACCTGGATATCGATGCTGATGTCGATCTGGGCGATTTCGAATTGGCCGAGGTTGAGGTCGAAGCGCCAGACGCCGCTTCGGTTGGTCCGTTCGGTTGGTTGGGCATCGGAAAGATGCCCTTCATGATCTGGCTTGTCGTTCTATTGGCCGGATTCGGCCTGAGCGGTATGGGTCTGCAACTGGCGCTGCGCGATCTGGTGGGCTTTGACTTGCCATCCTGGATAGCGGCAATTCCTGCAGGTGCATTTGGCCTTTGGTTTGCGCGAGGGTTCGGCGGAGTATTCGCTCGCCTGCTGCCCAAGACTGAAACCGAGGCTATGTCCGAACGGATGCTGGCCCGCCGCCGAGGTGTCGTAACCCAAGGCACCGCCGCAAGGGGCCGTCCGGCAGAAGTTCGCGTGACTGACCGATTTGGCAATTCGCACTACCTGCGCGCAGAGCCGTTGCAGGACAAGGATGCGCTGGCTCAGGGCACCGAAGTGCTTGTGCTGCGCGATCGAAGGCGCGACCGGTTCGTTCTGGTCGGCTTGTCTGAATAACCAAAATTTTTAACCCCATCACGGAGGATATTGCATGGAACTTCCATTCCTTGCCGTCACAGTTGTGACCGTTTTAGCGGTACTCTTGTTTATTGGCCTTGTGCTTGGCCGTCTTTACAAACGCGCGACCCGAGAAATCAGTCTCGTGAAAACCGGTGCAGGCGGAAAGAAAGTCATCATGGATGGCGGCGTAATCATCGTACCGCTGCTGCATGAAGTCAGCCCAGTCAACATGAAGACGCTGCGTCTTGAGGTTCAGCGCAGTGGCGAAGCAGCTCTGATCACCAAAGACCGTATGCGTGTCGATGTAGGCGTTGAGTTCTATGTCTCAGTCATGGCTACAGAAGAGGGCATCGCACGAGCTGCACAGACTCTTGGTGACCGAACATTCGACGTCGAGCAGCTGCGGGAGATGATCGAAGGCAAGCTGATCGACGGTTTGCGCGCCGTGGCTGCTCAGATGACCATGGACGGTCTGCATGAAAACCGTGCTGACTTTGTTCAGGAAGTGCAGAATGCAGTGTCCGAAGACTTGCTGAAGAACGGTTTGTCGCTGGAATCCGTTTCACTGACCGCACTGGACCAGACACCGTTTGAAGCTCTGGACGAGAATAACGCCTTTAACGCCGTGGGTATGCGTAAGCTGGCCGAAGTGATCGCTGTGTCCAAGAAAGAGCGTGCGCAGATTGATGCCGAAGCCGAGGTCGAAGTGCGTCGCGCAGCGATGGAAGCAGAACGCCAGAAACTGCTGATTGAGCAGGATGAGGCACAGGCGCGGATCGAACAGACGCAGAAGGTCGAAACCCTGCGTGTGGCGCAAGAGGCTGAGATTGCTGCACGGACCGAAGACTCGGTGCGGGAGACTGAGCGTGCCCGGATCGCCCGTGAAGAAGCGATTCGCGCTGCCGAAATCGAGCGTGAGCGTAAAATCCGCGATGCGGAGATCGCCAAAGAACGCGAAATCGAAGTCGCCGAGCAGGAGCGTCAGATCATCATCGCGCAGAAATCCGAAGAGGAAAGCCGCGCTCGTGCGTCTGCTGATCTGGCCCGTGCTGAGGCGACAAAGGCGACCGAAGCTGTGGCAACAGCGCGTCAGGTGGCTGAGGCCGAGCGTCAGAAGCAGATCGTTCTGATCGAAGCGACTCGTGAGGCCGAGCGTCAGGCGACAGCGATCCGTCTGTCTGCGCAGGCCGAGAAAGAGGCTGCTGCTGACCGTGCTGAAGCCCGTCGTGAGGAAGCGCAAGCCGAAGCGGACGCGCTTAACATCCGCGCCGAGGCGAAGAAGAACGACATGCTGGCCGAAGCGGAGGGTAAGCGTGCGATCGTTGAGGCAGACAATGCGCTGTCAGTGGATCAGATCCGGATGAAGGTTGATATGGCACGTATCGAAACCATGCCTTCTATCATCGCGGAAATGGTCAAACCGGCCGAAAAGATCGACTCGATCAAGATCCATCAGGTTGGTGGCATCGGTGGGGCAAATGGCGGTGGTGCCGCGTCGAGCGGCGACAAGCCTGTGGTCAACCAGGCATTGGATTCGATCATGGGAATGGCGGTTCAGATGCCAGCGCTCAAGAAGTTGGGTGAAGAGCTGGGTCTGTCGATGGAGCAGGGCGTTGGCGGAATCGTCAACGGCGCGCTTGAACCATCGGTAGAACAAGTGGAAGAGGCCGAGGTGGTTGAAGAGAAACCACGGACCGAACACTAAGATGAAGGGGCCGGGATTATCCCGGCCCTTTTTCTATCTGCCCTCACGCGAGCGTTTCAACAATCGACCGATCGTGAAGGATGTGCGGGGCGCGTAGACATAGTTCGTGCGCTCTTCCGGAGTTGGACGTGACCGCATCCGCGCAAGTCCGAAGATGATCAGGAAAACATGTCCGAGCGCAACGAAAGCGAACAAGGCGCCTGGGCCGAATTGCTGGATCAGTGTCGATGAGATGTAGGGGGATGCGATAGCACCCAATGCGTACCAGAACATCAGGGCAGCCGACAACTCGACCCGTTGTTCTGTCGTGGCAAAGTCGTTCGCATGCGCCGAGGACACCGAGAAGATTGGGAATGTTGTAAAGCCGAACAGACCGGCTGCCAGCATTACACCCAGCGTACCGGTTCCGCTGGCGGCCATAGTAATCCCGCAACTCAGGACCGCGGCAATTGAAAGCCAGATCAAAACCCAGCGACGATCGTATTTATCAGCAAGCCAGCCCATCGGATATTGGGCCAGGGCTCCACCCAGAACAAAGGATGCCAGGAAGAAGGCGATTTGATCCACGCCCAGACCAACCTCCTGGCCGTAAACCGGACCAACCATCCGGAAAGAAGCCGAACTCAGCGCGGCGACGATCACGCCCGCAACGGCCAGTGGAGAGCTGCGCCATGCCAGTTTCGGACGCAGACGTGGCGCATCAGGTGTCTCGGGCTGGCTGGCGCGGGTCAGTGTCAAAGGCAGGAGTGACGCGCAGCACAATATGGCGAGCAGATTGTACGAAACGTAGGATGCAGGCGGCAGAACGGCGATGATCAGCTGCGCCCCCAGAGATGCGCCCATATCGACGATGCGATAGGTGCCCATCGCACGCCCGCGTGTTTCATTTGTGACTTTGGCGTTCAGCCACGCCTCAATCACCGTGTAGCTGCCAGCCACACATGTGCCTGAGGCGATACGCAGCGCTGCCCAGATATACGGGTTGTCTGTCAGAGTGTGTCCGATCAACCCCATTGCACCCAATGCCGTGCAAACCGCAAACGCTCGCGAGTGACCGACATTGCCCATCAGGCGCGGTGCCCACCAGCATCCGATGAAAAAGCCAAGAAAATGTGCTGACCCCAGTAGACCGATCTGTTCGGTCGAAAACTCAAGCGTCAGTCCCGAGATTGCATCCAGTGGTCCAACGCCGCCCGTCGAGAGCTGCAGCAGAATGACAGAAAGAAAAAGGGCGGCAAAGGAAATGATCGTGCGCATAACGGTCCCAGCTTGGCGGTATCGCACAGGGTTGCGCGCACCTAATCGACTTTATCGCGTCGTTTTTTGTCTATCACGGGTCAAGTCTGGCGCAAGATCTCGGCACGGATATTCAGACCCACGGTATCCTGAACCAGATCGGGATAGCCCGATGCGCCGAAATCATGCCGGTTTAGCGCCCCTTTGAGGTGAATGAAGAGTCGATCAAGGTCTTTCACGTCTGAACCTGATTGTCTGTACAGATTGGCCTGCAGGGTAATGGGGCGGGTGACACCGCGGACGGTGACATTGCCGGTGATGCTAGCCCCGTTCGAGATACGCCCTCCGGGTCCCAGCTGTATCTTGGTCGAGACAAAACGGATTGTTGGGAAACGTGCCGCGTCTAAAACGCTCGGGCTCAGCATGGGCATCTGTGCGAAGGGTAATTTGGTCCGTGCCTTTGCAACATTCATGACGACGTCTACCCGGCTGTTTTGCAGGCGGTTTGTGTCGATCCGGATGTTTGCCGATTGAATTGGCATGGTGCCGGTCTGCGCGACCCCGGAAAGATTGAATGAAAATGAAACAGTCGTGCCGGAAGGAACCAGAGCGTAAGGGCTGAGAGCAGCCTGCGCGATTTGCGCAACGGGCAACAAGGCTATGCCCGCGATCACGCTTCGGCGGGACAGTGCTATTGTGCTGCCTTCTTTTTCGGGTACGTGGCCTCGCTGGGCAGTTGAGCGAGACTTAGGATAGCGGTGAGTGGATATCGTTTGGCCCATGCCTGAACGCTAGGGCGCAGCGCAGGTCTTGGCCATTCACAAGTTCCTTCATCTTTGTGATCTTTATGCGGTCATACAGGCGTATCTTCAGTGGTGATCTGTTTGACCTGCAGGCTGGCACGAGGTTCCGTCTGGGTGGCCAGCCACGTGGCGGGGGGCAGGGCGCGCGCGCGGCGACGGGTCAGGGTCCAGCTGGTGGCCTCGTTTCGATAGGTGGGGGCCATGTGCCAGCGCGTCTCGATCCCTTGCGCACCACCATCGCCGGGGGTCAGCAACAGGCCCAGCGGCGCTTGCCCCATCGTTCCGCCCTGTTCCGCCGCCAGATGCATCCGCCGAACAGGTGTCAGGGCCGGGGCTTCTGGCAGATCGCAAATGATCAGAGGCACTGCACCGCTGCGCAGCGCCTCCTCCATACACCACAATAAATCCGTAGCGTTTTGAGCGCGTGCAAACAAGAAGCGTGCCGGATCAGCAAAGGGGGCCATACCTTCGGGATTCAGCTTCTCCACCTCCCATGCTGGCGAAATCCACAAAACTTCTCTCTGTGTCTGGCTGGCCAGCCACATGGCAAAGCTGCGCCGGGCGGGTCCGCAGGCCTCATGCACGCGACCCAGTTGCAATGTGATCTCATGATGCAGTTTAACCCCCGGCGCCTCACGCGCGGGTTTGCGGCCAAGAAGATGTGCAGACATGTGGTCACGATACACTGTTCACTTTTTGTTCTCAATTGGAAATCGAGCCTGAAAGCACAGGTAAGTTACTTATCGGGATAGAACCAACCGGCCGTCAGCAAATTGAATGTTGGAAAATCGGTGCAGGTAGTCCATGCCCAGCAGTGACTGATTCAGGTCACCTTCGTTAATCCAGGCAGAAACGTTGCTATCCGTGATTGGACCCAGCGTCAGACTGTCCAAGCGCACGGGAGCGGTGCGAACGACACCATTCGCAGTTGCTGCGCGACCGAAATAGTTCAACTGATCCAGATCGATACCAATGCGCTTGGCGTCTTGGGGGCTAAGCACGATCTGGCTGGCACCAGTATCGACCAGAAAAGTAATGGGCTCACCGTTCACCAGCATCGGAAGGTAATAATGTCCGTCAAAGGAGCGGGGAACCTCGATCGTGTTGCCTGTCACTGCCATTTGCGGCGCAGGGCTGACGGTGGAACGAATATCCTCCCACAGGCCAACCAGAGCAATGACGCCAACGAAGATGAAGACCCAGGCCATGACCTGCTGCATCGTCTTGCCCAACGACTGACGATTTTGCGTAATGAACCAGAACAGCAGGGCTGCACCCAGCAGAACCAGATAAGTCAAACGCCCGAAATCGTAGCCATCCATACCGTCACCCGGAAATTACGAACCTGGCCACTATATGGTGATTCATGACGCAAAACCAAAGGCTTTGAGACCATCAAGGATGAACTGAACGGACAGTGCTGCCAGCAGCATGCCGAGCAAACGTGTCAGAACATTCAGGCCGGTCTTGCCCAGAAAACGCGCGATGAGACCACCGGACAGGAAGAACAACAGAACAACAGCCATCACTGCAAGCATGACAGCGCTTGCGGCGGCGATGCCCTGAATGCCGGGATGTTCACCAGCAAGCAGGATGATAGTCGCGATAGAGCCGGGACCGGCGACCAGTGGTATGGCAAGGGGAAACACCGAAGGGTCAGGGTGCTCTTCCTCTTCGACCCGGTCTTCACGTCGTTTCGTGCGGCGTTCAAACAGCATGTCCAAAGCAGTCAGGAACAGCAATGCACCGCCTGCTACTTTGAAGGCCTCCATCGAAATTCCCACAAACCCCAATACGGCTTCGCCAAAGGCGGCAAAGGCGATCAGGATGCCGGATGCTGTCAGGCACGTGCGCAGCGCGACACGGCGCCGGGTCGCGGCATCCATATCCTGCGTCAATGCAACAAAGATCGGAGCCGTGCCGAAAGGGTCAATCACCACGAACAAGGTAGTGAACGCCGTGATGAAGAATGCCAAATCAATCATGCGACACCCTCCGCCTGTTCCAGTTTCTCGGCGGCCGCGACCCACAGGGCTTCGGCGCGTTGCATTGCCTCGACCACTTCTGAGAATTTGCGGTTCCAGGTCTCCAGATCGCTGATCCGGTCGTCCTCATACAGCGCAGGGTCCGCCAATTTGGCTGACAGTTTATCATGCATGTCAGTCAGCTTTTCGAGCCGGTCTTCGCATTTTCGCAGGTCCGCGCGCAGCGCCAGCACCGCCTCGCGCGATGGACGCTTTGGTTTTGCGGTTTGCGGTTTCTCTTTGACCGGTTTGTCGCGGGCCAGCAGCATGGTGCGATAGGTTTCAAGATCACCATCGAATGGTTTGACAGTACCGTCCGAGACCAGCCACAGACGATCAGCAACCAGTGACAGCAAGTGCATGTCATGGCTGACTAGAACAACTGCACCGGAATAAGCCGTCAGCGCTTCGACCAAAGCCTCGCGGCTTTCGATGTCCAGGTGGTTGGTTGGTTCGTCGAGGATCAGCATATGGGGCGCGTCGATGGTCGCGATCAGCAGCGATAGCCGTGCTTTTTGCCCGCCCGACAGGCGACCGACCAGAGTCTCCGCCTGATCCGAGTTCAACCCGAAACCAGCAAGGCGCGACCGCCACTTGCCCGGAGCCTCATCCGGCCGCAGACGTCGTAGGTGGTCCAGCGGTGTTTCGTCCACATGCAACTCATCGACCTGATGCTGCGCGAAATAGCCGATGCGCAGCCTGTTGCTGCGGGTCATTTTGCCTGCCATCAGGGGCAGGCGGTCGGATAACAGCTTGGACAAGGTCGACTTGCCCTGACCGTTCTTCCCCAGCAGGGCGATGCGGTCATCCTGATCGATACGCAGGTTCAGGCGGCGCAGCACTTCGGTCTCGCCATAGCCGGTCACACCACCTTCGATCTGGATGATCGGAGGGGACAGTTCCTCAGGTTCAGGGAATGAGAATGCGCGCAGCGCGGCTTCTTGCGGGGTCGAGACCAGTTGGATGCGTTCGATCATCTTCAGGCGAGACTGCGCCTGTACGGCCTTCGAGGCCTTATACCGGAAGCGGTCAACAAAGCTCTGCAGATGGGCGATGCGGGCCTTGGCCTTGGCATTCTCGGATTCAGCCTGTGCCAGACGTTCGGCGCGGCGTTCGGCGAATTTGTAGTAGGGCACCGCGTAATAGGTCAGCTTGCGGTCTTCCAGATGCAGGATCGAGCCGACCGCACGGTTCAGCAGCCCACGGTCGTGGCTGATGATGATGACCGTATGCGGATACTTGGCCAGATAGCTTTCCAGCCACAACGCACCTTCGAGGTCCAGATAGTTGGTCGGTTCGTCCAGCAGCAGCAGATCGGGCTGCGAAAACAGCACCGCGGCCAAAGCCACGCGCATCCGCCAGCCGCCCGAGAAATCGGAGCAGGGGCGCAGTTGGTCCTCGTCATCGAAGCCCAGACCTTTTAGGATCGAGGCCGCGCGCGCCTCAGCCGACCAAGCGTCGATATCGGCCAGACGAGTCTGGATGTCGGCAATGCGGGCAGGGTCCGTGGCGCTGTCGGACTCAGCCATCAATGCGCTGCGTTCGGTATCAGCCGCCAACACCGTGTTGATCAGCGAGACATCGGAGGAAGGCACCTCTTGCGCCACTCCACCAATCCTCGCGCGTTTCGGCAGCACGATATTGCCTGATTCCAAGGCCAATTCACCCCGGATCAGCCGGAAGAGGGTGGTTTTCCCCGTACCGTTCCGCCCCACAAGGCCGACCTTGTGGCCATCGGGTATTGTCGCACTGGCCCCATCGAACAGGGGGCGGCCTTCTACCGCGTAGGTTATGTCTTCGATCCGTAGCATGACGCGCTCTTAGCAGAGCGGTGATGCCGCCGCCAGCAGCTTGACATGTTCAAAGCACAGACGATGTGTTAGCGCTGGTCCGATTGGTTTTCTGACGGTTTCATCATGCGCGCGGCTCAGACGCCCCCATCTCTGATCACATTGATATTCGCCACGGCGTTATCGGTGTTGTCGTTGAACATGTTTCTGCCGTCACTTGCGCGGATGGGAGAAGACTTTCAGGTCGATTATGCCCTGATCAACCTGTCGGTTGCTGGCTATCTGGCTGTGTCCGCCGTACTGCAGTTGATCATGGGTCCTTTGTCGGACCGCTTCGGTCGCAGGCCAATCCTTTTGATTTCCATGAATATTTTCGCGCTCGCCTCTCTGGGTTGCGTATTGGCCGAGTCAATCTGGGTTTTCCTGGGTTTCCGTCTGCTGCAAGCGGCAGTCGTGGCCGGGCCAGTTTTGTCCAGCGCCTCGATCCGCGACCTGTACACCCCCAACGAGGCGGCCAGCAAACTCGGCTATGTCGCTATGGCGATGGCTCTCGCTCCGATGCTGGGGCCGATGCTGGGCGGTGCGTTGGATATGCTGTTTGGCTGGAGGGCAGGGTTCGTATTGTACTCCGCTCTTGGTGCCGGAATGCTGCTGTTGTTGTGGGCGGATATGGGCGAAACCAACACGAACCGATCCGCAACGTTCTCTGCCCAATTGAGAGAATACCCGCATCTGTTTCGCGCACGCCGGTTCTGGGGCTATGCGCTATGCGCAGCGTTCTCGATTGGGGGCTTTTACAGCTTTATTACAGGTGCCCCTTTGGTGGCGGCCGTTTGGTTCGATCTAAGCCCGGCGATGCTGGGTCTTGGGATTGGTATCATCACCGGCGGCTTCATGGTCGGTAACTTCATCACCGGGCGGATCGCGGCAAGAACGCAGTTGACGACCATGATCCTGATCGGCCGAGTATTTGCCTCGATTGGTCCGCTTTGTGGCCTGCTTCTTTTCCTGGCGGATCAAGGGTCAGTCTGGGTGTTCTTTGGCTCAGCCATTTTTGTGGGCTTTGGCAATGGCCTGACAAACGCCAATGCCTCGGCAGGGGTGATGTCAGTGCGCCCAAAGCTGGCTGGCAGCGCGGCGGGTCTATCCGGGGCAATGATCGTGGCATTGGGGGCAGTGCTGACTTCAATGACAGGCGCTTTCGTTACGCCTGAAAACGGGCCGTACCTGGTTCTTGGGATGATGTTTGCCAGCAGCTTTGTCGGCCTGCTCGCCGTGCTTTACGTTCGCCGCGTCGACGTGTTGGAGCCTTTGCCGGACACAATCTGATCGCCAATCGCCTTAGACGCAATCATTCCACTTTTCATGAGGCACATACCGTGTTACGCGGCGCGCGATGGATTTCGGCGCGGACCTCGCGCCATATAGTAAGGAGAGGCCGATATGGCACTGGAACGCACATTCTCGATCATCAAACCCGATGCAACCCGCCGCAACCTGACTGGCAAGATCAACGCAAAGTTCGAAGAGGCCGGCCTGCGCATAGTTGCGCAAAAGCGCATCCACATGACCAAAGAACAAGCTGGCAAGTTCTACGAAGTGCACGCCGAGCGTCCGTTCTATGACGAACTGTGCGAATTCATGTCGTCGGCTCCGGTTGTTGTTCAGGTTCTGGAAGGCGAAGGCGCCATTGCAAAGAACCGTGAAGTCATGGGGGCAACCAACCCTGCAGACGCAGCAGCTGGCACCATCCGCGCCGAGTTCGCTGAATCAGTTGGCGAAAACTCGGTCCACGGTTCGGACGCACCTGAAACTGCAGCGGTTGAAATCGCATACTTCTTCTCAGGTATTGAACTGGTCGGCTAATTCGCCATCAGTTGAATTCCAGAGGCCGTGCCTGAACGAGGCGCGGCCTTTTTTTGTGCTCTATACAGGTTTTAAATCCTTGGGTGCCACGCGTACGCCAATCGCATCCAGTTCAGAGACCAGTTTTGATTGCGGTGCCTTGGTTATTCCGGTTTTGATCTGGTCGAACCGTTGACGCAGGGCTTTTTTCTCTTCGCCTTTGCAGTCATTCCAGGGGCGACCCTGTAATCCCATGACCAGCACGTAATATCCAATGAAATGGGCTTTTGTCCCTGCTTCCAACAGTCGGGAATAGGCTTCGTCCGCACCCAGTTCCCGCAATTGCTGGGCAGAGTGAATGCCCGCACGAGTACAAGCCTGTTCAAAGGCTGGGCCAAGGTTGCGGATTGAGGAAACCGGATCAGACATGAACCCGTCTTAGCTTGGCCGCTGCGACATGTCACCATGGTCTCATTCTAATAGTTGTTTGCGCAATTTCATTACGCTACGCCTTGGGGTCAGGGAGACAGCCATGGATGATTTCAGCGCCACACTATCCGTTCGACATTTGGATTTGATGAATCCTCCTGACGGATTTGTGGACGAACCATTCCCATTTTATGATGCTCTGCTGTCCGATGCCCCGGTGTTACAGCAACCAGATGGATCGGTCCTGCTGTCACGCCATTCGGATCTGGACCGGATATATCGCGATACCACCCTGTATTCTTCGGACAAGAAGGCGGCGTTTGGTCCGAAATACGGTATCGGTTCGCCTCTGTTCGAGCATCACACCACTTCTCTGGTTTTCTCCGATCCGCCTTTACACACCCGGGTCCGAAAGATCATGACATCTGCGCTTACGCCGCGCGCGATCGCCAAGATGGAGCCCGGCCTGATCGACACCGTCGATATATTGTTGGATCGGATGGCGGGCAAAGGACATGTGGATCTGATCGAGGATTTTGCCTCAACCATTCCCATTCAGATCATTGGCAATCTGCTTGACGTTCCAATGGATGAGCGTGACCCGTTGCGCGACTGGTCACTTGCAATTCTGGGCGCTCTCGAACCTTCGTTGACCGAACAGCAAATGGCCACCGGCCATGCGGCTGTTACTGAGTTCAAGGAATATCTCAGTGATCTGGTTGCCCGCAGGCGAATGAAACCTGGTGACCCGGAGACAGATGTTCTGACCCGTCTGATCCGAGGGGAAGGGGAAGATGGGCAACTGAGTGAAATCGAGTTGCTACAGAACTGTATCTTCATCCTGAACGCCGGACACGAAACGACTACAAACCTGATTGGTAACGGTTTGGCATTGCTTAACGATTACCCGGAGCAGCGTCGGCGATTGTTGGATGATCCCGATCTGATCAACCCAGCGGTTGAAGAGATTCTTCGCTTTCGCTCGCCAAATCAGTTCGGCAATCGGGAAGCCACTGCCGATATCGAGTTGGATGGTTTGAATATACCGAAAGGAACCAACCTGCATCTCTGTATCGGCGCAGCAAACCGGGATCCCGCAGTCTTCGATGATCCGAAGAAATTTGACATATCACGTAAGCCCAATCGCCATCTGGCTTTTGCTGGGGGACCACATGTCTGTGTCGGCCTCACACTGGCGCGGCTTGAAGGGCGCGTTGCGTTGGGGCGGTTCCTACAGAGATATCCGGATTACAGGTTGCTGGATGAGCGCGTGGGAGGAGGACGGATCCGGTTTCGAGGCTATTCATCGCTGCCAGCAATCGTGTGAGTTGGTCGTGCGGGCTTGCGGGAACCATGGTGATGACGCTGGGTAAATCGGGGTTTTCCTTGATGGGTGTTGGGAAAAGCGGTTCCATGATTTTGTGAGGGTCGGATGACCATGACAAGGAAGCTGGAGCCAACTCGGACAAGAATGGAATCTCGTTTGTGCTGGATGGAAAACTCTGAAGACAATCCAGAGACGCGCCATCGAAGACGGGCCCGGTTTTCAAAGGAGCAGAGATCCGTTGATGGATGAGCATCTGAGTACTTTGGCGAAGGGCAGGTCATGACGAACATGTCGGGCAGAGTTTTTGTTATTCCCGGGACGTCTGATGCTGGTCAGTTGGGCAAGCTGGAAAAACTATCCGTCAAACTTGAGGCAAAAATCTCAGAGAGACCATTCAAACTTCTGGATTGCCATGATCAGTCGCTGCGTACCTCTGGACGGCTTCTGATCGAAACCAGTGGCTTGCTGCATCTGGTTCAGCGAGATGTCGGCGTTATTTCGCAAAAGGCCAAAGGGAATGGTAAGTTTACTCAGGAATTACCCGAAGGTCCTGTGCGCAGTGCATTGGCTAAATTCCCCAAATTACGAGCGTTAACAGTTCTGGGCGATGGTCGGGTAGAAACCCGCTCGCTCTCGGTATTGGATGAACTCCAAAAAACGCAAGTGCGTGGAACCGTTATGGCGCTCACCAGTACACAAGGTGCCGCTACGATCGTTTGGTTGCACCATCTGCGCGGATACGACCGGGCATACAGCAAAACCTGTGCGGCGATGTCAGAGCTTGGCCACGCTGATCGCGGTCTTGAACCACTGTTTCAGACACTTTTCCCTGATCTTGAGCGATATCAGGCCAAACCGCATATCCCGCTGGGCCACGAAGAACACGCAATTGAAGCGGCTGGCGATATCATTCGGACCTTCCTGCACGTTGCCCGGCAGAACGAAGAAGGGGTTATCGCGGATATCGACACTGAATTTCTGCATGATTACCGCGTCTCACTACGACGAATTCGGTCAGTACTCAGCTTGTTCAAAGGTGTATTCTCAGAAGAGCAGACCGCAGAGTTGAAACGCACGTTTTCTGATCTGATGGCACCTACCGGTCGCTTGCGCGATCTGGATGTATATCTTCTGGATAAAGAGATTTATTTCAGCATGTTGCCGACCTCTCTTCACGTCGGTGTGCAGAAGATGATGGATCAGTTTGAGCGAGAGCGAACCCAGGAACTATCACGCTTGTCCCGCAGGTTTCGAAGCAAATCTTATGTCGAAACGATGGATGCGCTAGCTGAGCAGTTTCAGGGTCTTTCTGATCTGCAGGCTGGTCCGAATGCAGACCGTGGTGCCTACGAATATGCATGTGCTCTGATCTGGAAACGGTATCGCAAGGTCTGCAAACTTGCCCGCAGCATTACCGCCGATACCCCGGACGAAGCAGTTCATGAACTGCGCATCGATTGTAAAAAGCTACGTTATCTGATGGAGTTTTTTGCGCCTTTGTTTGATGCGAGAGCTTTCAAAACGATCATCAAGCCATTGAAAAAGCTTCAGGATAATCTCGGGCTCTTCAATGACTATTCTGTGCAGCAAGAAGCTTTGTTGGAATTCGCCGATCAAAGAAGCAACGCAACCGCACGGATAGATGCCGAATTGGGGATGGCCGTTGGCGGGCTGATTGCAGGGTTGGACCAAAGGCAAAAAGCTGAACGTGACCGCGTGATTTCGAATTTCGAACACTTTGACGGACCGCAAATTCGAGACCTGTTCCGCAGTTTGTTTCATGCGTCGGGGGATTAAGGAATGAAGATCATTGCCTGCTACAGCAACAAGGGCGGTGTCGGCAAAACCGCCACTTCGGTCAATTTGGCCTACGAGTTTGCGCAAGCCGGGCAACGCGTGTTGTTGTGCGATTTGGATCCGCAGGGGGCCTCGGGGTTCTACTTACGGATCAAGCCATCGAAAAAGCTGACTGAGGCACGGTTCTTCGAGGATGTGAAACGCTTTACCAAAGCGATCCGGGCAAGTGATTTTGAAGGTTTGGACGTACTTCCAGCCAATCTAACGTTTCGTGATTTCGACGTGTTTCTGTCCCGAATGCGGAACAAACGATCACGGTTGAAGAAGGCTCTGCAATCAGTTGGTGGCGATTATGATGTGATCGTTCTGGATTGTCCTCCGAACTTCTCGACACTGTCTGAGAACATTTTCAAGGCTGCGGATATGATCGTTGTGCCGGTTATCCCCAGTACTCTTTCAGAGCGTACATTCGAACAGTTGGTTGGATTCTTTGATGAAAACCGGTTGCCTAAAAAGAAGCTACGCGCGTTTTTCTCAATGGTCCAACGACGCAAAACCATGCATCTGGACACGATGAAGGCTATGCGAAAACTCTATCGAAAGAGATTCCTAAAAACCTGCGTGCCGTTTGCTGCAGATATTGAGCGGATGGGGCAGTACCGGGCTCCGGTGTGCACATTTGCCGGGCGCAGTCCTGCAGCGAAGGCCTACAGATCGCTGTTCAACGAACTCGAGAATGGATTGGTGTCTGCCAAATGAGCAAGGAAATCGAACGCAAATTCCTCGTATCTGAATTGCCAGATTTGAACGAGGCCAAGAAAGCAGTTGTGAGGCAAGGTTACCTGACTGCGCCCGAGGATTCGACAGAGCTGCGCCTGCGCCAAAAGAACGACAGCTTTTTTCTAACCCTCAAAGGCAGTGGTGGCTTGGTTCGTGTCGAGCGTGAAGCCGAAATCTCGGAACAGCAATTTGGGACGTTTTGGCCCGAGACTGAGGGGCGTCG
This sequence comes from Ruegeria arenilitoris, assembly GCF_013030265.1. GTDB lineage: Bacteria > Pseudomonadota > Alphaproteobacteria > Rhodobacterales > Rhodobacteraceae > Ruegeria > Ruegeria arenilitoris_E. Next base: position 246,046 of record NZ_WPZQ01000004.1, read on the forward strand.
GGTCGAGAAGGAGCGTTTCACGGGCAGACTGCCCGGTGGTCTGAGCTTTGAACTAGATGTGTTTCAGGGAGATCTGTCACCGCTGCGCTTGGTTGAAGTCGAGTTTGCCTCGGAAACTGAGGCGCATGAATTTGTTCCGCCCGAGTGGTTCGGCGAGGATGTCACCGAAGACAAACGCTATAAGAACAAAAACATGGCGATCAATGGTATCCCTTCCTAGGATCGCCGTGCCAGCTTCAAAGTTGTTTCCAAGCCCGGATCCCGGTTGCGTGCAAGGAATGTTCCTCCATGCATGTGGGAAATCGCAGCGACCAGCGCCAGACCAAGGCCTGAATTGCGCTCGGTTCGTGCCGGGTCAAGCGTGACAAAGGGCAACTGCAGTCGGGCCAGATCAGCCTCTGGCACGCCGGGGCCACGATCACGCACGCTAAGCAGTGCAAAGGGTCCTTCCTGACCAATTTCAATTGTAATCGCAGTACCTTGCGGGGCATAACGCATAGCGTTTTCTAGCAGGTTTGAAAGCGCCTGTGACAGCAAAGGCCGATGCCCCTGGATAGGTTTCGCTGTGCCTGTGACTTCAAGCTCGATACCCTGATCAGCAGCGACCGGCTCGTAGAGTTCAACAACATCACCAACGAGCTGCTGCAGATCAACCTGTTCGAACTGCTCACGCCCGAGGCCTGCTTCGGCACGTGAAATATCAGTCAACTGGCTGAGTACTTTCAATACATGGTCGATTTCTCCGGTTGCCCGGGCAACGTCGATTTCTCGGTCCAGATCGGACTTTTCGGGATCGCACAGTGTTTCCACTCGTTGCCGCAATCTGGACAGGGGTGAGCGCAAGTCATGTGCAATCGAATTTGAGGTCGTCCGAAGGTTGCTGACCAACTCCTCTATCCGATCCAGCATGTTGTTCAGAGTGCCCGCGACCTGATCGAACTCGTCACCGGAGCCTCGTTGTTGCATCCGCTGAGTGAGGTCGCCCGAAACGATATGATCCGCAGTATCTGCAATGTCCTTGAGGCGCGAGAAAACCAGTCGGGTCAGCAGCCAGCCGGTCAACATGCTTAAGGCTAATGCAATGGCCAGCGCCAGGGCGACCGAGTGGAATAGAACCCGGTCGAATTGTTGACGGGCGAGGGCATCGCGACCAACCAACAGCCGCTCACCACCTGGCAATCTGATCGATGCGGCAGATATCGGGACATATTGTTCGTCTTCGGCCTTTCGAAGCTCAAGATCGACCCAACCGCTACCTGCTGCGATCCCTTCCGGCCACTGCCGCAGATTGCCCGCCAGTTTGGTTCCGAAACGATCCGTCAGCAGATAAAGCGCGTCACGTTCGGACGCAGATGGAATGCGCCGCTCAATGGCATTCATAAGCCCAAGCAATCCGCGTCTTTCGTATTCATCTGCAAGGCCGGTGAGTTCAGCGGACACAACTGAGCGCGTTTCACCTTCGATGGTCCGGTTGGCCGTGACATAAACCAATGCCAGCACAGCGGCAGTCAGCATGGTGCTGAGCACCATGCTTGCCAGAACCAACCGCGTTCGAGAATTGTTGAACGACAGTCGTAGGTTAGCCATCAGATACCATGTATCCGGCACCGCGTACGGTTTCGATCAAGGGTTCTGCACCCCCTTCATCAAGCTGCCTGCGTAGCTTGGAAATATGTACATCGACAACATTGGTATTGGGATCGAAATGGTAGTCCCAGACGCCTTCAAGCAACATGGTGCGTGAGATTACTCGGTTTTTGCGACGCAGGAAAAACTCAAGGATCTGAAACTCGCGCGGTGTCAGCGTAATGTCGCGACCGCCACGTGTTACTTTGCGGGTCAGCAGATCCATTTCGAGGTCCTTGCAGGTCAGGGTAGGGGTCTCCTCTGATTCCTGTGGTCGCCTTAACAGCGCCTCGATCCGCGCGTGTAATTCCTGAAACGAAAAGGGCTTGACCAGATAGTCATCTGCACCACCGCGCAGGCCTTTGACCCGCTCATCGACCGCACTCATCGCGGTCAGCATCAGCACAGGAGTGTTCAGACCCGCGGCCCGCATGGACTTGATCATCGACAGGCCGTCCAGTCCGGGCAGCATCCGGTCCAGTACGACTGCATCGAAACCGCCATCCGTCGCATGGTACAGACCTTCGCGGCCATCGGCTGCGGTTTCGACAACGTAACCTTCTTCGCCAAACCCTTTGGCAATGAAGTCGCGTGTGTCGGTATCATCTTCGACGATCAGGAGGCGTCTGCTCATTGTAGGGTTTCCTTTCAATCACGATATAAGCACGGATATAGATTTAAAAAAACATGCCGGGTGCGGTTTACGCACCCGGCCGTCCCGACAGCACGTGGACAAATCGTGTCAGCCAGGAATAGCGCGTGCCAGATATCCCCATCATGTGGCTCGCGCAGGGTTTCAGATCAGGCAATCTCGACCGCAACGAAAATCTGATTTCCACCACGATTAATCAGCACCAGAGCCGGATCCGTTTTCTCGCTTTCCAGCGCAGCTTTCAGATCATCCGGTGTCACGGTCTCCAGTTCCCCCAGTTTGACGATCACATCGCCACGCTGCAGGCCTGCTTTGGCGGCAGGGCTATCCGGTTTCAATCCAGTCACGACGACGCCATCAACGTTCTCACCAACGCCCATTTCGGCGCGCGCGGTCTCAGTCAACGGTGCGACCGTCACGCCTAGCGACGTACCGGCGACCTTGTCATCTACAGTGACATCTGCCTCGGCTGAGGCCGCCTGATGCTGACCGATGGTCAGTTCAAGCTGCTCTTCCTGGCCGTTGCGCAGGACGGTGATCACGCTATCAGTGCCCACTTTGGTCGTGCCGACCAAGATTGGCAGATCGCTACTGGAATCAACGGCTTCGTCGTTGAATGTCAGGATCACGTCACCTTGCTGCAGAACACCGTCCGCTGGGCTACCGCTGACAATGTCTGACACGAGCGCGCCGGTTGCAGTATCGATACCCATAGCCGCAGCCAGTTCGGGGCTGACGTTCTGGATCGATACACCCAGCCAGCCTCGGCTGACCTGACCATCATCGCGCAAGTCGGCGGTGATGTGATCGACGATATTCGAGGTTACGGCAAAGCCGAGGCCCACGGATCCGCCGCTTGGCGAGTAGATCGCTGAGTTTACGCCAACAACCTCACCTTCCATGTTGAAAAGCGGGCCACCCGAGTTGCCTTTGTTGATGGCGGCATCGGTTTGGATAAACTCGGCATAAGGGCCTTCGGAAATGTTGCGACCCTTGGCCGATACAATACCAGTTGTGACTGTAGCGTTCAGGCCAAAAGGGTTACCGATTGCGACAACATCTTCGCCCACGCGAATAACGTCGCTGTCACCCAGTTTCACCGGCTGCAGTGCTTCGCCGGCGTCAATCTTGAGCACGGCGATATCAGTCAGCGGGTCGGTGCCGACGATTTCGGCCTCGAACGAACGATCGTCGCTGAGACGAACCGTGATGGTGCTGGCGTTATCTACGACGTGGTGGTTGGTGACGATATAACCGTCTTCATCGAGAACAAAGCCCGAGCCCAGACCTTGGCTTGGGCCACGGTCAGGCATCTTGAAGCCTTCTGGCCCACCAAAGCGTTTGAAGAACTCACCGAAAGGGTGGCCTTCGAAATCGAATTCCTGTCCCTGAGCCGGGACGGGGGCAGCGTCCTGTACTGCGACGATGGTCACGACCGAAGGCGATACGGTTTCGACCAGATCGGCCAGAGCTTCGTCTGCCAATGAAGGTATTGCTGTCCCGGCAAGCAAAGCTGCGCCCAGTGCACTGGCACCGATCCAGTTTGTTGTACGAGGATAAAGGCGAGAGGATTTGCGAATGCTCATTCTGATTATGTCTCCTGTATACGGCACGCTTGCGTACGCGCGTTGAAACAAGAGATGGCGCATCAGCCTGAGCGTTTTCTGACTGATCAATTAATAAATCTTAATTTTGCCTTATTCCCGATGTTGTATGCCGCCGAACCGTCCGTTGAAACGAAGGAATCGGCTGGCGAAAGACGTCCACGAATCGGTGGATTGTTGCCGGAATCGCGGTCAAAGGGTGAAAAGGGTTGAATTGAATCATTTTTGTTAACAAAAAATCCGGCGCCTTTTCGCTTGATAATTCGATCTTCCTTGGGTTGCGGGCAGAGTGACAAATTGGCCGTCAAATGGCCCTTAGGTCTCTGTTGAATTGTCATATTTGAGAATATGTCTGCTGTAACCTCTGTTTCTGTGCAAGTTGCCGTTACGTGAAGATCAACCAGGGGTTGAAATTCGCGTTCTGCGTTGTTGCGCAAAAACCATTCCAAATGTCACAAAATTAACCGTTTCTTCCAATTTTACATTGTTTGGAACGACCTGATCGGTGACGATGAACTTGCCCAAGTGAGGGGGAACCCAAAGGCACAAGGGGGTGCTGAAGGGTTTATCTCAGTCACCGGAAGCGCTGAGCGGCATGTTAACGAGGGGGTCTTGTTTCGGTTCGGCAGCGGAATAGTCGGCGTCTTATGACGACCAGACTGCGCTTTCGGTGTTGGTGAAAGTGGTAGTCCTACAATTTGGGCAACCGGCCCGGTCGATAACGACCGGGCCGCGTTACGTTTGGGACCTTCTTTGCGTAAGCCAGCTTGCCCAGTCTTCGGGCGTATCAAGATCCAGCAACGCATTATCGGCGGGAAGCCGATGCAAATGCACCTTGTCTGCGTGCTGGCGAACCACAGATTGTGCGCCGGTGTCTCCAGTCAGGTTCGATAGCTGGTCGAACAGGGAACGGTCGAAAATGACTGGATGACCAGGCTTTCCGGTTTCAGTGGCCCCACGCCAGACCAGATTGTCCGGGTTGGCCTCAACCGAGGCCGAGACGGATTGCAGGTCGCTGATTGTTAGTTCAGGCAAATCGGCAAGCAAAACCATCACCGCGCGTGCATCTGCGGGAATGTGTTTCAACGCCCCTCGGAGGCTGGCATTCATCCCTTCAGTCGCGTCAGGGATTTCAACCTTTTGCACATCTAACCCATCAAGAGCCCTGTAGCGCGGGTGTGGGGCCGGGGGCAGGGCTGCATACACTGGGGCAGCTGCCAGCGCTGTCATTGCTGAGCGGCGCAATAGCGGGATGCTTTCAACAAGCTGCATCAGCTTATCCGCACCGCCCATACGGTTGGATTGACCGGCAGCCAACAAAATGATGGGTATCTTCTTCATCCCGCCACCTTGCCGCCACCGGCAAGCAGTGTCACCCCCGCATACGTTCCCCGTCCGGGTCAAACAAAGGGGTGGAGATCACATGTGCCTTTCGCATTTGGCCCAGTATCTCGATTTCCACTTCCAACCCGTCCGTAATCCGGTCAGATGGCAAGAATCCCATTGCGATAGATTTCTCTGCAAAGTGTGAATATCCGCCCGAGGTACAGAAACCGACGACGGCGCCGTCCAACCAGATCGGCTCATAAGCATTCACATCGGCATCATCCGCGTCGACCTCAAATGCCACCAGCTTGCGCTGGGTGCCGTCGGTGCGTTCTGCTTCGGCTGCTGAGCGGCCTATGAAGTCAGTGTTTTTGGAGAACGAAATGAACCTGTCCAGCCCGGTTTCCGCGGCCGTGTAGTCAGAAGAAAACTCCCTCATCCACGAACCAAAGAACCTGTCGAGCCGCAGGCTCATCATCGCGCGCATGCCGAAGGGAACCATGCCATGCGGTTCACCGGCTTGCCAAAGCGTATGCCAGAGTTGCCGCTGCGCCATCGGATCGCAGTAGATTTCATACCCCAGATCACCGGTGTAGCTGACCTTTTGGACAATGCACTCGTTCATACCGACAGTCATGCGGCGTACATCCAGAAACTTGAGGCTCGAGACATCATCCCGTGTACATGCCGCCAGAACCTTAGCGGCAAGCGGGCCTGCAATCTGGAAACCGTTCCTTCTGTCGCTGATGTTTTCGACTGACACGCCGGCTTCCTGATGTTGCAGGAACCAGCGCATGTGGAAGGCTTGGCTGCCATACGATGCGGTCAGTTGGAACTCGGTCTCGCTCAGGCATGAGACGGTGAAGTCTCCGATGAGTTTTCCTTTGGGTGACAGCATGGGTGTCAGGGTCAGGCGACCGGGTTTGGGGATGCGACCTGCCATGACCCGATCCAGCCAAGCGCGCGCGCCTGCGCCAGTTACGAGGTATTTTCCAAAGTTGTGGACTTCGTTGATACCAACACCCTCGCGCACGGCGCGCACCTCACGCCCTGTGGCGTCAAATGCGTCCGAGCGACGGAATGAGGGTGTTTCATATGTGGGCTCATCGCCTTTTGCGAAGTAATTTGGAACCTCAAGCCCATATTGCTGTCCCCAGACAGCACCAAGGTCTGTGAAAATATCATACATCGGCGTTGTGCGGTTGGGCCGCGCGGCGGGCAGTTCCTCGTTCGGATAAGCCACACTGAAACGTTTCTGATAGTTCTCAATCACTTTGGGGCGTGTATAGCCGGGGCTGATCCAGTCGCCAAAGCGCGCCACGTCCATGGCAAAGACGTCTCGTTCGGGTTCACCCTCGATCATCCACTGTGCCAGCGTCAGACCAACGCCACCGCCTTGACTGAACCCTGCCATCACACCGCATGCAGACCAGTAGTTCCGAACGCCGGGTACGGGGCCAACCAGCGGGTTTCCATCAGGTGCAAAGGTAAAGGGTCCGTGGATAACCGATTTGACGCCAGCCTCGGCCAGAACGGGGAACCGTTTATACGCAAATTCGATGCTATCGGTGATCTTGTCATAGTCATCCGGCAACAGTTCGTGCCCGAAATCCCACGGTGTGCCGTCGACTGCCCAAGGTTTACAGGGTTGTTCATAGAACCCGATACACAGACCGCGACCCTCCTGACGCAGATAGCTTTCGCCAGCCGGGTCCATAACGTGCGGGTGTTCACCACCGGCATCGATGATTGCCTCGATTTGAGGGATCGAATCCGTGACGAGATATTGGTGCTCCATTGGGTGCAGTGGGAAATAGATACCGGCCATTGCGCCGACCTCACGCGCCCACAGGCCCCCTGCGTTCACGATATGCTCGGCATGGATCGTACCTTTGTCGGTAACCACATCCCAGGTTCCATCTGGACGCTGATTGGTTTCGCGCACCATGCAGTGGGTCTCGATCGTCGCGCCGCCCATACGCGCTGCTTTGGCATAAGCATGCGTCGTACCCGAGGGGTCGAGATGCCCGTCCAGCGGGTCGTACAGTGCCCCAATGATGCCGTCGGTGTTGGTGATCGGGGCGATCTTCTTGATTTCTTCCGGACCAACAATCTCGGTCTCAAGCCCCATGAAGCGATGCTTGGCGCGCTCCGCCAATAACATGTCGAACCGATCCTGATTGTCGGCCAGCGTGACGCCACCCACGTGATGCAGCCCGCACGACATACCGGTGATTTCTTCCAGCTCTTTGTAGAGACGGATCGTGTAGCCCTGCAGCGCAGCCATGTTGGTGTCGCCGTTCAGCGTGTGAAAGCCACCGGCAGCATGCCAGGTTGAACCACTGGTCAGCTCCGAACGCTCGAGCAGCATCACATCCGACCAGCCCAGCTTGGTCAGATGGTATAGTACAGAACAGCCGACTACACCGCCGCCAATGACAACAACCTGACACGAGCTTTTCATTCACACCTCCTTGTTTGAAGCGAAGGTGCGTGGCAGTGCGATATCTATCTGTCGAAAAAACGACCGACTGTGTCGTTTTCAACATTCGGCGTTGAGTCAGAGGGGTCTGACCTTCAAACCCGTGATACGGTTTCCTTCGCGGGCAGTGACCTCAAAACGAAAGCCGTGGAACGAAAACACTTGTCCAACAATCGGGATCATCTGCGCTTCGTGAATAACGAGACCCGCAAGCGTATTTGCCTCTTCATCCGGCAGTGACCAGTCCAGCGCGCGGTTCGCGTCCCGGATAGTCATGGCACCTTCAACAAGAAACTGACCATCCTCGGTGCGGGTCACCGGGACCTCTTCGTCGATGTCGAATTCGTCAGCAATCTCACCCACGATCTCTTCTAGAATGTCCTCTAGCGTGATCAAGCCGCGCAGCGAGCCGTACTCATCCACCACAAGGGCGAAGTGGCTGTGCATGCGCAGGAACTCTCTCATCTGATCGTCGAGGGTCGTGGTTTCGGGCACAAAATAAGGATCATTCGCAACTTTCGAGATGTCGAACGAGCGCAGCTTCTCTGTATCGCCATCGGCACCACCGACCTGAGCGTACATTGCGCGAAACAAATCCTTGGCATGGACCACTCCGACAATGTTCTCGGGCTCATCTCGAAAGACGGGCAGGCGCGTATGCGGGCTTTCCAGACATTGTTTCAGGATCGCTTCGGGTTCGGCATCGGCGTCGATCATTTCGATGTTTGAGCGGTGAAGCATGATTTCCTCGACCGCGCGGTCACCAAGGTCCAGTGCACCAAGGATACGGTCACGGTCCTCTTTTTCAACGACACCTTCAGAGTGGCCCAGTTGCAGGGCACCAGCGATTTCTTCACGCACCGCAAGGATGTTGCTGTCCGGGTCGATTTTCACCCCGAACAGGCGCAGTACGCCACGCACCAACAGTCGTACAGCCGCAACGACCGGGGAAAACACTGTTACGACAACGCTTATGACCGGGGCAACAGCCGCAGCAGCCTTTTCCGCGTTCGTAATGGCATATGTCTTGGGCAGGACTTCAGCGAAGATCAGAACCAGCAGGGTCATCACCAAAGTCGCAAGCGCCACACCGCTTTCGCCGAACAAGCGCGTAAACAAAGCTGTCGCCAGCGACGCCGCCAGGATGTTGACGAGGTTGTTGCCCAGAAGGACAGACCCAATGAGGCGCTCGTTGTCGTCGGTGATGTCGAGCGCTTTTTGTGCCCCCCGCGATCCCTTGTCTGCCTGTGCCCGAAGCTTGCCGCGAGAAGACGCGGTAAGCGCAGTTTCTGAGCCTGAGAAGAAGCCCGACAGCACGAGCAATAGTAAGATAGAGCCGGTCGTAATCCAGAAGGCACCATCAATCAGAGAAGGGTTGGGTTCCATCGTTCCTTGAATATTAGTGTTGTTGCATCCGTTATGGGGCCGCGGCCCCGCCCAATCAAGGGGTTAGCCCTTGTTCTTCTCATCGTCCTTAGCCAACGGATGATGCTGAATGACCAGTTCGGACAGACGTTCATCCAGAACATGCGTATATATTTCGGTTGTTGCCACGTCGGCATGGCCAAGCAGCGTCTGGATCGAGCGCAGATCAGCGCCATTTGCCAACAGATGCGTCGCAAAAGCGTGGCGCAGCGTATGCGGGGTGACCTTTTCGGGTGAAACACCGCCGTGAACCGCCAGCTCTTTCACAAGAAGAAAGAACCTGTGCCGCGTGAGATGGCCTGATTTCCCGCGCGAAGGAAATAGAAAACGGGATCGCTGTCCACCTTTGGAGACAGTTGCTTCCTCAGCCTCATCCCGAACTTTTAGCCACGCCGCCAACGCATCGCGAGCGGGTGGGGACAGCGGCACCATCCGCTCTTTTCCACCTTTGCCCAAAACCAGCAACATCCGTGGGTCACCACGCGCAGATGAAACCGGCAGCGATACCAGTTCAGTGACGCGCATCCCGGTCGCGTAGAGGACTTCCATCAAGCACGTGTTTCGTATCTTGTCTGCCGTGCTTCGGCCTGTCTGTCGTGCTGCATCCAGCAAACGATCCACTTCAACAACATCCAGAGTTTTGGGTAGCCGCTTTTGGCGGCCTGGACCTTTTATCTGGATTGCGGGATTGGTGTCGCGCCAACCTTCTTCAAAGGCAAAGCGATAGAGTTGTTTGATGGCCGAAAGACGCCGCGCACGCGTAGACCGTGACAGCCCCTGCGCATCACAATCAATCAGATAACCTTCGATCTGATCGCGGTCAGCCTCAGCAAAGCCAGATTTATGACGTTCCAGCCAAGATGAGAAATCCTTGAGGTCGCGACCATAGGCCAGCAGGGTATTGGTCGCAGCGCCAAGCTCTGCCGCCTGCGCCTCCAGAAACGTTGAAATCCAAAGGTCTTGCGTCGCTGGCGCAGTCATACTCATGTACCCTGCAGGATCATAAGCTGAAGCGCTGCCCGTCTTGCTGTATCCTCGAGCCCAACGCGACGGAATGCTGCGATGGCAGCTGTCAGGTCTACCAAATTGCCACGCGCGCCATGCGCAAACAGGTGCATCGCCTCCAGAATGGCTTCGCCAAGCTGACCATTGTCCAGCATTGCATTGATATCTGATGGAACGGGTGCGGCCCAGACAAACCCTTCAGAAATGGCATCTGCGAGTGGGGATGGGGAGGGCGCACGTCCCGGATCACCTTGTGCTAGTGCGGCCAAATACTGATTTTCTTGTGAATTGTCCGGAACCTTTAGCGCTGCATTCTCATAAAGCTCGGATAGCAGCAGAATTCTCCAACGAAGATTTTCAGCTGAGGCTGTCGGTAGTTTAATGTTGACCAGACGCGCTGCAAACAGTTCGGCGAAAGGCACCTCAAGGCCGACGCTTCGCATTTGTTCCCAGACGACCGGAAGTGTTTTGGCGATGGCTTCGGAATTACGTGTTTCCAGCGCGGTTTCAAATCGCTGAACTGCAGCGACCCGATCCCAAACTGCCCCCGACGCTGCCGGAGACCTTTCGGTGTAGAGGCCCAGCAATTGATTAGGGGTCAGTGCCCCAATGCGCGTCAAACGCTCTGCAGCTTCGATCTGGGCTTTCCAGCCCGCGACATCGCGCAGATCGGCGTTTGCGAAGGCCCGAGGCAACGGGGCGCTCGGCAACCGTTCACCAATCGCTTCGAAAAGGCGAAAGGTCAGGGGATCCGGGTTGTCGGGTTGGGGAAGATACGCTGCCCCTTCAAACATCTCAGGGCTGAGAAAACGATCCATAAGATCGAGTTGTTCCGGGGACATCACCTGCAATGCGTGCGCAGCTTCGAGCGTCAGTGCAGCCGAGGACCAGTCACCTCTACGAGCCTTGCAGAAAATCTGTGCCGAGTAGTCGCGCGACAGATGAGGTTGGGCGATCAATGCCGTACAGCTGCGATCCTCGTCACCTGTAAGCAGCGTCGCATCGAACCAGCGTTTGAAGCGTTCTGGCGTGTCGGTTGGTCCGGCCAATTGAACAAGCGATTGAACCGGATCCGAAGCCCCAAGTTGCATGAGCCGATCGAGCCTCGCCATCAGAAGCACGTCTTGCTTGCCCGTGCCGGTGGGCGCGCGCGCCTCAGAAAGCAGCAGCGTGAACAACAGCTTTTGCATAGCTGGATTGGCTTTGACCGGGACACGCTTGATCAACTCGGCGAGGCGTTCCGGATCACTGCCCTGCCATAGATCAACAGGAAGACCGGTTACCGATGAAGACACAAGGCCAAGCGGTGGTGAAAGAGCCTCGAGAGGTGTGACCTGAACATCCGGCTGCAACCCGGTCTGGGTCACCGGTGGTTCCAACAAGACGGTGCCCGGAAGGTTCTCGGGTGGGTTGTCCAGCCAGTCGATGACGGAAAGTGGTTCCTGCGTCTGGGCCTGAGCTGTTCCTGCCAGAACAAGCGCAAGCAGCGCGGCTCTAGTCAACATTCAGGATAACCGGTTCTCGGATTTCACTTTGAGGCGCAGAGAAATCTGCGCCAAAGAATGGCCCGACATAAGCATACGCCACCAGCCCGATGAAGCCGAGGCAAATAAGGTATATCAGGAACTTGATCAGACGGCCCATGGTTTAACGCTGCCTCAATTTTCGCTTTTGCCCAAGTTATAACTGGCATTTTTCCCAAGATCACGTCATTCACGGTGAAATGAGCGAAATTAAGCATAACACGTCAAATCCGGGCAACGCGCAGAGCTTTGATCTGCACAAAACCGTTGTTTTGGTTGGTATGATGGGCGCTGGTAAGACAGCGGTGGGGCGTGCTTTGGCTGCGCGGCTGTCGGTTCCGTTTCTGGACAGCGACGCCGAGATCGAATCGGCGGCCAACATGACGATCCCGGAGATATTTGAACGCGACGGCGAACCGTTTTTTCGCTCGAAAGAGAGTCAGGTCATCGGCAGGTTATTGGACGAAGAAAAAGGTATCCTGTCCACCGGTGGCGGCGCCTTTTTATCCGGCGAAAACCGCCAGATGATTTCAGACCGAGGTGTTTCCGTCTGGTTGCGTGCGGATCTGGAAGTGTTGTGGGGCCGGGTAAGGCATAAGGATACGCGGCCGCTGCTGCGTACCTCAGACCCCCATGCGACCTTGCGCGCGTTGTACGAGGCGCGTGTTCCGATTTATGCCCAGGCTGATCTTGTGGCGGACTCGGACGCTGAGACAGCGATTGAGGATATGGTGGATCGTGTATTGGCCGAACTGGCAACGCGTCCCGATGTTTTGGAACAGAAGTAAATGCATCAGACTGTTTTCGTAGACCTGGGTGATCGATCCTACAATGTTGAGATTGGTCCTGATCTGCTGGCTCAGGCGGGCGCACGGATCGCACCGCTGCTTCCGCGCCCAAGGGTTGCGGTTCTGACAGATGAAACGGTTGCGTCCATTCATCTTGAGGGGTTGCGGTCTGGTTTGGCTGCATCTGGCATCGAAATGACAGCGCTTGCTCTGCCCGCGGGGGAGGCAACCAAAAGCTGGCCGCATTTTGAACGCGCCGTCGAGTGGTTGTTGGCGGAAAAGATCGAACGTCGTGATGTAGTGGTGGCCTTTGGCGGCGGCGTCATCGGTGATCTGGCGGGTTTCGCTGCAGCCGTTCTGCGGCGCGGAGTGAGGTTTGTCCAGATCCCGACCTCGTTGCTGGCGCAGGTGGACAGTTCAGTTGGCGGAAAGACAGGAATAAACGCACCTCAAGGCAAGAACCTGATTGGCGCTTTTCATCAACCTACACTGGTTCTGGCAGACACCTCTGTATTGGGTACGCTGACGGCGCGGGACTTTTTGGCAGGCTACGGCGAGGTCGTGAAATATGGTCTGCTGGGTGACGCATCCTTCTTTGAATGGTTGGAAGAGAATGGAGCGGCATTGTCATCCGGAGATATGGCGGCGCGCGTCCAGGCCGTAACGCGTTCAGTACAGATGAAAGCGGATATCGTATCCCGTGATGAGACCGAGCAGGGTGATCGGGCTCTGCTGAATCTGGGACATACATTCTGTCATGCGCTCGAGGCTGCGACGGGTTATTCGGATCGACTGCTGCATGGAGAAGGGGTCGCGATTGGCTGCGCGCTGGCTTTTGAGCTCTCAGCCCGTTTGGGCCTGTGCTCGCAAGAAGATCCCAGCCGAGTGCGCGCGCATCTACGCGCGATGGGTATGAAAACCGATCTGGCGGACATCCCGGGTGACCTACCTGGGGCGGAGGCTTTGGTTGAATTGATGGGTCAGGACAAAAAGGTCGTGGACGGTCAGTTGCGCTTTATTCTGGCGCGTGGAATTGGCAACGCTTTTGTAACCTCTGATGTCCCGCGCGAAGCCGTCTTGTCTGTGCTTGAGGATGCGTTGGCAACCTGCTGATAAATAGAGGAATCAGCGCCCTCTGATAACCATCAACTCGCCGATATTCTCGCGGGTAATATAACCGATCATTCGACCGCCTTCGGTACATACAGCTATGGCAGGTGCCCCGTGGTGTAGTTTGTCCAGAACTGTTTCCAATCCACTAGTCAGCAAAACGCGGGGGATGTCTGTGTCCATGACAGAAGTTGCGGGATCAGATCGGGGGTGATCGCTTGCCAGCGCAGCAAACAGGCGCTCACGCGTTACAAACCCCAGCAAGCTGCCATCAGTCTCCAGAACTGGAAACTCATGCTGCGTCGTGTGGATTACGGCTTGAGCCGTGGTGTTGAGTGTATCGTTTGGCGACAGTGACTGAAATTCAGTAATCATCGCATCGCGGGCCAATACACGCCGCGCGATCGAACGCATGGCGACATCCTGACTTTCTGCATTGGCTGCGATGAAGACAAATACAGCAATCAGAACAAGGATCGGATTGCCCGAGGTCAGCCCCAGAAAGCCCAGCCCAACCGCAACCATCTGGCCGCCCAGAGCCGCTACGCGAGTGGCTTTGACCCGATCCATTTTCAGGCACAGCAAAGCGCGAAAAACGCGACCACCATCCATCGGAAACGCGGGGATCATGTTAAACACGGCAAGGAACAAATTGACGTAGGCCAATCGGCTGAGAAGATCGGATTGTGCCGAGTCGATTTGTGTCAGTGTTTCGATCTGCATTCTGGCGCCGAGGATCAAAAGCACCACCCAGATCACGATGTTTACAGCGGGTCCGGCAAGCGCTACCAGAACTTCTTGCATCGGTTTTTCCGGCATACGTTCCAGCCGGGCAAGACCGCCAATTGGCAACAGCGTGATATCCGGTGTTCGAATGCCATACCGCCGCGCCATGAGCGCATGACCGAATTCATGCGCAACGACGCAGGCAAAAAGCGCCAGAACAAACAGTAGGTTGTCGATGGCTGCGGGCCATCCCCCATTGGAATAGGCCGCGAATCCGACCCAAGCCAACAGTAGGAAGAACGTGACATGGACCCTCAGCTCTGAGCCGAGCAAGCGGCCAACCGGGAAGGACCATGTCATCTTTGTTCTCCGTTTTGCTTAGAACGGAATCTCGTCGTCGTCGATCCCGCCTGATGCTGGTGCCGGTGAACCGGAAGGTGCACCGTACGGATCTCCATATCCGCCGCCGGCCTGACCACCGCCGTAGCCGCCTGCCTGGCCGCCACCGTAGCCTCCGCCGCCGCCTTCACCGCGGGCATCCAGCATTACGAGGGTAGAGCCAAACCCTTGCAAAACAACCTCAGTCGAATAGCGATCCTGCCCCGATTGATCCTGCCACTTTCGGGTCTGCAGCTGCCCTTCAAGATAAACCTTGGAACCTTTGCGCAGATACTGTTCAGCTACGCGTACGAGACCCTCATTGAAAATGGCGACCGAGTGCCATTCGGTACGTTCACGGCGTTCACCCGTGTTGCGGTCTTTCCATGTTTCCGAGGTGGCAATACGCAGGTTGCAGACCTTGCCGCCGTTCTGAAATGTCCTCACCTCGGGATCACGGCCGAGATTGCCGACCAGAATGACCTTGTTGACTGAACCTGCCATATGTTTCCCCGTGCATTGGTAATTTGGTTGCGCCCGAATCTGGGCGGTGTTCATCCGTGACCCTATACGGCCTGCGTCTTGGTTAAAACAGAGTTCATCATGCAGCGGTTTGACAGGAATTCTTGTGGTTCTTTTAACCAAGCTTTCATTTCTGACTGGAATACCTATAATCCGTCTGATTGCTGAACGAGCGGGATTGGCTTTAATGCGTTTTCTGGTTGGTGGTTTCTCGATTTTTTGCCTCGCTTTGGCATCTGCACCTGTGCAGGCTGATGTGCTGTCCACAAAGAACCGGAAAGACATCTTCCTCAAGCAAGCCAAGATTCTGGATACACGCGCGGCCACTCAGTACCGCGATTCCGACAGGCTTAAGCCGAAAACCGCGCAGGGCAAATTCAGCAAGCGTTATACCGGAAAGTACCGTGGCGAATATCTGGCCATGGCCCGGCAAGCTGCCCGTTTGCACAGCGTGCCTGAGGAACTGTTCCTCAGACTGGTTCAACAGGAAAGTGGCTGGAATCCACACGCAAAGTCTCATAAAGGTGCGCTGGGTCTCGCTCAGCTTATGCCTCAGACCGCGCAGCTGTTGGGTGTGAACCCACATGACCCAAAGCAGAACCTGGAAGGGGGCGCGCGGTATTTGTCCTGGCAGTATCGCAAGTTCAAATCCTGGCGTCTTGCGCTGGCTGCCTATAACGCAGGGCCAAAGGCCGTAGAAAAGCATGGCGGCGTTCCGCCATATGCGGAAACCCAGAACTATGTGAAAGTGATCTGGGGCGGCTAAGTTCGGCGCGCTGCACTGCAGAGAGCCTGTTTCTTGATTGGCCACCATTCGGCGCATTAACCTGATTTGGTAATCCCAAATGACGGTGACTTTGCCGATGACACGCGACCGCCCGGAGATTCCACCGGATACTATGGCCAATTGGCAAAAGCTGGTTGATCTGGTCTCGCAGCTTGCTGATGTGCCAGCCAGCCTGATCATGAAAACGGACGCGCCTGATCATGCGGTTCTGATTACTTCCGATCATCCGGAAAACCCCTACCCGGTGGGTATGAACTTTCGTTTGAACCCCAAGCTTTATTGTCAGGGTGTGCTGGAGCGCAATGGCGAGTTGGTGGTTGAAGATGCACAATGCGATCCGGTGTGGAGTGATAATGAGGATCTGGAGCATGGCATGTCGTTCTACATCGGGTTTCCCCTGAAATGGCCCGATGGCACGGTATTCGGAACCATCTGTGTTCTGGATCGACACCGCAACCGACGCGCTCTTTTGTTCCGAGAGGGGCTTGCCCAGTTCGCACGCATGGTCGAGTCAGATTTGGCTTTGATACAAGAGGTTTACTTGCGCAGAGCGCTCGAAGAGAAACTCAACGAGACGCTTATGCATCTGGAAAATCGTGTTCAGGCCAGGACGCGGGAGTTGCAGGAAACCAATACGGCTCTTCGCGTGTTGCTAACCAGTCTCGATGATGATCGGAAGGACCGGGATCAGGATATCGTAGAGCGTGTGCGCTCGATGGTGCTGCCTTATCTCGACAAACTGCGCGGGCAGTTGGTCGAAGGGGAGGCATCTCATGCTTATCTGGATCTGGCCGAGAGCAATCTAAGGGACATCACCTCGATGATGTCAGACAAACTGTCCGATGCGTTCGCGATGATGACACCAACCGAGATCGAAATTGCGCAGCTGGTTATGTCTGGCAAAACAACGAAAGACATCGCGCGGGCGATGTCACGGGAAACTTCGACCATCGATTTTCACCGCAACAACATTCGGCGAAAATTGGGGCTGGAAGGGCGCGATCAGAATCTTCGCAGCCATCTGCTCTCGATTTCGTGAACACGGAATATGGGGTTTTCCCCCATATTTCCCCCTGATTTTTCTGGCCTGAGCCAAGCGACCAACGATTGCTACCTTGAAATTGGTGGTACGGAACAAACCCGTGCCTGTCCAATACGGAGGTACAATAATGGATCGAAACGATCTGAAGCCCACAATTCTTAACGGCAATCGCGACTCTCTGGCCCCGGGTCTTTCGCGACGCTCATTCTTTATGGCAGCTGGTGCAGCAGGTGTCGGGGCAGGGGCGTCTTTGCTTGGCAGCAAGCCCGCAGAAGCGCAATCACAAGCGTGGCTGCAACCCGGTAACAACAACCATGTGATCGATCTGCAGGGCTCAACCGGACAGGCAAGCAGTGGAACGGTCGGGATCGACTATTACGGCCACTGCGCTATCAAGATCACGTCACCCAATGGTGCCACGGTTCTGTTTGATCCCTGGAGGGATGATCCGTCGGGGGCTTGGGGGCTGTGGTTCAGAAATGAGTTCCCTCAGATCCCTGTCGATATCACGATGTCCACTCACGCTCACTTTGATCACGATGCTATCGAGCGTCCCAGCTCGACGATGGTGCTGGATAGAATGGCAGGGAATTTTGAGTTCGCGGATCTGAAGATCACTGGATTTGCAGACAAACACGCCTGTGTCGCACCGGGCTGGTATGACTGGACCAATGCGCTGGCCGAATTTGGAGTTGAGGCCTGCCCGCCGAACAACGTCGGTCATATGGATATGGTCGTTTACCTGGTGGAGACAGGTGGCATCCGAACCCTGATCTGGGGTGACAATCGACATAACCCGCCACAAGAATTCTGGGATGCGATTGGCCAAGTGGATGTTCTGACCCTGCCTGTAGATGGCTCGCAACACATTTTGAGCTATGAGCAAGGCAATGATATCGTTGCGAAACTGAAGCCGAAGATAATCATCCCCACACATTATCTGAATGACGTGACTTCTTACACGCTGACGACTTTGCAATCCGCTGATGAATGGGTGAAGGGGCAGTCGAGTTACAAGATGCTTGATAGCGCCAGTCTGAGCCTGAATGCCGACGAGATTTCAGGAATGTCTGAAGAATACATGTATTTCGGTAACAACGTCCTGACCGCTTAAGCAGTCCCACCAAGACGCCACTCACGATCAGTTTGTGCGGATGAGTTTAGCCTCCCCCCAATTGGAAGAACTCAGCACAAAAAAAGGGGCCGGTTCAGACCGGCCCCTTCTGATCTGACGAGGTAAATTACTCCGCGGCGATCTTGATCACCGGTTCCATGCGGGCAAGGATGTCTTCTGCCAGATGGCATTTGACCTGATGGCCACCCGCAAGAGTTTGTACCGGGGGTACTTCCTTTTCACACAAACCACCGGGCACTTCCGATTTCCAGCGGCAACGTGTTTGGAATGGGCATCCAGGAGGTGGGTTCATCGCCGACGGAATGTCGCCTTCCAAAACGATATGCTCTTTTTCAACCGACGTATCCGCGATCGGCACAGCACTCAGCAGGGCTTCGGTATAGGGGTGATAGGGCGGTGCAAAGACCTGATCGGTTGTTCCCAACTCAACCACATGGCCCAGATACATGACCATGACCCGGTCGCTGAGATAACGAACAATAGAAAGGTCGTGGCTGATGAACAGCAGCGTGGTTTTCTGTTCGCGCTGAATCTCCATCAACAGATCGGTTACTGCTGCCTGAACCGACACGTCAAGCGCCGACACAGGTTCATCCGCAACCACAATGCGGGCGTCCCCGGCAAACGCACGGGCGATACCAACGCGTTGTTTCTGGCCACCTGAAAGTTGGCGCGGCATGCGTTCGGCAAAAGCCCTCGGCAATTTCACGAGGTCAAGAAGTTCAAGCATACGCTGCTTGCGCTCTGCCTCGGAATTACCGACGCCAAAGATCTCGAGTGCGCGAATGATCTGGCGACCAACTGTCATGGACGGGTTCAGCGTATCGAACGGGTTCTGGAACACCATTTGAACTTCGCCAACTGTCTTGGCGTCGCGCTCTTCAATCGGCACGTCTTCGATGTTGCGGTTGTCCAACAGGATTTGGCCGTCGGTCGCTGTTTCAAGCCCCATCAGAACCTTGGCAAAGGTAGACTTACCGCAACCGGATTCGCCCACAATAGCCAGCGTTTCGGACTCGTGTGCTTCGAAACTCAGGGTTTCATTCGCTTTGACGACCTTCTTCTCACCGCCGCCAAACAGCGCGTTTGCCGCAACCTCATAGTACTTCTTGAGATTGTCCATCTTCAGGACGGTGCGACCAATTTCGCCTTTTTCCTTTTGCTCTCCAACGGTGATCGGCGCATTCCAGTCGATCTCCTGGAACTTCAGGCAGCGCGTGTGATGCCGGTCATTCCCGGGAACAGCCTCCATGACGATATCCTGAGCGTCACAGCGGCCTTCCTCGAAATAGTCACAGCGTGGGCCAAAGTTACAACCCGGCGGCCGTTCGTGGGGCAGGGGAAAGTTACCCGGGATCGCCACCAGTGGGCGCGAGTTCTTGTCTGCTCCGGGCAGTGGAATCGAACGGAACAGCGCCTGTGTGTAAGGGTGCTGCATTTCATCGAATACATCATGGATCGAACCGCGCTCGACCGCTTCACCCGAATACATCACGCAAAGCCGGTCACAGGTTTCCAGAACCAGACCAAGGTTGTGACTGATGAACAGCATCGAGGTGCCGTATTTCTTACCCAGATCCTTGACCAGTTCCACCACAGCGGCTTCAACGGTCACGTCCAGCGCTGTTGTTGGTTCGTCCAATATCAGCAGCGCCGGTTTCGACATCAACGCCATCGCGATCACGATCCGCTGCTGTTGGCCGCCCGACAATTGGTGAGGGAACGAGTTCAGCATCCGCTCGGGGTCAGGCAGGCGCACGTCGGTGACCACCTCCAGTGCTCGGGCGTAAGCCTCTTCCTTGCCGACGCCCTCATGGATCATCGGCACTTCCATCAGCTGCTTGCCGATTTTCATCGCCGGGTTCAGCGATGCCATAGGTTCCTGATAGATCATAGCGATCTCGTTGCCACGAATATCGCGCAGCTCTTCGGTCGTCATCTCACTCAGATCGCGGCCCTTGAACTTGATGCTTCCGCCGACAATACGACCGTTTTTGCCCAAATCCTGCATAACGCCCAGTGCCACGGTGGATTTACCGCAACCGGATTCACCCACCAGCCCAACGGCCTCGCCGGGTTGTACGCTAACCGAGAAATCCATCACGGCCGGAATTTCCCGAAGGCGGGTGAAGAATGAGATGGACAGCTTGTCGATCTCAAGGATCGGGCCGTCATAGTCCGCCAGTTTGTTCATCTTTGCATCTCCTCGCGAGAGTCAGGGAAATCCCATCATCTGGCTAAAATGTCATTGGAGGCCGGGAGCAAAGCCCCCGGCCTTGATCACATCAGTCCTTCAAGCTTTCCTCACGCAGGCCATCCGCCAGCAGGTTCAGACCCAGAACCAGCGATAGCAATGCGAGGGCAGGAGGAAGGGCAGGGTGCAGGTAGATCGAGAGCAGTTTACGCCCTTCGTTGATCGTTGAACCCCAGTCCGGGCTTTCCGGCGGAAGACCCAGCCCGAAGAAACCCAAGGTTCCCAGCAGGATGGTGGTGTAGCCGATGCGCAGGCAGAAATCGACGATCAGCGGACCACGTGCGTTTGGCAGGATTTCCCACAGCATGATGTACCATGGGCCTTCACCACGGGTTTGTGCCGCTGCCACGTAGTCGCGTGTTTTGATGTCCAGTGCGAGACCACGAACGATACGGAACACCGTAGGCGAGTTCACAAAGACCACCGAAACGAACACGACAAGGATACCACCGGGAATGTCGAACAGGTCGAGATAGATGGGCAGTCCCCAGATGCGATAGGTTTCCGTGTTGACGATATATCCACCGGTCGAGATCAGCGACAGATAGAGCCAGATAGCGATACCGAGAACTCCGATCAGAAGCGGTGTTCGGAATTTGGGACGCGTGTAGTAGCGCGAGTTCAGCAAAACCCCGATGAACAGGATCGGGAAGATGAACAGCACTGCAGCCATATAGTTCGGCACGCCTGTTGCAACGATCTCTGGTGTCACCAGCAGGTAGAACAACAGGATGACCGGGAAGGCGAGGATCAGGTTGGCGAGGAACGACAGGAAGGTATCCAGACGCCCGCCATAGTAACCTGCGGGCAGGCCCAGGGTGATACCCACCATAAATGCAAACAGGGTTGCAAGCGGGGCAATCTGCACAACAATCCAAGCGCCCTTGACCATCCGGCTGAATACGTCACGAGCAAGGTTGTCGCCGCCCAAAAGGTACCAGGCGAACTCACCCTCTTCCGCATTTGGCAGGGGTGTGCCGGGCACTTTGTTTTTCATACCGGAGACCTGATCCAAGGGATCGTGGGTCACTATGAGGTCGAGCGCACCGAAAATTCCGGTGAAAACCCAGAACATCACCAACCCGAAGCCGATCATGCCAATCGGGCTGTCAAACAGCTTGCCATACAGGCCGAGACGCCGTTTGAAGGCGACGGACATGGCAAACAGGATGATCAGCGACACCCAAACGGGCAAAAACTGTTGGGAAATGGCGCCCACGATACCTGCGCTTGTTCCCAGCAATACTCCCAGTACCAGATAAGCGACAGCGGCTGCGACAGTAGCCATGAAAGAATAGCGTAGCGCCATTTGTGCAAGCCCGCGGAAGCCACCTCCGGAACTCAGGGTTCCATCGGCATTGACTGATACGGGTGCTTCAGCCTGAAAGATACTTGCCAAAATCCATAGCACGATCGACAGCGCCAGAAGCACGAGCGCGATCATGAGGATTGGGTTGAGAAAGGCGATAGAGCCGGTCCAGCTAAGAGGTTCCATGATCTATCCTCCCTTACGAAATGCGAATGCGCGGGTTGAGGTAGACGTAGCCGATATCTGAAATCAGCTGCGTGACCAGAACCACGAATACGGAGACAACCGAAATGGCTAGCAAGAGCTGGATATCGTTGTTCCCTGCAGCCTGAACCAGCGCCCAGCCAAAGCCCTTGTAGTTAAACAGGGTCTCGACGATCACCACGCCGTTCAGCAGCCATGGGAACTGCAGCATGATGACTGTGAAGGGCGCGATCAGCGCATTGCGTAGCGCGTGCTTCATGACGATGTTCGAGAACGATACGCCCTTGAGGCGGGCGGTTCGGATGTACTGCGCGGTCATAACTTCGGTCATCGAAGCACGTGTCATCCGCGCGATATATCCCATCCCGTAAAGGGCAATGGTCAGAACCGGCAGGAAGAAGTTCTCGAAAGTCGGGTTCTCCATTGCCTGTGTCGCGGTTCCTTTGAACCACTTCAGGCCAACGGTGGACGAGGTGAAGATGGCGATGAAGATCACGCCCGATACATATTCCGGCGTCGCCGTCGTGATGATCGAGAATGTAGATAACGAGCGATCAAGAGCCGATCCTTCGCGCATGCCGGCCAGTACGCCAACCAACAACGCCGACGGTACCATCAGTACCAAAACCCAGAACATCAGGTATCCTGTGTTCCCCAATCGCTTGGACACGATGGTTCCGACATCATCTTTAAAGACGGTCGAATATCCCCATTCACCTTGAAGAACGCCACAATAACGCGGGGTGTCTTCGGGTGTTGAGCCGGGGCGGACACAGGTGCCAACGAATTGACCGTCGTCAAGGGTATTGGTGAAACCCGGTACGACGCCAAGCCATTGACCGTATTTGAGCAGCATGGGCTCTCGGTACCCTCGGTTCGCAAGCCAGGTTTCCACCTGCTCATCGGACATACGTTGGTTGCCTTGCGTTTTGGCAAGCTTCTCGAGGTTCGGATAGAGATTGGTCAGAAAGAAGACCACAAAGGTCAGGCACAATGCTGTCAACAGCATCACCCCGAACCGTCTGAGGATAAAGAGTCCCATGATGGCCCCTGTTGTTCAGGTGTTTCCGCAGATCATTGGACCATTCGCTGGCCTCGGACTTCCGGAGGGTCGCCGGGCGTCTGCGGCTTGAAAGGGTGCCCGTTCAGGGCACCCCAGCTTGTATTGCCGATCGGGCTTAGGCGGCCCAACCCCACTTATACTGGTGGTGTTCGAACGAAATGTGCATGTCCGTTCCGACCAGACCGTCCTTCATGTGACGGTACAGAGCGCGCCAATACGGCTGAACGGTTACACCCTCTTCCTGGATCAACGCGGCACCACGGGCTGCTACCTCACGACGCTTGTCCGCGTCCGCGATGGCCAGAGCTTCGTCGAGAATTGCGTCGAACTCAGGGTTCGCCCAGCCAAACTCGTTCCAGGCTTCGCCCGATTTGTAAGCCAGTGCCCAAATTTGGACGCCCAGAGGACGGTGGTTCCAGTTGGTCGAGCTGTAGGGATATTTCGCCCAGTCGTTCCAGAAGGTGTTGCCCGGCAGAACCGTCCGCTTAACATTGATACCCGCGTCGCGCAGCTGCGCAGCGACGGCATCGGTTGTATTGCGGCGCCAGTCGTCGTCGATCGAGAGCAGTTCATGCTCATAATCGGCCATGCCTGCTTCTTCCATCAGCTTTTTCGCGCCAGCGGCATCTACAGGCTGCTTGGGCAGTTCGGGATATTCCGGGTGAACCGGTCCCATGTGGTGGTTTTCAGCGGACGAGCCGCGATTACCATAGCCCAGTTCCAGACAGACTTCGTTGTCGACTGCCATCTGAAGCGCTTTGCGAACGCGTTTGTCAGCATAAGGCTGTTTGCCATCCACTTCGGCCAGCTGGTTCGGACGGATCACGAGGGTTGCCATGGTGATCACTTCGGATTTTTCGTATCCGAGACCATCCAACACGTCGATGAATTCACCAACAGATTCATGCAGCATATCGACTTCGTCGGATTCCAACGCCGCCAGCCATGCAGACGGGTCGGTGCCGTAGTCTGTGTACTCGATCCGATCCAGAGCCGGACGACCGAATACCTCTTCACCCCACCAGGTGTGGTTTTCATTACGGGCCAGTGAGCATTTAACACCAACTTCCAGCTCTTCGATCACATAAGGACCAGTGCCTACGTTGTTAGTCAGGTCGTTCTCATTAAACGAACTGTGCACGATAGCCGCCGGATAGTCCGACATACCCGCAATCAGAGAGATGTCCGATTTTGGCAGATTGAGCTGAACGGTCTGCGGGTCGACAACCTGGATTGCGCCGTCGATGGCCTGACCGGTGCCTTCATCCACGAGCGTTGCAAAGCGGCCCGCCATGGAGTTTGTTTCCGAGGATTTATCGCACCAACGGGCAATATTGCGCGCCACGTCATCGGCAGTGAAATCATCGCCATTGTTCCACTTCACACCCGGGCGAAGCTTTAGCGTGTACTGGGTTGCATCTTCGTTGATTTCCCAACCTTCCAGCAGCATGCCGCGGAATGTACCGTCCGAGTTGTACTCGACCAGGTATTCCAAGGTACCGCGGCTCTGGTTGCCCATTTCGGACCAGTCATAGGTGCGCGGATCCTTCAGGGCGCGAACGCTCATCTGAACGCGCAGAGTGCCGCCTTCTTTCTTGACGTCTTCGCCTGCTGCCATTGCAGGGGCGGGTAAACCGATCATTCCGTAAGCAGCTACCGCCGACACACCAAGGCCGGTCGCGCGCGTCAGGAACTCACGGCGATTAAGTTTGCCGTCCCGATACTCTTGGGCATGCATCTCGGCTGCCCAATGAATCGGTGTTCCGGTCATTGTAGTGTTTTCCATGAATGTCTCCCTGTGACACAGTTTTATCTTGAAGATCGTTCGAACTACTCTGATCGGATGCAGCCGATCGGTAATTCCTTGGGTTTTCTTTTTTGGATTCTAAACATCCCCATGCACGACATTCGGCACCAGAATTTACACAAGGTCAATGTTCGAAATCGTCATCCACGATACAAAAACGACATTGATGGCGAAAGTTGACTGGTAATCAATAAAACCGCAGACGGTGTTTCTGTCCGGATTCGCGACATGTTTCTGATCGCAAGATACTGCATACCACGGCATTCAATTTGTCGTGTGTTTGCGGTAACTTCCCGGTCGCAGGTAATGTCGGTGGATTAAAGTATCAAGCTGAGGCGACGATCCAATTCCAGGATTTCATGCGAGCCCGGAACCATGTCCTTTGGCGCTTGGCGAACTGCCGCGTCGCGATTGTCGCCTTTTCTCTGGCGTGATCGAGTGAAACTTGCCCATCCAGATAGGCTATCAACTCTGGCACTCCGATTGCCTTAAACGAAGGAAGCGCGGGATCATACAGCCCGCGCATGGCCTCGACTTCTTCCAGCGCACCGGTTTGCAGCATCAGGTCAAACCGGCGGTTGATCCGATCCAGCAGCCAGTCTTTGTCTGTGTCAAAAACAATCGGAACAGCGTCGCTCAGCTGTAGTATCGGCGGTGGGGTGTCCATCTGCCAGTCGCGCAGAGATTTTCCAGTCGCTTTCTGAACCTCCCATGCGCGCTGTACCCGCGCCCGATTTTGCACATCGATCCCATCAAGCGTCTTTCGGTCCACGCCTTGCAACAGGACGTCCAATGACAAACTGTCAGCCTCTGATCGAACTTCTGCAGGCGTTGCGGGTATATCTGCCATGCCTTCGGTAAGGGCAGTAAAGTATAGCCCCGTACCACCTACAATAATGGGGCGCTGACCTGATTGAAGGAGCGGGGTAACCTCTCGCAACCAGTGGCCGGTGGAGTAGGTTTGGTCATAGGTGATGTGACCGTATAGCTTATGCGGAGCCTGTGCTTCTTCCTCAAGCGAGGGTCGGGCAGAGATTACTCGCCAGCAATCATAGACCTGGCTTGCATCCGCATTAACGATCACGCCGCCATGCCGCTCGGCAATCTGCAAGGCCAGCGCCGATTTTCCCGATGCGGTAGGGCCGGCAATGAGCACCGGTTTGCCATCAGGAATAGATGGCAACATGTCACAAATACGGGTCGCAGAATCTTCGTGCATCTGTGGTTGCCTTGTTCCGTACCATTCGCATTGAACCTGCGTGGCTTTTGCTTCATTTTGCGCCGGAAAATAAACCCGTGCCAGCCCGGAGCGCAACATGAGCCTGTCATCCACCACTGAAACCACCGACGCCCCAAAAACAAAGTACAATCGCGTTATGCTGAAAATTTCGGGCGAGGCGCTGATGGGGGATCAGGGATTCGGGCTTCATCCTCCAACGGTTCAACGCATCGCGCAGGAAGTGAAGTCGGTTCATGATCTGGGTGTTGAAATCTGCATGGTGATCGGCGGTGGCAATATCTTCCGCGGTCTTTCAGGTTCGGCCCAGGGGATGGAACGGACAACGGCCGACTACATGGGAATGCTTGCCACTGTTATGAACGCACTGGCCATGCAGTCCGCGCTTGAGGGCGTCGGCGTTTTCACCCGGGTGATCTCAGCGATCCGTATGGACGAAGTTTGCGAGCCCTACATCCGTCGTCGCGCCGTCCGTCACCTTGAGAAGAAGCGGGTTTGTATTTTTGCCGCCGGGACCGGCAATCCCTACTTTACCACAGATACTGCAGCCACCCTGCGCGCCAATGAAATGGCTTGCGAGGCGATCTTTATGGGCAAAAACGGTGTGGATGGCATCTATGACAAAGATCCAAAGGCCCATGCGGACGCTGTGAGATATGACACCGTGACCTATGATGATGTGTTGGCCAAGCGTTTGCGGGTAATGGATGCATCAGCTATCGCATTGGCACGGGACAACAATTTGCCCTTGATCGTCTTTGGTCTGGATGAGCCCGGCGGCTTCCGTGGCATTCTGGCGGGTGAGGGCACCTATACCAAAGTCCAGGGCTAAGACCGGTATTCCGGCTGCTTCGCCATTGGTGATTCTTTGCATCCGAAACCGGACACCCACCACCCACACTGCGTAAAAACTGTTAGCGAAAACGGCATTTCACGTCGATAAAGTGCGTGTCGTTTTTGCACGAAAAGCGAACTGGATGTCGTTTTTGACGCCTACTCAGTCTCTGCAGATGTGACGCATATTTCTTCCTTGCCTGATGAGAAAGGCACTAAATCAGAGAGGAAGAGATAATGTCCGATAACTCGGAAACCGACTATGAGGTCGGTCAGGACAATGTCCAGATCATGGGTCTGGACGTCCACAATCCGGTCTTCGCTGTTTCGGGTCTAACCATCATTGCTTTCGTGTTCTTCTCGCTCGTATTTCGCGAGCAGGCGGCCGAATTCTTTGGTTGGCTTCGTCCGGCACTGACCAGCAATTTCGACTGGGTGTTCATGATTGCGGCAAACATCTTTGTTGTGTTTTCGCTGATTCTTATCGTGACACCATACGGTTCGATCCGCCTTGGCGGCGACGATGCAAAACCGGATTACAGCTATGCTGGCTGGTTTTCGATGCTGTTTGCCGCAGGCATGGGTATCGGTCTGGTCTTTTGGGGTGTCGCGGAACCAATCTCGCACTATAGCTCATCGTTGGGTGGTGTCGCTGTAGGCGAAGACGGTGTCCGCACGGACTGGGCGCCGCTGGGCGCGGGCCTCGAAGATCCCGAAGCCTCCAAAAGGCTGGCAATGGCCGCGACGATCTTCCACTGGGGCATGCACCCATGGGCTGTCTATGCAGTGGTTGCGCTTGCGTTGGCCTTCTTCAGCTTCAACCGCGGCTTGCCGTTGACCATGCGCTCGGTCTTTTATCCTCTGTTTGGTGAGGCGACCTGGGGTCCACTGGGACATATCATCGATGTTCTGGCAGTGTTTGCGACCATCTTTGGTCTGGCAACTTCGCTGGGTCTGGGTGCTACACAGGCTTTGGCTGGTCTGAACTATCTGTTTGATGTTCCGATCACAGATGGGATGAAAGTGCTGTTGATCGGCCTGATCACCGCCTTTGCACTGGTTTCGGTCATTGCGGGTCTGGACAAGGGTGTGAAGCGTCTGTCCGAGGCAAACATGATCCTTGCTGCGGCACTGCTGTTGCTGGTTCTGATCGTTGGTCCGACTGTCGCGATCCTGACGGGTTTCTTCGACAGCATGATCGAATACGTCATTGCATTGCCCGCACTGTCCAACTGGGTTGGTCGTGAAGACACCAACTTCATGCAAGGCTGGACCACTTTCTACTGGGCCTGGTGGATTTCCTGGTCACCTTTTGTCGGTATGTTCATCGCCCGTATTTCGCGTGGCCGTACAGTTCGTGAATTTGTAATCTGCGTCATCCTGATCCCGACTGTTGTTGGTGCATTGTGGATGAGCGTCTTTGGTGGTGCGGCACTGGATCAGGTTCTGTCCGGTTCGGGTCAGGGTCTGTCGGATGCTGCGCTTGAACTGAAAATGTTCAAGATGTTCGAAGCATTCCCAATGACTGGTCTGCTCTCCTTCATCGGTATCATTCTGGTGGTGGTGTTCTTCGTAACCAGCTCGGACTCGGGCTCGTTGGTGATCGACACCATCACTGCTGGAGGTAAAACCGATGCCCCCACAGCCCAACGTGTCTTCTGGTGTATTCTGGAAGGTGCAATCGCGGTTGTGCTGCTGCTGGGTGGCGGACTGGGTGCGCTGCAGGCTGCGGCAATCGCAACGGGCTTCCCGTTCGCGATCGTTCTGGTCCTGATGTGCGTTTCGATCTTCATCGGACTGGCCAACGAAAAGCGCCGCAAGTGATGCACTAAGTAAAAAAGGGGCCCCGGCGGGTTGCCGGGGCCTTTTCATCAGGTCTGGTTCTCAAAGAAACCGACCGAATTTCCGTCCGGATCTTTGGCGTAGAAAAAACGCCCTGCTGGGATTTGGATGGGTTCAGACACAACCTGCCCTCCGGCGCTTTCCACCCGTTTCATGACATCTTCCAAAACACCTTGGGCAGCCAGGTGAAGGGTAGGGCCATTGCCGTTGGTTGCGGGTTTGCCGGGGTAGATGTGCAGGGCAACTCCAGTCTCGGGGTTTGCGGGTTTAAAAACCGCCATTGGACTGGGGCAGTTCGGGTCAAGCTGCAGATCACCACCTGTGACCGATGAATAGAACGCCATTGCCTTGTCCATGTCGCTGACGGGCAGTTCGCCCCAGACAAGAAAATCCTTGGGAGAGTAGTCCATGAGAAACCTCGTTATTTGTGGATGAGGCAACGATCTCATGCACTGATGACAAGATACGTCATCAGGTTGTTGTTCGGCAGCGGACTGTGCTGGATATTACATAAGCGTCAGTATCGATGTTTCCGCTTGAAGGAATTTCCGTGATGCTTCAATCCTTTGTCGAGGATGCCGCGCGGTTGGCTACAAAGCCGAGGTGAAAGCCTTGTTTGGGCCTTGGCGTGGTATGGGACTTGATTGAGGAGCTATGTCCGATGAGCGCGCTGGACATTGATTTTGTACGGGCACAATTCCCCGCGTTTTCCGAACCCAGCCTGCAGGGACAGGCATTTTTTGAGAACGCTGGCGGATCGTATACCTGCAAACCCGTCATCGACAGGCTGACCAGGTTTTACACACAGCGGAAGGTGCAGCCTTATGCGCCGTATGACGCCAGCCGTCTGGCTGGTGAGGAAATGGATGAAGCGCGCGTACGTATGGCCGCATTGCTGGGCGTCGATACGGATGAGCTGAGCTTTGGTCCGTCCACAACGCAAAATACCTACGTCCTTGCTCAGGCTTTCCGTAAATGGATGAAGCCGGGTGAGGCAATTGTTGTGACCAATCAGGATCACGAGGCAAACTCCGGCCCGTGGCGCCGGCTGGCAGAAGATGGGATAGAAGTTCGGGAATGGAAGATAGACCCGGATACAGGTTCACTGAACCCAGAAGATCTGGAAAACCTGCTGGATGAGAAAACGCGGCTGGTCTGTTTTCCGCATTGCTCGAACGTTGTTGGTGAAATCAACCCTGTAACTGAGATCACGGCGATTGCGCATGCGGCAGGCGCGTTCGTCTGTGTGGATGGCGTGTCCTATGCGCCGCATGGTTTCCCGAATGTGGGTGATCTGGGGCCCGACATTTATCTGTTCTCGGCTTACAAAACCTATGGTCCGCATCAAGGGTGCATGGTCATTCGTCGCGCATTGGGTGAGCTGCTGCCCAATCAGGCACATTACTTTAATGCAGATGTTCTGTACAAAAGGTTCACACCAGCCGGGCCCGACCATGCGCAAATCGCTGCGAGTGCTGGTATGGCCGACTATGTCGATCAACTGTGCGAACATCACGGTGGCCCTGATGGGGGTGCGTCTCAGCGCGGTGCATTCGTGCATGATCTGATGCGGGCGCACGAGGTTGCTTTGCTGCAGCCAGTGCTTGATGCGGTGAAAGATCGGAATGCCTTGCGTCTGATCGGACCTTCAGATGCAACACGTCGTGCACCCACTGTCGCGCTTGCGCTTAATCGAGAGGCAGGTCCGGTCGCATCGGAATTGGCCGAAATGGGAGTGATGGCGGGCGGCGGAGATTTCTATGCTGTGCGCGCTTTGCAGGCGATGGGAGTAAAGCCGGATCAGGGTGTGCTGCGTCTTAGCTTTACGCATTACACGTCCCAACAGGAAATTGATCAATTACTGGATGCACTTGACCGCGTTTTGTAATCCAGTTTTCGCTCTGTACCGTATACGGAAGAAAACACAGGGCGATTATGACAGACGAGCGGTCTCCGATCATTTTGTGGTTCCGACGGGATTTGCGCCTGTCGGACCATCCGGCTTTGAGTTCTGCCATTCAAAGCGGCAGGCCTATCATCCCGGTTTTCATTCTGGACGAACTTGCTGAAGGGCTTGGTGCGGCTCCTAAATGGAGGCTGTCACTGGGGCTTGATGCGTTTTCAGAGGCGTTGTCACAAACTGGCAGCTCGTTAATTCTCCGTAGGGGCCAAGCACTGGAAACACTGCGGAACCTTGTTGCCGAAACCGGGGCCGGGTCGGTTTTCTGGTCTCGGGCTTATGATCCCGAGGCGATCAAACGCGACAAGCACATCAAAGCGCAGCTTACAGCTGCCGGTGTTGAGGCAAAGTCATTTTCCGGACACCTCTTGTTCGAGCCCTGGACCGTAGAAACAAAATCGGGACAGCCGTTCCGCGTTTTCACACCCATGTGGCGTGCAGTTCAAAACAGAGCCGTGCCGACGCCTGAGCCTGCGCCAAAACAGCTGATTCCACCAGCGGTTTGGCCCGCATCGGAAGACCTGACTTCATGGAAGCTGGGGCGCGAAATGAACCGCGGAGCGGAAGTTGTGCGTCCCTTTGTGCAGCCGGGTGAGAAGGCGGCGCATGACCATCTCTTTAGTTTTCTGGGCCGAGTTGCAAACTACCCGGGTCGAAGGGATCAGATGGCAGAAAACGCCACTTCGAACCTGTCGGAATACCTGTCATTGGGCGAGATTGGTCCGCGAACCATTTGGCACGTAGTACAGAATGCCGGCCAAACCGGCGCATCGGGGACCGAAGCATTCCTGCGACAGTTGGTGTGGCGCGAATTTGCTTATCATCTGATGTTCCATTTTCCCCATCTTCTGACACGCAACTGGCGGGAAGAATGGGATGGCTTTCCATGGAACACTGACCCCGAACTGCCTGAGGTTGTCGCTTGGAAGCAGGCAAGAACCGGAATTCCGGTCGTCGATGCCGGACTACGTGAGATGTACGTGACGGGTCGCATGCACAACAGGGCGCGTATGGTGGTTGCCAGCTATTTGACCAAGCACCTTATGACACATTGGAAGATCGGTATGGATTGGTTTGCCGATTGCCTGATTGATTGGGATCCTGCTGCCAACGCGATGGGCTGGCAATGGGTGGCTGGCTCAGGTCCGGACGCGGCTCCGTTTTTCCGGATATTCAATCCCCAAACGCAGCAAGAAAAGTTTGACCCCAATTCAAGCTACCTCCGGCAGTGGATCGCCGAAGGTCAGTCTGACCCATCAGCGACCTCTCTGGCGTATTTCAACGCAGTGCCACGTTCGTGGGGATTAGACGCCAGCGACATTTACCCTCAACCCATCGTCGGATTGCAGGCTGGGCGAAACCGCGCTCTGACAGCGTACGAAACCCGAAAATCGCCAGTAAGGAATTGAAAACTTGCCAGAAACAGAATCGCGTCCTAGCTTTGACTCAGGACCGCAGAGGGGAGAGCGGATGATCCTGACGACCACTGAAGGGCAGGAAAACCTGCCGAGATATTTTTCGCAAGTCTTCAAGATGCTGACCCGAATGGAGTCGGGCAGATTGGATATTGCGCTGCCGGACGGTCGCGTGTTTCGCGCCGAAGGGGCAAAGTCCGGTCCTGTTGCACAAGTTGACATTCACGATCCGGACGTATTTGCCCGCCTGATCCGGGAGGGAGAGTTAGGCTTTTCTGACGCCTATTTGGAAGGCGAGTGGAGCACACCAGATCTGCGGTCCTTCATGGATCTCGTGCACAGAGGGACCGAAGCGGTCTATGACGATTTCACCGGTAAGTTCCTGGTGCGTGCATATGAGCGACTGCGGTTCTGGTTGCACCGAAACAATCGCGCGCAGGCCAAAAAGAATATCTCATACCACTATGATCTCGGGAATGAGTTCTACGGTCTCTGGCTTGATGACACGATGACCTACTCCAGTGCCATCTTTGAAACGGGCCAGGAAAGCCTGGAGAAGGCCCAAACCGCAAAATACGCCAGTATGGTAGACGAAATGGGAGCCAAGCCCGGCGACCACATTCTGGAGATTGGCTGTGGCTGGGGTGGCTTTGCCGAATATGCAGCGAAAGAACGTGGATTGAAAGTGACAGGCCTCACCATCAGTGAGGAACAGTTGAAGTTTGCCAGGCAAAGAATTGAAAAGGCAGGGCTTTCCGATCAGGTCGAGTTCAAGCTGCAAGACTACCGCGATGAGCAGGGACAATATGACGGTATCGCCTCAATCGAGATGTTCGAAGCCGTCGGACAAAAATATTGGCCTGTATACTTTGATACGGTCCGTGAACGTTTGAAGCCGGGTGGTCAGGCAACACTGCAAATCATCACAGTGGCTGATCACAGGTGGGACGTGTACAAGAACGGCGTTGATTTCATTCAGAAATACATCTTTCCGGGTGGTATGCTCCCCGCGCCGAAAGTGCTCAAAGAACAGATAGCTCGCGCTGGCCTGAATATCGTGCATTCGCGAGAGTTCGGGCAGAGCTACGATCTGACGCTGCGCCGCTGGTATGAGACGTTCAACTCCAAGTGGGATCAGATTGCCGATATGGGGTTTGATGAGCGTTTTCGCCGCATGTGGAATTATTATTTAACCGCATGTGGCGCAGCCTTTGACACGGGTAATTGCGATGTGACACAGATCACTATAGCAAAACCCAGTTAAGGAACGGATCCTACGAATGCCTACTGCTCCAAAGCTTGTTGCCGCTATTTGTCTGATGGTGGTGGCCTTTCTGGTATCCGGCATGATCATCGACAACGGAGAAGAAGGCAAAAGCTATGGCTACTTCACGTTTGTGAACCTGGCCCTAGGATTTGCCTGCGGTTGGGGCATCATGGGCAAACGGGCTGGCCGGGGCTGGACTTCCGCCCTCAACAACGGATTGACCGGGATGGTCTCTTTGGTGTTCTGGGGTTTGTTCGTGCAGGGAGCCTACGAAATGTTCCGCCTTGCAATGCGGCACCGCTATGATGGTCCGTTCGAGGCGGTTCTTGCCATCTTTGAGCTTGGAGTCGAGTTTGGGAAACAGCTTATGGTGCCCGAGATTCTGATCACTTTGGCTATCGGCGCGCTGGTGGCAGGGGTTTTTACTGAACAGGCTGCCCGGCGCTGGCGCTAAGCTCATTCGATAAAAAAGCGAGACGTAATCTTTGTCAGATTTGTTTTTCTACGGCACGTTGCGGTACGTGCCACTGCTTGAGTTGGTTCTGGGACGCAGCAGCGCGGATATATCGTTCACAAAGGCGGTGTTGCCTGATCACGCAGTTTATGCGGTCCAGGGGCAGGCTTTTCCCATGATCGTCAACGAAGAAGGAAGTACCGCCGAAGGCATCATTGTGCGCGGTTTGAGCGAGCAAGATCTTGACCGCCTGACGTTTTACGAAGGCGGGTTCGACTATGACCTGCATGTCCAAATGCTGACGTTACAAGACGGTACCACTGCGCAAGCGCAGGTGTTTTTTCCGGCACCGGATGCATGGGTTCCCGATACGCTTTGGTCGCTGCAGAAGTGGGAAGATGCTTGGGGGGCGATGACCTTGCAGGCGGCGTCAGAAGTGATGGCCTATTACGGTCGGGTTGATGCGAGCCGCATTCAGCGGAGCTTTCCTGCGATCCGCACACGGGCCTGGGCTAAACTGGCCGCGCAGCAGCGCCATACCGGCGATCAGCACGACGTGAGCCGAGACGTGATCGTCAAAAGCCATCGGCGGGCTTACATCAACTACTTCGGCATGGAAGAGATCGAGCTGCAGTACCGGCAGTATGATGGCTCAATGGGGCCGGTGTTGAATCGCAGTGCGCTTCTGCAAGGAAGCGCTGTGATTGTATTGCCCTATGATCCCGTCCGCGATTGTGTCCTGCTGGTCGAGCAGTTCAGAACCCCGGTGTACCTGATAGATGACCCGGAGCCGTGGATGTGGGAGCCTGTAGCCGGCATGATTGATCCGGGTGAGACACCCGAGCAGGCAGCCCGGCGCGAAGCAGTGGAAGAGGCGAAGATCGAACTGACGGCACTGGAGTACGCGGGTGGTGCATATTCATCGAGCGGTTCTTCGACCGAATATGTTTATCTATACGTTGGGCTTGGCGATCTGACTGAAACAACGGAAAGCGGTGGGCTTGCATCCGAAGGCGAAGATATCCGCAGCAGAATCCTGCCTTACGAGACATTCATGGAGATGGTGGATAACCACACCTTCAAGGATTTGCCGCTTTTGTCGCTGGCGCATTGGCTTGCAAGGCATCGCGAACGCCTGCGAGGATAGCTATCCCGGCTTGTGGTCAGGGCTGAGCGCCTGTACATCTGCGATAATACCAATGAGATGAGGGTGCTATGCGCATTGCACGAGATCTGGCCGACGCAGTAGGTAAAACACCGTTGATCCGGTTGCGCCGCATCAGTGAAGAAACAGGGTGCGAAATTCTTGGCAAGGCCGAGTTCATGAACCCGGGCCAATCGGTCAAGGATCGTGCGGCGCTGTACATAATTCGTGATGCGATTGCGCGCGGCGATCTAAAGCCTGGTGGCACAATTGTTGAGGGCACAGCGGGCAACACAGGCATTGGTCTGGCGTTGGTTGGTGCCTCGATGGGTTTCAAGACAGTCATCGTCATTCCGGAAACCCAGTCCGAAGAAAAGAAGGACATGCTGCGCCTTGCGGGTGCACAACTGGTTCAGGTACCCGCTGCGCCTTATCGTAATCCCAACAACTTCGTTCATTACTCTCGTCGCTTGGCCGAGGAGCTTGCACAGAGCGAACCCAACGGCGCGATTTGGGCCAACCAGTTCGATAACGTGGCAAACCGTCAGGCACATGTTGAGACAACTGGCCCGGAAATCTGGGAACAGACCAATGGCAAGGTCGACGGTTTCATTTGTGCTGTCGGTTCTGGCGGGACGCTTGCTGGTGTTGCCGAGGCACTGCAGCCCAAAGGTGTGAAGATTGGCCTGGCTGATCCAATGGGGGCCGGGCTGTTTTCCTACTACACCACCGGTGAAATCGCGATCGAGGGCGGCTCGATCGCAGAGGGCATCGGCCAGGTCCGGATTACTAAGAACCTCGAAGGATTCACGCCCGATCATTCGTATCAGATTACCGATAACGAGGCGCTTCCATACATCTTCGACCTTTTGCGCGAAGAGGGGCTGGTTATGGGTGGATCTACGGCGATCAATATGGCTGGTGCTGTGCGACTGGCTAAGGAAATGGGGCCAGGCCACACGATTGTGACCGTTCTGTGTGACTTCGGAACCCGCTATCAGTCTAAACTGTTCAACCCCGATTTCCTGCGTGAGAAAGAGCTGCCGGTCCCTGATTGGATGACCGAAGCGCCGCGCAGCATTCCTGGCGTATTCGAGGACGTATGATGCTGCAGCAGGTTCGCCTGTTCCTTACCCTGATCGCGGTTCTCGTGATCGGTTTTGCTGGCGTTGCATCAGCTCAGCTGACAGATCGCCAAAGCGAATACTACAAGGGTTGGGTAAGTACGGCGAACCGCGCCGAAGCTGTTATCGAAGCCAACCGTGCTTCGAACGCTTCTCTGGAAAATTTACGCGAAGAAATAAATGGTTACAGAGAGGACTTCAATAAAGCCAGGGGCGCTAATACTGAGCGGATCCAAACCCTTGAAGCCCAGATCAAAGCGCTAGGTCCCAAGCCCGAAGAAGGATCGAGCGAGCCTGAAGATATCGCCAATCTTCGCGCTCATCTGGAGACCCAACTGAACAGTTTACGGGTCCCTCGTATCATTTCCCAAGAGGCGTATAGCCGGGCAAATGGTCTGATTAGTGAAATCGATCAGCTTATCCGGGATCGTCAGAAGAAAGAGTTTCTAGAGCGCGGACCTTCCCCCATAAACCCGGTCTATTGGGCGCCAGCATGGGTCGATTTGACCGAGGCCGCGCGTAGTCTTGCCAACGAAACCTTGCAGAATTTGCGATCGGATGTTGTTCGGGAAGAGTTGCGCGATCGCGGCTTGGCAATCTTCGTATTGGTCGCCATCGCGCTGGTCTTGCTGATTTACGGGAGACAATGGTCCGAGAAGGGCGGAGACTATCTGCGCAGCCTCGGAGGAAGTGGCAGCGGTGTATGGACCTTCATAATCTCACTGTTTCGGATCATTCTGCCTTGGCTTGGCGTCACACTTTTGGTTCAGGCGGTCGTACTGACGGGCGTTCTGGGGCTACGTGGCGCTCTGCTGTTTCAGGAGATTCCATACTGGGCCGCGATTATCTTCTATTATGATTGGATTGGCCGTCAGATTTTCCTGATGGGAGCGGCTCAGAACTTCACAAGTATCTCATCGAACAAGATCAAAGAACTGCGTGTCTACATTGACCTGCTGGCCGTTATGCTGATCCTGCATGAACTGGCGAATTTGTTCGAGCAGATAGAGAACATCTCAGACGCAACGCAAGCTGTGGTGAGCTTCCCGGTCATTTTGGCAACATCGCTCCTTCTTTTGCGGGTTCGCCAGATCCGGCGCATAGAACCCGATGGGGAAAAGGCAGAAGCCAGCACAACGCGTGCTGCAGGCTTTAGCCAACTCATAGATGTTTTGCGTAAAGCTCTGTTTTTTCTCGGCATCGCGAGCCCGATCCTTGCGATCTTTGGGTATACAAACGCAGCCGAAGCAATCGTCTTTCCAGCAGTAAAGACACTTGTTCTGATCGCAGCGTTGGTGATCGTTCAGCGTTTTATCAGCCTGATTTATGGATGGATTACAGGGCAGGGTGATGCCGCCCGTGATTCTCTTTTTTCGGTTCTTGTAGGGTTCGTTCTCGCGATCCTGTCCTTGCCGGTGTTGGCAATTTACTGGGGTGCTCGTGAATCTGATCTGAGCGAAGCTTGGTCGAGGCTTTTGCTTGGCTTCGATATTGGTGGAGTTACAATCTCTCCCAGCAACTTCCTGACATTCGTCGCAATATTCGCAATCGGCTATATGCTGACGCGTCTGTTGCAGAGTGGCCTTCGGAATTCGCTGCTTCCTAAGACCAGCATTGATCCGGGAGGGCAGAACGCAATTGCCGCTGGTACGGGCTATGTTGGGATTTTCCTGGCCGCGCTGGTTGCCATCACGGTGGCCGGATTCGATCTGTCCTCACTGGCGATTGTTGCGGGCGCTCTGTCGGTCGGCATCGGTTTTGGTCTGCAGACTATTGTGTCCAACTTTGTCTCGGGCATCATCCTGCTGGTCGAACGCCCGATTTCCAAAGGTGACTGGATCGATGTGAACGGGATGATGGGGTATGTCCGTGACATCTCGGTGCGTTCAACACGGATTGAGACGTTTGACCGAACGGATGTGATTGTTCCGAACTCAGATCTGATCAGCGGCGTGGTAACGAACTATACACGTGGCAACACAGTTGGGCGGGTGATTGTCCCCGTCGGCGTGGCCTATGGTACGGACACGCGCAAGGTCGAGACTATTCTGGGTGAGATTGCAAACGGACATCCAATGGTTTTGGCAAACCCAGCGCCCAGCGTGGTGTTCCAGGGTTTTGGCGCTGATTCACTGGATTTTGAAATCCGAGCCATCCTGCGGGATGTGAACTGGGTGTTGTCAGTCAAATCTGACATGAACCATGAAATCAATCGCCGTTTCGTCGAAGAAGGTATCGAGATCCCGTTCGCTCAGCGTGACGTGTGGTTGAGAAACCCCGAAACGTTGCAGGCACCGGGTAGTGATAAGCCTAAATCAACCAAGCCTGATGCCGACAATCCGTCGCCAAAAGCAACTTTGGAAAGCTCAGATCCGATCGAAATGACCGAAACTGACCTGTCTCCCGATAACGGAGATGAGGTCTGATAGGCATGTTGGTGAAGACCTTTCAGTCAGCGCAAATCTAGTGTCGGCGAGCTTTCATACTCGTCAGATAGATTTGCGCAGCAACAGAGCAATTTCGCTGATTTCGGGCCTTGCAAATCTGGTTTCGATGGTTCACATATCGCCGGCACGGAGAGGTGGCCGAGTGGTCGAAGGCGCACGCCTGGAAAGTGTGTAGGCGGGAAACCGTCTCCAGGGTTCGAATCCCTGTCTCTCCGCCATATCACCAAAATTTGGCATAGCATTCTAAGGCTTTTCAAAGTCGCGATGTATCTAAACAAGTGCACCGCTCCTGAGATCATGCTCGGGCATCTCATTTTGCTGGAAATCGCAAAGTTAGTGCACAAATCTGAGTACATGCAGATTTAGCTAAGTGTTTGATCGCAAGTGTTTGCCTTAGTGAGGAACGGGCCGACTGTAATCGACCATTTACTTCGACCTCGACATCTTAATCATCATAAACATTAACAAAACTATCTATTTGATATAACCTTGTAGTGTTATTGCTGAACGGCATTTGGTTTAGTGTTGTGAGTCAAACGATCTATGAAAAGTACGGCGGGTTCAAAACCATCAGCCGTATCGTGATGTCATTCTACGAAATGGCGCTGGATTCGGACGGGATCGGCGTGCATTTCGAAGACATCGACATGCCTCGACTGATCGACCATCAGACAAAATTCGTATCGTCTCTGGTGGGGGGACCGGCATCGTTCAGCGATGAAAGGATCGAAGCTGTTCATCGTCATCTGAAGATAAGCCACGACGACTTTGATGAGATGGCTGAGTTGTTTGGCGAAGCTCTGGCCATGCATGGCATGTCAGAGGCTGATATTCAGATCGCTTTGTCTGCTATCGAGGGAAAGCGTGCGATCATCGTCGCCCGGGATGCCGCATGAGCATTCTTGCCATCAATGAGCATCTGCTGCGGGCGATTGGGGTCGGCGTGGCTGTCTTGCGCGCGTCGGACCTGACCTTTGTCTTTCACAATGGGCCGTTTGCAGAATGGTTTGGAACTCCGGCAGAAGGGCAGACGCTCTTGGATCTACTGCCCGATCTTGATCAGCGCGAACTAGACGATGTTAAGCAATCCGGTTTGCGATACTCGGCCGAGTTGCAGATCAAGCCCAAACGCCGAACGCTGATATTTGCCACGACAATCTCTCTCGCCAATGGTCTTGAGGAGCAGGTTCTGGTTGTCGAGTGTCAGAACATTACGCGCATCCGTGAACTCGAAAGCATGATCGACAGTTATTCGACCATGGTTGAACGCAATACGCGCGAGTTGGAGCGTGAAAAGGAGCGGGTCGAGCGGTTGTTGCTCAATCTGATGCCTCGTGCAGTCTATGAGGAATTCAAAACATTCGGCGTTGTCACACCGCAGCTGTACGAGCAGGTTTCAGTGGTCATGCTGGACTTTGTCGGCTTCACCGATTTTGCGTCCCAAACCGATCCAACCGTTACGTTGAGTGAATTGAACGATATCTTCACCGCATTTGATCGCATCGTCGAGCAGTTCGGTTGCGAGCGGATCAAGACAATCGGTGACGCCTACCTCGCGGTATCGGGTATGCCGGACGCGACTCCTGATCATGCGACCGCCGTAGCCCACTGCGCGGTCCGGTTCCTGCGTTACCTCGAGCGGCGCAACGAGAGTCATCCACATAAATGGCAGGCAAGGGTCGGCTTAGGTATGGGGGCCGCTGTAGGGTCTGTCGTGGGCATTCAGAAATATGTCTATGATGTCTTTGGCCCAGCTGTGAACATCGCGTCTCGCCTGCAGGTGTTTGCCAACCCGATGAACATCGTTGCACCAGAAGAGATGAAGTACGCTCTGATTGATGAGTTTCAGGTGTCTGACCTTGGGCCAGTCGACATCAAAGGCATGGGTGAGATGAACCTGATCAACGTTACGTCTGGTCTTTCTGTCCCACAACCAAGCAGACATTTCTGAGACGTGTTATTCGTCTGGTGGCACCAGACCGAGCCCTCTGAGATAAATTCCAATACCAGACTCGAGCAAATCTTCAGGTGAAAATGGAGAACTTGCACCGGTGTTGCGGGCGTACAGCTCCACGACGCCGTGGCTCATGGCCCATATGTGGGCACTGAACATCGAGGCGGGTGGACGTTTCTCCGGTGGTATATGCTGCGACAGGTCGGAGGCTGCCTTTTCCAGAACGTCTTTGGCCCGGTTGGCAGCCATCGCCAGTTCTGGCGTACGATTTACCGAAATACCGCTTTCGAACATCGCGATATAGTGGCCGGGATGTTTGCGGGCAAACGCCAGATAGGCGCGTCCTGTTGCCTCGAAAGCGGCCAAGGCTGATGGCTGACCTTTGTCGTAGGCAAATTGCATCAGGTCCGCGAACATTTCGAAGCCCTGTCGTGCAGCCCCGGCGATCAGGTCCTCGCGACCTTGGTAGTGACGGTATACAGCTGCAGGGGTAACACCAGCAGTCTTCGCCGCCTCGGACAGAGTAAAGCCCGTCGGCCCCTTTTCCTCGATCAACGACAACGCCGCTTCAATCAGGGCTTGCTTGAGATTTCCGTGGTGATAGCCGCGTTTGGTCATCCCGGCTTCAGGTGCCTCTTGGTTTTAGTGTTTTTAGAAGTAGATACATAGAGTAACCCGGTGCGATCGTCCAACTATTGCCCTGTGAATTTTGCAGTTTTCTCCGTTCCACGAAATGCGAACAATCTGTGCACTAGGCGTCCCAGACCTCGGGTCCGCCGCATATTTTTGAATCTATGGGGCCAATGGCCTTTGGTTTCTTCTCGTCATAGTCCAGTGCGTTCAAAACGGTTCTGATTGCCTCCAGGCGGGCTCGTTTTTTGTCATCCGATCGCACGATGGTCCAGGGGCAGTGTTCTGCGTGTGATCGCGTCAGAGTTTCCGCAATCGACTGCGTGTATTCTTCCCATTTATCCAGGCCAGCGACATCAATGGGACTGAGTTTCCATTGTTTCAAAGGGTCAGTCTCGCGCGACAAAAAGCGGTTGAGCTGTTCGGCACGCCCTACATTCAGCCAGAATTTGAAAAGTTGAATGCCGTCATTCACGAGGCCTGTTTCCAGCGGTCGGACCTGGCGAAAAAAACGCTCGCGTTCTTCATTCGTGCAGAAACCGAAAACGTTTTCAACAACGCCGCGATTGTACCAGCTGCGGTCGAAGAAAACGATTTCTCCAGCAGACGGCAAGTGTGGGATATAACGTTGAAAGTACCATTGGCTGCGCTCTGAATCCGAGGGTTTCCCGAGCGCTACGTTCCTGGCACCGCGCGGGTTCAGATTTTCCCTGAACCGTTTGATTGTGCCACCCTTGCCAGCGGCATCGCGGCCTTCAAATATGATGGCAATCCGCTGTCCGGTTTCCTTGACCCAAGACTGCATCTTGACCAGCTCAATTTGCAGGGCGTCCATTTGCTCGTCATAGTCCTTACCCTTCATTCGTTCAGGGTAGGGATAAGTGGGATTTAGAATGTCACCCTTCTTCGACTTTTCGATAGCCTGTCGAACCTCTTTGGGGGCGCTGTTCTTAAAGTACTTTTGGATGGAACCTTTTTCTGATCGGGTCATGTGAGCCTCGCCATAAAATCCATAACTTACTATGGATTACGCGTGGCTCTAACGCAAACCTGCCCTTTGGGCTGCACGATCTATCGCCGCAGCAACTTCATCGGCGGCGACAACCTGGGGCATGTGGCCTACGCCTTCCAACTCTATCAACTCAGCGCCCGGTATCTGCTCGACCAAGCGCTCGGAATGAAGATCCAGTTCCACTGTCGTATCGGCAGTTCCATGGACGATTTCAGTGGGTACTGAGATATCGCCGTAGCGGGGCTGAAGTTGCGTGATCTCATCCAACAGATTGGCACGTTGCTTGGCATTCGAATGCATCGACGCACGGCGCATGGTTAAGCTGGGACCAAAGTGCTGCGCGTAGCCCTCGGGTGCTTTTTGAGGGGCAAACACAGAATCCAAAGCCTGCGAGACATACCAATCAGGTGTGAAGGCTGTTATCAGGGGCAGGGCGAGCGTGTTCCCAGCCGATGTGGACGCGATCGTATTGAATGAATCCAAGGGTGTTTCCCAAGGCACCGCGGCGGGTGCAATCAGGACCAGAGCCGAAATGTTGTCGGGGCGGGTAATTGCCCAGGCAAGCGACACCGATCCCCCATAGCTTTGTCCGGCAACGATTGGCTTGTCAGCCCCAAGAAAAGCAGCTGCATGCTGCAGGATTTCCGCCTGTTCGGTTATGGTTTCACCGTCGGGATTGAAGCTGCCGGAATATCCAAGCCCGGGACGGTCAAAAACGATTACCCGGTAGTTTTGAGCGAGTATCGGGGCTAAGGCAAAGGTCATATCGCGGGTGTTTCCGCTGGACCCGTGGATCAGGACGACGTCAGGCCCTTCGCCCATGACGACTGCATGAACGGGAACTCCATCGACATCGAGTATTTGTCCTTCGGGTGGAAATTCTGTCTCGGCGCGTGCCTCGTTTCTTGCAGATAACCATGCGGTTACCGTAGCAAGGCAAACCAGAACAACGCCGAGGGATATCAGAATTTTAGTCGCCAATTTTGCTCATGTCGAATGGGGTAGACTGGTAAATCTCGTTTATCCAGTTACCGTAAAGCAGGTGTGCATGGCTACGCCAGCGGTTCTGAGGTGTTTGAGAGGGATCGTCGTCAGGATAATAGTTGATCGGTACATTGATAGACGTGCCATTTTCTATGTCCCGGTCATATTCCTGCTTCAGTGTGTCACTGTCATACTCGAAGTGATTGAAAATATAGAGCGCACGGTGCGCGGGATCTTCAACCAGACAAGGTCCAACATCTTCGCTGCCCAACAAAGTCACCAGACCATGAGCATCGCTGATCTCACTTTGTTTCATTTCCGTCCAGCGGCTGACTGGGATGACGCAATCGTCAGAAAAACCGCGCAAAAACGGTGAGGCCGGTGACATGTTCTGATGGCGAAAGCACCCAAAGGCTTTCTCATCCAACACGTGTTTTTTAACGCCGTGGAAGTGATTAATCATCGCCATCCCACCCCAGCACACGCCAAATGTGGAATGCACGTTTGTTTGGGTCCACTCGAACACCTCTGAAATTTCTTTCCAGTAGGTGACATCATCAAATTCAAGATGCTCGATCGGCGCACCAGTGATGATCAGACCATCAAACTTCTGATCCCGCACTTCCTGAAACGGCCGGTAGAAATCCCTCATGTGCTCGGCGGCCGTGTTCTTGGTACGGTGCTCGGTCATGCGGATCAACGTCAGTTCAATCTGCAATGGCGTTGCGCCAATGAGGCGCGCGAACTGGTTTTCAGTCTGAATCTTTTTTGGCATCAGATTCAAGAGACCGATCCGAAGAGGGCGGATATCCTGACGGGCCGCGTGATCCTCCGCCATGACCATGACGCCTTCCCGGGTCAGGACGTCGAAGGCAGGCAGGTTTGATGGAATCTTGATCGGCATTGGTTCAGACTTTTCAGGCTTCTAGAGAGGTTTGGAACTTAGGCGCGCTTTGGGTTGGTCTCAAGGGTGCGTTCGATCAACTCATCGAAATCACGTGCATCCCGTACTTTGCTCACATCGTCAGCAGTGATCGTGATGCCCCAGTTCTTGGCCATAGCTTCGTATCTGGGTTGGCGATGGGCCAATGCCCGCGCATAGGTCCAACGAATGAACGAGTCAGGGTCAACCTCGGCGCTCGAGCAGTCGTGCTCGGTCAGGTATTCGTCCCAGACTTTGGTCAGAAACTCGGCCTGATATGACATCGGCTTGGGGGCCTTGTCGAAACGGCGGATCAGTTCGGCTGTGTGATCTTCGTCGCCCTTGATCCAAACCATGAGTGTCTGGCGTGACAATTCCGACATGACCTGATCACCAGGGTCTTCGGGGTCCACCCATTCACAGATTGACCCACCGGTGTCACAAATGAAATGAGGATAGTCATACAGGCGTCTGGCCCGGTCGATAAAGTACTCAGTGTCCAGGAGGGCGTGAATTTCCGCCAGTCGAAACTGCTCCTGTCGCCTGCGGTATTCAGAAATTTCAAGACCACCCAGATCAGGGTTGCCCGGCTTGCCCAAATAGGCGGACACAGGTGTGAGGTTTTCGAACGAGATGTTCGATCCGATATAGATGGAATCCGAAA
This sequence comes from Ruegeria arenilitoris, assembly GCF_013030265.1. Lineage (GTDB taxonomy): Bacteria > Pseudomonadota > Alphaproteobacteria > Rhodobacterales > Rhodobacteraceae > Ruegeria > Ruegeria arenilitoris_E. The sequence continues at coordinate 290,704 of NZ_WPZQ01000004.1, forward strand.
GTAACAGGTCGCGGAGGAAGGGCACCTTCATCGCTTCGGCTTTGGCGTTGTCGGTGATGTACTCGCCCATATAACGGGTGCCGATCCGGTAATCGATGGAATAGTGAAACCAGTCGCCGGAATCTCTCAGAACATTTGAAACATATGTCTTGCCCAACCCGGACATGCCGAAAAACAGCACTTTTTTTCGCGCTGCATCGCGCCAGTCTCCTGCCGAGCCGTAGATCATGATCCGCTATCCCTTGTTTTGCTCTAGCTAAATCGGCCCGAGGGCGGCGTCAATTGCGCCGTCCTGATCTGCTGAGGATAACAAGGCCAACTGCAAGTATAGCGAACCCGATATAGGCATTGGGAGGCAGTGACTCGCCACGTAACAGAGTGCCAAGCAGTATGGCGACCGGCGGGATGACCAGAGTCACCAGCAGAAGGTTTCCACTGCCGGCAATGGCCAGCACTCGGTAGTAGAGCAAATATGCACCGGCGGTTGCGACGATCGCGTAGTATCCAATCGCTAACCAGGTCTCCAACGGTAATGAAAGGGAAGGGGGCCCATCCACGATCAGCATGATCGGCAGCATCATCACGGTTGATCCTGTCAGCATCCCTGCAGCGGCAACCTGAGGTGAAAGATCAGAAAGGTGAAACCGCGCCCAGACTGCGGCCAATGCATATGACACGGTACCGGCTAGAATGGCGATCTGCGCCACGCTGCGTAAATCAAAGCTCAGAAAATTCTCAATTCCGATTGTTGTTACAACGCCTAAGAACCCCAACCCGACACCAAGCAAACGGAGCCCGGTAAGACGTTCGTCCCGGAAGAAAACGGCTGCGAGCAAAACCCCGAATATCGCGGTTGCGGCATTCAGGATCGAGGTCAGGCCGGTGTCCACATAAAGCTGCCCCCACGCCATCAGTGAGAACGGTAGTACGTTGTTCAGCAACCCCATGATCAGAAACGCCCCCCATATTCGTAGGCTCGTGGGAACCTTCTGACCGCGTATCAGAATTACAGTCCACAATACCAATGATGCCCAGAAAACGCGATGAAACACCGATGTCATAACCGGGATCGTGTCGAGTGCGATGCGGATGGAGAGGAACGAAGCGCCCCAGATAACTCCCAAAAGAGTGAGTTCAAACCAGGCGCGGGGGGAAAGGGTTTTTTGTAATGCCATGGCTCTGTGTCGCATCGTTGGGCTCAGATATGCGACCCGTTTCTTGCGAAAAGAAAACCCCGCCGAAAGGGCGGGGTGATCCGATTTTCAACTCAGGTTACGCTCAGTTGAGGGCGTAGGTAACCTGCAGGCCAACACTCCAGGCGCTGTTACCAGTGAAGTTAGCGCGCGCAGCCGGGCCTGCACCATCCGCAGTCGCGTCGCCCAGATCGGTATAACGAATACCGCCCGAAATCTTGGCCTTCTCCAGAGAGTAGGTCCCACCCACTCCGATACTCCAGAAGCCATCAGTTGGGCCAAGGTTGGAAACCGGCTCATTTGTTGAGGACTCGTATCCCAGAGTTACAGCACCAGAGAATTCATCCGTGAACTGATAACCTAAGCCCAATGAATATGTCCAAGTCGGATCATCATAGTCGACCAATGGGTTCGCAGGCGGATAGTTTGGCGGATCGTAGATAGTTTGTGGCCAATCAACCCAACGGATCGATCCGAAGAGTAGGGTTTTTGGCGCGACACCAGTTTGGAAATCGAGATTCACCGATTGCGGCGAAGCAACCTCACTGTTGGTCTGGAAACTTGCAACTAGGCCAGTACCTGCTGCTTGCGGCGGATTTAGCGATTCCGTTTGTGACAGATCATGAGAGATTTTCGAGTTGTAGGTCAGAGCAACACGTGCTGCGATTTCAGGCTTTTCCCAAGCAACACCAAGTACATATCCGAGGTCCGTCGATGCTCCGCTGTTCACTTCGTACCCTACAGCTGCAGGAACTGCCACATTCGCCTTCAGGCGTTGAATACGCAGACCACCAATGGCGCTAAAGCCGCCATCGAATTTATAGCGCAACAATGCCGTTACCGCATCAGTATCAGCTTTTGCGCGTAGTACATCACTACGACCGCCCGGAACTGGGTTCCGAGATAGAGGGTAGCCAGAGGCGTAGTCGATGTCAGCGCCAAACGGCTGATCATAGATCAGAGCAAAATCCAGTTGATCAGTGAAAGCATGCTTATAGGCCAAATGAGGCGTAAAAAAGCTGTTAGCGACATTACCAGAGTCGACACCGAGCATCGTTCCGCTGACACTTGGTGAGGTGTAGCCCAAACGGAACTGAACGGCAGAGCCTTCTTCGAAAAGAATATTGATTCCCTGACCACTGCGGTCGATGCCGCCCGCCTGTACTGCCGTCGCCCCGACACATACCGCGCACGCTTGTAGCAGCGCTTTTTTCATTTCGTCCTCCCTTTTCACTATCCGATAGCCTCGGGCGCGTCAGAGTGACCGACATACCCCTGCTATTTTTTATAGGTTCCTGATAATCGCGTAGACATTTAAAAAACGTCAACCAGTGACCGAACGTTAGTTTCAGCGAGTGTTCTGCGGCTGTGTTGCGGAATTGATACGATTTTCAGACCAGACGTTCAGGAAAATTCCCGAAAAGATTACAGCGGCCCCCAGCAGGGTCCATTGATCCAATGGCTCGTGATACAGGATCATTCCGACGATCGCGATCGTTGGCAGGCGGGCAAAATCGAAGGGTATCACAACGGTTGCAGGCGCGATGGCCAGAGCGTTTGTGATACAGAAATGTGCAAGTAAACCAGCCAACCCAACAAGGATCAGGAACGGAGCAGTTTCCACTGTCGGCAGTGCAATCTGACCATCCAATCCAGCTGCGACAAGTCCAAGAATGGCCTGCATCACCGTCAACCAGAAAACGATACAGGCGATGCTGGTATGGCGCGTGAGTGTTTTTGTGGAAATCGTTGTTAAAGCGAAGAAAATGGCAGATGCGGCTGCCGCGATCACGCCCGGGCTAATCGCCGTCACCCCGGGGCGCGCGACGATGAGAATTCCAGCAAATCCAATAATCGCCGACGTCATTCGCAGGGCTGTCAGACGCTCTTTTAGCAAGAGTGGGGAGAGAAGGATGACCCAAATCGGCTGAGTGAATTCCAGCGCAAAAACCTGAGCCAAAGGGATGACGCCTACGGCGTAAAACCAGAGATTTTGCCCCGTGAAGTGAAGCGTGTTTCTGACTGCGTGCAGGCCTAATCTATTCGTCGATACCTGGTGCCAGTTTCCGGTAAATGACAGGATCAGGGACACTACGAAAACCCCGACCACGCTGCGGTACATCATGATTTCAAAGGTGTCGTGTGAAAGGCTGAGCTCACGCCCGGCAACCGCCATGGACGAGAATGAAGCTATGGCACCCGTCATCCAGAGGGCGGCCTTACCGATTTCAGCTTTCTTTTCGGTCACACCGAACTCCGATGAAGTCTCGTTCTATAGCATTGATGAGTAATCTCTTTTTGGCCCGAACATACAACAAAAAAGCCGGGACAAAGCCCGGCTTTTCAACTTATTCCCACTCGATCGTTCCCGGTGGTTTTGACGTAATGTCATAGGTGCACCGGTTGATGCCTTTAACTTCGTTGATGATCCGGGTTGCCGTTTCACCAAGGAATTCATGGCTGAAGGGGTAATAATCTGCGGTCATGCCATCTACTGACGTTACGGCACGAAGTGCGCAAGCGTAGTCATAGGTGCGGCCATCACCCATTACACCGACCGTGCGAACCGGAAGAATCGCCACAAAGGCCTGCCAGATCTCGTCATACAGGCCGTGTTTGCGAATCTGATCGATGTAAATCGCATCGGCTTCGCGCAGGATATCCAGTTTTTCGCGTGTGATCTCGCCAGGGCAACGGATCGCCAGTCCTGGTCCGGGGAAAGGATGGCGGCCAATAAAGCTCTGGGGCAATCCCAGCTCGCGACCAAGTGCGCGGACCTCGTCCTTGAACAGCTCGCGAAGAGGTTCGACCAGCTTCAGGCCCATTTTCTCGGGCAGGCCACCTACATTGTGGTGCGATTTGATCGTTACCGAGGGGCCGCCCGAGAAGGATACGGATTCGATGACATCAGGATATAGAGTGCCCTGAGCAAGGAATTCGGCACCATCAATCGTGTCCGCATGTTTCTGGAACACATCAATGAAGAGCTTGCCAATGATCTTGCGCTTGGTTTCCGGATCGCTTTGTCCATCCAGTTCTCCGAGGAACAGCTCGCTCTCATCTGCGTGGATCAGCTGGATGTTGTAGTTGTCGCGGAACATTGAGACGACTTCCTGCGCTTCATTCTTTCGAAGAAGGCCATGGTCCACAAACACACACGTTAGCTGATCACCGATGGCTTCGTGAATCAGGATAGCCGCGACTGAGCTGTCGACACCGCCGGACAGGCCACAGATGACTTTCTTGTCGCCAACCTGTTCGCGGATTTTCTCGATCATCTGCTCGCGATAGGCACCCATGGTCCAGTCACCCTTGAAACCCGCCAGTCTGACGAAGTTCTCATATAGCTTGGCACCTTTGGGAGTATGGTGCACTTCCGGGTGGAACTGGACCGCGTAGAAATGCCGCTCAGTGTCCGCAGTGATTGCAAAAGGTGCATTCGGGGAGGTTCCGAAAACCTCAAAACCCGGTGCAATCTCGCTGACGTGGTCACCGTGACTCATCCAGACCTGCTCGTCGCCATCCGCGAACCAGCCGTTCAGAATATCCAATTGCCCTTTCGGCGTGACAAAAGCGCGTCCAAACTCGGCGGTACCGTGGCCGCTTTCAACCTTGCCGCCCAGCTGGTGCATCATTACCTGTTGACCGTAGCAAATGCCCAGGATGGGCACACCGTAGTCAAAAATCTCCTGCGGGGCGCGGGGGGATCCGTCACGCGTCACGCTGTCGGGCCCGCCAGAAAAGATCACGGCACGGGGTGCCATGTCTCGCACGAAGTCCATCGTGACATTCTGGTAAGGGTGGATTTCACAGTAGACATTCAGCTCGCGCAGGCGGCGGGCGATAAGCTGCGTAACCTGGCTGCCGAAGTCGATGATCAGAAGGCGGTCGTGGGATGTCTGGGTCATACCCGGCTCTTAGGTTGCAAGCCTTGCATGTGCAAGCGCAATGACACCAATTGGTGGAGATGTGGGCCTGTGAATTGAAGGGAAGAGGCGCAATGGCTGATATTCGTTTCCGAAATGCAAGTGTGGGTGATGCGCAAGCAATCAGTAAGTGTATCGACCAAGCTTATGCCGCGGCACGGCGTGACATTCCGGATTTGCCCGACGTTTCGGCGGGCATCGAAGAGGATATTCGAGATCATTGGGTGAGTGTCGCAGAGATAGGTGACGCTCTTGTTGGTGTCATAGTCTTTGCCCGGATCGACCAGGCGATCATGGTCTTCAATATTGCTGTGTCTACAGAGGCCCAAGGGCAGGGTGTGGCGCGGCAGCTATTGGAGATTGCAGAACGAACTGGGCGAGAGCAGGGGTGCAACGTGCTCCGATTGGCGACCCACAGACAGATGCAGGATACGCGGGCGGTGTATCGTCATCTGGGGTGGTGCGAAGAAGAAGCTGAAGGCAACAAAGTCCGGATGTTCAAATCGCTGAACTGACCGAACGCGGGGTAACTGGCGCACGTCAGGCTATTCATGTCGCTTTTACCCCTATTGCGACGTAATCTACATTTGGTCAGGTCCGAGCTTCCTGTAACAAACTTGCAAATCTAACCATCCAGACGGGATTATCTCATGGCAGAGGCAAACACCCGGCGCAGAGCACGAGGTGGCGGTGGCGCCGCCCGCCGGGCCGAGCGCACCGCGGTTCGCATCGAAACGGCGAAATACATCGAACGCAACATTCCTAACTTCGAGATCCTCAACGAAGAAGCGTTGGAGATTATCGAGGCAAATGCAGAAACCGTGCTGGCAGAAGTCGGTGTCAACTTTGTTGACAATCCCGGTGCGTTGCAGCGCTGGAAAGATGCTGGTGCCGATGTCGACGGCGAGCGTGTGCGCATTCCTCGCGGTTTGGCCCGCGAGCTGATCAAGACAGCACCCAGCCAGTTCACCCAGCATGCACGCAACCCCGAAAAATCTGTTGTCATCGGTGGTCGCAATCTGGTGCTGGCACCGGTCTATGGCCCTCCGTTCGTGCGGGATGCGCAGGGCGGCCGTCGCTATGCGACCATGGATGATTTCAACAAGTTCGTGAAACTGGCCTATATGTCCAAGTGGCTGCACCACTCGGGCGGTACGGTGTGTGAGCCGACGGATATTCCGGTGAACAAGCGTCACCTGGACATGCTGATGGCGCACATGACCCTGTCGGACAAGCCGTTCATGGGCTCGGTCACCGATCCCAGCCGCGCGCAGGATTCGGTTGAGATGTGCGAGATCCTGTTCGGCAAAGAGTTCGTGCAGGAAAACACTGTCATGACATCGCTGACCAACATCAACTCGCCGATGACGTTCGACGACGTGATGATGGGTTCGCTTGAAGTATATGCTGCAAACAATCAGGCATGCATCATCTCGCCCTTTATCGTGGGTGGCGCGATGGCACCGGTTTCGGTGGCAGGTACGTTGACACAGGTTCTGGCCGAGGTTCTGGCAGGCGTTGCCTACAGCCAGATTATTCGTCCGGGTGCACCTGCAATCTTTGGTGCATTTGTATCTTCGATCGACATGAACTCGGGTGCGCCGACCTTTGGCACGCCCGAAGCGTCAATGGTAACCTATGGCGCGGGTCAGCTGGCGCGTCGTCTGAACCTGCCGTTCCGTTCGGCCGGGTCATTCTGCGGCTCGAAACTGCCGGACGCACAAGCCGCCTATGAAACCGCAAACTCGCTGAATATGGGCCTGATGTCGGGTGTGAACTTCATGTTGCACTCATGTGGCTGGCTCGAGGGCGGTCTGGTTGCCGACTTCGAGAAGTTCGTCATGGATGCCGATCAGTTGGGTGTTCTGCACGGTCTGGCCAAAGGCGTTGCGTATGACGAAAATGCGCAGGCGATGGACGCGATCCGCGAAGTTGGTCCGGGTGGTCACTACCTTGGTTGCGCCCATACGCAGGCAAACTTCAAAGACGCATTCTGGAAGTCCGAGGTTCTCGACTACAAACCCTTCGAGACCTGGGAAGACGAAGGCGGCCGCGACACGCGTCAGTTGGCCACGTCACGGGTCGAACATCTGTTGGCAAATTACCAACAGCCGCAGCTCGACCCTGCTGTCAACGAAGCACTGAACGCATATGTTGCGGAAAAGAAGGCGTCCGTTCCAGACGCCTTCACCTGATCACTGATATTGTGAAGCGCGGCTGGCCCGGTACAGCTGCGCCTCACCGATCACCGCGATTAACAAATCCAGATGCCGCACCAATGAGTATGCGGCATCTGAGTATTTCCTCATGGCGTTGACCTCGCGCTCAAGCTCCATCAGGCGGATCAATGATGCACTTGGTTTTGGCAGAGTGCCAAAGCCAAGGATGCGTTGTAAATGTCGTTCCCGATCATAGTCTTGTGCCCCGATTCTGGCTGCTCGCGTCAGCAAGCGAGGGCGACGAAGTGAGGCGATCATGGTCGACAGGTCATGCATCAAAGCGTTCCTTGTTATCAGAATTGAACACGATATTTGTCACACAACCATTGCGGGTGTTGCCTTGTTTCTGTTCTCCCCGAACGATGGTTTCACGACTGTTTATCTTTTTGAATCAATTCTGGTTCACGCCGTTTGTGGTTAACGAACAAGTAACGAAAGCGGCTCTAGTTAGATTTGGTTAACGAAAAATCTGACGGCGAAATTTGACAGTTTGTTGTTGTCGACGAGGGCAAATAAATATGGAAAACAGCTTGGCTTTCACCGTTCCGGCATGGGTTCCTGAGGGCGCGCAAAGGTATCTGGCCCACACCGAGGCTGGTAGGTCGATCCGAGATCTTGCGCGATCGGCTGGGTGCCATGCTTCGACAATTCTGAGACAGATCAGGCGGATCGAAATGCGTCGGGATGACCCGCTGGTTGATGCCGCGCTGCAATCCTTGGCCGAGTCCCATTTTCCTTCCGAAGATCACCAAGGGAGGAGGGTTTTCGCATCGCAAGGCACCAAAGACTTTGCCCTGCAGCCGAGCAACGAAGACAATGAGTTTGATCGTGAAGCGTTACGAGTTCTGCGCAGGCTGTGCGAAACGGGTTCGGTACTTGCCGTTGCTGAGGACATGGATAAAGCCGTTGTTGTGCGCGATAGCGGGGATGCTGGCGCAACTCGCACAGCAGTAGTGGATTGCAAGATCGCGCAGGCGCTTGCGCTGCAAGACTGGATTACTTGCGACAACCCGGGGCGCATCTCTCGCTATCGTATCTCGACTGCGGGCCGATCTGCACTGGGTCGACTGATTGCCGAGGCAGAAAACCGGGCGCGGGCTCGCAATGAGTTTGGCATGGCCGAAGCGCAGACATCCTTTCAGGCAGATCAAAGGGGTAAGGCGGGGGCTAGCGCACAACCAAATCGGCAAAGACGTATCCGCTATAGTGCCGCAGAGAGTCCTCTGATTGCTTTGTCTCGTCGCCGGGATCGAGATGGGAACCCATTTCTTGACGAGGCGCTTGTCGCAGCGGGTGAGCGGTTGCGCGAAGACTTTGAACTCGCGCAGATTGGGCCTCAGGTCACCCAAAACTGGGACAAGTTTCTCACCGGGGGCGGTCGGGGTAGTTTCGTGGCGGATGCGCATGTGGGGCGCGGATCCTCCGACGCTCGGGATCGGGTTGCGAATGCGCTTTCGGATCTAGGTCCGGGTTTGAGCGATGTGGCATTGCGTTGTTGCTGCTACCTTGAAGGCCTGGAGCTAGCCGAAAAGCGAATGGGTTGGTCTGCCCGGTCGGGGAAAATTGTACTGCGCATCGCACTGCAACGCCTAAAACGGCATTACGAGGATCAAGCTGAGAAAGACCGAATGATCGGCTGATCTAGCCCAATCATTCATTTACCGATCTTGCGGTTTTGTGGGTGAGTGATAATCAAGGGTTATGAATTTCACCCTCAGACAACTCCAGTACTTAAGAGCGGTTGCCGAGCAGCGTAACTTTGGGCGCGCTGCACAAGTTTGCCATGTCTCACAGCCCGCTCTTTCGGTGCAGATCAAAGCGTTAGAGCAAACAATGGGTGGGCCGCTTTTTGAGCGGCAGGCCCGGGATATTCTGCTCACGCCACTTGGGCGTGACGTACTTGAACACGCGCGGGGTGTTCTTGGTGCGGCGGATCGTCTGGACCGGTTCGCTCGTGACCATTCGGGAGGACATCGATCTCTTTCTATTGGCGTCATTCCGACCGTCGCACCATATTTGTTGCCGGGAGTTTTGGCTGGTTTACGTGCCGCGGATGTCTCGCTTCGTGTTCAGATACGCGAAGCGCGCACCGAACGTCTGTTGTCGATGCTACGCAGGGGTGAGATTGACGCCGCAGTATTGGCGTTACCAGTAGGTGGAAGCGAGCTGGAAGAGCTCCCTTTGTTCGAAGATAGATTTTTACTGGCCGGAAGCGAAGCTCGATTGAGCCGATTGTCAGTCAGCCCCGAAGCGTTGCGACCGATCGATTTGGGTTCTGCGCAGCTAATGCTGTTGGAAGACGGTCATTGTCTGACCGATCAGGCGCTGGAAGTGTGCGGTCAGGACCGCACCAGCGCTCAGATCAACATGGGGGCATCGTCGCTTGCCACGCTGTCGCGTCTTGTGGCCGAAGGGTTTGGGCTGACGCTCATGCCAGAGATTGCCGCGCAGTCCGAATCCGACGCAGTTCCGGGTTTGCGTTTGTTGCGATTTGGCGCACCGCAACCTGCTCGTACAGTTGGACTTGTGCGACGAGCATCGACTGCGAATGAGGATTGGTTTGAAAAGCTGGCTCAGGTCATTCGTCAGGTTGGCGAGGACATTGTCGGAGGCACACGGATATAGAAAAGGCCCGCAATCATGCGGGCCTTCGTGATATTTGAACGACTGGATCAGGCGAGTGCCGGTTCCTTGGCTTCGTCCAGATACTTCTTCAGGTTTTCAGGCGAAGAAACGCCATATGGATCTTCGGGGCAGTTATCCATCAGGCCAGGCTCTTCAAACCAGGCTTCGACGACACCGTCTTTAATGATGGCGGCATATCGCCAGGAACGCATGCCAAAGCCCAGATTGTCTTTGTCGACCAGCATGCCCATTTTACGGGTGAATTCGCCCGAACCGTCTGGGATGACTTTGACGTTGCTCAGTTCCTGATCTTGCGCCCATTTGTTCATGACAAAGCTGTCATTGACCGACATGCAGTAGATTTCATCGATGCCCTGAGCTTTGAAGTCGTCAAAACCCTTCTCGAAACCCGGAAGCTGATAGGTCGAGCAGGTCGGTGTAAACGCGCCTGGCAGCGAGAACAGGACTACCCGCTTGCCCGCAAAATAGTCAGCTGTGGTTTTGTCTTCCCAACGGAATGGGTTGGGACCTTCGATCGATGCGTCGCGTACGCGGGTGTGGAAGGTCACTTCGGGCAGTTTCGCGCCAGTCTTCATGTTCAAACTCCTGTGAATCACATGCGTTTGATTTGCGATTTAAAAGGATTCTAAAAGTGCTTCAATGATTGATATGCCGCGTGTGCAAATTTCCCAATAACCGTTGGAACGCAATGAGATTACAGGTCAAATGTCTATTGTTTTTGGCTTGATTTCTGCGATTGCAAGATGGGTGTGCATAGCAGGTATGCACGGGTAGCGTAATCAGCCTGATCAGTTTATGTTATGGGTAAACCGAATTGACCCAAAGTCAGGAAATTCTTCAGTGCGTGATCTGAAAATCCCGGAGCAAAGGCACCCGGAAAAAGCCCATCGGCCCGACAATGCTCAGCCGAAAAAGCCAAACTGGATTCGCGTTAAGGCGCCGGGCGGCAAAGGGTATGCCGATACGCGCAAGATCATGCGCGAAAACAATCTGGTGACAGTCTGCGAAGAGGCAGGTTGCCCGAATGTGGGTGAGTGCTGGAGCCAGGGTCACGCCACGATGATGATCATGGGCGAGATTTGTACGCGCGGCTGCACTTTCTGCAATATCGCCACCGGTCGCCCGGATACGCTGGATGCGTTTGAGCCGGGTCGCGTTGCACATGCGGTTGAAAAGCTTGGTCTGAATCACGTGGTGATCACTTCGGTCGACCGCGATGACCTTAAGGATGGCGGGGCGGAACACTTTGCGCAGACCATCCGCGCGGTCCGGCACCGTTCGCCCAAAACCACGATTGAAATTCTCACTCCAGATTTTCTGAAATGCGACCCGTCGGTTCTGAAAATCGTGGTTGATGCAAAGCCAGATGTCTTTAACCACAATCTTGAAACGGTTCCGGGGTTGTATCCCGAAGTTCGTCCAGGCGCGCGCTATTTCCATTCTTTGCGACTGTTGCAGCGCGTCAAAGAGCTTGATCCTTCGATCTTTACCAAGTCCGGCATCATGGTGGGACTGGGCGAACAAGAGCAGGAAGTTCGTCAGGTCATGGATGACATGCGGGCTGCGGACATCGATTTTCTGACCATCGGACAGTATTTGCAGCCGACGCCCAAGCACCACGGAGTGGATCGTTTCGTTACGCCCGAGGAATTCGCGTCCTACGAAAAGGCTGCTTATGGCAAGGGTTTCCTGATGGTTTCGGCAACACCGCTAACCCGCTCTTCCTATCACGCGGGCGATGACTTTGCGCGCTTGCGCGAGGCGCGGCAGAAGAAGCTGGGTCAGGCGTGACCCCTGAAACTCTGGCGCGGCTGACATCGCTGCGCCACAAGCTGCATCAATCACCTGAAATCTCCGGTGAAGAGAAAAATACTGCTGCGCAGATTGCGGAGTTGTTGGAGCAACATTCACCCGACCGGATCCTGAAGGATATCGGTGGTCACGGTATTGCTGCCGTGTTTGACAGCGGACAGGCGGGGCCAACAGTTGGTATCCGTTGCGAACTTGACGGTTTGCCGATTCAGGAAATCTCTGATGCACCCTATGTCTCGCGCATTCCTGGGAAGGGGCATCTGTGTGGTCACGATGGTCACATGACAATGGTGCTGGGTGTTGCCGAGGCCTTGGGGAAATCACGGCCACCAAACGGAAAAGTGGTGCTGATTTTCCAACCAGCCGAGGAAACCGGGCAGGGAGCGATTGCTTATCGTGCTGATCCTAAGTTTGCTGAGATCGCATCTGATTACATGTTTTCACTGCATAACCTGCCAGGACTCGACCTAGGTGAGGTTGAGCTGTGCCAGGGGCCAGCCAACTGTGCATCGCGTGGAATGCGGATTGTGTTGAAGGGCAAGACCTCTCACGCTGCGGCACCCCAGGATGGTGTTTCGCCTGCGGGTGCATTGTCTCAGCTCATTCCTGTTTTGGCAGATCTCGGTAAGGGTGGGGCGCTTGACGCAGATTTTGCGCTGACGACAGTCACTCACGCCAGTTTGGGCGAAGCAACCTTTGGCATTGCACCGGGACACGCAGAGCTTTGGGTGACGTTGAGAACAGTGTTTGACAACCGCATGTCACGCCTGATTCAGGATGCCGAAAACCTGGTGCAGTCTGTTGCCAAATCTGAAGGATTGGCAGTGGATATCACGTACGAAGACATCTTCGAAGCCTGCACCAACAATGCCGATGCTACCGAGGTTTTAGCTCAAGCCTGTGCCACACAGAGTGTTCCGTACCAACTGGTTTTAGAACCTCAAAGATTCTCTGAAGATTTCGGTCAATTCGGGAAAGGTGCCAAGTCAGCCATGTTCTGGTTAGGCTCTGGAAAGGACCATCCTCAGCTGCACAATCCAGATTACGATTTTCCGGATGCCCTGATCCCAATCGGAACTGGTATTTTTCTGAGTGCAATTGAGCAGGTGTTGGGGGGAGACCTCAGGGCCTGAGCTTTTGGGGAGGGGAGGTCGCCCATTCAGGCCACCAGCCCAGATACTCAATTCCGCCGACGATCAGGCAGACGGCAATGATCCCGAACACCATCAGCACGCGCCGTTCCGAGGGTGGTTTTCTCACCAACATTGACATACGCAGTAGATGACGCGGGTTCATTCGGCCTCCGATGCGAGGGTGGCAAAATCAGTCCTCGACGAACCTGACTTTGCCAATAAACGGCAAGTTTCGGTTTCTTTGAGCATAGTCGATCCCATAACCCACGACAAATTCATCAGGGATCTCAAACCCGATCCAGTCAGAGCGGAAATCAACCTCGCGGCGGCTTGGCTTGTCTAGCAGGGCAATCGATTTCAACCGCGTGGGCTTGCGGCTTTTCAGCAACTTGGTGACGTGATTCAGAGTATGGCCGGTATCTACGATGTCTTCGACCACCAGCACGTCTCGACCTTCAATGGCACCACGTAAGTCTTTGAGAATGCGTACTTCCCGGCTACTTTCCATCGAGTCGCCGTAAGACGACGCCTCAAGGAAATCCACCTCGATAGGCAGATCGAGTTCGCGCACCAGATCAGCGATAAATACAAAGCTTCCGCGCAGAAGACCGACAACAACCAGCTTGTCTGTGTTGCCAAACTCTTCGGTGATTTTGCGGCAAAGCTCTTCTATTCGGGCGGCAATCGCCTTGGCCGAGATCATCTCATCTATCACATATGCGCGTTGGCTCATCGCTGCCCCCTTGATCTTTGGCGCGCAACATACGACATGACGCGCCATTGTCACCTGCAAATACCTGATACGCCATGCCAGTACATTCGGAAACTCGCCACCTGCAATATACCGCGCAGCAGATGTATGATCTGGTTGCGGACGTGGCCAAGTATCCCGAATTTCTGCCCTGGTGCGCAGCCGCCAGAATCCGACGCACCTATGCGGTGGATGAGGCCAAGGTGCTTGAGGCTGATCTGGTCATCTCGTTCAAAGTGTTTCGCGAGCGCTTTGGCAGCAGAGTAACGCTGTTTCCGGAACAAAAGAAAATCGACACGGAATATCTGGATGGCCCGTTCAAATACATGAAATCCGACTGGCACTTTGAGGACGCGCCGGATGGCGGTTGCAATGTGTTCTTCCATGTGGATTTCGAATTCAAGAATGCGGTTTTGCAGGGTATTATCGGGGTCGTTTTCAACGAGGCCATGAACCGGATTGTTCGCGCGTTTGAACAACGCGCTGCTGACCTGTACGGCTGAGGCTTTACCCCGGCTACGTGCGCGCTAGACTGCGCCGCATGACTGATCTGACCACTGCATTTGCCGAGTTTGCGACGGGGCCTGTTTCGACAACGCTCCAGACCCGAATTGTCACTTCTTTGTCCGCGCTGGATTGGCTGGCCGTGGGACAGGCGGGGGCCGAAGAACCGGTTTCGCGGATCATCCGGGAAATGGTTCTGGCTGAAGGCGGTGCAGAACAGGCCAGAATCTTTGGCGGCGGAGCGGCTCCGTTGCGTGCGGCGGCTTTGGCGAACGGGACCATCTCGCATGCGCTGGATTATGACGACACCCATTTCGCACATATCGGTCATCCATCTGTTGCGGTGTTTCCGGCTACTCTGGCTGTTGCCACGTGGGGAGATAAACCAATCGTAGATCTGCTCGAGGCAGCACTTGTCGGGATGGAGCTGTCCATTCGCCTTGGGCTTTGGCTGGGCCGGGATCATTATCAGGCCGGGTTTCACCAGACCGCCACTGCCGGTGCTTTTGGGGCAACGGCAGCTGCAGGGCGTGTCTTGGGCTTCAATCCCTCGCAAATGCGACAGGCTTTGGGGCTGACCGCTACACGTGCGGCCGGCCTGAAGGCGCAGTTTGGAACGATGGGTAAACCCTACAATGCCGGTCTTGCTTCATCTGCAGGCGTAGAAACGGCATTGCTGATTCACCGGGGTTTCGAGCCGAACGATAACGCGCTGGAGGGGCAATACGGCTTTGGTACGACTCATAAGGGTGCTGATGACCTTTCAGCCGCTCTCGAAGGGATCGGGGACGAGTGGTTGTTTGAAAGTGTCAGCCATAAGTTTCATGCTTGTTGCCACGGCCTTCACGCAGCGCTGGAGGCAGCGCGTGATCTCGACATAGCTGAGCCCGAAGTGGCCGAGATCAAGGCCAAGACTCATCCGCGTTGGATGAGTGTTTGCAACCAGTTGTCGCCAACGACAGGTCTGGGGGCCAAGTTCTCGTACCGTACGGTGATCGCGATGCTCGCAATCGGGTATGATACTGCCTTGCCAGAAAACTTTTCGGACAAAACATGCGCCGACCCACGTTTGCGTTCCCTGCGGGATCGGATCACGGTCGAAGCGGATGACGGGCTGTCTGAAACGCAGGCCCATCTGTCATTGCTGCGTCGTGACGGTATTCGGAGGGAGGCAACGCATGACTTGCTGGCGCCGATGTCACTGTCAGATCGCGAGGATCGGGTGCGCGAAAAAGCGTCGAAGCTGATTGGCAGCGAAGAGGCCGACGCGATCTGGTCAATGCTGCGCACCGGAGGGCGCGCAGCAGAACTGTCTGACAGGCTTGAGGGTTAGACCACGCGCCAGTGCAGAGGGAAGCCGGGATCGAATACCGTCACCGGGCCATCACCGCTTTCGATTTTTGAGGGATACTCAACGGGTTCACCTTTGGTCAGGGTGATGCTGCCCTCATTCACAGGCAGACGGTAAAATGCGGGACCGTTCAGCGAGGTGAAGCCTTCCAGCTTGTCCAGCGCGTCAGCCCGGTCGAACATTTCTGCCACCAGTGACATCGTGTTTGTTGCCGTAAAGCAACCGGCGCAGCCACAGGCCATTTCCTTGTTTGCATCGGTGTGCGGTGCACTGTCAGTGCCAAGGAAGAACCTCGCATCGCCCGAGGTTGCTGCAGCCAGCAATGCCAGCCGATGCTCTTCCCGTTTGGCAACAGGCAGGCAGTAGTAGTGCGGTTTGATGCCGCCCACCAGAATGTGGTTGCGGTTGATGATCAGGTGATGCGCGGTGATTGTGGCACCCAGATCAGCCTCATTCGCCTTGACGTAGTCGACGCCGTTTGAGGTGGTGATGTGTTCCATTACCACACGCAACCCGGGGGTCGATTTTCGGATCGGATCAAGCACTCGATCGATGAACACTGCCTCGCGATCGAAGATGTCGATTTCTGGATCGGTCACCTCGCCATGAACGCAAAGGGGCAGACCGATTTCGGCCATCTTCTCGAGTACGGGACGAACCTTGTCGAAATCGCGAACACCCGAGGCCGAATTGGTGGTGGCACCCGCAGGGTAGAGCTTGACCGCCTTCACCAATCCGCTGGCATGTGCCGCGGCGACATCTTCGGCGTCAGAATCCTCGGTCAGATACAGGGTCATCAACGGTTCGAACGTCATATCATCGGGCAGCGCGGCCATAATGCGGTCGCGGTAAGCAGCGGCCTGATCCCCGGTCACGACCGGGGGCACCAGGTTTGGCATGATGATGGCGCGGCCAAAGTGGCGGGCGGTTTCGGGCAGGACGGCCTGCAGCATGGCGCCATCGCGCAGATGCAGATGCCAGTCGTCGGGGCGGCGGATCGTGAGGGTATCGGTCATGCCCCTTCCGCTAGCACAGCCGCCGGGGGCATTAAAGGCAAACCAATGCCCTAGCGGTCAAATGATTGGCGGCTTGGTGCGACTGAAATACTTGCCAATCCACCATCGCGCCGTAAGTCCTTTGGGGAACACGGTCTTGACGCACAGGCGCTGGCATGACCTGTTGTGCGAGGAGGAGAGACAAGGTCATGACGCAGGCGAATTCTATTGATGCGGTTCAGAGTATGCTTGGCGAACAGGGCTATGTTTGCGGGCGATCGCTGGCTACGGTGGTTTTCTTGTCTCTGAAACTGGGGCGCCCCTTGTTTCTTGAGGGTGAAGCGGGTGTTGGGAAGACCGAGATTGCCAAAGCGCTGGCTGCTGGGCTGAACCGACGACTAATCCGGTTGCAGTGCTATGAAGGGCTGGATGCATCCTCGGCTGTCTACGAATGGAACTTTCCGGCGCAAATGGTGGCTATTCGCACTGCCGAGGCGTCAGGTGGTGCGGATCGCGGATCGTTACAGTCAGAGTTATTCTCGGACGAATATCTGATCGAACGTCCTTTGTTGCAGGCCATGCGGCCGGATGAAAATGGTGCACCTGTCCTGCTGATTGACGAACTGGATCGCACGGACGAGCCGTTTGAGGCATTTCTGCTTGAGGCTTTGAGTGATTTTCAGGTGACGATCCCCGAATTGGGAACGGTTCATGCACCCGAGTCGCCCATCGTCATCGTTACCTCGAACCGTACACGCGAAGTGCACGACGCCCTGAAACGCCGTTGCCTGTATCATTGGGTCGACTATCCGGATTTTGATCGTGAGATCGAAATCCTGCATGCACGTGCACCGGAAGCTGCCGAGACGCTGAGCCGAGAAGTGGTCGCCTTTGTGCAGCGCCTGCGTACAGAAGACCTGTTCAAAAAGCCCGGTGTGGCCGAGACCATCGATTGGGCGAAGTGCCTCCTGGCGCTTGATGTCATCAATCTAAGCCCCGAGGTCATCGGTGACACGCTGGGGGCGATCCTGAAATATCAGGACGACATTCAGAAGCTGCAAGGATCTGAAGCCAAGCGTATTCTGGATCAGGCGAAAGCTTCGCTGGAACCAGCATAATGCATCATCTTTATTCAGAAACTGATGGGGTTGGCGGCGGAGCCTCCATAAGGTCTGATGGCTGAACAGCTCTCACTGGATATCCCCTCCGATCCAAAGCTGGCGCAGAATATCACTCATTTTGCGCGGGCATTGCGAAAGGCTGGACTACCGATCGGAACAGGAAGGGTTGTCGATGCAATCCGCGCCGTCGAGGCAGCAGGTTTCACAAAAAAGCAGGATTTCTACTGGACCCTTCACGCCTGTTTTGTGAACCGGCCTGAACATCGAACTGTTTTTGCTCAGGTGTTTCGTCTGTACTGGCGTGACCCTCGATATCTGGAGCATATGATGTCGATGATGCTGCCGGCCATTCGGGGTGTTCAGAAAGAACGCACGGCGGATGCCGGAGAAAAGCGGGCGGCTGAGGCTTTGCTGGATGGGGTGGATCGCGATCTTCCTGATATCGCTGAACAAGAGGGTGAAACAGAAATCGAGATTGATGCGACGCAGACTGCGTCTAGCGAAGAACGCTTGCGCAATCTGGATTTCGAACAAATGAGTACAGAAGAGGTGGCGCAGGCCAAACGTATTCTGTCGCGCCTCAACCTGCCGGTAAAACCCATCAATTCGCGTCGCGGGCAGGCCAGTCATCTGGGTCATCGAATTGATCGTGCGCGAACACTCCGTTCGGCAATGCGTCAGGGGGGCGAGCTACGGGATATCGCCCGTCTGCAGCCCAAACCCCGCTGGCCCAATCTGGTTGCCTTGTGCGATATCTCAGGGTCAATGAGCCAGTACAGCAGGATTATCCTGCATTTCCTCCATACGGTTTCAAATGCCAAAGGGGCGGGTTGGGCCAAAGTTCACGCTTTTACCTTTGGAACGCGTCTGACCAACATTACCCGTCATCTGCATCAAAGGGATGTCGATGCTGCACTTGCTGCCGCTGGTGCAGAAGCACAGGATTGGGAGGGGGGCACACGGATCGGGGATTGCCTGCATCAATTCAATCGCGACTGGTCGCGCCGTGTCATGGGGCAGGGCGCAGTTGTTCTGCTGATCACTGATGGCTTGGAACGTGGCGCACCGGAGGAACTGGAAAAAGAGATTGAGCGACTACATCTGTCGTCACGCCGACTGATCTGGCTCAATCCTTTGCTCAGATGGGATGGATTTGCGCCCAAAGCTCAGGGGATCATGACGATGCTGCCACATGTCGATAGCTTCCGTGCAGGTCATTCCATCGCCTCACTCGAGGATCTGGCGAACGTCATCTCAAAGCCTGATGATGAGGGAGAGAAAGCGCGACTGCTGGCCGCGCTTTCTGCCTGATGGATTACCCAAGCTGCTTTTCGTTGCACTCGCGCGCCATTTCCATGGCTTTGTAAGTGCCGGTCAGATCGACGGTGAATGCGAATTCCTTTTCGGGGAACACGACCATGACCTTTTGTTTTGCAATGTCATCAGCGAATTGGGGATCGTCTGACAGGACATATCCACCTGAATAACCCTTGGTGATGTTGCCTTTCATGCCTGTGGCTTCGCCAACATAGATATTGTCGCCCAGCAGAATGGCCACGGCCTCTTTTTCACCGCGCTTGATATCGGTTTTGGCCTTGGTGAAGACACCGACATAGCCAACGCTGCGATCTTCGGTCAGACCCATCTGAACCACGTTTTCAGCGTCATCAACGGCTTCAATCAGGCAGGATTTCTTTTCGTTATCGACGAAGACCTTCCAGCCTTCGACTTCACCATAGCGTACAAATGTATCAGCCCAAGCGGCGGTCGAAGCCAAAAGACCAATTGCCGTTCCCAGTGTAAGAATGCGTTTCAACTCTTTGTCTCCATTTTAAAATTCTTGATGGTGTGACGAGGGCGGAAGTCACCCTGTACAAGCGCAAGCTAGTGTTTGCGTAAGTCACAATCAATGCTCAGAACATTTGAATGCGACTTGATTTAAATCATTCACAAAGTTGAATGTATTATGTATTCCGTATTTAGAATGTAATAGCGCGAAGGAATCAAACCGTGCCACTCAACTGGAAATTAGGCGGCGTTCTGCTGGGCCTTGTCTTTTTTATGGCGGTCCTGCTGGTCAAGCCAATTGGTGTGTCAACGCAGTTCGTCATTCTCGACGGCATTGTGGCTGACGCCGTCAACCCGAGCCTCGTGACCGCAACGGACCAGGGATACACTTCGACAAATGCCTATCTGGCCAAATCTGATGGCAAGTATGCCAAAGCTGTCTCAAACCCGTTGAACTATTCCTTCGTGTTTGTGGTGGCCATGATGCTGGGTGGGTTTTTGTCTGCAATGTTTCGCGGCGGCATTGAAGCTTCCGATCGCAGCATTCCAGCGCTTTGGAGGGCTAACTTCGGCGACTGTGCAAAGAAGCGATACGCAGCAGCTTTTCTTGGTGGTTTTATTGTCCTGTATGGTGCGCGGTTGGCAGGCGGGTGCACCTCAGGCCACATGATGTCCGGCATGATGCAGACAGCTGTCAGCGGCTACATTTTCGCTGCCGGTGCTTTTGTCGCAGCGATCCCGGTATCTCTGATCATGTTCAAAAAGGAGGCCTGATCCATGACCTCGATCTTTCTTGCTTTGGTGATTGGTGCAGCCTTCGGCGCAGTGCTTGATCGTGTAGGGGCGTCCAACCCTACAATCATCAACCGGATGCTGAATCTAACGAACATCAACCTTGCGAAGTCTATCCTGCTGGCCATCGGCACGGGTTCCATCCTTATGTTTGGTGGACAAATGCTCGGGCTGGTCGATGTGGGGCACATGTCTGTGAAAACAGCCTATGTAGGCGTGTTTATCGGTGGCCTCTTGCTGGGCGCAGGCTGGGCCGTTTCCGGATATTGCCCGGGGACTGGTGTGGTTGCTGCAGCGTCAGGGCGCAAAGATGCATTGTTTTTTATTGCCGGAGGATTGCTGGGGGCTGCTGCTTACATGATGACCTACCCGGCCTGGAAAGCGTCTGGCCTGCTCGACAAGATTGCAGGCGGCAAAGTGACCCTGGGGACGGTCCCGGGTTCCGGATACGAGGGTCTGTCATTATTGCCCGGCGATATCGTTGGCATCGTGATGGGATTGGCCTTCATCGCAATCGCGTTTGCTTTGCCAGAAAGGCTGATTGGACAAACGGTACAAGCGCAACCAGCGGAATAGACCCAACGAAACATGCGAGGCGCAGTGAGATGGACACGCCCTCGCATCGCGGCCCGGCGTCCCGTGATACTGCCGGGCCGCTTTTCATTGCGCCAAACCTACCTATGTTGGTCCATGAAATTCCCGGAGGTTTTCATGGATCGATTCGACAACAGCCCCGAGACAGCGTTGGATTGGTATCGCAATGGGAGTGGTGCCGCATTGGCCACGGTTGTTCAGACTTGGGGCAGTGCGCCACGACGTGTGGGATCGCAGCTGGTGATCAGTGGCGACGGCCGCATCGAAGGTTCTGTTTCGGGCGGTTGTGTCGAAGGTGCAGTTATTGTCGAAGCACTGGAGGCCATCGAAGAGGGCGAGGCGCGTCTGCTCGAATTCGGGGTCAGTGACGAAGACGCCTTTGCGGTAGGTTTGGCCTGTGGCGGAACGATCCGGGTGTTGGTTGAACCTGTGGGGTCGGTCCTTCCCGAACCGATGTTGGCCGAACTGGTTGCAGCACGCGCGCGGCGCGAGCCTTTGGCGTATGAGGTCAACGTGGAGACCGGGCAACGCGCATTGCGCCGAAATGCATATGCCGACCGACTGCGCATGGACCGGTCTGGTTTTGAAGAGGATGGTCAGACATTTGTGGCCGTTCACAACCCGCCATTGCGTCTGATCGTAGTGGGCGCTGTTCACATCGCGCAAGCGCTTGTGCCAATGGCCCGGATAGCCGGATATGATCCGGCGATCGTGGACCCACGCGAGACATTTGCATCCAGTTCGAGATTTCCGGGCGAGACGATTCTGACAGATTGGCCGGATGAAGCGGTCGCCAAACTGGGGCTGGACACGCGCACTGCAGTGGTTTTGCTGACCCACGATCCCAAGCTTGATGATCCTGCGTTGGAGGCCGCTCTTGAGGCGGACGTTTTCTACATTGGGGCGCTGGGTTCGACACGCACACATGCCAAGCGTGTTGAACGTATGAAGGAAACTGGCTTCAAGGTTGAACAGATTGACCGGATTCATGGTCCGATTGGCTTGGATATTGGCGCAGCGGGACCATCGGAAATCGCAGTGGCCATTCTTGCACAAATGACAGCCGTGCTTCGGGGTAAAGCATGAAGTTTGGTCCGGTACCGGTTTCTGAGGCTGCGGGCGCAATTCTTGCACATTCCGTCAAAGCCGGAGACCAAAAACTCCGCAAAGGGCTTGAACTGACAAACCAGCATATCAGCGTGTTGGAGAAGGCAGGCCATTCTGAGGTCATCGTCGCGAGGCTGGAGCCAGGTGATTGCCACGAAGATGAAGCAGCCCGAATGCTTGCTGCTGCATTGGCACCGGAACCAGCACAGGTGAACCTTCGCGTGACAGAGCCGTTTACCGGTCGTGTGAACCTTTTGGCCGATGGACCGGGGGTTGTTGTACTGAATACCGCTGCACTGCAACGATTCAATCTGGTTAACCCGATGATCACCGTTGCTACTGTTCCGCAGTATCAACAAATGGGTGCGGGGGGGATGGTCGCGACAATCAAGGTCATTTCCTATGCTGTACCCGGTTCAGACGTCATGCATGCTGCGCGTTTGGCTCAGGATTCGATCCGATTGGCAGCGCCCGTTCACAGAACAGCAGGCCTGATCGTCACCGACATTCCGGGTGGACCACCGAACGAAAAGGGCATCGCTGCGATACGGGGGCGGGTAGAGGCCCTGGGTATGGACCTCAGCGATATCAAGATCGTTCCGCATCGTGTTGATGAATTGGCCGCTGCTGTATCTGACCTGCAGGGCGATGTCGCAATGATCCTGACTGGATCCGCAACGTCGGATGAGAACGATGTCGCGCCAAGCGCGGTGAGGGCAGCCGGAGGGTTCGTGGATCGGTTTGGAATGCCGGTCGATCCCGGCAATCTTTTGTTCATAGGGGCGCTGGAAAACAAACCGGTCATCGGTCTGCCGGGCTGTGCGCGATCACCGGCGCTGAATGGGGCTGATTGGGTGCTGTCCCGGGTCGCCTGCGGTATTGCGACCACAGGCGAAGACATCGCTGGCATGGGAGTCGGCGGTTTGCTCAAGGAAATTCCCACCAGACCTCAGCCGAGGGCTGGCAAAGGGAAGTGACGTAGCGGCAGATTTGACCGCTGCGACTGCCACTATAGCTGGTGGAGATCATGAGACTGAAATGCCTCAAAAAACGGCAAATATTTTTGTTCTCAAACAAATTTTCCCGTGTTTAACTCGACGTGAGGAAAAAATACCAAATGGGAGGAGCTTATGACACAGGTCTCAATGACCGTGAACGGAAAGTCCGTGAGCGGTGATGTCGAGGGCCGGACTTTGCTGTCCAGCTTTCTACGTGAACACCTGTCGCTGACCGGAACGCATGTCGGATGCGATACTGCACAATGCGGCGCATGCGTGGTGCATGTGAATGGCGAGGCGGTAAAATCCTGCAACATGCTGGCGCTTGAAGCAAACGGCGCGGATGTGGGCACGATTGAAGGGCAGGCCAACGCGGATGGTTCGCTGAATGTGATCCAACAAGCGTTTCAGGATCATCATGGTTTGCAATGCGGTTTTTGCACACCGGGAATGGTGATGAGCGCAGCGGCCCTGCTGAAAGAGAATCCGCGCCCGACAGAATCCGAAATACGTAAGTATCTGGAGGGCAATCTGTGTCGCTGTACCGGATACCACAACATCGTCAAAGCGATCATGGCCGCATCCGGTCAGGACGTCAGCAGCATCGCTGCGGAATGATGCCGCTGCGGGCGTGAGGAGGACGCCCGTGGGATGACATAGGGTGCACCAGCATCCGTTTATGGGAGGAGAACAAGCAATGCCCAAAGACAGTGGCATCGGAGCCAGTTCCAAGCGACGCGAAGACGTACGCTTTCTGACCGGAGCGGGCAATTACACCGACGACATCAACGTACATGGCCAGGCCTATGTACATTTTCTGCGGTCCGACATAGCGCATGGACGGATCAAAAGTATCGACACGTCTGCAGCTGAAGGCATGCCGGGCGTGGTCAAGGTTTTCACCGGCAAGGATTTCGAAGGTGTGGGCGGGATGCCCTGCGGTTGGGAAGTGACCGACAAGCACGGCGCACCCATGCAAGAGCCGCCGCACCCCATTTTGGCACAGGGCAAGGTGCGCCATGTGGGCGATCCGATTGCGGCCGTTGTGGCAGACAGCCTCGAACAGGCCCGTGATGCGGCCGAGGCGATCGATCTGGATATCGAAGAACTGCCGGCTGTCATGAACATGAAGGCCGCTGCTCAGGATGGGTCGACGCTGGTTCATGACGATCTGAAGAACAACATCTGCTATGACTGGCAATTGGGTGAGACGGACGACGCCAAGGTCGATGAGGTCTTTGCCAACGCAGCCCACGTAACGACTCTGGATCTGGTCAACAACCGCCTCGTCGCCAACCCGATGGAGCCGCGCGTGGCGGTCGGTGAGTATAAGCGTGGTACGGACGAATACACGCTCTTCACCACTTCGCAAAACCCGCATGTGATCCGATTGCTGATGTGCGCTTTTGTTCTGGGCCTGCCCGAACATAAAGTGCGCGTGGTGGCCCCGGACGTGGGCGGCGGTTTTGGCACAAAGATCTTCCACTATGCGGAAGAGGCGTTCTGCACCTTTGCCGCCAAGGCCTGTAATCGGCCGGTTAAGTGGACCTCAAGCAGGTCCGAAGCGTTTATGTCCGATGCCCATGGCCGCGACCATGTCAGCAAGATCGAACTGGCGCTGGATGCAGACAACAACTTCATCGGCCTGCGCACCAACACCTATGCGAACCTTGGTGCGTATCTGTCGACCTTCTCCAGCTCGGTTCCGACCTGGCTGCACGGTACCTTGATGGCAGGTAACTACAAGACACCGGTCATTCAGGTGAATGTGAAGGCGATGTTTACCAACACGGTGCCGGTGGACGCTTATCGCGGCGCAGGCCGTCCCGAAGCGACTTATCAGCTGGAACGTGTCGTCGATAAGGCAGCACGAGAGTTGGGCGTCGATCCGATTGCCCTGCGCCGTCAGAACTTTGTCACCCAGTTCCCCTATGACACGCCGGTTGCGCTGACCTATGACACCGGGGACTATAACGGGACGATGGACAAGCTTGAAGCCGCTGCCGATCTGGCAGGCTTTGCCGCGCGTCGGGCGAAAAGCGAGGCGAATGGCAAGCTGCGTGGCCTTGGCATCAACTGCTATATCGAGGCCTGCGGCATCGCACCTTCGAACATCGTCGGTATGCTGGGGGCCCGCGCAGGTCTCTATGATGCCGCAACCGTTCGGGTAAATGCCACCGGTTCGATCAGCGTCATGGTCGGTGCGCACAGCCACGGGCAGGGGCATGAGACGGCCTTCCCGCAGGTTGTGGCTGACATGATCGGTATCGACGAGTCGATGGTCGAGATCGTGCATGGCGATACCTCGAAAATCCCGTTTGGCATGGGTACCTATGGCTCGCGTTCGCTGGCGGTCTGTGGCTCGGCAATGGTCAAAGCGACTGAAAAGGTGATCGAGAAGGCCAAGAAGATCGCGGCCCACCTGTTGGAAGCCTCCGAGGCGGATATCGAGCTGAAGGACGGTCAGTTCAGCGTCGCAGGCACCGACAAATCGGTGGCTTGGGGCGATGTGACCCTGACAGCCTATGTGCCGCACAACTATCCGCTGGAGGTTGAACCCGGGCTGGAGGAGACCGCGTTTTACGACCCGGCGAACTTTACCTTCCCGGCAGGTGCTTATGCCTGTGAGGTCGAGGTTGACCCCGAGACCGGTCAGGTGACCATCGAGGCCTTCACCGCCGCCGATGACTTTGGCAACATCATCAACCCGATGATTGTTGACGGTCAGGTGCATGGCGGTATCGGTCAGGGCATCGGACAGGCGCTGCTTGAAAACTGTGCCTATGATGAAAACGGTCAGCTGCTGAGCGCATCCTTCATGGACTATGCAATGCCGCGTGCCGATGATCTGCCGTTTTATGAGGTTGATCATTCCAGCCAGACCCCATGCACCCACAATCCGCTGGGTGTGAAAGGGTGTGGTGAGGCAGGAGCCATCGGTTCTCCGCCTGCAGTGGTCAATGCTGTTATCGATGCGTTGAACTCGGGTGGAAAGGCTGTCGATCACATCGATATGCCTGTCAGCCCATCGCGTGTCTGGGCGGCAATGAACAGTTGAATGGAGAGGGTGGACCGGGGGCTTTGCCTCCCGAACCTCCGAAGTATCTATAGCCAGATGAAGAACGGATCTGCGTTCTTCGGAAAGGAAAAGCGAAATGTATAGTTTCGAGTTCGAAAAACCCTCGACCATCGCGGACGCCGTTGCCGCGCTTGGGGCCGAGGATGCTCAGGCATTGGGAGGTGGACAGACACTCATCCCGACGCTGAAGCAAAGATTGGCCGCACCAACAACTTTGGTCAGCCTAAGCAGTATCCCCGAGATGCAGGGTGTTTGTGTCGAAGATGACGGCTCACTTGCTATTGGCGGGGCAACGACACATGCAACGGTCGCTGCAGAGACAGCAGACAAATATGCAGCGCTGTCCGATCTTGCCGGTCATATCGGTGATCCCGCTGTACGTAATCGGGGTACTATCGGCGGCTCACTTGCCAACAACGACCCGGCGGCCTGCTATCCGGCAGCGGCATTGGGGTCGGGCGCAACAATCATCACCAACAACCGCAGTGTGTCAGCAGATGATTTCTTTCAGGGCATGTTCACAACTGCACTGGATGAGGGTGAGATCATCACGACCGTCCACTTCCCGATTCCGCAAGCAGCGAGCTATCAGAAGTTCCTGCAACCGGCGTCCCGATTTGCACTAGTTGGTGTTTTCCTCGCTCGATTTGCCGATGGGGTGCGTGTAGCGGTGACTGGTGCCAGCGAAGATGGCGTGTTCCGCTGGTCAGAAGCAGAAGAGGCGTTGAACAAAGAGTTTCGACCAGATGCGCTGATGGATCTGAAGATCAATCCGATGAACATGATCGGGGATTTGCATGGCAGCAAGGAATACCGTGCGCATCTTGTTGGCGTCATGACCAAACGTGCTGTTGAAGCCTGCATCTGAACGGTTGAACAAATCGATCCAAAGCCCCGGAGTTTTCTTCGGGGCTTTTATTTTCGCCTGATCTTGGGGCGCGGTGCTGCGCGCCAATACGCACCGGTATCTTCCCGAGCCGTCTGATACTCTTCAACACGCTGACGCGCAGCATCGCCGTTGGCTTCGAAAAGATGTCCTAACAGGCACTCCAGAACGGCCATGGCGCCGGAAAAGCTGGAGAAATGATGTTGAGAGCGGGTGCTGATTTTCAGCACGACGTCAGGCTCAAGCCCAGGTGCGACTACATCGCTATCGGACAACATTATGATCTTTGCACCCCGATCACGGGCGAAACGCATCGATTGAATGGTATCAGCGGAATAGGGATGGACCGTTATGGCAAAGAGGCAATCATTCTGATCTGCCTTAAGCAAATCGTCGATCGCTGACCCCATATGCCGTGGGATCAATTGAAGCCCCGGATGCGCCATGCGACCGGCATAGTGAAAGTAATAGGCTAAGGCGTAGCTGGCGCGGGTCGCGGTTACAAAGCATCGGTCGGCAGAAGTGATCAATTCAACGGCCTGCTTTACTCTGTCGGGTTCAGACAGACGAAGCGAACGCGTGACGACGTTCAGTTCGTTCCGGGCAAATACTGCTTGCGATGCGGCAAATGAATCACCGCCCTGCATTCTTGATAGCCAGTCTTGTCCAAGCAGGAGCTCGCGGTCGGTTACAAGATCCTGCCGAAAGGGGTGGCGGAAGGCTTCGAACCCTTCAAACCCCAGATAATGCGCCAGCCGCACTATAACATTTGTGCTGACGCCAATCTTATCTGCACTTACCCGTATTGGGTCGATCCCGAAATCAGCAGGATGATCTATTATGTACTTGGTCGCCGCCTGAAGTTGCGCAGGCATCTGGTCGATTTCGCGGCGAAGCCGGTCGATCAGTTGGGTCGTTGTCTGTGTCATAAAGAGAAAAAAACATATGTTTTGAAATAAGCAAGTTGAAAACGTTCTCTCAACAGATACATCGGCTTTGATCCATGGAGGCGGAGCTATGTCTGGCATCAAACAACAACACGAAGATTCAAGCAGCGGAGTGGTTTTGCCGTATATCCTGGTTGCTCCGAACGGAGCGCGAAGAGGCCATGATGATCACGCTGGTCTTCCTGTAACTCTGGATGAAATCGTCGATACAGCTCGTGCGTGTTCCGAGGTTGGGGCAAATGGATTGCATTTGCATGTGCGCGATGACCTGGGTGCACATTCACTGGATGCAGAACGGTACCGCGAGACAATCGCCGAGGTGCAGCGGGCGGTTCCCTCGATGGATATCCAGATCACTACCGAAGCTGCCGGTGTTTTTGATGTTCCGGCTCAATTCGAATGCCTGAAGAAAGTGCAACCCAGTTGGGCCTCGATCTCGATACGTGAGATTGCGCGAA
Organism: Ruegeria arenilitoris; assembly: GCF_013030265.1. GTDB lineage: Bacteria > Pseudomonadota > Alphaproteobacteria > Rhodobacterales > Rhodobacteraceae > Ruegeria > Ruegeria arenilitoris_E. Next base: position 319,004 of record NZ_WPZQ01000004.1, read on the forward strand.
TGCCCGAAATGGCTGAAAGCGTTTACGCGTTGTGCGCGGATCAGGGTACGCGCGTTCAGCATATTCTGTATGACGCTGCTGATGCAGAGTTGTTGAGCGAGTGGCAACGCATCGGAACTGTTCGTGCCGATCAGGTCGACCGTCTGTTGGTGCTGGGACGTTATTCCACAGATCAGGAATCGACGCCCGAAGATCTCGATCGTTTTCCGACGCATCAAGACCCATGGATGATCTGCGCGTTTGGATCGCAGGAACATGATTGTCTGCAAGCGGCTGCGCTCCGCGGTGCGGATGTAAGAGTTGGATTTGAGAACAGCCTGACCAACCCAGAGGGTAAACCCTGGACGGATAACGCGGCATCGGTCGCAGCGCTGGTCAATCGTTTGAAAGGAATTTGAAATGAGCCACGTATTTCCACGCCATACAAAATCGGTGCTTCCTGTCGCAGCGGGTGGAGATGGATGTTACCTGATTGACAATCAGGGCAAACGGTATCTGGATTGTGGTGATGCCGCAGTTTCCTGTCTTGGACACTCCAACCCTGCGGTGATCAAGGCGGTTCAGGATCAGGTTGAACAAATTGCCTTTGCGCATACCGGGTTCATGACCTCGGAACCGGCCGAAGAGCTGGCGGACTTGCTGATTGAACATGCGCCCGGTGACCTGGACCGAGTGTATTTTGTTTCGGGCGGCTCAGAAGCAACCGAAGCGGCGATCAAACTGGCCCGTCAGTACTATCTCGAGATCGGTCAGCCTGAACGCCGTCATGTTATCGCTCGGAGACAGAGCTATCATGGGAATACACTGGGTGCTTTGTCGGCTGGCGGCAATGCATGGCGACGTGCGCAGTTCGCGCCTATGCTGATCGACATGACCCATATCTCGGCTTGCTACGAGTATGCTGAAAAGCCTGAAGATGAGAGCAGCTTTGACTATGGCCAGCGGATCGCCAATGAGCTGGAGGCTGAAATTCTGCGTCTGGGTCCTGACACCGTGATGGCCTTTATGGCCGAGCCGGTGGTTGGAGCAACTCTTGGTGCTGTCCCTGCGGTGGACGGTTATTTCAAACGGATCCGCGAAATCTGTGATCAGTATGGGGTGTTGCTGATCCTTGATGAGGTCATGTGTGGTATGGGTCGGATAGGACATCTGTTTGCCTGTGATCACGACGGGGTGGCGCCGGATATCCTGTGTATTGCCAAGGGATTGGGGGCTGGTTATCAGCCGATCGGTGCGATGATGTGCACAGGTAAAATCTATGATGCGATCCGTGATGGTTCGGGCTTTTTTCAGCACGGGCACACCTATATCGGTCACCCGGTTGCAACAGCTGCCGCTCTGGCCGTGGTTCGCGAACTGACCGGGCGCGAACTACCTGCGCGTGCTGGTGTGATGGGCGAAAAGCTACAATCCGCGCTGGAGGCCGCTTTCGGCCAACATCCCAACATCGGCGATATTCGCGGCAGGGGTTTGTTCCGTGGGATTGAGATTGTAGCCGACCGTGAAACACGTGCCCCGTTTGACCCCGCGCTAGGGATTGCCGGAAAGATCAAAAAGGCAGCCTTGGCCGAAGGTTTGATTTGCTATCCGATGTCCGGGACGCGCGATGGTAAGATCGGCGATCACGTTTTGCTTGCGCCGCCATTCATCATCGAGGATGCGCAGATCGACGAGCTTGTCAGCAAGCTATCGAAGGCAATCGACGTTTCGCTGCCAGCTTAAGAGAACAATAAAATCAGAGGGCGGTGTCGCCCATGGCCCTCTGATAATGCTCATTGAATGCCATGATCGGATGCTCAGACTGAGATGAGCATGCATCGTCAACCACAAGTGCACCGTAACCTAACGCTCCGCTTTCGAGCCCACGCTGCACCGAATCCACGATCGGGCCGTCTTCGGCAAAGGTGGTAGTGCGATGCTGTAGAATGATCTCGCGCTCGACGTCGTTTGGTTCGGACGCGGGCAGCCACCAGTCAACCTCGATCTTTGTCCTGTTCACGCCAAGCGGTTTCCAGCGGTAGGTGTTCACGATGCCGCCGGGATAAACTTGAAGTGCGAACAGAGGAAAGAACCACCAGGTTAGAAACTTGTCGGTGCGCGCCTCGGGGTCGGCGACATAGCTGTAGGATTTTTGCGAGTCCGGTCGGGCAGGGCTGGCGTGTCGAATGCCATAGTCAAAGCCACGGGTCCGGTATTGGTCAGGATCGACAACGCCGGAAGTCAGCGTCTTGTGAACCACCGCGCAGTGGTAGCATTCGTTGAAATTCTCGGCGACCACCTTCCAGTTGGCCTGTGCAAGCCGTTCCGTCCGGTCCGCGCGTTTGTAGCTGGCAAGATTGGGGGCATAGTCCGAAATCTCGCTTAGGGCGCTTTGAGCCAGATCTGCCATCGGTCGCGCTTCGGGGTCGAGGTTTACCAGAATCAATCCAAAGAACATTTCAACCAGAACCGGTCGCAGCTTGTACTGGCTTTTGTCGAACCCCGGAAAGGCCGTAGCGTTTGGGGCGGCGCGCAGCTGACCCGTCGTGTCGTAGGTCCACGCGTGATAGGGGCAGGTCATCTTCTTGGTGCAGCCCTTGCCGTTCAGCAATTCGTGGCCGCGATGCACGCAGACATTGTAGAAGGCGCGGACTTTGCCATCCTGCCCGCGAATGACAATCACAGAAACACCGCTGATATCTTCAACGACATAGTCTCCAAAGTTCGGAATATCTGTTGCGTGCCCAACCAATTGCCACGCTCGCTTGAAGATCAGGTCGCGTTCTTGGGTGAATATGCCTTCGTCACAATACGCCCGGGCAGGAAGCGATTGGTACACGCCGCCGGAAAAAGACATCTCACCCATAGCCGCCTCCTTTGTCTGGTCGCACCAGATTGAGGCAAAAGAGGATTCTGAGCTTTTCACTTTGCGCCAATCAATCGTCGAAATCAGAGTGCCTGAAATCGACACTCCGTCGGTTTCAGACTTTCTGAATTTGTTGATTGGCTGCTGGCGTTACAAATCGCGCCAATTGAATTTCCGGTGAACAAAAAACCCTGCCAGAGTGTCTCTGACAGGGTTCGAAACTGGATATCCGCAGTAATTACTTTTGCGGAAGAGGGCCAATCATCATGATCATCTGACGACCTTCCATCTTCGGCATGTTTTCAACTTTGCCGATTTCCTTGATATCTTCAGCTACGCGTTCCAGCAGTTCTCGGCCCAGATTCTGGTGTGCCATCTCACGTCCGCGGAAACGCAGGGTCACTTTGACCTTGTCGCCGTTTTCGAGAAACTTAACCACGTTGCGCATTTTGACGTCATAGTCATGCGTGTCGGTGTTGGGCCGGAACTTGACCTCTTTCACCTCGATGATTTTCTGCTTCTTACGGGCTTCGCTTTCGCGCTTCTGCTGCTCATATTTGAACTTGCCGAAGTCCATGATCTTGCAGACCGGCGGGTTCGCGTTGGGCGAGATCTCGACCAGATCAAGTCCGGCATCTGCAGCCATCTGTATGGCTTTGGCGGGATGAACCACTCCGACATTTTCGCCTTCGGCACCAATCAGTCGAATTTCGGGGGCACGGATCTTGTCATTGACGCGAGGGCCGGTGTCTCTTTGCGGCGGCGCGTTGTGAGGTCTGCGGGCTATGGGTTCATTCCTTTGATGATTGCAGAATTTCGAGCCCGGAATTTAGACTGCCCCGGGCGGTGTTTCAAGCGCCATAAACGCGGAAACAGCTGATTTTCGCGGGTTTCACGATAGTTAGTAGACCGGTCAGAGATCGATTCTCTGACCGGTAAGCAATTTAACCCACAAAGGCTTTTTCGATAACGAACTCTTTGGGATCCGAATTTGCGCCTTCGCGCAGGCCGAATTCCTCAAGGATCGCCTTGATATCGTGGTTGAACGCGAGGCTGCCACAGACCATTGCGCGATCCGTCTCCGCCTGAATGCCACCTTCGATGCCCAGATCTGCAAAGACAGTACCGTCTTTCAGCAATTCGGTGATGCGGCCCATCTTGGGGCTCTCTTCCCGTGTGGTGGTCGGGTAGTAACGGATCTTGTCGGCAAAGCCTTCGCCCATCAGTTCAGCCAGCATCTCGTCCTGACGGATGTTTTCAATCAGCTGACGACCGTATTCCAGTTCAGCGACCTCTCGGCAGGTATGGGTGATGATGATCTCGTCGTAGTCCTCGTAGGTCTGCGGCTCGCGCAGAAGCGAAGCAAACGGCGCAAATCCAGTACCGGTCGCAAAGAACCACAGACGCTTACCTGGCAGAAGCGCGTCGTGCACCAGTGTGCCAACAGGCTTGGGCCGCAGGATGATCTGATCACCCGGCTTGATGTGCTGCAGTTTCGAAGTCAGCGGGCCATCCTGAACCTTGATCGAATAGAACTCCAGTTCTTCGTCCCAAGACGGCGAGGCGATGGAGTAGGCCCGCAGCAGCGGCTTGCCGTTGTCGCCCAGCAGGCCGATCATCACGAATTCGCCCGAGCGGAACCGCAGCGAGGCAGGGCGTGAGACCTTGAACGAGAACAAGCTGTCGGTCCAGTGCTTCACATCAAGTACGGTTTGTGCGTCCGGAAGGACAGGGGCCTTTACGGCAGTTGCTTCGGTCACGGATTTCATCTCTGTCATCGTTTCACTATCGGTCTGCTTAACCGACATCTCCGTTTAATCTTTGATCCAAGTCAGGAAAAGGGGGCAAGTTGCCCCCATTTCGTCACAAGCTGGCGATTGGCGGGATTATCCGCGCAGGCGGGCCTGATAGTTATGGCTTTGCCAATCAGAACGGGCAAGCCACTGATCCTCGGGCTGGCGGGTGGCCAGAGCGTTGTCGATTTCAACCTCGTCGAATCCGCTACGGCGCGCCATTGCATATTGGTCAGCCAGGACGTGACCTTTGGCGCGTAGACGGCCTGTGTAGCCTTTCAGGCGCAACACGCGTGCGATTGTGAACCCACGTCCGTCTGCTGAAGACGGAAAGTCCACACGTACCATTTTAGCGCTGCCCAGTCGGTCGATCAGCTCATCGGGGTCGGTATCAGATGCCACGTCCAGCGCAACGACGTCGTTTGCGGCGTCTTCCAACGTGACGTAGCCATCGGTCCAATCATCAGGCGAAAAGCCTTCATCAGTTACGATTACGTTCATTGTATCTCTCCTGCGCGTACCATCTTGCCGTCGACAAAATGGATGCCGCATTCTTCCTTGTTCTGATCACGCCAGCGTCCGGCGCGGGGGTCTTCACCTTCTTTGACTGGCGAAGTGCAGGGGGCACAGCCGATCGAAGGGTATCCTTTGGCCACCAGCGGGTGCCGGGGCAGGCGGTTTTCGTCCATATAGGCGCGAACATCTTCTGGCGCCCAATGGGCCAACGGGTTGACCTTGATGCGTCCGGTGCCGTCCTCGACCTCAAAGAACTCAAGTTCGGCACGGGTGCCGGACTGAAATCGCTTGCGTCCTGAGATCCAGCCACAATACCCGCTCAGCGCCCGTTGCAGAGGAAACGTCTTGCGCAAGTTGCAGCAAGCGTCGGTATCGCGCAGGTGCAGTGCACCGTAGGGATCATCACGCTCAACATCTTCGTCATCAGCCCGGATGATTTTGACGTTGGTCAGACCCAAACGTTCACTGACTTCCTGCTGATACTCCAATGTTTCGGTGAACAGCATCTGCGTGTCGATGAACAGGACAGGCGTGGCTTTGTCGACCACTGCCGCCATATGCAGCAACACAACCGATTCCGCACCAAAGCTGGAGACCAGAGCAAGCTCTTCGATTTCCTGCAACGCGCCATGCATAACGTCATGGGCACTGTGGTGGCGGAACTGGGCGTTCAGCGCGTCGACCTTTTCGGTAAGTTCCGCGCGGTCTGCACCCAGTTCCGTCTGGATCAGGTCAAGCGGCATTGGCCTGCGCCTCGGGGTAAAGCGCCGCTTTGAACGGTGCCATGCCAACGCGGCGGTAGGTCTGCAAGAACGTCTCCTCTGCGCTGTCACGCTGGTTCAGATAGGCGTCGACGATACGTTCCACGGCAGGCACGATCTCGTCGTAAGCAAAGCCAGGACCGGTGCGATCACCAACAGCAGCGGTCTCTGTTGCGTCTCCACCCAGAGTGATCTGATAGTTCTCGACGCCTGCGCGATCCAGGCCAAGGATTCCGATGTGACCCACGTGGTGGTGACCACATGCGTTGATGCAGCCTGAAATCTTGATCTTCAGGTGACCGATGTCATGCTCAAGCTTCAGCTCGTCAAAGCGGGTCGCAATCTCTTGCGCAACCGGGATCGAACGGGCGGTCGCCAGCGCGCAGTAGTCCATGCCAGGGCAGGCGATGATGTCGCTGATCAGGCCGATATTGGCTGTGGCCAGCTCATACTCTTTCAGCTTCGCGTGGATCGCAGGCAGGTCCGACTTGTGGACATGCGGCAGAATCACGTTCTGCTCATGGCTGATGCGCAGCTCGTCATAGGCGAACTCTTCGGCCAGGTCGGCCATCACGCGCATCTGCTCGGCAGTCGCATCACCCGGCGTCTGGCCGTGCTTCTTGATCGAGATCGTGACGATCGCATGGTCCGCGTTCTTGTGCGGCGCGATGTTGGTGTCGACCCACGAACGGAAGACCGGATCGTTGGTATAGGCGCTTTCGAACGACGCAACCGAACCTTCACGGAAGGCCGGAGGCGCAAAGTGGCCTTTGATCTCATCCAGCAGAGCCATATCGGCGCCCTTGAACTGCGGGCGAACTTGCAGGAATCGCTCATTCACCTTGGCGCGGATGGCGTCAATGCCATGCTCATGCACGGTGATTTTGATGCGCGCTTTGTATTTGTTGTCGCGGCGGCCGATCTGGTTCCACACGGAAACAGTGGCTTCCAGATAAGCCAGCAGGTCGTCAAAGGCGACGAATTCGGACAGTTCCTTGCCGATCATCGGGGTACGGCCCAGACCACCGCCCACGATAACGCGCGCACCCAGAACGCCGTCATGCTCGACCAATTGCAGGCCGATGTCATGCGCTTTGATCACGGCACGGTCGTTTTCCGAACCGGTGATGGCGATCTTGAACTTACGCGGCATGAACTGGAATTCCGGATGGTCGGTGGACCACTGACGCAGAAGTTCAGCGTATGGGCGCGGGTCAGCGACTTCGTCCGCGGCGGCACCGGCGAAATGGTCGGCAGTCACGTTGCGGATGGTGTTGCCCGAGGTCTGGATGGCGTGCATGCCAACCTCAGCCAGCGCGTCCAGCATGTCTGGCACGTCGTTCAGTTTCGGCCAGTTGTACTGGATGTTCTGGCGCGTGGTGAAATGGCCATAGCCCTTGTCCCACTTCTCGGCCAGCAGAGCCAATTGGCGCATCTGTGCGCTGGAAAGGGTGCCGTACGGGATCGCAACACGCAGCATGTAGGCGTGCAACTGCAGGTACAGACCGTTCATCAGACGCAGAGGTTTGAATTCGTCTTCGGTCAGCGAGCCGTCAATGCGGCGCTCGACCTGAGCACGGAATTGGGCGTTACGCTCTGCCAGAAAATCTTTGTCAAACTCGGAGTAGCGATACATGTCTAGCTGTCCTTTTTTGCAGCCCCGGATCCGGGGCCATATAGGGGAGAGAGGGGCCTGAGGTCAGACCCGGGGCTGCTGGGAAGATTCCTGTTTGCCGTGGGCATAGTTGGACGGACCAGTTCGGCGGAAGTCCTCCCGAAAATGGGTGGGTTCCGGGCCGTTCTCACCAGCTACGGCGTCAGCCAGATAGGCACCCACGATCTTGCTGACCTGACGCTCGGCATCCAGCAGGCGCACCTGCGCATGTGCCTCGTCAGTGATCAGCTCTGCTTCGCTCAGGTCACGAGACCAGCGATCATCTTCGGTCAGATAAATCACGTCGCCTTCCAGCAAGTCATTTGCGGTGACGACTTTGGGGGTAAAAGCGCGGGCCATCAGGCAAGCTCCTTGTTGAATTCAGTTGCGGCTTTGGCCGCGTCGCGCGGGGCAAGGCCGTAAAATGTAAGGGCAGGGCCATCGAGTTCGGCAGCTGCCAGATCGGTGGGCAATTGGTCGAGTGTTGTCGCCACAACGCGCTGGTCCGGGCGTGAGGCATTTTCGACCAGTGTCACAGGCGTGGCTCGATCAGCGCCGTGCATGATCAGACGACCCTGAATGAAACGGGCGGATTTTTTACTCATGTAGATTGCGGCCACAGAACCGGGGCGCGCCAGCGCCGTCCAGTCGTGATCTGCAAATCCCTTCATGTCATGGCCAGTCAGGAACCGGACCGAGGAGTTGCGCCCGCGCCGTGTCAGGCTTTGACCAATTCCGGCGACTGCGGCTGATGCAGCAGTAATGCCGGGTACGATGTTCCACGAAACGCCTGCTGCGTCGAGCGCATCGATTTCTTCGTCCAGTCGTCCAAAGATAGTGGCATCACCTGATTTCAGGCGAACAACGCGCAGACCTTTAAGTGCGTATTCGACCAGAAGCGCATCAATGTCTTCCTGTTTCCAGGAAGGGCCGAAACCAGCTTTTCCTACATCGACCAGTTCAGCGGTTTGGCCTGCCAACAGCAGAATCTCATCGCTGATAAGACGATCATGCAACACGACATCCGCCGCCTCGAAAGCGGTCAGCGCTTTGAGGGTCAGCAATTCGGGATCACCGGGGCCTGCGCCGACGAAATCGACGTGACCTGCGTGCCCTTGTGTCTGCGTAACCTGCATTGGAGTGCCTTGGCGTTTGTTTGACTTGACCTGCAATATAGGAAATATTCCCGGTCATGCGCCATATATCCGCACAAATAAGGACATACGTTCTGTATGCGGTGTAAAGCGGGACGCGAGTTTTGAATTGGAAGGAAAATTGGGATGTCAGTGCGAATAGACGACACGGATCGGAAAATTCTGGCCGAGTTGCAGCGCGACGCCAGTCAGTCGTTGGATGAGATTGCGGCCAGAGTTGGCAGTTCCAAGACGCCGGTCTGGAATCGAATTCGCAAGTTGAAGGGGGCCGGTGTCATCGGTCAGCAGACCGTGCTTTTGGATGCAGAGGCGCTGGGTTTTGAGGCGACGTTCTTTGTTCTGATCAGAACTTCTGAACACGAAGCGGAGTGGCAACGGCGTTTCTTGAAAGCGCTGCGTGACCGACCCGAAGTTCAGGAGGCACACAGGCTTGCCGGTGACATTGATTACATCCTGAAAGTACGTGTGAAGAACGCCCGTGCTTATGACGCATTCTACCAGACACTGATCTCAGAAGTGCGCGTGCACAATGTGACGGCATTGCTTTCCATGGAAGAAATCAAATCCACTACGATGCTGCCCTTGAATGCGCTGACCGAATCCTGAACCCCGATCCGCAGACAATCAAAACATCAGGGGATATCTGAAGTCAGATCTGAACCATCAGTTTTGTCAGCCCATGAAAGTGATAGCTGTTGGAATACTCAGGTGCCTCGGCCAAGCGAAGGCCAGGGCAACGCTCAAACAGGATTGGCAGCGCAATACGCATCTCTAGACGGGCGAGTGGTGCGCCGACGCAAAAGTGAAGACCACCGCCAAAGCTGGTGTTGGTCTTTATCGAGCGTGTCGGATCAAATTTATCCGGATCGTTCCAGATCGAAGGATCGCGATTTGCAGCGCCCAATAACAAGGCGACCTGATCACCGCGAGAGAACCGGTGCCCGTAAAGTTCCACATCCTCATATGCATAGCGCGTGAACATATGAAGCGGTGGGTCAATTCTCAGGATTTCCTCAATGGTGTTATCGATCGTGTCTGGCATCAAAGACTCTGCACCCGCCCCGGTTTCCAGCAGCGTTTTGACACCATTTCCCAACGAGTGGACCGTTGCCTCATGTCCGGCATTGAGCAGCAGGATGCAGGTTGCAATCAGTTCATCACGCGAGAGCTTCTCACCATCTTCTTCGGCTGCAATCAGGCGAGTTATCAGATCATCGCGCGGTTCGGTTCGACGTTTCCCGATGTACTCATCAAGGAAATCCGTGAATTCCTGTGAGGACTGCGCTGCTACATCCTCGGTCTGGCCCGTTCTGCTAGCCTGATACATTGCCACCATGTCATGCGACCACCGCAGCAGATGCGGAGACATCTCTTCCGGCACACCCAGCAATCGACAGATGGTGATGACCGGAACTTGTATGCAATAAGCGTCCAGCAGGTCGAATGGTTCTTGTGGGAACGTGTCGATCAATTCGTGGCAAAGATCTTCGATTCCGGGCGCAAGGGCCGCTATTGCCCGTGAAGTAAATGCCCGAAGTACCAATGAGCGCAACCTTGTATGGCGGGGCGGCTCAGCCTCCAGCAAAGAGTGCTTTTCGACCAGTAACCAAGGGGCGAGGTGAGCGGGACCTTCAACCTCCAGTTCCGCTGGAACCTCACGTCCAAACCTGCGATCCCGAAACAGAGACTGAACCGCCTCGTGCGAAACGGCCGCGGGCATTTCGTATTCATCCCAATAGACAAGATCGCCATAGCCGCGGGCCCGGTCGTAGAACGGGTAGGGGTTCTGCACAAATTCAGGATCAGTCGGGGATTGGGAGAGTGTCTTCATGCGGCGCAGACTTGCCATGGGGCGCAGCGAATGCAAGACCCTATGTCATGCACAGGTTTTGGATCATTGTCGGGTACTTGTTCGCCGTCGCACTGTTATCAGCGATGGTCTGGTCCTATGGCTACCGTCAAGCGCTCACTCAACTCAGCGAAAAGGCCGAGGCGGATCTTGCGCTGGCATCGGACGGGTTGAGTTCCCAGCTGCAGGTGTATCAGGAACTTGCGGTCCTGATGTCGGATCATCCGGCCCTTAAACAGCTTGATAATCCAGCGGATAAATTTGCCGCACGGGAGTTGTTGCTTGAAGTGGCTGACAAAACCGCGGCCATCGACGTCATCTATGCCGATCGTGATGGGCAGGTTCTGGCCGCCGCTCATGATGTTGTTCAGGGAAATGTGAAGGGCCAACCTGCATTCGAGCGTGCAATGCACGGGGCATTGGGAAGCTCGCATGGTGTGCTCTCGGGTATTGGAAACCGCATATTCTCATATGCTGCGCCTGCTTTTGGTCCTGATGGTCAGGTCGTCGGTTCCGTTATGATCATCGCAGACATCGAAGACGTCGAACGTACGTGGCGCGGCAGTACTGAGGCTGTGTTCTTCATTGACCGAAGCGGCCTGGTGTTCATTTCCAACCGATCCGAGCTTTTGTTCTGGCAGAGATTTGACGGGCAGGTAGGGATCACGCCGCCACATGCAGAAGCGGGGAGCTTCGCCTCGAGCAGGATTGGGCCGCACGAGATTTGGAGCATTGGGTGGGGACCGTACCTGCCGGTACGCGCATTGCACCTGACCCGTGATTTGCCAGTGATCGGGATGACAGGTGAAGTGCTGATGGATATCGCGCCCGCACGGCGATTGGCCGCACTGCAGGCAGCTGCCGTGGCAGCGATCTTTCTGGCATTCGGTGCGCTGCTTTTCCTTGCGACCGAGCGGAGGCGTACTCTTGCGGATGCCAATGCAGTTTTGGAGAGCCGCGTTGCGCAGAGAACGCGAGCTTTGACAGCAGCAAACGTCGCACTCAGGCGTGAAGTGGCCGAGCGTCAGGAAGCGGAAGCCGCGCTGAAGCGAGCGCAGGCTGATCTTGTGCAAGCAGGTAAGTTAAATGCACTGGGCCAGATGTCGGCGGGTATCAGTCACGAGCTAAACCAACCGCTTATGGCCATTCAGCAATTCGCTGACAACGGCGCTGCATTTCTAACGCGAGGAAAGAGTGAAAAAGCCACCGAGAATCTGGGGCGAATTTCGGAAATGGCCGCCCGTATGGCGCGGATCATCAAAAACCTTCGCGCATTTGCGCGCAATGAAAGCGAACCAATGGGCAAGGTGGATCTGGTGCAGGTTATCAGAACCGCAGTGGAGCTCACCGAGCCCCGTTTGCATGCTGATGGGGTCACACTGGACTGGCGCCCCAATACCAAGCCCGTCTACGCTTGGGGCGGGGAGGTGAGGTTGGTGCAGGTATTCGTGAACCTGATCAACAATGCGGCTGACGCGATGAGTAATCAGGAAGAGCGTCTTATTCGCATCGCCATAGACAACGGAGAACGGCTGGCGGTCACTGTTCGGGACATTGGTCCAGGTATCGAAGAGCCAGAGAAGCTTTTTGAGCCATTCTATACCACCAAGGCGGTAGGTTCTTCCGAAGGAATGGGGCTTGGCTTGTCGATTTCCTATGGCCTTGTCCAAAGCTTTGGCGGAAACATTCGTGGTACGAATGCAAGTTCCGGCGCGATTTTCACGGTCGAGCTTGAATATTTCAAAGAGGACAAGGCCGCATGATCAAAAAGGTGCTTTTGGTCGACGATGATGCGGCAGTTCGAGAAGCATTGTCGCAAACTCTGGAGCTTGCAGATTATCACCCTGTTGCTGCAGGTTCATTCGTAGCAGCCAAGGATCACATCCGCCCGGATTTTGCCGGCGTAGTTGTCTCGGACATCAGGATGCCGGGGCGGGATGGGTTTCACCTGCTATCTTATACCCGAGAGATCGATCCGGATCTGCCAGTCATCCTTCTGACGGGTGAAGGGGATATCCCGATGGCCGTTCAGGCAATGGGACAGGGTGCTTTTGACTTTCTGGAAAAGCCCTGTGCCGCAGCAGATCTCTTGGCAGTGTTGGAACGCGCGTTTGCCAGCCGAACCGCGATTCTGGAGCAGCGCGCGTTGAAAAGTGAGCTGGAGCGCGGAGATCCTGCTGCGCGTTTGCTATTTGGACTGTCTGCTCAGGCCGAAGCACTTCGAGATCGAGTTAGAAGCGTCGCGCCAACAGGCGCAGAGGTTCTTGTGACAGGGCCACCGGGCAGCGGCATTTCCAAGGTTGCCGAAGTGGTGCACCTGATGTCTCCGCGTGGACAAGGCCCGTTTGTCAAACGCCCAGCAGCAGGATTGTTGGCCGAAGACCTCCTGCGCGTTTGCGAAGATGCAGCGGGTGGCTCTTTGTTTCTTGATGAAGTTTCCGCAATGCCGGAAGCCACGCAATATGCAGCGCTGGAATTGATAGAGCAGGGTGCCGGGGTAAGGATTGTCGCCGGTACGACCGCAGATCTGGCAGAACTGTCATCGCAGGGCGGGTTCCTCGCCGACCTTTTTTATCGTCTTGATGTCATGCGCGTGCGCATCCCGTCATTGGCGGAACGTCCCGAAGACATACCGGTGATCTTTCGCCATTACGTGGCTCAGGCCGCTGAACAAGCTGGCATCGCAGAACCCGAGGTCAGTTCTGAACACATGGCATCCCTCATGGCGAGTGATTGGCCGGGCAATGCAAGATCACTGATGTCGGCAGCAATGCGGTTTGTGCTGGGAATGCCTGAGGAGGTTACCCAAGCTGCTGATCTGGGGCTGAACGAACAGATGGCACGGGTTGAACGTTCTCTTCTGATTGCGGCGCTTGGGCGTCACAATGGTAAGGCGTCTGAGGCTGCCAAAGCGCTGAAACTGCCGCGTAAGACCTTTTACGACAAATTAGCGCGTTACCAGATTCGGCCGGAAGACTATCGCCGGTAACCGCACTGTTCCTATATCCTTAATACATATTTTCATAAGGTTAGGTGGGGTAAGCTACCCGACCTGCGTTTGGAGCAATGAAAAATTCACGGTTCGATTCGCGGATGTGATTCGAGGTTGTGCGAAATTCCGCACAAATCTTGATTGTGGTGTGCGGGATTTCGCACATGCCTACAGCGCTATCAGTCTTTCCCGTTCGGGTGCATCCCCTAGTGCATTGATAAATAACAACTTAAATCAAGTTCGACATAGTTGAATCAAAAAGTTGAGCGATAACTCCCGATTCGTTTCACTTCGCGTCATGCGACGCTGATCCAGTGTCCAAAAGAAGTTTCAAGGAAGTCCGGGAGGAAAAACGAATGAAGTTCCTGACAACGGCTGCAACCGCACTTGCGCTGTCTGTAACTGCAACGGCGGGCATGGCGGCCTGTGATGACGGTGAGATTGTCGTCAAGTTTGCGCATGTTACCAACACTGACAAACACCCCAAAGGTATCGCTGCTTCGCTGCTGGAACAGCGCGTCAACGATGAGATGAACGGCGTGATGTGCATGGAGGTCTATCCGAACTCCACACTTTATAACGACGACAAAGTCCTCGAAGCGATGCTGCAGGGCGACGTACAACTGGCGGCGCCTTCGCTGTCCAAGTTCGAGAAATTCACCAAGCAATTCCGTCTGTTCGATCTGCCCTTCATGTTCAAGAACATCGAAGCTGTTGATGCGTTCCAGGCATCGGCAGATGGTCAGGCGATGAAAGACAGCATGCAGCGCCGCGGCCTGCAAGGTCTGGCTTTCTGGCACAACGGCATGAAGCAGATGTCGGCCAACAAGCCTCTGGTTGACCCCTCGGATGCGGATGGCCTGAAATTCCGCGTTCAGTCTTCGGATGTTCTGGTTGCTCAGATGGAAGCCATCGGCGGTAGCCCCCAGAAAATGGCGTTCTCGGAAGTTTACGGCGCGCTGCAGCAGGGCGTTGTGGACGGGCAGGAGAACACCTGGTCGAACATCTACGGCAAGAAGTTCTTCGAAGTGCAGGACGGCATTACGGAAACCAACCACGGCATCATCGATTATCTGGTCGTGACATCTGTGGACTGGCTGGACAGCCTGGATCCAGAAGTGCGTGATCAGTTCCTGACAATCCTTTCTGAAGTCACGGAACAGCGGAACAAAGAAGCCTTTGCCGTGAACGAAGCCGCCAAGGCATCGATCACCGACACGGGTGCCATCATCCGCGAGCTGAACCCAGAACAGCGTCAGGCGTGGGTCGATGCGATGAAGCCTGTCTGGGACAAATTTGCCGATGATGTAGGTCAGGACAAGATTGACGCTGCACAGGCAATCAACGCCGGGTTCTAATCCCGGTTCAAGACCGCGCCGTCCAGGGACTGGGGAGTTGTGGACGCGCAGGTCAGGCGGGCCGATACAGGCCCGCCGCATTCCACTCTCATCATAAAAATATGGGGACAATGAGATGTCTGGTGCGAAATCCGGCCCATCGGGGCTGGTCGACCAAATCGAAGAAACCCTGATCGCGTTGCTACTTGGCCTGATGACGGTCATCACATTTGCCAACGTGATTGCGCGGTTCGTCTTTAATTCCAACATTCTCTGGGCACTGGAACTGACCGTATTCACCTTTGGGTGGCTTGTGCTGCTGGGGGCATCCTATGCGGTCAAGAAGCACGCTCATCTGGGTGTGGACGCAATCCTGAACATGCTGGCACCTGCGCCTCGCCGGATAATGGCGCTGGTGGCGGTTGCATGTTGTTTGGCATTTTCGCTTCTGATGCTCAAAGGAACTTATGACTATTGGGCGGTTTTCGCCGACCTGCCACCTACATCGGGCAGATGGTTCCCGACAGGGTTCGACACCGGCGCGCGCAGTCAGAGCTTTTATGAAGTCGATGACATTCCGATGATCGCTCCGCTGCGCTTTCTCGAAGACCTCATCAATTATGGGGAATACTACGAGAAACTGCCCAAAGTGATGCCTTATCTCGTTCTTCCCCTGTCGATGTTGTTGCTGGTCATTCGTTTTGCGCAGGTCGCTGTTCAGATCTGGCGCGGAGAAACGGATCGCCTTGTCGCAAGCCATGAAGTTGAAGACGAGATCGAAGAGGTCCGGGCTCAGCAAGGAGAGCATGACTAATGGACGTTGTAATTCTATTCTCCATGGTCATCGGCCTGCTGCTGATCGGTGTTCCGATCGCGGTTGCACTGGGTCTCAGCTCGACCCTGTTTCTGCTGATGTATTCCGACAGTTCACTGGCATCGGTCGCCGGTACTCTGTTTGAGGCGTTTGAGGGACACTTTACGCTGCTGGCTATCCCGTTCTTCATCCTGGCGTCGTCTTTCATGACGACCGGTGGTGTGGCCCGCAGGATCATCAGGTTCTCGATTGCCTGCGTGGGGCATTTGCCCGGTGGTCTGGCAATTGCGGGTGTGTTTGCCTGTATGCTGTTTGCTGCACTGTCCGGTTCGTCCCCGGCGACAGTTGTTGCCATCGGATCCATCGTGATCGCCGGGATGCGGCAGGTAGGTTATTCCAAGGAATTCGCTGCTGGCGTGATCTGTAACGCGGGCACACTCGGGATTCTGATCCCTCCGTCCATTGTGATGGTGGTCTATGCCGCTGCTGTCGAAGTTTCGGTTGGCCGGATGTTCCTGGCTGGTGTCATCCCGGGATTACTGGCTGGTCTTATGTTGATGGTCACCATCTACGTCATGGCCAAGGTCAAGGACCTGCCAAAGGGAGATTGGAAGGGCTGGGGTGAGATCTTTGTTTCGGCACGCGAGGCCGGCTGGGGCCTGTTCCTGATCGTGATCATTCTTGGCGGGATCTATGGGGGTATCTTTACCCCAACTGAGGCTGCTGCTGTTGCAGCGGTGTATGCATTCTTCATCGCAAGCTTCGTCTACAAGGACATGGGGCCGCTCAGCACAGCAGAAGGGACACAGAACCTTTCGCTGCTGAAGAAACCATATGCGCTGATCACTGCATTCTTCCATCCCGATACCAAACATACGCTGTTTGAAGCCGGAAAATTGACCGTGACGCTGTTGTTCGTCATCGCCAACGCGCTCATCCTCAAGCACGTTTTGACGGATGAACAGGTGCCGCAACATATCGCTGAGGCGATGTTGTCTGCAGGGCTTGGGCCGATCACGTTCCTGATTGTGGTCAACGTGATCCTGTTGATCGGTGGTCAGTTTATGGAGCCTTCAGGCCTGCTGGTCATCGTCGCACCGCTGGTTTTCCCGATCGCAATCGAACTGAATATTGATCCGATCCATCTGGGTATCATTATGGTGGTGAACATGGAGATCGGGATGATCACACCTCCGGTTGGATTGAACTTGTTCGTGACCTCGGGCGTTGCCGGGATGCCAATGATGCGCGTCGTCAAGGCCGCGCTGCCCTTCCTGGCTGTACTGTTCGTCTTCCTGATCATGGTCACCTACATCCCATGGCTTTCGACATTCTTGCCGAACACGTTCATGGGGCCGGAAATAGTGACAAACTAGGAAATCACGTTCCGTATTCAGGGCCGGTTTAAAACCGGCCCTGACTGTTTGAAAGATCAGCTGCCATATTTTTGCAGATAATCGGCCACCCAGCCGATACCACCGTAGGCGTGCCGCCGCCCGATACTCCAATAGCCGATATCGTCATTCACCAGCTCATCGGGGTTTGGCCGGCCATGAAAGATCACGATCTTCGGCCGGTCTGGAAGTTTGCGATAGGTCTTAAAAATCAGGCCAAAAGGCCAATAGGGCACCAGATGGACAAGCCCGATGCACCAATTCTTGGGATAGCACTTGCGCTTGTAAGCCAGTTTGGACACGTAGTTCTGGTCATTCCCATATTCGTTATGATGCTTTGCTGCATCGAAATCATCGTACAAATGGAATTGCTCGGAAGGAACGAAACCAACGACCGAGGAATTCCCCCGTGTAACCTGATTCATGAACCCCGGAACCAGATCCCAGAATGCAGCCGGGATCATGCGCCAGAGCAAACCGCGGAACTTGGGCATCAGGTACAGACCGCCCTTATCCCGAACTATTTTCAACAATGGTGTCAGATCGCCTGTCACCATGATGTCGAGATCCAGAAACAGCGCTGCATCATATCCTTCGACGATACGTCTGTCGAACATGAGGACCTTTGGAAACTTGCCATATTCCCAATTGGACTGGGCCATCTGAGGGAAGTCGAGGGGGCGGCATTTGATCCCCGAATCCAGACCTTCGAAATTGTCGGTTATACAAATGAAGTCGTGATCGACCTGCAGATGATCGCTGACCGCACGATGGAGCATGTTGACATATTCGTTGCCATACATCGTACCCCACTTCATGCAGACAACGCAGAACTTCTGACGCGACATGCTCTGAGCCTCTTATGATCTCATTCTTCAAAACGGCCTGTTTTCCGCGCCTTGCGGGGTTCAGACTCAAACTTTTTGGGTGTCTAACATCAAAATATTGTGTTCGTCCAAGATTGATTGATGACGGCTACTTTGGGGCCCCAATGTTCCTTGGTATCAGGACGTAATAGTCTCGGGTTTCGCAAAGCTTTGTCGCTTGCTGACCTTGCAATTTCGGTTTCTGTTTATAACTGAAGAGCAGAGGACGACCTCCCCATCACGGGATATCATTCGGGACGACCCGAGCTGATTTGAGGTCTCTTCATGCCTTGGATTTATCTTCTTTTTGCAGGTCTGCTCGAAATCGTTTGGGCTGTAGCCATGAAGCAGTCGGCGGGTTTCACACGTTTGTGGCCCACCGCTATCATGGGTGTTTCAATGGTGGGGTCTTTTGGCTTATTGGCTTTGTCGATGCGCACGCTGCCGCTTGGGACGGCCTATGTGATCTGGACCGGGATCGGCGCGGTTGGTGCATTCCTCGTGGGTGTGATGCTTTTGGGTGAAGCGTTGACGCCAATGCGCATTTTGGCGGCTGTCTTGATCGTGGTGGGGTTGATCACGATGAAGCTGGCCTGATGTCTGATGCAACCTGCCGTTGACCGCTGAGCGGGTATTCGGCAGGCTGCACTGAAAGCCATTGGAGCCGTACCACTCATGCTGAACGAAACTGACGCACAAATGCTGCGAATTGCCTATGAAGAAGCCAAAGCTGGTTTTGACGAAGGTGGTTGCCCGATCGGTTCTGTTCTTGCGCGTGCAGGGCAGGTGGTTGCGCAGGGCCGCAATCAACGTGTGCAGAAGGGCGATCCTATCGCTCATGGTGAGATGGATGCCCTGCGCAAGGCCGGGCGGCAAAAAAGCTATCGCGACACCGTGCTTTATACTTCGCTGTCACCTTGCATGATGTGCGCAGGTACCATCGTTCAGTTTGGTATTCCGCGAGTAGTCATCGGTGACACTGTGAATTTCGGGGGCAATGAAGAGTTTCTGCGTCAGCGCGGGGTTGAGGTCATCCTGGCGGAAGATCCTGATTGCATTGCCTTGATGCGGCGCTTCATCGACGAGAAGCCCGAGTTATGGGCAGAAGATATAGCTGAATAAGGCCGTTCGATCCTTGAAGCGGTTACGCGCCTTCGAGTGCGCGAATGATGCCCGAGAAATCCTCTGCCTTCAGGCTCGCACCACCAACCAGTGCGCCATCAACATTTGATACACCAAAGATCTCGGCCGCGTTGGAGGGTTTAACCGAGCCACCGTAGAGAAGCCGGACAGAGCGACCCACGCCCTCACCAAAGCGGCGCTCCAATCGCGCACGCATGAAGTCGTGAACCTCACCGATTTCTTCCAGCGTAGGAACTTTGCCGGTGCCGATTGCCCAGATCGGCTCGTAAGCCACCACGAGGTTTTCGCCAGTCGACTGATCCGGAATTGAACCGGACATCTGACCGCCGATAATATCCAGCGTGTTCGCCGCCTCACGTTGCTCAAGGCTTTCCCCAACGCAAATAATTGTAGTCAGGCCTGCATCCATTGCCGTGCGTGCTTTGGCCCGAACATCTTCGTTTTGCTCACCGTGATCTTCACGACGTTCAGAGTGACCGAGAATGACCGAGTTGGCACCTGTATCTTTCAACATTTCAGCACTTAGATCGCCTGTATGCGCACCAGAGGTGGCTGCGTGACAATCCTGTCCGCCGACAGCGATTCCAGTATGGTGAACCGTTTGAGAGGCCCGGTGCAGCAAAGTGGCCGGAGGGCAGATCAGGATGTCTACGGACGGATCCGGAAATGTATGAGCCAGTGATTCCAACTCGGCCAGCGCAGGTCCGGTGCCGTTCATCTTCCAGTTGCCTGCCGCCAGTTTGCGCCGCATGTCGGTATCTCCCTGATCTTTTTAATGTCTTTAAGCCAGTTAACATCGTGCGCGGGTGCTGACAATTCCGCTTGCGAAAGGAATGTCTAAACGGCAGTTTGCCCGCGCAAAAGGTAAGAGCAGAATGATCGATAATCTTGACCTCAAAAAACTGGATTTGCGCGATCCGGTAGAACTGAACCGATTGGCAACTGCAGTAAGCGAAGTTGGTTTTCTGACCATTAAAAATACCGGGCTGGATGCCGAAAGGATCGGTCAGCTAATTGATGCCTATCGAAATTTTTTCCGCATGCCAGAAACGTTCAAACGAAGCGTAGATATGGCACGCACCGGGGCGAACCGAGGGTGGGGTGCGCCACAATCTGAACAGGTCGATCCAAATGCAAACCCCGACTACAAAGAGGTGTTCGATTGTGGGTACGAGTTACCCCCAGGCAATCGCTATACCGGCAGTGGTTTGAGCGTCTATGCACCTAATCTCTGGCCAGATGGTCTGTCGGAGTTTCGGGAGACTGTTCAAAGCTATTATGCCGATGCATGTGGTGTTGCGATGCGAGTTCTCCGGGCGATCGCTGTTTCTCTGGGGCGTGACGCGGCAAGCTTCGATACCGCTTTTGACACTCCGATGGCTTTGTTGCGTGGCAACTTTTATCCGGAACGCCCTGATTGGGCAGGAGAAAAAGACTTTGGGATTGCTGCACATACAGACTATGGCTGCCTGACATTATTGGCGACCGACGGAAACTCTGGCCTCGAAGTTCAAATGCCAAATGGCACATGGGAAGGCGTGAATGCCGCGCCGGGAACTTTTGTGATCAACTTTGGTGAGATGCTTGAGTTCTGGACGGCCGGGCAGGTCAAGGCAACGTTACATCGGGTCAGGGGCGGGCAGGAAGAACGCATATCTGTGCCGCTGTTCTTTAACCCATCTTATGACACCAACGTAGCCCCACCGGGTTCCGACAGGTCGATCAGCGCCGGAGAACACCTGACCCGCCGGTTCAATGAAACCTATGTCCATCTGCAGGAAAACGCTTAGCGCTGAACAGCCAGGTTTTCGTCGAATTTGATGGATTCACCGCAGCCACATGCGTCGACGACATTCGGATTCTTGAACTTGAACCCGGACTCCAGCAGGGAAACCTCGTAGTCGATTTCGGTCCCGAACAGGAACATTTGCGCCATCGGGGCAATCATGACCTTTGCGCCATCCTGTTCGACCACTTCGTCGTTCGGATCGGCCTCATCTACGTAGTCCATGGTGTATTCCATGCCTGCGCATCCGCCCTTCTTGACGCCAATGCGCAACCCGGCATGCCCACCTGATGTCATCAGGCGAACAATCTGCTCTGCAGCCTTTGGCGTTATGGTCACGGCTTGTTTGCCGGGAATGCCGAACATAGTGGTCTCCGTTGTCGCGCGTTGTATCCAATTTAAGTCTGACACCGGTCGGGCTCAAGAGAGAGCATTCAAGTTGGCTTAACTTTCTTAGTATGTGATCGAATTCCTTTTCTTGCATCAACGTCACGTGTCACATTAGCGTGGCTTTAAGCTTCTTTCGTGGAGGCGATATTTTGAAGGCAGTTTGTCGAAGAAGAGGCGGTTTTAGAGATGGAACAAAAAGTAGTGACACAGGTGGCGCGTGCATTGGCAGGACTGTCGTGCCTGGCATTGATTGGAATGGCCAGCACCGCATCGGCAACAGGTGCCGAGAAGACCCATCCCGTCAATTGCGCCACGGCAGAAGGTGACCTGCGTGCGATCGCAGCGGAAAAGAAACATGCTGAGGATCAGCAGGCTGAAAGCGTTTTTGCGATTACGCCTGCCGGTGCATTGCTGGGATTGGTTTCCGGTACTGAAAACAAGAGACTGGAAATGTTATCAGGGGATTACGTCAAAAAGCTCGACGAACGTTCTGCTGAAATCAAGGAGACTTGCGGGATAAAATGATATCGCGCGACTGCTGGCTAGGGTCAAAAAAAGGACCGCTCTCGGGCAAGAGCGGTCCTGAATTCCGGGCTCGCCTTCCAGGGGGATAGCAAGCGGTCACTGAGCCCACGCACCAAATAAACTCTGCTTACGTATCAACGACATGTGCGTCAGGACCGATTGCCCGTCGCGGACGAGATACTTGCTCAGGCGGTGCAGTTAAGTTGTCCGATTTCTATGTGACAGAAATCCCAAGAAACGGTAACGCACAGATTACCGTTTTATGACAAGGGCCTGTTTTTTGTGGATAAATGCGTATCCTACATGAAGCCAAGCTCGAGGCGGGCTTCGTCCGACATCATTTCCATTCCCCAGGGTGGTTCCCAGGTCAGTTCAACGTCGACTTCCTTTACACCTGCTACTGGCTCGATCGCCTCGACGATCCAACCGGGCATGTCGCCCGCAACCGGACAACCCGGAGCGGTTAGCGTCATGATGACTTTGACGGCATTATCTTCGGCAATATCAATCGTATAGATCAAACCCAGATCATAGATGTTTACCGGAATTTCCGGGTCAAACACTGTTCTGCAAGCCTCGACCACTGGATCATACAGTGGGTGTTCCACGGATGAAGGCGCAATCAGCGGCGTACCTTCAAGATGTTCACTTGGGTGGGTCATTGAAGCCTCGGGTCTGTTACCTGAGAATTTATATAGGGAAAGCCTTAGGCAGCGTCCAGAGGGGCAATGGCGCCCGAAACCGGGCGCCAAAGCAATTTAGTCGTTAATGTCGTGGTTGAAGGTTTTCACCTGTCCATGCGGTAGGGCGAACATGCGGCGCAATACCAACCACGCGACCAGCGACAGCACTGCGAAGATCAACAGCAAAATCGGGAGCGATGGTGTAACCCCAGGGATGATCAGCAGTATCCCTGTGATGGCCGCCCCGATTGCAAAGCCCAAAAAGATGAACCCGGGCAGAATGACCTCAAGAATACCGACTGCGAGAGCTCCGGCCAACCAGAGCCACCAGGTTAGCCAGAAGGGATCAGCCATCATTTGCCTCCTTTCAGCATTTTGAAGGCGTCACCAAACGCTTCAAGTGCATTCGCAGGAACAACGATGGTTTGTTTGCCGGTGCCGTTACCCAATGCGTTCAGCGATTCAACCTGTTTCAATGCTACCTGATATTGCGCAGCCTCGATGCCATTATCCTGAATGGCCTTGGCCACAACACCGGTTGCATAAGCTTCGGCTTCGGCCTGAATACGGCGGGCCTTGGCGGTTTGTTCGGCCGCATAAAGCTCGGCATCGGCATGAAGCTCGACTGCGCGTTTCTGACCTTCTGCTTCGGTAACCTGCGCACGACGGGCACGTTCTGCATTCAGCTGCTGTAGCATTGCGTCACGAGTTGCCTGGTCCAGGTTCACGTCCAGAATCTCGGCACGGGTGACTTCGATCCCCCAGTCATCGACTGCGGTTTCCACGCTTTCTTGAATGCGGGTAATCAACTGCGCACGGTTCGACTGAACTTCGTCGAGGTCCATCTTACCAATTTCGGCACGTACAATACCTGCCACGGTGGTCGCGATAGCGCCGTCTACGTCACGAATGCGGTAAACTGTCTTTTCCGGCTCAAGAATGCGGTAGAAGACCGATGTATCGATCTGTACCAGAACGTTGTCCTTGGTGATTGCGTCCTGTGTAGCATTCGGCAACTGGCGTTCCAGAATGGATATCTTGTGACGCGCAACATCCAGAAATGGAACAATAAAGTTAATGCCCGGGCCAAGCACCGAATGCAGTCGCCCGAACCGTTCGACCACATATTTTTCGGATTGCGGAACGATTTTGATGCCTTTCAGGACGACAATGATGATCAGCACTGCCGCCAGAAGGTAAATTATGTTTGATGTGAGCAGTCCGATAATCTGGTCTTCTGTCATATCTGTCCTCGTTTATTGTGTACGACGGTATACATCTGGGGATTGAGTCGTGAATTTTCAACTCTGGTATGGATGGAATGCGACCGGAATCATATGCGTGAAATCGGTAAAGTAGTGGGGAATTTGTTGTTTGTGACCGCTTTGCATCCCGATCTGGTTGCGCTATCGGGGCGGGATGAAACTGATTATCGACACTGATCCCGGCATCGACGATGCGATGGCCATCGCATATGCTGCTGCAGCTCCAGAAATTGACCTGATTGGTCTGACCACTGTGTTCGGCAACACTCATGTCCATCAGTCCAGCAGAAACGCCCGTTTTCTGGCGGATAAACTGGGGCTGAGTATTCCCGTGGCCGAAGGGGCGTCCGTCGCTCGTCATGCTGAGAGTCATAGCCCGTCCGAGCATGTTCACGGACCCGAGGGCTTTGGCGATCTGACCGATATTCCGCAAGTAGGTGAGAACCACCACCTGAATGCCGCCGAATTCCTTGTTGAGATGGCGCAGCGGCACAAAGACGAGTTGGTTGTTTGCGCCGTTGGCCCCCTGACCAATATCGCTGATGCGATGCAGCTGGATCCGGGGTTTGCCGGAAACATCCGTCGACTGGTCATCATGGGTGGAGCTGTTTATTGTCCGGGTAATATCACGGCGCATGCCGAAGCGAACATCTATCATGATGCGAAAGCGGCTGATGAGGTCTTTTCCAACCCACCCGAAACGGTTCTGGTAGGCTTGGATGTAACGCTCAAAACCCTCTACGAGACCGCAGATTTTGAAGCGCTTGCTCAATCTTCGCCCGATATGGGTAGTTTTCTGCGAGATATATCGCGTTTTTATCTTCAGTTTTATAGGGATATCGGCGGTCTCGAAGGTTGTGGCCTGCATGATTCAACGGCTGTCATCGCCTGCTCACACGAGCCCATGTTCGATACAGTGGAAACAGGCCTGCAGGTCGTCCTTGATGGGGAAGAGTTTGGAGCGACGCAACCTCATCCATCGCGCCCGCCAGTACGAGTCTGTAAAGACGTGGATGGGGCAGGCGTCGTTCGTCTTTTCACCGAGAGAGTGGCCTCGCTGCCCTGACGGGTTGCAATGGCTGTATAGATCGGGCAAAGCCTGCCCGGTTCAGCGACCCGAGGCGTGCATATGACACAGCAGTTTTCATTCGAACTGAAGGCCACAGACGGAAAGGCCCGTACCGGCGTGATTCAAACGCCAAGAGGCGAAGTGCGCACTCCGGCCTTTATGCCAGTGGGGACCGCTGCCACGGTAAAGGCGATGATGCCTGAAAGCGTGCGAGCCACAGGGGCAGATATTCTGCTGGGCAACACCTATCATCTGATGTTGCGCCCAACGGCCGAACGGATCGACCGTCTTGGCGGGCTGCACAAATTCATGAATTGGGAACGCCCCATCCTGACGGACTCGGGCGGGTTTCAGGTCATGTCGCTGGCTGGCTTGCGAAAACTCACCGAAAAGGGCGTGACCTTCAAATCTCATATCGATGGGTCAAAGCATGAATTGACGCCCGAACGCTCAATGGAAATTCAGCGGCTTTTGGGCTCGGACATTGTAATGTGTTTTGACGAATGTCCGGCGCTGCCTGCAGATCGTGAACGCATCGCTGAATCCATGCGTTTGTCGATGCGGTGGGCTGAGCGGTCGCGCGAAGCATTTGGTGATCGACCGGGTCATGCACTGTTTGGAATCATGCAGGGCGGTCTTGAAAGCGATTTACGCGAAGAAAGCGCTGAAGCCCTGAAAAGCATCGGTTTTGAAGGATACGCGGTTGGGGGCTTGGCTGTGGGCGAAGGGCAGGAAGCCATGTTCTCGTGTCTCGATTATGCACCCGGTTTCCTGCCGGAAGATAAGCCACGATATCTGATGGGGGTCGGTAAACCCGACGATATCGTGGGCGCTGTTGCGCGCGGTATCGATATGATGGATTGTGTGCTGCCGTCCCGATCTGGCCGTACCGGACAGGTCTTTACCCGCCGCGGTGTGGTCAATATCAAGAATGCCCGTCACGCCGATGACCCGCGTCCCTTGGATGAGGCTTGTTCTTGCCCGGCCTGCTCAAATTACTCGCGCGCCTATCTGCATCACGTCTTTCGGGCGAATGAGATGATTTCGGGCATGCTGCTGACGTGGCACAACCTGCACTATTTCCAAGAGATAATGCAGGGAATGCGCGATGCGATCGCGGCGGGCACATTTGACAGCTGGCGGTCAGATTTCCACGCGCAGCGAGAGCAGGGCGATATCGAGCCGATTTAAGGCGCATATGGCGGGTACTTCATTAATTTCGGTGGATATATCCATTGCATGCCTTGCAGTCCCTGAGACCTCGGGTCATTCTGAATCACGACACACGGCGGTGAGGTTGAAATGGGCCACTAAGTGCCCCACCTTTATCGTCCAAGACAGGAGATGGCCAAAGGTTGCCTGAATCAGGGACCGGTGCCGTCTTGCCAATGATAAGGATTGAGCATGCAAGAGCCTCTGAATTCCTCTTACCCAGTACTGCCGCTGCGCGATATCGTGGTTTTCCCGCATATGATCGTGCCGCTTTTCGTCGGTCGCGATAAATCGGTCCGCGCGCTGGAAGAGGTCATGCAGGATGACAAGCAGATTCTGTTGTCCAGTCAGATTGACCCCGGTGTTGATGACCCTGAAATCGACGGCATCTATCGTTCGGGCGTACTGGCCAATGTACTGCAACTGCTGAAATTGCCCGATGGCACCGTAAAGGTGCTGGTCGAAGGGCAAGCACGTGTGCAGATCACCGAGTTTCTCGAAAATGACGACTTCTTTGAAGCGCGCGCCGAGTACCTGACAGAAATCCCCGGCGACGTGACCACGACGCAGGCGCTGTTGCGCACTGTCGCGGATGAGTTCGAGCGCTATGCCAAAGTGCGTAAGAACATCCCCGAAGAAGCGCTGACCGCTGTTGGTGAAACCACCGAACCTGCCAAGCTGGCAGACTTGGTGTCAGGTCACTTGGGCATTGAAGTCGAGCAAAAGCAGGAACTGCTGGAAACTCTCAGCGTCAGCGAGCGGCTTGAGAAAGTCTATGGCCTGATGCAGGGCGAAATGTCGGTTCTGCAAGTCGAGAAAAAGATCAAGACCCGCGTCAAATCCCAGATGGAGAAGACGCAGCGCGAATACTATCTGAATGAGCAAATGAAGGCCATTCAGAAGGAACTTGGCGATGGCGAGGATGGCAGCAATGAAGTTGCCGAGCTGGAAGCCAAGATCGCCGAGACCAAGCTGTCGAAAGAAGCGCGCGAAAAAGCGGAAGGCGAGCTGAAGAAGCTCAAGAACATGTCACCCATGTCGGCCGAAGCGACCGTTGTGCGCAACTATCTGGACTGGATACTGTCGCTGCCTTGGGGCACCAAATCCCGAGTCAAAAAGGATCTGGGTCGTGCGCAGGACATTCTGGACGCCGATCACTACGGTCTCGAGAAGGTCAAAGAGCGGATCGTTGAGTACCTCGCGGTACAGCAGCGTTCGAAAAAGCTGAAAGGCCCGATCCTGTGCCTTGTCGGCCCTCCGGGCGTAGGTAAGACCTCGCTGGGTAAATCCGTTGCCAAGGCCACGGGACGCGAGTTCATTCGCATCTCGCTGGGTGGTGTACGCGATGAATCCGAGATCCGCGGTCACCGTCGGACCTATATCGGTTCGATGCCAGGTAAGATCATCCAGGCGCTGAAAAAAGCGAAAACCACTAACCCGCTCATCCTGCTCGACGAGATCGACAAGATGGGGCAGGACTTCCGTGGTGACCCCGCTTCGGCGATGCTGGAAGTGTTGGACCCGGAACAGAACAGCACGTTCATGGATCACTACCTTGAGGTCGAATATGACCTGTCCAACGTGATGTTCCTGACCACGTCGAACAGCTACAACATGCCTGGGCCTCTGCTGGACCGGATGGAGATCATCCCGCTGGCTGGTTACACCGAAGAGGAAAAGAGCGAGATCGCCAAACAGCACCTGATCGACAAGCAGGTCAAAAACCATGGTCTGAAGGCCAAGGAATTTGAACTGACCGATGAAGCGCTGCAGAAGATCATCCGCACCTATACCCGCGAGGCGGGCGTGCGGAACCTCGAACGTGAAATCGCCAAAGTGGCGCGGAAATCGTTGACCAAGATCATCAAGAAAGAGGCGGAAGAGGTCACTGTGACGCCCGACAATCTGGGTGATTTCCTTGGCGTGCCGAAGTTCCGTTATGGTCTTGCCGAGCAGGACGATCAGGTTGGTGTTGTTACCGGTCTGGCGTGGACCTCCGTTGGTGGTGACCTGCTGCACATCGAGGCGCTGAAACTGCCGGGTAAGGGTCGGATGAAGACCACCGGTAAGCTGGGCGATGTGATGAAGGAATCCATCGATGCGGCATCGTCCTATGTGCGGTCAATCTCGCCTCAGATCGGGGTGAAGCCGCCAAAGTTCGACTCGCTGGATATCCACGTGCACGTGCCGGATGGGGCGACGCCCAAGGACGGGCCTTCGGCCGGTTTGGCAATGGTGACTTCGATCGTTTCGGTGCTGACCGGTATTCCGGTGCGCAAGGATATCGCCATGACGGGCGAGGTTTCGCTGCGTGGTAATGCAATGCCGATCGGTGGCTTGAAAGAGAAGCTGTTGGCGGCTCTGCGTGGTGGCATCAAGACTGTTCTGATCCCGGAAGAGAACGAGAAAGACCTCGCGGATATTCCGGACAACGTGAAGGAAGGGCTTGAGATTATTCCCGTCAAACACGTTTCAGAAGTTCTGGAGCGTGCGTTGATCCGCAAGCCTGAGCCGGTTGAATGGGACGAAGCGGCAGAGGAAGCAGCTGCGGCTGCAGCCAAAGCCACTGAAAGCGCCGGACCCTCTGCGACTGCGCACTAATAGCGAAAGCCAAATCAGAAAAGGCGGGGATAGACCCCGCCTTTTTTTGTTGTGATCAGAACCCAATGACAGGTTTGGTCGGATCCAGTACTTCTTCTTCTGCGATATATCTCTGGAACTTACGGGCAGACAACGCGGATCGAACTGCCAGCGTAAAGATAACGATCGAGAACATCACGCACAGCACGATGTCCCATCCAAATGGGATTTGTTGCAGCGAGCCTTCACCGAACTGACCTAAGTAGGAAATCAGGCCGATGCCTGCGAAGTAGGGCACCAGCCAGAGCGCTTCAGTTACATCCATTTCATCAAGGCGACCGTGAAACCTGATCAGCAGAAGCACCATTCCGATGATCAGCGCAATTCCCAGTCTCCAGACCGTGTCCCAACCGCTCCAGTAGACAATTAGTGTGGCGATTGCGAAAGCTGCCATACCGACCAGTTTCACCGCCGGCACCCGTACCGATCGTGGGTGATCGGGAAGCAGGTTGCGCAGGCAAACGACAGCGATTGGCCCGACTGCAAACGACAGAACGATTGCTGCACCGTTTAGGGCAATGACGGTGGTAAAGGGTACGGTGAGCAGAAAGAGGATGCCGATCAGAAAATTCAGCGCCAATGCCCAGAGTGGTACGCCGAAGGATGACAGCATCTGCAGCCTTTTTGGCAGGAAGCCATTCTGGGACAAAGCCAACGCAATGCGTGCGTTAGAACCCGTCGCAACCAATCCGTTGCCAAACGGTCCTATCACAGATCCAATGTTGAGAAGGCTGAGAAACCAGAGAATGCCGACGGACATTATAATTCCATCCAGGGGTCCCTGAGCACCAAAATCCAGCTTTGCCCAGCCATTGCTGAGCATCGAGGGGTCCAGCGCGCCGATGAACGCGATCTGAAGGCCCAGATAGATCGCGGCACATAGGATAATTGACAGAACGAGAGCGGCAGGGATGGCGAATTTGGGGTTCTTCACTTCACCAGCCATGTCCACTACGTGACGAAACCCGATGAATGAAAAGATCACGCCCCCGGTCGATACCGCGGCCATGATCCCTTTTACACCGTATGGGGCGAACCCTCCGGGTGTTGTAAAATTCTCAACGTTGAAACGGTTGGCGATTAGCAATGCTGAAAGAAGAATTGGAATGGCTACTTTCGCCCAGGTAAGCACTGCATTCACATGAGCAAAGAACTTAACTCCCAGAGCGTTGATTGCGACGAAGAAGAGCATGAAGAATAATGCAACGGCGATCCCTGCACCGGTCAGATCGCCCGAATCTGCGGCGTGCAACCAAGGAGCATAGGGGGCGAGATACTTGAGCATCGCCTCTACTTCGATTGGCGCAGTTGTGTTGTAGCCGATCCAGGCGGTCCAGCCCATTGCCATCGAAACGATGTTTCCGTGCGAAAACTGAGGCACTCGGGCTATGCCGCCGGGTATCGGTAACATGGCAGAGATTTCGGCAAAGGTGATGGCCAGTATAAACATGGCTACCGCGCCGATGATCCATGACAGGATTGCAGCAGGACCAGCGTGTTGAACCGCCAGCAGTGGCCCGAACAGCCAACCGGAACCGATGATACCGCCGACGGAAATAAAGGTCAGACCAACAAGGCCAATATCCCTTTTCAGTTTGGCCATGCGCTACCTTCTGCTGCTATCCGGGTTCGCTAACGTCTGTTAGAATCAGGATAATCAGCCGATTTGCTTTCTGACAAGCTTTTCCGGCATTGAGTGACAGATATCATAGAACTCAAAAGTTGGATGGTGGGTGATAAGAGATTTGAACTCCTGACATCTTCGATGTGAACGAAGCGCTCTACCACTGAGCTAATCACCCGCGCGCTTGGGTCTTGGTGCGGGTCATATGAAGTCGCAAGCGCGAACGTCACAATTCAGCCCTTCACCACAGGGGTTCCACCAAAGAATCGGAACAGCGAGGTCAGCTCCTGATCCAATGCCTCACTTTCCACCGGAACCTTTACCGTCGATCCGTTTTGCTGAGGGATCAGGAAGTACAAATCCGCGTCGACACGATACCCCTGAGAGTTCTTTTCTGAGGACATGCGTCGAACGCTCTGGGGCAATTTTTGTGGGAAGCCATCGTAATTGAGAATCAGAAAAGCTGTGGCGTCAGGTGGCAAAGTTTCCCGACATTCGAATACACCAGCACTGACTTGTGCGAAGTTTTCTCCCGGCCCATCGCAGCTGACTTTGAAGGTGTCGAACAATCGTTTTGGATATTCGCCGAACTGGGCGCTGCGCGACGAAAAGGGTTGTTCCTGTGGTGAGCAGGCCACGAAAATGGCTAGAATGGGAAGTAGACGCAACGACAACATGCTCAACACGAACTCCACTAAAATCTGCCTCTCATAACACCTTATGCCAGACTCATTCATTTCGCGACGATGATTCTCTGACAAGGTCGTTAACAGGGTGATGGATGATGATTTCCCGGTAACTGTGCCGAGAAAAACAGCAAATCAATCTGAGCCCTCCGGTGAGTGGCAGATTTTTGCCAGATGCCAGCCTGTGGAGGAATCGGTGGAAGACCCTTGGGTATGCGGCTGCCAGATTTGGTCAACTAAAAAGATTTCAAAAATGACCAAAAAATGGCGTTGACCTACTATGGGTGTATACGTCAAATTGTGGAGGCCGAATAGATTGCCACTAAATCTGGTATAAAATCAGAGATGGCAGCGGGCGAGGGTCGGAAAGCACACCACACTAACGTGCAACCGTTTGGTCGGTTCCGCGCTGTGAGCAGCAGCGACCGGTCACCTATGCCCAGAATTTTGGCGGCAGGCGGCACCCTGCCTGAAGTGATTTGGTGCCAGTAACCGAAATTGGGTTGATTGAAGCTAGGGCGGCGGACATGAAGATTGAAAGAAAATTTACCAAACCGGGGCGGGATGCATATGCAGAGCTCGATTTTGTGTCAGCCACCTCGGAAATCCGCAATCCCGACGGGACAATCGTATTTCGGCTGGACAACATTGAGGTGCCTTCCAGCTGGAGTCAGGTAGCCAGCGACGTCATCGCCCAGAAATACTTCCGCAAAGCGGGCGTTCCATCCAAGCTGAAAAAAGTAAAAGAGAAAGACGTCCCCGAATTCCTGTGGCGCTCGGTTCCGGCTGATGGCGCGGACTTCGATGGTGAGACCTCTTCCAAGCAAGTGTTCGACCGTTTGGCGGGCGCTTGGGCTTACTGGGGCTGGAAAGGCGGCTATTTCTCGACCGAGGAAGACGCGCGCGCCTATTTTGACGAGATGCGCTATATGCTGGCAACCCAGCGCGCTGCGCCGAACAGCCCGCAGTGGTTCAACACCGGTCTGCACTGGGCCTATGGAATCGACGGCCCCGCACAGGGGCACCACTATGTCGACTACAAGACCGGCAAGCTGACCAAATCGAAATCAGCTTACGAGCATCCGCAGCCGCACGCCTGCTTCATCCAGTCCGTCGATGATGATCTGGTGAACGAAGGCGGTATTATGGATCTGTGGGTGCGCGAGGCGCGCCTGTTCAAATATGGCTCGGGTACCGGGACCAACTTCAGCCATCTGCGCGCAGAAGGCGAAGCGCTGTCGGGTGGCGGCAAGTCTTCGGGCCTCATGGGCTTTCTCAAGATCGGCGACCGCGCCGCTGGCGCGATCAAATCAGGCGGAACAACCCGTCGAGCAGCAAAGATGGTGATCGTCGATGCAGATCACCCGGACATCGAGCAATTCATCGAATGGAAGGTGATCGAAGAGCAGAAGGTGGCCTCGATCGTTGCCGGATCAAAGATGCACGAGAAGATGCTGAACGGCATTTTCGAGGCCATCCGCAGCTGGGACGGCGCGCAGGATGATGCGTATGAACCCAATAAGAACGACAGCCTGAAGAAGGCAGTTCGCGAAGCCAAAAAGGTCGCGATCCCAGAGACTTACATCAAGCGTGTTCTCGATTACGCCAGGCAGGGTCACGACAGTATCGAGTTCCCGACCTACGACACGGACTGGGACTCGGAAGCCTACAGCTCGGTCTCGGGCCAGAACTCGAACAACTCGATTCGCGTAACCAACGCATTCCTGACCGCAGTTGAAAAAGACGCGGATTGGGAACTGATCAACCGGACAGATGGCAAGGTTGCTCGCACCGTCAAGGCGCGGGATCTTTGGGAAAAGGTCGGCCACGCCGCATGGGCCTGTGCCGATCCGGGCATCCAGTTCCACGACACTGTGAACGAATGGCACACTTGCCCCGCAGATGGTGAGATTCGCGGCTCGAACCCGTGCTCGGAATATATGTTCCTCGATGACACTGCCTGTAACCTTGCTTCGATGAACCTGCTGACCTTCCTCAAGGATGGTGAATTCCAGGCGGCGGATTACATGCACGCTTCGCGTCTGTGGACCCTGACACTGGAAATCTCGGTGACGATGGCGCAGTTCCCGTCGAAGGAAATCGCGCAACTGTCTTATGACTTCCGCACACTGGGTCTGGGCTATGCCAATATCGGCGGTCTGCTGATGAACATGGGCTACAGCTATGACTCGGATGAGGGGCGTTCGATCTGCGGCGCACTGACCGCGATCATGACCGGTGTGGCCTATGCGACCTCGGCGGAGATTGCAGGCGAGCTTGGCCCGTTCAAAGGCTATGAGCGCAACGCGGACCACATGCTGCGCGTCATCCGCAACCACCGCCGCGCGTCACAAGGTGTGACCGAGGGCTATGAGAAACTGGCCGTGAAGCCGGTGCCTCTGGACCACGGCAACTGCCCGGACAAGCGTCTGATCGATCTGGCCATGTCCGCTTGGGACGAGGCGCTGAGCCTCGGCGAGAAAAACGGTTACCGCAATGCGCAGGCGACCGTGATCGCGCCGACCGGCACCATCGGTCTGGTGATGGATTGCGACACGACCGGGATCGAGCCGGACTTCGCTCTGGTAAAGTTCAAGAAACTGGCTGGTGGCGGTTACTTCAAGATCATCAACCGCTCGGTGCCTTCGGCGCTGGAAAAGCTGGGGTATTCCTCGTCTCAGATTGAAGAGATCGTCGGCTACGCGGTTGGTCACGGTACTATCGGCAACGCGCCGGGGATCAACCACACCTCGTTGACCGGTCACGGCTTTGGCCCCAATGAACTGGCCAAAGTGGACGCCGCGCTGGAAAGCGCCTTTGATATCCGGTTCGTGTTCAACCAATGGACGCTGGGTGAGGACTTCTGCACCGGCGTTCTGGGCATCCCGGCGACCAAGCTGAATGACCCGACCTTCGACCTGCTGCGCCATCTTGGCTTTACCAAGGCGGATATCGACGCGGCGAACGATCATGTCTGCGGGACCATGACGCTGGAAGGCGCGCCGCACCTGAAGGAAGAGCACTATTCGATCTTCGACTGCGCCAACCCATGCGGCAAAAAAGGCAAGCGTTTCCTTGGGGTTGATAGCCACATCACCATGATGGCAGCGGCGCAAAGCTTCATCTCGGGTGCGATCTCGAAAACGATCAACATGCCGAATGACGCGACCATCGAGGATTGCCAGAAAGCATACGAACTCAGCTGGTCGCTGGGTGTGAAGGCCAACGCGCTGTACCGTGACGGCTCGAAACTGTCGCAGCCGCTGGCCGCGGCGCTGGTCGAGGATGACGACGAAGCGGCGGAAGTGCTGGAAAGCGGTTCGACGCAGGAAAAGGCTGTCGTTCTGGCCGAGAAGGTAATCGAAAAGGTTGTGGTCAAGGAAATGATCCGCAGCCATCGCGAAAAACTGCCCCATCGCCGCAAGGGTTACACTCAGAAGGCGATTGTGGGTGGCCATAAGGTCTATCTGCGCACCGGCGAGTTCGAAGACGGCAAGTTGGGCGAGATCTTCATCGATATGCACAAGGAAGGTGCTGGCTTTCGTGCGATGATGAACAACTTTGCCATCGCTGTATCGGTCGGTCTGCAATACGGCGTGCCGCTGGAAGAGTTCGTCGACGCGTTCACCTTCACCAAGTTCGAACCGGCCGGGATGGTGCAGGGCAACGACTCGATCAAGAATGCGACGTCGATCCTGGACTACATCTTCCGTGAACTCGCCGTGTCTTATCTGGACCGCACCGATCTGGCCCATGTGAAACCCGAAGGCGCAACCTTCGATGATCTGGGCCGAGGCGAGGAAGAGGGCGTTTCGAACGTCTCGGAGATCAGCGATAGTGCTGCGACCAAGTCTTTGGAAGTTCTGAAACAAATCAGCTCAACTGGGTATCTGCGCAAGCGCTTGCCTCAGGATTTGGTGGTCTTCAACGGCGGTCAGGCCGAAGTGAATGGCATGGCTGAAACTGCAGCGCAGTTTGAAGTTCAAAGCGAAACTGCCGTCGTATCCGAGGTGGCAACCGGAATGGATGCCCGCACCAAAGCCAAGATGCAGGGTTACGAGGGCGATCCATGTGGTGAATGCGGAAACTACACATTGGTGCGCAACGGTACCTGCATGAAATGCAACACCTGCGGCGCAACAAGCGGGTGTAGCTGAGGTGTGGATGTGAGGGTTTCATGATGAGCAAATCAGTTGCACGAATGCCCAAAAGGGCACAGGTATCGAACCCAGATCAGGGTGTCTTAGACCTCGCCGTTGAGTGCCAAATCGAAAGTGATGGAGTAGGAATGGGGGTCCTCAAGGACGGCACCCCTTTCTTAAATCAGCGTGGGCTTGCAAGACTGTGCGGGGTTCAAAACAAGTATATTGGCCTTATATCCTCGGGATGGGATAGCTCCGAACCCAGCGCTGCGGTTAAGCGAATTAAGGAAATCCTGTTTGAACAGGGTGTCGATTTCAGCACCGCAGCTCACGAGACTTTCTTCGGAAATGTTCGAGTTCTGGCATACCCAGATGA
Organism: Ruegeria arenilitoris; assembly: GCF_013030265.1. GTDB lineage: Bacteria > Pseudomonadota > Alphaproteobacteria > Rhodobacterales > Rhodobacteraceae > Ruegeria > Ruegeria arenilitoris_E. Next base: position 354,520 of record NZ_WPZQ01000004.1, read on the forward strand.
AATCTGCATGGCGACCTTGGAGTACTACGCCTTTGAGGCGAACTTACAGGGACAATCCATAGCTCTCGACAGCTATCGTCGCCTAAGCCGCTTTGGCCTAAAGCAGTACATCTACACCCGGACTGGGTATTCCAATCGTCAAGAAGAAGACATGTGGCGTATCTTCAAAGATCGCGTCAGTCTTACTTACGACGCTGTCCCTGAGGGTTTCTTTGGTGTGTTTAAAGAACTAGCAGACCTTATCGTCACATTGGGAATGAAAGGACTGCACATCGACGAGAAGTTTGTGCCGGACATTAGCGTTGGGCAAGCATGGTCGAAACACTGGAAAGAACGTGGTTTGGAAATGCGTTTCGGTGCACGTCGGAAATATGCCCATAACTACCCCGATTACTTTCCACAGGCAGTTTCTAATCCGCAACTTGCGTCTTGCTACCCAGAAGATGCGCTCGGTGAATTCCGCCGTTGGTTCAGGCATGACTACATCGGTGATGGGCGCTTCAAAAGATACCTTAGCAAAAAGGTTAAAGAGCGTGGCCTTCCAGAAGGCTACATCGAACGTGCGATGGTTGCGCTGAACAAGGAGTAGCTGAGTTTAGCGCCCCGGCAACCCGGGGTGCAGGGGTCGGATAGCTGCCACAGGTACCGACCCCGACGAATACGGAGCAAGGCAAAGCCTGAGACTTACCAAAGGCGCCTTGTTCCACTCGGCCGACATGCCCGTGTTGGCCGGGAACAGGGTGGGGCGGAATATCAGTCCTTCCCACTCTCTCACGGGACGGGTGCGCTCGTCCCAGGCGACGTCCAGGCCGCAGGCAAAAAAACACCGGGCGGTCAACGAAATGAGCCTGGATGGCGAAACTGACAGGGGGCTTCGGCCCCCTTTCTTTTTGCCAAGGTGAGTCGCCTGATTGAGCGGTGGCCCGCCAGATCGCGCTTTGGTCGTAGGGGGAGATTTGCCGAATCGTGATTCTGCGATTTGGGCCAGCAAGAGGCCGCACTGCAGTCAGCAGTAAACGGGCGGGCTTTGGCGCGAATCACAGGATATACTCACCTAGCGATGACAGCGGTCTCTTAAAGGGTGTTTCTGGTGCCTGTCCGGATGGACTACCACTCAAAACCCCTACGAGGAGATATCACGATGAAACCGCAGAAAATGGCCGTACTCGCCGCAGTTGCAGTTGGATTTCCGGCCCTTGCCCTGGCACAGTCGAGTGCAGACGCCAACGGAGACGGCGTTCTGACCATCGAAGAAGTGCAAGCTGTTCTGCCAGATATGGATGCTGATGGCTTCTCGACATTGGATACCAATGGCGACGGTGCGCTTGATCAGGCTGAGATAGCGGCCGCTCAGGAGGCAGGCCTGCTGCCAGCAACAAACGGCTAAATACAGGCTTAGGCAAGGCGGCCCGATTCTTTCGGGCCGCCTGTTTTCAATGGGTTATTGCGGCAAGTGAATGTTGAACTTGCTCCGAAGCTCTGCATCCAGCAGCGGGTCAAATCGCGCCTGCGACGGCGTCGCAAGGATCTCTTCCTTGCGAGCAATTGCTTTTTCAATAAGATCCGGCTTGCCCAGTTCAGACCACTCTTTCGGCGATGTCCGGTCGCCGAGTGTCGGATACACATAATCCACCTGCATACGGCCAAGAGTGGCATCAGTGCCCAGATAATGACCGGGTCCGCCAAGGCACACTTCGGCGATTTGATCCAGCGCCAGAGTGTCGTCGTTTACTTCGATTCCCCGAACACAACGAAGTGCCTGACCAATCAGATCGTCGCTGAGAATGAGGCTTTCGAAACAGAATCCCAGCAGGGATGAATGCATACCGGCCGCTTCATAGACCATGTTCAGACCTGACAGACCGGCCATGACGTTCGAACACATCTGTTCCCAGCCAGCCTGCATATCGGGGAGTTTTGCATCGGATGCGCCTGCAGCTGCACCGCCTGGCAGTCCGTAGAACTTATGCATCTGAGCGCACCCTGCACTCAAAAGCGCTTGTTCACCGGAACCTACCGACATCGCTCCGGTACGCAAATCCAGACCAAAGGGCCAAGTGCCAAAAATCGCGGGGGCACCGGGTTTTACGGCATTTACATAAACCAAACCAGCCAGGCATTCCGCGGTTGCCTGAGTGATTGCTCCGGCGATTGTAGACGGCGCGGTTGCACCCGCCATACCTGCGGAAAGCAGCAGAACAGGCATACCGGCCTTGATGCATTCCTCCATAACTTCGCAGCTTTCAGTTGCGAATTTCATTGGTGGAACGACAAAGCAGTTGGAGTTCGACACAAATGGACGTTCGCGCCACTTGTCTTCACCGCCAGCGATCATGTGCAGCATTTCCACCGCCGGAGCGACATAGCTGGGATCGGTGAACGATGTACCAATATGTTTGAATGTACCCGAACAGCAAGCATAGATGGTGTTCAGATCCATCTCGCGGTTGTCCAGAATGTCACGGCAAACCATCGGACGCTGAACGAAATGGATATTGTCCAGACTATCGCAGATACGGGATGCGTCATGCAGGTCCTGAACCGTTGAATCACGGTACTCGCGACCATGCACATCGACCATGTGTACTGCAGCGCCGGCGGTTCCATAGTGGACGCGGTTGCCCGAAAGCTCGAGGTCAGTTTTGCCATCACGGCTATAAAGCGTGACCGAACGGTTTGCTTTGGCCAGCATGTCCTCGACCAATGCGCGCGGGAAGCGGATACGTCCGTCATCCCCGAGAATACAGCCTGCGCCGACCAGATAGTCGATGCCGCTTTGCGGTGCATCGGCAAGGCCGATCGTCTCAAGTGCTGTCAGGGCGGCGTTGTGTATACGCTCCATATCCTGCTGGCTGAGAGGTTTGTATGTGCCACCTTCCATGCCTGGGCGTACAGGGCGCAGGTGGTCGGGCAGGGCGGCGGCACGCGCTGCACGACGGGCAGAGCGTCCGCCGCTACGAGAAGAGCTACGGGATTGATCGTTCATGTGAGTGTTCCGAATGTTATTGAGCTAGTTTGGGATTGGCTATCTCAATAGGATTACGGCCGACCACGTGCCGCACGCCCGCGATCTGCGCCGATTGTACGGCTTACCAGACGGATTTTCCAATATTCGCCGCGCATTCCGGCCCTCGGTTATTCACAGGTTGTGTATGGCACCGCATACCGACGCGATCTATCCTGTTTACGACCTGTTTTTGAGAAACCTGATTTAAGATCGGATCAGCGAAAGCGACCAAGCTAGCGTAACTAAAATGAATACCTGAAGTTTTTTTCCCGTTTTGAGAGAAATCTGTTAAACTATCTTCACTTAGTGAAAGTGAATTGTGAATTGAATTGAGGGTTTAAGCCCCCATATCCGTGCCAAAGCGGTAGTCGCACTTAGGGCCTCAGACGGTTCTGATGCGAAGTACTTGGAGAGGCGTATGAAACGATTGACGGCCATGATTGCTGCGTTGCTGCTTGTCGGCACCGCACCCGCTTTTGCCGAAGATTGGACGGGCGCCTATGCGGGATTCAGCTTTGGCTACACAGATGCCGATGGCCCGAACGGATCCAGCGGAAACGACACCACCTTTGGCCCTCACATCGGGTACGATTACGATTTTGGTGATTTCGTTCTGGGTGGCGAACTTGAATATGATCCATTGAACCTGAGCTTGGGTTCTGAGGGCAGCTTGGACGGCGTCACGCGCCTGAAGCTGCGTGGCGGGTATGATTTCGGTCCTGCGCTTGGTTATGTCGTGGTTGGTGCCGCTCGTGCGGATACATCGAATGACAGTGATACCGCAGCAGTCTATGGTATCGGCGTCGCATATCCCATTGGCGAGAACTTTGTGATCAGCGGTGAAGCTCTGAGACAGAACTTCAGCGATGTGACCCGCTCAAATGGTGATCTCGACGCAAACACCTTTAACTTGCGCACGACATTCCGGTTCTGACCACGTCTATTCGGCGGCGTGCTGACCTGCGAGCTCGGATGCAAAATCACACACAGTCTGTAGCGCAGCAGCAAACCTGTCATCGTCAATTGTCATCGCAACGCGAATATGTCCCGCTGCGGCGGTGCCAAAGCTCTCGCCTGGCATGACCGCGATGGCGTGGGTATCGAGCAGAGCATTTGCGAACGCCTCGCCGCTCATTCCGGTCGCTCTTATATCCAGCATCAGGTACATCGCACCCTGCGCAGGAACGAGGCCTACTGTGTTTTGTCCACCCAGAACCTGCATGGCCAAAGAGCGTCTGCGGCGGAACGGCGCTGCGACCTCTTCCTCCAGACCGTCACCCGTTGTCAAAGCATAGCTCGCGGCATCCTGGATAAAGCCCGGAACCCCATAAGTGGTGTGTGTGGCCAAGTTGATCAGATGCTGAACAACTTCTTCCGGACCCACAATCCAGCCGCAACGAGAGCCGGTCATCGCATGAGATTTGGACATGGATCCGACAACCAGCGTACGCTCGGCCATGCCGGGCAGGGCGCGTGGTGACAGGTGCTCACCTTCCCAGACCTGCGTATCGTAGACCTCGTCCGAGATCAGCCAGAGATCGCGTCGCTGGCAGAGATCAGCAATTTCGTTCAGCGTTTCGCGGGAATACACAACACCTGTTGGGTTGTTCGGTGTGTTGATCAGAAGCGAAACAGCGCCCTCAACGTGTGGCTCAATCAAATCGGCACGTGGCTGAAATGCATCTTCAGCGCGGGTTTGCACCGCTTTTGCAATCGCGCCCGCTCCACGAATGGTGCCGGGGTAGGTCGCATAATAGGGGTCAAGATAAAGGCCCACATCACCCGGATCACAAACTGCTGTATGAGCCGCGAACAGTGCAGACTGGCCACCCGGCGTGATCAGCACGTTGTGTCGCGTCGTGGGTACCCCGGTACGGTTTTGTATCCGAGCGGCGACTGTGTCGCGCAGCAGATCTGTGCCGGGAACCATGGCATATCCAGTATGCCCGTCGCGGGCAGAGCGATCCATTTCAGCCAGAATCGTCGCATCGGTGCGAATGTCATGTTCACCAATCGTCAGCTCAGTCACGGCATGACCTTCTGCGATCATCCGGCGCGCACGATAAAACACATCCCAGCCGTCAGATCCGCCGCCGGTCAAATGCGTGATACGATGCGACAGTTTCATTGCGCGCCTCCCTTGCAGCAATTCAGGCCGAATGGGACAGAGCGCCGGTGATTTGTCAATCAACTTCGCGCCGGTAGTGTCGCCTGCAATTTTTTCGTGAGCGAGGCGCGTACGATATCATAAGACGCGGTCAGCCGGTGGCGCATCTCCTCGGCTTCGGTATCCCATGGCAGCCGAATCCAGCTGCGATGAAAATAGGGGGCTTTGGTGCCGACGCCCGCGTCGATCAGCATTTGAGCCGTTTCGATATCCGGCGTCTTTACAGAAACCCCATCCCCCACTGATCCGACGCAGGCAAACATCTTGCCGCCCACTTTCCACGCATCATGCCCGCCACCCCAGGGGTCGGACAGTTCGGCCCCAGGCAGGTCTTCGCAAATGGAATTCACGTACTCTCGGCTCATGAAAGACAGGTTGCCGGTGCAATCAACGAAACTCAAGGCTTGGCTCAGGCAAAATCACGTGATATCCGCACACCATGAACCCGATGACCTGCATCATTATCTGCTGCATTACCTGCTGATTAATCAAGCGGGCCGGTTTCTTTCGTTTTCATCCCTGAGACAAGTTGCTAAGCCCGCGCCAACGCGAGAAGCTATGCTGTTCTTAGGAGCCGACCGATGACGACGATCAAACTGCACAACACACGGACGCGGACGAAAGAGGATTTCGTGCCGGTCGATCCAGCAAATGTGCGGATGTATGTCTGTGGGCCTACCGTCTATGACCGGGCACATCTGGGAAACGCCCGACCAGTCGTTGTATTCGACGTGCTCTATCGGTTGCTGCGTCACGTATATGGCACAGATCACGTGACCTATGTGCGCAATTTCACGGACGTGGACGACAAGATCAACGCCACGGCGCTGTCGCGTAAACAGGCCGGTGCGGAAGGGTCGCTGGAGCAGCTGGTGCAGGAGCGTTCAGACGAAACCATCGGCTGGTATCTGCATGATATGGGTGCATTGGGCGCGATGGAGCCCAATGAGATGCCACGCGCGACCGAATACATCGCGCAGATGATTGCAATGATCGAAGATCTGATCGCGAAAGGTCATGCTTACGCTGCGGATGGCCATGTCCTGTTTGCCGTAGACACATGGAAAAAAGACTATGGCAAGCTGTCAGGCCGTTCTGTTGATGACATGATCGCAGGCGCTCGGGTCGAGGTAGCGCCTTACAAGAAGAATCCGATGGACTTCGTACTGTGGAAGCCCTCGACTGACGATCTGCCGGGTTGGGACAGCCCGTGGGGTCGTGGACGTCCGGGTTGGCATATCGAATGCTCGGCCATGAGTTATGAGCTGCTGGGAGCGAGCTTTGACATCCATGGCGGTGGCAACGACCTGATGTTCCCACATCATGAGAACGAGATCGCCCAGAGCTGCTGCGCACACCCCGAGGGGGAGTTCGCTCGGTACTGGCTACACAACGAGATGCTGCAGGTAGAAGGCAAGAAGATGTCCAAATCACTGGGCAACTTCTTCACCGTGCATGATTTGCTGGAACAAGGTGTGTCCGGCGAAGTTATCCGGTTTGTGTTCCTTCAAACTCATTATCGCAAGCCAATGGATTGGACAGAGAAGAAACGAAACGATGCCCAAAAGGAGCTTGGGAAATGGCATCGCATGAAGGGAGACAACGAGCCCGGAGAAGTGCCACCTCAGATATTGGAGGCCCTCGGTGACGATCTAAATACGCCTAAAGCAATATCTGAACTTCGGAAACTGGCCGACAATGGTGATATTCCGGGTTTGCTCGCGGGGATGGAAATCATGGGGCTGAAAACCGTCAGCAGCGAAATGCTTGACCTCATCCGGGATAGCGAGCGTGAGCTACTTGATGAATTGCGCCTGAACTTTGCCAATGCACGGGAAGTTGCAAAGCAGACTAAGGACTTCTCAGAAGTAGACAGGCTCAAAAATGCGCTCATCGCGGCTGGTGTGGAAGTGCGGATGAGCAAAGAGGGCGTCGAGTTGGTGCCCGGATCGGGCTTTGATGCGGCAAAGTTGGAGAATGTCTGATGGCTGATCCAAATCATTCCTGTTGCGACAAGCAGGCGTAATTGATGACTGAGGGCCAGCGGGAGCAAGCAATGACTAAAGAACGCCTCTACCTCTACGACACCACCTTGCGTGACGGACAACAGACGCAGGGTGTGCAGTTCTCGACTGTGGAAAAGGTCCAGATTACGCAGGCTCTGGATGAATTGGGGGTTGATTACATCGAAGGCGGCTGGCCCGGCGCAAACCCCACGGACAGTGCGTTTTTCGATGCGGCCCCTAAAACCTCAGCCACGCTGACCGCATTTGGTATGACCAAACGATCAGGCCGGTCAGCAGACAATGATGATGTTCTGGCAGCTGTGATGAATGCCGGAACGCAGGCGGTGTGTCTGGTGGGCAAATCGCACGACTACCACGTGACCCAAGCGCTTGGCATTACGCTTGAGGAAAACACGGAAAACGTTCGGGCATCGGTCGCACATATTGTGGCGCAAGGGCGCGAGGCGCTGTTTGATGCCGAACATTTCTTTGATGGCTACAAGGACAACCCGGCCTATGCGACCGAAGTATGTCAGGCTGCGTTGGAGGCTGGCGCAAGGTGGGTGGTGCTGTGCGATACCAATGGCGGTGCGCTACCTGCAGAAGTGGGCAAGATTGTCTCTGAACTGATCGCTGCAGGTTTGCCAGGAGATCGGTTGGGCATTCACACCCACAACGATACCGAAAATGCGGTCGCCTGCTCTTTGGCTGCCGTTGATGCAGGGGCGCGTCAGATTCAGGGAACATTGAATGGGTTAGGCGAGCGTTGCGGTAATGCCAATCTGACCGCTTTGATCCCGACATTGTTGCTCAAAGAACCGTACGCATCACAGTTTGACATCGGGGTCAGCCGTGAAGCGCTGGTTGGTCTGACTCGGACCAGCCGGATGCTGGATGATATTCTGAACCGGGTGCCCAGTAAGCAATCTGCTTATGTAGGAGCATCGGCCTTTGCCCACAAAGCGGGCCTGCATGCCAGTGCAATCCTCAAGGATCCGACGACGTATGAGCATGTTGATCCGGCCACTGTCGGCAATTCGCGCATCATCCCGATGTCCAATCAGGCAGGGCAGTCAAACCTGCGCCGTCGTCTGAGCGAAGCGGGCCTGACTGTCGAAGCGGGTGATCCTGCGCTGGGACGTATTCTGGAACGGATCAAGCAGCGCGAAGCCGAAGGCTATTCCTACGATACCGCTCAGGCCAGTTTCGAGCTGCTGGCGCGAGATGAACTGGGGCAGTTGCCACAGTTCTTCGAGGTCAAACGCTACAAAGTCACTGTCGAACGGCGCAAGAACAAGTACAACAAGATGGTCAGCCTGTCCGAGGCCGTTGTTGTGGTCAAAGTTGACGGAGAAAAGAAACTGTCCGTCAGCGAGTCTCTTGACGATTCCGGCGGTGACCGTGGTCCGGTAAACGCGCTGTCCAAGGCGCTGGCCAAAGATCTGGGGCAGTACTCTCCGATATTGGATGATATGCATCTGGTCGACTTCAAAGTGCGCATAACTCAGGGTGGTACCGAGGCGGTCACGCGGGTCATAATCGACAGCGAAGACGGGCAGGGCCGGCGTTGGTCGACTGTCGGCGTCAGTGCGAACATAGTGGATGCCTCGTTTGAGGCACTGCTTGAGGCGATCCAGTGGAAGTTGGTGCGCGACTGCAAAACACAGTCGGCGGCTGCGGAGTGACTGTGAAGTTCGATGATGATGTAAAGGCCTGCGCGGGGCTTGTTCATCGCGCTGATCCCGACCGTTTTATGGCTGCGATGGCTGCCCCGGTTGCTGCGCGATCGGTTTTGTTTCCTTTGTATGCGATGAATGTCGAAGTTGCGCGCGCTCCCTGGGTCACTCAGGAGCCCATGATCGCAGAAATGCGGCTGCAATGGTGGCGCGATGCACTGCAGGAAGTTGCCGAGGGGCCGACCGTGCGCAGGCACGAAGTAGTCACACCATTGTCGCGTGTGCTGTCCCCCCACTTGGCGGCGCAGTTGGATGAATATGTGGCCGTAAGGCGTTGGGATATTTATCGAGATCCGTTCGAAGACGAGGAGCATTTCGACAGCTATATCGATCACAGTGCCGGAACGTTGATGGTTGTCTCGGCACAAGCCCTTGGTGCTGCCGATGAAACGGTTCTGCGTGACTTTGGATACGGTGTTGGTGTCGCCAACTGGTTTCGGGCGATCCCTGATCTCGAGGCGCGAGGTCGGATACCTTTGCTCGATGGCACCCCGGATGGGGTTCGCATGTTGGCGCAAAAAGCATTGCAACGATTGATGAACGCTCAATCCAACCGAGCGGCAGTTTCAAAGGATGCTTGCCCGGCACTTTACGCGGGCTGGCAGGCCGAATGGGTGTTGAAGAAAGTGATCGCACAGCCTGAGCGGGTTGGCCAAGGTGCGCTTGGTCAGGGAGAAATTCGCCGCCGCTTGTCTCTGATGACAAAGGCGGCGACGGGACGCTGGTAGTTATTCCCAGCCACCTTCACGAAGTTCGGCCGAGATTTTGAGTTTTACCGAGTCAGATGTGCCGGGGGCGAACATACCAACACCATAATCGCTGCGCAGCAACAGCCCTGTTGCTTCAACACCGACCCAATCACCTTGATAATAATCGAAAAAGCCGCCTAGCGGATGGGTGCCCATGAACTTGAGTTCGATATCCAAAGCTGCAGGTTTGGTCTGATCCTTGATCGTCAGGTCACCGATCATGCGCAATGTGTCTGCACCCGTCTGCACGGCTGAGGTCGAGACAAATCGGATCTCCGGAAAATCCTCGATCGCGAAGAAGTCGTTGCTTTTGAGGTGATCGTTGAGCGGCCCCCAGCCAGTTTCGAGGCTTGAGGCATCAATGGTGATGTCGGCGCTGGTTGCAGCAACGTTTTCTGGATCAAATTCTACAGTACCAGAAAGGGCGGTCCATTCGCCGGATTGCTCGGTCAGCCCGGCGTGATTGTAGTAGAAGCGGACTTCGGTATGGCTTTGGTCGAAGTGGTAGGTTTCTGCAACGGCGGGTGAGGCCATCGCGAGTGTTAGAGTGGTTGCGCGCAAAAAGTTCATGGTGTTTCTCAGATTTGCTGTGGTTGATAAATAAAGATGTAAATGCATCTATAATGATGCGCAAAGCAAAAATACAAAGCTCGCGGAGGCGTGATGAGCGGATTTGAGAAGAGAGAAGCAGCCTGGATCGCACTGAACCGGACGCGCACGCGGATATTTGCAAGGGCAGAACAGGCACTGGTGGCGGCGGGATATCCGCGCCTGCATTGGTATGACGTCTTGTGGGAGCTCGAGCGAAAGCCGGAAGGTTTGAGACCCAAACAGCTGGAAGAGCAGTTGCTATTTGATCAATCCAGTTTTTCCAGACAGGTCGCGCGTATGGCGGAAGAGGGCTTGCTGACACGACACGCTGTCTCAGGTGACGGTCGTGGCCGCATTTTGCGGATAACCGGGAAAGGCCGGAAGTTGCGTCAGCAGATGTGGGAAATCTACCGGATACACATCGACGAAGGCATTGCTGAAGCTCAGCAAAGCAAAGCGTTCAAAGCAATAACCGAGCTTGGTGATTAAACTGTTCGCGGGCGCATTGTCAGCCACAATAGCGCGCCACCTGCCAGTGTGAGCAACGGAATCATCGCCAGATTCACAGCTGTCCAGCCTTCGATCGGCGAACCGCCAGAGCAGTTCATCAATCCGCCCGAGGCGAGTGAGGCCAGTGTCACGCCGCCAAACACCAGAAGGTCATTTAGGCCTTGCATCCGACCACGTTCATGAACTTCGTGCGATGCCGCCAGCATGCTGGTTGCGCCGATAAAACCGAAGTTCCAACCAACTCCCAATAAGATCAGCGCGACGAAGAAGTTTCCGAGATCCACACCCTGCAAGGCCACAACACCTGCACCTGCCAGAATGGCGAGGCCAAGCGCTACAATCTTTTCAACACCAAAACGCGCGATTAGGTGCCCGGTGAAGAAGCTTGGTACATACATTGCCAGAACATGACTTGTGACAACATCGGCGGCGTCATTCGCTGTATAGCCACACCCGACCACAGCCAGCGGCGTCGAAGTCATGACAAGGTTCATCAAAGCGTAAGAGACCATTGCGCAGATGATAGCGACAGCGATGCGTGGTGTTTTCAACAGTTCCAACCGTGTTCGCCCTTTGGGCGTATCCGCTGTTGGGCGGGGTGGCGTTGGAATATCCAGGAAAAAGAATAGCGCCGATCCAATAACGTTAACGGCGATTACGGCGATATAGGTGCCGAGAAACGGGATTACATAGGACTCAGCGGTCAGTTTGACGATCTGCGGACCGATGATTGCCGCTGCCAATCCACCCGCCATGACATACGAAATCGCTTTGGGCCGGAACTCATCCGAAGCGGTGTCGGCGGCTGCAAAACGATAGAACCCATGGGCACTCATGTAGATGCCGGTCAGCAGGCTTCCCAACAGGAATATCGGAAATGACCCAAGGTACAGGCCATAAGCACCTACGACACCACCACAGGCACCAGCGGTCGCACCAACTAGGAATCCGACGCGACGCCCCCATCGTTGCATGATCGCCGAAATCGGTGTCGCTGCCAGCATCGACCCCAGGACGATGAGCGAGATTGGCAGGGTTGCAAGGCAGGGATTTGACGCCAGAGACTGCCCTGCCAGTCCACCCACGATAAAGATCATCGGCATCTGAGCGCCGAGGATAGATTGCGCAGCTACCAAAACGGCGACGTTGCGTTTGGCCTGTCTGTTGTTGGGCGGAGTGGTGGCGGTCATTGTCATGGGCATATGCGTATCGGCGAAAGCCGTTACTTACAAGCGGGTTGCATATGCGGCAAAGCCGCCTAACGTGCGGCGTGTATCTAAGGTGGAGAACTCATGGCCGTCGGTCGCATTATAGAAACGCCAGAATGCGTGGAAGAAGGGGCTGAGTGGCTGGCAACGGCCTGTCCGCGTATGGCTTATGCGATGCAAAAAACGGGGCCGTTGCCTCTGCGGCGTCGGCCAGACGGATTCTCTCAGTTACTGAGTGCGATAGTAAGTCAGCAGGTCAGTGTTGCCTCGGCCAATGCCATCTGGAAACGCCTTAAGGACGCAAAGCTGACGGGTCCGCGCAAGATCATGTGGTCAACCGATGATGATTTGCGGGCTGTGGGTTTGAGCAGGCAGAAAATCCGGTATGCCCGTGCGTTGGCCGAAGCCCGTATTGACTACACAGCGTTGAGGGATGCGTCCGATGAGGAAGTCGTTGCAGTCCTGACCGAAGTGCCCGGCATCGGTGTTTGGACCGCCGAGATTTACGCCATGTTCTCTCTGGGGCGTGCGGACGTGATCGCGCCGGGTGATTTGGCCCTGCAGGAGGCCGCACGTATCCTCTATGACCTGCCGAAACGTCCGACGGACAAGGAATTGCGGTTGATGGCCGAAGCCTGGTCACCCTGGCGTTCGGTTGCGGCGCGGGTTTTGTGGGCCTATTACCGGGTGGCCAAAGAACGAGAAGGGATCAGATGACACGGGTTTTGAATGCGCTCCGAAAAGAGCCGGTTTCGGGCGACACGCGCTCGGTCGTGGTGTTCGTGCACGGATATGGTGCCAACGGGGCCGACTTGCTGGGTCTTGCCGATCCGCTGGGCGAGCATCTGCCGGACACATTATTCGTGGCACCTGATGCCCCGGAACAAATCCCCGGTATGCCCAATGGGTACCAGTGGTTTCCGATCCCCTGGATCGATGGTTCGTCCGAGGAAGAAGCGCGCCGTGGCATGGAAATGGCGGTTGAGGATTTCAACGCTTTCCTCGATGCCTTGATGGTGGACGAGGATGTGTTGCCAGAGCAGGTGGTTCTGTTCGGATTCTCACAAGGCACAATGATGAGCCTGCATGTTGCTCCTCGCCGGGAAGATCCGGTGGCTGGTATCGTCGCTTTCTCGGGCCGATTGCTGGAGCCCGACTTGCTGCCTGACGAGACTGTCAGCCGGATGCCAGTTCTTCTGGTGCATGGTGACGCAGATGATGTTGTGCCGCCCCAGTCTTTGCCTGAAGCCGCTGAGGCATTACAAAGCGCTGGGTTTCAGGAAGTTTACGCTCACGTAATGAAAGGCACAGGCCATGGGATTGCACCGGACGGTCTGAGCGTGGCGTTGGCCTTCATGCGCGATAAATTGAGCCTTTAGCAATGATCGCCGTTCGCCCGATGATGCGAGAGGATGTGGCAGACGCCTGCCGCATTCTCAATCAGATCATCGCGATCGGCGGTACGACCGCGTTTGAAATCCCATTTTCTGAGCCACTGTTCACGCAGAGCTATCTTGATGGAACAGATAAGATCTGTTGTCATGTTGCCCTTGATGATCAGGGTGAAGTTGCTGGTTTTCAATGGCTTGGGGCGCATGATGCGCTGCCTGATGACTGCGCGGATATAGCAACCTTCACGCGACGCGATCCGGTTCTGAAAGGCGCGGGTCGTGCATTGTTTTCCGAGACCTCAAAAGTGGCTTCAGCGCTAGGATTTTCCGCGATCAATGCCACTATCCGGGCCGATAATGTATCGGGCTTAAGCTACTACGATAAGATCGGATTTCAGGACTACTCGGTTGCATATGGTGTGCCGCTGCGCGACGGAAAGCCAGTGAACCGGATATCCAAGCGTTTCACCTTGCGTTAGTCCCAGAGATGACCCTCGGCAAACTCGACTGAATTCCCTGCCGGGTCACGAATATACAGTGATTTCGCCCCGCCGGGCCACTCGAACTCTGCATCGACCGGGATGTTCCAGTTGAGCAGATGCTTACGCATTGCATCAATTTCATCCCTAGTCAGAACCAGACAAACATGTCCGGCTCCACGCGCACCATGTGGAGGAACAGGCAGTTCTGGGTTGTTTGGCGGTTGCTCGGTTTGTTCCGGGTTGAACAATAACAAGACAGCGCCGCCGACGCGGTAAAAGACGTGACGATCCTCAACACGCTGAATGCGTGTCAGCCCCAGTATCTCACCATAAAACCGTTCAGCTGCATCCAGATCATCGACATACAACGCAGCCTCCAGAATGGCGGAGGGGGTAGGTATCTCCGGCGTCACTTTCATAAAATTAGTTTAGCGGAAATAAGGGCTTCTGTCACCGGCGAGGGCGGCGATCCCTTTTGCGCTGCGGTGCCGAGTTCAATGTGGGCATGGGCAGGCTGTCCCATTGGCCGGGTTCCAACCCCTCCAAAGTCCAATCGCCGATGCGTGCACGGATCAAACGAAGGGTAGGGTGTCCAACCGCTGCCGTCATTCGACGAACCTGACGGTTTCGACCTTCGCGCAAGGTCAGTTCAATCCAGCTGTCCGCAACAGTCTTTCGCTCACGAATTGGCGGGGTGCGTGGCCACAGATCTTCAGGTTCATCTATCGCACGTGCCCGGGCAGGGCGTGTTGGACCTTCCTTGAGTTCAACACCGTCTCGCAACGCCTTGAGGGCGGCAGCATCTGGAACACCTTCGACCTGAACCCAATAGGTCTTGGCCATCTTGTGTTTTGGGTCTGATATCTGGGCCTGCAGACGGCCATGGTCTGTCAGCAGCATCAGACCTTCGCTATCCCGATCCAATCGACCAGCCGGATAGACGCCGGGCAGGTCGATAAAATCCGATAATGTGCTACGCGGCGATTCCGAGTTCGCACGGTCCGTGAACTGCGGCAGCACATCAAAGGGTTTGTTGAATCGGATGAACCAGGACATGCCCCGCCATAGCCTGAGCGACACACAGTGCGCAACCTGTGGATAACTGTCATGTCACTGTTACGGATTCGGCTTACCCAATCTTCGACATATTGTGGAAACTCAGGGCTTGTCAGAGTTTTAACACGATATATAGTCATAGTAAGACCGGGGCGGGTGCTCCCCGCTCTGGTGTCACAAACGGGCAGCTGAGAGCGAGGAGCGATTCTGTGATGGACGGAGACTTCAGGACCGAATTTGTCAGGGAACCCGGTGCACTAAAGCATCATCCGGCATTGGTTTTGAACGCCGATTACCGCCCCTTGTCATACTATCCGCTTTCGTTGTGGCCGTGGCAGGAGGCGATCAAAGCGGCATGGTTGGATAGGGTCGATATCGTCGCCGAATATGACGAAGTTGTCCGCAGTCCCAGTACCGAAATACGAATACCTTCGGTCGTTGTCCTTAAAGATTACGTAAAACCCAGAAAGCGCGTGGCCTTCACGCGCTTTAATTTATTTTTGAGGGATGAATTCCGTTGCCAGTACTGTGGCAGCCGTGGGGATCTGACCTTTGATCACGTCGTACCGCGTGCCGCAGGCGGGGTAACGAGCTGGCAGAATGTTGTGGCTGCGTGCAGCCCCTGCAACCTGAGAAAAGGCTCAAAATCGCTCCGGCAGGCGGGTATGACATTGCGCAAGCCGCCTCGGCAGCCGGATGCCGAGGCTTTACGCAATATCGGCCGTAAGTTTCCGCCAAACCACCTGCACGACAGTTGGATCGACTTCCTGTATTGGGATGCGGAACTGGACGAAATCTAAGACTTACCGGCTACGCCACGCAGCAATCCAGACCAGCACCAGACACGCAGATAGTACTGCGTTCCATCCGGCCATCGACAGGCCAAATAACTCCCATGGGATGTCGTCACAGCGAACCAGCGGTGCCGACATGATCTGCTCCATCAGCTCTTCCGCAGACAACCCTCCGATGTCGCCGGAAGTACAGCTTGTCGGACCTTCCCACAATCCTCGCTCGACACCTGCATGATATACTCCAATCCCGGCTGTGACCGATGCAGCGAGCGCACCCAGCAGGGGCAGGAAGCGTTGTCCGGGAAGGGCCAGCGCCACAACGCCAATCAGAACAGCTGCGCCATGCGGATAGCGTTGCCAGATGCACATTTTGCATGGCGCCATGCCACCAAGATGTTGAAATCCCCACGCTGCAAGCAACAGAGCGGCTGATCCGCCGGCTGCGAGGAATATGAGTGCGCGTTGTTTCGTCATATGTATTTCACCAACAGGAATCCTCCGATCAGGAGGAAGATGAAGAGTGTAAAGACCAGCCCCAGACGTTTCTCAATGAAATCCCGGATAGGTTCGCCGAACCCCCACAGCAGACCGGCGACGATATAGAATCGCAACGCACGTGCCAGAATCGAGGTTGCGATGAAAGTCCCAAGCGGCATTCCGGTCCAGCCGGACATGATAGTGATGACCTTGTAGGGGAACGGGGTGATCCCGGCGGTCAGCACTGCCCAGAACCCGAAATCATTGAATCGCTGGTTGAACTCTTCCATGGCATGACCTTTGCCCATCGCCTCAAGGATCGGCTGGCCAAGACTCTCATAGAAGAATGCCCCGATCGCATATCCAAGCATGCCACCAAGTACTGAAGCCACCAATGCAACGGTGGCGATCAACCAGGCACGCGATGGGCGCGCAAGAATCATGGGAATCATCAGAACGTCAGGTGGAATCGGAAAGAACGAACTTTCGACAAATGCTACGATTGCCAGCGCCCAGAGGGCATGAGGGTGATCCGCCAGACGAATTGTCCAGTCATAAAGCGATCGCAACATTATATACTATGGTCCCAAGATCAGTTGGGGTTAGGCAAATCACGCACCTGCCAACGCGTCAACCGCTCTTGGTTGAACGAACGGGAAATTGGATGGTTTTTGCCTCTGGACCTTCCCGTTTTGTGACGCTAATTCATTGCGCGTGGCCCAAGTGGCGGAATGGTAGACGCAGGGGATTCAAAATCCCCCGCCTTCACGGGCGTGAGAGTTCGAGTCTCTCCTTGGGCACCACAACCCCTACATCGAAGTAGAACTAATTGTTTAAGCGTTGCAGCAGGTCGCTCCTTTGCGCTGCTTGCGACTACATACATGCGCTTGGATATGAACAACCTATAGGTGTCACGAGATTTGCGGATGTGTTCGTCAGGCGGGGAAACTCTCGCAAATATCGTCATATCTGAGGCTTTGCGCCCTTGATCCGGGCGCTGGCCTTGACAATCGATGTGTCTGAATGAAACGTCGAATATGTTGGGAGAGTTTGGAAAATTCAGTGAGTTGTACCCGTTGCAAGACGGGCAAGTTTGACTTATCGGCACGGTCCCCGGACGGGGGCAATGCGCCTTTTCCGTCTGCCAAACATAAAAATTGGGAGTTCATAAATGAAAAACAGCAGCAAGCTCAGCCTCGGCGCGGTCATCACCGCTGCCTTCATGGCTCCGGCCGCTTATGCCGAAGAGTTCATCACCATTGGTACTGGTGGTGTAACGGGCGTTTACTACCCGACCGGTGGCGCTATCTGCCGTCTGGTGAACAAAGGACGTAAAGAGCATGGCGTGCGCTGCTCGGTCGAATCGACCGGTGGTTCCGTCTACAACATCAACACCATCCGCGAAGGCGAGCTGGAGTTTGGTGTTGCTCAGTCCGATTGGCAGTACCATGCGTATAACGGCAGCTCGAAATTCGAAGAGGCTGGCCCCTTCGAAAACCTGCGCGCCGTATTCTCGGTACACCCTGAGCCGTTCACAGTTGTTGCTCGTGCCGATTCCGGCATCACCAACTTCGAAGACCTGAAGGGCAAGCGCGTCAACATCGGTAACCCCGGTTCCGGTCAGCGCGGCACCATGGAAGTCCTGTTGGGCGAAATGGGCTGGACCACTGACGACTTCGAACTGGCGACGGAACTGAAGGCGGCTGAACAGTCGGCGGCTCTGTGCGACAACCAGATCGACGCAATGGTTTACACCGTTGGTCACCCATCGGGTTCGATCCAGGAAGCCACTACCGCGTGTGACTCGGTTCTGGTGAACGTAAGCGGCGGCGCTGTCGACAAGCTGGTCAACGACAACTCGTTCTACCGTACCGCAACCATCCCCGGTGGCATGTATCGTGGTTCGGACGGCGACACCTCGACCTTTGGTGTTGGCGCGACTTTCGTAACCTCGGCTGACGTGTCGGATGACGCGGTTTACGCAGTTGTAAGCTCGGTCTTCGAAAACTTCGATGACTTCAAAAAGCTGCACCCCGCGTTTGCGAACCTGAAGCCCGAAGAAATGATCGCAGACGGCCTGTCGGCTCCGCTGCATCCGGGTGCTGAGAAGTACTACAAAGAAAAAGGCTGGATTCAGTAATCCACCAGTGACTTTGGAACGAGGCGCAGTTTTGCGCCTCGTTTTTACCGGCAGAACACCGGAACAAAAAAACCGCGCCGGAAACCGGCCGCAGGACGGGGAGAGATTTGATGAGCGCTGATCAACAGGGCAATCGTCCGTTATCCGAAGAAGAACTGCAGGAACTGGTCGCATCCTCGGATGCGGGCGCACGTGATCCTGCTGGAAACGTAGGGCTGTTTTTGGCAATTGTCGCCGCAATCTGGTCTATTTTTCAGGTGGTTCTGGCGTCACCTTTATCCAATTACTTGTTGCCCGGAAGCGTCGTCAACAATGCCCGTCAGTTTCACCTTGCTTTTGCATTGTTCCTGGCTTTCGCGGCCTATCCTGCGCTGAAATCCAGTCCACGCAACTATATCCCGATTCAGGATTGGATCATGGGGATCATGGGCGCGGCAATCGCGCTGTATGGATATTTCTTCTACGATAAGATCGTGAATGCGGGCGGTCTTGCGGATGATACCGACAAATGGGTTGCTCTGGCTGGATTGCTATTGCTGTTCGAGGCCGCGCGTCGCGCGCTTGGCCCGGCAATGGCGATCATCGCGACGATCTTCCTGGCTTACGTATTCTTTGGGTCTTCTGAATGGGTCCCCGAGGTTATCCGATGGAAAGGTGCGAGCCTTAAAAAGGCTATGAGCCACATGTGGATCACGTCCGAGGGCGTGTTTGGCATCGCCTTGGGTGTTTCCACCAAGTTCGTCTTCCTGTTCGTCCTGTTCGGCGCTTTGCTGGATAAAGCAGGGGCAGGGAACTACTTCATCAAGATGGCGTTTGGGGCGCTAGGCCACCTGCGCGGTGGACCGGCCAAAGCGGCCGTTGTTGGTTCTGCTGCGACTGGCCTGATCTCGGGCTCTTCGATCGCCAACGTTGTGACCACTGGTACGTTTACCATTCCGCTGATGAAGCGCGTTGGCTTCTCGAGCGAACAGGCGGGATCGGTCGAGGTTGCCTCGTCGGTCAACGGTCAGATCATGCCGCCGGTTATGGGGGCTGCAGCCTTCCTGATGGTTGAATATGTCGGCATCTCTTATGTCGAGGTAATTACGCATGCCTTCTTGCCTGCGGCGATTTCGTACATCGCTCTGGTCTATATCGTTCACCTCGAGGCGGTTAAGCGGAACATGCCGACACTTGGTGATCGCGATGTGCATCTGGCGCGGACGGTCGTTGGCATGTTGTCGTTCTTCCTGATCTTTGCAGGCCTTTGCTATGGCTCGCAATTCCCGGTCGATGCGGTAACGGCATGGGTGCCAACCATGGCCGGCTTGGTGCTTAGCCTTATTGTCTGCGCCGTCTATGTGGTTCTTCTGTACTTCGCGGCTCAGGTTCCGGATCTGGAGCCTGATGATCCGAACGCCAAAGAAGTCACACTTCCGGTGATTAGTGAAATCTACAAAGCGGGTCTGCACTATCTGCTGCCAATCATCGTGCTGGTGTACTTTCTGATGATCGAGCAGAAGTCACCTGGCCTGTCAGCCTTCTGGGCAACGGCATTGCTGTTCGTGATCCTGCTGACGCAAAAGCCGCTTAAGGCGATCTTCCGTGGTGAAAGCAACCTGCCGACGTTCTTTGTCGATGGTGTTGCCGATCTGTGGCAGGGCCTGATCGACGGTGCGCGCAACATGATCGGTATCGCGCTGGCAACGGCCACAGCGGGTGTTATCGTGGGTACCGTGACACTGACAGGTGTCGGACAGGTGATGGCTGATCTGGTGGAGTTCCTGTCGGGCGGTAACCTGATCCTGATGCTTGTGATGGTCGGTCTTCTCAGCCTGATCCTTGGCATGGGTCTGCCCACCACTGCGAACTACATTGTGGTTAGCTCACTCATGGCTGGCGTGGTTGTGGAACTGGGAGCGCAGAGCGGACTGATTGTCCCGTTGATCGCGGTACACCTGTTCGTCTTCTACTTTGGCATCATGGCGGACGTCACACCCCCGGTAGGTCTTGCAAGCTTTGCTGCTGCAGCCGTTTCGGGTGGTGATGCGATCAAGACAGGCTTTACTGCTTTCTTCTATTCGCTTCGTACCGTTGCACTGCCATTTGTGTTCATCTTCAACACGGACCTGCTGCTGATCGATGTGACATGGGTTGAAGGGATTATCGTGGCGATATTCGCGACGATAGCGATCCTTGTCTTCACAGCGGGCACCATGGGTTACTTCCTGACCCATAGCCGTATCTATGAAAGCATCGCGCTGATCTTCGTGGCGTTTGCCCTGTTCAGACCAGATTTCTTCATGGATCGCATTGCGCCTCCATTCACTTCGGTGGAGCCTGCTGCATTTGTTGAGACGATGGGTCAGACACCACCCGGAACAGATGTTCGGATGGTTATCAGTGGGCCCGATTTTGACACCGGCAAGATGGTGGACACCACGGTTGTCGTGCCCGTTGGGTCTGAAGAGGGCGGTGAAGCGCGCGTCGACGCGATGGGGCTGCTGCTGTTCGAAGAAGATGGCCTTGTCAAACTTGAGGAACCGATGTTTGGATCACCGGTTGCCGATGATTTGGCGAACTTTGACTACTACGGCGACGAGGCCGTACGCCTGAGCTCGGTCAGTCTGCCGTCCAGCCAGCCTCCGAAGCAGCTGATCTATATCCCTGCGATGATCCTTCTGGGTCTGATCGCTTTCCTTCAACGCGGTCGCGCCGCAAGACAAGAGGTGCCAGCATGACAAACTCTGTTTTGTGTGCCGTCGATATCAGTAACGGCGATCTTGACGCTCAGGTTCTGAAACAAGCAGCCGAGTTGGCGGGGCATGAAGGGGCGCAGCTTGATGTCGTGACTGTGCTGCCGGACTATGGCGAGTCCTTCGTGAGCAGCTTTTTCGAGCCGCATCATCACGAGCAAGCGCTTGCGGATGCCCATGAAAAACTGACCCATCTCTGTGTTTCGGCCTTGGGGGAAGAGCGCAATGCTTCTATCCGCCATGTGGTCGCCACAGGGACAGCCTATCAGGAGATCCTGAAGACGGCTGAGAGTGCGGGCTCGGATCTGATTGTGATCGGGGCACACAAGCCTGATTTCAAAGACTATCTGCTTGGGCCGAATGCCGCGCGCGTGGTGCGGCACTCGACCGTTTCTGTCTACGTGGTCAGATAGGTCAGTTCTGGGCCTTGCTATTCAGCCAGGCCCAGAGCAACCAAATGTTCAAACCCCGACATAACGTCGTTGCTGTCTCGCAGTTCCAGCACCAGCCGGGCCTGTGATGCGGCTTCGGCGATTGCCTTAAAGACAGCCTGCCAGTTTATGCTTCCTTGACCCGGCGCCCAATGTCGGTCTGCATAACCGTCGGCATCTTGCAGGTGGATATGCGCCAGCCGGTCTCCTGCAGCATGGACATAGTAGTCAACCGGCGGTGCGCCCGTAGCGCCATGTGCGTAGTGCGCATGTCCAGTATCGAGTGAAACGCGTACGAAGTCGGAATTGAAACTATTGGCCAGGATCACCCGATCAAGAGGGTTCTTATCCTCGATGTTCTCGATCACCAGTACGACACCGTAGTCCTCAGCCCTTGCAACAACCGGTGAAAGGGTTTCGTGAACGCGCGAAATCTGCGCTTCTCGGGAAGTCAGGTCGCTGTCTAGATTGTAGTAGTCCCACGTTGAATAAGGCGAGTGCAGGACCATTTGCGTTGCACCAAGATTAGCTGCGACATCCAGCGCCTGGTGCATACGTTTCTGAACAATGATGCGCACTTCGGGATCATGGCAATCCAGCGGCAGATCATAGAACGGGCCATGAATTCCCAATCGCCCCGAATACCCTTGCAAAATGTTCTTAGCGGCAGTGATCAAGTCTCCAGCAGCATCGCCCAAATTGTTTGGAGAATAGAAATCCTGAATTTCCAGATCACGCTGCCCATCTACAAGCCAATCACGATGGGTTTTTAGATCGGCCACCATCAACGCGGCACCCACTTTGAGTTTTGTCATTTCCAGTCCCTTTATGTTTGGGACCGTCATAAAAAGCGGCTGTGACAGTCTGGCGACAATTGGGTCAGTACCCGGTCATTTCCAGATAGCCCTGACCACTGTGACTTCCTGAAACGAAAACCGGGCCTTCCCAATAGGCAAAGCGCGTTCCCATCCATGATTTGGGTGTAAGGGCAGACACTTCCACATCCAACTCGCGATCCGGCAGGACCACGCGCCAGTGTACCGGGACATTTCTGTCGGCAACGATTTGGGTTTCCAGAGGTGTGAACGAGACAGCGCCATCCGGCAAAGCAGTTCCAACACCGTTTGCATCAATCCATGTGGCCGAGGTGTAGTCACCGCGATCGCCACGTAGGCGAAAGGCCATGAGTTTTTGACCGTCATCAAAGCTCAGCGAAAACCAGTCCCAACCACTTTGATCTGCCGCCAATGGTTGAGAGGACCATTCCCGATCCAGCCAGCCCTGACCTGCGACTGCGACATCCCCCTGAGGCAGGTGTAGGACACCTTCGACCTGGTAGCCGGGTTGCGAGTAGTAGTAGCTTGCCTGACCGTCGGCAGACTTGACCGAATACCCATCTTCGCCGTGAAATACCAATGGTCCAACAGCATCCAGAGACAGGTCATAGCTGAACTCAGCCCCATTGGCCGTCAGGCGTAGCGCATTGATGTCGGGATCAGCTTTCATCTGCCACTCGTCGATCCATGCTTCGAAAGGTTGCGCAGTCACGCCTGCCTGACCAATTCCTCCGCGCGACAGCCTCTCGGCAAAGTAGTGAGCATCAGGCATAGTGACTGCTGCATGACCCAGCCATAGTTGTGGGCTTTGCCAGCCATCCTCTTCTGATGGTCTCAAGGCCGAGCGAAACAATGTCCATTGGATGCCGTAGTCTCGTCCATCCTCACCTTTGAGATTTGCAGTTAGGTACCACCATTCAATCCGATAGTCGGGATGCGGGCCGTGGTCCTGCGGAAACTGAAACTGATATCCAGGCGTTGGAGCAGTGAAGCCATCAGCGTTGCCCCCCAAACCGGCGTAACCTTGTGCCAGTGCGGCCAAAGGGAACAGCAGGAACATCAAAAACGCTCTAACGTTCATTGGCAAATACCCTGAGAAGATCGGCGGGTGGGATGCGCCGAAGGCGCCATGCGGGCAGGACGGCTGCTACTGCCGCAGCCAGCAGGGTCAGCAGAAACAGCCGAATCCAATCTGCTGGAAACAGATGCATCGGCAATTGCCATCCAAAGGCCTGAACATTGATCACTGACAAGAGTATCCACGCCAGGATTAACCCCAATGGCAAGGCCAAACAGGCAGTGAGTGCCGCCAGCAGTATACTCCGCAGCAGCTCCAACTGAGCCAATCGCGATCTGGTCATGCCGAGAGACCATACTGGCGCAATCTGGGGCAGTCGCTGGGTCCAGAGGGTCAGCAGACTGGTGAGAATGGCAAAGCCCGCGACACCAAGCGTCAGCACATTTAGAGCAGAGGTGATGACGAAAGTCTTCTCAAAGATCGCCAGAGACTGCTTTTTCATGGCAGCCTGATGCACCACGCTGGAATTTGGAAGATCAAAACGATCCCGTAAGGTCTGAGCCATTTCAGTTGCACGATCAGGGGATAGGCGAATGCCAAAGCGACGCGAAGCAGCGCCGGGCGCAACGAGATCCAGCATTGCCATGGAAACAATCGCCTGACCGGTCGGATTCCCATAATCAGAATAGACGCCAGCGATTTCGAGGGTGTGACGCGGAGCAAGCATAAGACTGTCACCCGGCCACAGGTTTTCCCGACGTGCCAACTGTTCGTTAATGAGGACAGCACCGCCCTTCAGAACACTATCCCAAACATTCGGATTTGAAGCGATAAGGGGCCAGTTCTGGCGATAGGTATCGTCATCAATTATACCATACAGGAACAGCGGGCCTGTTTCATGAGCAAGCTCAATACTTCGAATTGGCAACACGGCGTCAACTTGGGGCGCAAGCCAGTCGATGATCTGATCCGCCTGTTCGTTATCTGAGGCGGTGACATACAATTCGGATGTCAGGCGTTGATCAAGCCAGCCGATGAACGTCAGCCTGAAGCTGGAAACCATCGTTCCAACACCGATATTGGCCGCAAGAGCCAATAGCAGGGCCATCAGTGCAAGTGACAGTCCGGGAAGCTGCGCGCGCATATCGGCCCAAACCCACTGCGTAACTGGCCCTTTTGCACGCCGCACAAACTTCGCCAATAGCACGGATAGAATGGCAGGCAGCAACAAGGCGGTTCCGGTTAGAATGCCCGCCAGCATCACAAAACCAGCGATCAGCCCTTTGGCACTGAAGAATACAATCAAGCCGCCTATGATAAGTGCCAGACCCGACAGCGCGCTAAGTCTTCGAGCGTTTGTTTGGCCGCCCCATGCCTGCAGACCGGGGCTCGCGAGCAAGGGCATCCGGGACAGCCGCCAAAGCGCATGGCCGCTGGCGAGCAACGTGCCGCCGAGTGCCATTGCTAGACCCGATACGATCCAAAGTGGTCTGAGAGCGAGTTGCCCGTCGACAGGGGCGCCGTACAACCCTCTCAAGGTTACGGCGACATCAGGAAGCAAAGCCGCCGCAATCAGATGGCCAATCACCAAGCCCAGAATACCTCCGATCAGGGCGAACATGATCAGCTCGGCCAACGTGATCCATACGAGCCGCCGCATCGAAACACCCAACGCTCGCAAGGTGCGGATCATTCCTCGTCGCTGGGCAAATGCCAGTCCGACCGTCCCGTGCACGATGAAAAGGCCCACTGCAAAAGACAAAAGGCCGAATGCTGACAGGTTCAGATGAAAGCTGTCGGTCAGTTGTGCCGTATCGATTTGTGAGGTCGGGCTTTGTCTTTCCAGTTCGGGGGCGATTTCTGACAGCGGTGGCAATGACCCGGGTTGGTCAGGTAACACGACCAGTCTTGAAATTTGACCGGACCGATTCAGGAGCCTTTCGGCGACACCGATATCAGTCAGAATAAACTCGGGGGGTAGGGCGCTGCTGACAAGGATAGGTGGCAGATCATCGCGCCCATCGAACAGATCAATGAGATCGGGTGAAATCAACAACCGTCCCGGAGCGGTCAGTATTTCGGAGGGCTCTGGCGGCGTATCGCTTTGTTCCAACTGTGTCATGGCGGGCAGAGCGGGGTAGGCAACCATATCCACCCCCATCAAGCGAAGCGTGCGATCACCGATGCGGACCGGCCCCTCGAGCACTGCCGCTACCTGCCAGCCCGAGCGGCGCAGATCGACGTAGCGCGATAAAGATATATAGCCCGTTGGATCGCGTATCTCATCCAACTGTCCAACTGAAAGCTGGGCATTGGCCCGGGCATAGCTGGAACGCGCCTCGGAATTGATGGCCTGAACCGCTGACCAAAGACCGGTCGCCAGTGCAATGCCGATCAGCAGTGTGGCCAATTGCAGCCAGTGCCTGCGCCAGTGGGACAGCAATGCCTGAACCACAGGACCTGTCATGTGATACGACCGTTTGCCAGATGCGCGCGGCGATCCAGTCTGGCAGCGATATCCTGAGAATGTGTGACCAATAGCAACGCGGCGCCCGTATCGGCGACCAGAGAAAACATCAGGTCCAGTACCACCGAACTGGCGGTTTCATCCAAGTTCCCAGTGGGTTCGTCCGCCAATAACAACTTTGGCTTTGCTGCCATCGCTCGACCAATCGCAACCCTTTGCTGCTGACCGCCTGACAGGCTCTCCGGATAACGCTCCAACAGGTCCCCAAGACCCAACCTTTGCGCCAGATGTGAAATCCAGTCAGAGTCGCAATTGCCTGCCAACCGCGCATGGAATGAGAGGTTCTGGTCTACGGTTAGGGATGGGATCAGGTTAAATTGCTGAAAAACCAAGGATACTTTCTGGCGCCGCAGTTCGGCGCGTCCGGGATCATTCAGTGATGATAAGGCTACACCATCAAGCACAATTTCACCACCATCGAACCCATCCAGCGCAGCTGCCAAATTCAGGAGTGTGCTTTTGCCGCTGCCACTTTCTCCGGTTAGTGCAAGCGTTTCACCCATGTCGAGCGACAGAGAAACGTCCTGAAGCACAGGGCGTCCACCGGGATAGGCTTTTTGAACGCGATCTATAGTCAGCAGCATGTCATCTCACTTTCTGTAAGCCACAATGTGCAACCGTATCCCCGACTGTCCATAGCGTAGACTGTTCGGGTTCCATTCGCCGCACCTACGGACAAAGGATGGCGGGGTTGCTCATACCCGAATGAGAGGTCATTCTGAGGTCGCATTCGCGATCACAAAAAAGCAGGACCATTTCATGACGTTGTCGCAACAGATCCTTTGGGGCAGCATGTATCTTGGTCTTTGCTTCCTGGTCGAAATCGTGCTGCTGACATGGTGCACCCTGGTTATTCGCCGGATTGTCGAAAAATGGGAAAGCCAGGGCAAGATATTGGCAACCGCTGGTCCAATCACGATCGCGTTGGCGTTTATTATTGCCACCCATACAATTCAGGTTTGGATATGGGCCATCATCTGGGTATTGGGTGATGTTCTGCCTGATTGGAACTCTGCGCTTTATTTTTCGCTGGTTACATTTACCACGCTAGGCTACGGCGACATTGTGCTTGGAGAAGGCCTTAGAATTTTTGGTGCTTTCGCATCTGTCACCGGCCTGTTGGCCTTTGGATTGTCGACCGCATACATGGTGGCTCTCATGAACCAGGTTTTTCAGGAACGTTTCCCCGACTGATTAAAGAATAGGGGCAAATAGCCTCGCGATCGGTGCGCCAAAACGGATATGAGTGGGCTGTTGCGACAAAGTGCGGGTCAGCTCATAGCTGGTTTCAAAGTCCTTGCGCAGCATGTTGTCTACTGCCTCGGCTGCACGGCTGTCGAAAAACAGTGCCATTGCTTCAAAATTCAAACGGAATGATCGGTTGTCGAGATTGGTGGTGCCCACGGCAGCGAGAGTATCATCCACTACGAATGCCTTTTGATGCATGAAGCCATCGGTGTAGCGGAATACACGCACCCCGCATTTTCGGATTTCATCAAAGAACGCGAATGCAGCAAGCCACGGAAGGCGGTGATCAATGACATCGGGAAGAAGGATGCGAACATCAACGCCGCGCAAAGCGGCATGCTGCAATGCGGTCATAATATCGATGTCAGGCACAAAATAGGGTGATGCAATCCAAAGCCGTTCTTTTGCCTCTGCGATCGCAGAAAAGAACATCATCGCGCCTGTTTCGGTTTCATCTCCGGGACCCGTCGCGACGAGCAAGGCGTTCATATCCTGATCGGATTCGTTGCCGGCCCAGTCGAGTGCGTCAATCAAATCTTCGTTCCGGGCCCAATGCCAGTCTTCCGTAAAGATCAGTTGTAACTGCCTGACGATATGTCCCTGCATTTTGATATGGGTGTCACGCCAGTGACCGAATTTCGGATCCTGTCCCAGATACTCGACACCAACATTGTGACCGCCAATAAACCCGACCTCACCATCGATAATTACTGTTTTCCGATGATTGCGGTAGTTGAGTTGGAAGCGAAAGTTAGGTCCGCGTTGCTCGCGCGGGTCCGCCACGTCGACCCCGGCTTTGCGCAACGTCTCAAGGTAATCCGACGCTAACCCGTAACTGCCAACGGCGTCGGTCATGAAACGGACGTGTACTCCCCTTTGAACCGCTGAGATGAGTTTGTCCTGAAGCTCCATACCCAGTTCATCGTGGCGCACGATGTAGAATTGTACGAGGACGTAATTCTTTGCAGAATCAATTGCTTCAAAGATGGATTTGAAGGTGCTGTCGCCATCAATTAATAGCTGAGCGCCATTGCCACGCGAGACGGGCAGATGCGCCAGAGCCTCGAATGGTCTTGGGTTGATCTTCATTTTTTCCGGATCGGGTTTGGAATAGTCCGCAAAGGTCTTGATGCCCTCAACGACTCTTTCGCTTTCCCGGCGTGCCACGCGATATCCACGAAAACGATGGTGCCCAAGAAACAGATAAAGAGGAACCGCCAGCATCGGAGCAGAAAGCAAGAATACCACCCAACCCACTGCGCCCTGTGGGGTACGCGCGGTTTGGGCCGCGCGCACCGAGAAAACCACGGCTACGCAAAAGAGGGCAAATAGAAACAGGGAAACGAGCACTGTCCACATGAATTTTTGGCGTCCTGACTATTCAGTTTTTGCCAGTGTAGATGCGTGACCAATCATTCGCCATATCAACAATCACCCATCCCAAATCCGGGCCTTTGTCCAACCCATCAACCAAACGGCCGATATGACTGTCTCTGTCATACGCCCATTCCCGTTCACCATCTGTATGATGGATTAACAGACCCATCCGCGGACCAGTTCCGGCAGTCGTCCATTCCAGCATCGCAAAGTCGCCATCTGAGTTGCCAGCTGCGAAGATCGGGCGCTTTCCGATCGTGCGATCAATATTGATGGGTTTGCCTTCCTTGTCGTCGATAAAGGCTAAGCCGGGTGCTTTTACGATGGTCGGTGTGCCATCGACGATTTCGTAGGTGCTGTCGTTGTAGGTTCCAAGGATTTGCTCGGGCGGAATCCCATAAGCTTTTTCAGCGAAAACGCGCATGAAATGAATGCCGCCGCCTGAGACGATATATGTCGTGAACCCCTCATCGCGAAGATATCTGAGAAGCTCGACCATCGGCTGGTAAGTCATTTGATCATATGGCAAATTCGTCTTTGGATGCCGCGCCGTATCCAGCCATTCAGCGACCGATGTCTGAAAGTCAGCGACACTGAGGCCGGAATGTGAGGCGTTCACGACCTCGATCAGGGCTTCTTTGCCGCCTGCGGCAATTCCTTCGACATCCCCTTTGGCTGCGGCTTCCAGTGTGGGGCTGGACAGAATGGATGGATCGCTTTCAGCCAGTTTGTCCATGGCGAAGATCAGTTGAAAATAGACCGGTTGCTCGGCCCAGAGCGTGCCGTCATTGTCGAACACTGCAATACGATCTGCGGGCGTGACGTAATCATCGCTGTCAGGATCCGTGACTCCATCAACGAAAGCGACGATCCGGTTTCTGGCCTCGGTATCGGTCCAACTTGGTAGCGGGTCGGCAGACAGTGTGAAAGGAATGAGAGTGGCAACAACGATAGGAATGAGACGCCGCATGAGAATACCCTTTTGATTCAATCGGGAAGGGCCGCCTGTTTATCGGCAGCCCTTCGACCATTCTTAATGAACTTCGACTTAGTTGTTCGTCGGAGTGGTCAGCTTGTCCATCACCTGATCCAGATTGAAGCTGGCAGCTTTCTGACGCGGTGGGAATTCCTGGAAGGTCGCGAGGAAATTACCAACGTACTGCTGTGCGGGAACAAGGAAGTACGCCCGATCCAGCAGCCAGTCGTAGTAGGTGTTGGATGTACGATAAGCCCGCTCATACGGGTCGCGCCGCAGGTTGATGATCAATGGAATCCGCAACTCGGTCCAGGGTTCGATCCACGCGCGCAGCGTTGCCCATGCCTTCTGCTCAAGGAAGATCAGCTTCCAGTCGTCAAAGCGAAGGGCGGTCAGGTCGCCATCGTCCGAGAAATAGAAGATCTCCCTGCGTGGGCTTTCCGCAGTTTCACCTGTCAGCAGTGGCAGAATGTTGTAGCCATCCAGATGCACTTTGTAATCGCGGCCCATGCCTGATGACGAGTATCCTTCCTTCAGCTTTTCTTTGATCTCGGGATCACCCGCAACTGCCAGATATGTCGGCAGCCAGTCCATATGGTGCACGATCTCGTTCGTGACAGAACCCGCTTCGATTTGACCCGGCCAGCGAACCATTGAAGGTACACGCCATCCGCCTTCCCAATTGGTGTTTTTCTCACCCCAGAAAGGAGTAGCGGCAGCATCAGGCCAGGTGTTGTAGTGCGGACCGTTGTCGGTCGAATAATGCACGATGGTGTTGTCAGCGATGCCAAGTTCATCCAGCAGGTCAAGCAGTTGGCCAACGTGCATGTCGTGTTCGATCATGCCTGCAGTGTACTCATCAGCCACGCCACCAACGATTTCGTTAGCTTGTGCACGCATGTCGTCTTTGACGTGCGTCCGGAAGTGCATGCGCGTACCGTTCCACCAGACGTAGAAGGGCTGACCTTGCTCGTGCGCGCGCTTGATGAAGTCGATTGCCGCCGCAACGGTTTCCTCATCAACGGTTTCCATACGCTTTTTGGTCAGCGGGCCGGTATCTTCTATTGTGCCATCCGCTTTCGACTTGATCACACCGCGTGGACCATAGGCCTCGCGGAATGTGCGACCATCTGCTAGCACCACGTCACCGGGATAGTCTTCGTTTTCCGGCTCTTCCTCAGCATTCAGGTGATAGAGGTTTCCGAAAAACTCATCAAATCCGTGGTTTGTAGGCAAATGCTCATCTTTGTCACCAAGGTGGTTTTTGCCAAATTGACCCGTCACATAACCGTGGTCTTTCAACAGGCCCGCAATGGTGGGGTCTTCGACCTGCATGCCGAGATCAGCGCCGGGCAGCCCCACTTTCGACAAACCGGTACGGAAAACCGATTGGCCCATGATGTAGGATGATCGGCCAGCAGTGCACGATTGCTCACCATAGTAGTCAGTGAAAATCATACCTTCATTCGCAACTCGGTCGATGTTTGGCGTTCGGTATCCCATCAAACCCATCGTATAAGCGGATATGTTTGACTGTCCGATGTCATCGCCCCAGATAACCAAGATGTTGGGCTTTTGATCCTGTGCCCAGGCTGGAACGGCCAGTGCGACAGCGATAGATGCCACAGCGAACCGGCGCAGCCTGCTGCGCCAAATATCTGCAAAAGAACGGGGTGGTGACATGATTTACTCCTGCAATGGGGGGCCAAATCGACCCGGAAGTTATAGAGTATTGGCGACGACACGTTGTGGTCTAAGGGTCATCTGCTACATCGAATTCCCTGCCTAACTAATTGAATGGGCTTTGGAATCGGACACGCTTATTCTAATCGAGCAAACGCTCTTGAAATCTATCATATGATGAGATTGAAACATACTAATGTTTGATAAATTCAGTTACATGCATCTGTTACAGAAAGACGGCTGGTTCGCAGAACGCAGCACGTCTTTTCAGAGCGATCTGCTTGGGTGTGCAATATCGAAGACTTTCGGCGTCGGAGAAACACTTTACCATCATGGTGATCCC
This sequence comes from Ruegeria arenilitoris, assembly GCF_013030265.1. Classification (GTDB taxonomy): domain Bacteria; phylum Pseudomonadota; class Alphaproteobacteria; order Rhodobacterales; family Rhodobacteraceae; genus Ruegeria; species Ruegeria arenilitoris_E. The sequence goes on from NZ_WPZQ01000004.1 coordinate 386,008, forward strand.
GCCAACGGTATCTACGCTGTTTTGAAAGGGGGCATTCAGATTACCGCGCCGTCTGATGATGGGCGGGATTTTGTGGTGCATCGTGAAGGCGCAGGTTACTGGATCGGTGATCTAGCCTTGTTTTCCGGCTCGCTCAGATTGGTGAGCGTGGTGACGACGCAGGAAACGCAAACCTTGTTCTTTCCCAGTTCACGTGTTGAAAGATTGGTTTACCGCAACCCTGAGTACATCCGTGATTTCTATGCCCTGACGCATGAAAACATGCAGACTGCCCTGCGTATCATGGCAAATTTAGCCGTGACCGGAACAGAAAAGAGACTGGTGCTCAGGTTGCTGCATCTCGACGAAGGTGCATCTGAGCCCGACGGCTGGATCATCGTTTCTCAGGAAGATCTGGCTGAGATGGTTGCCGTGTCGCAACCAACGTTGCATCGTAACCTGCACCGACTGGCTGATTTGGATCTGATCGAACTTGGTTACGGTCGTGTGCGGCTTAAGGACAGACGCGCCCTGATCGAGAGCTGCGTGAGTTAACGTCAGGGGTTGAGCGGAGGTAACATTGCTAGAGTTCCTGGCCTTCGCGTCTTGATCGCCTTGAATGCGAGCAGAGCTTTTGTCCAATCCGCATGAGTTTTGTGATTGTCAGGCGCATATCGGCTCGCCCCGATCTGCGTCAGCGTAGCCTCCAGATTAACCAAGTCTTTTGGCTTCTGGCCTCGCGTCTTACACATCTCAAGAGCTGTGTAAGATCCTGACAGATCCTGATTTTTTAGCGATGCATGTAGCTGGTTCAATGCAAATTCATATGATGTAAGATATCTTGTCCGGCGATCGTTTCTCCAAGCCTGATAGCGAGGCCGCGTCAGATGAACCGCCCCCCAGGACAGGACTGAAAATGCACCAAGCAAAAAGACCGCGTATATAAGTGTTTCGGGTGTCGGTGGTTTCCACTTCGGCGCTGCAAGTGTCAGCTGCACAGCATCCAGCTCGGCGGTCTCTATCTCACCCGACTTCAGGCTATACCAGTTGATCGAGATCGCGGGCAGCTGAGTTTGTCCACCTTCACGCGCCACATAAACAGTTTCGTCCACACGCTGGCCTGACAGAATGCCCCGGTCCTCGGTTTCCGTGAAGCGAGGTTCTTTCGGATAGGGTTGGAGGAGTGGATCCGACGCCTCAGGCAACAATGCGGGGATCATGATGGGTGACGTTCCTGTTATCTTTGCAGTCAAACGGCGCGTGATCGCATCACCTGCATTCATATCGGTCTCACCCTCGATTTCTTGCGCCAGTTCAAACCCATTCGCAATGATCAGAGGATCAAGACTTCGCGCTGCGTCCGGAACCGTCGCAGTCAGCGTCGTAGCAGGAAGAGGGACTGATACCTGCTTGGGTTCATTCGTTTCGGGGTCTGCATATGTGACCAGCACTTCCTGAGGTCCAAAGTCAAATACACCCGACGCCAACGGGTACAGTCGATAACTGCGCTGGACGCCTGACCACGTTTCGCCATTCACAGATTCACTGATCGGACCAGAGGCACGTTCAGGCAGACGAACCAGCAGGTTTTCCTGCTCTAGTGAAGGAAAAACAGGTGGTGAAGGCATAAAGGTTGGGACCAGTACCTTGATCCTGACAATCGCGGCTTGCCCCACAGTGGTATCATCTTCGGGGGCTTCGATTGTGACCTGCGGGGCCATCGAGTTTTCAACTTGTGCTTCTTGAGCCCAAGACCAGTCAGGCAGCATGATGAAGATAAGAAGCGAGAGGTACCTCATTGGTTTCGCTCCTGATTTTCCAGAACAAACCGGCTGCGCAGGAAATCCTGCATATCGGTATCTATCGCGCTTATCCATTGATCTGCGGATAGTGGCGTCGCCTCACCGGTTTGGTCCTGAACGGTTGTATTCTCACCTCGGCCAGACTCGTTATCGAAAACCACGTCATCAGCCCCGATCCCCGCTTCTTCACCCGTGTCAGATTGTTCTCGTGTCGATTCAACTTCTTCTAAGATGGCACGCGATACTTCCAGATTGTGCTGAGCTTCGGGCCAGTCAGGCCTACGTTCCAACGCCGTTTCAAAGGCGGTAATTGCCGGGCGGTATTCCCGATTGCGAATTCGGGCCATACCTTCGGCAAAAGCAGCCTCGGGTGTGTCCAGAGCGGTGAAGATTTCTGCAGCTTCCGGGTATTGGCCTGCCTTCAGCATTGCATAACCCTTGTGATACGGATCTTCGAACAGTGTTCCAGCCTCGGCAAAGTTCTTTTGGTTCATGGCAATCTGACCTTGCTGATCCGGCGTCAGGAACCAATCCTTCCAACCTTCGGCCTGTGCTGGCCCTGCAGCGGGAAAGAGGAGGAACGCCAGAACTGCCCAGCGTATAACCCAACCCTGCCGGAACCACAGAAGGCACAGCAACGCGGCAGGCCAGGCCAGCAACCAGCCTCGATCCTGCCAGTCCAGTCGGTCATCATCGTCAAGCGCTTCGCTATATGCAGATTGGATCTGGCGTTCCAAACGTAACACGTCCTGATCGCTGCCCGTGAAAGGAACGATCATGGCGCTTCTTAATCCATCCAGCTGCGGAATACTCTGACCCTCTGGCAACATAGTCAGAAAGAACATGGGCGATGTTGTATCTTCAAACGCGGGCAGCTGCGACGGATTGATATCATCCAGAACAAAGAGGATCGCTCCGGCTATTTCCGACCCATCCAGAATGCTCTCAGCCAGCTGCAATGCATCACCTGCCGCATCACCTTGTTCCGGCATGACTGCCGGCGTCAGACCTTCAAGCAAGGGTCGGAGAATATTAGCATCTTCGGTGAGCGGAGCGACGCGATGTGGCGTGCCCGCATAAGCAACCAAGGCTGTTGGAGCGCCTGCGCGCGCATTGATCAGGTCTGTAATCTTGAACTTCGCCCGATCAAGGCGTGAGGGGGCAAGGTCCGTCTCCTCCATACTGTCAGTGACCTTCAAAGCGATCACAAGTGGCGCTGTATCCGAAATCAGTGGATTGGGTGCCCTTGACCACGTTGGCCCGGCAACCGCGAAAGTCACAAGCATCGCTGCGATCATCAGGATGTCTATGGGGTAGAACCGGCGTTTATTCTCGTCACCCAATTGCAAGGCTTTGGCGAGATGCGGCGCTATGCCCGAGGGGAGGTTTCCATCAACCTTCGGCTTTGGTCGGATTACCCACCAGAGTGCGGCGATTGGAATGAGAAGAGCCAGCCAAGCCACTCGAATAAAATGAAATTCCGACAGAGCATCAAGCATCAGGCAAGCCTCCGCCGTTGGTGAATGTGAAAACCTGCAGAGCTCAAGAGGATCAGTATGAGTGCGGCAGCAAGCGGGTAATGAGCTAGGCTTTCGCGGGGTCGGTAGCTTTGTGTCTCAACTACGCGGGGGTTTTGTTCATCGATGCTTTGATAGACATCGGTCAATGCCGTTTCGTCATCTGCAAAGAAGTATTCTCCACCAGTTCGGTCTGCGATGTCACGGAGCGCCTCCAGGTCAACCCGATCTTCGCCAGACGCATTGGGATCGCCAACACCGATGGTGTAGATGACAACGCCTTTGTCGGCCGCAATGGCCGATGCATTGACGGGTGTCATTCGGCTGGAGGTATCGGCACCGTCGCTGAGAACGATCATCAAACGCTGTTCGACCTGGCTGGATTCAAAGGTGCGAATACCCAGTCCGATGGCGTCCCCCAAAGCCGTGTTTGGTCCAGCCATGCCCACCGCAGTCTGATCGAGGAAACCATTGAGACTCTGCAGGTCTTCAGTAAAAGGGGCCTGCACGAAAGCGCGCGTTCCGAAAATGATCAATGCCATTCGGTCTCCATCGCGCTCGGCAATGAAACTGCGCAAGACGTCCTTCACGGCTTCAAGCCTCTGCTTTGGTGCGCCGTCGGCAGTCTTGAAATCGCGCTGATCCATGGAACCTGATATATCCAATGCCAACACCACATCTCGCGCTGATTTCTCTGTCACAATGGGTTCACCCAGCCGTTCGGGCCGGGCCATGGCGAATACCAACAGTATCCAGACGATGATGACGATGAATGTTTGTAGACGTGCACGCGCTGGAATTACCGATCCCGAACTTGGTTCTGCACCAACCGCTTTTGCAACGTGCCGAAAAAAGGGAATGCGGATTGAGCTGACATTTTCGCGATGGGGCGGCGCGAAAAAGTAGACCAGCAAGGGCAGCGGCAAAATCAGAAAGACCCAAGGCGCGGCAAAGGAGAACATCAGCGATCCTTTCCGACTTTGTGTGTCAGGATCCAGTTTCTGGCCAGTTCCGTGACACTTGGGTTCGAGATACTTGTGCGATAGGGAGCTTGAATAAGCGCGTGGCCAGTTTCGACTGGAATTGGTTTATTATCAGATGTTTGTTGTAAGAAATTCAGCCAATCCTTGCCACACAGCCAGGCAACTTCTGAACGCGGGAATGCCACCAGAGCGGTGCGTTTAAGGATCTCCGCCACTTTGGCACAATCATCGTCGCATTGCCGAAGCTCGGCCAGGGCCAGACGACGGTATGCGTTCGCCTTCCGATGTCGCCAAAACAGGTAAAGGCTGATCGCGATTAAAACTGCGACCAACATGGCAATGGCGAGCCAACCCCATGTTTGGGGCATCATTGAAATCGGAACTGGTTCCGGTGCGGGCTCTAGCATGTCCAGCAGTTCGACCAGAGATTTGCCTTCGGTATCCACGCTCATCGATGGCCACCGCGATGGCCGAATAACCGAAGCAACTGGTCAAGCGCAGGTTTTTCGGTGGTCATCGGGACGACTGGAAAACCATATCGACGAGACCAGATCTGTAGCTGCTCAAGCCGCCGGTCCAGGGCATCTTTGATACGATCAGATAGATTAGGGCTCGTACTGTCGATCTCGATTTGCTTCTCGCCATCCGAAACTGCAAGCTTGATTTTAGGTAGCATGCCATGTGAACTTGGATCGGATATATTGAATAAAATCAGATCATTGGAACGTGAAAGTCGTCGCAGAATGGTTTCTGAGTCTTCATCCAACCCATCAAAATCTGAAAAGACGCAGACCAATGCGTTGGTATGAGCTATTTGCGCTGCCTGTTTCAGGATCTGGTTCATGGCAACGGTGGGTTCTGGCCTCAATTCCGCGTGAAGGCTGCAGTTCAAGGCGCCGACGGATGACAAAAACCGGGTAAGAGCTGCAGCGCGACGCTGAGGGCGATGTTCGGCGACATCAGTATCACCGAACACAATTCCACCAACCCTGTCGCCTTGTGCAAGAACGCGATGGGCAGCAATTGCTGCTGCTTCGGCGGCAATGACCGATTTCATGTAGACCTTGGTGCCAAAAAACATCGAAACGCGCTGATCAACCAGCAATAGTGCAGGGCGGTCACGCTCTTCGGTATAGACCCGGACATGGGGTTCACCGGTACGCGCCGTAACTTTCCAGTCGATGCTCCGGATATCGTCGCCCGGCAGGTAATCGCGCAGTTCTTCGAAATTCAGTCCTCGTCCACGCAGACGCGATGCGTGGCGGCCGTTCAGGATCGATCGGGCGGGCTGCCGCGGCAACAGGCTGAGCGCACGGGATTGTCTACCGAGGCCAAGCAGGTGTTTCGCGTCGGTGTGTATGCGTGGGTCGCTGGGATATGCGGCGGTCTTTGACACGCGGCTTTCCTTCGTTGCGATCAGGGCAGGGCGACGAGTTTCAGGATTTCAGTTACCACGTCGTCTGCTGTTTTTGCATTTCCTTCTGCCTCAAAGCTCAGCGTGATGCGGTGACGGAACACGTCGTGAGCGATGGCCCGAACGTCAGCCGGATCAACATAGTCACGACCATTCATCCAGGCATGTGCGCGTCCGCATTTGTCCAGTGCGAGCGAGGCACGTGGGCTTGCACCGATTTCTACCCAACTGGCCAGTTCTTCGCTTAGCGCTTTGGGTGTGCGGGTCGCTTGCACCAGGTCTGCCATGTATCGGTCCATGGCGTCTGAAACGTGTATCTGCCCGATTTCAGATCGTGCTGTGAATATCGCATCCTGTGGGATGGGTTCTGGTCTTTCCTTGGCTGTGTTTTCACCTGATGCAATCTCTTCCGCTCTCACCAAACGGATCACTTCAACTTCGTCTTCGACAGGCGGGTAGGTGATCTGGACATGCATCAGAAACCTGTCCATCTGAGCTTCGGGCAAAGGATAGGTGCCTTCCTGCTCGATCGGGTTCTGCGTCGCCATCACTATGAACAACGGCTCCATCTTATGAGTTGTACCCGAGATCGTTACCTGCCGTTCTTCCATGGCCTCCAATAGTGCGGCCTGGACCTTCGCTGGTGCTCGGTTTATTTCGTCGGCCAGAACGATGTTGGCAAAGATTGGTCCAGGTTCAAAGCGGAACTCACCCCCCTTTGCGGTTTGCTGATACACCTCAGTTCCTGTCACGTCAGAAGGTAACAGATCAGGCGTGAACTGGATGCGGCTAAAGTTCGCATCAAGGTTGCGCGCCATTGCCTTGATGGCTCTTGTCTTTGCAAGTCCGGGCAGGCCTTCGATTAGCAGATTGCCATTGGCCAACAGGCCGATAAGCAAGCGATCAATGACCTGGGTCTGTCCGATAATGGCTTGTCCCATACGTTTTTTCAGGTCGTTTATCTGGTCTATAGCCGCCATCTATTCGGTCCAATCGAGGTCAATGGTTCAAATTTTCCGGTCGGGCCTCGGTATGAGTGCAACCGGGTTTTTCCAGTAATGATGGAAGGTTAGCAGCGTTGTTGTATTTGATCCACCATCAAAACACGATCTTGGAATGCTTGGGTGCTGCTGGTTGCTAAGCCATTTATCGATTTAGGTTGTTTTTGTGCTGCGACTGTCGTCTTCGCCCAATCGGCCATCAAGAGACATCAGGATGGCAACTGGCCGCAGTGCCGGAATGTGGCTGAAAATGATCAGGATACAGACGGTGAGCGGGACGCTAAGAAATGCTCCGATTAGCCCCCAGACCGTAGTCCAGAATGTCAGCGCCAGAATGACCAGAAATGTCGACATGTTCAGCGAACGACCCAGCATTGCGGGATCCAGAAAGTTCCCGATCAGGAACTGTATCGTGCCGCATCCGAATACGATGATCAGAAAGGGGCCAACGCTGTCGAACTGAACCAAAGCGATCATGGCAGGAAAGACAACCGCGATAATGGAGCCGATCGAGGGGATAAAGTTTAGGGCAAAAGTTAGTACGGCCCAGGTCTCGGCATATTCCAGACCGAGAGCCCGAAACACAGAATAGCTGATCCCGGCAGTAATCAGGCTGATGAACGTTTTGACGCCGACATAACGCTGCAGACTGTATGAGATCGCATCCAAAACCGTAGCCAGCTCAGCACCGGTAAGTGGGTTTCCAGCTGCCAGTTGGATTTTCTTTCGAAATGCTAGGCGTTCGGCCATTAGAAAGGCGACGTACAGGCTGATCAGAAAGAACTGGTTCAAAAGCGAGGTTGCACTGCCCAGCAAGATCCGCGCGACATAAGACATGTCGATACTGACCAGATTGTCCCGAATGAAACTGGTCACGTCGTTACCGACCAAACCTGTTATGCGGTTTACGGCACCATCGAACTGATTTTCATAGGTTCCGATTGAACGGGCGAACTGTGTTGCCTGGCTTCCCAGCACGTACATAATCATGAACAAGCCGGCTAAAACCACTGTGACAGCAGCAATATTTGCCAACCATACAGGTGCATGGGTCAGGGAAATTACCCGGTCGCTCAGGGCGATAATCAGGACATTGACCAGCAAAGCCATTGTTAGCGGGATCAGAAAGCTGGCCCCGGCATACAGACCCAGAACCACCAACGTAGCAACAATTGAGATATCCCGAACGACCGTCAGTTTCAGACGTGGGCGGGGATTTGTTTCTGGTGCGTCAGAGGTCATTCGCTGGCCCTAGGCATCGGAGCCGTGACTGGTAAATATCTAAGCTCAGTTGATGTTGCGCAGTGATCCTGCACTGGTAGGTTGGTTTATGCAATCCAGTCAGGCAGTTATGAGCGAAAATTCGACCAGACGAAGACTTTGCCGGGTTATACGATCAGGCAAGTCAGGCTAGGCTCCGGTTATGACTCGTCCAATGATTCCTATTTTAGGCCGCTTTGTTCAAGCGCTTTGGCTGGCGATTTGCCGGTTCAACGACAAGAATGGGTTTGTCATGAGCAGCCATGTGGCGATGTCACTGATGATGGCCCTGTTTCCGTTTGTTTTGTTCACCGTGGCGTTGGCCGGTGCTCTGTCGCAAGGGTATGTGACCGAAGAACTGATAGAATTGATCTTTGGCGCTTGGCCAAAGGACGTCGCAGATCCGATCATTTCCGAATTGCGGGCTGTCTTGGAAGGTGCCGGGTCGGGGGTGATTACGTTAGGGGGCTTACTGGCGATCTACTTTTCGTCAAACGGAGTGGCGGCTGTGCGTTTCGCCATGAACCAAGCCTATCACGACAAGGATAGTTGGCCGTTCTGGAAAACCCGTTTGCTGTGTTTTGTCTTAGTCATCTTGGGCGGGGCAGCGATTTTAGCAATCGCCGCGATCGAAGTTGTTCTACCAGTTTACACGCGTTTGGTGTCGGAAAAGACAACCGTCGATGTGTCAGATTGGTTTTCCGTTGATCGGTTGCGTTGGACCTTTACCGTGGCTGTCCCGGCAGGAACCGTGTTGCTGGCGCATTTGATCCTTCCTACGCGACGGCACAGCCTTTTGCAGATTTTGCCCGGGGTAATCTTAACGCTCGCTCTCTGGACTGCTGGGGGCTGGGGTTTTTCAATCTATATCGCTCAATTCGCAACCTACAGTGCAACCTACGCCGGACTTGCAGGCGCCATGGCAGCTTTGATCTTTCTCTATCTTTGCTCGGCCATGCTCATTTTGGGGGCCGAATACAATGGCGCCCTGATGGACCTGCAAAATGGTGGCAATGATGGTGCCATTGAATGAGGTCTTTTTTGAACAAGGTCGCATGTCCCCGTTTGGGTGACATCTTCGGCTCAGCAGTATTCTTAATCGCCGCGTGCACATTTCCGGTCGCAGCGCAGGAATATGTCGGCTCGGACACTTGCATCGAATGTCATGATGAACAGGTCCAATCCTGGTCAGGGTCACACCATGCGAAGGCGTGGACCGAAACATCAGAGAATTCTGTTCGTGCCGACTTTGACGGAACTTCATTTACCCATGATGGGATGACGGTTACATTCACAAGGCCTGAGGGTGCGTATGTGGCCAACGTCACCGAAAAAGACGGCAATACAACAAATTACAATGTGCATTCAGTGGTCGGGATTGAGCCGCTACAGCAATACTTGTTTGAAACCGAGCCGGGACGCCTTCAGAGCTTTGACGTGGTTTGGGATACTGAAGAAAAGAGGTGGTTGCATCTCTATCCCGATCAGGATCTTCCTCCTGACGATGGGCTGCACTGGACTGGTCCCTATAAGAACTGGAACGCCCGCTGTGCGGAATGCCATGCGACTGGTTTTGAAAAGAACTATGATCCTGTTGAACGCCAATATGCATCACGCCAGTCCGAGATTGGGGTGGGGTGCGAGGCCTGTCATGGCCCGGCGTCTCAGCATCTGAACTGGGTTACAGGAAAAGCACCGGCAGATGGGTTGGATGAGTTCGGCTTCGCGATGAGTTGGGGCAAGGGCAATGTCGAAGCTGAGATACAGCAATGTGCCGGCTGTCACTCACGGCGAGAAGCGTTGCAGGATGGTAATCCACTGCCAGGAACGCCTTACCATGATGCCTACAATTTAGCTCTGATGAGACCGGGTTTGTATCATCCTGACGGACAGATACTGGACGAAGTCTATGTCTACGGCTCATTCCTGCAGTCCAAGATGTATGATCGCGGCGTCAGTTGCATGAATTGTCACAATCCCCACAGTGGTGAGCTGATTGCCGAAGGGAACGGGATTTGCACCCAATGTCATTCTTTGGCCGGAAACTCGGAGTTTCCAACCTTGAAAAAGGCCGAATATGACAGCGTTGAGCATCACCATCACCCGGTTGGTAGCGATGGGGCTCAGTGTAAGAGCTGTCATATGATTGAGCGGGTCTACATGGGCGTCGATGGTCGGCGGGATCATAGCTTCCGTGTGCCGCGACCAGATTTGGGGCTTGGCGTTGATGCCTGCACGGATTGTCATGAGGACCGGGATCAGGATTGGGCTGCATTGCAAATCGAAGAGTGGTTTCCTGACTCGACGCATCGCAGTGCGCACTACGGAACAAGCTTTAGTGCTGCATTGAACGGTCAGCCTGACAGCGCGCCAGACTTGCTTGAGATCGCCCTGAATAAGTCGCAGGCAGGTATCGTTCGTGCCACAGCCCTGTATTTGTTGCAGCCTTTTGCCAATCCTACGATTGCTGATGAAACCGCGCTACTTTTGTCTGATGCCGATCCTCTGGTCCGGGCCAACGCAGCCGCGTTGCAGCGAACCGCAACACTTCCTGACAGGATCATCCGGCTTGAGCCGCTACTGTCTGATCCGCTGCGGAATGTCCGCATCTCAGCCGCCAAGGAGTTCCTGACCATTCCGGGACAAGCTTTGACGGAAGATCAGCGTGCGCTTGCGGGGCAGGGTATGGCCGAGTGGCAGCAGACCATGTCAAACCGCCTCGATTTCCCTGAAACGCATCTGGTTCTAGGTGGAATGGCGCTGAACTTGCGCAATGCCCCTGCTGCAGAGCGGGCTTTTCGCGAGGTGGTGACGCTTGATCCGCAACGGGCAGAAGCTTGGCCTATGCTGGTTCAGTTGGCGCAGATCAATCGTGGCCCGCAAGAGGCGCGGCGTGTGCTGCAGGAAGGATTGAGTATCCTGCCGGATGATCCGGCATTGCAGCAGCTCGCTCTACAGCTTAGCCCCTGAAACGGCACCGAACTGGCCGGATTGCGCCACTTTACCGGCCAAGTTCAGAGTTATGGATCAGATCACGGGGAGAACCCCGCGGTGCCAGAGGTGATCCATGTCAGATATATCGGATACGAAGGTAAAGCAGCCCTTACACGCGAAACCGGTTGGAAAACCACCGCTTGACCGGCGGATTGCAGAGCTTCGAGACCGTGCTCCGGTCTACATCAGCCATGGCGATGCCTTGTTGCTGATCGGAAATGCATCTGCGTCGCTGCGCGAGCAACGCCTGACGGATCAGCAGATAGAGCTGGACTGATTCAGCCTCGAAAACCTGTTGCCACCACGAATTTCTCGGAACTGTCCGAGCGGGAGGCTGGGGGTTTTACGTTGGCTACCTTATCAAATTTCTGTTTGAGCAGCTTTTGCAAATCGCCTTCGGCGCCACCAGCCAGAACCTTGGCAACAAAGGTTCCGCCTTCTTCAAGAACATCAAATGCAAAATAGGCAGCTGTTTCGCACAGTGCGATAATGCGCAAATGGTCGGTTTGTTTGTGACCTGATGAGGCTGCGGCCATATCCGACATCACAACATCAGCTTTACCGCCAAGCCAGTCTTTAACCTTTACGTCGGCATCATCTTCCATGAAATCCAACTGGTGCACTTCGGCACCGGCGACGGGTTCAACCTCTTGCAGATCGACGCCCAGAACCGTTCCGATCCGCTTGCCGCTCTTTTCACCCAGCGCATTGACTCGCTTAACGGCCACTTGCAGCCAACCACCAGGAGCACAGCCCAGGTCAACGACCCGCGCGCCGGGAACAAGAAAACGAAACTTTTCGTCCAATTCCAGTATCTTGAATGCTGCGCGTCCGCGATAGCCTTCGACCTGCGCCCGCTTTACATATGGGTCATTCAGCTGCCTCTCGAGCCAGCGAGTCGAGCTGAGCTTACGCCCACGCGCAGTCTTGACCTTTACTTTCAGGTCGCGCTGCCCACGGCCTGAGGTGTTTTTTCCGCTCGGCGTCTTTGCCATGCGATTGATCTCCTGAAAGTTGACCGGTCCATACCTCCTTATTGGAGGCGTAACAAGGAGGGTCTAATCCCTTATTATCAGGTCTGGCCACGGAGAAGAAACGCCAAACGCCAACCAGCCCGCACCATTCAGGATCTGCGATACACAAGTGGACCGGCCCTGAGACGTGGATTCGAAGCTGAGCAACAACTCACGCGCGTCCGAAACCTGTGAAGTCGGAACAGCGATATGAATACCACCAATAGCCAATGCCCAGTGCGGGACCATATTGACCAGGTTAAATCCCGGGCAAAAAACATCATAGCCTGCGGCTTCGAGGAAGCAGATCGTGGTGGCAGCTGTGCTGGTTCGATAGGCGATTGCTACTATTGTGTAGTCAGCTCTCGGCAATCAGAACGGTCCATCTTCCAGCACACCATCTGCGCTCATCTGTGCATAGAGCAGACCTTCGCGCAGGCCCCGGTCCGCTACAGAGAGACGGTCGGTGGGCCAACAGCGCAACAAGGCTTGTAGAATGGCAGAGCCGGACATGATCAGGGCCTGCCTGTCGTCACCGATGCGCGGATCACGACGCCGACCCTGCGGGCCGAGTTCCAGATACCCTCGTATGACTTTGTCGATCTGATCACTGGTCATGCGCAGACCGTCCACTTTGGTGCGGTCGTAGCGTTTTAGGCCAAGATGTGAGGCTGCAACTGTGGTCACGGTGCCGCTGGTTCCGACAATCTGAAACCCTTCACGGGCCTGCTCATCCTTGTAGGGCGCAAAATCCGCGAGGTTTTCCTCAAAGAACCAGCTCATCAGGGCAAAACGCGCCGAGTCGTCTTCGACGTCATTGAACTGGTCGCGTAGTGTTGCCACGCCCAAGGGGACGCTGATCCAATCGACAACCTTTGCCGCAGGGAAAGGACTGTCTGCAGTATGAAACCCGTTATGCAGGCGCATGATCGCCGGTGGACGATCCCGGCGCGGTACCGACGAGATATCGATCCAGACCAATTCGGTTGAACCACCACCGATATCGACTACCAGAAGCTGCTCGGTTTTGGTTGAAACCAGCGGCGCGCAGGAAATCACTGCCAGACGGGCTTCTTCTTCGGGTTGGATAATCTCTAAAGTCAGACCGGTTTCGCGTTTGACCTGCCGGATAAAGTCGCGAGAATTCTTGGCGCGGCGGCATGCTTCGGTTGCGACCAGTCGCATGCGTCTGACTTTATTCCGCTTGAGCTTTTGCTGGCAGATTCGTAGCGCCTGAATGGTGCGCGACATCGATGACCGTGACAATCGTCCGGTCCTCTCCAGGCCAGCGCCCAATTGCACGGACTTGGAAAAACTATCTACCACATGGAACCCGCTGCCCTTGGGCTGGGCTATCAACATGCGGCAGCTATTTGTCCCCAGATCCAGTGCCGCATATAATGCATCCGGATCGGGTCTTGCCGGCGCGGGGCTTTCGACCGCCTTCGGGAACGCGCCCGCACCTTTGGGACGCTTGGGCGCCATCTTCAACGCCCTCCGATTTTCGAGTTACCCTGACCATAGGTCGCGCATTTCGATCACGCAAGACGCTCATTAAAGTCATGAGGATTTTGATGTGCGCTTTTGTAAAGCAGTCAGGTAAAAGCTCGGTATCCCGTCGTGGGCTAAAAACGTCGCTGTGAATATGTCGGGTGTCGAAATTCGACCGACTGAAGCCCACATAGAAGTTTAGAACCGGCTCATCTGGCTAGGAGGAATCAAACAGGATGCCTGACGTCACAATCGTATATTGGCGCGACATTCCCGCTCAGGTCATCGTCGGCAAAGGCCGGCGCGGGGCCAAGCGGCAATTGGAGGAACGGTTCGAGCAAGCGATCGACCGGGCTGCCATGAAGGTGAATGCCAAGGACAGTGATGCCTACCTGGCCGAATGGCGCAAGGCCGAGCCCTTTGTGGTCGATGGCGACCCGGCAGAGATTGCCGAGGCAGAAGCGGTGCGTTTGGAAACGGAGTATGATCAGGAACGTGTCAAAACCCTGATCGCCAACGACGGTTGGGCATGAGCCCAAGATCTATATGGGAGGCCGCAATGGCTTTGCTGAACTTCAAGAAACGTGATGCCGTTGAAAACGGCCCTGTGAATCCGACCGTCGAAGCCTTTTTGCAGGGCTACTCGATTGAGGTGATGCCACGCACCGCCGAAAAGGTCGAAGACTTCCGCGCGCTGCTGCCCGAAGGAACCCGCGTCTACATCGCCCATATCGAAGGCACGCCCATCGAGGACATGGTCAAGACCGCCAAGCGGATCGCGGATGAAGGTTATCCGGTCATGCCGCACTTCCCGGCGCGGATCATCAAGGACGCTGCGACCCTGGAAAACTGGATTTCCATGTATCAGGGCGAAGCAGGCGTAGATCAGGCTCTGCTGCTGGCTGGTGGCGTTGCCAAGCCGCATGGCGAGTTCGACAGCTCGATGCAGTTGCTGGAAAGTGGCCTGTTCGATAAGGCAGGATTCAAGCGTCTGCACGTAGCGGGTCACCCCGAGGGCAACAAAGACATTGACCCAGACGGCTCGACCAAGAACGTCGACGAAGCGCTGCGCTGGAAGCAGAAGTTCAACGAGACTACCGATGCGGAGATGGCTCTGGCGACTCAGTTCGCTTTCGATGCCAAACCGATCATCGAATGGGCTGATAGTCTGAAAGAAGCGGGCATCGATATTCCGGTGCATATCGGCATCGCGGGTCCGGCCAAGCTGCAGACTCTGATCAAGTTCGCCATTGCTTGCGGTGTTGGTCCGTCGCTGAAGGTTCTGCAGAAGCGCGCAATGGATGTCTCCAAGCTGTTGCTGCCGTATGAGCCGACCGACGTGATTACCGAACTGGCCAACCACAAAGCGGCCAATCCGGACTTCAACATCACCAATGTACACTTCTTCCCGCTTGGCGGCATCAAGACCAATGCCAACTGGGCAATCAACAACGGCGGCGCCTCGGCAAAGCCTGTAAACTCCTAAGGAACGGACATGACCCGTACAGTCGTAGAATCAAAAACAAAAACCGCCGTTCTGGGCTTTGATGAGCCGTTTTGCGTAATCGGTGAGCGGATCAACCCCACCGGCCGGAAAAAGCTGGCTGCAGAGCTGGAAGCGGGCGATTTCTCGACCGTTGAGAAAGACGCGCTGGCCCAAGTAGCCGCAGGCGCGACCGTTCTGGATATCAACGCAGGGGTTGTTTACAACTCGAACCCCAACCCGAACGAGACCGAGCCACCGCTGATGACCAAGATCGTCGAGCTGGTTCAGGGTCTTGTCAATGTGCCGCTGTGCATCGACTCGTCGGTTCCGGGTGCGCTGGAGGCCGGTCTGGCCGCTGCAGAGGGCCGTCCGCTGCTGAACTCGGTCACCGGTGAAGAAGAACGCCTTGAGATGGTTCTGCCACTGGTCAAGAAATACAACGTACCGGTTGTGGCGATCTCGAACGATGACACTGGCATCTCGGAAGACCCGGATGTGCGTTTTGCAGTTGCGAAAACTATCGTTGAGCGTGCCGCTGATTACGGTATTCCGGCCCATGACATCGTGGTTGACCCGTTGGTCATGCCAATCGGCGCAATGGCAACTGCTGGCCAGCAGGTGTTTGCGCTGGTCCGTCGTCTGCGGGAAGAGCTGGGTGTAAACACCACTTGTGGTGCCTCCAACATCTCGTTCGGTCTGCCGAACCGTCATGGCATCAACAACGCCTTCCTGCCGATGGCAATGGGCGCTGGCATGACGTCTGCGATCATGAACCCGGTCGCATTGCCGACCACTCAGAAGAAGATCGCTGAGAAGAAAGAGGCCGTTGCTGCAGCGGGTATCATCCTGCCCGAAGGCATGGACGACGAAACCTTCGTTCAGATGTTTGGCCTTGGTTCGACCAAACCGCGTGCGGGTAAGGAAATGGAGGCCATTCGCGCCGCCAACCTGCTGACCAACAACGACCCGCATGGCGGTGAGTGGATCCGGTTCAACAAAGCGCCTGAAGCGGCTGGTGCCGAAGGTGAGGGTGCACGTGGACGCCGTGGTGGCGGACGTCGCCGTCGCGCCTGACAAATTTGAACTAAATCACACAAAAGGCCGGATCAATGATCTGGCCTTTTTCTTGCTTCTACAGGTGGCTCACAAAGCTTGAATGATCTTGATCACGTTCTGAGAGTGATGATATTCAGTCCGGCGCGGCGGGTATGATGTAATGGTAGCCTGTCAGCTTCCCAAGCTGAACGCGCGGGTTCGATTCCCGCTACCCGCTCCAACTTGTTCAAGTTGATCTGCGCGCCTGAAACAAGTTGATCACAGCAGGTATTTCCAGGTCCTGCCCATTTTCAAAGGAACTGAACGCGTCTGCAACGCCTTCCTGAATGGCATGCACATCTGCGGACGTTCCATCAAAGTGCGAGATAACCCGCGCTGCGGGACCAACGCGTGTACAAAGAATGGCCGAATCCCGAACCGAGCCAATGCCCCTCAATCCAAGTGGCACGGCGTCTGCCTGAACATCGGAAAGTCCAGCTTCGGTCATCATGCCCGTTACGTGATCGATATCGTGAAACGCCAGAGGGCCGGGGGCAAAACGGTCAACTTTAGGCGGGTGTCCGAGGCGAGAGGTTGCCGCGATATGTGGAATCTTGAACCACGGATTGTCTGCCAAGGGTCCCCAAGCCGCGAATGTCATCTGGCCACCGGGCTTCAACGCGCGGGCAATATTTGAAAAGGCGGCTACGGAGTCTTCAAAAAACATCACACCAAAGCGTGAAATTGCGGCATCCCGATCGCCTTCAGCAAAATCGTGCGTTTGCGCATCAACATACTGGAAAGTGATATTGTTCAATTCCTGATCTGACGCACGAGTTCGGGCGCGATCAAGAAATGGCTCGGATATATCTGCGGCCAGCACATGTCCGCTTTCGCCGAGCTGTTTTGCTGCAGCAATCGAGCTAACGCCAGTACCGCAGCCGACATCGAGCACACGCATGCCCGTTTGCAGACCGGCACGATCAAGCACCAGTTCAAGTACGGGGGACATCAGGTGATCAAGCTGATCTTCGTAGGTCAGCCATTTTGCGCCTGATGCCGACTTGCCCCAGTACTCGGCTTGTTCTTCGTTCACTGTCTGCATACGGGCCTCCTGTGGTTGGCCCGACTATGACCTTCTGCGACGGCGACGGCCAGAATTTTCCTGATCTCCGCCCGTGTTAAAGCTCGGATTTGGCAAAGTAACCACCTGCGCCAGTTCTGGGAACGGATCGGTTTTGTGCGGGATGGCGTTGGCGGCCACGAAATGATCCTGGAACTTAGGCTCGATTGCGGTTTCAACCTTGGTGATTTCCCGAACGACACGCTCGATTTCAGCTCGAGCTGAGATGTTGCAGAGCGCGATTCGCGCACCCGTTCCCGCCGCGTTTCCGGCGCTGGAAACCTTGTCTAACGGAGCGTCTGGGATCATTCCCAACACCATCGCATGTTTGGTCGAGATATGCGCACCGAAAGCACCCGCCAGTACCACGCGGTCTACCTTGTCCACTTCCATCTCATCCATCAGCAGCCGTGCACCGGCATAAAGCGCTGATTTCGCGAGCTGAATCGCACGAATGTCACCTTGTGTGACGGTAATGCGCGGACCACCTTCGGCGCTTGCATCGTGGATCAGGTAGGAATGGGTGCGCCCTTCGGGAACTGAGCGTGACGTACCAGTTTGCTCGGCCGATCCGATCAACCCGCTTTCGTCCAACAAGCCCGCGATACGCATTTCGGCGACGGCTTCGATGATGCCCGAGCCACAAATGCCAGTGATACCGGTTGTCGCGACATCCTGATCGAATCCTTCTTCGTCCGACCATCTTTCCGAGCCGATAATCCGGAACCGCGGCTCTTTAGTTACCGGATCGATTTCGATCCGCTCAATCGCCCCGGGGGCGGCGCGTTGACCCGAACTGATCTGGGCACCTTCGAACGCAGGACCTGTGGGTGAAGAGCAGGCCAGAACACGGCTGGTATTGCCAAGCAGAATTTCAGCGTTTGTGCCCACATCTACGATCAAGACAAGGTCTTCGGATTTGCCGGGTTCCTCGGACAACGCAACCGCGGCACAGTCAGCTCCCACATGACCCGCGATACAGGGCAGGATGTAGACCTGCGCGCGCGGGTTCATGTTGGTCAGGTCCATCTCGCGCGCGGGCAGGGACATGCTTTCCGACGTTGCCAGAGCAAACGGCGCCTGACCCAATTCTACCGGGTCCAGACCCAGCAGGAGGTGGTGCATGACCGGGTTACAGACGAAAACCGTTTCGACGATCAGTTCCGCGTCAATCCCCGCCTCGTCAGCGATCGAAGTCGTCAGGTCGTTGATGGCCTCGCGGACGGCCTTCGTCATCTCTTGGTCGCCGCCGGGGTTCATCATCGAGTACGAAACGCGGCTCATGAGGTCTTCGCCAAAGCGGATCTGCGGGTTCATCAGACCGGATGATGCTTTAACCTCTCCGGTTTCCAGATCTGTCAGGTGAGCAGCGATGGTGGTCGAGCCGAGGTCGATGGCCAGACCGTAGAGCCCATGTTCATGAAGGCCGGGCCAGATTTCGACGACCTTTGCCACTTCGTCTTTGTGGCCCTTGTGGACTGCGACGGTGACTTCCCATTTGCCTTTGCGCAGAACGGGCTGCAGCTTTGACATCAACGAAAGGTCAGCGGTTACGGCCTCGATCTTCCACTGCTCGCGCAGGGCACGCTCCAGCCGTTCCAGATCACCAGTGGGAGAGTGCATGTCGGGCTCTTCCACCACGACAAAATACAGACGGGTTGCCGGGTCCATGGTGATCGCGCGCGCTGCTGCTGCCTTGCGGACGACCTGACGATGCACCTGGCTTTCAGGCGGAACATCGATGACGACATCGCCCTGAACTGTCGCCTGACAGCCAAGCCGACGACCGGGTTTCAGGCCACGCTTGTCATCATATCGCTGCTCGACAGCGTTCCACTCACTCAGGGCATCTTCGGCGACGGTGACGCCGTGTTTGGGGAATTCACCAAAGCTGGGCGTTATCTGGCATTTCGAGCAAATGCCGCGCCCGCCACAAACCGAATCCAGGTCAACGCCCAATTGACGGGCCGCAGTCAGAATCGGTGTGCCGACGGGAAAGTGCCCGCGTTTGCCCGAGGGAGTAAAGACGACAAGGGGGTCGGTGGTCATGATCGGCCTGCCTTTTGTATTCGCGCGTATGCCGCGCAAGATATGGGTTTGTGCGCAAAGGGAAAGGGCATTCAGCGGCACGTTTTAGGCAGCTTGCGTCGTTTTCCGGCGTGGCATCGGCGCGCAGCCCGAAACAACTTGGGTTCAGGGGCTTTTCCTTCGGCTGAATCCATGTAATAGGGTCACCGCCAAACGGGCTTTTGCATGGGGTAATCAGATGCAGATTCGTGAGGCACTCACCTTTGACGACGTTCTATTGGTTCCGGCGGCTTCGTCGGTGCTGCCCGCCACGGCGGATACCGCCACGCGCGTGACGCGTGAAATCACCATGAATATCCCTTTGCTCAGCTCGGCAATGGATACGGTGACCGAGGCGAGAATGGCGATTGCCATGGCGCAGGCTGGCGGTATTGGGGTCATCCACAAGAACCTGTCCGCTGAAGAGCAATCGCGCGAAGTACGGCGTGTCAAACGCTTTGAATCCGGCATCGTTTACAACCCCGTCACACTGCGGGCGGATCAGACGTTGGCTGATGCCAAGGCGTTGGTTCAGCGCTACAATTTCACGGGTTTCCCAGTCGTTGAAGATGATGGTCGGGTTCTGGGCATCGTCACAAACCGGGACATGCGGTTCGCGACATCTGATGACACTCCGATCAAAGCCATGATGACGACTGATAATCTGGCGATGCTGCGTGAACCTGCGGATCTTGAAGAAGCCAAGAGCCTGATGAAGGCCCGCCGTATTGAAAAGCTGCTGGTGGTCGACGCCGAAGGCAAGTTGACCGGTCTTCTGACCTTGAAAGACACCGAACAGGCTGTTCTGAACCCAACCGCTTGCAAAGACCGTTTGGGTCGTCTGCGGGTCGCAGCTGCAACTTCGGTAGGTGATGCCGGATTTGAACGTTCGGAACTGCTGGTAGACTCGGGCGCTGACATCATTGTTGTCGATACGGCTCATGGACATTCGCAGGGTGTTCTGGATGCGGTGAAACGTGTGAAAACGCTTTCGAACGAAGTGCAGATCATTGCTGGCAACGTTGCAACCGGAGATGCTGCGAAAGCGCTTATTGATGCAGGTGCGGATGCGATCAAAGTGGGTATTGGTCCTGGCTCGATCTGCACAACCCGAATGGTTGCCGGTGTCGGTGTGCCTCAGTTAACCGCGATTATGGACTGTGCGGCAGCCGCGGGTGATGTACCGGTCATCGCTGATGGCGGCATCAAGTTCTCGGGCGATTTCGCCAAGGCCATCGCTGCGGGCGCGTCCTGTGCCATGGTGGGTTCGATGATTGCAGGAACGGATGAAAGCCCGGGCGAGGTGATCCTGTATCAAGGCCGTTCGTTCAAATCCTATCGCGGTATGGGCAGCCTTGGAGCAATGGCTCGGGGGTCTGCGGACCGTTATTTCCAAAAGGATGCGGCCAACGACAAACTGGTTCCCGAAGGTATCGAGGGGCAGGTGCCTTATAAAGGTTCAGCCAGTGCAGTTATTCATCAGCTCGTTGGTGGATTGCGTGCTGCAATGGGATACACCGGATGTGCGACAGTGGACGAAATGCGCCGCAACTGTAACTTTGTCAAAATTACTGGCGCTGGCTTGAAAGAAAGCCACGTGCATGACGTTCAGATTACACGTGAGAGCCCAAATTATAGACTTGCATAATCAGTTGGTTATGGCTGATGCATGAGAAATCTTGCATCAGTGTTTGCCTGTGAAATGCCAGGAACGCACCAAGAACGTGTCAGGTTTCTTGATGCAAACTGATGCAAAATTGGATAGCGTTCCTGTTAAACTGATGCATATTCGGACCGCTCGAAAACTCCATCTGCTACGTTTGGCGCGGAAGATTCTTGCGAGGGCTTCACGCCACAGTGAGAAACGCCCTATTAACGCGTTCTTGCTTAGTTCTCATGAGTCTGATCTACTCACTCGCAAGAGGGAGAGCAAAAAAATTGCGTAATTTCTATGAATTCTTTGCAGGCGGCGGGATGGCAAGGGCAGGCCTTGGGCCTAAATGGAAGTGTCTTCTTGCCAATGATTTCGACAGAAAGAAGGGTGTCACATACGCACTTAATTGGGGTGATGATCACCTGATCATTGATGATATCCGGAACATCGCTCCTGAAGATATGCCTGGTAACCCGGATTTAGTTTGGGGTTCGTTCCCTTGCCAAGACCTCTCACTCGCTGGCGGTGGTGCAGGTTTAAAAGGGGATCGCTCAGGAACTTTCTGGCCATTCATCCATCACATACAGACTTTAAGGGATGAAAACAGGGCACCTGCAATCATTGCGTTGGAAAATGTCCTTGGGACTCTGACGTCTCATCAAGGCAAGGATTTTGTCGCGATCTGCAAAGCATTGTCCAATCTTGGTTATAGATATGGAGCGATCGTGGCTGATGCAGCTGATTTTGTTCCGCAGTCCCGGCCTCGGTTGTTTGTAATCGCAATTAGAGACGATTTGAAACTACCTCCGCTCACAACTGCAGAAGGCGCGAAATCTCCTTGGCATACAAAAGGATTGAGGAATGCGTTTGACCGTCTATCGGATGAACTGAAAGACCGCTGGGTCTGGTGGAGATTACCTGCGCCGCCCAAGCGTAAACAGAAATTCGCGGACTTGGTTGAAGACAACCCTACTTCTACACGCTGGCATTCATCTGCTGAAACTACCGCTCTCTTGTCAATGATGTCTGAGGTGAATCTCGCGAAGGTCGAGACCGCAAAAGCTGCCGGCGTGAAGATGGTCGGAACGATTTACAAACGTACAAGGCATGAGCACGGGATCAAGGTTCAAAGGGCTGAAATTAGGTTTGATGAAATCGCAGGGTGTTTGAGAACGCCCGCAGGAGGATCTTCGCGACAATTGATAATGGTCGTGGAAGAGCAACAGATCCGTTCCAGACTCATTTCAACTCGGGAAACTGCTCGCCTGATGGGGCTGGATGATAGTTACCAGCTTCCCGAGCGCTACAACGAGGCATATCACTTGACCGGGGATGGGGTTGCCGTGCCTGTTGTGAGATACATTGCACACCATCTGTTTGAAAAGATACTCTCGACCAAAGAATCAACTAAGAGTCGAGCGGAAGCGTGAGTGAAATCCCCTGTGAGAAGAATGCAGAGCTTAGAAAGAAGATCGTTGAATTTGCTGAAGTGCTGAAAACCGAAGCCCATAAGTTGGGAGATCATGGGTTGGATGAGCACGATTTCTATCAATCGGGACTGTTCAGGGGAACTATTGAAAGGATAAGAGGCCAGTTTTCGGCTTCGATGAAAGAGAAAAGAGATTTTGTTGCACTGATCCTAAGTCATATGCAGGACGGCAATTTCATTGCAGATTGGGGATCTGCCGGTGAAGCGAACAGGCATGATTATTACGTCGAACTGAACTCTGGCCGCACCGCCATCATTGAGTTGAAGGGGTGCCTGGATGGAAACAACACAAACATATTTGAACGCCCGCCTCATGCTGACGAGTTCATTTTGTGGAGTGTTTGCAGCAATCCTGGCGCGGATCCGAGGCACAATGTTTGGTCAGGAATACACACTCGTCTCAGCGCTGAAATGATTGACAGAAGTCAGCGCATTGATGGGCTGGTTGTTTGGGACTGGATTTGTGGAACGACTTCAAGGAGATGCCCAAAGCTTGATCTTGATGCTTCTCGTTTAACGGAAGTAGGTCAGTATGTCTTGCCGCCTCCTTGCATTTATCTGTTTCCTGGAACAGTGCCGAGCCCGCGCAACAATCCGAAACCCAAGGTGAACAAGCTCAGCGATGTTGGTATTCTCGAAGCAATGCACGCTTGCTTCGGAGGCATGGATCAAGAACTTAATCACGTTGAGATAGAAGTTGCCCATAAAGGTGTCGAAACTGTCCGGACAACAACGATCACACGTGGCGGTGTCGTCCGCAAAACCACGGATCCGACACCCATCAGAAGGTCATAGCGCCAAGGACCACGATCTTGCGGTGCCATACCATCCTGGGCCACCGGTGCTTCAACACCAGCGCATTTCTGCCGCTTTTTGAGACAATTCAGTTATTAAGATTTGAGCAATGGCAAGACGTTCGATATCTGACAGAGAAATAGCTCTGATCAAAGCAATGCTAAGACGAGGAATGAAGAACAAAGATATTCAGTTCTTCTTCAATCGTCCCGATAGATCGGTCAATTCAGGAAGGATTACCGATATAAGCAACGGAAAGTACAGCGACTCTTCCGCCATTGAAGCCGCGACCGAACAGGATCTCGATACATTTCTACGGGAGTTTGAAGCAACCGAGGTTTCGGCTTCAGTGGCGGTTCCGGCGGGAAGCTTACCCTTGCCGGAGGTGAGCCCAATAGATCGCAATTCTTTGGAAGCAATGTTCATAGAAGACAACACAGGGATCTGGAAATTTCGACATGGTGAGACCGACCGCCACGAATGCAAAGAGAATTTTGGTTTCAGGCATGCGGATAAATGGCTTCGTGCGGTGGCCGCGCTTGCGAACAATGAAGGCGGATACATACTGTTCGGTGTGAAGGACAAGCACATAGAAGGCGGTAGCGTTGCGGAAGATAGCTACCAGGTATTTGGATTGGATCGAGAAGAGTTTTTCAACGCAGATCCTGCCGACTTCTCTAACAAACTAAAATCCATCTTTGATCCGACGCCAAGGATTGAAACCGGGACCGTTGTCTTGGGGGAGATGAGGGTGGGGGTGATTTTCGTTCATCGTCACCCGGGGCGGCCAGTCATCGCTACGAAGAATGAGGGAGCGGTCAAAGAAGGCGACATCTTCTATCGGTATCCGGGGCAATCGAACCGAATAAAATATAGTGACCTTAGATCGATGCTTGATGAGCGTGACCGTCAGGCAAGAGAAAGAATGCTTCCGATGCTTTCTGAATTACTGAAACTCGGGCCCCAGAATGCTATGATCGCAGATCTCAACCAAGGCAAACTGAGTGACGAGAAGCGGTCGATTCTGATCGGGGAAGAGCTTCTGGATAGGATCAACTTTATTCGGGAGGGTGAATTCCGGGAAGAAGAAGGAGCACCGACACTTCGTCTTGTCGGCGATGTTCAAACGGTTGATGGGACGGGTGCGGAAGTGCGGAAAGCCTTTGTCACCCCAAATGATCTGATTGACGAATTCCTCGCTCTCAATTCCCCATTCGATCCGAAAGACTATATCCGTTGCGCCGTAGAGGGCGGCAACGGTGCATGGCTTCCTATGCACTACTATGCGGGAAAAGCTGCGATGTCCCAGGCGGATCTCTCAGAATTTATTATGCGCACGGCAGCACCAATAAAGCGACGGGAGATGTATCGGGATCGCGCAGTGGGCGTCGTAAGCGCATTCAAAACTACCGGGGGCAAGTCTTCCGAGTTTCTCGATGACTTGAACGATGGAAAATTGCCCGTCGTAACTGATGTTTCTGATGCAGCAAATGTTGGTAGGGCAATGGCTGCTTTAGAAGGTAAGCCAACCATCGAGCTTTCTAAACTTCTGGGCCTGATGAAAGAGTGTAAAGCCATCATCCAGAACAGCGAGAAGGCGTCCTGGATGAGCACCCTTCGAAGGGGGCTGGCAAGATTGGACGAGTTATATTTCAGCCTTTGAAAATTGTCCGGCGGAGAGGATTGGCTTAGGTCAGGCTTTGTGTTTGTGCGACGAACCGGTTGGGCCTAATTTGTGAATAAGGAAGGCGTTTCACGTATTCCAGTTGTGCAAGTAGCCCTGGCAATTCAACTTCTGCAAGTTTGACATGCCAGGGCTTTCCCCAAAGAAACCAAACCCTCTTGGGAGCTTTGCCCAGGTTAGAGCAACGGGCGCGACTTCGAGTTCCATGTCTGCCTTTTGATTTGTTGCCGTGTATTCAGGGCAGGATCCGGTTGACTATCCATTAAAGTACTCGATAAATTTTTTCGTTTGCTAAATTTTCAGTCTTTTGAACTGCGGACGTAAGTCCTCTTCGCACAACACGAAGAGAACTTGTATGTTCACCTCAATCGAGCAGATAGAAAGCTCTGTGAGCGACGGCGGAGCCGGAGCGAGAGCCGTAGGCGGTCTTGATAGCAATACGAGTTTCGTTGACCAGAAATTGGTCGATGAGGCTTATGAAAGCCTTGAAAAACAACACGAATTAAGGTCTGAACCCCGTCGCAGACTTTGGGCCGAACAGCGCTCTGCTGCATACCTATTGAAAGGGAAAAAACAAGGCCGCGTCTCGAAGTGCCTCAAGAGTTTGGCATATGGTAAAGACGGTGTGAATGTCGAGATTTACGACGAACGTGCACGGTTCGGGAACTTGATGACCTGCGGTAATGTTTGGACTTGCCCAATCTGCTCTCGAAACATTTCCCGCATTCGGGCAAGGGAAGCCAACAAGGCTCTGGCATGGGCTCGCGCAAAAGACAGCGAAGGCTTTATCAATGCTACTCCAATGATGATGACACTTACGGCTCGCCACGGTCGTAAGGATGATCTGGCTGTGCTTGTGAACGGTCTACTCGAAGCAAAGCGTATGATGTTCCAGTCAAAGAAGTGGAGAAAGATCAAGCCTCGGATCGCTGGCTTCCTGATTGCTTTTGAGATCACACACGGAAAGAATGGCTGGCATCCTCATTTCCATATCATCTTCTTCGTGAAAACATCTTCTTCTAAAGAAGCCGCAAAACTTTTGTCGATGAAAGCTCTTTGGCTCCGCTGCTTACGATCTCAGGGTCTTAGCGGGAATGGGCATGGTTTCGATTTAGCTGAAGGAGACAAGGTCGGAAACTATATTTCAAAATTCGGTGCCGCTGACGGGTTCCGCACTTCAGACGCTGTTAAAAGGATCTCTGACGCAAAAAGGGCCGGGAACTGGGATCTCGCATCCGAGATTACAGCACAGCATCGAAAGAAATCCACTCGTAAACTCGGCAGTGGGCGCAATCCTTGGGAACTTCTTGAAGACTACACCCACGAAGGAGACAACCAGGCCGGGGCTCTTTTCATCGAGTTTGCCGAAGTTTTTCATGGCAAACAGCAGTTACAATGGTCTCGCGGCCTTAAACAGCTTGTTGGCGTTGATGAGATCACCAACGAGGATGCGGCGGATGCTGATGTCGAGTTTCTCGGCGAACTCGATCGCATTGGGATCACAATTTCACCACGCGATTGGTATGAACTCCTAAAGAAAACCACTCGCATTCAGCGCTTGGAGATTTTGGAGACCGCCGAATTGACGGATGATGATGAAATGGTGTGGCTCAAGGTTGAAGAGTTACTGGGCCGTGATGCAGATCGTGAACTGGATAACTACCGTCAGATCAAAGAGCGCCGAGAAATTAGCTATCAACATTCATAAGGGCAGGGTGTCACACTTCCCATCTTGGTCGGTTCGATCACTTGGCTGTTCCCCGACCACACCGAACCAACAGAGTTACCTTTCTCGACCATCCATTTTCTTTAGCGCGTTCTCCATTATTATGCGCTGTAGCTCAGGGATATCCGGTTTTCCATTTTGCTTGCGGGCCGCTGCAATGATCCGCGCTTGACGATCGAGATCCTTTTCCCTTTTGTCCAGTTCGCTTTCCTTCTGCGTTAGGAGTTTTTCGAATTCCAACAGCTTCTTTGTTTTTTCTTTGATCACTTTCATTGCATCGTTTTTCATCTTTTGTATCGATTTCGCGATCTTCATCAGTTTGGGGTAAGCAGGTGAAATTTCTTTAGCGAGTTGTTTTTGGCCTTGTTTGTCTTTGGGGCCGCTCTCACCGAATACAATTTTTTCCCCATTTGATGAGAGCTTTACTTCATTTTCTTCGAGGGCCTCAATTCCCCGTTCGTATGCCTCGGAAACTTCCTTGCGATAATCTGCGGGAGCTTTGTGTTTGCGGTTGGATTTCTCTTTCCCTCGTTTCAGCCCGATCCCTTCAAACCAGTCGCCCGCAGCATCTTGGGCGTTTTCATACGCTTTCAGAAGTGGATGTGAGCTTGGCTCAATGAGCTTTTGAGTTCCGCGTCTCGCAGATGTTTTTTCAGTCCATGGAACAATTATTGCATGAAAATGCGGGGCCTGTTCGTCCCGGTCTAAGCGAAGGCAACGCACCTGACCGCGAAAGAAGTGATCGAAGAAGGCAGGACCCTCTCTTTCAAACATTGCCGCTTTCACTGGATCTTTGAAAAACTCAGCATTCGCTGACAGTATGACTTCTCGCAGCGGACCCCCGTTTGAGTGTTTCCAAGGATCTTTGAGACCTTCTTCTTTGCGTCTGGCTACATCCTTTTTGCGTTTCTTCGCTTCCAATGCTGCGATCTCGTTTTCGAAGTTCATCCGCTTCGCCTCTTCGATCTCTTCACGCAGATCCTCAATCCATGTTTCGCTTCCGACATAGACTTGGTTTTGGGCCGTTTTGGTTTTGTCTACGTGCGACAAATCTCCGCCGGTTCGATTGCCGTGCATCTCGAACTTGCCGAGGTCATTTGGGTGCATTGATTGAAATCTTAGAACTACCGGAAAATCCATTTCCTACCTCCTGTTTGTTTAGTTCTGAACAGGAAATAAGTCCCAACCGTCGCCTTCGGTGACGATTGATTACTCACTAAGCAAATGGCATCCGCTGCGCTTCTTCCACTTGCCGTTCGCTCTGCCGAGGGCTCCTCCGGAGGCAAGGAGGACGTTCCGCACTCTCCCCGAACCCCTATACTCGGACAGCCTTCGGGTGTTGAAAAACTACACAGCTACATTCGTTCGCTGCGGCACTTTTGGGTAGCGCGCTCACTCACTGCGCTGTGCTTTTTTTCAAAAAAGTTCTCTGCCGCGATCTTGCAGCACATTTCATCGAACCTATAAGTCATAGATGAGTGGCACAGCGCAAGAAGTTATGACAGAACCAGAGGCGGCAGAATTTCTGCGCGTCTCTCTGTCTAAACTGAAGCGCAAACGCGCTGCGCGTAAGGTTCCACACTATTATGACGGGCGAAGTGTTCGCTACAGTCGCACAGCGCTTCTTCGATACATCGAAGAGTCTATCGTTGCAAACATGCCCATTGAGCCTGCTCCATCGAAGTATCGCAGGGCCGGGCACAGATCTGTGAAAAATCAAAGAGCTATACTTGACCTCATTTGACTGATGCATCAGTACCTCCTTATTGAAAAGGTTAAACTGATGCAGGTTGTGAAGAAAATTGGGCGCTACTCTATCTGCGAAAATAGAGGCGCGCTTTATCTGAGATGGTGGAACAGATTTCTAAAGAAAACTGAGAGCCAGCGTTTAGATGCCGGAAACCTCATAGAGGCTGAAAGTCAGGCTAAAGAACTTATCCGTGTCATTGCTGAGCCCACAGAGCCGATTGCAGCTACTTCTGGCCTCGATCCAACTTTTGGCGAGGTCTGGCTTTCATATGAGCAGGTGAAGCGCTCTAAGCTAAGCCCCGCACGGTTCAAGCTCTTGGAGAACCGGCGGGATCTCTATTATCGCCCTTTCCTCTGGACGTCTCGCATGTCTGAGATGGGACCAGCACTTACAGAATTCGTCAAATTCCTTCGCGGTCATAGATACAGCCGTAGGAGAGGGAAGGTAGAGGGCGGAGCAGGGGACACCCCTCTTCATCCGAACACAATACAAGACATCGTTCAGGCCGCTCACGCTTGCGTAGACAACGCCTACTCATCTGGATTGTCTCGCTATCCTGCTCCGAGGTTTCCAGATGTTCATGGAACAACCGCGCCCCACGAGCGCGATCCCAAGGGTCGTTATGTCTCCGTGGAGGAAATTGGTGCTTTGATTGATGTTTGCAGTCGCCCCCACATTCTGGATCTCTTGCTTTTGGAAATCGGAACTGGTGCCCGGATCAGTCACATCGGAAACCTGAAAGTGGATCAAGTTTATCTGGATCTCGGGGTTATCGATCTTCTTGGTGCCGGTGTTCAAACAAACAAGCGGAAGCCAATCGCACCGATTTCCGGTCCTATGCACAGCATTCTTGATCGTCTCGTTGGTGCGTCAAAGTCTGGGTATCTTCTTGAGGTTGGCGGAAAGAAGGCAATCCAAAGTAGAAACTATACACAAGTCATTCAAAGGCTCGTTACACGATCCGGTATCGACAATTCAGGATCGTCCAAGGTCAATTGGTATTCGATCCGTCGCACTCTGGCAGACAGACTTGACGAATGGGTATCCAGCGCCGCTATCTCGTCTGTTATGGGTCATTTCAATATTTCACGGCAGGAGCGCGAAAGGATTTTAGGTAGCCCTATGTCTATGGTGTATAAAACACGGAAGCTCGGGCCGATCCTTGAGGTCGCAGATGCCTTGAATGCGCATTGGTGGCCTGCTATCCAGCCTCACACAAGGATAGCTTTGACATCAACTGATGCAGCAACGAAAGCACAAACTGCTGATCCACTGATGCCTGCTGAAGTAAGTGAGAGAAAAATATGTGTAAAATCAAAGCGCTTCAGCTTACTAATCTAAACGTGCATGACGTTCAGATCACGCGTGAAAGCCCGAACTATCGGGTAATGTGAGCCATGTGAAAGTAAATGCGGCGCTCCAACCGGGGCGCCGTTTTGCGTTATGAATGTCGGATCCATCCGGTTCAGGATTAATTCAAACTAGGGAATTGCAATGACCCCTGCCGCGCGTGTTCAGGCCTCGATCGAAATTCTTGACGATATTCTTGCCGGAGCGCCGGTAGAGAAGGCGTTGACAGGTTGGGCACGTCGCAGCCGGTTTGCTGGGTCCAAGGATCGGGCGGCCATCCGTGATCATGTTTTTGATGCACTACGGCACAAGCGATCCTTCGCCGCGCAGGGTGGAGCAGGGACTGGCCGAGGGCTCATGCTTGGCTCGGTACGTGCTGCAGGGACCGACCCGAGTGTCTTGTTCTCGGGGGAACGGTACGCACCAGAGCCAATTGACGGAACCGAGAACGCGCGTGAGTTCATAAGCGATGCAGAGCGCTATGACATCCCTGACTGGCTCTGGCCGGAATTCAAGCAGTCGCTTGGGGAAGAGGCAGAGGCAGCCGCAATGGCACTGCAGAACAGAGCGCCTGTTCACTTGCGTGTAAATGTTGCCAAAACGGATGTAGCGGAAGCAATAGGTTTGCTAGAGGCCGATGGCATTACCGCTGTTGAACACCCGGTGTGCGATACCGCGCTTGAGGTGACAGTGGGCACACGAAAAATCTCACAATGCCGTGCCTATACACAAGGGTTGGTTGAACTGCAGGACGCGGCCAGTCAGGCGGTCGTTGCCGCATTGCCCTTGCAACCTGGCATGCGTGTCTTGGACTACTGCGCGGGTGGTGGTGGTAAAGCGCTGGCATTGGCCGCACATAGGGGCGTTCAGGTTTATGCCCATGATGCCAATCCAGGGCGTATGCGCGATCTGCCTGCGCGCGCCCAGCGCGCGGGGGCAAACATCTCCGTGTTGACCAGTGATGACGTTGAAAAGAAAGCCCCCTTCGATCTTGTGCTTACAGACGTGCCGTGTTCCGGAAGCGGGTCGTGGCGTCGCGCACCTGCGGGCAAGTGGTCTTTGACTGCGGAGCAGCTGAAAGAGTTGTTCTCAATCCAAACAAGGATCCTTGAGACAGCTTCCGGTTTTCTAAAGCGGGATGGAACATTGGCGTATGCAACGTGTTCAATGCTGAATGCTGAAAACGAGGCAGTCATAGCGACGTTCCTGAAAGAAAACTCTGACTGGAGTGTCGGGTTTCAAAAAACGTGGTTGGTTACACAAGGGGCCGATGGTTTCTTCTCAGCACACTTGACGAGAGCGTAGATTCTACAACACAACCTATAGAAGATTGCGTCGCCGGCATCCCGTTAAGCGGCGGTTAACCAATTGCAGGTCGTTATCGGCGTGCAAATTCTGATTTAGGTTGTTGATGTCCGATACCGCTGCACCGTTTCCTGATCTGTCCGACCGTCATCTTCCCGATGTTACTCGCCTGGTCCCGATAACTGTGCTCGCCGTACTGATGTGCGCTCTTCCAGTCTTTGAAGTGCTTCCTGCCAATTGGAATCCGATAATTCTGATCATCGGTGTGTCCGTGTTGGTGGCAACGGCGGCCGTCACCCTAAAAGAGTGGATTGCAGTTCGCTCGTCGCAGCAAGTCAAAGCACTCCTCACAGCCTTTGTTGAAAATGAGGATGAGCCTTGTTTCATCGCTGATGCTCAGGGTGACATTCTTGTTGCTAACAAGTCTGCAAAAGACAGGTTCAACGCTGTTACTGGAACACGGCTGGATGTCTGTTTGAGATCCCTCTTCGCCAATCCATCCGCGATCCTGACACGACTGCAATCTCTGGCTGAAGTGCAGGGAAAAACACGCGAAGATATCGTAACCAAGGGTCGTACGGTTCCGATGTCCGCGTACTCTCTTGGTGGTGGACTGATTTACTGGCGCGTTAGGATCGCTGAACAGGGGCAATGGGCAAGGATCTCATTGCCCGTGCTTACTTTGGGGCGCAGTGATGTTATTCTGGACATGAATATTGCAGCACGGGAACTGATCGGGTTTACGCCTGTAGCATTGGATGTAATCTTGTCCGAACCGCTTTCGGACAAGGCAAAAATCGCTCTAATTCAGACCCCAAGCGGAGAAACACGCGTAATAGCTTCGGAGGTGCACCGCTATGGATCGGGCAGGGATGTAATCCTAATCCCGTTTCAGCAGACGCTGGAGGGTCAGTATTCCACTCCGTTCGCTGATCTACCTGTTCCGGTGATGCGGCTGTCACCAACCGGAGAGATACTGGAGACCAATCGGCTTGCCGCAAAGCTGGTTGGAGAGACAGGCTGCGGTGAGACCAATATCGAAAGCATCATGCACGGTTTGGGCCATCCGGTTCGTGAATGGTTGGCACAGACCGCAACGCAAGACGTTGTACCAAGATCGGAATTTCTGCGGTTGAGCAGGAAGGACAAAGAAGTCTTCGTACAGGTCACACTTGCCCGTACGATTGCGGACGGGCAAGTGGGGCTTATAGCTGTCCTAAATGATGCCACTGAATTGAAAACGCTCGAGGCGCAATTCGTGCAAGGACAGAAAATGCAGGCGGTAGGGCAGCTTGCTGGCGGCGTTGCCCATGATTTCAACAACTTACTGACAGCGATATCAGGGCATTGTGATCTGTTGTTGTTGCGACACGATCAGAGTGACCCGAATTACGGTGATCTGGTTCAGATCAACCAAAACGCAAACAGAGCAGCCGCGCTGGTTAGCCAGTTACTTGCTTTTTCGCGCAAACAAACCCTGCGGCCTGAGGTGCTTGATCTAAGGGATACGATTTCGGATCTAATCCATTTGTTGAACCGTCTGGTGGGGGAAAAGATCAGACTGACCCTCAGCCACGATCCAGTTCTCAAGCCAGTCCGAGCTGATAAACGACAGCTGGAACAGGTTTTGATGAATCTCGTCGTCAATGCCCGTGACGCAATGCCGGAAGGTGGGGAAATCCGAATTGAAACCGAAGTTTTGATCGTCAACCAGGCCATTGCCAGGGATCGTGCCACAGTACCGGTTGGTGAATATGTGACCGTTAAGGTCATCGACAGCGGTGTCGGCATACCTGCCGATAAGCTGCAAAAAGTATTCGAACCGTTCTACACCACAAAAAGGACCGGAGAGGGCACGGGTCTGGGCTTGTCGACCGCCTACGGTATCGTGAAACAGACCGGCGGTTTCATTTTTGTTGACAGTATCGCAGGCAAAGGAACGGAATTTACCGTGTTCCTGCCGGTTTGTGCAGCGAGAGAAAGCACCGAAATGAGCGAGCAGAACACTCCGGATGTTCATTCATCGCGTCAGGGCGAAGGGGTGGTTCTTTTGGTCGAGGACGAAGCGCCGGTGCGTGCCTTTGCCACGCGGGCGTTACGCCTCAAGGGTTTCACTGTGCTTGAGGCGGAATCCGCAGAAGATGCGTTGAAGTTGCTGGAAGATTCCGAGTTGAACGTGGATGTGTTTGTTACTGATGTTGTAATGCCGGGCATGGACGGGCCGACCTGGGTCAAAAAGGCGATGGAAACACGACCCGATGTCCGTGTGGTGTTCATGTCTGGATACACAGAAGGTGCATTTGGTGACTCAGGGCCCGAGCTTCCCAATTCGACATTTCTGCCCAAACCGTTTTCCCTGAACCAACTGACCGAAGCGGTGCTTCAGCAACTCAGCTAGTTGGGCCTGAATGAGGGGCGGGTCAGGTGGACCATTCCGGGCAGTATTGTGCTCAAAAGTGCGAAATATCAGTGAGGGGCTCAGTCATTGTCGGCTATGCGCCATTCTGTGGACTGAAAGTAGACCTATCGACACAATCCAAGGGACCAGAATCCCTCTCTGATAGACATGAGTGAAGTTCATTGCCAGTGCCGCAAATGTCAGGGTTATCGTGATTACTGTGGCACGGCCCAGTGCTTTGTGTGGCGTATCTGACTTTACCAGCAAAGCGGAGACTATTGCGGCCAGAAAGATCAGCGCCAGGCCGAACAAGGCCATCAAACTACCTTCGTTTGCGAGCAGAAGGTACAGGTTATGCACGGAAATATTATCAGCGCTGACCTCGCGATATCGACCACCGCCCATGCCTATTAGCATATAGTCCGGGAGAAGCCGCCAGGCTTCGACCATGAGGTCTGCACGGTCATCGAATGTACCTGCTTCCTGCAGATCACCTTCTAAGATTGGTGTCAGCACTCTTCTCCTGAAAGTAGGGGGAAGAATGAGTTCAGCCCATCGTAAACCGATTGCAACAATGCAAGTGATAGCTGTCGTCCATATCAGGAAGACTTTGAATTTACCTAGTAATAGCAAATAGATAAGGGCGCAGATGAAGGCGCCCGCAAGGCTGGAATTCGAGCTTGTGAAGATCAATGTTATGAACGTCAGTGCGAAGAAGCCCAGAAAAACAGCCGGTCGGAACGCTCGTGCGAGGCCCAGATACCACAGAATTGGGAACCACAGCACAATTAGGCCAGCCAAGCCGTTGGGGTTGTCCACAAGCCCTGTAACCCGTCTGTTTCCACTTACCAATATGAACTGCCGACCTTCCTTGGTTGAATATCCGACGGCATAGGCGATCATTCCGATCAGGCAATTGAGGCCAATTGAGACGACTCCGACCTTTGCCAGCAATACAGC
Source organism: Ruegeria arenilitoris (assembly GCF_013030265.1). Lineage (GTDB taxonomy): Bacteria > Pseudomonadota > Alphaproteobacteria > Rhodobacterales > Rhodobacteraceae > Ruegeria > Ruegeria arenilitoris_E. Next base: position 420,284 of record NZ_WPZQ01000004.1, read on the forward strand.
CTCTTTATAGGGGCGGCCTAGAATCGCCAGCGGAAGCAAAACCAGTGAAAAGAAATACTGCACGATTACAACAAAGGCATTCTCAGGATTGCCGTGGGCAATGCCTCCGATCAGCAACCCCGCAACGACCATACCAACACCCAGCATCCACATTGAGGTGGCCGAATGAATGGGGAATTTGGGAATGCTGCGTGTACACCGCAGCATCAGGGACACGGTCAAAAAGAAATCACTGGCGGTAAAGAGGATGAATGGAGCGCGGAATGAGATGAAAGTGCTAAACAAAACCCCCAGAACGGCGCAAAAAAGCTCAGCTTGTTCAAGCGACGTTTTGGGCCGGTTAAGACTAAGTGCTCCTTTCGTCATCTCTTCTACTCTCAATCATATACAGGCGGCGTCTCGGTCACGGGAGCATAACAAATTTACCGTGATTGACCCGTTACTTACATTCCTACACCGTCGCCGGCCAATTCATGAAGAAACTCTTCCAGATTTGTCCAACCGTCACCATCGCGATCGAGTGCTCCATCACTTTGATCTTCGGGGTTCAGTCCCTTGTCCCGCTCCCAGTCATCAGCGACGCCGTCCTGATCTAGATCGTCATATGGCACGGTGCTGATCAGCTCGGGCCATCCGCCTACTTTTTCAGGATTTCTTTTAAGTATGCGACCGGAACGCGCCCGAACTTCATCGAGAACGCGTTCGTCAACACTGTCTCTCTCAGGACGTGTCGCTCCCGCGTTTTGCAAGACTGTTTCGTACACAGATGACGCCGGATCAGCTTCGACTAACGGTGTTACGACTGGTGTATCGACCACGTATTCTCGATGTTCTGGAGCCAGAACAAGCTCTTCGGGCAGGCTACTGTCCGCGCGATTGTCTTCGTCGATGTTGTCTTTCAGAAACAGCCGGTAACCGTGTTCGCCACCGTCGAATAGATGCACCAGCTGGTCTGAAGCTATGTTCTTGCCCGTGAGCTTCAGGTTTCCGATAATATTTGCCGCCACTTCAACCCAGTGATTGTCGAGTGCGACCACGTATTGCCATCGCGGCGAGTACATCAGGTTGTTCACAATCTCGATGGTCGTCCCCGGTTCCTGCGGTGAAATCTGCGGGTTTCTGAAAATGCTATGAGAAAACAGGTTGTGATGAACGCTGAAGTTGCCACCTTTGGTCAGAAGCATGTTGCGAGCGCGATTGCTTTTGCCGGGACCACCACTCAATAACGGTTCGCTGAAGATGCTCCATTGTACAGTCAGCCGTTCGGCAAACTCGGAGTCCATCGTTTCGTCGCTGCCCCAGCTGGCCGAAATATGGTCGAAGATGATGTCGCGGCTTGCTCGGGTATATACTCCGATTGCACCCGAGCAGCATGATTTTACTTCATGGGGGCCGGGACGAATACGCACATGCCGGACAATTACGTCATGGGTGTGGATTTCCAACGAAGGGCGCAATTGAAGGGGGCCGTTGCGAATTACGATGCCACCGCCCGGAGCAGTTTCACCTGCTATCGTCAGGTATGGATTTACAGCAACAAGTGACTGTCTTTCCAAAACAATGGTTCCGCTGACCCTGAAGATACAGGTTCTTGGTCCGCGATCCTGAATACAATCCCGCAAAGATCCCGGGCCAAACTCATCTGTATTAGTTACATAGATAGCTCGGCCACCACGACCCCCTTTGGCGGCTGCGCCGTGTCCTTCGGCAGTAGGAAATGCCCGTTGTTGACCATCCGGAAGCTGGGGCGGGAAGGTTTTTTGTCCGACATTGTCCTCGGCGAGAGCTAGGTTGGCCGGGGTGTAAAGCAGAATGAGAAGCAAACCACGAAAGAGAAGCCCAGACCGTTCCTGCGAACGCGGGCGCGGATTTCTAAGGAACCGCAATGAGCTATGCATGAGCGCGACATCCCATCAGACTGAAAATGTTAGTGACTGAACACTTGAGCATGCAAGCTCAGTCTTTTGAAATTTTCCGCGCTCCGACGATCATTGAATCTCGAAGATTTAGCGGGACAACGAGCTGACCGATAAAGTCAGGGAATTTGAAACGCATCCATTTCGGAAAATAGCTAAGCGTTCTTTCCACCAAGTAGTTGATCGGAAAGTACCAGGTCGGTCGACGGAATTCTGTCTGTCTTAGGTTTGCTCTCTCGAGCGCAAAGTTAAGAGTTTTGGGATCAAAATAGCCGATATGCGCGACACGGTAATGCCACCACCGGCGTCCCATCAGCCTTGCGACCAATGATAGGCGGTCGGGCGTAACGACGATCAAAGTACCATTCTCGGACAACAACTCTGCAGCCGTCGCTATGAGGCCTACCGGATCGGGGACGTGTTCGATCACGTCCACGATGGTAATGAGATCAAATTTCCCCGAGATTTCAGGATGTGGAAGTACGCCCTTCAGAACAGGAATGCCAAGGTCATTTGCTGTTTCCTGCAGGCTCTGCGATGGCTCAACACCAATCGCATCAAATCCCATTTCAAGAGCCTCTTCGACAAGAATACCTGAACCGGCACCCACATCGAGCAAGCGCAGTGGTTTGCTTGCGGTCGGTTGCGGCAAGCATTTCAAAAGCGCACGTTCCTGCAACGCGCGTTGTTCGCGCGTTTCTTCATATCCGGGATCGTCCATGTCTTCATAAAACTGAAGGACATCCATCATGTCGGTGCACTGATGGAACCCGCAATTGGAGCAGCGATCTATAGAGGCTGTAACTCCATAGTCTGAATTGGAGATCTTAAAATTATCCTTTGATATATCCTGGGGAAGACTACTTTCGCGCACCGTTACCAACGTGTGCTGTCCGCATAACCAACAGGTAGCGGACGATCCTAGTTCTAAGCTTTGAGCAACATCAACCATTTCTTAACCAATCACATTCCAATCAACTACTTCTAAATCGGCTTCGGACGCCAGCTTCATCAGGCGATCATTCGGATTAACAGCAACACCGTGCCTAGCGGATTCAAGTAATGAAAAATCCGAATGGTGGTCGCTGTAGGCCACATCAATATCGGAACGACCTGCAGACTCTGCCCAATTCTGTACCGCGTGCGTCTTGTTCGAACCATAAAGGTTTTGTGAGGCCAGATCGCCGGTCAGTTTACTTCCGTTCCACTGTGCCTGTGTGCAAAGCACGTCTACCTTATCAATGCCCAGTTTCTCGGCAATTGCGAGGGCGTAGATATCAATGCTCGCCGTTGCGATGGCTATCCGATCACCGCGTTTTTTGTGTCTCTCCAACACCGGAATAGCGCCGGGTCTGAGCTTTTTCGAGATCACACGTCCGGCGACCTCGTCACTAAGCTGTTCAACGAATTCACGTTCACATCCGCCACAGATAGCACGCAGAAAAACTCTCTTGAGCCACGTGTTGTTCCGGAGACCCATTTTATGCATGGCGACGGCAAAGGGCAGGGGAATGCAATAGACCAGGCGCAAGGGTCTTTTGCGCAGAACGCTCAATAGAAAGTAGACGTATGTGTCATTTGTTGTAATCGTCTGGTCGAGGTCAAAAACAACCAGATCAGGCGCTGTATCTGGAACAGAGGATAGATGCGCAGAAGTCATGTTAGCGTCTCCGCGCGAATGTGATGTTCTTGTTGACAAAAAAATTCAGCAAGAAAATGACCGCGGTTACGATTATCTGGGTTAAGATATAGTTCGGGTGTAGAATTTTCCACAACCCGGCAAATAAAATGGCATTCAACACAGCCGATATCATCGTAACGCTGGTGTAGGTCAAAAACTGAAGGCCGACTCTGGCCGACGATCGAAACACTATCTTTCGCTGAAATATATAGTTCACAGGTATCGCGCAAAAGAAGCCAATCACGCTGGCCACCACCGCATTTATCTCGGTGAACATGATCAGCAGGGACATAACGACCAGATGTACACCCAGCGCTATGAGCCCGCCGATAAAGTTCAGTGGAAGCAAAATGAACGTTGGCCTCTGACGCGTCATTCAAGTGCCTACAGCTTTGATTTCCAGCATCTCTTCAAGGAAGGGCAGTTTTATCTGCAAAAGGACGAACATAACGACAACCAGTATCAGAACCTGAGCAACCAATCCCTTTTGTTTATACAGGTTCTCGGGCGCTTGTGCGATGGAGTCCTTCGCGAGCCCAACAAACAGGTAACGCCCGAACAGCATAGCCACGAAAGGTAGCGATAGAAGCAATTCTACCTTGTACTTCGTCAGGAACACTCCGAGAAATGCGGTCGAGAGGATCGCATAGACTACTGCGGAAACTAGCAGCTTTGATTCATCATAGTTCTTGAAGGACGCACGATAGAGCGCTGCGCGACTGGGGTCATCGATCGTTCGATACTCGGCAAAACGCTTGATCGCCATAAGATATGCACCGCCAAACCAATATGAAATCAAGACGCTGGACGGCGCCACGATTGGCGGGACAAGTATGTACCATCCGGCAAAGAACCGGATTGGGTTGTTGATCGCCTCACTCAGTACATCAAGATAAGCCCGGTCTTTGGATCGAATAGGTTTGACGTTGTAAATGACCCCCATGATCAAAAGGGCGAGGGCCGTCATAAAGAAGGGGAAATTGATCGAGTAAGCCAGAACAAGCCCTACGACGCTCAGACCGGCCCATTGCAAAAACACGATGCGCCCGTCCACATCTGTTACAACAGAGGCTCTTTCTTTCTTAAGTGGATGATGGCGATCAAACTCACGGTCCAGCCATTCATTGATCGTGTAGTTGGCAGACGCGATCAAGCATATCGAAAATATGCCGATCAGCAGATTTACAAGAATACCCGCGTCGACCTGCGCTCCCATGATCCATGCAAGTATCGCGCCCGGGAGGATAAATATGTTTTTGAACCAATGGTCTATTCGCGCAAGCGAGACATAGTCTCGAAAACCAGCTTTTTTCATACCTCAACTCTTTCACTTTTTACTACAGGTGCCATCTGAAACAGACTTCTCGACAGAGACAGGCACATGCAATTTACAAATAGTTCTAACTGCTCAATCCAGGATCAGGTTCCGCAGCCTGCTGCCCCGACACCTTCAGCTCTAAAATCAAAACAACACCAGCGCACATGACGACAGCGACGATAGGCCAAAGAACCGCGAGATAGCGAACCGCAGCGATCGATACTATAGAAGACAATAACAGCAATCCGTGCAGCAAAAGAACAGCTAAGCCTGCACAGGTTAGCATTCGCCGTCCATTCCAGTTTTTTCCGAAACAAAGCACTGACAGCACAAGTATTGTTACGGAAATCACCCAGCCGATCGCCAGTACGATGTGAATTGCTGTTGCATAGGGTGGCGTATAGACATCTCTGTTAAAGCGGCCAGAGGCATTGTCCATGGGTAGCGGCGAGTTGACTGCAATGTAGTCGTCGATCTCTTCTTGCGAAATCGTGTAGTAGAATGGTTGCCAGTGCGCGATGTAGTGCTTGAGCGGTAGAGACAAGAAGCCAGAAATGTTCCGCTTAAGCCTTTCCGCCCCAACTTCGCCCATCAACTGGCGCTGAGGTCGACCGGCTTGTTCGGCCAAGGCAGCCAGTTCGTCTTTCTTGTATCTGAACAGCATGTCAGCCTCGTATCCATGTAGGATGAAAAACGAGATGTGGCCTGGCGGAGCTTTGGCGATTGCCTCTCTCGCTGCCTGTGCTTCGCCGTATTCAAGAAAGTTCCAGATCTCGGTCCGCGGATCTTTGGCAGGATAGGGGCTTTCGCCCGCTGAAATGACACCACTTTTGGAAAACAGCACGTTTCCAAGAACACTTTCACGCTCGGCATCCTGATAGAGAGCATAAGCGAACTTTTCGGCTGCCAGTACGAGAACTACGCTGGCAATTGAAACTACAGCGGCTTTCCAGATTTTTTTGTGGTTCAGAAATCCGCTTGCAATCAGTGTCACAACCAGTGCTGGCAAAGCAGCATATCCAACGGGGCGGCTGATAATCATCAGGCCAGCAGACAGGCCCAGCAACGCGCAAGACTTCCAGTCCAATTTATAGCACAAGCGTATGATGGCCGCTAAAAACAGACAGAGTGAGCTTTGGAATAGGGATTCCGTTAAGATGCTGTTGTTAAAATAGTAAGTCATCGGGTTGACGATGAGCAACAGGATCAGGACCAAGCCCAAATTTGGCTTTCCTGAGAACTTTGCAAATGTGACCGCAAGCACAGCTGCAGCAATCGAAAACAACCAAGTCTGAGCAATCACCGCGGCACGAAGCGGATGCGCCAGAGACTCAAACATGTCGAGGAACGCTGGATAGACGACACCTCGATAAGCTTCTGCATTTATGTAGCCTATTGAGTCTTTTGACAAAAACACATCGGACAGCTGAAAGACGGACTGAACAACCGCAGCGCCGAGAGCGATAACAACAATGAGTAGTCCTTGTCGAAGCTGTGGTTCAGCTTTGCGTTCCATCAATTGACACTCCGAATACTGATACTGATCACCAATGGTTTTACAAATCGAGCGAGAAATTATGGTTTGCGGTCTCGCGAGCCGCTGGGGTTCCAGTGATCCTGGGCCGGCAGCCACAAGATCACTCGTTGAAGGTGGATTAGTAGTCGTCGTAGCTCCCGTAATAGCCATCGTAACCGATCCAACGGAATTTCTTGGGGTCTACATCATTTAGAATTGTCCCCAAGACGTTGAACCCCGCAAGAGAAAGGCGTCGAGCGACGGTCCCAAAGGCGTCTTGTCTGGTTTTTCCCCAACGCGCGACCAGCAATACCGCATCTACCAATGCATCATTGCGATAAACCTCATCCAAAATCAGCGCCGGAGGAGTATCGATCACAATCAGGTCGTACCTCGCAGTGAGCGCATCCCGAAGCTTTCTCAGTTTGTTGTCGGCGGCATCTGTGAGTTCGCGGGTTGGAGACTCGACAGTAATCAGGTCCAGAGTACCCGCTGCTTGAGCCGCTATCGGCACCGGCTGCACAATCAGGTTATCACCGTAGATGTCTGATCGTTGCACGTCATCAGGGTTTGAAAACAGCAGTTTGGTAGACCCGCGTCGATGTGTGTCGAGATCGATCAGCAGCGTATCCATGCCATCTGCGGCAGCGGACGCAGCAAGCACCGAACTGACGAGGGATTTCCCCTCGTTCGGGAGGCCCGAAGTAATCAGGATGATCTTCGCATCCTGAAATTTGATACAGTTGGTCAACACGCCACGGGCGGCCTCGGCCAGAGGGGATCGCGGGTTGTTCAGCAGATCCTCGATTACGTGCTCAGAGTTGGCATCTGAGCTAATTTGTTTGGTGAAGTAGCCAAGATTTCGAAGCCCGGTAGCTTTGAGTATCTGCTGTTCATTTTTGATGGTTCGATCCAAACCTTCCCGAACCAAAGCGACAATAAAGCCCAGAATAATCGACATCATGCCAGCCAGCAGCGATGCGAGTACCCGGTTAGGCGCATAAGGTGAAATGGGAACACGGGCGACTGAGACCTGCACAGTACCTTCCTCAACCTGTCCGATGCGTGTCTCAAGCAGATTCAGGTTGTCTATTGCCGTCTGAAACCTCGAGCGCAGAAGTTCGATCTCACGCTCTTTGCGGAGGAGGGAAAGTTCCGAGCGCGTGCGCACTTGGAGTTTTTCTTCAGCTTCCGCGACGCGTGCCCGCAGAACTTGCTCTTCTTCTACCGAAATTCCCTGTTCGATACCGGCAGATAGAATCGCTTTCTCCCGCTCCACGTTGCTTCTGAGACGCACCATGACCTGGTCGTCGTCCAAACTATCGTTGCGTATGAACTCGGCAAGTTCTGCTTCAGCTTGAGTGAGCTCTTCTCCAAGTAGTCCGACGCGCCGCTTCAGGTCAGAAATGAACTTTTCCAAACGAGCGACGCGTCCGCTCAACTCGTTCCCAATATAGACGGAAATGACAGTGTTCGCCAAACTTGCGGCGAGTACCGGATCAGTCGAACGCCCTTCAACGGTAACTGCGTGGCTCTCTCCGGCACGGGACACGCTGTAGGAGCTAAGGACCTTGTCGATTACCGCTTCACGGTGGATCTCTTCCGGGATCGGAAGGCCCGTACTTTTGCTGATGTTGTTAACGAAGCTGCTGTTGTCAAATAAGCTTAGTTGCTCGGCGACCTGCTCCGCGAAGTCTCTGGAACGAAGCTTGGCCAGTTCTGTTTCGACGCTTGCGCGGCCAAACTCAAAGGTTTCCATACGGCCGGTCGCTTCACTGAAACGTGTCTCTGATACGGCCAGCACCATCTGTGCTTTGGTTTGATATCGATCCGGGATCGACGACATGTAAATGGCTGTAAGCGCAACGGTGACAACAACCAATATTGCGATGGCCTTCAGGTTACGACGCAGAAGTAGCCAGATATTTATGAAGTCGCCGGTCTCATCCTGACTGCCGACAACGCCATTCGAAGAATGCACGATAGTACTCCAACCTTAATAACCCGATCATTACGACGCTAAATGGGTATCAGAATCCAGTAAAATATAGTGACGATGTTTTATCCTCACTTTCTTTAACGCGGTAGATTATTTCCCAATGAAGCCGCAGTTTTATACCTCCATCATAAGTGTCGAGGACTGAAAGTATGCGAATTTGATCACTATTGTTCGGTTTGAATGGCCAAGGGCCAAATTTTTCGGATGCGTATCTGCATGGTGGCTGCATCGAAAATAGGGGGTGTTTTGAGGTAATGTTTCCCATGGGTGAACAATGAGTGGCGTTCAAACGTTGTCCGATATCCAGCGCATGGGATCGCTTAGGTGGTGTCTGAGACTTTGTGTTGGCAGAACTCGCGGTAAATCCAAGTGGCCACACTACGTGTTTGCTGACAGCGGCATTGCTCTGAAAATTAGCTCTTAATTCTTAAGCCTTACCCTCTGCGCTGGCCGTGAAATCAAGGGAAACGTGGCTGTAAACGACTCCTTAACTCCTTTGAAGAACAGTGGGTCCATAAAGTTTTTATTGAAATGTTCTCTTTTTGGTCTCATAAGGAACAAGAGGCGAACAAAGCAGCGATTGCCGCCCGATCAAGGGTGTGACAAAAGAGAAGGCGACAGGACAATGGCGGATCTTCTGACGATGAGCGATAAGAAAAACGCAGACAAGCAAAAGGCGCTCGACAGCGCGCTGGCACAGATTGAACGACAGTTTGGAAAAGGCTCGATCATGAAGCTTGGTGAAGATGCCAAGCAAGATATCGACGCGAGCTCGACCGGTTCACTGGGGCTGGACATTGCGCTGGGTATCGGCGGTCTGCCGATGGGTCGAATTGTTGAAATTTACGGGCCGGAAAGCTCGGGTAAGACGACGCTGACGCTGCATTGTATTGCTGAGCAGCAAAAGCGCGGTGGGGTCTGTGCCTTCGTGGATGCGGAGCATGCACTAGACCCTCAATATGCCCGTAAGTTGGGTGTCGATCTGGACGAACTTCTGATTTCTCAGCCCGATACCGGCGAACAGGCACTGGAAATTACTGATACGCTGGTGCGTTCGGGCGCGGTCAACATGGTCGTGGTCGACTCGGTCGCTGCGCTGACACCCAAATCCGAACTCGAAGGCGACATGGGTGACAGTAATGTGGGCGTTCAGGCCCGCCTGATGAGTCAGGCGATGCGTAAGCTGACCGGCTCGATCAGCCGCTCAAACTGTATGGTGATCTTCATCAACCAAATTCGGATGAAGATCGGCGTGATGTTTGGTAGCCCGGAGACGACGACCGGTGGTAACGCTTTGAAATTCTACAGCTCGGTTCGTCTGGACATTCGCCGGATTGGCGCGATCAAGGATCGAGATGAGGTGGTTGGCAACCAGACACGAGTGAAGGTTGTCAAAAACAAGGTCGCACCGCCGTTCAAACAAGTTGAATTCGACATCATGTATGGCGAAGGTATCTCGAAAATGGGCGAACTGCTGGATCTTGGCGTAAAAGCAGGTGTGGTCGAAAAGTCGGGTTCGTGGTTCAGCTATGGCGATGAGCGGATCGGGCAGGGGCGTGAGAATGCCAAGCAATACCTGCGCGACAACAGCCGCGCTGCGCTAGAGATCGAGGATAAGATTCGCGCCGCGCACGGGCTTGATTTCGACATGCCCCCGAGCGCTGAGGAAGATGATATCTTGGAGGCTTAACTGTCCTTTTGGGAACGTTAGAACCACTGCAATTTGCTCAAGGCGGTCCAATTGGGCCGCCTTGTTTCGTTAGTGGTCCCAATGCTGTGGACTATCCGGGGGGACGGGGATAAACCTTCGCAGAACAATTTGAATGCGCGCTGAGAGAGCCTTATGCCAACGCTGAACGATATCCGCTCAACCTTTCTGAACTACTTTGCCAAGCAAGGGCACGAAGTGGTCGCGTCCAGTCCGCTTGTGCCGCGCAACGACCCGACTCTGATGTTCGTCAACTCAGGCATGGTGCAGTTCAAGAACCTGTTCACTGGTGTCGAAACACGCGACTATCAGCGTGCCACGACGGCGCAGAAATGTGTGCGTGCAGGCGGCAAGCACAATGACCTGGACAATGTAGGTTATACGGCTCGTCACCACACTTTCTTTGAAATGCTCGGCAACTTCTCGTTCGGTGATTACTTCAAGCCCGAGGCGATCCCATTTGCCTGGGAGTTGATCACCAAGGAATTCGGCATCGACAAGAACCGACTGCTGACCACTGTGTATCATACTGACGACGAAGCGTTCGAAATTTGGAAAAAGGTCGGCGTCCCCGAGGACAGGATCATTCGTATCGCTACCAGCGACAACTTCTGGCAGATGGGGCCAACCGGGCCTTGCGGACCATGCACCGAGATTTTCTATGACCACGGCGACCACATCTGGGGTGGCCCTCCGGGTTCGGCCGAAGAAGATGGTGACCGCTTCATCGAGATATGGAACATCGTTTTCATGCAGAACGAGCAGTTCGAAGACGGCTCGATGGTGGAACTCGACATGCAGTCGATCGATACCGGTATGGGGCTCGAACGGATCGGTGCCTTGCTGCAGGGGAGCCACGACAACTACGACACCGATCTGTTCAAGACACTGATCGAGGCTTCGGCAGATGTCACTAATGTCGATCCCTATGGGGATCAGAACGTGCACCATCGTGTGATTGCAGACCACCTGCGGTCGACATCTTTCCTGATTGCCGATGGGGTCATGCCCTCGAATGACGGGCGTGGTTATGTTCTGCGTCGGATCATGCGCCGTGCCATGCGCCACGCACATCTGCTGGGTGCTAAGGATCCGGTGATGTATCAGTTGGTGCCAACTTTGGTGCAGTTGATGGGGGCGCAATACTCGGAACTCGGCCAGGCGCAGGCTTTGATCGAAGAGACGCTGCTGCTGGAAGAAACCCGCTTTAAGCAGACACTCGATCGCGGTCTAAAACTGTTGGATGATGAAGTTTCCGGTTTGTCGGAAGGCGAGGCGCTGCCCGGGAATGCTGCATTCAAACTATATGACACGTATGGATTTCCGCTGGACCTGACACAGGATGCCTTGCGCGAAAGGGGTCGCACCGTCGACACAGATGGTTTTGATGCTGCGATGGCCGAACAAAAGGCCAAGGCTCGTGCAGCATGGGCCGGTTCGGGTGAATCCGCAGATCAAGCCGTCTGGTTCGATGTTCTGGATATGGCAGGCGCAACGGACTTCCTTGGCTACGACACCGAAAAAGCCGAAGGGCAGGTGGCTGCGCTGGTCGTTGATGGTGCGCTGGTCGACAAAATTGAAAAGGGTGGCAGCGGTTGGCTGATTGTCAATCAGACGCCATTCTATGGGGAAGCGGGTGGTCAGATCGGCGACACCGGTGAAATTCGTCGCCTGGAGGATCGCAATGATATCGCCCGCGTCGACGACACCAGAAAATTTGCAGATGGCAAGGTCTACGCGCACAAAATCACTGTTGATCACGGCACCATCGGTAAGGGTGATGCAGTGGAACTTGAGGTCGATCATGCACGCCGGACCGCCATTCGGGCAAACCACTCGGCCACACACTTGCTGCATGAGGCGTTGAGGGAGACATTAGGAGATCATGTTGCACAGCGTGGTTCGCTGAATGCCGCGGATCGTCTACGATTTGACTTCAGCCATTCCAAGGCATTGACGCTTGAAGAAGTCAAAAAGGTTGAGCGGGAGGTGAATGACTTCATTCGCCAAAACTCTACTGTTGAAACACGTATTATGACACCGGACGATGCACGCGAACTCGGTGCTCAGGCCCTGTTTGGCGAAAAGTACGGCGATGAAGTTCGCGTCGTGTCGATGGGCAAGGCGCCTACGGGCAAAGGGCACGATGGCGAGACCTGGTCGATCGAATTGTGTGGCGGAACGCATGTTCGCCAGACGGGCGATATCGGCACTTTCGTTGTGCTGGGTGACAGTGCCAGCAGTGCAGGCGTACGCCGGATCGAAGCTCTGACCGGTGACGAAGCGTTCAAATATCTGTCCGCTCAGGATCAACGGGTTGCTCAGGTTGCGCTGGAGCTTAAAGCACAGCCCGATGATGTTGTCGGACGGGTGAAGTCCCTTCTTGATGAGCGCAAAGCGTTGCAAAACGAAGTTGCGCAGCTGCGCCGCGACCTTGCCATGGCTGGTGGGCCTGGTTCCGGTGGCAATAGTGAAGCGCGGGATGTGAATGGTGTAAAGTTCCTTGCGCAGGCATTGAGCGGTGTTTCCGGCAAGGATCTGCCCGCACTAATCGACGAACACAAAGCGCGTTTGGGTTCGGGGGCAGTCCTGCTGATCGCCGACGCGGGTGGCAAGGCAGCGGTAGCTGCGGGTGTGACCCCAGATCTGACCGACACTGTTTCCGCGGTTGATCTGGTCAAGGCTGCCGTAGCTGAATTGGGTGGCAAGGGCGGCGGTGGTCGCCCCGACATGGCACAGGGCGGTGGCAAAGATGCATCCAATTCCGATGCAGCGATCAAAGCCGCAGAACAGGTATTGGGAGGATAAATTGGCAGCACTCTGGATCGCACATGTCACGGTGACTGACACCGAGGCTTATGGAAAATACGCAGAGCTGGCTGGTCCGGCGATCGCGAAACACGGTGGTGAATTCATCGCGCGCGCAGCCCGCTATGTTCAGTTGGAAGGAAAAGAGCGACCTCGAAATGTTGTCGCTCGTTTCCCGTCGGTTGACGCTGCTGTGGATTGCTACCACTCACCTGAATACCAGAAAGCGCTGGATCACGCTCGCGGGGCAAGTGAACGTGAACTAGTTGTTGTGGAGATTACTGAGTGAGAATCACCTCGGTTTGTACAGTCGAATCCGAGTAAAAACATTGAGCCGTCAAGATTGTGGAGGCATCTGCCACTTAATTGACGTATAGAGCCACCCTTGCCATGCACAGGGTGGTTCTTAAGTTGAAAAATGTACTTTTAATCAAATGCTTGTAGGACGCATTACCTCTGATTGAGCGGTCGCTCTATCACAGATTGTGTCCTTTGATGCCACTTTCTTGAGCAGAAATGGCCATATTGAGTGACGAATTTCCGCCGCTTTTGCCTCCCAACCTGAGCTAAGATTGCACTGGCCTAGCTGTTTACGGATAAGCTCCCGAAACTGATAATGGTCTTGGCCTTCTGCAATCAATCGTTGGTCATGGATTGAGGAACAGGCATGAAATCGTTCGGCATCAAGTTTGACGCTTTAGTTGCGCGCGCTGCTGCGGGTTCAGCCCGGACCATTGGGCTTGTTGCGCTGGTTTGTGGATCGGTCGTCGCAGGAACAAACGCGAACGCGGCAGAAACTGCCTTTATTCCAAGCGTTGCAGCGTCACCGCCACCGGCCGGGGCTCAGCAACTTTGCCGGCAATACACTTGGGCTTGTGCAAAAAAGGCTGCGATTTCGCTTCCCAGTCATCAGGAATTGCGTCTGGTCAAACAAATCAACCGGCAGGTCAACGCTTCGACACGTTCGGTGAGTGATCAATCGCAGTACAAAACGCGTGAACGCTGGGCGCTGCCAACATCTCTGGGCGGAGATTGCGAGGACTTCGCACTGCTTAAAAAAAGAGATTTGATCAGGGCAGGTATAGATCCCAGTAAACTGCTTATCGCTACCGTACTGGATACGCGTCGGAACGCTCATGCAGTTTTGGTTTATCGTTCTGGCCAGGGTGATCTTGTCTTAGATAACCTGACCAATAAGATTAAACCCTGGTCTGCGACACAATATCTGTTCCTGCGTATGCAGGATCCCAAGCAGCCGCGTAGATGGGTTGGCGTATACGGAAGAAGCTGAGTTCAAACAGCTTATCGAATTCTGGTTTCGAGAAACCGACATAGGAAAGGGCGCGTGTAATCGCGCCCTTTGATCGTTCTGCAGCCTAATCAGTCGAGGCCAGCGCCGCCTTGACCACCGGTTGTGCCGCCATCGCCGGACCCACCACCGTCACCGGAGCCGCCGCCATCGCCGCCACCACCGTCACCGGAGCCGCCGCCATCGCCGCCACCACCGTCACCGGAGCCGC
>NZ_WPZQ01000024.1 GCF_013030265.1 Ruegeria arenilitoris
ACCCAGTCCTTGTCTGACCGTGATCCTGAGCTTTTTGGCTCGATCACGTCCGAGCTGGGCCGTCAGCGCGACGAGATCGAGCTGATTGCGTCCGAAAACATCGTCTCTGCTGCCGTGATGGAGGCGCAGGGCTCGGTGATGACCAACAAATACGCCGAAGGCTATCCCGGTCGCCGTTATTATGGCGGCTGCCAGTTCGTTGATATCGCCGAAAACCTGGCCATCGACCGCGCCAAAGAGCTGTTTGGCTGCGGCTTTGCCAACGTGCAGCCGAACTCGGGCAGCCAGGCCAACCAGGGCGTGTTCCAGGCGCTGATCAAACCCGGCGACACCATTCTGGGCATGTCGCTGGACGCTGGTGGTCACCTGACTCACGGCGCCCGTCCGAACCAGTCGGGCAAGTGGTTCCATGCGGTGCAGTACGGCGTCCGCAAGGAAGACAACATGCTGGACTATGATCAGGTTGAGGCGCTGGCGAAAGAGCACCAGCCCAAGCTGATCATCGCAGGCGGTTCGGCCATTCCGCGCCAGATCGACTTTGCCCGCATGCGCGAGATCGCCGACATGGTCGGTGCCTACCTGCACGTCGACATGGCGCATTTTGCCGGTCTGGTGGCGGCAGGCGAGCATCCCAGCCCCTTCCCGCATGCGCATGTGGCCACGACCACGACGCACAAGACCCTGCGCGGTCCGCGTGGCGGCATGATCCTGACCAATGATGAAGATATCGCCAAGAAAGTGAATTCGGCGATCTTCCCCGGCATTCAGGGCGGCCCGCTGATGCATGTGATCGCAGCCAAGGCTGTGGCCTTTGGCGAGGCGCTGCAGCCTGCCTTCAAGGACTATATCAAGCAGGTTGTCGTCAATGCGCAGGCGCTGTCGGATCAGCTGATCAAGGGCGGCCTGGACACCGTGACCCACGGCACCGACACCCACGTCGTACTGGTCGACCTGCGCCCCAAGGGCGTCAAGGGCAACGCGACCGAAAAGGCGCTGGGCCGCGCGCACATCACCTGCAACAA
Organism: Ruegeria arenilitoris; assembly: GCF_013030265.1. GTDB lineage: Bacteria > Pseudomonadota > Alphaproteobacteria > Rhodobacterales > Rhodobacteraceae > Ruegeria > Ruegeria arenilitoris_E. The sequence continues at coordinate 1,023 of NZ_WPZQ01000024.1, forward strand.
GAACGGCGTGCCGTTTGACCCGGAGAAACCGACCATCACGTCGGGCATTCGTCTGGGCAGCCCCGCCGGCACCACACGCGGCTTTGGCGAGATCGAGTTCCGCCAGATCGCGGACTGGATCATCGAGGTCGTCGACGGTCTGGCCGCCAATGGCGAAGACGGCAACGGCGCGGTCGAGGCCAAGGTCAAGGCCGAGGTCGCAGAACTCTGCAAACGTTTCCCAATATATCCAAACCTGTAAG
>NZ_WPZQ01000025.1 GCF_013030265.1 Ruegeria arenilitoris
CTGTTGGCTTAGGCAAAAACGAAAAAGGGCGTCCCGAGGGACGCCCTTTCTTTGGATATTCGCTGGCGCGACTTACTCGATGATTTTCGAGACGACGCCGGCGCCGACGGTGCGGCCGCCTTCGCGGATCGCGAAACGCAGACCATCTTCCATCGCGATCGGTGCGATCAGCTCGACGGTGAAGCCGACGTTATCGCCGGGCATAACCATCTCGGTGCCGGCCGCCAGGGTCACGGTGCCGGTCACGTCAGTTGTACGGAAGTAGAACTGCGGACGGTAGTTCGCGAAGAACGGGGTGTGACGACCGCCTTCTTCCTTGGTCAGGATGTAGGCTTCGGCTTCGAACTTGGTGTGCGGTGTAACCGAACCCGGCTTACACAGAACCTGGCCACGCTCAACGCCGTCACGGTCGATACCGCGCAGCAGCGCGCCGATGTTGTCGCCTGCTTCACCGCGGTCCAGCAGCTTGCGGAACATTTCAACACCGGTACAGGTGGTTTTCTGAGTGTCGCGGATGCCGACGATTTCAATTTCGTCGCCAACGTTGATCACGCCACGCTCAACACGACCGGTCACAACGGTACCACGGCCCGAGATCGAGAACACGTCTTCAACCGGCATCAGGAACGGCTTGTCGACTTCACGCTCAGGGGTGTCGATGTAGTCATCAACAGCCGCCATCAGCTCTTTGATTTTCTCTTCGCCGATTTCCGGGTTGTTGCCTTCCATCGCGGCCAGAGCCGAACCTGCGATGATCGGAACATCGTCGCCGGGGTAGTCGTAGCTGGACAGCAGTTCGCGAACTTCCATCTCAACCAGTTCCAGCAGCTCTTCGTCGTCAACCTGGTCAACTTTGTTCATGAACACGACCATCTTCGGGATGCCAACCTGGCGGCCCAGCAGGATGTGCTCACGCGTCTGCGGCATCGGGCCGTCAGCTGCGTTCACAACCAGGATCGCGCCGTCCATCTGGGCAGCACCGGTGATCATGTTCTTAACGTAGTCGGCGTGGCCGGGGCAGTCGACGTGCGCGTAGTGGCGGTTGTCGGTCTCGTATTCCACGTGGGCGGTCGAGATGGTGATGCCACGTGCTTTCTCTTCAGGCGCGCCGTCAATCTGGTCATACGCTTTGAAGTCACCGAAATACTTGGTGATTGCTGCGGTCAGCGTGGTCTTGCCGTGGTCAACGTGGCCAATCGTGCCGATGTTGACGTGCGGTTTTGTACGCTCAAACTTTTCCTTTGCCAT
>NZ_WPZQ01000005.1 GCF_013030265.1 Ruegeria arenilitoris
CACGCGTCGGTCAGCAGCAAGCGAAGCTGTATGCCGATTGTCTCGAAAAAATGTATGGCACCAGACCTGTAATTTTTTGCACGAACGGATACGAGCACTGGATATGGGATGACCAGACGTATCCACCCCGCCCGATTTCGGGGTTCCTGAAGAAAGACGAATTGGTTCTACTTCATCAACGTCGGTCTTCTCGGAAAGTGCTTGATGACGTGTCCGTGGATGAAGACATCGCTGGGCGTTTTTATCAGCAGCGCGCTATTCGCCGGGTCGGGGAAGCCTTTGAACGAGACAAACAGCGCAAGGCACTATTGGTCATGGCGACTGGATCAGGAAAAACCAGAACTGTCGTCGCACTGATTGACCAGCTCATGCGTGCCAATTGGGTGCGTCGTGTTCTGTTCCTGGCGGATCGGGTTGCTCTTGTTAGACAGGCCCATGGCGCCTTCAAGACACATTTGTCCTCGGCGCCAAGTGCGAACCTATTGGAGCGCCATGACGCCACAAACAACGACCATTCCGGCGCGCGTGTTTTGTTGTCTACTTACCCAACGATGATGGGGATGATCGACGAGACCAAGGAAGGTGAAAAACGCTTTGGTCCCGGCCACTTCGATCTGATTGTCATCGACGAAGCCCACCGGTCTGTCTATCGAAAATACCGGGCGATTTTTGAATACTTCGACGCAATGTTGATTGGTTTGACCGCAACGCCGCGCGATGAGATTGACAGGGATACTTATTCGCTGTTCCAACTCGAAAAAGGTGTTCCCACAGACGCATACGATCTGGAAGACGCGGTTCGGGATGGGTTTCTCGTGCCGCCTAAAACCATTTCCGTTCCACTCAAGTTTCAGCGAGATGGTATATCCTATGACGACCTCTCCGAGGAAGAAAAAGAAGAGTGGGATGCGTTGGAATGGGATGAGGAAGGTTCCACGCCTGACCGGGTTGAGTCGGGCGACCTCAACAAGTGGCTGTTTAACAAGGATACTGTCGACAAGGTTCTAGAACACTTGATGGCTAACGGGATCAAGGTGGCGGGCGGCGACCGACTAGGAAAGACTATTATCTTCGCTAAGAACAGTCGGCACGCCCAGTTCATCACTGAACGTTTTGATGCCAACTATCCTCACCTCAAAGGAGAATTTGCTCGGCTTATCGACTATTCCGTTAGCTATGCTGGCTCGTTGATCGACGATTTCTCTGAATCAGAAAAATCACCACATATCGCTGTGTCGGTGGACATGCTGGACACTGGAATCGACGTTCCGGAGGTGGTGAACCTCGTCTTTTTCAAGGTAGTGAGGTCCAAAACTAAATTCTGGCAGATGGTGGGGCGTGGCACGCGACTATGTCCTGATCTTTTTGGTTCCGGAGAGGACAAACAAGAATTCCTGATCTTCGATTTCTGCCAAAACCTGGAGTTCTTCAAAGAAAATCCGGAAGCTTTAGATGGTGCCGTTGCAAAGCCCATCGGAGAACGATTGTTCTCGACCAGGGTGTCTCTCATTAGTGCATTGCAGGAAGGTGAAGAGGGTCATTACAAACTGACCCAGGCAATCAAAACGCGATTGATCGACGAAGTTTCGGGTATGAACCTCGAAAACTTTTTGGTTAGGCAGAACCGTAGGCCCGTCGAAAAGTTTCAAAAGTCTGAGAACTGGGAACATCTTGATCTCGACGCGCAGCTTGATCTTACAGAGCGAGTTGCCGGGCTTCCAACATCCTTCAAGGATGACAATCTGCCAGCCAAGCAATTCGACCTCCTGTTATTGAATGCGCAACTCTGTCTTCTCGACGGTGAGGCTGCATTTTCAGCTCTGCAACAACGGATCCAAAAGGTAGCTTCATCACTTGAGACACTTTCGAATGTGCCCGTGGTAGCTAAGGAAATGGAGCTCATTCTTGAACTTCAAGATGGAGCATTTTGGGAAGATGTGACGTTGGAGATGCTTGAGAGCGTGCGTCTCAAATTACGAGGATTGGTGGAACTTATCAAACCAACGGAACGCAAAGTTGTAGTGACAGATTTCGAGGACGAAATCGGACATGGCAGCGCGATCAACCTGCCAGATGTCGGCTCCGGCGTCGACAAAGGACGCTTTAACATAAAGGTCCGGAGGTTTTTAGAAGACCATTCTGACCACATCACTATCCTGAAACTAAAACGGGCAGAACAACTGACCGAACAGGATCTTCGTGAACTTGAACGAATGTTCCTTTCCGAAGGCGTCGCGGATGAGAAAACTTTGAATGAAGTAGCCCAAGAACATGGGTTTGGGATCTTTTTAAGGTCGCTGATTGGAATGGAACGCTCTGCTGCCAAAGCAGCCTTCAACGAGTTTATCGGCGAAGCAAACCCGACTGCGAACCAGATGGAGTTTCTCAATCTGATTATCGACCACCTTACTGAAGCCGGGTTCGTCGAACCCAAACGGTTTTATGAAAGTCCATATACAGATTTCGACGATCAAGGAATTTCCGGCGTGTTTCCCGCCGAACAAACCAAGCGCATTATCCAGATCGTAAAACGGCTAAATGCTTCAGCTGCGGCTTAACACTCTCTTTTCCCAGTCGCCATTGAAGCAATTGTCTATCACACTTGCTGTCATACCCGCTCTAGTGACTTGAGCATGCGGTCGACATTCTGAGCTGTCCACTTGCCTCCTCTGGTGGTTCGAATACCTCGCGCATTGGCTTCGTCTGCAACATTTTGATTAACCGCCGAGACTTCTCTCCGAAGTAATTCGTTTTTTACGGCTTGGAGCTGTTTTGCAACCGCGATTGATTTGCCCTTCCGGGAATTTAACGATGCTGCTCGAGCGTTAGCTGTATCACCTGCCCGCTCTTGCTGAGCCGGCAAATTCGATTTCTCAGCATGCAGGATAAGGTTGTGAATTTCACCAGTTGAGAAATTTGATAGGGTTTTCTTGTGCTTCACCGAGTATAGACTCGAGCCAAAAACCTGCAGTTCTTCAAGCAGGCGTTCTCGGTCTCCCATTTTTGCTATACGAAACAACCGAGACAAATCATCGAGTCGCACTTTTACGCCATCAACGTCATTCAAACTGGCCAGGACTTTCTCAAGTCGTGGTAGTGAATGAAGACCCTCAACGCTACGAGCATAGTCGAACACAACCTCGGCTTTGATGCGCGGATTCAGAGATGCAATTCGATCGATAAGTGCCAATTGGGCTTTGGCCGCAGGGTGACTTTTGATCGGCCCGGTGGGGCGATTTCCGTAAGTGAGCAGAACGTAGAATATCATGCTGGCTCCTAATTTTCACGTTTGTGTAGGCCTTCACAAACGTGAAAAGTGTGTTGTGGTGCAGGAACTGACTACACGCGACTTGATCTGGAAGAAACCACTCTGCAATCACTTGATATCCGGAAGCTCCGATTTCCCTTAAGCTCCCAAAGCCGTCTCTCTACTAATATGTAAATCTCTTACTTAATATATACATCTAAAGTAGGGCAAAGCTCCTCTTTCCTGCTCAAGATCAAGGCTGTTCCGGACAAAAAGATTGAATCTGCTTTGGAGGTAGGAACTCAAGCGAGCGATCCGGGCATCGGTTACTAATTAGCATGTGAGCATAAATACCTTTCCAGATCATTTCTACTGACCTGACACTGCTCTAACGTGAGTTTGCGCACGCTGAACGCTTTACGACTGCTATAATTAGCACCAGGCTGGCTGGGGCGATCACTGGCAGCATTTAACGCAGTTTTCGATACGCGACAGCGCTCAAATCAAAACGCGCGCCCTGAGCGCTCTCATCGCTTGGTTGTTCGATCAACATTCCACCATGGCTACAGGAGGTTTGGAACACCCGGACGCGGAGTCGCCAGAATACATCCCATTCATCATTTGTAGGGATACCTAGAACTTGGATTACGACCGGATCCGACGAGCGAGCTCAAACGAAACTTATAGCCATTCCTCACGGAATTGCGCGAATGGCAGATTTTCGACAGAAAACCACTTATCAGGCGGACTCAGCTGTTGCTGATCGCCACTTTATTGAACCTGAATTGTCCTTTCCGTTTACTCTTTGGCCGACCAAAACAAAGCCAAAAACTAAGGTTGATCCTATCAACTGCGTGAGGCTCGCTCCAGTTTGGCGACAGCGCTTGTATGGTGTAGAGCAAGCGGTCCTTGCCACGAACCACTTTCACCTTGGCCTCGAAGCCTGTTATGTCCGGATCCTAAGAAAAGGCCACGATTTTGGAAGTCGCGGTCATTTCGTTTTGGATGGGGCACGTGCAAAAGCGAACTTTGCGATCAACGAAGCGATGTCCAAGCCGGCCGACCTCCGCGCGTCCTCCTCATATACTGTGCATTGTTTACAATCACTGGCACACGCCTGATCGAAATCAGGTTTCCATGCAACACAACCATACAATCCATAAAGTGTCGCCCATTGTAAGCTGTGTTTTCCTCGGCGTAAGGACCCGCCTGAGATGTATGACCAAGGTCATTTGTCCGAGATGCTTCTTCTCCCGAATTTCTAACTATCCACTGAAAAATAGCCTCTCGCGGGAAGCGATCTAAGTTCATCAAAGTAAACTTCAGTTTGGTTTTCTTTGGAACAGGACCGACGGTATTGATGCTGGTCGATCTGTTGCCATTGGGCAGGGAGATATCAACTAAGATTTCTGGTTGCGGATACAATACCGGCAGCGACCTGTCCGACTTTACTAGAACCTCATCTTCAGGAAGTGGGAAGAAATGCCCAAATGCTTCCTGCCACAAAAAAGCTCCTGCCAAAGACGTCTCGGCGGCATTGGCGCGTTGGGCAACGGTCTGAAAATCTCTCAAGCGTTGGATTAGGACGCCCATTTGATCGTCGGAAAGACGAGATAAGTCTTCACTTGAATCGACCGGATTTAGAACTCTTGAGTTCGCCTCGAGGCGCGCGATGATAACTTCAATGCAGGCTTGGAGTGCATCGTCATCTTCCCACTTTGAATTGATCCTTGAAGAAATGCAGGCATCGGCTACGAGAACCGTCAGCAAAACTGATGATGGGCGGCCAGTTTCGCCATGGTATCTAAGAATTGACCACGCTTTCATATAACGGATCAGCCGGCGAACGACTGCGCGGTCATCATCAAGAAATTTGTCCCGGAACCAAATGTAGATAGCCTTTGGGTCGCTTTTTACCCATCCGTCTTCAGAAGCCAGCGTTCGATCATCATTAGGTTCATCAAGATGATAGACTGGCACATCTATGTGGAAGTCACCGTTGAACCGAATTCTGTTGCAGTTCTTCTTCGGAGGCTCGACCGATACGACATCATGATCTGTCTCCTTCCCATAGACCTCGAGCGACGTCTGACAGGCCGCCTTGAGATCATCGGGGCCGTAGTCTCCTGCAGACGCCAAACCCGACCATTTAAAGTAGAGGCCCAAATCGATATCGAACTCTTCCCCCATGAACAACGGACGGACTTGAGTTCGAAATTTGTAAGACCCCTGAAGCCAGGATCGCATCGAAAGTCCCGTTTCGTCTGAGAGTCGGTCTACGAGGAAATCACGCAAGTCGTTCCAGCGTTCTTGCTGCAACGTCATCTGCTCTTCTGTGGGTGTGATCCGTTTGTTTAGAGATTCCTCATCGGCAACCCTATTGTGAAAGAGAGTGCTACATTGACCCATTGATATCTCCAAAAAAACCTGCTGCAGGGGCATCATGGTGTAGGAACTCTATGACGGCATCCATGGCTCGAGCTTCCTTGCCAGTTTGTTCACCAAGTGCCATCAGAGTGCTGATGGCGTGAGGCGTGGCAGCATCCAGCGCGAGGTCAGCATTCTGCTCTGGCGATTGTTCTTCATCCAGCCGCAGATATCGCTCCTGCAGCCGATGGCTTATCATGAACTCGACCGATTTTTGCTGAGAGGCCATCATTGCCTTGATCAACCGTTGACCCTTCATCCATTGTATCGGACCGAAGTTGCGGCCGGTCTTGTGAGAGAATGAGAACTTTGAGGTGGTGGTCCCTATACTGAGCATATGGATCAGAGATACATCTTGGTGGAGAAAGTGTTCGGCCTCGTGAAGTGCTAAAATGTCCGGAGCGTTGGCAAACAGTCCTCCATCCGCGTGAAGAGCGCCATTCAACTCAGACATCGGCAGGAAAGTTGGAGCCGCAGATGTAGCTAAAGCGACATCAACCACACGCAACCGAGCGTCATATGTTATGTTTTCTTTGTGTGGGGTCTTGAATACTCGCGGGGCCCCAGTCGACAGATTCACTGCTGGGATGATGACACGGTGTGAAAGATCCCCGAGTTTCATATCTTTGTGCGGCAGCAGTTCCTCGATCGTTTCTCGCAGCGCATCGCTCGTATATTTAGCGATTCTTCCGTATTTCCAGAGATACTTCGCCATCCCCAATTTGCTTGTCATTTCCGGGCGATCAGGAAAAATGAGCGGGCCACGCTCTTTGAACGCTGATAAAATTTTGCTGGCCTCGACCTCTGCCGCGAGGCCGAGCGCTATAATGCCCCCGACGGACGTCCCGGCCAGAAGTTCCGAAGATCTTGCAATAGGTTTACCACCTGTAAGCTCTTCCAGAAGCGAAAGGACCTTGGCTGAATAGAGGCCCAAGTAGCCACCACCGCTTAACGAGAGAATGTTGAATCTCGCAGACATCAATTTTCCTCAAACTATACATTGATTTGATATGCTTAAGCGACGAACTCCGCAACCAAAGATTGTCTTAGTTTCTTGTTTTAGGTGCTCCAAAATAATGGGCTTGCTCAGCGAAAATCTCTAGTGCCCGCTGGATCTTTCGAACCGCGCGCCGAGGTTGGTCCCCATATTAAGCTGAAGGAGGTAGACCAATTAATTCGATCAGATATGTCTAAGGCTACAATGTGCAATTCTGCGGACATTAATCTTCAACTTGCAGCAAGTGCTTCACCACCCCATTCTAGGTAGCTTGGTGTCTGTGGAGGAGTTTCGGCGTCATCTGTTATAGACGAATATAAGTGGGGAGCCGAAAAGCAGCACTCCTCTTTAAGATCACCTATCGAATTCCGTCACGCACCTATCTTAAGTTTGTTCGCCCTAGGATTTCCAATTCAACCTTAATAGCCAATCGTCGACACACTAACTCAGGGAATGCTATAGCCTATGGGAGGTTTCGATTATCCAAACGCAGTGGCGCCAGAACCCATCCCCTTAATCATGCGTAAGGAAACCTAGGACTTCGATATTGTAAGGATCTGGCAAACGGGTCTGAGCGAGTCGCTGAGCCATTCCTCGCCCGCTTGCGTGATTGGGCCTATTGTTTGCGACTCAGCACCCATTAGACAGATCCGGCTGTTGCTGATCTCCATTTTTTCAAACCCAAATAGTCCCTTCGGCTCACGCTCTGGCCAACCACAACAGAACCAATAACTATGGCTGCTCCTATAGACTGAGTGATGCTAAGCGTTTGTCCCAGGTATACCCAGCCGAGCGCGACGGCAGTCAAAGGACTCATCATGCCAAGCATCGAAACTGCACTAGGTTCAAGGCGCGCTATCCCACGAAACCAAAGAGCATAGGTTGCTGCGGCACCAATCAAGCCAAGCCAAATCAGGCCGGCGACATTTGTCGCGCTGAGCGCAGGTAGAGGCGGCTCAAGAAACTGAGCGACTGGCAGCAGTATCAAACCACCGGCTGTTAATTGCCACGCAGTGAAACTAAGCGCCGAGACCGGAGGTTGCCATTTCCGACTGAGAACAGTGCCAGCAGCCATTGACGCGGCTCCTCCCAAACCCGCTGCTATACCGATCCAATCAAGTTGTGCTTCTGGTCCGATCAGCAGCAGAGACACACCCATTACGCCAGTCGCGGCGGCGGCGAGAGCACCGAGTCGGATTGGGGTTCCCAGCCATCCCCACGCCATCAAAATCACGATCATCGCTTGCAACGATCCTAGGGTGGCGGCCACACCACCGGGCAACCTATACGCAGCAACGAAGAGGAGCACCCAGAACAGAGCGAAATTGAGGCTGCCTAAGACGAAAGTTCGACCGAGCCATTCGCGTGGTGGAACGCAACGCGTCACTGCAAGCAACAACAACCCAGCAGGCAGAGCTCGTAACGCAGCCAGGGTAATCGGGTAGCCAGCCGGGAGCGCTTCGGTAGTTACCAGATAAGTGCTTCCCCATACCGCTGGGGCGAGTGAAGTGAGAAGAATATCGGTTGATCGTGACATTTTATGTCTCCCGGCTGAGGCGTTTCAGAATTTGAGTGAGACTTCAGAGGCGCGCGGGTTAAGCTGCTTCCGCTTGCAGGTTTGATCCAGCGAGGCACGCTGCAATCCTTGCAACATGAGCGCCCTGGAACCGCGCTCCGGCTAGGTCAGTTTCGGTAGGCTTGCGGGAACCATCAGCACCGGCGATCGTTCCGGCACCATACGGTGCGCCGCCAATGATTTCTTCTGATGTAGTCTGGCCAGCAAATGTGTAGGGCATTCCGGCAATCAGCATCCCAAAGTGTTGAAGTGGGACTTGCGTTGTCAGAAGGGTGGCCTCGTGCCCGCCATGTTGCGAACCTGTTGATGCAAAGACCGCCCCGACCTTACCAACCAGTGCATTCCTGGCCCAAAGCCCTCCCGCCTGGTCAAGGAAGGACTTCATTTGGCCAGCCATCATGCCAAATCGGGTTGGTGTTCCAATGATGATTGCATCATAGTTTTCCAGATCGGTCGGCAAGGCGGCAGGTGTATCATCTACGACATAGCCAGCCTGCTGACGGGCCTCTTCAGGGACGGTTTCGGGCACACGCCGAACGTCAACTTCAGTGCCGGGAACACTTCTGGCGCCTTTAGCTTCGGCATCGGCCAATGTGCGGACGTGGCCATAGCTTGAATAGTAGAGAACGAGAATACGTGACATAGGATACCTCTCAGGGCTGTGACTTGTTCCCTGAGAGAATGGAATTTGTTGCGCCGCCAATTAAGGCACGCTCTTTGACATCACTCTTTACCTGTATTGAATAATGTCAGGACCTGAGAGCCAGGCGCAGATGATCAAGAAAGGCTGTAACCTTGGCGTCCATTCCCAAGCGAGATGCTGTAACGGCGAATACTTCTGGCGCGGGCAATTCGTGGTCAGGAAGAACTCTCACCAAAGCCCCGCTAGCTTCAGGAGCATCAGAAACGAACTCAGGCAGGGTTCCAATACCTTGCCCCGCTATCAGCAGATCGCGCAAAACGAGGCTATTGCCAACCCGCACGCGCGGATCAAGCTCTAATGCTGTGACACCGTTGGCGGCCGAGAGCTTCCAGCTCGTCAAATGATCAGCAAGCAAAAAGCCGATGATCGCGTGGTTTTGCAGATCCGCCGGCTGGGTCGGCGTCCCACATCGCTCCAAATAGTCAGGAGACGCAAAAATCCGCTGTCGCATCACGCCGATCCGTCGCGCAACAAGGGCCGAATCCGGCATCGCGGCTCGGATTCGTATCGACAGATCGAACCCGCCCTCGACCATATCGATCACCTTGTCGTCCATCGAAAGAGTAAATCGCAGATCTGGATAGGTTTTCAAGAACTCTGGAAGCATCGGTGCGATAACGGTTTGGCCGAAGGAACTTGACGCATTCACCCGAAGGTGCCCACGCACCGCTTTTGAACCTTCCCTGATGGTCTGTTCCGTTTTTTCGACCGCGTCGAGAATTCCAATTGCATCTTGGTAATAAAGACTGCCGGTGTCAGTTAGTGACATGGATCGGGTCGTTCTGGTGAGCAGGACGGTTCCCAGACTTTCTTCCAGAAGCTTGATTTCTCTGCTGAGAAGCGCGGGAGAAACACCAAGGTCCTCCGCCGCACGGGCAAAACTACCGCGTTCAACGATACGGCGAAAAGCTTGCATCACTGACAGTTTGTCCAAGTTATCACCCTTCGAAAAAGCTGCTTTTGATGTGTTACGCGATAGATCGGGTCTACGACATGCCCAAACTCACATTCTTTCAGGTCGAGCTGATCCGTTCAATTCTGTTTGCGGAGCATCCACCACACCTGTGAACTTGAGCTCGGGAAAAGTTTTCGGTTCTGAGAGCTCCTCCCGACAATCTCCCGTCACCAGCCTCCCTATTAAATTACCAGCTTTTAGGACGGACCTAGCACTACTTTGCATATCTAGGCACAGTCAGCCTCTATACGGTGCAGCTCACTTTTCACGACTAATCCCCACTATTAGCAATCGTCGGATTCTACTCTCCGGAGTAGCTCTATACACTGCCTGGCATAGACCTGTGCTTTCGCTCTCAATGTGGTTCTCTCTCAGGAGCGTTGTGAGCAGGCCTGAGTTACGTCCGTTCTCTTATGTGTGTCTGGGTCGTCTGGCCTGTGTTTTGTCGCTGTGCGCGCTTTTCTGGCCTGTCTTCGGATATGTGTTTTCCGAGAACCGTTGTTTTTATGGGTTGGTCTGATTCAAAGGTTTACATTTCTCCGGAAAAATCCCGATTTCGGTCCGGATCTGTCAACTTAATGTAAACTTAGTGTAAACCTTTGGCCTGATTTTGGGGTGTTTTTGAGGTCGAAAGGTTTACATCCGTCGATCTCGCGAGGGGCTGATGTAAACCTTTGTCAACCTTATGCAACCATTGAGGAGTGCGGGGAATCCACATTGCGAAGAGCAATTTGAAACGCACCTTCTCTTTTGTCTGTAATCCGGTAGCTATCAAGGAGACACTAAAAGAGAAAATTTGGCGAGCAATGATAACGAACGGTCAGGTGGACATTTCGCGCTTTCTTGAGCGCTGTGTATCGATTGACCTGGAAGTGGATCCTAAATCCGCTCGGATATTCGCATTGGCTGCCACAACGAACGATGACTCCCGACCGGCTCTAGTTGAAAAAAGCAGCTCCGCCTCAGCACTGTCGCAACTCGACACATATTGTAAAGGTTTCGACAGTGTCATCGGCCACAACATCTTGCACCACGACCTGCCCCACCTGGCCGCTGCTGCGCCCCGCTTTACCGCCTTGGCAGAGGCACCAATCGACACGCTCTGGCTCAATCCTTTGGCCTTCCCGCGCAACCCCTATCACCATTTAGTCAAACACTATCAAGACGGACGGTTGCAAACGGGTCATGTCAACGATCCCGAAAAGGATGCACGTCTGGTCTTCGAGGTTCTGCAAAACCAGATCGAGGCGTTCGCCAAGCTAAACACCACGACCCCAGATGCGCTGACAGCCTATCATTTCCTTGCCACACGCCCCCCACGCAGCGGAGGGTTTGACGCTCTTTTTACTGCTGTGCGAGGCACTAGCAGACCCAATAAACAAGAAGCTTTTGACGCCGTTCGCCGCCTTTTGGCTGGACAAGTCTGCTTGCATCGGCTCGAACAGACTCTTAGCCGGATGGAAAACCCGAACCTTGCCTGGCCTTTGGCCTATGCCTTGTCGTGGATTTCTGTTGCTGGCGGCGACAGCGTCATGCCTCCCTGGGTTCGCATGCAATTCCGCGAAGCTTCTCTGATTGTGCGTCACTTGCGAGAGGCTGCTTGTAACGATGACTCTTGCCAATGGTGTGTCGAACACAACGATCCTAAAAGGGCGCTAGATCGCTGGTTCGGCTTTCCGTCCTTCAGACCCGAACCCCTGGACGAATTCGGTCAACCGTTGCAGGAACGCATTGTGGCTGAGGCGATGGCAGGCAAAAGCGTTCTGGGCATCCTTCCAACCGGAACTGGCAAGTCAGTCTGCTATCAGATTCCAGCCCTTTCACGGTTCGACAAGACCGGTGCGCTAACCGTCGTTATCTCACCGTTAGTCGCACTCATGGCCGATCAGGTGCAGGGCCTGGCGAGAGCCGGTATATCTTCCGCCGTCACGATCAACGGCCTTCTGTCGCTGCCTGAACGTCACGACGCTCTGGACAAAGTGCGCATGGGTGATGCTGCGATCTTGATGATTTCACCCGAACAGCTTCGCAACAAGTCAGTTCGCAGCGCTCTGGCACAACGCGAAATTGGCCTTTGGGTGCTAGACGAAGCACATTGCATCTCAAAATGGGGCCATGATTTCAGGCCCGACTACCGCTACGTCAGCCGGTTCATCAAAGAAAACTCCGGCGACGCCCCCGCTCCGATACTTTGCCTTACCGCCACTGCCAAACCCGAGGTAGTGCGCGATATAAGAGAGCATTTCAAAACACGACTGGATCAGGATCTGATCCTGCTGGACGGTGGTGCCTCGCGCACGAATCTTTCTTTTTCGGTGCGTGAAACCCAGCGTGCGACGAAACTCGCAGATATATTGAACGCGATCGAGCAGGGCTTGCCCGCCTCTGGCGTCTCCGGAGCCGTGGTTTATTGCGCGACCCGAGGTGCGACAGAACGCGTAGCCGAATTCCTAAAACAGCAGGGTGTCAGCGCCGAACGTTTCCACGCTGGCCTACCTCCCGAAGAAAAGCACGAGATCCAGGAGCAATTCCGGACTGGCGAATTGCGCGTGATTGCTGCGACCAACGCCTTTGGCATGGGCATCGACAAACCTGACATCCGCCTCGTAGTCCACGGCGACGTGCCAGGCTCGTTGGAGAATTACTTACAAGAGGCAGGACGCGCGGGACGCGACCGCGACCCCGCTAGCTGCGTGTTATTGTTCAACACCGAGGATGTTGAACGCCAGTTCAGCCTTTCGGCCCGTTCCCGCCTCGCGCGGCATGAAATAGGTGCCATCCTTAAAGCGCTGCGTCGCTTGGACATTCGCACTCGAGACGAAGGTAAGATCGTCGCCACTCCTGGCGAGATTGTGCGAGAGGAAAAGGACTTTGAATTTCTGCGCGATAACAACACTGAAGACACGCGCGTAAAAACAGCTATTGCTTGGCTCGAGGAGGCGAGCCTGTTGCGGCGTGAAGAAAACAGCGTGCAAGTCTTCCCCGCCTCTTTACTCGTGCGCGATGTGAATACCGCAGCCACGTTGTTGGAAAAGGCAGATATCTCGGGCGCTCGGCGCAAGCAACTGCTGGCGATAGTGCGCCATATCGTAAACACACCAGTGGGAGAAGGTGTTTCCACCGACGAATTAGCAGGAACTAGCGGGCTCTCCTCCGCTGAGTTGCGCAAGGCGCTGACCGATCTGGAGGCGATTGGAATTGCCAGCGACGACACCAATATAACCATTTTTGTGCACTATGGCGTGACCGACGCATCGCAAGCCCGGCTGGATCGGGCCGCGCGACTAGAAGAAGACCTAATCGCCGTGATGCGCGAAATGGCCCCAGATGCCGATCAGGCTGAACCGATTCCGTTCAACCTCTCCATTGCCTGTCAGGAGTTGCAACAGCGCGGCCATGGCGAGGTGCGTCCGTATCTGGTGGAGACCCTTCTGCGCGGTATGGCACAGGATGGACGTGATACGGAGGGAGGGCGTGGCAACCTTTCTCTGCGTAAATCAGTGCGCGGTAGCATCCTTGTGCGACTTCAACAGTCTTGGCGCTTTGTCGCTCAAACCGCCGAGTTGCGCCATCAGGGCGCACAACGCCTGCTGGCGCATCTTCTGACCCTCGTGCCGAAAGGCACACACGGCAAGGACATTCAGGTCGAGACCACTCTGGGAGCGATGCTGTCCACGATTACCGGCGACACGCTTTTGCGCACCAGCATCAAAGACCCAAACCGCTTAATGGACCGATCACTTTTGTGGATGCACGAACAGCAGGTGGCTACGCTGGGACGCGGACTGTCCATCTTTCGCCCTGCCATAACGGTGCATCTTGGCTCCAAAGGAGGTGGTTTCACCGTCCAGCATTTCGCACCACTCGAGGAACACTATGACGAACAAACCATCCAAACCCATGTGATGGCAGCCTACGCGGAAAAAGGACTGGAAAACATTGAGACAGCGCAGCGCTTGTCCGACGACTATTTCGTGCTGGAGCAAGACGCCTTCATGCGCCGATGGATGCCGGGGCGCGGGACCGAATTCCGGCGTCAGGCCACTGGCGCCACCTATAAGGCAATTGTCGACAACCTTGGCAATCCGGTGCAGCAAAAAATTGTGCGTGACAACCGGGAACAAACCAACGTCCTTGTGCTGGCAGGACCAGGCTCGGGCAAAACACGAGTCTTGGTTCATCGCATCGCTTATCTGCTGCGCATCAAACGCGAGGATCCCCGCGGTATCCTCGTGCTGGCCTACAACCGTCACGCAGCCGCTGAAATACGTGAACGCCTTCGCCGGTTAGTTGGAGATGACTCAACCTTAGTAACCGTCTCAACGGTGCATTCACTGGCTATGCGCCTGGTCGGAGCTAGTTTCGCGGGCATTCAAACAGCCGACATCCCCGATTTCAAAGGTCTATTGCAAAAGGCTGCGGCATTGCTTCGGGGCGACGGTCTAAGCAAGCAAGAGGCCGAAGCGCTGCGTGAAACACTGATACAGGGGTATCGCTGGATTTTAGTTGATGAATATCAGGATATCGGTCCAGATGAATACGCGCTGATCGCTGCTGTGGCAGGGAGAACTCTGGATGATCCCGATCTGCGACTCAGTCTCTTTGCCGTGGGTGATGACGACCAGAACATTTATGCCTTCTCCGGTGCATCGATCCGCTACATCCGCCAGTTTGAACAGGACTACGCAGCAAAACCGGTTTTCTTAACCGAGAACTACCGCTCTACCGGTCATATCGTCGCCACCGCCAATGCCGTGATCGCCGGGGCAGCCGCGCGTATGAAACTTGGCCATGATATTGCCGTAGATCAGGCCCGGACGAAGGCTGACGCCGGTGGATCTCTGGCCAAATTGGATCCAGTAGCACAGGGCCGTGTGCAGATCCTTGAGTGCCCCGCTGGTAATGAAGAGCAAGCTATGGCCGCACTAGACGAGTTGATCCGCCTCTCTCGTCTCGACCCCGATTGGACATGGTCGCACGCCGCGATTATCTCGCGCGATTGGCGAAAGCTGATACCGGTGCGCGATTTTGCCGAAAACCTCGGAATACCGGTTGAAATGGCTAACGAAAACATACCTAGCCTATGGCGGATGCGCGAGATGCAGACGTTTGTCAAAGCCCTACGCGAGACACCCTCAAAGCTTTACTCGATCAATCAGTTGACCGAAGTGCTGAACACACTTTCGCATTCGCGCTGGACCGATCGTATTGGTGAAGGACTGGGCCTACTGGCACGCGAGGTTGGGTCGCGCAGCCTGCCCGTCCCAGACATAGTCGAATGGTTCGCGGAATGGTCCCGTGATAGCTGGGATGAACAAAGAGGGTTAAAGCTGCTGACGGCCCACCGCGCAAAAGGCCTGGAATTTGACGATGTAGTTATACTCGATGGCGGGTGGGAGCGGCCCTCGCGGTCCGAAGATCAGGACGCACCCCGTCGACTGTTCTATGTCGCTATGACACGTGCCCGCCGCAGCCTTGTAGTAATGAGCAACGACAACCATGAATACCTACCAACAGGAGCACCGTCAGTTCTCACCCGTAGCGTGACGCCTGACATGAACGCGTTGCCTGGTCCCCGTCGCTTTTTTCAGGCGGCTGAGGCGCGGATGGTTGATCTTTCCTATGCTGGACGCCTGCATCCAGGCCATTCTTCTCTGAGTGCTGTTAATGCGGCACGCGTCGGCGATGCAGCGTTATTGGTAAAGGACGGCGACCGCTGGTTGCTACACAACGAAAAAGGGCAAGTGCTGAGCCGCATGTCCAAATCCTTCGAACCACCGCCAAATACCAGGTTTGATCGGGGTGAAGTCGCCGCTATCCTTACATGGCGAAAGGAAGACTCAGGTGAAGCCTTCCAGCACACTCTCCGCCGCGATGCATGGGAGGTGGTTTTGCCGGAGCTCGTTTTCGTGTCCGTCAACTAGGACATCACCAACAGTTTTCATGCATCCAGAGGGATCCAACGAAGCTCAGCACTTCAATCATTCCTCACCGCCGTCATGCTATGGATTTTCATCGAGCCGCCTGAGGCCGCATAGACGCCGGAGTAACTGCACCCGGTGCAAAGTAATGCCGGGATCACTTTCATTGCTAACATCCCGCAGGAAGCGCAGCCAGGCGCGTTCGTTAGGAGTCAAATCGCCAGTCTTATCACACATGGTTTTTATCTCCCGAAGATCGCGTTGATCGCAGCCTGGGACCTGCTCGTCAGCCTTGGATCGGTATTATTGGAAGCCTCACGGATCGCTTGCAGCCAGCCAACTTCATTTTCCGTGACTGGCTCCCCGAATACCTCCACGACTGCTTCAGCTGCCGTCCGACCAATCGCCTGCTCCAGAGCGAGCTGCATCACGAAAGCAGGGTCCGCCTCAAGCGCAACCGCCAGCGCCGGGACGCGATCGAGCGCCACTTTGGAGCTACCCTGCTTGATCATCGTGATCATGTTCTGGTTCACATAGCCGGCCAGGGCGGCAATCTCAGCCTGGCTCTTGGTCGGTTTCAATTCGAGCACCCTGCGCTCGACGTATTTTGCCAACCTTGTTTTTTCGTGTGGTTTCTTGGTCATCGCTATCCTCTCAGAAGTGATGCAGCAAGCGCTGCATGTCTTTGATATAGCGACGGTGAGAATGGGAAATTGCGGAGGGAAAAATCAATCAAATAAAATGTTTAGCCGATTGGCAACAACTCATTCTAACTGGGTCCATCTATCCGGGCGGAAAAATTGCGGTCTTTTTTACCGTTCCATAGACAAAGCTGGTATCGATCGAGGCTATCCCACCGATAGGATGAATTCGGTGACGAATAAATTCCTCGTAGGCCTCGAGATCCGATACCAAAACCCGCAATTGGTAGTCCATTGCCCCGGTCAGCACGTGGCATTCAAGAACTTCATCGATCATCCGAACGCGCTTTTCGAAGTTCTGGACGTCCGTTTCATTGTGTCGCTCCAACCTGATACGCACGAAGACGGTAATGGCCATCCCATACGCGGCAGCGTCAACCTCGGCGCTGTATCCCTTTATCACTCCGTTGGCTTCTAGGTTTTTGACCCGACGCAAACACGGCGAGGGAGACAAGTTCACTTCGTTGGCAAGATCCTGGTTCGTGATGCGCCCGTCTCTCTGCAGCGCTCGAATGATCTGCCTGTCCTTAGCGTCCATTTTACCCTCTTGTTTGGCAGAATATGCCAATTGTACCAATTAGATTGATATATTTCGCAACCAATAGCCCAAAGTAAAGGCGCAAACTGGCTCCAACATGTATCAGGAGCTTGCAATGACTCGTTCAACCGGATTTGCCACCCGCGCCATTCACCACGCTTACAACCCTTTGGAAAATGACGGCGCGTTGACGCCACCGCTGCACTTGACGTCCACGTTTACCTTTGAAACGGCAGAGGCTGGTGGAGAGATGTTTGCGGGCGAGCGTGAAGGTCATATCTACAGCCGTATTTCAAACCCCACCTGCGACCTTCTTGAACAACGCATTGCCGTGCTTGAGGGGGCCGAGGCTGGGCTAGCTCTCTCAAGCGGCATGGGGGCGATCACAGCAGTGCTCTGGACCCTGCTGTCGCCAGGTGACGAAGTTATCGTGGACAAAACGCTCTATGGCTGCACCTTCGCCTTCATGCGTCACGGTTTGGCGAAATGGGGGGTCACCATCACACATGTCGACATGACAGACCCCGAGAACCTAAAAGCGGCCGTTTCTGACAAAACCCGCGTTGTCTATTTCGAAACTCCGGCCAATCCGAATATGCGATTGGTGGACATCGCCGCCAGCGCCGAAATTGCGCACTCGGTCGGTGCAACGGTCGTCGTCGATAACACTTATGCCAGCCCCTATCTGACCCGTCCGATCGAGCACGGCGCAGATATCGTTCTACACTCCGCTACCAAGTATCTCGGCGGGCATGGAGACGTGGTTGCAGGCTTGGTTGTCGGAACCGCTGAACAGATTGCTGAGATCCGCCTAGTTGGAATGAAAGACATGACAGGCGCGGTAATGGCGCCTTTCAACGCGATGCTAATCCTACGTGGTCTGAAAACACTGAACCTTCGTCTGGACCGTCATTGTGACTCTGCCAAGGTCGTCGCAGACTTCCTCGAAGCGCATCCTGCCGTCGACGAGGTTTATTTCCCCGGTCTTGAGAGTTTCGCTCAGCACGATGTAGCGCAACGACAAATGTCCCAACCCGGCGCTATGATTGCATTTGAAATCAAGTCTGGCCTGTCTGGTGGGATTGAATTCATGAACCGCCTGCACATGATCCAGCGTGCGGTGTCCTTGGGCGACGCGGAAACACTGATCCAACACCCGGCATCCATGACTCATTCGACATATACGCCGGAAGAGCGGGCGGAGCATGGGATCAGCGATGGCCTGATCCGTCTGTCCGTCGGGCTGGAGGATGTCGAAGATATCCTTGCAGACCTAGAGCAAGCTTTGCCCTACCCTGCCCGCAGCGCCGCCTGAACCCGGAGACCACCATGCACATTGATCCCACCCAACTAAAGATCGTCGAACAGCGCCTGTTGTGGTTGTCTCATTGGATGATCCACCATGCCAATCATGTCCGACCAAAGGTGGATGGGATCAAAATTGGTGGCCATCAGGCTTCGTCTGCTTCGATGGTATCGATCATGACCGCGCTCTATTTCTCGGCCTTACGCCCTGAGGACCGGGTTGCAGTAAAACCGCATGCCTCGCCGGTGTTTCATGCGATACAGTATCTCATGGGTAATCAGACCCGCGAGAAGATGGAGAATTTCCGCGGATTTGGCGGTGTGCAAAGTTATCCCAGCCGGACCAAGGACATTGACGATGTTGATTTCTCGACCGGGTCTGTGGGTTTAGGTGTCGCGATCACCTCGTTTGCCTCTATCATTCAAGACTACATCAAGGCCAAAAGCTGGGGTTCAGACGCCCCGATGGGGCGTATGGTAGCCCTGGTAGGCGATGCCGAACTCGATGAAGGCAACGTCTATGAGGCATTACAAGAAGGCTGGAAAAACGACCTGCGCAACACGTGGTGGATCATCGATTACAACCGGCAGTCTCTGGACGGTATCGTCCGGGAAGGACTGTTTGAACGGATCGAGAAAATCTTCGATGCTTTCAGTTGGGATGTCGTTCGTGTGAAATATGGTGTCTTGCAACGCGCTGCCTTCGACGAGCCCGGCGGCGACCGACTGCGTGATTGGATAGACGCTTGCCCCAACCAGGATTACTCCGCATTGACTTTCATGGGTGGTGCGAATTGGCGACAGCGCCTCATGGACGATCTGGGGGATCAGGGGGATGTGACCGCTCTGATCGAACGGCGCACGGATGCAGAGCTCGCGGCCCTTATGGAAAACCTGGGCGGCAACTGCGTCGAGACCATGGCCCAGACATTTGCCGCCATCGATCATGATCGCCCAACATGTTTCCTGGCCTACACAGTCAAAGGATGGGGCACTCCCATTGCAGGCCACAAGGACAATCACGGCGGGCTGATGAATAATAACCAGTTCGCCGCGTGGCAGTCGCATATGGGAGTGCCGAAGGGCGAAGAATGGGAACCGCTAGCGACAGTGCGGAAACCAGACAAGCTCAGGGATTTCCTTGCAAATACACCTTTCTTTGCCAAAGGTCCGCGCCGCTATTTTGATGACAAGTTGGATGTGCCTCCAATCGGGATCGACACCAGCCGCGAAATCTCGACACAGATGGCGTTTGGCAAGATTCTTGACGATCTGTCAAAAGGCGACAGCCCATTGGCCGAACGCTTAGTGACGACCTCCCCAGATGTGACAGGCACGACAAGCCTTGGTCCTTGGGTGAACAGGCGCAAGCTATTTGCTCGATCCGAACAATCCGACGCCTTTATAGAACACCGGATCCCTTCGACGGCGAAATGGGAATTCACGCCGGAAGGGCAGCATATCGAACTTGGTATCGCCGAAATGAATCTCATGTTGCTTCTGGGAGCGGCGGGTCTGTCGCATTCGCTGTTCGGTAAGCGACTGATCCCAATTGGCACCGTCTATGATCCATTTGTCAGCCGCGGCCTCGATGCACTGAATTACGCCTGTTATCAGGACGCGCGCTTCATGCTGATTGGTACACCATCGGGCGTCACACTCGCACCTGAAGGTGGAGCACACCAGTCCGTTGGAACACCGCTCATCGGTATGAGCCAGGACGGGTTGGCCGCTTTTGAACCCGCCTTTGCCGACGAGCTAGCGGTGATTATGGAATGGGCCTTCGATTACCTGCAGCGCGATGGCGAAGGGCAACCGGATGAGCGCACATGGCTGCGCGATGAAACCGGTGGGTCTGTCTACCTGCGCCTGACGACCAACCCGATTGAACAGCCTGGAAAGCGTGTCGACGATGAGTTCCGCCAAGGCGCCATCGATGGGGCCTATTGGTTACGAAAACCCGGGCCCAATTGCGAAGTTGTGATCGCCTATCAAGGAGCAGTCGCGCCGGAGGCAATCAAGGCCGCCGGTATGATTGGTGAAGGCCGTCGCGACGTAGGTGTATTGGCCGTGACATCCGCAGATCGCCTGAATGCCGGATGGACCGCCGCGCAACGAGCGCGTTCTCGCGGCAACCAAGCGGCACGCTCTCACATCGAAACCCTGATGTCCGACCTTCCGCCACACTGCAAGCTCGTCACCGTTATCGATGGTCATCCTGCAACTCTATCCTGGCTCGGGGCAGTGCTTGGACATCAGACTATCCCAATGGGTGTCGAGCATTTTGGTCAGACCGGAACGATCGGCGATCTATATCGCCACCACTGCATTGACGCAGACGCAATCCTGGAAAAAGTGAATGGCCTGACTCATGGCAGGGCGCTTCACCGTGCATAAGTGGGTTGAGGCTGGGTAATAGTGTAGAGAACAAGCTAGCACTGAACATACTGTACGCTCCAGTTCTGTGACTGGATGAGAATCGGCTGAGTTGACACCCTTCCTTAACTTGAGCGAACCATCCCGGTTGCCCCTTGTGCAAGAAATCGAAAATGAGCGACTACTTGATCGCAGAAATCAAAGTTACAGATGATAGCTGGGTTACGGAAATTGCGGCCAACGTCCAAAATCTGGTTGAGAAGCACGGCGGCAGCTATCTTTCACGCAGCGGAAACACTGAGACCCTCGAAGGTGATATAAAAGACTGTACGTTGATCGCCATCCTTGAATGCCCATCCAGAACAGCTCTCGATAGCTTCCTTACCGAGCCACCCATGACGCATTCCTTGGGTTCGCGGTGGCTGCAATGAGAAGTTGATTTGGGCTACTCAGCAGCTTTCGGGTAGATGAACCCGTTCACCGGGTAGAGACTGCCATATTGACCTGGCTGGCTTTCGACCCGGACCAAAGTCCAATCATTGTTTTTGGATATATCCTTGACGCCCATCTTCAAAGACACCTTGTTGCGGTGCCAGTTGGCATGATTCACGATGACTTCCCGGTCAGTGACAATACTGGATACGACCGCCACATGGCCCAAAGGCATACCGCGGGTTGCCCGGAATGACATCACTGCACCGACAACCGGTTCATTGCCTCGCTGAAAGATATTGTGCGCCTTGCCCCACCAGTCCTTGGCGTTGCCGCGAATTTCGATGCCACTGAGATTTCGTGCGTAGGGCACACACCAAACTCTTTGCCCACGTGCCCGTTTTTTTGAAACCTCTTGCAGCGCCATTGCTTGGCGTTCCGGATCGAGATCCACGTCGTTAGGGTTCTTTGCGCAGGCAGAGACGAGAACAATAAATCCCAGCGCAATCGCAGCGCGGGTGGCGCCGGTCAGGCGCGGCCAAATCGTGTTGGTTTTGCTAATGCTGATCTGCAAGAGACTTAGTTGCCGGTTTGAGTGGTTAGGGTGTTTTACGGCGATTTATCGGATTATAAAAAGAGACCCGTCAATTCCCCGGCAGGAATTTGCCAGTTCACTATGTCGCATTTTTGCCACTAGCTGAGCCTGAATAGGCAAATAGCTTCAGCTTAAGTGCAAAGACATCGGTTACAGGTGAGCTCAATCAAGGTCTCTCTTTTTTGGATCATAGCACCCTGTGATTAGCGTTCTTGGACTGTCGACCTTGGTTCGCCCACACGAATTTGCGCGTTATCGCCATCCGTGGTGCCAGGCACAACAAACTCGACGAACAGACACAGGGTTTCTGCAAAATCTACTGCTTCGGGCCCACACCTACCGAATAGTGCAACCTGCACCAAACGCGGGTGGGCGCTGACATTGTCATGCAATTATGCCCGCGCCCGACCTAAAGGTTGTGCCGGTCGCCTGAGTTGGCTGCACATCAAAAATGTGGCGACAAATGTGTCGCGTCGGATTCTGCAAAATCATTTCGCATTCCTGCATGTGGAGAAACGATCACTCGAAAAAAATAGCGGCAAAGGAGATCACCAACATGACTACCTCTGCCACAGCCACAAGAGCCCGCGCCGGAGGGCGTTCAGCCCGTCGGGCACAGCGGACAGCACCAAAATTTGATATGCTTCCCGGCCTTAAGCACAACATCCAGAATTGCGAAGTCATGGATGCCGACCAAGTTGAACGCATTGATAACGCGTCAATGGACATCCTGGAAAACGTAGGAGTTCAGTTTCGTGACCCAATCGCACTGGAGGACTGGAAGAAGGCCGGTGCAAAGGTAGAGGGCGAACTCGTTTATCTGGATCGCCATCTCGTACGCGAACTGATTTCCACCATCCCGTCTGACTTTACCTACCACGCGCGCGACCCTCACAAAAATGTCCGCCTGGGTGGCAACCATTCGATCTTTGTCCCGATGACGGGGGCTCCATTCCTGCGAGATCTGGAGGACGTGCGCCGCAATCCGACGCTGGATGACCTTGCGATGTTTCACAAGCTGGCACACATGATGCCGGCGCTGCACAGTTCGGCCCATCATATTGTCGAGCCGTACGACCATCCGATCAGTCAGCGGCATCTGCGGATTACCTATTCGTCAATGAAGTATTCTGACAAAACGTTCATGGGCATGACGACCTCTCCCAAGAACGCCGAAGACGTGATGGAAATGTGCGCCATCCTGTTCGGTGAGGAGTTTTTGGATACCCATCCGGTTACCACCGGCAATTGCAACGGTAACTCGCCTCTGGTTTGGGATGAAACCATGCTGGGTGCGATGCGCGCGTTCTGTCGGCGCAATCAACCGGTTCTGTGCTCGCCCTTTGTGCTGGGTGGTGCCAACACGCCCGCATCAGTGCCCGCAACGGTGGCGCAATTGAATGCCGAGGCACTTTCTGCACTGGCCTATACGCAGGTTATTCGCAAAGGCGCACCCGCTATCTATGGTCATTATCTGTCGACAGTTTCGATGAAGTCGGGTGCTCCGATGGCAGGCACGCCCGAGATCAGCCTGATGAACTTCATGATCGGCCAAATGGCCCGGTACTATGAGGTTCCTTGGCGGACCTCGAACACACTTGGTGGTGCCAAGACGTTCGATGCGCAGGCTGGGTACGAGTCTGCCACTACGCTTCAAGCCGTCATTCATTCCGGTGCCAACTACATCTGGCATAGCGCTGGCTGGAACGAGGCTGGAATGCACTGCTCGGTCGCAAAATTCATCGTAGATGCTGAACAATGCGCAATGGCTTATCGCATGGCCGAAGGTCCCAAATGGCATGACTTTGATGAGGCTGTGTCGGCCGTTCCGGATGTAGGGCCAGGCGGACATTATCTGGGCCACCCTCATACACAACAAAACTTTCAGGATGCGTTCTTTATGCCGGAACTGTTCGACAACAACTCAATCGAACAGTGGGCTGCTGAAGGCGAAGTCGAGATTACCGAGCGGGCTTTGAAACGCGCCCGTAAACTGCTCGCTGAGTATGAAGAACCCAAATTGGACGAAGCAAAGAACGAAGCGCTGCTCGACTACATAGCGCGCAGAGAGCGTGAGATCCCCGCAGCAGACGAGTTGAACCAGACCTATTGAAGGACACGGTTTCTACCGCTCGCGGACACGGGGGCGGTTTCCTCAATTGCTTTGAAAGATCCAGCCATGAAGATTGCTGAGCTACATATCTACAGCTACGAATTGCCGGTAAAAGACGGCCCTTACACGATGGCAAATGCCCAAGTGTGGTCGCTGAATACGACCTTGGTCAAACTGGTAACGGATACCGGTTTGATTGGTTGGGGTGAAACCTGTCCCGTTGGCCCCACCTACGCTGAATCACACACAAGCGGCGCACGTGCGGCGCTGACAGAGATGGCTCCGGGGTTAATCGGCACCGAGGTTCTGCCACTGCCTGTGCACCGCCAAATGGATAAATTGTTGAACGGTCACAACTATGCCAAGGCAGCGATTGATATCGCTGTGCATGATGCATTGGGCAAACATTTGGATATCAGCGTCGCTACGCTGTTGGGTGGGGCAACGACGGACAGAATACCATCCTATTATGCAACTGGTGTTGGTGAACCGGACGACATCGCAAGACTGGCAGCTGAAAAGGTCGCCGAAGGTTTCCCCCGCTTGCAAATCAAGGTTGGCGGTCGCCCGGTTGACCTGGATATCGAAACCATCCGCAAAGTCTGGGACGTAGTACGGGGTAAGGGTATACGCTTGGCAGTCGACGGCAACAGAGGCTGGACCACCCGCGATGCACTGAGGGTCAGCCGCGAATGCCCTGACATCCCATTTGTGATGGAACAGCCCTGCAATACGATTGAGGATATTCAGATGATCCGCCCTCAAGTAGGTCACGCCATTTACATGGATGAAAGTGGGGTGAACCTGAATGCTGCGGTCACGGCTGCTGGCACTGGTCTGGTCGACGGGTTCGGCATGAAGATTACCCGCATCGGTGGCCTGCAGCCGATGCGTGCTTTCCGCGATCTTTGTGAAGCGCGGAACCTCCCTCACACCTGTGATGACAGCTGGGGGGGTGACATCATTGCCGCGGCCTGCACCCATATAGGCGCGACAGTCCGTTCCGATCTGTTAGAGGGGGTTTGGCTTGCTCAGCCTTACATCGAAGGTCACTACGACACCGAAAAAGGTATCCAAATCAATGACGGGCATATCTCGGTTCCAACGGGAAGCGGGCTAGGCATCCAGCCTGATGAAAGCAACTTTGGCGCACCTGTGGAGTCGTTCGCATGACCGGAAGTAAATTGGACCTTGAGGGCAAGAAAGCCCTGGTTACGGGTGCGGCTGGTGGCTTGGGCATCTCCATCGTCAGCCAGCTAAGGTCCGCAGGCGTTCACGTCGCCGCTGCGGATCGTTCGGTTGCGGATGTCGAGGCCGAAGCGCATTTGCCCGGTGATCTGTTGGATCCAGCATACTCGGACGAATTGCCTAAGGCCGCCGCTGCTTTGCTGGGCGGGTTAGATATCGTGGTCAACAACGCAGGGGTGATCACGCGCGGACCGGTCACCGATACTTCGGATGCAGACTGGTCATTGTCTGTTGGGGTGAATGTCGAGGCTCCGTTCCGTATTTGCAGGGCGGCAATTCCGATCATGGCACAAAACGGTGGCGGGGCGATTGTTAACACCGGCTCGTGCTGGGGATTGAGGCCAGGTGGCAATCACGCGCTTTATTGCATGACCAAGGCTGCCATCGCATCGCTGACGCAATGTATGGGGATGGATCACGCGCATCAGGGCATTCGCGTCAATGCGGTTTGCCCGAACGAGGTGAACACGCCGATGCTGCGCACCGGTTTTGCCAAACGTGGCTTCGATCCGGATACAGCGGTGGCAGAACTTGGACAGACGGTTCCTTTGGGCCGGATTGCCGAACCCGACGATATTGCGGACGTGGTTATGTTTCTCGTGTCCGACGCGTCGCGATACATCTGTGGTTCGCTGGTCGAGGTTAATGGTGGGAAGCCGGTATCATGAACCGGTTTGCTGGAAAAATCGCGCTGGTAACCGGCGGACGCAGCGGTATTGGACGAGCGATTGCCAAGCGATTGCGGCAGGAGGGTGCGCGCGTATTCACGGCACAGCGCGGACCAGAGATGGACTTCGAAGGGATCGAGGCGGACCTTGGCAATCCCGACTGCCCCAGCGCCGTAGTCTCTCAGGTCATTGAGGCAGCAGGTAAGCTCGACCTACTGGTGAACAACGCCGGGATGATGCAGGAATCCACTGTCGAGGATATGTCGGTTGAGGAATGGCAGAACAACCTGATGGTCAACCTGACTGCGCCGTTCCTGATGATCAAAGCAGCGTTGCCATATTTGCGCAAAACTCGCGGCAGCATCGTCAACGTTGGCTCGATTGAAGGGCTGGGAAGTAATCCCGGCCACGCGGCCTATTGTGCATCAAAGGCCGGATTGCACGGTCTGACCCGTGCCGTGGCTGTGGATCATGGGGCCGAGGGTATACGCTGCAACGCGATTGCTCCGGGGTGGATCGATACAGAACTCAACATGAGCTTCATCAACTCCATGCCGGATCCTGAGGCGTTTCGCCGAAATATCGGGGATATCCATCCCGTCGGCCGAACCGGAACGCCGGATGAGGTCGCCGCGCTCGTAGCGTTTCTCGCCGCAGAAGAATCCGGCTTTATCACTGGTCAGGTCTATACTGTTGACGGCGGTCGCATGGCCAAGCTAAGCCTGCCCTGATTGGCTTTGGTTACGCCGCTGCTATTCGTCACCGGCGCGCCATTCTTTCCAACGCAGAACCATGTTGGCCCCGATTTCTCGGAATGGCTGTGGCGGTAGGCGCCTTGGTTTGTCTGCGCCCGCAAAAAACCGAGTGATGTCCGAGCTGTGCCCGCAGGCCATCTCTGCCGCTGCAATCCCTGTCAGAGTACCGCGCGCTGTTCCCAGCCCATTCTGAACACAGCCAGAAAAAACACCCTCCTCGATCTCGCGCGCGACTGAGACACCATTGAGGCTGAGGCAAAGATGGCCCGCCCATTTGTATTCCATCTGTATTCCCGCAAGCTGTGGGAACCTCTTGTCGAATTTGCGCTGCATGACTTTCGTCGCCCGCGCTAGATCGGTCTTGGAAACCTTCATGTTGGGGCGCAAAGTCGCGCAGGTGCGGGTGATGATGCGATTGCCACCCTGTCCGGTATCGATCCGACGCATGGTGGTGCCCATCGGATCCGAAGGAGTCACACCCCAGCGCGATTGTCCACCAAGACGCGACAGATCACCTTCGTCCAACTCCGGCGTCATAACGGCATACAGGAAGAGCTGCATCAATCGTCCCCGTTCGATACCAAAGCTTTCCAGATGGCCATTGACGGTCAACAAGACTGCTCCTGCGCTGACCGAGCCACGATGCGTTTTGACAAGCCATGCATCACCTTGTTTTTCGAACCCGATAACGGCCGAGTTTTCGCAGACCTTAACGCCATCCCCGGACAGGCCGGCACTCAACCCGCGAACGTAACCCGCGGGTTGCAGCATCACGGTACCTGGCGTGTAAAGTCCGGAAACGTAGTGGCGTGATCCGGTCAGTTCATACATCTGCTGTGCGTCCAGCATCTCGCTGGTTTCACGCAGTTCTGTCAGATGCTTGGCGTAACTTTCATTATGTGTCTGGCCAGCCGCACTGGCCGCGCCGTTCACCTTGCCAACCGGATCAAAATAGTTCGGGTCGATCTGGTATTCCTCGACTGCGCCGCGGGCAAATGCGATGGCTTGCCGGTTCAGCGCAATCATCGCCTTGTCGTCCCCCGAACCCGAGTAATCCGACGAGGACAGATCATGAGGCAGGTCGATCATGAAACCTGAGTTGCGGCCAGCCGCACCCTCAGCCACGCGCCCTGCTTCCAATACGACAACCCTGGCGCCTGGCTGCAATTGCAGCAGACGACGGGCTGCTGTCAGACCTGCGAACCCTCCACCAACTACAGCGAAATCGGCTGTTATGTGGGTATCTAACTCTTGTGCCGGTGGCAGGCTGCCCAAAATGGCATTCCAGGCAGCCGCCCCACGATGGACAGGTTGTTGTCGCGCGGAATAGTTACTCAATCCACAGCCTCATCCGCATCATCGGCCAGATCAATCCAGATGGTCTTCAGCTGAGTGTACTGGTCGTGGGCATGCACCGAGTTGTCGCGCCCACCAAATCCCGATTGCTTGTAACCACCAAAAGGCGTGGTGATGTCGCCCTCGCCAAAGCTGTTGACGGTCACGGTTCCTGCCCGGATGGCGCGCGCGCCACGAATGGCGCGTTTAGCGTTTGCAGTGAAGATTGAGGCGCAAAGCCCATACTCGGTGTCATTGGCAATCCTGATGGCCTCATCGAACCCCGAGACTTCGATCACCGACAACACGGGACCAAAAATCTCTTCCCGCGCCAGGGGAGCATCGTTGCCGGGTACTTCGACCACGGTAGCTTCGACAAATCCGTTATCAGCCTTGCCGCCGATTAACACGCTCTCGGCCTGATCCAGAAAGCCGCAAACCTTGTTGTAGTGGCTATCACTTACCAGCGCGCCCATACGGGTTTCCGGGTCCAGCGGATCTCCGATGTTCCATTGTTGGGCGTGGTGTGCGATGCGCTCCAACAGTTCAGCCTTCACATCCTTATGCACGATCAGGCGCGACGAGGCCGAGCAGTTCTCGCCCATATTCCAGAAAGCGCCATTCACCACGTGCGCGGCCACTCGGTCGAGGTTCTCGGCGTCGTCCATCACGATGGCGGGGTTTTTGCCGCCCATTTCCAGCACCACCTCCTTGGCGTTGCTCTCGGCGGAATAGGTCAGGAAGCGTTTGCCAGTGACAGTTGAGCCGGTGAAGGAGACCATGTCGATATCCATGTGCCGCCCGATGGGTTCGCCAACTTCAGCCCCACCGCCAGGGACGATGTTCAGAATGCCACGTGGCAGCCCGGCTTCCATCGCCAACTCGGCCAGACGAAGAGCAGTCAGAGAGGTCTCGGCTGCCGGTTTCACCACCACCGAACACCCCGCCGCCAGAGCAGGCCCAATCTTCCATGCAAGCATCAGCAGCGGGAAGTTCCAGGGCAATACCAAACCCACAACGCCAATCGGTTCGCGGACCACCATAGCGATGTGATCGTCACTGGCGGGCGAGACCTGATCATAGATCTTGTCGATCGCCTCGGCGTGCCATTTCAGGCAATGGATCGTTTCAGGCACGTCCACGGTTTCGCAGTCATAGATCGTCTTGCCACTGTCGATGCTCTCCATCACCGCCAGTTCGCGAGCGTTACGGGTTATCAGCTTGCATAGCCGGATCAGCACGTCCTTGCGATCGGATGGGTGGAGCTTCGACCATCGGCCATCGTCAAATGCCTCTCGCGCCTTTTCTACGGCGAAGTCTACATCCGCCGCGCCGCAGGCCGCGATGTCAGCCAGTTTTTCGCCAGTCGCCGGGTTAACAGTCTCAAAAGTCTCGCCAGAGATCGCCGGGCGGTACGCGCCATCAATGAAAGCGCCCGTGGGCAAGGTCAGGCCGGCAGCGATGGATTTGTATTCGTCCTGTGTCAGCAATTCCATGCCTTAACCCTCCGCCACGATATCTGCGATTGTCTTTTTCAGCACACGTGTCACCTGTTCCAGCGCGCGCTTGTCATCTTTGTTGAGGCCTTTCAGCGGAGGCCGCATCGCGCCCGCTTCGATACCGTTCATGGTCACGCCATGTTTGATGGTTTGAATGAACTTGCCACCCTGTTCGAGTACCCGCATCAGCGGCATCATTGCGGACATGATCCGACGACCCTTGGCGAAATTGCCTTCGATCACGCAGGCCTGATACAGCGCAACATGCTCGGCAGGCAGGAAATTCGACCCTCCACACACCCAAAATGGTGCGCCCCATGCGAAAAACTCCAACGCCTGATCATCCATGCCGCAGCCAAGCTGGATATGGGGATAGTCGCGGGCCAGCAGGTGCACCCGATTGATATCGCCTGAACTTTCTTTAATGCCACAGAAGTTGCGGCTGCGACCCACGCGGTCAAGGAACTCCTCGCCCATCATTGTCCCGGTACGATGCGGATAATTGTACAGCATCACCGGAAGATCGGCGGCCTTGTCGATGGCCAGAGCATTCAGTGCGTTTTCCCGGTCTGTCGGCACTGAATAAGCAGGGCTTGCAAGCAGGATCGCATCCGCTCCCAGTTCCCGAGCACCCTTAGCCAACGTGATTGAATCCGATGTCAGCATGGAGCCGGTTCCGACAACCAGCGGCAGACGTCCCTTCAAACGTTCATGAGTGAAACGAGCGAGTTCCAGGCGTTCCTCTACGGTTTGCGCATAGTTTTCGCCGGTCGATCCCCCCGATATCAGGCCGTGCACGCCGTTTTCGATCAAATAGTCGATCACGTCATTTAACGCATCCCAATTGACGGTTCCGTCACTGTGATATGGCGTGACGATAGGGGTATAGATCCCCTCAAATCTGAATATCGGGTTCATTCAGTCCTCATGCTGGTTTCGATCGAGGCAACGCGCCCATCGGAACGTCCAAGGCCTCGGGCATTACAAACAGTTCGATCTGGTCGCGAGAAAGGTTCCAGTGGTCTTCGGCCAGCTGAGCTGCTGCTGTTTCATCACGCGCTTCAATTGCAGCTATGATGGCGTCGTGCTGCTGGCTGGCTTCTGACAGATTTTCCGACATCTCCGCAGTTTGCGGGCGGTAAAAGGTCATACCAATCCGGGAATGATCGATTAGCAGCCGGTTATACGAGGGTAGCAGATAGATATTCCCCGACATTTCGCCGGTGATC
This sequence comes from Ruegeria arenilitoris, assembly GCF_013030265.1. GTDB lineage: Bacteria > Pseudomonadota > Alphaproteobacteria > Rhodobacterales > Rhodobacteraceae > Ruegeria > Ruegeria arenilitoris_E. The sequence continues at coordinate 30,621 of NZ_WPZQ01000005.1, forward strand.
TCATGAAAGCGGTTGTTGGCCAGTGCTCGCTCTTCGCCTGACCCGCTACGCAATGCAGCCTTGAACGCTTCTTGGGACGTTTTGAGCTCTTCGATTTGGTCGGGCGTCGCATTCTGTGCTGCGAGGCGCAAGACAGCCCCATAGATCATAGGAGCGGCGAGAAAGAAGTCGCGCAGCGTCGTATAGGACATTTCAGATACGCGGGCGCTGCGGTTCGTGCGCAGATCCAGATAACCCTCACCCGCAAGCTGCCGGAAAACTTCGCGCAATGGTGTCCGGGACAGGCCAAAGGCGTCAGACAACTGCGCCTCATCCAAATCAGCACCTGGGCGCAAACGTAGAGTCAGGATCGACACCTTCAGGTGCTCTCTCAGCTCATCCTTCCGCTTCTTCGCCTCGTCTTTCATCGCATGTCCTCATGTTGCGTTGCCGGGATGCCAGAATGACGAATCGTGCGGCAAACACAATTGGCGCTCACCGTGTATCTTTCAAAAATACATCTTGTACACAATATAAATTTATGCAGCATACAAAAAAACTGGAGGAGGACAGCGCCGGTGGGCAGCAGCATGGAAGAACCCGTGATCGATTGCCGAAATCTGTGGAAGATATTCGGGAAACACGCCGATGAGGCGATGAAAGCCGTTCAGGCGCAGGGACTTGGAAAGCTTGAGGTTCGGGATCAGTTCAACTGTGTCGTGGGCGTTCAGGACGCGACTTTCACCGTCAATCGCGGTGAAATCTTCTGCATCATGGGGCTTTCGGGATCCGGCAAGTCCACTCTGATTCGCCATGTGAACCGGCTGATCGAGCCAACTTCGGGGCAACTTTTTATCGAGGGCCAGGATGTAAACACCCTGTCTGCCCGTTACCTGCGCGAACTGCGCGCCGAGAAAATTGGCATGGTGTTCCAGAACATGGCGCTGATGCCCCACCGGACGGTTCTGGACAATGTTTCGTTCAGTCAGGAAGTGCGAGGGCATGATGTACGCGAACGTCGCGAAAACGCTTTGCGCGCCATTGATGCAGTAGATCTGAATGGCTGGGATCAGAAATACCCGGACGAACTGTCTGGCGGCATGCAGCAGCGGGTTGGTCTGGCCCGTGCTATCGCCGCCGACCCGGCAATTCTCTTGATGGACGAACCTTTCTCGGCCCTCGACCCTCTGATCCGCCGGCAACTACAGGACAAATTCATGTCCCTATCCGCCGAGATGAAGAAAACCACGCTGTTCATCACACATGATTTGGACGAGGCCATTCGCATCGGTGACCGGATCGCGATCATGAAAGACGGAGCGCTGGTGCAGGTTGGCACACCCGAGGATATCGTGACCAATCCGGTCGACGAGTATGTTGCTGATTTCGTCGCGGGCATTTCCAAACTTGAGTTGATTTCGGCCGGCAAAATCATGGAACCCGTCGAGGCCTTCGAACGCCATAGCGGTCCGTTCGATGCAAGCGACTGGCCCGAAGCGCATCCGGATCATTCGCTGGACGATCTGGTGAACCTGTCGATCTCCACCCAACACCCGGTTGTGGTCAAGGCGGATGGCAAGGCCATCGGGATCGTGACCAAGAACGCCCTGCTGCGCGGCATTCAGGGCGATGTCGAAGACGCCAGCACCCTAAAGCACTGAGGATCAAACGTTATGGCAGATAAGGAATTCAATATTCTAGACCCGTTTTCCTCGGTCGATCTTGGGCTGGCGGAATCGGCCGACGGTGTGAAGCAATGGGCGATTTCCAATCGTGGCATCATCCAACCGATCAAGAACTTCTTCAATGATCTGATAGTTGGCATAGACAACGGTCTGAATGCGGTTCCGCCGCTGATCATGTTGGTCCTGTTAGTCCTGATCGCGTGGCAAGCCGCAGGCCGTCGGGTCGCCATTCTGGTAGCTATCAGCATGACGGTGCTGGGCTTTCTGTCGCCGAATGCCTGGGGGCTGGCGATGACGACGCTGGCGATTGTTATCTCGGCCGTTATCCTGTGTTTCATCATCGGCTTGCCGCTTGGCATTCTGGCGGGCAAGAACGACCGGTTCGAAACCGCGATCCGTCCTGTTCTGGACACGATGCAAACCATCCCTGCCTTCGTCTATCTGGTGCCGGTCGTCATGCTGATCGGCATTGGCAACGTTTCGGGCGTCATCGTCACCATAATCTTCGCACTGCCACCCCTGATCCGACTGACCTCGCTGGGTATTCGCGGCGTGAATGCATCCGTGGTTGAAGCTGCCCGTGCTTTTGGTGCGAACCCCCGTCAGATTCTGTTCAAGGTCGAACTGCCTTTGGCGACACCAACCATTCTGGCTGGTGTCAACCAAACCATCATGTTGTCGCTGTCCATGGTCGTGATTGCATCGATGATCTCTGTCAAAGGGCTGGGTAACGAGGTTTTGCGTGCCATGGGTCGTCTGGATGCAGGCAAGGCGCTGGTTGGCGGCTTGGGCATCGTGATCCTGGCCATCGTCCTCGACAGAATTACGCAAGGCATGGGGCAGTCCGGTCGCGAACGCGGCCATCGCCACTGGTGGCAAACCGGACCAGTAGGTGCCGTGATGCGCGTCTTTAACAAAACCTGAGCTTCACAATTCAACAACACCCTAGGGAGGGAAATTCTATGCTCAAAATCAAAGCGATCGCGGCCTTTGCAGCGACCACAATGCTGACCAGCGTCGCATATGCGGCAGAAAAACCGGGCGAAGGCGTGACCGTTCGTCCGGTGATGGCGCCGTCGGTCGAGGAAATCTTCCAACATCGCATCTTGTTTGCCGCACTCGAGGACCTGGGTTACGAGATCGCTGATCCGCAGGAAGTTGAGTACCAGACGATCCACCTGGCCCTGGGTACCGGCGATGGTGACTTCACCGCCGTGCATTGGAACAAGCTGCACGACACGTTCTATCAGGAATCCGGTGGCGATGACGTTCTGGAAAAAGTCGGTACGCTGATTGACGGTGCGCTACAGGGCTATCTTGTCAACAAGTCGGCTTATGATGCGGGCGTTCAGAATCTTGGCGACCTGAAAGACCCGGAAAAGGCCAAGCTTTTCGACGCCGATGGCGACGGCAAAGCTGATCTGGCAGGTTGCGTGCCGGGTTGGGGTTGTGAGCGTGTGATCGAACATCAGTTGGATGAGTTCGGACTGCGTGACACCATCGCCCACAATCAAGGCGCTTACAACGCCATCATCGCAGACACGATCGCTCGCAACGCTGCAGGAGAAAACGTTCTGTACTATACATGGACACCGTACTGGGTGTCAGGCGCGCTGGTTCCGGGCGAAGATGTGGAATGGCTGGCTGTTCCCTATTCCTCTCTTCCGGATGGGGCCACAGCGGAAACAACCTTTGACGGCAAAGATCTTGGTTTTGCAGTAGACAGTATTCGTGTTGTCGCCACAGATGACTTTCTGAACGCCAACCCCGCGGCAGCCAAGCTGTTTGAGGTAGCCAAGATCGACATCAACGACATCTCAGCGCAGAACAAGATGGTGTCTGATGGCGAAGACGGCTCGGATGATATCGACCGTCACGTCGAAGCCTGGATCGAAGCAAACCGCGAAACTTACAACAGTTGGCTTGAAGCAGCGCAGGCTGCTGCTCAATAATCAAGTCTATCAGCCAAACTGGGATCTGCGCGGGCTGAAGCTCGCGCAGTTTCTTTCTTAGGGTGACGTAATCATGATCCAAACCCAGACGCAGCACTACAACTTCATGCTGGTCGAGGAATTCTCGCATCTGGCGTTTTCCTGTGCCGTCGAACCATTGCGCATTGCCAACCTTGTCAGCGGGCACGAGTTGTACAAATGGACCTTTGCTTCGGAGCAAGGGGAAAAGGCCGTTTGTTCAAACGGATCTGTCACTTTGGTGCATTCAGGGTTCGATCTGCTTCCCAAATGCGATCAGATTTTTGTGCTGTCAGGCATACACATGCGCAATCACGTGTCACGTTCTTTGCTGAGCAGTTTGCGGCGCGAGCGGGCCAAGGGAACAGCGATCGGCGCATTGTGTTCGGGTGCCTGGGTGCTTGCCGAGGCCGGGTTTTTGGATGGCATGCAAGCCGCGATCCATTGGGAATACCATGATGCCTTTATGGAGGCGTTTCAGGAGGTGAATCTGGTCCGCAGCGTTTTTGTGGCTGATGAAAAACATGTCACAGCTTCGGGCGGCACGGCTACTGCAGATCTGATGTTGCATCTGATCGAGCGTGACCACGGCTATGACCTGTCTGTCGCCGTGGCGGATCAGATGGTTTACAACGCGGTCCGGAATGCAACCGCCGAACAACGCGTTTCTCTTCAGTCGCGCAACGGAATGCGGAATACACATTTGGCAAAGGCGATCCAGATCATGCACGATCGCATCGAAAACCCGGTTTCGCCATCCGTCATCGCCGAGCAACTTGGGATTTCAACCAGGCAACTTGAACGTTTATTCGGGAAGTACCTCAACGCATCGCCGAAAAAGTACTTTATGGAGATGCGGTTAGAGCGCGCGCGCCACCTTCTCATACAGACTGAGGCATCAGTAACGGATGTCGCTTTTGCTTGCGGCTTTGAAAGTGCAGGCCATTTTTCCCGCGTATACAGGGCGGCATTTGGCGTAACACCAATGCTGCAAAGAGGACGACTGGATTGAGATACGGCTGTATCTTCGATCAACCCAGATAATACAGGTTCCTGCCTTCGCGCTGTTGCTTACCGAATTTTCGTTTGGCATGCAGCAAAGGCGGTGAACAGTTTTCATCAGGCAATGATCGGGATACGCAAGCAATCCTTGGATTCCGCCGGGTTGGCATCATGCCTCACATGCATAAACTGTTACCTTTTTGGATAACGGGTAAGGGCTCGTTCGACCAATTGAAGCGCCTGGCAGGAGATGGTGGCAGTGAGCCTAACTTCGTCAGCTTTCCACGCTGTATTTTTCTTCTGATCTGGGGGAGTTTAGAGCCCATAGGCTGCTCGAAGACCTTCCAGGATTTGGGCGCAACTCAATTTTCCAGTAAATCGCCCCTTGCTGATTGTTATGCAATAACATAACAAACATGTATGCCGATTGTAGGAAGTCAGATCCCGCGTACCCGACGATCCGTCCGATCCATCCAGATGAGGAATACACTTCATGCTAGACACCCGCCTTCCTGTCACCGTCCTCTCCGGCTTCCTCGGTGCTGGTAAGACAACTCTTCTGAACCGCGTGCTGAACAATCGTGACGGGCGACGGGTCGCTGTAATTGTTAACGATATGTCCGAGGTCAATATCGACGCCGACCTTGTGCGCGCCGATACAGAGCTATCCCGCACGGACGAAACGCTGGTGGAGATGTCCAACGGTTGCATCTGTTGTACGCTTCGCGACGATCTTCTGGATGAGGTCAGGAGATTGGCAACCGAGAACCGGTTTGACTATTTGCTAATTGAATCAACCGGAATTTCCGAACCACTACCCGTCGCTGCCACCTTCGATTTTCGGGACGCCGATGGAAATAGCCTCTCGGATGTTTCGCGGTTAGACACTATGGTCACCGTTGTTGACGCTGTGAATCTGCTAAGAGATTTTTCCAGCCACGACTTCCTGAGTGACCGTGGTGAGGTGCTTGGCGAAGAAGACGAGCGCACTCTGGTTCATCTGCTCACAGACCAGATCGAGTTTGCGGACGTTGTGATTTTGAACAAAATCACTGATGCCGGGCCTGATCGTGTGGACGCAGCACGCAAGATTATCCGGAGTCTGAATGCTGATGCTCAGATCGTTGAGACCGATCACTCTGATGTACCCGCAGATGCAATTCTGGATACCGGCCTTTTCGATTTCGAGAAAGCGCATGAACACCCAATGTGGGCCAAAGAGCTTTATGGGTTTTCGGACCATGTTCCCGAGACTGAAGAATATGGAGTAACAAGTTTCGTCTACCGCGCGCGGCAGCCGTTCGTACCTGAAAAAATTCTGACTGTTCTGAACGGGGAACTGCCCGGAGTAATCCGCGCCAAGGGTCATTTCTGGATTGCCACCCGTCCGGATTGGGTTGCCGAGTTTTCACTCGCCGGCTCTTTGTCTTCAGTCAAACCGCTTGGAACGTGGTGGGCAACTGTTCCGGAAGACCGGCGCCCGGATCACGAAAGCGCCCGCGCTTACATGGAGGCACACTGGCAAGAGCCATGGGGCGACCGGCGGCAGGAAATCGTGTTCATCGGAAGCGGCATAGATTGGCCAACTCTAAAGGCCCGGTTAGACGCAGCCTTGCTGCCCACGCAGGTTGCAGACCGACCCGAGAACTTACCAAACCTGCCCGATCCGTTCCCCCTGTGGCGACGCGCCGAGGCCGCAGCATGAACTATGCTCGTGAGATCATCGAAGATGCCGCAATCGGCGTCGGTGTCGCGGAAACGCCTGAGGGTTTGTCAGCAATCCATCACCCCGGTTGTGCTGCTGTGGTCTGGCGCAGGAACCCTGTGCAGAGCTTTCAATCGTGGATCGACAGAATACCGCCTGAAAACCTGCCAAAAGCGCGATTGGTCCTGCGCCCGGGATCTGTTCGGCAGGCGGTTTCTGAAATATGTGAACTCTCCGGAACTCCTAAAGCCCAAGAATGCGACCGCTTGATTGATGACGTCACCGCGCTGTCGGAGATCTCCGCAGGTTTGATGAGCGCAGAATGGCTGCGCCTGCGCTTAGATGTCGTGACCACGAATGCCTGTCGTAGGTTTCACATAGATGCGGTCACTGCCCGCCTCGTCTGCACGTATCGCGGCACGGGTACTCAATATGGCATCTCCACCGACGGAGATGATCCAGGTCGCGTCTTCACAGTTCCCACTGCTGCACCAATAATATTGCGAGGAACACGCTGGCCTGAACAACCGAGGTCAGGCCTTTTGCATCGCTCGCCACCTATTGAAGGGTCCGGAGAAACGCGACTTGTGCTTGTCCTTGATCCGGTCGCAGATCCTGAGGACGAATTCGACCAAGTCTTGATACACTGACTCAGTAAAGAGACGGTCGTATCGAAACCGATCAGGTGTTGGGAACGGAACTTGGCCCAATGCAAGGTGTTGGAGGTCCAGAATGCGCAGTTGGCGAAGGGCCGCACCTGCAAATGACCGAAAACTGGACACTGGGGTTTTTGGGTTCCGAACTAACCCTCTGACCGCTGGTCAAAAAACCTCGCATTGCAAGGCTGGTGCTTCCACGACGCGGATTCATATCCAAGCAGGTGTTCCACATAACCGAGACACTTAAGTACTTCCTCACCGGCTTGGGCCGCATTTTGTATTGTGGCCAAGATGCTCCTAAAATCGGACCTTCAAGTCCGCCCGCATCAAAGCCATTTCGGCTGATAATTCTGCCCATTACAAATTGCTGTATTCAACCCGGATCAACTCGCGACCCCGAACGCTCTTCGAATTGCATCCGCCATCGCTCCGCAATTCTCGAAATCGATGTTCTGACCATATTCGATCACCAGCTTGGATGCAGGCAGCTTGGGAAATCCGTTCTCGGTGGTCAGTTGCACCATGTCGGCCGTCAGCATGTCCGCATTCAAAACACCAATAGCCACACCCGCCCGAACGGCTGCGGCTACGCCGGTGGCGCTTTCACTGGAATAGACAACCCGGTAGTTGCGGCCGCTTTCAATCAGCGCATTCACCGCCACGTCGCGCCACCAGCAGTCGCGGTCAAACAAGGCAACAGGCAATGGGTCTGCTTCGTGAACGGCATGTGCCCGTGACGTTGCCCAGACAATGTGCTCATCTTTCAATGACTCCATGTTGGGACCCAGCTCTGCAACCTCATGAACCGCGATATCCATTTGCCCCGACGCCAGAGCAGCCGAATACCCTGTACTTAATGAGCGCTGCACGTTGAGTTCGACTTTGGGATTTTCTCGGGCGAAATCTGCGATGATTTCAGACAACAATTCAGAACTATGATCGTCGGGGATACCAATTCGAAGTACCCCGGTCAGTTCCTTTCCGGTCAGTTCCGCAAAGATGTCGTTAAGGTCGCTAACGACCTTTCTGGCAACGGGTTCAAGCTTTTCACCGGCAGCTGTCAGACGCACACCTCGCCCGTGACGCACAAATACGTCTTGGCCCAGAAGCTCCTCCAGCTTTCGGATTTGCATACTGGCGGCAGACTGAGTGCGGTGAATTCTCTCCGCACCCGCCAGAATGCTGCCGGTATCCGTGACAGCAAGAAAGGTCCTGAGCAGATCGCTATCCAGATGCGGCATCGTGAGGTTTCGTGATTTCTTATATCTGTGTCAAAAACTATTCGTTTTTCCGATTTCTTTCAAGTTGCTACCTATGATGCAGCCTTTGAAAGGAAGTGCCATGGCGAACGACAGCGCCCTTAACTCCAGAATCTCTACAGCGAAAATACTGATTGTTGCGGCGTTAGTCTCCGTGGGTGCAATCTCTATCGCCTTTCCTGCCAAAGCCCTCGAAACATTTGAATTTGTAGCAATCAGCCTGCTTCAGGTTTCGCCTCTTGTTATACCCGGCATTCTGATAGCGGCCTGGGTCAGCGCCAGCGGTGCCAGCAGTCGTATCGCCGAGGTGTTCAACGGAAACCTGTTCAAAACAATTGTTGCAGCCTCCTTGATCGGAGCGGTCACTCCGGTCTGCGGTGTCACCGTTCTGCCCTTGATGGCCGGATTGCTGGCTGCAGGTGTGCCGCTTGCACCGGTCATGGCATTCTGGCTGTCGTCGCCAGTCACCGATCCGGCCATGCTGGCTACAACCGCCGCAACCTTGGGGATGAGCTTTGCCATCGGCAAGACCCTCGTCGCGATGGCGATGGGTTTGTTTGGTGGAGGCGTAACTGCTCTGCTCATCAACCGGTCATGGGCGCAGACGGCACTACGCGACAATGCCGTGGTCGGAAGCCTCGGGCGGGTTTGCAAGGCATATGAAATCGAATGGGCTGTCTGGCGGTCACCTGAACATCGCACTCACTTTCGAACCGAGTTCATCGCCATTTCACGTCTTGTCTTGATTTGCCTGATCCCCGCCTTTGCCGCCGAATTTGTTCTTCAAAGCCTGCTGGAGCCCCAAGCTCTTTCTTCTTACGTGGGTGGCGATGTGTGGTGGGCCATTCCGCTGGCGGTGTTTGTTGGCGCGCCTGCCTATCTGGATGGATACGCTGCTTTGCCGCTGACCCGCTCCCTCATGGACCATGGCATGTCATCCGGTGCAGCGATGGCGTTTCTGGTATCCGGTGGCGTCGTCAGCATCTGGGGTGCAATGGCAATCTTTCCAGTGCTGAAGTTGAAGCCGTTTTTGCTCTACCTCTCCCTTGCGTTAACCGGTTCAATGGCGGCAGGTTGGATCTTTGGGTTAGTCGTTTAACACTGCGATGACTGGCGCCCCACAGGAGCACTAAGTGTTCTGAATCAAACCTGATTGCCAGCGCCGCGAAAGGTCGCATTGTTGCGCCCATTCACGATTGGCCGACTAATCCTGAATGTCCGGTTTGCGACGCGCTGCACAAACGAAATGCCGATGTTTGGCCGACGGCGGTGATGGTCTCAAAGAACTTATACAAGCTCACCCTAGAGAATGGCGGCAGCAAGCCCACTTCGACCGGTGAGGCGAAATGGATGAATAATTGCATTTTCAGCATGCGCCTTATCTTCGTCTCAAAGTCAAAATAACGTGCCGGGCGAGCGTAATAGTCCCACGAGCTTGGGTTTTCGGAGACCGTCCAATGCGTGTTACGACCAATGGGGTTATCGTAATTGGGGTGGTAACCATGATGGCAATCATGGTCGCTGCAATCGCGTATCAACAATTCTCTTGGTGGGTTTTCCCCTTCGGATTGTTGTTTCTTACAGTCTTCGCCGGAATCTTGTGGGTATGTTTCTTGGATCACCGCGAAGACAGATTTCGCCGCGCATCCGAAGGTAAATTTCCGGATGAGCCCTGGATGAGAAACAAGAGGTGGCGGACAGACAACATGACGTCTCGAAGCAAACCGGAATTCTGGGGAAGTCTGGCGTTCACTCTTATTTTGGGAGTGTTTGCCCTCTCCGGCATTGTTTCCTTGCAATCAGGACTACCCGAGGGAAACTATTGGGTACTGCTCAACTTCATTCCGATCGCAGGTGCGCTCTACTTCGCGCGCAGCACCTATATTGCCTGGAGAACTTGGAGTCTGGAGCGGCACGTCAACCTGATTTCCGAGACCCGACCTGCATGGATAGGTTCAAAGTTCTCGGCAGTGATGAAAGTGGTTGGTGTTCGGCGGACTGACCAAGTCGAAGCGTGGTTGGAGCACCTGAAAGTCGTACGCCTAGAAGAAAGTGATGGAGTCGCTTTTGAGAAAGTCGTGGATCATAAACTAACAGGTCAGACGGAAGAGATGAGTGGTGGCCAGATAAGAATCTCTGTCGATATCCCCGAAAATATCCCTGCCACTTCTTGGAACGATGATGAGCAAGAAAGCTGGTGGGATTTTGTTATCGTAGTTGGTCTGCCCGAAAAGAAGCTCACTTTGAGGTACGAAGTACCTGTCGCCGACCCAGCACTACATTAACTTTCCAGAACTTAACGTAGCCCGGCCGTTGCAAATGAAAGCGGTCGTTTGGCGGCCGTAAAGAACGGTGGGTTTGTATGCTCACTTGCCATGTGCACCTGGTCCTGAATGACTGGAATCTGCGGTTCGCGACCTACTGCACACGCGAATGACTGATGTCTGATCGACAGCGGCAATGGTCTCAGAGCTGCCCTAGCACTATAGCCGGTTTGCGGCGCTACCATTCAAGCCTTGGCGCATTGCTTACATCGACAGTTATTGCGCTTCTATCGTCAGAAATGCTCCATGGCAAAACCTGAAGGTCCACTTCAGTTGGTCCTTTTCCGACCCTCCCCCAAAGATCAAAATGAACATCTTCGCATGGGTCGTAGAAACCACCCAAGTCTCCTGAAACTGGCCGTACGATGCACCCGTATCCGCCAGTGTTGATCGGACTCACAACAAACCACTCAAACCTCAAAACGCGGTCGGGTTCGATCTCTATCTCTTCGTTAGCCCGCACTTCGTCGAGAAGGCTCGCATTGCTGTTGAACTCGAAACCAAGGAGCTCAAGCGCCTGAACTTTCTGCTCGAAATTTCGTCGCCAGATAATCACTGGAACTTCGTCAAGCCTAAACATTGCAGATTGGCCGGGTTCAAAGTTCTCCACGTCCAAAGTGTAGACAGCAGGCCGTGGAACGCTTGCGACGTCTGCAGAAGGCAACATTGCCTGAAACAGGTAGTAAACTCCGGCCATGACAGTTAGAAACAACCATCCGCCTGTTGCGTAGTACAAGAAGTCTTTTTTCAATTTAGTTGGTAACTGTATTGTGTGATCCGGGTGTGTTCCTGTTAGTCGTGTCGAAGGCTTAGCCCTGAGTCAAGAAAGCGGTGTTACTATAACTGTATTGTAGAACAGCTTTGCGGAGTGAGTTCGGACTTGTGTAGAACACTACGGCTCAGAGCTACCATCGGAAGGCTTGTATCCGGCATAAAGCCGGTCGGTGATGCCTAGAGTCTGGTGAGTGTCGTTCGCAATTTGCGGTGCGCGCAATAAACTATAATGTTGTCCACGGAGTCTTTGGTTTCTTCTTAGCCGCCTATGCCTGCTGCCGAAAACGACGGTTATGACCCCGAGTAACCGGTGCTGCGTTAAGAATGAATGTCGGCTTTGTGTTCAGCACGTCACGCTTGGTTTCGATTTGACAATACCGCGCCTGGGTGGTGACGTTTGCTGGATGACTGGTATTCGACAGGACGTTCGTCAGTATGGAGGCAAAACCTCTCGGGTCGTCGTGCTTCACGGCGGACCAGGGGGCGCGGGCGAGATCGAACCCCTTGCACGTGAGCTGGGCAAAAGAGGCCATGCTGTCTTAGAACCTTTTCAGACCCGTCACTCGGTTGATGGACAGGTGGACGAACTCAAAGCCCAGATCGAAGCACATTGTTCGCCACCTGTATCTCTTATCGGATGGTCTTGGGGCGCGTGGCTTGGATGCTTGTTTTCTGCACGCCACAGAAGTTTGGTGCACAATCTCATCCTTCTGGGCAGCGGGCCGTTTGAAGCGCGTTTTGCCTCTGCTATTCGAACGACGAAAAACTCCCGTTTGACGAATAAGCAGCGGTCGGAACTGAACATGCTTGGCGCTTCGGAAGGTAGCATCGAGGACGTTGCAAGGTTTATCGAACTCAGTGATCTGGCAGATACCTATGCGCGTGACTCATCATCCCCTCCAACCGTTGTTTTTGATGGCGAAATTCACTCAGCGGTCTGGCGCGAAGCGGATGAGATGCGCACTAAAGGCTCACTGCTAAAGGCCGTTGCGGCCATTCAGTGCCCCGTCCTCGCAATCCATGGCGATTATGATCCAAGACCATCGGAAGGCGTTCAGCTTCCTTTGAAGATGGCGCTTCCATCGGCGAAGTTCGTCGAACTTGAACGTTGCGGACATAAGCCATGGCAGGAAATTCATGCCAAAGATGAATTCTACCGATTGATCGATAACGCGATTATCTGAACCACTTCGCAGCAGAAACTCGTGCTGAGGCAGCGATAGTTCACTTCATCCGCATCATAGCTGTTTGTGAGTCAAACTGTTAACTCCGGTATACGCCTATTGCGGCCTGCCGCGCCGAGAGAATACGCTGAGTACAACTACCGATCGATTTGGGTTTGGCGGGCCTACCCTAGCTTGCAACAGAGAACAGTGGCCGTGGCCTATGTTGACTTATTCTGAGCTGCGGCTGACGATTCAACCAAACAAAATAGCAAATGCGAGAAAAGCTAATGGCAAAAAGTCTCGATGATCCTTCCGCTATCGCCGCACACTTTGTTAAAGCCTTCGATGTTGCGGATCGTGATCGCATCGTCGCATGTTTGGCCAAAGATCTCGTAGCCGAAATAACCCAACCCGATGGCAGCACCAAACAAGTCCATGGGCGAGACGGATACATGAGATCCATAGACGCAATGGATATCGCAATAGTTCGCCCAAGTATCAAGGCGACGCAAATCGCGCCTGTTTCTTCCGATCAGGTGATGGCGATGGTTGAAATTCGAGCGAAACGCAAAGGCCGGACACTTCACAATTTTGCGGCCTTTCTTATGTCGGTCAGCAAAGGCCAGATCACACGCATTTGGATGGTTGAAGCCCTACCCGCCGAAAGTGATTCATTCTGGAAATCCTAACCAACAAGAACGAAAGCATTGGCGCGAGTTTTGAAACCCAAATAAGCTAGTTTGTTACTTGGACACTCAAGTTCGAGAAATCCCCTCTTTTCAGGTCACGCTTCTTGATTGTGATCACCAGATTATTAACGTCTCCGAACATCCAACCAATCAAATCGCTCGAAGGCAATTCGAGCAAGGTTACTTCCTGCCGGCTGTTGAACTGGTGAACATAACCCCATGGCGTATGGCCCATACCCCCCATTTCATGACGGGCTTGGGCAGCCCAAACCTCTTCGCAGTCTGAAATGAGTGCGTCGGGCAATTGCTCGTCCTGCTGAAAATAAGGGGCCTTCGCAGCGTCTAACAATTCACTTTCAAACGAATAAATCCAGTTGGGTGACGCTTTTGGGTCATGTGTCGTGAGAGGTAACTCAAATACCTTCACACCTTCTTTCATGCGTTCAACGTGAGAAATTGTCCACGGCGGTGTCTTTACATACATCCAAGTCAGTTGACTCAGCTCAGTCGTAAACTGCGAAATTTTTTCCTGTGAAAAATCGCCGCTTAACGCCATCTTGTCCACTTCAGACTTTATCGCCTTTAGCTTTTTGACAACTTTGGGTCCATTCTCAGACCGAAACTTAAATGATTCAATTAAAGCGAAATGATTTTCGTAGTCGAAAGTCATCTTTGCAATTTCATCAATTGGATCACCGTTCTTTTTTGCCTGCTCAACACGCCTTTTCATTGCTTCGATACTTTCGGGCTTCAAATGATCTGGCAGGTCGCCAGTGGCGATCATCGATTCTACAAAAGAGAGCGCCTTATCGATCATCGTCTGAGTCGATGGCCAATCGAATGGCAACCGGTGCTTTTCAACGATATCATGGCGTTCTTTGTAGCGTTCGTTGGTGATTTTACACCGACCGTATAAATGCGGATCATCCTGCCCCAGTCGAACAGGCACGATATCCACCGGCCAACGTGTAAAACGCCAAGTGCGATTTGGGGCCCGTCGAGAGTGGTCAATTCCCAGAATGTAACACTCTTGATCGACTTCAGGTGAGGGAACAAAAGGACCGGCTTGATCGAAGTGAAGTGCCGTTAACTTAAAGCTCACGGGATCAAGAAAGATCGCAAGCCAACCTTCGCGTGGACCAAGCCCTTGCCAAAGATCTTCTGGCAACTTGCCACAATTGATTTGTGCCAAAAGCTGCGTTGGGGAATCCAGTATGGGCCAGCTCGTCCCAATGGGCAAACATGCCCCCCCGCCGATCCAACCTGCCGCTGCATCAACGTCCCGCACTGGTACTTGAGGTACCAGACGAACAGATAGTGGCTCGTTGCCACGGGCCGCGCGCAAATCCGCTTCATACTGAATTTGTGACAACATATCCGAGGCTGCGTTGGCGACGAAATTTTCGCCTTCATCAGATTGCCTTTGAGTATTGCGCTTACGGCCAAGTGTTTTTCGGAAGAATTGCCTTAATTGCGATGTTAGAAATTTTTGCTCAGACACTATACTTATTCGCCTCCGCCCAATCCGCTCATAAGTGGTTGATCGTTTCGCCAACCTGCTCGAGCAACCTAACGCCAGGGTCGGGGTTCGTCGAGCAACATGAGCTATTGATTAGTGATCTAGACGAGACTCAAGTTGGTCAGGTTTCAAGTTCAGCGGCAGTGATGGGCTCTGTTCTTCCACTGGGATTGATGCGGCATCCTTTTCCATTTGTGCTTTGACCCACAAAACGCGGCCCAAACATGCGTCGATACAGCCCTCCTGCCAGTGACACGATCGACACGAGCAAAGGCGTCTGGCTAATAACTGCTACCGTCACTTTGAGGTCGGCTAGTCAGCAGGATTAAAAGCAGGAATGAGAGATTCAGCGCAACATTAACCGGCGCCCCCACCAACACAGAGCCAGCGCTGTCTGTACAAAACCAAACCCACGCGGTGATCTTTGCCACTTTGGCCGCCACAGTAGACGACACGGGCGCGACATAGGTTCCCAAGGCCCACTGCATCGCTCCCAACCCGGCGGTCAGTCCGCCGACAATTGCAAGCAACAATGGCGATGGGACCACTATATCAGATGGAACAGAATGGATCGGCCAATACGCCACTGTCAGAAAGATCTGAGCAATTACGTGCAAAGCTGGTAGTGCGGTCAGTGCAAACAGAACTCCGGTGACAATCAGAATTGTGCCGGACAGGCGCATGGCGGTTTGTTGCGGGGTCATGACATCCTCCTTCAGATGATGTCTTTCATGCGGCTGACGCTGGATAGAAATCAATTACGTTAGAGGTAAGTGATTTCTGTTCACACGGTTGCTAAACTCGACCGATGACTCCGTATCCCAGTTTGCTGAAAGAATGGCGGAAACGTCGGCGAATGAGCCAACTTGATCTGGCGACCGAAGCCGATGTGAGTGCGCGCCATATTTCGTTTCTCGAAACCGGCCGGTCCCGACCCAGCCCGGATATGATCCTACATCTGTCGGACGTCATGGATATTCCTGTCGATGCCAGAAACCAGATGATGCGAGCGGAAGGATTTGCCGCTCGGTTTGCCACGACCCCCCTTGATGACAACGCCATGGTCCCAATCCGCGATGCGGTTGAATGGACGCTAAAACGGCATGAACCGTATCCAGGGATGGTGCTGGATCGGGTCTGGAGGATCGTCAGGTTGAACAGATCCGCCGAAGTGCTTTTTGCGCCACTTGGGATCGAAATCGGGCAAAATCTGCTGACGCTTGTGACGAATCCGGTCATGGCGGAGCTTGTAGAGAACTGGCCCGAGGTCGCCCATCATACGATGCTACGACTGCGCTCGGAAAGCGCGAATGCCGGCGGGTTGCCTGAGTTGGACGCGGCCGCAAGGGCGCTTGCACCATACGCGAAAACTCACAGGGACAGGGCCATTGGGCCAACGGTTCCTGCGGTCTATCGCTTTGGAAACCAACGGGTTTCTATGTTTGGCACCATCGCACAATTCAGCACGGTCACGGATGTGACGCTTGACGACCTGAAGATCGAGCTGTTCTTCCCCTCTGACGAAGCAAGCGCTGCTTTTCTTCGGTCGATTTCCGCTTCGGGAGATGGTTGACGGGAGTTAATCGAGCGCCCGGTTGCAGCAGCACTCATATTTCTCGGACTGATGATAGTTGTTTGCCTAACTACGAACACCGGCAGTGTGTCAGCAAGTTATTCCTGTATTGAGGCAGATGTTCGGCGACATGTCAGAATATGATGTGACCATCGCCGGTTTAAAACGCCCATGCAACTTGCACTGAGCATGCAGTGACACGGTCTCCATCCAGAGAAACCGCAACAAGGATGTTCATATACATTTCGTTGCAAGCCCCTGCCGAGAGAGCAATCAACGCCTCGAAGACATAGATTTCGGACCTTCAGGCCGTTGAAGTTTAGCCCGCAGCAATATCGAGAAGAGAGCTGTCGGGCTGGGGAGTGTTTTCTTACGCTTCCACGAACATGTCTTTGTATTGATCACGCAGGATGTTCTTTTGAACCTTGCCCATGGTGTTACGTGGCAATTCATCCATCAGGATCAACTGGCGGGGGTGCTTGAATCGAGCGAGGCTGTTGCATACTGCAGCCTGCATTTCTTCAAGGTTGGGGGCCTCACCCGGTTCAGCCACAACCACACCAAGAACCGTTTCACCGAAGTCCGGGTGGGGCACACCGACTACCGCACTTTCCAGCACTCCTGGCTGGTCATCCAGCACAAGCTCAATTTCCTTGGGATAGATGTTGTAGCCGCCAGAGATGATCAGGTCCTTGTTGCGGCCAACGATATGAACATAGCCATCCTCGTCGATCCGGCCCAGATCACCTGTGATGAAGAACCCGTTTTCACGCAGTTCAGCGGCGGTTTTTTCGGGCATTTGCCAATAGCCCTTGAATACGTTTGGCCCACGCACCTCGATCTCGCCGATCTCACCCTGTGGAAGGCCATTGCCATCAGAGTCGCAGATTTTCAGTTCGACCCCCGGCAGCGGGAAACCCACCGTACCTGCACGGCGCTCACCTTCGTAAGGGTTCGAGGTATTCATGTTGGTCTCGGTCATACCATAGCGTTCGAGGATGCGATGGCCGGTACGATCCTCAAACTGCACGTGTGTTTCCGCCAGCAGCGGCGCGGAACCGGAAACAAACAGACGCATATCCGCAGCCAGTTCCCTGGTGAACCGGTCATCATCCAACAAGCGGGTGTAGAAGGTCGGCACACCCATCATTGTAGTGGCTTGCGGCATCCGCCCGATGATCTCATCAAGATCAAATTTGGGCATGAATACGATGCTGCTGCCAGCCGCCAGTGTGACATTGGTCGCCACAAACAGCCCGTGAGTATGAAAGATCGGAAGCGCGTGCAGCAACACGTCATCGGAAGTGAAACGCCATTCTGTGACCAACGTTTGTGCATTCGACAACAGATTGTTCTGGGTCAGCATCGCGCCTTTCGACCGGCCCGTCGTGCCCGAAGTATAGAGAAATGCCGCCAAGTCTTCACCGTCACGATCAACGGTTTCAAAGCTGGCTGGCATTGCTGCGGCCTGATCCATCAGTGAACCCGAGCCATCGGCGTTCAGCGTTTCGACCTTTGCGCCCAGTTGCGCGCCGACTGGGGCTAGCTTCGTTTCGTTTCTGCTGTCGCAAACGATCAAAGAAGCACCGCTGTTTTCGATGAAATAGGTCAGCTCATCCACCGTGTAGGCAGTGTTGAGCGGCAGGAACACCAGACCGGCTTGCGCACAGGCCGCATAGAGCGCCAGCGCTTCGGGCGATTTCTCGATCTGCGCCGCGACCCGGTCGCCGGGCTTCAGACCTAATTGGGTTGCCACGTGCGCTATCTGAGCAGCTGTACTCAGAAAGTCCTGATGCGTGATAGTTGACCCGTCAAGCAGGTGCAAAAAAGGTGTGTCTCTACCAGCATGAATGCCAAACAAACCGTCATAGAGAGGATTGGCCATAAGGTTTACCTTTCTTGTGTCGTAGAAAGAGAGATTGATGCCGCAAGCGACTTGACCTCGGTCGAAGCGATGATCGAGCGTGTGTTGGCAAAATCTTCGTGGTTCTGGGCTACGCGGGCCAGGTCATAGAGGTAGTTGACCATAGTGCCGCCAGACTGGGCGCGCCCCTTGTCAGAAGTATCGGCATCGGCATGAACAGCATGGACCAGCGCGCCATTACCCAAATGGAACCGAGCCACTGGGTCGAAAGGCAGATCTCCCCGGCCTTTGGCGTTCAACAGGTAGTGTGCGGCCAGCACCTTCATCTGATCGGGTTGTTCGATGTCCCAATCGAGACCTTCCTGAGACAGCCACCGGGTCAATCCCGGGATCGGTGACAGGGTGACAAAAGTCTTCAGCCCTGACAGCTCTGCAGCCAGATCCGACGCCACCTGCTTGATGAGAGAGTTGCCGAACGAGATGCTGGCCAGACCCGCCTGACAATTCGAGATCGAGTAGAACACGGCTGTGTCAGCCTGCTCTGCGGGCATCGGATCGCGATCTTCGGCAAGAAGCGCCTGAACCGATCCGGGAATGCCGCTGTTCAGAGCGACTTCGACAAAAATTAGCGGCTCATCAGGCATCGAGGGGTGGAAGAAGGCGAAACAGCGCCTGTCGGTGGGTTCCAGCCTACGGCGCAGGTCATCCCAGCTGTCGATGGCGTGCACCGCCTCATAAGCGATGATTTT
Source organism: Ruegeria arenilitoris (assembly GCF_013030265.1). Classification (GTDB taxonomy): domain Bacteria; phylum Pseudomonadota; class Alphaproteobacteria; order Rhodobacterales; family Rhodobacteraceae; genus Ruegeria; species Ruegeria arenilitoris_E. The sequence goes on from NZ_WPZQ01000005.1 coordinate 49,538, forward strand.
TTCCAAGATATGTGCCGGGCTTTCCCAATTGATCGGACGCAGGACCAGAAAGCCCCGGTTGAACCAGCTGGCAAACAGGTGCCGAAAATCCAAATCCAGCGCCTGCAATTCGGGTTCCTTGCCGCCCAGCCGCAGCAGATCGGCACGCATCTGCACCAACGCTCCGGTCGCACCGGGCACCCGGTTCAGTCGACGGATCAGCTCTTGCCGGGCCGGTTCCACCGCAGCTGCAAAGCTGCGATAGGTTGCTTTCGATGGGTCGCGCTCGTATTCGTCCAGTGACGAACGCACCGCCTCGGGATCGATATTCATCGCTGTGGCGAGATACCGGAAGAACTCCAGTTTTTCGTCATCCCCCAGCGTGTCGAACCGGTTGAGTATCTCTTCGGCCAACGCCAACCCAGATGTTTCCCCCGCCGACCCAACCAGCGCGGCGGCCAGTTCGGACAGCGGGCGGCCGTCAAGTGCTGCCGCGCCCGAGCGACGATACCGCCGCTCAAATACGGTTGAAAGAAGATCGGCCAGCAGAGTCATACCGCTGCCCCCATCACCAGATCAGGCAGCCACGTGGCGAGGCTCGGGAACAAGCACAGCAGGACTATCGCGACCACCATACAGGCCACGAAAGGCAGTGATCCAGTCAGGATGGTTTTCAGTGAGATATCCGGCGCAATGCCGTTGATCACATAAAGGTTCAGGCCGACGGGGGGTGAGATCAGGCCGATCTCCATGTTGATCGTCAGCACGACCGCGAACCAGATCGGGTCAAATCCAGCGGTGGTGATGATCGGCAGCAGGATCGGGGCCGCCATCAGGATCACGGCCACAGGTGGCAGGAAGAACCCGGCGATCAGCAGGAACACGTTGACCGCACCCATCAGAACCCAGCGGTTCACGTCCAGTGTGCCGATCCACTCCGCAATCGCCTGCGTGATGAACAGCGAGCTGAGCATATAAGAAAAAACCCCAGCGGCGGCGATGATGAACAGGATCATCACGCTTTCCTTGGTGCTATCGCGCAGCACGACCCAGATATCCTTGGGATTCCAAAGCTTGTAGATGATCATCGCAATCATCAGGCAAAGCAGCGCGCCAACGGCGGCAGTCTCCGACGGCGTGGCGATACCGCCATACATGGCATAGAGCACACCAAGAATAATGCCGAGGAAAGGCAGGACGCGCGGCAGGATCTCGAAGCGTTCACTCCAGGTGTAGCTACCGGAACCCAGGCGGGTCGCATCGCCGGATTTCCAGGTCGAATACAGCGACCAGGCCATGAACAGACCCACCAGCATCAGCCCGGGGATTACGCCCGCCAGAAACAGGCGGCCAATCGAGGTCTCGGTGGCGATACCATAGACGATCATCGTGACCGACGGCGGGATCAGGATGCCCAGTGTGCCACCTGCGGCGATTGAACCGGCGGCCACACCGTCAGGATAGCCACGCTTGCGCATTTCGGGGATGCCCATCTTACCGATGGCAGCACAGGTGGCGGGCGATGAACCGGACATGGCGGCGAACAAAGCGCATGCACCAAGGTTCGACACGACCAGCCCGCCGGGGACACGGGTCAGCCAGCGTTCGAGGGCTTCGTACAAGTCGGCCCCTGCCCTTGTTGAGGCGATGGACGCCCCCATGATGATGAACATCGGGATCGAGAGCAGTGCGAAGTTGTCCAGCTTGCCGAATAGGATCTCGGGCATCAGTTCCAGCGACCGGGGGCCGTCAAAGATGATCAGGAACCCGGCGGAAACGATCAGCAGACCGATGGCCACGGAGACGCCCGAGAATAGAACTAGGATGGTTGCGATGGCGACAATAGCGCCGAGCAGAAGGGGATCCATCGGCTTTACTCCAGACCAAAAGGTTTATCGATGCCAAGCAGAACGGCGACGAGGTCGGCGATCAGCTGTAACAGCAGCAGCCCGAAGCCGACCGGGATGGACAAATAGGGAATCCACAGGCGAACACCCCAGACGGTGTCGGATTTCCAGCCGCGCTCCCACGCGAAGTGCCAGTATTCGTAGCCGTAGAACAGCATGACCGAGACGATGGCGATGGACAGGACCGAGGTCAGTATCGCCATGAAAAAGCGGGGGCGCGGGGCCAGCGAGATCGGGATCAGGTCGACATTCACGTGCCCGCGCAAGCGCTGCACATAAGGCAGACCCACCAGCGTGGCAGCGATGACGAGATAAATGACGGCCTCGGTTTGCCAGATGGTCGAACCATTCAGCACAAAGCGCACAACAATCATCTGACAGGTGATTGCGACGGCGGCGACGATCATTGCTGCTGAGCACCAGCCCGCCAAAGTTGAAAGCGCGGCGACAAAGCGGAGGAAGGGATTGTTCCCGGTGTGAGAAGCAACGGCAGAGCTATGGCCAGCCATGTGCGCCTCCTGTGATTGAGATGCAGGGAGGTCTGAAAATCAGACAAGTAATCGGGTGCCGGGCGGGTTCTGCCCCGCCCGGCTTGAGTGGTGTCACTCGACCGCCAGAGCCTTGTTCAGAAGCTCCTGCCCATCAGTTACTTCTTCCACGAAAGCTTTGTAGGATGTTTCCTGAGCCAGCGCGCGCCAGGCTTCAAAATCCTCAGGGCTCATCTCGGCAATCTCAACGCCTGCTTCTGCGAAGACCTTGGCTGAGTTTGCGTCCTGTTTCTTGGCCTCTTCCAGATAGTATGCCTGTGCCTTTTCCGAGGCTGCCAGCAGCGCAGCCTGCTGATCTTCGTTCAAGCCTTCGAAAGTGGATTTGTTCATCAGGAGCGGCTGATACATGAACCACAGCGCCACATCACCGGCGGGGGTATAGCAGCTGACCTGTTCGTAAATACGATAGCTGACAAAAGACGAGGACGATGTATTGGCAGCCTGCAGAACGCCGGTCTGCATGGCGTTATAGATTTCCGACGACGCCATCGAGGCGATCGAGGCGTCGGCGCCGGCCAGCATCTGCTCAAAGGATTTACCTGCCGCGCGTGTTTGAAGGCCTGCGACATCTTCAGGTTTCGTAATGCATTTGTCTTTGCCGGCAAATCCACCTGCCAGATAGCCATGGACCAGAACCATCACGTCGTCCTCGGCCATCTTCTCTTCCAACGCTTCCATAAAGGGTGAGTCGGCCAAACGCGCTGCGTGATCGTGGTTCTTCACCAGACCCGGCATCAGGGTGAGGTTGTAGGCTGGTTGCTGACCTCCGGCATAGCTCAGCGGCAGAACAGTCATGTCCAACTGCCCACGGCTAAGCGGTTTGTATTGCTCCCGTGGTTTGAACAACGATTTCGAGCCGAAAATCTTGATTTCCAGATCAACATCCGCCGCGGCAACCTCATCTGCAACGATCTGAGCGACTTGGTGACGGATGTCCTTGTTCGACCACTGATGTGACAGTCGTAGCTCTTCCGCAGCACCCATAGTGCCAGCGGACGCGAGCGCCAAAGCAGCGACGGCTGTTTTGAACATGGTTTTCATTATCTCCTCCCGTTTTCAAACCCGGGCCTGCCGGGGATGAACAGAAGCATAAAGTCCTTTTGTTTTTTAAGTCAATATTTTTGTATACAAGATTTGAATTCTTGAGCTCCCAATCGATCACGAGTAAAACAGGACACTATGGACCAAAGACTTGCCGATACTATCGCTCAGGATCTGGAAGAGCTGATCTTTGACGGAACATTTGCGGACGGAGACCGGCTGGACGAAGTTAAACTGGCAGAGCAATTTGGCGTTTCAAGAACGCCACTTCGAGAAGCATTTCAGAGGCTTGCCCTATCGGGTCTGGTTGACCTCATACCGCGCAGGGGTGCTTTTGTCCGGCAACCGGGCCCGGTAGAGTTGATGGAGATGTTCGAAGTCATGGCCGAGCTCGAAGCCGTTTGCGGCCGACTAGCAGCGCTGCGCATTTCCGATGAAGCTTTGAAAGACCTCACCGACGCCAATACAAGATGTCAGATGGCGGTCGATGCCGGAGACCCGGACACATACTACCTCGAGAACGAACGGTTTCATCGAATCATATATAACCAGTCCGGCAATTCATTTCTGGAGCAAGAGGCGTCCAAGCTACACAGACGCCTCAAACCCTTCCGGCGGCAACAGCTTCGATTTCGGGGCCGCATGACGCAATCGATGTCTGAGCATGAAGACATCGTACGCGCGCTCGACAGTGGTCACCCTGAGGATACGGCAAATGCATTACGCGCACATGTTGCCGTACAAGGGGAAAAGTTCCACAACCTGATGGCTTCTTTGAAAAGCGCATCCGATTAGCACCGAATGCGACAAACGGTTTACACGAGTGCTTGCAGGGAAGCTTCTGAACCCCGCTCATCATCCCGCTTGTATCGATCATGTGCGCAAGCCGAGCCGGGCAATCCTAATCGCCTTTTCAACTGAGACTACTAGCGGGTCTTCCTATTGATGCCCTGATCAATTTATCAGCGGCATCAATAGGCGTTCCGGACTTCTTGGTTCATCTCCACAACAAACTGGCATCGACGAACCCGGTACCCTCCGTCTCTCGAAACGCTGCACATCTGGAGCCGCCAACACCCGCTTCAAAGCAGCGGGCATTCGCGACGAGTGACCGTTGCCGGACGACGGCTCAAAGAAACTCAACCCTTCAAAGCATCCATGGCATCTTGCACAACCGAAGTGGCTTGCAGCTTTTCTAGCTGGCCAGCTATGCGGCGTGATTCCTGTTCATGTTTCTCACCCATGTTGTCGATTTTTTCGATAATCTGATCAACACCCGGGTTTCTGATGTCAAATACGTAATCTTGCTGCAAGAAGTGCTCCGCAAGGTCAGTGTATTTGCTGGCCCATCCGAGAATAATTGCAGGAACGCCACTCCGATAAGCGAAGACCACAGAGTGATAGCGCGACGCGATCACGTATTTGAACCTTCCGATGATGTCGATCAGCTCCGGGCTCGCGTATTCTTTGGTAATCAAGCTTACCTTGTCTCTGTTCCTGGTTTTGTTCAGAACCTTTTCGACAAGGTGAATATCGGCGGTGGACGTGTTCAGGATGTACACATTTTCGCCATTATCGACCAACCTATCCAGTATCTTTGCATAGAGATCAAACACCGAACTGGAATCACCAATCCTGAATACGTTTTCATTGATAATGAAGCCGACAGAATTGGGGGCTGGATAGTCTATCTCGTCATTCTCGTGCGAAGCATAGATATCGCTGGCTGTTGGAAAAACCTTCTCCCGGATAACCATATCCGTTGACAGCTCGACATTGTCCAGGTCCAGAGATTTTAAGCATTCATACCCTTCTTTTTCGCGGGCATAGATTTTGGTGGCGTAAGTTAACTCCTTTTTCACTCTCTTAAGGAATTCCTCATTATTACCGTCGGGCCAGTCAAACGGACCAAAGCTCTGGGGCATCAGGACGACTGGTTTATTGTAACGTTTTGCGATTTTTATCGTTTGCATTAACAACTCGCCGCCGCCCTTGGGCCAGCCAGAGCCAAGCGTATAGCCGCTTGCATCGAGAATGGCGTCCGCGTCTTTCAAAGCTTTTACCATTTCCGGAACCTTGCCGTTCCATTTGTCAGTTTTTCTCCAGAAACCGGCAAAACGCGTTAGCAGCGGCTCCAACAGTGGCACCTTGTACAAATGATATTTGAATATCAAACGCGTGTAGTAGTCGTAGGGTAACAACTTGAACGAATACTGCTCGGGCGAGTCATATTTATTAGCAAAACCAATAACCTCGCAGTCCTTGTAAATAGACTTCAAGCCATAGCACAAAGATAGAAACATGGCTTGTGAGCCTTTGTTTCTCATCTGAATTCCGGTGATAATAAACTTCTTCATATCAATAAGTGAAAGACGTTAGGCTTTCACTTTTCCTCCTTGTCTTTCAGAACTGTCGCAGGTGTCGCTTCCTGTAAGGTATCCAGTTACTACATGTGCCCCGCATAGATCGTGGACCCGGGCCTGAAGACCTGAATAAAGCGAGTGTCTCATCAGCTGGCCCGATCCAACGGCCCATACCAGTGGCTGAGCGACTGGCCGCTCATCTTTTCCAGGGCCTCGATCGAGGGGTGGTAGTAATCATAAAGACGATTTCGCAACTCGTCTGTCAGCTTCGGATACCGGGTCTGCTGGGTAACCAATCCCCGGACAGTCTCGAACCCGGACGTCCCCCGTAAGGGGCGAACTATGGGTTTTACCCACGCAAGATGCTTGCGCAATCGGGGAGAGACCATCAGTGATGTCTTGTCCTTTACCTTCTCTCGCCCGATTGACGAAAACGGACGTGGCGGCAGACCAAGGTGGGATCGGACCTGAGCCATCTGAGCCTCCGGGTCGAGCGATACGCCTTCGAAAAACAAGATAAGAAGCTTGTCTCGGCCATAGAGGTCGACAAAGGTCTGCAGGTGCGACGCGAATTTTCCCGAGATCAGGTACTTGAGGTTCTCACCTAACGTGGGATCGAGGTAGGATTCTATATCCTTCCCAACCTCACCGCGCCTGAACCGCATGCAGTAGCTGGAATAGGCTCGTTCAACCGGATTGCGCAGTTGCGCGATCAATTTCACCTGCGGCAGGTCTCGGTGAAGACGGGCCGCTGCTTCGGGTTCATAAAGGTAGGAGTTGGATTTCTCGCCAACGACCCTATCGAGCAGTTGTTCGTCGAACTGCGAAAAATACCAGTCCTGTCCCTTACTGTACTCTCTGGAAAAATAGTGAAGCTCCGGGTCGGGCATGTAGACGGCCGGATCCGTCTGCAACTGTTTCTGAAGCCATGTGGTTGCCGACTTCGCGGCGCCAATAATCACAAAATCGATATCGTTAAAATGCATTAGCTGTTGGCGTCTCTGATTGATGCGCTGGAAAACGGAGCGGTTAATGCCGATTGTATCACGCAAATGAAATTTAGGTTTGTTGGTGGCCAAAGCCTCCGTTTCGTTCAAACGTACTACTCTAAAATCGTAACAGCTGTGCTGAGCTGTCAAGGATCGCCAAAAAACCGGTAGAGATTTGGGTCGGTCTGATGACAATAGCTTAATTTAGTCGCTTCTGTTCACAATGTGAATACACCCAAATCCAAGCCTTCTGCGACGCAGCATTTCAACGCAAAGCCTGACGTGGCGAGATTAAGAACGGGGCATTTGTCTGGTGTGCAGCGTGCGGGCTTCCGTTGCGGTAGCTATCCATGCCATCTGCCGTTTTGCTTGACCCAAAAACTGAGAGGGCGGCGGCGATTTCACCCTAGCCGCCGCCCGAATGATCTCCGACCGTCTAAACGGACAGTTGGCTATGGGCCGTGATCAACACCGCCATGATCACCAGCTCTGCAAGCAGCGGCGGCAGAACAGCCTTGTCGAACCCGTCAGCGAGAATGCCCACAATACGCCCTATGGCTACGACACCCATCAGGATTGCGACCGCCAAATAGCCCTGTGTCTGGCCGGTCGTCAGGCCAATCACCAGTAAGGCAACTGACGCCAGAAATAGCCCCCCAACTACCGAGCGAATTGTGCTGAGCCCTGCTGTTCCCACCGGTTCGATGGCAAAGTTCGCGACCATTCGACGGGGTGCAAACATCGAGGTGAGGCCAAGGCCAGCCAACATGAGAGTTGCAAGAACGACGAGTATGTTAAGTGTAGTTTCCATTTCATATCTCCTTTGGATTAGACAAACTGGCGCAGCGCCAGATCGGCGTTGTCTTGGGTGTTGATGTCTGACAGAGCGCCATCGATGCTGGCCTGATCGACGACCGGCCCTGTGGGATAACCTGCTTGGCTGGCGTAGAAATGACCGGTCTTGAATTCCGGGTTGAGCAATCCGTCGAGATACCGTTTTGCCCCGGTTTCAACACTGTGCATCATGCCGAACAGAGGCATCAGCACTCCGCCCACATGTTTGAAGAAGATGCGTTTCATCAGAGGCAGATCATCAAAGCCCGCAGTACCTGTGGTGCCACCCGGGCTCATGGTGACAAAGCGAACATGCGGGTGCCGACGGGCCATCGCCCCCATCCAAAGGGTCGCCGTCAATTTGGCATAACCATAGGTCTGCATCGGATCGCCCTCGGGGCCAAACTTGCTGCCATCGGCGATTGATCTGAACTCGTCCACGGTACCTTCGGACAGATCAGGGCGGTGCATACCCATTTTGGGAATACCCCGGGCTGCCTCGGACCCTGCGTAGAGTATTGTGGACGTTACCAACTGGCGCTCCATCAATTCGTCCACCAGTACGACATGGCCTAGAACATTGGTCGCGAAGATATTGGTTACGCCATCCCTGGTGAGGCCGTTGGGATGTTGTCCGCCGGTGCCACCGGCATTGAGAATGACAGCATCAATCGGGGTAGAGAGTTCAGCGACCGCTTTACGAACCGAAGCGGGATCTGTCACATCCATCAGAACGATTTCAAAGATTTTACGCTCGGTCTCATGCTCCAGTGCCTTTTTGGCGGCCTCCGCTTTGCTCCGGTTGCGGCAAGCCAAATAGATTTTGGCAATACCTTTCTGTAGGGCGAGTTGTCGGGTGGCCTCGCGGCCCAGTCCAGCATTTGCGCCAGTGATCAATACAGATTGGATCTGGTTCATGGGTTGGGCTCCTTTGGTTCAAGATTGGTGAAGCCAAGGTAAGGCGCCCATTATTTGATCTGTAGATGGGTATTTCTGGACATCGTGCTTCAAAAATGAAACAGATGTCTCATGTCGATAAAGGAAAGCCATTCCCTAAACTGGGACGATCTGAAGTACTTTCTTGCGGTTGCACGAACCGGAACCCTTCGGGGTGGGGCAGACAGCATTCAGGTGAACCACACCACGCTGACGCGTAGGCTTTCGGTCATGGAAGAGCGCGTGGGCAGTCGGTTGTTCGACCGTACCAGGTCTGGCCTCGCCCTGACACAGCTTGGCGAAGACCTGCTGCCTCATGCCGAACGCGTTGAGGCAGAAATGACCGCTGCATCGCGGGTCATTGTGGGCCGGGATGCGCAACCGTCCGGCACAGTCTACGTCACCCTGCCCCACGGGCTGGCTATGACTTCGTTGATGGATGACTTTACTGCCTTTGCCGATCTTTATCCGGACATCATCCTCAACATGAATTTCACAAACGATGTTCGCGATCTCATGCGTCGGGAAGCCGACGTTTCCTTGCGTGTAGCTGACGAAGTGACAGATGATGTGGTCGGGCGGAAACTGGTCCAGATGTCTCAGGCGGCCTATTGCACGCGCGAATACGCCGAACGGATCTGCGACAATGGTGGCGAAGGATTGCACCTGATCGGCTGGCACGAACCCGAACAGGCAACCACGGCGAAATGGGTGAAAGACAGCTACTACCCAAAGGCCACGTTAAAACACCGGGTTTCGGAGTTGGTTCCGTTGATCACTTTGGCGGCATCAGGTTTGGGGATGGCCTACCTTGCGTGCAACCTAGGCGACCGTCACCCCGACCTAATCCGCGCGCCGTTCCAAAAGCCTATGCCCTATCGGAACATCTGGCTCTTGCTGCATCGCGACCTTCGAAACACGGCACGCGTCCGACTATTTGTCGACTTTCTTGCCGAACGGATCAGATCCAGGCGTAACGAGTTCTGGGTTTCCGGAACTGTATCGCCCCGATAGCGCGGGGCAGTAGTGCGCAGTTTAGCACCACGCCCACCCGGCAGATATTTATCTACAGGACGCACGACCCTCAGTCAGGCTGAATATGAGCCAAGTATTTACACTGTACTTGCCAGAGGACTGCATTCCAGAGGGTAGTGGCCTGACCTCACTATCGGATAGTTACCTGCAGCCCCAACGCAGTATTTGCCCGACGACTTGAAGCCCTTCGGGCAAAATACCAGACGCTCGATCGCTTAAGACGGGTCATACGGCTCAATGGTGTAGTATTTTTTTTGCATAGAGAAGCATAGAGCAGGACCCAATCCAGCGCTTCGCTTTGTTTTGACCCTGTTGTGTAAGCCACCTTACTTCTTGTCTGCAATCGCAACGCCCATCCAGTCACTAGGCGGCGGCTCGGATTGAAAGGCTTGGGCACGCTTTTTCATGACAGCAGAAGCAGGATCTCCACCACGTTTCTTGTCGGCAGCCTCAAATGCTTCGATCGCTCTGTCAAAACGACGGTTCCGATAGTGGTTCAGACCTTCCTCATAGGTCGCGATCCACCCAAAAGATCCATCGGCATTGTCCGCCATCGCGATCAATTCGAATATAACAAGGCCCTCGGCGCGGCCGAAAACCGCCAGCGTATCCAGTTCTCTCACAACCACCGTATCACCGGCAGCGCGCCGTGTTTCCGGGCCAATCAGAATTGCGGTACCATATACTTTGTTGGCCCCTTCCAAACGGCTGGCGACGTTCACTACGTCACCAATGGCTGTGTAATTCAGCCGTTCTTCCGATCCGATATTGCCGACCAGCGCCTCACCCGTGTTCAGGCCCAAACGAATGCGCAAGGGCGATCCGGTGTCATCCTTGATACCCGTCGCAGCGACGGTTGCCACGAGGTCCAGTGCGGCCCGGCAGGCGTTTTCAGCGTGTTTTGGATCGGGGCGCGGTGCACCCCAGAATGCCATCACCGCATCACCCATGAACTTGTCGATCGTCCCGTCATGACGCGCGATGGCCGATGAGGTCGCACTGAAAAACGGCTCCATTAATTGAACGATCTTGGGCCCCAGCCGCTCGGACAAGCCAGTGAATCCAGCAACATCACAAAACAGCACCGAAATCCGCTTCATCTCTCCACCGGGCTGGGTTTCGACACCCTCAGCAACCAGGCTTCGAACAAGGTCGGTGGGTACGTATTTTCGAAACGCCGACAGGCCAGCGGCCATATTCACAGTCGCCGCCGACAGGTTCGAAAGCTCTTTTAGCTTGGAAGGGCGGCGTGCAATCTGTTCGATATCAAAGCGTTCAACCTTGCTGAGATCTTCAACGATATGTGCAAGCGGCGTTGCAACAACCGTCCGCATAAGCCAGATCGCAAGTGCGGTCGCCACGACCACAACGCCAATCAATATGTAAATCAGGTTCAACAGCGCTGCATCGATCCCGGACAGGAAGGCGGATTCCGGAATGACCGTCGCAACTCGCCACCCGTAGAAACCAAGTGGTGTCAAAGCGACCGCGTAAGGAACCCCATCATTGACAATCCTTGTCGTCGAATTGGCAACCGGAGGCATGTCGGATCCGCCTAGCAACTGCTCACCGGACATTTTCGCGATTTCGTAGAGATCCCCTTCACCCATACGAGCGGGCGTAACTTCATCTGCATTTGGGTCGGGTGCTGCAATCACATTTCCGTCTGCATCAAGGATGAATGCCGCGCCGAACTCACCCGGCCGTAACGTTCCCAAAAATCGCGACAACCGATCGGTTTCGATAACGACAGCCAACACACCCTGTCGCCTGCGGTTCACATCGACCGGACCTGCATAGGCGTAGACCGTCTTTTGACTGCCGGGTAAGTCGCGGGCTTCTATCCAATCCGTGGCGTCACGCCCGATGAAGTTCGCGTACCAGGCGTGTTCTCGTGGGTCGAAATTTGTTGCCGAGAAATCTCGTTCTTCAAACTGAATGTCGCCCGGAATGAAGATGTATCGATCCCGGCGCAGCATCCCGTCGCGGATTTCATCGTCAATTTCCATCATCTCAAGCCCACCATCGCCCAGACGATGTGCCGCAAAAAAATTCCCATCCGGCCAGCCGAACATGATCCACGAGATGTTGGGTTGGGCCTGTAGTTGAGACAGGAAGACGAATTCACGTTTGTCAGCCTGTCGGGTGGTGATGACGTTCTGAACGAAAATGGTTCGCACTGCAGCCCATGCCGCTTCTGCGGATCTGAGAGTCAGACCAACTTCAATCCGCACCGTATTTGCGATCTGACTGTTGATCTCTGCCGCAAGCATCCGGCTGTTTTCCCGGGCGGTTGTCCACCACAACGAGTGCACAACAAATGTCGACACACCGATCGACAGCGCAACAAGCATTGTTACAGCGATGCCTACGCTGACACGCATAGCAGCTCCAGTTATGGCGGAGGGCGCCGGAGACCTGAGCTTAGACGGCTCAATCGTCAATTAAAAGCTTGTAATTATAACTACATTTCAAACCGGCGGGATCACTCGTGAAGAGAACCGCAACCACGAACGAGAAAACAGACCTCGGACGATGTATTCGCGGTTGGCACATATAAGTCTGCAGATCTTCGGAAGATATGCTTGGTCCGAGCCCTGTCGATCTGGCACTATGTGACAGCTCAAAACACTACGCATTTTGAGCAAACATTATGAGATCCGATAAACTTATTTCAAAGATCAACGCGATACCGGAGATGTATTTTGCCTGTCATTACCGACAATCCCCCTGCCCCAATTCAAGATGATCTGAACGCGCTTGCGGCAAGCCTGGATACAGAAATCCCAGCCAAGCAAGCTGATAACTTGCTCATCGCGACATGGAACATCCGCTCTTTCTCGTCCCTGACACGTAGGTGGACCGCGTCCTCAGACGATTCACCCAAGCGTGACCTGCGCGGATTGCGCGCGATCATTGAGATCCTCTCGCGTTTCGATGTAATCGCCGTGCAGGAACTCAAAGGTAACCTCCGTGCACTGCGCGATACGATGCGATTTCTGGGGGATGACTGGGATTTCCTGATGACGGATGTGACCGCTGGGGAAGCCGGAAACAACGAACGTCTGGCCTTCATTTTCGACCGAACCCGCATCAGGCCATCCGGATTGGCAGCAGAGTTGGTTGTGCCCCCGGATCGGTTGGAAAGAGTGGGGGCAGATGCCCTGCGAGAGCAGTTTGTCAGAACTCCGTACGCGGTCAGCTTTCGCAGGTCGGACACCACCTTCATTCTTGTCACGCTTCACATTCTCTTCGGAGATGTAGCCGCAGACCGAATTCCGGAACTGGCTGAAATCGCTGACATCTTCAGAGACTGGGCCAGACGATCAAACAGATTTCACCACAACCTCATCTGTCTGGGCGACTTTAACATCGATCGCGAAGGCAGCCCGTTATTTGACGCCTTCACATCGACCGGCCTGCGCATTCCGGATCAATTGCGCAATCTGCCACGAACAGTGTTTGATGATCCCGGCGATCCAAGTGATGATAACTACTACGACCAGATCGCCTGGTTCACCACCGGTTCCGGCGCGCTGATTGATATTGAACTGCGGTCCGGTGGAAATTTTAATTTTCTTCCCTTCGTCTACACCGACACCGATTTCAGCAGGAATTCGATCTCACACCGGGTATCGGACCATTTGCCGCTTTGGTGTGAATTCGGGTTATAAACAACGTCCCTGATTATCATTGTGGGCATTGAAGCACGTGATCGTTTGGCCCGAACCCAAGTACCGCTTTCGGATTTGTTTTGGCGGGCTCCCAAAATACTGATGCATAGCCCGCGAGAAGCTCGAAACCGTTTCAAACCCACAAGATAGTGCGATCTGGGTCACTGGTAGTTGTGAATTAACCAGCAGTTGGTGGGCCGCTTCCAACCGCCTGCGGCGATAGTATTCCGATGGCGTCATCTGGTAGGCAGCACAGCAACGCCGCCGTAACTGTTTTTGCGACAGACCCAGTTTGGTGCAGATATCCTGAACGGTGAGTGGGTCTGAGATGTTGTCCACTATCAATTGATGCATCTGCAAAAGCGCTGGATCCGCTGTTCGAATATGGCGCTGGGGGGTTTCACTGCTCCGGGGTCCACCATGGATCATCCCGTTTGCCGTTGCCTCTGCAAGTTCCTGATCGATATCACGGGCGATCCAGGCCAGCATAGCATCACCGGTCGCAGTGCCTCCTGCCGCCGTGAGCCTCTGTTTATCCAGACAGAAAATCTTATCCGCGATGATGATTTCGGGCCAACGCTCGCGAAAGGCCGCTTCGGCCTCATGGTGCAAGACGGCCTGACTGCCATTTAACAATCCAAGCTCAGCCAGAATGATCGCCCCGGTATCAAGCCCGCCCAGCACGCGTGCCTCAGCTGCGGCGCGGGCAATATACGCGCGCACGCGCGACGTAAGATAATCCAGCGGACTGTACCCGGCACAAAGAACCACGAGGTCGGCATCGGGGGCACCCAACCAATCGAGTGTATCCGGCGCGATCATTGCCCCGTTTGAAGCCTGAACCGGTGTATTGGTTGCGGTGCGGGTTTGCCAGACAATTTCGCTTCGGCCCGCGCATTTATTCGCGATCCGCAAGGTCTCGGTCGCCAGAACATAGGCAAGCATCTGGAATTCTGGGAACAGGACAAAGCTGACTTTTTTCATACATGGGTATTCGGCGCATAATTTGGGGCAAATCAAGACAAATATCACCGCTCCGGATTTTTACGGTGGTAGCAGATTGGAGGAATCGCAATGAATATCATGACCCCGAAGCCAAGCGGCCAGCGCCCAGCAAACTGCAGTGATGTAGAGTGGGAGGCTCGCTGCGAGCTCGCTGCCATCTACAACGCGCTGGTAAAGTATCGTCTGACGGATCTTACGAACCAATGGCACGCCGTTCGGGTGCCCGGTGAAGATGCTCTTTTAACCCATCACTACGGCTGGATGCACGAAGAGGTCACTGCATCCAATCTGATCAAAGTTGGGTTTGATCACACCAACCACAGTCCGGAAAACGGTGAACCGAACCCATCGGCCACGGAAATCGGCAAGCTCTTTTTTGAAGCCAACCCTGACATGAACTGCATCATGCATATCCACACAAAGGCGATCATGGGAGTGTCTGCTCAGAAAGAGGGTCTGCAGCCACTAAGCCAAGCCTATCTGATGATCGGTGGCGGCGACGTGCTTGGATACACCGACTACGAGTTCGAGTGCACTGATGACTTTCTCACCGGGTTGCTCAAGGCGGGTATCGGCAAAAAGGCTATTGTCGAGGCATGGCATGGCGCATTTGTATTCGGAGCGACCGCCGGCGAAACATTCTTTCGGTCCTTCTATCTCGATCAGGCCTGCGCCGTGCAGCTTGAGGTTCAGAAATCCGCAGCCGGTGGCGCCACTATTCGGGAGATCCCTGAACATGAGATCCAGCGTCACCTGACGGACATGAACAACAGTGATTGGTATGGCTATGAAGGCGAATTGGAATGGCTGGCCATTCGCAGACGCCTAGATGTCGAAGCGCCCCACTACACAACGTAAGTGCCAGTCATTCCTGTCCGCCGATAGGTTCGCATCGGCGGACAGGTTCACTTGTTCCATCAGTGGCGTGATATAGCGGCGCTATCGCCATCCGACGGGCCAGGGTATTGGCCCGTGTGTCGGTCTGTGGGCCGCTACAGCTGATGGCTCATGTCAAACCCGTGCCCGCTCGAATTCTTCCCAAGCTTGGCGAAACTTGTCAAAATCGAAACCCGGCTGTGTGGCCGCGTCTAGAACTATGCGCTCAGTCGCGAAGAGTTTTTGAATTGCTTCTTCGAGTTGCTCGATCAATTCGGGCGGGATGACCAGCGCCCCATGCCGGTCCGCATGGATCAGATCACCGGGGTTGACCCTAAGACCAAATACGGAAACGGGCGTGTCGATCTCGCGAACATGAACAAAACCGTGGCTTGGCCCAACCGACCCCGCGACAACGGAAAATCCGTCAGGAAGATCCCCAAGGTCGCGCATGACCCCGTTTGTCAGCGCGCCCGACATACCAAACCCTTTGTGGACCGTAGTGTTGATTTCGCCCCAATACGCGCCGATGCAGTCGGGATAATCCAGATCCTCGATCACCGCGACTGACGGAGCGGGTGCTTCGGCCATGTATTTATAGTAGGCCATCCGACGTTCTTTGATGATTTCTGACGGCTCGGATGGCGGATTTACGGCAGCGATTTTTGCAGTTCGGGCGTAACCGACAATAGCGGGTTCAGACGGGGCCGAGCACAGCATCGTTCCGCGTGTGAAACTATCAAAACCGCGTTTGCCCTGTGCAACTTCGATGGCGTTGCAGACTGTTGGGGTATCAACTTTGCGCAGCAATGCCAAAAGGGACGGTGTCATGAATCCTCCAGCCAGCGGATCAGGGCCGCCGTTGTTTCGTCGGGTTTTTCAAGAGTGGGCAAATGCCCTGCATCTTCGATAATTTCGAGCGTGCTGTTGGGCAGCAGATCATGCATCAATTCATGCCGTTCAACGGGGCACAACCCGTCTTCTCGGCCACACAGGACCAATGCGGTCCCTTGATAATTCAACAGTGTTTCCGATTGATCAGCGCGGTTCATTAGAGCCTTGGACTGACACAGAAAAACCTCGGGCCCAAGGCCCATCGCCATTTCCATACAAAGGTCCAATATGGCACCCTGTCTTGGGCCATCGGCAAGGTAATTCGGCTTCATCTCATCCCGCATCACCTGCCGAAGCCTGCCATCGCGAACAGCTTCTATCTGGGGGCCACGTCGTGCCTTTACCTCATCAGTTTCAGCAAGCGGGTTCGTGTCCAGCAACGCTAACCGCTCAACCCGGTCAGGTGCCTGCCGTAAGATTTCCATCGCAACGATTCCGCCCATCGACAAACCAGATAAGGCAAATACGGGCGGTGCGTTTTCTAGTATCTCTGAGGCAATGAGCTCAATGCTCTCTTGCCCCAACAGTGGAAACGTCATCAACGGTCTTGAGCCGGACAACGCATTGATCTGCGGCCCGAACAGGCGCGCATCACACATCATTCCCGGCAAAAAAACCAGTGGTGTCATCGCGCAGCCAGCTTTGCGCCTTCGGACAAGGACGTCAGTTTGGCATAGGCGATTTCCGGATCGACTGCGCCAAAACCTGCGAACGTCCCGAAACCACAATCGCTGCCCGCAATCACGCGGTCTGCGCCCACGATGTCGGTAAATCGTTCAATGCGCTGCGCAACAAGCTCCGGGTGTTCCACGAAGTTTGTCGTCGTATCAACCACCCCCGGCACAAGGACTTTATCGTCCGGGATTTCAGTCTTACGATCCCGAAAGACTTTCCATTCATGGGCATGGCGCGGGTTTGAGGTTTCAAACAGAACATAGCGCGCCTTGGTCGACATCAGGGTATTGAACACCTTGTCCATAGCGATGTCACAGCAATGCGGGCCTTCGTAGTTCCCCCAGCAAATATGAACGCGAACGCGATCCTGCGGAACGTTCTCAAGCGCATGGTTCAGCGCTGCAACATGCATGTCGGCAATCTTGACGAACTCATCATCGGAGAGGTCGGTGAACAGCATATGACGTGACAGCGCCAGATCCGGGCAATCCAGTTGAAGATCCAGACCGGCGCCAACGATGGTCTCGTATTCTTCTTTCATGGCATCGGCCAATGCGCCCAGGTAGGCTTCGCGCGTGGGGTAGAAATCGTTCTGAAGGAACAGAGAGATCACCCCCGGCGATGCAGCATTCATGAATCCGCGCTCCGCACCATGTTGCGCCATCGCTGCTTTGAGGTTGGCGATATCCTTCCCCAGCTCACCCTGCCCCTTGGACCGTACCTCGCCGGTACACATCGGACGCGCGTATTGCGGTGTACCACCATCATCGGCAAGCCGCTGCAGGAAGCTGGGGAACATCTTCAGGTCCGCAGGGGCATTTCGCGGACTGTCGCCGGAAAAGCCCGTATAGCGATCCTTTACATAGGTGGCATAAGAGATCTTTGAGGTCTCGCCATCGCTGACGATATCGACACCAGCCTCAACTTGTTTGCGCACAGTCTCAGAGACGGCTTTTGCCATGCAGCTGTCAAACGCGCTGGCATCGTAAGGCTTTTCGTTTTCGCGGGCGAAGATAAAATCCACTACTTCCTGCGTGCGGGGCAGAGACCCAACATGTGTGGTTTTGACGGTCATCAGAGCCTCCTCAGATTTTTCGGGCCATCAGAATGGTATGACTTTGGGTTTCCGGGTCTTCGGCGAGAAAGCCGGTTAGCAGCAGCCCGTTTTCCTCCAGACACGAGGCGTAACCGGCGGGGGACAGCGAAGCGTGATAAACGATCTCCGCCCCTACCGTGCCGCTTGCCTCGCCCTCGCTTGGGCCGACAGTCAGCATGAGCATCCCACCGGGCCGCAAATGATGCGACATGCGTGCGATACAGGCTTTCTGTTCGTCCGCCGTAAGATGGAAAAAGCTGTTCCATGCAATGATGCCGTCGAATTTCTGATCCAGTTCGAATTCACGCATATCGGCGTATCGCCAATCACCCTCTGGCCAGCGCTCCCGTGCGATGGTCAACATCGCCTCGGAAAAATCGACGCCTGTAACGTCAAAGCCTTCGGCCATGAACCAGCGTGCAATCGGATCACCGGCGCCACACCCCAGATCCAATACATGGTCGCCGGGTTTCAGGCTGGCCGTGAAGCGCGCCAACCAGCGCGCTTCGAATAAGGCCTTTGAACGACGTTTGTCATACTCGGTAGCCTGCCGCTCGTAGACGGCATGGGTGTCATCGGGGTTTGCGTTCATCCTGTCCAGGTTGCTCCTGCCGGGTCATCGGTTGCAGTGATCCGGTACAGGCCCGCCTGTCCGGTCATTGATGGTTGGACGCTATAGGTTTCGCCGGGCAGAACCAAAGCTGTGTCTCCGGTCGACAAAGTGACGACATGTCCATCAATCGAGACACGCCAATGACCACTGGCCGGCATCAGAACAACCGGTTTATCTGCATCCACCGGGTCGGCCACGCTGGATCCACGTCCTATGAAGTCGACTTTGAAACCAGGTTTGTCCTTGATCAGGCCGTTTTCACCAATCACCTGTGCGGGTTTGTTGGCCGATAACGCCATCAAATCCCAATACCGCGCGACGTATTTTCCAACGACATCTTCGACCGGAACCTCAGGGTAGTTTTTCAACTCCTCCTCGGACAGCAACGGCATTGGGCGCACATTATGGGGTAGTTCCTGACCCTTTTTAGAGTCGTAGAGAACGCCGTTGTCGCCCAGCATCAAGCCATGCGCTTGGGCATCTTCAATGACTTGCGGAGCCCAGGTCACGCCGCCACCGGCATCATCCCCGCCCAGGATCGACATGATCATTCCGTAATCCTGACCGACGTTTTCGAAACCACGGAAAATACCAGTCGGGATGTTGAAGATATCGCCTTCTTCGGCAATGAACTCGCCTGCCGTACCGTAGCGCCCCCAGAAAAACCGCCAACGGCCCTTGGCGACAAAGAACACCTCAGCCGTCGTGTGGCTGTGCAGCGAGTTCCGGCATTTCGGCGGCTGTCCCGCAGCGCCAATGTTGAAGCCGATCTTGTCAGTGATGTGCACGTGCTGGTCAGGGGATTCCGAGACGCCGCCGCCGACAATCGTAAAGTTCTCTTTCTGATCGCTGCCTGGTGTGTGGGCATCGATGAAGGCAGTCTTACAGGGCTGAAGTTCACCGTAGCGAACAATGCGGGAAGAAATGGTTGACTTGGTCATGACGTTTGTTCCGATTTTTCGTTTTCAGGAAAGGAGGTTCTTGTGCTCGTGCAGCACAGGCCCTCACTCTCCCGGTGGACGCAGGTTCAATCGGCGTGCGCGCAGGCTTTGACGGAACATGTGGAACCGTCGGCTGGCCCCGGTCTCATGCAGACCATCCACAAGTATGCGATATGTGATCGGGTGAACCACTCAGTCCTCGCTGCCTTGCAAAAGGATTTGTTTCCAGACCGACGTTTCATCGAACAGAGTATATTCACGGCGCAGCTGCGGCTGACCGCCAATCAGCGCACCAAACTCGGCGTGACTGATCCCCAAAACATAAACCTGCGCACCCGTTGGCGCACCAAACACGCCCCACCCGTCATGTTTACCCCACAAGCTCCAGCGGATCGCCGCTCGAGGGGGCATGTCCGGATCGCTGCGCCCGATCTGATGCTCGATCTTGAACTCAGCATTCGGAAAGCTTGCCCGCAAACCCATCCAGAAACGGTCGACCGCATCCCAGCCATGCCCGGTGACGCCGCCCACATATTCTGACTGAACGGCCCGGTCATATTCCGCCTCAATCGCACCCATGTCGGCGTTCATGATCCGGGTCAGGATGTCGGCGTAGCGTTGGCCCCACTCGTTATCGTTGCCACGGCCCTTGTACGGCCCGGGTTGATCGATTTCGGGGGTCAGAGGTTTGACGCAGTTTTCCTTGCCTCCTTCGCGGGCAATAAGATCGGCGGCGTATTCCTTGGGATCCCAGCCCATCTGCCGGACAATAGCGCCCTGATCGCGGATCAACCATTCATCGTTGATCTGATTATCAATGGCATGGCAGTCGGCCAGAATCCGATAGCGCAGCTTAGTGCCGGTCGGTTTACCATATACACCCTCTGCCAAATGCGTGGCCGTTGAGATGATGCGATGCGAACTCAGCATCCCTTCTTCCGGTGTGCCAGACCAGATCACATCCTCGCCCAGCAACTGCCGATCCGGAAACTCGGCCAGCGTCGCCATGGTTGCGCCAATCACATTCTGATTGCCCAACACCACCGAACCGGGTGAGCGTACCACGATGTCTTCGCTGTAATACTCATGCAGTGTCGCGATACCCCGATCTTCCCAGATCTCTTTGGTGATACCGATGATATAGTCGGGGAAATCCCGAAACTTGGGATCAAAGCCTTTCATGAATTCATCCTTTGAGGTGTCCAGCCTTTGGGCAGACGTGCCGATGTGCGCACGATCAGCGGCCCATCGATGGCGACTTTGCGTGCCGCCGCAGCTGTCGGGTTTTCGATATGATCCAGCAGAGCATCAACGGTCTCGGAAACCATCAAATTGGCCCGCTGACGAATGGTCGTAAGGTTGTAGGCAAGCCATCCGGCCTGAGGGACGTCATCGTAACCAACGACAGACACGTCTTCGGGCACGCGCATTCCCAACTCGAAACGGATGACATCCATTGCGGCCAGCGCCATATGGTCATTGGCAACGAATACTGCATCAGGTCGTTTTTGCGGCTCGACGTCAAACATCCGACGTGCAGCTAAACGTGCTTTCTCGGTGTGAAAATCTCCGATTTCGTGCGCATACAATTCCTGGCCCGCATCGTTGAGCGCGGCGCGGAAGCCGGCCTCGCGGTCCCGCTGGGTTGAGGCACCCTGCCAACCGGCAATGTAGGCGATACGACTGTGCCCGGCGGCGATCAGAAATTCCGCAACTTTGCGACCACCGGCATAATTGTCAGAAGTAACAGACGTGATCCCGTCGAGGTCCTGGCTGCGGTTGAACAAAACCACGGGCACGCCTGCCTGCTGGCAGCGGGTGGCAATGTCTGAAGACATCGCAACGGATGCCAGAACGACACCATCGACTTGATAATCAAGGATTTCCTCCATCACGTCGTCTATGTTTCCAGCGGTTCTGGAGGCCATGAAAATCAGGACGTGATAGCCCTGTTCCTGCAAGGCATTGGACAGTTTCTCGAGCGCCTCGGGGTAGAAGTAATTGTCCAGATAGGCGACTACCAAACCGATGATCCTGCTTTTGCCGGACACCATCGCGCGTGCCAGTACGTTGGGGCGATAACCGAGTTCAGATGCAGCCTTGCGCACTTTTTCCTCGGTCTTTTTGCTCACCGACGCACCGGGCGTGAACACGCGGCTAACGGCAGACTGGCTTACGCCGGCCAATTGGGCAACCTGGAGGGATGTTACTTTCTCAGCCATCAGTCCGCCGTCCAACCTCCGTCAATCAACATTGAGGTGCCGGTAACCAGTGCCGAGGCGTCCGAGGCGAGGTAGCGTACCGCGCCCATGATGTCTTCGACTTCGCCCACGCGATCCAGTTTGATCTTCTCCATGATCCATGCGGCACGTTCAGGATTGTCGAATGTGGACTGGGTCAACGGCGTTCGGATGAAAGTCGGACAGACCGTATTGATCCGAATGCCCTGTTTGCCCCATTCGATGGCCATGGATTTGACCATGCCCTCCAACCCATGCTTGGTCGCGCAATAAAGCGCCCGGTCGACCCCGCCAACATGCCCCATCTGGCTGGAGATATGGATGATCGAACCCGGCTTTCCTGCCTTGATCAAAGCGCGGGCGGCATTGGCCGACAAGAAATAGGCCGAACGCAAATTGACATTGGTGACAACATCAAAGTCATCGGGTGTTGTCTCGATAGCCGGGCTGTGGCGCGCCACGCCCGCTGAATTCACCACGATATCGAAGGTGCGGTGATCGAAAAGCTGTTTCAGGGCGTCCAGATCACCCTGATCCATCACAAGCGCTTCGGCAGACCATCCCTGCTCTTTCAGAGCGGTAACTGTCTCATTCAACCGATCCGCCCCTCTGGCCGCGCAAACAACATGTGCACCCGCCTCGGCCAGCGCTACCGCGCACCCCTGTCCGATACCCGAGGAGGCTCCGGTCACAAGGGCGGTTTTTCCACTCAGAGAAAATGAAGGGGTGCGCGGCAATTCAGTCATCAGCTCATTCCATCCGGTATTTCAATACGACCCATATTTCGGGCTTTATTGAATTCCCGCAGACGGGCAAAGACGTCAACGCCAAGCTGGCGGTACGCATCCAGCAAATCAACGAGCACCCAGTTTTCCCGGATCTTACCTTCTTCCAAACGCCAGAAATCCAGGCTGCGCATGGTGATCTTCTTACCTGATGGCGCGATACCCATCCAACCGTCATCTGTGACGGTTTGGATCATGTTGGGCCAGCCGGTCACGGCGGCATATTCCCCGTCACCAAAGAAATGATAGGTGATGTCGTCTACATATTTTCCGCGGTCCGGCATACCGTTGAGAAACGGGATCTGATGCCAGTTGCGGAAACCTGCTATACCGCGCCCGGTGCCAATTCCTGATGGACCGTACCAGTTCATGCGCGGGTGCCAGAACCGCTCCATCTCCATCACTTCGGGTCCACCTTCGGATGGGTGCTTTTTCAGATGATCGAGCATGTCGATGATATGCTGGCAGGTCTGTTTTCCCTTGGCTTCATCATAAGGACCGGGGACAAAACCGTCCTGAGTGGCAGGCCCGGGGATGTGCCATTCACGGCCCAGACTTGGCGCCATCGGCCAGGCATTCGCCTGCATCATGACTTCGGGGATGTCCCATAGTGCCTGCATCTCGACAATCTTGCCGTTTTCGAAGCGGAAGAATTCATGAAACCGCATCGTGACCTGATGACCCGTTGGGGGGATATCGAGCCAGGGACCGGTGAAAACACCGGTATAATACCCGCCACATCCGACCCAATCTGCGCCGAACTCATCCGGCCCGGCCATGACGATGTAATCCCGACGCTCAAGATCGGGCCAAGCCGCCAGCAAGCCCTTATAGCCGGTGTCATAGAAATCATCTCTGCCGATGCTGTCCCCAAAGGGATGACACAGACGGAACACGGCATCCGGTGACGTGATATCCGCGAGGACCCGACGCACATCAGCCTCGTTGAAATCATACATCGCGGCCCTGAGCGGTTCGATCAGGGCCTTGTGATGTGTGTGTTTGTCACTCATTCGGCAGCGTCCCGGTAAGGCGCTGGCGCACCGTAGGGAACATTAATCCCGCCATATCGACGCACACGAACGTTGCACTGTTCAGCGTGACCAACAAACCCTTCAAGCATGCAAAGACGTGAGCCATACTCGCCGATCAGCGTTGCCGCCTCATCAGTCAGAACCTTTTGGTAGCTATGTGTCTTCAGGTACTTACCAACCCAAAGACCACCGGTGTATCTCCCAGCCTTCTTGGTCGGCAGCGTGTGGTT
Source organism: Ruegeria arenilitoris (assembly GCF_013030265.1). GTDB lineage: Bacteria > Pseudomonadota > Alphaproteobacteria > Rhodobacterales > Rhodobacteraceae > Ruegeria > Ruegeria arenilitoris_E. Next base: position 73,233 of record NZ_WPZQ01000005.1, read on the forward strand.
GGTGCCAATCACCTTGTCCCCGTTCGAAACATTGGTGCGCGGCCCAAGGAACAACGCGCCATAGCAGGTCATGTTTTCAAGGAACCAGTCGTCACGGTCAGTCATCACCTGCACATGTTCCGAGGCAATGTCATCGGCAACCTGCAACATCTCATCATAGGTGTCGCAGACAATCACTTCTCCATATTCATCCCACGACACTTTGGCGGTGTCTGCTGTTGGAAGGATACCCAATAGACGGTCAACTTCGGCCAGCGTGTCTTCGGCCAGTTTGCGCGAATTGGTCAGCAGCACACAGGGGCTGTTGTACCCATGTTCGGCCTGACCAAGCAGATCCGTGGCGCAGAGTTCTGGATCTGCGGCGGACTCGTCAGCGATGACCATCGTTTCGGTCGGACCTGCGAACAGGTCGATACCAACACGTCCGAACAGCTGGCGCTTGGCCTCGGCCACGAACGCGTTGCCGGGACCAACCAGCATGTGAACGGGATCGATCGTCTCGGTACCCAGTGCCATCGCGCCAATCGCCTGAATGCCGCCCATGACATAGATCTCATGCGCGCCACCAAGGTACATTGCTGCAATCACAGCTGGATTTGGCTTACCGTTGAACGGAGGCGTGCAGGCGATGATGCGCGGAACACCGGCGACCGAGGCTGTAGCCACGGACATATGCGCCGACGCGACCATCGGGAACTTACCCCCAGGAACGTAGCAACCCACTGATTGTACAGGGATATTCTTATGCCCCAGAATGACACCTGGCAGAGTCTCGACCTCGATATCCAGCATCGAGTCGCGCTGCGCCTGGGCAAAGTTGCGCACCTGTTCCTGCGCGAATTTGATATCGGCCAACTCACGATCGGACAATTGCCCGATCAGGTCATCAATTTCCTGTTGGCTCAGGCGGAACGAAGCAGGTGAGTAGTTGTCGAACTTCTCACTCAGCTCACGCACCGCTGCATCACCACGAGTTTCGATGTCTTTCAGCGTCGCCTCAACTACGGCGCGGGTCTTGGCATCGTCTTGTGCCCGGTCAGCATCGGATTTGCCGCGTTTAAGATACTCGATTGCCATGTTCTCAATCCTCAGTTTTCGGGCCGGGGTGGAAGTTTTTCCCCCCGGTCAAATGCTTCCCAACCTTCACCGTTGAACACATCAACGCCCAGCTGTGCCGCAACATGGGCGAAATCGACATTGACCCAGTTGTCGACGATCTTGCCATCGACAACTTTCCAGAAATCCATGTAGCGGATTTCGACCCGTTTACCGGTGGCGGGAATTCCCAGAAACTCACCCGAATGGGTCGCTTCCTGGCGTCCAAAAGCTGCAGCCCATTCACCCATATAAAGGCGCGCTTCGTCGATGCAGACCTTATCCGAGAATGCAGCCTGGAACGGGCGTTGCCAGTTATCCTGAAATTCCTGCAGACCGGTTTTGGTGCCGCAACCCTGATTGCCCATCCAGCGGAAACCCTGGGTGAAGAACTCTCCTATATCGTCGATGCGGTGGTCGTTCAGACCATCAACCATTGTTTCGATGACGCGGCGTGTGTCGTCGGTTTTGCTCATGTCCGTGTCGCGGGTCAGAACCGCTTGTTCGGGACGGGAACCTTTCATCTTTCTATCCTTTCAGGTTGCCAAGGGGAGGGATTGGGATATGCGACCCCAATGCTCAGAAAGTCCCTCGGCATCCTGTTCAGCGCCGGGTGGCGCGACATGGCGTTATGTCGGGCGTTCTTGCTCATCAGCCTTTCACCGCCCCGGCTGTCAGACCGCTGACAATCTGGCGCTGGAAAATCAGCACGAGGAAGATCAACGGCGCGGTGATCGACACGGCGGCGGCCACAGCAACGACCTGATCGGTTGTCGTTGTCTCGCGATTGAACATGCCAACGATGGCCGGAACCATGGTCTGGTTCTGTGCATCCAGCAGCAGTGCGGTGACCAGAAAGTCGTTATAGGCCAGCAGGAAGCTGAACAGCCCTGTCGTGATCACGCCTGGCCACATCACTGGCATGATGACACGTCGGAAGGCCTGAAAGTGGCTGCATCCATCCACTCGGGCGGCCTCATCCAGCTCGGCCGGGATGTTCTGGAAGAACGAGCGCAACATCCAGATCGTGAAAGGTTGGTTGATCGCGACCAAAACAGCAATCACCGCAAAAGGCTTGCCGTACAAGGTTGGTGCGTTTTCACCCAAGATAGGGCTGAGCCATTCTGCCGAATTGATGAATACGGGCAGATAGCCTGCCACCAGAACCGAATGCGGCAATGCCCGAAACACCAGGGCGACGATCAGGATCCAGAACGCCAATGTCGATCCGGAACGCGCCAAACCATATCCGGCCAATGTACCAACCGTCAGCGACACGGTAACCACACCGGTCGTCACGATCAGCGAATTCTTGAAATTGTTCGAAAAACCGCGATCGATCCAGACGGTCTTATAATGTTCCGTGGTCAGGCCAAGCACATCTCGTCCGAGAGGTCCAAAGAGTGGGTTCAACACGTTCAGGACAGCAGGCAAGATGACAAAGAAGACCAGCAAAAATCCGACTAACAGGGCTAGCACACCGATCAACCAGCCAAACCATTCCTGACCCGGCTTAGTGTAGGACTTTATCATCGAAGGCAGTGTCTTGGTGGCTGCGAAGATCGTGCCCCAGATCACTGCAATGCCCAGAATTATGTCGAGCAGTGACAATCCCTTTCCAACACCCAGCGTGGCAGGACCAAAGATCACATTCAGGGCGTTGCTATCGAAAGCATCGACCGGTGACTTGAAGCTCATCACCATGATCCAGAAGATCGGGAAGGCTGCGATCAGACACCAAAGCGCCAGAAAGATGTTCGAGGTCAGACGCAGGCTGAACGGTTGGCGAAGCGCGCGTGAGGACATATCAGTGACCTCCTTTGTGATCGCGCCAGGTTCGACGCAGCGGAAGAATAAGCAGGATCACGACACCGATCATCGTCAGCATTGAGTTGGCCGAGGCCCGACTGATTGATCGGTTGCCCGCCTGATCCGGCGTTAGGTAATCGAAGGTCAGCCACTGCAGTGAGATGACGTAGCCCTGACTTGAGAAGCCCACGATTTCTTCGAACACCCGGTAGGCGTCCATCAAATGGATCATCGACACGAATATGATCAGCGGCATCAGGTGTGGAATGACAATGTACTTCAGGCGCTGCCAGCGGGTTGCCCCGTCAATCACGGCGCTTTCGAGACTATCCTGATTGACCGTTTGCAGACCGGCATAGAAGACAATGGCTGCAAACGGCGCCACGTGCCAGACGCGATAAAGCATCATCAGAACTTCAATAGTCCAGGCTTGGGCAAACAGGGCTATGTCGCGGTTCAACCACCATTCCATCATCGCGGTCAGGATGCCGTCACCTCTGAACAGCCAATTGATCGACAGCACACCGATCACCGGCGTAATGATAAAGGGCAGCAACGATACAAAGATCACTGGCCCGCGAATAGACCGCGCCGCGTTGTTGATCAGAATTGCAATCCCAAGCCCGCAACCTACTACCAATGGCAGGGTGATCAGCGTGAAGGTCAGGGTAAACCGAAGCGCCTTCCAGAAGTTGATCGTGGACAGTACATGCCAACTTCCGTCGCTTATGGCCCGCCACGCGCGTTCAGGCTCCAATACGTTACGATAGCTTTGCAAGCCGACATATTGGGTTTGGGTAATGACCTCGCCATGCTCGTCAAGCTTTGGCTGAGACACCAGCTCGGTCACACAGGTTTGCGTCAGGAAACCCGGGGTGCAGGTTTCTTTTTCGACCGTCTCATAGATCGGCTGAGTGATGTAAAAGCTCTGCTTGAACACGCTGACCAGAGGAAACGCTATGAAGAGAAGCATCATAAAGACAGAGGGGCCGACAAAGGCGGCAAATGTCCGGAAATTCATGGCTCTGCCTTTCTCATGATTCTCGAAGGGAGGGGACGGGAGGGCCATAGCCCTCCCAGGGGAGGATCAGTTGCTGATCAGACCTGCTTCTTTCGCAGCAGTGACGTAATCTGCCTCGATATCAGCCAGTGTTGTCTGTGCATCCTTGGCGCCGGTCAGATAGTCTGCCAGACCGTTACCCAGCGCGGTGTGCATAATACCCATCGGACCAGAGGCCGGATACGCCTTGGCACCGCCTTCAGCCGAAGCTGCAGCACCAGCCGCCAAGTCACCTGCTGAATAGGCAGGGCTCAGCCAAACAGCGACGTCATTGTTTGCGCTGACCATATCGCTGTCCATGCCCTCAAGGGCGACGCGGAAGGCGGCGTCGGCCTCTTCGTCGCTCATGTTCGAAGCCAGAACAATACCGTCCCACCAGATGGTGGTCGCAGGTACTGCCGAACCCATTGGGGCCGCAGCCATGGTGACCTTGCCAACAACCTGGCTTTCGGCCTCATCGTTCATCGCAGCCGCCCGGCTGGCCCAGAGGTTCGCCATGGCGATCTTGCCCTGCTGGAACTGTTGCTGAACGTAGGTCGAGTCTGAAACCAGATACTCAGGATCCATGTACTCTGTCATGGCCTTGAGCGTTTCCAGTGCAGCTACGCCCTGCTCGTTGTTAATGGCAGGCATATTGCCATCGCCAAAGAACGAGCCACCCTCGCCAAGATACATGTTGACGAATTCCTGGCCGAGATTCCAACCGGTCTTGAACGTTCCACCGATCGGATAATCCATCACTCCCGCTTCTTTGATCTTGGCGGCAGCATCCAGAACGTCGCCATAGGTCTTGGGTTCTTCGATACCCAGTTCGGCAAGCACGTCATCGCGGTACATAAGGTGCTGCGCATTCACCATCATCGCGATCGCCATGGTCTTACCGTCCACTTTGATCAACTGGTTGGGCAGCAAATCCTGACCATACTTCTCGACCAGATCATCCAGCGGACGGATCGTGCCAGCGTTTAGCAGTGGTACAAGAGTGGCGTTCGATACGCCGCCAATCTGATACAGCGCAGGATCTGCAGCAAAAGCTTCGGGCTGCTTTTCGCGGAATTCCTGATCCAACGAAGCACTGAAGTTTCCGCATTCGGCCATCGCATCGGTGACGGCCTTCCACGCTTCAAAACCCGCCGAGAGCGATTTTAGCGGCACGTCATTTTCAAATGAACAAGCAGCCCAAGCGCCACTTGCAGCAATGGACATGGCACCTGCCATGAGGATCGTCTTGAGTTTCATGCGTTTCTCCCTGTCAGGATCGGTCCGTCGTCGACGTCCGGACCGGTGTTATGCCCGAATGGGCTGTTTGTGGGGTTGCTCCCCGATCCGCGCACCGCTTCCAGCTTCGAAGAGATGACAGATTTCGTTTGGCACCGAGAACGAAACGGTTTCGCCAATCTCGGCACGGAATGTTTTGTCCGCCTTTACGGAAACCAGAGCACCGCCAACACGAACAGAAATCATGGTCGCGTCGCCTAACAGCTCCAGCGTGTAAATCGGTGCGGTGATCTGACCATTACCTTCAGCAAGGCTCGCGTCTTCGGCCCTGAATCCCAGCGTCATGGGACCGTCTGGCGCGTCTACCGGAATTTCGACGTGTTCAGCACGGAACACTCCACCCGCCACTTCGCCGTCCATCAGGTTCATCGCTGGTGAGCCGATGAAGCTGGCTACAAATGTATTCGCGGGTCGGTCATAGATTTCGGTCGGGCTTCCAACCTGCTGGACCACGCCCTGTTTCATCACCACGACACGGTCAGCCAGTGTCATGGCCTCAATCTGGTCGTGGGTCACGTAGATGGTGGTGACTGCCAGTTCATGGCTCAGGTTCTTAATCTGCGCTCGGGTTGAAACCCGCAGCTTGGCATCCAGGTTCGACAGAGGTTCATCCATCAGGAACACGTTCGGCTCGCGCACAATGGCGCGTGCCAGCGCAACACGCTGCCGCTGACCACCCGACAATTCAGCAGGCTTGCGATGCAGAAAATCATCCAGCTCGACCATCGCGCTGGCGCGGCGAACCTTTTCATCATGCGTTGACGGATCAATGCCGCGAACCTTCAAGGGAAAGCGGATGTTCTCGTAGACGTTCATGTTCGGGTACAAAGCATAGCTCTGAAAGACCATCGCCACGTCCCGATCCTTGGGTTCCAGATCGTTCACTACTTTGCCATCGATCAGGATATCGCCTTCGGTGACATCCTCGAGCCCGGCAATCATGCGCATAGTTGTGGTCTTGCCACAGCCAGACGGCCCCAGCAGCACCAGAAACTCGCGGTCGGCGATTGTCAGATCGAAGTTGTGGACCCCAACAAAGGAACCCCAACGCTTACCGACATTACGCAGTTGAATTTCCGCCATGGTGCCCCCTGCTACGGATTCGTTTTGCATACGTTTGCAAAAACTGTAATCGGCACTCATCAATTCTGGCAAGACTTTTTTGCATACGTATGCAAAACTGGTTCAAAGCAGTGATTCATTGCTCCGATACAACAAGCGTAACGTACTGCAAAGAAACGGTAATACAGTGAGCTTCCAAAACGAGAAAAAACTCGTCTCTTCGTTTCATGACGAGCTAGACAAAGCAGATAGCGCAGATTTACCCTCAATATTTGAGCGATTCTGCGCGCAGGATTTACGGTGGCATGGCTTCCACCCATTCAATGAAATCACTGGCGGCGCGCACGTGGTGGACGCGTTTTGGCGACCTCTGAAACGCAGCCTGACACGCTTGCAACGACGGCAAGACATATTCTTTGCCGGAGAAAACTCACTGGATGATAAGGGTGCTATCTGGGTTGTCTCGATGGGGCATTTGATGGGCCTGTTCGACAAGCCTTGGCTGGGCATACGCCCCACCGGCAAAATGGCCTTTTTACGCTATTGTGAATTCAACAAAGTGTCTGAGGGAAAAATCACCGAGACGGCAATGTTCTTCGACATTCCCCATCTCATGGTGCAGGCGGGTCAGAATCCTTTCCCCCCGCAAACAGCAGCTCATCTTGTTCAGCCGGGACCGCTGACTCATGATGGGATCTTGGAAAGGGATGCGCCTAAGGAAGAAGGTCAGCGCACCCTCGCCGCGATCAACGCCATGATTGCAGACCTTGGGCAATGGGACAGCGGGCTTTCGCTGACAGATGAGTTGGCTCGCACATGGCATGACGACATGATCTGGTGGGGCCCCGAAGGCATCGGCGCGACCTACACGATCGAGCGTTATGCCAAGCAACATTCAGGCCCCTTCCGTGCGGCTTTTAAGGATAGGTCAAAAACCAATCACATCTGCCGTATGGCCGAAGGGCATTATGGCGGTTTTTTTGGCTGGCCGAATTTCACTGCAGCACCAACTGGCGGCTTCATGGGCATGCCCGCGACCGGAAAGGCGGGCGAGTTTCGCGTGATTGATATCTATCGCAGGGGCGGTGACAAGTTGGCCGAAAACTGGATCTTTATAGATCTGCTGCATTTCTGGAAACAGCAGGGTGTCGATATCCTTGAACGGACTACCGGGATTGAAACGCCATGAGGATCGATGCGCATCATCATCTGTGGGACCTGAACGCAGTCCACTATCCGTGGTTGATGGAAACTGGCACACCCCGGTTTTTTGGGGACCCAACTCCGATCCAGCGAGACTATCTTCTTCCCGAGTTCCGAAAGGATGCCGAAGCATACGGTTTCAAGGCATCAGTTCACATTCAGGTTGGCGCTGCGGACCCATGGGCCGAGGCCAAGTGGGTCCAATCTGTGGCCGATCAGTACCCGGATTGGCCTCTGGCGCAGGTCGCTTATTGCGACTTGACCTCGGATGATCTGCCTGACCAGCTGGACCGCCTGCAATCGCTTTCATCGGTACGCGGCGTACGGCAGATCATCGGTCGGTCGCCAGGTGAGGACGCGAAATCAGGTACGAATGATCTGCTGGAAAACCCAAAGTTTCTGGCCGGTCTCAGAGAGTTGGGTGAGCGGGGCCTTTCATTCGATCTGCAGCTATTGCCGGAACTGATGGAACAGACTGCCCGGGTATTGGAGCGCGCGCCCCGAACAAAAATCGCTTTATGCCACACCGGCTCCCCGCATGATCGATCGGAAGATGGCCTGGATACGTGGGCCATAGCGCTGCAAAACCTGTCTTCGATGCCTCAGGTTTTTTGCAAACTTTCCGGGCTTGGTATGTTTGATCACGACTGGTCAGCGGACAATGTCAGAGTAATTGTTGAAACCTGCCTGTCCCAGTTCGATCCTGAGCGCTGCATGTTCGGCTCAAACTTTCCGGTCGACAGCCTGTCCTCGACCTATGCAGAACTCATATCAAGATACACTGCCCTCGTTCCCGATACTCAGTGGGAGAATATTTTCTACAGAACATCTGAAGGGTTTTACGGATTTGTAACTGAGTAGACCAACGCAGTGCCGAACCGGGTCTTGGTACTATCTGCGCCAGCGCAAGCGTGAGACCGACACATCTAATAGAGAATGACTGTCATCAGACATGTAGAAGCGGCAGCTTTGATGCTGCCGCTGCAGGATGAATTGATCCCAGAAACCGCCTAATTCCGGTCAGGCAGCAGGTGTCTTGAATTGCTGATCGAACAGGCTTCGGAAACTGCCATTCTCTTCCATCAGCTCCTCAAGGTTGCCCTGTTCGATAACTTCACCATCCTGCACAACCATAATTCGGTCCGCTTCCAGGATCGTTGACAGACGGTGCGCAATCACGATCGTGGTGACATTTTCTGTCAGCTTATCCAGAGCCTCTTTGACCAGAGACTCGGATTCGGCATCCAACGCGCTTGTCGCCTCATCAAGCAGCAGAATTTCTGCATTCCGCAGAATAGCGCGCGCAATCGCCAGACGTTGCTTCTGACCGCCGGACAGGAATGCGCCATTCTCTCCAACCTCTGTGTCGTAACCTTCCGGCAATTCACTGATGAAATCATGCGCATGCGCCGCGCGCGCCGCGGCCTTCACCTCTTCGTCTGTCGCATCAGGGCGCGCAAAACGCAGGTTTTCCATCACGTTGGTCGAAAACAGGAAAGTATCCTGACCCACATAGGATATTTTCCGCCGCAGCGATGCAAAGCTCACATCAAGCAAATCCTGACCATCAATTTCAACAGACCCCTCGTCAGGATCATAAAACCGCATGATCAACCCAAAGATCGTGGATTTGCCGCCACCTGATTGCCCCACAAGAGCAGTGGTTTTACCTGCCTCGAAGGTCAAATTCATATCTTTGATGACGGGCAACGATCCCTGATAACCAAATGTCACGTTGTGCATCCGGATTTCACCCGGGCCCGAGCGCAGCTGTTTTGGCTCCGTGCTTTCACGCATCGGATCTTCTTCGTCCAAAAGTTCGAACATCATCCCAATCGGCACCAGCGCGGTTTCGATGACAACACGCATGCGTGACAGACGCTTTGCCGGTTCGTAGGCCATCAAAAGCGCTGTGATGAATGACATCAGCTGACCTGCTGTCGGTGGTTCCGACCCCGCGATTCCCATCGTACTGACCACAAGAACCCCGGCCACGGCAAGTCCGGCCAGAAACTCCATCAGGGGGCTGGCAACAGACTGCAACTTGGCAATGTCGTTGGAACGCTTTTCTACCGCAAGGATCGCCTCATCCATGCGCTCGGTCATGTGACCTTCCAGCGCGAACACTTTGATGACCTTGATCCCACCCGAAGTTTCCTGAAGCACACGGATGATCTCAGCCAGTGACTTGAGGTTGGACTGCATGATTTTTCGTACGCTTTTCAGCAAGTAACGCACGCTCAGCAACGCAATCGGGCCAACGACGAAGAACAGCACCGAGAGAACGGGTTGCTGATAGACCATGACGAAAACGAGACCCACCAGGGTAAGGGCGTCGCGTACGAAACTGGTCACGATCACGTCAACCAACTGCCGCGCGGCCTGTGCTCCATAGGTCACGCGCATCAGGAGTTCCGAGGACTCAACCTTGGAATAGAAGTCAACACCGCGCCGAAGCAGCTTTCGATACACGTTCTCTTGCTGCACCGCGATGATACGGTTACCCGCACGCGCCAGAAAAACAGACTGTATGTATGAAGCGACCGCTTTGGTGAAAAACAGCGCAACCACACCCAACGCGATCAGGTGTACCTGAGACCGCATATCTGGGTTGGTCATGGCATCGACGATGTTTTCCATCATCCAGGCGGTGCCCGCAGTTGTACCAGCAACAACGGCCATCGCAACCATCGCGATACCGTACAGCCACCCTTGACCACGGATACTGTCACCTACCAAACGGCCGATATAGCCGGATCGCCATTTCGTCCAGGCTTTCCTGATCATTCCGTTCTCCAAAATCTCATCATTATTAACCTGTCACGGCCATGTCTGTCACACGCCGAAAGTTCCACAACGAATTGGACTCAACGCAAAAGACGGGTTGCGCCTAGTTATGCGGGACGAGCGCAAGATTCCAGAGGGCCTGCAAAGAATAGGAGGATACATGACCATTAACACACGCTCTGGCCCTCAGCAGTTAAGTAATCCGTCGCTTCTAGCGCCACACAACTTCTCCCAAAAATATGTAACCAGCCCCATATATCGTCTTGATTAACTGAGGGTTTTTGGGATCTTCACCCAGCTTGGTCCGCAATCGGGAAATACGTACATCCATTGCCCGATCAAAGCTTTCCCCTGCGGCACCGCCCAGCATTTCCTGCATCTGGGCCCGGCTGATCAGACGTTTCGGGCTTTCGAGGAACAATCGCAACACCTCACCTTCAGCGTGGCTGAACGTGGTTTCGGCGCCGCTCTCATCTTCCAGCACATAGCGATCAAAATGGGCCGTCCAGCCGTTAAATCCTGCTGTTTCCGAGCTTTGCGCCTGCGCTTTTGGTGAACGTAACCTCGCACGGATACGCGCCACTACTTCGGCCGGATCAAAGGGTTTGGTGATGTAATCATCCGCTCCAAGCTCCAGCCCGGTCACCCGGTCCTGAACCTGTGCACGCCCCGAAATGATGATCACCGCCGCCCCTTGCTCCAACGCCAGACGGTGAACCAGTGCCAAACCATCCGTATCCGGCAAAGACAGGTCAACCAGACAGACATCGGGTGTCACGCGCTTGAGTGAGGCTTCGAATTCTCGCGCGCGGGCAAAGCTCTGTGTACGAAAGCCGGCCTCTTCCAGTGCATCAGTCAGAATCCGGCGTATTTCAGGCTCATCGTCAAGGATGGTCACCAGCGGTTGGGTCATCAGGCAGCCTCGGTTCGGATCAGGGCAGACAATTGCGTACCGGTAAACGGCTTTTGCAGCACCGGCGCAAGGCCAAGCGCGCGCCGATACAACGGGTCGTCATGGGGCAGCGAGGTCATCAGGATACAGGGTACGGAATGGTTCAGTTTCTCGACAAGATCGATACCCGTCCCCGCACCCTCCAGGCGGATGTCCGACAGCACAAGCCCGATATCACCGATATCCTTGGTCAGGGCCAGTGCCTCATCGACCGAAGTTGCCTCGATCACCGAGCAGCTCAGTTCGATAAGCATATCGCGGAACTGGCTGCGCAGTTCATCGTTATCCTCAACCAGCAACACCAATCCTTCGCGTACCGGAGGTGCCGGTCGATAGGGCAAGCGCAACACCACGGACGCACCCGACGGAGTATTGCGCAAGTTCAGATCTCCGCCTGCCAGCTTGACAGTATCATAGACCATCGGCAGTCCCAGCCCTGAGCCATCACTGCCCTTGGTTGTGAAGAATGGGTTCAGCGCTTTCTTCAATGCCTCGGACGAAAATCCCGGGCCGGTGTCTGAGACGGTGATTTCGATCCAGATGTTGCCAATTGCGTGGGCGCTGATGGTGATCTGACCGGATGGCCCGCAGGCGTCGCGAGCGTTGAGTACCAGATTCAACAACGCATCCTGCACCATCCCCGGATCCAGCATCAATGCCCCATCCGGAAGTGTGTTTACCACCGAAAGCCCCACACCGCGCGGCAGAGAGGGGGTTGCCAGAATCCGCAAATCCTCCAACAGCGCCTTCATGTCCGTTGCCTGTGGATGGGGCGTTCTGTTGCCCGTCATATCAGCGATCCGGTTCAACAGTTGCCCCCCGCGCCGAGCGGTTTGTTGGGTGGCCGAAACGAGCTCGGCCGCATCATCGGGCAGGTTCATCCGGTCCAGCTTGGCCTGCATCCCAAGAATGATGGTCAAAAGATTCGAAAAGTCATGAGCCAGCCCGCTGGTCATCTGGGCGGCCATGGCGCGCCTGCGTGTCTGCTGCAATGCGACGCGGGCTTGCGTCTCTTCGGTAATATCGACCGACATCACATATACACCACCCTGCTCATCGGGAGTGAACGAGACCCGGATACGGCGAGAATCCTGATCCTCGGTGAACTCGAAAACCGAAGGCTGGCCGGAATAGGCCCGTTCCAGATGCGGCTCCACCCTGTCGAAGGCCGCGGCACCAAGAGCTTCGGAAATATGCAGACCCAGAATCTCGGACGGTCGGCCCGGCATCACGGAACTCAGGCGGCGATTGGAATAATCATAGCGACCACTGGCATCCAGATGGGCAATATGTGCCGGCATCATCTCGGTCGTCATGCGCGTCCGCGCTTCGATCTCGGTCAGCTGCCGCTTGGCTTCTTCCAGCGCCGTGATTGTGGCGGCCAGTTTCCGGTTTGTTGCCGACAACTCTTCTGCATGGCTCAAAAGCTGACCGGACAGTTCTTCGGACCGGGCGCGCAGCAGTTCTTCAGCCCGTTTTGTACCAGTAATATCAGTGTAAACCGCAACCCATCCACCAGCGGGCAATGGCGCACCTTCGATCGAAATAACCTGCCCGTTCGGACGGACGCGTTCCATATAATGCGGCTCGAACGCCAACGCCTGTTCGACACGGACATCGACCATCTCATCGACATTCTGATCGTCACCGTATTCTCCGCGACTGGCCAGAAAGTGAATCGTGTCGTGAAACGACGCCCCGGGCTGCACGAGCTTGTCGGGCAGATCGAACATTTCCTGAAAGCGAAGGTTACTGACAACCAGCCGCAACTGACTGTCATAGATCGACAGCGCCTGACCGATCAGGTTCAAACCGGCGGTCGTCATCGCCTTTATACGCTGTTCGCTTATGTCCAAATCGTTTCTCCCCGGGACATATGCGTAACATCAGATCTGATGCAGGTGTAGAGGGAACGGATGCGACCTGTTGGCCCCTAGGGTCTTTTGCGCGCGATCACCCAGACCGGGTGATAGGTCAGCGATACGCCCTGCGGCGTGGCGAACGCTCGATTGTAGTCCTCACAGAACGCGGCCAGCGTGGAACGCGTCCAAACTTGGGCCGCGCGGCCATTCACACCCGTTTTCCGCAAATGGCGGAGTACATGCTGAGGGGTGTCGAACCACAACTTGCGACGTTCCTGCCAAAGGTCCACGATTTCCATCTCGTCTCCGGCAGCCTTCAAAGCCTGAGCCAGAACATCGGGTCCACACAGACCCGGCGCCCTCGAGCCCGAGCCAAGATGCACAAGCTCAGCATACTGATCCTGCCCAAATCCTGAAATCGCCAACCAACCCCCAGGGGCGAGAGACCGAGCTGCGTCGGCCACTACATCCTGCGGTATATCCAGCCATTGAATCGTCGATGTCGATACAATCAAATCCTGCTGCACCGGCCAGGCTACATTGCGAATGTCCCCGGATCTATACTCAGCACCCCATAGATGGGCTGTTTCGATGGCTTCGGGCATCAGGTCGTTCAGGATGACGTTTTCCAGACTGAAATGCTGATGCAGCGCTTCGGTCAGATGCCCGGTCCCGCACCCGATCTCGAAAACAGAACTGTATGAATTGGGTGCACCCAGATCGGACAGGCGTTGCGCCAGTTGCTGCGCGATCCGGGCCTGCTGACCTGCTGAATCATGATAGCTCTGGAAACTGCGGCTAAAGCTGCGCTGTACACGCGCGGACGTCATGACGTTCATGCGAACCACTCCTTCCAGCTTTGGCCAGCAAGAAACGGCTGATGAGGGGCATCAATCAACCGAACCCGTTCTGCCTGCGCGTGCCACGCCGTTTCCTGCGATTTAGTGGGGATAATCCTGTCCCGTTTGGCGATCCAGATACGGTCGAATTGTGTGTCAGGTGCCGTACCACGTTGGGCGATCGCCCTAAGTTCATCCTGAGCGGCAGCGATATCCAATGCCGGGGGCGTACCATTCAAACCGGCACGCCGGCAAAACCGGGCAAAGCTGGCGTCAGTCAATCCGTCAGCCGTGGCCTCAACAGTTTCAGGGGGAATGCCCCGTTCGACATCAGCCGGAAACAGTGTCCCGTTCACCGCCACCAGCTGCGAAGGTTTCAGGAGCACAGACGTCAGCCAATGCGCAGCGGATGCAACACCAAAAGAATAAGCCAACAGTCGCACCTGATCGTAGCTACTGGTTTCAGACAACTCATCCGCAAGGTCGCGAAAATCATCTACGACCAGCACATCCCCTGACCCGCTGAGCAAGGCGAACGGCGCAGGCCCAAGGGCCCACCCGCCAAAAACAAGGGCCAGTTCAGACCCGCCTTCGCGCGCCAGCCAATGCCGTCTCATCCATCCCCCCTTGCGAGTGCGACCATCGCTGCCGTGACACGGCTCACGTCATCCGGAGAGATAATGTAAGGCGGCATGCAATAGATGTTGTGCGCAAAGGGTCGAAGCCAGACACCGGTTTCAGGTGCACGCTGATGGGCGATGCCGGGATCAACGGTGTCTTTCATTTCAATCACGCCAATCGCGCCGAGCACCCGAACATCTGCAACACCGGGCAAATCCCGGGCTGGCGCAAGCTCAGTGGTCATCTGGGCCTCGATCTCAGCAACGCGTGCTTGCCAATCGCCATCTTCCAGTAGGCCAAGGCTTGCGATGCCCGCCGCACAAGCCAGCGGGTTCGCCATATAGGTCGGGCCGTGCATGAACACACCTGCCTCGCTGTCGCCAATGCCGTAGGCTACTTTCCTGCTTGTGACCGTCGCGGCAAAGGAGATGTGGCCGCCAGTCAGCGCCTTACCCAAACAGATGATATCCGGCGTGATCCCCGCATAATCAATGGCGAACAGGCGCCCGGTTCGACCAAAGCCAGTGGCGATCTCATC
Organism: Ruegeria arenilitoris; assembly: GCF_013030265.1. GTDB lineage: Bacteria > Pseudomonadota > Alphaproteobacteria > Rhodobacterales > Rhodobacteraceae > Ruegeria > Ruegeria arenilitoris_E. Next base: position 88,339 of record NZ_WPZQ01000005.1, read on the forward strand.
GAAGATAATCAGAACATCATGCGCGTCGCACAGTGATTTCGCCCCACGCAGCCAATCGGGGCGATAGAAATACATACCACCGGCGCCCTGCACGATGGGCTCAAGGATAAGTGCCGCGATCTGATCGCCCTTTTCCTTCAATAACTGCTCAAGCGCGGCCAACCCGTTCTGAACACCATCATCAATCCAGTCATCACCCAGCCGAACCAGAGGACGCGGCAGGAAGTGCTGGATCGACAAGGCGCCCCGAAACAGGCCATGCATCCCGTTGACCGGGTCGCAAACGCTCATCGCCTTCCACGTGTCGCCATGATAGCCGCCCCGAATGGTGGCAAATTCGACTTTACCGGCCCGCCCATGAGCCATTTGGTATTGCACGGCCATCTTCATCGCGACTTCGACCGAGACCGAACCACTGTCGCAGTAGAAAATCCGGTCCAGACCTTCGGGCAGCATCGACACCATCTTTTGCCCAAGCTCGATCGCAGGATTGTGGGTCAGCCCGCCGAACATGACATGGGGCATCTGCTCCAGCTGCTGCTGCATCGCTGACACGATCGCCGGATGACGATGACCGTGGATCGTGCACCACCAAGACGACATGGCATCGATCATTTTCGTACCATCTTCGCGGAACAGGTAAACACCTTCGGTCCGATCGATCAGATGCATCGGGCCGGGATCGGCCACGTTCGTGTAGGGATGCCACAAATGGCTTGCGTCAAACTCCAGCGGTGTCACAGGGCACTCCGGATTTTATCCATGTCGATGGCCTGAAACGCCTGTGTGAGGGTTGCGCTGTTCAGATTGTCGATCATGTCCAAGCGCCCCAGATGCGGAACATCGGACATCTGGATGATGGTCTCTTCAACATCAGGCTCAGCCGCGCCGACAAAGGCAACACCAACCACCGGACAACCGGCATTGCGCAATGCCATCAATGACAGGGTCGTGTGGTTGATTGTCCCCAGCGCGGTGCGCGCCACAAGGATCACCGGAGCCTTCCATCTGGCAAAAAGGTCGAGGTAATAGGCCTGTCGGGTGAGCGGCACCATGATCCCCCCTGCCCCTTCGACCACCAAAGGGCCATCAACCTCAGGCAATGTCAGTCGATCCAGATCGATCTCGACACCCATATCCTCGGCCGAAAGATGGGGCGATGCTGGCATATCCAACAGGTAGGTTTCCGGCAGCACCGGCTGACCGGACAGCTCTGCCACGATCTGGCTGTCGGTTGCGTCCTCCAGACCGGATTGAACCGGTTTCCAATACTGCGCACCCAGAGCTGCGGTCAGCCCGGCTGAGAAGATTGTCTTGCCTATTCCGGTATCGGTTCCGGTCACGATCAACGCGGTCATTGGGTATCCGTTTGCTGGTTGGCGATGGCCTGAAACAGGGCCGTAATGGCGTCGTTTGTAACATTGCCCGTGATCGACACGCGCAGGCGCGATGTGCCTCGCGGGACGGTTGGCGGGCGGATGCCTCTTACGTCAAAACCAAGCTCCTGCAATTGTTCGGCACGCCTCATGGTTGGTTCATCGGCACCAACGATCACGGGCATAATCTGGCTTTGAAAACCGCCCAGTCCACATAGGCGCTGCGCCTCGGAATGCGCATGGGCCATCAGATCCCGGGCGTGAATTGTCAGCGCATGACTTTCATGCAGTGCTTTGATCGCAGCGCGAACCAGGGCCGCATCAAACGGGGACGGGGCAGTGGCGAATATGAACGGACGCGCCCGGTTGATCAGGGTATCAATCATGGGCTTTGGACCACAGATCAAACCACCGCTGACACCCAATCCTTTTCCGCATGTATGCAAGGTCAGAACCTCGGCATCCAACCCATGGGCCAACCCTTGCCCCTGAGGCCCAAAAACACCTGTTGCGTGGGCCTCGTCCACGACCAGCACAGCGTTTTCGGAGCGGGCAAAAGCCGCCAGTTCAGCCAGAGGTGCAAGGTCACCTTCCATGGAATACACGCTTTCCACAGCAATCCAGACCTGACCGTCATTACTGGCCCGCCAGTCCGCCAGAACCTGACGCGCTGCGCTAACGTCGTTATGTGGAAAAGCGAGAGTTTGCGCTCGCCCCAATCGCATCCCTTCATGCGCACTGGCATGGACCAGCTCATCATGCAGGATCAAATCGCCCGCAGCGGGAAGTGTTGAGAAGATCGCTTGGTTGGCCTGAAAGCCACCGCCCATGAACAGGGCTGCTTCGGCACCAAAGAACGCCGCTGCTTCGGCCTCCAACCGCTCATGCTCGGGATGGTTGCCACGCAATAGTCGCGAGCCACCCGAACCCAATGGAACCTTCCTAGCTAGCGCGTCCTGCGCGGCTTGACGCATCAGATCCGAACCGGCGAGGCCAAGATAGTCGTTTGACGCGAAATCCAGCCCCTGACGGGGTGCAAGCTGACGCAGGCGATGGCGTGTTTTCAGCACATCCAACGCCCGGTCCAGCCTTGCAGTGGCTGTCATTCGGCAGCCTTCAGGCACGCTTCGGATTCAGGTTCCATAGGCTGAATACCCAATTTGGCGAACAGCAGCGCATCGCTGCTTTCTTCGGGGTTCTCAGCTGTCAGCAGCGTATCGCCTGCAAAGATCGAGTTTGCGCCGGCAAAGAAACACATCGCCTGCATCTCGTCGCTCATGTCGCTGCGGCCAGCGGACAGACGTACATGGGACTTTGGCATCATGATCCGGGCCAACGCGATGATGCGAACGAACTCAATGGGCTCAATAGGCTTGGCATCAGCCAGAGGGGTGTCTGCCTGTGGCATCAGCATGTTGATCGGAACCGAATCTGGCGCTTCGGGCAGATTGGCCAGGGTCACCAACATGTCGATCCGGTCTTCGCCGTTTTCACCCATGCCCAGAATACCGCCGGAACAGACCTTCATGCCCGCCTCGCGAACGCGGTTCAGCGTATCGATCCGGTCGGCGAAAGTACGGGTTGTGATCACCTCGGGGTAATACCGTTCCGAAGTATCGATATTGTGGTTGTAGTAGTCGAGCCCGGCATCCCGCAACTGAACCACCTGATTGTCATCCAGCATCCCCAGCGTCATGCAGGTTTCCATGCCCATCGCCTTGACGCCTTCGATCATGGCAACCAGCGCATCCATGTCGCGGGCCTTGGGCTCGCGCCAGGCAGCACCCATACAGAACCGGGTCGACCCCGAAGCGGCGGCTTTGCGCGCCTCGCTCAGAACACGTTCAACCTCGATCAGCTTTGACGCGCTGAGCTTGGAGCCGTTGCGGGCAGATTGCGAACAATAAGCACAATCCTCAGCGCAACCCCCTGTCTTGATTGAGAGCAATCGGGACATCTGTACCTTGTTGGGATCAAAGTTCTCGCGATGAACGGTTTGAGCCCGGTAAAGAAGATCCATCAGCGGCAGGTCGTGAATTGCCTGCGCAGTTTCGCGCGTCCAGGTGTTCGATGTAGCCGACATTTTATAGATAATTTTTCCCGATGATTCAGATTCACTCGGGTTTATCAATAAAGTCGAAAAACGCAACAACTTCGATGTCACAGGCAGGGTTCTGCCTGTGACTTATCGAGGGCCAGTTAGCCGTGCAGAGGTTTACCCTGCGAAGCGCGATAAGCTTCTACATATCCCCGTGCGACCGAACGGACCGCGCGCCCGATCTGGGAATAGGCCTCGTCCGGAAGATTGGCGAACGACACCCGCGCAGACCAGCCAGGCGCGTCAAAGCCGCTGCCGTTCAACAGAACGATGCCATAGTCTTCGGCCAGCTTGAACGCGATATCCAGCGGATGAACGTTCTGCTTGATCCAGTCGACGACATCCTCACCAACATATTTGCGCAACCAGAACTCGAAATCGATAATGCCGTAATAGGCGTCGTAGTTTTCGCCTGCATCCACCTCGATCCCCATCGCCTCGGTCAGCATTTTGAACCGGCGATGTACCAGTTCCATACAGGCAGTCTGATAGGCTTTCTTGGTATCCACCAACTCGCACAGCGAGAACAGCGTCATCATCATCTGCTGCGGCAGGGACAGACCCGCAGTATGGTTCAAGGCGACATCCCGGCTGTCGGCAACCAACCTGTCGATGAACCTAATGTCGCGCGGTGTCAGACTGAGTGTGCCATAGCGCTTATCCAGCTTCTGTTTGATATCCTCGGGGTGATCAGCCAGCTTGAGGTCAAAGATGTTATCTTGTGCGACGGCGATGACCCCAAGCCGCCAACCGGTGCAGCCAAAGTACTTGGAATAGGAATACACTCCGATGGTGTTGCGGGGCACATACCCCATGACGGATGTAAAATCATGCACGAAGGTGCCGTACACATCATCTGTCAGCACGATCAGATCAGGCCGGTGATTTTCGACAAGATCGGCAAGCTTTTCCAGCGAAGGTTTATTCAATGCGACCGAGGACGGATTGCCGGGATTGACCAGAAAGAACGCTTTGACCTTGGGATCCTTGAGCTTTTCAACCGCCGCATCAGTCAGCTGAAAACCATCTTCCTCATCCGTTTCGACATGTACGGACTCAAGGCTGTAATCCTCAAGCTCGGGCATTTCGAGATAGGGCGTGAAGATCGGCGTGCAAAGCGCAATGGTATCTCCGGGGTTCAACAACCGGTTGGCTTTTAGCGTCTTGAAGATATAGCACATAGCGGCTGTGCCGCCTTCGACCGCAAACAGATCGAACTGCATGTCTGGTCGGCGCCCCGAACACATGGCCCACATCAGGTATTCATGTGCAATGACGGCGTTGTGCTTCAGAATACGGTCCGGCACGGGATAGTTGTCGCCGATGATCGAATCCGTCAGCTCGTGCACGAACTCATCGGGATCAAAATCAAAGGCCGAGATCGCATGGGCGACCACTTCAATCAATGTGTCAGTGCCCGGCATATCTGCATTGGCGCTGGCCCATTTCTGCAGCCGATCGTGACAACCGGCCATTGCTGGCATACCGCCAATTCCGGCAGGATGGTTCATGACACGTTTGGATTCAGTAACTGCGAATTGCCCCAGCGCAAAAAAGGCCTCGCGCGGGCGAGTCGCCACCCAATTCGGGTTCCCGCGACCTGCGTTCAGGAAAGCGCTGTTGGACTTTCTCGCTTCGGCCGAAGCCAGCTGGATCAGTTCATCTTTGATCTGAAACGGGCTAAGCGCTTCGTAGTCGTGCAGCTTTAATCTGTCCATTGGTCAAACCTCTCCAAATCAGCTCAATATCAAAACAACGACCATACCAAAGATGGTCAGCAGCGTGTTGCCGATGGCATAGGGCATTCCGTAACCAAGGGCAGGAATGCGGCTCTGCGCGGCCTCCTGAATCATACCCAGCGCGGCTGTTGTCGTCCTTGCACCTGCACAGGCACCAAACAGAATGGCCGGGTGAAACTTGAACACGTAATGCCCGACATAAACCGAAAAGATCATTGGCAGCGAAGTCGCCACGATCCCCCAGAGCAGCAAAGCGATGCCCGCCTGCTGCAAACCGGCCACGAACCCCGGCCCTGCCGATATACCGACAACAGCAATGAATACGTTCAGCCCGAGGGTGTTCATCAACCACAGGGAAGGCGCAGGAATACGGCCAAAGGTCGGATGCACCGTGCGCAGCCAGCCCAGCACCAGACCCGCCAAAAGCGCGCCCCCGGTCGTCGACAGGCTGATGGGGAAACCACCCATCATGATCGCCAGCGTGCCAATCAACCCACCGATGAAAATACCCCATCCGACAAAGGCCAGATCAGTCGTGTCGACAGGACGATCCGCATAGCCGATCTCGGCAATCGCCGCTTCGACATGTCGCTTGCTGCCAAGGATCGTCAGGATATCGCCGCGGTGCACCTCGGTGCCGGGCAAGAGAGGTAATTCCAGCATGTTGCGCGACAGTTTTGAGACATAGACCCCGCGCGCGACCGGCAGCTTGCCCAACTCTTCTAGCGTTTTACCGTGCAGGTCCTTGTTTGTAATCAGGACATCCAGTTTTTCCGACGGAATGCTCAGCAATTCGGGTGCATCCGCCTCTTTCAGGCTCGTTTCCAGCAACCCAACCAGATCACCGCGACGGCCAGAAAACATCACGACATCACCGGCTTGCAATACTGTGTCGGCGTCAACCTCGATAATCTTGCCATCGCGGCGCAGACGTTCGGCGTATATCCGAACACCCGGCAGCAGGTCCTTGACCGGCTTTCCAAGCAGATCGCTGCCGTCCGGAATTTCAAAAGCGCGCGCTTCGATCGCGCGATAGGCTGAGACGATGCCGTCGCCAGTCTCGACAGCGGAAGCACCGCCCAGCTTGGCCTCATATTCTTTACAGGCTGCCACCAGATCGACCCCGATCAGCCGCGGCCCGATTTTGGCAAGGATAATCGCGGAACCGATTGTTCCGTATATATAGGTCACCGCATACGCGACAGGAATTTGGTTCGCATATTTCTGCGCTTCATCCGCAGGTAGCCCCAGCTGATTGATCTGATCAGTCGCCACACCAATGGCAGCAGAGATAGTCTGAGATCCGGCATAGAAACCCGCAGCATAACCGAGTTCCAACCCGGCAATCTTGGCGGATATGAGCGGGACGATCAGACACAAGGCCAGAACACTGAGCGCAAAGAATACCTCTCGCGCGCCATCAACCTTGAGGCCGCGCATGAATTGCGGACCAACGCCATAACCGACGGCAAAGATGAACATGATAAAAAAGGTCGATTTGACGGCTGAATCGATATCAATATGTGCCTGGCCTATCACTACCGCCGCCAGCAGCGTACCGGTGACCGACCCCAGGCTGAATCCCATGAACTTCCATGGCCCCACCAGAAACCCAATACCGATAGCCAGAAACACCGCCAGTTCAGGATAGGTTCGCAGAATATTCACAAACCAATCAATCATTGCCCACCTCCCACATTCAGGCTCGGAACGCGCCGAACTTGTGGGCAGGCAGAACACCAGAAACACCGTACCGTTCTCTGGAATTCCGAGCCGCCCGTCCGGCCCAATTCAATCAGAACAGGAAATCTTTGAGGTCACGATACCCTAAGTATCCGGTTTGTCTAGAATTATCCGAATATCAGAAAGTTTATGGCATCATGCCGCCGGAACCCGGAGGCGTAGATTGTGTTAGCGAACAGTGTCGAGCAAAAGCAAAGCCCTAACCCACTTTGTTATGTCTGGCGATCAAGATCACAGCAGGATCATCAGACGGGCGTATTCAACCTCTTCTCGATAAGCGCAAGCCACCCAAATCCCGCCTGGGTTGTTTGGTTTCCGAAAGTAAGCCACAGTATGGACACACGCTGACACGCGCAAAGTATCTTGTGCGGTTGGCTGACGCACCGGGCAGGAGGCGTTCGTTTTGCGCGAGAGTTTTTGATAGACGGCAACACGGCAAAGCAAGGAACCAAGGCACTAAACCGGCCCCTGCTGGGTGTAAACTTCTTTGCAGGCGACGTCACCGCAGGGTTTGGGCCGTATCTGGCAATTTATCTGCTGGCGCAGTTGCACTGGTCGCCGCAAAGCATCGGCTTTGCACTTGCACTTGGGTCCATCGTAACCGTTCTGGCACAGACCCCGGCCGGGGCGCTGATCGACTGGACCGATGCGAAACGTGGCTTGATGATCGCATGTGTTACGGCGGTCGGAGTGGCCGCGCTAACTCTTGTCATCTCTGACCAGAAATATGCCATCTACGGTGCCCAGACCACGATGGGTGTGGCGTTGGCCTTCCTCGGGCCGTTGATTGCCGCGATTACACTGGGTGTGGTTGGCCGGGAGGCTTTTACGCGGCAAACCAGTGCCAATCAGGCGTGGAACCACGCCGGCAATGTCGCCGCAGCGGGAATTGCCGCCGGTCTCGCATTGGCAGGTTTCGTTGACGGGGTGTTCGTACTGATCTCGGTTATGTGCGTCGGCATGATCGGCTGCACACTTTTGATCAAGCCATCGCAGATCGATCACGAAGCAGCGCGCGGTGGCGTGGCTGAGGACAGTACCGGTCAGGAAAAGCCCAGCGGATTTGCCACGATCCTCAGCGACAAACGACTGATCATTTTTGGCGCATCCATTGTCCTGTTTCATTGCGCAAATGCCAGCATGCTGCCCCTGGTCAGTCAAAAGGTGGCCAGCGGCGGCGACACCAAATCAGGGATCGCATTTACGTCGGCCTGTATTATCTCTGCCCAGTTCATCATGATCGGGATGGCGGTCCTGTGCGGTCGCACTGCTGATAGCTGGGGGCGCAAACCCCTGTTCCTGCTCGCGTTTTCGATCCTGCCAATCCGCGCTGTGCTCTATACGTTGACAGATAACTCAGTGGCGCTGGTGGCAATCCAATCTCTGGACGGGGTAGCAAACGGTATCTTTGCAGTGCTGTTTCTGCTGATCGTGTCGGATGTGACCAAAGGAACCGGGCGCTTTAACGTGGCGCAGGGTGCGTTGGCGGCGTTGGTCGGTGTCGGTGCATCAGCAAGCAACCTGATCGCTGAAGAAATTGTACAGCTAAGCGGTTACGATACCGCCTTTTACTTCCTGGCAGGCGTTTCACTGCTGGGCGCCCTGATCTTTGCAACCCTAATGCCCGAGACCGCCCAACACGCGCGTCACGATCAGAACAGCGGCGAAAGCCCGGAGACCCCGTAACCTTCAACAACAAGCCGGAGAGAACCTCGTGTCATTCAGCCTTGCGGTTTCGATTGCCGTCTTCACGCTTATCGCGATACGCGAATGGCTGCCCTCATTTCTGAAAATCTGGCACGTGATGACGGCAGGCGCGTTTGTTCTGATAGCAACGGGAACCATAACACCCAAAACAGCGCTGGACGCGATTGACTGGAACGTCATGCTGTACCTCTTTTCGGTCTTTTCCATAGGTCGCGCGTTGTATGAAAACGGCATCTCGCACCGCATCGCGGGCTGGATGGTGGGCTGGCGCACCCCCGGTATTTCTTTGGTCGCGTTCATGATGTTGTTTGCACTTGTTGCAGCCATACTAACGAACGATGCCGCCGCAATTATCGGAACTCCGATCGCACTGATGCTGGCACATCAGACCGGTGCAGATCAGCGCACCTTTCTGATCGCCCTTTGTGTAGCGGTAACCATCGGCAGCATGACAACGCCGATTGGCAATCCGCAAAATCTGCTGATCGCCGCCAGTGGCGTAGTACCAGCACCCATGGTGACCTTTGTTCACTGGCTGATCGTTCCAACCCTTATCTGTCTTGGCGGCAGCGCGCTGTGGCTTTCCAAGCGAATGGTGGTGACAACACCAGAGGGCGGGTCTACCGACATGACAGACACCACCGAAGGCACGCAATGGCCTGTCCTTCTGGCCATTGCTGTTTTGGTTGTTCTGGTCACTGTCGAGAGCATTCTGGCAGCGACAGGATCGGATTTCGGTTATCCGCTGGGCGTTGCCGCCGCGATCGCCTGCCTGCCCGTATATTTGTTTGATGGCGCACGCGTGAGGACTTTTGTACGTCTGGACTGGCCGACGCTTGTATTCTTTGTTTCAATGTTCATTGTAACCGGCGCGCTGCTCGATTCCGGGTCACTGCAATCCATTCTGGGTGAAGAGCGCGAACATATGAACGAGCCGTTGGTGACGGCCGGCATCAGCTTTTTCGGCAGTCAGATCTTTTCGAATGTACCCTTGGTGGACATGTATCTGAAGTTGTTGCCGTCCTTTGAAGTGCCCAACCTGATGATGTTGGCCGGTGTATCAACATTGGCGGGCAACGTGTTCATCATCAGCGCAGCCAGCAATGTCATCGTGCTTCAGATGGCAGATCGAATGGGTGCCACCGAAGTTACATTCACCCAGTTCATGAAGGATGTCCTGCCCATCGGCATCGTGTCGACGGGCGTGACAATCGGATGGATATTGCTGTTAGAGGCACATCTTTCAGGCAAAACCTTCTGACAATATCAGCTAGCCATACCTGCGCTGTGATTTCGCGCCTTCAGAGGTCAGCGAGTATAGCGAAAGAGTGTGATCCATATTGCGCATCCTGTGGCGCAACATCTGGCGACCAAGCCGCGCAAGATCCGCTGTAAACTCAGGCTTATCGGCAACGTTTTCCAGCTCTCCCTGACCCTGATGGTCAAACAGCATCGGCGGCAGGTCAGCTGCAAATTCCACCAGGGTGAACCGGTCGTCGCGCAGGATCCCAAGGCACGAGTCACTGTTTCCCGTGCCTAGAATCTTCTGCCATCTGGTTGCGGCTTCAGGCTCGGAAAAATCCAGTTCGCTGAAGGAATAATTGCGCCAGTCTTCCGGCGTCTCGCCCCGGACCAGCGGCAACAGAGACCGGCCATCCATCGAATTCGGAATATCCTGCCCAACCCAATCCAGAATTGTCGGCGTGATGTCGATGGATTCTGTCGGAGCATCGATCACCGCGCCCGCCTGGCTTTGGTTCCCCGGCATCCGAATTATCAGCGGCGTATGATAGGCCGCGTCATAAACCGACATCTTACCCCATGAGTGGCGATCACCCAGCATCTCGCCATGGTCTGCGGTAACCACCAGCAGCGTATCGTCATATTGCCCGCTATCTTTGAGATATTGGACAACACGGCCGATGTGATGATCCACCTCAGTCGCCAGCCCCAGATAAATTGCCCGCAGCGTCTGTATGTTTTCGTCCGTTGGCTCAACCTCATCAAAGCCGTGCACAAATTCTCGCGCAGTATAGGTATCCAGTGTTGGCCCAAAGAACGGATGGACCCTGACCTCATCCTCGGGCGAGGCCAGACCCGCCGGCATCGGAATGGAGGCAGGATCATACATGTCATTGTAAGGCGCCGGCGCGACCAACGGCGGGTGTGGGCGAATATAGGTCAGATGGGCGAACCAGTTCTGTTTGTGATAGGCCGCAATCCCGTTCAAAAATGCATCCGTCAAAAAGGCGGTATCACTATCCTCGGCGCGGTAGAGGGCCGGGTCGTTCAGCTTAGGCTCACCTCCGTTCGGTGAAACCGGCTTGTAAACGTCCCAGTAGTTCTCAAACTCATACCCTTTCTGCATCAGATGCGACTGCCATGGATAGGATTCTTCCATTCGCATCTCGACCACTTCGTGGAACCCGTTCATCGGATTCTCATAGGTTTTCAATACCGGGTCATTCGCATCAAAGGCACGCGGATCTGCGGATGTGTCGGTATAGCCGAACAACATCGGTAGATATCCCGCTTTGCGCATTTCAGTGGCGATGTTGGGTATGTCGTGGCGCAGCGGCGTACCGTTGCGAACAGACCGGTGGTTCATCGCGTATTGCCCCGTCAACAGGGATGCGCGTGAGGGGCCGCAAGGGTTGGTGACCGAAAAATGCCGGTTGAAAGTAACCGCCTCACCCATGAAGGCCCGCATGTTTGGCAGATCGACATGATCCGCCAGCGCCCCCGTCAGACAATCTGCCCGAAGCTGGTCGATGATGATGAACAGGACATTTCCGGCTTGCCGCATGATGACATCCTCGATTCAAGGCCCGCGATTCTGAGGCGGACTGTGTCGCGGATACAAAAGGCGCGCAAGATATTTTGGATCAATGACCGATATTTGTCGGCATATGACCGCAAGAGAGGGTATTCCCACCATTCATGTGGCTAAACGGTGGGAATTTGACCTTAGTCGAGCTCGTATTTGGTCTCGTAGTTCTCTTTCAGGGACGGATCCTGATCTTCTTTGCGCAACAGGCAGTTCCCGATTGCAAGAACCTCGATATCCGTGCCCATGAAACAACGGAACGCATCGGTTGGCGTGCATACGATCGGTTCGCCCCGCACATTGAACGAGGTGTTCACAACCAGAGAACAACCCGTCAGCTCTTTGAACCGTGAAATCAGCGCGTGATACTGCGGGTTGGTCTGTTCGTGCACTGTCTGAATGCGGGCTGAATAGTCCACATGGGTCACTGCTGGAATCTCGGACCGTTTGACATTCAGCTTTTCGATCCCGAACAGCGCGTTCTCCTCATCCGTCATCTGGCGGCGAATACGATCCTGAACATCAGCGACGATCAGCATGTAAGGGCTGTCGCCGTCCAGCTCGAACCATTCAGCGACATCCTCGCGCAAAACCGACGGGGCAAACGGGCGAAAGCTCTCGCGGTACTTGACCTTGAGGTTCAGCGTTTTCTGCATGGATTCAGATCGCGGGTCACCCAGAATTGACCGAGCTCCAAGGGCGCGCGGACCAAACTCCATCCGACCCTGGAACCAGCCGACTGCCTTGCCATCTGCCAGCGCCTGAGCTGTTTCACCGATCATCTCGCCGTTCTCATAAGTCGTGAACTTCGCCCCGACTTCGGTCAACTCGCGCGCGATGTCGCCATCTTCATACTTCGGCCCCAGATAGGCGCCGCGCATCTGATCGCCTTGCTCAACCTTGCGGGGCTTTTTCAGCTCCTGATGCCAGGCTGCATAAGCGGCACCCAATGCACCCCCTGCATCGCCGGCTGCTGGCTGAACCCAAAGGTTATCAAACGCGCCGTCGCGCAGGATCTTACCGTTGGCAACACAGTTCAGAGCGACACCGCCCGCCATACACAGATTGCGAATGCCGTGTTCACGCGCCAGATCGCGTGTGATGCGCAGCATGATCTCTTCGGTCACCGCCTGTACCGAGGCCGCGATATCCATGTGGAATTGCGTCAGCTGATCGGTTTCAGGCTTTCGCACGGGATGGCCGAACAGATCCTCCAACGCCTTGCTGGTCATGGTCAGACCGCTGGTATAGTTGAAGTACTTCTGGTTCAGGCGGAACGACCCATCCTCTTTCAGGTCGACCAGATGCTCAAGGATCAGATCTTTGTATTTCGGGTCACCATAAGGGGCGAGGCCCATGACCTTGTATTCGCCTGAATTGACCTTGAATCCCGTATAATAGGTGAACGCCGAATAAAGCAGCCCCAGCGAATGCGGAAAATGCAGCTCTTTCAACATGGTCAATTCATTGCCACGACCAACACCTACCGTGGTCGTGGCCCATTCGCCCACACCATCAACAGTCAGCACGATCGCCTCTTCGAATGGCGACGGATAAAAGGCACTTGCCGCGTGGCTGACATGGTGTTCAGCGAACAGCAGTTTATCGACCGTGAAATCCGGATCCATCTTTCGCAACTGCTTGGCCAGCAGATCCTTGAGAAACAGCTTCTCTCGCAACCATACAGGCATGGCCATCCGGAAAGAATTGAACCCTTTTGGCGCTACCGCGATATAAGTTTCGATCAATCGTTCGAATTTCAGAAACGGTTTATCGTAGAAGACAACATTATCAACTTCAGCGAGTGAAATGCCTGATTCTTGCAGAACATACTCAATCGCAAGTTCCGGAAATCCAGGGTCATGTTTCCGACGAGAAAACCGCTCTTCCTGAGCGGCGGCGACAATTTCGCCGTCACGCAGGAGGGCTGCTGCGCTGTCATGATACAGCGCAGATATTCCTAAAATATACGTCATGGTATCAGAACAGTGTGTAAATGAATGGTGCTACGGCCGAACCCTGGCTGATAACGATCAAGCCACCAAAGACGCCCAAAACAATGAGAATTGGTAACAGCCAGAATTTTTTCCTGACTTTCATAAACGACCAGATTTCCGAAACAAAGGTCATGTCTGGTACCCCCTATCTTAAAACTGTTGTTTCATACTGCCGGGCTGATCGTCGCGCTCAACCCAGTAACTCTTCTTGGAACTATCTGTTTTTACAGACAAAAGATCTTTTCCCAAAATCCGCACCGCAATGCCGAATGGGACAAAAGTCGTAATGAAAACCAAAAACATTACGATTGGGGCGACAATCGCCCCAAGCAACATGCCGAACTTGAACCACAGCCTGTTCGGCACCCGAAGTACATGTGGCGCAAAGAAGGTAATCGCGAGAATTACTGCCGCGATGGCCAGAGGAATCCAGCGAACATCGCCACCTCCCCAAACCGGCCAAAAAGCTATGATCAGAAAAACTGCTGTAAAGACGTAGCCAAAGCCTCGCTCTGACCCGATTTCGACATCAACATTTGCGTGATGATCTGCCATTGAACACAACCAAACTAACTCAACAAGAAAACTGACAATAAGATAGCATTAAAAATAGTCGACGCAAATGCTTTGAGGTCAGTTCATGCCCTCTGTCCGACACCTAACGGACCGGTTTGCGCATCACATTTGCAACTGGCTCAAGTCGGACTGTAACACCTGAGCAATTCATCCAACTGAAATCCCGGCACAAATGCATAAAGCCATTGCAGCGGGCCATCGTTTCACCTCTGATACGCCCATGACATTGCCCACGATTGCATCAGAGCGTGATGGAGACAGCACACGCATAAGGATTTCAGGCGAAATGCTGACGCAATCCCTGAGTGCTGTGGAATCCGACTTTGAGAACATTCAGCCAAGCGGCGGTGACGTGACAGTAGATATGTCAGAAGTCGAGGCGCTGGATACCGGCGGAGCCTGGCTGATCGCCAACATGTCACGCCGATATACTGAGGCAGGTGCCAAGCTGGCGTTTCATGGTCTGGATCCGGCCTATTCTGCGCTGATCGACACCGTATCGCAAAACATTCCCAAAGAGGTCGGCACTGCTGAACCCCCACGAGGCTTTGTTAATTGGGTCGAACATATAGGGGAGAAAACCGTCGGGGCCTGGCGCGACACCCTCTCGATCCTTGGATTTCTGGGGCTTACACTACACCGGCTGTTTCGCACTGCTATCATGCCCTGGCGCCTGCGCCGCGCCGCGCTGGTTTCCCAAATGGAGGAAGTCGGATTTAAAGCACTGCCCATCGTCAGTCTGATGGGTTTTCTGATCGGGGTGGTTCTGGCGTTTCAGGGCGCTACACAATTAAAACAGTTCGGTGCCGAGATTTTCGTGGTCGAGCTGATCTCAATCTCGGTGCTTCGTGAGCTTGGCATTCTGTTGACCGCAATCATTGTCGCGGGCAGATCCGGTTCAGCCTTCACCGCGTCGATCGGCTCGATGAAGGTGCAGAAAGAAATAGATGCAATGCGAACGCTCGGGCTGGACCCGATCGAGGTTCTGGTTATCCCGCGCGTTCTGGCGCTGCTCATCATGCTTCCAATACTCGGGTTTGTGGCTGATATGGCCGGTCTGATCGGCGGCGCGTTGATGAGTTGGATCGATCTGGGTGTGAGCCCCGGTATGTTTATCACGCGGCTCAAAGAAAACACGGGCGTCTGGCAATTGGCCGTCGGTATGATCAAGGCCCCGTTCTTTGCACTGGTCATTGGCGTCATTGCCTGCTGGCAGGCCATGCAGGTCAAAGGATCGGCCGAAAGCGTTGGCCAAAGGACAACGGCATCCGTTGTCCAGTCCATCTTTATGGTGATCGCCATCGACGCCCTGTTTTCAATCTTCTTCTCAGAAGTTGGGGTCTGACATGGACGGCTCGACCCAACAGAAACCTGTACACGCCGACGCACAGCGCGAGGCCGTGATCCGCGTTCGGAATCTGACCAACCGATTTGGTCCGCAGGTCGTGCATGACAACCTGAACCTCGACGTTTGGCGGGGCGAGGTTCTGGGCATCGTTGGTGGCTCGGGCACGGGCAAGTCGGTTCTGCTGCGCACGATCGTGGGATTGAACAAACCCGCCTCCGGCAGCATCGAAGTTCTTGGCGTCGATGTGCTGAACGGCCCCGAGGAAGACCGGCGGCGCATCGAAAAACACTGGGGCGTCGCCTTTCAGGATGGCGCACTGTTCTCATCCCTGACTGTTTTGCAGAACGTGATGGCACCGCTGCGCGAGCACACCAAGCTCAGCGAAAGCCTGATGCAGTCTTTGGGCGGCCTCAAGATCAGTCTTGTCGGCCTGCCTCAGTTGAGCTGCGGTAAGTTTCCCTCGGAACTGTCGGGGGGTATGCGAAAGCGCGCAGCATTGGCCCGCGCCTTGGCTCTGGACCCGGAAATCGTGTTTCTGGACGAACCTACCGCTGGATTGGATCCGATCGGTGCAGCTGCCTATGATGAGCTGATCGGAGAGCTTCAACACGCGCTTGGACTGACCGTTTTCATGGTCACGCATGACCTGGACAGCCTGTATGCCATTTGCGACAGAGTCGCAGTACTTGCAGAAAAACGCGTCCTGGTTGAAGGTCCGATTGAAGAAATGACCAAGGTAGATCATCCTTGGGTACAAGAATATTTCACCGGCCCCCGCGCTCGTGCGGCGCAAAAGAAGGGGTAGGGACAGGTAGAGGCGATGGAAACCCGAGCGAACTACATCCTTATCGGCGCGTTCACCCTTGCGGGTATTCTCTGCGCATTTGGCTTTTTCCTGTGGTTGGCCAAATTCGAAGTGAACCGCCAATACGCTTATTATGATGTGTTGTTCGACAATGTCTCGGGCCTGTCGGCCGCGGGTGGCGTCAGCTACAATGGCTTGCCGGTCGGTCAGGTCATATCGCTGCGTCTCGACGATGACGATGCGTCCAAGGTCAGGGTGCGGATCGAGGTAGACGCAGACATCCCGGTTACCGAAGACACAATCGCGCAATTGCAATCTCTTGGTGTGACTGGCGTGAGCTATGTCGAGCTATCTGGCGGTGCACCAAACGCCAAACGTCTTCCCGAAGACAGCGTCATCAAAAGCAAACGCAGCGCCATTCAATCCCTGTTCGAAGGCGCACCCAAAGTATTGGACGAGGCAATCACCCTTCTGCAGGATCTGAATTCCATCGTGGACGACAAGAACCGCAAGGCCGTGTCGGACATTCTGGATAATCTGGCGTCGGCATCGGGACGGCTGGACAAAACGCTTTCGGATTTCGAAACACTGTCCGGAGATCTTGGTGGTGCCGCTAAAGAGATCGGAGCATTCACCAAGCGACTTGATCAGTTGGCCGATACGGCAGAAACCACGCTGACAACCGGGACCGATACGCTCAAAAGCATCAAGACAGCCGCAGAGTCCGCTAAAGGGGCATTGGATGGCGCCAAAGAAACGCTGGCCACAGCGGATCGTGTCATCCAGCAGGATGTACGTCCATTCATAGAGCGGGCATCAAACCTTGCTGAACATCTGACGGTGTTGTCCGAAGAAGGCAGCGTTACCCTTGCTACGGTTACAGAGACATTCCTGAACGCAAACAAGACGCTCGGGTCGATCACATCGGCCATGGAAACCGCCAAGGCCACCCTTACATCCGCCGAGCGGGCCTTTGACTCAGCCAACCGTGTCATGGATGAGGATGTGTCCGCTGTCGTTGCAGATATTCGTCGGGCGGCGGATCAGGTTGCGACCACAGTTTCGAATGTCACCGACAAGATCGACAAAATATCCACTGACATCCTGAGCGCATCGAAATCCGCATCGGAACTGTTGGGAACCATCGATGGAATCGTTCAGGAAAACCGTCGGCAGGTTTCCGATTTCCTGCGGGTCGGGTTGCCACAATTCGTCCGCTTCGTCGAGGAATCGCAGCGGTTGGTGATCGGCCTCGATCGTCTGGTGGACAAGATAGAACGTGATCCCGCACGCTTCCTGCTGGGCACTCAAGCATCGGAGTTTCGCCAATGATTAGGCCCTTTCTACTGACACTGGCGATAGCTTCGCTTAGTGGGTGCGCAGGCTTGGGGACCCTGAAGCAGGCGTCGAAACCCAACGACCTGTATCTACTGACACCCAAAAGCACGTTTTCATCTTCGCTTCCGCGTATTCGAAAACAGATAGTGGTGGAGGAACCGACAGCGACGGCTGCGGTCAACACCGATCAGATCGCGATCCAGCCGACACCGCTGCAGGTGCAATATCTGCCGCGTGCACGCTGGGTGGATCGCGCGCCACTTATCGTTCAGTCCCTGTTGGTAGAAAGCTATGAGAACAGCAACAAAGTAGCTGCAGTCGGCAAATCCACCGTTGGGCTACGCGCAGACTATCTCGTTGTTCCAGATTTGCGTGAGTTCCAGGGGATCGTCATTGCTCAAGACGGGAACTCAAGAACGATCCAGATCGAAGTTCGCCTGAACATCAAAATCATCGACGAATTTGAAGACCAGATCATAGCCTCCAGCTCGTTCGAAGAAAAAGTTGTATCCGCCAGCGAAAAGACACCCGATCTGGTCAGAGCATTTGATCTGGCACTGGGTCGGACAATGCGGGATGCAGTCGAGTGGAGTGTACGCAAGATCAACACGCACGCGGCCAACAATCCAAGACCATCCATCAACTAGTACAGATGTAGCGCGGCTGCCGCCTGAGCGGCAGCCAATGAGCATTATTGCGAGAGCGTCTCTGCCAAGCGCATCAGGGTGACGGCCTCAGCCCGGTAGCCAAAGGGATCAGTACCTTTGGACTCGTTGGCTAGGGCAATCGCATCGTCATAGGACCATTCGCCAAGATACTCTCCCCCCCGCAGCAATTGCCCAAACCCGGCAATCGCATAGGAAAAGCGGACATCATCGTTCGATACCCCCTGCCCCAATAGGATTGGCTGTTCAATCAGCTGACTATCCGTTGCCCCGGGTGATTTGTAACGCAGCTTGAGATACCCAAGCTCCTCTGATCCCTCGGGTGCCGTTTCGGTCGCATAACGCAGGGGACCATTGCGGATTGCATCCGAACCAACTGGCGTCACTTCGTAAATTGCGGTGACAGAATGGCCGGCGCCGATATCACCCGCATCAACCTTGTCATTCGAGAAATCCTCACGTCGCAAAGCACGGGTTTCATATCCGATCAGACGATATTCCGCGATCTGGGCTGGATTGAACTCGACCTGAATTTTCACGTCATTGGCAATCGGAAACAAAGCACCGGTTAGCTGATCAACCAGAACCTTCCGCGCCTCTCCCAATGTGTCGATATAGGCGGCTTGACCGTTACCATGCTGCGCCAGCGCCTGCATCGTGGCGTCATCCAGATTACCGCGACCAAAGCCCAGAACGCTGAGGAATGTACCGCTGTCACGCTTTTTCGCGATGAAGTCTTCAAGCGCATCGGGATCCGAAAGTCCGACGTTGAAATCACCATCCGTCGCCAGAATGACCCGCGTCACTTCCCCATCCGATGCCATACCTTCAGCCACCTGATAGGCTTGCTGCAAGCCTGCCTGACCAGCGGTCGAGCCACCGGCCTCAAGCTGTTCCAGGGCTGACAGGATCTTAGTGCGTTCAGATGCCGATGTCGGCTCCAGCACCTGACCCGCGCTGCCGGCGTAGGTCACGATCGAGACCTGATCCGCGGGCAGCAACTCGGACAACAACAGGCGGAACGATTGCTTGAGCAAAGGCAGCTTGTTTGCGTCCTGCATCGAGCCTGAGGTGTCGATCAGGAAGACCAGATTCAGCGGCGGGCGATCATCAATCTCGGGCATCGCGCCCTGAATGCCGATGTGAACAAGCTGTGTTCCTTCATTCCAAGGCGTCGGCGTCACGGTGATCGTCGGCCTGAATGGCACATCCCCTTCGGGCGCCGGATAGGAATAAGGAAAATAGTTCACCATTTCTTCGACCCGAACCGCGTCTTTCGGAGGCAGATGGCCACTCATCAGCGAGGATCGGACGATCGAGTAAGATGCCGTATCAACATCGATAGAAAACGTGGAAACCGGATCTTCGGCAGTAACTTTCAATGGATTGGTTTCGCCGTTGGAGAAAGCTTCGGTATTTTGCTCTGGCGCGATGCTCGGTTCAACAACGCCCCCTAGCAAACCGGCAGTGGTCCCACCTTGCGCCGCAAATCCCTGCACCCGTTTGGAAGATGGCGCTATCGCCTCTTCAACTGCAAGCGGGGCTTCAACAACGGGTTCTTCCAACGCGACTTCTGGCAGTTCATCAGCAAGGTCAGTCTCGGAAGACAAAGCCGACACCTGCGGTGCAGCCGCTCTGTTTTCAGACCGGGATGTTGGATTCACCATGATATCCCGCGTTTGCGGGACAATCATGACAAGGGCAACCGCGGCAACTGCAGTCGTCGCAGCCAATGCGCCACGATGTGAGAGGGCATTCAACATGGATTTCGCTCCTTCTGTCACGCGAGCCAAAAAGCCTCGCTCGACAGTGGGACGCGTCCCGACGCGCGATCCTTGGATTTGGGCAAAACTTTTCTGCGCCATATCCAGATTTTCGGACCGACGTTTGGCATCAGGCGCGGGCATTGCCGCATCCATCAGGGTTTTCAGATCATCGAGCTCATCACTCATTGGCAAGCTCCTCTTGTTTCATGGCACGCAGGCGTTTGCGAACCTCGGATAAACGCCAGGACACCGTACCTTCTGACACGTCCAGGACATTTGCTGCCTGTGCGTGTGTCATGTCATCCTCCAATGTCAGCGCCAGCGTTTCACGCAACTCGTCCGGAAGGGAGTTCATTGCCTGCTGCAGCCAGTTCATCGCCTCGGTCGCCTCTGCCGCTTCTGCCCTTCGCATCTGTTCAACATCGCCCCACCCCGTTGCGGCCCGATCCCGGCTGGCCTGTCGCCGACGCGCATCTTCAGCAGCGTTGACGACGACACGGTAGAGCCATGTTGTGAATTTGGCCTGCGCTCGGAACCCTGCGATCTTGGCAGGTAAGGCCGCACAGATGTCCTGTGTCAGATCCTCGGCTGCTTCTGCCCGTCCCGTTAACCGAAAGGCCAACCGAAACATGCGATCATAGTGACGCGCAAGCAGGGTGGCGAACGCATCCGCGTCACCACCAGCAGCAGCCTTGGCCAGGTCTTCATCCGAAGTCATCATTCGCATCTCGAACAGTAAGACGCAGGCCAACCCCCGATCCTTGGCACCGGACGGAAATTATTTCTTCGACTTAACTCAGAAATGGCTGGCCGTGGCTTTCTGCCAGTCCGCAGCGTAGAGTTCGGGAACCGCATCCCCCAGCAAAGCCCCGTCATCGATAAAGCTATATAGCTCAGCGTATGAATGTTCCCGTTCATCCGCCGTGCGACGGCGTATATCGGATGGACGCAGATCGGATACTTTTTCTTTACCCATGGCTCCCAGAATTTCTCGAAAGCTTTCCAGCGTTGAGTCGTGAAAACGGTGCACCCGCTTGCGTTTCTGGGGAACATTCACCGCGCGACCCCGGATCGGGTCTTGCGTTGCCACGCCAGACGGGCAGCGGTTGGTGTTGCAATGCAAGGCCTGAATACAGCCCACCGCAAACATCATGGCGCGCGCCGCGTTACACATGTCGGCACCCAATGCGAATTTCTCGATCATGTCATAGCCGGTTGCGACCTTGCCAGAACAGATCACCCTGATTTTATCACGCAGACCTACCCCTCGCAGGCAGTTGTTGACGAAAATCAAAGCCTCGTTCAGCGGCACACCCAAACGGTTGGTGAATTCAACAGGTGCAGCCCCGGTGCCGCCTTCAGCTCCATCAACGGTGATGAAATCGGGCAAGATACCCGTTTCCAGCATCGCCTTGCAGATCGCCATAAACTCGGATTGGTTACCAATGCAAAGCTTGAACCCGACGGGCTTGCCACCGGACATTTCCCGCAGATGCTGAACAAAGTGCATCAAACCTGTCGGGCCCTCAAACGCAGAATGGATTGGAGGCGAGATTACATCCTGATGCGCAGGTACGCCCCGGATTTCGGCAATTTCCTCATCCACCTTAGCTGCAGGCAGTACCCCACCATGAGATGGTTTGGCCCCCTGCGACAGCTTGATCTCAATGGCCTTTACGATGTCTTTCTTGGCTTTTTCCGCGAATTTGTCCTTGTCAAAACCCCCATCGGGTCTGCGGCATCCAAAGTAACCTGTGCCAATCTGCCAGATGATATCGCCACCTTCAGCCAGGTGATGCGGCGAAAGCCCGCCTTCGCCGGTGTTATGTGCGAACCCTCCGTCTTTGGCCCCACCATTCAGCGCCTTGATGGCATTTGCGCTGAGCGCTCCGAAACTCATGGCTGAGACGTTCAGGCGCGAGGCGTTATAGGGTTTTTCGCACTGTGGACCGCCCAACATGATGCGTTCTTCGGATTCCGGCACATCCTTGGGCGCAAGCGAATGGTTCGCGCGGTGATAGCCGACGGTCATGATGTCGTACTGGGTGCCAAAAGCCTGCGTATCTACCTGCCCTTTTGCCCGCGAATAGACCAACGCGCGCACGATCCTGTTGAACGGGCGGCCGCTTTCGTTGGTTTCCACAAAGTACTGCCGGATTTCGGGGCTCACAAATTCCAGCATGTAGCGAAAGTGGCCCAAAACAGGGTAGTTATTCAGCACGTTGTGCTTGGTGGTCAGCATGTCATAGAGCCCGACCACGGCGTATGGGATCAAAATGATCAGCAACCAGTGAGCGGGCGGCCAGTAGAGCCCCAATATCAATGTCAGAGGCAGCACCACATAGGTCACCGCGTAGTATATTCTGCGTACAATCATTTTGTTCTCCCTAGGTGACGCTGATCAGAGCGTGGCCTTGAGTTCCTTGACCCAGTTATCCCATTGTGCGTGGTCGCCTTTGGCCAGCAGGATGCCCTCTTTCAGTTTAGACATGCCAAATCCCCAGGCCATCTTGCTGTCGATATGCGGCGGCATCACCAACTCTCCGGGGGTTACCATGGCGTCGATGATAAAGGGTTTGGGGCTGGCCTTGGCCTGAGCGATCGCATCTTTGATATCGGCCGCGTGTTCGACCCGAACACCGTCACCGCCACAAACCTTGGCGTATTCGGCAAAGTCCGGGTTCACAAGATCAGTCGCAGCCGGGTTCAGTGGGTAGCCCGACACCTCCATCTCCATCTTCACGAAACCCAGTGTCTGGTTGTTGAACACGATCACCTTGATCGGCCAGTCATAGCGCACAGCCGTCACAAAATCCTGCATCGACATGCCAAACCCGCCATCCCCGCAGAAGGTCCAGACCTCACGGCTCGGATCAAGTGCAGCGGCACCCAATGCGGAAGGCAGGCCCGAGCCTAAGGAGGAGTGGTTGAAGGATCCCACCATCCGGCGTTCGCCGTGCATCCGTGTCTGCCGCGCAACCCAGACGGTGCATTCACCAATATCCATGGCAAACACCGCATCATCAGAGGCCTGATTGGAAATTTCCCGCGCAAACAGCTGCGGATGCAGCGGTTCAGCATCCCGTTCCAGACTGGCATCCTTGTCCTGCTGCTTCAGCCATTTGGTGCACAGCTTGACCTGATGATCGGCAAACTTGCGATCTGCCTTGGCATCTACCTTTGGCAACAACAGATCCAGCGTCGCCCCAACATCCCCCAACAAGCCCGAGGCTATTGGCGCACGGCGGCCCAGATGTTCAACATTTCGATCGATCTGAATGATCTTAGCCTTTTCCGGCAGGAACCATTCATAGGGGAAATCTGTCCCCAACATGACAAGCACATCGCAGTCACGAACGGCATGATAACCGCCCGGATTGCCGATTAAGCCGGTCATCCCGACAACATTCGGGTCGTCATAGTCGAAGATGTCTTTGCTTTTTAGAGAATGCGCAATCGGTGCGTTCAACTTTTCGGACAGCGCAAGAACCTTGTCTTTTGCGTCGCGACATCCGACACCGGCAAACAGGGCGACTTTTTTGCCTGCGTTGATGAGTTCGGCGGCACGATCAATTTCACATGCAGGCGGGATCAGGATTGAGGGGTGTTTGAGGATCGGATGGAACTGATGCAGGCTGGGTACCTGTTGTTCTGAAACATCAATCGGCAGTTCGATCCGCACCACCTCGCGATTGATCAGGGCGCGCTGAACCGCAATCTGTGCCAGACGGGGCATCTGATCCGGAGTGTGGATCACGGCCTGAAAACCACAGACATCTTCGAAAACCTTCTCGAGATTGACCTCCTGATGGTAACCAGTGCCGCGTTCGCGATGTGCAATCTGACCAGTAATGGCCACGACCCCGGCCCCCTCGCGCCGCGCATTGTAAAGTCCATTGATCAGGTGCAACGCCCCCGGCCCCACTGTACCGGCACAAATCCCTATGCCCCCTGTCAGATGAGATTGGGCGTAGGCCGCATAGGCCGCGTTCTCTTCATGCCGGACGCCAATCCACTCGAACCGGTCATCGCTGCGCATCACTTCGAGCAGCGGATTGAGCGCATCCCCGGTTACGCCGAAGATCTGCCGCCCCCCTGCATCTGCCAGAATGTCCAGCAACACTTTGCAAACAGAATTGGATGTCATGACCTGCCCTCTGGTAGCGGACCCTGCGGTGCCGTTTCGATACCAATCGTGGAGTATCTTGGGGTAGAATTGCAAGAGTTTGAACCGGTTACAGCCATAGCAAGCGGATTCGTGAACGCTCGCCAGCCGGTCGATCCTGACCCAGAGCGGTTGATCCGGGTTCAGGCAGACGGTATGCCAAAGGCAACTTGAGGCTGAGCAAGGTTTTCATCAGTGGCAAAAACGGCAACTGCATTCAGGGAACGCGCCTTGATGTATACGGCCGTTTTTGTGGGCGGTGCAGCAGGTTCGTTGTTGCGCGAAGCGTTCTCTCTCGAAATCCCCGGCGCCCCGTTTCTGACCGCCACTTTCGGCATCAACATTGTGGCCTGTTTCATTCTGGGATGGCTTTATGCGATCCGGCACAAAGTTCATGCACATGTCTTGCATCTGGGTGCAGTGGGATTTTGTGGTGGGCTGTCCACCTTTTCATCGTTTGTAGCTGAGCTTGAGCGTATTGCAGAAACCAATGGCTGGGCTGTGATCATCGCGCTGGCCGCCGAGATCATAGTGGGTCTCGCTGCTGCCATGCTTGGTGAAGCCATCGGCCGTACATTTCATTCCGAACGGCCACCCGAATGAACGATCTGTATCTGCATACAATGTTTGGCCTCGGCGGCGGTCTGGGAGCGGTGTTGCGACACTGGATCGCGCTTCGAGTGACTCATGACCTACCCTTTTCCACCCTCATCGTAAATGTCCTTGGCAGTCTGCTGCTTGGGGTTTGGATCGGTTATCTCGGTGGACCGGTCGAGATGGGCGAAGAGCAAAAGCGCCTTGTCTTTGGCTTTTGTGGCGGGTTCACGACATTCTCCAGCTTCGCTTATCAATCGCTTCAATTACACCGGGAACGCACCATAGCACTTGCCGCAGGCAACATTCTTCTCAGTCTTGCGCTGTGTTGGATTGCCCTGTGGCTTGGCCTGTTCCTGATGCGTTAATGCGCGTGAACTGTGGCTTGCGTGCCCGGCTTTGGCGCCTTGCAAAAGAACAATAGCGGTATGGTGGCCAGCGCCAGCAAGCCCAGATTATTGAACACTGTCAGATATGAGATCAGCTCAGCCTGACGCGATATTTCCTGACCCAGAATGGCCGCGCCCTGAGCACTGTCCGGCGTCAACCCAAGCGGTTCCAGATAGGCCTGCGCTGCCGGATTGTAGGGCGTCACATTCTGGCTGAGGTTGGCCGTGTTCGTCTGTAATCCGCGCACGACCCAGGTTCCGACCAGCGCGATGCCAACCGAAGAGCCAAGCTGGCGTGTTACGTTGAACAATCCCGAAGCCTCGTCCTGCCGACGCTGGCTGATGCTTTCAAAAGCGAGGATCGACAAGGGAACAAAGACCAGCCCCATGCCCAGGCCACTGACCGCGCCGGGCCATGCCAATTGCCAGAAACCCGCGTTCAGATTGAGCATACCCAGCATGAAGTTTCCGATTGCCGTCAGCAAAAGACCCAAACCTGCCAGTACGCGGGGGTCAAAGCGGGTTACCAAAACCGAACCCGTGACAACCATCGAAGCCCCGGCTGCGATACCGCGCGGAATGAACAGATGCCCGGATTCGATGACGGGATAGTCCAGCAGGCTCTGAACAAAGGTCGGCAGGATCGCGATGCCACCGAACAGGGACACAGCAAAACCGGCAATGATCAGATTGGACAGGGCAAAGTTGCGATCCGCAAACAGGCGCAGATCAACGATCGCACCCTTTTTCGTCACGGCATGGATAATGAACCCAAGCGTTCCGAGAAGCGAAGCGATAACGGCCACCTGAATGACACGAGACGACAACCAGTCTTTGGTCTCACCCTGATCGAGCACGAATTGCAGACAGCCGATGCCAATTGCGAGCATGGCCAGACCCGCCCAGTCGATTTTTACATCATCGGTTTCATCATCGGGCAACTCACCGGCCAGCAACAACAGCGCCATCGCCGCAACGGGCAGATTGACGAAGAATACCATGCGCCACGAAAAATATTCGGTCAGAATGGCACCCACCGTCGGGCCAAGGACCGGTGCTACAACGACGCCAAGACCGAAAACCGCCATCGCTTGACCACGTTTTTCGCGCGGGAACGCATCGAACAGAATGGATTGCGACAGCGGGATCAGAAAAGCGCCAAACATGCCTTGGGCCAGACGGAACACCACGATGGTCTCAAGGCTCCACGACAGACCGCACATCACGGACATTGTCGCAAACCCTGTTACTGCAGTCAGGATCAATCGCCGCCGCCCAACGCGCCGGGCCACAAACCCGGTGAGCGGCATGATCACGACGGCGGAAACGATATAGCTGGTCAGGATCCACGTCGCCTGATCGGTGGTTGCCCCAAAAGCAGCCTGAATATGGGGCAGCGCAACATTGACGATGGTGCTGTCCAACACCTCGAGCATGGCACTGAGTACAACGGCGACTACGATGACCGGGTTAACCCGGCCAGCGGCGGCACCTGCCATTGTCATTGCGATGCCTTGGGTGTCACTGTGGTGTCGACGGTCACTTTGCTGCTGCCACCGACGCGCAGCGGTGCATCCGTCGGATCAAGCTCGACCCTGACCGGGAAACGCTGAGTGACCTTGACCCAATTGCCGCTGGAATTCTCGGATGGCAGAAGCGAGAACGTATCACCCGACCCGCGTCCGATCGAGGCCACCGTGCCTGTCAGCTGTATGCCGGGAAGCATATCGATCTCGATCTTCACAGGCTGACCGGGGCGAATACGCGGCAGAGATGTTTCCTTGAAGTTTGCATCGACCCACCAATCAGATGACTCGACGATGGAAAACTGCGGCGAGTTTGCCGATACCGACGATCCGGGACGCAAGGTCAGATTGGCAACCCAGCCATCGGCTGCGGCATAGACTTTGGTCCATGCCAGATCGGCTTGTGCAATCTCCAACTGGGCCTGCGACGACAGAATGTCATCCTGCTTGGCAGCCAGACCGCTCTCCAGTGCCAGCAGGCTGGACTTGCTTGTGGTCAGGCGCGCTGATGCCTGCGCAAAGGCCGAGGTGGTCTGATCCAGAGAGGCCTGTGCAATATCTCCTGTCGAGAACAGCGCTTTGGCGCGTTCCAGATTATTCTGCGCAGTATCAAATGCCGATTGCGCGCTATCAACTTCGGCCTCTGCCGATGGAAGCTGTGTCGCAAAGGATTTTGCCTGTTGTTCGGCGCTGTCCAGATCGGCTTTGGCCTGATCGACAGACGCACGGAACTGCGTTTCGTCGATGGTGAACAAAAGGTCGCCGGTTTTGACCTTTTGGTTCTCGATCACTGACACCTCGGCGACCTGCCCGGTCACCTGCGCGGCAACATTGATGATATTGGCGCCGACATAGGCATCCTTGGTTGACGGATATCTCTCTTCATGCCTCCAAAACAGGAAAAGGCCAATCGCGATGGCAACAAGCATGGCGACAACCGCAACAGCTTTGAGAGACTTCATGTGCCTGTATCCTTTTGCCTTGTTCGCGATCGATCACATAACGTGCATGTGCATCCGAATGGCCAGGTTGCCCAATATCCAGACTGTGCCAAGAATGATGATCAGCAATACCATTGTCGAGAACAGGACGAGGTCGAGATCTTCGCGGCTGCTGCGACGCCGGTCGATGTGCAGGAAATACACAAGCTGGACGATTAGCTGTGCAAGGCCCAGCAATCCAATAGTCAGGTATACACCTTTGGTTTCGATGCCAAAGTAGTAGGCAATCGCAAAAACGGCCAGTGTCAGCAGCAGAGAACCGCCATAACCGATGACATAACGACGGCGTTCACGGCGGTGCATCTCGGTACGCTTATCCATAGGTCAGCCCTCCGAAATAGACGATGGTAATGATGCCGATCCAGATCAGATCTAGGAAGTGCCAGAACAGCGCCAGTCGCATCACGCGCGAAATCACGAGGTCCGTCATACCCATGACCCTGAGCTGAATGCCAAGCACAATCAGCCAGAGGCAGCCCGCAGCGACATGCAGCCCATGCAGGGGAACCAGACCATAAAATGCGGATAGAAAACCGCTGCGCTGTGGTATTCCCCCCTGTTCAGCCATCGCCATGAAATCGCGGATTTCCAGCACCAGAAAGCTGATCCCAAGAACAAGGGTTACCCCAAACCAAAGCACGATCCGGGCGCGTGGCAGATTGTATTTCAGCGCCAGCATGGCAAGCCCGACCGTCAGGCTGCTGGTCAGAAGGATCAGGGTCTGGGCGAAGATGCTCTTCAGATCGAACAGTTCATGCGGCCCCGGCCCGCCCGCCTGCGCGTCTATCATCGTAATGTAGATCGCGAACATCAGCCCGAAATAGACCAGATCGCTCATCAAGAAGACCCAGAAGCCGAAGGTAACAACCTCACTCGACTTGTGGGCGCTGGCATGATCTTCTCCCAGGTTCAGACCGGGATAGCTGTGGGATGGCGCTCGTCTCATGTTACGGCCTCCAGATCAGGACGGGCCAGTCCGCGGTTTTCAGGGGCAGTTTCGTGATCACGGTCTACTGCGGCCGCACTGTGAACGATCGCCAGCCAGGCTTCGTGGTCTTTGCGCACTTGTTCGGCCGTGATGACCTCTTCTGTTTCTGTATCAAAGCTCCAGACGATGATCGACAGAATGATCAGCACGGTCATTAACGCAGCCAGCCACCAGATCCACCAGACCAGCGCGAACATCCAGATCCCACTGACAACACACAGTATGAAACCGATCGATGTATTGCGCGGCATCACGATGTCTTCGTATTCGTCTGGCGTTGGATAGGCGTCACCGCGTTCCTTTGCGGCAGCAAAGTTGTCGCGATCAGTGACATTCGGAATGATGGCAAAATTATACGGTGGCGGCGGTGCCGGGATCGACCATTCCAGCGTCCGTGCATCCCACGGATCGCCCACTGGCACACGGGTCTTTTCGCGGTCGCGGATACTGACCCAAAGCTGCACCAATACTGACAATAGTGCGGCGAGGATAACCAGCGCACCAAGAACGGCGACGATCATATAGGGATGGAAACTGGGGTCTTCCCAGCTGTAGGAACGGCGCGGCATACCCATCAGGCCGACAAAGTACAGTGGCAGAAAGGTCAGCATGAAGCCGACGGTCCAAAGCACCACGGTCACCCTGCCCCAGAACTCGTTCAGGCGGAAACCGAAAGCCTTTGGGAACCAATAGTTGTATCCGGCAAGCAAACCGAACAGCACGCCCGGCAGCAGCACATTGTGGAAATGCGCGACAAGGAACAGGGTGTTGTGAACCTGATAGTCAACGGTCGGGTTGGCCAGGATCACTCCGCTGAGCCCGCCAATGACAAACAGCATCAGGAAGGCCAAACCATACAGCATCGGAACCGAGAACCGGATGCGTCCACGCCATAGCGTCGCCATCCAATCATACACTTTCACACCTGTCGGAATTGCGATCAACATCGTAGCAATACCAAACACTGCGTTGATCAGCGCGCTTTGGCCCATGGTGAAAAAGTGATGCAGCCAGACAGTAAATGACAGCACCGCAATGGACATGGTCGCGATGACCAGAGAGTTGTAGCCGTAGAGCCGTTTCGCCGAGAACGTGGCGAAGACCTCGGAATAGATACCATATGCTGGCAGCACCAGCAGATAGACCTCGGGGTGGCCGAACAGCCAGAACAGGTTGGCATAGTTCATCATGTTGCCGCCAAGGTCGTTGGTGAAGAAGTGAAAATCCAGATAGCGGTCAGCCGCCAGCAGCAGCGCGGCTACCCCAAGCGGCGGCATGGCAAAGATGATCAGGATCGAGCTGCAGATGATCGTCCAGCAATACATCGGCAGCCGCATGAACTTCATCCCCGGCGCGCGCAGCTTGTAAATCGTGACCGCAAAGTTGATGCCCGTCAGCGTCGTTCCGATACCCGAGACGACAATAGCCCAGATCCAGTAGTCCGGCCCGACGCCCGGATTAAAGGCTGCACCCGTATAGGGCGGATAGGCTGTCCAGCCACCGGTCGAGAACTCGCCCACAACCAGAGATACCATAAGCATCATGCCAGCAGAGACGGTCAGGCCCAGACTGATCTGGTTCATCACCGGAAAGGCGACATCCCGCGCCCCGATCATCAACGGCACCAGAAAATTCGCCACGCCGAACACAAAAGGCACCGCGACAAAGAAGATCATGATCGTGCCGTGGGTGCTGAACAATTCGGCAAAATGCTCGGCCTCGAGGAACCCGTCACCCGGACCCGCCGCTTGCTGAGCGCGCATGACCACGCCCTCAAGCACACCACGCGCCAGCATCACGATTGCAAATACGATGTACATGATACCGATCTTCTTGTGATCGGCGCTGGTCAGCCAGTCTCGCCAGAGCGGTCCCCAAAGTCGGAACCATGTCAGCAGACCCAAAACGGCCACAACGCCAACGATCACTATGCCAGCAGCAGCATTGGCGACGATTTCATTCGTATTCGGGTTCTGGATAAGCCCCGCGATCGGGAATGCGTCCCAGTTCAGACGACCAAAGAAACCGCTATCGGTGGATGTCATTGGCTCGCCTCCTGACCAAATTCGGTCGTGCCGGGTTGCTGATCCAGCGGCAATGCCTTGCCGCTATGGTATCGGTGCAGGATTGTGTGGAACAGATCGCCGTCGTCCAATTTGAAGTACAGAGCATTCTCGGGCATCTGTGTGGTTCCCAGCGCGGCCTGAACCTCATCCCGATCCGTGCGCATGGCTAGGGTCTGATAGGTCGTCGGATCCAGAAGAATGCCATTGCCGCGTACCTTCTCGACCCAGGCATCGAACTCATCCGGCTGCATCGCGACTGTCTGGAACTTTTGCTTGGTAAAGCCGCGACCGTTGTATTGCGTGTTCTCACCCTGCATCGTTTCGGGCTGATCTGCCACCACATGCAGCTGGGTTGTCATCCCCGGCATGGCATATATCTGACCTGCCAGAGCGGGAATCATGAAGGATTGCATCACGGTATCGGTCGTCAGCGTCATCGCCACCTGTTGTTTGACCGGTATACCCAGCTCACCCACGCTGGCGATGCCGAGATCGGGATAGATGAACAACCATTTCCAATCCAGGCCCACGACCTGCACTCTCAAAGCCGGTTCATCACCGAAGGGTGCAGCATAAGGGTCCAGCCGATGTGTCGCTTTCCATAAATAGAAGGAAAGAATGGCGACGATCACGACCGGAACACCCCACATCAGGAACTCGAGCTTTGCCGAGAAATCCCAATCGGGCCGGTAGGCCGCGGTGCCACCCTTGCGGCGACGGTATCGCAGGGCGATGAGCGGGACGAGCAGCAGAACGGGAATAACAGCGATCAGGATCAAGCCCGTTGCCCGCAACAGATGCGTTTTCTGGACTGCTGCGATTGGACCCTGAGGGTCCATGAAACTGTCACTCGCTCCGACCACCTGTGCCGAAGCAAACAAAACTGCAATTGCCGCCAGTATTGGCACTAACGCAAGGGACAACCTGAAATTGCTCACGCCCACCCGTCCTTTCATGCCCTCGATTCCGTCCAACTATCGGCAAAGTCATGAAATTTCTCAAGGTTTTTTCCAAACCGGTGATTGTCAGGGCCACCGGGCATTCAACCGCTGGCTTGATCGAACAACCAGCCTGTTGACTTGACTCTTAAGGCAGGCGAGACCGGTTCATGATGCGTATATTTCTTTTGTTCCTTAGCCTGACCTTGTTTGGCACCAATGTTGCCGCACAAAATCGGGCGGCGGTTGAACAACAGTTTCAGAACTGGCTGCAACAAGAGGTCTGGCCTAAAGCCCGTGCCAAAGGCGTTTCTCGTCAAACCATGAACCAGGCCTTTACTGGCGTCACGCTGAACTGGGATCTTCCCGACCTGGTGCCACCGGGCACCAAAGCCAGCACACCCAAAAAACAGCGGCAGGCCGAGTTCGGATCACCGGGAAAATACTTCAATGCCGGGTCAGTTCAGGGTGCAACATCGGTTGGCCGCAAAATGGCTGCACGTCATGCGGCAACTTTAGCCCGTGTCGAGGCACAAACCGGGGTTCCGGGACGTATCATCCTGGCTGTCTGGGGTCGTGAAAGCGGCTATGGACAGGTCGCTATCCGTCATGATGCATTCCAGGTCCTTGGCACCAAGGGCTTCATGAGTACCCGGTCAGATTACTTTACCGATGAGTTGATCGCCGCATTGCAAATCGCGGAAGCCGGGCATGTTTCAGGCAGGGCCATGAAAAGCAGCTGGGCTGGTGCCTTGGGGCAGCCACAGTTCATGCCATCGAGTTTTCTGAACTTTGCCGCAGATGGCAATGGCGACGGACGCGCGGACATCTGGGGGTCGACCGATGATACGCTCGCATCGATCGGCAATTACCTGGCCCGTCACGGTTGGGTCGCAGGCCGCGACTGGGGTTTCGAGGTATCAGTACCTTTATCTGTGTCCTGCGCGTTGGAAGGCCCGGATCAGGGGCGGCCAATTCGGGACTGGGCGGCGATGGGGATTGCGCGAACCTCGGGCAAACCATTTCCGCCTCATGAACTGGCCGGCGAAGGATATCTTATGATGCCCGCCGGGCGAAATGGCCCTGCCTTTATCGTCACGCCGAATTTCTACGTTCTCAAAGACTACAATATGAGCGACCTCTATGCTCTGTTCGTCGGCCATGTTGGGGACCGCATTCAGTATGGGATGGGCAACTTCAGCAGTGGCTGGGGTAAAGTCGGTGGATTATATCGATCTGATGTCGCCAGCATGCAACGCGCACTTGAGCAGCAGGGTCATGATGTGGGCGGAGCAGACGGGCTTCCCGGTTTTAAAACCCGACGTTCGATCGGCCGGTGGCAAGAGGCGACCGGTCAGGCACCCACGTGCTTTCCTGAAAGCCGTATGAAGTCACAACTCAAGCCCTGAATCACTCATCTTCGATGCACTCCAGCGCGCAGTAGCGAGTCGTAAAACCGACCAGCGATTCGGTTGATTTTGGGCTTTGGAGCCTCGGAAAACAAACGTTCTGGACTTAGGTTTTCCCTGCAAAAGACTCGGGCCTTCACAAAAATATCACGATGACACTGCCCCGCCTCAGAAAATTTCGGGCACCCCCCGGCTTTGGGTTTCTTTCTACCTTTGGTTGCTCAAATGACCGACCAAGCCTTTATCCCTTGCCCAAATAATGCCACGTTCTGCAGCAGTGAAAGTCGACTTTCGCAACCACCTCACCGACTGCAATCAAGAAAGCTGCGACGCAGTGTTCCTTGCGAATTGGCAAAACCAAAATCGAATTGAACTGAGTCCCAGCGGACGTCGGACAAATCAGGCTGCCGGATGCCACCCCCTTTTCAGAGTGCAATTCTGGCGCCGACAAATGGGAGCAACAACATGAATAAGTACATTCGAAACTCGCTGGCGGGGCTGCTGTCCTCGACCATGATCGCAGGTGCCGCCTTTGCTGCAGGCACCCATCCTGAAACCGGTGAACCGCTGGCCGACGACCAGACCTTTATCTACCGCGTTCTTGATGAGCACAGCTCGGTCGATCCACAGGTTGTCGAAGATACGGATGGCGCCGATATCGTCCGTGACCTGTTCGAAGGTCTGATGAACCAGGACGAAAACGGCAACCTCGTTCCCGGGGTAGCGACAGACTTTACCGTCAACGATACCAAAGACGTCTACACCTTTACCCTGCGCGACAATGCCAAATGGTCAAATGGTGATCCGGTAACCGCAGGCGATTTTGTATACGCCTGGAAACGTGCCGTCGATCCCGCGCTGTCTTCTCCTTACGCGTGGTTCATGGAACTGATGTCGATTGAAAATGCGGCAGCAATCATTGCCGGTGAAAAGCCGGTTGACGAGCTGGGCGTCAAAGCAATCGACGATCAAACGCTGGAAGTGAGACTGAGCGCACCCCTGCCCTACTTCCCGCAGATGACCACACATTCGACAACATTCCCGGCCCCGCAGAAGGTGATTGAAGAGTTCGGCGATGCCTGGACCAAACCCGGTAACATCGTATCGAATGGCGCTTATGTTCTGACCGAGCACCTGCCGCAGGAGCGTTCGGTTCGTGAGCGCAACGAAATGTACTGGGATAACGAAAACACCATCCTCGACAAAGTCGTTGCCCTGGTCATCAATGATGAGAACGTTGCCCTGACCCGCTATCTGGCAGGTGAACTGGACCGTACCGATGTTCCCGCTGGTCAGTTCCCGCGTCTGAGCAAAGAATATCCTGACGAAGCGATCAGCTATCCACGTCTGTGCAACTATTACTATACGTTCAACCTGTCCGAAGGTGGCCCAGAGGCGTTCAAGGATCCGAACGTCCGTCAGGCCCTGTCCCTGGCCGTTGACCGTAAGATCATCACCGAGAACATCATGGCTGGCGGTCAGCCGCAGGCCTACACTTTCGCACCCGAAGCGACAGCAGGCTTTGACGTTCCGGAGGTGGAAATGGCGTCGATGTCGCAAGCCGAGCGTGACGAACTGGCCAAAGAATTGCTGGCGGCGGCGGGCTACGGTCCCGACAACCCACTGACCTTCTCGATGGTCTACAACACCTCAGAGGCGCACAAGAAAGTTGCCGTGGCGCTGAGCCAGATGTGGAAACAGAAGCTGGGTGCCAACGTCGAACTCGCCAACATGGAGTGGAAGATCTTCCTGGAAGAGCGCGGCAACCAGAACTTCGATCTGGCACGTGGCGCATGGTGTGGCGACTATAACGAAGCATCCACCTTCCTCGATCTGCTGCAGTCGGATTCAGGCTACAACGACGGCAAGTACAACAACGCTCGCGTTGATGAACTGCTAGCCGAAGCAAAGACAGCAGATGATGCAGCACCTCTGTACACCGAGGTCGAGCGTATTATCGCACAAGAAACCCCTATCATTCCGATCTATCACTATGCTGGCGTCTACATGATGGATAGCGACCTGGGGAACTGGCCGATCAATAACGTAGAGCAGAACTGGTATTCCAAGAACCTCTACAAGATCGCCGAATAATCATCCTAAATCGTGCTTTGCCCCGGAACCCTATCCGGGGCAAAGCCAATAATGGGGGCATGGAATGCTTGCCTATATCATCCGGCGATTGCTGATCGCCGTTCCAACGATCCTTTTGCTGATCGTTGCCAGTTTCTTTCTAATGCACTTCGCGCCAGGTGGACCCTTCACCTCGGAACGGCCACTGCCGCCGGCGGTTCTGGCCAATATCGAGGCGCGGTACGGGTTGGACCAGCCCCTTTGGAAGCAGCTTTGGGACTACCTCTACAACATCGTCGTGCATTTCGATTTCGGCCCGTCCTTCAAGTTTAAGGACCGCGACGTAAATGACATTATCGCACAGGGTTTCCCGATCTCGCTGACCTATGGTTCGCTGTCGTTTCTTGTTGCTACTTTTGTCGGTGTCAGCCTTGGGATTGCTGCTGCCATCAAGCACAATAGCTGGATCGACTATTTTGCCGTTGGTCTGGGCATCGCTGCGCAGGCACTTCCGAACTTCATCATGGGTCCGATCCTGATCCTGACATTTACCCTGTGGCTGGGATGGCTGCCAGGCGGTGGCTGGAATGGCGGTCAATGGCCCTATCTGATCATGCCCGTGATTGCGCTGGCGACGTCTTACATGGGATCAATCGCCCGGATCACGCGATCGTCGATGCTGGAAGTTCTGAACTCGAACTTCATCCGCACCGCCCGCGCAAAAGGTCTGCCGACAAGAACTGTGATCTGGCGCCATGCACTGAAGCCAACCTTGCTGCCAGTCGTATCCTATCTGGGTCCGGTCTTTGTCTACGTTCTGACCGGCTCGGTCTTTGTGGACATCTACTTCTCGACCGGCGGATTGGGACAGGCCTATGTGGGATCTGCTCTGTCTCGCGACTATGCCGTGCTGCTAGGGGTTACGATCCTCTACGGCGTTCTGACCGTTTTCGTGAACCTTCTGACCGACCTAGCCTATGCCTGGTTCGATCCGAAAATCCGTTACTGAGGGGCTGGCAATGCTTGGAAAATCACAAAAAGCCGCTCATCTGGCCGAAGAAATCACCGATTACACGGTCATTCAGGGGCGATCACTCTGGCAGGACGCGCGTATGCGTTTTGTCCGCAACAAGGCCGCAATGGCGAGCGTCTTCATTCTGGGTCTCATCGTGTTGTTCACGATTATCGGACCCTACTTTGCCGTGTGGAACAACGAGGAAATCGACTGGAACGTCATGGGTGACGTACGCGGCATGGGGATGCCGTCCAT
This sequence comes from Ruegeria arenilitoris, assembly GCF_013030265.1. Lineage (GTDB taxonomy): Bacteria > Pseudomonadota > Alphaproteobacteria > Rhodobacterales > Rhodobacteraceae > Ruegeria > Ruegeria arenilitoris_E. The sequence continues at coordinate 124,743 of NZ_WPZQ01000005.1, forward strand.
TGAAACTGGACACTACTTTGGTGTCGATGATCTTGGGCGTGACCTCTATAGCCGGGTCATTCAGGCGACAACCACATCGCTGTTGGTGGGCTTGATCGGCGCTGCGACGGCTCTGATCGTTGGAACGTGTTACGGGATTACCGCCGGATACATCGGGGGCCGCACCGACGGCGCCATGATGCGATTTGTCGACATCCTGCTGGCCATTCCGGCCACACTGGTCATCATCCTTTTGCTGGTGGTCGCAGGGCGGTCATTCTTTATGCTGTTCATTGCACTTGGTGCGGTCGGCTGGCTGACCATGGCGCGGATCGTTAGGGGACAGACCCTGACCCTGAAAAACCGCGAATTCATCGAAGCCGCCCGAGCCGCTGGTGTCAGCGAGTTCACCATCATGTATCGCCACATCCTGCCCAACCTTCTGGGGGTGGTGATCGTTTATGCCTCGCTGTTGGTGCCCGAGATGATCCTGACCGAGAGTTTCATTTCGTTCCTCGGATTGGGGATTTCGGAACCTTACACTTCGTTGGGCCGTCTGATCGCCGAAGGGGCCGGAACGATGGGTTATGGCACCCTGTGGCAGTTGATGTTCCCGCTCACATTCTACGTCGCAATCATCATCACGATGTTCTTCATCGGAGATGGCCTGCGCGACGCTCTGGACCCGAAGGATCGCTGATATGAGTCTGTTTTCTGTTAAGGATCTGAGCGTCCAGTTCGACACACCCGATGGCGTGGTCGAGGCTGTTAAAGGCATCAGCTTTGATATCAATCCGGGTGAATGTCTGGGCATCGTGGGCGAAAGCGGGTCTGGCAAAAGCCAAACCTTTATGGCCGCGATGGGATTGCTGCCTCCGGCTGGCAAGGCCTCGGGATCTGCCATGCTGAACGGGCAGGAAATCCTGAACCTGCCCGTCAACAAACTGAACCAGATCCGTGGCGACGATGTCGGCATGATCTTTCAGGATCCGCTGACGGCACTGACCCCGCATCTGCGGATCGGTCAGCAGATGCGCGAAGTGCTGCAGGTTCACGAAGGGCTGCAAGGCTCGGCGGCGCGGGCGCGTTGCCTGGAATGGCTGGATCGCGTGCGCATCCCAGAAGCCAAGCGGCGTCTGGATCAGTATCCCCATGAGCTGTCGGGCGGTATGCGCCAGCGGGTCATGATCGCGATGTCGATGCTGTGTAACCCAAAGCTGCTGATTGCTGACGAACCAACGACAGCTCTGGATGTAACCGTACAGGCGGATATTCTGGATCTGATGGTCCGCCTGCAAAAGGACGAGGGAACCGCGATTGCTCTGATCACCCATGACATGGGTGTCGTCGCTCGTATGTGTGATCGCATTCAGGTCATGCGGCTGGGTCAATTCGTCGAAGCCGGTGATACGCGCGAGATCTTCCGCGCCCCCCAGCACGAGTACACGCGGACTCTGCTTGAGGCGATGCCCCGGATCGATGCGGGTGACGCCCCCAAAGCGCTGGACAAAGTCGAAGAGCCACTGCTCAAAGTCGATGACGTCAAGGTTCACTTTCCTATCCACGTCTCTGGCGGATTGTTTGGTCGCAAAGTGCCCCTGAAAGCCGTTGATGGTGTCAGCTTCGACATCCGCAAAGGCGAAACGCTGGGTGTTGTGGGCGAATCCGGTTGTGGCAAGTCCACACTGGCCCGGGCTGTCCTGCAACTGATCGAGCCCAGTGCGGGCAACGTCAGCTGGCTGGGTCATCCCATCGTCGGACTGAAACGCGCCGAGCTGAACAAGTACCGTAAGGACCTGCAGATCGTGTTTCAGGATCCGTTGGCCAGCCTTGATCCGCGTATGACCATCTCGGCCTCGATTGCCGAACCGCTGAAGACCTATCGCCCTGACCTGACCGAGCGTGAACGCAAGGACATGGTCGCCGAAATGATGGAGCGGGTCGGTCTCAAGGCCAACATGATCAACCGCTACCCGCATGAGCTGTCTGGTGGGCAGAACCAGCGGGTCGGTATTGCACGTGCGATGATCAACAAGCCCAAGCTGATCATTTGTGACGAGGCGGTATCGGCGCTGGACGTGTCCATTCAGGCTCAGATCGTGGAGCTTTTGCGCGAACTGCAGAAGGAATTCGGCCTGTCGATGATTTTCATCAGCCACGACTTGTCTGTGGTTCGCGCGGTATCGAACCGGATCATGGTTCTGTATCTCGGTCGGATCGTCGAATTGGGGGATGGTGAGGTGATCTGTTCCGAGCCGATCCATCCATACACCAAATCGCTGATCTCAGCGGTGCCTATCCCGGACCCGGATGTGGAACGCAGCCGCCAGCGGCTCAAGCTGCCGGGCGAGTTGCCATCGCCCATGGACCCCAAGGCTGCGCTACGCTTTTTGCCCAGCAGGTTGAACAGTGGTCAGACGGACTATGTTCCAAAACTCAGCGAAGTCGCGCCCGATCACTTTGTGGCAGAGCACGACACGCTGGAAGCCATTATGGCAAACACTTGAGAAAAAAGCCCCGAAGTTGCGAACCAGCTTCGGGGCCTTTTTTGTTGCTGGCCAATCTGAACTTTATGTGATTTCACAGGCACAATCTCGCCTATCAAGCTCAACCGTGCCAGACAGGCCCAAAAGCTGCCAAAATACCAATATAGGGCTGATAACAACGATACCTGATTTTGACTCCGCACCGACAAGCTGGCACCTTTTGCGGGGTCTATGCCCGGTCAACCGGGCAATATTGATTGATCTGGTTTCTCGGCCTAAGAGGAAGCCCCGGACCACCGGGCGAAGAATTGAATTTGAGAGGTAACATGACACGCAAGGTCACCAAGGCGATTTTTCCTGTTGCAGGGCTCGGCACCCGCTTCCTGCCAGCGACAAAATCCGTCCCGAAAGAGATCATGACTCTCGTTGATCGCCCACTGGTACAATACGCCATTGACGAGGCGCGGGCGGCCGGCATCACCGAATTCATCTTTGTGACGTCGCGCGGAAAATCAGCTCTGGAAGACTATTTTGACCACAATCTGGTCCTTGAGCAGGAGCTGAAAGCCAAGGGCAAAGATGACCTGCTGGAAACGCTGAATGCGACCAACATGGAAAGCGGCGCTATCGCCTATATCCGCCAACACAAGGCCTTGGGTCTGGGACATGCCGTCTGGTGCGCACGGCGTCTGATCGGGGACGAGCCCTTTGCCGTCATGCTGCCTGACGACGTGATCGCTGCAGACAAGCCCTGCCTGCAGCAAATGGTCGAAGCCTACGAAGAAACCGGTGGCAATATGGTCGCCGCAATGGAAGTGCCAGCGGAAAAAACCAGCTCATACGGTGTTTTGGATGTGGGCGAAAACATGGGCACGGTCGTGCGCGCGAGAGGTATGGTTGAAAAACCCAAGCCCGAAGAGGCGCCTTCGAACCTTGCTGTCATCGGCCGGTATATTCTTGGCCCGTCCGTTCTTTACAATCTGAACCAAAAGAAGAAGGGCAGCGGCGGAGAGATCCAGCTGACTGACGCGATTGCGGCGGATATCGGAAACGGTGTTCCCGTCTTTGGATATCAGTTTGAAGGCGAACGATTCGACTGTGGTTCAAAAGCCGGGTTTTTGCAGGCAACCGTAGCGTTTGCGCTTGCCCGCGATGATCTGCGCGCGGACTTGAATCAGTATCTGCATGACATCGTTGCAACCGAGCGGGCGGCACAATAATCGGGTGTTCTTTCCTCTGACTGCATTTTGACGATACCGATTGTGTTAAGCAGTCCTGAGGCATGCAATTCATGAAAACTGTCTGTCCTGTCATCCTGTGCGGAGGGTCGGGCACGCGCTTGTGGCCCCTGTCGCGTAAAAGCTATCCCAAGCAGTTTGTTCCACTGCTTGGCGAGACAAGTTTGCTGCAGGATTGCGCTGAACGGATGCGCGGCCCGACAACGGCGCCATATGCCAAGCCACTGATGCTGACCAACGAAGCATTTCGTTTTGTCGTGCCGGAACAACTATCTGCGATTGGCATTGATCCGGGGCCGATCCTGATCGAGCCCGAAGGTCGCAATACCGCACCGGCTGTTCTGGCGGCTGCACTGTATTTGTCAGATCAAGACCCCGATGCTGTTATGCTGGTTGCCCCATCCGATCACGTGGTGCCCGATAAAGCGGCTTTTCATGCAGCTGTAGCCGAAGGTTTGATAACCATCGAAGAACGCGGCGACCTGATTACATTCGGAATCACACCAGATCGTCCTGAAACCGGCTATGGCTATCTAAAACTCGGCAGCGTACCGGACACATCGGGCTCAGCTGTGCCTCTGGACCGGTTCGTCGAGAAACCCGATCTTGATAGCGCCAAAGCCATGCTGGCGGATGGAAGCTATATGTGGAACTCGGGCATATTCCTGTTTGCCGTGCGCGATATCATTGCCGCTTTCAAAGAACACGCTTCTGCGTTGGTTGCACCGGTTCGACAAGCTGTTGATCAGGCTCAGACGGATTTGGGTTTTCTGCGGTTGGATGCGACATCCTGGGAACAGGTTGAGGGCATTTCGATCGACTATGCGGTGATGGAAAAGGCCGACAACCTGAGCGTCGTCCCCTATGCCGCAGGGTGGTCGGATGTTGGTAGTTGGTCTGCTGTTCAGGAACTCAGCTACCCAGATGTGGATGGTGTCGCCCAAACCGGCGATGTCACAACAATCGACTGTCAAAATGTGTTGGTTCGTTCAGAATCCCCTGCTCAGACCGTGGTGGCAATGGGTGTTGAGAACCTGATAACCGTCGCGATGCCCGATGCGGTTCTGGTGGCCAGTATGGATCGTGCGCAAGATGTCAAACGGGCGGTTACAGCACTCAAGGCAAAGGGTGCGAAACAGGCCGAGTCTCTGCCGGTCGATCACCGGCCTTGGGGTTGGTTTGAAAGCCTGGTCATTGATGATCGTTTTCAGGTCAAACGCATTCACGTTCATCCCGGCGCCGCGCTGAGCCTGCAATCGCACCATCACCGTTCTGAACACTGGATCGTAGTGAAAGGAACCGCAAAGGTCACGATCGACGCTGAAGACCAGCTCGTGAGTGAAAACCAGTCGGTCTACATCCCGCTTGGGGCCAAGCATCGACTGGAAAATCCCGGTAAAGTTCCGATGGTGCTTATTGAGGTGCAGACCGGAGCTTATCTGGGTGAGGATGACATTATCCGGTACGAAGATTTCTACGCGCGGAAATAGCGGCCTGCGTGATCGCTGCGCCGATGCAGTAGCGCTGCATCGCACTATACCAAGCGGATAGAATCACTTTGCGAGGAGTGGTGACGCACCCCTCCACAACACTGGGTCTTTCTTTGATTTGTTTCCATTTCGGAAATCCTAGGTTACCGGAAAATTATCAGGGCATCCGGGCCGGTCAGACAGGTTTCACACCCTTCAGGGCAGGTTGGCGCGCAACGACATTGTCGAACCGACAGCCACAGGAGGATGCCCATGTCACAAAACTCACCCCGTCTGAACCTGCCGTTTTTGCAGCCCTCGCAAGCCCAGAAACATGTCACCCATAACGAAGCACTGCGTCAGCTGGATTTGATTGTTCAGCTGAGTGTCGTGTCCATGAATGCAACCACCCCACCCGCCGTCCCCGGGCAGGGAGATGTGTATGCGCTTGGGGCATCACCAACCGGAGACTGGAGCGACAACCCCGGGCAGCTTGCGGCCTGGCTGGACAATGCGTGGCACTTTATCGAACCGGATACAGGTTGGCGTGCATGGGATCAGGACACGGATCGCATCAAGATCTGGGATGGGAACGCCTGGACTGACCTGCCCGTTGAAACCCAGAACCTGCCGGGTATCGGCATCCAAACCGGACATGACGCAACCAATCGCCTGTCCGTTCGCAGCCCGGCTACATTGCTGAGCCATGATGGCGGCGGCCATCAGCTGAAGATCAACAAAGCCAGTGCAGGCGATACCGCATCTTTGCTTTTTCAATCCAACTGGACCGGTCACGCCGAGATGGGTTTATCGGGCAACACGGGATTTGCCATCAAGGTTTCCCCAGATGGCGGCAGCTGGACCGAGGCGCTGAGCATTGATCCAGCCACGGGTACAGCAACTGGCGCGGCTGTGCAGGCAAGTGCAACAGACACGACAGCCGGGCGTTTGATGCGCGCTGACTACGGTTATGGGCCAGGAAATCTGTTGGGTTCAGTTTCCGAAGCCTCCGGCGCCCCAACCGGTGCGGTTATCGAGCGCGGCAGCACTGCAAATGGTGAGTTTGTGCGGTTTGCTGATGGCACACAGATCTGTACCGCCAATCTGGACCCCGTCAGCTGCACTACCTCTGTGGGCGCTCTTTTTGCCAGTGCATCAACGACTTGGACCTTTCCGGTGGCTTTTGCAGCAGGCTCTGTCCCGGTACTGAGCGGAAGCAGTGGCGCTGTTGGGCGGTTCGCAGGAATTGATGTGCCGTCTGAAACACAGGTGACGCTGCAGGTGCTTTGCGCGACATCGGATGCCACCGCAAAGGCACCCTCGGTCACAGCTGTCGGACGCTGGTTCTAAACAGTCAGACCGTCCGAAACCGGACGGTCACCTTGTCCGCAAATCCTGGTGACCTGATTCAGATACCAAGTCGGATATGTGAGAGCAGCCAAGCTGCAGAAGCCGTTGCACCCCAACTTCAAGGGTTTGATGGATCACCTTGTTCTCGATCGCAGGTTTTCGTGTTCAAAGTCTGCAAGATAGCATTGTTCACGTGAATGCCACCAACCTTGGCTACAGCCAGGACCACAACATCAAGTTGTAGTGCCTGAAAGAACTCCGGCGCCGCTGACTGGTCCGTCATGTCAAACCCCCTACGGTTGCGAGTAACAAAGTACAGCGTTTCACGAGCCTTCTGCCGCTCACGTAACTTAAACAGAATTGCGCAGCCAACCATCCCGCGACGCTCTGCCATGTAAGTCTTGCGCATGAATGTCTCGTTGACCAGGCGGGAATATTGGGAATCGATGCGCATGATCACATCACATGCTTTCAAGGCCAGCGCATGGTCGCCTTCGACCGCAATCACCTTTGCGACCTAATTGACGCTCTCTCCCGAAAACTCCCGCATCACCCCAATCGCGCTGGCTATTGAGATTGACCATGAACGGACAATCTTTCAGCCCCCGCGAGATGCTTGCCAGACCTCACGTGATTTTTCGCGTCACAGAGGTTCCGCCCCGTTGCGGGTCTTCGTGATCCCAAAGGAATACAGTTTGACCACCGCATAGAGAAATCGGAGATAAAACAGAGTGGCTTAACGCTGAGGCGTTCCCCTACCAATCCATACTGTCCGATGTCGAGACCAGATTTGACCCGTCCCTACCGGCAATACCGATTATCAATGCAGTCTTGACCAATGTTCCGCCTCGCAATTTCGAGGTCCTGTCTGTTGTCTCAATGACGGCGAGAAACTATTGAATGCAACCCAAGATCACTGACAGGCATTGAATCCGCCAGCAGTTTCTTCGAATGTATGCGCGCCATCGGCGTAATTGGTAAGAAGGATTTTTAAGTATGCGTATTGCGATGATCGGCACCGGCTATGTTGGTCTGGTGTCGGGGGTGTGTTTCTCGGATTTCGGTCATGATGTGGTTTGCGTTGATAAGGCGGATCAGAAGATCGACATGCTGCAAGACGGTGAGGTGCCCATCTATGAACCCGGCCTGGATACCCTTATGGCCAAAAACGTTGCTGCAGGCCGGCTGAGTTTCACCACCGATCTGAAGGCGGCTGTTGACGGGGCGGATGCGGTGTTCATTGCCGTTGGGACACCCACGCGCCGTGGGGATGGCCATGCAGATCTCACCTATGTGATGGCAGCTGCTGGAGAGATCGCAAACGCGATCACCGACTATACCGTCATCGTCACAAAATCGACCGTTCCGGTGGGAACTAACCGCAAAGTGCATGAGGTGGTCACCGCGGCGAACCCAAAGGCGGCATTCGACGTGGCCTCGAACCCCGAGTTTTTGCGTGAGGGTGCGGCGATCGACGATTTCATGCGCCCTGACCGCGTGGTCGTAGGCGTCGAAAGCGATCGTGCTGCCGAAGTCATGGCCGAGATTTACCGCCCGCTTTACCTGCGCGACTTCCCTATACTGACCACCGATCTGGAAAGCGCTGAAATGATCAAATACGCAGCCAATGCGTTTCTGGCGACCAAGATCACCTTTATCAACGAAATCGCGGGCCTGTGCGAACGCGTGGGCGGCGACGTCAAAGAGGTGGCGCGCGGTATCGGGCTGGATGGCCGGATCGGCAACAAATTCCTGCATGCCGGTCCCGGCTATGGCGGATCTTGTTTTCCCAAAGACACCGCCGCGCTTGCCCGGATCGGACAGGAACATGCGCACCCGATGCAGATCACCGAGACTGTCATTCGCGTGAATGACGAGGTCAAAAAGCGGATGACCGAGAAAATCCGCGATGCTTGCGATGACAGCTTTAACGGCAAAACCGTCGCGATCCTTGGGGTGACGTTCAAACCCAACACCGACGACATGCGCGATGCCCCGTCCTTGACTATTGTTCCAGCTCTGATTGGCGGAGGCGCAAAAGTGCGCGTCGTTGATCCGCAAGGTAAAGCCGAAGGCGAGGCATTGTTGCCGGGCGTTGAATGGGCAGAAGATCCTTACGAAGCCGCCAAGGATGCCGACGCGGTGGTTCTGCTGACTGAGTGGAACGAATTCCGTGCCTTGAACCTTGAAGAGCTGGCCGGCGCGATGAAGACCGCCCGAATGGTTGATCTGCGCAATATCTATGCCGAAAGCAAAGCGCTGAAATCCGGCTTTGAATCCTATGTTGGTGTCGGGCGCTGAGCGCGCCCGATCATTACGTCAGACTTTGTCCAAAGCCTCTTCCAGTTTAGCCAGTTCGCCATCTCGCATCGAGATGGCCTGAGCCTGATAGGGAAAGGATTTGGCGCGGACTTCGGACTGAAACTCTTTCAGCGCCTCGACACGCTCCTGATACATTTGCCTGTGCAGGCGCCCAAGATCACGGAAAGCATGGGCATGGCGCGGCGGGTTTTCAGCCTCACCGCAGATATCGGCCATAAACAGAAAGATCACATCGCCTGCATTGCCTGACCCCAATGAGATGGTGACGATCGAGGTTCGATCATTCAACAGGCGCAGAGTGTCTTCGGCCACGCATTCAATCTCGCAGGCGATCGCACCTGCATCCTCATAGCGTTTGAACGTCCGGTAAATCTGCATTGCCTCATCCGCTGTCCGGCCAAATGCGCGCAGCCCACCTGCCCAATGGCTGAGCGATGGCACCAGCCCCATATGAACCTGAACTGGTATGCTTTCGCGCGCCAGCATCTCAACCACTTCGAACGAACGGTTGGTGAAATACATATCTGCGCCCTTCTCCATACAGTCGATGGCATGGTGCATGATCTCGTCATTTGTGGCGAACTGACCCCAGTTCATGGCAGTCCCGGCAAAATGGGTTGGCGCAATTTCACGCGCCATATCCAGATGCACATCCCACAGCGTCAGCAGATCGATTCCGGCATCGACACAAGCCTTAATCTCGGCCTCATTCGCCGGGTTGCACATGGTCAGCCGTTCGCCGGTTTTCTTGAGATCCAGCAGGTCCTTGACCGTATAGTTGCGTTGCGCGGGACGGCGGCCAAACGTGTAGATGTTTTTCATGATGTACCCTGTTCTTTCATAGCAATTGCCGGGCCCATCAGGACCCGGCACAGTCTTGTTCTGGTCGAGCTATTCGGCGGCCCAGATTTTTCGACGGCGTTCCTTGACCATGTCGTTGCCCTCATCGGTGCCATCGTGGAACGTGTTGAACCACTCATCCCACGGCGTCTCCCATGTGCCATAGTTGCAGTCGAAGAACTTGTGGTGCAGCTGGTGGAAAAAGTCGCCAACCTGGAACCTGGCCTTGTTGCCGAGTTTCACATGCTCGAACCCGGCATGAGAGGTCGGAGCACCAATCCCGTGATGGAACAGCAGGAAAATGGCGTGGACCGGGTGCGACGGCAGCAGGAAGAAAATCATCGTGTCGAACATCAGAAAGAAGCTTTCGACGGGATGCATCGCCAAACCTGACCATGGACCTGTATTGATATTGCGGTGATGCCACGCGTGAACCTTGGTGTATAGCGGACCGACGTGCAGCAGGCGGTGCAACCAGTAAAAGTGGAAACCAGCCCAGATCGGGATGAACACCACCATCGCAATAAACCAGACCGGATTGCCGTCGAAGGTGATCATCGTTACCCAGCCGTTGGCATAGGAGTAGAGGATGAAACACTCCCAAAAAGTCCAGAATGTCAGGGCCGGGCCAAGCGTCCAGAACATGTTGTCCCAAACCTGGTTTTTGAAGGTAAAGACCTTTGCACCTTTCATCATCGGGCGCATGTCATAGCGGTATTCGTCGGCCTGCGTGCGGAACTTCCACAAGGCCAGATGCAAACCGCCTGCTACCACCATCAGGATGCAGAAATTGCGGAACCAGATCTCAGCGACCCAGTCCCAGCTCAATGTCTCGATCCGGGCCAGTGAAGGTGTCAGGTAGTTCCAGGTGATGATCGCAAAGACCAGCAGAAACGCCCGCAAAGCCAACGGATTCCAGCTCTGCAACAGGTATCGCAATGTGGCCAGCGGCTTCATCGGCCAGTCCCAATAGGGCGAGGTTTGGATCGGCAGTTGCGGGGTATAGTTCCAGATCTTGCGCTTGGGGCGCGGTTGGGTGGCGGGATCTGACATGGCGTAGCTCATTCTTTCTGTTCGCTGCCACGCACTGTACGACCCTTCGCGTAATCCTCAGAACGTAATGTCTTGCCGGTCAGCCTAAGTTTTGCTTAGCCTGTGTGCATGGCAACTCGTATCCCATCCCTCAACTGGCTGCGCGTGTTCGAGGCAGCAGCGCGAACCGAAAGCTTTGCCCGCGCGGCCGTGCAACTGAACATGTCCGCCGCCGCCGTCAGTCAACAGGTCAAGGCACTGGAAACCCGGTTGGGAACTCCTCTGTTCAATCGCCACGCCCATGCCGTGACACTGACCGAAGCTGGCCGTGCCTATCTGCCATCTGTGCAGCAATCCTTGCTGATGCTGGAAACAGCGACCACGGGGCTGTTCGGCGAAACGCGGGAACAGAGGCTCTACGTGCAATCCGTTCTGCTGTTTGCACACGGCATTCTTGCGGGTGGCCTACCAGAATTTCAGGCCAATCAGCCGCAGATCAATCTGTCGCTATCGACAGGGAACATGGTCGCTGATTTCGCAAACCGATTTACCGATCTGCAAATTGTCTTCGGCAATCCCGCACTTTTTGGCACCGATGGTGACGAGTTGTTGCGCGAACGCCTTTATCCGGTGGCTCCGCCTGGCATCGCTGCACAGATTCAGCATCCGCAGGATCTGTTCCAGTTCAACCTGATCGAGGTTTCAACGCATCGCGCCAGCTGGCCCCATCTGTTCGAAAGCCTGCGCCTGCCTGCAGGACAAGCGCGCTACTTCTTTGCTGACAATTCGTTGATGGCGGCCGAGCTTGCTGCCAGCGGCGGTGGCGTTGCGTTGGCGCGCGCGCCCGCGTCGGATCGCATTATGGAACTGTCTGGCCTCGTGCCCTGTCTGCCGGATATCGAAGTAGAGGGTCAGGAAGCATATCACCTGATCTATCCGGATCGCGCAGCGCTGCGGCCGCCCGCGCGTGCCTTTCGGGATTGGCTGCTGAATTACAGTGCCGCCGTCCAGACGCGGTAACGGCCCTGCCCCGTTACCTCGCGGATCAGACCACGCTGGGTGAATATGTCGATGTTCCGCTGTGCTGCCGCCCGCGAGGCTTCTGTCAGTTCTTCGGCCAGCGGGACGGAAACCATCGGCCATGCCGTCAGCACGTCAATCAATATCGGTGGTGTCCGCCCGCTGAGATCCCCGGTTGCCTCTCTGGCGCGGTTTTCCCAGGCGCTTACCCGATCCAGATGCAGCAAGGCGGCCAGCGCCGCCTGTCCTGCACCGCGTATCCACGCGGACAGTTTCTCGGCCGGTTCACCCACACCGCGCAGTGCGCCGGGCCCCGACAAGGCCAGAGGCATGAACATCGCTCCACCGCGTCCCATGGACGCCGCATGGCGGGCTGCAATGATCGCCGCCTCGGTATCGTGACCAATTCCTTGCGACAAGGCACGCCACGCATGAAAGGCGATCGCGGCCTGTGTGACGGGGTGCAAGCCTTCGGCGTTACCCATCACTTCGGCAAGATCGCCCACAGTTTCAGGAACATCTTCGATCCCCTGCGCCAGCCGATCGAGAAATGCCGTCAGCCCGTCTTCCCACCCACCCGCAGCAGGTGGTGCACCCGAAGTCAGGCGGCGCACGGCCCAACCTGCGCGAAACAGGGCCTGCACATCATCACTGGTCGCACCGATCCGAAGCCCTGTCCACAAGGCCAACCGGTCAACGCTGATCCGGTCACCGGTCCACCAACCCAGATCGGATACATCCATCAATGCCAGACGATGCGTCCAGCCATCCGGTCCGGCGCGCAAACGTTCGTCCAATGCGCCGAATGTGACGGCCAGATCAGCCAGTTCAGATGACAGCTCATCCTGCGCCGCCCGCCAGTCGCGCGGATCAAAAAGAAGTCGCCGGTCTGCCCGCGGACCGGGCGGAAGAAAGTCATCCCTGACTTCATCATCTTCGGGTGGAAGAAACCACAGATCCTCTTCATCCGGCTCGTCAGTGTCATAGATGCTCTGAGGCCCGACATCCGCAGCCTCGTCATCCGGATCAGGCATGACACGTTTCGACTTCATGCCCGCCATTCTTTGGGCATTTCCACCGGTTCACAAGAGGTTTTCTGTTTAAGTGAGGTTAGCCCGAGAAGGTTTTTCTCAGAACACCCAGTTCACCATCCAAATTGGTCTGCTGATTGCTGCCCAGTAACATGTAGCCATAGCCATCCTGCGCCCAAGTTGCAGTTGCCAGACCGCTCAGAACCGCCTGTTTAACGTCCTTGTTCGGTGCTGCTGGCCCCTGCCGGATGACACAGAACGCAAATGGTTCACCCTGCGCGTCCGCAAACACGATTTGCACCAGCGGTTTGCCTTTGAAAGACAGGATCTGAGCGCGTTTCAGCTCCAGCCCCGGCAATGCTTCCAATGCATCACGGTTCAGTGAACGGCCTAGTTTTTCCTCAGCCATTTCAAACTGCGCATCAAGCGACTGCTGGGAACTGTTCAGGGATGCAATCGTTTCGGGAACATAAAGCGACTGATATATAGCTGCCTGTTCTGCCCAACCCGGCTCAACCGGCCGCGTGGCCCATAAGGTCAAAGCCACCGCAGCAATTGCGGTCGCCGCCGCGACACCGATCAAACGCAGATACCCGCCGGATGAACGCACAGGCGACGCAGCAACCATTTCCGGCAGATCCACTTGCGGCGTATCGGCTGGCAAACCCTCAAAGACCTGCTTAACAACCGGCGCAAAAGGATCAAGCGACATCAGGCGCTGTTCCAGCGTGACGTCTTCCTCGACCGCAGCCTCAATGGCGCGGCACTGATCCTCGTCAAGACTGCCTTCCAGATACGCCAGCAGCGTCTCGTCGGAAAACTTCATTTGCCACTCCGTCGCGCGGTGTCAGCCAAATCATGCTGCATCACGGTTTTCAGTTTCTGCCGGGCATTCGATAACCGGCTCATGATTGTACCGATGGGAACGTCCAGCAACGCAGCAGCTTCGCGGTAGCTGTAGCCCTCGACGAACACAAGCATAACCGTTTCCCGCTGCGCCTCTGGCAGCTGCATCACTTGTGTAAACACTTCAGCGGCGAAAATATTCGTTTCCGAATCCGGACCGGTTGCAACCAGCTCCGCCTCGGGCGTCACCGACAAAGCCTGCGCGCGTCGAACAGACCTTGCACGCACTTCGTTCAGCCAGATCGATCGGCAGATCGTCATCAGCCAGGAATCCAGCCGTTCATACGATGTAACCTGATGATGCCGTTCCAAAGCCCGCAGGCAAGTCGACTGTAGTAAATCATCCGCAACATCGGATGTGCCCGACAAGGCAAGTCCGAACCGCCAGACGCGTTTCGAATGCATCTGGATCGCGCCGCGCACGGCCTGTTCGGAATTCATTTCGCCAACCATCGAATAAATCGCGACCTGCGTGTGTTTGTCTTTGCACGGGCCGGACCCGCGCGGTCAGGACTGGCACAAATCTAGGAGGAAAGAAATGAAACTTCTGTTGAAGGCAGTCACAATTGTGTCGGCAATTGTTGCAACCCAGACGTCTGCAGAGACCTGGACGCTGACCCCTGAGGGTTCTCATCTGGCCTATGGCACGATCAAGAAAGACACCGTGGGCGAGGTCAACAGCTTTACCAATCTCAGTGGACGGGTCAGCGCTGATGGCAAGGCCGAGATCGAAATTGACCTGTCTTCGGTCGAGACCAATATCGACATCCGCAATGAACGGATGATCGAATACGTATTTCGCAAAGCCGGTTCTGCCACACTGACAGCCGAGTTCGATATGGAGGAGATTTCTGGCCTAGCGATCGGTGCAACCGGCATCGTGGATGCCGAGGCTGAGCTGTCGCTGGCCGGAACCCAGGTCGAATTCGATGCCGAGATGTTCGTGGCCCGTTTGTCCGAAACCACAGTGATGGTATCGACCAACGATATGGTTTTCATCAGCACCGAGGATGCTGGCGTCAACGCGGGTGTCGATAAGCTGATGGAACTGGCGGAACTACCCGGCATTACGCGCACCGTTCCGGTGACCGCCCGCTTTATGTTTACACTGGATGACAAGAAAGCTGAGGCCGCCCCGACCGCTGCCGCAGTCGTAGAGACCGCAAGTCTTGCCGGAGACCCAAAGGCGGGCAAAAAGGTCTTTCGCAAGTGTAAGGCTTGCCATGAACTGAAACCGGGTCGAAACACGGTAGGCCCGACGCTGCATGGCGTGATCAATGCCAGCGCGGGACAGGTCGAAGGATTTAAATACTCAGGAGCACTGCAGGATTCAGGAATTGTCTGGACCGAAGCTGCACTGACCGAGTTTCTGGCCAATCCTCGCAAAAGCATCCCGGGAAACCGGATGGCCTTTCCGGGTTTGAAGAAGGATTCCGATATCGCCGATGTGATCGCGTATATTCAGGCAGAAACACAGGGCTGAGTCTGATCGAGTTACTCTGTTGGCGAAGCCTCGGATGCCCTCTTGTCGGCCACCAGTTTTACAAGCTGGTCTTTGGTACGGCCGATATGAAGGGTCAGCAAAGCACAGGCTTCGTCCACCTGCCCTTCTTTCGCCAACCGCAAAAGTTCACGGTGCTCTTTCCGCGCTGGTTCGCGTTGTTTCATCACACTCAGGTGCATGCGAATGTAGCGGTCTGATTGCAAGCTGACCCGCTGCAGCAGCTCATTGGTCAGGCTACGCCCTGCGGGTGCGTAAAGTGCCGAGTGATACTCATAGTTCAGTGCCCCCCAGCGGCCCACATCATTGGCATCATATGATGCCTCCATCTGCTTGAGAATCTGTTCGCAACGGGCAAAATCTGTCGACGTCATCGACGGAATGGCGCGACGGAACAGATCGACTTCCAGCAATACGCGGAGATCAAAAATCTCACCAATCTCAGTCAGGGAGTGCTTGGTGACACTGGCCCCACGATTGTTGGTCAGCAACACCAGCCCTTCGGCGTCCAGCTGTTTCAGCGCCTCGCGAACCGGCATGCGCGAAACGTCATATTCTTCGGCCAGTGCTTCCTGCCGGATAATCTCACCTTCGGCCAGTTCGCCGCTCAGAATACGTTCTCGCAAGTCATTTGCGATGACGTCAGGAAGGCTCTGCCGGGCTATTGCGCGCTTTGCTGGCAAGTGGATATCCGTCATTTGAATTTTGGATACAAATATCCGGCTTTTCGTGTCATTCCAACCTGAAACACCCGCCAATGCAGTTGAAACCCGGCCCTTTTCCCCGCTATCCATCCCTTATCAGCACAGGGGATGGGACATGAGCACAACCGTAAAACTGACACCCGAAGAAATCCGGGACCTGTCCCTGAAGGTTCTGTCGCATTCGGGCTATGGCCCTGACCATGCAGCCGCAATTGCGGAAATGCTGACCACCTGTCAGTTGGATGATTGTCAGTCCCATGGCCTGTTCCGCCTCTTCATGTGCGCCCAGACCATGCAGGCAGGCAAGATCGACGGCCATGCAGAACCGGTTCTGGAACCTTCTGATAATGCGATTGTTCGGGTGGATGCTCAGGGTGGCATGTCGCTGCTTGCATTTCAGAAAGCGCTGCCCGTTCTGATCGAGAAAACCCGCGCGCACGGTATAGCCGCCATGGCAATCAATCGGTGCTTTCACTTCTCGGCGCTCTGGCCCGAGGTTGAAAGCCTGTCCTCTGCCGGACTGGCGGCAATGGCCATGGTGCCAAGTCACTCGTGGGTCGCCCCAGCGGGTGGTACGCGGGGCAGTCTGGGCACCAATCCGCTGGCATTCAGCTGGCCACGCATGGGCAAAGACCCGTTTACCTTCGACTTTGCCACCAGCGCCTTTGCCCGTGGCGAGATCGAGCTTTACAAACGGGCGGGCAAACCTCTGCCCGAGGGTGTTGCAATCGACAAAGATGGCAACCCGACAACCGATCCGCAGGCGGCGATGGATGGCGCAATGCTGACATTCGGCAGCTATAAGGGCTCTGCCCTATCGATCATGATCGAGCTTCTGGCCGGCCCGTTGATTGATGATCTGACCAGCCTTGAAAGCATGGAATTCGCCGAAGGAACGGGCGGTGCGCCGTATCACGGCGAAATTATCATCGCCTTTGACCCCAACCAGTTCAGCGGCGGAAAGGCCGAGGCCAATGATGCCCGTGCCGAACGCCTGTTTGCTGATATTCTGGATCAGGGCGCTCGCCTGCCCTCACAACGGCGTTTTGCGGCCCGCGCCCAAAACCATCAGCGCGGCTATGCGGAAATTCCAGAGCAGCTACACACCGATTTGCTGGCGTTGTTGGTCTAAAGCTATTGGGGAATACACAGTACTTTCTGTACCGCCAATGTCCCAAGAGTGCGAAGCTCGGCAGGGTATTGGCGGTTCAAGGTTTCCCCAAAAACTAAGCCCCCCAGGTATCGCTGAGGCGATATCCGCCGGGCCAGGGATCATCCGGATCCAGCATGTGTTGATGTATTCCTGTAATCCAGGCACGCCCTGATATCTCGGGCGTAATGGCGGCGCGCCCGTTCAGGTCATGCTGGGCCACGATACGGCACCGAAACTCGCTGTCGATGATCGAACGTGCATGATACTGATCCTCTGCACTCATCTGGCCTTTGGCCAGCAAGACTGCCATCCGGGCCGAGGCACCGGTTCCGCAAGGGGATCGGTCAAGCTTGCCAGGTTTGATCGCGACGGTGTTTCGACCCGTAAGGATATCGCCCTGCCGGCTAAGCGGCCCAGCGATCTGGCAAAAGGATATGTGGTTCCAGTCCTCGGTAGGGTGGCTGAACCCGAGTTGCTCATTGGCGGCATCCGTGATGCGTGCTCCGTGACGCGCCAGGTCTCCACCTTCGTCCGGGGTCAGTGCAAAACCCAGATCTTCGGCATCGACAATAACGAAACTGTCTCCGCCAAAGCTCGTGTCGACGCGCAAAGTGCCGATCCCTTCAACTTCGATCATTGCATCCAGCTTGTCAGCAAAGCTTGGGACATTGTGCACAAAGATGCGCTCGGCCTTTCCGTTTCGGCACTCGGCCCGCACCCGAACCAACCCGCCCGGAGCCTCGAGCGTCAGGTGGGTTTCAGGTTCAGTCATCGGCAAGATCCCACCATCCAGCAAAACCGTTGAAACACATATCGAGTTAGAACCGGACATGGGGGGTGTATCTTCCGGCTCCATGATGATGAATGCGGCGTCTGCTTCGGGGTTCTTGGGTGGAACCAACAGGTTAACATGGCGAAATACACCACCGCGCGGCTCGTTCAGAACGAAATTTCGCAAAACCTGATCGCTTTCGATAAAGGACCGCTGATCCCAGACCGTCTCACCCGGCGGCGGGTTTACACCGCCCACAATCACATCGCCAACTTCACCCTCTGCATGGGCTGAAATCACATGAATGGTTTTGCTGCTGCGCATGAGCTTTCCTTAAAATCTGTTGGCCGAAAACGGATCGAGAGGGATGGCAGGCGTCTGGCCTTCAACAATTGCCGAAATCAGTTCGGCTGTGCCCGCCGATTGGGTCAGCCCCAGATGGCCATGCCCGAATGCATAGACCAGTCCGGCTGACTTGGAGGAGCGGCCGATAACAGGCAGGCTATCAGGCAAGGATGGCCGGAAACCCATCCATTGCGTTCCGCCATCGGTATTGAGACCGGGCAGAAACTGACTGGCCATCTGCAAAAGGACATCCGCGCGCTTGTAATTTGGCGGCAGTTTGAGGCCGCCCAGTTCAACTGCACCGCCTATCCGCACCCCGCCGTTGATACGGCTGGCAACAAATCCATGAGCCGGGAAGGTCAGATGGGTCCGCAGGTCAAATGCCCCTTCAGGCAGGGTCGTATTGTAACCACGCTCGGTTTCCAGCGGTATGTTGTCCCCAACTGTTGTGGCGAGCTGATGTGACCATGCACCCGCCGCGACAATCACCTGAGAGCATTCGGTTGATCCATCTCGTGATACAACCCGCAGCCGTTCACCTGTGACCTCCAGCGCGCGAACGTCTTGTCGTTCAATTGTCCCGCCAAGCCCCTCGAACACTTGCGCCAGATGCTGAACCCAGCGTTTAGGGTCGGTCGTGTTCATCCAGCCCGGAGTATACCCGGCGTGGGTGAACCGCGGGCTTAGGCCCGGCTGAATCTCGGCAATGGCCTCAGGGCTTTCCAGCAGGTCGAACGCGACGCCATTTCTGCGTCGCAACTCCCAACTGGGCAGGCTGTCGCGAAATTCGGCATCGGATTCATATAGCTGCATTTGCCCATCGCGCTGCATCATCGCCTCGCCATCGACATACGCTATTTGTCGATCCAAAGCCGCGCGAGAATGTTCCATCAACGCTGCCTGATTGCCGACCGATTGCTCATAGCGATCCAGGCTGCTGGCTTGCCAGAAACGCAGCATCCAAGGCGCGATCTTCAACGCATAGGCAGGCGGTATAGAAAGCGGCCCAAGCGGGTCCAGCAACCATTTTGGCGCCCTGCGCATGATGCCCGGCTTTGCCAATGGTTCGATTTCTGCAAAGGCGAAGGCACCGGCATTTCCTGCCGATGCTTCTGCGGCCACCCCTTTGCGGTCCAATACCCGGACCGAATTGCCTTTGCGTTGCAATTCCAGCGCGATGCTAATGCCGATGACACCGGCGCCAATGACAATGACCGGCTCTTGCGTCACGTCTCGATCCCGTCCCGGAACGGATCCTGCCCATCAAAGATCAGCTTGGCCTCGGCCATGACATAGGCCTGCCCGGTAATCGAGGGGATCACCCCTCCGTTCGGACCCGGCTGATAGGACAGGCGATAGGAACTTCCAATAACGCTTTCCTGTACAATTTCCTCCCCCGCCGCCAGGCGTCCATCCGCTGCCAGACAAGCCAGTCGCGCCGAGCTGCCGGTGCCGCAGGGGGAGCGGTCATAATTGTCATCCGGACACAAAACAAAGTTACGGCTATGCACGTCTGCATTTGGTGAAATGCCCTGAAAGATCACGTGATCAATGGGTTCACCCTGTTCACCACCCACGCCCTGTGCGATCGAAGCCTCGCGGATTGCGACGGTCATGTCGGTCAATGCGCGGATATTGTTGGCATCTACCGGGATGGGGCTTGGATCAACAATAAAGAACCAGTTGCCACCATAGGCCACATCGCCTGTCACTTCGCCGTATTCGGGAACGTCAATGGTCACGGACTGATGGACACGGCGGCTTTCGATATTGGTCACGGTCACGGTGTTGGGATCGTGCAATTCGATCGTCACCACCCCTGCGGGGGTTTCAATCCGGTGCGTCCCAACGCCGATCCGGCCCAAATGCGCCAACGTCACGGCCAGCCCAATCGTCCCATGACCACACATGCCCAGAACCGCATCGACGTCAAAGTAGATCACGCCGGTCACACAGGTCGGATCAACCGGCTTAACGAGCAATGCAGCCACCATGGCAGGCTGGCCGCGCGGCTCCAACATCACTGAACGATAGAAGCTTTCATGCTCAGTCGCCAACCGGTGCGCGCGCTCAGATAAAGGGCCTGCGCCCAGATCAGGGGCTCCGTCCAGGATAACCCGGGTTGGCTCGCCGCCGGTATGGCTGTCGATCACATGCATTCAGCGATTACTCCGCCCTGCTCGGACCAATCCGCAAACCAGTTACGGAACAAGGTGTATTGCTGTTCGCAATAGTTGCGCTGCGCATCGGTCAGCTCGTCGGTTTCGTTAAAGTGCAGACTGTATTCCTGCTCACCGTTCAGCACTAGAAGATGCTTGTAATACAGCACCAGATCCGGACCTTCGTCAAAGCTGGACAGCACGTGAATAGCTTCGGTCAGCTCTTGTGCACGCAGGCGTGCCTCGGCATGACCCGATGCTGCCTTTTGCGACAAAGCCGCAAGCAACAGGGCCTCGCGCGGCAGTGCCGTTCCGATCCCGGTGATCGAGCCGGTCGCACCGCAATTGACAAACCCATGATAAACCTCTGTGTCCACCCCAACCATCAGCGTGACCTGATCATCCTGGCTGGTGATGTTTTCGGCCGCATAGCGCAGGTCATCCTTCCCCCCAAACTCCTTGAAACCAACAAGATTGGAGTGCTCTGCCCGAAGAGCAAAAAACAGATCAGCCCGCGTTGCAAAGCCATAGTAAGGGCTATTGTAGATAATCGCAGGTACATCCGGAGCGGCCGTCAGGATGGCCTTGAAATGGTTCTTTTGTGCCGTGGGTGAACTACCGCGCGACAGCACCCGCGGGATGACCATCAAACCAGCTGCGCCCATCTTCTGCGCGTGGGCCGCGTGCGCCACAGCTGACTTTGTATTGATCGCCCCGGTTCCGACAACTACGGGCAGACCTGCACCGATCAACCGCTCGACACCTTCCATCCGCTGGGCATCCGTCAGCAAGGGCCAGTCACCCATCGAGCCGCAATAGACCACCGCCGACATTCCGGCATCGATCATTTCCTGACCCTTACGGACAAGCGCATCGAAGTCCGGCTCGCGATTCGCTGTACAGGGGGTCATGAGGGCAGGCATCGTGCCGGTAAAAACATCTGATTGCATTGGGCTTATCCTTTAAAGAATGGCCGGGGCCAGGCTTGATCCGAGGTTCATTGCATAAGGGCTTAGCGGATATTGGATACAAAATCCACATCATTTATGCCGCCACCCTCAACCACACGAATTTAGACATTGAACCCCGCAGGCTTTCTGGCACCTATGGCGTCATGTCTTTGAGAAAAGCCCATAAGTCAGACGCGTCCAGCATCGCCGCCATTTCAATTGAAGTGTGGATTGGAACCTATCTGAAACATGGCGTCAGCGGATTTTTTGCCGACTATGCACTGAACGAATTCACAACTGCAAAAACCGAAGCGCTCATTTCAAACCCGGATGAGTTCATTCTGGTTTCCGAGAACAAAGACGGCATCGATGGCTTCATTCGTGTTTCCACAGCAAGCAAATCCCCTGTGGCGGGTTGCTCTCAGATGGAAATCGCGACTTTCTACGTTCAGCCTCGCCACCATGGCAAAGGCATCGGCGGCCTTCTGTTGGACGCAGCCCTGCGATACTGCCAAGAACAATCAGCCGAGTCAGTCTGGCTGACAACAAATGCTGAGAATGACCCAGCCATCGCCTTTTATCTCGCGCGAGGTTTCGAGCAGATCGGTGAAACCCATTTCCGTATCGAGGAACAAGGGTATCTGAACAACGTGTATCTTTATCGCCTGCCGTGAACCCGTGTAGGCGTTTCAACCGGCGGTGAAACTACAGGTCTTCAGGTCACTATCACCGCAGTCGTTGTCCGCTTTCCGGATCAAACAGCATTGCCCGCTCAGGACGCACTGAAATACCGATCCGTTCACCTTGTGCACTGCGCTGATCATCCCGCTCTTCCACGATCATCTTGTCGCCGTTCGAAGCGATCAGATAGGTGTAGGACACCCCGCCAAGCGCCTCGGTCAGATCAACAGTGCAGGTGTCGCCTGCGCGATCCACCTGAATGTGTTCAGGGCGAATGCCCAGCGTTACCTTCGTTGCACCTGCTGGCACAGACGAGGTTACGGGGATCGCATCCGTCAGCGCCGGATGCCGCACCATCCCGTCGACGATGTCACAATCAAGAAAGTTCATCGAAGGAGACCCGATGAAACCCGCCACAAATTGGTTATCCGGATCGCGATACAGATCCATCGGCGCACCGACTTGCTCGATCCGCCCATCACGCAGCACAACGATCTTATCAGCCATGGTCATCGCCTCGACCTGATCGTGGGTCACATAGATCATGGTCGCACCGATTTCCTGATGCAGACGCGCAATTTCAACCCTCATTTCAACCCGCAGCTCTGCGTCGAGGTTCGATAGGGGTTCGTCAAACAGGAAAACTTCCGGCCCGCGAACGATCGCGCGGCCGATGGCAACGCGCTGGCGCTGACCACCTGACAGGGCTTTGGGTTTACGTTTGAGATACGGGCCCAGTTTCAGAATTTCGGACGCTTCCTGAACCTTTGTGTCGATCTCTGCCTTGGGCACACCATTCATGCGCAGACCAAAACCCATATTCTCGGCAACACTCATATGCGGATAGAGCGCGTAGGTCTGGAACACCATCGCAACGCCGCGCTTGGCGGGATCGACATGCGTGACCTCGCGTTGACCTATGTGAATTTCACCCTCGGTGGTTTCTTCCAACCCGGCGATCATTCGCAGCAATGTTGACTTACCACATCCCGAAGGTCCGACGAACACGCAGAATTCGCCATCTTCGACCTGCAGGTCCACGCCGTGAATAACCTGTGTCTGGCCATAGCGCTTGATTGCGCCATTCAGAGTAACGCCCGTCATGATGCTTGCATCCTGTTCTCGCGGCTTTCAGGAAACCGCCATGCTTGTGCTTCGGCCCCAATCCGTTCGGCGGCCTGCCGAACGCGCGGAACCCATTTTTCCAATTGATCAAAGCCCATCCGCTCGGTCGAACCGGTCACGGAAATCGCCCCCAGCATCCGTCCACCAGAGGTCAGGATCGGACAGGCGATACAGATGATGCCGGGCTCATGCTCTTCATCATCAACCGCATAGCCGCGGTTGCGGATCAGCTCCAAATCAGCCCGCAAAGCGTCCGCAGACGTAAGCGTGTGATCTGTGAAGCGGTGAAAGCTCTGCAATGAAATTGCCTTTTGCAGCCTGTCTTCATCCAGATAGGCCAGCATGGCCTTACCTACGCCTGTGCAATAGGCCGGACCGACTTTGCCAGCTTCGGAGTACATCTCGACCGGGTTCTTGGCGTTGCGCTTGTCCACATACAGAACCTGGCTTGCATCAAGCTGCGCCAAATGCACGGTTTCACCAGTTTCAACGCTGAGCATATCCAATATGGGCCGTGCGATCGGCGCCAGTGAGCTTTGGGTCCAGGCCGAATGCGCCAATCGGACAAGTCGCAATCCCGGCGAATAGGTTTGCCGGTCAGGATCATATGAAAGCATACCCTGATTGGTCAGGGATTGCAGAAATCTGTACAGGGACGCCTTTGGGAAATCGCTGCTGTCCAACAGCTCTCCAAACCGGACGGGCCGCTGAAACGCGGCTACCTGTTCAAGCACGTCACATGCCTTACCTATTGTTCCGTCACCAGCCACGGGTGCCCGATCTCCTCCACTTATACCCTCGCATCCTCCTCACGAGAGTATTGACAACGCTAACCGATTCGATGTGTAGTTTTCAATATATAAAACTTGGTTTCACTATTTGGAACCTCTAAATGGAAGCTAAGGGAGGAAACCATGCATTCCATGTTCAAGCGCACGGCGGCGGCGTTGGCTGCCAGTGTGGCAATTGCTGCTCCGGCATCAGCCGAACTCACCGGTGAACTGCGAATCTTTCTCGACACGTCAAACCCGGCGCCACGTGCGACGATGGAGGCGATGATCGACCGGTTTGCGGCAGAGCATCCGGGGCTGGAGATTGAAACGACGGTGATCGACCGTGAGGCGTATAAAACTCAGATCCGCAACTTCCTGACTGCGGATACACCAGACGTTGCCACATGGTACGCCGCGAACCGGATGAAGCCTTATGTCGAGGCGGGCCTGTTCGAGGATGTATCGGACCTTTGGGCCGAGCCTGAAATTGCCGAGAACCTGGCCTCAACCAAAGGTGCGATGACCATCGACGGCAAGCAATGGGGCGTGCCCTATACCTATTACCAGTGGGGTGTCTACTATCGTAAAGACATCTTTGACGAGCTGGGCCTGAGTGAGCCGACCACATGGGAAGAAGAGCTGGCCAACTGTCAGAAGATCGTCGATTCCGGTCGCGCCTGCTATACCATCGGCACCAAGTTTCTTTGGACTGCTGGTGGCTGGTTCGACTATCTGAACATGCGCACCAACGGGTTCGACTTCCATCAGCAACTCGCCAACGGCGAAGTCAGCTGGGAAGATGACCGGGTCAAACAGACCTTCGCGAACTGGAAACAGCTGATCGATATGGGCGCGTTCATTGACAACCATCAGACCTATAGCTGGCAGGAAGCCCTGCCCTTCATGGTCAAGGGTGATGCCGCGGCTTATCTGATGGGCAACTTTGCAGTGGCCCCGCTGCGCGATGCGGGTCTGACCGACGATCAACTGGACTTCTACCAGTTCGTTGCGATCAACCCCGATGTCGAACTGGCAGAAGATGCGCCAACCGATACGTTCCACATCCCGGCCAACGCATCGAACAAGGAAGCAGCACGTGAGTTCCTGCGCTTTGTCGTGTCCGCGGACGAGCAGACCGAGATCAACAACGGCGCGAACCTGGGCCAACTGCCCGTCAACGCAAAGTCTTCGGTCGATAACGACAAGTTCCTGAATCAGGGCTTTGAAATGCTTTCGGCCAACAGCCCCGGCGGTGTTGCCCAGTTCTGGGACCGCGATGCGCCTGCCGAGATGGCAAAAGTCTCGATGGAAGGTTTCCAGGAATTCATGGTTAAGCCTGACAACGCAGACAAGATTCTGGCCAAGCTGGAACGCGCACGTCAGCGCATTTACGACAACTGATCAGGCTTAGGCCGGGCTAAGGCCCGGCCTGTGTCATCGCCAATTGCAGGGCGGGCGACAGCCCGCCTTCACACCCACCAAACCCGAGATGCTCCATGACCATTGCCGTTGATGCACCAGAACAGGAAAGCTGGTTCCACAGAAACCAACAGCGCATAGCGCCGTGGCTGTTTCTGGCTCCGGGCATGTTGTTCTTCATGGTCTACGTGATCATCCCGGTGTTCCAGTCTTTCAATCTGTCTCTTTACGAGTGGGACGGACTTGGGGCTGCCGAATACGTAGGCTTTCGCAACTATGAAGACCTTTATTGGGAATGGGTCGATCGCGACGCCTTTTTCATATCGCTCAAGAACAACCTGATCTGGCTGATCCTGTATCTGCTGGCGATCCCGGCGGGATTGTTTATCGCATTGTTCCTGAACCAGACCGTATGGGGCATCCGCCTCTATAAATCGCTCTTCTTCTTTCCCTTTGTGATTTCACAGGTTGTCGTCGGTCTGGTCTTCACATGGTTCTACGACCCGACCTTTGGCCTGCTGAACGAATTCCTCAGCCTGTTTGGCATGGGCCCGCTGAATGTTCTGGGCGATGAGCGCTATGTCACCTATGGCATCATTTTCGCGGGCCTCTGGCCGCAAACGGCCTATTGCATGATCCTGTACCTCACCGGCCTGAATGCAGTAGACCCCGAACAGATCGAGGCCGGACGTCTGGATGGCGCCAAAGGTTTTCGGATGCTCTGGCACATCATCCTGCCGCAACTGCGCCCCGCGACCTTCATCGCGTTTGTCGTCACCATCATCGGCGCATTGCGATCCTTTGACCTGATCTCGATCATGACCCAGGGCGGGCCGTTCGGATCGTCGCGCGTGCTTGCCTACTACATGTTCGAGGTCGCGCTGTCCGAATACGGTTTCCGCATGGGATATGGTGCCGCCATCGCGGTGATCCTGTTCCTGATCATGCTGTGCTTCATCGCCTATTTCCTCTGGTCGATGTACCGCGAAGAGAAGGGGCACTGAGATGTTTCCCAAACCTATCGAAAAACAACCTCGCGCCGCGCAGATCACCTATCAGGCCATGCTGCCTTTGGCATTGCTGCTGTGGCTGGGGCCGCTGCTGGCGGTTGCCCTGTTTTCGGTCAAGCCCGAGGCTGACTTTACCAACGCCAATTATTGGGGCATGCCATCTAGCTTTGAGGGGGCATTCAACTATGGGCAGGTCTTCTTCAATTCAGACATGCCGCGTTACCTGCTGAACTCATTCCTGATCACCATTCCAACGGTGATCGGCGCTGTTGCGCTTAGCTGCATGACCGGCTTTGCGCTGGGGATATACAAGTTCAAATCGAACCTCTGGATTTTCTTCATGTTCGTCGCGGGTAACTTTGTTCCCTTCCAGATCCTGATGGTGCCCGTTCGCGACCTGACCCTGCAGCTGGGCCTCTACAATACCAAAACCGGGCTTGTGCTGTTCCACATCGCGTTCCAGACCGGATTCTGCACGCTCTTCATGCGTAACTTCATCCGTGCTCTGCCCTTTGAGCTGATCGAGGCCGCGCGCGTTGAAGGCATCAGCGAATGGCGCATTTTCTGGTACGTGGTTCTGCCACTGATGAAGCCAGCAATTGCGGCGCTCAGCGTGCTGATCTTTACTTTCATCTGGAACGATTACTTCTGGGCTGTGGTGCTGACGCAAGGCGCAGAAAGTCAGCCTGTTACGGCAGGTATCACCAGTTTCAACGCTCAGTTCAGGGCGGCTTATCAGTTAATGAGTGCCGGTTCCATCGTCGCGGCGCTGCCGCCGGTGGCCATGTTCTTCCTCATGCAGAAACACTTCATCGCGGGCCTGACGCTCGGAGCTGTAAAATGACGTCAAACCAAAGATTTGAAAAATGACCAAGATCACCTTTATCGGGGCGGGCTCCACGATCTTCATGCAGAACATCGTGGGCGACGCGCTGCTGACCCCCGCCTTGGCGGACAGCCATTTCGCACTCATGGATATCGATCCGGTTCGGCTGGCTGAAAGTGAGGCCGTGGCAAATGCCATGATCCGCTCGGTGGGAACAGGCGCGACCGT
Source organism: Ruegeria arenilitoris (assembly GCF_013030265.1). Classification (GTDB taxonomy): domain Bacteria; phylum Pseudomonadota; class Alphaproteobacteria; order Rhodobacterales; family Rhodobacteraceae; genus Ruegeria; species Ruegeria arenilitoris_E. The sequence continues at coordinate 152,062 of NZ_WPZQ01000005.1, forward strand.
ATCAACTCATACCGACCGCCGGGCCGCGCTGGACGGGGCCGATTTCGTCATCACTGCTTTTCAGATCGGTGGCTACAAACCCTGCACGGTGACCGATTTCGAGATTCCCAAACAGTATGGCCTGCGCCAGACGATCGCCGATACACTGGGTATCGGAGGCATCATGCGCGGGCTGCGAACCGTTCCGGTTCTGTGGGATGTGGCACAGGACATGATGCAGCTCTGCCCGAACGCGACGCTGTTGCAATACGTCAACCCAATGGCAATCAACACTTGGGCGCTTGCGGAACGTTTCCCTGCACTGAAACATGTGGGTCTTTGCCATTCAGTACAAAACACGGTCGAAGAACTGGCCCATGATCTGGACCTGCCCAAGGATGAGATCCGGTACAAGGTCGCCGGCGTCAATCACGTCGCCTTTTTCCTGCGACTGGACCATGACGGTCGTGATCTCTACCCTTCGTTGCGCCATGGATATGCCGGTGGACGCATTCCCAAACCCCCACTCTTGATGCCACGTTGCCCCAACAAGGTACGCTATGAAGTGATGGACCATCTGGGGTATTTCTGTACGGAAAGCTCGGAACATCTGGCGGAATACGTGCCGTGGTTCATCAAAGACGGACGGCAGGACCTGATCGATCAATTCAGCATCCCTCTCGACGAATATCCAACACGATGCGAGGAACAGGTCGCCGGCTGGAAGGAACAGGCCAAAACCCTGACCGACGGACGAGATATCGAGGTTGTCCGCAGCCACGAATTTGCCGCCGACCTGATGAATGCAATCACGACTGATACGCCCTATGTGGCATACGGCAATCTGCCCAATACCGGTCAGGTTCCACAATTGCCGCTGGGGGCAGCTGTCGAAACCCCCTGCCTTGTGGATTCCAACGGTGTTCAGCCTTCCGTCGTGACGGACATTCCCCCACAATTGATCGCCTTGATGCGCACGCAGATAAATGTGCAGGAATTGACCGTGCGTGCACTGGTTGAGCAGAACCCGGAACACATTTATCACGCCGCCATGATGGACCCCCACACAGCGGCTGAATTGGATCTGCGGCAAATACGCAGTCTGGTAAATGATCTACTAGTGGCACATGCCGATTGGCTGCCGGATTGGTGCAAACCCGCCAAGGCTGCCTGACCCCAATTTAGAAGGCTGAAAACAATGACAAAAAAACGCCGCTCGCAACATTGGTACGGCAAGCTGGATAAGGATGGTTTCATTCACAGGTCGTGGATGAAAAATCAGGGTTTTCCGGATCACGCCTTTGATGGCCGGCCGATCATTGGCATCTGCAACACATGGTCGGAATTGACCCCCTGCAACTCGGGCCTGCGCGATCTGGCCGAAGGCGTCAAACGCGGCGTTTGGGAAGCGGGTGGTTTCCCCGTCGAATTTCCGGTGATGTCACTGGGTGAGACCCAGATGAAGCCGACTGCCATGCTGTTCCGCAACCTGCTGGCAATGGATGTCGAGGAATCGATCCGTGCTTATGGCATTGATGGCGTTGTCCTGCTGGGTGGTTGCGACAAGACCACGCCGGGACAGTTGATGGGCGCGGCCTCGGTCGATCTGCCTTCGATCGTGGTCAGTTCTGGCCCGATGCTGAACGGCAAGTATCGCGGTCAGGACATTGGCTCCGGCACCGATGTCTGGAAGTTCTCTGAGGCTGTGCGCGCCGGAGAGATGACCCTTCAGGACTTTATGAACGCAGAATCCGGCATGTCCCGCAGCGCCGGGGTCTGTATGACCATGGGTACGGCGTCGACAATGGCGTCGCTGGTCGAAGCGATGGGCATGAGCCTGCCCACCAACGCCGCACTTCCTGCTGTTGATGCACGCCGCATGGCGCTGGCGCATCTGACCGGCAAACGGATTGTCGAGATGGTGGACGAGGACCTGAAGCCTTCGGACATTCTGACCAAGGAAGCGTTTGAAAACGCCATTCTGGCCAATGCCGCTGTTGGCGGCTCGACCAACGCGGTGGTTCATTTGCTGGCGCTGGCAGGCCGGGTGGGTGTTGATCTAACACTCAAGGACTTTGAAATCGGATCGGATATCCCACTGCTCGTCAATTGCATGCCCTCGGGCAAATATCTGATGGAGGATTTCTGCTATGCAGGCGGTATGCCTGTAGTGCTGAACGAGCTCAAATCCTTCCTGCGCCCGGCAAGAACTGTTCTGAACAAGGATATCTCGGCCCATTACGAAGGCGCAGAGTGTTTCAACAGCGACGTGATCCACAGTTTCGATGACCCGGTAAAACCCGCCGCTGGGCTGCGTGTATTGCGCGGAAACCTCGCCCCCAACGGCGCGATCGTGAAGCCTTCTGCGGCAACGGATGAGTTGTTGGAAACCGAAGCAGAGGCCTATGTCTTTGAAAACATCGAAGACCTGAAGGCCAATATCGACCGCGACGACCTGCCGGTCACGCCAGAAACCATTCTGGTACTCAAAGGCTGCGGTCCAAAGGGTTATCCGGGCATGCCCGAAGTGGGCAACATGCCGATCCCGGCCAAACTGGTGAGGGAAGGCGTACGTGACATGATCCGTATCTCGGATGCGCGCATGTCGGGCACCGCATTCGGTACTGTCATCCTGCATGTCAGCCCCGAGGCGCAGGCAGGTGGCCCACTTGCATTGGTAAAAACCGGCGACCGCATCCGTGTTTCGGCCAGTAAGGGCGAGCTTGAGTTGCTGGTCGATGAGGCGGAGCTGACCGCTCGCCGCGCTGCATGGGAACCGGACGCACCGCATTACACACGCGGATATGCCAAGCTTTACATCGATCATGTCCTGCAGGCCGATCAGGGCGCGGACCTTGATTTCCTTGTCGGCAAAGACACCCGCCTCGTGACCAGAGAGAGCCACTGATGGACCAACCAGCCACATTCCACGACCTCAAGGGCGCATCTGTCTTCATCACCGGGGGTGGGTCAGGTGTAGGTGCCTCACTGACCGACGGCTTTTTGGCACAGGGCGCCAATGTCGCCTTTATCGGCCGCTCTGATGCCACCGGCTTTGTTGAAGAAATGCGCGACAAACACGGGCGCGAGCCCTTATTCCTGCAAGGCGACATCACCGATACCGAATTGCTGCATGCGACGATGGCCAAGGCCGCCGAAACCTTTGGGCCAATCAAGGTACTGGTCAACAACGCCGCCAATGACAAACGCCACGGGTTGTCCGAGACCACGACAGAGTTCTGGGACTGGATGATCGAGGTGAATCTGAAGGCCTACTACTTTGCCTGTCAGGAGGCCGCGCGGCAGATGCAGGATACTGGCGGGTCGATCATCAACTTCAGTTCGATCAGCTACATGATGGGTAATTCCGGCTATCCGATCTACACCACCTCAAATGCCGGGATTACCGGCATGACACGGTCATTGGCCCGCGAACTGGGGCCGCAGAAAATCCGCATCAACGCGCTGGCGCCCGGGTGGGTGCTGACACAGAAACAACTGGACATGTGGGCCACACCCGAAGATCTGGCAGCTCATATGGAACGCCAATGCCTGAAAGAGCATCTGACGCCCGAGGACATGATCGCACCGACGCTGTTTCTGGCCTCAGACGCCAGCCGCGCGATGACCGGTCAGTGCATGGTGGTCGATGGCGGCGTAGTGACAACGGGGTAGTGCCATGAATACAGAATGGATAGCGGTCGATTGGGGAACGTCACACCTGCGCGCCTGGGCTATGCAAGGCGAGACTGTGCAGGATCACGCGCAATCAGAAAACGGCATGTCCCGCGTGGCGGGTGGCGACTTTCAGGTGGCATTGTTAGAACTGATCGGCGGCTGGTTGGGTACTTCGCCAACCGACATTGTCGCCTGCGGCATGGTGGGTGCACGGCAGGGCTGGGTCGAGGCTCCGTATGCGGCTGTACCCTCTGCTCCTTTGCCCAACAGACCAGTTCGCGTGCCGGATACCGATCCGCGCATCCGGGCCTTTGTTGTGCCCGGTCTGAAACAGGTCAATCCGGCAGATGTCATGCGAGGTGAAGAGACCCAGATCGCAGGGTATCTGGCAACCCGTCCAAATTGGGACGGCGTGATCTGCCTGCCCGGAACCCATACGAAATGGGTGCAGATCAGCGCCAGCGAGGTGGTCAGTTTTCGCACCTTCATGACCGGAGAGCTATTCGATCTGCTGCGCGGTCAATCCGTGTTGCGACACTCGGTTGCGGATGGCTGGGATGATGGTGCCTTTGCCGAAGCCGTTGCAGATACGCTGTCGAAACCCGAGCAATTGGCCGCTCGCCTGTTTGGCCTGCGCGCAGCCGATCTGCTGCACGGGCAGGATGGGGATACCGCCCGGGCACGCCTGTCAGGCTATCTGATCGGAGCCGAACTGGCCGCCACTCGCCCCTATTGGCTGGGGCAGCAACTGGCAATCATTGGCGCCCGGGGTCTGGCGGATGCATATTCAAATGCGTTGCAACAGCAAGGTGCCTTTGTCGAAAGCGCTGACGCAACCCAATCAACATTGGCAGGTCTGAGGCAGGCCCGAAACCTGACGAGGCAACACGCATGAGCCGACCCATCATTGCGATCCTGCGTGGTTTACGCCCGCATGAGGCCATTCCGGTCGGACACGCCCTGATCGATGCGGGGATCGACCGGATCGAAGTCCCTTTGAACTCACCAGACCCGTTGGACAGCATCGGCGCGATGGCCCGGGAATTGGGTGACAAAGCCCTGATCGGCGCGGGTACCGTGCTGACGCCGGAACAGGTCGATGCGGTTGCCGATGTCGGTGGAAAGCTGATCGTGTCGCCGAATTACGATGCGGATGTGATCCACCGATCCGTTGAATTAAACCTGCAAAGCTGGCCGGGTGTTTACACACCGACCGAAGCCTTTGCCGCACTCAAGGCCGGCGCAACCGGGTTGAAACTGTTTCCCGGTGTGATGGCAGGCCCAACCGGCTTGGCTGCATTGCGGCCTGTATTGCCGGCAGGAACACTTGTCTTTGCCGTCGGTGGTGCCGGGCCGGATAACTTCGGGGATTGGATCAAAGCCGGAGCCGACGGGTTTGGTATAGGTTCAGCGCTTTACAAGCCGGGTATGGATGTCCATGAAATCGCTGATCATGCCCAAAAAATCGTTGCCGCCTATGATGAGGCCGCCTGATGAGCGTCATCTATGACGACCGCCCCTGCGAGTTGGGCGAAGGCCCGCTGTGGCACCCCGAACGGAAACAGCTTTTCTGGTTCGACATCGTCAACAAGCGCCTGATGACGCGTGTAGACGATGAGCCCCAAAGCTGGGATTTTGCTGAACATGTCTCGGCCGCAGGATGGGTTGACCGGGACACGCTGTTTGTCGCCTCAGAAACCGGTCTTTGGCGGTTTGGATTGGAGAATGGTCAGAAAGAACTGATCTCACCCATGGAAGCAGACAATCCGGCAACCCGATCAAACGATGGCCGCGCCGATCCCTGGGGCGGGTTCTGGATCGGGACCATGGGAAAACAGGCCGAAACCGGCGCCGGAGCGATCTATCGTTTCTACCGTGGGGAATTGCGTCAGTTGGTTTCGGACATCACCATATCGAACGCCATCAGTTTTGCGCCGGACCAATCCTGCGCTTATTTCTGCGATACCGTGACCAGACAGGTCAGGCGTTGGGGTCTGAACCCCGAAACCGGTTGGCCCGAAGGGAACAGCGCGGTGTTTCTGGACCTTCGCAGCGAAGGCCTGAACCCCGACGGTGCAGTGGTGGATGCCGACGGAAACATCTGGATTGCACAATGGGGCGCATCGCGCGTTGCGGTCTACAGCCCCAGTGGACAGTTCCTCAAGGCCGTGCAGTTTGACGCCCGACACGCCTCGTGCCCCGGCTTTGGCGGCGACGACCTGACGACGCTTTATTGCACAACGGCCCGCGAGGGCTTGGATGCGCATACAATCGAAACACAACCTTCTAACGGAATGACCTTCGCCGCACCAAACGTGGCGCAGGGTCAGGCGGAACACAGAGTCATCCTATGAAGCCGGAACTTGGCGTTTGCTACTATCCCGAACATTGGCCCGAGGCGATGTGGGCCGACGATGCTGCCCGCATGGTCGAAACAGGTCTGACATGGGTTCGCATCGGTGAGTTTGCCTGGAGCCGGATGGAACCCACACCCGGCCATCTGAAACTCGACTGGCTGGACCGCGCGATTGAGACGCTCGGGAACGCCGGGCTGAAGGTTGTGCTGGGGACACCCACGGCAACACCGCCGCGCTGGATGCTGGACAAGCACCCCGACATGCTGGCCGTTGATGCCCAAGGTAACCCGCGCAAATTCGGGTCGCGCCGGCACTACTGTTTCAGCCATCAGGGCTATATCGACGAATGCTGGCGCATCGCGCGCATCATGGGAGAACGATACGGGCAGAACCCGCATGTCGCCGCCTGGCAGATCGACAACGAATATGGCTGTCATGACACCACCGTCAGCTACAGCGCATCTGCCCTGCAGGCATTTCGGAACTGGTTGGCGTCCGAGTACGGCACCATCGATGCCTTGAACGAGGCATGGGGAAATGTCTTTTGGTCGATGGAATACAACAGCTTTGACCAGATTGATCTGCCGAACCTGACCGTAACCGAGCCCAACCCATCCCATGTTTTGGCCTTCCGTCGTTTCAGTTCGGATCAGGTCGTTGCCTTCAACAAGGCGCAGGTAAATGCACTGCGCCCGCTGACCAATGCCCCGTTGCTGCACAACTACATGGGGCGCATATTGGATTTCGATCACTTCAAAGTCGGGGCTGATCTGGATATCGCCACATGGGACAGCTATCCGATCGGCTTTCTTTCAGATCGGCTTGAGGCAGACGAGGCACACAAAACCGCCTATCTGCAGCAAGGCGACCCGGATATGCAGGCCTTTCATCATGATCTCTATCGTGCGGTCGGGCGTGGCAGATGGTGGGTAATGGAACAACAACCGGGCCCGGTGAACTGGGCGCCCTACAATCCTGCCCCACTACCCGGCATGGTGCGCCTGTGGTCACTTGAGGCCGTTGCCCATGGTGCCGAAGTCGTCAGCTATTTCCGCTGGCGTCAGGCCCCGTTCGGTCAGGAACAGATGCACGCGGGGCTTATGACGCCGCATAACCGCGCAGCACCCGCACTGGCTGAAGCGCGGCATGTGGCTGATGACCTGACCAAGCTCGGCGATGTCCGTCAGCGGGTCGCAAAAGTTGCGATCGTCTTCGACTATGCTTCGGAGTGGGCCTGGAACACCCAACCTCAGGGTGCCGGGTTCGACTACTTCAGACTGGTTTTCTCAACCTACAAAGCCGTGCGCCGCGCCGGCCTGTCAGTGGATTTTGTATCTGCTGCAGATATCCCGGCAGATCAGTACAAGCTGGTCCTGACGCCGGGTCTGGCTTCACTGGACACTGAACTGGCAGATCGTCTGGAAGCGTCCGGATCACTGGTCATCCTCGGACCAAGAACCGGCGCGATAACAGATGGTTTTCAAATCCCGCAACAAGGTCGCCCCGGTCTTTCAGGTCTGGATTGCGACGTCGATCTCATCGAAACCCTGCCCCCGACCAGTGAACGGTCAATTGAGGGTGGTGGCGCTGCATTGCATTGGGTTGAACGGCTGTCCGGCGAAGCCCGGAATTTACTGACATTCTCAGACGGAAATCCAGCGCTCATGAGTTCGGGGAACCTTTGGTATCTCGGGTGCTTTCCGGATGAAGCCTTGTGGGACCGCGTCATTGAACTGGCCGCGCGCGAGGCCCGCATCGCGCTGCATCCCATGCCCGCCGGATTGCGACGGCGCGAAACGGCAGAGCATGTGTTTCTGATCAATTACAACGCACAACCGGTTACGTGGAACGATCATGACATCGGTGGATGCGATGTCGCCATCCTGAAACGCAACCCGCCCGGACAGGACTGACCTGACCGGGCGGGACGCTGTTTATGCAAGGCGTTTGTGCCTATTGATCGTTTTGCAGGCTGTTGGGATCAAAGACCCCGCCAAAGCCGCTGTTATTGGAGCCCGAAGGTTGCTCTTCGGTATCCGCAGCGCCTTCATCCTCTTCACCGCCCAACGTATTCGGCGCAAAGACGTTGCCAAAGCCGCTGTTATTTGACGGTTTCGGAGCCGACTGCTGCGCATCGCCCTGCTCGGCCTCTTCGGCTTCGCGTTGCTTGCGGCGCTCTTCACGCTGCTTGCGCAGTTCCTGAATGCGCTGTTCGGCTTCCAGTTGCTTCTGCTCTTTCACGTTGGCGATACACTGCGCAGGGTTATAGGCCGTCGCCGTGCCTACCACGGTGATCGTGGCAACCGCGAACACAACCAGCAAAACCGCAGCCATGTTGCCTGCAAAAAAGCTTGGCAGCTTGATCTTGCCCGCCAGTTCTTCAACCGTGGCTTTCTTGCGCGCCGCAGCCACCAGTTCCTGACGCTTCAGCTTGGCTTCGTTCAACAGTGCAAAGAACACAGTCAACGCCACGATGATGAAGGCCAGCGCCGAGATCGCAGGTGTGATGCCGTACCGGACCTTCTGGGCCAGTTCGATCGTTAGCGTCGGGTACTCACCAAAGGTGAAGGTGGTAGTGTTGTAGTTCTCGAACGAGGCGAGGAACGCCAGCACCGCAGCTGAGGCAATCGCCGGGCGCATGAACGGCAGAAGGATCTTACGGAACGCCTGCGCATGAGTTGCGCCAAGATCCAGCGCCGCTTCGGTCAGGGCGATGTCATAACGCTGCAGACGCGCCACCAGTACCAGCATGCAGTAGCTGGCGATAAAGGTGGACTGACCGATCACCGTCAGGAAAACACCGTTGGACAAGAAGCTGTCGGCACCCAGACCCAACATCCGGTTGATCCGATCCCAGAACACCAGTGTCGAGATACCCAGAACAACACCTGGGATCAGGATCGGTGCGATGATGATCGTGTAGTAGGTCGCGCGCAACTTGGGCCAGATCTGGGTCAACATCAGCGCCCCGGCCAGACCCATCGCTACCGACAGAACAACTGTTCCGGCACCGATGATCAGCGAGTTCTTGATACCGTTCAGGATGCGCTGATCCTGAAACAGTTCACTGAACCACTGGAAGGTCAGGCATTCCCAAGGCGACATCCTTGGGAACCCGGACGAGTTGAATGCGGTGATCGACATGATCACCAGCGGCCCCAGTAGATAGGCGAAGAAGATCGCCAGATAGACCCAGATGCTTATGCGGAGGAAGGAAGTGTTCATTTCCCGATATCCCCCATGTTCACCTTGAACAGGCGCATCATCGCCAGCACGAACAGGATACAGGTCACCAGCAGAACGATGGCGTATGCAGCACCCTGCGGCCAGTCGTTGTTGTCATTGAACTGCTGATAGATCAGCTGTGTGAACCACAAGGACGAGGGCCCGCCCAGAATCTGTGGCGCGGCCAGTGCACCGGCGCTCAGCATGAAGACCATCGTACAGCCCGAACTGATGCCTGGCTTGGCGTAGGGGATGACCACACGCCAGTGAATCCGCCACCAGGGCGCACCAAGATCACGCGCGGCCTCAATCTGGTTTCCATCCAGGCTTTCGATCACGTTGTACATCGGGAAGATCATCAGCAGGATGTAGGCATAGCCCAGACCCGCATAGAGCGCGATATCGTTGCGGATGAAGTCAAATGGAGTATCAAAGATACCTAAGCCCATGAACAATGTGTTCAATACGCCTGTTTCCCCAAAGATAATCCGCAGGGCAAAGGCGCGCAGGATCTCGTTGATCCAGTAGGGGATGATCAGCATGATCGCAAAGATGCGGATATGGCTGCCCTTGGACTGACCGAGGTAGTAGGCGATCGGGTAACAGATGATCAGGTTGAAGATCGTTACACAGACCGCCGCAATCAGCGTCCGGAAAAACACCCGCAAGTCGACAGCGTTATAAGACTGACTGCCCCCTTCGGGTCCGTAGATCAGGTATTTGTAGTTCTCCAGCGTATAGACGTCCTTGGGCCCACCAATCTCTGGCGGCGGCAGGTTCGGACGGAAGGAAAAGTCCAGCATCGACAGCTGGGGCAGGATAATCAGGCCGATGGTCCAGAACAGGACCAGGCCCAAAATCGCCAGCCCCATGCCGGTGCCATTGCGATTGAAAAACTCCTTGAGGAAGCCTGGCATTGTGAGGCCTCCCTATTCCGCAGCCAGTTCACCCGCGGGAACGACAACCGCGTTGCGGGTCTCATATTCCAGCGTGATGTTCTGCCCGGTGTGATCCTCAAAGGACTGGCCCAGGTTGGGGATCGAAACCTTGATCTCTTTGCCGCCCTCACCTTCGGTGAAGATGTTGAAGACATTGCCTTCAAATTCCTCGTGGTTCACACGCGCGGTGACAAAGTGATCTCCGGCCGCACCGTCAGAGGCAATTGCAAAGGCTTCAGGGCGGATGAACATCATGGCGTCATCACCCTCTTTCATCTTGCCCTGGTTGGCGGTGGAAATCCGCGCGACCAGATCGCCGGAACGGTTAGTCGCGATCAACGCTTCATTGCCCATGACCTGCTTGACCTTGCCGCGGAACACATTGTTTTCGCCCACGAAAGAAGCTGCAAACGCGGTGTTTGGATCGTTGTAGATGGTCTTGCCGTCTGCAATCTGGTCAATCACCCCTGCCCGCATTACGGCGATGTTGTCCGACATGGTCAACGCCTCGCCCTGATCATGGGTGATGTAGATGAAAGTAATGCCAACACGCTGCTGAATTTCACGCAGCTCGGTCCGCATGTGCTGGCGTAGTTTGAGGTCAAGCGCCGACAGGGGTTCGTCCAGCAGCAGAACATCGGGTTCGGCGCACAGGGCGCGGGCGATTGCCACACGCTGACGCTGACCACCTGACAATTCGCTGGGCAACTTATCGCCCTGCCCCGGAAGTGCGATCATGTCCAGCAACTCATCAGCACGCTTGCGGCGTTCGGCAGCGCTGGCGCCTTTGATCTCCATCGAGAAGGTGATGTTTTCCCAGACCTTCATCAGCGGGAACAACGCAAGGTTCTGAAAGATCAATGCGGTCGGACGTTTGTTCGGCCCGATCCCTCTCATGTTGTTGCCACCGATCAGAACATTGCCTTCGCTGGGCTCCAGAAAGCCCGAAACGGCGCGCAGGATGGTTGTCTTGCCACAGCCAGAGGGGCCAAGGAACGAAAAGAAATCGCCCCCATTAATGTTTACGTTCGCATCACGCACGGCGACAAAATCACCGAAGCGGATCCACAGGTTTTCCAGATCGACTCCGACCCCTGCACTCATTTTTGGTATCTCCCTGGAGCACGGCACAGGGCCGTGTCACATAACTGTCCGTTACGCCGGGGCGGCGCACGGGTAGCAGCCCCCCGCGTGTTACGCGAGGGGCCCGGTTTCAAGGCGATCAGGCGCTCTTGAACTTATTGACGAACTCGGTCCGGGTTTCAGCATACCAGGGTGCTTCGGCCGGCCATGGGTTCAGGTTGGCCAGCGAGTCGCCCGGATAGGCTTCGGCAAAGTTCTTTTTATAGGTGTCGCCCGAATACTGGTCGGCACCCAGAACTGGCGAGTTATAGCCGTGGCTGTCGATTGCGACACCGGCCGGTTTGGCCTGATAGGCAAAGTCGATGAAGGCATAGACCTGATCGATATTCGCCGCGCCTGTCGGCATCGAGATACCGTCAACCCAAGCCATCGCACCTTCGACAGGCGCCTGATAGTGCACAGGCTCACCGGCAGATTTCAGGGCCAGCGGCGGGCCGTCCCATGTCTGGCCGACAACCACACCTTCGTTCAGCAGACCGTTCTTCTGGGTATCCGCGTCGTTCCAGATCAGCTTGATCCGGTTCTTACGCTCGATGCACCAGTCGGCAATCTGGCCCCAGACCTTGCGCATGGTGTCTTCGTCACCATAAGCGGCCCAGACCGAACCCGGTTCCATCTCACCGGCGCGCTCCATGTAGAGACCCGCACCCAGCATCATCGAGTGCGCACGGCCCATGGTCTTGCCAGCGTTTTCTTCCGACCACACGTCGCCATAGGACGGCGCGTCGCCTTCGGGCAGCCACAGGTCAGTACGATAGGCGATGCCTTCGGTACCCCAGATATGCGGCAGCCAGTGCGCGCCGCTGTCACCAAAGTTCCATGCGTCGGTGCCGATCTTGGCCATCGCAGGGTTCACCAGATCGATCGGAACCTTGTTCATGTCGAACGGCTGCAACAGTTCCAGCGGTTCCCACTGAAGCGAACGGTTGTTGGTCGGCGAGACGATGTCAAAGCCCTGACCTTTGGTCGCCTTCATCTTGTTGATGATTTCTTCGTTCGACCCGATACCGGTGTAGTTCACCTTGATACCGGTCAGAGTTTCGAACTCTTGAATAAAGCTGGGCGGCAGATAGTCCGACCACATCAGGATGTTGATTTCACCCGACGAAGCCAGCGCGCTCTTGCTGTAAAGTGGCGCTGCCAAAGCAGCAGCACCCGCACCCTTCAAGACCGAGCGGCGGGTAACAGATTTGGTTTTCACCATTGGTTTTCTCCCGTAGTTGGATTGTGTTGTTTTTGTTCTTTTTTAACAGCGTAGAGATTTGCGGCGCCCGCGTCAGCCCAAAAGTGACAGTTCGCGGTTTTCTTAAGTCCAGTTCGGGAAATTGCCTCGTGCTGGACCTACATCCGACGCGCTCTGCTTCGCCTTGCTACCTCGCCAAATACAAACGCCGTAAGGGGGAACGACCTCTCCACCAACGAGAAAGGACCGTGTTTGGTCCGTTTGCAGGCGGATATCTTCATCGCCGAAATTAAATGCAAATTTCAGATCACCGCGCTGCGTAATCCGCAAATCCGGATCGCAGACAGTGAATTCGATTCCAGCCCACGCCAAAACATCCTCTAGAATCATCCGCAAAAGCTTGCCTTGCGGCACCATTGCCAGATAGGTGGCCCGCTCGGACCTGATCACAGCAGGACTACCATCGCGATACTTGCTAACAAACCTGGCAATAACTTCCTGTTCTGTCTCAATAATTTCACGCCATCCGATGAAATCATACGTGGCAGCGTCGCCAAAACGAACGGCCTCCTCCGCCAACTTTGGTAATGATTCGACTCGATTGATACGAACCCCGGTCAGATCGGCCAGAACACCCGGAGCGAGGTTGTCCGGGGTATGCATATCCTCGGTCTTGCTGGCTGACCGGGCTCCAATCAAAAGCTTCGCCTGGCAATCCTGGAGTTTGGCCGCAAAATCCGATGTCACGATCATATTCTGCGGCAGGATCACCAGTGCATAATCCGATAGATCATCTTCGGGCCCCAGAAAATCCAGATCAACGCCGAGTTCGCGCAATGCCGCATACCATTCGCGGATGATCTGCGCGTTCGGAAACGCATCATCATGTGGCAGAATATCAGCGGCCCAGATTGACGTGTAATCCAGCACCATTGCCACCTTCGCACATGTCCGAACGGCGGGTGGCATAACCTCTCGTTCCGCTACGATCTGCGCTAGTTCCTCTGCTGCCTGATCCGGACTTCCGTCAGATCGCAGAAGTGCAGTGTGAAACTGTTCCTGAGCGAACTTCGCCTGCCGCCAGCGAAAGAACATCACAGCCTGTGCACCATGGGCATAGGCTGCCCATGTCCACAGCCGCACCATTCCGTCGGCGGGCGAGGGGTTCTTTTCGGCCCAATCAACCGGCCCAGGCTGCTGTTCCAGAACCCACATCCGACCACGCCCCTGCGATCGGTAGAGATCGCAATGAAAGCCCTGATAATCCGGCGCACCCGTTCTCAGATACCGCTGCTTTTCCTGATCAGACAGGGTTGAGCCCAGCAGATTTCCCAGCGGATAGCTGTCAAATCCCACAACATCCAGATCGGTGGCAACAGCGTGGTGATCGAACTCGAAACTGCCGGCCATAAAGTTGTGCGTGATGTCCCGTCCGGGCGCATATTCGCGCAGAATGTCCACCTGCGCCTTGTTGAACAGCCGAACCCGATCAGAGGAATACCGTGCGAAATCCAGCGCATGTGTCGGGTTCGGGTTCGCGACCAGACCATTTGGCAGTTCGATCTGATCAAAGTCAGAATACTGCGATCCCCAAAAGACCGTACCCCATGTCTGGTTGAGCGTCTCAATCGTTCCATAACGCTGTCGAAGCCAAAGACGGAACCCATGCTTTGCTGCATCGGAGTAGCTGAGCACCGTGTCGTGATCATTGTACTCATTGTCGATCTGCCACGCATGAACGTGCGGATTTTGCCCGTATCTTCGGGCGTATGCGCTGGCTATGCGACAGGCTTCTTCCAGATAGATCTCGCTGGAAAAGCAATAGTGTCTACGCGAACCAAAACCACGAACCCGACCATCTGGTCCAACTGGCAGGATCTCGGGATGTTCATCAATCAGCCATTTTGGCGGTGCTGCGGTGGGCGTGGACATCATTACCCGCAAACCGGCCGCGCCCAAAATATCGATCACTTCGTCCAGCCAGTCCCAGTCTAAACGACCCCGCTCTGGTTCAATCAGCCCCCAGGTGAATTCAGCGATCCGAACCCAGTCCAGACCCATCGCGATCATCTGCGCCGCATCATCACGCCATTGGGACCGATCCCATTGTTCGGGGTAGTAACAAACCCCCAGTTCCAGTTTGCTCATCTTTCGTCCTTTGCGGTGCGCCGCTCGATCCATTTCAGGAAGCTGGCGCAACCAAGCGTGATGACGACATAGAGTATTGCCGCCGTATTGAAGGGTGCGAAGGGCAGAAAGCTGGCTGCCTGAAATTCACGCATGCGCTGGGTCATGTCGCGGACCGACAGGATCGACAGCAGCGATGTATCCTTGATCATCGCTATGAATTCGTTCCCCAAGGGCGGCGTCACGATGCGCAATGCCTGAGGCAGGATGATCAACCGCGCAGTCTGCCAGCGCGACAGGCCAAGCGAGCTGCCGGCCTCAAGCTGCCCTCTGGGAATTGCCTCAATGCCGGACCGAAAGATCTCGGCCATGTAAGCAGAATAACCGACCGAGATCGCAATGATCCCGCGGGTCATATTGGTCATGTCGATCCCGCCGCCGGTTGCATCCTTGACCGCACCTGCCAGCGGCAACCCGATATAGAGGATGATCACCAGCATCGGTATGCCCCGGATCGTGTCGACAAAGAACTCGGCCCCGACAGCCAGCGGGTGCAACTTGTGCTGTGACCCTCCAATGGTAAGCGTCAGCAGCAGAAAGCCAAAAACGGCAAAAGTCAGCGCCGGATTGCGATACTTGTCCGGCAGAAAGCTCGTCTGCCAGAGAACGGGGTAGCCTTGCGTATGCGCCTCGACCGGGACAAAGGCGCCTGAGACACTGTCGACTGTTTCGATCTGTTCCAACGCACTTGCCGGATCCGTCGCGCTGCGGATGCGATACTGCCGTTCTTCGCCACCTTCGAATTCACCAAACCTGATGATATCTGCCTGCGCCTGCGGTGTACCACGTACGATCGCGATACGCGCTTCGGTGCTGCCGACCAGTACATACCTGACCTGCGGCTGCATGAAGAAAAAAGCCGAGATTGCCAGCAACGCCAGACTGATCGAACCATAGGTCACGGTTGTTCGTGCCTTTGGTTTGAACGACTGTAGCCCCACCCAGATCAAACCAAGGATCGCGGCAAAGATATACGCAAAAATTGCGGCACGAAACGTAATGGCGACGCCGGTGGCAAACTGCCAATGCGCCATGAACAGCATGTAGAACAGTGCTGCGCCGGTCAGAATTTCGAACCCCAACGTAACGCGACCCCTTAGCGGATTGCGTAATCGGCCGGACGCGAGGCACAAGGCAATGACGATCGCGTAGACAGCCAAAAGCACCTGCAATCCGGTCTGCACTTGTCCGACCACTTCCGGGAACAGAACCCAGGTCTGATTTGTCCGATCAATAAGGGTCGAGGTGTTTTCGCTGAGTGCATGAAAGAACACGGATTCCGCAAAGGGCATCAACACCTGAGGCGCAACAAGTGCCAGAACGGCCAGTCCCAGCGCTGCTGGTAGCGCGGCCAAAGCCGCAATTCGCAGCCAGTTTGGTGCGGTCGCGAAACGAGCATTTCGGGCACACAGATAGCCCAGCACCGCCACAGTCAGCATCAACAGAAACCCGATAAAGATTGGCCCTGCGTTGTTGCCTATCCCTAGAATCGCGATCAGCGATCTCAGGTACTTTGACGACGTGGCAAACAGGTAGATGATGAACGGGGCTGCAGCGAGCAATACAAGGTTGCTCGGGCGAATCCGGCTTAGGCGCGACATGAATTCTCTCCGCTGGGACAGAGCTCCGGCGACTGCGGCCGCCGGAGCCTATGGAAGCTTTATCCGATCAGTTCGTGCTCCAGTATTTACCGATCAGAGCATCCAGCGTTCCGTCTTCTTTGATTGCCGCCAGTCCTTCGTTGATTGCATCAACGGTTGCATCACCCTCCTGAAAGACGATGCCCAGCGGGTCGGACTGCAGACCCGTGATCCCGACGGTCAATTCACCCGCAAATTCCTGCTCATACGCGGCGGCAGAGGTTCCATCGATGATGACGCCCTGCACGTCCGCGTTCTGCAGCGCCAGAATAGCGGCCGAGAAGTTGTCATAGAGACTGACATTTTCACGCCCTACCAGTTCTTCGGCCAGTTGCGCGTTCGTGGTGCCAGTTTGAGCCGCCAGTTTCTGACCGCCAGCCTTGAAGTCATCCAGTGTCATATCGGCATTGTCGACCTGCAGCAGGATCGCCTGGCTGACCACGATATAAGGCTCGGAAAAATCCATGGTTTCTTCGCGTTCCGGCGTGATCGACACGCCTGAGATCACCAGATCGAACTCGCCCTGCTGAAGCGCGGCAAAGATGCCGTCCCAGGCGGTGTTGACGAAGTTCGGGACGCAATTGACCTTTTCACAGATCGCATTCATCACATCCACGTCAAAGCCCACGATCTGCCCCGTTGTTTCATCAACGGTTTCCATCGGCGGGTAAGTGGCGTCCGTTCCGATCTTGAGCACACGCCCCTCCAGATCGGCGGCAAAGGCCGCAGGCGCTGTCATCGCGGCTAGCGTTGCGGCAGCAAGCAGTTTCTTGAACATGTCCGGTTTCTCCTTTGTTGGTCTGTGGTTTACGCCGCTTCCGGCGCCGGGGTGTCAGGTTGCCGCTCGATTAAGGTGGCCCTGATCTTTTTTTGGATCTCGGACGGATCAACACCGTCCAGGGATTTAAGCATGAATTCACCCAGCAGGTGGCTGGTCTCAGAAATCGGTACGTAATAGGTGCTGGGCGGTGGCACGAAATAGCGGCTGAGTTGAAGATCGTCGGTTGAGATTACAACAATATCGCGCCCGACCCGAATGCCGGTATCAGAGGCAGCCGACAACACACCAAGGGTCATCGCCTCATTCGCGCAGATGATGGCGGTTGGACGATCCGGCATCTTCATCAGGGATATGAAGCCCTGCTGGCCGGTTTTTGCCGTTGTTGGGCCACTGAAAACAAGCGCAGGATCCTGAGACACTCCCGCAGCGGACAAGGCGTCTGAATATCCCTGCTCCCGCTGTGCAGCATAGATCAGCTCTTGCGGCGGATTGATAAGGGCAATGCGGTGGTGACCGAGTTTCAACAAACGCTCCGTCGCATCAAACGCCGCTGCCTGACTGTCAAAATCCACATAAGGGTGGGGCTGGGAACTGTCGCTCATACCATAGGTGACAAAGGGGAAATCCTGTTCCTGTAAGTAAGCGATACGAGGATCATTCCGGCGAGTGCCGGAAAAGATCACCCCATCGGCCAGCCCCTCGTGAACGATGGATTGCAGTGTCTTCATCGACCCATCGATATCAGCCACGCTGAACACGCTGAGCTCATACATCGATCCACGCAACGCATTCGAAATCCCTGCAAGGATGCGAGTGAATTCCACCCCCTCCCATTCCTCAGGTACATCTGCCGAGACGCCTACCAAAACGGCGATGCGATAGGATTTCTTGGTACGCAGCTTCAGGCCATCCAGATTGACACGATAACCAAGCTCCTTGGCGACCCGTTGAATCTCTTCACGTGTTTCGCGTTTGACGGAGTCTGTGCCGCGAAGTGCGTTTGACACTGTACCGACAGAGTATCCGGTGTGTTTGGCAATCGACTTGATCGTTGCGCGGGCCATTACACGCCCTCACAAAGCTGGTCAGTCAGAAACCGACGGCCGGTTTCCATCGTACGCTGATGATCAAGCGTCTCATCATGCTCTACAAACAGGTCAGTGCAGCCAGTGTTGCCAAGCGCAGCCAGCACGGCAGGCCAGTCCACGACACCTTGTCCAAGATCGCGCCAGCATTCGTCCCCCTGCCCGGCCAGCGGATCAAAATCCTTGGCATGTACGGAAATGATGCGATCACCGTAACGCTTGATCGCTGCAGCCGGATCCAGCCCCGCCGCAACCAACCAGCCGATATCTGGCTGCCACCAGATGTTCCCTTGCGCAAGAATCAAATCCAGAGGTGTGACACCCTGATAGTCTTCAAGATCAAAATCATGATTGTGATACGCCAGCTTGACACCGTGGACCGCCAGTTGATCCGCCCAAATGTTCAACTGGCCCGACACTGCTCTCCATCCCCCAACAGTGTCGGGCCTTGCCTCGGGCGTCAGCCAAGGCATGACAGCCACATGGCATTCCAATTTCCTGAGCAGAAAGAGAATGTCCTGAAACCGGCTTTCAAACTCCCACCACTCAAAATGAGCGGATCTTACGTTTAGCCCGGATTGTCGAACCTGATCGACCATCTGAGGCGGGCTGAGATCATGAAAGCCAATCGTTTCAATATCGGCAAACCCAGTGCCTGCAACCAACTCAAGCTGGGCTTTCAGATCGCCGATCTGTCGGACGGTATAAAGCTGTGCCGATATCCGCATTCTGTCGCTTGTGAATACGTTGAAACGTTTCAATTAGCGTGAAACATCACAACCCGACTTGTCAAGCATGTCGTTCCTACGGGCATGTTTGTCAGAATATCCGAAATCAAAGCACTTTCAGATCGAGAGTTCATAGAACTGGAGTTTCGATGATTGAACTGTTAGATGGTAGCGCAATCATTACAGCCCCAACAGGTTCCGAACATGAATCTCACCCGTACCGACTTTCCCAAAGATTTCCTCTTTGGTGTGGTCGCCTCTGCCAATTCGGTTGAACATCATGTCCCCAGCATCTCTGAAGGAGCTGCCGATCGCTTAGGCCACCAATCCCAGGAATTTGATCTGGTTCAGTCTACAGGGTTTGATGGCTATCGGTTCCCGATCAATTGGGCTCAGGTGCTGCCCGAGGGCAAAGGCGGGATCAATCAGGCGGGGCTGGATTTCTACGACCGTCTGGCAGATGCGCTGTTGGAGCGCGAAGTACGTCCATGTGCCACGCTCTTTCAGCGCAACCTCCCACTCGCCATCACTGATCTTGGCGGTTGGCGCAATCCAGATGTTGCCAACTGGTTTGCTGATTTTACCGAAGTGATCATGGGTCGGATCGGGGATCGTATGTACAGCGTTGCCCCAATCGACGAGCCTGAGTACATCAGTTTGCACAGCCATATCGAAAGCTGCAAACCGTCCGGACATCCCGACATACGCGCCACTGCACGTACCATGCACCATGTGTTGCTGGCGCATGGGTGCGCTATTCAGGCGATGCGCGGTTTGGGCATGTCCAATCTGGGTGCCATGTTCGATATAGATTGGATCAATGCGTCGGTTGACCCTTCAGAAACAGCACCGACTGCTCTTTTCAGCAACGAATTCTGCAAACGTTTCATTCTGGGTGGCGTGTTCCACAGGGCTTATCCCGAATCCGTGCTGGAAGAGTTGGAGCCACATTTGCCTTCAGGTTGGCAAAACGACCTGGAAACGATTGGTACTCCGATCGATTGGTATGGGCTGACCTTTGGCGCTCAGAATCAGACTACTTCATCGGATACGGCCATACATACCGACAAAGACATTTCCGGTGCACTGTCACAGGTCCTGACCAGAATCCGCAAGGATTACACAGGTGATCTGCCGATCTATCTTACCGACGACAATGCAACGAATCCCACGGGTCAGCGTTCCGATAGCCTGTCTCAACATCTGAACGCTATGCTGGGAGCTGTGAAGCAAAACCACCCGATCAAAGGTTGCTTTCTTGGGCCGATGGCAGATCCTGAAAACCTGAAAACCGTACTCACAAAAGTACAGCCCGTTTCCCTGCCGTTGTCTCAGCCGGCGGGCGCCATGCATGAACACTGGAACCTGGTCGCCGACATCGGCGGAACCAATACAAGGCTTGGCGTTGTCTCCAATGGCCAGCTTACCGACCTGCGGAAATACCCGACCGGAAAGCTGCCCGATTTGCTGGCAGCACTACATGATTTGCGTGATGAGATTGGCACCGATCCACGCGCTGTTGTCGCTGCCGGGGCCGGACCGGTGAAGAACGGAACCATCCGCTTGACCAACGCCCATCTGGATTTGTCAGAGGATGAACTGGCCAAGGCAACGGGCGCTCAACATACTTACGTCATCAACGACTTCACCGCCGCTGCATGGTCGGTAGCAGAAATCACCGCCGCGGATGTCGAGGTTTTGCAGGGTGAAGCCACCCCACCCAAAGGCACGCGACTGGTCGTCGGCCCCGGCACCGGGCTTGGGGTCGGGGCGCTACTCTATTCTGAAGGGCACTATCACACCGTTTCCGGCGAAGGTGGTCATATGGGGCTTTCCCCCCGGCATCGTGATGAGGTCGAGATCTTTGAAGCCGCCCGGCAGATCGCCCCGGAGTGTTTCTTTGACGACAGCCTGACGCTTGAGGCTGAAATGTTCCTGAGCGGAACCGGACTGCCAATCCTGTATCAGGCTGTCACGATGGCTGGTGGCAAGGCCAAAGAGAGCTTGCGAAATGCCAAGGATATTCTGCACGATGCCCGGGAGGGATCGGATGAATATGCGGTCCGGGCGGCACATATGTTTACCACCCACCTTGGCGCGATTATGGGGGATCTTGCGGTCGCACTTGTGCCCGCCGGGGGTGTATTTCTTGTTGGCGGCGTTGCTGAGAAAAACCGCTGGCTGTTTCAGGATGACTTTCTGGCAGCCTTCAACGCGGGCGGACGGTTCGATGATCTGAGGCGTTCGATGAACCTTTACGTTTCAGAGCAAGACGAATTTGGCATTGTTGGCGCTAACAATTTCTGTAAAAATGCGCTCGCACACTAAACTCGTCACCTGAAACCCAATAGAATCAAAGGAGCCCGGCATGATCTTATGCTGCGGTGAAGCCCTGATCGACATGATCGCCGCACCTACGGTTTCAGGCGAACAAGGCTTTGTGCCTCATTCGGGCGGTGCCATCTTCAATACTGCCATCGCGTTGGGGCGTTTGGGTGTGCCGACCGGAATGCTGACCGGTCTTTCCACGGACATGTTCGGCACTCAACTGGCAGAAGCTTTGCAGACAAGCCACGTGGATACGAGCCATGTAATTCGCTCAGATCGGCCAACGACATTGGCGTTTGTGCAGCTACAGGATGGTCAGGCACGCTATAATTTTGTTGATGAAAACACCGCCGGGCGGATGCTGCGACCTGATGATATGCCCGATCAATTGCCAGCGGTCTCTGCACTCTATTTTGGGGGGATTAGTCTGGCCTGTGAACCCTGCGCCGATGCTTATGCGTCTTTGCTGCAGCGACATGGGTCAGAGCGTGCTGTCATGCTGGACCCGAATATCCGACCGGGTTTCATCAAGGATCAAACCCGCTATCGCACCCGGCTGAACGCCATGATCGCACAAGCTGACATCGTGAAGGTGTCTGATGAGGATCTGGACTGGATCATACCCGGCCCTGAAAGCCTGAACGAGAAAGTTCCACTATTGCTGCAGGCCGGACCAGCGGTGGTTATCGTCACCCGTGGCAGCGAAGGCGCATCAGGCTATCTGGCCGATGGATCGGAAACATCGGTTTCTGTAAAGGCGGTTCAAGTTGTAGACACGGTTGGTGCCGGCGACACATTCAACGCTGGTGTTCTGGCCGAGCTGGACCGCTCGGGCCATCTGACCAAAGCAGGTTTGCGGGCTATGAAGCCGGCAGACCTGAATGCCGCGCTCACCCTTGGGGCCGAAGTGGCAGCAATCACCGTATCTCGCGCCGGGGCAAACCCGCCATGGGCGCACGAGCTCTGATAAAGACGAGACCAGAAATGAAACGATCCGAGATCAATCGCATCAAGGCCGAGGCACAGGCTTTCATCCACTCCTTTGGCGCAGTCCTGCCGCCATTTGCAGACTGGTCGCCGGATCTGATGCGCAGCGAACAGGCCGCCGGAATTCGCGAACGCAGCCTTGGCTGGGATATCACGGATTACGGGCAGGGAAAGTTCGACGAACTGGGTCTGTTTCTGTTCACCCTGCGCAACGGCAATGAGAAAGACCTCAGCGAAGGCCGCGGTATGCTTTATGCCGAAAAACTGCTGATTTCGCGCGAAAACCAGCTGTCGCCCATGCACCGTCACATCGTCAAAGCCGAAGATATCATCAACCGTGGTGGCGGCGATCTCGTGATGGAGATCTACGCATCTGACGCGAAAGGTGGGATTGATCGCGACAATCCCGTGGTTGTGCCAAGTGATGCCTGCCCGGTGACCATCCAGCCCGGAGAGCATCTGCGCCTGAAACCCGGTCAAAGCGTGACATTGATGCCCGGTATCTGGCACGCCTTTTGGGCGGAACAGGGCGATTGTCTGATCGGCGAAGTTTCAACCGTCAACGATGACCGCACCGACAACGTGTTCGAAGCTCCGATACCTCGTTTCGCCAACATCGAAGAGGATGCCGAACCCGATTTTCTGCTGGTGGCGGACTACTAGGGTCAGCTGCCCAATCCGGCGCTGTTCAGGCTATCCATCAGCTTGCGTTTGAATGGTTCATCCAGCTGCCAGATCGAAAAAATGTCAGGTGCTTTGGCCGCGATGTCCGGCTGCAGTTCCAGTAATCTGTCCAAAGCAGTCTTAGCTTGCTGCTGGTCCCCGGCCTCGACACTCAGGGCCGCGCGCCAGAGATGTGTCCAGAAAAATCCGGGCATATCGATCCGGTCGAGTACGGTCAGAGCATCTTCGTACTCACCTTGATCGAACAGATAGAACACGCGTGGAAAATGATACCAGTGTGGATGTACGGGGTTCAGCGCAATGGCCCGATCAACAATGGCCAGCCCCTCATCCCAGTCATTCCCAAACGCCAGCCGCATCCCGTAATGGGCCAGAACAGCCGCGTCGTTGGGATTGAGCGCAACCGCTGCCTGACCGGCCTGTTTGAACCCTTCGATATCACCCGTGACAAATCGCATGTTCGCCAACATCAGATGACCCGCGGCCAGATTGGGATCCGACTGAATCGCCTTGCGCGCAGCCATATCCGCTGACGCAAGAATTTCAGCTCGATCCCCCCCAAGGTTGAACCGGATCTGCTGCAGATAAAGGTTCGATAACACAGCCCAGGCTTCGGCATAACCGGGGTCTTGTTTCACCGCATTCTGAATGCAGGCCAGTACGTCGCCGTGCCGCTCAAGATTGATGGTGATCTGATAGCTGTAGTAATCCAGCACACAATCATAGGCATCGCGATTTCCCGGCGGCGTACGTGCAGCGGTTTGCATCGCGCCCTGCGTCAACAACCCATACTTTCCGGCCAGCTGACCAGTCACATCCCGAACAATCTGATCCTGAGCCGCATAGATCTCGCCCGGGGACTGCCCGACCGTGTAGGAGCGCACCCAGGAATAGCGCCCCTCATTCAAATCGATCAGACGCGCTGAGAGGGTGACTTGGTCTCCGGTTTCCAACACTGACCCTTCCAGCGCGAAATCCGTCCCGAACTCGTCCCGCAACTGTTGCGGGTCCATCTCCTGCTGGCGATACCGGCTGACAGTACCCAGCGGCAATATCCAGAGATCGCGAAACCGAACCAGTTCGGTGGTCAGCTGTTGCGTAATACCATCTGCAAGCGTTTCCTGAGCATCATCTGGTGATGTGAAGGGAAGAACAGCGATGACCGGTCCGTTGGGCAATTCCGGATCGCGCCCGGTCGCCAGAGTGTTCTGAACCACTGCAAACAATATCAAACCGAGCAGCAGCCCGAAACTTGCGACGAGATATGGCCAGCGAAAACGCTGTTCGGGTTCGACGCTCGTGTTCGGATCATCCTGCGAATGGGGTTCTACGATTTCCACGCGCTCAAATCGGGGGGAATATCCACCCTTTGGGATCGACAGCCGGATCGGGTCATTCCGTCCCGGGCCCGCATAATAGCCGTCAATATCCTGACGCAACCGGCGCGCCTCGAGCCGGACAACCGGATCGACCTGCTGGTCGAAACTTGCGTCGCGGTCAAAGACCGACATGGCGATCGAAACGCCTTTGATCTGATCCGCGCGCCCCGCCAAATACTCATCGACAACATAGGTCAGGAATGCCCGGCGTTGCGGTGTCGCGGCAAAATCCGGGTGCTTCAGTAAGCGCGAAAGCTGTTCGCGGATGTCCTGTTCCGAAATTGTCACTCGTCAGAGCCCCAATACTAAAAGCTTTTAAAACCGGTGAGTTACCGTGTGCGATCAACGGCTCTTACTCTGTTTACCTCGCAGGTAGCAACATGTTCGCACTTCACGGAACGATGCGGATGGCTAGGACAGGTGGACTGTTTGCCAATTCGGCGAGCTTCAAGGGGTCAAGGAGAGCGCCTGAATGTCGGCCATCATCGCCACCGACGCAGCTACGTATGCCGAATATACGCGCGGCGACGCCCATTCTTTTTCTGCCCCATACGTATTCTGACACCACCATCCACAGGAGCCGTTCCAAATATGGCACGCCGAAACTTTTTGGTACTGACAACCGCGCTGCTGGGCTTCACTGCCAGCGTCGCGACCGCGCAGGAACATTTTGACCCCAAGGGCAAAGCGCCCTCGCGCTTCACCGTCGAATTTCAGGAGTTGATGCGTGACTCTCTGCCGTTCGAAGATCAGCGCGACTTTGAAGAAAGCAGCAAGGGCCTGATCGCCGTCCCCGACTACCGCCAGATCAAAACCGAAGACGGCACTGTTGCCTGGGACATCGGCAGCTATGACTTCCTGCTTGAGGAAGGTCAGGAATTCGACTCGATCCACCCGTCGCTGCAGCGTCAGGCAATCCTGAACATGAACTATGGTCTGTTCGAGATTCTGGATGACAAAATCTATCAGGTCCGCGGTTTCGACCTGTCCAACATTTCGTTCATCCGGGGCGACACTGGCTGGATCATCTTTGATCCGCTGGCTTCGAAAGAAACAGCTGCAGCAGCGCTGAAACTGCTGAACGACACGGTCGGCGAACTTCCCGTTAAGGCCGTAGTCTATTCACACTCGCATGCCGACCACTATGGCGGCGTTCGTGGTGTCATCACTGACGAAGACGTTGCAAACGGTGTCGAGGTCATCGCGCCGGCTGGCTTCATGGAACATGCGGTGTCCGAAAACGTCTATGCAGGCAACGTGATGAACCGCCGCCTGTTCTTCCAATACGGCGTGCTGCTGCCGCGTAACCCCTATGGTCACGTGGATCAGTCGATCGGCAAGAACATCTCGGCCGGGACCACCGGCCTGATCGAGCCAACCCGCTATGTCTCGGACGACTATGAAGAGATCACCATTGATGGTGTCCGCATGATCTTCCAGAACACTCCCGGCACCGAAGCCCCTGCCGAGATGAACACCTATTTCCCCGACCTCAAGGCCTTCTGGGCGGCGGAAAACATCACCGGCACGATCCACAATATCTACACCCTGCGCGGTGCACTGGTCCGCGATGCGCTGAGCTGGTCTAAGCACATCAACGATGCGTTGTACGAGTTCGGCCAGGAGGCAGAGGTGATGTTTGCTTCTCACTCCTGGCCACGGTTCGGCAATGACCGCATTCAGGAAGTGATGCGGGCGCAGCGCGATACCTATGCCAACCTCAACAACGGCGTTCTGAACCTCGCCAACAAGGGTGTCACCATCAATGAGGTGCACAATGTCTATGAGGTACCGGAAAGCCTGCAGCAGCAATGGGCGGCGCGCAGCTATCACGGTTCCGTCGAGCATAACAGCCGTGCGGTTATCAACCGATACCTGGGGTATTGGGATGCTAATCCGACCACGTTGACACCGCTTTCGCCTGAAGACAGCGCTCCGTTGTTTGTCGAGATGATGGGCGGTGCCGAACCGATCATGACGAAAGGGCAAGAACTGGTCGATGCCGGGAAATATCTGGAAGCGACCGAGATCCTCAACAAACTGGTTTATGCCGAACCGCAGAACCAGGCCGCCAAGGACTTGCTGGCGGACGCCTTCGAGCAGATCGGATACCAAAAGGAAAGCCCGTCGGTCCGAAACTCATTCCTTGGTGCGGCCTATGAACTGCGCAACGGTATCCCGCAGGGCGCCACCATCGAGACTACCGGTCCGGATACGATCAAGGCGATGCAAACCACCATGTGGCTGGATTTCCTTGGCATCCGCGTCAACAGCGAAAAAGCGGCAGACATGGAGTTCACCATCAACCTGTCGATTCCGGATCGCGATGAAAACATTGTGGTTGAAATGAGCAACGCCACCCTGACCCATATCGTTGATCAGACCGCGGAAAACGCCGACCTGTCGATCAGTCTGAACCGCGCTGATCTGGAAAAGGTCATGACCGGCGAACGTAAGCTGACCGACATGCTGGCAGATGGAACCGCCAAATCTGAAGGCGATACCGAGATCGTAGCACAACTGGCCTCGACACTTGATCAGTTCGATCTTGGCTTCGAACTGATGCCGGGCACCGGCGCGCAGGATCTTACCCCTGAAGCGAATGACTTTGCCCAGCCTGCGCTCGCGAATTCCAACGGCGGCTGATAACCCCATCAGTTAGCTGACCCAGGTTCGCAGGGTTGGCTTTCGCCTTGGAAGGCGGGTTTTCCCGCCGGAAGACGGACCGTCGCAACCGGTCCGTCTTTTCCTTATTGCTTTTCCCGACTATTTTTGTCAGTTTAATCCCGACCTAGTCAGATTCTCTGGATTCACGCCCGGTCACCGCCCTGCCCGACGCTGACCAAGAGACAACCAGATAATGACAAAATCGCTTGCTGACCTGCTGGCCATGGATGCTGTTGCCAGCCGACATGGATGTGCATTGAAACCGAAACTCCGCGAGGCCATCGAAGCCAACCTGAGGTTCCCTGCACATGCCACCGCACCCCGCCCGGAAACAGAGCTGACCGCAGATGAGCTGCCAGAAAACGTGCTCAGCCTCTCGGCGCATTCCCGAAATTCTGAAAGGAAGCGCGCATGAGCTTTTCAGTCTATGGATCAAACGGCGACAGACCAGCTGCGGGCAGACCAGACTTCGATGATTTTGAGCTGGGACTGTTGCCTGTCATGCGGCACTTCATCCTCAGCTTTGCCGATCCCGATACACAATCGTGGCAACACGCCTATTCCACGGCCATCGAACGCTGGGGCGTTGATCAGGGCCTGAGCATTGCGCATCTGGTCTATAAAATCGTCAAGGTCACATTGTATTGCCGCCCGGCGGGGCTGGCCTTCAACGACCCGCTTTGCCTTGAACAGCGTGGGTCACTGACATGCGATGAGCTTGCGCTGATGAAGATGCTGCATCACATGCGGCGCGACAACACGCCCGAAGCGCGCGATGCCGTCAACCTTGTTACAGGCGGCTATCCGGATGCCCATCTGATTCAGGCTGGTCTGACGCTTGCCAATCGCTTTCCGAACGGTACCGATCGACGCGGCGACACCTTCCGCCGGCCGATGCTTCGGGTCGTGAAGTAAAAACCTATCCCTGCGTTGCCCAAGCCTTCAGCTGGCGCTTGACAACGCTATCGACACCAGACTAGCTGACACGAGATGGTTCCCGACGGTTTGCCCGAGGGATGAAAATGGGAATACGGTGCGGTACGTTCTGCGTACCAATGCCGTGACTGCCCCCGCAACTGTAGGCGGAGAGCGAAGCCAAAAGACCACTGGCCCAAAGGCCGGGAAGGTTGGCCAAGCATCGACCCGCGAGTCAGGAGACCTGCCATCAGATGTTTAACCAACCCGGGGCGGGGCGTCCTGGAAGGAGGCTTTGATGGCGCATAATCTGCGTGTGTACATAAACGGCACCTTCTGTCCGCACTTGGCAACAAGTGGAGCGGACCATGCCGGAAGCAACTGAACCCTTCGCTTTGTATTTTCATAACCAGCAGCGGCACAGCATCGCAAATCCGAGCTGCAATGAATTTTCTGTAATGTTATTACATTGTTTATCATCCGGATTGTCAGTAAGTGGAGCGCGCAATGCCAGAAAACTCTGATCATTTCCTGTTGATTTGCGAGACCTGTCAGGGCTCGGACAGTGCCGATGCGCTTCGAACGGCGATTGCGGACAAGCTTCCGTCCTGCTTCGCAATCCGAGGGGTTTCCTGCATGGCTGGCTGTTCACATCCTACGACTGTTGGCTTTCAGGCAGCGGACAAAGCGCAATACCTGTTCGGTCGCATTAGTTCAGCGCAGGACATTGAAGCGCTGGCCGCGTTTGCCTGGCAATATCAGGACAGCGCTGACGGCTGGACCAATGCTACGGACAGACCCTCTGCCCTTTACACCAAAACCTTGTCGCGCATGCCGCGCATCTTGTCTGGAGGTCAGGCATGACATTTCTGGTTGCCGAAAATCTCGAGTATTATGCATTGAACGGTGATGTGCTGCTGCAGGGTGTGTCCTTTGATCTGGACGAGGGATCAGTACTGGCCATCGCAGGCCCGAACGGCGCAGGCAAAACCACCCTGCTGAACTTGCTATGTGGTGTCGAAACCATCGCGCTCGGGGATGTACTGATACGCGGTCAAAGCCTGCGATCGCTATCGCCTCAGGATCGCGCCCGGACCATCGCTGTTGTAAGCCAACAAGAGTTGCCCGATGGACGGTTACGACTGAGAGATTACGTTGCCTTGGGGCAGATTCCCATCAAAGGCGACCGATCTGCAGATGAACATAAACAGGCATTGGACAGGATATTTGACCTGACCGAGCTGCATCATCTGGCAGGCAAGCAGATGTCGACCCTGTCCGGAGGCGAGCGTCAGCGCGCGCATATTGCGCGCGCTTTGGCCCAAAACCCGTCGCTGCTGTTTCTGGACGAACCCACCAACCATCTGGATCCCGACGCCAAGGGGCGCATGCTCTCGCTGGTCGCCGATCTTGGTATCACCGTGGTCATGATCGTCCACGACCTGGTCATGATACCAGAATTCGCCACCCATGTTGCGTTGATGAAATCCACCCGACTGACGGGTTTTGGACCGGTCAGCAACATCCTGACGCCACAGCGCGTGCGCGAAACCTTTGGCGTCGAATACCTGTGTTTTCAACACGAAGACCGGGTGATCCCCGCACTCGACATCCGAAAAACCAAGCTTACAAACTGACAGGAGCTTTCCATGAACGTGAAACTCTGGCCCGTGGCGCTGATCATCGGCCTCGCCACCAGTGCGGCCGCACATGAGGTCACCGTAGACAATTGCGGCGAACCGCTTGTTTTTGACTCAACGCCCGAACGGTTGGTCGTACACGACATGAACATGACCGACATGGCCTTTGCGCTTGGCCTGCAGGACAAGATCGTTGGTCTGACCGGTATCACCGGATGGTACAAGACCAGCCCGGAATTCGACACGCTGCGCGGTGACATCCCCGAGCTGGCGCCGAAATACCCCACTGTCGAAAATCTGGTAGCGGTAGAACCCGATCTGTTCTTTGCCGGGTGGTATTATGGCATGAAGCCCGGCGGCGAAGTCACTCCGGACACGCTGGCCCCGTTCGGTATCAAGACCATGGTCCTGACCGAAAGCTGCGTACACCTGAACAAGGACCTCCCCGAAGCCAGCATGGACCTGTTGTTCGATGACGTTCTGCGTCTGGGCAAAGTCATGCATGTTGAGGACAAGGCCGAAGCACTGGTCGATGGCTGGAAAGGCCAACTATCCGCCATCGAAGCCAAAACCGCAGATCTGGCGAAACCCCGCGTCTTCCTTCTGGATGGCCCGGCTGATGCGCCTTTTACCGCGGGCAAGTTCGCGATCCCTGACGCGATGATCACCGCCGCTGGTGGCGAAAACGTAACCCATGATCTGGACACCAGCTGGGGCCGCACCTCGTGGGAGGCAGTCGCCGCCACGAACCCTGAATTCCTGGTTCTATTGGACTACCAGACCGGCAACGGTGCCGCGGATACCTTCAAATTCCTGCAAGAGCATCCGGTGATGTCCCAGACTGACGCAGTCAAGAACGAGCGCTGGATCGGTCTGCGCTACGAAGAGCTGACACCGGGACCGGCAAACATCGAAGCGATCGAGAAAATGGCGCGCGAAATGCACGCCGAGATCAACTGATATGGGCCCGTTGGGCCGGACAACACTGCTGGGGGCGACCGTTCTGGTCGCCCTTTTGCTGGTGTCGACAATCTACGGCACCACGCCGATCCCTGTTGCGGACGTCCTGACCGCCATCTCGCTTGGCACTGGTATCAGCGAAGGCGACATGTCCCCGCTGCATCGGATCGTGTTCGACCTGCGTTTGCCACGTGCTCTTTTCGCTGCGGTGATCGGCGCGGGTCTTGGTGTGGTCGGGGTCGTGCTTCAGACCACCACTCGAAACGATCTTGCCGACCCGTTTCTGTTCGGCCTTTCCTCTGGCGCTGCCGCGGGTGCAGTTCTGGTCATCACCGTCACTGGTGATGTTCTGGGCATCTGGACCTTGCCGCTTGCAGCCTTTTGCGGTGGTCTTATCGCATCCGGGGTAGTTCTGGCTTTGGTGCAGAGCTTACGCACAAGTGCACCGGAAAAACTGATCCTTGCCGGGCTTTCGGTCTCATTCCTGTTCTCGGCAATTACCAACTATCTGATCTTTGCCGGCGACAACCGAGCAGCCCATTCCGTGATTTTCTGGATGCTGGGCGGGCTTGGACTGGCGCGGTGGGAAACCTTCCCTCTTGTCCTTGCAGGGTTTGGCCTGATCCTAGCCTATGCACTCTATCGCAGCCGATGGCTGGATGCGCTGCTGACCGGAGACTTCACCGCTTCGACTCTGGGCATACCTGTCAAAGGACTGCGATACAGACTGTTCTTTGCAGCAGCCCTGGCGACGGCAGCGTTTGTATCTGTGGCGGGCGTGATCGGGTTCGTCGGCCTTATGGTCCCGCACATTGCACGCGGTATTGCCGGGCCACTTCACAAGAACCTGTTGATAACGGCGGCGCTTGTAGGAGCCGTGCTGCTGACCCTCTCGGACATCCTGTCCAGACTTCTGCTGGCACCACAGGAACTGCCCGTGGGTATCGTGACAACATCGATCGGGTCGCTCTTTGTGTTCATTTACCTGTTCAGATCAGGAAGGCGTGGCTGACCGGTTGAACCGGTCACATGGGATGATTGGCGACCAGCGGGTGTTCTGTTGCAGACCGCCTGCTAAGTCGGGGGGTCACGGCTATCTTCTGCCAACCTGATGATCACCTATCCAGGCGCGCTGATCCCAACTGCTGATCTGTTCAATTGCCCATCTCATGACAGGTCCATCCACCCACGGGTTCGAGGTCAGAAAATCAACGGTTTTCAGGATCGCATTCTGCGCAAACGCATAGTCGATCACTTTCAGTTCGCCATTCAGCACATCACGCTCGACCGTAGTAACCGGGAGCTCGGCCCAGCCGAGACCATCGCTCACCAACTGCTTGCGAATATCCGGATTTACGGACACGCAGACATCCGGGCTGAAGTGTCGTTTGCTTGACGATGGCAGCCCTTCCACGATCTGCCGGTAACAGGCCAAATCACTTCGGCTGACACGTTTCTTAGCTGCCAGAGGGTGATCGGCACGGCACACCGGTACAATTCTTTGAAACCCGATTCCCCGGCTTTGATAATGTCGTTCCCCTTCCGGTGCCTGAGTTACAAATGCGCCATTGGCCTCGCCACTCTCGACCGCATTCAGGATCATGTCCCTTGGTCGCTGTTCGATGCTCAACTCGATCCCGGGAAAGGTCTCGGACAGTTCTGCAATTAAGCTTCTGACCCGTTCGACCAGCAACCCATCCTCGACATAAAGTGAAAAACTAGGCTCCATCGCACCGTTCAGCGCTTCTGCCTGACCACGCAGGGCGTCAACGCTTTCCAGCACTGTTCTGGCATGTCGCAGCACCGAGATGCCCTGCTCAGTCAAAACCGGCCGATAGCCTTCTCGATCAAAGAGCGGCAGATTCAGGTCAATTTCGAGATTTGATATCGTCGTGCTGATGACGGACTGAGCCTTGCCCAGATTACGTGCTGCGGCAGAGAATGAGCCACAGTCGGCGGCGGCAACAAACGCGCGAAGCTGGTCGATATCAGACATTAAAAACTCCATCATAAATTACGATAGAGTTTAACTTTCTATATCACATATGGGTCTGGTTAAAGGGCGCGGAAAGATTCTGCATTGCTGTGAGGACAACACAAATGAGAACGCCCCCTCTTCTGGTCATGGGTGCAGGAACACTGAGCCTGCTTACCCTCGGGCACATGGCTGCTGCACAATCGCCAGCATGTCAGACTTCGCTGGATATTGATGTGCCGGCCGAGTGCGAGACCATCCCTGTGACCCACCCCGTTGATGGGCTCGGGAATTTTCGGCAACTGACCACACCCGACAACGGGATCAAACCAAATCTGCTATTTCGTTCGGATCAACTGGATGAGTTGTCCGAGGACGCAGTTTCAGAACTGACCGCCATTGGTATTGAAACCATAGTCGACCTGCGTTCGCATGAAGAGCTGGAAACCCACCCGAACACGCGGCTTGATACGGTCAGTTTTGATGTCAATCTGCCAATCGGCTCTGATCCCGCTGACATAGCCAAGATCATGCCGGTCGAAGTTGCAGCGCAGATCCGTCCCTTGTGGTTCGATGGCAAGTTCGACGAAATCGATCAATTACTGGATGATCATAACGTAGACCTGCCGCAGGTACGGATCGATCGCTACCGGGATTTTGCGACCAAATTCGATCCCCAGGTCTCACGTTTTCTGCATCTGCTGACCGATGATCAGAACTTCCCACTGCTTTTTCACTGTGCCGGAGGCAAAGACCGGACCGGATATTTGGCGGCGGTCACTCTGCTGACGCTGGGCTATTCCGAACAGGATGTGATGCGCGATTACCTGACCACAAATCTCTATACCTTCGACGAACTGGAACAGTTGGTTGGCAAAGGCCCTCAATCGCTCCAACCCGCATTTGGGGCCCATTCCGAGCAGATCCAGGCGTCGCTGCAAACCATCACCGACAAACACGGTTCATTCGAGGCCTATCGTCGTGATGTTCTGGGTATCAGTGACGCTGAGGTTCAGATGATCCGGCAGAACTTGCTAATCCAGAATTGATCAATAGGCGTGCTTCAGACGTCCGGAAACCGGATCTCAAACCGGGCGCCATGATCGGTCGAAACCAGATCGATCCGGGCACCGTGTGCGGCCAGCAGATTTGAGGCAATGTTCAGACCCATTCCTGTGCCACCCTGCTCACGCGCGGTGGTGAAGAATGGCGCAAAGATACGGTCCCGGTTCCCTTCGGAAATGCCGGGGCCGTCATCCTGCACGATTACCCGCCCCGGGGTCGAGGTTAGACTGACCCGCCCTGCCCCATGGCGACGCGCATTGTCCAATAGCTGCCCAAACACCACTTTCATGCCCGAAATGGCCAGGGGCTGCGGCACCTCAGCACCATCAATGGTTAACTCAATTTCAGGAAACTCATCGCGCAGGGTGGCTTCCAGCTCTGCAAGTGTTGTTTGGCCGTGATGCTCGGGCACACGAGACGCGGCGACCTGATTCAAAGCGCGCAACTGGGTCTGCATCTGATCGTTGGCACCGATGATCTGATTTAGAACAACGTGATCCTGATCATCCAACCCTTCTGCGTCCTGCAGCAATTCTGCCGCGGCGCGCACGGCTGTAACCGGCGTTTTCAGTTCATGCGTCACATGGTCGGCGAAGTTGCGGATCGACGCCTCGCGCCTCTGTAGCGTAGCCGCCATATCCAGAACTGATCCCGCAAGGCGAGATAGCTCCTGTGTTCCGTAATGACCCGGTGGCGAGGCAGGTTCGCCCTTGTGCACAGCGGATGAATACTCAGCCAGTGCAGTTATCGGCCTTAACAACAGACGTACTAGCAAATATCCCAGAAATGCGGTGGCCAGACCAATCATTACGGCAAGAAGAATTGCAGCGTTGCGAAACCCAATCTCGGGGCCAAGATAACGCAGGGCAATCAGGCCAAGTAAAGACAAGGCCAATGTTCCGGCCAATCCTCCGCCCAGAACCAAACCCAGAGATGGGCGCCATTTACGCCTTAGCCTTGCCATTGACCCATCCGCAACCCGATGCCGTGCACGGTTTCAATCGCGCTTGCCCAACCCTGATCCCCCAGCTTGCGACGCAAATTTCGCAGGTGACTGTCGAGCGTACGGTCCGAGACAGGGCTGCCTGAACCATAAATCGCATCGATCAGTTGCGGCCGCGAAACAATTGCCTCGGGCGTTTGCATCAAGCGCCGCAGGATCGACAATTCAGTTGCGGTCAGCGTCAGGGCTTCACCTTCTACCTTTGCCGAATGCCCTGTCGGGTCTAACTCAAGTGGTCCATAGCGCAGAACCGTTGCAGCACCACGGACTGTACTGCGCTTTAAAATGGCTTTGATCCGCGCTACCAGCTCACGCGGACTGAAGGGCTTGGTGACATAGTCATCGGCGCCGAGTTCAAGTCCCAGCACCCGATCAATCTCATCATCACGTGCGGTCAGAAACAGGATCGGTACGTCCGACCGCGCACGCAGCCTG
Source organism: Ruegeria arenilitoris (assembly GCF_013030265.1). Taxonomy (GTDB): domain Bacteria; phylum Pseudomonadota; class Alphaproteobacteria; order Rhodobacterales; family Rhodobacteraceae; genus Ruegeria; species Ruegeria arenilitoris_E. Next base: position 187,024 of record NZ_WPZQ01000005.1, read on the forward strand.
CGACAGACCTCCAACCCATCCAGCTCGGGCAGGCCAACATCCAGAACAACCAGATCAGGCGCCTCTCGCATGGCATGGGTCAGGGCCATCTGCCCATCACGCGCAGTAACGACCTGGTATCCGGCGCGCTCCAATGTGATGGAAACCAGCTCGCGCAGGCGCGGGTCGTCATCCACGACGAGGATTTTCATAGCCAGTCTCCGGTTTCAATTCAGCGTTCAGACTACGGCTCACCCGATCCGCGCGAAACCCCCATTCCCGCCAGTTGGCAATATGCGGGGGATAGATCGTGCAACCCGTCGGGCGAGGAGAGGCCGCGATCTCGGCCGAGGCCATCCGACCCAATTGGCAAACATAGTACTCATCGTATCGCTCGGTGTGGCGTAAGTTTTCACGGGCGATTACAGCGGCGAAATTCACAAACGAACACGCATAAAGGACCGCAAGTCCAAGGGCAGCGGATCGCAGCAGCAACCATCTGTTGGACCGTCCCTTGAGGATTTGCCATGCAGTCAGGCAAAGCCCCGCCGCAACAAGTCCCATCCAGATCGCCGCATGGATGCGCAGATAGGTCAGACCGTATTCCTGCACATAGATCGACAGGCGCAGGATCGACGAAATCACCAACAATACGTTTTGCCCCAGCCAAAGCATCATCCAACCGGTCAACCCTTTGCGCTCGGTCAGATATGGCCGCGCGGCCAGTGCAAATGCGCCAGCAAGCAAAGCAGTTACCAACAGGGGGTATGCCCCACGATGGGCATATTCCGCATGGCTCATACCGTCGGGCAATTCGACATTACCCCACAGGAAAAAGGCATCCATTACGGTCTGAACCGCCAGCATCAGATTGAAGAGGATTAATGCATTCGCCACGGATTGCGCGTTCAGCCCAATCGCCGGCAGTTTTCGCTGTTTGGCGGGTCCGGACTTCGGTGACAGTATTCCCGGCTGGGATGCAACCGCCAGGACAGGCCAGATCATTATCGCAGTGCCAATCCAGAACAGCACCCGCTCAAACCGGATATCAAAACTCCAAAGACCATCCACCCATTCAGACAGAACGGGATTCGCCGACACCATCAGGCTCGCCAGAACCAGAGCGCCCCCAATCGGAAAGGCCCAGGCCCGCAGAAACTGCAGACCAATTCTGTCCTTGTCGGGCAATGCCTGACCACTGCGAAGCGCGCCGATCAATTGCCAGATAGCCAGAATAGGCCACAGCCCCAGAAACCGGCGGACGGCAGCGCCCAGATCATGCCTGCTGCCCAAAACAGCCCAGCACAGCGCCACTGTCGATCCGCCAATCAGAAAAGCGATGGACAAGGCCTGCACATATTCCACAACAGGCAAAACGCTAAGGATCAGAAGCAAAGCCGGACCAAAAAGACCTGATCGCCGACCCAGCAATACCCAAACTAAACCCGCAACAACCAGCGCGAACACTGCCAGCGAAATCCCCGGCGCATAGTCCAGAAACAACACATCTGCCAATGCAACCAACAGCGCAAGCGCACCGCCGGCAAGTTTCTTGTTCGGACCTGTGGTCCCATCAGACCGGTCCGGGGATTTTTTCGGTTCGTCCAGCCACCAACTGTCCTGCAACACCGAGGCCGGAACGCCCCGTACAACATACTGTCCCATGATCTGCTCCTTTTTTGTGCGATCATGTCTGGCCCGAACAGGTGCAGATCACCGCGTACCGGTCGTGCAGAATCTGTGCAGAAGGCGAATTTTCTCTTGAGCCGGGCAGATGCTCTTTCCCTCCCCTGCCCTGCTGGCTAAGAAGTTCTCCCAACCGAATTTCAGGAGGCCCCTTTGGATCGTATCGCCCGCACTATCGCCACGGAAATCAACGCGCGACCCGAGCAGGTGGGTGCCGCAGTCAGGCTGCTGGATGAAGGGGCGACCGTGCCTTTTGTCGCGCGTTACCGTAAAGAGGTAACGGGCGGGCTGGATGACAGCCAGCTACGAACGCTGGCTGACCGCCTGACCTATCTGCGAGAGCTTGAGGCCCGGCGTGAAACGATCCTGAACTCGATCAAGGATCAGGGAAAGCTGACCGATGATCTGGTCAAATCCATTGCGCAGGCTGATACCAAAGCGCAGTTGGAAGACATCTATCTGCCCTACAAACCCAAACGCCGCACCAAGGCCATGATCGCGCGCGAAAACGGGTTGGAGCCGCTGGCAGATGCAATCCTGAATGACCGGTCGGCAAACCCCGAAACGATGGCCGAAGCCTACGTGACCGAAGCGGTACCAACCACAAGGGACGCTCTGAACGGTGCCCGGGATATCATCACCGAGCGTCTGACAGAAAACGCGACATTGCTGGGCGAATTGCGGAGCTTCATGCAAAGCGAAGCCCTGCTGACCTCTAAACTGATCGAGGGCAAAGACAAAGAAGGCGCCAAATTCAGCGATTACTTTGAACATTCCGAGCTATGGGCAAAGGTTCCCTCTCACCGCGCACTGGCAATGCTGCGCGCGTCGAAAGAAGGGATTGTGACGCTGGATATCGCGCCGGAACCCGAGGCAGGCGCGGCAAGGGCTGAAGCCATTGTTGCCTCTCATCTGCAGACGCGCAGCGATCAGCCGGGTGATCTATGGCTGCGCAAAGTGGCAGGCTGGACCTGGCGGGTGAAACTGTCGCTGTCGATGATGGTCGAGCTGATGGCTGATCTGCGCTCGCGCGCGCAAGATGAGGCAATTCAGGTTTTCTCTCGTAATCTCAAAGACTTACTGTTCGCCGCCCCTGCCGGGGCACGCGCCACGTTGGGCCTGGACCCCGGTATTAGGACCGGAGTGAAAGCAGCAGTGGTCGATGCAACCGGCAAAGTGGTCGCGACGGATACATTGTATCCATTTCAGCCCAAGAACGATCTGCGCGGGGCGCAGGCTGCTATTCTGAACCTGATCAGCGCTCATAAGATCGAGCTGATTGCCATCGGCAATGGCTCTGCCAGCCGCGAGACAGAGCGGCTGGTGGCAGACACCCTCAGCCTGTTACCTAAAACGGTGAAAGCGCCAACCAAAGTTGTCGTGTCCGAGGCCGGTGCCTCGGTCTATTCAGCCTCAGAACTGGCGGCGCGTGAATTCCCGGATCTGGACGTGTCCCTGCGTGGTGCTGTGTCCATCGCCCGGCGCCTGCAGGATCCTCTGGCAGAACTGGTGAAGATCGAGCCCAAGTCGATCGGTGTCGGTCAGTACCAGCACGACGTGGACCAACATCGCCTGTCACAATCGCTCGAGTCAGTGATCGAAGATGTGGTGAACGCTGTCGGGGTCGATCTGAACACGGCTTCAGCTCCCCTGCTCTCTCATGTCTCGGGTCTTGGCCCGGGTCTTGCCGAAGCAATTGTCACGCATCGCGATCTGAATGGCGCATTCGGATCACGCAAGGATTTGCTGAACGTGGCCCGACTTGGACCACGCGCCTTTGAACAATGTGCGGGCTTCCTGCGCATTCGCGACGGGGCCGAACCGCTGGACGCCTCTTCGGTTCATCCTGAAGCCTATGACGTTGCACGACGAGTTGTCGCTGCCTGTGGACGCGATATCCGCCAGATCATGGGGAACGACGGTGCACTGAAAGGGCTTCGCGCCGAGCAATTTGTAAATGACACATTCGGGCTGCCAACCGTGCGGGACATCTTTGCCGAGCTCGAGAAACCAGGTCGCGACCCTCGCCCCAGTTTTGTGACCGCCTCTTTCACGGACGGCGTCGAAGAGATCACGGATCTAAAGCCCGGAATGGTGCTGGAAGGGACAGTCACAAATGTCGCCGCCTTTGGCGCCTTTGTGGATATTGGCGTTCATCAGGACGGTCTGGTTCACGTCAGCCAATTGGCGGACCGGTTCGTCAAAGATCCGCATGAAGTGGTCAAAACTGGGCAGGTTGTCAAAGTCAGCGTTGTCGAAGTGGACGTGCCTCGCAAACGCATTGGGCTGACCATGCGCAAGGACGGTGGTGCATCTGCACGCGAGGATCAGGCCTCTCGCGGGCCTAAGAAGCAACATGCGCACTCAAAACCACGATCATCACAACACGCAAAATCTGGACATAATGCGCAGCACAGCGCGCTTGGTGACGCGCTGCGCGACGCATTCAAAAAGCAATAAAGGCTGGTGACAACGAAACCCTCTGCCTTTCCTGCGCCAGAGGGTTTCTTTTACTGGAATGCGTCCGGTTCCAGTTCTTCCCAAAAATCAAATATCGCCGATGCGTTCAATCCGGATCGCCAACCATGCGCCCGAAAATGTTCACGGTCCAGCTCATCATTTAGTCCCGCCATGAACAGCCGCTTGTCGGCGTCCCTTTGTGTGGGGTTTCGCCGCGAAACCAGTTCCTCGACGATCGAAAGTTTACGCGCCCGTTCTGTTCTTTCAGCCGCCCGTGCATCAAAGGCCTGATCTTCTTTCGCCTTTTCTTCAGCGCGCTGGCGCGCGGCGGCAATTGCTTCGGCGCTGGGTTCTGGTGGTGTTTCTTTTCCGGGCGCCTGATAGTCGTCACGCAAAGCAGCCGACAGATACCCGACCGTCGATTTCACGTCCCCCTGCCCCGTCACATAGTCGAGCTTTTGCTGCACATAGTCTTCCCCATGCTCAGCTATCCACTGACGTGCCAGACGATCCGAAACACCCTGTTTGCGCAGCGTCTTGTAGACATCCAGATTGCGTACGCCATCGCTGTCATCAATCTCGAACATCGCTTTTTGCGGATTGCCTTTGATCCTAAACCGAATGTCCGTGACACTGCGGCCCTTCTTGCGGAACTCAGGCTCGATCAGAATGTCCGAACTTTTGTTCACCTCGGCTACTGCTGTCTTGATGATCTTGGCATTGAGGTGTTTGAAGCTGGCGTAGTAGTCACTGCCATCCACCCCCATCAACTTGCGGAACACATCAAGCGCCCACCATCCGGTCGAGCCTGTGCGGACAAACCGGTAGCAGTTTTCATAAAGGGCCAGCCCGTGCCCGGAGCTGAAGTTACGCTGAATGTGCACATTGATGAGTGCGTAGATCTTTGGGTCATACAGCTTTTGCGCCAAGGCCGGAGAATACGCATATTCACACACGCCATTCTTAAGCTTGGCAAAGCTAAGGAGCGATGACACTCCCCATTCCTGTTTGCCCTGTTCGTCGAGCATATCCCACTCTGCCACGGTTTCTGCCAGGGCTCGCAAGCTCGCGCGGAGCGTATCGAAATCATTCGAGTTGTAGCCGACCATCATTGCCAGAGTACGAGCATCGATCGTATGCGTAGTCGCAGAGGTCAGCGCATCATAGGCATTGAGTAGCAACACATTCGATAGCTTTCGCTGCAACAACGAAAGCTTGCCGCTGATGTGAATCGCGGCAACGTTCTTCTTCACCGTTTCCCGTCGCAATGCGCCGGAAAGGTGGTCCATGTCCAATTGTGTATCTGGCATGATTCTGCCTGACTGCTCGTTTTGGTATTTGTGGCACAAAAGGTACCCATGGATCAATCTTGTTTGGGTGCCCAAATACAGGATGAAGCAAATCCCGCAAACAGGTACCTAAGAGTCAGCGAGGCAGAGTTATCCCCAGGCTGGGACCTGAATAAGAGTTCGAGCACTCAAATCAGCTTCGACTAGTGGATCAGATGCCGCAACAATAGACCCTGAAACGGTAATATTTCCAATGTCCTGCGAATCGGCACCCTTGCTACTGGATTCTGGCACTCTAGCACCTGTATCCGGGTACCATTGATCCTGTATTCAGGTACCCTTAAGACCGTATCTTGGTACCGAATTTGGCATAACCAATTGTTTTAATTAACTAATAGTATGCCAAATATTCTAAACTATCTAAAGATAATAAACGATTTGTTCGCTTGTGTTCTTATCTTTTTGAATGGTTTCGTGGCGAAACCTGGCTAAGGGCGCTTCTTCTGTGGAAAACTCTGCATTCTAGGATAGCTTCGAAGCGAAATGTTCGCTACATTGCCCGATATACGCCGGTAAGGCGAACATTATCTGAGGCATCGACAGTGAACAAAAGCACCCAACCTCCCCTGCCGCCCTATTTGAATCTCGATCCCGAGATTTCAGCGACGAAGTTACCTGATCCTATCGGGACTTCTCGATTCGCTAAAGCCGCGGCTTTCTGCGCCAAAGGGCGCGAAGATCTTGCCCGGCGCGGCTATGCCCCTGACGGCGAAAAGCGCCTTCGCCGTTTCTCAATCTGGGAAATCACCAAGTACCTTATCCCCGTCGCGCCAGCACATCTGCGCCGCGTTCTGAAAGCAAATCCCGATTTGCCACAAGGCGAAGGGGAAGCGGGTTCCAAATGGTTTACGCTGGAAGAGGTCCTGACACTCAGGCGCCACTTTGCAGCTGAAGGTGTCAGCACCAAAGAGTATCTTCCTTATCGGCCTGAAGGTTTGCCAGCCAAGGTTGTAGCTGTCGCCAATTTTAAGGGCGGCGTAGGCAAAACCTCAACAGCTGCACATCTGGCTATGTCCGCTGCGCTGGATGGCTACAAGGTTCTGGTGATCGATCTCGACAGCCAGGGTTCTATGACATCCATACTTGGGGGACGGGTCGCAGATGAATGGCAGACGGTCTTCCCCTTGATCGCCAAGGATTATGCGCGTGCTGTGCAAGAGGAAAACCGCGTTCGGACCGCCGCTGGTCAGCCCGAGATTCCGTTGGATGAGACATTGCAGGAGGCACTGACCACACTGCCCGGCGATGTCATCCAGAAAACCCACTGGCCTAATATTGATCTGATTGGCGCTCAGCTGAACCTTTACTGGGCTGAATTTCAGATCCCGGTCTGGCGCATGGGATTGCGTAGCTGGCCGCTGTGGGATGGCTTGACGAACTTCCTGCACGATGAAGGTGTGCTGAATGATTACGACATCGTTTTCCTCGATACGCCTCCTGCTCTTGGGTACCTAACGATCAATGCGCTGGCTGCGGCAGACATTTTGCTGGTGCCGCTTGGGGCATCGTTTCTTGAGTTCGACTCGACCGGACGGTTCTTTGACATGCTCTATACCACCTTCGCCAGTATCGAAGATGGAGAGAATGCAGCGCAACGCGCGGCTGGTTTACCGGAACTAAAGTTCGAATGGGATGTAGTGCGTGCGATAATCACGCGGTTCGATGCAAGCCAACAGACGGACATGGCCAACGTAATTCAGGCGTATTTCGGAGATTTCATGAATGCCTATCGGCAGGATTATACGGCATTGGTCGGGCAGGCTGGCGAGCAGGTGAACGGCATCTACGAAGCAGACTATCGCGATTTCAACCGCGACACCTATGTGCGCGGGCGAGAAACCTTTGATCGGACCTATGCGGAATTTAAAGAGGTTCTGATCGGTTGTTGGTGGCGCGATGCTCAGATGGGAGGAGAGGCAGATGGCTAAACGCAGAAGACTGATCGCCCCGGATACGACTGAACTGGAACAGATGGAGGCAGGTTTCGCGACGAAACCCTCGATCAGCCCGTTTGAAACCAAGTCAACAACGCCGCCAATTGCCAAGGTGGCAGGTGAAGCCGCATCGCTGAATGGTATGGCTGCTGTGACAGATCGGGTCGCATTGGCGCAGGATCAGGGTGATGCCGCGCGCTGGCGCGATGCGCAGGACGCTGGTCTGGTTGCAGAAATGCTGCCGCTGGACCAAATCGACGCCGACTTTATTCGCCGTGACCGGATGGTTGAAGACGAAGAGGCGATGGCCGAGCTGCTGGAGTCGCTACGCGTTCACGGGTTGCGCACGCCAATCGAAGTCACCAAGGTGGATGATGGTTATGGCCTGATCTCGGGATTTCGGCGCCTTGATGCGTTTCGGCGTCTCGCCGAAACTGATCCGCGCTTTGCCGAGATCCCGGCCTTTATTCGCGAAGCTGGGACAGGGCAGGGCGCATATATCTCAATGGTCGAAGAGAACGAGCTGCGTGCAAACCTCAGCCCGTATGAGCGGGGACGCATCGCGGTTCTGGCAGCAGGGCAGGGGGTCTTCCCAACAACCGAGGCCGCTGTTGATGTTCTCTTTGCAGCGGCCTCAAAAGCAAAGCGATCCAAGGTGCGCAGTTTCGCAGTGGTACATGAGGCGCTTGGGGATTTGTTGCAGCATCCGATTTCATTGACCGAGAAAGCCGGTCTGAAACTGGCAGCGGCCTTGCGTGATGGTGCCCAAAGCAAACTGCGTGAAGCTTTGGCCGGTGCGACGGTTGCAGACCCGAAGTCCGAGTGGATGCTGTTGGAGGCGGCGCTGAAGGAGGCTCCTGAGGTATCCAAGGACAAAGCCAAGGGCGGTCGCCCACAACAGGTCCAGCGCATTCCCTCACAGGCATTGTCGGGCGGAGGTGACATGCGGGCCGAAGTGACCTCAGATGAGTTGCGTATTCGTATTCGAGGGCGATCGATTTCCGTCGAAGAAGCTCAAAAGCTATTGAATGAAATCGCCCGAAAGCTGAACTAGTTTCGTTGCGAAACCCAATAATGGCCTGCGGTCGGTCCTTCAAACGGTCAGCTGCAGGTCATCCCGGAAATGGGTACCTTATACGTGGTTTCCATGTGATCCGCAAAGTGATCGAATAATGCGCATTATAGGTCAGGGATCCCGACTTACAGAAAGTTAACAATGATGCAGTCACCACTCTTTCGATAGGGTCGATGTACTGCGTTAGACCTTTCAACCTGCTGAGAAAACTAAATCTCCTAGGGCTTATTAGCTTTCTCTTCTGGCCAGGTTCGAAAAGAGAGAGCATTTCTAAAGGCAATGCTGTCTCGGACCTCCAATGCTCATCAGATTCTATTCAACATAGAGGAGCAGTGCCTTCGCAGGTTGCCCATTCTAGCTGACGGTTGAATCGAACAGTAATGGGGAAGATGAGTTATAAGATTGACCTCTATGGATCATAATTACATAAATAGTGAGTTATAGAGTGGATTATTATACCTCAAGATGTGGAACTGGCAGAACCCAAACTGGCCGACATTTTGTTACGACGCCGCAAGACTTGAACCTTACGAACAACAGTTCCTGTTGTCGTCAGGAGAAGTTATAGGTGCGGTACATCATGTGAACGCGTCGGATCGAGACCAATTGCGTATCGACCTTCTGAGCGAAGAAGCGATGAAAACCAGCGCGATCGAAGGTGAGATGCTGGATCGGCTTAGCGTGCAGTCATCCTTACGTCGGCATCTTGGACTGACCCCTGACAGCTATCCATCCAAGCCTCGCGAGCAGGGGGTTTCTGAGATGATGGTGGATGTTTACTCCAACTATTCGGAACCACTGTCACACAGCACCCTGTTTCGGTGGCATGACATGTTGCTTTCGTATGACAAGCACTTGGAGACGATTGGAGCCTACCGGAGCCACGAGGATGCGATGCAAATCGTATCAGGCCGATTAGACCGCCCAACGGTGCATTTCGAAGCACCACCTTCACATCATATTCCAACTGAAATGGATCAGTTCGTAGACTGGTTCAACCGCACTGCACCAGATGGTCCCAAACCACTGCGTGCACTGATCCGCGCCGGGTTGAGCCATCTATATTTTGAGAGCATTCACCCTTTTGAAGACGGCAATGGCCGGTTGGGCAGGGCGTTGGCTGAAAAGTCTCTGGCACAGAATATTGGTCAGCCAAGCCTTATCGCGCTGGCTTTCACGATTGAGCGAGAGCGGAAGGCTTACTACGACCAACTCGAACACCATCAAAAGACGCTGGACGTCACATCATGGCTCATCTGGTTTGCCGAAACCGTCCTGAAAGCACAGCAAGTGACACTCGACCGGGTTGGTTTCTTTATCTCCAAGACGCATTTTTATGACCGGTATCGCAATCAGTTCAACGCCCGTCAAAACAAGGTAATAGCCCGTTTGTTCAAAGCTGGGCCGGACGGGTTCAACGGGGGGCTGAGCGCTGAGAACTATATATCGATCACCGGAACGTCGCGCGCTACCGCGACGCGCGATCTGCATGATCTGGTGGAGAAGGGTGCTCTGACCCGAACGGGTGAACTCCGGTATACACGCTATTGGCTAAAACTGGACCGGGAAGGGTAGGGGGCTGAGAAACGGTACCAGCGTACTTTGTACATAATTGCCTCGTGTCAGCGACAGAACTGCCCCCTAAATGCGCTATGGGCGGTGAGAGCTGGCCTTCGCTGCATCAATGCCGACATCCATACATGGCCTTCAAAGCAAGCACTCAACACCATACGTTCATGACCGAAAACAGCCACTAAAGGCTGAATTGCGTGAGGACTCAGTGCTAAGCTCAGGATACCCTGAAGAGAGCCTCTCACTCGGCTTGAGCGCTGTTGGGGCCGCATTTAGTCGGCAGGCAATAAAACTTTGCTACCAACGGAGCAAACCCGAGGGCTTATGCCTGCCATACCTCATAAAGCACTTCACCAATCTTACTGGCTCTGCCTGATAGAGGTTTAGTCATAGGCCGCCGTGACAATCATTTCTACCTTCAATACGTCGCGTGCAAGCTTAGACTCCCCGCATGCCCGGGCTGGAGCATGGCCTTCGGGTACCCAAGCATCCCAAACAGCATTCATCTCGGCAAAGTCAGCCATGTCGGCCAGCCAGATTTCACATTTAAGAATACGGGTTTTGTCACTGCCGGCTTTGGTCAGCAGGTCTTCAACCTTGGCCAGGATATCGCGCGTTTGCTCGGATACTGTAGCTGCGTCCGAGGTCTGGCCGCAAAGATAAGCTACGCCGTTGTGTTTGACGATCCGGCTCATGCGCTGGCCGGTTTCGATCCGAGTGATAGTCATGTTTTGTACCCTTCCAATTTTGGGAAGCTTGAGTGATGTTGTGTGATGCCAGAAGGCGATTGGCAGTTAAGATTTGTTGCGTCTTGCAGGGCTTTCGGGACAGTGTTGGCTGGTTTTATGGTTGGTCGTTTGTCAGCTCGTTTTGGTACCCAAAGAGCGCAGGCAACCCGCCAGTGTGTAACATGACGACTTTCTGCCCGGGTTGGATTTCACCTACGGTCACCAGATGCAACAACCCCGCAAAGGTTTTTGCGGAATAGACTGGGTCGAGGAATATTCCTTCTGTGCGCGCCATCTTTTTTAGAGCCGCGTGGGTCATTCCACTTAGTTTGCCATACCCCGGGGGCAGCGCCTCATCCAGAACGTTTATCCGGTCCTGCAGGGGTGCTGCGTTGATATCCAGCAAATCCGCCAGTTTCTGCAGAACGGTATTCATTCGGGCCTGTTGTTTTTCGCGATCCCGGCGCACGCAGACCCCAAAAACGGAGGCACCGTTTTCTTCCAAGGCTATTCCTGTCAACAAGCCTCCATGTGTGGCTCCGCTACCAGACGGGACAACGACGGCATCGATATCTTGCATCTGTTGGGACAATTCCTGTCCGGCGATGACATAGCCCAAGGCACCTAAGGGTGGATGGTTCAATCCCAAGTGTATGACATATGGTTTGCGCCCTTGAGCTTTCAGTTCGTCGGCGCGCGCGTGCAACGCAGCATCCGCGCCTGCTTCGTCCTCACCCTCAGGATAGCTCATATGATCAGCGCCTAGAATCTGAGCCAACAACACATTCCCGGAACTGTAATATTCCTCGCCCATATCCGGCACACGCTCTTCCAGTTGCAGCACGGACTGCATTCCTAATTTGGCGGCAGCGGCTGCCGCGGACCGAACGAAGTTGGACTGAACTGCACCGGTAATCAAAATGGTATCGGCACCTTGTTGAAGTGCGTCCCCAAAATAGAACTCAAGCTGCCGCGTTTTGTTTCCACCGAACCCCAGACCAGTCAGATCATCGCGTTTAAGCCAAAGGTCTATCCCCAATTCCAAAGACAATCTGTCCAACCGTTCCAAAGGTGTTGCACCAGACATGAGCTGGGCTCGCGGAAATCTGTCCAAGTTATTTCTTTGTGTCATCGTCTGCCCTTCGATTTTATGCGATCGTAAATGCGCGATGAAAGAGAACACCGCAGGCTATCAAAGAAACCACGCGGATAGCTGCAGTGACTAGCGATTGTGCCAAATAAGGGCCAATGACGCGACCGAGAAGGCTACCAATCAGTGTGAGTGCGACGAAGACCCATAGTTGTGGTCCATAAGTGAACGCCTGTGCCTGAGACAGGCTATGCAACAGGAACGCGATACCGTACGCCACAAGCGCAATGGGTTGCACCAGCTTTGCAACCTCTTTGGCTGAGCGGCCTTTCGCAATCAATCCGAAAACCATCAGGGGACCGGGCGTCGCCGCCCAAACGGTTGCCAGCCCGGACAATCCAGAGACGGCTGAAAATCCCGCTGTTCCAATTGAACGCCGCAAGGGCAGCAAGGTCGTAATAAGCCCGATCAGCAACAGGCTGGCCGTCAATGCCAGGACAAACGCCTCACTCAACAAGGGGTAGATTGCGAGTCCTGCAATGACTCCGGCGAGGCATCCTAAAATTGCCGTGCGAATTGTCTGACTGTCGGACCTGAGCACGTGCCTGTCCGTTGCCACTGCTGAAACAAGGGTGTTCAACAGTAGCAATACTGGAACCGCTGTCGAAGTCCCAAGCAGGATCATCATCGGCGGCCCTGCAATGATGCTAAACCCGATGCCAACGCCGACTTGCAGCATTGCGCCAAGGCCGATGGCAGCCATCAGGATGGCAAAGTCAACGGACACTAACCCCCCCACATTCCGCGTGATTCTGATGTCTCGTTACGCCCAAGGCATGATGCCGGTATAGGCTTGGCGCGTCGCAACGGTATGTGCCATCTGCGCCAGTGTCGTCAAATCGAAGACTGGAAGCTGAAGCTCTTCCTGAAGGCGCGCGGCATATGGAGGCAAATCAGTACACTCCAGCACCAGAGACCGTATTTCAGGTGTTTGGTGTTTCAGTCGCCGCGCGGCCTCTAGAACTTCGGCCTCGATCAGATCAGTGTCCATGCGGGTCCGCGTGTTCCTCAGGATAACCTCAGCGAATTCGCTGGTATCCTCCAACCCTTGCACCGCGACAGGAATACCAGCAGCCCCGACACCTTCGAAATGCCTAGGTGTCAGTGCTGATGCATCTGCGGTTAGCACGCCTACCGGGGCATTCGCTCCGGTCATGTGAAAGGCCAGTGGCACCTGGATCAGACTGGACGCGAAGACGGGAATGGAAACTGCAGCGGCTAGCTCCTTTTGAAACAAGGCCAGAAAACCGCAGCTTCCTGTGATGGCCCGAACGCCCTCTGCCTCAAGCCGTCTTGCGCCCTCAATAAAGGGGGCGAGCAACTCAGGCGTGGGGTTGTTCAGCAGTGTCGGGACCGTAATGCCGTCGATCATTTCATAGAGCACTGGAAATGGCAGACTGGACGGATTCTTGATATGCCCGGGCGGTTTCGGGAAATAGCTTTCAAGGCACAATACCCCGATCGAAGCCCCGCAAATATTCTGGCCGCCTTCGTAGATTGGCATGGTGCTAAGGTCCTTTCGAATTGAAGATTTAGAAACGGGCCAGCAAGAATGGGTCCAGATTGATATTTGGGCTGCGATCAGACATGAGATCCGCCACGAGCTCTCCGGTCTTTGGCGCCATCATCAGGCCGTAATGAGAATGCCCGAACGCAGCGTAGAGCCCGTCTTTGCCATCGAGCGGCCCAATTGCGGGCAGGCTATCGGGAAAAGAGGGGCGCCGTCCCATCCAGAACTGTGCTTCTTCTGTATTGAGATCCGGCACCAAAGACTTGGCCTGATCGATTAGTATCTTTTCTTTGCGCGGATCGGCCGGAGCATCGACACTGCCAAATTCGGCCGTACCAGCGACCCTTAGACCGCCTTGCATTGAGCTCGCGACGACCTTTGCATCCACATCCATGATTGAATTGTTCAACACAGCTGAAGGGCTTGGGAATTCAACATGGTAGCCCCGCTCGGCAACGAGCGGCACAGATAAACCGAGGGGTCTCAGAAGGTCAGCAGACCAAACGCCGGCCGCCAGAACAACCTGGCGCGCGTGCAGCGTGTTTTGCAACGTGGCGAGCTGCCAGTTGCCTTCTTCGTTGCGTGTCAGCTTGGTGACTTCGGATCGCACGAATTCGGCCCCTTGCGCACGTGCTTTTTCGGCCAGAACCGCACCCAAACGACCCGGAGAAATTGCGCGCGCCTGTCCCTTGATCACAATTGCGGCTTTGAATTCTTCAGACAGAGCGGGCTCCAGGCGTCTTAACTCAGTGCCGTCGACACGCTCCAACTCACCTCCCTTTTCTCGGCGGATTAGATAACCAAGCCCATCCAGGTCCGCCTCCTCCGGGTTGCGGAACGCGTGGATGTAGTAGCTGTCGGCGATCAGGTCTTCATGCCCAGTTCCTTGCAGATGCCGACGATATAGATCGATGGACGGACGACATAAAATCTCCATCGCATCCGAGACTTCGCGCACAGACCCCTCGTCGGACTTGCCAAGAAAACGCATCCCCCATGGGATCATCTTGGGCCAGAATGACGTCCGGACCGATAGCGCGCTTTTGGGATCCAGCAGCATTCTGGGAAGTTTCTTCCAAATGCCTGGAACTGCCTGGGGAATGATCGACCACGGCGATACCACACCAGCATTCCCGAACGAAGTTTCTTGCCCGGGTTCACCTCGGTCGATCAGCCGAACCGGGATGCTGCGTTCCTGCAGTGACAGGGCACAGCAAATTCCGACGATCCCAGCGCCGATGATGGTCACTTGTTCCGTCATCGCATCAGGCCGGAGATTGACTGCGGCTGCGCGCGATCAACTGGGTGACAATGACCGGAGAGGCCACGGCCAGAGCGATCAGGTCCGCTGTCAGACTTGGTGCAACGAAGATGATCCCTGCGATAGCCATCAGAACCCGACCTGCAATATTCATCGGTTTCAGCCAATAGCCCACGACAGCGGCCGACAGGGCTATAACACCGGCGATACAGCTTGTTGCGGTATAGGTGAACTCCCACAGATTGAACCCGGTTGAGGACACAAACAGCAGGACCGGTGCATAGACAAAGGCCATCGGGGCGATGACTTTGCCCAGTCCAAGGGTGAAGGCCGACAACCCGGTTCGGAACGGGTTCGAGTTGGCAATCGCCGCAGCCGCATAGGCCGATGTACAGACCGGCGGGGTGATCTCGGACACCACACCGTAATACAGCACGAACAGGTGGCTTGCGATGGGCGGGACACCAAGCTGTGCAAGTGCGGGCTGCGCAACGGATACCAGCATGATGTACAGCGCCGTGGTCGGGATGCCTGCGCCCATCAGGATGCAGACAACAGCAATGAAGACCAGCGAGATGAACAACTGCAGGTCTTCCATAGCAAATAGCTGGAAGCTGCCGAATGAGATCATGTTGTAGAGATCCGAAGCCAGATTGCCCGCACCCTGCGTAACCATAAAACCGATGCGAAAGCCGATGCCGGTGGTGTTGATGACACCCACCACGATGCCGACAGCGGCGGCAGCGGCCCCCACGGCCAGCGAGTATTTCACGCCCAGTTCGACCGCGGCCAGCATCTCGGGCACTTCGATCCGTTTCTGGGGGTTCAGCGTAGCGATCACTGACAGGCCGCAAAGAATGGCCGTCATGGTCAGATCGAATCCGCCATCAGAGAGCTTCCAAAGCACGAACGCAAGGAACGCCGCCGTATAGATCAGGGTTGTCGGTTGCTTGATGCGCGACATGCCCGCGATCACCGCCAGCGATATGCCGCAGAAGGCCGACATGAAGGGTGTGTAGCCCGTGAACAGCACCACCAACAGGCCGATCAGAGGGACAATATTGGCCCAACCCTCAGCCCAGACAGCCTTCAACTGCGGCAGCTGCTCTTTCGCCAGACCTTTCAGGTTCAGTTTGCGCGCCATCAGGTGCACCACGGCAAAGACGCCGACATAGTGCAGGATTGCCGGGAAGATCGCCGCGATTACGATGGTGGTGTAGGGAACCTCGAGGAACTCGGCCATGATGAAGGCGGCCGCCCCCATGATCGGCGGAGTGATCTGACCACCGGCCGACGACGCGGCCTCGACCCCGCCCGCAAAATGGCCGGGGTATCCAAGGCGCTTCATGTTGGGAATTGTCAGCGCGCCGGTCGAAACGGTGTTGGCCACCGAAGAGCCCGAAATCGTGCCGAAGAAGGCCGAGGATACCACCGACACTTTTGCCGGACCGCCGGTATAGCGGCCCGCCAAAATCGTGGCGTTATCGATGAAAAGCTGTCCCAACCCCGTGCGCTGCGCGATCACGCCAAACAGTACGAAATGGAACACGATGGTCGAAACAACCCAAAGGGTGACGCCGTAGATGCCCTCTTGCGGGAAATACATCGAAGACACGAAGGTTTTGAAGTTCACGCCGGGATGCTGCAGCAATCCGGGGAAGTACGGCCCCAGCAGGGCATATGAGATGAAGACACAGATGATCAGCGGCAGCACCCAGCCCAGCGTGCGGCGCGCGATGTCCAGCACCAGAAGGATGATGATCACGCCCAAAACCACGTCATAGGTGTTCGGGTTGCCCATGCGGAACGTTTGTTCCTCGATCCCCAGAAACGGAATGCCGCGCCATGCAACGCCCACATACAGGGCAGCCACGATCCCCAGCGCCATGAAGACCAGATCGTAAAGAGGGATGTTGCCGATGCGGAACCGGCTGACCTTAAGCGCATAGAGGCTTTTGGCCCCGATAATCGGAATGGTGGCGTAGACCAGAATGAACAGCAGGGCCAGATAGATACCCATGTGCCAGTGATCGGCCGGCAGGCCAAACCCGGCCGTGAAGAATTCATAGAATGCAAAGATCAGGGCAACGACACGCAGAACCTTGCCGGTTGTCGGCGTAACCTGCCGGACGGCGGCACCTTCGTCGAATTGTTCTTCGATGGCAGCCAGCTCTTCGGCTGTCAGCTCGTGGTCATCAAGTTTCTGTGTCTCGGACATGATGGCCCCCTGATTACGCGTATTTCGAGTACCCGGTGCCCCAATCGGGACACCGGACGTTTAAGTTTCGTGAGAGAGGATTACTGAAGAAGCCCGGCTTCTTTGTAGAACTTCTCAGCGCCCGGATGCAGCGGAACACCCAGTGCCTCGACACCGTCCAGCGCCGTCTCGGCTGTGATCTGCTTGCCTTTGGCATGACCGTTATCCAGCAGCTTGCGGGTGTTGTCGTTCCACAGAGCCTTGGTCAGCTGATAGACCAGATCGTCGGACAGGTCCGAGGATACAACCAGCATCGCGCTGACAGCGGGGGTTTTGGTTTCGGCGTCGATCCCTTCATAGACACCGCCCGGAATGGCCGAGGGGATATAGGCCGGGATGATCTCATTGATCTTCGCCAGATCCTCGTCCGAGAAGGAATGCAGGTTCATGCCCTTGGTCGAGGACAGCTGCACCATCGCGGCAACCGGCCAGCCCGCAGCATAGAAGTAGGCGTCCAGCTGACCGTCTGCCAGTCGCTCGGCGCTCTGGCTGTTGTTCAACTCGGCTTCGTCCATGTTGTCACGGTTGACGCCCCAGGCGTCCAGCATCTGCAGCACGGCAACCTGTGTGCCGGAACCAGCCTGCGCGATACCAACCCGCTTGCCTTCCAGATCGCTCAGATCGTTGATCGTCGCTCCGGCTGGCAGCACCAGATGCAGGTCTTCTGGGAACAGGTTGGCCACGATGCGCAGGTTGGGGTGAGGTTTGCCCTCAAACTTGCCTTCACCCAGATACATCGAGCGCGTGACGTCGGCGGCGGCCAGACCGGCCTCCAACTCGCCGTTTTGAACGGCTGCATTGTTAAAGACAGACGCGGTGGTGGATTGCGCAATCGCGATCAGACCCGGAACACCGCACTGTCCACCCTCTTCACACGGGCGCGACCCCGGAGGGGCGGAGATACCGTTTGCGATGGTACCGCCGATGGGGAAATAGGTGCCACCGGCTCCACCGGTGCCGATGCGGAAAAACGTCGGGTCCTGCGCCAGCGCGGGTGCGGCTAAGGCGCCAGCCAATGCAAGGCCTGTCAAACACTTCACAAATTTCATTGTAGTCTCCGTCGTTGGTTCGTTGGATTCGGTTGATCCGAACTTCGATCCTGAAAGCCTAGTGAGAATTATCATAAATACAAATTTGTTATATTTCACAAAACTAAGGTTTCGCTTATGTATTGAGTATGAACCTGACACAGCTCACCGTATTTCGCGAGGTGATGGAAACCGGCTCCATCTCGCAAACCGCCAAGAAACTGAACCGCACTCAGCCCGCGATCAGCCTTGCATTGAAGAACCTTGAAAAGGCACTGGGACTGACCCTGTTCGAGCGCAAGGGACGACGATTAGTGCCCGTACCTGAGGCGCATTACCTTTTAGCTGAAACCACAGGTATTCTGGACCGCCTCGCGGCAATTTCCAGCACAATGGAAGGATTGATCAAGGGGCATTCCGGCAGCCTCAATATCGCTACAATGCCTGGTCCGTCCGCCTTCTTGTTCCCGCGTTTTATTAGCCAGTCGGTTGGTGAGAACCCCGAGATACGTATCACATTGTCCACGCGCAGTTCGCCTCAGATTATGGAGCTTGCGGGGACCCAGAATATTGATTTTGGCTTTGCGGATTTCGAGCATTCAGCCGGGAAAGAGCCCCAGTATTCTACCGAACTGATCCGGGCAGACTGTTTTTGTGCCGTTGACAGTGATAGCCCGCTTGCTTCCCGCAAGATCATAAGCATTTCCGACCTCGATGGGGCTCCCATGGGAGGGTTGCATGCCACGCATCCATTCCAGCGCAAAATTAGACAAGAGTTTGAGGATGTCTCCGCTGACTATAATCCAACGGTGACCTGCCAGTACTTTCTGCCATTGATACCATTCGTGAGTTCTGGTCAGTGTTACTCGATCGTGGACCCGCTGACCGTAGCGACTGAACAAGAACTAAATCTGTCAAACGGAAAGGTCGCGTTTTTACCCTTTGAGAAACCACTAAGATACGAATACGCGCTTCTCGAGCCCGATCACCGTCCACCGTCTCAATTGGCTTTGAAGATCAAAGCGGGTTGGAAAGCCGAAGTGCTAAAGATGTTGAAAGGGGTGAAAGCCAAGCCTCATGCAGTTGGGATAGATGAGACGGGAAGCGAGCAGAGTTAGGCAACTTTGGCTCTTCAAACTGAAAACTGCCGGGGAGGAAGGTTCGCTTAGAATCGACTTTTGCGGACCAAAGAATGTCATCTTTGGGCCAGTCGCGTTTGCAGCACCGAACCTCATGAACGGCAGCACTCAGCTGATGACCTTAAAAGCTAAGGCTACTCGGTGCCTGAAGGGTGTTGCGCTTCTGCGTTTGTGCATTAATCTTTATTGAAAACAAAGAATTAGGATTTGTATTGAGACCCCTGATAAAGATCGCCGCTATTTGCGCAATAATCTACTGCTTTGGTACTCTTTTCTGGATGCTCCAGGTAGCAAAGACGCCGCTGAGCATGACCCATTTTCTGCTGTTGCTGGGCGGCATTTTCGCAACTTTCGTTGCGCTGATGGCTAAAGAGCCCTGGGATCTGGGCAGCCCCTCATCGAAACGCCCTGATGAGCCTGAAAAACCGCGAATTGAAATGACTGTTGATGAGATGCTTTCTGGTGTCGATTCCCAGGAAATCGGAGCAGTCATGGAAGAGCTGGAAGGTCATGCGACGAGACCAGCTGAAATACCGGGTTGGGCCATTCGGTTGGTGTCGCCCTATGCAGATACGCCACCGCCGAACTCTTGGTTCGGAGGACGGCCCGCACTTCCCGCTGATTTTGAATGGCCGAGGAACACAGCGGGTCAGGCGATGAATTTTGTAGCCCAGATAGATCTCGGCGAAATCCCCCCGGAACCGGAGACTACGCAAAGAATACCCGGGCTTCCCGAGGCCGGCACGATGGTGGTTTTTGCCAATTTCCGAGGCGATCTGGGCCATTTGATCACGATCTTTCCAGAGCATAGTCAGTTGCGGGAACGGTCAGAGCCAGATGATCTGGAGGCCACTTTCCATTATCGAAGAAAGGCTGTGTTTCCAAAGTGGCATTTTGAGCTGATTCCTTATCTAGACAGCGCCGAAGCGACTCCGCCCGGAATATTGGGTGAAGAGGAACCTCACGAATGGATCACGAACTGGGGCCTCGCATTGGCAGAGCTGGATGCTGCATCCGGTTCAATCCGGAGCCATCGGAGTGACCGAAACAGGCATCTGAGCGACCTGCGTCGAATGAAACGGAGTGAATGGCCTGCAGCGCGCGGCAACCCAGAGATACTGGAAAGAACAAGATTCTACCGGCAGGTCTCGAATTTGTTGTCGCCCTTGCAGAAAGAGATTGCAGCGTTTCGAAAGCTTGCGGAAAACCACGATCCAAGCGACGTCGTAGATCAGGAAGCCTTACAACGCCTGATGTCTGCACGGATGGACCTTGTGGCAAATCTGCCTGCAAATGCCAAATACGGTATCGCTTCGCTCAACCGCGATCATCAATCAAATATACTTCATAGCTTGCTTCTGGAAAGAGATGTGACACTTGAGGAAAAGCTGTCTGACCTGCCTGAGTGTTTCCACGACTTTGTGAGCAAGCACATTAGCGCCTGGCGCGGACATAGGCTTTTTGGCCAGAAACTTCCAAAAACGACTTCGATCCTGGACTTTCGCAGTGTCCAATGCGTGCTGGATATCAAAGCTGATTATTATCTTGGCACCGAGAGTGAACACCAAGATGGGTTTTCGATCTGGACTCCGATCGAAGCGCTGACCGCCGGGGATTGGTCAAAGACAAAGATGTACCATCACACGAATGTTTAGAAAGGTATCGGTCTTCTCAATGAGACTCTGCCGAATTGCGGCCTCGACCTGAATTCGCAGTACACAGACACTAA
This sequence comes from Ruegeria arenilitoris, assembly GCF_013030265.1. Taxonomy (GTDB): domain Bacteria; phylum Pseudomonadota; class Alphaproteobacteria; order Rhodobacterales; family Rhodobacteraceae; genus Ruegeria; species Ruegeria arenilitoris_E. The sequence continues at coordinate 207,881 of NZ_WPZQ01000005.1, forward strand.
GGCATTGCCCATTCGATCTTTGCCGAACTAAATGAAATATGAACCGAAAAGCGGACGTGTCTTGACCGTGCGACGTTTGTCAAAATGAGATCCTGCCGCCGCTCTCTGGGGCGAGCCTGAACAGACCCTTTGAACCCTGAGCGGATATTGAGCGGTGCAAATGCTGCGTTTCGCCATACCGGCCATTCAGTAGTGCTTACATCGGTCGGAACGGGAAAGATATGCACGCCTGCTTCGTAGTGCGAATCCTATATTTGATGTTCATGATCAAATCCGAGGAATGCTCTGAGTTCCTCAAGAAGAGGAGCCAGAGCATCTTTTTCGACATGATCTCTCAAGATGGATTGGCAACGGCATTAACTCGCCCCCAAAGCCTGCCCGCTTTCACCAAAGAAGTGCAGTTTTTCAGGTGGGAAATGCAATCCGATCTTAGCCCCGGGCTCAAGATCCGTATCTCCATTCAGGCGGACAGTAACTTTTTCTTCGCCGCCACAATCAACGATTAGGAAAGTATCAGCGCCCAAATATTCGATTACCTCAATGATACCATCGCTTTGACCATCACCAGCTGCGACCACCTCAATATGCTCAGGCCGCACGCCGAGTTTGGTTGCGTTGCCCGATAGACCGAACTCACCACTGCGACCGTGCTCAAGCTTGTAAGTGCCGCCTTCGGTCGTGCAGGGCAGGATATTCATTTTTGGACTACCGATGAATTGGGCCACGAACAGGTTGGCAGGACGCTCATAAAGTTCACGTGGCGTACCGACTTGGGCGATTTTGCCGTACTCGAGAACAACAATGCGGTCGGCGAGTGTCATTGCCTCAACCTGATCATGCGTGACATAGATCATCGTACGCTTGAGGCTTTGGTGAAGTTTGGCGATTTCATACCGCATCTCAACCCGAAGCGCTGCATCTAGGTTTGAAAGTGGCTCATCGAAGAGGAACGCCGTCGGATCGCGTACGATGGATCTTCCGATTGCCACCCGCTGCCGCTGACCGCCAGACAGGTCCTTTGGCCTGCGCTCAAGGAATGGTCCCAGCTTGAGAACCTCGGCGGCCCGGTTGACCTGTTCGGCTATCTCGGCCTTGGAAGCACCGGCTACTTTCAGAGAGAACCCCATGTTCTCGGCAACCGTCAGGTGCGGGTAAAGCGCATAGGATTGGAACACCATCGTCAGCCCGCGTTTTGAGGGCGGATGATCTGTGACGTCGCTGTCATTGATCAACAAAGACCCGCGCGAGATGTCTTCTAGCCCGCCAATCATGCGCAGCAAGGTAGACTTTCCGCAGCCGGACGGGCCGACGAAGACAATGAACTCACCTTCCTCGATCTTGAGATCTACGCCCTTGATGACCTGCGCCGAGCCGAACCATTTTTCGACTGACCTTAGTTCGATGCTACCCATCAGGCCCTCCCTGCCCAGTGAAGCCAGACGGCGGCTGTCCAGGTAAATGCCTGGCCACCTGCAGGGCTGCCGGTTTTTGGGTCGAAGTATTCGGCGAACCCATAGCCCGATATCAGTTCGGCAGTCTTCTGGCGCAGCTGTTCTGCCTGCTGTGCATGCCCCATATCCGCCAGGCCAAACCCGATCATCATGTTCATGAACGCCCATGTCGGACCTCGCCAGTACCGACGTGCGTCGAATTTCGGCATATCCGGATCGTAGCTAGGAACGGGGTAAGGCACAGTTTCCAGAACTGATTTCAATCCCTTAAGCATCCGATCAGACTCCATGCCAGCGTACCAACACAAGTATGACGCGTTGGAAATACTGTCGGCAATCTCCCCGGTATGCGCGTCACGGGAGTCGAAGCTCCCTAGGTCCTCGTTCCAAAGCGAACGCGCGCCGGATTCCAGCTTTTCAATATCCTCACTCAGGCCCTCGGCCTCCAGTTCGAGCTTCTCGCTGATCATCAGCAAGTCCCGTGCAGCGCGCAGGGTGGTGAAAGTCATAGTGGGATCGGCGACGCGGAATGGGTTGAGCGACAACAGGGCTTGCTGGTCCCATCCCGCATCTCGGCCGATCTGAACCAGCTTGATGTATCGGTCGTAGTCGAACTTTGTGGGTCGGTCGTCGCTGTTCACGTGGCTGGTGTCGCGGCGCTGGTATTCCCCAACATCCGATGCATCCATGCGCGCCATAGAGTTGTCCCAATCAGGGGCGTTATCGCGACCCGCCTCCCACGGATGGGTCGTGCACACGGCACCGAATTCATCAAGGCGCCATTTCATGATCCAACGATGCCACGCCAGCATTTTAGGGAACAGCTCCTTCATGCGATCGTCCCCGAAAGCGGTATCCTGTTCCCAGATTTTGCGTACCATGGTCGCGGCAATTGGGGGTTGGATGATGCCCGAAGACGGGATCGGGCCATTGCATCCCCAAACATCGGGACCGGGGAAATATCCATCATCCTGCTGGTGGAACAGGATATGCGGGACCATGCCGTCTTCCCATTGCCCGGTGAACAGCGTCTCGATCTCAGTCCAGGCGCGGTCAAGGTCGAATTGGGCAAAGCCAAGTGCTGCAATCGCGCTGTCCCAGTTCCACTGGTATGGATACAGCCCTTCGGTCGGGATGGTGTAGCCGCCGCGATCATTGGCAATCAGGATATTGCGCGCCTCGCGGTCGGGGTTCGTATGTTGGTTCATCTGTGTCATCCTTTGACAGACCCCGCTGTGAGGCCCTTGGTCATGAAACGTTCAAGCCCCAGGAACAGCGCCATGATCGGAACGGTGGCGATCACCGCACCGGCCATCAGGTGCTGACGGGGAATTTCTGAGGAGTTCAGCATCGTGACCCCTCGGGTCAGAGTGAATTTCGACGGGTCGTCCAGCAGCATGAAGGCCAGCAGGAATTCATTCCAAGCGATCATGAAGACATAAAGTGAGACCGATGCCAGCGCCGGCAGGCTGAGTGGCAGGGTGATCTTCCAGATCACCGCCAGACGCGACAACCCGTCCATCAACCCGGCCTCTTCAACCTCGGTAGGTAGACCGCGGAAATAGCCTTGCAGCATGTACAGCGCGACGGGGATCGTGGTGACCGGATATATCATGACGATGCCGAGGATCGAGTTGCGCAATCCGGTCAGCGAGAAGGCGATATAGATCGGCAGCGCCAGAACGATCATCGGCACCATGTAGATCAACAGGATCGAACGCGAGAACGCCTTTTGACCCTGAAACCGGAACCGCGCCACCGCGTATGCGCCAGGTACGCTGAACAGTAGCGTGATGAATACGGTCAGGACCGAGACATAAAGCGAGGTCCATAGGTATGTACCGAAATTGAAGTCACGGAACAGTTCGGTGTAGCTGCGGAACAGGTCGGTGCCCTGAGACAGGTCGACCGAGAAGTCCAACGGGTTCTGCAACAATGCCTGTTGAGATTTGAGGCTGGTCATGACCATCACGTAGAACGGGATCACGACGATTGCCGTGAAGAATATGTACCCGAAACCTGTGCAGAAGCGGATCAACGCCTCTTCGTATTCATGGCGCGTGAGCTCTCCGAATGGCGTTTCTTTCAGGATTGCCGCCAAGGAGAGGTGCATGACGACGGCCATGGCGATAACTGTGACCAAAACCGCCTGCAGGGATGTGTCCGAGCCGATCAGAACCGGGCCAAACCCGGTCAGCCCAGACAGGCCCAACAACGCCGATATGCCAAGGCGGGCCGGAGCACGCTGCGCGGGAAAGCGGACATATACCAAACCGGCGACCGCACCCCAGATCAGGCAGAGCAGAACTTGCGGGCGAAAAGCGGCCCCGGTTGAAAACGACATGGTGATGGCAACGGTGGTGGCGACTACAACTAGCCACAGCGCGCCCAAAACCGGAGCGGTAAGATACCCTTTGCGCATCACAGACCCTCCTCACGGCTGATGAAGCGGAAGAAGACAAAGCTGAAGGCGATCAGGCAAACCAGGATCACGACGGCCACCGCCGCACCGGCACCGATGTTCGAGATCGCAAAGGCCTGTTCATAGACGTTGACGGTCAGCGTGCGGGTGCCTGCATTGCCGCCGGTCAGCAGGAAAATGTCGTCGAACTTGTTGAACGTCCAAATGAAGCGAAGCAGGAACAGCACTGACAGAATGCCCAACAGTTGCGGGATGCTCAGCAACCAGAACTTTTGGAACGGAGAGGCCCCGTCCATATCGGCGGCCTCGTACATGCTGGAGTCGATGGACTGCATCCGGGCCAGAATGAACAGGAAGGACAGCGGGAAGTAGCGCCAGATCTCGAACACTGTGACCATGATCAGCGCCAGCGGACGTTCACCGAAGAAATTGATCGGCTCGCTACTCAGCCCCATCTGCACCAGCAAGGCATTTGCGGAACCCGAGAAGGGGTCAAACAGCGTCACCCAGGTGAATGCGACGGCGATGACAGGGGCGACATAGGGGAACAGGTAGAGGCCACGAATAAACCCCTGACCCCTAAAGCTTTTGTTCAACAGCATAGCCGCGAACAAGCCCATGACCAAAGCGCCGATCGTTCCGAAGACCGTATAGAAAAGCGTGACCCAGAGGACGCCCCAGAACTCCGACCCATCAAAGACACGGGCGAAGTTCTCGAGGCTGAATTCAAAGTTGGTCAGAACGTTCGGCCCACTGCCGGTGAGGCGCGGTTTGGAGCCTTCAACAATTTCTTCGAATGCGTCGGGATCTCCGTCGACCGTGACCGGGATGCGGATACGCTCACGCTGGCCGCCGTCCAAGGTTCCAAAATCGCAGAACAAATCCTTCCCGTCCAGAACACAGGGCGCTGTGACTTCGCCCACGGCAACACCATCGGGCAGCACATCGGTCAGGGTCACGCCTTCGATGGCGATTTCCTGGCTGGAGTTCCTTAGACGGTATTCGATCCGCAGATCGTCACCAGAGCCGCGTAGGCTTTCACGGATAACCGGAGCAGGCGGGCGCAGGTCGGACAGGGTAAACGGCTTGAAGCTGATCCAGATGATTGCCAGCAAGGGCAGGATCACCACAAGCGACACGCTGATCACGGTCGGAGCCAGCAGCGCCCAGGCCAGACGCGCCTCGCGTTTGGCAAGAGCCCCGGTTCCGGTCGGTGGGGTGGCCGAAGACATGAGATACCTCGAAGGGTTGCGAGCAGCGGCGCGAACGCCGCTGCAGGTGCTGGTTGATTACTGAACTTTGGCCAGCTCTTCGTTCATGGCTGCAACTGCGGCAGCCGCGTCAATCTCATCATCGATATACTGCCGGACCACGCGGTTGATGGCCTGAGAGTTGATCATCTTCGACGCCAGCGCCAATTGACCTTCAGCCACACCCCAGCGCTGCGCAACGTCCAGACCGCCAACGATCTCGTCGATCATCGCTTGGTCATAAAGCTCACCCAGGGGGGCCTTACGGTCAACGCCTACAGGCAGCTCGGCCCATGCTTCGGAAAAGGCAGTCGGATTGTCGGCGTTGCCGCGACGAACAGGGAACTTGCCCTCAGGCGCAATTGCCAGCGTTTGGGTGTATCCGTCATCCATCGCGAACTTCACGAATTCCATCGCCGCGTCCGTGTCAGCATCGTTGGTAATGCCAAAGTACCGCACATCACCCCACGCTGCGCCATCTGGATTGGACGGGCCAGAGAAGTTGGTCACGATGCCGGTCTTGCTTGCCAGTTCGCTTGAGGTCGGATCGTCGTTGATTGTCGGCGGCGCACTGTCCCGCAAGCCGGCCAGTTCATCAAGAATGAAGGGCGACCAGATGATCATCGCTGCCTTGCCGTCGAAATAAAGCTCTCGCGATTGCTTCCAGTACAGCTCACCCGGAGGCGACGCTTTTGAGATTGCTTTGTAGAAATCGAGAACCTCGGTTGTCTTGGCCTCATCCAGTGGCTTGAAACCATCAGCGCCAACCGGCGAGACGCCATTGGCGAGGAACACATGTTCCAGCACCTGGCTCATGAAGTTCTCATCCACTTTGGTCGCCGCAACGAAGCCATACATTTCAGGCGGGTTGTGCAGTTTCTCCAGTGCGGCCAAGACGCTTTCAAACGAGTTGGGCGCATCCAGCCCGGCTTCGTCAAATAAGTCTTTGCGGTAGACAACCATCTGTGTCCAACCATCGACAGGCACTGAGGCTGTTTCGCCATTAAAGGCCGCCATACCCAACGCACCGGGGGCGAAAGTGTCGGCACCCAGCTCTTCGATCACTTCTGTCGCAGCTTCGGTGTCAAGGATACCTGCTTCGGCCCAGGGCAGGGCGTATTGCAATGGATGATAGACCACATCTGGCAGATCTCCTGCTGCGAAGGCTGCGGTCGCTCGCGTGCCCAGATCGGTCTCGGTGACCGGGATCACCTCAACGGTGGTGCCGGTTTCCGCTTTAAACTGGTCCGCCATTTCCTGCTGCTTCGCGAGCCGCTCTGGTTGCTCCTCAGTTGTCCAGAAACGAATTGTATCTGCCTGTGCTGACACGGCTGCCAAGGCCAGCGCCAGCGATGTGCCAAGCATCAGTCGAGATGCCTTTGGTGTAAGTTTCATGATCGGTCTCCTCCCCGATTTCCATTTCTGAATTGTGTAATTTTTTGCGCCAGCTCTTCAGGTGTCAGGCGCGGTGGTCCATCAGATTCCCGTTCCAAAAGAACGGCTTCGCCCAGCTCACGCAGGCTTTCCGGTGCTTCTCCACGGGTTTGCCGTATGAGCATTTCAGCAAGGCGTTCGCCAGCCCGCTGTGAATCGACGCTGAATGTCGTAAGACCCGGGCTGACGTATTGGCTTTCGGGTATGCCGTCATACCCAAGGATCGAGACATCCTGACCGATTTGCAGACCAAACTTGGCGCAAACAGTATATGACCCCAGTGCGGCCAGATCAGTCGCAAAGACGATCCCGGTTGGTGGATTCTCCATCTCCAGCAAAGCTCGCGCCTGGACTGCCCCTTCATCACGAGTGCGCGCGCCCTCGCGGATCAGTTCAGGATCGATAGGCAGGCCAGCGGCCCTCAGACCTTCAAGATAGCCATCGCGTCGAAGGTGGCTGTAGTTGAATTTCGGATCGCTGCCGACAAAGCCGATGCGGCGATGGCCAAAGCCGCTCAAACGGCTGACCGCGCTACGGATTGCCGTCTCACCCGAGATATCGAACCAAGATGTATCGCTGTATGTGTCCGCCTGCCCGTATCCTGTTCGACCGTAGAGTATGAATGGAACACTCAACGCGCTTAGATACTTGATACGAGCGTCGTCGACTTCCGTCCTGGGCAGAATAAACCCATCCGCTTTGCGCTCTTCCACAAGGCGCCCCAGAACGTTGAGCATATCCTCTTCGGACTTGGCCGTTGAGATAGTCATCGTCCAATCGAATGCGCTGGCACCTTCGCAAGCGCCTGCCAGAAAGTCCTGCAGAAACGGATTATGCCGGTCCGGTTCCCCGCTGTTAATGACCATCGCAATTGCACGCACTTTCCCTGTGCGGATCGCCTGCGCGTGGCTGAGCGGGCGATAGCCCATCTTCCTTGCAGTAGTCTCGACCCGTTTTCTGGTGGACTCTGAGATGTCGGAATACCCGTTCAAAGCGCGCGACACGGTGCTCTTTGAAAGTCCGAGGTGATGAGCCAATTCGTCCAGCTTCACCCTTCCGGATGAAGGGTCGCGACGGAGCGAAGATTGGCGCTTCGGTAGACTGGGATTCGTTATCATTCCATTATTTGGTTCTCCGAAACCGGTTTCGGCAACAAAAAAATCTCATCTTACTGCCTGCAACACCCTGGTCGCTTGGAGGTGCGCGCCATTCGGTAGCCCAGCAAAAAAAGCTATAAGCCCGCTATCTGCGCATTACTGAGTCTCAGTCGCGAGTTTTTTGGAAGAATGAGCGCGGCTCGAAACTTGCACTGCTTAGTTGGTTAACTGAGCATGCTGTTTGAATGGCCCGTCTCCGTCGCCGAGCTGATTCTTTTCGGATCATCTGTATTCGACTAAACAGGCCATCGTTCGCAAGAGACCGCAACTGAACCAAGTCTATCTCATCTCAAAACCGGGAATGAACGTCATGACTTGGCTCAGTCAGGATGAAACTTCGGTGATCGTTTCTCCAGAAATGCTGCCATGCCTTCCTTTTGAGCAGGCAGACCATAGAGCGCGTGATAGGTTTGGCGTTCGTGCCGTATTCCGGTGTCCAGCGTGCTTTGCTCGGCCATATTCACGCATGAACGTGCCATCTGGGTGATGTCGGGGGCATATCCCGCGATCATCTGCGCCGTTTCCATTGCGATATCTGCGAGGTCGTCAGAAGGTACCAACCGGCTGACCAGACCTATCTGCAGGGCTTCGTGCGCATCGATCATGCGCCCGGTCAGGATCATATCCATCGCGCGAACGCGCCCAATCAAACGGGTTAGGCGCTGTGTGCCACCAATACCCGGAATGCAACCGATCTTGATTTCGGGTTGCCCGAATTTTGCGGTTTCCGAGGCGAAGACCAGATCGCACATAAGCGCAACCTCGCACCCGCCGCCCAGGGCATAGCCATTGACGGCCGCAATTTTGGGAATACGAAGCGCCGCAAAGCGGTCCCAACCTGCGAAGAAATCGCTGGACTGCATCGTGGCATAGGTTTGGACTGCCAGTTCACCGATGTCTGCGCCAGCCGCAAAGGCGCGGCCATTACCGGTCAGGATCAGGCAACCGATATCCGGGTTAGCCTCAAAACCGGATGCAGCAGCGAGCACCTCTTCCATCACTTGTGTGTTCAGGGCGTTGAGTTGATCCGGCCGATTGAAGCGGATCGTTGCGACCCGCCCCTGTATGGATGTCTCGATTGTCTCAAACATAGTTAGCTATCCCAGATTGCGCCGTAGGCCGGGATGCCCAGGCTTTCCATGTCGTGTACGACTTTTCGTGTCAGTTTCTGGTTCGAGATCACGATGACTGCCTCGGCACCGCTCTCGCGTACAGCTTGCAATGCCAATGCTGAAAGGTTTGGCTTGCCCTGCGCGTCGGTGTCCCAGATCAGAGGCCTTTCGGTGTTCGCTTCGATCTCGTCGACCAGAGCATCGCCATAGGTTTTGCGCGGGCTTCGTGTTGACCAGATCAGGCGATTGGGCACGTCACCCGCCAGCAGATGTGGCAGGATCGGCCCGATGCCCGACCCGGTGCCGACATAGACCACCTTTTTGAATAGAACCTCGATCCGGGCAACACCCGAGGTGGTGATCCCTTTGACCCAGACCTTGTCTGGTGGAGTGTCAATGAACCTGCCTGTCCAGTCTCCGGCACGGCTGATCGCCAGTCGATAGCCGGATTCGTCCGGGGCAGGGATATTGGCGAAGGAATGGTACTCGCCAAACGGCGTGTGACTGATCGCGTTGGAGCTGCCGGGGAATGGCGTATCACCATAATTGAACCGGGCGATTACAGCGTGGTTCGAAGGCTTCTCGATCTCAACACTCACACGCTTCAGGGTTAGCCAGGGGGACAGGATCGACAATGTGATCAGGCATAGCATCCAGAACGCCGGGCTTTGTAACAGTTCACCGCCCATATCGTGTGTGATCGAGATCGTTTGCGCCCAGAACAGCGCCAGAACAGTCCAGCCGACGAAGCGATGGATTTTTTCAAACGCGTTGTGAAAACGGGCGCGAATTGGCCCCAGCGCTGAGACGACCATGATTGTCATCAGCACAACCATTGTTGCACTTAGCCCAAGGGTCAGATCCGAGGGGATGGATGCGCCGACCACACGGTTGGACACCATGCCAAACAGCAGAAAACCGAACCAGATCGTGCCCGCAACGGTGCAGCCCGAATGTAATCCGCCAAAGTGAAACACCTTTCCGGCGCCCCAGCGTATCCAGAGCGGCCACGATGTCGGGACTCGTGTGGCCAGCCAGAACAGAGCGTTGACCACCCTTTGCTGTCGGATCAGGATTCCGATGCTTAGGTTGATCAACGCCATGTCCGCGATAAGGGACAGCGTGTACTCATTCCCGGATAACCAGCGACCTTCACGCAGCCCCATCGCGAACACACCCAGATTCACCAGCGCGACCAGCAGTGCCAGTCGGCGATATTCCATCAGCGCCGGGTGCCGGGTAACCCGCCGCCAGTTCAGCGCACGGGATTCCAGATTTGTAGCTTCGGTTGTCATCAGTTCAGCTCCGTCCGGGTCTTGGCGATGTGGTCCTGCGCAAGTTTCAGCAACAGTCTCTTATCCAGCTTGCCGCGCGGGGTTCGGGGCAGGGCGTCCAAGGGCATCACCATGATCGGGCTGCAATAATAGGGCAGGCGATCAGCGACCGATTGCGTCGCCCGTTTGGGGCAGGCCGTACCGGGGGAAATGAAGCTGACAAGGTTTCGGCTGTCATATTGCAGAGTCACCGCCTGCTGACAGCAGGGTGAAGCTTCAAGCGCATTTGTGACGCTGTCCAGTTCAACCCGGAAACCGCGGATTTTGACCAGATCATCGACACGCCCGAAATGCTCTAGCTCTCCATCCGGGGACCATCGACCCAGATCACGGGTACGGAACATCATATGACCGGGCCGGAACGGATCAGGGCGATAACGTTCTGAGGTCAGTTTGGGGTTGGCCAGATAACCTGCTGTCACGCAATCACCGCCAGCCCACATCTCTCCCTTCTGCCCGATGGGCAGGGGGCGCAGATTTTCATCCAGAACATAGACCGTGTTGTTCGGTGTTGGGCGGCCGATCGACAGGATGGGTTTGTCAGGATGATGTGGCTCAGCCGTGTTTATGATCGTGGTCTCGGTCGGGCCGCATGAGTTGTAAAAGGTGCAAAAGGACGACCAGGCATCTGCCAATGGACGCGGGCAGGGCTCTCCGGCGACGGCGGCGACTTTTACTTGCTGGCACCGGCTATGGTCCAGCGCGTTCAGGATCGAAGGGGTGGCAATCAGCACATCGACCCGTTCTGCAGTATCTTGAATGGATTTACCGCGAATGACTAATGTTGCCCCATTGGACAGGGCACCCAGCGTCTCCCACGCGGCCATGTCGAAGGCAATGGACAGGATCTGCCCAACCCGCAGTCCCGGCCGCATTCCCAGATCACCCGGCGAAGTCAGCAGGATATTGGCCAGATTGGCATGAGTGACCTGTACGCCATTCGGTACACCCGTCGTTCCGGAGGTGAACAGGATCATCGCAAGATCGTCCGCTCGGGCACGGTGAGCAGCGGTATCCGGGGCGGGAGCATCCAGCATCGGATCGAACATGATCGTATCGATGGTGATCAGAGTTTGATTGACCGCAACGGGCACCTGATCGGCTAGAGAGCTCAGGCTAAGTAGAACCTTAGCGCCGGTAACTTCTGCCACATGGCGTAGGGTTTCTGTGGGGGCAACACCCACATGTTGCGGAACATAGGCAGCCCCCAGCTTCATCACCGCGACAATGCCGACCACCATCTCGATCGAGCGGTGCAGGAACAGGCAAACGGCATCGCCGCGTTTCACACCATGGGCCCGCAGCACGTTGGCCAGTCGGTTTGACGCTTCATCCAGCGCCGCATAGCTGAGCGCATGCCTGCTGCATTCAACGGCTATAGCATCGGAATTCTGATGAAGTTGATGGCGCAGTGCGTCGGCAATTGTTGCGTGGCGCGGTGCAAGTGTTGGACCCCATCCAAAGGCCCGGAATTTGGCCCGATCTGCAGAGTTGAGATCAGCAAGACAGTCATTGCCGGGTTTGGGGAGTGTCAGGGGATGGTAGTCTTTCAGAGGATTGACAGCAAAGTTCTGCATGGCGTTTTCCTTTTCTGAGAGGGTCACGCCTTAGTGATAATGGGAAAAATTCCCATTTATCGTCACAATCAATCACATTATGGTCACGAAACCGTTGAATTGGTTAACAACTGAGAAATGTTATCAGAGACCAACCTGTAACGAGTGACGTGATGCCGACGAACTCCAAGCCACCTCTTGAATCCGCGCTGGCCGCACTGCTTGAGCCACTGGCGCAAGCGATGGTCGCGCATGGCGTCACGGTAGGATCGGCCACCGAAGCACTGAAAAAAGCGTTGCTGACCGCAGCGGAACAGAGCTCCGACGCCGCGCTCAGCGACAGTCGTGCCAGCCTTTTGACGGGTCTTCACCGGAAAGATGTAAAGCGACTGCGCAATCTGGATGAGGATACACCGGAAAGACGCAGCTGCAGCGCGGCGGCTTTGGTAATCAGCCATTGGGCCACGTCTCCTGAATTTCAGGATGAATCCGGTGATCCTCGTGAACTCACACGCAAGGGGGGTGAGGATGGGCCGGGATTTGACGATCTGGTCCGTCTTGCCCGGATCGACATGGCGCCGGGAACTGTCCTGAAAACGCTGCTGGACCAGAATATCGTCGAACAGAACGGGGCAGGGGGATTACGTCTTCTGACCCATGCGTTTCTGCCTTCGGGTGGCGGTGCAGAGCAGGTGGCGGCCTATCAGGCAACCCTGTCGGTGCACATGATGGCGGCGACCCAGAACCTGCTGGCCGAACCGGGCGCGGCGCGGAATTTCGATCGTGCCGTCCGATACTCACACCTGTCGGCTGAGTCGATCGAAGAGCTGAGGCGGATATCCGATGAACGGGCGCAGACCTTGTTGCAGGACATTAATGCGCTGGCTCGTAAGCTGCAGGACCACGATCACAAGGGTGGCCATACGGGCCGGTTCGCACTGGGCGCATATATCCTGCCCTCTCCGGATGGGACGCAGGAAGACGGGGAGTAGCCATGGTTTTGTTTCCCCGCATATTGGCCGCATTCCTGATCGCGCTCTGGGTTTATGCTCCGGCGCAGGGCCGCAGTGAGGAAGAGCGAGAAGGTGGAATTATCGGTACCGGTATTGTTGGGACGATCACCCATCTGGGCAGCATTCATGTGAACGGTCTGCACATACAAGTCGATGACATGATGCCGATAAGCGGGTCTGTCGAGCCTATGACCGCTGGTGATCTGGAGCCCGGTCACACGGTCGCGATTGTCGCTGAACGGGTCGAAGATGGTTGGCACGCCCGCCATATCCGTCAGGTTTTTCCACTGGTGGGTCAGGTCACAGATTTTGGTGACGGTGAGTTGGCCGTTCTGGGTACCAGGGTCAATGTCGGCGAGACGCTTCCGGATTTGATGGTGGGGGATTGGGTTGCGGTCAGCGGTCTGTGGCAGGACCAGGCTGTTCGTGCGTCGCGGATTGAACTCCTGATCGGCACTGAATATCAGGCCCGCATCAGTGGAACATATCTGTCTTCAGACCAGAACGGCGCATTGGTTGTTGGCAGCAGCCTGATCAGCGGGATCAGTCCACAGCATTTGCAATCGGGTGATCTGGTCCGTGTCTATGGCGAACCCAAACCATCCGGTATCGAGGCGACGCGGCTTGAGACCGGCCTGTTCGATGAAACTGTCGGCATCATCCAGGTACAGGGATACTACTCAGCCCCGCAACCTGATGGTCTTTATACGGTGCTGGGTAGCGGGCTGGTCGCTTATACCGAACGGCCCGAGATGATTGATCAGAACGACAGCGTCATCCGATGCGGTCAGACCGGTCGCCTGATCGACAGTGGTGTCGCAGATCAGGACGGTAACGGTGTCCGCGATCTGCAGGCTGAACTTGGTTGCTGATCGCGGGTGCGTCACTCTCCGAAAACGACGATCAGCTCTTTGGCTAGCGGAAGAGAAGAGTACTCGAGCCGAGAGGGCGTCAGACCAAGCCGTACAACCACCATGTCATGTGATGGGAATACGCCGATGAACTGCCCGTCATGCCCCTGAAGCCAGACTGAATCTTCGAAAGGGGGGTATCCGCCCGGCGCTTCCAGCCAGAGATGGCCTTTGCCATACAGATTGTCTGAGACTTCGACCGGTTCGAACATCCAGTCCGTGTATCCTTCAGGCAGAAGCTGTTGATCTTCCCATTCCCCGTTCTGCAGCAATAGTTGACCGAAACGGGCCCAGTCACGCGCGGTTGCGTACATGTAACTAGACCCGACAAAGGTATCATCGGTGTCGGTTTCCAACACAACTGAAGTCATACCCAACGGCTTGAACAATGCGTCACGCGGATAGCTGAGGCTGTCTTTGTCCAGCTTGTCCTGCCAGACCCGTGACAGCATTGTGGATGTGCCGGACGAGTAGTTGAATTCGGTGCCGATCTCGACGCCTGCGTCCCGGCCCGAGGCAAATTCCGCCATGTCATCGTTGAGGTAGAGCATTCTGGTAACGTCTGATACGTCGCCATATTCTTCGTTCCACTGCAACCCGCTCGACATTGCGAGCATGTCCCTGACTGTGATGTCCTTGCGGTTGTCCTGCGACCAATCCGGGTAGCTATCTATAAGCGTGTCATCCAGCGACATGCGGCCCGACTTGATCAGCGTTCCAATCAGTCCGGCTGTCACCGTTTTGGTCATCGACCAGCCCAGCAGCGGTGTGTTTTCATCAAACTCGTCTGCGTAAGCCTCGGCCACGATCCGTCCGTTTCGAACAACAACAACCGCGCGATAGCCTTCGCCCAACAGTTCGTTGTCAGACATTATGTTCAGGACTTCAGGATTCTGAGACAGACTCACATCATTGCCCTGTGGCCATGGACCGGCTGGCAAAGGCGCGGGAGCTGCGAGAGTTCGGTCGCTTAGCGCGGCCTCGTGAACATTTGTGCATCCAAGACCGTCGCGATATTGCGATGTGGCCGGTGCGAAAAAGCCGAACATCCAGGCCTTTACTGTCTGTGCGTCTTGGTCCACCTCAATCGAGATCTGTTTGAGGAGTGGATGCCCCGGGGCCTGCACGTCGATCTCCAGCACTTCGTCAGGATCACGGCCTGCAATGAAGACATTGGAACACACGATTTTGGCTGAGTAATTCGTGCCAACCTTTAGCAAATCCGGCGGTGCGAACAGCAAGTACCCCGTTGCAGCGACTGCAAGCAAAGCCACTGTTCCAACGAATATTTTAAGTGCTTTGCGCAACACGAATACTCCCCACCAATTGTTCAGGCCCTTATCGCCGACCCAATCCGGTCGAACTGTGTCGGTGCATGTCAGCTTTTGCCACTGTTCCGTTACGTTTCGGCGCGGCACCAGATTTAGGAGCCTGACAAACGTGTCAGCCCAGGACGTGCTTTACTAACCCCGGGATATCAGCGCAGACTACGACTCAGACATGTTGAACATGTGACAAGGGCCAGTATTGCCGCCCGTGTCATGCTTTTGTTGTCAAAGGCACTCTAAACACACGTCAAACTCAATTTCAGAAAGGTTTGAAGATGTCTGTTTCCGGTAATTTCTCAATCTCGCGCCGACAGTTTCTTGCAACGACAACCGCCGGGGTGGCATTGGCCACGCTTCATCCATTCTCGGCTTCTGCGGCTGGCAATCAGGCGCATCTTCGGATCATGGAGACCACGGATATCCACGTGCACGTGTTCCCATATGACTATTATGCCGACAAGCCGCGAGATACGGTTGGCTTGTCGCGGACTGCCTCAATCATCAACCAGATACGGGCCGAGGCCACCAATTCGCTGCTGGTCGATAATGGTGATTTTCTGCAAGGCAACCCAATGGGGGATTACATCGCCTACGAGCGCGGGATGAAAGACGGGGACGCCCATCCGATCATCACAGCGTTCAACACCATCGGCTATGATGCAGCCACATTGGGCAACCATGAATTCAACTACGGTCTGAGCTTTCTCGAGAAGTCGCTTGCCGGGGCCGAATTCCCGGTTGTTCTGGCGAATATTGTCACGGAAAAAGGCGCGACTGCGCGTGACGACAAAACGCTGGTTGCCCCATACGCAATCCTTGACCGCGAAATCGAGTTGGGCGACGGCAGCACGCATCCCATCAAGATCGGCGTCATAGGCTTTACCCCACCCCAGATCATGAACTGGGATCGCAAGCATCTTGAAGGCAATGTCCAGGCCCGTGACATTGTTGAGTCTGCGCAGGCGTATGTTCCAGAAATGAAGGAGCAGGGCTGCGATCTAATCATCGCCTTGTCCCACTCGGGTATCGGCGAGGCGGATCATTCGGAAGGGATGGAAAATGCCTCGGTACCCTTGGCGGGGGTTGAAGGTATCGATGCCCTGGTTACTGGTCACAACCATCTTGTGTTCCCATCGCCCACCTTTGCCGACAGTCCCGGTGTGGATGTCGAAAAGGGTACTTTGATGGGCAAGCCCGCTGTCATGGGGGGCTTCTGGGGGTCGCATCTTGGCGTGCTGGATCTGTTGCTCGAACGTGACGGAGATACGTGGCGGGTGGTGACCACAACATCCGAGGCGCGCCCCATTTCGAAACGCAACGAAGATCGTTCGATCACCGCGCTGGTGGGGGATGACCAAAAGGTGCTGGACTCGGTTGCCACCGACCATGACGAGACCCTTGCTTATGTTCGCCGCGCGGTTGGCAAGACCTCGGCGCCGCTGCACAGCTATTTTGCGCTGGTTGCAGATGATCCTTCGTTACAGATCGTCTCGATCGCGCAAAAATGGTATGTCGAACAGATGCTGAAAGGCACCGAGCATGAGGGTCTGCCGATCCTGTCTGCAGCGGCTCCGTTCAAGGCCGGTGGCCGCGGCGGCCCCGAATACTACACAGATGTGCCTGTGGGAGATGTTGCGATCAAGAACGTGGCGGACCTTTATCTGTATCCGAACACGGTGCGGGCCGTGCGCGTAAACGGGGCTCAGGTCCGCGGCTGGCTCGAGCGGTCCGCAGGAATGTTCAACCAGATCGAAGTTGGATCGGAGGACGCAATTCTGCTGAACCCGTCTTTCCCGTCCTACAATTTCGACGTCATGGATGGCGTGACCTATCAAATCGATCTGTCCCAGCCATCGCGCTTTGACCCGAAGGGAGAAGAGCTCAACCCCGATGCGGCGCGGATTGTGAACCTCGAATTCAATGGCGCGCCTGTGACAGACGATATGGAGTTCATCGTAGCGACCAACAATTATCGTGCGTCGGGTGGGGGATCTTTCCCCGGTGCAATGGGTGACACGATTATCTTCGAGGCACCGGACACCAATCGCGACGTTATCGTGCGTTACATCGTCGAACAGGGAACCATCGATCCAAAGGCGGATGCAAACTGGTCTTTCGCCCCTCTCAACGACACCAGCGTGTTGTTTGAAACCGGACCCAAGGCCCGTGATTATCTAAGTGATGTCGAGGGCGTGTCACTGGAGGATGCAGGCGAAGGTGCCGATGGGTTCGCTGCGTTCCGCATCAAACTGTAAGAGACCGGAGAATTCAGCTCTGGGGCAGCCGCATCGGCTGCCCTTTTTTGTTGTTTGCACTGTGGTCTGATCCGTTCGGACCGGGGGCATAGACCCGACGATCAGGCTTAATTCGGGGCTGTCTGAGATGTATGCAAAAAATATCTTGCAACCGGTTGCAAAGAGAATCATTCTGGCACCCGAAAATTAAGGATTCGGGAGAACTGCATGCTGAGGATCGGATTGCTTGGGGCTGGGCGCATTGGTCGTGTTCATGCAAAGGCCATCACTGCACATCCCCAAAGCCAGCTGTGCGCTGTATCGGATGCCATTGAGGATGCGGCTCAGGGTTTGGCTGCGGAAAGCGGAGCTGAGGCGCGGCCTTCCGACGAAATCATCGCGGACCCTTCGATTGATGCCGTTCTGATTGCCACGCCAACAGACACCCATTCCGATTTGATCGAGGCGGCGACTCAGGCTGGCAAAGCGGTTTTGTGTGAAAAACCAGTCGATCTGGACCTTGACCGTGCCGTCGCCTGCCAGAAATCCGCAGCCGCTAACGGTCAGCCTGTGATGATTGGCTTTAACCGGCGTTTCGACCCGAACTTTTCGGCGCTCAAAGCCGCAGCAGATGCCGGCGAGATCGGGACACCCGAAATGCTGTCGATCACGTCCTTTGATCCGGCGCCTCCGCCGGTCAGCTATATCAAGGTTTCCGGTGGGTTGTTCCGGGACATGATGATCCACGACTTTGATATGGCCAACTATCTGATGGGGCAGTTGCCCAAGGTCATTTCAGCGGTAGGAACATCTATCGTCGATCCTGAAATAGGGGCCGCCGGAGACGTCGATACAGCTGTTGTTACAATGGCTTACGATGATGGGCGGATCGCGGTCATCAAGAACTCGCGGCGTGCGGTCTATGGATATGACCAGCGTGTTGAGATGTTGGGATCCGAGGGCCTGCTACAGGCGCAGAACATGCTGGAAAATACCTTGGTCAAATCGACTGCGGACGGCGTTGTCGGCGCGAAACCGACCTACTTTTTCCTCGAGCGCTATATGCCCGCATATCAGGCGGAATGGGATGCGTTTGTTCAGGCCACTCTGTCTGGATCTTCACTGCCTGTGACGCTGGAAGATGGTGTTGCCGCATTGGCCATGGCCGAGGCCGCGACGCGTTCCGCACAGACCGGTCAACCGGTCGCGATGTCCGAAATTTTGAAACCGGTTGCAAAATGATTGGATATCCGGAAACTGAATTAGACCCCGTTTTGGTGCGGGGCCGCAGAGATTCGGCTTGGCCGAATGCTTGGGGTTGAGACCCCGACACGAAGAAAAATTTGTTCCAATGGGAGGAAACCAAATGAACAAGTTCGTTAAAGGTGCATTGGCCGCAGGCGCGCTGGCGCTCGCAACGCCGGCCTTCGCGCAGGAAATTGTTGTCGTTTCGCACGGCCAGGCCAATGATGCATTCTGGAACGTGGTAAAGAACGGTGTCGAGCAGGCCGGTAAGGACGTCGGTGTAAACGTCGAATACCGCGCGCCCGAAACTTTCGACATGGTCGCCATGTCGCAGCTGATCGATGCCGCCGTGAACCAGGAACCCGATGGCCTGATCGTTTCGATCCCGGATGCGGACGCGCTTGGCCCGTCAATCGAACGCGCCGTCGCAGCGGGTATTCCGGTGATCTCGATCAACTCGGGCTCGGATGTGTCGAAAGATCTGGGCGCTTTGCTACACGTGGGTCAGGATGAGTTCGACGCGGGCAAGGCAGCCGGTGCAGAGCTTGCCTCGATGGGCGGCAGCACCGCGATCTGTGTGAACCACGAAGTAGGCAACGTTGCCCTTGACCTGCGTTGCGCGGGCTTTGCCGAAGGTTTCGGTGGAAACGTTGAGGTACTGCCAACTTCGAACGATCCGTCAGAAATTGAATCCAAGGTTGCTGCTGCTCTGGCTGCGAACGAAGCCATCGACACCGTCATGGCACTGGGTGCCAGCTCGGCCGGTGAGCCTGCTGTAGCAGCAGTCAAAGGTTCGGGCCGTGACGTGAATGTTGCCTCCTTCGACCTGTCGGCCAACTTCCTGCAGTCGATCGCGGATGGCGACGCAGCCTTTGCAATCGACCAGCAGCAGTATCTGCAGGGTTACCTGTCGGTGAACTTCATGGGTCTGCACGCCAAGTACGGCCTGATGCCGGGTGGCAATGTACCTTCGGGTCCGAACCTGATCACGCAGGACAAGGCAGCTCAGGTGATCGAACTGTCCTCGCAAGGCATCCGTTGATCAACACCAACACCTGAACAAACGGGGCGGCGCACCAGCGCCGTTCCCACCGAATGGGAGGAAACGATGAGTGATTCAGCTCAACTCGCAGGGGATGAAAGGGTCAAGAAAGAGCCTTTCCTGACCAAGCTCATGAAACGGCCCGAGCTTGGCGCCATGGCCGGGGTGGTTCTGGTCGTCATCTTCTTCGCCCTTACGGCGGATGATTCGATGTTTACCCTTGCCGGGATCATGAATTTCATGACACCTGCGGCGCAGCTGGGCATTCTGGCGATCGGCGCGGCGCTGCTGATGATCGGGGGTGAGTTCGACCTGTCCATCGGTTCGATGGTGGCGTTCTCTGGCCTGTTCTTCGGCGTCTGCGTGGTGACATGGCAATTGCCACTGATCGTCGCGATCCCCATGACATTTGTTTTTGCGGCTTTCGTCGGCGCGATCAACGGCACGATCGTGATCCGCTCGGGCCTGCCATCCTTTATCGTCACGCTGGCTTTCCTGTTCATCTTGCGCGGTCTGTCGCTGGTGGGTCTGAAGGCAGCTACCGGCGGGTCGACACAGTTGCGTGGCGTCCGTGACGCGGTCGAAAACGATTGGCTGTCGCCGATGTTCTCAGGTGAAGCATTTGGCAGCCTGTTCGCATGGCTCGCCGCAAACGGAATGATCGATACATTCAAAAGCGGCGCACCCAAAGTGCCGGGTATCCCGGTGGAAATTCTGTGGTTTGTCGTGCTGGCGCTGGCGGCAACATATGTGTTGCTGCGTACCCCTGCTGGCAACTGGATTTTCGCCTCGGGCGGTGACAAGACCGCCGCATCAAACTCGGGCGTCCCGGTGAACCGCGTCAAGATCTCGCTGTTCATGCTGACCGCCTGCTGTGCCGCTTTGGTTGCCATCATCACAGTGATGGATGCTGGATCGACCGATGCCCGCCGTGGCTTCCAGAAAGAATTTGAAGCGATCATCGCCGCTGTTATCGGAGGGTGTCTGCTGACCGGCGGCTATGGCTCAGCCATCGGTGCATTCTTCGGCTCAATCATCTTTGGCATGGTTGTTATCGGCCTGACCTATACTGATTTCGATCAGGACTGGTTCCAGGTTTTCCTGGGCGCGATGCTGCTGATTGCCGTTCTGTTCAACAACGCGATCCGTAAACGCGTAACGGGAGAGCGCTGATATGACCGAGGATACCAAATTCCATCACGGGGACTCCGCCACTGACGCCGCTCCGATCGTCGAGATGAAAGACATCGAAAAGCACTTTGGCAACATCATCGCTCTGGCTGGTGTCAGTTTTGATGTGAAGCCGGGTGAGTGTCACTGTCTGCTGGGCGACAACGGTGCGGGCAAATCCACCTTCATCAAGACCATGTCCGGGGTTCATAAACCCACCAAAGGCGAGATCTTGTTCGAAGGCAAACCTTTGCACTTCGACACGCCCAGAGATGCCATGGAAGCAGGCATTGCGACTGTGTTTCAGGATCTGGCGATGATCCCGCTGATGAGCGTTACGCGCAACTTCTTCATGGGGCGCGAACCGACCAAAGGCCGGGGTTTGCTAAAAAGATTTGATGTCGAACAGGCAAACGATGTCTGCATGGAAGAGATGCGCAAGATGGGCATCAACCTGCGCGGCCCGGATCAGGCTGTCGGAACACTGTCAGGCGGCGAGCGCCAAACCGTTGCGATCGCACGGGCGGTATATTTCGGTGCCAAGATTCTGATCCTCGACGAACCGACCTCGGCTCTTGGCGTGCGTCAGACTTCGAACGTTCTGGCTACCATTGATCGCGTGCGCAGTCAGGGCGTGGGTGTGGTGTTCATCAGCCACAACGTTCGCCATGCGCTGGCTGTAGGTGACCGCTTTACCGTGCTGAACCGGGGAAAAACGCTTGGTACGGCCCGACGCGGTGAGATCACGCCCGAAGAGCTGCAGGACCTGATGGCGGGTGGTCAGGAAATGGCCGAGCTTGAAGGTTCGCTGGGCGGCACGGTTTAACTTAGGATATTCCGGGTGTCCCAATAGGGGCATCCGAAAGGGAAGGTGGCACCGGACGCCACACTGATTGCAGGCTCGGCAAAAAAGCCTGACACTTTCGCAAATGTGACAACCAACGGAAGGCCGATGGCGGCTTCGTGTTGAAAGGGATCGTGATGAGCAAGACAGTCCGACTGACCGCGGCGCAGGCTCTGGTGCGTTATTTGGGGGCGCAGATGAACGAGGCCGGAGAGCCGTTTATCGCAGGCGTCTGGGCCATCTTTGGGCACGGTAACGTGGCCGGTCTGGGTGAGGCGCTGCACGCCGTGAAAGACAGTTTGCCAACCTATCGGGGACATAACGAGCAGACCATGGCGCATTCGGCTATCGCCTATGCCAAGCAGATGGGTCGCAGCCACGCAATGGCCGTGACATCTTCAATTGGGCCTGGCGCGACCAACATGGTTACTGCAGCAGCGCTGGCGCATGTTAACCGCCTGCCGGTTCTGTTGCTGCCGGGTGATGTGTTCGCTACGCGCGGTCCGGACCCGGTGCTGCAACAGATCGAAGATTTCGGCGACGGAACCGTAAGTGCAAATGACTGCTTCCGTCCTGTCAGCCGGTATTTCGACCGGATCAGCCGCCCCGAACATCTGTTGACAGCATTGCCGCGCGCATTCCGCACCATGACCGACCCTGCCGATTGCGGGCCGGTGACGCTGGCCTTCTGTCAGGATGTTCAGGCCGAGGCATATGATTATCCCGAAAGCTTCTTTGAGCCCCGCGTTTGGTACCAACGCCGTATTCGACCGGATGAAGGTGAGCTTGCGCGTGCCGTCGAAGCGATTAAGGCCGCCAAACGTCCGGTAATCGTAGCCGGAGGCGGGGTGCACTATTCGGATGCTACTGCCGCATTGCAAAGCTTTGCCGAAACCCACAATGTGCCTGTCGCAGAAACGCAGGCTGGCAAGTCATCTCTTGCGTGGGATCATCCCCTTAATCTTGGCCCTGTTGGCGTAACTGGCGGAGAGCCTGCAAATGCCGTGTGTGCCGAGGCCGATCTGGTGTTGGGTGTAGGCACGCGACTTCAGGATTTCACCACAGGGTCCTGGGGTCTGTTCTCAAACCCTGAACGCAAAATGGTCTGTCTGAACACCGCTGCGTATGATGCCGAAAAGCATGGTGCCATGCCGCTGCAATCGGACGCGCGTGTTGGCTTGAGCGAATTGGGAACCGGTTTGGGCGATTATCAGGCGTCATCGGTGTCAAATACGCTGAAATCCGATTGGTTCGAAAAGGTGGATGCGCTTACTGATGCACCCGCCGACAGCAATGCGTTGCCGACAGATATGCAGGTTGTGGGCGCGGTTCAACGAGCCTCGAACGACGACACAGTTGTGATGTGCGCAGCCGGCACGATGCCCGGAGAGCTGCATAAGCTTTGGAAGGCACCGCGCCCCGGTGCCTATCACATGGAATACGGCTTTAGCTGCATGGGTTATGAGATTGCAGGCGCCATGGGCATCAAGATGGCCCAGCCGGATCGCGATGTGATCTGCTTTACGGGTGATGGCACCTACATGATGGCCAATTCGGAAATGGCGACGGCCGCCATGATGGGCGTGTCCTTTACCGTAGTCATCACTGACAACCGTGGCTTTGGTTGCATCAACCGCTTGCAGATGGGCACCGGCGGAGCAGAGTTTAACAACCTGCTGGATCACGCGGTTCATGAGTCGCCTTCAGCGATTGATTTTGCCGCCCACGCGGCCTCGATGGGTGCGACATCGGTCAAGGTCAGCTCAATCGCCGAACTCGAAGAGGCGCTGGCAAAGCGGGCCGATATCAAGGGACCTTATGTGGTTGTTATCGATACAGATCCCTATCCATCCACCGAATATGGCGGAACGTGGTGGGAAGTGGCAGTGCCCGAAGTCAGCATCCGTCCCGAAGTGAATGAAAAACGCGTGGCCTATGAAGCCGCCATCAAGGAAAGAAACACGAAATGAGCGTGAAAATCGGGATTTCTCCGATCGCATGGCAAAATGACGATCTGCCGGATCTGACAGCCGCCTATACCATGGAACAGGCGCTGAGAGAGGCGCGCGAGATCGGATATATCGGCGTCGAACGCGGGCAGCGGATGCCTGGCGATACCGAAGGTCTGCGTGCTTATCTCGACGGGAACAACATCGCACTCTGTGGCGGCTGGTGTTCGGGCGCGTCTCTGGTCAACGACTTTACAACCGAACGCGAGGCGGTGCGGGAACAGGTCGAGCAGTTCGTGGCGCTGAACAGCCCGTGTATCGTCTACGCCGAATGCTCGAACACAGTTCAGGGGCAGATCGGGACGCCGGTCAATGACCGGCCAAAGCTGACCAAAGACGAAGTGATGGCCTACGGCGCAAAAATCACCGAGCTGGCCAAATGGATGGCGGATCAGGGCATGACCATGGCCTATCACCATCACATGGGCACGATCATCGAAAGCGAAGATGACGTGAACTGGCTGATGGAAGGATCAGGGCCAGAAGTGAAGCTGTGCTTTGATACCGGCCACCTGTTGTTTGGTGGCGGCGATGTGATGGCCACGCTGAACCGCTGGGGCGATCGTGTGCACCATGTACATTTCAAGGATATCCGCCCAGCAGTGGTGCAGGACACACGTGAGAATAATCGTAGCTTCCTGGATGCTGTGATTGCCGGTGCATTCACGGTGCCAAGCGATGGCTGCATCGATTTCCAGGCGGTCGCGAATGCGCTCAAAGCCATGGATTACGAGGGCTGGATCGTGGTCGAGGCTGAACAGGACCCTGCCAAGGCACCGCCATATGAATACTCCAAGAAGGGCTTTGACCACATTGTCGAAGTCTGCGGTCAGGCAGGATTGGAGATCAAAGCGTAACAACCCGCCCTTCGGGGCAACACCGAAGCCATGAAAGAGGAGAAAAATCATGGTGCATCAAGAACTCGGTTTCGTCGGCTATTTCGACCGGGAATCCTGTGATCTGGATGAATTCAAGGTGTTGACCTCGCAGAACCTGTTGGCCGAGGCGGTGCCGCATGCCGCCTCGATTGAAAAAAACGTTCCAATCTATGACATGCATGCGCTGCAACCCACGCTTGAGGATTCCATCAAGCGCAAGGCTCTGTTGGCCGAGTGGGGGCATGTTCTGGATAAATCGGCCGGGGTGATTGTTCTGAAAGGGGCGTTTGCCGATACCTCAGTGATCGACCGGGCCACGGCTGTCTTTCGACAGATCATAGAGGAAGAGCGTCAAGGCAGTGGCGGTGAGGGCGACCACTTTGCTGCGTCCGGGGCCAATGACCGGATTTGGAATGCGCTGCAAAAACAGTGCCTGCGCGACCCCGAAGGCTTTGCGCTCTATTTTGGGAACACGGCGATAGCGGCGGCGTGTGAAGCGTGGTTGGGACCAAACTATCAGGTCACAGCGCAAATCAATCAGGTGCGCCCCGGAGGCAAGGCCCAGCAGGCGCATCGTGATTACCACTTGGGGTTCCAAAGCGCCGATAGCGCGGCGCGCTACCCGATTCATGCCCATCTGGTGACGGCAACGCTGACATTGCAGGGGGCCGTGGCTCATTGCGATATGCCGGTTGAAAGTGGCCCCACCAAGCTGTTGCCGTTTTCACAGCTTTATGCACCGGGATACGTTGCCTTCCATGATGAGGCTCATCGAGCCTATTTCGAGGAAAGCTACATCCAGTTGCCGTTGGAGAAGGGTGATGCGGTGTTTTTCAACCCGGCACTGTTCCATGCGGCAGGGGAAAACAGCAGCGCTGATATTCACCGAATGGCGAACTTGCTGCAGATCTCCTCGGCTTTTGGCCGCGCGATGGAGGCCATCGACAGACGATCCATGTCCGAGGCGGTGTTCCCATCTTTGATTGCACTGAAACAACGGGGCGATCTGACGGCAGCGGAACTGGACGCGGCCATAGCGGCCACGGCAGAGGGATACCCCTTCCCAACCAATCTCGATACGGACCCACCTGTGGGAGGTAACGCACCGGAAAGTCAGGCGGATATCCTGCGACGCGCGGTTTCCGAAGGCTGGACTGAGGCGCAACTGTCCGAGGTTTTTGCTGCACTGCAATCCCGGCAGGCTGCATGAAGCATTATTGGCGGGCAACCAATGCCCGCCTTTTAAGGAGATACAAAAATATGGCAGACCTGCTCAAGAAACCTTTTGGCACCCGTGGCAAGGTGCACGACATCACCCCGGCCAGTGCCGGGTGGCGATATGTGGGTTTCGGGCTCTACCATTTGAAGGCGGGGGACCGGGCAGCTGAGGTAACCGGAGACCGCGAAGTCATCCTTGTGATGGTTGAAGGCAAGGCGCGCATTACCGGAGCGGATCAGGATTGGGGCGTGTTGGGCGACCGGATGAACGTCTTTGAAAAGACCCCACCTCATTGCCTCTATCTGCCGAACGGAACCGAATGGCAGGCTGTGGCCGAAACCGATTGCGTGATCGCCGTGTGTTCGGCCCCCGGCAAAGGTGGTCACGAGGCCCGGCGGATCGGCCCGGACGGGATCACGCTGACTGAACGCGGCACGGGTGTGAACACCCGCTACATCAACAACATTGCGATGGAAGCTGAGGACTACGCCGACAGCCTGCTTGTGACCGAAGTGTTCACGCCAAACGGGCACTGGTCGTCATACCCCAGCCACCGTCATGACGAAGACGACTTTCCGCGCATCACTTATCTTGAAGAGACCTATTATCATCGCCTGAATCCTGCCAATGGGTTCGGCATTCAGCGGGTTTATACGGATGACGGCCAACTGGACGAAACCATGGCGGTGTCTGATGGCGATGTTGTGACCGTCCCGCGTGGCCATCACCCTTGCGGTGCACCTTATGGGTTTGAGATGTATTACCTGAACGTCATGGCCGGACCACTTCGGAAATGGCGCTTCGTTGCGGCCCCCGAGGTGGAATGGATCATGGAGCGTGACAGTTGACCCAAGCCTTTGCGAACTACCCAAGTCTGAACGGCAAGACCGTTTTTGTAACCGGAGGTGCGGCGGGGATCGGAGCAGACATTGTTCGCAGCTTTGCCGCGCAAGGCGCGAAGGTCGGCTTTTTGGATATCAACGCGGATGCTGGCCATGCGTTGCTGGTTGATCTGGAGGGTGAGCATGTCTTTGCCCAATGCGACCTGCGCGATATCGAAGCCCTGCGGGATGCCTTTAGCCAGTTGATTGAGGAACTGAGCAATGCTGATGTTCTGGTTAACAACGCCGCCCATGATGACCGCCATGACTGGCGCGAGGTCAGCCCCGAGTACTGGGACGAGCGTATGGCGACCAACATCCGCCACATGTTCTTCGCCATTCAGTCCGTCGCTCCGGGCATGATGGAAAAGGGCGGTGGATCGATCGTCAATATCGGCTCGAATTCCTGGTGGGAGGCGGGGGCAGGATTCCCGGCCTACGCTACAGCTAAATCGGCTGTTCACGGGCTAACCCGAACTATGGCGCGCGAACTGGGTGATCACCGTATTCGCGTGAATACGGTCGTACCTGGCTGGATCATGACCGAGCGACAGAAAGAGTTGTGGATCACGCCCGAAGCCTTGGCCAAGCAGATTGACCGCCAGTGCCTGCCTGATCCGATTGACCCGATTTATGTCGCCCGCATGGTGCTGTTTTTATCCTCGGATGATGCAGCGATGTGCAGTGCCGGCAACTTCATGGTCGAAGCCGGTTCCATCTGAAATCGCATAACAACCGAAATAGGAGAGTGGGAATGTCCCAACCTTTCCAACTGGCGGCCTGCGCCGAAATGCTTTGGCTGGACAAACCCATGGATTGGCGTGCCGCCCGCCTGACCGAGATGGGGTTTGGTGTCGGGCTCTGGAACTGGCTCGATCTGGATCTTGCAAAACTCGAAGCTGTCGGCGCCAACTTCACCATCATGAACGGCTATCTCGAGGGGCGTCTGGCGGATGATGAGGGTGCAGAGATGCTGCTTCGTTCAGCACGGGAAACAGCGCAGATCGGCAAGCGGCTGAATGTAGATAGATTGAACCTGCATGGCACCGGGCTTGGCGATGGTGGCATTCCGATCTGGCAGCATGATGTTGTGAGCGGAGACATGTGGCTCAAGGCGCGTGATACTCTGAACCGCATCTGCGATCTGGCCGAGGAGGAAGGCGTGGTATTCACGCTGGAAAACCTCAATCTGCTGGACCATCCCGGTTGTCCGTTTGGGTCCACGGCTGATGTGCTTGCATTGGTGTCTTCGGTCGACCGTCCACAATTGCGCATCAATCTCGACCTCTATCACACGCAGATCGGCGAGGGGGATCTGATCCGGTGGTGCGACAAGTGCCTGCCATGGATCGGTGAAATACAGGTGGCGGATAATCCGGGCCGCTGTGAACCCGGATCGGGCGAGATCAATTATAAGATGGTCGCAAAGGCGCTTTATGAACTCGAATATCGCGGTCCGGTGGGTATGGAGGCCTTTGCTTCGGGCGATCCGGAAGCGGCCCTAGAGGCATTCCGGACCGCATTCACTGTCTGACCTGAAGGGGCGCCTACCTCTGGGGTGGCGCTCCGAAGGCACGGATCACAGTGCGGGCGGCGGCCTCGACCGGATCAATAGTCTCTTTCAGGATCGTCACACGATCAAAGCGATCGGGATCGCGGTTCACCGCTTCGCGCAATGCTGCACCGAATGCCATGCGCAGTTCAGTCCCGATGTTAAACTTGCAGATCGAGGTCTCGCGTGCCAGTCGGCTGCGTTGTTCCACCGGCACGCCAGATCCGCCATGAATGACCAGGGGTACGTCGGTCACAGCATCGATCTGTGTGATGCGTGCCTCGTCCAGCCCGCCTTCCTTGTTTTCCTGCAGATGAACATTGCCGACCGAGATGGCCATCGCATCCACACCGCTTTCGCGCGCGAACTTAGCCGCCTCGTCAGGATCGGTACCGTTGGATCCTTCTCCGCCGGAATATCCGACAAAGCCAATCTCGCCCTCGCAGGATATACCTGCTGCATGTGCCATTTCCGCGATGGCTGCGGTTTCATCGATGTTCTGTTGCAGAGGTTTTCTGGAGCCGTCAAACATTAGCGACGTGAACCCGCTGTCGAGCGCGATTTTGCAGTCTTCGAACGTGTAGCCATGATCCAGATGCGCTACGACCGGGACGGATGCGTTTTCGGCCAGATGCCGGAACATTTTGCCCAAAATCGGCAACGGAGTATGCTCGCGGCAGCTGGGTCCCGCTTGCAGGATCACGGGTGCGTTTTCGGCTTCGGCAGCGGCCACATAGGCACGCATGTCTTCCCAACCCAAAGTCACAAGACCGCCAACGGCGTAACCCTGTTCATAAGCCGGTTTCAGAACGTCTGAGAGTGTGACAAGGGTCATTTGAACTTTGCAATCATGTCTTTGATGCCGGGGATCGTCTCGATCTGATAGGCATGGGTGGGCTGGAAATACTGGACCAGTGAACGCTGGCTCAGGCCGCCGAGAATGGTGAAATAGTACATCTCGTATCCCGGCAGAACGCAGCAGGGGTGATAGCCTTTGTCGATGCAGATCGTTGAACCGTCGACGATATGATAGGCATCCCCCGGCTCATTGTCTTCGCGTTGCAACATCTGAAGGCCTGACCCCCAGTTGGGTTTGAAGCGGAAGTTGTACGTCTCATCATGACGGGTTTCATCCGGCAGTCGGTTGGTGTCGTGCTTATGGCTGGGAAAACCGGACCAGCCACCCTGACCAACAGTGAACAACTCACTGACCAGCAGCCGGCCGACCTTGTCGTGCTGTTTCTGACCAAGAATATGCTTGATCTTGCGATGGGTCTTGGTGTCATCGCTGCCATATTGAACTAGGTCATGTTCGCGCACATCAAAGGGTTCCAACACCTTGTCGTACTTTGCACCCGCGATGAAAACCTCGGTTTCATCCGACATGCAGACCAGTTGAACCTTGGCACCTACAGGGACGTAAACGCCCTCGGGCTCACCATCCCAGACGTCTTCTCCCCGATTGCCAAGCTTGGGGTACTGAAGGCCTTCGATTTCAACATCTACACTGCCGGTTGCAGGGACGATGCAGGTCTCATAGCCCGGTACTTGATACTCGAACGCCTCGCCTTTTTTCAGTTTGACGATGTTGAAGTAGTTCAGCGGAACCGTTGGGTCATCCGCATCGACGATGGGTTTGTTCTGATTGTCATATGGCGCGATATGCATGGTTGTCTCCTATGGGGCCGCTGTCGGGTCCGGGTGGGACGCAAGAAATTCGTTCAGTTCTGACGTTGTTGGCATGGCCGGGGCGCAGCCGGGTTGTGACACAACGATCGAGGCACAAGCGGATCCACGCATGACCGCGTCCCGCAACGAATGCCCAGCGGCGATTGAGGCCAGCAGGCCTGCCATGAAACTGTCACCTGCACCGTTGGGTTTCACGGCGGTGACGGGGTAGATTCCAGTGTGGATTTCCTCACCATCGACCAGTGTGATGGCACCTTTTTCACCCATCTTGTAGATGACGATCCGCCCGGGTTTCCGGGCCAGTTCCCTGGCCTTTTCAAATCCTCTTTCAATGCCGCCGGCCATAAACCCAAACTCTTCATCATTTCCGACGATCAGATCGCTTGCTTCACCAGCGCGCGACAGGACGTCTGCGGCAATCTCGGGCGAGGGCCAGCTGTAGGGTCGGTAATCAATGTCAAAGATAACTGGCAGTCCGGCGTTGCGTGCATTGTCGATCGCCCGAAACGTAGCGCTGCGCGACGGTTCGGCCGCAAAGACCGTTCCGGCCGAGATCAGCGCGGTAAACTTGTTGTAGTCGACCTGATCCATGTCATCTTCGGTGACCTGAAAATCAACCGCGCCATTGCGGTAGATTACATTCTGAAAGTCCTCCAGCGTGCTTTCATAGACCGCAAGCGACATACGGTATTCGCCGCCAACAACGCGGATATATGACGTATCCACACCGTAGTGGTTCAGGCGATTCATGCAGAACCGACCGATGGCGTCATCTGCAACCGACGTGATCAGCGATGACTGACTGCCAAGCTTGACCAGCCCTGCACAGATATTCGCGGACGAACCCCCGAGATCGGCCCGAAAGGTATCAGCGTCTTCGCTTTTAACGCCAATGGGGTCAGCAAACAGGTCCATGCCTGCGCGTCCCAAAACAGCGAACCGGTTTCCTTTGATACCATCTATCAAAGCGCTCAAGTCATGTCCTCCGGCAAAAAGGGGTCAGCAAAGTTTGGACCTTGCGTTGAATCGATTCACACGATACTGATTTTGCAACCGGTTGCAAATAATATGTTCGGAGCCGTGACAGATGCCTGAAATCGGAATTGGAATCGTAGGTGGCGGCTATATGGGCAAGGCCCATTCGGTTGCCATGTCGGCTGTAGGGGCCGTGTTCAACACTGTGCTGCGACCGCGGCTTGAGATGATATGTGCTTCAAGCATGGAAAGCGCGGAACGATACCGTCAGGCTTACGGATTTCATCGCGCGACCGAGGATTGGCGAGGGCTGGTCAACGATCCCGCGGTAGAGGCCATCGTAATTGCCTCACCTCAATCGACCCATCGTCAAATTGCCGAAGCCGCCGTTGCGCTTGGTAAGCCGGTTTTGTGCGAAAAACCCCTTGGCGCGTCCCTTGATGATGGCCGGGCCATGGTGTTGGCCGCCGAAGCGGCTGGCGTGACCAATATGGTTGGTTTCAACTACGTTCGGACGCCCGCGACCCAATATGCACGTCAGCTCATTACGGATGGTGAACTTGGTGACATCACCTGGTTTCGGGGCGAGCACACCGAAGATTTCTATGCTGATCCGCAGGCCCCGGCCACGTGGCGAACCACAGGAATGGCGAACGGAACGATGGGCGACCTTGCCCCGCATATGGTCAATGGAGCGCTTGCACTGATCGGGCCCATTGCTGCGGTCATGGCCGAAGTTGAAACCGTTCATCATACGCGCCCCGGCGGGGATGTGACCAATGACGACCACGCTCAGATCATGTGCCGCTTCGAAAACAGCGCGATGGGCAACATCTATGTCAGTCGTATCTCGACTGGCCGAAAGATGGGTTATGCCTATGAGATTTCGGGTACAAAAGGCGCCATTCGGTTTGATCAGGAAGACCAGAATGCCCTCTGGTACTATCGCCACGACGGGCCAGAGGCGACACGAGGTTTCACCAAGATCCTGACCGGACCGGCACACCCGGATTACGAACCTTTCTGTCAGGGACCCGGGCACGGCACTGGGTACCAGGACCAGATCATCATTGAGGCGAAGGACTTCCTTGAGGCCATTCACACTGGAAAGGCAATCTGGCCAACCTTCCGGGATGGGCACGAAGTTAATCGGGTTCTGGCGGCAGCTCTGGCCTCGTCCGAGCAGCGTCGATGGCAGGAAATCGGCGATTTTTGAACGCTGACACACAACGAGACTTCTGAAGAGAGACAAGAACCATGGCAAAGCTGAAATGGGGCATGATAGGTGGTGGCGAAGGTAGCCAGATCGGGCCCGCACACCGTCTGGGCGCATTGGCTGACGGGATGTTCGAATTCACCGCTGGCGCATTGGATCACCGCCCTGAGGTTGGTCGCGAATATGCCCAACGATTGGGTGTTGCCGCCGATCGCGCCTATGGTGACTGGCGCGAGATGTTGGCAGGGGAAAAGGATCGCGCAGATCGGATTGATCTGGTGACCATCGCGACGCCGAATTCCACCCATTTCGAGATCGCGAAAGCCTTCCTCGAAGCCGGGTTCAACGTGTTGTGCGAAAAGCCGATGACCATGACAGTGGAAGAGGGGGAAGAGATCGTCCGCGTGGCCGAAGCATCCGGCATGATCTGCGCGGTGAACTATTGCTATTCCGCCTATCCCATGGTGCGGCAGGCCCGTGCAATGGTCCGGGCGGGCGACATCGGCAAGGTGCGTCTGGTCGTGACCAACTTCAGCCACGGGCATCATGGGGATGCTACTGACGCGGATAATCCGCGTGTTCGTTGGCGCTATGATCCTGCGATGGCGGGTGTATCGGGTCAGTTCGCCGATTGCGGTATTCATGCACTGCACATGGCTAGTTTCATTTGCGATGACGAGGTGAAAAACCTGTCCGCCGACCTGGCTTCCACCATCTCGAGTCGCGAGCTTGAAGATGACGCGATGATCAATTTCCGGATGGAGGGCGGAACTGTCGGGCGCCTTTGGACCTCATCCGTTGCCATCGGGCGACAGCATGGGTTCGACATTCAGGTGTTTGGCGAAACAGGTGGGTTGCGTTGGGCATCGGAACAACCCAACCAGTTGATTTACACACCTGTTGGAGGCCGGACCCAGATCATCGAAAAAGGCGAAGGCGGTTTGCATGACGAGGTTCAGCGCCTCTCACGCGTCGCGATCGCGCATCCCGAAGGCTTTCCGCTGGCCGTTGCGAACATCTATTGCGATCTGGCCGATGCGATTCAGGGAGAGCAGCGCGACGGATTGCCAAATGCATCAGACGGTGTTCGGTCTATCGCAGCGGTCCATGCAGCAGTGGCCTCTGGCCGGGAGGACGGCGCCTGGAAAGATGCGCGCCCACCGATGTTTCGCTGATCAGGGGCGGGGCCGTAATGTACCCCGCTCAATCACCCGGCACGGGAAAATTCGAGCCTCGGGATAGCGCTGGGGCTCTTTCAGCATTTCCTCAACCAGATCGACAGACGACGTGATGATCTGTTTGATCGGTTGGTGGATTGTGGTCAGATCGACGCTTTCCCAGCGCGACATTTCCATGTCATTCAGGCCGATGATCCCGATGTCCTTGCCGGGATTCAACCCGTGATCTGACAATGCCGACAGCGCTCCGATCGACAGGATATCGTCGCCGCAGAAATACGCCTCGGCAGGTGAGCCCTCCAGCAATCGCAGCATCTCGGCTCGTCCCGCTTCAAACGAATACGCCCCTGCAAAACAATACGTTACGTCAATATCCGGGTGGTTGCTGAGTTCTTCCATGAACCCACGATGCCGGTCCAGCGCCGAGGTCGCATCTTTGGGACCACCTAAATATCCAACGCGCTGGTATCCCCTTGCCAAAAGCTCTCGTGCGGCCATGCGACCGCATTCGACGTTATCGATCCCGACGACATGGACCTCAGGCGAGGTGGCGGAGCGGCCGAAAGTATGAACCACGGGCACGCCTGCATCATGAAAGGCTTTGGCAAAGCTGGGGGGCAGGGTTGAGGACGCGACAATCGCCGCATCAACTGAATACTGCCTCAGCATTCTGACGGAATTTGCTGGCTCAGTCTCATCAGTCAGGTTCACGATCAATGGGCGCAGGCCGCGTTCCTGCAGTGCACGGGTAAATTGATCAAAGACCTCAAGGAAAATCGGGTTGTGAAAGTTGTTCGAAATCAGCCCTATCAACTTGGTTCGACCGGTTGTCAGGGACGAAGCCAGCGCATTCGGACTGTAGCCAAGTGCCTGCGCTGCTTTTTCAACCTTGCTGCGGGTTTTAGCGGAAACGGATGCGCCTTCGGTAAAGGTGCGTGAGACGGCTGATCGGGACACGCCTGCAAGCGCTGCGACCTCTTTCAGGGTTACACTCATCGCTGGCGGTTCCGGCCACGGATTACTGGGGTATTCACCGGGATATTCATAGCGGCTCCACTATGCACTATTGCAAGAAACTTGCAATCGGTTGCAAAGACCGCGCTGATAATCCTGCTGTTTCAGTGTCTGTGCTGCAATGCATATCGTTTAGCAGTCTGGTCGCAACTGTCCTGCCAACTTTGCCGACGCCCAATAGACTGACGTGAATTTTGGTTTCGCTGAAGATCACCAGACACACGACAGGCAGCACTAGTTCAAGGTTATCATGGGAGCCCACTGGGGATTAACATGATGACAAAGAACAATATGAAAGGCAGCGGCGCTTATCCTGACCCAAACTCAATCTGGCAACTCTCTAGAATTAGACCAAGGGCATCATCAACTCTCGAAGCGTTCCAGTGAAGCCGAACTGGTTGTGTCTCTGACGATGCATTCCAGATCGCAACAAATTCTGAACGGCTCCGGTGTATCTGAAGTGATGTAGCTGGTGAATTTTTCACCTGCCAACGTCCCAATCGTCTCCGCAGGTATCCGGATTGTCGTCAGACCGGGTTCAATATCCGCCGACCCTTTGAAATCCCCGATACCGATGATCGAAATGTCCTGAGGGATGTTCAGGCCAAGCTTATGTGCTGCATAAAGCGCGCCCTGAGCGATGACGTCATTGCCACAGAGCAGCGCAGTTGGAAGCGGAGGGTCAGCCAGCAACTCCAGTGCTGCCTGCTTTGCCTGCGACACGCTGTAGGGCGCTTCGGATTTACGGTTGTCCGGGATCGTGATCCCGTGACTGCCGAGATAGTCAACAACTGCAGTGAGACGATGACGCGCGCGGTCATTTCCCTGCGTGTCTGGGAAAATCAAACCAACATCCCGATGACCAAGCGAAATCAGGTGCTCTGCTGCCTGACGCCCCGCAAGATGATTGTCAGCCCCAACGCAAGGTAGTTCTGAATCTTCAGCATAATTCCAGATCGCCAGCGCAGGGATTTTCTGCTGATCGATCAGGCGTCGCGTTGCTTCGGAATGCTCCAGCCCGACCAACGCCACGCCATCCACACGATGTTCCAGAAACTTGCGGACCATCGCGTATTCCCGATCGAGGTCATAGCCATGTGATGCCAGCAAAAGGCTGAATCCGGCCCGGTCGATTGAGTCCGAGAATGCCTGAATGACTTCGGCGAAAATGGCATGATTGATCGTGGGTACGACAAGGCCAATTGTCCCGGACCGTTTGCCATGCATCGTTTGGGCCGCGCGGTTGCGGATATAGCCCAGTCTTTGCACTGCCCTGTTGATCTTTTTCCGAGTCGCCGGACTCACCAGATCAGGGTGATTGAAGGTGCGGGATACTGTGGATGGGGATACCTTTGCAGCCTTTGCCACAGCAACAATATCAACCTTACCTTTTTGATAATCAGGCATAAATCCCTCCTTCACGGTCGAATTTATGAAAACATTTGCAATACTATTTTCATTCCCTAACCTGATTTGTCAACAAACAGAAAAGTGCACGATCTGACGGGTTGGGAGGCCCTGGATGGAATTCATTTACTACTTCGGAGATGTGTTCACGCCGCTGTCGTTCCTGCTGCTTCTGGGTGGCACGATCGGTGGGCTGATCCTTGGTGCGACCCCGGGCCTGTCACCGACAATGGCCGTCGCCTTGCTGATCCCGTTCACCTTTCAGCTCGAGGCCGCTCAGGGCCTGATCTTGTTGGGTGCTGCCTATACCTCAACCGTTGCTGGTGGGGCCGTTAGTGCCATTCTACTGAAGATCCCCGGCGCCCCGGCCAATATCGCCACCACGCTGGACGGGCACACCATGGCCAAGCAGGGTCAGGGTGCCCGGGCACTGCAACTGTCGTTTCTGGCCTCGGCGGTCGGTGGCATCTTTGGTGTGCTGTTGCTGATCTTCCTCACACCTGTTCTGGCCCAATGGGCGCTGGCCTTTGGTCCGTCGCATCTGTTCTGGCTGGCCATACTGGGCGTCACGGTGATCGGCACGCTGGATTCTGCGTCAGTGGTCAAGGGCCTGCTGTCGGGCTGTATCGGGTTGTGGTTGGCCACCATCGGTTTCGACGACATTATGGGGGCGCAGCGGTTCATTTTTCACCCAGCTTTGGGTGGTGGTATTAACATCATCGCTGCGCTGATCGGTCTGTTTGCGATCCCTCAGGTTCTGACCATGTTCGCAAAGGGCCGCCACAACACCGGGGCCGAGGTCATCGAAGTACAGCGTCACTCGATAACGGCCGCGTTCAGAGAATTATTCAGCCGCACCCGCGCGCTGAGCATCGGCACGCTGACCGGATCAATCATCGGCCTTATCCCGGGCGTCGGCGGGCAGATTGCGGGCCTTGTTGCCTATGACCAGACTAAGAAGTTTTCATCCGAGAAGGACAAGTTCGGCACCGGCCATTCCGAGGGTGTGATTGCTGCGGAATCCGCCAATAACGCCATGGTCGGCCCGTCGCTGGTCCCGCTGCTTACGCTGTCGATTCCTGGCAGCCCGACCGCCGCCGTTTTGCTTGGCGGGTTGCTGATCCACGGGATCTTCCCGGGCTCGGACCTGTTCGACAATCACCCGGATGTGGCCTGGACCTTCATCAACTCGATGCTGATCGGGCAGGTGCTGATGTGTATCTTCGGCCTTTATGTTGCCGGGCTGGCTGCGCGGGTCGCGCAGGTCCCGCAATCAGTGATGGCGGCCATCGTTCTGGCCCTGTCAGTTTTCGGGGCCTACTCGGTTCAGGGCTCGATGGGGGACGTCTATGTCATGGCCTGCCTCGGCATCGGTATGTTCTTTCTGGAACGGTTCGGATTTTCTGCTGCACCGCTGGTGCTGGGCTTGATCCTTGGGCCGATTGCTGAAGCCAACTTCATTCAAGGTGGGATGATCGCTGACGCGACCGTCGGCAAGGCCTCATATTTTCTGACCGGGGGCTTGAACCTGTTCCTGATCGCGGTGGTTCTGGCCTCGATTATGTACTCGGTTTGGATGGAACTGCGCAGCCGCCGTTACACCACCAAAGAGGAGGCGCAGGCATGAACCGAACACAACATATCTTTGGTTCGGGCCTGGTCTTTGCCGTAGGGCTATGGGTCACATGGGTCAGCTATACCCAGCAACCAGCTGAAGCATTCCTGTTCCCCCGTCTGATCGCAACTGTCTTTGTAGTTTTGGCGGGGTGGACGTTTGGCAAGGCGATCATGGGTTTGTCCAAAGTCGGTAGCGGTGTGACACGCACAATGTTCATCAATATGCTGCCGGGGCTGGTCATCACATTGATCTACGTGTTTTGGGCCGCAAAGACGCTGGGTTTCTACACCGCAACAACCATCGCCTTTTTCATCCTGCTGTCGATTTACGATCCTGCCCCGCATTCCGAGGCTAAAAGCTGGATCAAACGCGGGATCATCACGGCGGTCTTCGTGGCGGTGATGTACGGGCTCTTTGCCATGCTTCTGAACGTCTACACACCGAGGGAAATTCTGTTCTGACCGCGCCTGCGCGGGTGAACCAAATAAGGGAGGAAACGTAAAATGAAACGACTGATTGCAGGGGCAGCAATAGCCCTTATGAGCCTGACAGGTTTCGCTTTGGCCGAGGAATATCCTGAACGACCACTGATGATGATGGTCAGCTATGGTGCCGGTGGGGCGACAGACTTTCAGGCAAGGATCGTCACCATGACCGCCGGGAACGAGGATGCTTTGGGAATGCCCATCGCCATCATCAACAAGCCTGGCGCAGGCGGGCGTGTGGGATGGAACTGGTTCGCCACGCAGGCTGACCCGGACGGGTACACTCTGGCCGCTTATAATGTACCGCATTTCATAGCGCAGTCGATCAAAGGCGGTGTCGAATACTCGACTGACAGCTTTGAACCCATCGCCAATTGGGGCGCAGACCCGGCCGTGTTTGTCGTGGGCGCGGACAGCCCATTCAATTCGATGGAAGATGTTGTTGCCTATGCCAAAGAAAATCCCGGCAAGCTGACCGTATCTGGCGCAGGTCTTTTCGTGGGCCACCACATCGCTGCGTTGCAGATCGACAAGGCCGCCGGAACCAAGATGGCTTACATCCCAACCAAGGGTGGCGGTGCAGCGGCCATGAAAGCCGTGATCGCTGGTGAAGTTATGGGCGGGATCAACAACCTGTCTGACGCCTTCCGCGCACAAGAAGCGGGCAATGTCAAAATCCTTGGCGTTGCTGATCTGGAGCGCAACGCGTTCCTGCCGGATGTGCCGACCATGATGGAACAGGGTTTGGACGTGGACAATTCGTCGGTCAACTTCCGGGGTGTCATGGTGCCCAAAGGAACACCTCCCGAGGTAATCGAGAAACTCTCGGTGACCGTGCCCGAGATGTTCGCCAATTCCCGAGTCGCCAAGAAGATGGAGGCGGGCGGTTCACCCATGCACATCATGACACGTGACGAAGTGATCGAGATGTGGTCGCAGCGCCAGCAAACCCTGAATGAATTGCTGGCAGGTCTCTGAAAGACCGAAATCGGGGCGGGATCAATCCGCCCCGGACAACCAATCGAGGATCAAGATGAACGCTCCGAACGACATAGCCCCTGAGATTGCGGAAATTGACCGGATCGTGGCGGAGGCCCGCCAAGCCCAGATCGCTTTTGAGGCTTCGGGCAGTCAGGCTCTCTATGACAAGGTGGCACTTGCAGCAGGCTGGGCGATCATGGAGCCCGCTCGAAACCAGATGCTTGCTGAACTGGCGGTGGAGACGACCGGGCTGGGCAACGTGCCAGACAAGATCACCAAGAACCACCGCAAGACGCTGGGCCTGCTGCGCGACATTGCTGAGGCAAAGACACACGGCGTCATCAGTGACGATCCTGAAACGGGAATTACCGAGATTGCCCGGCCCATCGGGGTCATCGGAGCGGTCGTACCCTCAACCAACCCTGCCGCGACGCCGGCGAATAACATCATCAACGCGCTAAAGGGCGGCAACGCAATCATCGTTGCCCCGTCACCTAAGGGGGTCGCCTCATGTGAACTGCTGCTGAGCTACATCCATGCCGAATTCGACAAGTTGGGTTTGGATCGGAATTTGGTCCAGATGATCCCTGCGCCGGGTTCAAAGGCAAAAACCCAAAGATTGATGGAAGCATGCGACCGAGTGATCTGCACCGGAAGCCAGAACAACGTACACCGCGCGCAATCTTGCGGCACACCCGCCGTCGCTGTTGGCGCGGGCAATGTGACCGTGATTGTGGATGAAACCGCCGATCTGGCGGGCGCGGCGGCCAAAATCACGGCATCCAAGTGTTTTGACAACGCAACCTCGTGTTCGTCCGAGAATGCGGTTGTCGTGGTAGATGCGGTCTATGACGACTTTGTTGCCGCGATGGCCGACGAGGGTGGAGCGTTAGTTCCGGCATCGGGCGCCGATGGTATCGTGGCACGGCTGTGGCCGGACGGACATCTCAACCGTTCGGCCATCGCACAGGACGCAGACAAGATGCTTGAAGCTCTGGGGATGGCTAACAAAGTTCCCGGTGACACCAGATTTCTGGCGGTAGAGACCGATGGGATTGGACCGGATCACCCCCTGTCCGGAGAGAAGCTCAGCCGGGTTCTGGCACTGTACAGGGCACCGGATTTCGAAACAGCCAAGGCACTGGCCACGCGGATATTGGAGTATCAGGGGGCGGGTCATTCGGTTGGAATTCACACATCCGATGACAACCGCGCCGTGGAATTGGGGCGCGATCTTCCCACCTGCCGGGTGATTGTGAATCAAGCTCACACCTTTGCGACAGGTGGCAGTTTCACCAATGGGATGCCGTTTTCCCTATCCATGGGATGTGGCAGCTGGGGCGGAAACTCCATCGATACTAATCTGCATTGGAGACATTTCGTACAAACCACCAAAATCGTCCGCGAGATTGCGCCACGTGAACCGGATCTGGATGAGATATTCGGCCAGTACTGGGCGGAGGCCGGTCGATGAACGAGCCACCAAAGGGAACCGTCCGTGACTGGCTGGACCTGCGGGCCGGGCAGGGCGGAATAGGCTTTGTGTTTCCTGACGGGGCGCCAGACCTGAGTTGGTCAGAGCTGCGTGACACCGCTCGCCGTATAGCGACCATGCTGACCGAAATGGGAGTGGCAAAAGGGGAAAGCATCGCCATCCTGTATCCAAACAGCCGAGAGGCATTGGAGGTTCTTTTTGGTATTCTCTACGGCGGGTTCAGGGCGACCATGATCAATCTGGTCGCTGGCGACAGCGCGGTTTCGTATGCGCTTGAACACAGCGGCGCGCGATATGGATTTGTGCATCCGGGTCAAGCTGACCTGTTCGAGCGGACCGCAGATTCATCGACAATCACTGCATTGCAGATCCCAACCACCGAGCCAGCGGCGACTGCTCTACATGATGTATCAGCGGTCGATCATGCGCTGTTGATGTACACCTCGGGCACCACCGGGCGCCCGAAAGGGGTCGTGCACAGCCAGGCAAGCTTGTTAGCGGGTGGCTGGACGACGACCATCGCCCACGAGTTGAGCGCAGCAGACCGCGGGTTCTGCGTTCTGCCGATCTATCATATCAACGGGCTTTGCGTGACCGTCATGGGTACACTCGTGTCCGGAGGCTCGCTGGCCATGTGTGAAAAATTTTCAGCGAGCCGTTTCTGGGGGAATCTTGGGCGGTCGCAGGCAACATGGTTCTCGGTTGTGCCCACAATCATATCGCACCTGTTGCATTCCGATATCGACCCCGATGACGAAACCCGCCAGCGCGTTCGCTTTGGACGTTCGGCTTCGTCCGCATTGGCACCCGATGTCCAGCAGGCATTTGAACATCGCTTTGGAATACCGATCGTTGAAACCATGGGCCTGACCGAGACGGCAGCGCAAATTCTGTCAAATCCGCTCCCGCCCGGTGTTCGCAAGATCGGCTCACCCGGTATCGCCTATGGGAACGAAGCGGCGATAGTTGACGCAAACCTCAAACAGGTGCCAGCAGGTACCGAGGGCGAGTTGGTCATTCGCGGGCCAAACGTGATGTTGGAATATCTCAGGAATGCTGATGCGACGGCGAGTACTTTCACTCCGGATGGTTGGTTGCGAACGGGTGATCTGGCGCGCATGGATGAAGACTGCTACGTCTATGTGACAGGGCGATTGAAAGAACTGATCATCAAGGGTGGCGAGAATATTGCCCCCCGTGAGATTGACGAAGCGCTGTATTCCCACCCCGATGTCATAGAGGCTGCAGCCTTTGCCCGGCCCTGCAAAAGCTATGGCGAAACAGTTTCTGCAGCAGTCAAGATTCGGGACGGTTCAGACCTGACGCCGTTGGATTTATTGGGCATATGTGAAAGCAGGCTGGGTAAGTTCAAATCGCCTGATGAGATTTACATATTGGCCGATTTGCCAAAGGGGCCATCCGGGAAGATTCAGCGAAACAGGATACTCGCATCGATCCATAAAAAGGCTGATGCAACGACGTCATAGGGTCTGGATCTTATTAGGGTGTGAAATCGATGTCTCGGACGCTTCACAGCTTTTCTGAATCTCCGTGGCTTGTCATCTGCCGAGGGTGGCAGGCGTGGTAGTAGATACGGGCCGCCCGATGCCTGCGTAAGGCATTGTGATTAATGTGTATTACGTCCACTAGGACCATGTTTCGGATGCGCGGGTTAAATGATCTGCAAAGCTATTGCGGTGACAATCGTGCGTCGTGTGCCGCTGGATGTGCTTGCTGAAGTCCCCGGCAAGCTCGAATTCGTCAGGTTGCGGTCACGATTTGGACGCAATTACCCTGTTTTTTAGCTTTTGTTGAATGAATCATACGGGCATCGGGAGCCCTCAGAGCAATGGTACCGCACGAAAACTCCGTCGCCATCGTCATGCCGTGCCTGAATGAGGCCGAGACTATCTCGGCCTGCGTCAGTCGCGCGCGCGAGGCGTTGGTGATGCTAAAAGACGAGTACCAGCTGACCGGGGAAGTAATCGTTGCTGACAACGGCAGCACGGATGGGAGTCAGAAACTGGCAGAAGATGCCGGTGCGCGCGTAGTCAATGTCCCGCAGCGTGGATACGGCGCTGCGTTGATCGGTGGATTTGCTGCAACCAACGCGGCCTATCTGGTCATGGGTGACAGCGATTGCTCTTACGATTTTGTCGAAGCCGTTCCGATGATCCGGCGGCTGATGGATGGTGCCGATCTGTGCATGGGTAACCGGTTCAGCGGTGAGATCAAACCAGGCGCGATGCCCTGGAAAAACCGCTATATCGGCAATCCTGCCCTATCGGGTATCCTTCGGTTCCTGTTCCGTACCGAGATCGGCGACGCGCATTGTGGTCTGCGTGCGATCAAAAAAGAGGCGTTGAACCGACTTAACCTGTCTTCGACGGGCATGGAGTTCGCGTCGGAGATGTTGCTGAAATCCGTGTTGCGGAAATTCACCATCGCCGAGGTTCCGATTACGTTGTCACCGGACGGGCGCGGACGCGCGCCGCACCTGAATCCGTGGCGTGACGGACTAAGGCACCTGATCTACATGCTGATGCTCAGCCCTACATGGCTGTTTTTGGTGCCCGCCCTTTTCCTGTTTGCCATCGGCTTTGCGATCACTGTGTTGCTGCAGTTGGGTGGTGACCAGGAAATGGTATTGATTGGCGGGTTCAAGTTCGGCGACCACTGGGCTGTTGTTGCCAGCGCATCGATGGTTCTGGCATCCCAGACCATTGTGCTGTGGCTGGCCGCGCTGATGGGCAGCTATCGTGACGGATTACGCGTTCCAACAGAAAGGGCGCGGTACTGGCTGGGCTTTTCCCGCCTGCAATACTGGATTCTCGGTGGCGCATCACTGGCACTTATTGGTGCTTTTTGGGTTGCGACAATCACCACCGGCTGGATTGCGTCGAACTTCGGGTCTCTGAACGAAATGCGGCCACTGATCGCGGCCTTCACGATGATCATTATCGGCGTGCAGCTGTTCTTTTCGGGTTTTCTTCTTTCCATCGTTGCCGGAAACAGATCCCGCCATGATGCGGTTCTGCCCGCACGCGAGACGGCCATCTCTGGTCATAGCGTTGCGGCGCTCAATCAACCGGCATGACCTGGCTAAGATCATTAGTGTTTCTGGTATTGTCGCTGGTCCTCGTGACCTGCGCGGTTCTTTGGAGTGGCCTCAACCTTCGTGATCTGGTGCGTCGTTTGTCTGACGCGCCGCAGTGGTTGCTGATCAGCTTTTTTGCGCTGACCGGTCTACAAATATCTATATCGGCGCTGAAATGGCGCATAGTCGTCCGCAAGATAACCCCTGATCAGGCGCCGCAGGAGTTTTCCTTTTTTCTGGCCTGTTCATCAGCTTCGGCGCTGTTGTCGCAATTGTTGACCACCTATGTTTCGTCGATCGTGGTTCGGGGTTGGGCCGGTCGCAGGTTCCACGATATTCCCTTTACTCGCGGGGCGGGCAGCTCGGTTTTCGAGCAGTTCTTTGACGTGGCTGTCCTGATATGTATGGCACTGGGAACCCTGATCACATGGACCATTGGCGGTGGCGCAATAACTTGGATTACCTGCACCATCATTGTTCTCAGTCTAGGCATGCTGGCGTCCATGCAACTGGATCATCTGATCCCCGTATTGCGCAGGCTTCATCCTAGATTGGCAGAACATCCGGCTCTGCAGGATGATCGTGGTATCGCGCGGATATGTTCCGCGTCGACGGTATCCCAGCTTTATGGCCTTTCGGTCCTGCGTTATCTATCCATACTGGTCAAAGCGCCACTGGTTGTGATTGCCCTTGGGTACTCGATTTCGTCGCTGGACGCGGCCCAGGGCTTTACCATCGTTCAGACCACACAGCTTGCCGCATTCACGCCGGGAAATCTGGGCCTTCAGGAGTGGGGCTGGTCCGGGGTATTGGCGTTTCTGGGCTATGGCTTTGAAAAGGCATTAGAGTTTGCGCTTGCACTGCGGGTCGTGGGTTTTGCCAGCATGACTATCATCGCGCCGCTTCTGATGGCCCCAGCGTTTACGAAACGGAGGGTGCTGGCATGACCGAAACGTCACAGCCACAGGCGACCGTTATCGTTGTCGCTCGGAATGCCGCACAGACAATCAGCATGTGCATGAGGTCACTGCATCAACAAAACCGCGCACCGTCCGAGGTGATACTGGTTGATGACGGGTCGACCGACGAGACGGTCAAGCTCGCCATTGAGGCCTTTCCCGGCCTTAGGGTCATCACCAGTGCCACGCGTTCGATCAGCAAGAACCGGAATGTCGGTTGGAGATCGGCCAGTACCGAGTTTGTTGCCTTTCTGGATGCGGATTGTGAGGCCCCTGCGCACTGGCTTGAGAACCTGCTGAATGCGGCAACCCGGCTCGACGTTGCCGCAGTGGGTGGAGGCAATGCACCGCCAGCGGGCCAGAGCACACATTATGATGCGCTGGCTATCATGCTTTCATCCTATGTAGGTTCACGCGGTTCTTTGCAGGGACAGATACCCATGTCTGAAGCAACGGTACCGCATATTCCAACGCTCAATGTGCTGTACAAAAGAGAAGCGCTTGAACGGGCGGGCGGTTTCGACCCGCGTTTCGCGCGCATGGGAGAGGACGAAGACCTTTCCCGGCGGTTGCGTGACATGGGGCAGTCGCTGGTGGCAATTCCGGATG
Source organism: Ruegeria arenilitoris (assembly GCF_013030265.1). Classification (GTDB taxonomy): domain Bacteria; phylum Pseudomonadota; class Alphaproteobacteria; order Rhodobacterales; family Rhodobacteraceae; genus Ruegeria; species Ruegeria arenilitoris_E. Next base: position 252,646 of record NZ_WPZQ01000005.1, read on the forward strand.
CAGTTGTCGTGCATCATCAGCGTGCTGATCTGAGAAGCTGGGCAAAGAACATGTACGCCTATGGAAAAGGCCGTACCTGGCTGATCAGACGTCACCCGAACGCCTGGTCGCCGGTGTTTCTTGTCCCGCCATTGGTACTGCTGGTGCTGCCGATTTACTTGATCTGCATTGCGGCTGTTTCCCTGGTCTTGTGCATTGGGGTCAGAAAACCGGCGCTTTGGCTGCGACTGACCGCCCTTTTTGCCATGACGCATCTTGCATACGGTTTGGGTCAGATCGCCGGGCTGTTCATCAGCGGCGACAATCCCGATGCGCGCCGCAAACGCCGTCGCGTTGGGATGATTGCGCTCAAGAACGCGGGAAACAAAGGGGATGAGGCAATTCTTTGCGCGGTGTCCGAACGGCTGGAGAAATTCCTGTCCCAGCCCGGAAATGCGGTGGACCCATATCTGATTGCCTTCGGACCAAGTGGAATTGACACCCGTCCGCTGCCGGCCAGCAAAGAAGCGCGGGAACGTGTCATTCTGGATGCGCTGGCCCCGGCCAGCAGCTCGCGAGCGGTTCAGCCCCTTACCCTTATACCTGATGCGTTGCGCAGCCTTGTGGTGTTTTCGGGATTTCAGGGCATCTTTATCTCAGGTGGGCAATGGTTGCATGACCTGAGCTTGCCCAAGCACGTGGTCGTCTGTTCGCTTTTTGCCTTTGGTCGGTTGTTTCGCACGCGAACCGGTGTGTTCTGTATCGGGGTCGGGCCATTGCAGCGAGGTTTTTCCCGCCGGTTGACGCGATTGGCTTTGGGTCGCCGATCCCTTGTCATTACCCGCGATGATGCCTCGACCAAGTTGCTGCAGGATTGTGGTTTGAATCATGCAAGCACGGCGGCCGATCCGGCGCTTTTGCTGCCAACCTCACCGGTCACGGCATCTGCGAACCGCATACTGATATCCCCCTGCGCCTGGGCCAATTTCGAGAACCTGTATGAACTGGATCAGGCCAAGATCGACGAGAGCTTTCAGAACTGGACCAAACTGGTCACCCGATTGACCGAAGCCGGGCGCGAACTGGCCATGCTGCCGACAATGAATCCTGAAGATCGCGCCTTTGCCGAACAGATCGTCCAAAAGACGGGCTGCGACATCGAATGTATTGAAACCGAGGAACTGCTGCCTTCTCAGGTGCAGGGCCATATCGCTGCATCGTCAGCGCTTATTTCAATGCGGCTTCATCCGGTGATTTTCGCCTCGAACAGCAGCACGCCGTTTGTTGCTCTGAACTACGCGGCCAAGGTCCGCGCCTTTTGCAAGCAGGCTGGGTACGAGGACCGTGTGGTTGAACTGAATGACCCCTGCTGGGCCGATACGGTGCTGCAAAAGCTTGACCAGCCAACCAAAGATGCGGTCCAGATCTCGTCGATCCGGTCAACGCAGATTGCGGCCCTGAACTCGGGTTATCAACTGCTTGAACAATGGTTGTCTGGCGTGGGAAAGACATCAATACCCGCACACGGAAAGGGACCAACGCAATGCGAATCGCCTTTGTAAATCCGCCTCTCAGAGACTGGCGTTTTTCCAGGTCTCAACGCAGTCCCGGGGTGATCAAATCGGGGACGTTATACTATCCCTATTGGTTGGCGCATGCCACTGCATTGGCAATGTCGCGAGGCCATGAATGTCTGTTGCTGGACTGCGCCGCTGACGAGCTGTCGCGCGAGGACACCATCGGCAGATTGCGTGACTTCGACGCCGAGCTGGTGGTGATCGAAACATCAACCCCCAGTGTTAACCATGATCTGGAAACCGTTGATCTGTTCAAGGCTGCTCTGCCACAGGCCAGGTTCTGCTGTACTGGAACCCATGTAACGGCTGAGTGGCAAGTGGCCCTGACCCAAAGCCAGGCCTTGGATTTTGTCGCGATTGGCGAATACGACTTTACCATCTCCGAGCTTGCCGAGGCGCTTGAGCAGGGGCAGCCGGTTTCGTCGGTCGACGGTTTGGCGTGGCGATCGGGCGATAGTTCGGAGCGGAGCGGTGATCGTACCCTTATCAGTGATATGGATGCGTTGCCTTGGGTGGCACCGGTTTACAAGCAATTCCTGACACCTGAGAACTATCTGTTCACGATCGCGAACCAGCCAATGGTCATGCTGATTGGTGGTAGGGGCTGTAAGGCTCGGTGCTTTTTCTGCGTCTATCCGCAGGTGATGCATGGCCACAGCTATCGGTGTCGGTCGCCCGAAGATGTCGTGAACGAAATGAAGTGGATTCAGGACAACATGCCTGAAGTTCAAGAGATCGTTTTCGAGGATGACACCTTTACCTCAGACCGGGTCCGGGCACAGGAAATTGCCCGGCTGGTCAAAGAGGCCGGTATCACGCTGCCATGGTTTGCCAACATCCGCGTCAATGTCGATTACGAAACGTTGAAAGCCCTGAAAGAAGCCGGGCTTCGGCAATGTGCGACCGGGTTTGAATCCGGTGACCAGACCCTGCTGATCAACATGCGCAAGGGTCAGACACTGCAGCAACAAAAGGACTTTATGGAGAACTGCCGCAAGCTGGGTATTCTCGTCCACGGCTGCTTTATGGTTGGATTCCCCGGTGAAACAAAAGAGACGCTGGCCAAGACCCTTGTGCTGGCCAAAGAACTGAATCCCGACAGTGCCCAGTTCTATCCGGTGATGCCTTATCCGGGCACCGGTGCCTATGAATGGGCACAGGAGGGCGGTTATCTGGCCACAACCAATTTCGACGAATGGCTGAATCCCGATGGTCAGCACCGATGTGTTCTGGACCTGCCTGGCCTGTCGCCCAAGGATCTTGAGGATTTTTGCGAATACGCAGTGCGCAAGTTCCACTTCCGTCCGACCTATATGGTGCGCAAAGCGCTGCAGGCGGTTACAAATCCCAAGGAAGGCCTGCGTTCGGTAAACGCATTCAAGAATTTCCTGTTGTCGATCATCCGTGGTGACAAAGCGGTGACCAGTGCATTGCCGCCAAAGCAAACCGAAATTGACGAAGCCTGGAACGCTCGGACGCGGGTGCCGCGCGGACGGATGGAAATGATCGAAGGAAAGAAAAGCCAGCTTAAACGCGCCAGTTGAGTAAGACGTTGCAAGCCTCAGATCTGCAATACGCCCGTGCTGGTGAAACCAGTGACCCTATGCTGCGCTATCAGTGGGCCATACGCGTTGCACTCTGCGCCAAGCTCGGCTTCTTGGTGTTCTTCGCGTTCAACACCCAGTTCGTGATGGACGAATTCTGGCAGTTCGGGCAGTCCAAATATCTGCGTAATGGGTTCTTTAATACGATCTGGCCGTCCAAGGCGGTCGGCTATGCGGTGTTTTACAAACCGGCGCACTGGCTGGGTTGGGATGCGGTGTCGGCCATCATGATCGGCCGCTTACAGACCGCTTTGCTGGCCTGCGGAACGCTGGCCCTGCTGTATGGCATCGCGCGGAAACTGGGGCAGGACCGGGTCCGCGCGTTGCTGGTCATTCTGCTGGCCCTCAGCTTTTCAACCTTTATCGAGCGGGTATTTCGTACCCGATCCGAGTCTCTGGCGCTGTTTTTCGCAACTGCTGCGCTGTATTGGATCGTGTCCCGAGACATATCGCGCGCAAAGACTATTCTGATCGCCGGATTGTTCAGCGGGCTTGCCTTCATCGCGACGCAAAAGGCGGTTTACTTCAATCTCGCGCTTGGCCTTGGACTGGTGGTTGAGGTGCTTTTGCGTCTGGATCCACTAACTGCACTTAGGCGCGGCCTAATGCTGGTCGCCGGGTGGGTCATTCCCATTCTTGTCTACAGCGTCGCGTTCGGTGGCTGGGACAGTCTGACGATACTGACCTCTCTTTTCCAAGGTCCGCTCAGGGTCGCCACAAGCGGACATGTCTATTACACCACTTTGGGCATGTTTTATGGGCAGACGATCGAGCGAAATCTGCTTCCTTATCTGCTCGCCGCTTTTGGACTGCTGGCAAGTCTCTACAGATGGAGGACGCTGACGTCCGGGCATAGGGTTGCGCTGGTTTTCACCCTTGTCATGATCGTGCTGATTGCACGCCATAATCAGCCCTGGCCCTATGTGTTTATCATGGTGATCCCGTTTCTGTGCCTTTGGGCCCCGGCCACACTGGACTACGCGGCACGCGGCAAGTTTCAGGCCAGATTGATCCATGCGGTATGGATCGTTGCCGTTCTTCTCAGCTTTGCCCGCAACATCACGTATATTGAACACGACAACCGGGCTGAGATTGATCTCATCCGGCAGGTCGAAACTCTGCTTGGGCCCAACGAAAAGTACTTTGATGGTATCGGTATGCTGTCAAACCACGCGGAATCTCAGCGCCGGTGGCTTGATACGCGACAGGTTCACATCGCGAATACCGAAGGCGAAGCTTCGGACTTCATGCGCAAACTGCGTGCCGTACCGCCGCATTTGATCATTGACACCTACCGAACCCAAAAACTGCGCGAGCTGATGAAACCGTTTCTTAAAAACTCCTATGTTCGGGTTGCGCCGAACATTGGCGTTCCGGGAGTTCGCTTTTCGGATGTCAGCGAAGTGACGTTCGAAACGCCTCTTGAGCAGGAGTTCGGACTGTTCGACAAAAGCGGGCAACCTGTGGCGGTGTCATTGTTGGTCGAGGACGAACCAGTACAGCTGCCGGTGCTGTTGAAACCAGGGCCAAATCGCGTGCGTTTGGATGGCGTTGTCGATTGGCCTGTTTTCCTGCTGCCTGCGCACAAACCATATTCGGGCCTCCATCCGATTCCTGCACCCGAGCCGATTTTTGTCAGGGTCTATGATTACTGAAACGAGCAAACGTCGCTCATGCAGCGCTGTATGCCTGATTGATACCACCCAACCTGCGGATTGATGAAAAGGTCCAATTTGAACTTAGAATTCTCATAGTCGGACACGAGCCTTAATTTCACCACCTTCTCGGATGAGAGAGAATCCAGAGCATCAGTTCGGATCTTATTTATGACAATGAATTCAATCGTTTTGGTCGCCGGCTTATTCGCAGTATTAGTGGGGTTACGGTCTCGCAATCCGCGGCCGATAGAAATCGACCTGATCGCGAACCCACAAACCCGGCAGGGGACCATTGGCCTGTATTTGTTGCGTGGGCCTTACACATTCATTGACCCCAGCGCGGACCCAACGATGTTGTTTAGTCTCCGCTACGGCGAAAGTCCGTTTACTTTGAAAACGATGGCTTGGGCACTTGGGCTATCCTCAGTCTTTGTGGTCAGTGCAATCTACTTGGGATGGGCGCTTTTTGATATCACAACCTACGGAGCGTGGAGCTTTTTCAACGATGACGTACCAGCGAACAAGCGTTGGTTTCAGGCAGCCATCAGCGTGCTGCCCATGTTTGCGTTTGTTGCGGCGGCAGTAGATCGGGACAAGCTGAGTGCCCGTTTCTTTGGGGGATCGGACACTTATTATGATCTGGCGTATCAGATCGGCTACGGTGTGTTTCTGATTGTGCATAGTCGAGTCTTCGAAAACACTGGGCTGTTTATGATGTCCGGTTTCCTGGTCACTTTGGTGCCGAACGAGCGCAAGATGGCCTTTGTGCTTGGTTTGGCTCTGTGTGCGGCATTTGTGCTGGGGTATCTGGGTAATCTGGGTGCGACCCACGGAGCGATGTTGATCTTCATCTTATTTATCGCCGTCAGTGCGTGGCTTGCGTTTGTCGCGATGGTCGAAATTCTCAGCGCGTTGCGATGGCATGATGCCGGTGATGTGGCCATCGTCGCCGGGCTGGTCTGCATTGCGGCGATCGGGCTTGTACTTGCGCTGATTATCCCGTTTCTGATGGTGTTCGTTCTCTATGCGATCATGGTTTTGACACCTGAGAGCGTAAGTAACGACTGGGTGAACCTGGTAGGTCCGTTCCGTGGGGGTGGTGTCCCGGCTGCCATTGTGCTGAGCATTGCCTGTATTCCGCCCCTCCTGCCAACGTTGTGGATCATGTGCCGTGGTCTGGGTACGCTGATTGCCAGAAACACCCCCATGATGTCTCGCTTCATTGCAGAACTTAAGGTGAGTGAAGGGCCCCTGAACCAATCAGGGTTTGACAATCTGATGCGCCCGTATCGCAATGCCAATGTGCTGGGTTTCGGAGTATCCACGGTAGCGACCTTTGCATTGCTGGCCGCTGCGTTGTGGATACTCAGCACCGTCTTTACAGTGACTGGCTGAAGCCCTTCGGGCTTCGCCAACCGTTTCGGCAGTCGCTGCACCAGTTTTCGAAGCTTTGCGGGTCAAGTCAGCCGCATACGCAACAACTAACCGGCCTCGTCTTCGAAGTACTGACGAAAAAAAACCGTGACGCCTTCGGATTTTATCGATCTTTCGATGGCCAGTCCTGCCCCCGGTGCAAACCACTCAAGCTGAACCCTGTGATTCAGCGCAGCTTCCAGATCTTCCACCCGGCGGTCATGCCAGTCCATATAGGCCATCTGAGCATAATGATGCGGGCTGGCCGGGAACACTTGTATTGCCAGATCAAAGTCGCTGTTTGCGGAATGCGTACCACGAGCCCGGCTGCCGAAGAGGATCACTTTTCGAATAATTGAATGCTGCTTTGCCCAATATTTTATGGCGTTGCTGTGTTGCTCGCTCAGTCCGTTAGTCACCGGTAAACCCTGTTTTTTGCCTGATGCGGTCTATTTAGGTGTTCAATGTAACATCTCCTAGGTCCGGATTTCAGACGGATGCGAGACCGGTTGGACCGGTCTCACCATATCGGTCAGTCTTCAACAGGCAGGTAAAGATCTCCACCTTCCCGGAACTTGGCGGCCATCGCCTCCATCCCCTCTTTCTGCGCCTCGGACCGAATGTCGTGGCTGATCCGCATCGAGCAAAATTTCGGCCCGCACATCGAACAGAAATGAGCGACTTTGTGCGCCTGTTTCGGCAGGGTCTGGTCGTGGAATTCGCGCGCGGTGTCGGGGTCGAGCGACAGGTTGAACTGATCTTCCCAACGGAATTCAAACCGGGCACGCGACAGGGCATCGTCACGGCGTTGCGCGCCTGGAAGTCCCTTTGCCAGATCCGCCGCATGAGCGGCGATCTTATAGGTAATGACGCCGGTTTTCACATCGTCCCGATCCGGTAGCCCCAGATGTTCCTTGGGCGTGACATAGCAGAGCATCGCGCAGCCAAACCAGCCAATCATCGCCGCACCAATGCCACTGGTGATGTGGTCATAACCGGGTGCGATATCGGTGGTCAGGGGCCCAAGCGTATAGAAAGGCGCTTCGTGGCAGCACTCCAGTTGCTTGTCCATGTTTTCCTTGATCTTGTGCATGGCCACATGGCCCGGGCCTTCGATCATTACCTGACAGTCCTTTGCCCAGGCGATCTTGGTCAGCTCTCCCAGCGTCTCAAGCTCGGCAAACTGTGCTTCATCATTGGCGTCGGCAATCGACCCCGGACGCAGGCCATCACCGAGGCTGAAAGACACATCATAGGCCCGACAGATGTCACAAATCTCATCGAAATGCTCATACAGGAAGCTTTCCTTGTGATGATGCAGGCACCACTTGGCCATGATCGATCCGCCGCGCGACACGATGCCCGTCACCCGGTTCACCGTCATTGGAACCATGTGCAAGCGCACGCCCGCATGGATGGTAAAGTAATCCACGCCCTGTTCCGCCTGCTCGATCAGCGTGTCACGGAACACCTCCCATGTCAGGTCCTCGGCGATACCGTTCACCTTCTCTAAGGCCTGATAGAGCGGCACGGTGCCGATCGGAACCGGGCTGTTGCGGATAATCCATTCACGGGTGTTGTGGATGTTGCGGCCGGTGGAAAGGTCCATGACCGTGTCGGCGCCCCAGCGGATCGACCAGACCATCTTGTCCACTTCCTCTTCCATCGAAGAGGTAACAGCCGAAGTGCCCATATTGGCGTTGATTTTGACCAGAAAGTTGCGCCCGATGATCATCGGTTCGCTTTCGGGGTGGTTGATATTGGCGGGGATGATCGCGCGACCTGCAGCGACCTCATCCCGAACAAACTCTGGGGTCACATAGTCCGGAATGTTGGCACCCCAATCATTGCCTTCGCGTTGCTCAGCCACCGCCTCGCGCAGTTGGTTCTCGCGGATGGCAATGAACTCCATCTCTGGTGTCACGATACCGGCGCGGGCGTAGGCGAGTTGCGTCACCGCCTTGCCATCTGTTGCGCGCAGAGGCCGCGGGCGCACCGGAAATTCGGGCGTCAGGCGGTCGCCTTCTACAAACCCGTTATCCTCGGGTTTGATCTCGCGCCCTTCATACTCCTCGACATCACCGCGCGCCTCAATCCATTTGCGGCGCAACGGGGTCAGGCCTCGTCGAATGTCAGTGATAATATTCGGGTCCGTGTAAGGGCCAGAGCTGTCATAGACCGGCAGCGGTGGCTCGCCAGCGGTGGGATGGACCGAAATCTCGCGCATCGGCACGCGGAGATCCGGATGCAGTGTGCCATTCACGTAGATCTTACGCGATGCAGGCAGTTCACCAGTGGTGATCTTGGGATTGGGGACATTCATGATGGTGCTCCTCAAGCAGTTCAACTCAAAAAGACACCAGATGAGTTTTGGCTTGGGGAAACGAGAGGGTGTACGGCCCCCTGTTCGGAGAACGCCTGCCCGGATCCGTGGCCTGCGCGCCCTAGCTTCCTACGCCAGTATCAACTGGGTCAGGTTCAAAGGGTCGCGTCGCCGGGCAATGCCCCGTCAGCCTCTCAGTCCCCTCGGTGGGACTCCCCTGCGTGACCTTTGGTTAGCTCAGGCACCTCGTCTGAGACAAGCCCTTATTCAGCCATGTTTCGATTTATATAAACACAGCGTTAGGTAGGAGGGCGCTGTCATCAGGAATTTGCCCCTGCGGCACCGGGCAGGTGCCGCAGAGATTTTTGTTTTAGAACGACCACTTAAGACCGGCGCGCAAGAACGGGCCCTGAGCATTGTCGCCGATCTCCTGTTCGGCCTTCAGCTCTAACAGCATGTCCTGAACCAGATCTTTCTCATAACCCACCGCGACGCTTGCACCGGTAAAATCTGTCGATGCAAAGATCACATTCTGAGTTGATGAGAAGACGGAGACATCAGCCTGCGAATCCCCCAGACCACGGCGCAGCACACCGCTTAGCTGGCCTGACAGAACTCCGCCATTGTTGAATTGCTTTTCAACTTCGGCACCCAACCGGGCTTCGATCACCTCGGTCGTGATGTCTCCGACAGTAGCATTCGCAACCGAGCCGGTTTCCGTGTAACCATCATCCTTCTGATTCGTATATCTGGCGTCAGCAAAACCGATCAGCCCGAAATTGTCGCTGACATCGAACGCGCGCTCAACACCGATATGTGCAGTCAGCAGTGTGCTGTCATAATCTGCCTTTGCATCGGCGCTGCCCGTGATCTGACGTGTTCGATCAGTCGAAAGCCAGCCGTAACCAAGACCGGCCTCAACCGTGAACGCGCCAAACTGGCGACCCACCGCTGCATCCAGATAGAAGCCGGTGGTGTCAAAGTCGGTCGTGCGGCTATCACCATCGGCCGTGAACACGCCCATACCAAAAGCCAGTGCAATGCCGTTTTCTGTCTGGCCAGAAAGTCCGGCACTGCCGTTGAACAGCTTCACATCGGTTTTGACGTCAGGATCATTCTCGAACTCGCGGTATTCTGCGTCGATCATTGCAAACGGGCGGAACCCACCGAAAGTTGCACCGGGTGCATTTCTGAACGAAACACCCTGTGTTACCTGCGGGGCCTGCTGGAACTGCAGCGCATTGCCGCTGCTGCCTACTACGCTGCCAAACATGGCGACGACATCGCCCGGCGTTGCAACGTCGGTCCCGTCAACGACAGCATATACCGGAGCTGCCCCACCTTCGTTCTGGACAAACCAGGCAGAGTCCTGATCCGAAATCTTGGTGGTGAATGTTCCCACAGTTGGTGCAGCGTCCTCAAAGCTGAAAACTTTGCTACCCCCTTGTGCGTCCAGATTCACATCGTGATCACCCACACGGATCCGGCCCGAGATGTTGTCTTTCGTATCTACGTTCAGGACACCTTTGCCGGTTCCCAGATAGATCGCATAAGCATCACCGCCGTCGGAAGTGGCCGAGATGGTTCCCACATCCGTAATCACGCCGTCAAAGTTCTCGAAATACAGACCATATGCGTTCGCAGCAGGACCACCCGTTGCGCTTGCCGTGATAGATCCGGTGTTTGAGAACGTGCCTTGCATATTCTCGACCCAGATACCTGCGGCCAGCGCTTCGGCATCGTCAGTGCCGTTCGCTATTGCTGCAGCGGCGCTGATGGTGCCTGTGTTGGAGATGTCTGCGGTGACTTCATCATAGAGCAGGATCGACTGCGCCCTGACATTCTTGGCACCTTCGGCCCGAACCATGATGCTGCCGGTGTTCGCAACGCGACCCCCGGTGTTACCACGCACATAGACGCCACGCGCGGTAGCATCATCTGCACCTGAAACACTGGTGGTTCTGATGGTGCCAGAGTTCGAGAGCGTGCTGTCAAAGCCGTCCCTGATCTGGATGGCGCCTGCATAAGCTGACGCACTTGTTTCACCCTTGGCTGAAACAGTGATGGAGCCGCTGTTGGTGATGTCGCCCGCGACATCGTCCCCGACATAGAGACCATATCCTTCGGCCTCGTCCGTGGCATCCGTGGAGGTCACGTTGATCGAACCCGCATTGGTGAAGCTGCCCGCTAACGCGTTGCTGATATAGACACCGCCTGCTGTTGCAGAGGTTTCACCATCGGCCTTAACCGTGATTGCTCCGCTGTTCGAAACGTTGCCGTCTACTCCGCTCGCGTAGATGCCATACGCTTGCGCTTCAGAGCCAAGACCCTGCGCCTGCGCTGATATCGTGCCGCTGTTTGCGATGTTCCCACTTACAAGCGCACCGGCATAGAAACCGGCTGCCGAAGCAAAAGAATCGGGTGCAGTTGCCTGTGCCGAGATCGTGCCGGTATTGGTAAAGTCACCATCCAGCGTTGAGGATGAGTAGATGCCATATGCATAGGCCTGGGATTCATCGGCGATCGCCTGCACGGTTATGACGCCGTTGTTGATCGCATTGCCTTCGAACCCACCACTGACATACAGGCCATAGGCTTCGGCCGAGGATGTTTCGTCCTGTGCAAAGGCATTGACGGAGCCGGAATTGAAGAAGTCTCCGGTAAGTCCGTTGCGGATATAGAATCCATAGACGGTCGCAGATGAGTAACCCTCTCCTCGGGCGCTCACCGAGCCGGTGTTGACGATATTGCCGGTCATCCCGCCTCTGACATACAGGCCGTAGGCTTCTGCTTCTTCCGTTTCGTCAGTCGCGACTGCGCTGATTGAACCGGAATTCACAAAGTTACCTTCAAGGCCATTGCGGATGTATATACCTGCGACGGTTGCTGAAGAATTCCCCTCACCTCGGACCGAGATGGTGCCGGTGTTGATGATATCACCATCCATTTCGCCGCTGACATACAGACCATAGGCATAAGCCTCATCCGTCTGGTCGATGGCGACGGCACTGATCGTTCCGCTGTTGCGGAAGGTTCCGTTGAAATCGCCGCTGATTTCAAAGGCTGTCGCAGTGACCGAGGAATAACCCTCGCCACGAATGTCGACAGTGCCAGTGTTGATGATGTTTCCGGTCATGCCATTGCGAACTTGAAGTCCAAAAGCCTCGACTTCATCATCCACGACATCGCGTGCATGCACCGTAATCGTTCCGGTGTTGACGAAATCGCCTGTCAGCCCATCGCGTATATCGAATGCGATCGCCGTAGCTGACGATACCCCATCCGCACGAATGTTGACGTTGCCGGAGTTGAAGATGCTTCCGGTCATTGCGCCGCCAACATACAACCCGGTGGCGACGCCCTCGTCATCGCTCGAGTTGGCCGAGACAGAGATGGAGCCCTGGTTTACGAAGTTGCCATCAAGATCTTCACCAATGTAGAAGCCTGCGGCATTTGCCTCGGTCACTGCATCGTGACGCACTGCGACGGAACCAGTGTTGATGACATCGCTCGAGACGCCGCCGTCTACGAAGACGCCGCTCGCATCCGGTGGGACAACTGCAAATGGTGGTGGAGGGGGAACAGGTCGTGACCGAGCAGCGGCGCTAACCGATCTTACGTCGATGGTGCCCGAATTAAAGAAAGCTCCGTCCAGCCCCTCGCCGAAATGGAAACCGCGGGCAGAGGCAGAGGTCTGTCCCAACGCGCGCACAACCACCGAACCGCTGTTGCCGACATTCCCTGTCACATCGCCGCCACTGTAGAATCCGGCAGCAGATGCAAAGTCAGCGGTTTCCGTCGCCTGTGAAATCAGTGCGCCGGTGTTGACGAAATCGCCATTCACATCGGAGGATGAGTATATGCCATACGCATAAGCTCCATCCTCTTCGGCAAATGCCGTAGCCGAGATCGTCCCGCTGTTGGTGACGTTACCGTCCACGCCGCTTGAGACATACAGGCCATACGCCTCGGCGGAATCGGTCTGATCTGTGGCAATAGCGGTCACTGAACCGGAATTATTGAAATCACCGGTCAGGCCGCTTGTGATGTAAAAGCCGGCAATGGTCGCAGAAGAGTACGCATGTCCGATCGCCTGAACCGATCCGGAGTTGACGATATTGCCAGTCATGCCGCCGCTGACATACAGGCCATAGGCTTCAGCTTCTTCGGTTTCATCAGTCGCAATGGCAGTGATCGATCCGGTGTTGTGAAAGTTGCCTTCCAGTCCACCGCGAATCTCGAATCCTGCGACTGTCGCCGATGAGTAGCCGTCGCCCCGGACAGCAATGGTGCCGCTGTTAAAGATATCGCCATCCATGCCACCACGCACGGTCAGGGCATAGGCCTCGGCTTCGTCATCAGTGGTGTCTGTGGCGTTAACGGTTACAGTCCCGGTGTTGACGAAGTTACCGGTCAGGCCACCACGGATATCAAAGGCTGCTGCTGTCGCCGAAGAAACGCCCTCGGCCCGAATATCGATGCTGCCCCCGTTGACGATGTTACCGGTCATGGCTCCGCTCACGTAGAGACCATTGGCAACGCCTTCGTCGTCGGTTGAGTTCGAGACAACCGAGATAGAGCCGGTGTTGGAAAAGCTGCCATCGAAATCGCCGGACAGATAGACGGCGGCGGCGGTGGCCGATGAGCTTGCGTTGGCGCGAACGTTGATTGAACCGCTGTTCACCACGTTTCCGGTCGTATCGCCTTCTACATACAGTCCTGCGGCATCAGCTTCGCCAGACGTCGCAGTCGCCGTTGCCGTAATCGTTCCGGTATTGTTGAAGCTTCCGTTCAGATCGCTTTCCAGGTGGTAGGCCCAGGCCGTGGCCGTCGTCTGCCCGGTTGCAACTGCCTGCACGTTGCCATTGTTGATCAAGTTGCCGTTGGCGTTGCCCTGAATTTCAACGGCAATAGCCTCGGCATTGGTGCCGTTGTTGGTCGCGGTGGCCTGCAGCGTGCCCGAGTTGTTGACATCGCCATTCAGCGCCCCGGTAATCAGGATCGTGCGGGCTTCGAGGGTCGAGCCGTTTTCAGCAGTGGCGCTGATCGTGCCGCTGTTGTCGATATTCGTGCCGACATCGCCGACGAACACAAGCCCAAGTGCAGAAACATCGCTGGTTCCAGCTGCGCTTGCGGTGGCTGAAATTGTGCCCGAGTTGAAAACTGAACCTGTCGACTCAACACCGTTTGTGAACAACGCGCCAAGTGCGCTTGCGCTTCCACTGCTCGTGGCCTGTGCATTCGCAGTGACGGTGCCGGTGTTCACAAATGCACCGTTATAGTCTCCGCCCATCAGGAAACCAAATGCCGCCCCATAGGTGCTGCTGCCGGCGTTGATAGCTATCGTGCCATTGTTGATGATCTCACCGGTCGCGCTGAGATCCCCGTCCAGAAGTACACCGAATCCGGTGGCGCTGGCCGAAGAGGGGCCCGAAATTGTGCCGTTGTTGATCGCTGTGCTGGAATAGTCCGTATCAATGAGAACGGCCGGACCGCCGCTGGTGGTCAGGTTGACCGCTCCGGTTGCCGTAATTGTGGTATCCACATCGGTGGAAACAACTGCTCGGGTGTTTTGTGTCGTCGAAATGACCTGCGATTGCGCAGTTCCAACCGACAATGCCACAACAGAAGCCGAAACAAGGAACAGCGACGGCGCAACACTCGCCACTTGCCCTTTCCATTTCACAATACGACCCCCGCGCGCCACACGAGTGTGTGGGCGCTTTATTGCGCTACTCTTCATTTTCCGAAAACCCCCTCGGAATTTTATTTGTTTACTATAGGTAAATTAGCTAGCTAGCTGCGAAGCTGGGCACAAATGTGACTTTTGTATAAACCTTTCAAATATTTTGCGGTATTGCACATACCACACACTACATATCGTTTTGATACTTGGTGTTATCCGGAAAATCTGGCCAATAGACTGGGCTATAAGAATGCTCTACGAGTAGCTGGTCGATCCAAAAAACATGCGCTTTTGCAGGTCAAAAACGCTGCAGGAATGAGGTAACACTAATGGCAAGGCAGCAACAGCTTTCGGTGCAGGATGCGTTCTCACAGGGCATGTCTCACTATGAAAAGGGACATCTCAAACCTGCTGTGGGTCTGTTCTCCGAGATCGTTCGCGCGGCACCACAATTTGCACCGGCGCATCACATGCTGGGATTGATCGCATTTCAAACCGGCCAGCTTGATCCCGCCGTCAAAGCGCTTGGTGAGGCCGTGCGTTTGCAGCCTGAGAATGGAAACTTCCTGACGAACTTCACCGAAGTACTGCGCGGTGCCGGTCAATTGGATCAGGCACGAGAGATTGGAGAGCGCGCGGCGCGAATCGTACCCGGCAGCGCCGCGGCACATTCGAATCTCGGTTTGGTCTACTATGATCAGGGCCATCTTGATCAGGCAGAAGCGTCTCAGGAACGTGCGCTGGCTTTGGCCCCTGAATTCGACCGCGCGATCAACAATCTGGGAAGCATCGCGCGCGACAACGGTGATCGGGATAAGGCGGCACTGCTGTATCAAAAGGCGCTGAGGATCAATCCGTCATCTGCCGAGACGGCCAACAATCTCATCTCGGTGCTGATTGAGGTGGAAAAACTGTCCGAGGCCCGCAGCGTTGCGGAAAACCGGTTGGAGCAGACACCGCGTGACGCCGAGCTGCACCGGAATTTCGGACGGTTGTTCATGCTCGAAAACGATCTGGACAAGGCAGAGAATGCGTTTCGAAACGCCATTTCACTGGATGGGAACAAAGCCGACAGCTTTGTTGGTCTGTCGCAGGTTCTGTTTGAGAAGAACCATCCAAAGCTTGCCCTTATCGAAGCCGAGCAGGCACTGCGCTTGGATGAAAACAGTGCAACGGCGTGTCATCAGGCAGCGATGGCCAAGGCTCATTTGGGCGATGTCGCGGGCGCGACAGCTTTGTATGAACGCGCCATGGAGCTGAAGCCGGATCTGACTGCAAGCCGGCTTGCATTGGGCCATCTGGCTATCGAACAGGGCGATTTTGAGATTGCGCGTCAGCATTTCGAGACCGCGGCAGAATCGGCTGATGATAAGCTTAGCGCTCTGATCGCTTTGGCGCGGCTGGAAAAAGTCACCGAAGAAAGTCCCGTATTCCAGCAGCTGGAAGCCGTCCTGCCGGACGCTGCGGATATGCTGCCGCAAAAGGCGGTCGCCTATCGTTATGCAATGGGTGACTGCTATGAAAAGCTGGGGCGTTATGATGAAGCTTTTGAGAATTACGAGAAAGGGGCGCGGATCAAGCGCTCGCTTGTTGCCTACGACCCATCAGAAACCGATGAACTGACGGATGACCTGATCGCCACGTTTGACCAGTCCATGATTGAACGTTTGCGCGGCAACTCCATTTCAAGTGAAAAGCCGATCTTTGTGGTTGGCATGCCGCGTTCGGGCACAACGTTGACCGAGTCAATTCTGGATGCACATCCCGAGGTGGTCGGCGCCGGGGAACTGAACGACCTGCAGAACCTTTTTGGGCGTCTGGATGATGGGGCATCGAACGTGCCGCGATCTGTACGCTCAGTCACTGATGAGACCCTGATCCGCCGCGCTGAAGACTATGTGGATGCTTTGTCTCTTCATGCGCCGGGTGCTGGTCACGTCGTTGATAAAATGCCTGCGAATTTTCAGTTGATCGGTCTGATCCATGGGATCATGCCCAACGCAAAGATCATCCATATCGATCGCGATCCGTTGGACATATGTCTGTCCTGCTATACCCGCCTTTTCGAGCGCAGCCAGTTGCACAGCTACGATCAGGAAGAGCTTGGACGGTATTACAACAACTACGTGCGTCTTATGAACCACTGGCACGCGACATTGCCCAAAGGCGCTTTTCACAGCATCCGCTATGAGGAGCTGGTGGACGATATCGACAGCGTGGCACGCGGGATCATCGACTATTGCGGGCTGGAGTGGACCGATGCCTGCCTTGAGTTCTACTCGGGCAAGCGACGTGTAAGAACCGCCAGTGTGCAACAGGTGCGCCAGCCGCTCTACTCTTCGTCCAAGGCCAAGTGGCGTCGGTATGAACGCCATTTGCAGCCCCTGATCGATACGATAGGTGACCGTCGGATTGTATCTTGACCCGCATGCTCAAACCATCTCCGGCGGTTCAGAAGCAAATAGTTTGACCGTGGTGATCTTTTGTCATGGGGTCAAAAGAACTAACAGCACCAGCCCGGGCTACCTTAGGTGCACAAGGACTAATCATCCGACCCGCACCTGTGTTTTGAACCCGCTACTAGCGAAGTACAACTGCTCGGTCAGAACCCCAATCCGCGCTGGTTTTTATTCACGCAGGGCCTGGTCCTTGATCTTCAATACGGGTTGAATCAGGTAATCCATCACGGATTTGCGCCCCGACAGGATGTCGACCTCGGCGATCATTCCCGGAATGATTTCGACTGCTACACCTCCTGCATCCAGAATTGCGTTTCTGGTCCGTATTTCGACGACAAAAACCTCTTCATCATTCCGTTCGGATCGGGTGATCGTATCTGCGCCGATGCGGACGATTTCTCCATTCAGGCCACCATATCTCGCATAATCATAGGCCGTGATCTTGACCTTGACCCGTTGTCCTGCGTGCAAAAACGCGATGTCGCTAGGTCTGACATAGGCTTCGACCAGCAAGGTGTCGTCCAGTGGTACGATCTCGATCAGCTCTTCGCCGCCGCGCGCCAAGCCGCCAAGTGTCGTGCGGTGTATTCGATTGACAACACCTTTGACCGGAGCACGAACCTGAGCCCGGGAAGCACGATTGCGAAGCGCGGGCAGGGTGGGTTTCAAAGCCGCCAATTCAGCGGTGACCAGAGCCAGATCGGTTAAAGCCGCGCTGCGAAACCTGCTGCGCGCTGCTGCAATCTTGTCATCAACTTCAACCAGGCCAGTTTCCAGTCGGCTGACCACGGCCTTGGCCCTGATTTTGCGTCCCTGCCATTCCGCCTCGCTTCGGCGTAACGCCAGTAAAGTTGTGGCCGGTTCCATACGGCGTTGCACAAGCGGGGCCATCATCGCGCGCTCCTCGGCAAGAACCTTTAGGGTCTCATCTGCTGTAACCTGATCCACCAACCCCTCTTCGTACTCGCGCTGCCGTTGCTGACGCTGTCGTTCCAGAATGGCTATCTCAGCCAGCAATTCGGCTTGTCGACCCTGAAATAATGCAGTTTCCGAACGAACCACCTCTGGGGCCTCGTTGATCAGGATGTTGTCAAATTGCAGCTCGGTCCCGTTTATCTCGGCCGAAAGCCGTTGTGCTCGAGCCATCAGGCCAAAAGCGCGCTGCTGTTCCCGCCCCAACTCACCGTCGATCTGGGTGGTATCGAACTCCATCAACAGCGTGCCCTTGTCGACCATCTGCCCTTCGCGGACGTGCACCTGTTGCAGCACGCCCGGTTCTGTTGCCTCGATCAGTTGTATGTCAGCCGAGGGAACAACGCGCCCGTCTGCCCTGACCACATCATCCAGTTCGGTGTGATAGGCCCACAGCCCGGCTGCGATGAGGCATGACAAGATAACCAACAATAGCAGCGATCCACGTAAAGAAGAGCGCCCGCGCATCTCCCGCGCGAGGGTGTCGAGATCAGGATGCCGCGACATTCAGATGCCTCCGCTTTTTGGGGGCATGCTGAGTCAACAGGCTCTTTGGCCCGTCTGCTCCGACCTTGCCGTCTTCGATCACTATGACCCGATCAACCAGTTCCAACAGGCTGGTGCGATGCGTGACCACCACCATAGTTGAATCCTGTGTTGCCTCTTTTAGTCTTCGGATGATTTCGGCTTCGTTTTTGACGTCCATTGCGCTGGTGGGTTCATCAAACAGCAAAACAGGCGGTCGCCCGATCAGCGCCCGTGCCAGTGCGATGGCCTGACGCTGACCGCCCGACAGGCCTTCGCCACGTTCGGCCAACCTGAGGTCGTATCCATTCGGGTGTCTGGCAATGAAATCTTCTACTCCGGAAATCCGCCCGGCACAGATCAGATCCTCGTCCCGTGGTCGAATGGCGCCGCTGGTGATGTTTTCGCGAACAGTGCCCGAGAACAGCCAGATATCCTGTAATACAGATCCGACGTTACGGCGTAGATCTCCCGGATCAATCTGACGGAGGTCCAACCCGTCCAGCATCACCGATCCGACACGGGGCTGGTAAAGACCCAGCAGCAAGCGTGCGACAGTGCTTTTTCCCGATCCGATCTGACCAAGGATCGCAACCTTTTCGCCAGGATTGATGGAGAAACTCACACCTTTCAGCGCATCCTCATCCTGATTGGGATAGGCAAAGTGGACATTGTTGAATGTGACGCGCCCGTCAAATCGGGGGCGACTAATCCAACTGCGTCCCTCTGGGCGTTCGCTTTCAGCTTGCATCAACGCATTCAGATTTCGAAACGCGCTCCGGGCCTGATTGACGCGGGTCAACGTCTGCGCCAGCTGGCCGAGTGGTGCCAATGCGCGTCCGGTGAGCATAACCGACGCGACCAGGGCCCCCATGCTGGCCTGGCCATCCGAGATCAGGAAAACGCCGTAGAATACGATCAGCACTTGTGCCGCCTGTTGTGTAAAACCTGTCAGATTGAGAGCCAGCTGCGTAACCGCACGGCTGCGCATTCCATGCTCTGACTGGCGGGCGACGGCCTCCTCCCAACGCGAGCGCATCTGTCGTCCTGCGGCCGTCGTCTTGATGGTTTCCAGACCTGTCACGGCTTCGACCAAGACAGACTGTTTGGACTGACCGTCCGAGAAGCTTTGTTCTGCAAGGCGAGAGAGTAGCGGTTGAACCGCCAACCCCGTCAACAGCACGATTGGCACCGCCAAGGCGGGTATCAGTGCAAGCGATCCGCCGATCATGTAGATGGTGAAGACAAACAATCCGATGAATGGCAGATCAACAACCGCAACCAGTGTCGCCGAGGTGAAGAATTCTCTCAGCGTTTCGAACTCGCGCACGGTACTTGTCATTGCTCCGGTTGATCCGGTGCGTGATTTCATTTTGATGTTCAGTAACTGGTCGAATATGCGGCGGCCCATGAATTTGTCCGCGTTTTGCCCGGCGCGATCAATAAATCCTGCCCGCAATATCTTCAGAATAAAGTCGAATAGCAGCGCCAGGCAAACACCCATTGTCAGGGCAATCAGCGACTCCGTTGCCTCGTTTGGCAAGACCCGGTCGTATACGATCATGATAAAGACCGAAGTCGACAAGCCCAGTATGTTCGTTAAAGCTGCTGCCAACGCAACCTGAGTGTAAGACCAGCGATTTGCCGCAAGGGCTGACCAGAACCAATGCCCCGTTGGTTTGACCTTTCCCTCGGCAATCTCTTCGCGATGTTCCCGGCGAAACAGGATGGCATAGCCTGTGTAAATTTCACCAAAGCTGCTCTCTGAGACTGCGCCAACGCCTTCGCCAAGGGTTGGATCGTAGATCAGAAGATCGTTGTTTTCTGCACGCCCGCGATAGACAACTGCTTTGTTTCCTTCCATCAGCAGGATTGCAGGAGCCAGGCTACCATCGAATTCCTTGAGTTTGCGGGTCCCAAAACCCGCCTGCATTCCGGCCTGCTGCGCAACGGTAATCACGTCCCGGTGGGTCAGTGCACCCGACGGGTTGGAATGCGCAGCGTACAGAGCAGCCTTCGTCAATGGGCGTTGCAGCGTGGTGGCAACGTGCAACACACACGCTTCCAGCGAGGAGAGGGTGTCGAGGCCGGACGGGGTACCGTTTTCGGTCATTGCAAGCCATCCCAATTTGTAAGCTTGATCCCCAGCAGATCCACGATGTCACCGGTCAGACCAAGTGCGGCGTAGTTGGTGAGAAAAAAATTCTGTTCGGCTAAAATCAAACGTTCCTGTGCATTCACATAGTCGCGCTGAGCATCCAGTATTTCGATCAGACTGCTGCGGCCGATCGTAAATTGTTCTTGCGTAGCGGCGACACTGTCGGCGTTGGCTCGAACAGCAATCCGGGCCTCGCGCAGGCGCTGCGCTCCGGCTTGTTGGTCAGAGCGAATGAAGTCGAGTTCTCTTGTGATTTCACGGATCAGAGTCTCGCGTGCGAACTCAGCCTCTTTAACCTGCGCCTCAGCTGCAGCGATAGCGGCACGGCGTTTGCCCGTGCTATCCAGTTCGTAGTTGACCGAGAGGTCCACGCCAAAATTGGCATCCCGATTAACGTCCTGATCAGCAAAGGCTGAAACACGGATATCTGGTTGGCGACGGGCCAGTGCAGCTGCTCTCTCAGCTTTCGCGGCCGCCAGCGTGGCGTCGGCCCGCCTGATCTGAGGACTGTCGAGCACGATCTGCAGATCGCTGCGGGACAGATTCGGAGCGGGGACGGGCGCTGTGAGACTGCCTGGCGGAGCGCCAAAAACTTCGAGAAACCGTGCGTTTGCGCGATCCGAGCGGGCTCTGGCATCAGCAAAGCGGGTGCGGGCATCCGCGACACGTGAGCGTGCGGTTAAAACATCTGCGTTTGATCCTGCGCCACTGGCTGTCCGATCGGCAATCTGTTGTTCGATTGTTTCATGCACTTCGACATTGCGGCGCGAGATTTCTACGATTTCTCGTCGGTTTAGTACCAGAACGTATGTCTCGATCGCCGCCAGTGCAGTGGCGGAAGCGGTCTGTAGTTGATCGCCCCGGCTTTCCAGAACACGTGCCCGCGCTGCAGTCAGGTTGCCTGCGGCCGCACCCCCATCATAAACAAGCTGTGACACGCGCAGATAAGGCGTTGTATCGGCAATATCCGAGTCCACGCGTTGTGAGCGTGCGTTGAGACCCAGAGAAACTTCTGGCAGGAATGCCCCTTTTGCAGCGTCACGCCCGGCCTTTGCCGCCTCAAGCCTTGTATTGCTCTGCGCCAGTGTTGGACTGGTCTGAACCGCGTCCCGCACGCGTTTGCCAAATGTACTTTGGGTAAGAGCAGCCGAAGGTTGGGTTGCCCCAGCCCCTGCTGAGCCTGCGGAGAAGGACATCTCGACCGGGACCAGATCCGGAATCGGCTCACAGGCCGATATCAGAGTGGCAGGGATCAGAATGGTCAGAACCTTCCAGAGTTTTTTAGTAATCTGCATGGATGCCCTCCAACTGCTGGGCGCTTGCCATGGCGCACAGGAACCCGTTCAGTTCCGGACTTTCGGCATCTGGTGATCGATGCAGTTGTTTTTGCTGTGCTTTGAACACCCATGCACAATGCGAGAGGGAGACCTGATGTGCGTGGATCAGTCCCAGGGCGTTGTTGTTCATGAGAAGCAGTTTGTGCGGCTGCGAAAGTGCTTCCATCCGCGCAAAGTCGATCCCAAGCCACTCCGGCTCAAGATCGATCCCATCGTGATGTAGCAACGGCTTAAAGAGGTCCATTTTATCAATGATGTCGCACATTCGACGTGTCGCGGCGTTGGCGGTTGTGTGGCTTTGGAAAAAGGCGCAGACCGCGCAGAGGTCAGGTGTCAGGGTTCCATCAGTCGTAAAGAATGGTTCGTCCCGAATATCATCGGTCACCAGTCCTGACGCCTCGTCCACCAGCAGGCGGAACGGCTGGTTGGTATTTGGTGGGGTGTCGGTCAATGGCTCTGCGCTGAAAGGATAGCAGCGCAATATCGACGGGACATAGCTTGCCAGCCAGCGTCCTTGCGTGGAAACGAATGGCACCGGTCCGGCAGTCAGCGAGAATACCGCAAAGGGTCGGATGCCGGATCTGGTCTTGCGAAACATGATCGGGAACGCCGCGGCGATCTGACAAAGCTCTGTGTGAATGACAGGACATTCTGAGAGCTCACGCGCGAAACCGTACGAGGTGAAACGTTGCCAATAGCGAGCCTGGTGTCGGTCGCGGCTTACAGGAAAAAGACCATTCTGAGTCATGCGCCCCCCGGGAGGTTGATTGTGCGATGCCCGGACATCGGGCATCGCGGTTCACTGTATTTCCCGCGGTTCAGGCCGTAGCGCCGGTCGGGTCGGTGTGAAGGATGTTGTCGGAACTCAATCCGGTCAGATCCGCCAAGCCGTCGAATTGGGCAATTGTTTGTACGCTGGCGGTGTCGGGGGCCGAATAGTCTGCCCTGACCAGAACGCTGTTGGTCCCATCTGTTGCGAGGACATAGATTTCGTCGCCTGCCAGTGCACCTGAAAGGCTCTCAATGGCAGTGGTGAGTGTATACGCATCAAGGTCCGCCAGCGTGGTGGTCAACCCGATGAAACCGGTATCGGTGCCAATTGCTCCACCGACTGCTAAGGTCTCCACATCAGTTCCATCGCCCCGCAGCGTTGAGACATCCAGACCGCTGAACATCAGCGCATCCGTCACATCTGTAGCAGGACCAATTGTGAACCCGGTAATCGTGTCTGTGCCATTGGCCGCGGGATCGGCCTCGAAGACAACAATGTCCCTGCCCGCGCCGGTCAGGTCGATCGTGTCATCGCCATCTCCGCCGCGGATCACGTCGTCGATGTTTGATGAGGTCAAGTTGTCGGCGCCGTCGGTTCCGATCTGCCACTTTGTTGGTCCGCCATCTGGTGTCGTGATGGTCAGTTCAATCGGCTTTGTCGGATCTTGTACCGTCATGGTAAACGTTACAACGGGTTGAGACAGGTCGTTGTAGCTTGTTGCGGCACCTGCAAAACTGATGGCAGACCCACCATTCGGGTTTGCGAGGAACAGATTGAAGTCGCCGTTTTCTACCTCTGATCCGGTATCGTAAGTGACGACTGATGGATCAAAACCCAGCTCGGCTGTGATTGCGAAACCGCTTGAGATGTCGACGTCGGGATCCGCGTGAATTTCAAACGTAACAGTGTTGCCGCTGCGTCCCGCTTCGGTAATCACATAGGCGGCGGGGACATGTGCCACAGCCTGATCATTGACGGGCAGCGGATCGGTTCCACCTGAAACGTTCGCAGCAGCTGAAAAATCAAGGCTGTCACCGGCGTCAATCGCAGTGAAAGCAGATGACGGTACTGTCAGGTTCCAGGTACCGTCGGCTGCGACGGTTGCGGTACCCACGGATACACTGTTGAGCGTGACATCCACGGTCTGTCCCGCACTAAGCCCGCTTGAGGTGCCCGAGACGGTCATGCCTGAAGATTTTGCATCGGCAAGCGAAACCGCGTTGTTTGGACCAACCGCGTTCATTCCGAGGATCGGCCGGAAATCGGTAGCAAGTGTCGTTGTTGCGTCGGAAATCGGATTTCCCGCAACATCTTCTACAGATGCCGTGACAGTGAAGTTTCCGCCATCCGCCAATGCATCCAGATCGGAAGCCGGGACCGTCACCTGCCAATTGCCGCCAGAGGCAGTTGCGGTGTAGTTTTGCCCCCCAAGGCTTACTGTAACGGTCTGGCCATCTTCGGCGGTCGTCGTGCCGGAAATATCCAAATCGGTGTCCTTTTCCACAACATCAAGAACTGATCCCACCGATAACGGGTTCACCGAGATGGTTGGGGCCGTAAAATCGGTTTCAAAACTGGTTGAGGCGCTATTGCTGTTGCCAGCTGCATCGCTGACCGTAGCGGTCACGTCATAGGTTTCGTTGTCCTGTAGCCCGCCAAGGGCGGTAGCGGTGTAGGTCCAGGTGCCGCTTTTCACCGTTGCGGTGCCAGTGATATCGACAGTCCCGTCTTCACGTATGATTTCAACGGTGATGATGGTTCCATCTGCGGCGTCAGAGGTGCCTGTGATCGTCAGATTTGTTCCCTGTTCGGCCGCATTCATAACAGCCCCGTCCGACAGGTTGGTGATGGCCACCGCAGGTGCGGTGAAATCGGTGTCAAAACTGCCGGTTGCCTGTGTCGCCGGGTTGCCGGCGGCGTCGGAAACATCCGCCGTGACTGCAATTGTCGACCCATCCGACAAGGTACCAAGATCGGCTGCAGGTATGTTCACGTTCCACGCGCCACCGGCAGCGGTTCCTGTGTAGGTCTGGCCATTCACTGAAACGCTTACGGTTTGCCCATCCTCGGCCGAAGTGGAGCCAGAGATCGTGAGATTGGTGCCCTGCTCCGCGGCATTCAGGACTGCGCCACCGGAATAGGTGTCGATGCTCAATGTTGGTGGTGATGTATCTGTGGATACGCCGACACTAGCTTGCGGCGCGGCAATCCCGTCTGTGTCCGTGACATCCGCTGTGACGGTGAAAGAACTGCCGTCAGCCAACGCGCCGAGATCAGCGGTTGGAACGGTTACAGACCAGGTCCCTCCAGACACCGTGCCGGTATAGCTCTGCCCATTGAGCGAGACGGTAACTTGCTGACCGTCAGGGACATTGCCCGTGGCCCCGTTGATGACAAGATCCGACCCGGATTCCGACAGATTAAGGACTGCGCCGACCGATAAAGGCGAAATCGCAATCGAAGGTCCTGTCAAATCAACGGGAACAGATACCGATGTCGGAACTGCAGGGTTCCCGGCCGCATCGCTGACCGCAACGCTGATCGCCGCCGGAGTGCCAGTCGAAAGCCCCGCCAGATCAGCGCGCGGGACGGTAACGCTCCAGCTTCCGCCCGATGCGGTTCCGGTATAGGTCTGCCCTTCGAATGTCGCCGTCACTGTTTGCCCGTCTTCGGCACTTGTCGAACCAGTCAGAACTAGGTCATTCGCCACATCGGCGAGGTCAATTGAACCACCTGCAACGGTGTCGAGCGAGATGTTGGGGGCGCCAAAATCTGTGTCGAAACTGCTGCTTGCCTGAACTGCCGGATTGCCTGCTGCATCGGAAACAACTGCCGTGGCTGTGACGGTGACCCCGTCCGGCAGGGCTGCCAGATCGCTGGCGGGGACCGTCACACTCCATTGTCCGTCTGAAACCGTTGCGGTGTAGGTTTCTCCGTTGAGCGTGACCATTACCGACTGACCGTTTTCGGCGTCAGTTGTGCCCGAGATCGTCAGGTCGGTGCCCTGTTCCAGAGCGTTCATCACAGCGCCATCCGAGAATCCGGTGATCGCCAGTGTTGGCGGTTGGGTATCAACCACGAATTCCAAGGTTTCAGCGGAGAGTTCCTCTCCATCGCTATCCAGATTTCTGACAGTGATGGTTGTCAGGCCCTGCGACAGACCGGCGGCTTCGGCTGGGGTCAGGGAAATCATCCAGCTTCCGTCAGGCTCCGGCGTGACCGTCTTTGTTACTGAACCAATCGTAACCTCCACCGTTTCCGTGCCTTGGGGGAGGGCCAGTTTCAGGTTGTCGCTGCTGAGTCCAGTCGTCTGCAACTCTGAAAGGTTCAGGCTAGGTATTTTAGGTGCCGGAGGCGCAGGTGGTGGCGCGGTGGGAGCTGGAGCAGGGGGTGTCGGTGCCGCACCTGTGGAAGGGGCGTCATCACCACCGCCGCCTCCGGCGGCCGCAGCTCCTGCGAGGCCAACTCCGCCAAGTACGGCGCCTGCGCCACCTAGGCCGCCGGTCGCTGCTCCGCCTGCTTCGGCCGCGAGGCTGAATTGAGCGATCTCGGCCACGACTCCCTCAGCAATCATGATCGCGCCGCCGTCGAGAACTTGTACGTTCTCAGCGGCCACTATCAGCGAACGGCCATCAGCCATCTTCAACAGAACATCGCCATTCTTCAGCAATTTGGCGGACCGTACACCGGGGATGGTTTCGGCAAATTGAAATGCATACAGGTCTTCGATGCTGGCCTGACCCAGCGCGGGCAATGCCATCAAACTTGAACCCAACCCTCCCGCGATTCCGCGACCAGCCCATTGCCGCATCTTGCGATCCAGCCATTGCCTCACATGCCTTTTGCGCCCGTCTTCAGGCAGATTTTCCGAGTTCGCTTGTTTATTCGAAACGGGTTCTTTCATCATCGTGCCCTCACCTTTGATGGCCGCAAGCAATCCGGCGACAGTTCGGCATTTGCCGAATTCTGTTCATTGTTCTTGTCACCCGGTTATCCATGCGGTCGGACCAGAAAAATTGAGTTAAACTGGAGCCGAACTTCTCGTTTTCACCACATTCCTGCTCTGGTTTCGGTCCGGGCGCTTGATCATCCTGATTTCAATGCCAGCGGTGGCATGGGGGTGATTTGCAATGACGCTTCAGTTCGAAAGAGTGGTGGCAACGGGGAAGCCGGCGCTCGATTCAGGTATCGGCGATACGGCTTTAAAAACGTTTAACGGTGTCACGTATCTGTACAGCACGACCGGTCCTGGCGGCGGAGTCGTGGCCTGGCGGATTGTGGAGGGTGGTGCTCCGCAAGTAATCGATGAACAGTACTTTACTGGTTCTATCAGCATGCAGGTCGGACGCAGTGGTGTGCCCGTGTCGCTGGCGGGAAATGATCAACTGATATTGGATGTTGATACGGCTACGGGCCTTGTTGGATACGCACTCAACGCCGACGGAACCATCGGCGCGCTGCAGGAAACCGGAACGCTGATCGGTGGAGGCGATATCTCTGCAGTGGTTCAGGTGTCTTTGGGTGCGACGAGCCTGCTGACCATTGCGCATGAAGATACCGACCAGATCAACACGTATAGTGTAAACGCAGACGGATCGCTGAGCCTGACCGGAGCAATCTCGGGGGTGGCCGATTCGCTTCAGACACTGCAGGTGGGTACGGGGCAGTTCATCGTCGCGGCGGATGCGGCCAGCAATTCGATCAACACTTATGGGATCAATCCGAATTCGGGCGTGCTGAACACCATCGACAACGGGGATGCGATTGCGACGCTTGGAATCAACGCCCCAACTGCAGTTGAAGTGGTGCAGGCTTACGGAAATTCCTGGGTTGTCGTGGCTGGCGCGGGCAGCAACTCAATCAGTGTCATGCATATGGGTGCGGACGGAAAACTGACGCCTACAGATCACGTACTGGACACGCTCCATACCCGATTTGAATCGGTTCAGGACCTGTCAGTTATTGAGGTCGATGGCAGAGTGTTTGTTGTGGCAGGTGGGGGGGATGACGGGATCACTCTGTTCACCATGACGCCCGAAGGCCAGCTCATCCATCTGGACAGTTTCGCAGATACGCTGGCCAGCGGGTTGCAGAATGTTCAGACGCTGTCTGTTGCCCATGTGGGGGACGAACTGCAGATATTTGCGGCTTCGCAAGAGGATGCAGGTCTGACTCAGCTGACGGTTTCGGTTGGGGATCTGGGTGTTGTTCGTGAGGGGTCTGGTGTGGTTTCAGGCTCGGCACAGGATGATATGTTGACCGGTGGTATCCTCAGCTCAACTCTGTCCGCCGGAGATGGAGATGACATTCTCATCGCGGGCACGGGTGCCACGACGATGAGTGGTGGAAGCGGAGCGGACATTTTTGTTATGCGTTCTGGCAGCGAACTGACCACGATTATCGATTTCGAAGCCGGCACCGACAGGTTGGATTTGTTCGACTATCTACTTTTGCGCAGCCCGGCCCAGCTAAGTTTCAACTCAACGGCGCAGGGTGCCCGGATCGAATACCGTGACGAAACGATCGAGGTCATTTCAGCAGCAGGTGGACCACTGACAAGTGCGGATGTGTTTGGGAGCGGTTTTGACGGACCTGACCACGTACCGGTTTATTTTGGGGATTTCGGTGGCCTGACCCCGCCCGGTTCGCCCGGTGTTGTGGGGGACGTCAAAATCAGTACGGAAACAGCCAACCCGGCGCTCGCTGATGCGGAAATCCGGTTTACACCACAGGGTGGAGGGACCGTCGTAGCCACTGCAGATTCCGCAGGGCGGTTTGACTTGGGTCTGCCTGACGGAACATTTCAGGGCGAGTTTGACGTCGTCAAAAGTTACTCCACGGCCAGCGCTGAGATTACTGCGCTTGATGCGCTGCAGGTACTACGCATGTCCGTTGGACTGGATCCGACATGGGGGCCCGCCGCCCCAGAGAACTTGATTGCGGCGGATATTAATCAGGATGGGACGATCAACGCACTTGATGCGCTGGCCATTCTTCAAGTTGCCGTTGGTCAACCCACTCCGCATGAAGCGAAGTGGGTCTTTCTGGATGCTGATGCCGATCTGTCCGGTATGACCCGAACCAATGTCGACTACGAAACAGGTGTGTCAGTCACAGCGGTCGACGGGGTGGTGACAACCGAGATGACCTCGATCCTGCTGGGTAATCTCGAAGCCGTTTGAATGCGCGCTGCCTGAAACCCGATCTTGGGCGGCGCGCTTTCTACCCGGTTATTCGCGGAAGGCCCGATTGAAGTAATCCGCCAGCGGTTTGACAAGATATGACAGCGGTGTCCGTTCATCTGTCTTGATCAGTGTCTCGACCGGCATGCCCGGCAGCAGGTTTTGCCCATTCAGGCGTTCGACCTGCCCCTCATCCGGAACAACCTCGGCGCGATAGAAGGTCAGCCCCGAGTTTTCATCGGTGAAGGTATCAGCGGATACGTTGATCACATGACCTTCGATTTCTGGTGTGTCCTTTTGATTAAAGGCTGGAAATCGTAAGGCAACAGGCTGACCCAGATGCAATTGATCCACATGGATGGCATCCACCCGGGCGGCTACCAGCAATGGCGTGTCCTGTGGCACAACATACATCATCGGTTCAGCGGGTTGGATCACCGACTGCACAGCAAAGACCTGACTGCCGTAGACTGTCCCCGACACAGGCGAACGAATGTCGAGGCGTGACAGACGCTCGGTCAGCGACAACCTTTGTTCCGACAATTCCACGACCTGTGACTGAACATCCCGCAATTGGGTAATTGCCTCTTCCCGCCGGGTGGCAGAAAGTTCGACAATCTGAATTTCGGTTGCTGCAATCTGCCCTTTGAGCCGCGCGACTGCTGCTTCCAGATTGCCGATCTGGCCAGTCAGGCTGGCTTCTTCTCGTTGCAGGGCCGAGACGCGACTGGCCTGGGTCAGGCCGCGCGTCAGCAGGCTCTGCTGATCTTCCAGCTCTTCGCCGATTAGTTCAACTTGTCGGCGCAACGAAACCAACTGGGCTTCGGTTCCATCGATTTCACTTTCGATCTGAATTCTTTGCTTACCAAGCTGGTCGGTCTTCTGGGCAAGAGTTTCCAGACGTGCCGCAAACAGGCGGGCCTGACCTGCCAAAAGCCCCGGATCGATTGGTTCCTGATCTTTCAATTCCTGCAATTTTGCGTCCAGCATGGCCTTGTCCACACCATCACGCTCAGCTTCCAGTCGGGTTTTGCGGGCCAGCAGCTCGAACAGTTGAGATTCAACGATGAACTTTTCAGATGCCAGAAAGGTATCATCCAACCTCAGCAACATGGCACCGGAAGCAACCTCATCACCGTCGCGGACGAAGATTTCCCCAACAACACCCCCGTCAGGGTGCTCGATCACCTGCCGGTTGCTTTGAACCTCGATCACGCCCTGAGAGACAATTGCGCCGGCCAGACGGGTCCGAACACTCCATACACCGATGCCGCCGACAAGGATGGCCAGTGCGACAAAGCCGACAATGGCCGGACCGGTAATGCGCCAGGCTGGCCGTGTTTGGTTACCCGCCATTATTCACCCACCTTGTTGAGTTGCCGCTTGATGACATTGGCGTTCTGCACCATCGAACCCAGTACCTCGTCTCGGCTGCCGGATTTGACGACTTGCCCCTTTTCGATGACAACCAGATCATCACATTCCGAGATCGCCTGTGGTCGGTGTGTCATGACAATTGCTGCTTTGCCTTCTGCTTTCAGGCCGCGGATCGCTGCGTTCAATGCCTCGGTCCCATCGGCATCAAGGGCCGAGTTCGGTTCGTCCAAGATCAGCAGAACCGGGTCGCCATATAACGCTCTTGCCAATGCGATCCTTTGTTTTTGACCACCGGAAAGCTGACTGTCATTTCCTTCCAGGAACGTATCGTATCCCTTTTCCAGGCTCAGGATCAGTTCATGCGCGTTTGCCTTTCTGGCAGCGGCGACGACCGCGTCAGGATCTGGCTGTTGTGACATTCGGGCGATGTTTTCCGCCACCGTTCCATTGAACAACGTGACCTGTTGCGGCAGGTAACCCACGTGGCGACCCAGATCATTCGGATCGTATTGATCCAGTGTGGCACCACCCAGTCTGATCTCGCCGACCGCAGGCGGCCAAAGGCCCAGCAAGGCCTTGGCAAGGGTGGTTTTGCCTGAGCCGCTTTTGCCGATAACGCCAAGGGCCTTCCCGGGTTCGAGCTGCAGCGAAGCGTTGCGCAAGGTCGGTCCAGTTGCACCGGGGGGGATCACCGTCAGACCCTTTGCCGTCAGCCGCGCTTCGGGAACCGGCAGTTTGGTTCGAGGCGCTTCGGGTGGCGTACTATCGAGGAACTGATTCAATGAGGACCACGCTGATCGTGCTCTCTCGATCGTGCCCCATTGCCCTACGGCCTGTTCCACGGGCGCCAACGCGCGGCCCAACAGGATGGACCCTGCGATCATTGCGCCAGCCGTCATTTCGTTTTGCAGCACCAGCCACGCCCCCAAGGCCAGCATCGCGGATTGCAGGAACAGGCGCAGGGATTTTGTCAGTGAGGTAAAGCTGCCGGTCCAGTCACTGGCAGCGATCGTTTGCGACAGCGCGTCAGAGCGTTGCTGCAACCAGCGCTTTGTGACGTCTTCCTGCATGCCCTGCGAGCGCACGACTTCGGCTGCCTGACGTGCGTGTTCCGAGAATGAGTTTGCGCGCGCCGAGGCAGATTGCGCTGCGGCCACTTTGCGATGGGTCAGTGCCTGATTGAGTATTGCAATCACGATCAACAATGCACCACCACCTACGGCGAGCCACCCCAGCAGGGGATGAAACAGGAATATGGCCGCCAGAAAAACCGGGGTCCATGGAATGTCCATGACTGCCAGCAAAATAGGCGATGAGCAGAGGTTCTGAATCGATTCCAAATTGCGCAGCGCCGTTGCCGGGGCTGAACGCGCCTGCGGAAGCAGGGCGCGGCGCAGAGTGGCATCGAAAACGCGTTGATCCAGTGTGGATTGAAACCTAGCCCCGAACCGGGCCACAATGCGGCCCCGGGCGAAATCAAGCATCGCCATCAGCCCATAGAGCAAAGCCACCAGAAGGAAGAGCGCGGTCAGTGTCTCAACCGCACGTGAACCCAACACCCGGTCATAGACCTGCAGCATGAACAGTGGACCCGTCAGCATCAGCAGGTTTACGAAGATGCTGAACAAAAAGGCCAGGGCTAGGAACATCGTCCCCTGATTGCGCACTTTACGAAGCTCGTGGCGCGGCGGTGCAGATGCTTGGTTTTTGAAACTCACGATGCGTGGCCCTTGTCTTTCATTCGAGGCATCTTTGACAGGCCAAAGCGGTACAGGTTTTGGCCAACAGATATCAATATGCCCATTGTGCGTATCAGTAGCGAACAACTAGCTGTAGAGGCGCTGGCAACGTAAGGGTGAAAGCTGGCGATAGTTTGCTCGCCCGGCTGGTTTTCTCTCACGTTTTGCGAGAATGCTGAAAATATGATGGATTTGGTAGGCAATAATTTTCCTGTTTTGATCTACTGGCGGCAAAGGATTGTCAGAACAGGCGGTGTAGTTGTGCCACTGCCGTAGCAAATCCAAGCCTCTGATAATACTAACTTATATTAGTAGTTAGTCTTGAGCCTGTGGCAGGTCAAATGAGATCAAGCACTTCAATGCGATTGAAATGTAATGATTTTAGCCGTCACGTTTCGTGGCTGCGAAAAATCCGGGTCGAAGAGAAATAGCGTTCCAGCTCTTCGATTCGTTCCTTGCTTTCATCCCAGCGCGCTTCTTGCACTTCGGCAATCAGAGTTTCCGAGATCAGTTGCAGGGCGATGGTCGAATCCCAACTGGATGGCGCCTCGACCAATGCATGAAACGTGTAGTTAGCGGTCCTGCCGATGGGAGAACCCCATTGGTCGGTGAACAGAACCACCGTAACTCCTCGGCTCGACGCAACCTGAGCCAGCTTTTCCAGATGTGCCTCATACCGGCGGATGTCGAAGATCACCAAGACCGATGCTTCGTCCATATCCAGCAGATATTGAGGCCAGACATTGGCGGAATTGCCCAACATGGTCACGTTGGGGCGAATGATCTGCATATGGTTGAACAGGTAATCGGCGTTAGATCGGGTGATGCGCCCGCCAACCACATAAAGATGCCGATCCGTGTCTGCCAATAGCTGAGCAACCGCGTCGAACATCTCTTTGTCGAGGCGTTCCAGCGTGTGGCGCATGTTGGTCCAGACGGCCTGTGCAAACCGGGTGATAGGATGCTCGGCCTCGTCATCCACAACCCAGGCGTCGCGCTTGGAGATCGGTTTCTTGATCTGCGCTGCGACCTCTTCGCGGAGCGCTTCCTGCAAGTCCGGGAACCCGTCAAAACCCAACTTGCGCGCCATGCGGATCACAGTCGGGGTCGAAACCTGAGCCGCTGCCGCGAGCTTGGTGATCGATTGCAACCCGGCCATGGGATAGTCCTGCAGCAGGATCGAGGCAAGCTGGCG
Source organism: Ruegeria arenilitoris (assembly GCF_013030265.1). GTDB lineage: Bacteria > Pseudomonadota > Alphaproteobacteria > Rhodobacterales > Rhodobacteraceae > Ruegeria > Ruegeria arenilitoris_E. The sequence goes on from NZ_WPZQ01000005.1 coordinate 285,602, forward strand.
CTCTGACCGGGTCAGGCCATCAAGCTCATCCTGTATTCGCTGTTTGACAAGTTTGGCGACGGTTGCCATCGGCCCCTCTTTTTCAATTCTCTACAGAATATTTGTGTTTGTAATTTTGTCTACAGTAATTTTCTTGACAGGTTAGTTTCCGCTGTAGCAAATGTTACCTATGCCAATTGATACCGAGTCATCATTGCTACAGCCGACCGAGGCACCAGCGGCACGCGCACTGAATGCGCGGGGCGGTGCGTCTGCCGTTCTGGTCTGCGAGCATGCCAGTCGTTTTATCCCGGCGTCTTTGAACGGGCTGGGGCTGGATGAGGCTGCTGCGCGTTCGCACGCGGCCTGGGATATCGGTGCGTTTGAGTTGTCTGTGGAACTGATGGGGGCGCTGGACGCGCCATTGGTTCACTCGCGTGTCAGCCGATTGGTCTATGACTGCAACCGCCCGCCAGAACGTGCGGATGCGATGCCTCAGCTAAGCGAAGTGTTCCCGGTTCCCGGCAACCAAAATCTGTCCGATGATCAACGGACCCGGCGGATACGGGAAGTTTATGAGCCGTTTCGGCAGCTGCTGGCATCGACATTGGACGCAAGGCCCGCACCGCCTGTGCTGATTACCATCCACAGCTTTACACCGGTATATAAGGGTGAGGTTCGGGCCGTCGAACTGGGCATTCTGCACGATGCGGATGATCGTGCGGCTCAGATCATGCTTCGTCATGCCAAAGACTGTGGACTGCGCGTGGCATTGAACGAACCTTATTCCGCCACCGATGGTGTCACTCACACGTTGCGTGAGCATGCGATCTCACGTGGCATTCCAAATGTGATGATCGAAGTGCGCAACGATCTGATCGACACACCCACAGGCATAAATCGCATCGCCGGTCAGCTGGCGCCGATCCTGCGATCAGTGGTCGATGAGCTTTCTCAGGTTGAGGCAAAGATATGAGAGCAGGAAAGCAGGCATGAAGTTCATGCGGGGATATGTGGCGGTCATTGACCGTATGAACCGCTGGATTGGCCGTGTGGTCATGTACGGCATCTTTGTGATGATGGGCATTCTGCTCTGGTCTTCGGTCTCAAAAACTTTCTTTCTTCCATCGCTCTGGACCTTGGAAATGGCGCAGTTCGCGATGGTTGCCTACTACATCCTTGGCGGGCCTTATTCGGTTCAGATGGGATCGAATGTACGGATGGACCTTCTCTATAGTGAATGGTCGCATCGCAGACGGGCCTGGACCGATGCGATTACCGTGTTTTTCCTGATCGTCTATCTCGGCGTGATGATTTATGGCGGGTACGACTCGCTGAGCTATTCGTTGCAATATGGCGAGCGCAGCCCGACCGCCTGGCGACCCTATCTCTGGCCGATCAAGGTGATCATGGTCTTCGGCCTGTTCCTGATGCTGCTGCAGGCCATATCCGAGCTTTTCAAAGATATTCTCCGCCTTAAGGGCGACGACATCCCGCGTGAGGTGATCTGATGTCATACGAATTGATCGCCATCCTGATGTTCTCGACCATGATGCTGATGCTGCTGACCGGGCAGCGTGTATTTGGTGCCATCGGGTTTGTTGCTGTCGTCGCCGCGCTTTTGCTTTGGGGCGACCGCGGGGGGTACGATATCGGCTTTGCCGCCGCCATGAAGCTGATGAAATGGTATCCGCTGCTGACGCTGCCGATGTTCATCTTCATGGGCTATGTATTGGCAGAGTCCAAAATCGCCGACGATCTCTATAAGATGTTCCACGTCTGGATGGGCGGGCTGAACGGTGGTCTGGCCATCGGTACAATCGGGCTGATGGTTCTGATATCGGCCATGAACGGATTGAGCGTTGCCGGTATGGCCATCGGTGCCACCATCGCTCTGCCGGAATTGCTCAAACGCGGCTATAACAAGAAGATGGTGACCGGGGTCATTCAGGCCGGGTCATCCCTGGGCATTCTGGTGCCGCCATCTGTGGTGCTTGTGCTTTATGCAATGATTGCAAGGCAACCGGTTGGTCAGCTTTGGCTGGCGGGTATTCTGCCGGGTCTGATGATGGCGGCGATGTTCATTCTGTACATCGTGATCCGCTGCAAGATTAATCCGGAATTGGGCCCTGCGCTGCCGAAGGAAGAGCGTGATGTGCCGATGGCGGAAAAACTGCGCCTCTTGCGCGCGGGTCTGCTGCCGATCGGGATCTTTGCTGCGATGATGGTTCCCTTTGTCAACGGCTGGACCTCGCTTGTTGAAAGCTCGGCCATTGGTGCGCTGACCGCTTTTGCGGCAGCCGTTTTGAAAGGGCGAATGACCCGTGAGGTCTTTGAAACCTCTGTTCGCTCAACCCTTGGCATCACCTGCATGTTCATGTGGATTATTCTTGCCGCATTGGCGTTTGGCGCGGTGTTCGATGGTCTGGGTGCGGTGCGTGCGATCGAAAATCTGTTCACGGAACGTCTGGGCCTGAACCCGTGGATGATCCTGATCCTGATGCAGCTCAGCTTTATCCTGATGGGCACCTTTCTGGACGATACCGCGATGCTGGTGATCGTTGCCCCGCTATACGTCCCGCTTGTGGGCGAGTTAGGTTTCGACCTGATCTGGTACGGCGTGCTTTATACGATCACCACGCAGATCGCCTATATGACACCGCCGTTCGGCTATAACCTGTTCCTGATGCGGGCCATGGCTCCGCCCGAGATTTCACTGCGCGACATCTACGGATCGATCCTGCCATTCGTTCTGGTGATGACACTTGCATTGGCCATCATCATGACCTTTCCGCAGATCGCGCTGTGGCTGCCGGATTACATTTACAACAAATGATCCCGGACCAACCGGGACAAGGGTGAGGGGATATCCTTTCGCAAATTTGAAACTGACCAACGGAGAGAGAGAATGACGAACAGACGTACATTTCTAAAAGGGGCCGCAGCGGCACCTGCTGCTGCTTTGGCAACACCGGCGCTGGCGCAATCGACGATCAGATGGCGGATGCAGACCTATGCGGGCCCGGCACTGGCTGAGCATGTGATCGACCCTGCAATCAAGATGTTCAACGACATCGCTGGTGACCGGATGCAGATCGAGCTGTTCTATGCAGATCAGCTGGTTCCGACGGGCGAGCTGTTCCGCGCCATGCAGCGCGGCACGATCGATGCGGTGCAGTCGGATGATGACTCGATGGCGTCCCCAACCGAAGTGACCGTGTTTGGCGGCTACTTCCCGTTTGCATCGCGCTATTCGCTGGATGTACCGGTTCTCTTCAACCAGTACGGTCTGAATGAGATCTGGGACGAGGAATACTCGAAGGTCGGCGTAAAGCACATCTCTGCCGGTGCATGGGATCCGTGCCACTTTGCGACCAAAGACCCGATCAACAGTCTGGCGGACCTGAAGGGCAAGCGCATCTTTACTTTCCCGACAGCGGGTCGCTTCCTGTCGCAGTTCGGCGTTGTTCCTGTCACCCTGCCATGGGAAGACATTGAAGTTGCGGTACAGACCGGCGAGCTGGACGGCATCGCATGGTCCGGCATCACCGAAGACTACACAGTCGGCTGGGCGGACGTGACCAACTACTTCCTGACCAACAACGTGTCGGGCGCATGGGCGGGTCACTTCTTTGCCAACATGGATCGCTGGAACGAACTGCCCGAAGATCTGAAGACCCTGTTCAAGGTCTGCTGTGACCAATCACATTACTACCGTCAGTGGTGGTATTGGGGTGGCGAAGCGTCCCTGCGCGTCAATGGCGACAAGCTGAAACTGACCACGATCCCGGATGAAGAATGGGCGCAGGTCGAAGAGGCTGCCGTCAAGTTCTGGGATGAAATCGCAGCCGAAAGCCCTGTAAAGGCGAAGGTTGTCGAAATCTTCAAACAGTACAACGCAACCATGCAAAAAGCTGGCCGGCCTTATCGCTACGGCTAAGACTTTGCCAAAACGACCCGCCCCTTTTGTGGGGCGGGTCAAACGGATTGAATAGCCGGTGATCTCTGAGACCGGTCAGCATAAAGGTGGCACATGCTCACGTTCGAACATCTCAAGACCCAGGTTTCAGAAGGGGCCGTAGATACGGTTCTGGTTTGCATGGTGGACATGCAGGGCCGGTTGATGGGCAAGCGGTTTCATGCAGGGCATTTTGTGGCAGGCGCGTGGGAAGAGACCCATTGCTGCAACTATCTGCTGGCCACCGATCTTGAGATGGGCACGCCCGACGGATACGCCTCGACCAGTTGGGAGCGGGGCTATGGCGACTATGTCATGAAACCCGATCTGGATACTTTGCGCCCTGTGCCGTGGCTGGAAGGTACGGTGATGGTGATGTGCGACGTGCTGGATCACCACACGCATGATGAGGTGCCGCATTCACCTCGGGCCATCCTCAAAAAGCAGGTCAACCGTCTGAAAGCCATGGGCTATGACGCGATGACTGCTACCGAGCTGGAATTCTTCCTGTTCGAGAAGAGCTTTGACCAGATCCGCAAAGAAGGCTTCCGCGATCTGGAGCCGATCTCGGGCTATAACGAAGACTATCATATCCTGCAGACCACCAAGGAAGAGCATGTGATGCGCCCGATCCGCAACAATCTGTGGAATGCGGGCATACCGGTCGAGAACACAAAGGGTGAGGCCGAGACCGGGCAGGAAGAGCTGAACATCAAATACGCACAGGCGATGGACACGGCCGAGTATCACTCGATCGCCAAGAACGCAGTGAAAGAGATTGCCTGGCAGCATGGCCACGCCGCGACGTTCCTGCCGAAATGGCATCATGACAAGGTCGGTAGTTCCTCGCACGTGCACCAGTCGCTCTGGGCTGATGGCAAACCTGCCTTCTACGACGCATCGGATGAGTTGGGCATGTCGGCGCTGATGAAAAGCTATATGGCAGGTCTGCTGAAATATGCCGGTGATTATACCTATTTCATGGCCCCTTACATCAACAGCTACAAACGCTTCATGAAGGGCACCTTTGCACCGACACGGATCATCTGGTCAGTCGACAACCGGACTGCCGGGTTCCGTCTGTGCGGGGATGGGACCAAGGCGGTTCGAGTTGAATGCCGGATCCCGGGCTCGGACATGAACCCGTATCTGGCAATGGCCGGAATGCTGGCGGCCGGGATTTCAGGTATCGAAGAGGGTCTGGAGTTGCAGCCGCCCACCAAGGGCGATGTGTACCAAGGCGAAACCGGCATGATCCCGGGTAACCTGCGAGCAGCGCGGGATGCGTTGCATGGCTCGGCCATGTTACGTGCGTCCATGGGCGATGAGGTGGTCGATCATTATACCCGAGCGGCCGAGGTTGAGATCGAGGAATTCGAGCGCGTGGTGACGGATTGGGAAGTCGCTCGTGGGTTTGAACGGGCGTAACAGACGGGATGTGAGGCCGACCTCACATGTTTATCAGAGTTACTGAAAGAAGAAGCAGGGCGCAGACGCCCTCTATGTGGAGTTGATGGCATGAGCCAGACACTAAAATGCATCTCGCCGATTGATGGATCGGTTTATGCGGAACGTGAAGTTCTGTCGCGTGAGGCTGCGTTTGAAGCCGCAGGCCGCGCAAGGGCAACACAGGCTGAATGGGCTGCGCGTCCGTTGCAGGAGCGGATTGATCTTGTGATGGCGGGCGTGGCGGCTGTTGGCGCCATGAACGATGAGATCGTGCCCGAACTGGCGCATATGATGGGACGCCCGGTGCGTTATGGCGGTGAGTTTGGTGGCTTTAATGAGCGCGCCAGCCATATGGCCGAGATCGCCGGGGCGTCTCTTACTGACATCGCCGTGGGCGAGGACGAGACGTTCAAGCGCTACATCAAGCGCATCCCACATGGCGTGGTTTTTGTGGTTGCGCCGTGGAATTACCCCTACATGACCGCAATCAATACGGTCGCGCCCGCACTGATTGCAGGAAACACTGTGATCCTGAAACATGCCACACAGACACTGCTGGTGGGTGAGCGTATGGCACAGGCCTTCCATTCCGCAGGTGTGCCTGAGGACGTGTTCCAAAATGTGTTCCTGAGCCATGACGTGACCAATGACCTGATCGCGGGCAACGCGTTTGATTTCGTGAACTTCACCGGCTCGGTCGGTGGCGGTCAGGCGATGGAGCGTGCAGCGGCGGGTACGTTTACCGGTGTTGGCACCGAGCTGGGAGGTAAAGATCCCGGCTATGTCATGGAAGATGCCGATCTGGATGCAGCCGTTGATACTCTGATCGACGGAGCAATGTTCAACTCGGGCCAGTGCTGTTGCGGGATCGAGCGGATTTACGTGCATGAAAGCCTCTATGACGACTTCGTTGCCAAGGCAGTTGAGGTCGTAAAGGGTTATAAGCTGGGTAATCCGCTGGATGCTGAGACGACAATTGGTCCGATGGCTAATGTCCGGTTCGCTAATGAGGTCCGAGCGCAGATCGCCGAGGCTGTCGAAGCCGGGGCGGTAGCCCATATCGACACCTTCGCCGAGGATGACGGGGGCGCTTATCTGACGCCACAGATCCTGACCAGTGTCACTCATGACATGCGCGTGATGCGGGATGAGAGCTTTGGTCCGGTGGTCGGCATCATGAAAGTGTCGTCGGATGACGAGGCCATCGCGTTGATGAACGACAGCGAGTTTGGCCTGACCGCCAGCCTGTGGACCCGCGATGTGGATCGCGCGGCACGGGTAGGTGACGCCATCGAAACCGGCACTGTGTTCATGAACCGCGCGGACTATCTGGACCCCGGTCTCTGCTGGACCGGTTGCAAGAATACCGGGCGCGGCGGCGGCTTGTCCGTCATCGGCTATCACAACCTGACACGTCCCAAATCCTATCACCTCAAAAAGGTAGCGGGCTAAGGACGACATGCCTGCCTCGCTTCCCCCTCGGCGAGGCAGGCCTCTATCTTGAAGGAAACTCTGACATGAGCCTTGTTGGAAACTGGTCGTATCCGACCGCAATCAAATTTGGTGCCGGGCGCATCAAGGAACTGCCCGAAGCCTGTGCGGCTGCAGGCATGAAAAAGCCTCTGCTGGTCACGGACAAAGGGCTTGCCGATCTGCCGATTACCACAGCGACGCTGGATATCATGGAGGCGGCCGGTCTTGGCCGCGGCCTGTTCAGCGATGTCGATCCCAACCCGAATGAAAAGAACCTGGAAGCTGGCGTTGCCGCCTATAACGCGGGAGGCCATGACGGCGTGATCGCGTTTGGTGGTGGCTCAGGTCTGGACTTGGGCAAGATGGTGGCCTTTATGGCCGGTCAGACGCGGCCCGTCTGGGATTTCGAGGACATCGGAGACTGGTGGACCCGCGCTAACGCTGACGTCATCGCGCCGATCATCGCCGTTCCGACAACTGCCGGTACGGGGTCCGAGGTCGGACGCGCCAGCGTCATCACCAACTCCGAGACGCATGCGAAGAAGATTATCTTCCATCCCAAAGTTCTGCCAACAGTCGTGATCTGTGATCCTGAGCTGACAGTGGGCATGCCCAAGTTCATCACAGCGGGAACCGGCCTTGATGCCTTTGCGCATTGTGTCGAAGCCTATTCCAGCCCGCACTACCATCCGATGAGCCAGGGTATTGCGCTGGAAGGCATGCGTTTGGTCAAGGAATACCTGCCACGAGCCTATGCAGACGGTACCGATATCGAGGCGCGTGCCCAGATGATGAGTGCAGCGGCGATGGGTGCAACCGCGTTCCAAAAGGGTCTGGGTGCAATCCACGCCATGAGCCATCCTATTGGTGCGGTGTTCAACACCCATCACGGCACGACCAACGCGGTTTGTATGCCAGCGGTTCTGGATTTCAATGCGTCGGCTATTGCAGACCGGTTCAATGCGGCGGCAGCTTATCTGGGTATCGAGGGCGGTTTCGAGGGGTTCCGTGCCTTCGTACAGGAATTCAATGATTCATTGGGCATCCCGCGCAAACTGTCGGAACTGGGTGTGACCGAAGCATCAATCCCTGAATTGGTTAAGGGCGCGATCATTGACCCATCCTGCGGTGGCAACCCAATCGAACTGACCGAGGAAAATCTGACGCAATTGTTCAAAGCGGCGCTTTGATACAACCAAAAAACAGGCAGAGCAGTACGGGGCAGGGGACAGTTTCCCTGCCCCTTTTTGTGAACAAAGCACTCTGCCTTTTTTGCGCTGATACCCGATTAACGGTCAGAATTTCCAGTGAGCTTGCGAATGGGAAAGCGGCTTCGGATCTCCTGATCCAGCTTGTCCGATATGTGAGAGGGCGCAGGCATCGAAAGCAGTTCACGGGTTTTGCTGCGGGCCCGCTCAAGAAGATCCTTGTCGGGGGCCGCTGCCCATTCCTGCGGTGTGCGCCGGTCGGCCAGCGCGGGATAAAAGTAGTCACTTTCCATCCTGTTCAGGGTTTGACCATGCCCTAGAAAATGACCCGGCCCATCCACACAAACCTCGCGTATCGCCTCAAGCGACAATGTCTCTTTTGAGACCTCAAACCCACGTGTTGCGCGCATGACCGAACCGATCAGATCATTGTCCAGAATGAAACTTTCGAGTGAGCAACCCAGTAATGAGCCGTACATGCCCGCCGCCTCATAAATCAGATTGGCGCCGGCAAGGGAGGCGAGCAATTCGGTGTACCCTTTCTCAAACCCGGCCTGAAAATCAGGCAACTTGCTGTCCGTCATGCCTGCGCTGACGGCGCAGGGAATGCCGTAGAACCGGGCCATCTGCGCACAGGCGGCCATCAGCAGACCCTGTTCCGCGCTGCCCCCGGACATTGCGCCGGTGCGCAGGTCGCTGACAAAGGGCAAGGCACCGAATGTGGCGGGATGACCTGGGTTCAGCAGGTTGACATAAACGATGCCCGCCAGGACTTCGGCGGTTTGCTGTGCGACGGCACCGGCCAGTGGGGCAGGGCTAGTCGCCCCGGCCTGCCCGGCGGACACCAGTTTGAGAGGGATACCGTGACGGGCGGCACATTCGATGACGCCCAATGCCTCCTCGGCGAAGGTCAGAGGCGGCACGATGAAACAGGTCGATACACAGATTGGCGGTCTTGCCCGCAGGGCTTCTGGCCCACCGGTTATCATCTCAAGGATCTGAACGGCATCTTCCATCGCCTCGGTCGAGCCGAACGAGGTTCCTGTTGGTTTTGCAGTTCCTTTCAGGCAGGCATAGGCTGTGTTCAGATCCATCTCGCGTGGATCAGAAAGATCCCGTGCGACAACCGTACGCTGGAACATGTGGATGTTTGGCAGAACATGGGCCAGTCGCGCCATGTCATAGAGGTCCTGCAGCGTGGTATCACGAATGTCACCGGTCTGGCTGTCGATAATGTGCACAGCCGCCCCTGATGTGCCGAAATGAGTGCGTGCGCCTGAAGGGTCCAGATCGAACTGCGGGCTCTGCCCGAACAGTTTGAAATCTCGACCTGCTCCCTTGAGCGCTTCCCGCACCATGTGCTCGGGAAAAAGCAGGCGTCCATCTCCGGTCAATGAGCCTCCGGCGGCACAGACAGTATCTATACAGGTTCGGGTCGCGCCTTTGACGCCGATCTCTTCAAGGACGCGCATCGCCGTTTCATCGATCATCCTGATTTCGTCGTTTGTCAGAGGGGCATATTGCCCGCCTTCGATACCAGGCCAGATAGCAGTGCTTGGTCCCGAACCTGCGCCTTCGTTGCGCACTTCTTTTCGGGCTGCGCGCCCGCCGCTGCGTCTGCGTGCTGTCATTTGGCTATCTCGCTGAAAAAATTTTCAACATCTGGCGCATCTGGCCAGTTCATGAGCTTTGAGAAACCGTCTTTGTCGCGACCGGTGACTTCGGCGAACTTGTGGGCGAGTTGTTCGTTCATCATCGGGTTTTGGGGCGCACCAAATGGATAGGCGCAGCGGGTCTCAAGAACTTCGCCCCCTGAAAGTTCAACCCGCAAACAATCGGGCTGATCCGGGTCGTAGTTCAGGTCGGGATTTAGAGCGGGTTCTGCCGTCACTGTCGTCAGCTGGATCAACCGCGCAACTTCGGGGCTTTCCCAAAAACGAGCTTCACTATCGTTCAACGTCAGATCACCTGCCACAAGTGCCTGTCCGACACAGGCAGGCGCTGAAAACAAAGCCTCGCTCCGGGTGACGGGGTTCTGAAATGGTAGGATTTCAAAGTGAAAGTCGGGCAGGGTCGCGGATATCGCCGTGACCTTTTCCAACCGATTGATGATGTGCGGGCGCAGCTCCAATGCGGCCGTCATCAACCGATGCGTATATCCGCAAGAGGGCCAGGGTTTGAGGATCAGACCATATTGCTGCAAGGCCCATGGTGCGCCCAGATCGGCCAAAGCCTTTTCAAACCGCGCTTCACTGTGATCGCCCAAAAGGCCCGCGAAACCACGAGGGTGGTCGAGAACATGGGCCTGCGCCGTATTTCCCTCTGCTGCCATCAAGGCGGCTTCAAGACCGTTTCGTGCTGCCCATCCGGCTTGCAATGGTTTGGCATTCGAGCCGAATTGAAGGGTCAGGCCCGTCGCCTGCGACACGGACAGAGCCAGCGCATGCGACGTCTGTTCGGGTGAAAGTTGCAGCAATCGGGATACGGCGCTGGCCGCGCCTATGGTTCCTAGTGTTGCTGTGCTGTGAAACCCACGGGCGTAGTGATCCAGCGACACAGCTTCGCCGAGCCGCATGATAATCTCGGCCCCGATGGCATAAGCGTTGCTCAGTTCTTTGCCGCTGGTTGGGCTGAGATGGGCGGCTGCCAAAAGGGCAGGCAGCAGCACGACAGTCGGGTGCGTGTTTCCCGGCTCTTCCCAGTCGTCCAGATCCCAAGCGTGACCTGCAACCGCGTTGGCCAGTGCTGCATGGGGCGCCGACAGTTTCTGATCGCTGCCATAAACAGGCGCCGATCCGGTGCCTGTTCGGCTCAAGGCACAAATTGCACGTTGTGTGACTTCGGCGTCGGCCCCGGCGAGGATACATCCAAAGCAATCAGCGACAGCGGGTGCAATAATCAGCCGCAACTCATCGCACGGCTTTGCGGATGTGGCGAAATTTGCGAGGCGCTTTATTGCAGTCACGGTTGGCCGTCCTTCATTCAAATGGATCGGGTTGATGCGGGTCGGTCGATAGCCAGACAGATTTCGTCTGCATGAAGCAACGCATCCCTTCCCAACCGTTTTCACGGCCATAGCCAGATTGTTTCATGCCACCGACAGGTGATTGGGTGGCGGCGTTGAAGTAATTGTTGATGTAAACGGTGCCTGCCTCGATGCGGTTCGCAACCCGCATCGCGCGGGCCACATCCTGCGACCAGATGCCGGCGGCTAGACCGTAGATGGTATCGTTAGCGAGGCGGATTGCGTCTGCCTCATCCGTCCAGGCTTCGGTGCTTACAACGGGGCCAAATACCTCGTTCTGGGCAAGATCGGCGCTGTTTGGAACATCGGCAAAGATGGTCGGGCCGATGTAGTACCCGGCGTCTCGACAGGCTGAGCGCCCGTCCAGCAGCAGGATGTGCCCTGCTGCTTCGGCGGCTGCGATCCGGTTCAATACGGCCTCGTAATGTGGCCGGTTCGCCATTGGACCGATCTGTGTTGCCGGATCCAGAGGGTCACCGACGCGGGCTTTGCGAACCACGTCGACCAGCCTGTTGGTGAATTCATCGATGACGTCTGCATGAACCAATAGTCGAGAGCCCGAGATGCAGCTTTGACCGCCCGGTGGAAAAATCCCGGCTGCAACTCCGTTGACGGCAAGTTCGATGTCCGCGTCAGGGAAGACGATCTGAGGGGATTTCCCACCAAGCTCCATCACCACGGGCTTTACCTGTTGCGCGGCGGCAACCGCTGCCGCCTTTCCACCTGCGGTGCCGCCCGTAAAGCTGACCATTCGGACATCGGGGTGTTCGATCATCGGAGCTGCCGTCGTCGGCCCATAGCCGGTGACGACGTTCAGGACACCCGGAGGTAGGTCTGCCTCAAGCAGAACATCCATCAGTTCCAGCGTCGAGCAGCTGGAATGCTCAGAAGGTTTCAGAACCACGGTGTTTCCCGCAGCCAGACAGGGCGCTAGTTTCCAGATCAGTGTTCCAAGCGGTGAGTTCCACGGCAAAACCTGCGCCACAACGCCGAACGGCTCCCACGTCATGTAATTGTGGATGTTCGGTGCTTCGGCAGGGATGACGCGACCTTCGAACTTGTCGCACATACCCGCGTAATAATGCCAGCTGTCCACTTGCCATTGCCCCGGTTTCAGTCCCGGCGTGATCATCGATGGAAGCTTGCCGTTATCCTGTGTCTCGATCGCACCCAGACGGTCAGCGTTTTTTGAGATGACATCGCCAATCCGACGCAAAGCCCGCCCACGCTCGGCAGGTTGCATGCGGCCCCATGGTCCGTCGTAAAAGGCGGATTTTGCTACGGCCACCGCCCGGTTTACATCGGCTTCACGGCAATCGGGTATACGGGCCCAAACCTCTCCGGTCGCGGGGTTTTCGCTGTCGATGTATTCCCCTTCGGCCGGGTCATGCCATTGATTGTTGGCGAAGTACTGAAAGATACGTTTCTCGGTCATTCGGGTCTCTTTCCGGGGTATTCAGGTGGTAAAGCTGTGCGTCCAAGGATCATGTCAGCAGCCTTTTCAGCCATCATGACAACGGTTGCGTAGAGGTTTCCAGTGATTTGAGTGGGCATCGCAGAGGCGTCGCAAACGCGCAGCCCGTCGACGCCGTGAACACGCAGTCCGTTGTCCAGCACATCTCCCATTCGAGCTGTGCAGCAGGGATGATGCCCTGTATAGGCGCTTTGACGGATCGCTTCGGTGACTTCAGCCTCCGTATGCGCATCTTTCCAAACCCCGATTTCGCCCGTGTGGTATCGGGCGATGTCGGGCTGAGACATCACCTCACGCGTGACGGCAACGCCTTTTCTCAAATCATCCAGATCTTTTGTGTGGGCCAGATAATTCGGATCAATCAACGGATGCGTGCGTGGATCGGAATTGGCCAACCGAACGGTTCCGGTTGATTGAGGCCGTTCAAGATTGATGTCGATCTGAATGCCCGGCCGGGCCATCTTGCGGCCGCGGACTAATAGCTTGCGACCCAGGCGCTGAAGCAGTGGCACATTCTCATCCGCGCCGTTTCCTAGGTTCTCCTCGACCACCATGGGCGTCATAAACACCTCTAGCTCAGGCAGGGCTGGGTCCTCGAAAGCGTGGAAGAGCACGGTTGAAAAAAATGCGCCACCGCCGGGGCCAGAGCCATTCAGCAGCCACTTGCCCATCAAGATTGCGGCCTTGTCCAGCCGCTGGTGTTTTGCGTGGCTCAGATCGATCCGCTCTGATCCGTATTGCATCGAAACATCCGGGTGATCAGCCAGGTGAGCTCCAACCGAAGGCAAATCCGAGACGACATCAATTCCGTGATCGCGCAGATGATCCGCTGGTCCGATACCTGAAAGCATCAGCAACTGCGGCGAACCAAAAGCACCCTGACATACGATGACTTCTTGATCTGCGCGGACGACCTCACCGTTGGTGGTTTCAACCCCGATTGCGCGTTTGCCTTCGAATATGATCCGCCCGATCTGGGCATTTGTACGGACCGTCAGATTTGAGTGTCGGTTCTGCAGGTACGCAATCGCCGAAGATTGTCGGATGCCGTTTGATACGGTGCTGTCGTTTCGCGCGACGCCTGTTCTTTCAGATCCGTTGAAGTCATCAAGCTCTGTGTGTCCTGCTGCCTTGGCGGCTGAGATAAAGGCGCGTTCGACTTCACCGAAGTTACGCGCTGGTTCCGTTTTGAGCGGTCCATTGGTGCCGTGCCATTCATCCTGACGATCGCGTGACCCTTCGGCGCGGCGGAAGTAGGGCAGGACATCCGCATAAGACCACCCCTCCAACCCCAGTTGCCGCCAGTTATCATAATCGGCTGCCACGCCACGCATATAGATCATACCGTTAACGATGGAAGATCCACCCAATGCCTTGCCACGGGCATAGTAGATGCTGCGCCCATTCAGGCCGGCTTGCGGGACCGAAGTGTAACCCCAATCCAGCCGTGGATTGCCAAATACAAATCCGTTTCCGGCTGGCATCCGGATGAAAAGGTCGCGCCCATGGCCACCTGCCTCGATCAAACAGACCGATACATCCGGGTTTTCTGAGAGCCGGGCCGCCAGTACGCATCCCGCCGAGCCGCCACCGGCAATTATATAGTCGTAGGCAGGGTTCATCCGGTGACCCGTGCAAGGATTGCATCGGTCATTTCAGAACCATTTGCTTCACCAACCAAATCCGGCGTCAAAATGCCGTCATACAGTGTTTCTTCGACAGCGTTTTCTAACAGAGATGCAAACTCAGGCAGACCGAAACTGTATTTGAACATCATGCCGACCGAAAGGATTGTACCGACTGGATTGGCGATGCCGCGCCTGGCAATGTCGGGGGCCGACCCAGCGGTGCTTTCATACATGCCGAAAACCGGACCGCTGGCGGGATTGGCTGACAGTGACGCCGACGGTAGCATTCCCAGCGACCCGGCATAAACGGCCGTCAGATCACTAAGTACATCGCCCATTTGGTTGCAGCACAGAACCACATCAAAATCTCCCGGGCGCTGCATCAGCTGATAAGCGCAATTGTCCGCAAACATGTGCTCAAAAGCCACGTCTGGATAATCCTGCGCGACCTCTGTCACCACTGTGCGCCAGAGTTTGTAGCTTTCCATCACATTGGATTTGTCGCAGCTAACCAGCCGTCCACGCCGTTCGCGCGCAAGTTCGAACCCTCCACGCGCGAAACGCGATACTTCATCCTCATCATAGGCGGTCAGGTCATATCCCTGTCGCACACCATTCCTGATCCGTTGGCCACGTTCGTGCGCAAACATCGCCCCGCCACACATTTCGCGCAGGATCAGGACATCTGCTGTATCCGCGAGGCCGGATCGAAATGGTGTTTGGCGCATCAACGGTTTCCAGCCGCGCGCAGGCCTCAGGCCAAGGTAAGTCTGCAGATGGTGCCGCAGATACATCAGGCCATCCTGTTTCTCAGCACCGCCCGGGACGCGGATGTTGTCCCATTGAGGGCCGCCAACAGCACCAACCAGAACCGCATCGGATTGACGGGCTTTTTGCAGTACCTCGTCCGAACAGAAAGTGCCCAAAGCATCCCAAGAGGCACCATGCAGCAAATCCTGTTCGATTATGAGCTTGATACCAGCTTGTCGCGCCAGAACCTCTGCCGTGCGCAAGCCGTATCCCAAAATCTCTGGGCCAATCCCGTCACCGCCCAAAGCCAGGATCCGTTTTTCCATAGATCATTCCCTAACCGGTCGCTGAGATAGATTTGCGCGCTTGAAATGAGAGAAAAAGACGGAAATGGTGAATGACAATAGTTCCTGAAAGGAATGAATGTGTTGCATCAATCTCTTCCGCTTCAACAGATTAAAGCGTTCGAAGCAGCAGCGCGACGTCTCAGCTTTTCGCGGGCGGCCGAGGAGTTGAATGTGCTTCAGCCGGCAATCAGCCGCCATGTCGCGGCATTGGAGGCAGAGCTTGGGGTCAGGCTTTTCTTACGGACCAAGCCGCGCCTTACTTTGACAGAGGATGGTGTGTTGCTGGCAGATGCGGTGTCGCGCGGCTTTGATGCGATCAGAAATGGGATGGATGCCTTACGGGCCAGGCGGGGTGATGAAACCATCGTGGTCAGTGCCAGTATCGGCTTTACCAGCCTTTATCTTCTACCGCGTCTGGCGGAGTTTCAGGCCTTGCATCCGTCTACAAAGATCCAGATCGTGACCCGGGATCAGAACCCTGATTTTAACGCGAATAAGTGTGATGTGGTCATATTGTTCGGTGATCAGGGTATTCCGGGCGCCAGCAGTCGCCGAATTTTTGCTGAACGGATGGTAGCTGTCTGCCATCCCGATCTGTTGAACAACGGACAGAGTTTAACCCATGCTGAGCTGGCGCACCGCAAGCTTTTGCACATGTCCGAACTGGATCATAACGGTGACTGGAAAAGGTTCTTTGAAGGAACAGGGATCGAAATCTCAAAGCCACCGGCCCATGATGCGTACCTCAGCTACATGGTTTACCTGAGGGCCATCCAGAACGGATTGGGCATTGGCATCGGCTGGCGACCCTTACTGGATGAGTATCTGAACAGCGGCGCACTGGCACTGGCCAGCGCACATGAGTGCAACACCAAGCGAGGTTATTTCTGTTCGATTACGCCCGCGGGGCAATCAAAGCCAGGAACGGGTTTGTTTCTGGATTGGATCGGAGAAGTTGACTGAATGGGTAGTGCGCCAGGCTCTATGCACTAATCGTCTGACCGTAGAATTAAAAAACCAGCAGCCTTACGAAAGGGCTGCTGGTCTAATTTTTGCGCGCCGTGCGTCGTGATTATTTGAACACGTCCACCAGATCGGAAACGCTGACACCTTCTTTGATCTCTTTAAGGCGCGCGAAAATCATCGCTATCGCGATACTCGCCAAACCATAAGAGATGGCGTTGATGATTGTCTCAAGAAGCACTCCAAGCCCAAAGAGAGAGCCACCTGATATAGCTGCCAGGATAAAGGCGGTCACGAAGCCGAACAGGAACAGGCAGAGGAATATCAGGAACAATGCCCCGATAATCGGCCAGCGGTAACCTTTGGTCAGTTCAGCACTGCGCCCTAGGGCGCTAAATCCCGCGCCTTCGATTACGATGACAGGTACGAGCATCGAGAAAACGGCGTAAAGCCAGATACCGGGTATGATCAACAGCATGAAGCCGATTGCATACAGGATCGAAGCTACAATCGACAACACAATGATGGCAGGTAGATTTCTGATCGCGGTGGAAAAATAGCGACCAATCTGAGCCGACCGACCAAGTTTGGCGTCATAAGAAAACTGCACCAGAGTTGCCGTAATGATCGACATCATCACGAGGCTAAACAGAAACGCCACACCGAACCTGCCAACGAAACCGGCTGTGTCGAATTCGGCGCCCGGCTCAAGGCTTGTGGTGGTGTCCAAGTTCATGGAGTTGGTCAAAATTACATCGAACAACGCCGGAATGAAGCCCAGAAGCGCGACCACGGGGAGCTTGCTGAACAGAATTGAAAAAGAGTCGCCGACAACCGATCCGACACCAAAAGGGGTATGTGCCCCAGAGTTAACTGCATCTGTCATACTGAATACCTCATCAATATCTTAGACTATCTGATTGAGATAAAGCCTCGCAGCGACACTCATCCGCAAGAAGAAATGCGCAGAGCCCGCTCTCGTCAGTGTAAAATTACAACAGGCTTTATCAGGCCTGATCATCCTGCGCGGCATGATATTTGTCAGCGCGTTTGTCGCCAAAGAGCTGCCGCTGCTCAAGATATCCGCGTTGCGCTTTGTAAAAAGCCTCAAGAAAAGCTTGCTGATCCTGTGCCCGGACGGGATCGGCATATTCGATCTTACGCCTGATCTGATCAACGATTGCTGCAAGGGTTTCCTTGTGGCGCTTGTAGGCTGCGGGACCTTTGGGCCTGTCGCTTGCGCGCAGGAACCCTTCAAGTGTTTGCAGCTCGAACGCGCCGTAATGTTCCAGATGATGGGTCAGGAAACGAAACTTCTGCTCGTCTGCCACTGGTTGTCTGGTTGCCTTTGACATGTCCTCAAGAAGAACCGGTTTGGGCAGGTGGATTACATATGTTCCAGCAATGATGTCGCCCAGCCGTCTGCGCCGTTTGTTGAACAGCGGAACAGCCAATACGGCCATGATCCATAAAAGTGATATGATCGAGGGCACCATCTGGTTCGCATCCAGTGTCAGCAGAAGGGTGCCCGGCAGAAAAATCTCGGCCTCTTTCATCAGGTTGCGCACGACAAGTGATTGCGTGGTCAGCGCCTGCCCATCCGACGCAACAACCTTGATCTTCATGAGCCGCTTGCCGATGGTCTGGCCATTCCAGATCAGTTCAGACATCGCGTAGTAGGGGATGCGGATGAAAAAGAACAACATCGAGGCGATGGCAATCGCGGTTCCAGGCGTCACGATGTCCAAGGCCAGCGTCAGCAGAAACAGCGCCAAAGCACCAACCCCTGTGATCAGCAGATCGCTTATCTGTGCCGCCGTCCGCACACCGATGCCAGCGATCCTGAAATTCAGCGGCACCCCTTCGGGTGGCAGCAACTGATCCATCGGGCGAATGGTCATGACCGCTCCCTTCCACCCAGTGCAAACCACAGCAACCACAAAGCACCTACACCCCAGCCAATTGCAATGCGCGTGCTCTGGTCCTGAACAAGCTGACGCCCGAACCCTTCGAGTAACGCAGCAACGACCAGCATCATGGCCGCGATCATGGCCAGTTTGACTGCATCGTGGCCTGCAGCCCGCAATGCAGAAGCACGGGTCTGATTGCCGGGGAACAGCACAGCAAGCCCAAGTTTCAGGCCACCGGCGCACGCTATGCAGATCGCCGAAAGCTCGGTCACGCCGTGAATGGAGAGCCAGCCAAACAGATCCCAACCAAGGTTTCGGTCGACATGAAGTGCAAAGAAAACACCTAAGATCAGCCCGTTATAGAATGTCAGCAGGATGGATGGTGCGCACAGAAAGGCACCCAGACCAAATACGAAAATGGCAATGCGGGTGTTATGCGAGAAGAGGTAAGTCGCAAATGCGCCAAGCCCCGATCCGTCTTCCTCACCATAGAGCTGCGCGTGCAGGTAGTCGGTGCTGGCGTCAGGGCTGCGCCCCCCCGCCAGTTCTGAGGGCATGAAGACATAGAACCATTCGGGATTGTCGAAATAGAAGAAATAGCCAGCCACTGCCCCTGCTGCCATGCAGAGGAACCCAAGCAACAAAACCCGCCACGAGGCACGCATGGCCCTTGGCCCTCCGCTGGTCAGAAATCTGCGGATGATCCCGCCGAGCCGTTGCTGTGGCGCATAAACGCTCAGATATGCCCTGCTTGTCAGTGCCTCGAGATAGTCCAATAGCCCGCGATCCAGTGAAATCTCACGCGCGATGGACAGCGATGTGGTTGCCTGACGATAAAGATCGGCCAGATCACGCGCTTCCTGAAAGCTCAGGCGGTGCATACCCTGATTTTCGGCTTTGTCGACCAACGTCGACAGCTTAATCCAGTCGGCTTCGCGTTCCTGCCGGAAACGGGCAGAGCGGATCAGGTCACTGTCTGACATCAGATCATCTCCCGCGCTTTGATTTCCAGATAGGTCGAAATCAGCCGTGCTGAAACATTACCCGGCTCTGTGTCGATGATGGTGACCCCTAGCTGATGCAGACGCTCGAGCACTACGCGTCGTTCATGCAGCAACTGTCCGGTGGACACGGTTTCGGCAACATCGTTCATGTCTGAGGGAGTGCTTTTTACCTGAGCTTCCAAGATCGGGTCGCGCAGTGCAACGAACACGATCAGATGCCGCTTTGCCAGAACACCAACATTCTCGACCATCAACTCGGCCGAGGTAGTATCGACAAAATCGGAAAACACGATGATCAAGCTGCGTTTTGGTGTACGCCTGTTCAGTTCGGTCATGGCCAGCGTATGGTTTGTTTCGCGGCTTTCATAGCTTAGCTCTGCGGTGCGGCTGCGCAGTCGTGTGAAGGCTGCGCGCCCTGGCTCTGGTGGTAAAAACAGCCGAGGTTCTGCGTCATAGGCGTATAACCCAACCAGATCGCCGCCGATTGCTGCGGCCCATGCCGTCGCCAAAGCTGCGGTAATCGCATGGTCGATCTTTGGTAGCCCGGCGATCTCTTCGCGCATTTGATATCCATTATCGAGCGCGATGATCACATGATGGTTGCGTTCTGCGCGAACCTCTTTCGCGACTAGCGAACGATGGCGCGCTGACCGTTTCCAGTCGATTGAACTGGCATCCATTCCCGGTACAAAATCCCTTAATTGATGGAACTCTGTCCCTTCACCAATGGCGCGGTTTTCCTTGACTCCAAACAGCCGGGATTGAACGGTCGTGGATATTTCACCTGACTGGACGCGGCGGATATTGGGTACGACTGCGACCTCAAGCCCGAAACCGATCTTGGGCACAAATTCGAACAGTGTCAGGCGCGAGGACCAGAACAGCCACACGTTTGGAAAAACCCATGTGCCACGCCGCACGGCCTCGCCTTTGATTGTCGCTTTGCCGATCCCGAGATCAAATTCTGACGGACCCTTCAGGCCTTCGGGCCAATCAAGATGTCCGCGCAGGCCCGCCGTGGAAGGTGAAACCTCCAGCGCTATGCCGAAAGGTTCGCCAACAAAAACCTCCCCCACCGGTTCCACTGAGATTGATCGGCGGCGGGGCCAAGACAACAGCAGATCCACCGCAGCGATCACACCCAGCAAAATCCAGGGCATGACGGCCACGTTTCGGGTTGCGTCACCCAGTACGATCGCTGCAAGCGACAGGCAAAGGGCCACATAGGCCGCAACCAGCAATTTTTGCGATGGTCGGATCAGCGGGGTGCCTCGATTTGGTTGAGGATGTTCTCAAGAACCTGCCGGGCGCTGCGCCCTTCGATTTCAGCAGAGGGGCTGAGAACGATCCTGTGTTGCAAAGCGTAAATAATCAGGTTTTTGACGTCATCCGGAATGGCGAAGTCGCGCCCGTTCAGGGCGGCAGTCGCACGGGCGGCCCCGGCGATAGCATCTGCAGCCCGGGTCGATGCACCAAAGGCGATGTCCGAACTCTCTCGCGTCGCGCGCACCAGCCTAAGGATATAGGCCAGAATATCGTCATCCAGAACGATGCCATCGATCAGGCGACGCGCAGCGGCGGTGGTTTCGCCGTCCAGTAACGGTGCAACCGCCTGTGTTGCTGTCAGGAAATCCAGTGGTTCAGCAGCGTGCTGGCGCAGAATGGCAAGTTCGACATCTTCGGGCGGGAAAGTCAGGTTTATCTTGAACAGAAAGCGGTCAAGCTGCGCCTCGGGCAGTGGGTAGGTTCCCTGCTGTTCAATCGGGTTCTGTGTGGCGACCACCATGAATTCCGATCCCAGATCGTGGTCAGTACCGTCTATGGTCACCATCCGCTCGTTCATGGCCTGCAACAGCGCTGCTTGTGTCTTTGGGGGCGCTCGGTTGATCTCGTCCGCCAGAAGTATCTGACTGAAGACGGGCCCTTTGGTCAGAACGAATTCGCTGGTTTGAAAATTGTAGATCGAAGTTCCCAAAACATCGCCCGGCATCAGGTCAGGCGTGAACTGAATACGTCCGAACGCGAGGTTGAGGGCACCTGCAAAGCTGCGCGCCAGCAGGGTTTTGGCTGTTCCCGGCGGCCCTTCCAACAGCACATGGCCGCGTGAAAACAGGGCAGTCAGCAGCAGGTCGATGGCCTCTTCCTGTCCCTGAACGACTTTGCCGATCTCCGTGCGCAGAGCCTCGGCATGGGCAAACAATTCATCAAGCGTCATCGGCAAATCGCTCCAGTATCGATTCAAATTTGTCTACATAAGTGATGGCGTCGCTGGCATTCAGATGCGCAGGTAATCCCCGGATTGTTCCCAGCAAGTCAGTCAGTTCAGCGGCCAGCGCAGGCTGGCGCGCTTGCATGTATCGCAGGTAGGCGGCTTCGACGCCGCCATTGACCACATGCCCCGGCCCAAATACCTCGGCCGCTTGTGCACGTATCCGGGTATCGACGAAATCTGACAGCAATGCGCCGTCCTGCCCGGTCAGCCGCATCAATCGCGCCCGCGCCCGGTTGGCTGCACGCTTCCCAGTGCCAAGCGATGGACCCTGATTGATAACCGGCCCGTTGCGAATGCCGCCGCGCCATATGGCAAGCGCCAGAAGCAATGCTGCACCGATCCACAAAATCCGGAACGGATACTCGAACAAACGCGCCAGATCCTCCCAGGTTCTTTCCCTTTGGACGATCTGCTCCGGCTCGGTCAGCCAGTTTCTGTCGCTGTAATCGATGACAATCCGGTTTTCCCCTGCGATTTGCGGCAGCAGTTGCGCGGCGATCAAAGCATTGTCGCCGAGGCGCAAACCGTGATTGTTTAGAACATCCGGATCGGACAGAACATAGACCTGATCCCGGTCTCCGTCGCCAGGTAATGGGCAAAGGCCAAGTAGCATCGCGCCCGGTCTGCCGATAACTGGCTCGCATCCGACCCCTTCGAATGCCTGTCCTGCGTAAACTCGGGCGGCGAGCACTTCCCTATCCCCGTCATAATCGAAGTCCGAGAAAGGGGTGCGCATGTAGAACACCTGCCCCACATTCGGGCCGACGATCTGATGCAGAACCGTTTGAACATCACCGCGTGGCGCCAGCAGGAAAGGATGACCATACCCTGTAAGCCGCATGCCGCTGCGCCACTTGGGCAGAATGATCAGGCTTTGAACGGAACCGGCTTTCTCCTGAATGATATCGATCTGCTGATCAAATTCGTCCGTCTGCAGCAGCAATTCTTCTTTGGTTCGAGCAGCCTTTCGATCTGTATCGGGATGCGTGTCGAATATCGGCTGGACCAACAAACCGATGGTGCTGCGATCCAATGGCCAGCCACCGGTGAAACTTTGGGTCGGTTGAGACTCGCTGTTCAACCAGATTTTTAGCCCGTCAAAACCGTTGGTGGATTCGCGCAGTACATATTGGCGTTGTGCGGCGAGATACAGGAAAACACCCAGAGACAGCAGAACCACCAGAGCGATTATGATCCAATCCAGCCTGATCTGAGGTGGGGGACTGGTTTGGCTGATGTCAGTCATGCGCGAGTCTCCCGCAATATCGGTCGAACCCGCGCGACATGTGCTGCAAAGTCACTTTCGCTGATCGATCGGCCACCGAAATGAACACGTTCACTGTCCAGAACCAGCGCCCGCAGGTCTTGTATGTAAGACAGTGTTTGCGGCAGTTTTCGCAGGGCTTCACGATGTGTCCAGCTGCGTTTGAACAGGACGCCGTTTTCGTTCAGGCATCGCGTCAGGGCAAGTTGGGCCAATCCAATGAGCGCAAGCTGGCGGTCGGGAATATTGAGGATTGTGTCCAGATCAGATTGGTCCGCTGGGTCAGGCCCATCACCGTTGGATTTCTGCCTCGATTTGCGCCGGGTGTTCTCTACGCCTTTGCCGAATGAAACGGATGTTCCACCTGCCGTGAAGTAGACGAATGCCACCAGGATCCCCAAAATCAACAGCATGATTATGACGGTTGTCGTTTGAGACCCTCCTGAAAAGGTCCAGGAACGGTTTTCCTCTGAACGCTCAGGCTTTGGCTTGGCATCTGTTTCCAGCGGTGGGGCTGGTCGCGTCGGATCAAAATACACGACGTTGCTGTCAATGCCGTGATATCGGATCGCATCCAGATAGGCCCTGCCGGACTCACTGAGTTCAGGAGGATCAATGACCGCTTCCTGCGCGATCACATAGGAAGCCGCGCACGCGAAAAAAGAGAAAATCAACGCAAAAACACAACGCATTAGCGTATCGATAGATCACCGGTGTTTTGCATGCAATACGACAAATCTCCGGTATCTAAATGAGAGCAAAAGGTGTTGCAGTTCGTCAGGTCTGACCTCTGCGATAGAGCGGTCGCATGATCAGCGGCGTCAGATACATCGGTATTTGATAGGCTCCAATAAAGACCATGATCGGGGCGGTAACCTCGGGTGGAAGTGAAACAAAAAATAGTGCGATGTTCCGGTTCCCCGCGATCAACGAAAGGGCAGTCGCCTTTGGCATCGACAACCTGTTGCGGGTCAACTGAAACGTGATGAACTGCGCCCCCAGATTGGCAGCGCAGGCAAATGCGATCCAGAAGGCAGCGCGCATCGGATCGGCCAACGCGACTGCGCTGACGGATGGCATGAGACCTATCACAAAAACCGCAAGCGTGATCGAGGCGGCGCCTTCGAGACTCAGAAGCGTGTTCTCGGATGGATTGCGCAAAACGGTCCGCCGCACCGCCACAGCAGCAATTGTAGCTAGGGCAATCGTCAGGAATAGCCGAAGCGCTGCCCATAATACCGCGCTTACCCCGCCCAGCTCGGGCAACAGCCAGAAAATCGGCACCACCGTCAGGGGCAACAGGGCGGTACCCACAACCATCAACCTCATGGCGTGTTCCGGCGGATGCCCCATCATCATGCACATGTTGGGACTGCCAGAAATCGACGGCGCCGCGGCCATGATGATCATCGACAAAAACAGTGGAGTGCCGATCCAGCCACCCGCAATCCCCACTGTTACGATAACCAACGGCAGAAGCAGCTGAATGCTTAAAACCGTCAACATCACTTTCGGCAGTTCTGTCAGTGAACCCAGAATGGCTGCAGGCTCCATTCGCAGCACGGTGACGAACAACAGCAGCACAACAAGCGGCGGCAGAAAATCCCGCATCGGTTCGGCAAGTGCTGGCAATGCAAGACCCGCCAAAAGACCTGCGACCAATACGTAAGGTCCGTGGCGGGCCGCATGATGGAGCGGGTTCAAGGCCGGGTTATCCTCCCGGCCTCTGACGCAGGTTCTCTGGCAGCCAGGTGGCCAGTTCTGGGAACCAGATCAGGACAAACACCATCAGAACCATGATCAGGAACATCGGGATGGCAGCGCGTGCGATATAGCTCATCTCATGGTTGGTCATGCCCTGCATCACGAACAGGTTGAACCCGATTGGCGGTGTGATCTGCGCCATCTCGACGACGACAACGATGAAGATGCCGAACCAGATCAGGTCGATGCCTGCGTCCCGGATCATTGGTTCGACCACAGCCATCGTCAGCACCACTGAGGAGATGCCATCAAGAAAACAGCCCAGAATGATGTAGAAGACCAGCAGAACCATCAGCAGTTCGAACCGCGTCAGTTCCCACCCGGCAATCAGATCAGCCAGTCCACGCGGCAGTCCGGTGAAGCCCATGGATAGGGACAAGAACGCAGCGCCCGCAAGGATCAGTGCAATCATCGCGCTGGTTCTGGTGGCACCCATCAGGCTTTCAGTGAATGTCTTCCAAGTCAGTGACCCTTGACCTGCGGCCAGCAGCAGCCCTCCGATCACACCAAAGGCCGCAGCCTCGGTCGCTGTAGCATATCCCAGGTACATCGATCCGATTACCACCATGATCAGCAGGATCACCGGCAGCAGGAAGCGTGAGTTCTTGATTTTCTCCGAAAAACTCAGCTTGCCTTCGTTGTTGGGATTCCAGTCTTTGCCGAATTTCGAATAGATCGCCACGTAACCCATGAACATCGCGGCCAGCACCAGCCCGGGCAGGATACCGGCAAAGAATAGCTTGGTGATCGATTCATTGATGGTGACGCCGTAAACAATAAGCGTAAGCGACGGTGGGATCATGAGGCCCAGCGTTGCAGCGCCTGTCAGAGTGCCGATGATCATGCGTTCGGGGTAGTTTCGCTTTCTCAGTTCCGGGATCGACATCTTGCCGACCGTGGTCAGTGTAGCGGCCGAGGATCCGGACACAGCGGCGAAGACCGTACAGCCGACAATATTGGTGTGCACCAGACCGCCGGGCAGGGGGGCCATCCAAGGCGAAAGACCTTTGAACATGTCCTCAGATAATCGGGTTCGATACAGGATTTCGCCCATCCAGATGAACATGGGCAGTGCCGTCAGAGTCCACGAGGATGAAGCCGACCAGATGGTTGTGATCATGACATCGCCGACAGGGCGGGTCGTGAACAGTTCCATCCCGACCCATGCGACGCCCATCAGGGCAAGGCCGACCCAGACACCGGTGCCCAGCAAGGTGAACAGTACAAAGAGAAAGAGGATGATGATTGATACGTTTTCCATGTCCTCACTCTCCGTGGCTTTGGTCGGCAAGGTCGCGGGTGATGCGGTGATCACCCCGGAACAGCACGTGGATCAGATGATCGGTCAGCGCGATGGCAAGAATGACAGCGCCGAACAGCATCGCTGATTGCGGTATCCAGAGGGCGGTTTTGTCCTGTCCCTGGCTGATGTCGTTGAACTTCCAGCTCCAGTAGACAAAGCGATAGGCGTACCAGCAGAAATACCACATTACAGCGGCGCCAACGGCAAAGCACCAAATCTCGAGAATGCGTCGAACCCCGTCCGGCACTGAATTCAACAGGATCGAGACGCGGATGTGACTGCCTCGGTTCAGCGCATTGGCAAAGGCAAGGAACGAAGCAGCTGCCATCGCATAGCCGGCATAGTCCGGTGCTCCCGGAAACACCTCTCCAGTCCATCGGGCCAGCATCTGAACGACGATCAGCACAAGAATGGCTATCAGGCTAAGCGCGGCCAGAACACCCGCCGCCAGATAAATGAAATCCAGTACGGACCGAAGCCCTCTCAATACCGCCATGCTGTCCCCGTTTGGTTGTGATTGAATGGACAACGGGCGGCAGGATCAGCCGCCCGGGTCAGGTTGTTTACTGAGACGAATTAAACGCGTCGACGATGGCTTTGCCCTCGTCGCCAGCGGCCTCAAGCCATTCATTGGTCATGGTGACGCCGATCTCTTTCAGTTCGTTCGTCATCTGCTCGGACGCCGGACCAACCGTCATACCGCCATCACGCAGACCCTGCAGCGTGAAGCCGGTGTATTCCTTGGCGCGCCAGTTGCCGGCGTATTCCGCCAGTTCGGCACAGGCCTTGATGACGTTCTTGTTGGCGTCCGAGACACCAGACCAGACATCGGAATTGACCATCACGTAGTTGCGCGGCAACCAGGCGTCTACTTCGTAGAAGTAGTTCAGGCTTTCCCAGACCTTCCGGTCATAGCCGGTCGAACCGGACGATACCATCGAGTCTGCGACGCCGGTGGCAAAGGCTTGGCTGATTTCAGCCGCTTCGATGGTCACCGGCAGCATTCCGGTCAGCTCGGCCAGCCGTGATGTGGCATTGTTGTACGAGCGGAACTTGATGCCTTTCATATCGGCGACCGAGTTCACTTCGTTCTTGAAGTACAGGCCCTGCGGCGGCCACGGAACGGCGTAAAGCAGGGTCAGGTTCTGCTCAGCCAGCAGATTTTCGATCGAGGGTCTTGCGGCGTCCCAAAGCTTGGCGCTGTCATCGAAAGAGGTCGCAAGAAACGGGATGGAGTCAAAACCGAACAGCGCATTTTCGTTCTGGTGCCCGGACAACAGGCGTTCGCCAATCGGAGCCTGGCCAGTCTGAATGGCGCGTTTGATGTCCGCGCCTTTGAACAGCGAGCCGGAAGGATGTGTAACGATCTCAATCTCGCCACCGGTGCCGGTGGTGACGCATTTGGCAAATTCCGCGCCCGTGGCCGAGTGGAAATTGGATGCCGAATACGCCATCGGCATATCCCATTTTTCGGCAATTGCCGGCATGGCGGTCGCAGCTGTCAATGCAGTTGCAGTTAGAAGACCAGCTAGTTTTTTCATCTTTTTCTCCCAGTTGAAATTAGGTGCGCCAGTGTTTTTCACCGGCATCGTTATGTCTTGAACCGCGCCGGAGCATAAGCGCTCAGATCCGCGTTCGGGGTTCTGCCCGCAATCATTTGCGCCAACAGGCGCCCTGTCTTTGGTCCGCCTGTCAGACCGATGTGATGGTGCCCAAAACCCATGTACGCGCCTTCGATCCCGGGTACGTCACCGATGATCGGGATCGAATCCGCTGGCGCAGGTCTGTGCCCCATCCATTCAACTTCGTCCTTCCATGTCACGCCCGGAAATGCAGCGCGGGCATTCTTTCGCATCAATTCAAACGGCGCACGCGAAGGCGCCGCATCAAGGCCGCCAAACTCTACAATTCCGGCCAGTCTAATCCGGCCTTCCATCGGAGTGGCAACAAACTTACCGGATGCGACCATGACCGGGCTGCGCGGCATCGCCGAAGGTTCTATCAGTTCAAGATGATAGCCGCGTTCGCTTTCCAGAGGAACAGAGATACCCAAACGTTTGGCAAGAGGTCCTGACCAGACCCCTGCGGTTACGATTGCGGTGTCGCAGGCAATGGTCTCACCCTCGGTACGTACGCCTGTCACTTTGCCGTTGTTGCGGATGATATCATCGACCGCGGCGCGTACGATGCGCCCGCCATTTGATTCCACATGCGCCGCGAGATCCTTGACGTATCGACCGGGGTCTTTGATGTGACCGTGATCCCCTAGCTTTGCGGCAAAGCCAATATCCTGGCTGAAGATCGGATCGTAGTCGTGAAAGGCCTGACCTTCCAGTTCTTCCCAATGAAACCCGTGCTTGCGACGGATGCTCCAGCCAAACGCATCTCCGTCAAAATGTTCTCTGTTTTCATAGAGAAACAGATAGTCGGACGGTTCGAGCCATTTCTCAGCACCTGTCCCCTCAGCAAGCGCTTTGTGGTCATTCAGGCTGTCACCAACGATGGGGGTCAGGGCAGCAGCGATCCGCTCGACGTCATCTGCATTGGCATGCCTCAGGTAGCGCATCAGCCACGGCAGAAGTTTGGGAAAATACCCCCACTTCATGAATAAAGGCTGCGATGGGCTGAACAGCATCTTAGGGGCTTTTTGCAGTAGCCCCGGCACCGTCACGGGTACGATCGAACAGGAGGCCAGAACACCGCCGTTGCCATGGGATGTGCCTTCTCCCGGGCCTGCCTTGTCGATCAGGATCACGTCATGGCCATCGCGCTGCAGCCAAACAGCGGCCGAGACGCCGACAATCCCAGCACCGATTATGGCTATGGTCTTTTTGTCAGTCATGCTGCAACAGCTCTGGTAACGGCATGATGGTTAAGCTTGTTCAGGTCAGGTCGCCCTCCAAGTCCCGGCGTGTCTGGCACGACAACCCTGCCGTTTTCCACGAGGAAGGGCTCCTCCAATATGTCCTCTCCCAGAAAGTAAGAGGCCTGGTAGAATTCGCAGCCAAGGGTGATTTCCGGAGTGGCTGCAATCATATGTGTGCCAGCCAGATGGGCCAGCCCGGCTTCGAACATGTCGCCGCCATAGGCGCTCAGCCCGTGTGCTGCTGCGATGCGGGCAACCGTTTGTCCACGGGTCAAGCCGCCTGATTTCATGATTTTCACCGAAACGCCGTCACAGATGCCTTCACGGGCGGCGCGTTCCATGTCTTCGGGTCCGAACACACTCTCATCAGCCAGCAAGGGAATGTCGATCATGCCCCGCAGCTTTGACATCATGCCGTAATGATGTGCCCTGACCGGTTGTTCGATGAAATCCGGATTGAATTGGGCGACGTCCCGCACCTGTGCTGTAGCATCGTCAATTGACAGTCCTTGATTGTAATCCACACGGACCGAAAACTCCGGATAGTTTTGTGCCAGATATTCGAGGCGCATGATGTCGAAGGCATGATCTTTGAACCCGGTCTTCAGCTTGACGATCCGGACGCCGTCGTCCCGAAGCCGCGCCAGCAAGTCGATATCCTGCGAGAACTCCGGGTTTGCGATTGAGCAGCTGAGCGGTATCGTATCGCGACATTTGCCCCCCAACAGTGACCAGACCGGTAAGCCGGTTATCCGGCCTGACAGGTCGAGCAGGGCACTTTCCAGCGCGGCCTTCGCCTCGGTGCAATGCGCGACCGCATATGCGGCCCGAGCCATGATCGCCGCCCGGTCACCGACCTTCTCGCCGATCACGAGTGGTCGGATATACCGGTTCAACGCTGCATATGTGGCTTCGGGCGTTCCGGTAAAGACCGACCACGGAGAGGCCTCACCAAATCCTTCACTCCCGTCTTCGGAAGTTAGCCGCAGAATGACGACTTCGCACGTTCCCTCGACCGAGCCGATCCCGTGATCGCGTCTGGATGTGACTGGCAACGCAAGATGCCACACGTCAAACCCTGTGATTTTTTGATTCAGATTGCTCATTCTTCCTCCGGCGGTCGGGAAGAACCGTGCATTGCCTAGTATATCATTTCAAATACTATGTTATAGCAAGAGTATCAGAAAAAATGATGAGGTGGGCAAAGTGTCTCTTCGCTTCCGGCAGTTGCAGGCCTTTCACGCCATCATGGAGACCGGCACTGTAACTGGAGCGGCTTCGGTTCTTGGCATTTCTCAGCCGGGTATCAGCAATCTGCTTGCGCAGCTTGAGCGTGAAGCCCGCCTTCCATTGTTTGAGCGTAACAAGGGACGTTTGCTGCCGACGCCAGAGGCTGAATTGCTGTTCCGTGAGGTCGATACCGTGGTTCGTGGGCTCGATCATGTCGCACAGGCCGTGACGGATTTGCAGAACAAGCATCCGGGGCAGTTACAGGTGGCTGCGCCGCATCTGTTGTCATTCGGGTTCATGCCGCGTGAGATCGCGCGCTTTGCTGAATCGCGGCCAAACCTGTCGGTCAGTTTTCAGTCTCAGTATTCGTCGAAGATTCAGGAGTGGGTTATCTCAGGCCTGTTCGAGATCGGCATTGTCGAAATGC
Organism: Ruegeria arenilitoris; assembly: GCF_013030265.1. Lineage (GTDB taxonomy): Bacteria > Pseudomonadota > Alphaproteobacteria > Rhodobacterales > Rhodobacteraceae > Ruegeria > Ruegeria arenilitoris_E. The sequence goes on from NZ_WPZQ01000005.1 coordinate 315,896, forward strand.
CGATCCTGCACGACACTTTGAACTACCAAGAGTTCCATTTCGAAACGCTGGCCACCTTTCCCGAGGGCAGTCACCTTGCGCAGTACGATGTGCTGACGCCAGAACTGCTGGAGAATGAGTCCTTCATTGTTATGGGGCCTGAGCATCAGACCCATCGCCGGACACGCGATATCTTTCAGGCAGCGGGGCGTACATGGCGCACCAAAATCCACACGCACCTGTCTGAGAACCTGTTGAGCTTTGTAAAGCAGGGTATGGGGGTGGCGGTCATCGACCCGTTCACCGTCATGTTTGATGAAGAGGGCGGGTATCAGACCCGCCCGTTCAGACCTACTGTGATGCTGGATCTTGCGATCATCACCGCAAAGGGGCGTCCGCTGTCAGCCATCGCGCAAGAGTTTCTGGCACAGCTGACGCCCGCGATTGCTTCTTACGCGACCCACTCGGATACCGGGGCGGCGGCTTCGTGAAGCTGCTGGGAATGGATGTCGACAAGGGTCGGTCCGTCGTGTTCGATTGCTTCTTTCAGAACTCGACGCAGATCGGCCGGATCCTTTACCGTCCATGATTTGACGCCAAAGGCCGAGGCGACCGCCGCATGATCCGTCCGATTGAAATCGACATTGTAGTAACGCTGTCCAAATCCCGCATTCTGGCCTGCCTTGATCCAGCCGAATACCGAGTTCGAAAAGACGATCGACGTAATCGGCATTTTGTGACGTACCATGGTTTCGAATTCACCGCAGGTGAATCCAAATGATCCGTCGCCCATCACGGCCAAAGTCTTTACCGACGGTCGACCGACATGCGCACCCATCGCGGCACCCAGCGAATACCCCAGCGCACCATGTGCCCGATTGGTGATAAAGTGGCGGCCCGGTTTAGCCCAGCGATAATGGGCGCTGAAGTAAGGACAAGGCGTGCCGGGATCCGCAACGACAATTGCGTCATCATCCAGTATATCCATCATCGCCGCCATTACGGCTTCGGGTCGGATGGGAGTGTCCGTGCTGTTTGCCAGAGCTGCATATGCGGCCAGTTTTGCCTCCCAGGCTGCTTTGGCTTTAGCGGTCCCGCCTTGGCTTGTAAGATCGCGCCGATCTTTCAGGGATCGTGCCAAGGCTTCGAGTGCCAACCGTGCATCGGCGCAAATGGCCACTTCAGTCTGATAGTTGGCACCAATCACCATGGGATCACTATCGATGTGGATAATGGTGGTGTCGCGGCCCGGGCTGCGCCAGCGTTCGGTTGTCACCGACCCGGCGCGGCAGCCAATGAATACGACCACGTCAGCCTGATCCACCACGGCGCGGGTCGCAGGTATGCCACCGTTTGAGCCGACCACTCCTAGCGCCAGAGGATCGGTTTCAGCGATTGAGCCCTGACCGGATACTGTTGTTGCCACTGGCATATCCAGCAACGAGGCGACTTCGTGAAGCGCATCACTGGCGCCAGACAGAACAGGTCCGCCACCGCAAATCGCGACAGCTGACTTTGCGTTTGCAAGAATTTCGGCCGCCGCCTCGATTGCAGCCATATCCGGGCCAGCACGTTCAGCCGGATAGCTGCGGTGGCGCGCGTCCGCCCAGATTTCTGCCTCGTCGACCTGACCTTTCTGCGTATCGAACGGCAAGGCCAGATGGGTCGCACCAGGTGTCCCGGTTGTCATGGCGCGGAATGCCGCCCGAACCATTGCTGGCAGTCGGGTGGCGTCATCAAGTGAAGCGTTCCACTTGGCCAGTGGTTTGAAAAGTGCGGGCTGATCCAGTTCGGTCAAAGGGTACTTGCCGCGGCTGGTAGTGGCCACGTCTGACGTAATGGCAAGGATCGGGACCGAGCTTTCATTTGCCTCGATCACACCGGGCAGAATGTAAGTTGCGCCACCGCCTGATGGCCCTTCGCATACGCCGGGCTTTCCTGTCACACGGGCATAGCCGTCAGCCATATATGCAGCATGCCGTTCATCGCGGGTCAGGATGTGCTGAATGCCGTGATCCATGCGTGACAGCGCATCATAGAATGGCAAGGTCGTATCTCCGCACAAGCCGAACATGTGTTTGACGCCGTGGGCCTCGAGCATTCGCACCATCGCCTCGGCGCCGGTCAGATAATTGGTTCCGGTCATAGCTTGCGTTTCCTTCCTCGCAGAATCTGCATGCAGAGCTGTATACAGTTTTGTATATTGATTTCAAGTCTCGCCTGTGGCACCTGTGCAAAAAGCAGGAAAAGGCGGTTTCATGGCTGGGCCACGCGTTGATGATATCTATGAGCAGGTAAAGGCGATGGCCGTATCGTTTCGCCTGCGGCCCGGTGATCGGCTTAACGAAGTTGCGCTGTCCAAAGAGCTGGATGTCAGCCGCACACCCTTGCGCGAGGCGCTGAACAGACTGGTCGCTGAGCGGATGTTCGATTTTCGACCGGGGCAGGGGTTCTTTTGCCGGCCTCTGCATGCACAAAGCGTTTACGATCTTTTCGAGCTGCGGCAGATCATCGAAGTCGCAGCGGTCCGATCAGCCTGTGCAAAAGCGTCTGACGAAGAACTCCGCTCCTTGAGCAATGAGCTTTATGAAACCGGGATCGATATCACCGGCCTAACTGTCGAAGAAGCTGTCAGCAGGGACGAAGCATTTCATCTTGGGATCGCCAAACTTTCGGGGAATGCCGAACTGTTGGAGACTCTGCGCCGGATCAATGAACGTATTCGCTACATCCGCTGGATTTCCATGAGCCTCGACCGGGTTCAACGGTCGAAAGAGGAACACAAACAAGTCATGCAAGCGTTGATGAACCGCGATGCCGATGCAGCGGCGGCGACATTGGGTCGCCATATCGTCAAGCGGATGGATCAGGTTCAGGATGCTGTGCGTCACGGGATTTCCAACATCTACATGGAAGGCTCGGACGACATTTCGGCACGTATCATAGGCGAGGGATAAGGTATGATCGCTAAGGGCGGAAAATCTGTTTACGGCGCTTCGGTCGGCATCCTGATGTTGGACGCCCGTTTCCCGCGCATCCCCGGCGACATGGGTAACGCCCTGACCTGGCCCTTTCCGGTGCATTATCGCATCGTCCGCGATGCCTCGCCCGATCTGGTGGTTCGGCGCAAGGCCGAGGGTATGCTGGACGCTTTTATAGATGCTGCCCGTGATCTTGTGCGTGACGGGGTGGATGGCATCACCACCAATTGCGGGTTTCTGTCTTTGTTTCAGGATGAATTGGCCAGGGCGGTTCCGGTTCCGGTTGTAACTTCTTCCCTGATGCAGGTTGAGATGGTGAACCGCTTCCTGCCAGCAGGCAAGCGTGCGGGTGTTTTGACCATTTCGGCATCGACCCTGACGCAGGACCACCTGACCCGGGCGCGGGTTCCTGATGGCACGCCTATCGGCACGACTGAAGGCGGGCAGGAGTTTACCCGAGCCATCCTCGACAACGAATTGACATTGGATGTTGAAAAGGCGCGGGTCGATAATGTTGAGGCAGCGATGGCCATGAAAGAGGCGCATCCCGAGCTTGGGGCGTTGGTTCTGGAATGCACCAATATGTGTCCATATGCAGCCGACATTCAGGCAGCAACGGGCTTGCCCGTCTATTCTATCGTTTCGCTGGTCAGCTGGTTTCAGGCGGGGTTGGCACCGCCCCGGTATTAATTGTTTGCACATTAAGGGTGATACGAAGAGAAGCTATTTTTCAAATGGTTATCAAGCAAGTACGCTTGCAATTTTTATGAAAAATACCATCTAAAGGCGAGTAAACACTGTGCACTGGAGCTTGAATGCGCATACGACTTGCTGCTTTGACCACCTTTCTCGCCGCTGGAATTATTTGGTTTGGTGGGAGCCCGAAGCCTGATGATCTGGCGGCAACATGTATCAATAGCAAGGCAACCCGGTCCGAACGCATTGCTGCGTGTACGACGTTGATCGGACAGGACGATACTGCGCCTGTATACCGGCATCTCTTTCTGACCAGACGGGCCTGGGCTCATAGCTACAACGGTCACTATGAACGCGCGCTTGCTGATGTGAACCATGCAATGGAGCTGCAACCAGAGAACTACCAGACTTGGGTCATGCGGGCGCAGATAAAGAGCGCGAGCGGGGATCACGATGCCGCGTTGGCTGACTATGATCGTGTATCACAGGCATTTCCTGAGAAGGGTTACGTAACTTGGGAAAAGGCGAAGTTTCTCGAAGGTACCGGAGAGCGCGAGGCCGCTCTCGCAATTTACGAGCGCTTACATGCTGACTATCCGAATATTAGTGAGGTAGCGGAGAAGATAGCCTCATATCACACCGACAGCGGAAACCATGAGTTGGCTTTTGGTCTCGTATCCAAAGCAGCTGTGCGATGGCCAGAGCAAGCATGGGTGTATGATCAGTTGTTTATGCTGCACATACTTTATTCGGGCGATGCTGAATCTGCATTGAAAGCTGCAAAGACAAGAGCGGAGCTGCAGCCTGATGTCTATTTCGAGCTACTGTCTCCTGTGGCAGTTCATCTTACTGTCGGAGATGAGCAAGAGGGTATCCTGTATGCGGATCAATATATCAAATGGCGCGCCGACAAAGCAACCGCAGAGCTATCTTGGCTAAATCGGATTCGACGCACGTTCTCGAACCCAAGCTGGGAACAAGAATATGTGTTAGCTTACCGCCCATTCTTGTACGAGACATTTGGAAGGCGAGATTTGGCTCGCGAAGCGTTCCGCAGTTATTTCGAGGAAACTAATCAAGATGCTGAGCAAGGTATGATCAACGCCTTGGAAAATTCCGGATTGACTCCAAGTATCGATAAATCTTCGGATCGAAATTCAAGGATCGACCAACTCATCGATCAATATTTTGATCATGATGATCTCAAGCTTTCATGGCTTCCACGGCGGGATGGCTGAATAGTGGCTCCAAGCCGTTTGAAAGGCAGATTGGACCTCTAAACTACCAACCGTGTCAATATGCGCGCCATACTGCGATTGATCCCGGGTCGATCCTGATTTAAGGGAGGCCCTGTCAAATCAGAGTCACCGACGGAGCGGTATGATTGAGCCGCTCCTCCCGCGCCACGCTCCTTGTGGCACAACTCTCGGATCGCACGCCCCTGAAAGGCTTAAAAAAGGTAAGGGAATATGGCAGAAAAATCGAACTTCGATATATTGTATACCATTGTAGACGAAGCGCCGGAGCTGGCCAGCGCATCGTTCCTGCCCATCATTCGCAAGTTCGCTTCGGCCGCTGGCGTGAGTGTCGGCACCAAGGATATTTCGCTGGCCGGGCGCATTCTGGCGACCTTCCCGGAAAACCTGACCGAAGATCAGCGCATCACCGATGATCTGGCTGCTCTGGGTGAGCTGGTGAAGACGCCGGATGCCAATGTGATCAAGCTGCCGAACATCTCGGCGTCGGTCCCGCAGCTGGTTGCAGCCATCGAAGAGCTGCAATCGCAGGGCTACAATATTCCGAACTACCCCGAAGAGCCTTCGACTGACGAGGAAAAGGCGATCCGCGCACGCTATGACGCCATTAAAGGCTCGGCAGTGAACCCGGTTCTGCGTGAGGGCAACTCGGATCGTCGCGCGGCCCGTGCGGTCAAGAACTACGCTCAGAAGAACCCGCATTCGATGGGTGAGTGGGTGTCGGACAGCAAAACCAAGGTTTCGTCGATGTCCGGTAACGATTTCTATGCCAATGAGAAATCGGCCACCATCACGGCTGCTCAGGCGGGCGATGCCAAAATCGAATTCGTCGGCAAAGACGGCAGCGTGACCGTTCTGAAAGACGCATGGCCGCTGGCCGAAGGCACTGTTGCCGACGCGACCTTCATGTCGGTCAAAGCGCTGTCTTCGTTCCTGGCGGACGCCATTGAAGACACCAAAAAAGACGGCACCATGTTCTCGCTGCACATGAAAGCGACGATGATGAAGGTCTCGGACCCGATCATCTTCGGCTATGCGGTCAAAGCTTGGCTGGCGCCAGTGTTTGAGAAGTTTGGCGCGGAACTGGACGCATTGGGTGTGAACCCGAACTCGGGTCTGGGTGATCTATTGGATCGCGTGAAAGACAATGCCGACATCATGGCCGCGATCGACGCGATCAAGGCGGGCCGTCCGTCCATGTACATGGTCGATAGCGACAAGGGCATCACCAACCTGCATGTTCCGTCGGACGTGATCATCGACGCCTCGATGCCCGCGGTGATCCGCGCAGGTGGCAAAGGCTGGGACGAGACCGGCGCCAAGGGAGACACCAACTGTGTGATTCCTGACCGCTGCTATGCTCCCGTCTATGACGAGACCATCAACTTCTTCAAAGCCAACGGCGCGTTGAACCCGGCCACCGCCGGTGCCGTGGCCAACGTGGGCCTGATGGCGCAGAAGGCGGAAGAATACGGCTCGCACCCGACAACCTTCCAGGCACCCGCCGATGGCACGATCCGTATCGTTCTGGCCAATGGTGAGACGTTGCATTCGCACGAGGTTGAAAAGGGTGACATCTGGCGTGCTTGCACTGTTAAGAAAGCTCCGATTGAGAACTGGATTCAGCTGGCGATGGACCGTCAGCGCTTGACCGGTTCCGAAGCAATCTTTTGGCTGGACGCAAACCGCGCCCATGACGCTGAACTGATCAAATACGTCAAACCGGCCCTTGAGGCGGCTGGCGTTGCCGACAAATTCCTGATCATGGCCCCGCGTGAAGCAACCCGTCAGTCACTGGAGACGATCACCGCAGGTAAGGACAGCATCGCCATTACCGGTAACGTGCTGCGTGATTACCTGACCGATCTGTTCCCGATCCTTGAACTCGGCACCTCGGCCAAGATGCTGTCCATCGTCAAACTGATGAACGGTGGTGGGTTGTTCGAAACCGGCGCGGGTGGTTCGGCGCCCAAGCACGTGCAGCAGTTGGTGGAAGAGAACCACCTGCGTTGGGACTCGATGGGCGAGTTCTGTGCGCTGGGTGAATCGCTGAACTTCCTCGCTGACAGCAAGGGCAACGCCAAGGCGGGCGTTCTGGGTGCAGCAGCCGAAGCCGCGACGCAAGGCATTCTGGACAACAACAAGTCGCCAAGCCGTAAGGTTGGTCAGCCTGACAACCGCGACAGCCACTATTGGTTCGCGCGCTATTGGGCCGAGGCTTTGGCTGCGCAAACCGAGGATGCCGAACTGGCTGCTGAGTTTGCGCCGGTTGCAAAAGAGCTGGCTGATAAAGAAGAGCAGATTCTGTCCGAACTGGCTGCTGCTCAGGGTGCGGCTGCGGATCTTGGTGGCTACTATCACACCGATCCGGCAAAGGCTGCAGCCGTGATGCGCCCCAGCGCGACGCTGAACGCGATTATCGGCTAAAACTTGGGGGGTCGGCTCGAACAGCCGACCCCCTAATTTTCATGCACTCCGCATGCATAGACACGATATACTCAACGACCAGAGTGCAATTTACCGCAAACAAATTGGTCGTGTGGGGATCGCAGAGTTAAATTCCCCCTGACTTCCCCGCGAGGGTTCCCTAAGCTCAATTGCAATAATGGATCGTTGTGTTAACACGATCTGTGTTTGGTATTAGTGATTTTGTGTTTTAGCCTATGAGCATACATTGTTCCAATTTGCGTTTGGAATCGGATTCGCGCCTTATGAGATACGCTGTTTTCCAGCCTGTCTTAGATGGCCCTTCCTTTTATGCCCGAGTAGCGGGTCTAGCAAAGCACCTCTGTAATTCTTTGCTTCCCCTCATTTCTGGTGAAGGGGGTCGTATCCTCGTGCTTCGACAGGCAAGTCTGCGGTGCGCAACCAGCCCCAATTGGTATCGGACTTCGTGCCGACGATTCGAGATCGCGATAGCAGTGATCAATGGATGGTCGAGCTTAAGTGGGGACAATTCGCATGAAACCGAAGGGTTGGGGCTAAATGGGAAACGGTGAGAAAGGTGGGCGCTTCGCTGCTGTTTTGTGCCTGCTCCCGGCACTCTATCTGATTGCGATTGTCATCTATGCAGTTTTGAACTCTGCCGAGTATGCGTCGGGCATTGCGCGTATTACCCGTTATGTGTTGGTCCCGGGATTTATGGCTTTGTGCCTTTTGTTTGTTGCCCTGCGGGTCAAAGGCGATACCAGGCTTGTTGTCGGCATATGCGCAAGCTCGCTGTTTGCGACATTGTTCGCGTTTGAGGCCTATCTGACAGTCAAGTCTCTGCCCGCGCGTCTTGGTATGTTCGGCGTCGTAAGTGAGACGACCGAGACCGGGCAATTCCGGCAAAATATACCGCCAGCCTATACAATCAAACGTTTGAACAATGAAAAAGGCATCCAAACGCTTGATACCGCCATGCTCTCACCTTTGACCGAGGGTGACATCTTTCTGTGTTCACTGAATGGCCAGCCGGTTTCTTATCAGCCTGACCGGTACGGGTTCCGAAACCCCGATACTGTGCACGACGGAGATATCGATGTCATGTTGCTGGGTGACTCGTTTGCCGAAGGATTCTGCCTTGAAGATGGGCACGATCTGGCGAGTCAATTACGCAAAGATATCCCGCAATTGATGAATACAGGCCACCGGGGCGCCGGGCCATTGTTCGAGTTGGCGGTGCTTGGCCGGTATGGGCCTTATTTCAAGCCGGATGTGACGGTCATGGCCTTCTTCGCAGGCAATGACTGGAAGAACCTGCAGCGCGAAGAAGAGATGCCCTGGCTAGCGCCTGCGCTAGAACCTGGAACGGATTTTGGGGTCATCGCGCGCTCTGGCCCGCAGATCGAGGCAGCCAGACAGCACATGGATCAATGGTGGGATGGAACCACCTTGTCCTGGCGGGACTATCTTCGAAAGCAGCGCGTATTCCGGAACTTCTTCGCCCTGCAAAAAACGACCGAAGTGATGGGACTTCACTATCCCAAAGCCGCTGAACCGAACCCGGTTTATGGTCAGGTCCTGAAACGGGCGGCTGAGATGGTAGAGCAATGGGATGGAGAACTGGTGGTCGTCTACATTCCTACGATCAGTCGCTTTGTGGGCATGTTGCCACAGGATTTTGTACACGATCCCTTGCGCAACATGGTTCGGGACGCAGCGACCCAGGCTGATCTTCAGATGATCGATCTGACTGAGGTGTTCGAAGCCGCTGATGAACCCCGCTTGATGTATGCCGCAGATGCCCATTTTAATGAAAAAGGCGCGACCGTAGCCGCCGAAACCATTGTGAGATCCTTGCGTCAGCGCGGATTGCTTAATTGATTTCTGGGTTTCACTGACTTTCGCAGGGACAGGATCAGTTTGTGCCGGTCAGATTTCCTTGTACGATCCAAACAGGTTGAGTGCCGATGGAACGACCACAAGAATCCAACCGCAAGAGTGCAGGCAGAAGAAGTTCATGAGTATTCAGACGATCGCCGTTCTGTCCGACATTCACGGGAACGCAGATGCACTGGTTGCAGCGATTGCGCAGGTGAAGACGATCAACCCTGAACTTGTGGTCGTGCTTGGAGATTTGTTGACCTATGGGGTTCAGCCACGAGAGGTTCTGGACGCTGTCGATCAACTGAAATCCGAACAGAATTGTGTTTTTATCTGTGGCAATCACGATCAGTTCTATTTCGACCTGGATCGCGGCAATTCAGCATTTTACGATAATATCTCGGATTTCGTGCTGGAATCTGTCCATTGGACACATGCCAAGGTCGCTGATCTGCCGCCGCTATGGGAACGCTATCCGTGGTGCACACGATATGAATTTGGCCCGATCCTGTTTTCCCATGCCAACCCGTATGAATATGGCGACTGGTCTTATGTGTCGAAACCTGAGCAGTGGGCTCCTGCTGCGCAGAACTTACGCGACAATGGGTTCAGTATTGGGGTCTTTGGTCATTCTCATCGTTCCTTTGCTGTGATTGTCGATGCAGATGGCCGGGCCGAGAATGTTGAAACCGATGTCTGGCTGAAGCCGGCCGCGGGCGAAGTTCTCTTGCTGAACCCGGGTACAGTCGGACAACCAAGAGGAACGGGTTTTACTTATCTCACAATCCAGCTTGATGGGTCTGAGGTGAAAGTGAGCCTTCCAAACATCGACTTTGATCGGGCAAAGTTCTGTCGTGAGATTGCTGCGACGGACCTGAGTAAGGCCACCAAAGACAAACTTGTTTCGTTTATGGAGAAGTGAATTGATCACGGTATTGGTTACAGGCGCAGGCGGTGGTGTCGGTCAGGGGATCATCAAATCACTGCGGCTTATTACAGACCTTCCGATCCGCATCCTTGGCGCTGATATGGCGGCGCAATCTGCAGGCCTTTACGCCTGCGACAAGGTATTTCTGGTCGAGGGTTGCCGGTCGCCGCGATACCTGGAATCTCTGGCGCGCATCTTCGAAGCAGAAAGCGTCGACTACTACATCCCGGGCACTGATATCGAACTGGCTTTGTGTGCGGAAAAACGCGAGGAGATCGCGCAACGGTTTGGGACGCGGGTTGTGGTCAATCCGTTGAATGCGGTTCAGATCGCTGATGACAAGGCGCTGACTTCGGCGTTTCTCAAAGAAAACGGGTTGCCTTATCCAAGGACCTGGTCATTGGTCGACGCGTTGAAAATCGACGATCTGCCTTTTCCAGTCATCGCGAAACCCGCTGTCGGGTTTCGATCCATTGGTGTTGAGCGCGCAAACAGCCGAGAAGAGCTTGCCGCCTATCCCGGGGATCATTCACAAATCATCGTGCAGGAACTGATCGGTGACGATACCCGAGAATTCACCTGCACCATCGTTGGGGTCAACGGCAAGCTTTCACCCGTTCTGGCGCTGCGGCGCATATTGCGGTCCGGCGATACCTATCGCGCATTTCCCGAACAAAATGCCGAGGTCGAGGCCTATGTGACAGCGATTGCCGAAAAGCTGGGCGTTGAAGGGGCCTGCAACTTTCAACTGCGACTGGATCACGATGGTGTTCCAAAGGTCTTTGAAATCAACGCGCGTTTCTCGGGCACAACACCATTCTGTTCTCAGCTCGGTTTCAATCCGGTCGAGTTTTACATCAAGCACGATCAGGGGATACCCTATTCGCCTGAGATTGCCTGGGACAGCGCAGTTTTGAGATATTGGAGCGAGCTGGTGTTGCCCACTGCAGCGCTGAACCAGTTGGAAAATACCGGTGAGTTGATCCCAGATCCCGGCACGCAATTCAGCCTCTATGGTCGCAGGTCATGAAGGTTGCACTGACAGGTGCAACAGGTCTGCTGGGTCGGCATCTCTGCGCTTTGCTTACGGATCGCGGGGTGCCGTTTGTTGCGATTGACCGTCAAAAATGGAATTTGAGCGAATGGAATGATACCGCCCGCTTTGACGCAATCACCGAAGGGGCAGATATTTTCATCCATTGCGCGGCCAAAATACCGACCGGTGTTGAATCAGATGCCTCGTCGTCTTTGCGCGACCTTTACGACATAAATGTCAGGGCAGTTCTGAACCTGGCTCAATGGGCGGCAGGACGGAAGGTACATCTGATATTTATCTCAAGCGGTTCAGTCTACCGGGACCCGCACGTAGGGGTCATTCGCGAAGATGCTGCAATAGGCCCAGGTCCGATTGGTGGATCATACGCCGCTTCCAAACGGATGGCTGAAAGCGTAATCGCGGAGTGTGCTGAAACAGATGGATTGAAGGCCACCATCTTGCGCCCGTCATCGCTTTATGGATTTGGGCTGCCCGAAGACAAGTTTCTGATCCGGATGTTGCAGTCGGCAAGAGCCGGGCACGGGATCGAGGTCAGCGGCCCCGAGAACAGGATAGATTTCGTTCATGCCCACGACCTGAGCCGGGCGGCATTGATGGCAGCTGAAACGGGCGCAACAGGGGTTTTCAACATCGCAGGGTCCGGGCCCGTTCGACTTGCTGAACTTGGTCAGGTGATCGCGGCTTTTGGACCAGCGGGTCCGGTGGATTTGTCGATCCATCCGGATCATGAACCACCCTTCACGCGCTTTGCTCTGGACCATTCTGCAGCAGCGAATGCGTTTGGCTACGGGCCACTGATATCACTGCCAACCGGGTTGGCGATGACACTGGAACAGCAAGTCATGCCTCCTGCAGCCTGACAAGGCTCAGGGGCAACTCACCGCATCGGGCGCGTGTTGCATGCGATTGACAAAGCTGTCTTCGATCTCAAACGCACCGATGCCATTTTCCTCGAGAAATTTTGCAACCGCTGAGGCGACCGCATAGTTCCCGACTTCCTGCAAGTGATGATCCGGGCTGCCGAACAGGTCAACGGTCGGAACCTGCAGCTGATCTGCCATGGCTTCCAGTCCGGGTTTCAGGTCAAGCCAGATGAAGCCTTCGTCGCCAGCAGATTGCTCAATCAGGGCTCGAACCGCATCGCTGTAGCCAACTGGATCGGAGCGGAATGTTACATAGCCTTCATCCACGAACTCCGAGACGCTGGGCAGGGAAACCACAACCAGTCGGGCGCCCTTGTCGGTCACGGCCTGATTGAGCGTGTGCAGAGATTCCAGGAACAGGGTTGTCTCATCCTCGGTTGGTTTAGACGGATAGAGGTCGCGGTTGGTCAGCAGGGATTTCAAACGTATGACCAGCTTTCCGACATGGAAAGTCGCGATCTTGGTCTTGAGTTGCTGGCTGACAGTCTGTTTCTGACCGAAGGGTGTCGGGTTTTCCTGCCATTTTCTGAACGTGACGTTGTCGGTCAGATCATTGCTGTTGAAGACGAACATCAGCACGGTGTCGTGCGGGAACACATCCTTAAATTCACGATAGGTCAAATCATGTTGCAAAGTGCCATGGCCGCCCGTGCCCAGGTTGATGTAATGCGCGTCCTCAGACCAGCGCGTCAGGAGTGCTGGTATGGTTTCTGTTTCATCGGACAATGTGCCACGAATGAAGGAGTCGCCCAGAACCAGTATGCGCCCTTTGTCGCCCTCTGGCTCGGTCGTTCCCCGGAAGCCATGCTCATTATATTTGTGATACGAAACGATATCGTTGCGAAACTCGAAATACGATTGCAGCGGGTTTTCGCGTGAATAGACAGTGTCATGCCGACGCAGCCGGTCGGGGCCTCCCCCGCAGAAATGGACGCCCTGATGTTGTAGTGTGACATTTGCAATCTTTGGACTCGAATGAGGTTCCAGGTTCAAAGGATCGAATACGCGCAGAAGAACCTCGACACAGGCCAATGTGATCAGGCAACTGATAGCGATTAAAAGGAAATTCTTGAGCACTTTGAACTTACCTCTGACCTTTGCGTCACCACGCAAACAAATTACGGGCTACGTTGTCGAAACCGCAGGGGTCCAGCTTCTTTGTGACAACGAATGTTGGTTTGACCGGATGTCCGGCACATGCGGTAGTAGGCAGACGTCGCACTTCGGATGATTTAGGTCGGATCATTGCATCCATCTCCGGTGCCAGAAACTGTAAGCCAGAACGAACCAGAGATGCGGCCCCCAGTTCCGGCTACCATCAAGATGTTCACGCCAGCGCCGTTGCAGAAGCGCCGGATCGAAGATCTCGCAAACCGCGCTGTCACCTGAAAAAACGCCTTGGGCAACTTCTTTCAACGGTCCGCGCAGCCATTCGTTCATAGGAACGCCAAATCCCTGTTTGGGCCTGTCGTAGAGGCTCTTGGGAATGCGTTTGTCGACAAGTTGGCGCAACGCGACTTTACCCACCTTGCCATTGAATCGAAGTGTGTTCGGCGACCGCCAGGCGGCGGCGACAACGCGGTCATCCAACAGCGGTGCCCGCACCTCAAGGCCAACAGACATGGAGGCCCGATCAACTTTGACCAGGATACCTTCGGGCAGGTAGATACCGGAATCCAGCATCATCATGGTGTCTGTATCGCTTAGCCCATTCGGAAGATCTCGGGCCTGGTATACGCCCGTGTCATTCACTTGGGCACGCAGAGCGGCAGAAGGTTCCCAAAGACTGAACATCGAGTTGTATCTGCTGCGCAGATTCGGATGACGAACGATGTCAGCCACCTTTGACAGGCGGTCAGGTGTCATCTGCTCTCGCATGGAGCCGGGCAGGGCGGGGCGCAGCACGGACATAATCGCCTTGCTGACGCCTCCCGGTGCCGAGGCAATGGCCGCTGCGGCGGGTCGGGGCAGTTTTTGCGCCAGCTTCTGCATCGCCAACATACGGGCATAGCGTTCGTAACCGCCAAATGACTCGTCGCCACCGTCGCCCGACAGAACGACCTTGAGTTGCCGCTGCGCAAGCTGCGAAACCAGTAAGGTCGGGATCGCTGATGGATCGGCAAAAGGTTCATCATAGACCGCTGGCAAACTGTCGAGCAGATCAAACGCCATGCGGGGAGTGGCTGTCACCTCGTGGTGATTGGTGCCCAGATATGAGGCTATCGCCGCGGCGTGATCCGCTTCGTTAAGATCCTTGTCTTCAAAGCGGACGGTGAAGCTTGTGACCTTGGACGGGGCTTGCTCCTGCATGATTGCAGTGATCAGTGTGGAATCTATGCCCCCCGACAGGAACGTACCGACCGGGACATCGGCGACCATGCGGTCTTGCACTGCACGGCCAAGCTCGGCCTCGATTGCCTTTAACGCATGGTTTTCGTCTTCGTAGGGCTCTGCCAGACCTTCGGCAGCACATTGGCGAATATCCCAAAAACTCTCGATACGCTCGGACAAAGCGTCTGCTGAGGTTGGTGGCGCATCCAATTGCACCTCGACCAAGGTTCCGGCAGGCAACTTGATGACATCGCGATAAATCGACAGAGGCGCAGGAACAAAGCCATAGCGGACATATTGCGCCTGTGCGCGCGGGCAGGCGGCAGGTGCGCCGAACTCGGGATGCGCGCGCAACGCTTTCAGTTCGGATCCGAACAGTAGCTTGCCAGATTTAAGGCCAATGTAGAGCGGCTTTTTCCCAAGCCGGTCACGGGCAAAAACCACGCGGTTCTCTTTGCGATCATAAACAGCAAAGGCGAACATGCCGTGCGAAAGCTCTAGTGCCTTATGCACCCCCCACAAATCCATCGCGGCGAGCAAAACTTCGGTATCCGAAGTTCCCCGCAGAGATACCCCGAGATCAATCAACTGCTGGCGCAGCTCAAGAAACCCGTAAATCTCGCCGTTATAGACGATCGTAAAGCGGCCACTTGGTGAATCCATGGGCTGGGCGCCAGTTTCCGACAAATCCACGATCGAAAGCCGACGGTGGCCCAAAGCAACACCAGAACCCCCATCAACAAACAGGCCTTCGGCATCCGGTCCGCGATGCTGAATGCTGTCGCACATGGCTTTGAGCGTGCGTCTGGCGCTGTCCGGCTCAAAGCCTTGAAACGCAAGATATCCAGCAATGCCACACATATCCGCTTTCCTTACTCGGCTTTCAGGACAACCGGGTGCCCGCGTCTTGAGATCGCCTTGGCCAGCGCGCAGTCATAGGCATCCGCAATAGCCGTCAGTGAGTATCTGCGTGCGATGCGATCCTGCGCTTCCCTGCTTTTCGACTGATAGGTTTCCGCCGGCCAGTTCGCGGTCTGTACCATCGCATCAGCCATTGCATCTGGGTCGCGCATCGGAACGACGTAGCCATTGTCGCCAACGATCAGCGCCGAATCCCCGACATCCGTCGTAACGACCGGGCGGCCAAAGCTCATGGCTTCGGCGATAACGTTCGGAAACCCTTCAGTTCTGGAGGACAGAACCAGAGCATCGATGCTGTTGTAGAAATCCGTCATGTCGCTCAGATCGCCACACAACGCCACACTGTCCGATGGCAGACCGTTGGTAGAGAGCATCTCACGAATCTCGGGATTGTCTGATGTGACCCCATCACCGGCAAGTCTTGCCTTCAGATCGGGAACCTTGCGACGGGCGTCAGCGAAGGCACGAAAGAACGTGCCAAAGTCCTTTTGCGGGTGAAAGCGTGCAGCAACACCCAATGTTCGAACAGGACCGGAGCGGTCCTGAGCCGATTTGGGCAGAATAAACCCGTTCGGAATGACCGAGGAATGCGTATCTGCGAACCCGTACTTCTCGTGCTGTTCCAGCGCCCGGGTCGAGTTGTAGATGATACCGTCTGTGAAACGGGACAGTGTTTTGGACAGGTTTACCGCAATTCGTGTGCTGCGGGTGAAAGCATCGGGGTCATCCAGTGCCTGACGGATTGTCCAGACGACCGGAGGGTGCGCGGAACTCAATTTGTCCGCTATCAGACCCACGACCATTGCGTGATACATCCAGCACAAAACGACATCGGGCTTATGTTTCTGAATCAACTGCCGGATTTTCCAGATCGCACGGGGCAGCGCGAGTGGTGATTGCGCGCGAAGCGAGACATATTCAACCCGGTCATTGTTTGCCATGTTTCGACAGCGATCCGACACTTCGGTCAATGCTATAACAACCGCTTTTTCCCGGGATTTCGAGAGCAAACGTGCAAGCATCGCCTGCGCACCGCCCTGACCCGAGAAATCCGTGGTGACATGCAGGATCATTCCAGCACCTCCACCATCCGATACAGATGGTATCGAATTGTCGCCGCAGGATATATTAAGACTGGTTTCATCGACGCCTCTATTGTCCTGCCATTTGCGGGGCGAGGGCACGGTTGCCCACATCCACGATCACTTCGCACATGCGTGAAACCTCCTCCTGGGATCGTGCCGGGTCGACAAGAAAGGCGAGGCTGGTTTCGCCAAGCTCGCGCGCAACTGGCAGCGGCTTTTCTGGTCCGATGCCGTGTTTTTGGAAGGTCTGTTCAAGATATATCTCGGAACAACTACCTGAGAATGCAGGGAAACCTGCTGCTGTGATCTCGGCGATGATCCGGTCACGGTCCCACCCGGTCGCCAATGCTTCGGGCCTGACGAAGGCGTAGAACCGGTAATAGGCATGTGTGATGTCTTTTGATGGCATCGGCACACGAAACGCGGGGCATGTGCTCATCGCATCGTGCAGCAAATGGGCGTTTGCCGTTCGATGTGCCCGCCAGTCGTTCAAACGCTGTAACTGGATGCGTCCAAGGGCGGCTGCCATGCCGTTCAGGCGCAGATTGGTTCCTGGCCCGGAATCATGCAGCCAGCGAAATCCCGGTGGGGCAGGGGTATTGAAGACGGTGTCATAGCCCTTGCCGTGATCCTTGTAGCTCCAGATCCTCGACCACAGGTCGTGATCATTGGTCACAAGCAATCCACCCTCACCGCCGGTGGTGATGATCTTGTCCTGACAAAAAGAGAATGAGCCGATGGTACCAATCGTACCAACATGCGTCTCGCCAATCATCGCCCCATGCGCCTGAGCACAATCTTCGATGACCCAGAGATCATGAGCTCGCGCCAGATCCATGATGCCCCGCATGTCGCATGGCCAACCGGCCAGATGGACAGGAATGATCCCCTTTGTTCGTTTTGTGATCAGCGGAGCGATGGTTTCCGGCGTGATGTTCTGCGTGTCAGGATCGACATCGGCAAAGATCGGAACGGCGCCATACAGCATGACCGAACTCGCTGAGGCGATGAAACTCCGCGGAGTGACTATGACCTCATCACCCGGCTGCAGATTCAAACCGTGCAAAGCTGCGTCCAGCGTCAATGTACCATTGGCGATGGCGATTGCATGATTGGCCCCGGTATAGGCGCAATATTCATCCTCGAATGCGCGAACATCAGGGCCTGTCCAAGCGTTGACCTTGCCGGAGGCGAGCACCTGCGCAACGGCTTCGATTTGTTCCTGATCGTATACGGGCCATTTCTGCATCGCGTTTCTCCTGCTAAATGACCGACCGGACCAGAACAAAACCTTCGGCAGCGGGACGGTGCACGGTCGCTCCACGCAACGTCGCAAGGGCGCGCAGGCTTTCGACGGATCGTTCATGCGGGGCGGGTTTGACCTGACTTGCAAACAGCGCAAAGGCGTCAAGCTTGCGGTTGATGGTTTCGGATATATCGACAAAGACGTTCGGAACGAAGGGCGGCGTCAAATAGGGCGCGTTCCAGTTTGTTTCAGACAACGTCTCGTAGGCCGCGATTGTGGCGGGATAATCTGTTTGATGCGGCCGACTGGCCACCAGTGTCGACAGAAAGCTAAGCTGATGGTCCATGTGGATGTCGCCAGGATGCGGAGCAAAGATCAGCTCAGGGCCCAGCTCGCTCACCAATTTTCCGAGGCTGGCATTCAGGGCCGAGTGCGGCAGTTCCGGCAATTCGGCGGCTGGAAACTCCAGCCAATGGGTCTGTTTGACACCCAGCAGATCATGGGCCTGTTTGGCCTCGGCTGCGATGCGCTGGACCTGTTCGAGCGGAAACTTGGGTGGCCCTCCTCGCGTCACCACCACAACGTGGACCTCGCGCCCGGCATCCGCAAGGCGCGCAATGGTACCACCGACGCCAAGGACCTCATCATCTGGATGAGGGGCGACAACAAGGACCGGTCCTTTACCTGCGTTGAACAAGTCAGTGGCGATCATCAGGTGTTCCTTAATTTTGAATGCAATGCGGGCGGCTTTTCGGCTCCGGACCACTCCAGAATATCAAGACAGCGGCCGTCGCCGCAGGCCACGGTGAAGGCCTGATCGTCGATAGCCTGAATCTGGCCGGGCAGGCCGATGTAATATCCGTCGGGTTCGGTGTATTTTGCGGCTGTCATCACGATGCGCTGACCGTCAGACCCAAATGAATATGCGCCGGGGTAGGGTGGCCCCGAGGCGCGGATCAGCCTGTGAATTTCCTTGGCGGAGCGTGACCAATCGATCAACCCATCCTCGGGCCGGCGCCTGGCACAGAGGCTGACACCTGCTGTCGTTTGAGGTTCTGCTGGTATATCTCCGTCGGCGATCTGCGTGAGGAGCGGTGGCAACAGGCCAGACACTGCCCGCAAGGCGCGGTCATAAAGTTCACGCGCAGTCACGGTTTCAGGGTCGACTGCATATCGTGCCTGCGCCGCAATAGGCCCATCATCAGCCCCTTCGCCCAGCCAGAAGAGCGAAGACCCCACGCTGCTTTCCTGCATCAGGATGGACCATGGAATGACCCCGCGCCCGCGCAGCCGCGGAAGAGCCGAAGGATGAAATCCGATACATCCCAGACGCGGTATTGCACGGAATTCAGGGCCGCAAATCTGAGACCAACCTATGACCAGGATCAGGTCAGGTTCAAAGCTGGCAATCTGGTCTATGGTTTCGGTTGAGTTCGTCTTCTCGGTAAACAGCACCGGCACATTGTATTTGCGCGCAACCGGGGACAGATCGACATAGTCAGAGTGCCGCGAGCCCAGGTGTGGAGGGATCGTCACCACAAGACTCGGAACGTGACCTGCGGCACAGATCGAAACCAGAGCCCCGAGGGAAGATTCAACTGCACCTACAAATACGATCTTCACGCGGGTATCTCCTGCAGATTGAAATTCTTGAATTTATGGTCCTTTAACCATTCGTTTGCCGTCGCGATCCGGTCGGTGCGACGACGCTCTCCACGCACTGCGACCCCGAGCGTTTCACCCAGAATGCGCAAATCCAGACCCAGTGAGCGGTGGGCGACATACCAAAGATCAAGCTGAAGTTTCTCGGTGTCGCTGAGATTGGTGTTACCACTAACCTGCGCCCATCCTGTCAGTCCCGGCCGTACAGAACAGCGGTATTGTCCTGCAGACCCGAAATCTTTGATCGTTGCCGGCAGTAATGGGCGGGGCCCAACCAACGCCATCTTGTTCTGAAGTACCAAAACCAGTTGGGGCAGTTCATCGATCCGCAAGCGCCTGATGATAGCAGTCGCCCGGGTTTGTCGCGCTGAGTCTGGCAGGAGCTTCCCTTCGGGATCGCGGGTCTCTTTCATGCTGCGCAGCTTGAACAGCTGAAAATCATGGCCGTTCTGGCCTGATCTGATCTGAGAGAACATCAGTGGTGTACCCACCGAGAAAAATACGATGACGCAGCCAATCAGAAAAAAGGGCAATGTCAGCACGCCCAGTGTCAGGCATATCAGGATTTCAAGAAACCTGTTCACAACTTAATCCAACCCAAATCGCGGAACCCCGCGACTCACTATAAACACAACAACTACGAACGTTTGCGTCGCTCGTCGAAAAAACTTCGCCCACCCAGAGGCCATACCTCGCGATCAGGTGGAGAATATGAGTTCAATTTGTGCCAGTTCATTTTGATTTGCAAGAATTCTGCGGCGCAAATCTAGATTCGGGCAAAAAGGGTTTTGCAAACGTTAACTTGCGGAAAATTTCGGGTGGAATTCAGCAACGATTCTTGCGTGAATCTCTGATTGTTCTGCCAGATGCGATAATGAGTGAGCGGGTCGTGTGATCCATCCAAAAAGAACCACAGCAATTATTGTTCCGCATGATGCCCCCGACTTTTGTGGCGTCATGTAGATTGATCAGGCGCAGATCATTCTGGGGTTCATTCAGAGGTGATAGTTCGGACGTCAGTTACATTGATTGACCAGAGCTTCTGCACCAACCGACTTTGAGCGCTTGCTTGTCAGAAACACTGGCAACCACTATCCTTTAGGTAGTTCGCCCATCGGGTGAATGTGTGTATACGTTTAGCAGTTGCCGCCCGATTGCGTGTAATGCCTTGGGCGGTGTCTTGGATTTGATTTGAGTTTATCGGCTTCGTTATTCTAGAATCCGGGCCGTGATGTTTGTTGTAGTGAGTTTGGGAGACAGGGTTTGTTGAGCTGTTTCAGGATATTGTATGCGGGGCTTCTGCTCGTGTTATCTGCCACCGTTGTGGCGGCAGAGAGTTATCGTCTGCATCATCAGGATAAAATTTCACTACGCGCCATGCGCTGGGATCTGAACTCTTCCTCATATCTTCGTTGGGATGGGTTGTCGGGCGAATATACGGTTGCGCGCGACGGAACACTGATGATTCCCTTAGTCGGAGAGGTTGCGGCCGAAGGTCAGACCGCCGCGGAACTGGCTGAGACGCTCGAGTTAAAGCTGCGTCGCCAAATCGGTATGGTCGAGCCGCCAAAGATCGCGCTTGAAGTTGTGGGTCATCTGCCGGTTTACGTTTTGGGTGATGTGAACTCTCCGGGTGCGTACGACTATCAGGCTGGAATGACGGCACAGCAATTGCTTGCTCTGGCGGGTGGTCCCATTCGTCCGCCAATCCAGTTCACGTCAAACAACGACTATCAGATTCTCAGAATGGGGGGCGAGATACGGCTCTTGTCGACCCAGATTGAGGAACTGGAGGATGAAAAGAAAAGACTGCTGGCCGATCTGGCCAGTCTTGAGCAGAACGAAAGTGAAGAAGGCGCACCAGAATCCCCCGAAGGATTGGAAGGTGAAATTCTGGCTGCAACCTTAAATGCCCGCGAAGGATTGGGTGATCGCATTCGGGATCTGCAGAGCATGCTGAAGGAACAGATTTCAAGCCTGACCATCCAGCTTGAGTTGCGCAATGCGCAGATTGAGAACATCAGCCGTGAGCTTGAGAACCTGACAGCGCTGAAGGAAAAAGGGCTGACGGTTTCGAACCGCGTCACAAGTATGACGAATATGCTGAACGATCTGGAAACCAAGCGGTTGGATCAAGAAATCGCGCTGATGACCGCGCGGCAGGAACTGAACCGGGCTGAACGGGACGAATTGGAACTGGATGACAATGCCCGTTCTGATGCACTTGTTCAACTGAACAGGGTCGAGAGTGAGCTGGCTTCGTTAAAAACCCGATTGGCGACAGCGTCCAGCCTGCATGGGGAATTGGCCGCAGCCGGGTTTCTGAGTGATGACGACGTTGCCAGTGAAACGGTGATTGAGTTTGCCGTGACCCGTGGTGAAGACGGGCAGGTGCAACGCTTCCAGGCGGCTGATCGACTGATGCCCGGCGATACGGTCGAAGTGATCAGATCGATTATCGTGACATCCAACTAACCGCCGGGTTCGTGTAGTCCCGGGCTTCAAATCAATACAGTGAGCACTCTTAGTTACGAGTTGCGCTCTGTCCTTGTATTTGGCCCGTTCGGTGGATCCCATCATCATGAGTGCTGCAAAATGAGCAACTACATGGGTCCATCGATCAGTTCCCGACACCGTTGCAAGAAAAGTTGAATGCCCCGATCTGAAGGATGTTCGTGTCAGTGAGATAGACTAATTTTTGACGAAAACATGGCCTCGTTGTACGGCCACAGATCCTGGAACTTGCAAACCTTGGGTGGCTGCACAGCCGAAAAAGCGCAACGAATCGTCTGATTTCTTGGGGCCTTTGGCGGCATGTTCTGTTGCGCATAAAGAAACAAAGGGGGTGTTTAACGGCGCAGGTTGCTGGAATCAGTCAAAATACGGGCGCGAAGGAAAGCTTGCTTCTTGATGAAAAACTGGCGTACCGGCTCGGAAAAAAGGCATTTCTTTGTCTGAACGGTGTCGTCAGCATGAAAAATAGTTTTTTATCCCCATATTGGTGTGATAGCGTTGACGCATAGTAAATTGACAAGGCCGCATGTTTGGCTGCGTTGTTTTTGTATTTTGGTGTGTACGAGTGAGAAGGGGGTCTTGGTTCTGGGTGCAGATTGTAACGTGCCTGAACCGTAGGGGGACTTTTAGACGATAACAATCAGCAGCCGGCGCGTGGTTTGCGTCGGTGCAGTAGTGTGGCTTTGAGGATTGGGCCTGTGGTTTTGGGCCGATTCAATTGAGTCGAGTGGTTTGGGGCAATTTTACGCCGGAGTTCTGAGTATGTACGAGCAAGAATTGGTTAAGCTCAAAAGTGGACTTGAAAAAGACAACTTGGTTGAACCCGAACAATTGTTCGCGGGCGTTCGGCCGAAGCTGAAGCAGAAACTCGCTGAACTGAGCGCCAATCGCCGGCTTGTGATTGGTGATGTTGCGGCATCCGCAATTTCGGTTGTGATGGCGGTTGTTCTGGCCAATGGCGGTGCTTTGCCTGCGCAGTTTGGATCGGTTTTGGTGCCGCTGGTGCTGATGTCATGTCTTATTGCATTGGCGATTTTGCCCATGTCCGGCATCTACAAGCGTCACACACGTTCAACATCTCTGCGTGACGTGACCCTGATCGTTCGCGCTTCGGCCCTTTCCGTTGGTGCACTGGCGTTGCTGGGGTCTGCCGTTCAGGCTACCGCGCAAATTCCTCTGGCGGTTTACTTCATTCAGTTCCTGCTTGTAGTGCCTGCATTCGGAACACTGCGCGTGCTTGCCCGCAGCACCGAACTGACCCGTATGACGCAATCGCAATCGACCGATGGCGATGGCAAGATTCCTGTGATCCTCGTGGGTACAGGTGCAAGCTGCGACTTGTTTGTCCGCTCGCTGCGCAATACGGAATCCAAGTATCAGCCGGTCGGCATCATCGATGATGCGCGCAATACGCAAGGCCTGTATTTCCACGATGTAAAGATCATCGGATCTTTGCTGGATGCGGACGCGGCGATCGAACGGCTGAAGTACTATGATGAGCTGCCGCAGCGCCTGTTGTTGACTGAACCGGTAACCCATTTTGAAAGTGATGGTATTCGCAAGCTGACCCGCTGGGCAGAAGCTAACAGCATTACCGTGTCCCGTCTTACCGGACTGGAAGAGTTGGGCACCGAAAACAACGGCATCCGTACAGTCAATCCGGAAGACATTCTGGATCGCCCGCAAAAGGCGGTTGAGCGCTCGATGCTGCGCGAGATGTTCCAGGGGCGTCGTGTGCTCATCACCGGTGCGGGTGGATCCATCGGCAGCGAACTTACCCGTCAGATCGCATCATTCGAACCGGCTGAGTTGGTGATGATCGAAAACACCGAATACAACGCCTATTCGATCGATATGGACTTGGGTCAGAACTTCCCTGATGTAGCCCGCCGTATTTACGTGGCTGATATTCGGAATGCGGGACGGGTGAATGCGATCTTTGAACGCCATCGCCCCGAGCTGGTATTCAATGCCGCAGCACTGAAGCATGTTCCGATGGTTGAACTAAACCCATGCGAAGGCGTTTTGACCAACGTGATAGGAACCCGCAACGTCGCGGATGCAGCGCGTAACGTGGGTGCCATCGCGATGGTTCAGGTTTCGACCGATAAGGCCGTCAACAGCACCAGTGTAATGGGCGCGACCAAGCGGGTCGCTGAATTCTATGTGCAGGCGCAAGACCGTGTCACGAATGAGACTGACGAAGAAACGCGTTTCTTTTCAGTCCGTTTTGGCAACGTTCTTGGGTCGTCCGGGTCGCTGATCCCGCTGTTCCAACGTCAGATCTCCGAAGGTGGTCCACTGACGGTTACCGATCCCAAAATGGAACGGTACTTCATGACCATTCGTGAGGCGGTCCAGTTGACTCTGGTTGCCGCAGCCAAAGGCCTGACCCTCGAGAACAGCCATGGTGAGATCTTTGTTCTGGACATGGGTCGCCCGGTCAAGATTGTCGATCTGGCCGAGCGCATGATCCGCCTTGCGGGTCTGGTTCCTTACGAAGATGTAGACATCAAGTTCATTGGTATTCGTCAGGGCGAAAAACTGTTCGAAGAACTGTTCGACGTCACCGAAGATCATCGCGAAAGCGGAATTCCTGGTGTAGCCTCGGCAATCCCCGAGGGTGTCTCGGCAGCCCGTCTGCGCGCCATGATCCTGAAACTGGAACAGGCCGCACATGATGGGAACGATTTGGGTGTTAAGAAGCTGCTGAAAGAGTTGGTGCCGGGTTACGGTGCTAACGGCCTGCGGCCAATCGATGCAAAAGAACTGACCGCGCGTCCGGGTAAACCGAACATCAAACCTGTACCAAGCGAAAGCCTGGTCGGTGGCTTTGCACGACCGGATGCATTGGAAACGATCACCGCCGGTCGCTAAAATTATTGTATAAGTTGTTGCAAGTTCCGGCCCTTCCGAGGGCCGGAAAAGCTACGAGTAACCAAAGCTCTTCGGAGCGAGCTAAAAATGCCTGGGTCAAACCATATTGGCGGTATCGCTACTACCCGTTCTCATGCAGATCATTTCGCCCGACTTCTGGGTGCGCCCTATCTGGCACCCGGTTTACAGGTGTTTACCGATCCAGATCTGGCGAAACAGAACAAGATGAACGGCGCGGTTGAATTGAAGGCCCTGATTGATTCCAATCTTCTCGCCGCTTTCCTGCCCGGATATGATTCAGCGCTGGAAGAGTCATTGTTGCGCGATGCGGAAACAAACGCGCGCAGCCTGGGGCGAAATTCAGGGTTAGATAACCGTTACGATCAGGGTGTGATATACTTGAAAACAGCAGGTGAGGTAGATCGACCATGCCCAATCAACTGAGCCCGCTCGTTACCGTACGACCAATATGCGCTCCACCGGCGCAGATGTGCAGATTTTAGTAAAAGGTTTTTTGAGGGAGTGGCACAAATGAAAACGGTACTTTTTGCAGGGGGACTTGGGTCTCGACTGGCCGAGGAAACGGTCTCGATTCCGAAACCCATGGTCGAGGTCGGAGGCCGCCCCATCATCGCGCGTGTCATGGATATCTACAGCCACTTCGGGCACCGCGATTTTGTTGTTGCCGCCGGTTATAAATCTCTGATGTTAAAGCAGTTTTTTGCCAACTATCACCTGATTGCGAACAATATTTCTGTTTCGCTAGACACAGGTGAGCTCAAGCTTGTGCCGTCTGCACCGGGTGGCTGGAATGTGTCTGTTGTCGACACCGGGACCCACACGATGACCAGCGGGCGCATTCGCCGCCTCAAGGAATGGTTGGACCCGGACGAGACCTTTATGTGCACTTACGCAGATGGTCTGGGGAACATCGATATCAACGCCCTGATCGATTTCCACAAATCCCACGGCAAGCTCGCGACCGTTACTGCGGTTCAGCCTCCGGCACGTTTCGGGAGCATTGAGCTAAAAGGCGATCGCGTGGATGCGTTCACAGAAAAAGTGCGCAGTCGCGAAACCTGGATCAATGGCGGGTTCTTTGTGTTTGAACCGGGTGTGATGGACTACATGGTCGACGATATGGAGCCACTCGAGCAATCACCGCTAAGCCAAATGGCCCGGGATGGTGAGTTGATGGCCTATCGCCACGATGGTTTCTGGCGTCCGATGGATACCATTCGGGATCGCAACGCGCTCGACGCTCTGTGTGAGGGCGAGACCCCGCCATGGCTGCAGTTCAATACAAAACCATCCGCCGAGTACCCGGCCATAGCAATCTGAGGCATTCATGACTGATCATTCCGATCAGATATTCGGCGGCCGCTTTTCCGGTCGCCGTGTCCTCGTGACAGGGCATAGCGGCTTCAAAGGCGGTTGGATGTCTGCCTGGCTTACCCGGCTGGGTGCGCATGTGACCGGTCTGGCTTTGCCGCCTGAGCCCGGTCCGTCATTCTATGCAGCATGCGGTATCGAACAGATTACAGATAGCCGTTTCGCCGATATCCGGGATGCTACGGCGCTGAATATGACGTTGCAGGATGTGGATGCCGAAGTGATCTTTCACATGGCCGCGCAACCGCTGGTGAGAAAATCTTATCGTGATCCGGTTGAGACATTCGCGACAAATGTGCAGGGCACAGTTCACGTTCTGGAAGCAGCTCGCAGAATGCCGTCCTTGAGGGCGGTGGTCGTGGTGACCAGCGACAAGTGCTATGACAACCGCGAAGGGGCTTGGGGGTTCCGTGAGAACGACCCGTTGGGGGGCAAGGATCCTTACAGTGCGTCCAAGGGCGCAACCGAGCTTGTAGCTCAGTCTTACGCCCATTCGTTCTTTGCCGATCCGGAAGGCCCGCAATTGGCGACTGTTCGTGCAGGTAACGTCTTTGGTGGCGGGGATTGGAGCGAAGATCGCCTTGTGCCTGACATCATCTGCGCCTGGGAGCGAAACCTGCCAGTTGTGGTTCGCAATCCTGAAGGCATTCGCCCGTGGCAGCATGTTTTGGAGCCGCTATCGGGTTATCTGCAGGTCGCCGATAAGATTTTGAGTGACGGTGCGGAGTTTGCCGGCGCCTGGAATTTCGGACCTGATGTTTCAGGCACGGTGGATGTTAGGGAATTGGCGGATATAGTCCGGCGCGCCTGGGGGGCAGGCGCGCCCGAGTTCAGTTTCCCTGACAAATATGGTGATGCACCGCACGAGGCGCGAACATTACGTCTGGACAGTACCAAGGCACAAAGCCGGTTAGGCTGGCATCCGCGTCTGGATTTGCAAACGGGTATTGAAATGACCGTAGACTGGCACAAGGCCTATGCCGCCTCGGCGGATATGATGCAAATGACTGCTGAGCAGATTAGTATTTTTGAAGATTTCACGTCACCAGCAGATTTCAGTGACTGCACAGTCGCGGCCCAGTAGTTCGTGTGTTTTAGGAGACGGTTTTTGTTAGTGTATTATGGGCAAACGGTAGGCAATCGGGAAGTGATCGACTCCGTTTTAGTAGTTCTAAGAACTTCGACCCAGATGGGGGTCCATCTGCGCGAGATGCAGAAGAAGCTCGCTGCGCTTTATTACATAGCATCACGTTGCACATGGCTGAGAGTAAGCGTCATGGCCCCGGACCTTTATAGGTGGGATGCTGGAGTTGAACGATGACGCGTGTTCTGATCACCGGAGCAACGGGTTTTATTGGTTCTCACCTAGTCAGAACATGCCTGACGCGTGGTGATGACGTCACTGCATTGGTACGTCCTTCCTCCTCGCTCGAGAAGTTTTCGAACGTGAGTTCGTCTGTAGAAGTGGTGCGCGCAGAGTTGACGGATGTAGCCTATGTGCAGTCGATTTTTGAGACCTGTCAGCCCCAGGTGGTGTTCCATGCAGCCGCGCAGATCAAGGTGCAGGCAAATGCAGCACTAGAGGGTTCTTTTGAAAGTGTGCAGGAAAACCTGCTTACTTTGTTAGGTGTTTTGAAAGCTGCCACAGCTTGCAAATCCCCCCCGCGATCATTCATCCGTCTGGGCACAAATGCGGAGTATGGCGATAACCCTGTGCCCTTTGTTGAGGCTCAACGTGAACAACCGCGCGACAGCTACGGGGCGTCGATGCTGGCAGGCACAAAGTATCTTGAAATGCTGCGGTCACGCTTGCCATTTACTGCAGTCACAGCGCGACTGTCGTTGACATACGGACCGGGTCAAACCGGAACTCAGCTTGTTCCCTACCTTGTCGACAATCTGCTGCGTGGCCAAGCCGTGCAAATCGAACGACCGGATGATGTGCGTGACTTTATTCATGTCAACGATGTGGTCCGCGCCCTTTTGTTGCTTGCAGATAACCCTTCGGCTGCGGGTCCGGTTATAAACATCGGTACTGGCATGGCGACAAAGGTCAGAGATGTGGTGGAGGGTCTTGCCAAACTGACCGGGGCCCCTGCCGAACTGATTGAATATGGTTCGCCACCCGGTCAGGTGATGAAGCTCGTGAACGATCTTTCGCTGATAAAATCCCGGTATCCATGGGCGCCAGAGATGGCGCTGAAGGAAGGCCTGCGGGACACGGTTGAATGGTCCCGGAATGTTATGAGGTCAAAGGTTTTGACGGGGCAGAGCGCATGACAGCCGTATCGATCCTGACCCCTGCAAATCACAAAATGACCCGGGTCCGGTTGCCCTATGACCGCGTCCGTGCGGCGTTGGAAGAATTAGAAGGTGCCATTGTCGAAAGACGCATGAACAGCCCGAACCCGTTAAAGCCCCGGCAGTTCACGTTGTGCGCCGCTTCAGCGCCCGTATCCCAAAAGGGTCAAAAGATCTCGAGGAGAGCGAAGTGAAAATTCTGATTATTCAGGGTGGTTTCGGCGCGGGTGGTGCCGAAAAAATCGTTTCCATTCTCGCCGCGCACAGATCCGGTATGGGCGACGATGTCTATGTCGCCGGGTTGACGATGCCGGAAGGGGGATCTTACTTTTCTTTTCCGGACGATGTGACGTTGATGGTGGCCAGTGACGATCCCAAGGCCCGTGGGCAGTGGGCGCGGCTGCAACATATTCGTCAGGTCATTCGTGAAGTGAAACCGGACCTCGTGATTACGTTTCTTACCAAGATCAACGTGTTGGCGTTGGCTGCAGTACTGGGGTGGCGGGTTCCCATCATCATTTCAGAACGGAATAATCCCAAGGCCCAGAATGCCCATCCAATATGGCGCCACGCGCAAAATCTTCTGGCGCATCGGGCCAGAACCATCGTGATGCAGACCGAGCGTGCCAGTCAGGATTTGCCCCGATCCCTACAGCGCAAAGCGCAAGTTGTTCCGAACCCGTGTGCCCCGCTGGAGGGCATCCGAGACCGGCTAGGAAAGGGAAATAGCCAGCTTGTCGCCGTTGGTCGCCTGGATCGTCAAAAGGGATTTGATCTTTTGCTGCAGGCGATGCCTCAGATACTCCGGGCCAATCCCGCGGCCAAGCTTACAATTTATGGCGAAGGGCCTGAAAGAACAGCGCTGGAAGACTTGCGCGACCAGCTTGGCCTTGGGGACGCGGTTTCATTGCCGGGTGCGAGTTCATCGCCGGGTGCCTGGATGGCAGGTGCGGACTTGCTGGTGTTCCCATCGCGATTTGAGGGTTTTCCCAACGTTGTTGCCGAAGCAACCGTCACCGGGTTGCCGGTTGTTTCCTTCGATTGCCCCTACGGTCCGCGTGAGCTGATCCGGCACGATGACAACGGGCTGTTGGTGCCACCTGAAGATGTCGATGCATTGGCAGCGGCGGTGATCCGGCTTTGTGAAGAACCGGAAACGCTGAACAGGATGCGGCAGTCCTTTGCACAAAACCTGAGCTGGCTTGCCCCGGACAACATTCTGGCGGTGTGGGATGAAGTCATCGAAGACAACACGATCAGGCAGATTCATCATGCATTGTGACCGCCAATCAACCAGATTTCTGGATAAACCTGCGGATCGCAGAGCGCGGGGCATCAATGGGAGTTCGTCTTGTTGCAGACACTGAAATCTCACGAGATATCTTCGAACCAAACGAGGCCAAAGATAGCGGTTGTCTCCAACCTCACGTCGTCGCTGTTGAATTTCCGATATGATTTGCTGAGGGATTTGTCCGAACGGGCAGAAGTGATCGCATGCGGCCCGGAGCGGCATGAACCCACGGAACGCGCATTGAAGGAGATCGGGGTCAAATTCGTTCAGTTTCCGCTGGCCCGCGCGGGTATGAATCCTGTGAGGGACCTACGTACATTGCGTGCGTTGGTGCAGGTGTTCAAAGAGTTCAAGCCGGATATTGTCTTCCCATACACAATCAAGCCGATCATTTACGGATGCCTCGCTGCCAAGATTGCGGGTGTCCCGCGCATATACGCGATGAATACCGGGTTGGGTTATGTGTATAGTACCCACAACTTGACCCTGAAACGTCGTGTGGTAAGGACACTGTCATCGTTCCTGTACCGAAGCGCGCTCAGAGGTGTCGACGAGGTTCTGGTCTACAACAAGGCCGACGAGAAAGAGTTTCGCGAAAGAAGACTGATCAACAATGCCACGAAGCTGAGCATCGTGCCCGGGTCTGGTGTGAACCTTGATTCTTATGCATTTTCCAATCCCCCCAACGGGGCACCGGTTTTTTTGATGATCGCGCGTCTTTTGCGTGAGAAAGGTGTCTTCGATTTTGTCGAGGCTGCGCGGGAGTTGAAGCGCAGACATCCCGAGGCCCGGTGCCAGCTGTTGGGGCCGATGGATGCAAACCCCGATTCCGTCAGTCAGCGAGATATCGATGAATGGTCTCGAGAGGGCATTGTCGAGTATCTGGGGGAAACGGCAGATGTCAGACCGTATCTGGCCAAATGTTCCGTATTTGTGTTGCCGACGGCCTACCGTGAAGGAATTCCGCGCGCCACTCTCGAAGCCATGTCGACAGGACGAGCGGTGATAACATCTGACGCGCCGGGATGTGCAGATCCGGTCATTGACGGAGAAACCGGATATGTGATCCCGGTTCGCAGCCCGGACAAACTGTGTGAGGCTATGGCGCGCTTTGTTGAGAACCCTGAGCTGATCGTCAAAATGGGTCAGGCATCGCGTGACAGGGCTGTGTCCGATTTCGACGTCAGAAGGATAAACACCATCCTTCTGGGCAAGATGGGTTTGCTGGCGGATGGTGAGGCCCTCTGACCATTCATATTAACCATTTAAGATATGAGCAAATGACCAGTTTTGGGTGATCATGCGGTCAACAAGATCGTACAAATGCGAAATTTGACCTTCTTGTAGCAAAGAAAATCCACCAACCTACGGGATACCCCTAATACCCAGAATGGGGGTGATCAGCTAGCTTTAGGTTAACTTGAATGAAGACCGGTGAGGCGCTTAGCCTGACCACTCACTCTGAAAATGACCAGCATATGGGGTGCTGGTCATTTTTCTTTGTGGGTAGGCTTAACTTTCAAATGTGCCACCAAAGCGATCCATGGTGTTTTCGGGCAAACGATTGCGCGGCACGGCATCCAAGGTTTTCGGAAATAGCTTTCCGATTTGGCGATTTAGTCTCGTAAACTTTCGACCAAAGCCGGGATTGACTACAATGCATTGGTAATTGGCAGATTGTTGTTGAGGCTGCGATACATTGAAGAATTCACCAGCTAAAAACTTTCAGGTCTTTAGGCGCTTGTTCTTATAAATTTTTGGCTCCGATCTGCTGGCTATTGGTGCAGTGTAGTTAGGCAAACCCTCTGATGCGACGTCGAAACCGTCAAAGTTTGGTTGCCTATGAAAGCTAATTCCGGACCCCAAAATCAATTTGTGTTTTTGTGCAGCGATATAATTTCAGCAAACTAAATGATAAGAATAGTGACAATCAGAATCATCTGAGGACGTTTTAGAAACAGAAAGGTGTTTAAACTGTACCTGGTGCCATGGGTTAACTACCGACCCGGTTCTGGGATGTTCGTTTTAGTATTCCAGAACGTTTCAGATTGAGTGTATGACCGGCTCTCGTTCCAAATCATTGGTGAAGCGAATTGCCAAGAACATGTCATGGCTGTTCTTGTCCCAAATCCTTGTTGCCTTCTTTGGCCTTGCCAGCCTGATCATTACGGCGCGGGCTTTGGGCCCAGCGGCTGTTGGGATTCTAGCTCTTGTCGATGCATATGTGCAGATACTGGACCGCCTTTTCAGGTTGGAGCCCTGGCAAGCGGTGATCAAGTATGGAAGCGAAGCGCTCGCACAGGATGACACATCGCGCTTTCGTCATCTGGTCAAGCTATCAGTCGTTATCGATATCCTTGGTGGATTACTGGCAGGTACAATTGCCCTGTTGTTAGCACCCACTCTGGCGCCGCTGATTGGGCTTCCAGAAGGTATCGGTGCATCGTATATCTCACTGGTCGCGATCGGCCTGTTCCTGTCGCTTCGGCCAACAGGTATCGCGGTACTGCGTATTTTTGACAGGTTCGATGTTCTTGCGATTTCCGACATGGTGATCGCTGGTCTGCGCTTTGTTGGCATCGTGATTGCCTACATGCTCAGCCTCGATATCTGGGCATTTCTTGCGCTGATGCTGATGCATCAGATCCTGACCGGATTGGTGGCCTTTTTCCTCGCAGTGAATGAGTTACGAAAGCGTAGCCTGCAGGCCTTTATGAAGCTGAAATTGTCCCAGGCGTTTTCAGACAATCCTGGCTTTCTGCGCTTTCTTTGGAACTCAAACTTCAACGTAATTCTCAGACAATCGACACAACGACTGGATGTGATTGTGGCTGGTGCAATGTTGGATGTCACCGCAGTGGGATTCTATCAGGTCGGCAAGCGCATCATGACAAATGTCGTGCGGCTTGGCGCCCCTATTCGACAGGTTCTATATCCTGAGATGACACGCCTCTGGGCCAGTGCTGAATTTGAAAAATTCTGGCGTCTTGTGCGCTATGTCACCTTCGCAATGTTTGGTGTTTCTCTGATCGTATCCTTGCCATTGGCGTGGAAGATGCCGGAAATCGCGGTTTTGCTGTTTGGCCCTGAGTTCCGTGAGGCAGCGCCGGTGATGACCATCCTGATGTTTGCCGCGGTCCTTTATCTTGGCGCCTTGGTTCTGAACCCGGCACTGTTGAGTATGGGATTGGATAGCGCATTGGTCAGAACGACTTTCGTTTCGACCTGCATTTTTGCAATCTCGTTCCTGCCGCTGCTTTATTGGTTGGGGATCGAAGGCATCGCGTTAACACATGTGCTGTTCAATCTCGTTTGGACGCTGGGATGTATCCTGTCCATCCGGGCTTATCTGGCTAGGAACAAATGACATGTCAAAGCTTCCGACACCTGATCACTGTTTTACCGAGTAACTGTTTTACGAGCTTCCCGAGATACCAATGCCTAAGAAAATCCTATTCCCCTTTGAGGGTGACACAGTAATCGGCGGTAGCCATGTTTCAGCAATGAAGCTGGCAGCAGCGCTGGATCGGTCCAAATACGAACCCCACATCCTGATCCACTATGAGGCTGGACCTGCCGCAGACTATGCGCAATCGCTTGGGCTGGATTTTGAGGTTTTGGAAGAACCCAGTCTGATGTCGCCAGGGGGCTTGAGCTATCCCAAGGATTGCGGGGCGGGGGCTTACATGATCTCCAGCATGCGCCGTCTAGTGTCTACCTTGTCTCGCATTGACCCTGACATCGTGCACACGAACGAAGGCCGGATGCATGCCAACTGGGTGTTGCCGACCAAGCTGGCGGGCAAGAAACACATTTGGCATCACCGTCAGGATCCAACCGCGTTTGGCATCAACAAGCTGGCGCCATTGTTTTCCGATCACATCATCAGTGTCTCGCAGTTTGCAAAACCCAGCAAACCGCTTCGATCGGTTGATCAGAAATTTACGGTGGTTCGCAGCCCATTTGATTTCAATCCAAACCCGCCCGATCGTGAGACAAGCCGCCAAGCGGTTCTTGCCGAGATGAACTTGCCGGATAACGCCATTTTGCTGGGCTATTTCGGGAATTTCGTCACCAGAAAACGCCCTGATCACTTCGTTAAGGTCATCGCCGCCATTCAGCAGGCGATGCCTGATGTACCGGTTCACGGCTTCCTTTTTGGCAGCGTTGCTGAACGAGACGAAGAACTGAAGCAATCCTGCCTCGATATAGCTGCAGATGCGGGCATTACGGATAGCATTCATCTGATGGGATTCAGGCAACCGATTGATGGCTATATGGCGGCGATGGATGCCAATCTGGTAACCGCGTTGGACGAACCTTTTGGCCGCACTCTCATCGAAGCGATGTATCTGGGAACACCCGTTGTCGCGACACGCCATGGTGGCAATATCGAAGCGATCAGGGATCGGGAAAACGGCTTTCTGGTTGATCCGTTCGATCCGGCCGCGTTCGTTGAACCCGTCAAGCAACTGCACCAGGACAAGGAGCTGCGCGATCGCATCTCGGCAACCGCGCAAGCGTATGCAAACGAAAACTTTGGTCTTTCAATTCATGTGAAAGGTGTCTGCGAAATCTATGATCGGTTGCTGTCCTGACGATTGACAGAACGTG
The DNA here is from genome assembly GCF_013030265.1 of Ruegeria arenilitoris. GTDB lineage: Bacteria > Pseudomonadota > Alphaproteobacteria > Rhodobacterales > Rhodobacteraceae > Ruegeria > Ruegeria arenilitoris_E. Next base: position 350,258 of record NZ_WPZQ01000005.1, read on the forward strand.
GTGTCAGGGAGCATCGACTTTATAGTAGGTGTTCCCCGCAACAAACCCATCCAGTCCAACCTGGCGCGCGTAGTGAGCCAAATCGCTGGTCTTGTTGATAAAGCCCGAGTTTTTGAAGTTCAGAGAGGTGTTGCACAGCACACCGACACCGGAGATCGTTTTGAACTCATTCAATAAATCATAGAAGATTGGGTTCTGATCACGCTCGACAGTCTGCACGCGTGCTGACCCGTCGACATGTGTTATTGCGGCAAGATCCGGGTTTTTGACCCGATGAAAATCAAGCATGTAAGGCGAGGAACCGGACAGATCAAAGTGCTGGGCGGCATCTTCCTGCAGCACTGAAGGAGCGACGGGACTGTTCAGTGCTCGCCCTTTGATCCGGTTCAGTTTGACCCGCGTTTCGCTGGAAAATGGCGCAGCCAGAATTGAACGATTTCCAAGGGCACGTGGTCCAATTTCGCAATTCCCGCGCGTCCAGCCGATGATCTGACCATCCATCAGGGCCTGCGCAACGACTTTGAGGTTGAGCTCTGACATGGTGATTCCATCAGTATCGACCTTGTCGTCACAGAATGACTGACCGGAATAGACGGACCAATCCAGCTTGGCGCGACCGGTAAAGTGGCGCATTGCGTCGACGGCAGTACCGATTGCGCAACCTGAATCACCGGTGGTCGGGGGAATAAACACCTCACGGAACAAACCACTTTCTTTCCAGCGTGTGTTCCAGTGTCCGTTCAACCCGCAGCCGCCAGCGATAAGCAGCGGGTAGCTTTGATTGAGGTTCTTTTCTGCGAACTGGTGGAACCGGTCAAAAATGGCATCTGAGAGTTTGGTTGCAAGATTCTTCAGCTTTTGGCTGTCAGTGCCAATGTTGAAAAAGGGCGAATTCACAAAGGAGCTTTTGCGCAACGGATCAGTTGCCGTGTTGATGGACAGAATCTGATCAATCAGCGCTTGTTCGTCTTCGTCCGCTGGGCCGTTTTCACCAAATGAGCAAGCTGCCATCAACCGCCCGGGATCTTCAGGCCGCAGCTCGCCGCCTGAAATCGGGAAGTCCGGGTCGGCCAGTGCATAAAGAAAGGCAAATCGTGTGCCCGGAGATGTCATCACCTGACCCAGATGGCGAATATTGAGCCCAGCGTCGATCTCATAGAAATCACCCAAAGCGCCTTCCCAAAGCAGGACATAACATGGCTCACCCTGCTGGAAAGGCGACAGGGCGTAGCTACACCAGATATGCGCGCGTTCATGAGTGGATGAATAATAGTCCACCGATTTTCCGAAAAACGTTCGTTTGCCGATACTTTCAGACCCAGGACCTACACCAAAATACCCCGCACCCGACGTGGTGACATGATCCGATCCATTGCTTGACCAGCCACTGAGGGCCAAAACATCCGGCAGGTCTTTGAACCAAAGCCCCGCGTCTATGAAGGTGTCGGGAGTTACCGGGGTGTATCTGGGAAAACTGTTCTTTTCGGCCTCGTAGGAAAACAGCAGTTTCTGATCGGTACTGTCGATACCGGCAACCGTGCCGTCATGACCTGATTTAAACGACAGAATATTCATTTCCCGAACCTCACAACGCTGGCCGAACCACTTACATCCGGATCGCGCCAGAGACCTTGGAGGCACGCCAGAAGACAATCAAAAATTCAAATGCGACCCAACTAAATCAGCCGCTCAATTACAGCCTAACAGATGGTAGGCAGGGCTTGTAAACTAACTTTGACCACGGTGAGTGAGGCGGGTGGCTTAGGGAGACATTCGTAAACGGAAAGGTAAATTTTCGGACATTGTTTACCAAAGTAAATGTTGTGCCCGAGCTGTCGGGCGAGCGTTTTTAACGCCGATTGGACCACAAAACTCATTTGTGGAGAAAGGTCCAGCTGGCAGTTTGGATCAGCCGATTTGGACCCGACCCAGCAACAAAAAAGGGCCGGTCATTTGACCGGCCCAGATTATACAGGTGAACCGAGGGATCAGTTCGACGCTGCCATCAGTTTTTCGTTATGCTCGCGCAGTGTGTCGGAAACGATGGCGTACCACTCACCCGATTCACGCATCTCGTTCAGACCTTTGTTCAGCATGGCCAGGTACTGCTTGCCGAACGGGTTGCTGCGGTGTGCGATGAAACGCAGCGACGACAGCGAGGTCACGAATGGGTTTTCAATCATGTCGTTCTGGTTCAGGCCCATTTCCGACATGGTGTCCGAGAACAGCTGAACCTCGAAGGTGGCGATGTCCGCGGTACCGGTCAGAACCGCATCAAGGCACTCACGCGCGGTGATCGGCTGCATCAGGGTCATGGATTCGCCGTTGTGCAGGCCTTCTTGTTCCAGATCGTGGATGAACCAACCGTCCATACGGCAGATGGTTGCGCCTTTCAGCTCGTCGAAGGTTGTTGCGTTGGCGTAGTTGCTCTCTGGCAGGGTGTAGAAGCCGACAACAATGTCATACACCGGAACAGACGAGTCGAACTGGGTGCAGCGTACTTCGGTTTCCCAAGACCACTCATACGAACGGTTGGTGCAGTCAGGCATGTTCCATGCCATCGATACATCGAACGCGCCGAGCGGCAGCAGGGTTTCCAGGTGCGAGTTCCAGTCATCTACGAAGCTGACCGAGTAGTCGCGCGCGTTACCGCCACGCTGCAGCGCTGTGGTACCCAGACGGGTAATCGCACCACCGCCGTTCAGCGATTCATCCGCGAAAGGTGCCCAGCCGTTGCCGGTGACCAACTTGATCGGTGGCTGGTAAACGCTCGAACGTTGGACGCTTGCAGCACGCTGTTCTTCCGCCGCGATGATCTCTTGGGCCGAACGGCCGTTCGGCAGGCTACCGTCTTCACAAGGCAGGGCCAGTACCAAGCCCGGCTCCAGCGAGTTCGGGTTGGTGATGATGTTACGGTTCGCGTTAAAGATCGGCTGGTAGTTCGATGTGCCGTAAGCCGCGATGGCGATCGTCGCCATCGTGTCACCGTCGACAACCGTATAGTTTGTACAAGCTTCCTGTGCAGCGGCTGCACCGGCGCTCAGCGCAGTAACGGCTGCGGCCGACATCACTGCTTTCTTCAGTTTCAATTCAAACATGTCCACTTCCTCCAGACTTTTGTTTTGTCAGGCCTCTTGGGGCCTTAGCCATTTTCCATTTGATGACGCAGGGCGGTCGACACGATGTCGCGCCATTCACCCGATTGCTGCATGATCGCCAGACCCTGATTAAGCGTCTCAAGGATCGCTTCCCCATCTGGATTATCTTTGTGGGTCATGACGTTAAGCGACTTTACCGCCGCCAGGTTGGGGTTTTCGATGATCTGATGTTCGTAGCCGAGGCGGCTGATGGCTTCGACCGCGAGATGCGCCTCAATTGCGACGATGTCAGCGCGGCCATCCATGACGGCGTGGAAACACTCGTCAGGCTCAACCGGGCGAAGCATCGTGATAGCTGGTTCATAGAGGCCGACCGCATCCATGTGCGACAGCGACCAGCCTTCAGGACGACAAATCGTGGTGCCAGCAAAGTCGGCATAGGTCAGAGTTTCCTCGTAACCGCTTCCTTCCTTGGCAAAGAAGGTGTCCACAACTTCATAAAACGGGTTCGAGAAGTTGTAAGTTTCGCATCGCACGCGGTCTTTTTCAGACAGGGCCTCTGCTTCTTCACAGTTCGGTCGCGACCAAGGGAAGGTGGCGTCAAATGCCAAAGTCGGCATCAGCAGATCCAGATGCGATGACCAGTCGTTGACGAACTGGATCTTATAGGCCTGCTCTGGCGCGGCCCGGAACATGGCGGTTTCAACCAACTGGGTATACAGACCACGATGTGGCAGGGCCTCGTCGGTGAACGGGGCGTAGTTGCCGCCAGTGATCAGTAGCAGCTGGCGATCGCGGATCTCGGGGCGTTCGCCGCTTGTGGCATTGCGGATCAGCGCGGCACCTTCGGCGCGGGCTGCCTCAATTTCCTTCTTCGCCTCTGCCTTGGCCGCAATCACGGCCTCTTCGCTGGTTTTCTTGGCCTCAGCTTCAGCTGCCGCAACACGCGCTTCGGCATCTGCAATGGCTTGCTCGGCGCGTGCTTCGGCGGCTTTGACCAGCTCAGCAGCCATTTCCGCGGCCATGCGCTCGGCTTCAGTCTCACCCTGAGGTATAGCGCGGCCCACGTCTTCCAGGCAGGGGAATTCCAGAACGTCGCCGACCCGGATGATGTTCGGGTTGGACCCGATCACGTCGCGGTTTGCATCATAGATGATCCGGTAATCTTCGGTCGAGTAGACCTGGATTGCCAGTTCCCGCAGGCTGTCGCCGCGCTGGATTTCATATGTTGAACAAGCCTCTTGCGCCGAGGCTGCCCCCGTCGCGGCAGCAAGTGCCAGGCTGGATATGATCAGGTGTGTTCGCATGAGTCCTGTTGCTTTGCCTTTTTTTGGTTATTGTCCTGCCGGCTTGACGACGGCGATTGAAACGTTGTCCTGGTCGGGATCCTCCTTGGCCTGCAGCGCCTGCAGCAGGGTATCGGCGATGTCCTGAGACAAAGACTGCGCATGATCATTCAGGATCGACTGGATCTCGTTATTGCTGAGATATTGCAGTCCATCACTGCCCAGGATCAGGATGTCATCCGCATTCAGAACCAGAGGCTCTTCGGGACAATCGACCTTGGGAATGGATGCACCCATGATCACCGACGTCAGCTGATTGCGGTCGGGGTGTGACCGCGCCTCGTCAGGGGACAAAATCCCCTTGGCGACCTGCGCATCGATCTCGGGGGCCATTGAATGGTCTTCGTTGATCTGGGTCAGTGTGCCGTCCCGATACAGGTACATCGGGCTGTCACCGATCGAAATCCAGAACACCCGTTGCCCCAGAAGCAGCATGCCCAACAAGGTCGAACCCATGCTGAAACCCTGGCTCTGCTCTTCACCGTGATTGGCGATTGCGGCGTTGGCCTGTATCGCAGCCATGGGCAGTGCATCGATCAATGCGCCTTCGGCAGCATCGGGATCTTCCATCTGCGCATCGACCACTTCTCTCCAGGCGGAAAGAACCAGCTCTGATGCAACTTCACCCGCTTCGTGGCCACCCATACCATCGGCCACCACAACATAACCCGAGTTCGTAGCATCAAAGACACGAGCGGCGATCGCATCTTCCTGCGTTTCGCGCTGACCCTGGTTCAGGATCAGTGCAATGTCATATGCCGGAGTCGCCAGCATCTATTATGCGTCCCGCCAATCAAAACCATCGTCGCAGAAGGCTGCAAAACGAAGAGAGGTTTCGCTGATACGGATCAGGTCTCCGCTGTTCAGTGCGATGGTACTGAGCACCGGTTTGCCATTCAGGCGCACAAGGTTGGCCTTACCGCCATGTCCCAGATAGCATTTGCGATCTTCCGGGTCATAAGCAATCACAGCATGGTTGCTGCGCGAGATACCCGTATCACCGAAATCGAGCTGAATGGCTTGATCATCGTTACGACCAATCTGCATCAGCCCTTCGGTCAGTGTGACACTGGAGCCGCGGCCCGGACCGCTGGTCACGACCAGCCAACCTACGGGGAAGGTTTCTTGTGCAGCTTCGGTCTTGGCCACCGGTTCGGCGGTTTCCATCAGATCCTGAACATGCGTGTCAGCGCGTTCGAAGCCCAGGAACGTGGTTTTTACGCGCGACCGGCGATCTTCGGCGGGTGCTGGCGCTGCAAGCGGTTCTGGCTGTTTCTCTTGCTCAGGTTCTGCTGCGACCTGCTCAGCTTCAACTGGCTCAGCCGGGGCTTCGGGTGCTTCGGCAACCGGTTCAGGCTCAGCGGTGACAGCTTCTGCCGGTGTTTCAGGTTCTGCCGGGGTCTCTGCTATCTCTTCACTTGTTTCTGCAGATGCCTGCGCGACGGCAGCCAACATATCTTCTTCTTCGGTGCTTTCAGCGGCCTCGGTCGGTGCCACGTGTAGGGTGACGACCTGTTCCTCTTCGACAGCTTCTGCCTCGACGGCCGGTGCCTCAGCAACAGTTTCTTCAGCTTCGGCAATCTCGCCTTCTTCGGCTTTTTCTTCGCGCTCGGCGAAGTCAGGCATCTTTTCTTCGGGGATCAGCTCATCGGATTCTTCGTATGAATCGGATGACAGATTACCACCGGCCAATGCCTGACGCAGTGCATTGAAATCCGCAATTGGTTCCTGCTGATCTGCGGCTTCTTCTTTGGGCTGCTCGGTTTCGGCTTCTTTGGCTTTGCCGGCACCTTCGAGAAGCCGGCTGAGAGGGCTTTTGTATTTGAACATGGTGTCGACACCTTTTTGAATTCTGGGCATGGGGGTTGAGAACCCACGCGTCTGCTACTGTCCTCTGCGCGCAAGTTGCGCAGTGGTACTGATGATTGAAAAAACCAGAGAACTCTTACTTTCCGCGGCGGGCCGGTCCCCGTCAGGATGGCTGTTCAGGCAGCCACCCTCAGCAAAACACACACTGGCGGATTACAATTGAACCGGTCAGACTACTCCTGCGCTAACTGCATGACAGCAGTTGTCTCGGCCCCGTTGCGCAAAACAGTCAGTCGCGCTTCGGGTTGATCATTGGAAACAAGCTGGGCCAACGCCTCATCCAGACTTTCCGGACTATCGATGACCGTGTCGGAGTTGTTTTCCCGCAGCAAGATATCCCCTTGTTGCAGCCCACCGGCATGCGCAGCAGGCACATTGGTGACAACGGTCTGCCAACCTGCATCAGAGGTATTGCGCACGGTCAGGCCATACCCGTTCTCAAGACCGAACATGCGGATTGCGGGGAGGGCGAGCAGACCATTCTTGGCCCGTGTCTCACCGATGGGGCGATACCGCGCCGCGACGCGAATATAACCGTCAGGATCCACCTTGAGGTCGTCCAGTACCTGCGCAGCAAAGGTTGCATCTGCACGAACCGGTTTTCCGTTCAGCGTATAGATAGCTGCTCCGCGCTTGACCCAGTCACCGATGACGGACATGTCCCGGTTAGGATCGACGCCGGTAATCGCGATAGTGCTGCCGGTCGAGGCACGCCGCTTGGCCGTTGCAAATGGGATTTCGACGTCCCAGTGTCCAAAGGCAACCTGGTTCTCAGCCAGATTCACGGGCGTGGCAGGGGCCGGAGTTTCAGCTGCGGCTGTAGCGGCTTCTTCCGCAGAAGGTTCTGCAGCTGCGGTTGGCGTTTCTTCCGGCTGAACCTCGACAGGCGTAGTCTGAGGCTGCTCAACAGGTTCGCTTTGTGCCTGCTCGACAGGCTGTTCCTGTGCTGCTGAATTGTTCTGGGCAGTTTCTGTTTCTTCCGCTGCCGCAGGTGTCGGTTCTGCCGGAGCCTCTGCCGTCTGTTCAGCAGGCTCGGGGGTCGGAGCTTGCGTTTCAGGTGCAGGAGTTACCTCAGCTGTCTCTGCCGGGGCTTCGGGCTCGGACTTGTCACCCGACAATACGAAAAAGCCACCTGCAGCAAGTGCCACCGCCACAACGGCTGCACCAGCAATCATCTTGCCGCTGCCGCCTGATCCACTCTGCACCACCGTATCAACGGCAGCTGGGGTGTCCTCACTGGCAGCAAACTTGGCCTGTTCGTCGTCTTTCTTGTCTTCGTTGCCCAATGCGAGATCGGAGTTGCCTGCCAAAAGCGCTGTCACGACCGCCTCGGCATTCTCGCTTTCCGCTTTGATGCGGGCCTGTTCGGCCTCTTCATCCTTGCGATCCATACCAACGATCACCGAAACCGGACGGTAAGCGAACGAGTCGAACATCACGCCGGGGCCGCGGAACATGCGCAGCCAGTCCAGCGCAGTTTGCAGGCGATCGGTTGCATGAACCTCCATCGCCTTGTCGATAGCTTCAAGGAAACCCTCGGGGTATCCTTCGAAACGACCGACCAGTGGAGTGTAGGGATCCGGCTGACCATTGTTGAAAGCAGTCAGGCGGGATTGACCGTCAACCGGACGTTCGCCGCTGATGGCGTGATACAATGTGGCGGCAAGTACATAGAGGTCACTGCTAGGCCCCTGTTCGGCACCGCGAACATAAAACTCGTGCGGGGAATAGCCGTCCTTGATCACCCGAAGCGTCAAAAGCGCCGCAGTCTTGTTGGCGGCCTGCTCGCGGGCGGCGCCAAAGTCGATCAGGACAGGCTCACCATTTTCATCGATCAGGATGTTATCGGGCGAAATATCACGATGCAGCATGCCGCTCTGGTGAATGAACGACACCGCTGACAGCATTTTTTCGGTTACCTGAACAATGAAATCCGGACCGGATTCATTCTCAGGATCGTCCATGTAATCCAACAGGTCGCAACCGCGGATCAGATCCATCGCGATATATGCAGTGTTGTTGTCCTCAAAGACCTGATGCACATCGACGATGTTGGGGTGAACCAGGCGTGCATGGTTGCGGGCCTCTTGAATAAAGAGGTCAACAATCGCGCTCAGATCTTCTTTGTAGGCCGGATCAGCGGGTTCGACATGATCACCGTCGCGGCGGCAAAGCGCACCCGGATAGCACTCTTTGATGACGACATCACGCTCTAGGCTATCGCGTGCAAGATAGGTGATCCCAAAGCCGCCATTGCTCAGAAAGCGAAGGATCTCATACTGGCCACGCAACAGTTTTGCACCTGGTTGCAGACCTTGAATCTGTGGTTCGTCGTGCGATGCACCGACAGCCTGGTTATGGCTCATTTCTACCCGCCCATATTACTCGTTTTGCGGCCTTATTTAACAGGGTTAAAAACCCGCGAACTCATAACCAGACACAACCGCAGGACACTTGAGAACGGTTAGACGTTTCAAATTTGACTTTATTGGGGCCGCCTCATGGCTTCACTAAGGATCGTTTTTTGCGAACATCTATATGTTGTTTTTATGGTGGGTGTAAAAACCATATATAGATATGATGGGCCAAAAAAATGGGGGCAGTTGCCCCCGATATGTTCGTTTGGTCTACGAATTCGAAACAATGCGAATCTGATTCCGATGGATTCGATTCGCCGCACTGCGGCTCAATCAATGCGTGAACTTATCATGTCCCGGTTTTTGTCTGCGCAGATTCGACTGTGCTTCCGGCCCATGCAAGGTTGTCGCTGAGCTGAGCGAGTATGCCGATTGCATCTTTGAGCGGGGCATCACCACTCTCGAACTGAAGCAAAAGCAGCAGGTCTGTGGCCTTTTCGAATTCGCCGGGAATCCAATCTGCTTCCGGGTCAATTTCAGCACCACTTTCCAGGCGTTCAGCGAAGTCCTCAACAATTTCCTGACAGCTTTGGAGGAAGGCTGCCGGTTCGATATCCGAGGAATCGCGAAGATCTTCGTAGATGCTGGCGATGGCGGCCAGCCAATCCTCTAGGATAGGATTGTTCAGAGGCGGAAGGGCCGAGCCAAGGCTCGACTGAATGGAACGATTGTCGGGTTCAGGTTCTTCAGATTTGTCGCCGGTCAGTTCATCCAGATATGGCATGAAATGTTCCGACAGATCTTTGCGGGCTGCATCCAGATCACTTTGACGACGATCCGATGCGGCCTCGAGAACCTGCTCAGCCAGATTCTGACCGCCACAGGTTTCCCAAAGTGCAAAATCGGGTTCAGGCTCCTTCGCCATGGCGCGCACGGCAACCGGCGTACCAATCGGAACGACAGATCGGAACATGCCGGCCTTTTCTTTCTCAAGGCGCGAAAGAACCCGGTCCAAGGCATCGCTGACATGAGGAAGGTCGGCATGGGTGACGGCCAACAGGCTGTTGGCTCGCAGTTCTTCCGGAACCTGCGCCCAAAGGTGCCGTTCCGTTTCGCGCCATGCGTTTGCACCGTTGGTACACCAGATCGCGCAATCGACGAATTTCAACAGGTCCAGGGTTGGCTTGTATGTCTCGTCCAAGGCGCCGGTACCCGGCAGATCAAACAATGAGATTTCGCGCAGGGCAGGGGTATTCAACCCTACGGAAATAAAGTCGGGATTGTCAGCGGCTGCCTTCTCAAGCGCGATACCAGAGTAGACTTTGGGTTCTTTGTCCCACCAGCCAACCGTGGTTTCCGGGGTATCGGCATAAGCGACGATCACCAGCGGCAGTTTCAGATGCTGAGGCCCGGTCGGCAGGATGTCTGCGCCAGCCAGCATATTTGCCAGGCTGGATTTACCTGCACCAAACTCGCCGGCAAAACCGATAGAGACGGCGTTCGACAACCGCTCGGCATGGGCCAGCGCCCGTGTGCGCATATCATCCAATTCGGGCGTGGACGGCTGCTTTTCGGTCGCGTTGAGAAAACGCTCCAGCTGCCGCACCTCCTGCTCGGTTCCGGGAAATTCGATCACTCGGCAGCCTCCGCTTGTATATCTTCCGCGTGTTCTGATCCAAATGCCGATCCCAGCTCATCTGCGATGCGGCGCGCACGGTCGAAATCGGCCTGCGCTTCGGTTCGGGCGCATGTTTCGCCCGAGCCGGTGCGGTTTTCAAGATGGCCTGCAAGCAGAGCCAGAAAATGATCCAGAACCGTGTTCAAACGCTCCATCAGATCACCGCGTGCAGTATCGACCAGATCGTCCCCAATCATCTCGAATTCCTGCACAATCATCTTTTCAGCGCGCGAAACCACGCTATTGCGCGAGATCAGCCGGGACAGCCAATTGACGCGCAGTTCCACCGTAATGCCGCGGGTCAGAGCGGTCGTGTCCGGGCGGAACCACCGCACAGCACTGGTGTTCATGCGGTTGTCAGCCGGTTCCTGCCAGCCGGGCAGGGCGCGCAGTGCAGCATTGCTCTGCATATCGATCGCATAAAGCTCGCTCAGCATCCGCTGGCGCACCACTTGTGTCGCACCCTGTACCAGCTCACGCATCCGTTCCCGCAGAGGGGTGAAGTTCAGTTCGGTCGCGCCACCTTTGGCAAGCAGGGGCGATTGCCCATCTGGTCCACGAACAACGTTAGAAACCGCCTCGGACACGGTGTCGTCCATAACGCCGCGCAAGTTGGCAAGGACATCGTCCATATCCTTGGTTATCTCGTTTGTTTTGTCAGCTACCAGTTCGCGCAACGAGGCAAGGGTCTTGTCATTCTCATCTGCATTCTGAGCAGTCGAGTCATCCTCGCTCTCCAGCACGCGCAGCCGTGCAGTGCTGCGCTCGAGTTCACCCTGAGCAAAGCTGTTGAGATGTTGCCATGCCATCCGCAACTGTTCACTGCGCGGGCCATCCGTCAGAGCGGTTGTCACATGTCGACGTAAATCAGGCAGGCCCGAAGCGATCATTGCTGCAAAGCGCAGAACCGCCTCGCGGCTGATAGGGCCGGGGCCTTGTTTGATCTCTTCGACCCCATCCAGATACTGCTTCATCTGTTCTGGATGCGCGCGCAGCCAGGCCAGAACTGCATCGTGATTGATGCCTGTCTCATCGCCGGTCAACGCATAGTGCGCCCACTGAGCACTGCCCATCAATACATCGATGTTCGAGTTCCCCAGCGCCTTTTCCAAGCCATCAAGCACATCTGCACGGACTTTACCTGCATCTTCTGCACCGCCGCCAAGCTCATCCACGCGGTTGATGAAAACGACGATCTGGCCCAACTCCAGCGCTTGCATTAGCCGGAACAGCTTCAAGTCAGCACGCGAGAGGGCCTGATGCGCAGAAAGGACGACGACGAAGAAATCAGATTCCTTGAGGTACTGCCGCGAGATTTCTTCGCGGATCAGCAAGGGGTCGTTAACGCCGGGCGTGTCGGTAACGGTCAGGGGGTAGGGGAAGTGACCAATGTCAAAATAGACCTCGGCCTTCCGCGTGATGTCGCTATAGAGCCCGCGATCCGAACCCGGATCGTGCTCTTCCTCATCTGAGGGGTCATCACCGGCGCACACATAGCGGGCCAGATCGTCCGAAGTCAGCTCTTCCAGGTCGTGTTGCTGGCCTAACAGCTGCTCGTAACTGTCACCAAGACGCAGGCGGGCGCGCGTTTTCATCGCCTCGACCTGTTCTTCGATCATCTCGCGCTTATAGCTGTCCTCATCATCGGGGAACATGTTGCGCAGCTCTTCGCCTTCGGCGATGAGGGCTTGCCATTGGCGGTTGTCAAAGAAATGGAACTCGGCCCCCGCCTTGCGTCCTGAGGGATGACCGAAATGCATGTCGGTAATGACTGTGGTCCAAGGGTTCACATCAGAAGGCAGGAATTCTGCCTGACCGGTGAAGCCGTTGATAAGTCGGGATTTCCCGGCCTTGATCTGACCGACGAAGGCGATCGATGGTTTCAGATTTGATAGGTCATCAACGATGCGCGAAATGAACTGACGGGTTTCGTCATTGCTCACTTCATTCATGTCGTTTGCGATGCGTATTAACTCACGACGATCAGATTCACTCATAACATTTACCCCAAGCACTCGTATTCAAGGATCGACTCAACAGAAATAATGAATGTTTTGGGGAGACGGTCATTAGGCCGTCTCCCGTATGGATTTCCACAGACTAACTACAGCACCCAGCTTGCGCGCCTCATGTACGGCAGCAGCAACGTTCTTGCCGTCGCGCAGCAGGGCAAGTCCGGCACCTTGTCCGCCTGCCGGGCGCATCACGATCAACTGCGGATGCGTGAGGGTTGTTGCGCTGTCAGCGTCCCAACCGGCAAGATCCTTGGCAAAGTTCTGCAACAATGCCTGATCCGGATGCAGGGGTTGTCCCTCGGTACATGCGCCGTCCAGTTGCGTGGCGCTGCTATCGCTGGCAGAAAGGAAACGGCCCAAGGCAAAACGCTCGGCACCGTCAAAGAAGCGTTGCGCCATACCCAAACCTTCAGGAACAGCGGCTTGTTCAATCGCCGAGGGTTCTTGCTCGGAATCTGGCGCGTCTAATGCCACGTCCTCGATATCCGGAACGATCGAAACCCGAGGTTCCGCAGGCAATTCAATCTGAGCACAGGCGCTTTCGATCTCTGAATAGGTGATGCCCACATCATCTGCTTCCAGCGCAGTATCCGGGCGTACAGACACCAGTTGGAGCGGGCCAGGCGCGGCGGCGATATTTGAAACAAGCTGGGCCAGCTTTTCCGTCAAAGCCTCGCGCGGCTCGGTTTCGAAATCCGGTACGGAACCGGTGCTGGCACCAAATACGTCGGTCACTCGAGAGCTGTTGACCTCAACCGCGAGGCAGTTGCCATTTGGCGATGTAAACTCAAGTCGACGCGGCAGAATAGTGCCGCGTATCACACGAAGCACATCTGACCGGCGGGCATCAGCCGTTTCCCCCGGCAGCTGAATCGCGGGCGACAAACGAGGTCGCGCTGACCGCCCGATGTCTTCGAGCATGTCGAGTATTTCTGTATCCATCATCCCGTGACCCCCTCTGGTCCCGTCTAAACTGCGGCCGCAACCGGCCCCAGGCTGAGATGTGATTTCGTAAGCGCCAGCCCGATATTTGCGCTGTCGCGGCAGATGTAGCAGACCACATGTTCAGGATATTCCTTGGTCCGCAGAAAGATGTGCAGCCGGTCATTCGAAAACACGGCGATTTCCCCAAATCCCGGATTTTCCGAATCCTGAACACCTGCTGCACGCAGAAGTTTTTCGAATGCTTTCACACCCTGACCCTGAAACAGATTGGCCACCGCAACTGCCAGAGTATCCAGAACTTCCTCACTCTCTGGCTCTGTGGTTTTGGTTCCCAACAGCATTCCGGTTTCCATATCTACATATCCGGCTGCGATGCAGTCGGGGATGGTTTCCATTGCTGTTGTCAACGCAGCTTCGATTGTCATCTAAAAACCTGCAACCCTATAAAAATCCTTCAGGCGCAACGGGTTATAACCGTCGCGCCGCTGATTAACATCATTATCCGACACCGCAAATGAAAATCGACATGCGGCCGGAAAGGAGGCGGACGGTCACAAGACATGCCACTCCGCCCCACTGTTCTTGTTGGCATTCGGAAGCGCCCGAAGGGCCTCCTTCGTCTGCTTTGCGTTGTGCTCCAGAGCGATCTGGTCGAACTCTTCCAGAAATGCCTTGAACACGGTTTTCAGTCCCTGAGAGTCCTCAGGCAGATCTTCGTTGGCTGCAATCTCGCGCCACATGGCCGCCGCGCTTAGCGGTGTTCCTGCAGGCACGTTCAGAAGCTCTTCCAGCGCGGTTTCGGTTTTGCTGGTTTCGGCCAGAGTTTCCGGTTTTTCAGCTTCGGGTGTCACGTCAGGCATCGACACGACTTCAGCCCCATTCAGTGCGTTTGACACTGGCTCCGGCTCATACTCATCATTGTTTTCGGATTGCTCGCTGAGCAATGCCGTAATTGAGGAAACCGATACTTCGATTTCGGAAACAGGCGTTTCCTCAGCTTCAGTCTCTTCTGCAATCGCTATTGGCTGATCAGCAAGTTTGCTGGCCAACGACTCCAGCAGGTCATCCGACTCCGTCTCATTCGTCTGTTCGGACAGCGCTGGGGCATCTTCAGCCTCAAGAAGCACTTCCTCGTCCTGATCGTCATCGTCGTCGATGTAATCGAGATCGAATTCGTCACTATCAGACATGGATTGTCCGAGATTGGACAATTCCAACGGATCGTTCGCTGTATCCTTGAAGAAAGCTCGCAGCTCATCTTCGGATGTGCCCGTTGCAGCGTCTTCCTCGAGGTTGGTTTCAGGAGCCATTTCTGCACGCAGCCGTTCAGCCTCATCCGAGTCAATACGGGTACGTTCGGGTTCTTCGCTTCTCCGCTCGACCCGGGCTGGGCGTACTGGGAAGCTGGTGATGACATCATCTTCGTCAGTCGGACTGATGGGGGTCTCAGTATCCTCAAGTGGGTTCATCAGTTTCAGCGGAGCGCTCTGATCTGCTTCGACCGACGCTGGTGCTGCCTGATCCATTTGTTGTTTTGGCCGCAAAGGTTGAACCTTGGGCGCTTCGGACAGGCTCTTGTCGATCTGGTACCGGGCTAGCTGATCGGCGCGGTTGTCCATGATCTGCTCGGTGATCTCGAGGAAACTGTCGATCATTTTGCCGCCGCCGCTGCGCGACCAAAGTTCGGCATCACCTGTCTGGTCACGCGCGGTAATCGCATCACGCGCCGAAAACAGGATCGATCTATTGAACAGATGACCTGCTTCGCGATTCACGCGGCGCAGTACCTTCTGGCGGTCTTTCGGTCCCAAAGCATCCGCACGTGTGACCAGAAGCAGCGAATTGTGCTGCAGCCGTTCGGGTAACGACACCCAGGTTGCACGTTCGGTTTCGCGCCATGCCTGCGTCGAGTGGGTGCACCACAATACCCCGTTTGCCTGGCCAACCGCTCGGCGCCACACATCAGTCGAAATCTTGGGATCCGAGATGCCAGGAGTGTCGATCAGGTCAACAGCTTCAAGAATGTCGGCCTCGAGATAGATTCGGATGAACTGTGCATCGTTGACGCCGATTTCATCCAGCTGATCCAGTTCAATATTGCGAGTGCTGCCATCGTGGCCTTTGACATACGCGGACTGATTGCCCCAACTGAACCAAACGGGCGGCAATTGCGTTGCCGTAACCTGCGTTGGCAGGGCCTGCGTGCGCAACAGGAAGTTCATCAGCGTGGATTTACCAGCGCTGAATTCTCCCATAAGCGCGAAAACGGGCTTGCGGCGGGACCACTGCTCGATACGCTCCCATGCCCGAGGAGAGACGAAGCGGGTTGTAGAATCTTTTACCATAACTCTTCTTATGCTGCTTCGTTACTAAGGTCTTTGAGGATGTCACCCAGGATCTCATCACGTGATTTCGTGGGCTGCATCCCTGCCATCAACTCGGCATTGCGTGCGGGATCCTTTTCTGCCGAATGCGAGATGCTCAGCAGTGTCTCCTTCTGTTCACGCATGAAGTCCGAGAGAATGGCGCGTACATTTTCAAGTACGGCTGCGATTTGGTTTTCCTCGATGTCCTTGGTGATCGAATTCGCCTCGGACGCGATCAGGCGCTTGTAATCAGCGGCATATGCTTCAAAGCCCTTGCGTTTTTGCCACCAGCGGCGCCACCAGGTGCTTTGAAGATCCAGCGCGATTGTACGCCCGATCCCCAGTGGCGGCGGCACGCGCGGAACGATCGGCGCTTCGATGCTGAACTCACCCAGGTGGTTGCCCAACAGCTTGTGATACAGCGCTTCAACGTCACCTGCGGCAGAAGAATACAGCGCACCTGCGTCTTTGCGCATTGACCGTGCAAAGCTGAAATATGCGGCCTTTTGAAGGGTGCGAAGTCCGGCCGGATCATATTGCCAAGTGCCCTGTTCGCCGTTCTGCTCGAGATGTGCAATCAGCGAGTCTGTAGCGCGTTTGACAAAGTTTGCTTCAGCCGAAGCGAGCCGTTCGAGCACTTTGTCGCGCAACGCTGTCGTCAGTTCGGCTACTTTCTTTTCATATTCAGCGGAAACTGCCGAAATCGCGTCTTCGGGAGATACGCCATCCAGATCGCGTACGACGCCCTCACCACTCGAGAGGTTCTTGGCAACAGCCGTGGCACGAATCTGGCTCGCGATGTTACGCGCGCGATGACGCACACGATCCAGCAAGCGATTGCCCGCTCCTTCGGCGATTCGTTCATTCATCGCGAGCAATAGATCGGGCAGACCCGATAGCGCCCAGATCTTGTCCAGCGAAGCCGCCTGTTCACCAAACCCGGCCGCCAGATAGAAAGTGTTCAACGCCTGACGCGATTCCTCGTTCAGAACATCAGGATTACCAGTCAGAGCGGCCTCGGCCCAAAGGGCACTTCCGAACACGATGCTGGTGTTGGCATCGATATTATTCTGCTTGAGCGTGTCCTGAATGCGATCACGGATCTCCGGGACCTGATTAACCGGGTCTGACAGTTCATCAATGCGGTTTACGAACAGGATGATCTGGCGGTTTTCAAACTGCGCGATGATCCGCATCAGAGCCATGTCCATGGTGGTCAGTGCCTGGCTGGCCGCCAGAACCACGATACATACTTCTGATCCGCGCAGGCTGCGCAGTGTGATCTGCTCGCGTACCATGAAGGTATCGTTCACGCCGGGCGTGTCGCAGAGTTTCAGCGAAATAGGATATTGCGGAATATCCATGTACAGTTCCGCAGATTTTGTCACATCTGCAAAGCGACCGGTCTTGGGGTCGATGTCCGGGTCGTCTTCATCACCCAGGCAGACATAGCGCTGGATCAGTTCTTCATCGAAATAGTCGTATTGGTGGCTTTGGCCCAACACGAGGTCGAAATGCTTGCCTAGCCGTTCTTCGGACTTGGCCTTCATCTCACCGATCTGACGCCGGATATCGTCCATTTCGTCATCGGCGCCGGCGCGGTTGGCCAACTCGCCCAAGCGGCCGCCGCCGACCATCAGGTTGTCCCATTCTTCCTGCTCAAAGAAGGTAAACTTGGACTTGGTATCACCCGGTGTGCGGGTGTTGATGTTCAGCGTGGTAACGACCGAGGTCCACGGGTTTACGTCCGATGGCAGCAAGCCCGGGCGACCCGCGAGGATGTTCACAATCGAGGATTTTCCGGCTTTGACCTGCCCCACCATCGTGACGCTGGCAGTGAAATTCTCCATCCGCGTCTTGAGCGTTGCAAGTCGGGCCGAGGAGCGCGCATCCGCCACCTCTGTCAATTGGTCGATCTGCGTCGTCAGCGAAGACATGGCCGATGTCATCGGCGCAAGTGTTTCGTTCCCTACAGACAGAAGGTGATCGTTACGCGCCATGTTTAGCCTCCGGTGCCAGTAGCGGGAATCTGTGCCTCTGCAACGTCAGACAGACGTCCAGCCGGAATACTGGTAAGTGTGTCGATCCGCGCGATCAGATCCAGAGCGTTACCCAAGATCGCAGCTTCTTTGCGCGGAGAGATCGATTCGTAGGCCTGTGAGTCAGCCAGAACTTCGATCGAGCTGAACCGGTCGCCATTCTCAAGGCAGGCTACGCGCCGACCTGTCGGGAAGCCATCGGATTTGCTGGATGGCAGCGGCATCCGGGTATTGGCCAGCAGATACTGTTCGCCTGAATGCGTCTTGAGCGCGATACCAAAGCCCGTATCAGGGTGTTGTTTGTTCAGAGTTTTGAGCTCGCCGATAAAGCTCTCACGTGCAAGAAAGACAGCGTCTTGCTCGGCGGCAGCGGAGTTGATCTGTTCGGTCACGACGGAGACCCTTGTGTTGGAGTTGAGCAGGAACTCGTAACAATGCCTCGCGGCGAAAAGACTCATTAACTCCTTGCTAGAAATAACAACCTTTAAGGCGGTGTTATTTTGACGTGAATAAGATTTTTTGGCGGTTGAATTGTGGCGCAATTGTGTTTGCACTTGCTTATTAATGCCTCAACCAATGGGAGAGTGTTCGACAATGTCGGCATCGATTGGACGAGCGCCTGACCTTTTGTGCGTCGGTTGCGCAATGCAGCTCATATTCCACCTAAATACATGATAATAAACATTAATAATACATAATCGACACCAATGCGACTCTCCCTTTAGTTGTTTTAGAGTGCATTTTGATCTGGAGTGAAACTTTTGAGGGTCTTGAAGGGCATTGTGCGGAACGTTGTTGATTCAGCATTACTCAACGTAAGCGAGCTAAAAGAATCTGGCGGATAAATTTTAATGTCTCGTAATTGGCAACAATAGAGGCAATTTGTGGCAGACCCTTCCTAATAAGATTTTGACAGGTTTTTTAGGATATGAGAGTGCCTAAATTCTAATGAATCATGGAGCTTTTTTCGATGCAGTTCGAGAGAGAGCTTGCTGCTGTTCGCTGGTTCGAGCCAGAAGTTTCCTGATCGGTTGCGATGTATTGTTGCGATGTGGGGGTCAATAAACTCCATCACACCGCAATTTACCTCTCGCACTTGTCTGGAAGCTTTGTTATGCAGCGCCACATTCCGGGGTCATTGGCGCCGGGTTGCGGGTGTGGCGAAATTGGTAGACGCACCAGATTTAGGTTCTGGCGCCGCAAGGCGTGGGGGTTCAAGTCCCTCCACCCGCACCAAAGATTTGTATGTCAGGTCCCGTAACGGGCCATGAACATGTCCACCGCCTGCAGGGCGACCTCATCGATTTCTTCCTGCGAAAAGCTTGACTGGATGCCAAAAGCTGCTCTGCCCCACAGTCGGACTTTGCAAAGTTCAGAAAACTGTTCCGCCGCGATGTAAATGTCTTCGATGACCAGTTCGCCGTTGGCGACGGCCTTTTCCAGATACTCTGCGAGCTGTCGTTGACCGTTCTCGGGACCAGCCTGATAAAAAGCCTTACCAAGCTCAGGAAACCGATCCCTTTCGGCTACGCAGATCCGGAACACCTGTTGTGCGAAATCCGACACCAGAAAGGCAGTCAGCTGAGTCGCTGCGATTGTCAGGACCTCACGCGCTGGTTTGGTCTCGTCGATCATCGAGATGATACGTTCAGCCATCAGGCTGCATTCGGTCTGAGCCACTTCCATAAACAACAGCCGTTTGTCGGGGAAGTAGCTATAGAGCGTTGCCTTTGAGACGCCTGCAGCGCGGGCGATATCGTCCACGCTGGCACCTTCGAAGCCATCCGCCATGAAAACCTCGCGGGCTCCGCGCAAGACCTGATCGAATTTTCGGCCTGTACGCAGAATGGTGGCGGCTTGGGTCATGTTGTCTCCTTGGCTTGACGTATTCCAAATCTATAAACCGTTCGGTTTAGTTTCAACGATTTTCGGTTCTGGTTGAAAGCTTCGTTACGTTCGGTAAATTGGAATCGTTCTAATATAGTGAGGCGCTGATGCGTTTTTTCACCCAGCGAAAACACTTCCGCGACCTGACCGAACAGGAGATCATTGCGCTTGCCATCTCGTCCGAAGAAGACGATGCGCGCATCTATCGGTCTTATGCTGAAATGCTGCGAAGTGACTATCCCGCGAGTGCAAAGGTGTTCGACGGCATGGCTGCTGAAGAGGATCAGCACAGGTCCCTTCTGATCGGGTTGCATGAGCAGCGGTTCGGATCAGTGATCCCATTGATCCGTCGCGAGCATGTCGCAGGATATTATGCGCGACGGCCCATTTGGCTGATCGAAAATTTGGGCATCGAACGTATCCGCGAAGAAGCCGAAATGATGGAGCGCGATGCCGAAAGGTTTTATCTGACCGCCGCTGAGCGCAGCACCGATACCGCAACCCGCAAGCTGCTCGGCGATCTCGCCGTGGCCGAGGCAGGCCATCAGGCCACAGCGGCCGAATTGGAGCAAACCTATTTGGATCCGGACAGTCAGGAATCCGAACAGGCGGTCTCGCGTCGTCAGTTTGTGCTGACATGGGTTCAGCCAGGACTGGCCGGGCTGATGGATGGGTCCGTTTCCACACTGGCACCGATCTTTGCCACCGCTTTTGCGACGCAGGATACCTGGACCACGTTTCTTGTTGGTCTTGCAGCCTCAGTCGGTGCCGGGATTTCCATGGGGTTTACCGAGGCGGCGTCAGATGATGGAGAGTTGTCCGGGCGGGGTTCTCCTGTAAAGCGCGGTCTGGCATCGGGGGTCATGACTACAGTCGGAGGACTGGGGCATGCCCTGCCCTACCTCATCCCAGAATTCTGGACGGCCACCAGCATCGCCTTCCTGATCGTATTCTGCGAGCTCTGGGCGATCGCGTGGATTCAGAATCGCTTCATGGACACTCCGTTCTTTCGCGCAGCATTCCAGGTTGTGCTGGGTGGCTCACTGGTGCTGGCTGCAGGTATTCTGATCGGCAGTGGCTGATGTCCTGCTTGCGGTGCGGTAAATTCATGTTACCAATTCGCCCATGGTCGATATCTTTCTGCGCACCCTGCCTTTTTTCGCGATCATCGGCCTTGGATACTGGGCCGGTCGCAGTCGTTTTTTCAGTGAAGAAGCCACTGCCTACCTGACCAAATTCGTGTTCTACTTTGCACTGTCCGCAATGCTGTTTCGTTTTGCGGCAACCCTGCCCTTTGCCGATATCTTCAATGGAAGACTGGTGATCGGTTATCTGATCGGAACGCTTTGCGTTTATGGTTTGGCGACGCTTGTTGCTTACCTTCGTGGCCTCGACATCCCGACGGCTGCGGTTGAGGCGCAATGTGCGGCTATCGGCAATGTTGGTTTTCTTGGCCTGCCAATGTTGGCCCTGCTGTTCTCTGAGGCGGCAATTGGTCCGGTTATGTTGGTGCTTGCCGTCGATCTGGTGGTGTTTTCGTCCTTGATCGTGATCCTGATCAACGGCGGTCGCGATGGTCGGCTAACGCTGCGCACGATGCGACTGATCGGTGTTGGCCTGCTGAAGAACCCGATGATTGTATCGATTTCGTCGGGTCTGATCTGGTCAGCCCTGCGGTTGCCTGTACCCGCGCCTCTCAATGATTTTCTGACCATTCTTGGCGGGGCGGCAACACCGGGTGCATTGTTCGCTATCGGCGCCTCGCTGGCCACCAAGTCTGCTGAAAGGGTGCAGATTGCCGCCTGGCTGAGCTTTTGCAAATTGATTGTTCATCCGGTTTGCGTGGCGATCGTTCTGATCTGGATTATTCCGATTGAACCCTTCCCCGCGTCCGTTGCCATCGCTGCTGCCGCGCTACCGGTTGCGGGCAACGTATACATGCTGGCGGCGCATTATGGGATCGCACCGCATCGCGCTTCGGCTGCAATTTTGTTGTCCACCATCGCCAGCATCATCACTTTACCGTTTGTGATCGCCTGGGTGAGTGCAAACTAGGGTGTCACACTCGAAAAAAGCCGCCGTAACAAACCCGCGCACTTTACGCCGGGACCGCGGACCGTTAGCCATGGGCCAGACCTAACGCAAGGACAATGCCAGATGGAAACCCTATCGGAAAATGCATGTTTCGGCGGTGTGCAGGGCGTTTATCGCCATGCTTCGTCGGCCTGCCAATGTGACATGACTTTCGGCCTGTTCCTGCCGCCCGAGGCCAAGGATGGCCCGGTTCCAGTGCTGTGGTACCTGTCCGGGCTGACCTGCACACATGAGAACGCGATGACCAAGGCCGGTGCGCAAAGCTGGGCCGCCGAGCAAGGGATTGCACTGGTGTTTCCCGATACCTCTCCGCGTGGGGCTGATGTGGCAGATGATGATGATTATGATCTTGGCCAGGGTGCCGGTTTTTATGTGAACGCAACACAAAAGCCATGGGCGCCGCATTTCAATATGTGGGACTACGTGGCAGATGAGCTGCCCGCCTTGCTGACCGAGAAATTCGCCATAGATGGTGAGCGCCAGTCAATCACGGGTCATTCGATGGGTGGTCATGGAGCCCTGACACTCGCCATGAACCTGCCGGGCAGGTTCCGCTCCGTCTCGGCCTTTGCTCCGATCTCGAACCCGACAGGTTCCGATTGGGGCCGCAAGCAGCTGTCTGCCTATCTGGGTGATGACGAGGCTGCATGGGCCAAGCACGATTCAACGCTGATGATGAAGGAAAAAGGTTTTGACGGGCCGATCCTGATCGATACTGGCACCAATGATCAGTTCATCGATCTGTTGCGCCCCGAAGCACTCGCGCAGGCCATCGCCGAGCGTCGCCAGCAAGCAACAAATCGTCTGCAACCTGGCTATGATCATTCCTATTTCTTTGTCTCGACCTTCATGGAAGACCACGTGTCCTTCCACGCAGAAGCTCTTTACGGAGACTGATGCATGAGCAAATACGACTATGATCTGATCATCATCGGTTCCGGCCCTTCGGGACGGTCCGCTGCGATTCAGGCGGGTAAACTCAAGCGTCGGGTACTTGTCATTGATCGCAAGGACAAATTGGGCGGTGTTTCGGTACATACCGGTACGATCCCGTCCAAGACCTTGCGTGAGACCGTTCTCAACCTGTCGGGCTGGCGTGAGCGCAGCTTTTACGGCCGGTCCTACCGTGTCAAAGATCAGATCCGAGCAGAGGACCTCAAGGCGCGTCTGCATATGACCCTCGATTATGAGGTCGATGTGCTGGAGCACCAATTCAACCGTAACCACGTTGAAACGTTGGAAGGGCTGGCCAAATTCGTTGGTCCGCACGAGGTTGAGGTGGCTACCGATTCAGGTGAGACGACGCGCCTGACGGGCGCAAAGTTCCTGATCGCCACCGGGACCAAAACCTATCGGCCGGAATATGTTCCCTTCAACGGCAAAACCATTGTGGATGGTGATGATTTCCTTGAGATGGCGGAAATCCCTCGTTCGTTGTGTGTGGTCGGTGCGGGTGTGATCGGCGTTGAATATGCGACGATGTTTTCGGCCCTCGATGTCCGGGTGACCCTGATAGAACCACGCGACTCGTTTCTTGATTTCATCGACAACACGATCATCCACGAATTCACGCACCAGATCCGTGAAAATGGCGTGGATTTGCGGCTGGGCTCGGCCGTTGAAAAGATCGAAGACGCAGGAAGTCACGTCGAGATCACATTGGAAAACGGGCGTCACGTTCGGTCTGAGATGCTGCTGTTTGCAGCCGGGCGTATGGGCGCGACCTCGGCTCTCAATCTGGATGCAGTGGGTATTGAGACGGATCACCGAAATCGCATCAGTGTGGATCGGAAGACCTATCAGACCTCGGTGCCGCATATCTATGCAACGGGTGACGTGATCGGCCACCCCTCGCTGGCCTCGACCTCGCTGCAGCAAGGCCGGGTTGCTGCTTGTCACGCCCTTGAGACCCCCACATTGCCCGAGAGCCCTTGGTACCCTTACGGTATCTATTCCGTTCCTGAAATCTCGACCTGCGGCATGTCCGAGGAAGAACTGCAGGAACGTGGCATCCCTTACGAAGTTGGTGTGGCGCGATTCCGCGAAACTTCGCGCGGCCACATAATGGGGTTGGAGCATGGCATGCTGAAGATGCTGTTCTCGTTGAAAACCCGCAGGGTCCTGGGTGTGCAGATCGTTGGTGAAGGCGCGACTGAACTGATCCATATTGCTCAGGCGGTGCTGAACCTCAAAGGTACGGTCGATTATTTCGTTCAGAACACCTTCAATTATCCGACATTGGCCGAGGCTTATAAAATCGCCGGATTGGATGCCTTCAACCGGATGCCGATCCCGGACGAGTTCAAGGTGCGCAAAAAAGAAGCTAAGCCTGCTGAGGCTAAAGTCGAACCCGCCAAGAAAGAGGCGAAGAAAGCGTGACGACCCTGTATGTCGATGGTGATGCCTGCCCGGTCAAGGCCGAGGCTGAACGGGTCGCTACGCGACATAAGGTGCCCATGGCTCTGGTCTCGAACGGCGGGTTGCGGCCATCCGCGAACCCGCTGGTACAGGTCATCATGGTGGCTGAAGGCGCAGATGAAGCGGATAAGTGGATAGCCGAGCGCTGTGGTCCTGAAGATGTGGTCGTGACCTCCGACATACCATTGGCGGCAAAGTGCGTTGAAGCTGGCGCGCGAGTCCTGCGCCCCAATGGCGAGGCCTTCACAGCCGCCAACATCGGGCAGCAGCTCGCAATGCGCGATCTGATGGCGGACCTGCGCGCCGCAAATCCGCTGGGTGCGGGCGGCGGTGGAAAACCCTTTGGTAAAGCGGACAGGTCACGCTTTCTGGATGCCCTGGAACGGGAAATCCGCGCCGCAATGCGAAGCTGAGGCTCCCGCCAGCGCAGGAGGCATCAATGATGCCCCCTTTCCTGTTGGGCATGGCACCGCCCGGGCAAAGCCCGCTCGGTGCGGTTCCGCCTTGAATATGGCGGCAGAGCTTGCTTCAGTTATTGCAATCAAACCCGAGCAGACAGGAATGCCCATGCCCGTTGAAGCCGTGATTTTTGATATCGGAAATGTTCTGATCGAATGGCAACCCGAACGCTATTATGATCGTGTGATTGGAGAAGACCGCCGCCGGGCCATGTTCTCGGAGGTTGACTTGCACGGTATGAACGATCTGGTCGATCAGGGTCATCATTTCACTGACACAATTTACAACTGGGCGGACAAGTACCCGGAATGGCGTGATGAAATCCGTATGTGGCATGACGATTGGATCAAGCTGGCTTCGCCCGAGATTCCGCATTCAGTCCGTTTGCAACGTGCCCTGCGCGAAAAGGGCGTTCCGGTGTTTGCCCTGACCAATTTCGGTGTGCAGAATTTTGACTATGCGACGACCGTCTACCCGTTTTTGAATGAATTTGACCGTCTTTATGTTTCGGGACGGATGAAGAACGTAAAGCCTCATTCTCCAATCTACGAGATGGTCGAGGCGGATTGCGGGCATTCACCTGAAACACTGCTGTTTGCAGATGACCGTATCGACAATATCGAAACGGCCAGAGCGCGTGGCTGGCAGACCCATCACTTTAATGGGCCACAGGGGTGGGCGGACCGGTTGGTCGCCGAAGGGTTGTTGAGCCCTGAAGAAGCCGCCTGACTCAGGCGGCAACAGGCTCAGCCGTACGGTTCTCGCGGATTGGCAGATGGACGATGGCGCTGAAGGCGCCTACTGCTACGCCGATCCACCATACCATGGTGTAATCCCCGTACAGATCATACATCCGACCACCCAGCCAAACGCCGAGGAACCCGCCAATCTGGTGGCTGAGAAATACGAAGCCATAGAGCGTTCCCATGTAGCGAAGGCCATAAAGATGGGCGACCAGACCGGAGGTTAGCGGAACGGTCGCAAGCCAGAGCGAACCCATGACAATCGAGAATACGATGACCGACATGGGTGTGATCGGCATCATAATGAACGCGGCTGCTGCAATCGTTCGGGCTGTGTAGATGGCCGCCAACAGATACTTCTTTGGGAAGTGATTACCTGCCCAGCCCGCCAGCAGAGTGCCCCCGATATTGGCGAGCCCAACCAATGAAATTGCAACTGCCCCTAGAGCGGACGTGGTCGTGATGCCCAGTGAGTGTAGAACGCCACCGGGCTGGATCGGACCACACATTTCAGTCACGAAAGCCGGAAAATGCGCGGTGATGAATGCGAGCTGATAGCCACAGCTGAAGAAACCAAGAAAAATCAGCGCATAGGATGGATCGCGGAACGCCTTGCCCAGTATCTGGCTCATGCTTTCTTCCAGCTCAGCTTTGCTGATCGGCGTAGGTGCACGCATGAAAGGTAGCGTCAGCACGAGTGCGAGGATCGATACGGCAAAGACAACAAAAACCTGCTGCCACGGCAGGAAGGACAGCAGCCATTCCGCCGTTGGTGCGCCGATCACCTGACCGAAACTGCCAGCGGCGGTGACAATTGCCAGAGACATGGATCGGTTTTTGTCCGATGACGCGCGCCCAACCACGGCCAGTACGACACCAAATCCGGTACCTGCGATGCCAAATCCAACCAGCCATGCATACATCTGATGGCCAAATGGCGTGACCGACCAGGCAGACAGAACCATCCCTGCGGCATAGGTCAATGCGCCCAGAACCACTGCGCGTCTGTCGCCGACCTTTTCGGCGATGGCTGCAAATATCGGCTGCCCGATACCCCAGGCGAGATTTTGAATCGCGATTGCCAGAGAGAAATCGGTTCGCAACCAACCAAACTCATCCGCAATCGGAATCTGAAATACCCCAAAAGAGGCACGCACGGCAAAGCTGACCGTGATGATGATACATCCAACGATCAGAACAGGGTTCAGCAAGCGGGCTGATTGCGGCATGGGGCCTCCGTTACATATCGGGACAGAAATTATCCGGAATGCTGATCGCGTCAATTCAGGAGTTTTGCGGTTACGCTTAACCATTTTTGATGCGTGCCGAAATTGTCTGCTTTTCAAGGCGCTGAGCTAGCGCTATGGCTCGGTTATGACGGATTTGATTTCGCTCTATGAAGCCCGCATTGCAGATGGCACCCTGACGCGGGACGACGCGCAAGAGGCTGTTCTTCCTGAATTCGAACGCATTCGCTCGGCTCTGGCCACACCGGTAAAGCGTGGATTGTTCCGCAAGCCACCCCCGCCACCAAAAGGGTTGTATTTGTGGGGCGGTGTGGGGCGCGGCAAGTCGATGTTGATGGACATGTTCGTCGAGACGATGGGTGACATCCCTGCCCGGCGTGTTCATTTCCACGCCTTCATGCAGGAAATCCATGCCGGAATGCACAAGGCGCGAGAAGATGGCGTTCAGGACGCGCTCGCCCCGGTTGCTGAAAAGGTGATCAAAACCGTTCGGTTGCTGGCCTTTGACGAAATGCAGATCACCGATATCACCGATGCGATGATAGTCGGTCGCCTGTTTGATATGCTGCATGATGGCGGTGTCGTGATTGTCACGACCTCAAACCGGCATCCTGATGACCTCTACAAGAACGGTCTGAACCGCCAACTGTTCCTGCCCTTTATCCATCACATCAAAGAGCAGTTGGTGATATGGGAGCTGACTTCTCCCACCGATTATCGGCAAAACCGTCTGGAGGGATCGCCGGTCTACTTCACCCCAATCGGACCCGAAGCCAGAGAGAAGATCCGGTCTGTCTGGAATGATCTGTCTGGCGGGCCCGCAGAACCGCTCAGCTTGCAGGTCAAGGGTCGCGAAGTGGTGCTGCCGGCATTCAGGAATGGGGTCGCTCGGGCATCATTCTATGACTTGTGTGGGCGTATGTTGGGGCCGGGCGACTATCTGGCGATCGCAGACGCACTGAAGGTTCTGGTACTTGAAGATGTTCCTCGCCTATCACGGAACAACTTCAATGAAGCCAAGCGTTTCGTGACGCTGATCGATGCGCTGTATGAGGCCAAAGTTCGGCTGATCTGTTCCGCCGCCGCAGAACCGGAAATGCTCTATGTCGAAGGTGAGGGAACTTTTGAGTTTGAACGTACCGCCTCGCGCCTGCGTGAGATGCAGGATAAGGATTGGGGCAAGTAAAGGCACTGCCCAGTCATGGGCAACGCTTCAGAACCCATCCAGCAGGAGGCAGTCTATCCGTTTTCGCGCAGAATGTTGCCCGCCAGATAAAGCGAGCCGCAAATCAGAACACGTGCTTGCGGATCCTTGGCAGTGATCGCCGCTAAAGCATCTGCAACACTGTCAGCCGTATCAGAAGGCAAGTTGACTCGGTTTGCGGCAGCGGATGTGTCTTCTGCGCTGAGCGTATTGGCCTCACCCGGAATTGACACTGCCGTCAGGCTTTCTGCCTGTGCAGCGAGCGGTGCCAGATAACCCGTGACATCTTTGGTGTTCAGCATACCGCAGATCATATGGGTCGGACGTTTGGGCAGTTTCGACAGCACGTCCGCAAGGGCGATCCCGGCAGCCGCATTGTGCCCCCCATCCAACCAAAGCTCGGCCTGAGGTGCCTGTTCGACCAAGGGACCGGTTTTCAGCCGTTGCATCCGTGCGGGCCATTCGGCTTTGCTCACGGCTGCTTCGTAGGCGTCATCGCCCAGTTTAAGATGGCGCAGAACAGCGACAGCTGCGCCTGCGTTCTGAATCTGGTGGGTACCCAACAGGTTGGGAAGCGGCAGATCGCGCAGACCAGTTTCGTCCTGATAAATCAGACGTCCGTTTTCTTCGTGAACGTGCCAATGTTGACCATGCACAAGCAGCGGCGCACCCAATCGTGCGGCCGTGTACTCGATGACTTCCAGTGCCTCATCCTGTTGCGGCCCGACGATGCATGGAACACCAGGTTTGATGATGCCAGCTTTTTCTGCCGCGATTTTTCCAAGTGTATCGCCCAGAAACTGCTCATGATCGATCGAGATGGGCGTGATGACCGTCACCGCAGGCTGTTCAATGACGTTGGTTGCATCCAGACGTCCGCCCAGACCAACCTCAAGCAACGTGTAATCTGCCTTTGTACGGGCAAAGGCCAGCAACGCTGCGCAGGTTGTGATCTCGAAATAGGTGATGTTCTCACCGCAATTGGCGGCATAGCACTCATCCAGAACCGCAGTCAGGTCGGTTTCGGAAATCAGTTCGCCCGCCAAACGGATACGTTCATGGAAACGCGCCAGATGGGGTGAAGTATAGGCATGTGCCGACAGACCGGCGCCTTCCAGACCCGCCCGGATCATCGCTTGCGTTGACCCCTTGCCATTGGTCCCGGCAATGTGGATCACCGGAGGCAGCTTGGTTTGCGGATTGTCGAGCGTGGCCAGCAAACGCCACACACGATCCAAGGTCAGATCAATGATCTTGGGGTGCAGCGCCATCATCCGATCAAGGATGACGTCCGAAGTCTGAGTGGTCATTTCTCGCCTGCGTCTTCAGCAGCGGTCTCGGCCGGGGTTTCTTCGGCTGCGGGTGCAGGCAGATCGCCTTTGACCGCAGGGGACATCCCCATCAGCATTCGGGTGATGGTAATCAGTTCATCCCGCATCTCGGTCCGCTTGGTCACACGGTCCAGCATGCCATGATCCAGCAGATACTCGGCGCGCTGGAAACCTTCGGGCAGTTTTTCACGGATGGTCTGTTCGATCACGCGAGGACCGGCAAAACAGATCAGGGCGTTTGGCTCTGAAATATGAACATCGCCCAGCATCGCATAAGAAGCGGTCACACCACCCGTGGTCGGGTGGGTCAGAACAACGATGTAAGGCAGGTTCGCTTCTTTCAGCATCTCCACCGCAACAGTGGTGCGTGGCATCTGCATCAGGCTGAGGATGCCTTCCTGCATCCGGGCACCGCCTGCGGCAGAAAACAGGATCAGCGGGCGCTTGAGCTTCACCGCTTCTTGCGCAGCCGCGATGATGGCGTTGCCGACATACATGCCCATCGATCCGCCCATGAACGAGAAATCCTGAGCTGCTGCCACGATGGGTGTCCGCCCGATTTCGCCGGTTGCCACCAGCATCGCCTCTTTCTCGCCCGTTTTTTTCTGGGCCGCTTTCATACGGTCGGGGTATTTCTTCTGGTCGCGAAATTGCAGCGGATCATCTTTGGGGGCCGGAACCGCAACTTCGGTAAATATGCCGCCATCAAACAAATGCTTGAAGCGATCGCGCGGGGTGATCGCCATGTGGTGATCGCACTGGGTGCAGACATTCTGGTTTTCCGCCAATTCACGATGGAACAGCATCGTTCCGCACTCATCGCACTTATGCCATAAGTTTTCAGGCACTTCCCGGCGCGAGAAGATCGAGTTGATCCGGGGGCGGACGTAGTTTGTGATCCAGTTCATGTCGGAACCTTGTTATGCGGCGTTGACGTCAAATAAGACGCAACGGAAGGAAATGCAATCAACGCCTGAGTGCAAGACGTACTGTCAGCCAGCTGACAATCATCACCGCGAAATCAACGATGAGCCATTGTCTTAGAACCCCAGTGTCCGTCATGTCATATGGGAGGTGATAGAGCGCAAGGCCGCTGAGGCTATCTGGCAGTGAAACAACCAGAAGAGCCACCGCATTGTTAAAGAAATGCAGTGCTATAGCGGGTGCTAACGTCCCTGCCCTTGCAGTCAAATCAGCCGTCAATAGTCCAAATATGAAGGCCCAAACCGCAACCAGCATTGCGTTGTCGCCTGCAGCTGCGGGTGCGTAGTGACCAATTGCAAACAGCAAGGACGGAAGGCCCATCCAAATCAGCGGAGACCGGAAACGGGCGGCAAGGCTTTGTTGAAGATAGCCGCGAAACAGAATCTCCTCGGCACTCGTCTGGATGAGAACCACCAGCACTGACAGCGGGAGCAGCGCCAGCCAGGTAAAAAACGCCAGGTTCGGCACTAGAGGAGCGCCGTAGTCATAGGGTGGTAAAACAAAAATAACCGCGCCCAGAATCAACAAGGCTCGCAAAACGACACGAAATTGCGGAATCGTCGCTGACCACCGGCCGATTACTGAGGTCAGGGTACGGTGCTGCATCCATTTGGCAGCGAGTGTGACACCAAAGGTCACAAATCCAAAACTTGCCAGCAATACCAGCATAGCCAGCGGTGATGAGCCATTCTGCAGGCCTGTCTGCCACCCGCTTGGCCCCAGCCCGGCGGCAAGCCCAAACAAAATCAGGTTCAGGATAGTATAGGTTGCAACAACAATCGCCAGACCAACCAACAGGCGCCAGAGTTCCGGATATGGACGGGCCTTTGCCACCAGCTGTTCATGGCTGGCATAAGCGCCTATCGATCGCTCATCCTTCATTGACTTGCTCGGTGGTTGCAGTGACCGAATCCGTAGGTATCAGCGTGTTGGATTCCCGCATGATTTCAGCAAGTTCTGTCAGGTATCCCGCCACGGTTTCCAGCAGCTTTACCGCCACCGTTGCATCACTTTCGACCACGGCACGCAGTTCCTCGGCTCCGATTCTGAGGAACGAACAATCGGTCAACGCGACAAGATCCAGCTGTCTCGGGTCTCCGGTGATGATGGACAGATCACCAATCAGCCGACCTGGTTCGACGATCGAGATTGAGCCTTTTTCTCCGTCACCTTGTGTCCAGTTCAGACTGGCCTGACCTGAGATACACAGATAGGCGGCGTCCGGGTTTTGACCGCGTGCGAAAATAGTCTGACCTGCCGCAGCATCGTACCATTGGGCTGAAAAAGCCAACAGTCGCTGGTTCTTTGCGTCGATGCGCGAAAACAGCTCGGTCGAAGATATGATTTTGAGCTTGCGGCTCAGGTCGTCTGAGGTTTCCTCTTCGGTTTCGAGCTGTGTACGTGAAATGCCATCAATGCGGCCATCTTTGACTTCGACAAACAGATCATATGCCTCGGGATGCGCGAAATGATCCTCCATGAAGATCATGATCGAATCCGGCAGCAGCTCGCGCAGTCTGAGGCGGGTTCTCAGACGGCTCTCGGAATCGTGGCTGGCCAGAGCTTTGTCCAGTATCAGAATGTCAGGACGCTTGATCCCCGCGCGCGAGAACGCTGCCCGTTCTTGGAACACTGTCGGGAGGTTGTTCCCGCCTAAGCCCGATGGAAGGTCATAGATAATAGCGGCCGCGCGACGTCTCAGGCCGGCTTCGTTCAGGACTTCGGCCACGACCTCTTCAATCTCATCCGCGTGGGCACCGGCCATGATTGAAATCCGACCATATAGAGCGTTTTCAATGACAGTCAGCCGCGGCACGTAGACGTCAGGTGTGACAGGAATGAACAGCCCGTTAAGAGACGCATGGAGCTTTTCAGCCTGACTTTTCCGGATTGAGAGGATTTTTTCTTTGTATTCCTCTGGGAAACTCGGACCGATTTGTTCAGCAGTCAGAAGGAAGGGTACTGTCAGCAGTAAAGCACGTTCCTGATCGCTCAGGTCTGCATCCCCTTTGGACTTGCGCCGCTCTTCAATATCCAGAAGCCGGTGGAACATATCCTTGGCCATGCCCAGCCGTAAAAACAGCGGGTGATCGGTGCCATCACGCCCAAATGTCTTGTGAAGCGTGTCGAGAACCGCATTCGCGATTCCCATCGCATCCTCATCCAGATCATGCGCCTTGAGCATCGCCATAAACCGGCCATCACCGGCCAGAATGTCAGGCGAAATATCCCGCGAAGGCGAAGCGAACAACAGATTTCCACCCAAAGGTACGGCCGGGTTGAACTGGTCCGGATCAAATCGGTAGACGTATTGGTCCAGATCGCGCTCTTGCAGCCGCTCGGCAACCGTATTTCGTAATCTTACGATTTCACCTGCCAGATCCGGATGCAGTTCAGGGTCAAATTGCGAGCGCAAAGTGCGCCGGAACATGAACTCGTCAATGCCCATCGCTTCAACCAGCTGGAACCACCAGTCGCGAATTTCGTCAATATCATCCAGCCCGGCAAGGCCCGGATCGACCCATTCATCCGATAGCGAGTCCGGTGGATTGCCCGCACGAACGGCCTCGATCTGGCGGCGCGTGGGCGCTTTGATTGCATCGCTTTCGTGCTGCGGGTGCGTGCGAAGTGGCATCATCAGGTTATCGCCCAATGTGCCGTCGAACAGATAGGGTCTGGAATATGCGTAGCCGATCCGCGCGGCTATCACTGCCTGATGCAATTCTCTGAGATTATGTCCGGCCAAAACGACTTCGCCCTGAGTCGGCAAAAGCTCACGGGTCAGCAACTGAGCCAGTGCATTGCGTTCCGCAGCGTGGGTCGATTGAATCGCGACGCGCGCACCGCTGGGTATGGTCAGGTCGATATCTTCCAGAACGGTCTTGCCGTCATCGTCGCGGACAGTCACGTTCCGCAGTTCAATATCGCCTTTCAGATGCGGGATCGTCTCGGGCTCATTCTCGAACAGATCTTCGGGGATCATGTTTGACGGGGCAAACCGCTCGGTCACGATTTGCCAGCGCAGAGACATGTCCTGTACCTGGTTGTAATAGGTCAGCAGATCTTTCCAGGGCCCGCTCAGGTCTTTGTAGGCTCCAAGTGCGGCGACCAGCGCACCGACCGTTACCTCACCTGTGATCGCCAGATAGCCGCCGACCGAATAAAACAGAAACGGCGTCATCTGAGTGATCAGATTGTTGAGGAACTTCATAAAGAACTTCTTGTTGTAGATCCGGAACCGAATCTCGAACAAAGTCCCTAGCCGATGGCTGAATTGCGCCAGACGATACCGCCAGCCACCGTTTGTGCGCAGATCACTGATCCCGGCCGCGCTTTCACCAATTTCCGAACTAAGCTGGCGGACTTCCTGAATACGTTCCTTGTTCAGCAGGTTAATTTGCCGCTGCAGCTTGGGGATCAGCCAAGCTTGTAGCGGGATCAGCGCGATACTTGCCAGCCCGAACCAAACGCTCTGCATGAACAGGAAGGTAACGATGGTCATCATCTGTCCGAACTGAAACACCGGCTGTGCAATGGCATCACCCATGAGCCCGCCCATGGGTTCGGCCTCGGACGTGATCATCGACACCAGCTCACCCTGGCTGGTGGTGGCAAAATATGACTTTGGAAACCGCATGGACCTGCTAATCAGCGTGAATCGCAACCGGCGCAGCATCCGTTCGGCCAGAATGCCCTTCATGGTGTTGATGCGCATTTTCATCAGGCCGCTGGCAATCACTGTCGCCAGAAATGCGAAACACAAGACCAGCAGATACTGTATCTGGGTGACCGTTATGCCAAATTTGGTGACGGTATCACCCGGCGCACCGATTGCGTCATTGATGATCTGCTTCGGCAGTTCAAGCGAGGCGTACAGAAACGGAAACGACAATACAGTCAGCAACAGCAGGATTAACTGCTGCTTTTTTGAGTGTTTCCAGATGAACGCGAATAGAGTGGGTTCCATACCCCGGCCTCGCCATGAACTTGAGTGATCTTCGGCACGTTGCGGGGGATCCACTGCGACCGGGTGCCTGACGGTAAGCTCTGGGTTCGACTATTTCAAGAATGGCAGAAGCTACAAATTTCGAATAAGAGCTCGCCCTCTGGTCGTGACCTTAACAAATCACAAAATTCTGAAGTCGGAGTCGAAACATGGGTTTATCCCACCTGTTATCTTTGACTAAACAGATGCAGTTTCAAACGTTGGAGCCATGGGCAAGATTCTGGATCAATATGTGAGCCGCAAGGTATTGGGGCGTTGGCGCAAAGCAGCGCAGTCGGCGCCATTTACCGCGCTGCATTTGTTGCGACGGCAGAGAGATGAAGCCCGTCAATTCAGATTGCATCTGGAGCGGTTGATCCAAGTTGCCGATGGGAGACTAACCCGCCCCCTGATCGGATCGACGAGTTTTCCCAAACCGCTCGGTACCGACTGGGCGTGGCGACCAGATCTATGGCGCGGACCTTTGGCAAAGCATGGCCACGCATCACTTTCGCGCAAAACGTCAATGGATAAGCAGGTTACCCTGTTTCATGACTGCGATCTTGGCGAAATCGCCATCCGGCAAACCCGAAACACGGCGGACAAGGATCTGGCACCATTCAGTCTTGCACTGGAGATTTTTGAATTCACCGGTTCGTTCCTGTCTCTGTCCATCGAACTGCCTGCCGAAGCCACTATTGGCTTAACACGGCAGCATCTGATACGCGCCAGTGCCCAGATCGAGTGTGAAAGACCAACAGGCATGTTCGCACGCCTCAACATTCAGCACGGGCCCAACACTGAACAAGTGCTGCGTGAACTGAGCCACTCTGATTCTTCTATGTCGGTAGATTTCGATCTGGCTCATCTCCATCTGAATGAACGCCGGGTCGAGAAAATCTGGTTGGATCTCATCATAAACGATCCGAGAATGAACCGGATCGTTCTGCGCGACCTGACCCTGTGCCGCCATCATCGGGCTGATTTGTGAGAGTTCAATAAATGACACAAACGAATTTGACCCCCATTCGCTTTGAAAATGCCATCTGGGAAGGGCATCTGGCCTCGGAAGATACGCCTGAGATTGAAGTGCGCTATCGGGATCAAACCTTGCCGGATGTTGAATTGGTAGAGGCCGAAGGTGGATGGACGCTGCGCGTCCCGGTCCCCTCGAGCCTGTTATCCGAAGGTGTACATAGCGTTGTTATTTGGGATCAGCGTTCCAACCACAAACTAGGTGATTTCACAGTTATCTCTGGCTCACCAGTCGCAGAAGACATGCGGGCTGAATTGTCTCTGCTACGTGCTGAACTGGATATGTTGAAACGCGCGTTTCGCCGGCTTCACGGCGAAAACAACCCCTGATCCGGGTTGGGCATGACACTAGGTAGAAAGCGGTAATTGACCGATTTTTCTATCTTTTTAGCCGGAACAATGCATCATAACGGGCATCCAGCACATTTCGGGTGACCCCATGGAACGCAGCAGCATTGTAAAGGTCATCGCCCTGATGGTGACTGCCTTTGGTATCGGTATCGATTTCACGGGCGCGCTTATGCTGGTTCCGGCCATCGAAAACACA
The DNA here is from genome assembly GCF_013030265.1 of Ruegeria arenilitoris. Classification (GTDB taxonomy): domain Bacteria; phylum Pseudomonadota; class Alphaproteobacteria; order Rhodobacterales; family Rhodobacteraceae; genus Ruegeria; species Ruegeria arenilitoris_E. The sequence goes on from NZ_WPZQ01000005.1 coordinate 385,905, forward strand.
TTCGACGCAGACATCACCAGCACGCAGTGGGTTTTGAATATTTACGCCCTGTTCTTTGCCATGACCATGGTTGCTGGTGGTCGGTTGGGTGACATGTTCGGTCACCGGAAGATGATGATCATCGGCCTTTCGATATTCCTGTTTTCGTCCATTATGTGTTTTGTTGCGCCCAGTCTGGATTTTCTGGTTGGGGCACGTGCACTGCAAGGCATCGGTGCCGGATGCGTCTGGCCCTGCACCTTGGCCTTTGGTGCAACAAAAGTATCCCGAGAGGAACACCGCGCCATGGTCATGGGGTTGATCCTTGCGGGTGTTACCACCGGAAACGTCTTTGGGCCCATGATCAGTGGGTTTGTCGTCAATCTCGGAGATTGGCGCCTGTTCTTCCTGGCCAACGTTGTGTTTTCGTGCATTTCGATGGCGACCGCCCTTATACTTATGGAGCGCGAGAAGACCCACAAACAAGGTGAACACATCGACTTTGCCGGAATGGGCATCCTGTCTTTTGCGGTTCTGCTGTTGCTTTATGGGCTGGATGTGGGCGCGGACTGGGGCTGGACTTCGGTTCCGCTGCTTTTGTTGTTTTTCGTGAGTGCTGTGCTGTTCCTGCTATTCCCGAGGGTCGAAAAACGGGTGAAGGAACCGCTACTGCTGCCCCAAATGATGCAGAACCGAGAGTTTCTGATCACCCTTGGTCTGAATATGTTCAATGTGTCAGCTGCGTTTGTTGGCCTGCTGTACTTCCCCCAATACATGCAAAAGGTTCTGGGCTGGTCGGTTTTTCAATCTGCGCTTGGATTGGCTCCACTTACGGTATTGCTGGCGGTCGGATCGATTATTTCTGGCACTCTCTACAACGACTTTGGTCCTAAGCGGTTGTTGTTTTGGGGCTATATGTGCGCAACGCTCGGAGCGGCCAGCGTGGTGATCTTACCCGCCGGGTTAGGGTATTTTCAGATATTGCCCGGAATGGCGATGATTGGCCTTGGAGCGACGCTTACCGTTGGTCCTTCCGGGACTGCAGCAGTGTGTGCCGTCAAACCTGAGCGCGCGGGGTTGGTTGGCGGCCTCAGCTTCATGACTCATCTGGTCTATGGTGCCATCTCTGTCGCCTGTGCGACTGCGATTATGTATGTCACCAGTCTTTCATCACTGCGCGAACGACTGAGTGCCGCGGGCATTAGCATGTCCGAGGCTGATCAACGCGCGATCAATGGGGGTACACTTTCGACAGCTTCTGCTCAGGACGTTTTAAACAAGCTTAGTACCACTGAGGCAGAACAGGTTCGAAACGCGATAAATGCAGCCTTCGACAGCGGTATGAATATGGCGTTTATCTTTGCGACTGTATCCGTATCTATCGGCGTTTTGCTGGCCCTGATGCTGGACGAGAACAAGCTGCACAAAGTCGAAAGCTGACCTGGAAATGAAAAGGGCCGCGACAGTGGCGCGACCCTTTTGTCTTACTGCGATGGCCCGTTCGGGTTGAAGGCGGACAGACCTTTTAGAATATCGATGGCGTAAGCCAGCTGATAATCCTCTTCCCGCAGTTCAGCCGTTGCTTCGGCTTTGGCACGGTCTTCTTCGATCTGACGAATTTCGTCTTCACTTAAGCTGTCATTGTTCAGGCTGCCGCGCAGATCGGCCTCAGAGCGTGAGAACGTGTTGGTCTCTTCCTCTTCGGTTTCCGGCGTCGGGCGCGGTTGCTCAACGATGATGTCGGGGCTGACACCAAGCGCCTGGATCGAGCGACCCGAAGGGGTGTAATAGCGCGAGGTCGTCAGGCGCATAGCTCCATCACCACGCAGTGGCATGACAGTCTGCACCGATCCCTTGCCGAAGCTCTTGGTGCCGACAACAATCGCGCGGTGGTGATCCTGCAGAGCACCGGCAACAATTTCGGACGCTGACGCAGAACCGCCGTTGATCAGAACCACAATCGGTTTGCCCTCGGCCAGGTCACCTGGTGTCGCGTTGAAACGCTCGCCCTCTTCGGGGTTGCGGCCACGGGTCGAGACGATTTCGCCTTCGTTCAGAAACGCGTCAGACACCTTGATTGCCTGTGTCAGCAAACCGCCGGGGTTGTTGCGCAGGTCCAGAACGAAACCGTTGACTTTGTCGATGCCACCAGCTTCTTCAATTTGCTCTTCCAGCCCGGCCTGAAGGTTCGGATAGGTCTGATCGTTGAAGGTGGTCACGCGCAGAACAACGCTGGTGCCTTCGGTACGGGCGCGCACCGCGGTCAGCTTAATCGTGTCACGGATGATGGTGACATCGAATGGCTCCTGCTCGCCTTCACGAACCACCGTGATGACGATTTCGGACCCAACTGGTCCACGCATCAGGTCAACCGCTTTGTCGAGCGTCAGGCCAAGAATGCTCTCACCATCGACATGGGTGATGAAATCGCCGGCTTCGATCCCGGCCTCATCCGCTGGTGTGTCGTCAATGGGCGAAACCACTTTGACGAAACCTTCTTCTTGCGTGACCTCGATGCCCAGACCGCCGAACTCTCCGCGAGTCTGAACGCGCATCTGCTCAGCGTCATCAGGCGACAAGTAGCTGGAGTGCGGGTCAAGCGACGTCAGCATGCCATCGATTGCCGCTTCGATCAGTTCGTCAGATTCGACTTCTTCGACATATTGTGCACGGATCCGTTCAAAGATGTCACCGAACAGGTCCAGTTGCTCATAGACACTGGCCTTGTTTTCAGCCTCTTGCGCCAGCAGTGGTCCGGCGATTTGTGTCGTGGCAACAATCCCTGCCACGGTTCCGGCCAGACCGGCCATAATAAATTTCTTCATACTCGTTTATCCATCCTTGTCTGTCCGAAACCACGATTCCGGATTCACGGGCGTATTTTCTTCTCTTACTTCTATATAGAGCGTTTCTGACCGGTCAGTTCCAGTGCCATCACCGGATGTTGACAAAATCGCGCCTATTTCTGGCGTACCGCCGGGCATCAATCCGACCGGAGTGCCCTCGGGGATCACCTGTCCGGGTTCACCGTAAACTTCCTGCAAGCCTGAGAACACAAACAATAATCCGGGCTGAGGCTCCAGAATTATGAGGTTACCGAGATCCAGTAATGGCCCTCGATAACGGATTGTTGCAGCTGTGGGAGAAACTACCAACGAACGGGGACGGGTACCCATGACAAGCCCAGGGCGTGTCACTCCGGCCGCGTCCGTCTCGCCCGCCTTGTGCAGGAGAACCCCCTGAACGGGCAATGCGATCTGCCCCTTCAGATCCGTTACATCGGCATTGGTTTCCACGATCTCACCCTCGGAGATTTCGGAAAGCCCGCTGGCAAAACCGTCCAGAGTTTCGGTTGACGAAATCAGGATTGCCGTGCGCACCGGATCTTCGACAAACCGGCGCGGCAGATCAGTTCTGTCGGCAATCGCCTCGCTGAGCCGCGTGCGCGCATCCTGAACACCAATCAGGCCCTCTGTCAGGGTCTCAGCTGCACTTTGCTGCAACTGTCGCAAGGTTTGCACTTCTTGCAGGTCGTGCGCCAAAGCCTGCGCCTTGGCGTTCAGGCCCGGTGTGACTTCGGACAACATCATTCCCGTGCGTGCGGCACCCAATGGGCCTGATGGGTGCAGCATCAACACCGGCGGCGCAGTGGTTTCGATAGTCTGAAGAACGCCCAACAGCTGCGCGATATCCTTTTCCCGTGCGCGCAGTTCTGCGGTCAGCTGGGCTTCACGCGTAGCAGCCTTGCGCAGCCCGTCACGCATGGCGGTCAGACCTGCCTCATAGGCCTGCAATGTTTCGGTCAGTGCACGCACCCGATCACGGGCGCTATCCGCCTCGGTCAGAGAGATTGAAGCTTGTTCCAGCATCTGCGCTGCTTCCAACGCCGCCTGAGCAGGATCTGTCTGCGCGTATGCGGGCGCAGATCCCAAAGCAGTTGCAAACAGAAGCGCAAGAAACCTCATGACAGCAAGCTTTCTCCGGTCATCTCGGGTGGTTTAGGCAGCTCCATCAACTCTAATAGGGTCGGTGCCAGATCGGACAAACGACCATTCCGCAGTTTAACCCCCTCTGGTCCACCAACCAGAGCCACAGGAACCGGGTTCAAGGTATGTGCTGTATGTGGGCCACCCGTTTCGGGATCGACCATCATCTCACAATTCCCGTGATCAGCAGTCACGATCATCGCACCACCCACCTTCTCCAGCGCTGCGACGACCTGAGCCAATCCCTGATCCACTGCTTCACAGGCCTTGATCGCGGCCTGCAAATCTCCGGTATGTCCAACCATGTCGGGGTTGGCATAGTTGGTGACGATCAGGTCGTAGCCCGCTTCAATTGCTTTGACAAATTTGGCTGTGACTTCGGCCGAAGACATCTCGGGCTGTAGATCGTAGGTGGCCACTTTGGGTGAATTGGGCATGAAGCGATCCTCGCCCTCCTCCGGCTGCTCTTTGCCGCCGTTGAGGAAGAAGGTCACATGCGGGTACTTTTCGGTCTCGGCTAGCCGGAACTGCCGTAGCCCTTGCTTTGCCACCCATTCGCCCAGAGTATTCACGATATCGCGCTTGGGAAAAACGGTTGTCATATAGGCGTTGTGGCCATCTGAGTATTCGACCATACCTAGCAACGCAGACAAGTGTGGCCGCTGGCCGGTATCGAAATCTGCAAATCCAGGCTCACCAATGGCACGCAGGATTTCACGGGCGCGGTCGGCCCGGAAATTGAGGCAGAAGACACCGTCCCCATCCTTAACACCCTCATAGCCTGCTAGCACCGTTGGCGTGATGAACTCGTCTGTTTCCGACTGATTATACGCATGGTCCACTGCAGAGTGAGCGGTCCTACCCTCGCGCCCTTTTGCGTTGATCATCGCGTCATAGGCTTCGCTTACGCGTTCCCATCTGTTGTCGCGGTCCATGGCAAAGTAGCGCCCGCTGACAGTGACAATCTTTGCACCTTTGGGCAGGTGTTCTTCAAGCTGGGCAACGTATGTGAAGGCCGATTTGGGCGATACATCGCGCCCATCTGTCATGGCGTGCAATGCCACAGGGACACCTGCATCGGTGATGGCCTTTGCAGCGGCGATGATATGATTCAAATGACCATGTACCCCGCCATCCGAGATTAAACCCATCAGATGCGCAGTACCATTGGCAGCCTTGACCTTGCTAATGAAATCCTGAAGCGCCGCGTTATCTAAAAACGATCCATCTTCGATCGCCAGATCAATCTGTCCCAAATCCATCGCGACGATCCGGCCCGCGCCGATATTGGTGTGACCGACCTCGGAATTACCCATCTGACCGCTCGGCAGCCCTACATCCGGGCCATGCGTGATCAGCGTTGCATGCGGTCCCTTGGACATGATCGCGTCAATGGTTGGCGTCTCGGCAAGAAAAGGCGCGTTGGCCCGTGTGTCATTCGACAGACCCCATCCATCGAGAATGCACAGGACAACGGGCTTGGGGGCGGTCATAGAGGATCTCCGGTTACTGCTCTTGCGCAGTCTTCTACCCCCTGCCCGCGCGGGCGTGAACCGTCTTTTATGTCCGGGTTGCCAGAATTAATTCTGCCGCCCTAACCCTTATCGATGAGATCGCGATACGGCTTGGCCTTTCTGTCACGATACTTGACCGTCAGATCCAGCGGCGCATCGTTTTCATCATAGATACCCAATACCACGCCAGTTCCCCGGCTTTTTGTGCGCATTTCGATCAGCTGCTGTTCCGAACGCGTGGTGCGTTGCGACGGTCTGCGAGCCCACGCGAACAGATGATCATACATCTCTGCAATCACATCCGCATGTTCAGCACTGGTGCCCAGATCAACCAATTCGTCCGGGTCATTTTCCAGGTCAAACAGGATCGGTCTGTATCCGCCTTCGCAATGGATCAGCTTCCATTTCCTGTTCGCCACCATGAACATCACCGCGTCCCGAACCGAAACCCCCAGAATGTCGGCGATGGGTGAGGCAGAGTAGTCGTATTCGCAGATCACATATTCCCGGGCTGTGGCCTCGGCTTGGCCGTGCAGGATGGGCAGCAAGGAATGACCTTCGAGGATGTGATCTGCCACTTGACCACCTGCCACATCCAAAAAGGTTGGTGCCAGATCAATCGACTCGACCAGCGCGTCGCTGACAGTCCCGCGCGTAGCATCCGCTTCGGCTGATGGATCGTAGATGATCAGCGGCATTTTAGTCGACGCGTCGTGGAAGAATGTCTTTTCCCCCATCCAGTGATCACCCAGAAAGTCGCCGTGGTCCGAGGTCAGTACGATCATCGTATCGTCCATCCGACCCGTTTCTTCCATCCAGTCGAGCAGACGCCCGATCTGATCATCGGCTTGTTTGATCAGCCCCATATAAGCTGGAATGACGGCATCCCGCACATCGTCACGCGAAAAGGTCTGCCCGATCTTGGTGTTCATGAAAGCGGCAAGCACGGGATGTGCATTCTGTCGCTCGGATTCAGATCGAACCACCGGCAGTACGTGTTCGGGTCCATACATTGACGCATAAGGCTCCGGCACGATGTAGGGCCAATGAGGTTTGATATAGCTGAGATGACAGCACCACGGGCCATCGTGGGTTTCCATGAACTCCATTCCGCGCGTGGTCAGATATGGGGTTTCACTGTCCTCTTCGGCGATGTTTGCAGCCTCGGGAGAGTTTTTCAGGAACCAACCCGAAAGAACGTTCCCGTCCGCGTCGAGGCCGGAATTGGCAAAGTCGTGCCATGGATTGTCGCTCTCATACCCCTTCGCGTTCAGGTATTTGTTGTATTCTCGAGAGCCTTCAGGATCATAAAAGCCATCCGGCCCCTCGGGCCGCATGCCGTCATCGCGTTCAAAAACATCAAAACCACATTCAGCCACTCGGGCACCGATCAGACTGTCTGGCTCCAGACCCAGCCGTTCCATACCCTCGGCATCCGCGCGCATATGCGTTTTGCCAACCAGCCAGCAATCCATCCCCGCCTTGCGCAGGTGATCGCCCATGGTCACCTCACCCACCTTCAGGGGGATACCATTCCACGATGCACCATGAGAATGGACATACCGCCCGGTATAAGTGGACATGCGGGAGCTACCGCAGATCGGAGATTGGATATAGGCGCGATCAAAGCGGACACCGCGCGCCGCCAGACGGTCAATATTCGGTGTTTGCAGATGTGGATGGCCGTAGCAGCTCAGATAATCCCAGCGGAGCTGGTCGAACATGATGAACAGAATGTTCCTGGCTTTGGCCATCACGATGGGTGTCCCTGAAATTTACTTCACATGCTAACTTAACCGGTCACGGCCAGACAGCGAAGACAAAATTTCAGGGTTGTCCAAAATTCAGGTCTGGCTTTCCATCTGCTGCAGCATCTTTTTCGCGCGCTTGCATTGCAACTGATCACGCAGAGGGCTGTTCGGATCGACATCTTTCTTGCAGACGACACATTTGTCGGCACCGGATATCGCGTTCAGACCGCCACAGCTGCCTTTGATTGTCTTGCCCATCAGCATGACACCCAGAGACATGCCCACCATGATGATCAGTAAAAGCACGAAAGCTAGAATAAAGGTGCTCATCCCGGTTCCTACCTGTCAGTTGGTTCCCAGCGCGTCTTTGAACGCACTGCTTTGTACCGTGATATAAGCATCTTCGCCAGCGGCAACATCCCGAGAGATGAAGAACACGGCAAGTTGATGCTCCTCGGCTAGTCTCAAGCCTTCTTCCTGACCCAAGGCCAGCATTGCCGTTGCCCACGCATCAGCCATCATCGCATTCTCAGCCAGTACAGTGACCGAGGTTGTGCGGTGCGTAATCGGGCGCCCGGTCGTCGGGTCAATGATGTGTGAATAGCGCACACCATCCTGTTCGAAGAAGTTCTTGTAATCACCGGATGTTGCCATGCCCAGATTGTCTACAGGGACGATCAGTTGAATGAGCTGGCTACCGGTTTCCGGCTTTTCCACGCCGATCTGCCAGCTTTCACCTTTATCATTCTGACCTTTGGCGACCAGATCGCCGCCGATCTCGACCATATAGTTCTCAAGACCCGCATCGCTGAGGCTCTGAGCTACAGCATCGATTCCGTAACCTTTGGCAATGGCGGACAGGTTGATGCCAACATCCGCGTTGGATTTCGCCAGCGTTCCAGCCGCGCTATCCAGTTTCAGCAAGCGCGCCTGGCCTACCCCATTCAGCGCGGCCTGAATGTCGGCGTCAGCTGGTACAGGATCCTCTGGTTTGCGCGGGCCAAAGCCCCACAGCTCGATCAGCGGGCCCAAGGTCACATCAAAGGTACCGTTGCTTTTCTCGTGAACCTCATTTGCGGCAGCAATCACATACGCGAATTCTTCGGATACATCAGCAGGAGCTGTGCTGTCCGAGGCCGAGAAAGTCGAAACCTCGGAATTCGGATCCCAGTTGGACATCTTGGCATTGACCTGCGCGAGCGTTTCTTCAACGGACGCAGCAAGCGCTGTTTCGTCGATATCCTCACCAATCGCAGTGATGTTGAACGTGGTTCCCATCGTCTCACCCGACAGACGAACCACCTCGGGTTCTTTGTCGAACAGACAGCCGGAAACGAAAAGCATCAGGGCCAGTGCAGTCAAACGGCGCATTAGGCGACCTCCTGGGAAAACTGTGACCGGCGTATGCCAGCGGTCCCCAACAGAGTCAAACCGGCTTCAGATTTTCAGCGGCAGAAAGCCCAATGCCAATAACCCAACGGCGGCAGGCACCCCGAACAGCCACGCGCGCTTTTGCCAGCCCGCTTCTTGCTGTTTCCAGGTTTTCCGGAAGTTGTGACCGCACACCACCACAAAGAAAAAGATCAGCGCCGCAACGGGAGGGGTAAGATACAGCTGGTCCAAGAAGCCAATTTTCCTTGCGAAGTGGCGGAGTTACGCCAGTTTGTGAAATTGCACCCTATACAGGTTCTGTCCCTGCGCTAAGGTGGAGGTATAAGCCAAATCCGGTAAAGGAGGAGACCGCCCATGGCCCCAAGCTCTTACCAGCCCCCGACGCGTGGCGACAAGGCCGAGTCCAGTACTTACAGCCAATCCGTCGAGTCGAACCTGTCACATACTCAGACGACGGTGGCGAAATTGCTGGAAGGCAAGGGAAATGCGGTGATCGCGGTACGTCCAAACGATACGATCCATTCGGTCGTGGACATCCTGAAGGAAAAACGCATCGGTGCCGTCGTCGTCACAGATCAGAACGGTGCGCTGCAGGGTATCCTGTCCGAGCGGGATATCGTTCGGCGCATGGCCGATACACCCGGTCAGACGCTGCCGCAATCTGTCCAAGATCTGATGACGCGAGAGGTGAAAAGCTGCGCTCCGGATGATCTGCTGATGGATGTGCTGAAAACCATGACCGAAGGACGGTTCCGTCACATGCCAGTGATCAGCGATGGCAACCTCAAAGGTGTCATCACCATTGGAGATGTCGTACATTTCCGGCTTAAAGAGCTGGAATATGAAGCCTTGCGCATGAAACAGATGATTGTCGGCTGACAGATAAACCTCGTCGCAACGGGCAAGGACCTCACGGACCTGCCCGTTGGTCGGTGTAGCCAATTGTGCAGATTATTGCTGACGACCTCATGGGGTGGCCTTTTGGGTGTGCAGCTGCACCGACTTGCCAGTTATGAGAAAGTCATCAGATACCGTTTCGGTTACTTCTGATCAGCTGAAATAAATCGGATTTCGCCTGCCGAGATTTCAGCCGCGGTCAATCGACCGGTCGCAAAAGCGCCCGTGTCGATCGATACAATCTTATGTTTGATGCGTGGCTCGGAAACGATTGTGTGACCGTGCACAACCCATTGATCATCAGTGCGACGATCCAGACGAAATCGTGGATGCCCCCACAAACATACTTGTCGGGGCTGATCATCGAGCGGAAAGGCGGGATCCAAAGCGGCGTGAACCACGGTCACGTTTCCGCTGCTCCAGGTCAGAGGCAACCCTCGCAGCCAGTCGAGAACCCGGTCGCCAATTCTGGCCCGCAATCGCCCTGCAACCTCTACCGCATCCTTGCCGATAACGGCTTCGGTGACATTGCCAAGCCCAAAAGAAGCCAATGTCTGCAGGCCACCATTTTGCAGCCACAGTCGCCCCATCCGCTTGGGGTCATCGACAAATTTCAACAGCATTTCTTCGTGATTGCCCAGCAGACACACGACCTGACGGTTGGTGTCTTCGCTGAGGTGTTTCAGATGATGCAAGACTTGTGCGCTGTACTCTCCCCGATCGATGTAGTCGCCAACAAAGACCAAAGGGTATCGGCGGTCCAAACGGGGAAGCAACGCCTGCAGCAGATCAAGTCGACCATGGATGTCACCAACCGCATAAAACCGCTGATCCGGTGCGAGTTCGGCAAGCGAAGCTCCCATATCCTGGGCAGCTGACTGCTTAACGAGTTTTCTGATCCATTCCTTAATCATCTCTGAAGTTCAGTACCCTGCCCGGTCGTTATCGGCAATTCCCAACTGCCAAAGGTTACTTAGGAGCCTTCAACACATCAACAAGCGCTGGACCTGATTTGCGGTCAACGACAAGCAGTCTCGATCAGATATCGCGCATCGACTGTTTCGCTTCCATCCGAACGCAATCCACCACCAATGAGGTCGCGTGCTGGATTAGCTTCTGCCTGTTCAGGTCAATCTCCTCCTGATAAGCCAACTGGTTGACGCTGACCTCTGCCCGGCTGATATGACGGTCGCCGACAGGGAAATCCTCTTGACCTCACCGGATGGAAAGGGTCCCTGATGGTCACAGTGTTTGGATAACGTTCGAGGGTTTCATGAAACGGGTTCTGGTTACGGGTACAGCGGGGTTCATTGGGTTCCATCTGGCAAAGCTGTTGCTGTCAGAGGGGTTTCAGGTCCATGGCTATGACGGGATGACCGACTATTACGATGTCAGCCTCAAGCAACGCCGTCACCAGATGCTGCTGCAGACACCCGGTTTCTCCGCCACCGAAGACCTGTTGGAAAACCACGAACGCCTGATGCAGGTCGCGGACGAGTTTGAACCCGATGTCATTGTCCATCTCGCCGGGCAGGCCGGAGTTCGGTACAGTCTGGAACAACCACGAAGCTACATAGATTCCAACATTGTTGGTACGTTCAACGTGATGGAGGCCGCCCGTCAGCATAAGGTGGATCACCTGCTGATGGCATCCACTTCGTCGGTTTACGGCGCAAACGATGAGATGCCCTTTACCGAGGTCGAAAAGGCGGACACCCAGCTGACCATCTACTCGGCGACCAAAAAAGCAAATGAGGCGATGGGGCACTCTTATGCTCACCTCTGGGACCTGCCGACCACAATGTTCCGGTTCTTCACCGTATATGGCACCTGGGGTCGCCCTGATCTGGCACTTTATAAATTCGTCGATGCGATTCTGGACGGTCGCCCGATCGATATCTACAACCATGGTGACATGCATCGTGACTTTACCAACGTCAACGATCTGGTCCGGGGCATTCGATTGTTGATTGATACCCCCCCAATCCGACCTGCGAGTCCTGACGATATCGAAGAAGGCGACAGCCTGTCGCCGGTTGCTCCGTATCGGGTCGTGAACATCGGAAACGGTGACAAGGTGCGCTTGCTGGATTTTGTAGAAGCCATCGAAGAAGCCGTCGGAAAAAAGGCGATCCGCAACTACATGCCCATGCAGATGGGTGATGTCCCTGCTACATGGGCCAATACGGACCTGTTGCAGCGACTGACTGGATACCGTCCGCAAACGGATTTCAAGGATGGCATCGCGCAATTTGTAGAATGGTTCCGTGATTACCACGGAAAATGACCCAAGAGATCTGGATGCTGGAAACGAACCCCAATTCCCGAAAAATCGCAGTCATCGGCCTTGGCTATGTCGGGCTGCCACTGGCTGTGGCGTTTGGAAAACTAGGATCGGTAATTGGGTTTGATATCAATCAGGCACGTATCGAGGAACTGCAGCGTGGTGAGGATTCAACGCTTGAGGTTGAGCCGGAAGACCTTGCCACCGCCACAGGCCTGAATTTCACCACCAACGCTGCGGATCTGGCAGATTGCGATACTTACATTGTTACTGTCCCAACACCGATCACTGCAGGGAAGCAGCCTGATCTGAGCCCGCTGCTAAGTGCGTCTAAAACAGTAGGCGGTGTACTTAAACCCGGTGACCTCGTGATCTATGAATCCACGGTCTATCCCGGCGCAACCGAAGAGGATTGTGTTCCGGTATTGGAGCGTGTCTCGGGCTTGCGCTTCAATCAGGACTTCTTTGCGGGATACAGCCCCGAACGGATCAATCCCGGGGATAAAACCCATCGGATTTCCGATATCTGCAAGGTAACCTCTGGATCTACCCCCGAAGTCGCTGAACTGGTGGATGCCCTCTATGCTAGGATAATCTCGGCGGGTACACACAAGGCCGAAAGCATCCGTGTGGCCGAAGCGGCTAAGGTCATCGAGAACACACAGCGGGACCTGAACATCGCTTTGGTGAATGAACTGGCCATGATCTTTGGCCGGATGGATATCGACACTGACGCCGTTCTGCGTGCCGCAGGAACCAAGTGGAATTTCCTGCCATTCCGCCCCGGTTTGGTGGGCGGACACTGCATCGGTGTCGACCCCTACTACCTCACACACAAGGCCGAAGCGGTTGGGCATCATCCGCAGATCATTCTCGCCGGGCGACGGTTGAATGACGGGATGGGCAGCTATGTGGTTTCGCAACTAGTCAAACGCATGACGCGCGATGGGATCAACGTAGGGTCAGCACGGGTGTTGGTCATGGGGCTGACCTTTAAGGAGAATTGCCCCGATCTGCGCAACACCCGCGTGGTCGATATTGTCCATGAACTGCAGGATTACGGTGTCACGGTGGATGTTCATGATCCTCACGCCGATGCGCAGGCCGCGCTGGACGAACATGGTATCACGCTCGTGTCAGAACCTCAGCGAGACAGCTATGACGGGATCGTATTGGCAGTCGCGCATCGAGAGTTCCTTACGCTGTCTCCGGAAGAAATCCGATCCTATGGCAAAGCAAAGAACATCCTGTTCGACGTAAAGTCTTGCCTGCCGCGAGAAGCCAGCGATCTGAGGTTGTAACAGTCAGAAACCGCTCACGAAAAGACGCCAACCTGTCATTCAGTAGTTTGCAACACACCGCAGTTTGTGTGGGATACAGGTGCTAACATAGCTACAGATTTGTTTCGGGAGAACGAGATTGATGAGCAGTGCGACAGGCGATCACGTTAGTGAGGGCGCAACGAAAATCATCGATAGAATACCGAAGGCTGGTCAGGAGCAGCAGCTTGAAGCTGCGATCAGTGATATAATCGATGCAATGTGTAGCGCTTATGGGCTCAACAGTGTTCATGTCGTTCGTCCCTCCCTGCCGCATCAGCCTGCATACCGAGTAATTTGCACCTTCGACAGCGATGAGCATCTGAAGGCCTGGGAGGCGTCTGATGACCATGTGCGCCTCGTCACAGCTGCTGACGAGTTTACGGCAGGTGAGCCTCAGCGGACCTGGCTGACCGGGTTGGAGACTTGGTTTACCTTGCCGGTCTCGGCTAACGCAGCAGCAAGGCCACCGGCTTATAAGATGGCCATCACAACTTACATTGCGCTTTTTCCGACGATCCTGCTGGTCCATGCCGCCTTAGCATACGTTCCTGAATTCGAAGCGCTTCCAACGATTCTAGGAAATGGAATTGCGGTGGCCATCGTAGTGGTCCTGATGACATACGTCATAATGCCGAGATTTACACGCCTCATGGCGTTTTGGCTTTATCCACCGAAACAGTGACACTGCTCTGCTCAAGCACTGCCTGAAAAACAAAACCGGCGCCATTAGCGCCGGTTTTTCGTTTCTTACCCGCCGAAATCGTCGAGCATGATGTCTTCGCGGTCCACTCCCAGGTCCAGCAGCATGTTGATGACCGACTGGTTCATGATTGGCGGGCCACACATGTAGAACTCACAGTCCTCTGGTGCCGGATGGTTCTTGAGGTACTCTTCAAACAGGACATTGTGGATGAAGCCGGTATAGCCTTTCCAATCGTCCTCAGGCTGCGCATCCGACAGGGCTACGTGCCATTCAAAGTTATCGAACTCTGCGGCCAGCGTGTCGAAATCCTCGACAAAGAACATCTCTTTCTTTGAACGCGCGCCGTACCAGAAGCTGATCTTGCGGTTGCGGTTCTCAAGACGTTTGAGCTGGTCAAAAATGTGGCTGCGCATCGGTGCCATACCAGCACCACCGCCGATGAAGACCATCTCTTTCTCGGTTTCGCGGGCAAAGAATTCACCGAACGGACCCGAGATTGTCACTTTGTCACCCGGCTTCAGGTTGAAGATGTAAGACGACATCTGACCGGCCGGGATGCCTTCTGACCCCGGAGGTGGCGAAGCAACCCGAACGTTGAGCATGATCATGCCTTTTTCGTCCGGATAGTTGGCCATCGAATAGGCACGTTCGATCGGTTCGTTCACAACCGACTCATACTGCCACAGATTGAAGCGATCCCAGTCCTCGCGGTACTCTTCTTCAATATCGAAATCGGTGTATTTCAGAGCGTGCGCAGGGGCTTCGATCTGGATGTATCCACCGGCGCGGAAGTTCACATCCTCACCTTCGGGCAAGTCCAGCGTCAGCGCCTTGATGAAGGTCGCCACGTTTTCGTTAGAACGAACTGTACATTCCCATTTCTTGACGCCGAAGACCTCTTCGGGAACTTCGATATCCATGTCCTGCTTGACCGCAACCTGACAGGACAGGCGGTCGCCGCAGGCAGCTTCACGCTTGGTGATATGGCTCTCTTCGGTCGGTAGGATAGATCCGCCACCCGAATGCACACGCACGCGGCACTGCGCACAGGTACCACCGCCACCACAGGCCGACGGGACGAACAGCTTCTCGGCCGCCAGTGTTTGCAGCAGTTTGCCACCCGCTGGAACCGAGATGGTTTTCTCGCCGTTAATCGTGATGTTCACATCACCGGTCGACACCAGTTTCGAACGGGCAGCCATAATGATGGCCACCAGTGCGATAACAATCAGGGTGAAAAGGACGACGCCCAGGCTAAAAGTTTCCATGCGAGCCTCTCCTTACAGCTTCACGCCCGAGAAGGACATGAAGGCCATCGCCATCAGTCCCGCGGTGATGAAGGTAATACCAAGACCCTGCAGACCATCCGGAATGTCCGAGTACTTCAACTTTTCGCGCACACCCGCCATTGCAGTAATCGCCAGCGCCCAGCCAAAGCCCGAAGACAGACCATAGGTCGCTGCCTCAGCAAAGTTATAGTCACGCTCAACCATGAAAAGAGAGCCGCCAAGGATGGCGCAGTTCACGGTGATCAACGGCAGGAAGATCCCCAACGCATTGTAGAGCGGCGGGAAGTATTTATCCAAGACCATCTCAAGGATCTGAACCATCGCCGCGATCACGCCGATGTAGGAAATCAGGCCAAGGAAGGTCAGATCCACATCGGGGAAGCCAGCCCAAGCCAGCGCGCCCGGCTTCAGCAGATAGCTAAGCAGCAGGTTGTTCGTCGGTACGGTGATCGCCTGAACAACCATCACCGAGATACCTAGTCCCAGCGCCGTCGAGATCTTCTTGGACACGGCGATGAAGGTACACATGCCGAGGAAGAAGCTGAGCGCGAGGTTTTCAACAAAGATGGCCTTTACGGCCAGTGAAATCAGACCTTCCATCAGTGGGCCTCTACCTGCTGAATTTTGTATTCACGTTCTTCGACCTGGTTCGGCTTCCATGTGCGGAAGGCCCAGATGATCAGACCGATGATAAAGAACGCCGATGGCGGAAGCAGCAACATGCCGTTGGGTACATACCAGCCGCCGTTGTTGACAGTCTCAAGGATGGTGACGCCGAACAGCGATCCGTTCCCGAAAAGCTCGCGGATGAAACCGACCAGCAGCAGGATCAGGCCGTAGCCCATACCGTTACCCAGACCATCAATGAAGGACGCGACCGGCGGGTTCTTCATTGCAAACGCTTCGGCGCGGCCCATCACGATACAGTTGGTGATGATCAGGCCGACGAAGACCGACAGGGTTTTCGAAATCTCAAAGGCGTAGGCCTTGAGAACCTGATCCACCAGGATCACCAGCGAGGCGATGATCACCATCTGAACGATGATCCGGATCGAACCCGGGATCTGGTTGCGCAGGCACGAGATGAAGAAGGACGAGAACGAGGTCACGAACGTTACCGCCAGCGCCATCACGAAGGACACCTGCAGCGAAGAGGTCACCGCCAGCGCCGAACAGATGCCAAGCACCTGCAGGGTAATCGGGTTGTTGTCGACAAGCGGGTCGACCAGCATCTCTTTCTTGGTCTGGGACATCAAATCTCTCCTGCTTGCAGTTTGGCCAGGAACGGAGCGTAGCCCGCATCACCCATCCAGAATTTCACCAGGTTATCGACACCAACCGAAGTCAGCGTGGCACCGGCCAGCGCGTCAACATAGAACTCAGGGCCGGCGGCGGGTTGTGACTTGGACACGGTGATCTGCAGATCGCCAGCCTCATCCCGCAGTTTCTTGCCGTTCCACAGTGCTTTCCAGCGCGGGTTATCCACCTCGGCGCCAAGGCCGGGGGTTTCACCATGCTGGTAGAACTGCAGACCAAAGATATCGTTGCCGTTGTTTTCCAGCGCGATAAAGCCATAGAGCGTTGACCACAGTCCGTAACCGTGCAGCGGGAGGATGACTTTATCCAGGTCACCGGCGTCGTCGCGCAGCAGATAGATCACACGGTATTTGGACTTGCGCCCAATACCCGCCGGGTCATTGTCCAATGCAACGCTCAACTCGGGATCGCTGGCGGCAGCGATGTCGTCAAAGGTCGCCGGATCGAACTGATCGTCAACGAATTCGCCAGTAGCCAATTCCAGTACGTGAGGTTCAAACGCGGCGAAGGCTTCGCTCACGTTGATGCCCGGCTCGTAAACACCGGCAACCTGCAAAACGTTGACCTGCTTGTCCTTCAGCGCGTTTGCTTCCTGCACCGGGCGCAGGCTGACTGCAGCGGCCGAAACGACCATCGATGCAACCAGACAGACGGCGACGGCAACAAAGATCGTCTTGCCAATGGAATCCGGCGAGGCCGCCAGGAACCGGGCAATCGCCCCTTTGGGTTCTTGGGGTTGCGTATCAGACATGGCGACGCGCCCTCCGTTTGATGTTTGCCTGAACGACGAAGTAGTCGATCAGCGGTGCAAAGACGTTACCGAACAGGATTGCCAGCATCATGCCTTCCGGGAAAGCCGGGTTAACCACACGGATCAACACAACCATGACACCGATCAAAGCGCCGTAGATGTAGCGTCCCATGTTAGTGTGGCTGGCCGAAACGGGCTCGGTCACCATGAAGGCCAGACCGAAGGCATAGCCACCAACAACGATGTGCCAGTACCAGGGCATCGCAAACATCGGGTTGGTATCCGACCCAATCAAGTTGAATAGCAGAGTAAGACCGATAGTCCCAGCCAGACAGCCGACAATCAGGCGGAAATTGGCGATGCGGGTCATCAGCAGGAATGCCAGACCAATCATGCAGGCCAGCGTTGAGGTTTCACCAAAACTACCCTGCATCTGACCCAGAAACGCGTTCCACCAGGTCAAACCTTCAGTAGCCAGAGCCTGATACCCTTCTGAGGCAGAAACCGACAGCGCCGTCGCGCCCGAGAAACCATCAACAGGTGTCCAGACAGTGTCGCCCGACATGTTCGCGGGATAAGCGAAATACAGGAAGGCGCGGCCGACAAGTGCCGGGTTGAGGAAGTTTTTGCCTGTACCGCCAAACACTTCTTTGCCGATCACAACGCCGAATATAATGCCCAACGCGACCTGCCAGAGAGGTGCGGATGCGGGCATGATCAGCGTATAAAGCATTGAGGTCACAAGGAAACCTTCGTTAACCTCGTGTCCGCGGACGGTCGCAAAGATGACCTCGAAGATACCGCCAGCGACCAGAGTGACGATGTAAATCGGCAGGAAATACATCAACCCGTGCATCACATTGGCAAAAATACTGTCGGGGTTCAGTGAGATGCCGAACATCTGCAGGATGGCAATCCGCCAACCTATCGCGGAATCCGGACCAAGCGCGGCTATGGCCAAGTTCGCCTGGTACCCGGTATTGTACATCCCCCAAAGGATACAGGGGATTGTTGCGATCACGACGTAAGTCATGATCCGCTTCATATCCACATAAGACCGCGCATGGGGTGCAACAGTGGTTACGGTTTTCGGAGTGTAGATGAAGCTTTCGACCATCTCGTAGATGGGGAAATACTTCTCGTACTTGCCGCCCTTGGTAAAGTTCGGCTCGATCCGGTCAAAGAAGTTTCGCAAACCCATTCGGATCAGCCCTCCTTTTCAATCTTGGAAAGGCAGTCGCGCAGCGCCAGCCCATATTCATACTTCGCCGGACAGGCAAAGCCGACAAGGCCCAGATCCTCTTCGTCCAGCTCCAGCGCACCCAGCGCCTGTGCGGTATCTGTGTCCATCACCAGCAATGCGCGCAGCAATTGCGTGGGCAGATAATCCTGCGGCATCAACTGCTCGAACGTGCCGGTCGGCACCATCGCGCGGCGACCACCGTTCAGGTTCGAGGTAAATGCGAACAGCTTCTTGGCAAATGCCGATCCCAGAACCGGCTGCACCGCGTATTTCGAGGGCATCGGAAGGATCCAGCCCAGAGTGTGCTGATCATGATCTTCACGAATGATGGTGATCTGACGCGCGAAACGGCTCAGATACGCGTGCGGACCTTCGGCATGACCGCCAGACAAGATCGAACCCGAGATGATACGCGCCACACCATCGACATTGACCTCGTCGCGGGTCAGATCGTCGGTTGAGGCGCCCATGACGGTCCGGATCAGGCGCGGTTGCCGTGCCCCGGGTCCACTCAGCGCGATGACTACGCTGGGGTCCAGATGTCCGGTCTGCATCAGACGGCCGATGGCAATCACATCCTGATAGCCGATGGTCCAGACCTGTTTGTCTCCGGCCAGCGGCTCAAGGAAATGGATGTGCGTACCGGCCAGTCCCGACGGATGCGGTCCTGAGAAAGCCGCCGCTTCTACACCCGGCAGATCAGCGCCCGGGATCGAGTCGCCGTCTTTCTGACACAGGTAGGTCTTGCCTTCAGTCAGTTTTGCGACCGCCTCAAGGCCTTTGGCAAAAGCTTCGCCGGCGTCTGCAATGATCAGCGCAGCGTCACCTGCCAGAGGGTCGCTGTCCATCGCCGTAACAAAGATAGCGGCAGGCTTGGTGCCCGGCTCGGGCATTTTCGAATATGGCCGTGTCCGGAATGCGGTCCACAGACCAGCGGCGCAAAGCTTGGCGGTCACGCCCTCGGCTGTGTCGGCATCGCCGATACCTGAGAAATCCACACCGTTGTCGTTGGCGTCCGAAACCTCGATCACCACGCTTTGCAAAACGCGGCGTGCGCCCCGGTTGAGGGCAACCACTTTACCGCTCAGCGGCGCGACCATCATCGCGTCTGGCGCATCCTTGTGGCAGAACAGCGGAGTGCCGCGCTGAACCTGATCACCTTCCTGCACCAGCATACGTGGTTTGAGACCGATATAGTCCCCGCCCAATACGCCAACACTCGAGTATTCTGGCCCCGGTTGGATTTTCTGTTCGGGTGCACCTTCTACCGGTAGGTCCAACCCTTTCTTCAGTTTGAAAGTTTGCATGTCGCTACGTTCTTCCAAGCCTCTTTCCTGTGCCTGCTATCCCTGACCGATCGAAGGTCGGCACCAGATAGCGCGAATCTTTCAGCCGGGGTGGTCGCGATTGCGTCATAAACCGACTGGAATCCGCTAGCGTAATTCCGATCACGGCCCCTTTACGCGGGGATGACACTAAACGCAAACCCGTTCCCGCTCAATTCTGGGAATTGGGTTCACTTTAAACTGAATTGATCGATCAGGTGTCCAAAATCTCACAACCCAATTTGCGTATCGCGCCTTCTCTCCATCCGGTGTAAGCAACCGGAATGGAAAAAACTGACCTCGAAATATTTCTGGTGGCAACACCCGGGCTGGAAGCGCCTTTGTGTGCCGAAGCAATCGAACATGGGTTTGCGGATGCCAAGGCAGTGCCAGGCGGCGTATCTTGTCGAGGTAACTGGGCCGAAGTCTGGCGCGCCAATCTGCAACTTCGGGGTGCGAACAAGGTACTTGTGCGTCTGGGTTCATTTCCAGCAGTTCACCTTGCACAATTGGACAAACGAGCTCGCAAGTTTCCGTGGCCTGAATTTTTGCGGCCCGATGTCCCGGTAAAGGTCGAGGCGACCAGTCGCAAATCGCGAATCTATCATGCAGGGGCGGCCCGTCAGCGTATTGAAACAGCGATTGCAGAAACTCTTGGCGCTCCGATCTCGTCGGATGCCAATGTGCGGGTGATGCTGCGCATCGAAAAAGACCTCTGCACCTTCTCGGTCGATACGTCTGGTGATCCACTCCACAAACGCGGGCACAAAACCGCGGTCGCCAAGGCGCCAATGCGCGAGACCATGGCGGCGATGTTTCTACGTGAATGTGGATTCGACGGAACCCAGCCCGTGCTGGATCCCATGTGCGGCTCTGGCACCTTCGTGATCGAGGCCGCCGAGATCGCACTGGGGCTGCTTCCCGGTCGAACACGCCGATTTGCTTTTGAGGAGCTTGCAACCTTCGACAGCGCCGCATGGCAAGACATGCGCAGCGATGCGCAGCCCGACACAACAGATCTGCTGTTTCTGGGGTCCGATCGAAACGCGGGCGCTATCGAGGCTGCATCAGCCAATGCCGAACAGGCCGGGGTCGGCGCTCTCACCAAATTCCAGCACCGCTCGATCAGTGACATCAAGCCGCCCGAAGGACCTGCCGGTATCGTGATAATGAATCCGCCATACGGCGCGCGTATCGGAGATGAGAAGCGGCTGCGGTCTCTGTACGGTAGTCTTGGTAAGATTTTGATGTCCCGACTCCACGGTTGGCAGGTCGGAATAGTGACCAGCAACCAATCCCTCGCCCGCGCGACCCGACTGCCTTTGTTGCCCGCTGGCCCGGTGGTCGATCACGGTGGCACCAAAATACGACTATATCGCACAGAAGCCTTGCCATAGTGGCCTAGAATGCCGCCAATCGCGCGACTTTTCAGCTGCAATTTTATGGTCAATCACAGTTTTCTTTGACGGCATCAATTCGTGCAAACCTAGAGAAAATCCCCCTTGCGCATCAGCATCACCGGGTATAGATCACGCGCCACGGTCGGAGTGTAGCTCAGCCTGGTAGAGCACTGTCTTCGGGAGGCAGGGGTCGGAGGTTCGAATCCTCTCACTCCGACCAATAAAACAAGGCGCCCAAGGGCGCCTTTGTTGTTTCTATGACAGTGATCCGAAGTTCGTTGAACCTGAGGGTTAGTCGAACTCCAACGCACTGGCAGCCTTTCGTAGATGCTCCGGGCTGTAGCGCGCGTAGACGGACGCGGTGATCCTGGAGTCTGAATGGCCTAGAAACTGCGCAATCTCCTCCATCGAGATACTTGCTTCAGCCATATGAACAGCTGCGGTGTGCCGCAAGACGTGCGGTGACACGTCAGGCAGGCCCGCCGCGACTGCGGCCGCCTTGAAGCCTTTCTTGATCGACTTTACCGATCCGCCGGCCCACTCCACGACATAGTCAGATAATGCGGCCTTTCGGGCGTTCAAAAGCGCAGCATACAGGCTCTCGGTCATGGGGACGATGGCCCTGCCCTTCCTCTGCCCGTCGCCAGTGCGGAGATTGATTTGGCGGCGTTCGAAGTCGACCCGATCCCATGTGAGTTCTAACACAGCCGTTACCCTGGCCGCCGTCGACAGCATCAGCCATATAGCCAGCTTAATATGCGGTGCGCAGTCGACCGCCAAAAGCTGTGAAATCTCCTGGCGCGTCAGATACCTCTCCTTGGGGGCCGGTTTGCTGGGGCGCTCGATGTAGGGTGCCCTATCAATCAGCCCGGTCTTCTCAGCCCAATTCAAACAGGTCCTTAGCTTGCCAAGCTGTGTCCAGATCGTGCCGTCCTGAATACCTGCCTGCCGTCGATCGGCGATGTAGGCTTTACAGTCTTGCACGCTTATCTGATCCGGGCGAAAGGCGCCAAACCAAGGCAGCACTGAACGGCCAGTGTATTGCATGCTTTCATGCACCGGCCGACCCTCGACTGTCACGCTGTAAGCATTCCAAATCGCTGCAACGGTCAGTTCATCCTTTCCTGCTGTCTGAGCGAGGAGGACGTCACGGGCCTCGGCCTCCGCGCTTTCGAGGGTGTCCGCGTCAAGACGATACCTGCGTCTGCGTCCATCTTCCTCATACCAGACAACGACGAAGCGGTTTTTGAGTCGACCGATGCTGTATTCCTGCACTGCTCATATTCCTCTACTTTGTGTGCGGGGATGCGAAACTGACGGCGAACCCTGAAGTATTCGAGCTGGCCGGACTTGCAGAGCTGACGCACAGTTTCAGAACTGCAGCTCCAGCGCTCTGCGAGAGACTTGGGTGTGTAAGGCGGTGACAAAGTGCGCTCCTCTATTTTGGCAAAATCGCTTACTCTATAGCGTTCTAGACTTCGGATGCGCTTGGGATTTTTGAAAAACTTTTAACTCACTGAAAATAAACAAAAGAAAGTTCATCTCTGTGCTTCAAATCTCCAACTTCAGTATAGGCTTGACCAATCCGCTGAATGATCAATCTTGCTTGGTCTTGCGCCATTTTCTTGTGACTTTCTGCCAATTGCAGGCGACCCACTTGTATCCTTTTCTACTGCGTCAAAATTGAAGTTTAGGACCCGGTCGAAACAGCAGATTCCATTTCGATCTACCATTCACTTTTGATCTCGCTATCCTGCGCCCAACTGAAAACAAGAAGACGATTGCAACATGCTCACAGGCCCCATCCGTTCCCAAGTCGATCAAATCTGGAATGCCTTCTGGTCGGGAGGTGTTTCCAATCCGCTCTCGGTGATCGAACAGATCACTTACCTACTGTTCATCAAGCGGCTGGACGATCTGCACACTGTTGAGGAAAGCAAGGCCGAAATGCTCGACGTCGAGATGGAGCGTCGTATCTTTCCGGCCGGGAACGACCCCAAGGGTGAACCATACGAGAACCTCCGCTGGTCGCGCTTCAAGAACTTTGAATCGCGGGAGATGATGCGCATCGTCGATGAGCATGTGTTCCCATTCTTGCGTGAGCTTGGCGAGGAAGGCTCAACTTACGGCACACATATGAAGGATGCCCGCCTTGGCTTCTCGAACCCGAGTTTGCTAGCTAAAGTGGTTCAGCAGCTCGATGACATCCCGATGGATGACCGAGACACCAAAGGCGATGTCTACGAATACATGCTCGGCAAGATCGCCAGCGCCGGGCAGAACGGCCAATTTCGCACGCCACGCCACATTATCCAGCTCATGGTCAACCTGATGGCTCCCACGCCGAAGGATGTCATATGCGATCCAGCCGCAGGCACATGCGGTTTCATTGTGGAGGCCGGAGAGTATTTGCGCAGCAATCATCCCAAGATGCTGATGGACAAAGACAGCCGCCAGCATTTCCATTCCGGTATGTTCCACGGCTTCGATTTCGACAGCACGATGTTGCGGATTGGCGCGATGAATATGACGTTGCACGGAGTCGAAAACCCTGATGTCTCCTATCGCGACAGCTTGGCCGAGGAGCACGGCGAGGATGAGGGGCGATATTCTTTAATCCTTGCCAATCCGCCCTTTGCTGGGTCCCTCGACTACGACACCACCGCCAAGGATCTTCTGAAGGTGGTGAAAACCAAGAAGACCGAACTACTCTTCGTCGCCCTCTTCCTGCGGCTGCTGCGCACCGGCGGGCGGGCTGCGGTCATCGTGCCTGACGGGGTGCTGTTCGGTTCATCCAAGGCGCACAAGGATATCCGGCGGATGCTGGTGGAGGATCACAAGCTCGAGGCAATCGTTAAGCTGCCTTCGGGCGTCTTCCGCCCATATGCCGGCGTGTCTTGCGCCATCGTCGTCTTTACCAAGACTGGTGTCGGTGGGACCGAAGACGTCTGGTTTTATGACATGACAGCGGACGGCTATTCACTGGACGATAAGCGAACGCCGCTCCTAGACGCAGACAAGCTGGATCCGTTGGCCGAGCTGAGCGAAGAAGAACACGCTAAGAACAACCTGCCAGACATTCTGACTCGCTGGAACGCGCTGGCTAGCGAGGCCGACCGTCCGCGCACAGCGCAGAGTTTTATGGTGCCTGCTTCGGATATTGCCGCCACTGGCAGCTGGGACCTGTCGCTGAATCGCTACAAGGATATCGAGCACGAAGAGGTCGAGCATCAGGCCCCAGCCGAGATCATCGCGGAGCTCCGAGAGATTGAGAAGGAGATTGTCCAAGGGCTGCACCGACTCGAGGAAATGTTAGGATGAGCGTTTCTATGCTTAGACCGCTTGGGGACGTTGCTGATTTCCTGTCCGGATTTGCATGGAAAGCCAAGCAGTTTTCCAATGACCCCATCGGAATGCCAATTATTCGGATTCAAAACGTGGGAGCAGATGCGTCCACCGATTTCAAATACTGGCCTGAATCATACGCCGATAGGTTCGTGATCTCTCGCGGCGATCTATTGTTGACGCTGTCAGGCAGCTTCAGAACCGTTGTTTGGACTGGCCCAAACGCTCTGCTAAACCAGAGAATTGTCAAAGTCTCGGCCCACGCTGACACAGACACGAGATGGCTTTTCTATGCCTTAGAAGAAGCAATGGCCCGAATCGCAAGCATGGGAAGGCATGCTTTGGTGAGCAATGTAGCCCTTAGTGACTTGAAGGAGTTGCAGATCAATGTCCCGCCACTTGAGGAGCAGAAGCGGATTGCGGGGATACTGGATCAGGCGGATGCCCTGCGCCGCCTCCGCTCCCGCGCGCTGGACAAACTCAACACCCTCGGCCAGTCGATCTTTCATGAGATGTTTGGGGATCCAGTCTCAAACAGCAAGGGCTTTGAAGTAACATCTCTTTCATCGGTAGCCACGTTTCGGTCGGGCGCTACACCTGCTAAAAGCAATGCCGATTTTTGGGGGGGCGAAACTCCTTGGGTGACACCCAAAGACATGAAAGTCACCTGGATAAATGGAGCCAAGGACAACATATCTGACAAGGCACTATCTGAGGGGAACATGAAACTGGTTGCCGCGGGGACGCCATTGATTGTGGTTCGAGGAATGATCTTAGCTCACACCGTGCCGCTCGCCCTTACGAGTGTAAACTGCACAATCAACCAAGATATGAAGGCGATAGATTTTGATCGGCGCATCATCCCAACCTTTGGCCTTTTTAATTTAAAGTGCCAGCATGATAGCCTTCTTAGTCGCGTATCCACTGCCGCGCACGGGACAAAACGTTTCGATATGGCGGAGTTGGGAAGAGTGCAAATTCTGCTTCCCGACTTGGCAAAGCAAAAGGCTTTTGTTGATGCCATCAATCAAGCGGAAAGTATTACCAGAAACGCCAAGGTTGGCCTGCAAAAACAGGACGCCCTCTTCGCCTCCCTTCAACACCGCGCGTTTCGGGGAGAGCTCTGATATGAACGCCGCGCTCCATTCTTTCAGCCTACCGGGCGCGATGCTGGAGCGGGGATTTTGGCTTTATGTCTGGCGGGTCGGCACGATAAAAGGCGATCTTCACTATGTCGGTCGCACCGGCGACAACTCTAGCCCGCATGCCACCGCTCCCTATACACGAATGGGACAGCATCTGGGGTTTGCCCCGAACCAAAATGCGTTGCGTAAGCACCTCACGGTGCGAGGTGTCACTCCGGAAAGATGCCGCAGTTTTGATCTGATTTCTCATGGGCCGATTTATCCTGAAGTTCCAAAGGAAACGGATGATCGCGACACCCTGATGAAACTTCACAAACCTGTGCGCGACCAAGTCGGCGCGATGGAAAAACTCTTGTGTGATGGCCTAAAGGCAGCGGGATACGATGTGATGAACACTGTCAACTGTCGGTGGCAGTTGGACAATATTGGGGCAGAAAAGTGGGAGAACGCGAAGGCAGCCTTCCGCGAGGAGTTCCCACTGCTATGAGTTGTCATAAGCCAATTGCTGAGCAGGTGCTTGAAGCATGAACGTGTTCTTTACCTATATCTACACTCCGGGCGGGAAAGACTACGAATACGGTTCCGAGGGCAACGTTGGCTGGCCGTTGACGTTCAGCAACAAAGGCGCAAGATCAACAGCTCAAAACCTGCTAACCGAAGGTGATCTCGTTTTCGGCGTTGTGAGCCGCAACCCCGGACACGGTGCCACTGTTCCAGAGGAATGGAAGGGCCGCGTTTTGCAAGTTTGGCAGATGACCAAACACAACGCACTTCTTACAGACTACAAGGTAGAAGTTACCAACTGGGACCTACAATGGCCGTATGCGTTACAACCGATCCGAACCTGGGAAATCCCAAACGCGCCTGAGTTTCGAGACTTGGAGGGATACGATGCGTCCACCCATACACTCCAATCTGTAAGTTCCATCGAGCGCGTCAGCGACACTCTCGCAGCTAGCCTTTTGAAGGTTCTAAAGGAAAATGCGCGGGAAGTGAAAATGGCAGAATTTGAGTTTGCCACAATGCAACAGCGCAACGAGCAGCTGCGTCAGCAGCACCCTATTCGTATTGATGGCTACGAAGTCGCCCCAATCCAGTCTGATGAATTGAATTACGTCTACATTGCAACGCTCGGAAAAGGGTCAAAGGTTCTAAAAATCGGGCATTCAACGGATCCAGACGCGCGCGTGGAAAGCTTCAATAAATTTCGCCTGTCCAATGAACCTCAATGGGTCATCCACACGCGGCAACCCATCGGAACAGTTCAACAAGCAGTTAAGGCTGAGGCTGCGCTAGGCGTGGCATTTGCACAGTTCAGAACCGAAGAGAACAACAACGAAATTTACATAGACCTGCCCGCTATTGACGTGTTGGCAAAACTTGCGACGATAAAGTAATGGAAAAAACCCAATTTGATTTCCTTTCCGAAGATTTTCCGGACCTTCTGAAGCACGCCAAGATGGCAGAGGCGGCAGCTTTGTCTGATCCGCGCGGTTCTTGCTTCTATGCCCGATTGACGTTGGAAACGGCTTTAAAATGGCTTTATAGCCGTGATCCGGCATTGAAGGATCCATATTCGGACAACTTGAATGCATTGATCGCGGAGCCTTCATTAGCCAAGCTCACCGGCCCGGCAATCGTCGCCAAGGCTGACTTTATCCGCGTGCAAGGCAACCGGGCAGCGCATGAAGGTGGTAAAAGGATCAGTGCCAACCATGCTGCAGCGACTGTGCGCGAGCTGTTTCATGTCTGCTACTGGATCGCTCGCACTTATTCCCAAAATGGTAAGTTAGATCCTGCCTTAAAGTTCGACGCCGGAAAGCTGGAAAAGACGCTGACCATCACAGCAAGCACAGTCGAACAGATCAAAGCGCTAAGCGACAAACACGCGATCGCTCAGGAAGCGCTCAAGAAGGCTGAGGAAGAGCGCAAAACGTCTGAAGAAGGCAGGAAGGCGCTGGAAGAGGAGCTGGCTCGCCTGCGCGCTGAGGTGGCCGCCGCGCGCGCCGCCAACCAGTCCCGACCCGATGAGCATGACTACGACGAGGCGACCACTCGGGACGCCTTTATCGACTTGCTCTTGTCAGAAGCTGGTTGGCCTCTGGACTCGTCGCGTGACCGCGAGTTTCCGGTGGAGGGCATGCCGAACCAAACCGGAGAGGGGTTCGTCGACTATGTCTTATGGGGGGACGACGGCAAACCTCTGGCCGTCGTGGAAGCAAAGAGGACCAAGAAGGACGCACGCGTCGGTCAGCAGCAAGCGAAGCTGTATGCCGATTGTCTCGAAAAAATGTA
>NZ_WPZQ01000006.1 GCF_013030265.1 Ruegeria arenilitoris
CATACAAACATGACGCAATATGACGATGTGCCGATGGTCCAAGACAATGCAAGGCCATAGGCTGTTGAAGACTGCCAAACATGGCATCCTCCAGTTCCTCTGATGCACCCGCTGTCTGAACCTGAAGTTCTACGCAATCCGCACACAGCGGCCGTATTTGGTCCACCATGCTTTGTGTAACGGGCACCAAATCTCTTTCAGTAGTTCCTGCATCCTCCCACACATCTTGGTCGTTCACATGCAACCAAAGGAGAAGAACCGGGGCCGTAACCCGCTCAAGAAACGATCTCATTCCCAATACCCAAGCCTCACTGAGCTCCTGAGCAACAGCTTCTATTCTTGCGTCCGAATGGGTTTGTAACCGGGCCAGCAAATGCCGCACGAAGTGCACTTCCGTAAAATCTACATCGGGATACAGCGAAAGCAGATCACGGGTCGGTTCGAGAAAACGGTCATTCCTGCGCGGGTGGACGCGGTAAAAGTGGTTCGACTGTGACAGAACGTCCGGCAGTTGCAGCACGCAAAGCTCGGCGTCGTTCACGATCCTGAGCATGCCCGCATCTAGGGAAAGCGCCTCGACCCCACTGAAAAGGCTCCCAAGATTGACGCAGGTCTTCTCCAATCGCCTTTCCAGTAAATCCACAAAAGGTTGCCCTACAAATCGCCCGAATGTCTCATCTCCTCCGACACAGGCTATGTAGGGTGCATCCAAAGATCGCTCCGGTCCGCGGAACCACAGTTTCGATCCGGCGTATTGGCAAACAGAATCTACTGGCCCATCTGAACCCGCATGATGATAGCTCATGACACTCACCCAATTTTTTCACCCAATTGCCATCTTGCAGCCTCAGGTCTTGAGAAATTCCTAATGTGCGCATTTGAAGCGAATTCGATGGGTCTGATCCCCTTGCTGCTGCCCCCCGTCTGCCGATAGTGTCGCGGTATCCCGTGATACAAAGGCATTGAACATGGATGTGAAATCAGTCGGAGTGATTGGCGCTGGACAGATGGGCAACGGAATCGCTCATGTCATGGCGTTGGCGGATTATGATGTCTTGCTGAACGATGTCAGCCAAGAGGCGCTGGACAGCGCAATTGTGACGATCGAAGCCAACCTGGCCCGCCAGGCATCGCGTGGAAAGATCTCTGATGAAGCGATGCAGGCAGCATTGAAACGCATCACAACAACGCTGAGCCTGCCGGATCTGGGCCAAACCGACTTGGTCATTGAGGCTGCCACCGAACGCGAGGCGATCAAGCAGGCAATCTTCGAGGACCTGCAGCCGCATTTGCTGCCACATACGATCCTGACATCGAATACCTCATCGATCTCGATCACCCGTCTCGCCAGCCGGACCGACCGCCCTGAGCGGTTTATGGGGTTTCACTTCATGAACCCTGTGCCGGTCATGAAATTGGTCGAGTTGATCCGGGGTATCGCAACTGATGAAGCAACCTATAACTCTTGCAAAGCTGTTGTGGACCGGCTGGGCAAGACTGCGGCCAGCGCCGAAGACTTCCCGGCCTTCATCGTGAACCGTATCCTGATGCCGATGATCAACGAAGCAGTTTACACGCTCTATGAGGGTGTCGGAAACGTCCAATCCATCGATCAGTCCATGAAGCTGGGCGCCAATCACCCGATGGGGCCCCTGGAACTGGCCGATTTCATCGGGCTGGATACCTGTCTCGCGATCATGAACGTGTTGCATGACGGACTGGCTGACACCAAGTACCGCCCCTGCCCTTTGCTGACAAAATATGTCGAAGCAGGTTGGCTGGGTCGTAAGACCGAACGTGGTTTCTATGACTATCGCGGTGAAGTTCCGGTACCAACCCGATGACAATTTCAGCCCGCATGCGATTGCGGGCTAATACTCGGGTCTGCGATCAATTCAAGAATTCGAACTCTGGCTCAGCGACATTGTGCGCTTTCTGAGCCATGCCATAAACCCACGCGGATCTTTTTCCAGCAACTGCATGTCTTCGTCGGAAACCGGCTCACCGATGACCGGCGATTGCGGTTTGTTGCAGGATCGAACGATTTCATGAAGTAAAAGCCCCTGCCGCAGAATAGGCGACAACTTGTTCGCGATCTGATACCAGCGCGAGTTGCTGCCCGGGAAGAAGATCGGCAGAACCTTTGCCTTGGATCGGCGGATCATCTGGGCTGTGAAGACGTTCCATTCGCGTTCAATTGCAGGGCCGAACCAATCGTCTGATGACATGACTACGCCAGATGGGAACAACGCTACGACGCCCCCTGCCTTCAGATGAGCCATCGCTTTCCCTCGCATCTCAAGCATCTTGGTTTGAGCTTCGGGATCATGCGGAAATGGAACCGGGATCATGAAAGACGTTGCCGCCTCATCCAACCCAGTCAGTACAGAACGCGTCAGAATACGGTAGTCACTGCGCACCTGACCAATCAGTTCAGCCAGAATCATGCCATCCACCATCCCATGCGGGTGATTGGCCACAACGACAACGGGTCCCTCCTTTGGGATACGGGCGAGCTGTTCCTGAGGTGTGGTCAGGTCGATCCCCATAACCTCAAGCGCGCCGCCCCAGAATTTCTGGCCACGGTAGTACTCGTTCTTCTTCTCGAACTTGTTGACCATCCGCAGAATGGTCAGCTTACCCGTGCACCATTCGATTGCGCGGATCGCAGTCGAGGTCCATGCGTCGTCGAACGAGTTCGCATAAGTCAGAGTTCTACGGTCGTAGACTTCACCCTGATCTGTGGTCCCATCCACCACGGTATTCGTCTTGGTATCGTGCGCGGTTTCCGCCAATTCCTGGTCTTCCCGTTCTTCGTCTCGTGGCAGAGCAGTGCCTAGAAACCTTCCCCGAACTTGTCGTTGACCAAGGTTTCCAACGCTTCTGCCAACGCCTCAGCATCCGGTCCGGACGTCTCGACGTCAATAGTGGTTCCGCGAGAGGCTGCCAACATCAAAAGACCCATGATACTGTCGCCTGACGCAGAAAGTCCGTCCTTTGAAACTTCTGCCCTTGCGTCAAACCCCTCGACTACTTCTACAAGCTTAGCCGAAGCGCGGGCATGAAGTCCTTTTTCATTAATGATTCTCAAGCTTCGGTTAGCCATATTCAATCAGTCCGGTCTCAATCCAACGTCACATTTTGCGTATTGATATACTTGCGTCCAGCCTCCATTGCGTGCCGCACGGCATCGGCCACGGGCAAGTGGCGACTTTTGGCCAATTTAATCAGCATCGGTAGATTCGCCCCATAAAGGATACGGCGATCCTGGGGCGCACAAGCGCGTAGGCTCAGATTCGATGGGCTACCGCCAAAGAGGTCGGTTACGACAACCACACCGTCTCCAACGTCCACCTCATCTGCGGCACGACAGATTTCAGATTGTTTTGCTTCGCGATCGTGGTCCGCTTCAATTGCAATCGCAACCAGACCGGGCTGTTGTCCCACGACATGCTGCATGGCGGCCAGATACTCCTGAGCCAACCCCCCATGCGCTACGATTACGATCCCGATCAATCCGGCCTCACATTCAACGATCGACGCTCCATTTCGCGGTGCCTAATTGCCACCTGCTGCCCCCCTTCTGCAAGGGCCTTTGCAACCGCTTCCGCCACGGCGACCGAACGGTGCTGGCCGCCGGTACAGCCGAAGGCCACCGAGAGATGCGCTTTGCCCTCAGCCCGAAAACCAGGAAGCAACACCTTGAGCAGATCCACGACCCGGTCGAAGAAAGGATCGTAGTTGGCATCGGATTGAACATAGGCCGCAACATCGGGATTTCTACCATCTTCAGACCGCAACTCCGGCCGCCAATAGGGATTGGCCAGAAACCGGCAATCGAAAACCATGTCCAACCCACGCGGCAAGCCGCGCTTGTAGGAGAACGATTCGATGGAAACCGCCAGATGCCGACCGCTTTGAGGTGCGAACCAACGCTCCACCTCTTCCCGCAACTGATGAATGTTCAGTACGCTTGTGTCGATCAGGGTGTCCGCGATCTCGCGTATGGGCTGTAGAAGTTCTTTTTCCTGTAGGATGCCGGTTTCAGGACTTGCACCTGAGGCCACTGGATGCCGTCTGCGGGTTTCGGAGAAACGACGCAGCAATACTTCGTTACTGCAATCCAGATAGAGTACGGTCAGATCAACCTGCTCCATCCTCCCCAATTTCTCTGCGAGTTCAATAAACCCGATCGTTGAGAATTCCCGGTTGCGCGCATCGATGCCCAGCGCCATTGGGCGTGCAGGCTCGGGACCGTCCAGCAGTCGGGACAAAAGACCCATCGGCAAATTGTCGATCGCTTCAAAACCCAGATCTTCCAGGACGTGGATCGCAGTCGACCGGCCGGCGCCAGAAGGCCCTGTCACTAGGACGATGCGCCGTTGCGAAGTTATTTGCTCGGCCATTGCGGATCTACGCGTCCCATTTTCATAAATTGTATCAGTGCTACAGCCAAATTGGGTACACCATCTCCGCGAAGCAAGGGAACAGTTTGCCTCAGGACCTTGATCATCTGGGGGTCCGGCAAACGCCTTTCCTCAATCTGTCCTAGATCAACCACGTAATGCACAGGCGCAGGACCGCATGGTTTGACCCTTAACAACCCGATGCCGCGCGCCTCGATCAGCCCTCTGATTGATGGAATCGCATCTGCAATAAGCTGATCTCTTTGCATCCGCAAATCCACCCGATCATCAGCCACCAGATCCGCACCCAGGGCCATCAATTCTAGTGCCAACCCTGATTTTCCGGCACCTGAGTCGCCCAAAATCAAGACCGCTCTACCCTCAACCGCAACACAGGTGGCGTGAACACAAGCCGTGTCTCTGTTTGCAAGATCGGACAGGTTATCTGTGCCCATGACCTAGACAGGTAACCCGACAACAAACCGGGCACCAAGCGGATCCGAGGTGATGTCCGCTTCTGTCGGGCGAATGTTCTCGGCCCAGATCACGCCGCCATGGGCCTCGACGATCTGTTTGGAAATAGCCAGCCCAAGACCGGAGTTGTTGCCGAAATGCTCTTCCGGCCGCTGGGAGTAGAACCGCTTGAAAACCTTGGTCAGGGCCTGATCCGGAATGCCCGGACCTGTATCTTCGACCACGATCAGAACACGGTTTTCGCGTTGGCGGACCCAAACCCGAATGGCGTCATGTTCTTCGCAGAAAGATATCGCATTGGTGATCAGATTGACGAACACCTGAGCGAGTCGAGCCTCAAGACCATTCACAACGATCGGCTCTGAAGGCAGGTCCGTGATATAGTCGATGCCCTTCGAACGCGCATCTTCACCCAAATACTGACCGATATTGCCAATCAATTTGAGAAGATCGAAGGGCTGCTCTTCTTCTTTGACAAGCTCGGCATCCAACCGCGAGGCATTCGAGATGTCACTAACCAGCCGATCCAGCCGTCGAACATCATGCTCGATAACGCCCAATAGTTTGTCTCGCTGATCTTCGCGTTTGACCATGCGCAACGTACCAACAGCGGATTGCAGGCTTGCCAGAGGGTTCTTGATCTCATGCGCGACATCCGCTGCGAATTGTTCATTTGCATCAATGCGATTGTAAAGCGCAGTCACCATTCCACGCAGAGCCCTGCTCAGGCGCCCGATTTCGTCGGGTCTTGCGCTCAGATCGGGGATACGAATGCGTCCTGGATTAACGCCCGCGCCGCGGTCCTTTCCCATCTCAGCTGCCGCGGCAAGATCGGCGAGCGGGTTGGCGATGGTTGAGGCCAGCACAAGGCTGAGGCCAATCGACACCAAAAGCGCAACGACGAACATCTGCAAAATACGCTCCTGTTCTTTGCGGGCCAGAGCGTCAATTTCACCAGCGGGACCGGCCATTGCAACGGCCCCTACAGGCACACCCTCACGCAGAATCGGAGTGGCGGCGACAATCACGGTATCCCCAGCGGCATCAGACACTGCCTGAACCTGCATACCACCCTGCAAAGCGGTCGGGATCATGTCCTGAACACGTTGAGCAAGCGTAGGCGCTTCATCCTGGTTGGATCCACTGAATACACCAGATATCCCAACCCAGACGACATTCAGCGCATCGCTGATCAGCGTCCCACCGGTCGGCAGATCCGCATCAGACCTAAGAAGAACGGGCAGCTCAGATGCAGGAGAAGCACCGCGTGTCCAACCGATTAGAGTGCCGGTACCATCGTAAACGAACAGCTCTCCTCCCTCAGGCAGACTAAGGCCGGACAAAGTGTCTTTCACATCAAGATCGGCAGTATCCTGCGGCTGATTTACTGAAGCCTGCCGCAGTTGCGTTTCAAACACGTTGCTGACCAACAATGCGTCGCCGATCAGATTCCGCGCAGTCTCCTGAACGCGTTCTTTTCTCGTGTCGTCGAGATAGAGCAATCCAGCGACGAGAATCACCAGAGCAATCAGGTTGAAGGTTATGATTTTCCGCGCCAACGGCGAGCCGCGTAACGAAAACAGATTGCGCCGCGAACGGCGCGCACTCATTTCAGCAGACTCGGAATCCTGCGGGATGACCCAATCATCCCCTAGAACGACATCGCCGTCCCGCATTTCGCTGGCTTGTTCAGTGTCGCGCACGAGACCCCTTTACCCCTTAAAAACGGCCGCGCCTATTCTTCGTTGTATCTGTAACCGATTCCGTACAGCGTTTCGATGGCCGAAAACTCAGGGTCAGCAGCGCGCATCTTCTTGCGAAGGCGTTTGATATGGCTGTCGATGGTTCGGTCATCGACATACACCTGATCGTCGTAAGCCACATCCATCAACTGGTCACGGCTTTTGACAAAGCCCGGACGCTGAGCCAACGCCTGCAGCAGCAGGAACTCGGTCACTGTCAGCGAAACATCCGCTCCCTTCCAGCTTACCGCATGACGCAATGGATCCATGCGCAGTTCGCCACGCTCCATTACCTTGGTATCGCCGGTGTTTGCAGTTGTCGCATCACCAGAAGTTGCTTCCTGACGGCGCAGCAATGCCCGAATGCGTTCTACCAGAAGTCGCTGCGAGAAAGGCTTTTTGACGTAGTCGTCCGCCCCCATTCGCAGACCCAGGACTTCGTCAATCTCATCATCCTTGGATGTTAGGAAGATCACCGGCATCTGCGTTTTCTGTCGCAGACGCTGCAATAGATCCATTCCGTCCATGCGAGGCATCTTGATATCCAGCACAGCCATATCCGGCAATTTCTTGTTGAATGCATCAAGGGCTGCCTGCCCGTCATTATAGGTTTCGACCTCGAACCCCTCGGCCTCGAGCGTCATGGAAACGGACGTCAGAATGTTTCTGTCGTCATCCACCAGTGCAATCTTAGACATCGGGTTACCCCTATTCCTGCTCTCATACGCAATATTTCGCTTATTAGTATGGCATTTCTGGCGTTTTTAAGGCGGCGAATCAATCCGTATCTGCGAATCGTGCGATTGTTGCCACACAGATGCGGCAAAAAAGCCGTACATTCAGCAGGAAACCCGCTCAGAATTTCAACAGTAATTTCTTGGTTGCGCTAAACCTACGCTTGGTTGCGCTAACTGCGCCAAACCGTCCTGTTCATGCCCCGAACGACCATGATAAGACCCGCTCATCCGCCGGTTTTTCCCGGCATACTGCCCCAAGAGCGCACCCCGGCCTAACCGCCGTCGCGCCGCCACAGGAGAAGAAACGCATGACATCTGGACGGGTTAACCCGCAATTCCGCCTCGAAGATCAGGGCATCGAGGGTCTGGGAAATGTCTATTACAACTTCATGGAGCCGGCGCTGATCGAAGAGGCGCTGAAGCGCGGCGAAGGCACCCTTGGCAATGGCGGAGCCTTTCTGGTCACCACTGGTAAATTCACTGGCCGGTCGCCCAAGGACAAGCATGTCGTCAAAACCGACAGTGTCGCCGACACCATCTGGTGGGAAAATAATGCCGCGATGAGCCCGGAAGGGTTCGACGCTCTCTATGCCGACATGCTCGAGCATATGAAGGGCCGCGATTATTTCGTGCAGGATCTCGTGGGCGGTGCAGATCCGGCCTACTCAATCAACGTGCGCATGGTCACCGAACTGGCCTGGCATAATCTGTTTATCCGCCACCTGCTGCGCCGTCCCGATCGTGAAGATCTGGATGACTTCACTGCAGATTTCACAGTTATTAACTGCCCCAGCTTTCAGGCGAACCCTGAAAAGCATGGCTGCCGCAGCGAGACTGTTATCGCGCTGAACTTCGATCGCAAGATCATCCTGATCGGTGGTACCGAATACGCGGGTGAAAACAAGAAATCGGTCTTTACCCTGCTGAACTACATGCTGCCTGAGAAAGGTGTGATGCCGATGCACTGCTCGGCCAACCACGCTGTCGGCAACCCGGTCGACACAGCAGTGTTCTTCGGGCTGTCCGGAACAGGTAAAACCACTCTGTCTGCCGATCCGGCTCGTGTCCTGATTGGTGACGATGAGCATGGCTGGTCGGACCGTGGCACCTTTAACTTCGAAGGCGGCTGCTATGCCAAGACCATCAATCTGAACGCCGAAGCCGAGCCTGAGATTTACGCGACAACTTCGAAATTCGGCACAGTGATCGAGAACATGGTTTTCGACCCCGAGACCAAAGAACTGGATTTTGACGATGATTCGCTGACTGCGAACATGCGCTGCGCCTATCCGCTGGAGTATATCTCGAATGCTTCGAGCAGCGCGTTGGGTGGACACCCCAAGAACATCATCATGCTGACCTGCGACGCGTTCGGCGTGCTGCCTCCGATCGCGCGGCTGACCCCGGCACAGGCGATGTACCACTTCCTGTCCGGCTTCACCTCCAAGGTTGCTGGCACCGAGCGTGGTGTGACCGAGCCTCAGCCGACCTTCTCAACCTGCTTTGGCGCTCCTTTCATGCCGCGCCGTCCAGAGGCCTATGGCAACCTGCTGCGCGATAAGATCGCCCAGCACGGGGCAACCTGCTGGCTGGTAAACACAGGCTGGACCGGTGGGGCCTATGGCGTTGGCAGCCGGATGCCGATCAAGGCAACTCGCGCGCTGCTGACTGCAGCCCTCGAGGGATCGCTGGCTGATGCCGAGTACCGCAAGGACGCGAATTTCGGATTTGATGTCCCTGTTTCAGTCCCCGGCGTGCCCGAAGTGCTGCTTGATCCACGTCGGACCTGGGACGATCAGGCTGCGTTTGACAAGCAAGCCGACAAACTGGTTCAGATGTTTGCTGAAAACTTCGAGCAATATCTGCCCTTTATCGACGACGATATTAAGGCCGTCGCAATCGGCTGATGACAGGGGGCGGCAACGCCCCCTTTTTTCTTGGCGATCACGACCTTCGACAGATCATCTTTTGGTTGTATTTTGCTTCATGCATATACAAATTCATTGCCCGGTGTGCTGTCATAGTTTAGTTACAAAAACCATCGAAAGAAAAAAGCCCGGCGCATTTGCACCGGGCTGCAGCTGAAAGAACCTTTGGGCACCTCATGCGAACTCACTCACAATCGCGAATTGAGGCGCCTAATCATATAGGTACTGTATTCGAAGGGGGATGAGTGTCAATATGAGACGCGCTATTTGATGCGTTTCAAACAGTCGCAGCGTTGCGGTCACTGACACTGGATATAATAGGTTAAGGACATGACTGAGATTTCGAAACTTACTGAATTGCGCAAACTCATGCAGAGCATGGAACGTACTCTGGGTCTGGAGGAACTATCTCCGGTTGAGCGCGACATCTACTATGCGGCCGAAGAGCTCTCCAAAGACGACAAGGAAGTCCGTACTTTCGGACTGATTGAACATACTTTGGTCCAAAGCGTATCGCGCCCGACGTTTTTCCGCGCCCTGAAATCGCTGGTTCAGAAAGGTTACCTCTCGCAAAGCGGTAACGCCAACCGGGGTCGTTACGTCGTTCATGCTCCCAGGTGATACGCTCAGACGGCGCGTGAATGGCTGATGTGAATGCGCGCCTGGGTTTCTGATACTTTTTTTGCCTCACTGGCATATGTAGTGGCATCTTTCCTGACCTTCGAGGTCCTGATGCCACTGCAGAACGCGTTCTTTCCCGAATATCCAAGCCGGGCGAGCCTGCTGTTTTTGCCCCACGGAGTACGCGTTCTTGCCGCCTGGCTGCTTGGTTGGCGGGCGATATTCGCACTTCTACCCGGTGTCTTTATCGTATTTGCGTTTCTCGCAGGGTCAGATGTCTTCACACCCAGCCGCCTGATGGCGATAGTCATTGCGGTAACAACGGCACCTGCAGTGTTCTATCTGTGCAAATGGATGGGTTGGGATCTGTTTCCCGCCGCTCACAAGCGCCCCTGCTGGATATGCGTCATGGGTGTCGGCGTGATCACCTCGTTCCTCGTTTCCGGATTGACCAATCTTGCCTTCGGAAGCGCAACAGCCGAGTATATCGCCTACCTCATTGGTGACTTGTCAGGATTGTTCTTTTTGATGCTGGGGCTGTATTTTGCGTTTCGCTTCATGGAGCGCCGCGCCTGAGGCCTTAGCCAAAAATGCCGCGCCGCAGAAGATTCAGCCCGGCAATCAAAAGAACCAGCAGCGTAACTTTGCGAAACGTTGTCTGATCAATCCGATCCTGCAATAGCATGCCAGCCCATAGCCCCGCCAAAGCAGGCACAATCAATGCCGCTGAAAAGGGTAAGGTTTCTGATCTGAGTATACCCGACCCCAGATGCGCAACCACCAGCGCAACCGCGCCCAGCCCGTATATGACCCCCTGAACACGCAACTGCTCTCGTTTGGGCGTATTCAACGCAGTCAGATAAGCGACGGTTGGTGGCCCCCAAACTCCAGACATTCCACCGACAAATCCTGCAATGGCACCAATTGCAGCTTCCACTCGCGCCGATGGTTTGTCGAGCTTCAGCGCGAACCCAATCAGTTGAATGAAAGCGAAAAATGTAACGGGCACCCCAATCATCAACAGGAAAACCCGGGCGGGTACCAAACTTACGAGTTGCGCTCCCATCAACAGAAAGATCAGGCCAACACTCAGAAAAACCCGGAACTGTCGGATAGACGACAGCGCGGCAGCTGCACCCTCACGCAATGCCTGAACACCATTGGTGACCAGTGTCGGCAAGATCAGACCAGCAAGCGCAAGGTCTGGAGACAAGGTCGTACTAAGTCCTGAGATCAGGACCATTGGCATGGCGAACCCGACCATGCCCTTGACCCAGCCAGCCACAAAGGCAACTGCAAAAGCCAGC
Source organism: Ruegeria arenilitoris (assembly GCF_013030265.1). Classification (GTDB taxonomy): domain Bacteria; phylum Pseudomonadota; class Alphaproteobacteria; order Rhodobacterales; family Rhodobacteraceae; genus Ruegeria; species Ruegeria arenilitoris_E. The sequence goes on from NZ_WPZQ01000006.1 coordinate 11,216, forward strand.
AACAGATCTTGAGGTGTAAACAATGAAAACAGCGTCATATACCCTACATACCACCGGGAAAATTCTCTGCATCGCAAAAACGTTCAGGTAATTTTTGAACTATTTATGGGCCTAATGCGTATTTTTGTTGCGCTGCATGTGCAGCATGATATGACCAGACGACCCAGAAAAGGACGTGATTCATGGCCCATGACGGACAGGATACAACGAACATGACTGCATCAGCGGTGTTGCCAGATCTTCTGACTTTGACCAAAGCTGCGCTTCCGGCAGTCCAGTCCGTGTTTGACAGCGCACGCGTTTCGGTTCGCGCGATGGTAAGCAAAGACGACAAAATCTCGGGCGCGCTGGTCGAGGCCAATCAGACAGCGGCACACGGGTTGTCCTGGTTGGCCACATATCACCAATCTCTGCAGCAGATGCAGCGCTGGGCAGAGTCTCTGAATGCTGATGGAAACCTTGGCGAGATGGAGCAGTTGCTGCACCAGATTGCTTTTGGCGAGTATTTGCACCAGATCGCCGGCGGCATCCCGATGAACCAGGGCGAGGTTGTGCGCCTGCAGGATCTGGGATTGGGATGGGACGCTCTCTCGGGCTTCCAATGTAGCGAAGTGCAAACGCTGATGGCTCAGGCCAATTCACAGGCCGCCCGAACACGTCTGGTCCAACTGATGGAAGAGCAGTCCGGCGCCACCATGTTCGGTACATCCGGTCTTGATGAAGAGCTTGAGATGATCCGCGATCAGTTCCGGCGCTATGCTCTGGAGAAAGTCGAACCAAACGCGCATGAGTGGCACCTCAAAGACGAACTGATCCCTATTGAGATCATCGAGGAACTGGCCGAGATGGGTGTCTTTGGCCTGACCATCCCCGAAGAGTTTGGTGGCTTTGGATTGTCCAAGGCTTCGATGTGCGTCGTGTCTGAAGAATTGTCGCGTGGCTATATCGGCGTTGGCTCGCTGGGGACCCGGTCCGAAATTGCGGCCGAACTGATTATTGCAGGTGGCACAGACGAACAAAAGGCGCAGTGGTTGCCCAAGATCGCCAGTGCTGAAATCCTGCCAACCGCCGTTTTCACCGAACCTAATACCGGATCTGACCTCGGCAGCCTGCGCACACGCGCGGTCAAGGATGAAAACGGTGACTACAAGATCACCGGCAACAAGACCTGGATCACGCACGCCTCGCGCACCCATGTCATGACCTTGCTGGCGCGAACCAATCCGGACACCACCGATCACCGTGGGCTTTCCATGTTCCTGGCTGAAAAGACTCCAGGCACTGACGACAACCCGTTCCCAACCCCCGGCATGACCGGAGGTGAGATCGAGGTGCTCGGCTATCGCGGCATGAAGGAATACGAGCTGGGTTTTGATGGGTTCCACGTAAAGGGTGAAAACCTGCTGGGCGGCGAAGAAGGCAAGGGCTTCAAGCAGCTCATGGAGACCTTTGAAAGCGCGCGCATCCAGACAGCAGCACGCGCCATTGGCGTGGCTCAGAGCGCTCTGGATATTGCCATGCAATACGCGCAGGAGCGTAAACAGTTCGGCAAATCTCTGATCAACTTCCCGCGCGTGTCGGGCAAACTGGCGATGATGGCGGTTGAGATCATGATCGCACGTCAGCTGACGTACTTCTCGGCCTGGGAAAAAGATAACGGCCACCGGTGTGATCTTGAGGCTGGTATGGCCAAGCTGCTGGGCGCGCGTGTGGCTTGGGCCGCAGCTGATAACGGCCTGCAGATTCATGGCGGGAACGGCTTTGCGCTTGAATACAAGATCAGCCGTGTGCTGTGCGACGCGCGGATCCTGAACATCTTTGAAGGTGCAGCCGAAATTCAGGCACAGGTAATCGCCCGCCGCTTGCTGAGCTGACACAAACAAAAACCTCTTGTTTCCCCAACTTGACCCGGCCCTGTGCCGGGTCTTTTTGTTGCGCCAGAACGCATGCTCACCCGCACCTGAGATTACAACTTTATGCGACAGCTTCAGCCCCATCTCATTTCAGCCCTGAATTGCCGATGCGATTTCTTCCCCTTTGCTTCCCCACTGATCCCGGATAGAGCAACCGACAAAGAATACAGGCTCGGGCGAGTAGTTGGCGCAACCATTATGACAAAACTGATATTTGCACTTTGGGCAACTTTGGCAGCCCTTGCATTGGGTGGCTGTACAACATCACCGCCGACTGCCAGCCAGGACGATATCAACGAACTGGCGCAGGCCATTCAAAGCCTAAGTCCTGCTGTCGATTCTGCTGAGGCCCGAAAGGCCGCTTCGATTGCGTATACCTATTCACAACAACTGGCTCGGGAATGGAACATCACCGATCCGGCGATAGTACATAACGCAAAGGTCGCAAACGGCCTACGGGAACGCGGCCTGTGCAATGACTGGGCCCAAGCCATGACCACACGCCTGAGACAGGAAAACTTCCGGACGCTTGACCTGCATTGGGTTACATCACCTCCAACCGCGTTCCGGATCATCCATCATTCGGCGGCAATCAGCGCAAAGGGGGCGTCGATGAATGACGGCATCATCCTTGATCCCTGGCGAAACAGCGGTGCGCTGTTCTGGGCACCGGTTCGCGAAGACACCAGATACAACTGGAGACCTCGCATGGAAGTTCGCGAAGAACTGCTGAGCGGTGCGATACCCTACTAAAATCCAATACACCGGTTCCCTCGGCACTACGGAATGGATAAGAGATCAGCATGACGCGCCTAATCCTGACCCTGCCTCTTCTGGCCCTTTTCCAGTGTGATAAGGACGAAACCGTTGCAGCCTACGGTGCGGCAGACCAGACATGGGCGTTGCAGGAAATAGATGGGCAGCCTTATGCGGCCAGCGCTTTGCTGCGCTTTCCCGAAGAGGGCAAGATTGCGGGCAATGCCCCGTGCAACAGCTATACCGGTACGTTAAGTGCACCATACCCCTGGTTCGAAATCCAGAATCTAACGGCCACACGTGCGGCCTGTGCTGGACTTGAGGCCGAAGGGTTTTATTTCGCCGCGCTCATAGCCATGACCCAGTCTGAAGTGTCAGGCGATATCCTGATCCTTCGGAACGAAGACGGCCACGAGATGGTATTCAAAGCCGCCGAGTGAACTGATCCACAAATCGTGCCCGCGCATCAGGCAATGGATTGTGACCCAATGCAGGTGCAACCCGGTTCTCAAGAAAATATCCAGTTGTTCCCAGGGCCTGGGCGATCTCATCATCAGCCCCCTGCCCTTCGCCCAGAAGACACGGTGGTAAAGGCAAGAGCCTGTCAGCCCATTCGCCTGCACCCTCAGCGCTCACTGCACGCCCTGATTTTGGCGAAACATAAATCAGACCCTCAGTCGTACCAGTCACGGCGCATCGGCTAAGATCAAGGCCAAAGCCCAATTCTTCCAGCAACGCCATTTCCCAACGCAGATAAGCCAGCGGCCAGATGTCATCCTGTCCGAGCAGATCCATGAGTTGTTCAGTTTGCTTGTAAATGGCTGGATGGGGTTCGCGTTCGGGCAGGCAAAAGGACAAAAGCGCCACGACTGCGTTCAGTCCTGCAAGCGCCAATCGCCCTGAAAACGCCGCAGCAGCGCGAGAGCGGAGAGGTTCGACCTGAAAAGTACCGATATGTTCCTCAAGCCGCGCACGCCACAAGACGTCCAGCTGCGCACCCGGCTGCAGTATTGGCGCGATCTTGCGGCTGGTGCCCCCGCGCACGACGCCTGCATGCCGGCCATGACCTTCAGTAAAGACCTCGATAATCGCTGCCGTTTCACCGTGGCGGCGAGAGGTCAGAAGTATGCCGTGATCGCGCCAGTCCAAGTTTGGGTCCGTTCAGTTATCAGATGCGCCCGCAGGAAATCTCATGCCCGTCATACGCGCAAGGCAGAAACTGGCCGAAGGTATTCATACAGTCGGACAAACGAATTGCACATAACGGGCACTTTGGCTAATGTTCACTTTATGTTCTCATCAAAGGAAATTAAAACCATGTCTCTCAACTATGTCATGATTGGCTCAAACGATGTCGCCAAGGCCCGCACCTATTACGACGCGGTCATGGCCGAAATCGGTGGCAAGGTTGTCGCTGAATACATGCCATACGCAGTCTGTTACGAGCTGCGTGGCGGCGGGCGAGTCTGGGTATCGATGCCACACGATCAGAAAACGGCGGCTCCCGGGAACGGAAACATGGTCGGCCTGCTGTGCGAAAGCGAAGACGAGGTGCGCGAAGTCCACGCAGCGGCACTGGCCAATGGTGGCACCAACGAAGGCGACCCCGGCCCGCGCCCGCAATATGGCCCGGACTTTTTTGGAGCCTATGCCCGTGATCTGGATGGTAACAAGATGAGCTTTGTTAACTTTGGTGAAAACGGCTGATCGCATTCGCGGTCAGTAAAGCTAAAGGGGTTGGATTGGCATGATGGGCACTATCGACAAGTCGGTTGAGCCCATCTTTCGCACGCCAGCCCCAACCTGCGTTTTGTTGTAACTGCATGACACTTGACGCACATGGGGTACACCCTTTAATTAACACAATAGTTAAATAAAGGTGAGATATCATGCGCGGAATTACGATTACGTATAGCTACGAAGGCAATGAGAGCGCCTGGACCGACGCCACTGCAGCCTTCATATCTGCCATCAACTCTGATCCGGCGGCAGCAGGGAAATTCACCTACCAAGTGGCGGTAGCGGATGATGGAACGACCCGGTTTCATTGGGGCCGTTGGGACAGTGCAGAAACGTTAGCGCATGTGCAGGCGCAGCCATATTTCAAGGAGTTTGCTGCCAAGGTGCGGGAATTTGCAGGAGGCGCACCCCATGCGACCGGCCACGACATTTTCGCAAAAACGGGCGGTTGGTAGGTTTACTCCAACCCTTCCTCCCCAAGCAAGTGGCGCCCCTGCCGATCCTCAACCTCGATCACCCAAAGATCGGGATCAAAGCTGCGCTGACGCTGTATGGCGCTGTCTACGTCCACCTCTGCCCCATTGGACAGTTCAACCCATTTGCGCTCACCGCTCATCAAGTCAAAGCTGCGTTGAAAAGCAATCGCCTGACCGTCCAACGTGTTCAGTTTGACCAGTACTGCACCGGCAGTGTCATCGCCATGGGCCACAACAAAGGCTGGGATCTCCTGAAACCGCAGCCGCGCCAGATAGGCATGGACCCAGAATTCAGCCGTCAGGCGGCTCATGCGTTGCCGTCTTTGAAATCCAGACCCATTTCCGAATACCGCTCGGATTCTTCCAACCAGTTGGGTCGGACTTTAACCTGCAGGAACAGGTGGATCTTGCGGTCGAGGAACTCTTCCAACTCGGCCCGTGCCGCCTGACTGACGGCCTTGATCGTTTCGCCCCGTTTGCCCAGCACGATACCTTTGTGGCCGTCGCGCATTACGTAGATGACCTGATCGATCTTGGCAGAACCGTCTTTGCGCTCCTCCCAGTTCTCGGTTTCCACAGTCAACTGATAGGGCAGTTCCTGATGCAGGCGCAGGGTCAGTTTCTCACGCGTCATCTCAGCCGCGATCATGCGCAAAGGCAGGTCGGCAATCTGATCCTCGGGATACAGCCAAGGACCTTCGGGCAACTCGGACGCCAGCCACTTGCGCAGATCGTCGACACCATGTCCCTTTTCCGCAGAAATCATGAAGGTTTCGGCGAAGGGATAGCGCGCATTCAATTCGCTTGTCAGCGCCAGCAGCTTCTCGGATGGGACCTTGTCGATCTTGTTGATGGCCAACGCGATGGTACGGCCCTGACCGATCTCTTCCAGACCCTCGAGGATACGTTCAACGCCTTCGGTAATGCCACGATGTGCCTCGACCATCAGCACGACGACATCCGCGTCGGCCGCCCCGCCCCACGCGGCGGCGACCATGGCGCGGTCCAGACGGCGGCGGGGTTTGAACAGGCCCGGCGTGTCCACAAATACCAACTGCGCATCACCTTCCATCGCTACACCGCGAATACGGGCGCGGGTGGTCTGCACCTTGTGCGTCACGATTGAGACCTTGGCCCCGACCATGCGGTTCAAAAGGGTGGATTTGCCTGCATTGGGCTCTCCGATCAGGGCGATAAATCCGGCGCGTGTGGTCATGTGTCCTGCGATCCTGTTAGCAAGTGCGCATCCCTATAGCAGAAAGCCCATATGGACCAGAGGGTTTTGTCGCATTGCAGCCATGCACCCGAGATGGCAGCATTCAACTGCACCGCGCCATTCCGAGCCAGGTGACTATCATTTCAACGAGGCAAGACATGAAACGTCGCGAGTTTCTTCTGGGAAGCGGAGCCGCTGCAGGCGCATTGGGGCTGGGCGGTTTCGGATTGGCTGCGAGCAGTGGTGCACAGGATCTGGTCATTCAGCCTGCAAGCTTCAGGTTCCGTGAGCAAATGACGACCGGAATGGTCAGCCTGTCGCCGAATGCGCCCCCGCCTGTTTTGTACGGGCGCCAGGGTGAAGTCATGAAACTGCCGGTGCGCAACGCGACCCCGGACTATACAGCGATGCACTGGCACGGGTTGCGTATCCCAAACGGAATGGACGGCGTGCCGTACCTCACCCAAATGCCAATGGGCGCGGATGAAGTGTTCAACTATGAATTCACCCCACCTGATGCCGGCACCTACTGGTACCACCCGCACTGTATGACCATGGAGCAGATGGCCCACGGCCTGACAGGTGTAATGGTGATAGCCGAGCCGGAAGACCCGGGTTTCGACGCTGATCAGGTAATAAACCTGCGAGATTTCCGGCTGGATGAGGAAGGCACCTTCCTGCCCGCATATACCGCACGCGGAGCGGCGCGATCAGGTACATTTGGCAATGTACTGACGGCCAATTGGCTGGATGCACCTAGCTATGAACACCCAGCAGGCGGTTTGGTGCGCCTGCGCGTGGTCAACACCGACACGACGCGCATCTACAAACTGCACCTTGAGGGTGCTGCGGCGCGGATCATCGCCTGGGACGGACATCCAGTCGAGATTGAGATGCAAATGCCCAGCGCCAAGGAGCCCATGCTGGTTGGCCCCGGTCAGCGCGTTGACTTCGCCATGACTATGCCCCCTGAGGAAGGCAAAACCGTCGATCTGGTCGCCAAGATCCCCGGTCAGAAGCATCGCATCATGGCGCAGCTGCGTGCTGTCGGCCAATCCCTGTCACGCGATCTGCGCGAAATGAAGCCCCTGCCCCTGAATCCGGTTGCTAAACCGGATCTGACAAACGCCGAATTGCATGAATTCGTGTTTGGCTGGACCCCCGAAGGCGGCGCGCCAAATGACGGGTTCTGTGGCTCGCTGGGGTATAGTTTTTGGTCGATCAACCGGACGCCATGGCCCGGTGACGCCGCCGAGAACGTAGGGCCACTGGCAACACTGCAAATGGGTAAAAGCTACATCCTGCGTTTGCGCAATGAATCCCCGAACCTGCACCCAATCCATCTGCACGGGCTGGCCTTCGTACCTCTGCGCTCTAACCTGCGCAAACTACCGCCACTGATGACCGATACGATGCTGTTGCTCAAGGATGAGGTGGCCGAGGTCGCGCTGGTGGCAGACAATCCCGGAGACTGGGCTTTCCACTGTCACGTGATAGAACATCAGAAAACCGGGCTAACCGGATATATCCGGGTGGTTTGAGGCGCGCGTGACACGCCCCTCGATCTTTATGCGTGCTGGCGCTCGATCAGGCGCAGGACAGCCACCATGACGATGCCATAAAGCACATGGCCGATCAGCGCGACCCAAGTGATCCCTGTGAAGTTGAGGAAAGGCGGCAGACCCGACAGGGTAGTGATGCCACCCAAGGCAAAGACCCACAATCCGAACCCGTAAATCGCGGAGGCCGCGAACATATGGACCGGCCCTAAAACCTTAACCCAGATCGGTTTGAAGATCAGGAACCATCCCAATGGATAGGCGATCAGACCAACGAGGTAGAAGTGGACAAAAAAGCCCAGAAAGGCGTTGCTCGGCAATCCGAGACTGGACAGCAGGCTTTGCGCAAGTCCCTCAGGTGACAGATTGGCCCAGCCTATTCCGGGGCTGATCACCTGCCCCCAGAAATCAAACGCGATGGTGGCGATGAAACCGGCGATAAAAAGAAAGCCGATATTCACGGTGGTCAGTTTTGCACTTTGCATTGGTCCGCCTCACTTCGTTGTATTTGATGTGCTTTGACACGTCGTGTTTCAGCTAGCGCCAAAGCAGATAACATTCAGATACAATCGCGATGGATAACCTGCCATAGACCTCAAGTTAGATTGAAAAACTGTAACAATCCGGGTCTGAGACCGTGTGCTACTTGAGTTGCGCCAACAGTGCTTTGGCTGCCGCCTGCTCGGCCTGGCGCTTTGATCCGGCGGTCGATTGGGCCTCGGTCCCGTCTTGCAGGCGGGCAGCTATGGTGAACACCGGTGCATGATCAGGACCGCTGCGTGATACTTCGACATAGGATGGTGGTTTTTGCCCCCGGGCCTGCGCCCATTCCTGCAGGGATGTCTTGGCATCGCGAGCGTCGGCCTCAACATTGTGGATGCGGTCACCCCATAGCGCAAGGATCACATCGCGCGCCGCCTCAAACCCTGCATCGCGATAGACGGCGGCAATCACCGCCTCCATCGCATCGCCCAGCAGGGCTTGCTTACGACGACCACCAGACAGCATCTCGGATCTGCCCAGCTTCAGCACCGCCCCCAGATCGATCTGGCGCGCCACGTCTGCGCAAGCCTCTTTTCTGACCAGCGCATTGAACCGCGGAGCAAGCTGGCCTTCCGAAGCCTTTTTGTCGGCCTCAAGCAGCGCCGTGGCCATCACCAATCCCAACACCCGGTCGCCCAGAAACTCCAGCCGCTGGTTGTCAGGCCGCGTGGAGGAAGAAACCGACCCGTGGGTCAGTGCGCGTACCAGCAACTCAGGGCTTTTGAATTCGTACCCCAGACGTTGCTGGAACGCCTTCATTTCAGCCGATAGCTTCAATTGACCGCCTCAAAGAACCGATCACCACGCCACGTCCAGAAGAACAGCATGGAACGACCAGCGGACGAGAACATGATGCGATCAGCCCGACCGATCAGGTTTTCGTAGGGCACATAGCCAACACCGCCAGCAGACTGCGGCAAACGGCTGTCACTGGAGTTGTCGCGGTTATCGCCCATAAAGAAATAGTGGCCTTCGGGAACGATATAGACGCCTGTATTGTCTGCCCCCTGATTGCCGATGTTCAGTACCTCGTAAGAGACACCATTTGGCAGCGTTTCGACAAAGCGTTCTTTTTCGCAAACGCCACCGATCCCGACAGGACCGTTCGAGCACCGCGGGCGCAGGCCCTGCGGGCCCTGAGGTTCTGCGATCTCAGTGAACACGCCGTCAGGTTTTTGTGTTACCGGGGTCCCGTTAAGGATCACCACGCCATCACGCACCTGCACACGATCCCCTGGCAGGCCGATCAGGCGCTTAATGTAATCACGGCCCGTAACCGGATGGCGGAACACAATCACATCGCCACGGTCAGGTTCACCACCCAGCAAGCGCGTATTCTCGTCACCTTGCATCCAGCCACAGATATCTTCCGCGTCGATATTCAGACCTACGCTGGGAATGATCAGGCTGGGGCAGGAGGCGTAAGAGTAGCCATAGGCCATTTTGTTGACGAAGAGGAAATCCCCGATCAACAATGTTGGCTTCATGGAACCGGACGGAATCCAGAAAGGTTGGAAGAACAGGGTGCGAAAGACGCCCGCGATCAGCAAGGCGTAGACGATGGTTTTGATCGTCTCCCAGACGCCGCTTCCGGTTTTGGCTTCCTCGGCCATACTGCTCTCCGATTGTTTCTTGGGTCCGCTGCTACATGCGGCTCTGCCAGGGGCAAGTCAAGGCCGCGCGGCCCGTTCGTGCAGCGGCCGCGCTTCGATCACCACAAAGGCCTGCGCCCAAGGGTGATCATCCGTCAGGGTAACATGAATAATGGCCTCGTACCCCTCGGGTGTCATCTCATTCAGGCGCTCAGCTGCCCAGCCGGTAACATGCATCACCGGTTGACCGGTTCGAAGGTTGGTAACGGCCATATCCTTCCAAGCAATGCCCATGCGCAACCCGGTACCCAGCGCCTTGGAACACGCCTCTTTTGCGGCCCAGCGCTTGGCATAGGTGCCAGCAGTATCGGCGCGGCGCTCGGCCTTTCGCTGTTCGGTTTCGGTAAAGACACGATTGCGAAATCGGTCGCCAAACCGATCGAGCGTGCCCTGGATGCGATCAATGTTTGCGAGGTCTGTGCCGATGCCGAGGATCATATGTATTAGTCACTCTTGCTGCCGGACAGTGTTGAACGCCACTGAGCCGGGAATTGTAGAACTAAACGGCAAACACCTATAGCAATCGGAGCCCAAAACAATAGTGCCGCATTTCCAAGAAAGACCTTAGAGAAACTAATTCTCCCACAGTGCTGAAACCCATAGATCAAAACAGCGATCTGCACCGCCCACCACCACAATACCGAAAGGCCAACCATATAGACTGCATTGTACCAGAGCGTCGCACTTGAGAACTGCTCTGAGCGCCTAAACAAGAACGGAAATATCTCAACCATCGTGGCCAACATGACAGGCATTACCAAGAGCTTCACCGGAACAAACAAGGCGCCTTCAGGGATGGGCACCCCCACGAAGTTGGGCGAAACCGACATTAAAAGGTAAATTGAAAAGAAAAAGACGAACCTAAATCGATTGAAAACAAGGATTTTCTGATCTTCTCTCCATAAAGCAATCAAGACAGCCTCACCGTCAAAATCTTGTAACTCGCTACCCCGAAGAACCCCGCAAACGCAAAATCGAACCAGCGGCGGGCGCGGCGGTAGGCGCGGACCATGCGCTCGGACGAGAACAGGAAAGCATAGCCGATGAAGATCAGAAGCGAACCCGCATAGAGCTTCGCAAAATAGCCAAGCAGCATCGAAAGACTCGCGTCGTTTGGCGCAACGATGGCATAGATCGAGCCCCAGCTAAGGATTGCCTTGGGATTGGTCAGGTGAATGGCGGCACCTTTGGCAAAGATGCTACGCAGAGATCCTGTCACCGGCTTACCCAAAGCCACTTCGTCCGACGTCATAGCGCGACGCAAGGCCTTCAGTGCAAGCCAACCCAGATAAGTCACGCCGATATAGCGGATAACTTCAAACACCCAGACATTGGCCAGCATGATGGCCGACAGCCCCAGCGCGGCCGCGATGCCCCAAGCGGCCGAGCCTGCGCAAATGCCCAGAGCAAAAACCAGACCGGCCTGACGGCCCTCATTCATGGCGGTCCCGGCAATGCCCATCGTCGCTGGTCCGGGTGAGCCGCCTGCAAGCAGCCACGCGATCCAGATTGCTATGAATCCCGAGGTGATCATCACGCAAGGGTCAACCGAACAATACCGAGAACGGCGACTGTGAGCAGGAAGAAGTAACCGATGACGATCATGAGGAGCGAGTGTGTTGACGCGCCATCTGCTTCAATTGGTTCTTTGCACCCAAACCAATGAACAAGCGACAAAGCAAAATGGAAAGTACGAACGAAATGCCAAGAATCACTAACATCCAAATGATGGGAAGGCTTGATAGTGGTGCCAATACTTCTGGAAAGACCATAACAAAAACCACGGCCAGAAGTAATGACCACACTAGACCTACCAAAGCCATTAGGCGCGATGCTGCCCACATCCCCGACGTAGTTGGTTTTTCGCCATGATCTTTCACATAGCGCTGTCCTTCGATCATCGCAGCCGTCATGAACGGGATCATTCCCGCCGCGGCACCTGGTAGTTCCGCCCCCAATAGTTTCTGGGCTGCCAAATCCATAAACGGCATCGCGATACAGGTTCCAACGTAAACCAATGAAAAGCGTACAATGTTCGTTTTCATTATGAATTTCTCTTTCTCGAACAACCTGTAAAGCGTTTCATGTCCGTGCCTCATCCATCAAGCGGCGCATTTCCTGAATGGCAGGTGTAAGGCCACGGAAGATCGACTCGCCGATCAGAAAGTGGCCAATGTTGAGTTCGCGCACTTCGGGAAACTCAGCAACGGGTTTCACCGTGTCATAGGTCAGACCATGGCCAGCGTGAACCTCAAGGCCCAGCGAATGCGCAAAGCTCGACATTTCACGCAGAGCCTCCAGTTCCCGTGCAGCCACTTCTATGTGACCTTCTGCATGCGCATCGCAATAGGCACCAGTGTGCAACTCGATCACCTCGGCACCAATTCGGTGCGCAGCCTCGATCTGGCGCTGATCAGCAGCGATGAAGATCGATACACGACATCCCACTTCACGCAGGGGTGCAATGAAATGAGCCAGCTTATTTTCTTCTCGTGCGACCTCAAGCCCGCCTTCGGTAGTGCGTTCCTCGCGCTTTTCGGGAACGATACAAACCGCGTGGGGCTTATGGCGCAAGGCAATCTGCTGCATCTCCGGCGTGGCGGCCATCTCAAAATTCAGCGGTACTGACAGCACTTCCATCAAGCCGTCGATATCCGCATCCGAGATATGGCGCCGGTCTTCGCGCAGATGGGCGGTGATACCATCAGCACCAGCCTCTTCAGCCAGCTTGGCAGCACGCAAAGGATCAGGGTACGCGCCACCCCGGGCGTTTCGCACCGTGGCCACGTGGTCAATGTTAACGCCCAACCGCAGATGGTTCTCAGACATCGCTCGAATCCTTATTCAGCCCTGCGGCTGACCCTAGTGGATTTGTGATCGAAGCGTCAGCCTTGGATTCAGCCAACTGTTTGATTTCTTCGAATTTCGCCTTGATCCGGTCCCGCCGGCGCTGTTGGTAGGTACGGATCAACGGTAAGCTCAGGAAATAGCAGACCACCCCAGCAATCATACCCGGAACAATGCCACCGATGAGGTATGGGTAAAAAACCTCATGATAGAACTGCGCAAGCCCGTGCCAGTCTGCTACGCGGTCAGTAAACATGGCGAAAAGGTTGTTTTTCAGATCACCGATTGCCCCGGCAAACTTGCCCATCAGACCCTTGGTATCACCCTTCTCGAATTGGGTCCCCAACAGGAAATGCCCGGTTTGCAGGCAAACCACTCCGATAGGTACATAGGTCAGCGGATTCCCAAAAAACGTGCCGCTAAGCGCGGCCAGAATATTGCCGTTGATCAATCGCGCCAGAACGGCCGCAACGACAAAGTGCAATCCATAAAACGGGGTGAATGCGGTAAATACCCCTGCCCCGATTCCTCGCGCGATCCGCTCAGGTGAATCCGGCAGGCGACGAACACGATGTTTGACATAGTGGAAGGCGCGGGTCCATCCGCCGCGCGGATAGACAAATTCCGATGCGATCTGGACAGGCGAGCGTCGATCTCGGCGCTTGAAAACCACTCCTGATCACCCCTTCTCAACCAGCCGCAACAGCGGCATCCGCCTTGTCCCGATGACGTTCGACCGCCGCAACATCACTTTCCGCCTCAAGCATCAACATCAGCGAATGCAACTGTTCCAAATCGCGCAGTTCGACATTGATCAGCAGGCGGTAAAAATCCGGTTTGCGGTCAACAAATTCCAGATTGGAGATATTGGCCTTTTTCTCTCCGATCAATGTGCAAATGCGACCCAATACGCCCGCATCGTTTCCAATGGTCAGATCCAGCGTCGCACCATAGACCGCCGGGTGGGTTCCCGAATGCCAATGCAGGTCAACCCAGCGTTCGGGTTCGTTTTCAAACTCGGACAGGCGGTCACAGTCGATGGCGTGCACAACCACACCCTTGCCGCGATAGGTGATGCCAACGATGCGCTCACCCGGCAGAGGTTGGCAGCAAGGCGCGCGATCGAATTTCTGCCCCGGTTCCAGACCTATCACTGCCCGACGCAGCGGAATGGCGTCACCTTCATCTTTCGTAAGCTCAGGATAAACGGCCTCAACCACTTCATGAGCTGTCAGTTCAGCACTTCCGAGGCGCGCTAACAGCTCGTGGCGATCTTTAAGCCGCAGATGTTTGGCTGCAGTATCCAACGCCTTGTCAGTCGCCTTGCGGCCGACATGTTCGAAACCGGCTCGTGCCAGTTCCTTGCCCAACTTGATGAAGCGCTCGCGGTCCACCTCACGCAATGCGCGACGGATGGCTGTGCGGGCTTTTCCGGTCACTGCGATTTCCAGCCACGTGACCTGCGGCGTCTGGCCGTCAGCAGTGATGATATCGACAGATTGTCCATTCTTGAGGCGTGTCCAGAGTGGAACCCGGATCCCATCCACCTTGGCACCCACACAAGCGTGGCCGATACGCGTGTGGATCGCATAGGCAAAATCAATCGGTGTCGCGCCACGGGGCAGCTTTACAACATCCCCTTTCGGCGTGAAGCAGAACACCTGGTCCGAGTACATCTCGAGCTTAACGGCCTCGAGAAAGTCTTCATGATCATCCTCGTTGTCGAACTGCTCGGTCAGATTTGCGATCCACTTGGCAGGGTCTACTGCAAACGGGTTTTCGGATCGAACCCCATCGCGATAGGACCAGTGTGCGGCCACACCTGTTTCGGCAACGTCGTGCATCTGGCGGGTGCGAATTTGTACTTCAACCCGTTTGCCGTCACGCCCCGAGACGGTGGTGTGGATCGATCGATAACCGTTCGATTTAGGCTGGCTGATATAGTCCTTGAACCGCCCCGGCACCGCGCGCCAACGCTGGTGGATCGCACCGAGCGTGCGGTAGCAATCCTCCTCGGACTGCGTAATGATGCGAAAGCCGTAGATGTCGGAAAGACGCGAGAAACCCTGATCCTTCTCCTGCATCTTGCGCCAGATCGAATAAGGCTTCTTGGCGCGACCAAAAACCTCGGCCTCAATCCCCGCCTTATCCAACTCGTGGCGCATATCTCCGGTGATCCGGTGGATTACGTCCCCGGTTTCTCGCTGAAGCGTAATGAACCGACGAATGATCGACTGGCGGCCCTCTGGATTTAGAACGCGGAAGGCAAGATCTTCCAACTCCTCGCGCATCCACTGCATACCCATGCGGCCAGCCAGTGGCGCGTAGATATCCATTGTCTCACGTGCTTTGATGACCTGCTTTTCCGGCCGCATCGCCTTGATAGTGCGCATGTTGTGCAGGCGGTCGGCAAGCTTGACCAAGATAACCCGCAGGTCTTTGGACATTGCCATGAAAAGCTTGCGGAAGTTTTCCGCCTGCTTGGTTTCGCGGCTGGATAACTGCAGATTGGTCAGCTTGGTCACACCATCAACCAGCTTGGCGACTTCCTCTCCAAACAACTCGGAAATCTTGCCGTAGCTGGCTTTGGTGTCTTCGATTGTATCGTGCAGGAGAGCCGTGATGATGGTCGCATCATCCAGACGCTGTTCGGTCAGGATCGCGGCAACGGCAACAGGATGGCTAAAATAGGGCTCTCCGGAATGGCGGAACTGCCCTTCATGCATTTGCTGCCCGAACTCGTAAGCCCGGGCGATGCGATCTGCATTTGTCTTTGGGTTGTAGTTGCGGACCAGCGCAATCAAGTCGTCAGCAGAAATCATCCGGTCCGCACCTTGTGTAGCTTGGGTTACCCCTGGCCTTGAGCCTCCATCAGAGCGCGCAGGAGCTTTTCTTCGGACATGTCGTCGTCGGCAGGCTTGTCCGATTCAGCACCCATCAGCAGCGCCATCTGATCTTCTTCAGGTTCGTCAACTTCGATCTGAGTCTGGTTCGCTTCGATCAGACGCTCACGCAGTTCATCTGCGCTCTGAGTTTCATCTGCGATTTCACGCAGCGAAACGACAGGGTTCTTGTCGTTGTCACGATCTACGGTGATCGCGGCACCGGCAGAAATCTCGCGCGCACGATGGGCGGCAAGCATCACCAGTTCGAACCGGTTCGGAACCTTGTCTACGCAGTCTTCGACCGTCACGCGGGCCATAGGGCGCTCTCCACAAATGAATCTGTGTCAGGAAGGGGTTTATCTAAGCGTGATTCCCCGCATTGACAAGCGGGAAATGGCTTTTTCCAATGCTTCACATCGGTGTTACCGCAGATACATCCTCGGCTGGCAACCTGGCAATCATTTCAGTCACGGTCAGGTCGAGAACGGGATGACGCCAATCAGGTGCAATGTCAGCCATCGGAACAAGCACAAAGGCCCGGTCCTGCAAACGGGGATGCGGAACAATCAACTGATCTGGCGCGACCTGAGACTGTTGATCCGCAGCTAAGTTGAACCAGCGTTTATATTCGGCCTGATCCGGTAGCACGAGATCCTCCCAACACACCAGATCAAGGTCCAAAGTGCGCATACCCCAACGCTGTTCGCGTGCGCGGCCAAATTCGTGTTCAACCCGATGCAGCAATTCCAACAGGCCGTTCGGATCCAGATCGGTTTCGATTAGCGCCGCAGCATTCACGTAATCAGGCCCCGCACCCGCCGGAAAGCACGGAGTTTCAAAGAAACGGCTCACCCTGCGAATCACCACACCCTGACGCTCCAACGCATCAATCGCTTGGCGAAGTGTCACACTGGGCTCATTATCTCTCAGATTGAGATTTGCGCCTAGCGCTAACACTGCGTTTGAGCAAGTTTTGTTCACTTCTGACCCCATATTCCTTATGACGCATACTTGCGATACAGCCCAAAAGCCCTAATTATAGGGACACCAGCGCGTCGATCATTTTTCATTCACTCACTCACGTAACACGCGGCGCTCTGGGTTATACCGAAAGGGACTGTTTATGTTTTATAAGGACGAACGGCTAGCGCTGTTCATCGACGGCTCGAATCTTTATGCTGCGGCAAAAGCTCTCGGTTTTGACATCGACTACAAGCTTCTGCGGCAAGAGTTCATGCGCAGGGGGAAGCTGCTGAGAGCCTTTTATTACACAGCGCTGCTCGAAAACGACGAATACTCACCGATCCGCCCACTGGTTGACTGGCTGCATTACAATGGCTTCACCATGGTCACCAAACCGGCGAAAGAATACACCGACAGCATGGGGCGTCGGAAGGTCAAAGGAAACATGGATATCGAGCTCACCGTCGATGCCATGGAGCTTGCACCACGCGTTGACCATATTGTGCTGTTCTCGGGCGATGGGGATTTCCGCCCGCTGATTGCCAGCCTGCAGCGTCAGGGCGTGCGTGTTTCAGTTGTCTCGACCATCCGCAGCCAACCGCCAATGATCTCGGACGAGTTGCGCCGTCAGGCCGACAACTTCATCGAGCTTGAGGACCTGCGCGACGTGATCGGCCGGCCTCCGCGTGACATCCCTAACGAGCCACGCAGTGTGGCGGTCGCCTCGGGCACCTGATACAATCCGCCACTCACCAAGCGGAATAATGTGCGCGGTCAGGATCTATTGTCCTGGCCGCGCTTCTTTAACCAAGGACCAGTGCTGAAACACCGTTTTGCTAGCACTGATTCATGTCATATGAATGACAGACCGGTCCTGACTGGACCAACGGTATGAAAAGCCTTACCTGTCCCATTCAAGGAGACAGCGCCATGACCCAGCAGCCACTGACACTTTATCTTGCCGCACCGCGCGGTTTTTGCGCGGGCGTGGATCGTGCAATCAAAATCGTGGAAATGGCGCTCGAGAAATGGGGAGCGCCCGTCTATGTGCGCCACGAAATCGTTCACAACAAATTCGTAGTCGATGGTCTGCGCGAAAAAGGTGCTGTCTTTGTCGAAGAGCTGGATGAATGCCCAGATGACCGCCCGGTGATCTTTTCAGCCCATGGCGTTCCGAAATCTGTCCCGGCTGCAGCATCCCAACGCGAAATGGTGTTCGTGGACGCCACCTGCCCGCTTGTGTCCAAAGTGCATATCGAGGCGCAGCGCCATGCCGAGGCCGGGCTGCAGATGATCATGATTGGCCATAAAGGTCATCCTGAAACCATCGGCACTATGGGGCAGTTGCCGGATGGCGAGGTTTTGTTGGTTGAAACCGTTGACGACGTCGCAAATGTTGACGTCCGGAACCCGGATAAGCTGGCCTTTGTCACGCAAACCACCCTTTCCGTCGATGATACCAAAGATATTGTAGCAGCCTTGCAGGCTCGGTTCCCGGCAATCGTGGGGCCGCATAAGGAAGACATCTGCTACGCCACGACCAACCGGCAGGAAGCGGTCAAATCGGTAGCCCCAAAATCCGATGCACTGCTTGTGGTGGGCGCGCCAAACTCATCCAATTCCCGACGACTGGTCGAGGTCGCCTCAAAAGCCGGGTGCGCCTATGCGCAGTTGGTACAGCGCGCGAGAGAAATCGACTGGCGAGCCCTCGATGGCATTTCGAGCATTGCCATCACAGCCGGCGCTTCAGCTCCGGAGGTACTCGTCAACGAAGTTATCGACGCCTTCAAAGAACGCTACGATGTGACTGTCGAGCTTGTCGAAACCGCTGTAGAAAATGTTGAATTCAAGGTCCCGCGCGTTCTGAGGCAGCCCGCATGAGCGGGGTGCCCAAGGCACCCCTGTTTCTTGGCCTGGCCGGATTAATCCCGTTTGTTTGGGGCGCAGTAACATACGTAAATTCAGACCTGCAGGCCTGGGGCACCCAAATGCTGGGGCCACGCTTTGTGGGACCATACGTGCAACTTTTTTATGGAGCCGTCATTCTCAGCTTCATGTCCGGGATCTTGTGGGGATTCGCGACCAAGACCTCGGGAAGCAAGGCCGCGACGTGTTACGCGCTGTCAGTCCTACCTGCTCTCTGGGCGTTCTTTACCACAGGCGGTGGACCGGAAACTGCCGGGATAAACCTGATCATTGGCTTCATAGGCTTATTGCTTCTGGATGCCGCATTCTGGCACTGGGGCCTTGCGCCTCGCTGGTGGATGAAACTGCGCATCCTTCTGACCGCAATCGTAGTTTTATGTCTTGCTGTAGGAGTTTACCTGTGAGCGATCCTGATACCATCTCTGTTTATGACGAACAGGCACAGCAATATGCCGAACTGACCGATGACTCAAACAAAGCGGATCGGGGTATGACCGATTTCATCGCAGCGGTTCCCGAGGGAGGTATGGTCCTTGATCTGGGCTGCGGACCGGGCGCATCCGCGCTGGTCATGGCGCAGGCGGGGCTGAAGGTTGAGGCAACGGACGCCTCGGCCGAAATGGTCAAGCTGGCCTCCGCCAATCATGGAGTTACCGCTCGGCAAGCAGAGTTTACGGACCTGAACGAAGTCGAAGCCTATGATGGCGTATGGGCTAATTTCAGCCTGCTTCACGCCACCCGCGCAGCCTTCCCGAACCATCTGGTGGCAATTCACAAAGCTCTGAAGCCGCATGGCGTTCTGTTCATCGCCATGAAGCTGGGACAGGGCGAAGGACCGGACAGGTTGGGTCGGTACTACAGTTACTACAGTGAGGATGAATTGAAGACTTATCTGCAGGAGGCAGGATTCACCGTTACGGGCCAATGGCATGGTAGCGGCACCGGGCTTGATGGATCGGTATCGGACTGGATCAGGTTGGCCGCACATGCCTGATCTGTTTGCTTATACGGATGGCGCCTGTTCTGGCAATCCCGGCCCCGGCGGTTGGGGGGTATTGCTGCGTGCGATGGATGGGGACGACGTCCTCAAAGAACGCGAACTGAATGGCGGCGAAGCGGAAACCACAAACAATCGCATGGAATTGCTGGCCGCAATCGCCGCGCTTGAGGCGCTGGAGCGACCATCAAAAATCACGATTGTGACTGACAGTGCATATGTAAAAAACGGCGTGACAGGCTGGATATTCGGATGGAAGCGCAATGGCTGGAAAACTTCCAACAAGAAACCGGTCAAAAACGTCGATCTGTGGCAGCGTTTGGATGAGGCGCAGGCCCGTCATGACGTCACATGGGAATGGGTAAAGGGGCACGCTGGGCATCCCGAGAATGAACGTGCTGACGAGCTTGCCCGTGGCGGTATGGAGCCATTCAAGCCAAAAAAGGCCAAGGCGTGAACGGGCTTGCCCTGCTGGATTACGCCTCGGTTCTGGTCTTTGCGCTGACAGGCGCATTGGTGGCCAGCCGTGCGCAGCTTGATCTGGTTGGGTTCGCGTTCATGGCTTGCCTAACGGCGGTTGGTGGAGGCACGGTCCGGGATCTGCTGCTGGACCGGCATCCCATTTTCTGGGTTGGGCAACCCGATTACATCCTGATTGCAACGGCGGCTGCGGTTTTGGTGTTCTTTACGGCGCATCTTGTCGAAAGCCGATACAATTGGCTGGTCTGGCTGGACAGTTTCGCACTTTCGATTGCTGTCGCCGCAGGAACCGGCGCGGCTTTGTCACTGGGGCAGTCCGGGGTAATCGTCGTGCTTATGGGTATCAGCACCGGGTGCCTGGGTGGATTGATGCGCGATGTCGTGTGTAACGAAGTGCCGCTGGTGTTGAAGCAGGGTGAACTCTACGTCTCCTGCGCTTTTTCAGGTGCGATTACTGCAGTCTTTGCAACAAAGCTTGGGTTGGAGCCCCTGTTGTCACTTGGGCTCTGCGCGTTGGTATGCTGGGCGTTGCGGGCTGGCTCTTTAATATTTGGCTGGAAACTTCCGGTCTATAAGGGCCGTCCACCCAGACAATAGGCCCTAACCCATCAGCAAACGCGCGCCGATTTCTTTGACAAACTTCGCTGCAACCATCGCGGTCATCCCATATGGGTCACGGTGAGGGTTCAGTTCAACGATATCCGCGCCAACCAATTGCCCTTCAAACTGGTGGATCAAGTCGATCACCTCGCGCGTACTCAGGCCACCAGGTTCATGATGTGACACTCCGGGGGCAAAGGCCGGGTCCAAAGCGTCCAGATCCAGCGACAGATACACCGGACCATCGAAAGAAAGTTGAAGGTCCGGTCGCCAGTTACGCATGTCGATCACTTCGACGCCGAACTTGTCTGCCTGCGTGCGCTGATGCGCGTTCATGGTGCGAATACCCACCTGCACCAGACGTCTGATCGGGCAATTCTCCATCACCCGTGCGAAAGGGCAGCCGTGACCAAGGGGACCGATATCTTGCTGATCATAAAGATCAGGGTGCGAGTCGATATGCAGGATGTTCAAACCTTCATAACGCTCGGCATGGGCTTTGATCAGTGGGTAAGCGACCGAATGATCGCCACCCAATGACAGCAGCCGCGCGCCAGTTTCCACACGTTCGGCAGCGCCTGCCTCAATCCGATCAATGGGTTCCTGACCGCGCATCTCAAAAACATCAAGATCCCCGGTATCCTTGAAACGGTCCGTCGCACTAAGATCAGTGCCATCCTCGGCGGTCAGGTTCGCAGCCCCGGAGTGTAGTGCTTCGCGAATTCGCCCGGGGGCAAAGGCTGGCCCCTGCAGAAAAGATGAGTGCAGATCCAGTGGAATGCCCATCAGGGCAACATCACCCGGTTTCAGATCATGCGGCATGCGGCGGTCTCCGATATCATTGCCGCGCGATCTGGCCTGCACTTTTGTTGAGGGTCAAGTGTTCAGCGGCGAAAATAGGTCTGCCAAATCCAGATCACCAACAGCGCCCCAAGTACCGCCCCGATGAAACCGGACAGCCAGCCCATGACCGTGATCAGCGTCCGCAAAAGGAACCCACCTACCAGTGCCCCAACTATGCCAATCAGCATGGTGGTTGGAATGTCGGCCTCGATCTTCATCAACCTCGTCGCCAAAAATCCGGCGGCTGCTCCAATGATGATCAGTGCGACAATGGGCATCTCATTTTCTCCAGTGAGTCGGCACAATGATGAGCGCACCAACAGATGACACGATTGCGTTAAGCCCCGGGGAACCCAGACCAAGTCCGAAGCCAAACATCCTGCCGAACATCATCTGGGTAAAGAAAAACAGAAAGGCACCGCCGATACAAATGATGATGGATTGCAAATAACCGTTGTGGGTAAAGCCTGATTTTTCGGACAGTGCACCAACGATTGCCGCAATCAGCACAGTCCCCATCAATGTCAAATACAAGTCAGTTGTCCTTTTCTAAATCCGGGTTCCGGCATTAATGCTCCAACCGCGCAGAAACTCGTCCCTGTCTTGCGCGCCCTTGCCTGCCCGTTGCAGACGCAGAAGCTCGACAGCACCCTCGCCACAGGCAACGGTCAGCGCATCATCCAGCACCTCGCCCGGCACACCTTGGCCCTGCGCAATCCGCGAAGCCAGCAGTTTGACGCGTTCACCCTCAATTTCAGTCCAGGCGCCAGGGAAAGGAGACAACCCCCGGATTTGTCGATCAACCTCTACGGCAGGGGATGACCAGTCAACACGCGCTTCTGCCTTATCGATCTTGGCAGCATAGGTCACGCCAATCTCAGGTTGCGGTTCTGGCGCGAGATCCGGCAAACGGTTAAGAGCATCGACTATCAGATGCGCGCCCATGACGGAAAGGCGGTCGTGCAATTGCGCCGTGGTTTCCTCGATCCCGATATCAGTAGCTTCGCGCAGCAATACCGGACCGGTATCCAGCCCTGCCTCCATCTGCATGATGCAGATACCCGTTTCGGTATCGCCGGACATAATCGCCCGATGGATCGGTGCTGCCCCACGCCAACGCGGCAAAAGGCTTGCATGAATATTAAGGCAACCGTGGCGAGGTGCATCCAGAATAGCCAGCGGCAGGATCAACCCATAAGCCACAACCACCGCAACATCAGCGTCAAGCGCTGCAAACTCGGCTTGCGCCTCAGGTGATTTCAGTGACACTGGATGTCGAACTGTCAGGCCCAGAGTGTCAGCGCGCGCGTGAACAGGCGTAGGTCTGTCCTTCTTCCCTCGGCCCGCCGGGCGTGGTGGCTGGCAGTACACGGCAGCGATCTCATGGCCGGCCTTCACCAGCGCATCCAGCACCGGCACCGAGAAATCGGGGGTTCCCATGAATACGATACGCATAACCAGTCTCACCCTGCCTTTTTGGCTTTGCGCAACAGCATGTCCCTTTTGACCTTGCTGAGACGGTCAAAGTACATCTTGCCATTAAGATGGTCGATCTGATGCTGCACGCTTGTCGCCTCGATACCGACAAAATCCCGGCGATCGATCATACCGTGCTCATTCAGAAATTTGACCGTTACTGCCCGAGGGCGTTTTACCTTGGCGGAAACGCCTGGCAGGTTTGGGCTGGCCTCTTCATGTTCGCGCAACTCGACTGAGCTGTGTAGAATTTCCGGATTTGCAAGTTTCACCGCACGCCCTCGTTCGGTCGAACCGTCAACAACGGCAAGCTGCATCATCACACCGATCTGAGGAGCAGCCAAACCAACGCCCGGCATCGCCTCCATCGTGTCAATCATGTCGTCCCAAATGGCGCGGATCTCATCCGTGATCTCGGTCACTTCATCGGCCTTGCTGCGCAGGCGTTTGTCTGGCCAGGGCAGGCAGGAGCGTACGGTCATATGCTGTTCTCCGATGCCACGCTTATGCGCGGGCGCGCTCGCGCTTCAGCTTTTGCATTTTGCGGGTGATCATCTGCCGTTTGAGCGGTTTGAGGTAGTCGATGAACAACTTGCCATTCAGGTGATCAATCTCGTGCTGGACGCAGGTGGCCCAAAGCCCATCAAACGTCTCTTGCTGCAGGTTCCCGTCCCGGTCCAACCAGGTGACATCAACAACCTTGGGACGGGTGACCTCGGCATACTGGTCAGGGATGGACAGGCAACCTTCTTCATAGACGCTGGTTTCATCCGATGCCGAAACAATCTCGGGGTTGAACATCGCCAATGGTCGGGGCGCCTCGCCCTCTTCCTTGACGCAATCAATCACGATCAACCGATCGAGTATCCCGATCTGGGGTGCAGCCAAGCCAATGCCGGGCGCGTCATACATTGTCTCCAGCATGTCATCGGCCAGCTTACGCAGTTCGTCGGTGATGTCAGCGACCGGCGTGCAGACCGTTTTCAGGCGGGGATCGGGATGGATCAGGATATTGCGTTTCATGAGGCTGACTTAGGCCATCACGTGCGTCGCCGCAACGCCCCCCTTGCACGCAGCGCGATTCAGGATAGCTTGCCCTGCGATCAGACAGGAGAACACCCATGAGTTTTGACGATCTCATCAACCGCCACGGCACCCACTGCGCCAAATGGGACATGATGGAGCAGGTCTATGGCGTACCGACCAATGACGGGATCGCCATGTGGGTCGCGGACACGGACTACCGGGCGCCTGCGCCCGTGCTGAACAAGATGCGCGAAATGGTTGACCATGGTGTGTTCGGTTACGTCAATCTCGACCAGCCTTATAAAGACGCAATCCGGTGGTGGATGCGCACCCGCCATGATTGGGTCGTGGATGCGGATGCGATCTTTACCACCACGGGCTTGGTGAACGGTGTTGGTATGTGTCTGGACACATTCACACAACCCGGCGATGGGATCGTCCTTTTCACACCGGTCTATCATGCCTTTGCCAAGGTGATCCGCAATGCAGGCCGCGAGGTTGTGGAATGCCAGATGGTCAACAATGATGGCCGCTACGAGATGGATTTCGAAGCCTATGATGAGCAGATGACAGGCAAGGAAAAGATGGTCATCCTCTGCTCACCGCACAATCCCGGTGGTCGGGTCTGGACCCAAGCCGAATTGCAGGCGGTCGCGAATTTTGCCAAACGCCACGACCTGCTGCTTTTGTCTGATGAAATTCACCACGATCTGGTTTATCCGGGACACACTCACATCCCGATGCAGAATGCTGCACCGGAAATCACTGACCGGCTGTTAATGCTGACTGCGCCATCCAAAACCTTCAACATCGCCGGTTTGCATACAGGTCAGGTGATTATTCCAGATCCTGAATTGCGGGGACAGTTTGCAAAACGGATGCTCGCCCTGTCGCTTGCGCCGAACTCAGTCGGGCAGTTTGCGACCGCAGCCGCCTATTCTGCTGAAGGGGCGGCATGGGTGGACGAACAGATCGCCTATATCGACGAAAACCGAAAAGTCTTTGATACCGCAATTGCTCGCATTCCCGGGCTGCGTTCGATGCCGTTGGAAGCCACTTATCTGGCCTGGGTCGATTTCTCGGGCACAGGCATGGATCGCGCTGAGTTCACTAACCGTGTCGAGCAAACAGCCAAGATCGCGGTCAATCACGGCACAACATTCGGTTCAGGCGGTGAACAGTTCCTGCGGTTCAACCTCGGAACTCAGCGTGCCCGGATCGAAGAAGCCTGTGATCGCTTGAAAGACGCATTTTCCGATCTGCAGTAAAACATGCGCCGGTTTGCTCTGATAACACTGATTGTTCTTGTGGCTGGTGCTGGCTGGTTTGGCTGGCACCGCTTTGGCCCAAGACCTGTTGCCCCGCCGATGGCACCTGAGGCCTCGCAGGTCGACCATATCCTTATCGAGAAATCTGCCCGCAGGCTGACGGCCACGCTGGATGGAGCGATCGTGATGCAGGCCGACATCGCACTTGGTTTTGAGCCTGAGGGCGACAAGCAGCAGGAAGGCGATGGCAAAACGCCGCTTGGATTGTTCAAGATAGACAGGCGTAATCCTCAAAGCGCTTATCACCTGTCACTGGGTATCGACTATCCACAGACTGAAGATATTGATCACGCCAGTCTTGAGGGCGTCGACCCCGGTGGAGACATCTTCATCCACGGTCAGCCAAACGGCGTCTTTGGCATCACACTTCCGGGCGACTGGACTGCCGGTTGCATCGCAATATCGAATTCTGAAATGGCACGGCTCTGGAGCCTTGCACCAACTGGGACAACGGTTGAAATCCGACCCTAGCGGTCAGTCTTCCACACCAAGCAACGCGATTGGCGCATCGGGAGCGCGATAGAAATCCAACGGGGCCTTATCAGCTGCGGCGGTATTGCGTTTGAACTCATAACGCATCTCGCCGCCCTCTTCTTCATCAGCAATGATCAGACATTGATAAAGGTGCTTTGCACCATCGTATATGTCGACAAGACCGCGCAATTGCGGCGTAGTCTCCGCCTCAACGGAAAATCCATCATTCCACAATTTGAGGATTTTGAAGTAATTGTCGCCCATTTCCACCCTCAAGCGACTGGCTTTCTTCAGGGTAGCGATTCGTGCCGCATCCAATTCGGCACGCATTTCCTTAGAAACATAGGTACTCATAAATCTATTCCCCCCTTAACACTCTTTATTGTGGGGGCAGATATGTAAAAATCCAGTGAACCGCGACACTTAGTTTTGCCCAATCGCCGACTGTTGCACAGAAATCCCAACCACCAGTGTGCAGCGATGCAGGCTAATTGCGCGCCTGGTTCAATAGGAAGCACTGAAAGCGCAGACTATCTTCGCCGTGAATACTTGCGGAGGACACAAGATGGGCCTGTTGGTCGACGGTAAATGGCATGACACTTGGTATGACACAAAATCCACTGGAGGAGCGTTCAAGCGTTCCGCCGCTCAGTTCCGCAACTGGCTGACCACGGATGGCAGTGCAGGACTGTCCGGAAAAGGTGGTTTCCCCGCAGAGACAGAACGCTATCACCTCTATGTCAGCCATGCCTGCCCATGGGCGCACAGAACGCTGATCTTTCGGGAACTGAAAGGGCTGAGCGATCATATTTCGGTCTCGGTTGTGCATCCCGATATGCTGGACAAGGGCTGGAGCTTTGAAAAAGACGGCAATGGTGCAACCGGCGATACCCTCTATGGTCTGGACTATGCCCATCAGGTCTATACCAAGGCTGACCCGACCTACTCTGGTCGCGTGACTGTGCCAATCCTGTGGGATAAGCAGCAAGAAACCATCGTTTCCAACGAGAGCTCCGAAATCATCCGTATGTTTAACTCGGCGTTTGACGAGATTACCGGAAACACCGATGACTACTGGCCTGAGGCGATGAGGGATGACATCGAAGAGGTCAATGCGCGCATCTATTCGAACGTAAATAACGGCGTCTACAAATCCGGCTTTGCGACCTCGCAAGAGGCTTACGACGATGCAGTAAACCCATTGTTCGAAACTCTGGATTGGCTTGAGGATCACCTGGCTTCGCGCCGCTATCTGATGGGTGATCGCCTCACCGAAGCGGATTGGAGACTGTTCACCACACTGATCCGGTTCGATCCGGTTTATCATCTGCATTTCAAATGCAACCGGCGGCGGTTGATCGATTACCCTAGCCTGTGGGCCTATACGCGCGAGCTATACCAGTGGCCCGGCGTTGCCCAGACAGTGAACATGGCTCATATCGTGCGCCACTATCACTTCAGCCATGACAGTATCAATCCGCACCGGATCATCCCGGTAAATCCTGAACTGGATTACATGGAGCCCCACAGACGGGATCAGCGGCCCGCCGCATAATGCTCGACCATCGCCGCCAGATCTTCTGGCGGCGTGCCGCTTTGCACATAGGCACAGGCGTTAGGACTATGGGCAAAGATGGATCCATCTGAAAAGAACGTCGTATTGGTCACAAAGATCACCCTGGTATCGGGGCGGCGGTAGCTGGCAAAATCAGCCACGGCAAGCGCACTGCCGGTTTCCAATACCAGATCCAAGACGATGATATCGAATGCCGTGCTATAGAGCGCCAGAATTGCGGCTTCTTGCGTTTCGACCAATGTGACCTCGGCCTCCTGCCTTTGCAGATGGCGTTGCCACACCCGACCCAGATCGGGGTTACTCTCAACAATCAGAACTTTCATTTGCAACAACCTCGGCACTTGATAGAGTGAACGGTGCCGACCCCTTGGTCCGTGATCCCGTCATTTCCTTAACAAAAAGTTAACGATGCCTGTCACGGGCTCGGATCACGCGGATTTGCTTGTATAAATGGCAAAAATCCGCTTGAAGCGGGCTGAAACACGCGATTCCGGCAGAGATCCAGATGGCAAGACAAAGCGACGAATTGAACCCGCGGGCCGCACGCGACCATGGTGGGGGTCTGGATGGTGCTATCCGGAACTATGGCGGCACCCGATCGGACTGGATCGACTTGTCCACTGGCATCAATCCGCATCCATATGAAGTTTCAGGTCTGGAACCTTCGGACTGGATGGAACTGCCGGATCATGGCGCTTTTGAAAGGCTGGCAGACGCTGCTCGTCAGTTCTGGTCTGTTCCGGACGAGGCCATGATCCTGCCTGCGCCAGGGGCCTCAGCTCTCATTGCCAGGATTCCCGCGCTCGCCCGAACAGGTCGGGTGCAAATCACGATGCCCACATATAACGAGCACGCCGCCGCCTTTAATGCGCAAGGCTGGTCCGTGCAGGAAAACGCTCCGGCAGAGGCCCGGGTGATCGTGCATCCCAACAATCCCGACGGCCGCATCTGGCGTGAGTGTGATGTTGATGCCCCGTTGACCGTGATCGATGAGAGTTTTTGCGACGTCACCCCCGATGCTTCTCTGATCCACCTCGCGGGTCACCCCGGTGTCGTCGTGCTCAAGAGCTTTGGAAAGTTCTGGGGACTGGCGGGGCTGAGGCTGGGCTTTGCAATCGGTCACCCCAATCTGATTAGCAAGCTTAACGATCTGACAGGTCCCTGGTCCGTCTCAGGCCCTGCCCTGCGGATCGGGACACGTGCATTGCGGGATATTGATTGGGCCGATGCCACCCGCCGAAATCTGGCCAATGAAGCAAGCAAACTAGACGCTCTGCTCACCCGAAAGGGAGCGTCTCTGGTCGGCGGCACCAGCCTGTTCCGACTTTATGAGGTCGACGATGCTGCAGAATGGCAAGACCGATTGGCAAAAGCACATATCTGGAGCCGCATCTTCCCCTACTCCCAAACCTATTTGCGCCTTGGCCTGCCCCCCGCAGGTGGCTGGGATCGGTTGGAGGCAGCGCTTTGAGCACCGCGCTGTTGCTGGTTTGTGCCATGTGTCTGGACGCAGCTTTGGGTGAGCCTGACTGGCTCTGGTCCCGCGTTCGCCATCCAGCCGTGGTAATAGGCAATGCGATTGGCTGGCTTGACAAACGCTTGAACACAGGGTCGCAGCGGCGCCTCAAGGGTGTATTCACGGTCACGCTTCTGGTTCTTGCAGCCTTTGCCGCTGGCAAGCTGCTTTCTTTGCTCGGCCCGATTATCGAAATCGCTGTCTGCGCCATCCTCCTTGCACAGAAATCGCTGGTTACTCATGTCCGGGATGTCGGCGAAACACTACGGCAGTCTTTGCCTGCAGGGCGTACCATGGTTGCTCGCATCGTTTCGCGCGATACCACTGAAATGACCGAAGCGCAGGTTGCCCGTTCCGCCATCGAAAGTGCGGCTGAAAATCTGAGTGACGGCGTCATTGCGCCCGCGTTCTGGTTCTTGATTGCGGGTTTGCCAGGGTTGCTGATCTACAAGGCCGTCAATACGGCCGACAGCATGATTGGCTACCGCAACGAGAAGTACCTTGAATTCGGCTGGGCCTCAGCCCGGCTTGATGATTTGCTAAATCTGATCCCGGCAAGACTGACCTGCGTGATGATCATCGCGCTATCCGGTCAATGGTCTCGTTGGGCAGAAATGGTCGTCGATGCGCGTCGCCATATTTCACCCAATGCAGGCTGGCCTGAAGCCGCCATGGCCCGCGCCTTGGGCATCGCCTTAGCAGGCCCTCGCAGTTATGACGGGCAGATTCGCGATCTGGCCTGGGTGAACGGTGATGCGCGTCGGGAAATCGGCGCATACGAGGTTTTCCGCGCATGTACCATGTTGTGGAAGGTTTGGGGGCTTGCGCTTGGCGTCTTGTCGGTGTGGGTTGTCGTCAACTTTTTCTTTTGAAGGACCTGCTCGTCCATGCGTATTCTCTCTGGCCTTGTCGCTGCTACTCTTTTTGCCTCCCCCGCCTTTGCTCAGTGCGGTGGCGGTTTCAACTCCTTCGTCAAAGGTCTGAAGTCCGAAGCGGTCCAGCAAGGTTTTGACAAATCTACCGTGAACGCATTTTTCAAAGGCGTTCAACAAGATCCCAAAGTACTGCAGGCAGACCGTGCCCAAGGTGTTTTCCAAAAGCCGTTCATCGATTTCTCACGCCGCCTGATCTCGGCCAATCGCATTGAACGCGGCCAAGCCATGTCGCGCAAATACGATGCAGTGTTTGATCGGATCGAACGCGAATACGGAATCTCGCGCGGGGTGTTGCTGGCCTTTTGGGCCTTCGAAACCGACTACGGCGCTTTCCAGGGTGATTTCAACACGCGCAATGCTCTGGTGACGTTGGCCCACGATTGCCGACGTCCGGAATTGTTCCGACCGCAGATTTTTGCAGCGATCGAATTGTATCAGCGGGGTGATTTTGACCCGAACCGTACCACTGGGGCATGGGCTGGGGAAATCGGAATGGTGCAGATGCTACCGCGCGATATCCTCGAAAATGGCGTCGATGGTGACGGCGATGGCAAGGTCTCTTTGAAAACCTCAGCACCAGATGCGCTGATGTCCGGGGCAAAAATGCTGTCACATCTGGGATGGCAACCGGGTCAGCCTTGGCTGCAGGAGGTGACTGTACCGGATCAGATGGATTGGTCACTGTCGGGTCCGGGAAAACCGAGAGCGATTTCTGACTGGCAAGCCATGGGTGTTCAGGCGCGCAGCGGATCACTGGCCAATCTGCCAGCTTCTTTGATCCTGCCTCAGGGGCACAAGGGACCCGCCTTTCTGGCCTACCCAAATTTCGATGTCTATTTCGAATGGAACCAGAGCTTTGTTTATGTGCTGACCGCCGCCTATTTCGGCACTCGGTTGGAAGGCGCACAAGTTTATGACGCGGGCAATCCTGCCCCTGGCCTGTCTGGCGCTCAGATGAAGCAACTGCAAAGCAAACTGCAGGCACGCGGCTATGACGTCGGCAAAATCGACGGCATTCTGGGGGCCGGAACACGCGCTGCCGTTCAGTCGGAACAGTTGCGACTTGGCCTGCCAGCGGATGCTTGGCCCACTACGGATTTACTGAATCGGCTGTAAATCACTGGCATAGAACGTTCGCGCCATACGGACCCGCAACAGGTCTCAGCTAGGCGACATTTGCGTGATATTTCTGTGGAACTGGCTCAAACGGGTGCAGTCTAAGCGATTTGCCTCGGGTTTCGATCGCGGTGTTTGCCGGTATCTCAGTCCATTCTCCGCTATCAGCATCCAGTGGCTCGGACGAAATTATGATGCCGTCAGCGCATGCGCGATAGTGGAGGCTGGGTGCAAATCGGTCCGAGGCATATCGCGCAGCAAATACGCGTTCCCCATCCGACCAGCAGGCAGCGAACCGAAGGTAAGGTAGTGATCCGCGTTTCCGGGAAAGTGCCTCAACGCGTTCAACAGCGCGCACCATTGCCCCGATTGGATCGTCATCCAAGCCTTCACCATGCGCTATCAGAAAGATCGCTTCGCTTTCAGTTGCACCCAGCCTGTGCTGGTACAAGTCAGCTGGTATCATACCGTCCAGTTCTTGCCGGATACTCTCGTGCCCACCGGCCTGGCCGTTGTGCATGAAGCTCCACTTTCCATAGCCAAACGGATGGCAGTTGTTTCGAGATGTGGCAGTCCCGGTTGAAGCACGCACATGGGCCAGAAACAGTGGCGACTGCGTATGGTGCGTCAGCTGTTTCAGATTGGCGTCAGACCACGCTGGGTTGGTGTCTTTGTAGAAGCAGGGCGTGCCACGTTCCGAATACCAGGCAAGGCCGAAACCATCTGCGTTGATCGGAGTCTTCCCAATAAGTGCATTGCGGCTTTGCATGACCAAGGATTGCTCCTGATTCAGCACTAACTCATCCAAATAACGTTTAGCGCCGACCCAAGCTAAAAAACGGCACATCTACTCTGACCTTTTATTCTCTGTTATTGCTGTCAGGAATTTATCGTCAGAGGCATCAATATATACCCCATTTATTCGCTTATTTGTTGCGTTTCACCGATCAATTGACACACATTATGTCAACTGGTCGTTCAAACACTTGGTGCAAACTTAAGTATGCTCGGCTTTTAAACGGCGCCCTTAAGACCGATTTCAATCGGGGCGCACCGGATAGCGTTCGCCTTTTTCGTTGATCAGTATCAAGCGATCACCACTGCGCACATACAAATCACAGCGGCTGAGACCATTACGATAATCAACACAAACACTGCCGTCCTCGGCAATGCGATAAGTACCGAATGCGGTTCCGCCACCATTCGTCTCCGAATAGGTATAGGAGTAAGCTCCACCAGTAGAATAACGGGATTGCCCATCGTCATAGAAGGTGAACGTCTGGCCCGCCAATGCATCCAGTTCCTGTTGATTCAGCGGCACATCGCCCGGTTTAGTTGCCCATTCAGCAGCCCAAAGCGGAGTTGAAATACAAGTCACAAGGATCAGAAACAGTCGTGTCATGCAGCCACATTATCCCGCAGCGCCTTAAAACCCTCATAACGTTGCAGTGAGCGGTCAGGCGACCATCTGCTCGGCCTTTTTCAGATCAACCGAGACGAGCTGGCTGACGCCCTGCTCCTGCATGGTAACACCAAACAGCCGATCCATTCGGGCCATGGTCACCGCATGGTGGGTGATGATCAGGAACCGCGTGTCGGTCTGACGGCACATCTCGTCCAGCAGATCACAGAAGCGCGTGACGTTGGCGTCATCCAGCGGCGCGTCGACCTCGTCCAAAACACAAATCGGAGCGGGGTTGGCAAGGAAAACTCCAAAGATCAGTGCCGTCGCGGTCAGGGTCTGCTCCCCACCCGATAGCAGGCTCAGCGTCGAGAGCTTTTTACCCGGAGGCTGACACATGATCTCAAGGCCCGCATCCAGCGGGTCATCGCTTTCGACCATGACAAGATTGGCCTCGCCACCGCCAAACAGGTGCTTGAACAGCATTGCAAAGTTCGAGTTCACCTGTTCGAACGCAGTCAACAGACGCTCGCGACCTTCGCGGTTTAGGCTGGCGATACCGCTGCGCAGGGCCTTGATCGCCTCTTCCAGATCGGACTTTTCGCTGTTGAGCGTATCGAATTCTTCCTGAACCTCCTTGGCATCCTCTTCGGCGCGCAGGTTGACCGCACCCATCGCATCACGCTGGCGCTTATGGCGGTTCACCTCAGCCTCAAGCGTGTCCGCAGCAGGCATTTGATCAGGATTAACATCCAATTGGTTCAGCAATTGGTTTGGTGTCAGTTGCTGATCTTCTGCAATGCGCTCGGCTGCAGCGACAACACTTTCTTTGGCTGCATCACAACGCGCCTCGGCAGCCGCTCGCGTTTCGCGTGCTTCGGATGCTAGGCGTTCTGCCTCACGCTCGGCCAGTACAACCTCACGCTGTTGGGTTTCTGCCTCGGCCAGCCTGTCCGCTGCCTCTGCACGGCGCGCCTCGGCAGTTTCGATCAGCTCATTCAGTTCTTCGCGCGCTTCAACAATCTCACCGGGCGCGGCCATGGCTTCGGTCAGTTCTTCTTCTGAACTTTCCTTGCGTTCAGCCAATTCCGATATACGCTTTTCAGCAGTTTCCAGACGGTGCCGCCAACCGCTGAGATCCTTGGTGACCTCTTGAGTTCGCCGGGTACGCGCATCACCTTCGCGACGCAGCTCGTCGTGGGTCGAACGATGGGTCAGCATTGTAATCCGCGCTGCTTCAACCGTTTGCTTGATATCCTCGACCTGCGCGCGGGCGCTATCCAGATCACCCAGCCCGGTCAGCGCACCTTCGGCCTCGCGCAGCTGAGCGCGAGCAGACATGGCATCTTCCTTGTGGCGATCCACGGCCAGAGACAGGGTTTCCAGCTTGCCCTGTGCCAGATTGCGGTCGGCTTCAGCCCGGCTGAGTTGGCGCGCGGTTTCGGCCATGCGCTGATCGGCAGCACGACGCGCTTCGCGTGCACGACGATCGGCTTCGGTCACATCCGCCAGTTGCTGTGACAACGCCTCATGCGCGGCGCGTGCACCATCAGCTTGCGCTTCGGTACGCGTCAGTTCCTGTTTCAGCGCTTCCAGCTTGTTGAGCTGCTCCAGCCGCAGGGCGGCAGCGCTTGGCGCATCTTCAGCCCATGCGCGGAAACCATCCCAGCGCCACAGATCGCCCGAGCGCGACACCAACCGTTGACCGGGTTTCAGCGACGCTTGCAACCGCGCGCCTAGATCGGCATCAACCAACCCGATCTGTGCAATCCGACGACTCAGACGGTCCGGTCCAGAGACGTGCAACGCCAGTGGTTCGGCGCCCTCGGGCAGAGGTTGATCGCTGTCATATCCAGCCACCTGCACCCAGCCCGAAGGGCCATCCCCTTCGACCAGAGGCGCACGCAGATCGTCGGCCAGTGCAGCCCCAAGCGCCTTTTCATAACCGGGCGCCACACGCAGCAGGTCAAGCACCTGCCCACCCTCGGCCGTATCCCGTTCAACCAGTTTAGCCAGCGCCGTTGTCTCGGCTCGGATGGCGCCCAGTTCACCTTCTGCCTCAGAGCGTTGTGCCCGGGCTTCGGCTTCGCGCGCCTGTGTTTCATTGCGCAGCTCATCGGCAGCGGCCAGCGCTTCTTCGGCAGCTTCAGCAGCCTCGCGCGCCTCTTCCTCGGCTTCCTGAGCAGTTTCAAAGGCTTCGCTGGTACGGGTCAGCGCTCCGCGCGCCTCCTCCACCGCCGAACGGGCTTTCTCCTCTTCACCTTCAGAACGCGCTAGTGTCTTGCGACTATCCTCGACCAACCGTTGCGCAGACTGATGGCGCGCAACGAGGCGGGCCATATCCTCGGTTTCCTGCGACAGGTGATCTTCACGATCCTGCAAAACCGAGGCAGCTTCGCGGGCAATTTCGGCGGCCTCAGCTACCTTGTCCTCGTGACCTTCGGCAGCTTTGGCCAGTTCGCGGGCTTCCCATTCCAGTCGTTCGATCATCTGCCCGGCGTCCCGGTTCAGGCCAGTCTCACGCTCGATGTCGTTGCCAAGCTGCTGAATACGATTGGTCAGCGTTTCTATGGTCTGGCGCGCGCGGGTTTCCTGATCGGCCAGTGCATCACGCTGAACCTGCTGGCGTTGCAGGACCGCGGCGGCGATAGCCTCTTCTTCGCGCAAGGGCGGCAGGGTTTCCTCAATCTCAGCGCGCTTCGCCGCTGCCGCTCTTGCTTCGGCCTCAGCGCGCGATGCTTCGGTGATCCGTTCGCGCAGTTTTTCTTCGGCCTGCTGGCGGGCAATGTCGGCCTCTTTCCAGCGACGATAAAGCAGCATGCCCTCGGCTTGGCGCAGTTGCTCGCCTATCTCGCGATAACGTGCAGCCTGACGGGCCTGACGCGCCAATTGCGCCAGCTGTGTCCCGAGTTGTTCGAGAACGTCATCAACGCGCGTCAGGTTGGACTCAGTGCCCTTTAACTTCAGTTCGGCCTCGTGCCGACGTTGGTAGAGGCCCGAGATACCGGCCGCTTCTTCCAGAATACGCCGACGGGCGCGTGGCTTGGCGTTGATCAGTTCCGCAATACGGTTCTGTCCTACCAACGCGGGTGAATGCGCGCCGGTCGACGCATCCGCGAACAACATCTGCACATCACGGGCCCGCACATCCTTACCGTTGGTCTTGTAGGCGCTGCCCACATCGCGGGTGATGCGCCGGACAATCTCAAGCTGGTCGCTGTCATTGAAGCCTGAAGGTGCCAGTCGCTCTGAATTGTCCATCGTCAGGACAACTTCGGCAAAATTCCGGGCAGGACGCGTGGCAGCCCCCGCAAAGATAACATCCTCCATTGCGCCACCGCGCATGGATTTGGGGCGGTTCTCACCCATCACCCAACGCAATGCTTCCAGAAGATTGGACTTGCCACAGCCGTTTGGCCCCACCACACCGGTCAACCCATCCGCGATGATCAGATCGGTCGGATCAACAAAGCTTTTAAAGCCGGTCAGTTTGAGTTTGCTAAAGCGCAATGGCCGTTTTTTCCGTGATTCCTACGTTCACGAAGTCTGCGCAAGGGATGGGGGACGAGTCAACGGAGTTACGCAGGATATGGGCCAGTGAGCCAAGTTATCCACAATATCTTGCCAAAACCGTGCGAAAATACGCGCATTCAGTAGGGCGTACATTCGAAAACCTGATAGCCTAAGTCACTGCCTGCATCTTCGTAGGTGCCATAGTCGATACATTCATAGTTTGGCGTCGAAATTGCCGTCAGCAGCAAGCGCTCCCCTGCCGCACGATCACAACCAAGTACACCAACCGTAACTGCGGCATCGCCCAACACGTCGAGAATGGGACAGCCCGAAACCTGCGCCATCGCAAGTGCCGCCCGATCGCGGATCGGCCCGAGGCGTGGGGCATATTGTGTGTTTACCCGCACAGCTTCGGCCAATTCACTTCGAACCCGCACGTCAAACACGCTGCCGTTCACAGCAACACGCGTAGCGGGTACCCCTCGGAAATGAGGTGTACCCGCAGAGCAAGCTGCCAACATCAGAAGGGCCAGGTACCGGATCATGCCGCAGCTTTGCGACAATTTGGTTAACAGATCCTTTCCGGATTCAGCGGCACAACACTTCTCCCAACCGGCGAATGCCCTCTCGGATTGTGTCCTCGTCAGAGTTTGAGAAACTCAGCCGAATGGTATTTGCGCCCGTTTCATCAGGGAAAAAGGCCTGCCCGGGCACGAATGCCACTTTGACAGTTTCGAGCGCTCTGGACAGCAAATCAGCGCCATCCATACCCGAAGGCAAAGTGATCCAAACAAACATACCACCCTCTGGTTTGGTCCATTGAACCTCCTTCGGCATATACTCTTCCAATGCTGCCAACATCGCATCACGCCGGACGCCGTAGACGTTTCTGAGCATTGGAATGTGGGTATCAAAGCTTGCCCTCGCGACCTGATAGACCGCCATCTGGTTGATCGTAGCGGAGTGCAGATCAGCCGCCTGCTTCATCAAAACCAGTTGAGAGATAATTGGCTTGGCTGCCACGACCCAGCCGACCCGCAATCCCGGCGACAGGGTCTTGGAAAAGCTGCCGCAATAGATGGTGCGACAGCTCTCAAGCGATCCTTTGCGCGCCAGTTCCAGACTAAGGATCGGCGGGATCGCTTCACCTTCGTAGCGAAGCGCTTGATAAGCACCATCCTCGATGATGGCGCAATCCAGCTCTTCTGCCAGATCGAGCAGGGCCTCCCGTCCTCGCAGATCAACGGTTTCGCCGGTCGGGTTCGCGAAATCCGGGGAGAGATAGGCAAACTTGACCGCCCCCTCACCTGCCCCGGACCGATACTCTGCCGCACCTCGGTTGCCATTTATGCTGATCCGGTCAAATCGGGGCTCATAGGCGTTGAAGGCCGCCAATGCCCCCAAATAGGTCGGCCAACCCACAAGCGCGGTATCACCGGGAGAAAGATAAAGCTTACCGAGATAGTCGAGCGCTTGCTGTGATCCCGAAGTGATCAGCACATTGTCGATGTCACATTCCACACCAATCTGGCGCATGTGCTCAGCGATCCATTCGCGCAGTGGAACATATCCCTCACTCACAGAATACTGCAGTGACTGGGCCTGTTGATCCACCCCAAGTGCCACCTGAAAAGCGTTTGCAAATCCTTCCACTGGAAACAGCGCCGGATCGGGGATGCCTCCTGCAAATGAGATAATCCCGGGCTGATCGAGTAGCTTAAGCAATTCTCGTATCTCGGATGCCTTCATTCGAGATGCACGGGTGGCGAACAGGTGATGCGTTGACATGAGCTTCCTCCGAACTCTGCTCAGCGCAGCCTATGCCGACACAATTTAATGTCAATATTTCTGACCTAATATTTCAATGAACTTGAATGATGCAGTTTCTTGAAGCAGGCTGGTTTACGTGGTCATATGATTTGACCAATTTAGAACGACACAGTCATGCCCTTTCAAAAAGTTCAGACCGAAAAGCTGTCTCTGGCCGTTGTCCGCCAGATCGAATTACTCATTCTGCGCGGCATTCTGCGCCCGGGTGAACGCCTGCCCTCGGAACGAGAACTGGCCGAACGCATGGGTGTATCACGACCATCATTGCGAGAAGCGATTTCGGAGCTTCAGGAACAGGGGCTGCTGACCGCCAAGGCAGGATCTGGCATCTATGTCGCAGAGGTGCTGGGCTCGGCATTTTCGCCAGCGCTGATCCAGTTGTTCAGCAGCCATGATGAAGCTGTATTCGATTATCTGTCGTTTCGCCGGGATATGGAGGGATTGGCAGCAGAGCGGGCGGCTAGGCTAGGATCAGACAGTGATCTTAAGGTTATTCAGACGATCTTTGAAAAGATGAAGGCCGCCCATGATCGCAACGCAGCCGAGGAAGAAGCACATCTGGATGCCCAGTTTCACATGGCGATCATCGAAGCCAGCCACAACGTCGTCATGCTGCATATGATGCGATCCATGTTCGATCTGCTACGCCAAGGTGTTTTCTACAACAGACAGATGATGTTCCAGCAACGCACAACCAGAGACTCGATTCTGGATCAGCATCGGGCCATCAATTCTGCGCTGCAGGCGCGCGATCCTCAGGGGGCCCGGAAAGCGGTGCAGCAACACCTGAGTTTTGTCGAGCGATGTATGGAGGATCAGCAGAAGGCACTGAGGAACGAAACCATCGCCCAGCAGAGACTGGCGCATGAAACCGGTCAAAACTGATGTTTATCGGCCACCTGCCGGGTGCCTATCTGATTTTCAGAACAGCGACACCTGATGTCGGAAAATTGGCATTCGCCGCAGGAATGCTGGGCGCAGTTGCGCCTGATCTGGACATGCTTTGGTTTTATCTGGTGGATAACCGCGCCCACCATCATCACGCCTATCTGACCCATCGACCTGTCGTTTGGGTCGCTATATTGTTTGCTGGACTTGCGCTACGGCTTTTCCACCCTAAGGCGGGTACCTTACTCGCATTTTTCGGTGCTGGTGGAGTTGTTCATATGGCGCTGGATTCCATCGTCGGCAAAATCGCATGGGCCTGGCCATATTCGGACTACTCGCAGCCGCTTGTTGTCGTGCAGGCAACCAATTCACACTGGATTCTGTCTTTTCTGAACCACTGGACCTTTGCAGTTGAGCTCGCAATCACAGCCCTTGCAATAGCGCTATGGCTCTGGCGCAGGCGTAACTCAACCTGCGTACAATCCAGTGATAATGGCTGATGGAGTAGATGTGCTTCAGATATGAAGGCTTTGCGAGAGTTTGATCGCCTCTCAGAATTCAGACCCGGCAGCGGAACCACCGGGTCAGAAACTTTTAGTGCAGCTTTTCACCGACGTCGGCAATTGCCGCATCGATCAGCTTGTTCGCCTGAGTAGCAGTCATCTGCTTTGCCAGCACTTCGTTGGCTGCCGATACTGCTACGGTCACGGCCTGATCGCGCACTTCTTTGACAGCCGAAGCTTCTGCAGACGCGATCTGATCCTGCGCAGCAGCCAAGCGGCGTGCGATGGAGTTTTCCAGATCGGCTTTGGCCTGCTCGGCGGCCAGTGCAGCATCTTCCTTGGCAGCAGCGACAATCGCGTCTGCCTGACCTTGTACTTCACGCTGCTTGCGCTCGTACGAAGCCAGAAGGCTGCGGGCTTCTTCGTGCAGGGCACGAGCTTCGTCCAGTTCGGCTTTAATGCCTTCGGCACGGTTATCCAGCGCGCCACCGATCATCGACGGCACCTTGAAGTAGAACAAAACCGCGATGAAAACGATAAAGCCCAGCGTGACAACGAAGTCGGTGTTGCCAAGCGAGAAGAACGGGCCGCTTGCGGCAAATGCCGGGCTGGCTGCGCCGATGGTCAGGATAAGGGCAAGAGTGTTCCGCATGTCACTTATCCTTTCGATTGCGCGTCTACGGCACTGGCGATGGCTTTGGCATCCGCCTCGCCGCCCAGCGCAGTAACCAGTTCAGCCGCCGTATCCTTGGCAACCACTTGAATGCTTTCCAGCGCACCGGCACGGATTTCGGCAATTGCCTTTTCCGATTCAGCCGCCTTTGCAGCGATTTCCGCGTCCGCCTTGGCAATCGCATCATCCAGACCTGCCTGGATTTCCGCACGTGCTTCGGCAGCGATACGCTGCGCTTCGGCACGGGCATCGGCCAGCGCCTTGTTATAGGCCTCTTCAGCCTCGACCGCCTTGGCCTTCAGATCTTCGGCCGCAGCCAGGTCATTTGTAATGGTCCCCTGACGTTCAGCCAGGATTGCCGCGATGCGAGGCAGAGCCACGCGAGACAGGACCAGAAAGATGACGACCAGCGTGATGACCAGCCAGAAAATCTGGTTGGGGAACCAATCGAAGCAGAGCTGTGGCATCCCGATGGCAGAGCCATAGGAGTCGACGCACGAGCCAGCTACCTCTTCTGTAAGGGGTTCAGTCGCCATGATATCCTCCGTCGGAAACTTGTCTTTACAACAGGTGGGCCGCTATGGCTTGGGCCCACCTGCGCGTAAGGATCAGGTTCCGCAGATTATACGGCGAACATCAGCAGCAGCGAGACCAGGAATGCGAAGATCCCCAGGGCTTCTGCGAACGCGATACCGATGAACAGGGTTGCGGTCTGCGAAGCAGCCGCCGAAGGGTTGCGCAGGGCGCCGGACAGGAAGTTGCCTGCAACGTTGCCCACCCCGATTGCGGCTGCGCCGGAACCGATTGCTGCCAGGCCTGCGCCGATGTGTGCGAGATCGCCTTCCATGATGTATCTCCTTACGAATTGGAAGTTTCGATGTTGGGGTATCAGACCTTAGTGCGAAGGATGCAGCGCATCTTTCAGGTAAACACAGGTCAGAATGGTGAATACGTACGCCTGGATAAAGGACACGAGGACCTCAAGGCCGTACATTGCGGTGATCGCCAGAACGGACACGGGCGAGATCGCGGCGATTGCAGCAAAGCCTGCAAACACTTTGATAACAGCGTGGCCAGCCATGACGTTACCGGCAAGACGAATGGAGTGGCTGACCGGGCGTACGAAGTACGAGATCAGCTCGATGATCGCCAGAACCGGGCGCAGAGCCAGAGGCGCGCTGGAGACCCAGAACAGGCCCAGAAAGCCTGCGCCGTTCTTTACAAAGCCCAGCACGGTCACGGTCAGGAAGACCGACAGCGCCAGTGGGATTGTCACGGCGAAATGCGATGTGGTGGTGAAGGACATGGGGATCATGCCCAGGAAGTTCGCGCAGACGATGAACATGAACAGGGTCATGACATATGGGAAGTACTTGACGCCTTCCTTGCCGCAGATGTCTTCCAGCATCTTGTAGATAAAGCCGTAGGCCAGTTCGGCCACCGACTGCATACGGGTCGGAACGATGGCGCGCTTCGAAGTGCTGAGAACCAGCAGAGCGAAGATCGCAGCGATTGCCAGGAACAGCCACAGTGTAACGTTGGTCGGCGTGTACCACGCAATCTCACCGCCAAAGAGTGGTTTGACAATGAACTGGTCCATTGGGTGGAATACCAGGCTGCTGCCTTCTGCTGCGGTGGTCTCGGTCGCCACGTTCAGTCCCTCTCGTCTCGTTCGGCCTGCTCTTGGGCCGCCGTCTGTTTCTCCTGAACCTCTTTCGCGCTGCGGAGCATAACCTTCACGCCCGCGACAAGGCCCAGCAATGTGAACAGCACCAGAAATATCGGGATTGTCCCGAGCAGGCTGTCCAGCCCGTATCCGATGCCAAATCCGATCCCAAGACCGGAAACCATTTCGATGACCATCCTCCAGGCAAGCTCGCCACCGGACACGTCAGCATCTGCACGAGGCTTTGGCGCTTTGGCCTTTTTCGCCGCCGCAATCTTGGCCTCAAGCTGCGCCATACGCTGCTTTTGGTCATCATCGGTCACGGGCGGTTTCCTCGCACTGTCTTGAGGCTAGGTGCTAAGGGGCATGGGGCGCAGAGTCAACGCTATTGAGGTCGCAGTTCGAGATCGGTTAAGGCATTGTTTTATAAACTTTAATTACAACGCGCACCTGATGCGACCACAGAGTTAGACTGGCAAATTCGGCGATTGTAGCTAAATCCGCATATTCAACCTTTTGGTTGATCTTTGTATTCCCTATCCGCTTGCCAACGTCTGACAATGCGCCCATCGATCAGCAAAAGGCCCGCGAAAATGGCCGCCATGCCGACCAGATGCTCCGGCAAAAGTGTCTCCCCCAGAACAGATGTCCCGAGCACCAGCGCCGAGACCGGGGCGATCAGGGTGACTGTTGAGATATTGGTCGGTCCCACCTTTGGCAGCAGCCAATAAAACGCAATGAATGCCACCGAGGTCAGGACAAATCCGATCATCAGAAGTGAGGCCCAAGTCTCGGCACGCGTGATGTGCGGCAGTCCCTCCCGCCAAAGTGCCAGTGGGGCAATCGACAGCGTCGCGCCTGTTAGGGCAAGAGCCACCAGAACAACCGGCGGCATGTCCCGGAATGCGCGCGCGAAATTGAGAGAGAAAGCGTAGCAAACGGGTGCGAGCAGGATCAGCAGAATGGCCCAGAACTCGGACTTCGCACCCGACTGCAAGAGCGGCAGTGATAGAACGACGATACCGGTAAACCCGCAAACCACACCCAATGACTTGAGCAGTGTGGCCCGCTCACCTCCGGGCCAGAAATGCGAGACGATGACGGCAAAGGCTGGTGTTGTGGCATTAACAATACCGGCGACACCTGCGCCGATATGCTGCTGGCCCAGCGCATAAAACGCAAATGGCGCTGCGTAACTCAGCGCGCCAAAGCCCAACAGCCCCGCAGTTCGGCCAACGGTCAGATGGACCGGCAAACGCCTACCCAACACGTAAACCCAACACCCCAGCGCCCCAAAGCCCACGCGCCCCATCGAGACCGACAATGGCCCAAGCTCACGCAGCAAAATGGCGTTGAACATGAAGGACATGCCCCAGCCGATGCCAAGGACGCAGATCACCAGCCAGTATTTCAGTGGCATCGTCACGCCCCCCTCCAAGTTTCGGCGCAGCATGGCGTGGGCTCGGAAATTGTCAAACAGCTTCCTGCATATTAGGAAGGAGCCATGTCCAGCGATCTCGACACTGTATTCGCGGCCCTTGCCGACCCCACGCGCCGCACCATCCTGGCGATGCTGCTTGAGGATGACATGGCCGTCACTGATGTGGCTGAACCATTCGAGATGTCGCTAGCGGCGATCTCGAAACATCTGGTCATTCTGACCAAGGCCGGGCTTATTTCTCAGGAAAAGCGGGGCCGGGTGAAATGGTGCAAGCTGGAGCCCGACGCCCTGAGACAGGCTTCAGTTTGGATGCAGGGATTCGGACAATTTGAACCGGTGAATCTGGACGCCTTTGAACGCTTTCTCGAAACCGAAAACCTTGGGGAACAAGAAGGCAAACAATCCTAGCCTTCGCGACTGCGGGATCGATGCGCTGCCTGTCCTTCCTCTTCAGGCTTCAGCAGCATCAGCAACGCGATCACAGTCAATGCAACTCCGATCAGGATCATCCCGGTTGGGGCACCGTTTCCAAGTGCGATTTCCCACAGGATGACCCAACTGGGTGTCAGATAGGTATAGGCCATGACTTTCGCCGATGGCAGATAGAGCGTTGCGTATTGAAGCAGCACGAAAGTAGCGGCACTTGCAAAAATCGCCACGTAGAACAGCCCGATCCAGACAATCGGCGGAAGGTTCATCCAATCGGTTGCGCGAATGTCCGACCACCCGAACACCAAAAGAACTGCACATCCCGCCAATAGCATACCGAATGTAAAGACCACTGCTGGTTCTCCACGATTCAGTTTGCGTACCATAGGGGTGTAGATCGCATGCGCGACGCACCCCCAGAAATAGATGATCTCACCTTGACCGATCTCAAACGCGTGAAAGGCTTGCCAGTCTGCGCGGAAAATCACCCAGAGAGCCCCTACTGCCCCAACTAACAATGCCATGGCCATGTGAGAGGTCGTGACCTGCCGCAACAACATCCATCCGGCAATGGCAGATAGTATAGGCGTCAGAGTGAAGACGGCTGCAGCACTGACTGGCGGTGCAGTTTTCAGACCGTAGAACATCAGCACAAAGTAGGTCGCGAACAGCCCGCCGAGCACAAGATAGCGCCAGGGTGCTTTGGCCGCACTGCGCGGTATGCCAGTGGTGACCAGCGCAGCGACACCAATCACGACGGCAGCAATCGCAAATCGTGCAGCGTTTAGCGCGGCAGGTGCAATCTCGTTGGCGATCATTGAGCCAAGCGAAAAACTGCCCGCGACAAGTGCAGAAAAAGCCAACATGGCCAGATGGCCACGGGCCTGAGAACTCATGGCAGCCAATCCTTGGCCTGCTCTTTCAGGAACGTCAGGAACGCCTGGACCTTTGTTGTGCGGTGCAGATCGACATGTGTCACCAACCACAGTTTGCCTGACCATTCGGGCAACGGATCCATGACCTCTTCCAATTCCGGATGACGTGCGGCTTCCCAACGCGCCATAAATCCTATGCCGGCCCCGGCCCGAACCGCTTCAGCGCCAGTGAAATTGTTCGAGCAGCGGAAAGTGATCGCCTCGGCAGGTGCATTGGTGCGCAGCCACTGGGAAAACGGCGCACGGCTGTTTTCATCGTCATTGCCAACAAAGGCGTGGTTGGCAAAATCCTCGATGCCGGTTGGTTTTCCGCGACGGTCAATGTAGCCCTTGCTGGCATAGAGGCCCACCTCCTGCGAGACGAAGGGCTGCACAACATTATCAGGCTGATCCGGCGCAGCACCGGCGCGGATAGCCACATGTGCCTCACCATATTCCAGCCTGAACAACCGATCTCCGGTCAGATAACGCACGATAAGCTCGGGGTGGGTTTT
Organism: Ruegeria arenilitoris; assembly: GCF_013030265.1. GTDB lineage: Bacteria > Pseudomonadota > Alphaproteobacteria > Rhodobacterales > Rhodobacteraceae > Ruegeria > Ruegeria arenilitoris_E. Next base: position 55,833 of record NZ_WPZQ01000006.1, read on the forward strand.
CTGAAACTCGCTAAGTGTAGGCACGACTAATGGTGCCAACGATGCCAGTGATGTGACCACCAACTCTCCCGAAACATCGTCCCCACGTCCCTTCATCCGGCCGACAAGCTGATTGAACTGATCCTCGGTTGCCTGCGCAACACGCAACAGATCCTCTCCCGCTTCAGTTGGGGTGTATCCGCGGGCGTGACGCTGGAATAGCTTGACGCCTAAACGGGCCTCGATCGCGTCGATATGACGAATGACAGTGGCATGGTGCACACCCAATACTTCGGCCGCGCCACTAACAGTCCCCATCCGGGCCACCTGATAGGCGGTTCTTACCTCATCCCAGTTATCCATGATCACCACGACTGTGCAATTTCCAACAACTGATGTTGATATATCCGAGTTTTGTTCATCTACACAACATTCATATTGGAGGCAGAAGCAAAATCCCCGAACAAAGGACCTCAAGAAATGACCAAAACCATCCTGCACATTGATGCGTCCGCCCGTCGCACCGGCTCTGCAACGCGTGATCTCTCTGACCGCGTTGTCAAACATCTGGGTGCCAGTCGCATTATCCGCCGCGATCTGGCAACACCCTTGCCGCTGCTGACCGAAGACTGGATCGCGGCAAACTTTACCCCTGCGGACCAGCGTGATCCGCTGCAACGTGATCAACTGGCCCTGTCGGATGAACTGGTTCAGGAACTGCAGGAGGCTGACACAATCGTAATCGGCCTGCCGATCTACAATTTTTCGGTGCCCGCCGCATTCAAAGCGTGGATTGACCTTGTTGCCCGCGTCGGCCTGACCTTCAGCTACACCGAAAACGGGCCCAAAGGGCTGCTTGAAGGCAAGCGGGCAGTTCTGGCAATTGCCTCGGGTGGAACGGCCGTAGGGTCCGAAATTGACTATGCATCCGGTTACGCACGCCACGTGCTGGGCTTCATCGGAATTACAGATGTCGACGTCGTTGCGGCCGATCAAATGGCAATGGACCCTGAAAACACCCTCACCAACGCGCAAAAAGCAGTAGCAGAACTGGCCGCCTGATCCCCCTCTGGCCATATGCTGGCAAAACGTCCAATCTGCGCGGGAATCTATCTGGGCAGATTGGGCGGATCTCATGAAAAAGATCGGTATTCTGGGTGGTGTTGGTTGGGCATCTACAGTCGACTACTACAGAGCCATCGCTGAGGGAGCGAGCAAGCACTTTTCCGAACGCGGGCATGGATCACCGCTTCCTATCCCTCCTATGGCAATCGAATCCGTTGTGCAGGCGCATACTCGTGCACTACGTGGCACATCCGGCGAAGAAGACAGCTGGGCTGAATTCGATGCTGTTTTCCGGAAGGCGCTTCTGAATCTGGAACGCGCAGGCTGCGACTTTGCAATCATCGCATCGAACACGCCGCATGCCCGCCTGCATGCGATCAGACGTGGGGTTACCATGCCCATCCTCAGCATTTTCGATGCAACCGCAGACGCAACTGCTGACACAGGGGCTGAAAAGGCACTGGTTCTCGGAACCACAGTTACGATGCTGGCCAGCAACTATGCGGAGCGACTTGCGGTAGAGGAGATCTCTGCAAACGAACGCCTGCCTGACGATCAGATCGCAGAGATGCAGGCGATGATTGATACTGAGTTCTACGGCGGCGCCTCCAGGAACGCACGCCCTCGCCTGCTGGACTTCTGCAAACGCCATGCCAATCCGGGAACCGCCATTCTGTTGGCATGCACCGAATTACCGCTGGCTTTCCCGGATCATCTGGACGACCCGATCTTCGAAGCAGAGGGTTTCTTATTCGTGAACCCGTCAGCCGCGCATGTTGCAGCAGCACTTTCCGAAGCTCTGGCGGAGTGAACTCGTCACGGCAGCCAGGTCACCTCGCAATTGATACGCTCGAAGAAGGCTGTCAGGTCTTCACGCTTCATTGCAACGGTTCGATCATTGACCAGAGGGTGCATATAAATGACGTCGGCTTGCTGAGCGGCAGCATCCATGAAGAAGCGCACGTTGTTTTCAACACCGTTGATCATGGCCAAGGGGCTGACCGCGCCCGGACGGATACCGAGGTTTTGCATCAGTCGATCCGCTGACCCGAACGACAGGTTGCCGATCCCAAGCTCTGCACCCAGCGCCTTCAGGTCAATCTCGCGGCTCTGTTCCAGCGTGACCAGATAGTTCCGTTTTTTCTTGTCGCGCAGGTAGAGGTTCTTGAGCCGCAGAGCGTTTTCACCCGGCACCATGAACTGATCCTCGACCGCTTTGGAGTCTTCGACCGTGCGCAACGGGACATGGGTATGCAGAAGATAAGCCAATCCCCATTCATCCAGTCGCGCCAACAGCGCGTCAGAGCTGAGCGGCAAAGTATCCTGAAAAGCAGATGATGCGTCCATGGGAACCTCCTGTTTGGCGCGCTCATCGCGCAACACGCGGACGAATTCAAGCCACGACAGTGCCAGAATTCAGTGTTAGCGTGCCGCCATGAAAGTGACGCGTAACACACCCGACCAATTGATCCTGTCTAACACGCCCTGGTTTATCGGCATCTCACTGGTCTTTTTCATCCTTGCCTTTGTCGGCGCTGGCCTTTTCATGGCAACCGAAGGCGGCGAGGGCATTCTGTTTGGCCTCTTCTTTGCCGTGTTCGGTGGCGGAATGGGGATCGGCGCTTTCTGTGTCTTTGTGCGCCGCGTGCAGGTTATACTGGACCGCAACAGCAATAGCATTGTGATCCGCCGCCAATCGGTCTTTGGATATGACACTGTGGAACATGAGCTGTCGAACCTGTCTCATGCTGAGGTGGAAACCACCACCTCCCGCCGCGACAGGACCACGTCCAAGATGCATCGCCCCGTTCTGATCCTGGAAAAAGGCATGAGCGCGGGTCGCCACCCGATTGTCGAAGCTTATGTCAGCGGACATGGCGCGCAGCGGCTGGTCGACGCGGTCAATGACTGGCTACCCGCGCGCAAGGTTGACTCTGCCAGCCAATCGGCCTAAATCGCCGCAAACATCCGGAAGTGTCTGATCTTCCGGTCCCTTGAGTCGTTCAGGGATCGCCCCCCACCAGCGAGTTTCGCCCGTGGGGGCGTTTGTGCATTTAACCGACGTATCCTATCTAGGACGCGCCACCAGAAAACCGGCTAAGGAGGCCGAAGGCATGTTTGAAAATCTATCCGAACGCCTCTCTGGCGTCTTTGACCGGCTGACCAAACAGGGTGCTCTGTCCGAAGAAGACGTAAAGACCGCCCTTCGCGAAGTGCGCGTGGCCCTGCTTGAGGCCGACGTCTCGTTGCCGGTGGCCCGCGAATTCGTCAAGAAGGTACAGGATCAGGCCACTGGTCAGGCCGTGACCAAATCGATCACACCGGGCCAGCAGGTCGTCAAGATCGTGCACGACGCGCTGGTCGACGTGCTGCGTGGCGAAGAAGACCCCGGCAAGCTGAAGATCGACAACCCGCCCGCGCCGATCCTGATGGTCGGTCTGCAGGGCTCGGGTAAGACGACCACCACCGGGAAACTGGCAAAGCGCCTGAAAGAAAAAGAAGGCAAGAAGGTCCTTATGGCCTCGCTGGACGTCTACCGCCCGGCGGCGATGGATCAGCTGGCGGTTCTTGGCACGCAGGTTGGCGTTGATACGCTGCCGATCGTGCCAGGCCAGAAGCCTGTCGATATCGCCAAGCGCGCCAAGCAGCAGGCGACGCTGGGCGGCTATGACGTCTACATGCTCGACACGGCGGGCCGTCTGCACATCGACGAAGTGCTGATGGACGAGGTCGAGCAGGTCCGCAACGCGGTTGACCCGCGCGAAACCCTGCTGGTCGTCGATGGCCTGACCGGTCAGGTTGCCGTCGAGGTGGCCGAGGAATTCGACGCCAAGGTCGGCATCTCGGGCGTGGTCCTGACCCGGATGGATGGTGACGGCCGCGGTGGTGCGGCACTGTCGATGCGCGCGGTCACCGGCAAGCCGATCCGCTTTGTCGGTCTGGGCGAAAAGATGGACGCGCTCGAAACCTTCGAGCCGGACCGGATCGCCGGTCGTATTCTGGGCATGGGCGACATCGTTGCCCTGGTCGAAAAAGCTCAGGAAACGATGGAGATCGAACAGACCGAGCGCATGATGAAGCGCATGGTCAAGGGTCAGTTCAACATGAACGACCTGAAGATGCAGCTGGAACAGATGATCCAGATGGGCGGCATGCAGGGCATGATGGGCATGATGCCGGGCATGGGCAAAATGGCCAAGCAAATGGATCAGGCCGGGCTGGACGACAAGATCCTGCGCCAGCAGATCGCCATGATCCAGTCGATGACCAAACGCGAACGCGCCAACCCACAATTGCTGCAGGCCAGCCGCAAGAAACGTATCGCGGCGGGTTCTGGCATGGAAGTCAGTGACCTCAACAAGCTGCTCAAGATGCACCGGCAGATGTCGGACATGATGAAGAAGATGGGCAAGATGGGCAAAGGCAAGATGCTGAAACAGGCCATGAAAGGCATGTTCGGCAAAGGCGGCCCGTCGCCCGAGGAAATGGCCGCGGGTATGGATCCCAAAGCGTTGGAACAAGCGGCTAAGGCGATGGGCGGCAAGATGCCCGGTATGCCCGGAATGGGTGGCGGCATGGCCCTGCCCCCGGGCCTGAGCGGGTTCGGAAAGAAAAAGTGACGCCAGCACGCTGCACCCAGCCCCCGTCCGGAAAGGCGGCGATGGCAGCAGCGCAGTATCGCGCAACCCTGCCGGTCCTTGAGACCCGGCGGCTGGTTCTGCGTGCTCCACAGTTGGAAGATCTGCCGGTTTGGACCGCGATTTGCCGAGATAGTTTTGGCGATACCGATCAGGAAGCCTGGACAGAATTTTCCTACTATACATCCGGTTGGCTTCTGCACGGTCACGGCCTCTTTACAGTTACACTGAAAGATGACGATCAAGTCGTAGGCTTTGTTATTCTGGGGCTGGAATGGGACGATCAAGAGCCCGAGCTTGGATACCTGTTCAGTGCTCAGCATCGCCTGCAGGGATATGCCACCGAAGCCTGCACTGCCGTGCGTGACTTTGGCTTTGATCTTCTCGGATCCGGCCGATTCGTAAGCTACGTATCACAGTCCAACGCCCGCTCGAATGCCCTCGCCCAACGGTTGGGGGCGACACGTGACACTGTTGCCGAGCAAGCGTTTGGTGCGGACCAGCATGTCTGGCGCTACAGCGAGGTGAAGGCATGACACTTGCGATGCCGATCCCGACGCTGGAAACCGAGCGACTGATCATGCGGGCACCGCGTGAGGCGGATTTTGAGGCCGAGGCGGAATTCTTTGCCAGCGATGCATCAAAATTTGTAGGTGGCCCGCTGCGTCCGGATGAAACGTGGCGCATGGTGGCGACCTTGCTGGGTCATTGGGCCATGCGTGGCTATGGTTTCTGGGGGGTCGAGGAAAAAGACACGGGCATTTATGTGGGCCATGTAGGACTGTGGTGCCCATTTGGCTGGCCCGAACCTGAAATCGGCTGGACGCTGATGAACAACGCGACCGGCAAGGGTTATGCGACCGAGGCTGCGCAGGCCTCCCGAACCTATGCCTATGACGCTTTGGGATGGGAAACATCGATCTCCTTGATCGATCCCCAGAACGCGGGCAGCAAGGCTGTCGCGGAACGGCTGGGTGCGCGGTTCGAGAGCATCTATGAACATCCCAAATTCGGCACGATGGAAGTCTGGCGTCACCCGGGGCCTGCTGATCTAGTGAACGGCGGGATGGAGGCCTACGCATGATCGACCTCCAGATTCCCACACTCAAAACCGAACGCCTGATCCTGCGCGGCCCCGAGGAGCGCGACTTTGAAAATGTCGCCGATTTCTTTGCCGACAAGGATCGAAGCTGGGGTTTTGGCGGCCCGATGAACCGTAATGAGGCTTGGCGCTGGTTCGCCAGCATGATCGGCCATTGGGTTCTGCATGATTATGGGTTCTGGACCGTCGAAACGCACGACGGTCAGCCCGTGGGCTTTGTTGGCATCTGGGGGCCCGAAGGCTGGCCGGAACCGGAACTCGGCTGGGTCATGTTCGCCGGAAGCGAAGGCAAAGGATTTGCTCGCGAAGCCGCTGAAGAGGCCCGCCGCTATGCTTATGAAGTTTTAGGCTTCGATACGTTGAGTTCGAATATCTTCCCTGGCAACGACCGATCGATCGCTCTGGCTGAGCGGCTGGGTGCGCACTACGAGCGCAGCTATCAGAATGTGTCACATGGAACCGAACTGGTGTATCGCCACCCCGGCCCCGATCAATTGTCGGAGGTGGGCGCATGACAACCTACACCATTCCTTCGATTGAAACGGATCGCCTGATCCTGCGCGCGCCACAGCAGGATGATTTACCGGGCATGATCAGCTTCTTTGCGACCGAACGCAGCCATATGGTCGGTGGGCCGAAGGACGCACTGGAAAGCTGGAGCTCTTTGACCAACCGGTTGGGACACTGGGCGCTGAAAGGTTATGGCCTGTGGCATTTGACCGAGAAAGCCAGCGACACCTTCGTTGGTTGGGTTGGAATTATAGATGCGCCCGGCTGGGATGAACCTGAACTGGGCTGGACGCTGCTGCACGAAGCTGAAGGTAAAGGACTGGCCTTTGAGGCGGTACTGGCAGCGCGCGATCACGTTGCACGCCATCAGGGCCTGAACGGTGTAATCAGCTATATCGCGCACGCCAACGACCGCTCCCGGGCGCTGGCAGAACGTCTTGGTGCCAGATACGAACGCGAAGGCGAATTGCTTGGCAAACGCGCTGAAATCTGGCGCCACCCAAAGATCGACCTCTCCGAACCTGCATTGAGCACCGAAAGGACTAGCCAATGAACAACCCTGTGACGCGTGCGGCTACGCTGCTGAAAGAGCATCGCGAAAGCATCGATCGGCTGGACGCGATCCTCGTCTATACGCTGGCCGAGCGGTTCAAGCACACGCAGGCCGTTGGCAAGCTCAAGGCCGAACACGACCTTCCCCCGTCCGATCCCTCGCGCGAAGCAGCGCAGATCGCACGGTTAGAAGACCTGGCGAAAACGGCGGATCTGGACCCCGACTTTGCCAAGGCTGTCCTGAATTTCATCATTCAGGAAGTCATCCGACACCACAAGAAACACCAGAAATAACCGGATCTGCTCCGGTCTACTAAAACGACACGCCCCCGGCGTGATGCCATTCAAAGGAGATACCACCATGGCAATGAAAATTCGTCTCGCCCGCGGCGGCTCGAAAAAACGTCCCTTCTATCGCATCGTGGCTGCTGACAGCCGCATGCCTCGCGATGGCCGTTTCATCGAGAAGCTGGGCACCTACAACCCGCTGCTGCCGAAAGACAGCGAAGAGCGCGTAAAAATGAACATGGAGCGCATCCAGTATTGGCTGGACCAGGGCGCGCAGCCGACTGACCGTATCGCACGTATGCTGGAAGCTGCAGGCGCACGCGACAAGGCCGAGCGCAACAACCCGAACAAGGGTACCCCGGGCAAGAAAGCTCAGGAGCGCGCAGAAGAGAAAGCCGCGAAGGCAGCTGAAGCTGCTGAGGCCGCTGCTGCTCCGGCTGAAGAAGCTGCTGCTGAAGAATAAGCAAGGCGGGCGCGTGCAGGATCAGACATTCACTGACGAATTCCGCACGCAGTTCGAACTGTTGATGCGGCTCCGGCGCGATGTGCGCCGGTTTCGCACCGACCCTGTGGACGAGGCAGTGCTGATGCGCTGCCTCGACACATTTCGACTGGCCCCTTCGGTTGGGCTGAGCGAACCTTGGCGCGTCATTCGCGTCGAAAGCGCGGTGGCACGGGCCGCAGCGCTGGAGAATTTCCAAAACGCCAATGAACAGGCCCTTGCAGGCTATTCGGGTGACAAAGCGCTGAAGTACAGCCGCCTGAAACTGTCCGGCATGCAGGAAGCGCCCGTTCAACTGGCCGTTTTTTCCGACGAGTCGACCAACAAAGGACTGGGGTTGGGCGCGGGCACAATGCCCGAGATGCGTCGCTATTCCGTCGTCGCCGCGATCACCTTGTTCTGGCTCGCCTTGCGGGCAGAAGGGTTGGGTCTGGGGTGGGTCTCGATCCTTGATCCCGAACGAATGAAGCGTGACCTGAACGTGCCTGACGATTGGTCTCTGGTCGGCTATTACTGTGTAGGCTGGCCGGAAGAAATGTCAGAACGGCCCGAACTTGAACGCGCTGGCTGGGAACAGCGCAGCGCCCGATTGCATCTCGAAACGCGGTAGAGGCAGATGTTTGGACTGATACGACTTCCCATCCTGCTGCTGATCGCATTTATTGTGGGCGTGTTCTTTGAACGCAGCAACCAACGCGAGGCCTGTGCCGAACGTGGTGTTTGGCAGAACGGACTATGTGTAGCATCGGAAGCGCCCAATGACTGATTTGATCTGTGTCGGAAGTATTGCCGGCTCTTACGGGGTGCGCGGCGAAGTACGGCTCAAAAGCTATTGCGCCGTTCCTGAAGATATCGAAACCTACTCGCCTCTGACCGACGAGAACGGTGCGGAACGGTATCCTCTGGTCCTGACGCGTGCGATCAAGAATGGTTTCGCCGCCCGTTTGGGGGGAGTTGAGACTAAAGAACAGGCCGATGCTATCAAAGGCCTGCGTCTGTTTGCGCACCGGGATCAGTTACCCTCGCTGCCGGATGATGAATTCTATCATACTGACCTCATTGGGTTGGAAGTTTATGATACCGGAGGTGCCCTGTTGGGGCGCGTAAAATCAGTACAGAACCATGGCGCAGCCGATCTGTTGGAAGTTCACGGGCCTGGCTTGAAGGCCACGGTATTGTTGCCGTTTACGCTTGCAAACGTACCCACAGTTGATCTGGAACGTGGCCGTGTTGTCGCCGATCCGCCCGATGGTTTGTTTTGATGCGGCGGGTTTTCCTGCATTTAGGCCTGCACAAAACCGGCGTCACGGCCGCGCAATCGTTCCTCTTCGAAAATCGCGAGTTGATCTGGCCTCACTACGCATTGGTCTTGCCATACAAAACCAGAAAAACTGGTCTGGCCGATGCCGCAACCCGGCATTCTCTGTATGGTACTGCACGCACCTTGGCCGATTTCGGCGATCAGATGCGCGACTTCCTTGAGGCCACAAACTTTGGCACCAAGCGCGGTCTTATTCTAAGCGAAGAAAACTTCTCGGGCCTGCGCCCCAGCCGCAACGTCGCGGTTGGCTATGAAGCCGCACCCGATCTTGCCGCCTGCCTGGTTGACACAATTCGTAATCGGTTCGCAGGCGAAGAACTCGATATTACTATCTATCTGTCCCTGAGGCAGCGCGGCAGCTGGCTTTACAGCCTCTGGGCACACGATCTGCAACGCTTGCGCCTGGTTCAGGACTTCGAAACCTACCGATCGCATCTTGACACGCTGCCTTCACTTCGGACCGCTGCTGAAGCCATTCAGGAGCGGTTGCCATCGATCGATGTTCAAACCCAATGGCTTGAAGAAATGGTTGACAGAGAGTACGGCCCCGGCAGCCCGTTCGCGGAATTTCTGGGCCTGCGTCTCAGTAAGGCGTCCCAACTGATTGGCCCAACCCGCGCCAATCCGCGTCTGCCTGAAAACACCCTTGCCCAGATGTTACAACTAAATCGTTCCGGACTGGACGATACGGAGCTTGTCAGACAGAAAGCAGGTCTCATCCAATCCGCTCAAAATAGCCTGACTGCCACGACATGACTGACAAACCCAGCAAATCCCATGGCCGCAAGGCTATCCGGCCGACCCTGAAACCGCGCGAGCTGATGACACCAACGCCGGATCTTCATGGTGTATGGAAGGCAAAGATAATTACGCTGTTTCCGTCGGCGTTTCCGGGCGTGCTCGGCGAAAGCCTGACGGGCAAAGCGCTGCAGGAAGGACTGTGGCAGCTGGAAACCACTGATCTGAGACAGTTTGGTGTCGGCAAGCACCGCAACGTGGATGACACGCCTGCAGGCGGTGGTGCGGGTATGGTTTTGCGTGCCGATGTTCTTGGCGAAGCAATCGAGCACACGATGGCAGGTATCCGAGGCAACTGGCCCCTGATCTATCTCAGCCCGCGCGGTCGCCGAATGGATCAGCGCATGATGCAAAATCTGGCGCGGTGTGATGGTATGACACTGTTGTGTGGGCGGTTTGAAGGCGTCGATGAACGAGTATTGGAACACTACGGCGTTCAAGAAGTATCGCTGGGCGATTTTGTCATGACCGGCGGTGAGATTGCGGCGCAGGCGCTGATCGATGCTACCGTTAGATTGATCCCCGGAGTTCTTGGAAATCAGGCTTCGACCGAAGAAGAGAGCTTTTCATCGGGGCTGCTGGAGCATCCTCAATATACGCGTCCTGCGGAATGGAAAGGCCGACCGATTCCCGAGGTGCTGATGTCGGGCCATCACGGCCGCATCGCTGAGTGGCGCCATAAAATGGCAGAAAACATCACGCGTGAAAGACGGCCCGACGTGTGGGATAGCTACCTGAAATCACACGACGAAAACTCTGATTGATATCCCGACTGTGGCGCACAGGACGCAGGGTTGAGTTTTGACAAATTGCGATTTGCGGTTGTTTTAGTCTCAATATACTCACGCATAAAGATGCTGAAAAAAGCAATTGCAGAATAAATCGATTCGGGCTGCTTAATGAAAAAGTTACTAGTTCTTTCGCTGCTGGCTGCTTCGGCCTGCACCACAAAACCACTTGAGCGTTATATCCCTACGCAGGATGGCCATAACCTGCACTCAACGCGCTCTGCTATGGAATCCTGTATTGGTGAGACGTCGGAAGGTGGAAATGCCGCCGTGGTCGGGGGCTACATGACCAGCATTCTCATAGCTGGCGTAGTGATAGGCCCCCTAGTGACGATCCCGGCTGAGGATAGTCTTCGAGCGCAGGGAGAAATCGATCAGGTACATCGTTGTCTGGCCGAGCGTGGTTTCAAGCGCCGCGAACTGGCCGATGGTGAAGTGTTCTGGCTAAACAATTCCTTTGGCGACGAGCGCGAACGCCGACTGGGCCATCTGATTGGTGGTGGCACCATCGAGACCTACGGCAACTAACTGCATCAGTAGTAGTTGCCGGCCTTCCAAAGGGCCCATATCTCCGGCGTGCCGTTGAAGGTATTGATATCCACCTTGCCCTGCACGCCGGGCACGAGCCCGGTCCCGGTATACTGCCAGAAACGCCAGATCGCATTCGGGTAAACCTGTCGCGGATGCCCGGCCACCGATCGGAGCCAGAAGTCGGTTTTTGGCAGGCGCCCGATATCGGTGTCCTCGTAGAAATCCACGGTGGTGTAAACAATGGGTCTGCGGCCGTAGTGCCGTTCCAGAATGTTCAGGAATTTCTGCGCCTCGGAGCGGATGGTTTTGCCATCAGGGCGCAAAGTACAGGTTTTGGAATGTGGGGTCCATTCCATATCAAGCACATGCGGCAGGTCCGCGCCCTTGGGTACGTTTTCAATAAACCAACGGGCCTGCTCTGCAGCTGGGCGGCAGAAATAATAGTAGTGATATGCGCCCCAAGGGACATTCGCGGCCTGTGCACCCTTGCGATGATCCTCAAACAAAGGATCCGCAAAATCACCACCTTCAGTCGCTTTCAAAAACGCGAAACTGACACCCGACGCTTTTGCGGTATGCCAGTCGATCGGACCCTGCCAGCGCGAAACATCGAGGCCGTGGATAGGGTAGTGTCCGGGATGGCGGCCCTCCCACTCATGAGGATCAGCATCACCGAATTTGGGATAGATTACAGCGGGCGCTGTGGCATCGGCAGTCGGTGTAGGCTCTATGGCCTGAGGCTGCGGACCACGCCGGCCGCATGACATAAGCACAGCACCCATGAGTGCCAGCAAGATCGCAATGCGCATCACTGTTCCTGTCTCAAATTTCTGCTCGTATTATTGACCACAGAATGCCAAATCCACGCATCAAGGCAACGGTGCATTTGTGCGGGCGGCGAAAACCCACCGCCAAAAGAGTCAGCTATCTTGGGAAAACATGCCTCAAAGGGCTTGATCACCGACCCCAAAGCCCGTAAAGCAGCGCAATCCGGTGTCGCGACATGCGACTCCGGTGTTTTGGTTTGCATCATGTCGTGACGCCCGGCTTTCTTCGGCCACGGCGCGGCAAGACGAACCAGACATAAGGAACATTCGATCTGATCTCTGGCGGGCTGTACGCAGGACCCGGTGAAGACCAAGAGCTCTCAGGCCGTGCCCAAACTTCGTGGACCAACCACGAGCAGATAGGAGAAACTGCGATGGACCTGATCGCACAGCTTGAGGCGGAACAGATTGCCGCCCTGGGGAAAGACATCCCCGATTTCAAAGCCGGTGACACCATCCGTGTCGGCTTTAAAGTGACCGAAGGGTCGCGCACCCGTGTGCAGAACTACGAAGGTGTCTGCATTGCGCGCAAAAACGGCGACGGCATCGCCGGTTCGTTCACCGTTCGCAAGATTTCGTTTGGCGAAGGCGTGGAGCGTGTGTTCCCGCTGCATTCGACCAACATCGACAGCATCACGGTTGTCCGCCGTGGCCGCGTTCGTCGCGCCAAACTGTACTATCTGCGCTCGCGCCGTGGTAAGTCCGCGCGTATCGCAGAAGTCACCAACTACAAGCCCAAGGCTGGCGCCGAGGCGTAAGGAGCGGAAAGATGAAAAAAGACATCCATCCCGATTATCACTTCATCAACGTCAAAATGACCGATGGCTCCGTAGTACAGATGAAATCCACCTGGGGCGCCGAAGGCGATCAGCTGGCTCTGGAAATCGACCCCTCCTCGCACCCTGCGTGGACCGGTGGTTCGTCGCGCCTGATGGACGCCGGCGGTCGAGTGTCGAAGTTCAAGAAGAAATACGAAGGTCTGGGCTTCTAAACCCCAACCTGATTGTTCTCAGAAAAGGCCGTCCCGAAAGGACGGCCTTTTTTGTGAAAACCAACATCATGCGGTGGTGATCAAGTCCGTGGGCTAGGTGTCACAAATTCCCAGCACGATTTGGCGTATAAATCAGCAGCCTGTGATGCAACCTCTGCATCTGCAGGGTGAAAGGTTTGGACACGCCGTGATCTGCCATGACACCGACCAGCCACTCATACCTCTGCGGCTCGGGCACTGCCAAATTACATCCTTCGCGGATGCGACATACCGGAGGGAAAGTGGTTCGGATGTTTGTTCTGGCCCAAACTGGCTTTCGGTCACAGAAAACCTCCAGATACCCAAAGTCATCGTTGCGCAGCCGGATTCGCATCTCGACCCTGTGCCATGCACCCAGGTCTTTCGCGGCAATACACGTGCGCCCAAACACGGTTACGCCTCGTTTCGCATCAAGCTGCACTGAAGTGATCTTGGTTGAAGGACTCCCGACCCGATAAAGTTGCGATACGTCGACGACCTCCGAAGGCAACATGTTGCCCACAACCCGCACGTCAAAACCGAAGAGTCTGATCTGACCAGTCCGCCAATCCTCGCCAGCTCTTAGAGCCGACTGCCTCTCGCCTCGCTTCAGGCGAAACGTAATAACCGGATCAGAGATGACGGGCGATTGATCGGATTCTGGATGTATCGCCTCCGGAGTTTTCACCCAATCATAGAGCTCGCTCTGAATTGGATAAACAGGTCCGCTGTCGCCGCACGCGGCGAATAGAAAGGTCATCGCCAAAAGCAGACGCCCCCTCATTCTGCAGCAGTGACACGGCCTCGGCGCTGGTACTGAGGAAAGGGAACCATGCGCCCGTTCTCTTCGTCGTAGAGTTTCCATCGCAGACAGCCGAGGCCTTGCCAAAAACCGATCTTCCGGGAATGCAGCAGCCCCTCAGCCTCAAGCTCAGCGTGAGCAGTGCCGAGCTTGTAGCCTGGAATCTTGGCGTTCAGGTGATGCAGGTCATGATAACCAATATTCATAGTTACCCAATCAAACAGCCTGCCCCAGTCCAGAACCGCGCTGCCCTCAAGAGCCGCCGTTTTGAACGTCAACTCAGGGCGTCTACCCCAGAAGATTTCCTCAAAATTGTGGACAACATAGGGGATCAATGCACCGAAGACGCTTGCCAAATAGAAGGACGCGGCCCAGAACGCTATGCCGCCCCATCCTGAGAGCCACCAGATGAGCACCAGGTAGCCACCAAGCAACAGGTTGTGCAGGATCAGATCACCTACTCCGGTTTTGAACCCATAGAGCGGCATGCGTCGCAAGACGCCATACAGCACAAACGGACCGATCAGGATCAGCAGGACCGGACTTCGATAGATGCGATACTGAAGTCGTTTCCAGGCAGGGGCGGATTGCCACTCTGTTAGTGTCATAGTGAATATCTCGAATGTATCGCGCCTTTCGAGGTCGCTCACATACGTGTGGTGCTGCCCATGAATATAGCGCGTGGCGCGATAAGGGGTCATCGCGATTGGCGACAACAGTGTGCCCACCCGATCATTCAGATTTCGAGAGGTGAAGAAGGACCTGTGCAGACAATCGTGCTGGATCATGTAGATCCGCAGCCCCATAGCAGCTGCGACAACTACAGCTGGCACCATCAGCCACCAATTTCCAATACTCGACAACCCGGCTACCATTGCACCGGTATAAAGTGTGAGACTAACTATCAACTCCCACCACGCACGACGGTCATCGGACCGCGCAAAACGGCGTGATGCGGCATAAACTTCACGTTCAAAACTCACTACATTCGTCTCCACGCAACCTGGATACGATCCTGAATTCTAGTCACACGTCAGACTTGCGGTCAAGCTTAGGGAAAATACACATTAATATTTTGTTTATACAAAACAGCTTCCTACCTAACGTTTGGCGGATTGACAGGTCGACTGAAGCAGCAGTTCTTCAGATCTCGCAAAGCCCTCAGATCCAGTAGGATAACGCCAATGGCAGAGTCACAATAGTTGCTATGGTCGATACCAAAATGAACCCGGCCACGTCCGGCCCGTATTCTGGTACATGCTGGTCAATGAACAGATAGGTTGCCACCGAGGATGGCATCAAACAGCACAGGATCAGCGCACCCCGCTCGGCACCCGCAAACCCGAAAATCCAGACCAACGTACTGGCGATCGCGACCGCCATAACCAGATGCAAAGCCGTCAGCAGCATCGCTACACCAAGACCTTTGATCCGCAACGTGGCCAATGTGTGACCCAGTGTCAGAAGCATCAGGGGGATCGACAAGCCACCCAGTATATCAAAGGACTTCAGCACCGGCTGCGGCAGACTGTACCCCGTAGACATAAGGCCCAGCGCGATGATCACAGAATAGATAATCGGGGAGGTGACGAGCTTTTTGGGCGAAAACTCTCCAGCCGGTATCCACATTCCAACAGTGAAAATGCTGATTAACACCACCACCACAAAGGCCATAGTATAGGCCATCCCGGTATCGCCCAGCGCCAGTAACGTAATGGGCAGACCAATATTCCCCACATTGCCGTGCATCAACGGCGTCAGAAAGGCGCGAACCGGTAGCCGCAGTATCTTGAGGGTCGCAAACCCCAGTACCCCAAAGGCTGCAATAGCCAGTGCTGCCGCCGCCATCATATCGAGGAAAGTACTGATTTCGAGCTTGGTCGCGGACAGATGCGAGATGATAAGCGTTGGATACCCGACCCTGGATACGATGCCACCCACAACTTTGTTGTCAAATGGTGCCTTAAGCAGGGCCAGGCTATAACCGACTCCTGCGCAAATCAGCACCGGAAGAACCACGTTCAACACGTTCAGAAACAGGTGATCCAATCCCGGCCCTCCCCGCCGAAACCCCAATCCTGACAGTGAATCAGGCCAAGGCCTTTGGCAAGCGTGGGGTGCAAGCCACGATCATTGCGAGATTTTCCAAATTAGAGACTGATATTGCGACACAGAACCGTCTGGGGTTCTTCCCTTCGGCGCCGCCACAACATATAGTGGCCAACAACAACGTGTAGACAAACACGGCGAGACTTGGGAATACAAGCATGGCACATATCATTGTCGTCGGGAACGAAAAAGGTGGCGCAGGCAAATCGACCGTATCGATGCATGTGGCAACGGCACTTGCCCGGTTAGGTCATAAGGTCAGCACACTGGATCTTGACCTGCGGCAACGCAGCCTTGGACGGTACTTCGAGAACCGCGTCAATTTCCTGAATGGCGCAGAAGCCCCCCTGCCCAGCCCTCGGCATCACGATCTCCCCGAGATTGACGCCAGTACGCTGAAACCGGGCGAGAACATCTATGATCACCGCCTGTCTGCTGCTGTTGCTGAGCTTGAAAGTGATAGTGACTTCATCCTGATAGACTGTCCGGGCTCTCACACTCGCCTCAGCCAGGTGGCACATTCGCTCGCCGATACGCTGATTACGCCGCTGAACGACAGCTTCATCGATTTCGACCTTCTGGCCCGGATCGATTCAAAAGGTGAAAAGATTCTTGGCCCTTCAGTCTATTCCGAGATGGTCTGGAACGCGCGCCAGTTGCGGGCACAGGCCGGCCTAAAACCGATTGATTGGGTGGTGGTACGCAACCGTGTCGGTACGCAGCGTATGGTCAACAAGGAAAAGATGCAGCGCGCGATTGAGATGCTCTCGCAGAGGATTGGTTTCCGTGTCGCCTCGGGCTTTTCGGAACGTGTGATTTTCCGTGAGTTGTTCCCCCGCGGGCTTACTCTGCTGGACCTCAAGGATATCGGGGTCAAACAGCTGAATATCTCAAACATCGCTGCGCGGCAGGAACTACGCGACATGATGCGCGAACTGAACCTGCCGGGCGTGGAAGTCGATTTCTAAGCCGCAGGCCGGTATATCGTAAACAGCTCTTTGGGCTCAGGTACGCCGCGCAACATGTAGCGGCCGACTGAGATCAGGTTTTGCGCACAGGGCTGCGCTGCACGCGCCACATCGTCAGAAATCAGAATGCGCTGCCCAAGCGACCGGTGCATTTCCGCGATGCGTGCAGCTTGATTCACTGTGGGACCGATGACCGTAAAGTCCAATCGGTTCTCGGACCCGATATTCCCATACAGAATCTCACCTGCATGCAAAGCCAGTGTGAAGTTCGCAGTCGGCAACCCTTCTGCTTCGCGTCTCTTGTTAAGATCAGCCATACGCTGCTGCAGTACAGCAACCGCGCGCAGGGCTGCGCGGGCGTCAGCATCAATCTCACCCACGTCAAACATGGCCATCAGTCCATCACCCATGAACTTGAGAATGCTGCCATCGCATTCGTGCACAACAGACACCGCAACGTCGAGGTAATCATTCAGCATCTTGATGATCTCGTTTCCCGGCATCTCCTCGGAAAGGCTGGTGAACCCTTCGAGATCAAAGTTCCAGATAACCGCATCTATCTGCTGAAGCGAACCGCGCCGTATTTCACCTGAAAGGACGCGCTTACCAGCGTCGCGTCCCAGATAAACGCGCAGCAGATCGCGAGCCAACTTATCATTTTTCGCAGATTTCAGAGCCAGCCCCAGATGCGGCAGAGCCTCGTGTATTAGGGAAATGTCGCGTTCCTGAAATCCATCAGAGGCGTTGCTAGTCCAGGACATCAGAACCCCATCACCGGTTTTCTGAGTGCCGTTTGCAGGAATGTGTCCGGAAGCTCCATAAGAAACTCCGGTTGCATAGTAGTCAGTCGCGCCGATCTCGCGCAGCTCGTTCAACAATGGATACCGGCTGGGCTCGTTCTGATCCACAAGCCGTTCGCGCAGATCATCCAGATCCTCGTTCAAAATTGCGAATAGAGGGCTGTTACGCCATACCTCACTAGGCTCTTCCGTATATTCGAAAGTCGCATACTCACCACCGCGATCCTGGTACCAGCTATAGCCAGTTCCGCCATAGACGGGATGCAGTGTCGATTGTGCCGCATGAAACCTCATCAGAGGGATGCCCATTTCGACCAGCCGATTACAATATCCGTCTAAAAGCTCTTCTTGCTCGGCCCCTTCCAACCCGCGCGTGACCAGCCATTCGATCAGATCATTCGCATTCGCGGCAGGGGTCTCCGTCGTTGTCATTTCTTTTTCCTGTGTCTGTCCCAGTGCTTATCTGGGAACACCACCTCGCGATTACCAGTGGTCACTCCATACCTGCGAGACGACGTAACATCATTCTCAGCAGTGCAGCCTCGCCCTTGGTGAACTTTGCAGTCAGTCTGGCGTCATATTCCTCAGCGAAACTACGAAGTTCACGATACACGGTTTGCCCGGCGGGTGTTAGCGTCAAGCGCTCAACTCTGCGATCCCTCTCATCCCGCTCACGCTTGAGATAACGGCGTTGCTCTAGTTTGTGGACGGCCCGGCTGATCTTGGTTTTATGCGTTTTTGCCTGAAGGCCAATGTCTTTGGCTGTCAGCTCACCATAATTGCCCAGATGGAACAGGACGCGCCATTCGGTGCGCAGCAGTCCGTAGCGATTCTTATAGACGCGCTGAAACTCCAACGCACTCTCTTCAGCGGCCTGATTCAGCAGGAATGGCAGGAAATTCCGCAGATCAAACTCATCTTTTTCGTCATTTTCGTGATGTGTCATGCTTGTTAGTTACAAAATCAACTATTATCCGACAAGCAGTAAACGGAGGAACACACGATGAATCGTCCGACCGACCCGCATCAGATGACCCAGGCCAGCACTCCTGTTGGCACGCATGCCGGATACATGCCCGGCTTTGGCAACGATTTTGAAACCGAAGCTCTGCCCGACGCTTTGCCCCAAGGCATGAACAGCCCTCAGAAGTGCAACTATGGCCTTTATGGCGAGCAGCTGAGTGGCACAGCCTTTACCGCAAATCCGCCGGAGCGGACCTGGTGCTATCGCATCCGCCCATCGGTAAAACATTCACATCGCTACGAAAAAATTGATCTTCCATATTGGAAATCAGCACCTTGCGTTGATCCGGATGTCATCAGCCTTGGCCAGTATCGATGGGATGCGGTCCCGCATTCTGACGAAGGCCTGAACTGGCTGACAGGTATGCGCACGATGACCACCGCCGGTGACGTGAACACTCAGGTCGGCATGGCGACCCACATCTACCTGGTAACGGAATCGATGGTGGATGATTATTTCTTCTCAGCCGACTCTGAGCTGTTGGTCGTTCCACAGGAAGGTCGCCTGCGCTTTGCTACCGAACTGGGCATCATAGATCTGGAGCCCAAAGAGATCGCCATCATCCCGCGCGGGCTGCTGTACCGTGTCGAGGTGTTGGAAGGCCCGGCCCGTGGCTTTGTTTGCGAAAACTACGGTCAAAAATTCGAGCTGCCCGGTCGCGGACCGATCGGGGCCAACTGCATGGCCAACCCGCGCGATTTCAAGGCCCCAGTCGCAGCGTTTGAGGACCGAGAGGTGCCTTCTACGGTGACGATCAAGTGGTGTGGCCAGTTCCATACGACGAAAATCGGGCACAGCCCTCTGGATGTGGTTGCGTGGCACGGTAATTACGCGCCCTATAAGTATGATCTGCGTACCTATTGCCCGGTCGGTGCGATCCTGTTTGATCACCCGGATCCGTCTATCTTTACCGTCCTGACCGCTCCTTCGGGTCAACCCGGCACCGCCAATATCGACTTTGTTCTGTTCCGTGAACGCTGGATGGTGATGGAAGATACATTCCGCCCACCCTGGTATCACAAGAACATTATGTCGGAACTGATGGGCAACATTTACGGCCAGTACGACGCCAAGCCGCAGGGATTTGTCCCGGGTGGCATGAGCCTGCACAACATGATGATCCCGCATGGACCGGATAAGGAAGCCTTTGAAAAAGCCTCCAATTCTAATCTGGGTCCGGATAAGCTCGACAACACCATGTCGTTCATGTTCGAAACACGCTTCCCGCAGCATCTGACCGCGTTTGCGGCGAACGAAGCGCCATTGCAGGATGATTACATCGATTGCTGGACCGATATCGACAAAAAGTTCGATGGGACCCCCGGAAGGAAGTAGCGCCCCAAAATGACCCTCGATACCTGGATCACCTACGTTGCTACGGTATTGCTGTTGATGAGCACTCCGGGGCCCAGCCAGTTGCTGATGTTGTCAAATTCAGCCGCGAATGGATTGGGACGTGGATTGTTCACGGCAGCGGGCGATTTGACTGCGAATTTACTGCAGATGCTGGCGGCGGGCCTCGGCCTTGCCGCTCTCATCGCCGCATCTGGCACGGCGCTGGCAGTGATTAAGTGGCTGGGCGTAGCGTATCTCGTGTTCCTGGGCCTGCGCATGATTTTGAAAGCTGAGAACAAGGCCTCAAAAGTGGCCCACCTGAGCAGTCGCAAAGCTCTTTGGCTGCAAGGCTTCATCACCTCAGCGGCAAACCCAAAAGCGGTTGTATTCTTCGCAGCTTTGTTTCCGCTGTTCATAGATGCGCAGCAACCGTTCTGGATGCAGTTTACGGTTCTCTCTGCCACCTACTTAACAATCGACGGCTTGTTTCTGGTGGCCTACGGCGGCAGTGCAAGCTGGTTAGCCAATCGGCTAACGGGGCCCGCCAGATTGTGGCTGGATCGGATTGGTGGCAGCTTCATGATTGTCGCCGCTCTGTTGCTGGGGTTCAAATCTCTTCGTTCAGCCTCCTAAACACGTTACCGCGGGCTGGTTCCCGCGAAAATAGAAGGACAACATATGTCTTTGATGAAATCCTGGGTAGCTTCGGCCAATGACGCAAATCACCCGTTTCCGTTGAACAATCTGCCATACGGTGTTTTCTCGACAGACGGATCGGATCCGCACTGCGGTGTCGCCATCGGTGATATGATCCTGGACGTGACCGCAGCCGAAGATGAAGGCCTGATCGAACTGACTGATGAACCGCTCTTCGACCTGCCATTCTGGAACCCGTTGATGGAAGAAGGCCCCGCGGTGTGGGCCGCACTGCGTGAGCGTCTGATTGCCCTGCTCGCGGATGGGGCAGAAGAACAAGACAAGGTAGAGCCCCTGCTGGTCGCCCAAGCAGATGCCGAGATGCATATGCCCTTCGCTGTCAGCGAATACACGGATTTCTATGCCGGTCGGAACCATGCCTTTAACGTTGGAACGATGTTCCGTGGTCCGGAAAATGCGCTGCCTCCGAATTGGCTGCACATCCCGATCGGTTACAACGGTCGCGCCTCGTCGGTCGTCGTTTCAGGCACAGATGTGCGCCGCCCGTGGGGGCAATTGAAATCCCCCGACCACGACAAACCTGCATTCCTGCCCTGCCGCCGGTTCGACATCGAACTGGAAATGGGTGCGATTGTCGGCACCCCGTCCGAAGGCCCAATTTCAGTGCAGGAAGCGGATGATCACATCTTTGGCTATGTCCTGCTCAACGACTGGTCTGCCCGGGACATTCAGGCGTGGGAGTACCAGCCGCTTGGCCCGTTCCAGGCAAAGGCCACTGCAACATCGATCAGCCCATGGATCGTGACCAAAGCCGCGCTGGAGCCGTTCCGCTGCGACACACCCGAGCGCGAATTCGAATTGCTGGATCACCTTAAAGATTGCGGCCCGATGCTTTATGACATCGACCTTAAGGTTACGATGGCACCAGAGGGCAAAGCGGAAACCACCATCGCAGAAACCAACTACAAAGAGATGTACTATTCTGCTGCTCAGCAGCTGGCACATCACTCGACATCGGGCTGCCCGATGAATGTTGGCGATTTGCTGGGCTCAGGAACGATCTCGGGCGCAACCAAGCCTGAACGCGGCTCATTGCTGGAGCTTAGCTGGGGCGGAAAGGAACCGCTGACGCTGGACACCGGTGAGACCCGTAATTTCATCGAAGATGGTGACACACTGACCCTGAAAGGTGCTGCCAAAGGGGATGGCTACACCATCGGCTTTGGTGACTGTGTCGGAACCGTCCTACCTGCCCTTGAAAACCCCTACGCACGATAAGGAAACTATCATGGCAAAAGCTTTCGCGTCCCAGGGAGACATGTCGGAAAAGAAAATCTCATTCACCGAAGTGGGTGAAGGCCTGTATGCCTTCACCGCCGAGGGCGATCCGAACTCGGGCGTTATCATCGGCGATGACAGTGTGATGATTGTTGAGGCGCAGGCAACCCCGCGTCTGGCGAACAAGGTTATCGAATGCGTGCGCTCGGTCACTGACAAACCGATCACCCATGTCGCGCTGACACACTACCACGCGGTCCGTGTACTGGGTGCCAGTGCCTTTGGCGCGCAGCAGATCCTGATGTCGGACGTGGCCCGCGCCATGGTTGTTGAACGCGGCAAGGAAGACTGGGACAGCGAATTCCAGCGTTTCCCGCGCCTGTTCGAAGGGCATGAAAGCATCCCGGGCCTGACATGGCCCACCACCACATTCAGCGACACGATGACCGTCTATCTGGGCAACCGCCGGGTCGATCTGATGCATTTGGGCCGCGCCCACACCGCTGGAGACATTGTCATCCACGTGCCCGATCAGAACGTCATGTTCACCGGCGACATCGTTGAGTATCACTCGGCCTGCTATTGCGGTGACGGTCACTTCAGTGACTGGGGTGACACGCTGGACGAGATCAAATGGTTCGACGTCGATGCCATCGCACCGGGCCGGGGCGATGCGCTGGTTGGCAAGGACATGGTCAATGCAGCCATCGAAAACACACGCGACTTTGTCGAAAGCACCTATCGCCCGGCGGCGAAAGTAGCGGCACGTGGCGGTTCTCTGAAAGAAGCATGGGATGCGGTGCGGGCCGAATGTGACCCGAAATTTGCTGAATATGCGATTTACGAACACTGCCTGCCATTCAACGTTGCCCGAGCATACGACGAGGCTCGTGGCATCGACACGCCCCGTATCTGGACCGCCCAGCGCGATCTGGAGATGTGGGAAGCTCTGCAGGGTTGAGGAAATGCGGGCGGCTTTGATCCAGATCGTGTCGCCCGACAAGAATCGATGAGACCATTCGTCATGACCTCCGGCAATCCTTTGCCGGAGCACCAGATTTGTGTGCCGTAAGCGCACGAGCATTGGGGGGAGAGCCCATGAACAAGATTTTTGAAGTTCCACTCTACGCCTACACGCGCAGCCCGGATCAGGACGTTCCGGCTCCGGTTCGCCACAAGGTTATCGTGATTGGAGCAGGACCGATCGGCCTGGCCGCCGCAATCGATCTGGCCCAGCAAGGTATCGAGGTCGTGGTTCTGGATGACAATGACAAGGTCAGTTTTGGCAGCCGTGCCATTTGCTTCGCCAAGCGCACGCTCGAAATCGCTGATCGGTTGGGCGGCGGCCGCCCGATGGTAGACAAAGGCGTCCAATGGAATGTTGGCAAGGTCTTTTTCGACGAACGGCAGGTCTATGAATTCAACCTGCTGCCCGAGGAAGGGCATGCCAATCCTGCCTTTATCAACCTTCAGCAATACTATTTTGAGCAGTTTATGGTGGACCGTGTCCGAGAACTGCAGGAACAAGGCGCGCCTATCGAGATTCGTGGCCGCAACAAGGTCGAAGCGATCGGAACCCATGAAGATCACGTCAAGCTTGAGGTCGAGACCCCTGAAGGTTCCTACACTGTCGAGGCAGACTGGCTGATTGCCTGCGACGGCGCAGGATCGCCCACACGTCGGATGCTGGGTCTCGACTTTGTCGGGCGCGTATTCGAGGACAATTTCCTGATCGCCGATGTGATCATGGATGCCGACTTTCCGACCGAGCGCTGGTTCTGGTTCGATCCGCCCTTCAACAAGGGACAATCTGCGCTGCTACACAAACAGCCCGATGGTGTGTGGCGCATCGACCTGCAACTGGGATGGGATATCGACAAAGAGCGGGAAAAGCGGCCCGAAAACGTGATCCCACGCCTCAAGGCTATGTTGGGCGAAGATGTCCAGTTTGAACTGGAATGGGTGTCGATCTACACCTTCCAATGTCGTCGAATGGAAAAGTTCCGCCACAACAGGGTGATCTTTGCGGGCGACAGCGCGCATCAGGTCAGCCCGTTTGGTGCCCGCGGGGCCAATTCCGGAATGCAGGATACTGACAACCTGTGCTGGAAGCTGAAGCTGGTGATTGATGGCAAAGCGTCAGAATCGCTCCTCGACAGCTACGATGTCGAGCGCGTTCATGGCGCGGATGAAAACATCCTCAATTCAACCCGGTCCACCGATTTCATTACGCCGAAATCCCAGATGTCGCGCATCCTGCGGGATGCTGTGCTGGATCTGAGTGAGCATCACGAATTTGCCCGCCCGCTGGTGAATTCGGGTCGTCTGAGCGTTCCCTGCACCTATGACGGATCGCCGCTAAACTCGGCAGACGCGCTGGATGGGCCTGCGCGCACCCGACCCGGCTCACCCTGCCCCGATGCGCCACTGGGGAATGAATTCCTGCTGCCGAAGCTGGCTGGTAAATTCACTCTACTCACAATCGACGCTGACGCCCCGGATATGATCGAGGAAGACGGTATCGAAGTCACCCGACTGGCCTTGTCGGTCAAAGACGATCCAACACTGGAACTCAAACGCCGTTACCTTGGTGATGCGATCAGTGCTGTCTACCTGATCCGTCCGGATCAACATGTCGCCGCGCGGCGCGACAATTATGAAGACAACGCATTCCGGCATGCCATCCGCCGGGCCAGCGGTAAGGAGTAAGCGCAATGAGTGACCTGATCCTCACCCCGAACATCGATGACGCTGATGATTTCTATGCCGATCTTCTGGCCGCACATGAGGGGCTGGAAAAAGCCGACAGCGACGCCCTGAACGCGCGCCTTGTACTGGTTTTGGCCAATCACATCGGCGACCGGTCTGTTCTGACTCAGGCAATCAGAGCTGCCACGCTGGCGGACGAATAAGGAGATTGGGATGAGCGATGTCGTCCTCTATGATTATTGGCGGTCATCGGCCAGCTACCGTGTGCGTATCGCGCTGAATCTGGCAGGCATCGCTTATCGCTCGGTTGTCGTGGACCTCGTCAAAGGCGATCAAAGGGGGGCGGCTCATCTCACGCGCAACCCTCAGGGATTCGTTCCGGTGCTTGAGATTGACGGCCTGTGTCTGACGCAGTCGCTTGCAATGCTTGACTACCTGGACCAGACGCGCGGATTGCAACTTTTACCAGTTGAACCCGGCCCAAGAGCAAGAGCTCAGGCCCTAGCACATGCCATTGCCGTGGATATTCATCCGGTTTGCAATCTGTCAGTTGCCAAATACGCGACAGCACTCAATGGCGGTGCCGAGGGTATGCCGGGCGACTGGATGCGTAACTTCATCCGACCCGGTCTTCAGGCGTTTGAAGCTATGCTGGGGGAGTTTGACCAAGCCCCTTATTGCACAGGTTCGGACCCCGGATTGGCGGACATCTGCCTGATGCCGCAGATCTACAACGCCCGACGCTGGGAGGTGGACTTGTCCGACATGCCCCGCATTCTTGGCGTTGAAGCAGCCTGTACCGAACACCCTGCATTTGCAGTAGCGCATCCCAAAGCGAACGCGCCTTCCTAGTTCGACGCACAGAATCTGTGTGCAAACACGGGTACAATTCATCTCTGGCTGACCCTAATTTCGTCGAAACAGACAAAAGAGGTCACGATGCCAGAGATCACAGGTTATCACGCGCATGTCTATTTCGACGCTGAAACGCAAGACACAGCGCAGCAGGTTTGCGAAGAGGCCGCGCGCCTGTTTCCCGTTCAGTTGGGCAGAATGCATGCACGCAATGTCGGTCCACATCCACGCTGGAGTTGCCAGCTGGGTTTTGCCGCAGATGCATTCGACAAAGTCATTCCCTGGCTCATGCTGAACCGAAAGGGACTAACTGTATTCACCCATCCAGAAACCGGTGAACATCTTGAGGATCACCGGGATCGGGCCATCTGGATGGGCGAGATGCTGGATCTTGACCTTTCGATCTTTGACAGGCTCGACGCCTAGGTCAGCGCGCGCGCCTGATCACGTAGTACAAACTTCTGTATCTTGCCTGTCGAGGTCTTGGGCAGCGCCCCGAACACCACAGTTTTGGGTGCCTTGAAGTGGGCCATGTTGTCCCGGCAAAATGCGATCAACTCGGCATCCGTCACTTCGGCCCCTGGCTTCAGTTCGACAAAGGCGCAGGGCGTTTCACCCCATTTGTCGTCCGGGCGTGCGACGACCGCGGCCTCCATCACTGATGGGTGCTTGTACAGGATACCTTCAACTTCGACGGACGAGATGTTCTCGCCCCCTGAAATGATGATGTCCTTCGACCGGTCCTTCAGTGCGATATAGCCATCGGGATGCATCACGCCCAAATCGCCCGAAGCAAACCAGCCACCGTTGAACGCCTTGTCAGTGGCATCAGGGTTCTTGAGGTATCCTTTCATCACGATGTTGCCCTGCATGAATATCTCACCCATCGTCTCGCCATCCGCGGGAACAGGTTCCATCGTGTCTGGGTCGGCAACCATCAGACCAGACAAAGCGACGTACTTTACGCCCTGACGAACCTTCAAAGCTGCGCGATCCTCGGCACCCTTGTCGTTCCATTCGTCTTTCCATGCGCAAACGACCGACGGCCCATAGGTTTCGGTCAGACCATAGACATGGGTCACTTCAACCCCCATGCCTTCCATCGCTTCGATCACAGCGGCTGGCGGTGGTGCGCCAGCAGTCATTACCTTGATCTGGTGATCAAAGTCCTTGAGGTGATCAGGCGCATTGGCCAGCATGTTCAGAACAATGGGTGCTCCGCAGAAATGAGTGACACGCTCTTCGCGGAAGGCCTGATAGATCGGCTCGTCCCGTACAGCCCTCAGACAAACTGACACACCGGCATTCGCAGCCATGGTCCATGGAAAACACCAGCCATTGCAGTGGAACATTGGCAGCGTCCACAGGTAAACCGAATGCTGTGGCATGCCCCAGGTCAGTATGTTCGATGTCGCATTCAGCGCCGCACCGCGATGATGGTAAACCACACCCTTGGGATTGCCCGTCGTTCCGGACGTATAGTTGAGCGTGATTGCGTCCCACTCATCCAGCGGCAATGACCAATCGAATTCAGGATCACCTTCCGCCAACAACGCTTCGTAGGTGAGGTCCCCAAACCGTTCGCCCCCGTCAAAACTGGGGTCTTCGATATCGATCACCAGCAGATCAGGCCGCTCGACCTGTGTCAGAGCCTCTTTGACCACCGATGAAAACTCAGGATCAACAAAAAGGACCTTTGCCTCAGCGTGGTTCAGAATGAAGGCGATGATTGGGGCATCCAATCGCGTGTTGATCGCGTTCAGGACCGCTCCGGCCATCGGTACACCAAAATGGGCCTCATACATCTCGGGAATATTGGCGGCGATGATCGATACAGTATCGCCCTGCCCGACTCCGCGTGAAATCAACGCACTCGCCAGACGGCGGCATCGGTCATAGGTCTGCGACCATGTATAGCGGCGCGTACCATAAACCACGGATGGGTAATCCGGATAAACGGCGGCCGTTCGTTCAAGATAGCTAAGCGGTGACAACGGCGTAAAGTTCGCCGGGGTCTTGTCCAGCTGGCGCTGATAGATGCTGTCGGATGTCATCCGCCATTCCTCCCAAAATCGTCGGATTGGCGTATTGAGCACAAAGCATCTACCAATACAAACCCGTAAAAATACGAACTGGTAGAAATACTGGAGATAACCTATCAGCGAATCTGGCCCTACTTCGCATCGGCCATTCGCGCTGATCTGCAGCATCACGTTAATACGCGCTGACCGGGCTACTTGATTCCCGCACGCTGCCTCACTCTTGAAAGGACATGTCATGGACGGCACGTTCAACGAAAACGATCTTTCCCGTGTGGTCGAAGCCGACCGCGCCCATATCTGGCATCACCTGATCCAGCATAAGCCTTTTGAAACCAATGATCCCCGTATCATTGTCGAAGGCAAAGGCATGCGTGTCTGGGACCAGAAAGGCAAAGAGCATCTGGATGCGGTCTCTGGCGGCGTGTGGACGGTAAACGTAGGCTATGGCCGCGAATCCATCTGCAAGGCCGTCTACGACCAGCTGATGAAGCTGTGCTACTTCGCGAATACCGCGGGTTCGATCCCCGGTTCGATCTTTGCTGAAAAGCTCATCGACAAAATGCCGGGCATGAGCCGGGTCTATTACACCAACTCGGGCTCTGAGGCGAACGAGAAGGTGTTCAAGATGGTTCGCCAGATCGCGCACAAGCGCTATGGCGGCAAGAAAACCAAGATCCTGTATCGCGACCGCGACTATCATGGCTCGACCCTGGCGACCATGTCGGCAGGTGGTCAGGACGAGCGTACTGCGCAGTACGGCCCGTTTGCCCCTGACTTCATTCGCGTTCCGCACTGCATGGAGTACCGCAAGCATGAACTGGGCATGGAAGACCTGTCTGGTGAGGCGTTCGGCAAGGCATCTGCAGATGCAATCGAAGAGGTAATCCTGCG
Organism: Ruegeria arenilitoris; assembly: GCF_013030265.1. Classification (GTDB taxonomy): domain Bacteria; phylum Pseudomonadota; class Alphaproteobacteria; order Rhodobacterales; family Rhodobacteraceae; genus Ruegeria; species Ruegeria arenilitoris_E. The sequence continues at coordinate 84,213 of NZ_WPZQ01000006.1, forward strand.
CGAGGGTCCCGAAACCGTTGGCGCGCTGTGCCTCGAGCCAGTGACTGCAGGCGGTGGCGTTATCGAAGCGCCCGAAGGGTATTGGGAACGCGTGCAGGAAATCTGCAAGAAGTACGACGTCCTGCTGCACATTGACGAGGTTGTCTGCGGCGTGGGTCGTACCGGCACCTGGTTCGGCTATCAGCAGTACGGCATCAAGCCGGACTTCGTGACCATGGCCAAAGGCGTTGCCTCAGGCTATGCAGCGATCGCTGTGATGGTCACAACCGAAGAAGTCTTTGACATGTTCAAGGACGACGCCTCGGATCCGCTGAACTACTTCCGTGACATCTCAACCTTTGGTGGCTGCACCGCCGGTCCGGCTGCTGCAATCGAGAACATGCGCATCATCGAAGACGAAAACCTGCTGCAGAACTGCACCGACATGGGTGACCGCATGATGGGCAACCTGCAGGCGCTGATGGAAAAGCACAAGGTGATCGGCGACGTACGCGGCAAGGGCCTGTTCCTGGGCGCTGAACTGGTTACCGACCGGGCCACCAAAGATCCGATGGACGAGAAACGCGTTCAGGCGGTTGTGGCGGACTGTATGGCGCAGGGCGTCATCATCGGGGCTACCAACCGCTCGATCCCCAGCCGCAACAACACGCTGTGCTTCTCGCCTGCGCTGATTGCAACCGCAGACGACATCGACCAGATCACTGACGCGGTTGATGGCGCACTGGGGCGTGTATTCGGCTGACGCGCGTACATTACCTCCGCCACCACTCACACCATCAGGCGGAAACCTCGAAACCGGCGCGCCCACCGCGCCGGTTTTTTTGTGTTTGCTCACACGGGTTTGTCAAAAGAACCAACTCGGGTACCCTGCCTCCACCTCATCGCAATGCAGGAGAATTGTCCAATGGTACTAAACTTCATCCGAAGCCTCGCCGCTTTGGTCATTCTTGCGGTCGCCACCCCATCCAACGCCGACGAAGGCAGCGGCTTTCCGCAGATCGTAGGCACCTGGCATGGCACCTATCTGGTCGCCTTCGCCAAATCCAACCCGAACCACGAAAAAGGCCTGCTGAAAACCGAGATGGAGCTGGAGATCACCAAGCTGGATGGCAACCTGATCACCGCCACGAACCGATGGCGTCGGATTGGCGATACCGAGTGGATCGTCGAAGAGGCGATGGGCACGTTTAGTCTGGACGACCCTACCCGCTTTGTCCTAGCAGAAGCAGGGATATCCGGAGATGACGTATCGTCCGGAATTTTCAACGGAGTCTATCTGGATGATGTTATCATGGTGACTTACGCCGGTCCGGGAACGGGCGTGGCTTTTGCGGCGCAACTGGTGAAGAAGGACGGCAAAAATTAATAATTTGACCGGCTTTGATCAGAAAAACTTTGTTACTCCCGCCAATTACTTGTGACTTCAAGCCACAGATATTGCCTGTGTTTTCTTCGCTCCCAAGTGTGTTTCAAACTGAAGGAACCACTTGATGAACGATGACGAACCACAGCCAGCCAGATACTATGATGAACATAATATCTGGACCCTGGACCCGACGCCCGCGGACAAGCAAGTCTATGAAGCAATCGCCTCGGATGTCGTCAAATTTGTACAGTTGCTGGACGACAACAAGCCTTTGTTGTCACGGGATGTCTATGCCCGTTTCTTTGCTTCACTTCTGAATCTTTCCAGAGTGCTGGGGGAGTACGAAGATGGGTGGAGCCGGGACTATCAGACCTCTGGTCCCCAGTAGCATTAGCCCGCTTCGCTTTTCTCGCTCCAAGAACAGTGCACCAATCGAAATGAAAAGGGCCGCTCCTTTCGGAGCGGCCCTTCATTCACTGTCTCTCTGAATAGAGGATCAGGCAGCCAGAGCGGCCTGAGCTTTGGCGACGATCGCGCCGAACGCTTCCGGTTCGTGCACAGCCAGGTCGGCCAGAACTTTACGGTCCACTTCGATACCGGCCAGGTTCAGGCCGTTGATGAAGCGGGAATATGTCAGTGCTTCGTCATGCGAACGGACAGCCGCGTTGATACGCTGGATCCACAGCGCGCGGAAGTTGCGCTTGCGGTTCTTACGGTCGCGGGTTGCATACTGGTTGGCCTTGTCGACGGCCTGACGGGCAACCTTGAAGGTGCTCTTGCGGCGGCCATAGTAACCTTTGGCGGCCTTGATAACCTTCTTGTGACGGGCGTGAGTTACGGTTCCACCTTTAACGCGGGACATCTCTTAATCTCCTCTTAGCGGTCGTAGGGCATGTAGCCCTTGACGATCTTGGCGTCGGGGGCGGACAGGGTGGTGGTGCCACGGGCGTCGCGGATGAACTTCTTGGTCCGCTTGATCATGCCGTGCCGTTTACCGGCCTGGCCTGCCATGACCTTACCGGTCGCAGTCACCTTGAAGCGCTTCTTGGCGCTCGACTTTGTCTTCATCTTAGGCATTTCCGTCTCCTTTCGGGGTTCGGTTCCAAACGCGACTCGGCATGCCATCTCGGCCGGTCACGCGATCAGAAGCGCCGTTTACGCAAGTTCGGTCATACTGGCAAGGGGTTTTCGACCAGTTTTTGCGCTTTTCAGGCGCCGGTCAGTCACCGGGGCAGCAAGACCGCCCCGGTGAAGTCGTTTTAGTCCGCAAACTTACGGATTTCTCCGCTCTTAAGCCGCGACGCGTAGGAAGCCAACTCCTGACGCACCACTTTCATCAGGAAGTAGAGCGCAAAGACGTTCACAACCGCCATCGCAAAGATTGCTGCATCCGAGAAGTCAATGACCGGCCCCAGATTGGCCGCTGCACCGATCACCACAAAAATGCAGAAGATGATCTTGAACACCAGTTCTTTGGTGTGGCCTTCACCAAACAGATAGGTCCAGGCTTTGAGGCCATAATAGGACCAGCTGATCATGGTCGAAAAGGCAAACAACACCACCGCAATCGCGAGGACATACGGGAACCAGCTAAAGGCACTGCCAAAGGCCGCCGATGTCAGGCTGACGCCGGAATTGCCGTCTACGGTGGCGATCCCGCTGCCATCCTCGGTCAGCATGTAAAGACCGGTTTCCGGATCGACGATCAACTGCTGCGTGATGATGATCACCAGCGCAGTCATGGTACAGATCACAACTGTGTCGATGAACGGCTCCAACAGGGATACAAAACCCTCGGTGATCGGCTCTTTGGTCCGAACGGCCGAGTGTGCAATGGCTGCGGAACCCACGCCTGCTTCGTTCGAGAAGGCGGCCCGGCGGAAACCCTGAATCAACGCACCGACCATGCCGCCCGCAACACCCAGTCCGGTGAAAGCGCCTGCAAAGATCTGGCCGAAGGCCCAGCCGATCTGGTCTGCGTGCATCGCAATGATTACGATGGCAGCCAGAACGTACATGATACCCATGAACGGAACGACTTTTTCAGTCACCCGAGCAATGGATTTCAGACCACCGACGATCACTGCGAAAACGATGCCTGCAAAGACAACACCTGTAATCCAGCCAGGGTATTGTCCGAAGATGCCTGCGATCTGCTGATGCGCCTGATTGGCCTGGAACATGTTGCCCCCGCCCAGCGCGCCAAGGATACAGAAGATCGAGAACAGAACGGCCAGTATCTTTCCGCCCGGCAGACCCAACTCGTTAAACCCTTTGGACATGTAGTACATCGGGCCACCTGAAACGGTACCGTCTTCGTATTCATTCCGGTATTTCACGCCAAGCGTACATTCGGTGAACTTCGACGCCATGCCCAACAGGCCCGCGACGATCATCCAGAAGGTCGCTCCCGGCCCGCCGATGCCCACGGCCACCGCCACCCCGGCGATGTTACCAAGGCCAACAGTACCGGACAGCGCCGTTGCCAATGCCTGAAAGTGGCTGACCTCGCCCGCATCGTTGGGATCAGAATAGTCGCCCTTTACCAAGCTGATCGCATGGCCAAAGAAGCGTAGCTGAACAAAGGCGAAATACAGCGTGAATACTGTTGCCGCAATCACCAGCCACCCTACGATCCACGGAAACCCGGTTCCCGGAAATGGTGCAAAAATGAAGCTGACGAATGGTCCAGTAAAATCAGCAAACGCCTGATTGATCTTTTCATCAATGCCCGGCGCTTCTTGAGCCGTGGCAGTGCCCGCCGCGAACATTGCGACGATTGCAGGAAGGCTTAGTTGTTTTAGCGTTTTCATATCAATCCCTCCCCTCAGTTCACGACCGTGACCGGAACGTCGGCATGCATGACCAGGTTTTGTGTCGAGCTTCCGAACAGACGTTTCTTGAAGCCATCCGCCGAGGCCCGACCGACCACAATTTGCGATCCACCGTTTTCGACAGTGATTTCGTTCAGCGTCTCGGCAACATCGCCATGGCGCACGATGCCATGTGCTTCGAACCCGGCTTGTTTGAGTGCATCCACCGCTGGATTCACAATTCGGGATGTCGCGAGTTCAACTTCCTCCTCACGCCGTTTGTGGCGCAGGGCATTTTCTTCCGGTGTTTGAAATGTAAATGGGGACCATTCAATGACATACACTGCCAGAAGTTCGCACGATCCAATACGTTGAGCCATGTCCTTGGCAAAAGCGATTGCGCGTTCCCCGGTTTCTGTCCCGTCCAGTCCAATGACAATTTTCGTTGTCATGCCGTTCCTCCGTTTTGTTTGTTTGATCGAGGCCCGTGTCCCCGACAGGGCAGCCGGAACTTGGAACTTATTGTGAGACCGCCCACTGTAAGTATCAGGATAAATCACCTGAAAATGGAAACCATTTTGCCAAATTCGTCTCTAGCGGTCAAATTCCGCTTAAAAATCAGAGTTTTTCAGGTCGTATCAAGTTAGGACCTCACCGGGAACCAACCCGATGAGGTCCAATCTCACCCAACCGCAATTAGCAGATTTCACCTGATCCGGCTTACTCGGGATCGGTGCTATAAATCATGCGTTCATCACACGGCGCTACGCGCAGGATGTTGGTTGTCCCCGGAACGTTGAACGGAACGCCTGCTGTCACCACTATCTGATCTGATTGCCCTGCAAACCCACCTGAGCGCGCTGCACGGGCAGCGTTGACGACAGCGCTTTTGAACCGCTCAAGCTCGGGCGTCATGACGCAATTACAACCCCAGCTCAGGCACAACCTGCGCGCGGTTCCCTTGAGCGAGGTCATGGCAATGATCGGCACTCCCGGGCGTTCGCGTGCAGTCAGCAGCGCAGTCGTCCCGCTTTGCGTGAAACAACAGATTGCCTTGATTTCAGTCTTTTCCGCGATCTCACGGGCTGCTGCAACGATGCCATCTGCAACAGTCGTGCCCTTGGCCGTACGGGAGGCTGCGATAATCTGAGTATAGGTCGGATCGGCCTCAACCTCGATGGCGACCTTGTTCATGGTCTGAACAGCCTCGATCGGATACGAGCCTGCCGCCGATTCCGCGCTCAGCATGATCGCGTCTGTGCCTTCGTAGATCGCAGTTGCAACGTCTGAGACCTCAGCGCGCGTCGGCATCGGGCTTTCGATCATGCTTTCCAGCATCTGTGTGGCCACAATCACCGGCTTGGCTGCTGCCCGGCATTTGCGGACCAGTCTTTTCTGGATTGGCGGCACAGCAGATACAGGCAATTCCACACCGAGATCACCGCGCGCTACCATGATCCCGTCGGAGGCATCGAGAATATCGGCAAACGCTTCTACCGCAGCTGGTTTTTCGATCTTGGAGAGGATCGCGGCTCGGCCATCTGCAAGCGAGCGCGCCTCGAAGACGTCCTTGGCGCGCTGAACAAAGCTCAGGGCAAGCCAATCCACGCCTAGCTGGCAAACAAACTCCAGATCGTCGCGATCCTTTTCAGAAAGGGCCGCCAGCGGCAGAACAACGTCTGGCACATTCACACCCTTGCGGTTCGAGATGGTGCCTCCGGTTTCAACTTTACAGTCGGCAAAATCGCGGCCGCAGGCTTCAACGGTCAGACGAATTTTTCCGTCGTTAACCAGCAGGCGAGCACCCGGTTCAAGAGCGGCAAAGATCTCAGGATGTGGCAAGCAAACCCGCTTGGCGTCACCGGGCGCTTCATCAAGGTCCAACCGAAACGCTTCACCCTCAATCAGTTCTTCCGCGTCATTCGCAAACACCCCAACACGCAATTTCGGGCCCTGCAGATCCGCCAGAATAGCAATCGGGCTGTCCAGATCTTTTTCTACTTGCCGAATAATCCGATGCCGTTCCCGAATTTCGTCGTGACTGCCATGGCTCATATTCAGGCGGAATACATCCGCCCCGGCCTCGTGCAAGGCGCGGATTGTATCATAGTCATTGGACGCCGGCCCCAGCGTCGCCACGATTTTCACATTTCTCAGGCGTCGCATTAGCTTTGCTCTCCTCGTCCGCTCGATGTTATCGCAAACATTGCGTTGGTGTGCTTATTGCGCAATTCCCTTTCTCAAGCAACTGCCCTACACCTGCGGCAAACTAGATGACAGGCTCATGACATACACCCCGTTTTTCGTACACGGCGCGGATCGCCCGTCCCGCTGGCTGATCACATGCGACCATGCAACCAACACCGTACCACCTGAAATCAACGGGGGCGATCTGGGTCTGCCGCGTGAAGACATGGAACGTCACATTGCCTATGATGTGGGCGCCTACGAAGTCTCAAAGCATTTGGGTGAGATCCTGAACGCACCTGTTATCGCGGCCAATTTCTCACGCCTTGTGATTGATCCAAACCGCGGTGAGGATGATCCGACCCTCCTGATGAAACTCTATGACGGCTCGATCATCCCCGGCAACCGGCACGCAGATGCGGCCGAGCGTGAGCGGCGACTGAATATGTGCTATCGCCCTTATCACGAAGCTCTGGCACAAATGGCCGCCCTGCCCCATGCGGTCATCGTGTCCATGCACTCGTTTACCCGCCAACTGCGTGGCCGTGACCCGCGCCCGTGGCATATCGGCGTACTGCACACCCCGGATGAACGCTTCTCGCGCCCCCTCATCAATCGGCTCGAAGCGGAAGGGGACCTGTGTGTCGGGGTCAATGAACCCTATACCGGCGTTCTGCCCGGAGATGCGATTGATAAGCACTGCACTACCTTTGGCCGTCCAAACGCACTGATTGAGCTGCGCAATGACCTGATCGGGGACCATGCCGGACAACGCGAATGGGCGGAGCGCCTGGCCTCCGTGCTGCAAGACGCACTCAGTGAAAGTGGCTTATGACGTAGGGTCATAGCAGGTAGTTTCCGATCCTCATATTATTGAGAGCGCGTATCCTGAACCCCATATATTGGAGGAAAGGAGACGACCATGACTCAGGAATTCCTGACGACCGTCTTCGGCTGGATGACGGTTCTTAACCTCGGCCTTTTGGTTTTTACGACCTTGATGATTGTTGTCCTGCAGGACTGGATCGCGGGCATTCACGGTCGAATGTTCCAGATGGAGCGTGCGGACGTAAAGAGGGCATACTTCAGGTATCTGGCGAATTATAAAATCCTGACCATCGTGTTCTGCCTGATGCCGTGGCTGGCGCTCAAGCTGGCATAAATCACAATTTAATTCTGCAAGGCGCCAGCAAGCGTTGTGTTTATTGTATCGCAGCCTTCGGGTTGGTAGTTCAGATACAGGACGCGAGACACTTATCCGGAGCCCGACAATGGACCAGCAAACCGAAATTGAACTTCAGGCCGCTGCTTTCCGCCGCCTGCAAAAGCATCTGATGCAAGACCGTACTGATGTGCAGAACATCGACATGATGAACCTTGCAGGATTTTGCCGGAACTGCCTGTCGCGCTGGTATCAGGAAGCAGCCAACGAAAAAGGCATCGAGATGGGCAAGGATGAGGCCCGCGAGATTTTCTACGGCATGACCATGGCCGAATGGAAAGCAAACTATCAGACCGAGGCCAGCCCGGAAAAGCAGGCCGCTTTCGAAGTCGCCTTCGAAGAGAATGTCGGCAAAAAGGACTAACTTAGCCCTCGCCGAGAATAACAAAGGCCCGCTGGATCAGCGGGCCTTTTTCAGTTTCTATTTCACGGATGCTCAGATCGCTGCCTTGCGGCTCTCGTCCAGATAAATCTCACGCAGACGCTTTGCGATAGGACCAGGGGTACCATCGCCCAGCGTCACTCCGTCGATCTCGACCACAGGCATGACAAAGGCGCTGGCCGAAGTGGTGAAGGCTTCATCTGCCTCTTTCGCCTCATCAATGGTGAACAGGCGCTCTTCGATTTCCATCTGGGCTTCGGCGGCCATCCGCAACACTGCCTTGCGGGTGATGCCGTGCAAAATGTCGTTTGACAGCGGACGCGTGACGATCTTTCCGTTCTTGACGAAATAGGCGTTGTTGCTGGTGCCCTCGGTTACATAACCATCTTCGACCAGCCACGCATCGTCGCAACCAGCCTTCTTGGCCATCATCTTGCCCATCGAAGGGTAGAGAAGCTGCACGGTCTTGATGTCGCGACGGCCCCAGCGGATATCCTCGATCGAGATGATTTTGGCACCCTTTTGGGCCGCGGGGCTATCGGCCAGACCCGGCTTGTTCTGAGTGAACAGCACCAGGCTGGGTTTTGTATCTGCCGATGGGAACACAAAATCCCGATCGCCATCCGATCCACGGCTAACCTGCAAATAGATCAGACCTTCCTCGATGCCGTTCAGTTCCACCAGCTTGCGGTGAATCTCCAGCAGTTCGTCCTTAGAGCAGGGCTCGGACATCTCCAGCTCATCCAGCGACCGTTTCAGGCGCACAGCATGGCCTTCGAAATCGATCAGCTTGCCATCCAGAACGCTGGTGACTTCGTAAACCGCGTCAGCGAACAGAAAACCACGGTCAAAGATCGAAACCTTAGCCTCGGTCTCGGGCAGGTATTCGCCATTTACATAAACGGTGCGGGTCATATCTTGTCTCCTCAACCCCAGAGGTCCGCTTTGGGCGGGTGCACTCCGGCATCATCAAAAATCAGCGGGTTGTCGCGGTCTTCGGCCAGCAGCAACGGGCCGTCAAGGTCCGTTACCATCGCTCCTTGTGCCAACAGTGTCGCAGGCGCCATCGCCAAAGAGCTTCCGACCATGCAGCCAACCATCACGCGATAGCCCTCGACCAGCGCCTGCTCGCGCAGGGCCAGCGCTTCGGTCAGGCCGCCTGTCTTGTCGAGCTTGATGTTGACCACATCATATTTGCCTTTCAGCTTTGGCAGGCTGCTGCGGTCATGGCAGGACTCGTCTGCACATACCGGCACCGGACGATCCATTCCGATCAGCGCATCGTCCTCTCCCGCGGGCAGAGGTTGCTCGACCAGCGCCACACCCAGCCTCACCAGATGCGGGGCAAGATCAGCGTACACTTCAGCCGACCAGCCCTCGTTGGCGTCCACGATGATCTTGGCGTCCGGCGCTCCTGCGCGAACGGCCTCCAAACGCGGCATGTCATCCGGCGTACCGAGCTTGATCTTTAGCAAGGGGCGAAAGGCGTTTTCTGCTGCTTGCGCCTGCATTTTCTCAGGCGTGTCGAGCGACAGGGTATACGCTGTGATCTCAGGACCCGGCATTGGCAATCCGGCCAGATCCCAGGCACGTTTTCCAGCCCGTTTGGCCTCCAGATCCCATAGCGCACAATCCACCGCATTCCGCGCTGCGCCCGCAGGCAGCAGGTCCATCAGTTTGGTACGATCAAACGCGTTCGGCAGGCCAGCAATCTCGGCTTCGACCGACTCAAGCGTTTCGTCATAACGCGCATAGGGCACGCACTCGCCCCAGCCCTGATGCGTTCCGTCCGAGACACGCACAGTCAGCACCTTGGCTTCGGTTCGCGACCCGCGAGAGATCGTAAAGACCTGAGCCAGCCGGAATACATCACGAGAGACTTCAATCTGCACGCGCCCGCTCCTTCACTTTGTCAAAGTTTGCCCGCCGGAGGCACCCCCGGCGGGTCTTATTGATCACATCGCGGCCAGCGCGTCGACCAGTTTGCCCGCACCAAAGCGATAGGGATCGGTGGCAGGCAGGCCCATATCGGCCTCGACCTTTGCCAGATAGGCGGTCGCGTCCGCTTCACTCATGTGCTGCGTATTGACCGAAACGCCGACAACCTGACAGTCCGGGTTGGCAACCTTGGCCATCGCCAGCGCGGTATCACGCAGCGCTTCCAGTGTCGGCAGCTGATAGGTTGGCAGACCGCGCATATGCTCGCGGGTCGGCTCGTGCGACAGGATCAGGGCATCCGGTTGGCCGCCGTGGACCAGCGCCATGGTCACGCCCGAATACGATACGTGGAATAGCGAGCCTTGCCCTTCGATCAGGTCCCAATGATCTTCATCATTGTCAGGCGTCAGCCATTCGACCGAGCCGGCCATGAAATCAGCAATGACCGCGTCCAACGGTACGCCATCACCGGTGATCAGGATGCCGGTCTGACCAGTGGCGCGGAAGGTCGACTTCATGCCGCGCTTGCGCATTTCGGCATCCATCGCCATGGCCGTATACATTTTGCCCACTGAACAGTCGGTTCCGACAGCAAGGCAACGTTTGCCTTTGCGCTTGATGCCGTTTGCAATGGGATAGTCCACTTCGGGGACGCGAACGTCGTGAAGTTTTTGTCCGGTTGCCTCTGCAACCGCGACAAGATCGGGCTCATCCCGCAGCAGGTTGTGCAAGCCGGATGCCAGGTCGAAACCTTCCTCAAGGGCGGCGACAAGCACTTTTTTCCACTCTTTACTGATCACGCCACCACGGTTGGCAACGCCGATCACAAGTGTTTTGGCACCAGCTTCACGTGCTTCAATCAGGTCCATGTCCTTCAGGCCCAGATCGGCTTTGCAGCCATCCATGCGCAACTGGCCTACTGCGTTTTCCGGGCGCCAGTCTTTGATGCCCTGGGCCACTTTGGCCGCCAATTGGTCGGGCGCATCGCCCAAAAACAGCAAATACGGTGTCTCGATCATTGCGGTGCACTCCTTTGATTCCGGCATAAACTAGAGAACCGTTTTGGCGAGCGTTTCGCGTATATCCCGACTAACCGCCATGCAGGTGGAAGATTTTTGCGCTATTTTTTCACAACGCGCAAAAATCTTCGAAGTTTACAAACTGATTAAACTTTAATCACCACGATCACCCACTCCAAAACGATATGCTGCGCCAGCATTGCCGCAGATGCACAATGATGCTTGCGCAGACTCGCGCAATTTAATACCTCATTGAGCAGGAAAATCGTAATTTCATTACTCACGCGAGGTCCAGATGAGTTTCCGCATCCAACCCACTGCCCCGGCACGTCCCAATCGGTGCCAGTTGTTCGGCCCTGGTTCGAACACAAAACTGTTCCCCAAAATGGCAGCTTCCGCTGCGGATGTGATTAACCTCGACCTCGAGGACTCGGTCGCACCGACGGACAAAGATGCCGCCCGCGCCAACGTGATCGAGGCGCTGAATACCGTCGGTTGGGGCAATAAGTACATGTCAGTGCGTATCAACGGGCTGGATACGCCCTATTGGTATCGCGACGTTGTTGACCTGCTGGAGCAGGCCGGTGACCGCCTTGATCAGATCATGATCCCAAAAGTAGGTTGCGCTGCCGATGTCTATGCAGTCGACGCATTGGTCACCGCAATCGAACGCGCCAAAGGCCGCACAAAGCCCGTCAGCTTTGAAGTGATCATAGAATCCGCGGCCGGGATCGCCCATGTGGAAGAGATCGCAGCCTCGTCGCCTCGCATGCAGGCAATGAGCCTGGGAGCTGCCGATTTCGCAGCCTCAATGGGCATGCAAACCACCGGCATCGGCGGTACGCAGGAAAACTACTACATGCTGCGCGAAGGCGAGAAACACTGGTCTGACCCGTGGCATTGGGCACAAGCCGCGATCGTTGCCGCATGTCGTACCCATGGTGTGCTACCGGTTGACGGTCCGTTTGGCGATTTCTCGGATGATGAAGGCTATATCGCACAAGCCAAACGCTCTGCGACACTGGGCATGGTTGGCAAATGGGCGATCCATCCCAAGCAGATCGCGTTGGCCAATCAGGTCTTCACCCCATCGGATGAGGCTGTATCGGAAGCCCGCGAGATTCTGGCCGCCATGGAGCAGGCCAAGGCTAATGGCGAAGGTGCTACTGTGTACAAAGGCCGGTTGGTCGACATCGCCTCGATCAAGCAGGCCGAGGTGATCGTTGCGCAGGCCGAGCTGATCGCGGCAGGCAGCTGATATCTGCCACAGGCAAATTTAAAGGGCGCTCGGTGAGCGCCCTTTTTCATTGATGCAACGCTATCGAGGTCTCAGCGCCCAAAGACGTTGTTGGGAACCCAGGTGACGCGATCACCCTTCTTGCCCCATTTCATCATCAGGCACGATGTTCCAAGCTTTTGGAAGTAATTGATCTTGACCGGATACCAGCCCGCTTTGGGAACTTCGACTTCGGTCCGTTGGTTGGCCTCGCACCCTTGAATGCCGGTGACATAGCCGATCTGCTGGCCACCCACATAGGCCTCAATCCCGTCATTCGACCATGTTTCAAGCTCGTAGACGCCCGGCGCATCAAACCGGATGTAGCCCGAAATCTCGGCTGCAACGTTGTAAGGGTCGCTGAACGTAAGAACCGGATCACCCTTATCCGTGTCACGGTAGTCCAATCCGCGCAGCGGTTGACCTGGTTTGGCCTTGGACAACAACCGTTTGGCCTGTTTGAGATCTCTAATCTTTCGCTGCGTGCCGTTCCCGACATACTTGACGTTCAAGCCAGCTTTTGGATTTGAGGGCTGCGGGCTGGCCGGTTGCAATTTCAATGGCGCCGCAAAGGCAGCACCTGCAATCAACGCTACGGCTGCAGCCATCGCTCCTGTCCGAACGAGTTTCATGGTCATCTCCCTGATGTTGGCGCCGTTTTGGGGTCATAACCCCAGTCAGCGACATATTTGTGATGACACTAGGCGCTGAAAATTAACCCTGCAAGATGGTTAAGGTTCACATTCTGGGCTTCAGGCCCTCAGATCCTTGGGCGATCCCATCACGACATAGGACGTTATCGAGGTCACATGCGCAAGCGTTCCCAGCACTTCTGTGTGGAATGTCTTGTACGAGGGCAGATCTGCACATTCGACCCGCAACAGATATTCAATGGTGCCTGTAATATTGTGACATTCGACCACTTCGGGCGCGCGCTGCAAGGCGCGCTCAAAACCTTCTTGCGCCGCTTTGGTATGCTCGCCCAACCCTACACCGATATAAGCCACAAAACCCACGCCCATAGCTGCGGGGTCAAGCACAGCCCGATAGCCCGAGATCACGCCCGATCGTTCAAGTTCCTGCACGCGCCGAAGACAGGCCGAAGGCGAAAGGCCGATACGATCTGCCAGATCCAGATTGCTGATGCGGCCATCCAAAGACAATTCGCGCAATATATCGCGGTTTATTTTATCCATCTTCGTCATTAATTGCGAAAATATCACCGATACGCACAAGAACGCAATTTCATTAGAACAATAACAGGCAATTAATCGCAGCATGACTTATGAAATACTGCTTGCTCTGATTGCCTTTGCTTTCGTGTCCTCGATCACTCCGGGACCGAACAATCTGATGCTGATGGCATCGGGTGCCAACTTCGGGTTTCGCCGCACGATCCCGCATATGCTGGGCATCGGACTAGGTTTTACATTTATGGTGTTGCTGGTTGGCGCCGGGCTTGTTCAGTTGTTCGACCGATATCCCGTCAGCTACACGGTGCTCAAAGTCGCGTCAGTTGTATATCTGCTATATCTGGCGTGGAAAATCGCCCACGCCGCTCCAGCTCAGAGCCGGGACGCAACAGGCAGCCCGATGACTTTCTTGCAAGCGGCTGCGTTTCAGTGGGTCAATCCCAAGGCATGGGCAATGGCGTTGACGGCAACAACCGCCTACGCGCCCGGTCAGACGCTGAATGCGATCATCATCGTTGCGCTGGTGTTCGGCGCAATAAACCTGCCCTCGGTCAGCACCTGGACGGTACTTGGTCAGCAAATGGCGCGGATTCTGACGAACCCGCGACGGTTGGTGATGTTCAACTGGACAATGGCAATATTGCTGGTCGCCTCGCTCTATCCGGTTCTCTGGCCGGGATGACCTGTTTCAGAGACCGTAGGGTAAGTCCGTCTGAACAAAGAAAGCTGAAAGCACAAGACGATCTGTGAAACACAGCTTGTCAAAGCACCGTTTTGACGCGAATGCCTGCCACATTGGAATTCCTGCATGGACAATACAGTTCTTGTTCATTCGGGCAGGAGCGCCGACGCTCCCGCACCTTTTTGCAGCGCCACTCCTTGCCGGAGCAACCAATCCACCTGCCTCAGAAAGACTCCAGCCGATAACCTGATTTTTCCACGAGGTTGACGAACACGCGCTCTACGGCATGGGCAAGGGTGCCATCAGCCAAACCGCGTTCAACGTCAAAATCGTTGATGTTCAGCTTCAACAGAGGCTCGACGGCCTTCGGCGTAATCCAGAACATGGTTCCTGCTATGAACTGGCCATCTCGATATTCAAGTCCAATCTCGCGCGCTAGTTCTTTAACAGTCGCACGATTGTGGCGCATGTTGACTGACTCGTGTTTATGAACTGATTGCTTCGTCGCCAGCATTCCCAGCTTGGGGTCCGCTTCAAATTTCTTGATAGCCGACTTGTTGATCAGCGCGCTCAGTGTGCTCTTGCGGATTTTGTCACCATCGACCCGGTAAACCGACTTTTTGCCGTGCACCTTGCAGACAGCCCGATAGTTAAGGTGCGCAATACGTTTCGCCGTGATAAGGAATGGGCGAACGTCCCGGCCACGGTTGTCGACGAGCTCAACATGAGCTTCCGGCATGCTTCTGGAGACAATCAGTGCCGCTTCCAGACTTGTAGTCGTTACATAGACATCCACCGCGCCCTGCGGCAGCGTGTCGATCAGTTCTTTCAACTCTGGCCATGTATCCGAATAATGCACATGAGCTACGATGGCATATTGAGCCTCAGTAGTTTCGGGAATTTCCGGGCGCAGGAAGGGCGCCGAAGCAGAGTCATAGTTGGCAAGGACTTTCTGCGTGGCATCCAGATAGCCATATCCGTAGAGTTGATCCGGTTCCAGATGAGTACCCTCTGCCCATTCGTTCCACGCGTTAATGAACACGATACGCTCATCATCCGACAGGTTAGGGTCCTTGGCTGCATTTTCGACATTCGCAGACAACCACTGGCTATAGCGGGTCAGGCTGAAATCAGTGAATACCGATGCCTTCAGACCCCGCCGCGCAGTATTGTCCCAAGACAGCATGGCCGTCCGGAAGGTCTTCTTCGCCGAGGGTTCTTTGCGGACCTCCTTGGATACAATATCATCGTAGTCATAGATGCCGCCCTCAAACTCATTGGCTAGGTTATCGACGAGTTTGGTGACATTCTTTGCATCAACAGCATGAGGTGGGAATTGCATGGCTGCATCCAGACCAAGCTCTTCTGGCGTTCCACTATCGGCAGTTTGAGCAGAAACGACATACAATCCGTCCAGCCCCATCTCTTTTGCCTGCTCCCGCCACATCTGAACGGTTTCCTTGAAGTCAGGAATCAGGTGTGCCCGATAAACGATGAACAGGGGTTTCCCGTTAATACGAATGTACCGCGGGTCCTTCATGAAGGATTCAAGATACTGAAGCATAGCACGTGAATCTTCCAACGAATGGTCCTGTGCGATCAGGATTTCCTGATCCAACCCATCCCAGCGGCGAGTCCAGTTTTCGTTGGCCCAGATCATGCAATACGGCATGTCTACGTTGGGGTTGTCGCGCATTGCTTCAAGCGGCTTTTCCATGAGCAGCTTGCCCGCAAACCAGTAGAAGTAATATGCGAACCCGGACACGCCATAGTTGCGCGCCAATCTCGCCTGCTCTTCCATGACCTCAGGAAGGCGCAGATCATAGTATCCCAAGTGTATGGGGCAATGTGGCTGATGGTGCCCTGCAAAAAGAGGGTGCGCTTTACCTACATTGGTCCACTCGGTGAAACCTTTGCCCCACCATTTGTCGTTTTCGGGAAAAGGATGATATTGCGGTAGATAAAAGGCAATGGCCTTTACAACAGTTTCAAGCGTCTCATGAGGGATATAGTCAACAAAGCCTTCCTTCACCTGTGAATATTGAACAACAGGCAGGTTCGGCCCTTTTCCGTAGCGACCGAAAGGTGGGATTACACCTTGCGCTGCACTGGCGCGTCGGTCCGGCAGGAACAAGTTGACATTGGTGTCACCGGCCAGAATGCGCTCAACGAAATCGGGTGTTTCAAATTTTTCCGGCCAAATTCTCTTGGGTCGTCCGCGGCGTTTGCGCATGCTGTTTGACAGACGCCGCTTCAGGCTGGTTTTGCGCCAGAATCTACTTTGAACTACCTCATTGGCAGCTATCGTTGTGCTCCGAAGATGTTCGATGAGATGGGAAATGATCTCATCGCGCTCTGCCAAGGTTCCCTTGAGTTTGCTCAGAGAATCTTCCGGAGATGAACTTTGTTCTTGCTCGCCCATCGCCTGCTTTGGCTTTTCCTTCTGGTCTGTCGCGCCATTTTGCATGTCCTCGACGGAATAGGGTTCCAGCGGAACACCAGGAATTTCATAGATCGAGTTCGGCAGTTCAGGCAGTTCACCGTCCGAGGCAAGAACAAGATCATGACGAGCATTCGCGACGTTATCGTGGATATCGCTGTCGGCTAATACACGAAATGCAGCGCTCTGGTCGTTAGCAATGAGCGACGCCGTGCTCAGACGTTGGCCATAGTGACATGTGTTTGAAAAGTAGCCGTCGACCAGTTCAACGAGTTCGTCAGTTGAAAGCTCTTTCCCATGAAGTGGGCTATCACCCAGGGACTTGCCGGGGTTCTCGAGTTTATTAGGGCTTGATATCAACAATAATCCGCCGGGCCGAAGTACACGTTGCAATTCCTGCATCATGCGGTCGTATTCTTCCAGATGTTCAATGGTCTCAAAAGAAGTGACCATATCTACGGAATCATCTGGAAGCGGAATATCCGTGGCGCTGCCGACGTGGAAAGAGAGGTTTGGATCTCGATAATGGAGCTTTGCATGCCTCACAGCCGGCTCGCTGATGTCCACCCCGACAACCGACTTGGCATTTGCGGCAATAGCGTCGGTTCCGTGACCCTCGCCACAGGCAATATCCAGAACATCCAGCCCGGTGGCCAGACTGCGGGCCAGTTGGTACCGATGAAGCTGTTCAATCTCGGCCACTCTTTGGAGTTCGGGAAGTTTCCGCTCTCCATCAAGCGGGAGATTTGCAGGTTGATCCATGCCGTCCTTTGTCATCGAAATACTTTCCTAGCCAAATTTCGTTCGGAAAATCGCTTATAATCCATCAAGCTGGCCAGCCTCAATAAGGTCTGCTGGGTCAATTACCTTACATCGGAAGTCCTGCGACTCTCTACGCAGGGGCTTTTAGACTGAACCTCAGCGACTGACACGGGCTTTTTTGCAGAACCACCAAGCGGCGCAATAATTGAGACTGATACCCCACACACTGTCCGTTCTCATTTAGTGGAAGGGGGCGCATCAGCGAAAATCGTTTAACGCTGACTTCTCAGGGGGTCGACAGCGCGATTTTATGTCCGCGCCAACAAGCCGGATGGCTGCGCGATGCAAACGCACTCTTCGCACGGCTTGCGCGCAGGTTTCACCAGTGATGGCACGAAAAACGCGGTGCCAGTGAAATTAGGACACCGCCGCAACATCGGCCAGAACATCCAGCGACAGATCTCCATCGAGATGATCGCAGATATGGGTCAGCACGCGCAGAACCCGATCTTCGTAACTGGTTGCCATCTTTGGCATCCTTCTTTCCGTTTGCTTCTTGGTGGTGCCACAATCCAGATCCACAAATCTTGCTGAGTTGCATCCGGGACGACCTCGGGTCATATAGCAGGGAACTTCCGCGTTGAGAGGCGTCATGACTCAGTATCTGGATTTCGAAAAACCGCTGGCCGAGATCGAAGGCAAAGCAGAAGAATTGCGTGCACTGGCCCGCGCCAACGAAGAGATGGATATTTCTGAAGAGGCAGCGGCACTGGATGCCAAAGCCGCCAAGTTGCTGGACGAGCTGTATGGCGATCTGACGCCCTGGCGGAAATGCCAGGTTGCGCGCCATCCGGAACGCCCCCATTGCAAGGACTATGTCGAGGCCCTGTTCACCGAGTTCACCCCGCTCGCTGGGGACCGGAACTTTGCCGACGATCTGGCCGTGATCGGTGGGTTGGCGCGCTTCAATGACCAGCCTGTTATGGTCATAGGACATGAAAAGGGATCGGATACCAAATCGCGGATCGAACGCAATTTCGGCATGGCCCGTCCTGAAGGTTATCGCAAAGCCGTGCGCCTAATGGAAATGGCCGGTCGGTTTGGCCTGCCCGTCATCACACTGATTGATACCGCCGGCGCTTATCCCGGCAAGGGTGCTGAAGAACGCGGCCAGTCCGAGGCTATCGCGCGTTCGACTGAGATGTGCCTGAAAATTGGTGTCCCGTTGGTGTCCGTGATTATCGGCGAAGGTGGCTCAGGCGGTGCGGTTGCGTTCGCAACAGCCAACCGCGTCGCGATGCTGGAGCATTCTGTTTATTCGGTGATCTCGCCTGAAGGCTGCGCGTCGATCCTCTGGAAGGATTCCGAGAAGATGCGCGAAGCCGCCGAGGCGCTGCGCCTGACTGCCCAAGACCTGCACAAGTTGGGCGTTTGCGACCATATCATCGATGAACCCAAGGGCGGCGCCCATCGGGATCGTGATGCAACGGTTGAATCCGTGCGCAATGCCATTGCCGCCATGCTGAAAGAACTGGAAGGCAAGGATGGGGCGGCCCTAGTCAAGGACCGCCGCCAAAAGTTTCTGGATATCGGCTCCAAAGGGTTGGCGGCGTAAGCCGTCAGCCACCTAATCTGCGCAACAATTCGGCCGAAGGGTCTCCGGTTACCGGCAGACCTTTGGCACGTTGATAGTCGCTGATGGCGGATTTTGTGTTGTTGCCGATGACGCCATCTGCGCCCTGCGTATCGTATCCGGCCGATGTCAGGCGGCGCTGCAGCTCTTTTCTGTCCTCCAGCGTCAGCCCGGTTGCATCGGGGCCGAACGAGGCCTGAAACGGTGCGCCGCCCGCGATCCGGTCAGACAGATGCCCAACGCCAATCGCGTAACTGTCAGAGTTGTTGTAGCGCTTGATCACCTGAAAATTGCGGAACACCGCTATGCGCGGCCCCGGCGTTTGCGGTTGCAATACCGCAACGGGGGTGCCCGAGACGGTGCCCGCCTCGCCGCCCCATGGTTGTCCGCGCACCCAACCGGCCCGCGCCAGATAAGCGGCGGTCGAGGCCAGCGAATCCGTTGGGTCCTCGGACCAGATGTCCCGACGACCGTCGCCTGTGAAATCCACGGCGTAAGCCAGGTAAGACGTTGGGATGAACTGCGTATGCCCCATGGCCCCGGCCCAGCTGCCGGTCATGTTGGCGGGCGATGTATCCCCCTCCTGAATGATCTTCAGCGCGGCCACCAGTTGTTTTTCAAAAAATGCGCCTCGCCGTCCGTCATAGGCCAGGGTTGAGGTGGCCGAGATAACCGGTACGTCCCCACGGCGCGCGCCATAACGGCTTTCCAGTCCCCAGACGGCCACAACGACCTCTTTGTCGACACCGTACCGGGCCTCGATCTGCGACAGCGTTCCGTTGTGCTTTTGCAGCATTTGCTTGCCGGTGCTGATCCGCTCATCCGAAGCAGCAATTGCCAGATAGTCTTCAAGTGATCGCTTGAACTCAACCTGATTGCGGTCGCGCTCGATCACATCGGGCAAATAACCTGCCCCCTGAAAGGCACGATCTATGGTCGATTGCGAAATGCCCTGTGAGGCCGCACGCCCTTTGAAACTCGCCACCCAGGCATCCCAACCAGCGTTTGGTACCGCCCGCATCCGCGATGCCGGTGCACTGGTGGGCGTGCCACCGCCTGAACACGCGGCCAGCAACGTTGACCCGAGTCCGATAGAAAAGGTCCGTCGATTGATCATAACTGAAATCTGCTCTTGTTGTGATTTGCCTCATGCTATCGCAGACGCGCTGTCCAAACCAGCTTGCAAATCCATCATCAGTGATCTGGATTCATCCCTGATCACTGGTCAGCGAGAAGCCGCTCAGGCCACCAGCAGTCGCAAACCCTGCGTCACATCCGATCGCACAGCTAGACGCAATCCCGGCTCATCTCCGGCTTTGAGGGCCGCGATAATCAGCTTGTGATAGTGAGGAGGCTCGGTTCGGCGCAACCTTCCATACAACGCGCGCATCGTGGGGCCTAATTGCAGCCAGACAGTCTCGGCGATGGCCAGCATCGCTGGCGCCTGCGCACGCAGGTACAGAGTGCGATGAAAATCCAGATTCGAGCGGATATACCCAACCGCGTCCCGCTTGGTCACCATTTCAGCGACGGTCATGTTGATCGTCTGCAGCCGGTCAATCAGCGCCATATGTGCCCGTGGCAAGGCACGGCTGGCCAGCTCCACTTCAAGCAGTGCACGCAGCGCTGCAAGCTCTTCAATTCTATCGTTGGTCAGTTCAGGGGTGGAAACGCGCCCAGACGAAGACAGGAACAGTGCGCCCTCAGCCGCCAACCTTCGAACCGCCTCTCGCGCCGGGGTCATGGAGACCCCGAACTCTTTCCCAATCCCCCGAAGGGTCAGCGCCTGCCCCGGAGCCATTTCCCCATGCATGATCCGAGACCGAAGCGCACGATATACCCGGTCATGAGTTGCTGTTTGTGAATCCGTGGGACGCGCGTTCAACATGGCCTCCATGTGATCACAAAACCAAGGGGCGTCAACTAGGTTCCGGCATCAAAGCGATAGCGATGCAAATCGGTCCCGTTTTCTCGTAACCACCTACGCGGCTCGGAATAAGGGCCGAAAATCCTTTCGACCTGTGCCCAGAACGCCGGCGAGTGGTTCATCTCTGCCAGATGCGCAACCTCATGGGCTGCGACATAGTGCAAAACCTCGGACGGGGCGAGGATAAGCCGCCATGAAAACATCAACCCACCATGCGAACTGCACGACCCCCATCGGGATCTTGTATCCCGCATCGTGAGGCTGGAATAGGACCGCCCCAACATTGCGGCGTAATCATCGCAGGCGCCGATTAGCCGGTCACGTGCCAGCTCCTTCAGGAAACGCGCGAGGCGGCGCGCCTCACCTCCTGCTGGGACACTGACATTATCCCGATCCAACAAGATCCGACGACCCTCTGCAGGGACGATTCGGCGCACAACACCCTCGATCGGGATCGACTCACCAAACCCGATATCAACTGCATCAGGGCGCGCCTCCAGATGCTCGCGAATCCAGTCTTCTTTGGTCTTTGCAAAGCTCAGTGCCTCTGATTCAGGAACTCCCTGCGGGTAGGTCAGCGTAACGCGGCCATCCAGTTGAGAAATTCTCAGACTTATACGCCGCGCCCGCGCCGATTTGCGCAATGTCAGCGGTACTGGCGGCTGCCCGGGCAATGCATGTCGCCCCATTGTACGTTCTCCTTCGCGCAAAGGCTTTGACAGTGCCCGCTGCATGTGGCACGTGACCTGAATCGTTTATACGACTCACCTGATATCAAGGGGATTTGACATGCCCAAGGAAGAATGGGGCGTAAAGCGCGTTTGCCCAACAACAGGCAAACGGTTTTATGACCTGAACAAGGATCCGATCATCAGCCCCTACACCGGCGAGATCGTGGAACTGGAAACCGGCAAAAGCCGGATGATTGCTGCTGATGCCGAAGATGCAGCATCGGCGAAAGCGCGCGCCGCAGACTCGGACGAAGATCTGGTTTTGGATGATGACGACAATGTCGACGTCGAACTGGACGATGATCTTCTGGACGATGACGACGACAGCAACGACAATGTTTCGTTGGATGACATCACCGACATGTCGTCGGAAGACGAGAACTGATTTCGGTCCGGGGCGGCCCCTGCCGCCCCGTCCGCATCTACGGATGGCGGGTTCAAAACTTTTTCTCTGAATCTGGTTTTTGGACTTGCGCTCTTCAACGGCGTCTCTTAAACGTCCGTCCACCGCCAAGGCGGTACCTGCATGGGGCCTTAGCTCAGTTGGGAGAGCGCTTGCATGGCATGCAAGAGGTCAGGGGTTCGACTCCCCTAGGCTCCACCAAAACCTAACAATGCAAATAGATAGCAAGCATTAGAGTGGTGTGACACACAGGTGTGACACAAAATGAAGCTGCATGCGTATCTCTCGCTGTCCAGACACGGCATTTACTACTTCCGTTGGCCTTTTGACAATGAACAGCCTGTGAATATGCCTGGCCCTGATAGACAGCTGGTCTTGTCTGTCGAAATCCGCCGGCACTGGCAAAGAGTTCTTAGCGACCTATCCTCTGCAAGAATCTATTCGCTGGACCAAAATGCCGCGGATTATCTCGTGCGAGTTGGTCCGAGCGCGGCCCGTATCCATCATTCATTTCGTCAATCCACGCCGCACTGCAGCTTCACCAAAGCAGTCATTCTCCGCGCAAGCAATACCAGCATTTCAAGATGAGTTGTTGATGACAACAGAGCTGTCACGACGTTAACCGAACCAATGCAGGCTATGTACCAACAAAGCCTTCCACCTCTGGCGCATCTTCTTCCAGATATCGTGGACCTGGGCCGTTGGTGCCGATCTTGTCGTCTGGATTGACGAGCTTGCATGTATCCATCGATAAGCAGCCGCAGCCGATACAACCAGCCATTCCGTCTCTCAATCGCTGCAAACGTGCGATACGGTCATCCAAATCGTCGGTCCACCGGATTGAGAGTTTTTCCCAGTGTTTGACCGTAACCTTTTCCTCGGGGGGCAGAAAATCCATTGCTTCGGCAATCTCCCGAAGCGGTATGCCCACTCGCTGCGCCACCTGGATAATAGCGATCTTTCGTAAAACAGTTGGAGAATAACGGCGGTGATTGGCATCGTTGCGCACCGACGCGATCAGCCCTTTTCGCTCATAGAAATGCACCGCAGACACAGCGATACCGCTGCGTTCCGCCACTTCGCCTACCGTCAGACCACCACGACGCTTCATCCCGAAACTCCTGTCATCAATCGCTTGACCTCAACTTAAGTTGAGGAAGTAGCAACGCAATAGGCGGCTCGAATCATCGAGCAAATAGACACGGAGATTGATATGCCGAAACAGAAGCCAGCCTACCTTGTGGCCAGTTCATTTATGCCGGAAGGGCACGGTGCTCTTGATCCTTACGGTCAGGCCACGCACCCAATCATGGAAAAGTGGGGTGGTGAGTTGATCGTCGCGGGCGAGACCGGGCAATTCATGGATTTTTTTGAGGGTGAGTGGAAAGATGATGCTCGGTTCACGTTGTTCCGGTTCCCATCGATGGAAGCGCTGCAAGGCTTCTGGAATTCAGAAGAGTATCAGGCTGTTAAGCACCTTAGAACGGATGTGATCCCTCCGAATTTTACGTTTGCGGTTGAGGGGTTTGATGCCGACGAGTGGGCAGCACAAAACCCCGATCACACCTATGTCCAAAAAGACTGAACACCCATTTTGAGCGCGGAGCGAACCATGACGACAGCCGTTGAGCACAAAGCAGAGCCCGGGTGGCATGAAATTCTGAGGGGAGAGTTCTCAGCGGTGTCCGCCGTCCTTGCGGCTGGCATCGCGCTTCACGCAGTGAACATTACCCTTTCCGCTACGATGCTGCCTTCCATCGTGGCAGAAATTGGCGGACACAGTCTTTACGCCTGGAACGCCACACTCGCGACGCTTGCCGCAATCCTCAGCGCGGCAGTCACCGGGAAATTGTTAAGGCGCACGGGTGTTCGCCTTGGGTTTGGGATGGCCGGGATTGTCTTTGCAACAGGCAGCCTGCTTGCCGCATTGGCGTGGAGCATGCCGGTTTTGCTGGTGGGGCGGGTCATTCAGGGCGCGGGCGGCGGGATGCTGTTCACGCTCTGCTATTCCATGATCATCATCGTCTATCCGGAACGCCTGTGGTCCCGGGCGATGGCGCTTTTGTCAGGAACTTGGGGGATCACAATGCTGTTTGGTCCAGCCATCGGAGGGATCTTCGCCGAGTTTGGCATGTGGCGTATGGGGTTCGGGATCATGCTGCCGATTACCGCCTTGTTTGTCGCCCTGACCTTAATACTGCTTCCTCGCAGTCCGCAGGATCATAGGCCGACCGAACCACTTGCGTTCGGGCAATTGGTACTGCTTGCAGGCTCGGTGTTGGCGATCTCACTCGGAAGCATCGCACCATCTATCACATGGGCCGTTGCGGCCGTGCTGGTTTCTATCTTGCTTTTGTTATCGCTGATGCGCCGCGAACAAATCGAAACCGTGCGGCTGTTCCCTCGTGGTGCGACCGTCCCGGGAACACCTCTGTTTCTGGCATTGTCGGTCATGGCTCTTTTGATTTTCTGCATCAATGCCGAGTTCTTCATGCCGTTTTATCTGCAGCGGCTGCATGGGTTAAGTCCGCTGATGGCAGGTTATGTGGCCGCGTTGGTTTCCATTGGATGGGCAGCGTCAGAGGTTTATTCCGCACGCTTCACAGGTCGAAAAATGCACCAAGCGGTTCTCGCAGGTCCAATCCTGATGATGATTGCGTGTGTGGTGCTTGGCGCGGCCACACCAATGTTTGGAAATGCAGGACCAGCCATGACGTCACTGCTGTCAATCGCCTTGATTGTACTGGGTGTTGGCATCGGCGTTGGCTGGCCTCATCTCAATACATTCATCCTGCAATTCACGGATGAGAACGAGCGGGACATGGCCGCGTCTGCCCTGTCCACGGTGCAGATGTTTGCAGTCGCGTTTGGGACTGCCGCGGCAGGTCTGGTTGGCAATTTCACCGGGTTCAACGACGCTGGGAACCAATTGACCATAGCAAATTCTGCAATCTGGCTGTTCGTGACATTCGGTTTGGTCGCCGGGGTTGCCGTTCTTGCCAGCCGCCCCCTGATTGCCGGACAGAAGGAGTAGCAGGATGGAACAACTATTCCCGGACCTGTGGCAAACACCGCTTGAACTGCGCTTTGGGACATTGAAGTCCCACGCCTTTCTCCTTCAGCATCCTGCAGGGCGAGATATGATCTATGTTGCTGAGGAACCGTCGACGCTGCACGCCATCAAGACATCCGGAAATGTCGATCACCTGTACCTCAGCCATAATCATGAGATCACTGACGGGTTGGCCGACGCGAAATCTACACTCGGTGCGCCTTTGGTTGGACACGCCAGGATGCAGCAGTACTTCCCAAAGGGCCTGAAGCTGGACCAAACGATTCAAACGGATAGTCGCGTCAAACTCAACGGCGGGTTGGAGGCGATCTACACGCCGGGGCATACGGATAACAACATCAGCTATAGGTACGTTTCACCGCACGGTAAGACGTATCTCTTTGTTGGTGACACTTTGTACCCTGATAACGGCGAGTGGAGAGCTTTGGTCATGGAAAGCCACGGGGGGAACAGGAAAACGTTGATAAAAACACTCGAACAACTCAAAGCCGTCCAAGCCGATGTTATCATCCCCAGTGTCGCCATCGGGAACTACCAAATAACTGAACTGACCAAGAGCGACTGGTACGCCGCATTGGATGCAGCCATCTTGTCTTTGCAGTGAACTAGGAACAGGCAGCGCCGTTTATTCCAAAAACTCATAATGTGCCAAATCAAAAGGAGCGTTCAGGTCCGCATGCCACCCTACATAAGCGTTGGACATCTGCAGGACCTGAGCTCAGCCGCTCTTCTCGACCAGAAAATCGATCATGGCACGGGTTTTGGCGGGCAGGTTATCGCGGCTGGCGTAGATCACGTTGACCCCGATCGGGGGCGCGCGGAAGTCGGGCAAAATCGCAACAAGAGTTCCGGCAACCAGTTCAGCCTGACAGGAAAGCTCCGGCAGACGGGTGATCCCAAGACCGGCAAGGGCCAGCGCCTTTTCAGTGTGGCCATCATTGCATCGAATACGTGGTGCGATTGGCACTGTTATCACCTCTCCATCTGGCCCTGGGTAGGCCCAGTTTTGGGTCACCCCGTGAAACGAAAAATCAATAAGCTGATGCCCTTTTAGGTCATCAGGGTGTAGGGGTGTGCCGTATCGTTTCAGGTAGGAAGGCGAAGCCACTGTCAGACCCTGTGTACGAAAAATCTCGCGGGCGATCAGGTCGGACGGGGGTAAATCACCGATGCGCACCAGTAAGTCGATGCCTTCACCGATCATGTCGGCGCGGCGTTCGGATACGTCGATGTTCAGATCAACCTCGGGGTATCGCTGAAGGAATTCGGGCAACCAGCCATTCAGCCACCCATGCGCGAAAACCACAGGTACGCTCATCCGCAGCTCCCCAAAGGGTCGGTCGCCGACCGAATGCAACCGGTTCTGCACCGCACGGGTGTCATCCACAATCCGCCGCGCGTTTTCATAGTATATGCGCCCGGATTCCGTCAGACTGATCTGGCGTGTTGTCCGGTTCAGGAGTCGAGTACCCAGCCGTGTTTCAAGCCGGGCGATCTCTTTGCTGACGTGGCTGGGCGTATGACCCAATAGCTTGGCGCCCGCACTCATACCTTCCTGCTCTACCACTGTGCAGAACAGAACCATGCCGTCGAATAGGTCCTTATTATGATCCATACGGAATAAATGCCATTCCATCCAAGCTATTAAAGTTCACTACAGGCATAGCTACCTTTGTTGCAAGCAAAGGAAAGGCCAAACCATGTTGGACATCAGAAACTTCGATCACATTGGCATCCGTATCAGCAACCTCGATGCTTCCGTCGCCTTTTATGAACTGCTTGGATTCGAACTGATCGCAGACGGTGGCTATGACAAAGGCCACCCGCTGGTGATGCTACATCCCTCGGGGATCAATATAAACCTGCTGGGACCGGCAACGGCAAAGGCGGGCGCAAATATCCTGATGGACGAGCTCGAGAAATATCCGGGCATCACTCACCTAGCTGTCAAAGTGAAGGACGCAGAAGCAACCGAAGCCTTTGTCACCGAAAAAGGCATCACCATTACGGGCCGTCGCGAATTTCGCGGGACCAAAACCATCTTCATCCGCGATCCAGATCGCAATGTGTTGGAGCTTGTCGGCCCTGGTCCGTCTGTCGCGCAGCTGATCGCCGAGCATGTGCACAACTGAATTCCAAACACCAATTATGATCACTCCCCTAAAACCGATCACCGCGGTCTTGAGCCTGACCATTGCCGCCACAGCGCTGCCGGTATGGGTGGAAACCCCGATGATCAAAACAGTGGATGGAATAGCTAGCTATCCGGAAGGCTATCAGGGCACACCGATCCGTGCCGCCGACGAAGACCCGTTTCTGTCGCCTACCAACTCGGCGCTGATCCTCATCGACTACCAGCCACCAATTTTGGCTGGGGTGAAGAACATCGACCATGAAGAGCTGATCAACAACACCACGGGACTGATCAAAACCGCCGTGATTTATGATATTCCGATCATCTTCAGCCATGTCGCCGTAGGCCTGAACGGTTATGATCCGATGATCGAAGAACTGAGCGAAATGGCCCCAAACGCAGTATTTGTTGACCGGACCAACGTGAACGCCTGGGAAGAGCCAGAGTTTGTAGCTGCGGTTGAAGCAACGGGCCGAAAGAAGCTGATCATGGGCGGTCTGTGGACGGATGTCTGTCTGGCCTATCCCGCGATTGAGGCCGAACTTGCCGGATATGATGTCTATGTGCCGGAGGACACTGTAGGCTCAATCACTCAGCTCAGCCACGAGAACGGAATGCGCCGCATGATCGAGGCAGGGGTCGAACCGATCACATGGAACGTGGTCCCGGCAGAGTTGCAACGCGACCATGCGCGTGCTGACAAGTTGCAGGCAGTTACCCGCGTGTTCATGGAACATCTGTTCAAAGTCGATCCGGATTCAACCTGGTAAACCCAACGCCGGTCAGAGGCTTCGCTCAGGGGCCTCAACCGGTGATCGTAGAATTTTTTGTTAGACGCTCTCGCAGCCGCTCGATGACCACGTACAATACCGGAACAAGCACGAGGCTAAGGATTGTAGCGACAATCATCCCGCCAAAGACAGCCGTTCCAAGAGACCTGCGCGCCGCAGACCCGGCACCGCTGGCAATTACCAGTGGCACAACGCCCAGAATGAAAGCGAACGCAGTCATCAACAATGGCCGAATTCGGATACGCGCTGCCTCCATTGCCGACTCCTCGATCGAAAGCCCCTCCTGGCGTCGACGTCGTGCGAACTCGACAATCAGGATGGCTCCCTTGCTTGCGAGACCTATCAACATGACCAACCCAATCTGGCAATAGATATTGTTGTCATAGCCGCGGAACCACTGCGCGACGAGGGCACCGAATATCGCGAGTGGAACCGCCAACAATACCATAAAGGGCATGACGAAACTCTCGTACTGGGCGGCCAGAAACAGGAAGGCAAAGACAACCGCCAACGCGAAGAGGATCGGAGCCACATTCCCTGCCTTGATTTCCTGATACGCATTGCCAGTCCACTCATAGGTATAACCGCGTGGAAGCGTTTGCTTCGCCAAGGTATCCATGGCCGCGATAGCCTGACTGGAACTGTGCCCTGCTCCTGCGGCACCATTGATGCTGGTCGAGCGGAACAAGTTATAGTGGTTGATCGTGCGCGCGCCGATCTGAGGCTGAAGCTTCACCAAAGCACTTAGTGGAACCATACTACCTTGGTCGTTGCGCACATAAAGTCGGCCAATATCTTCTTCGGCTTGCCGTGCATCGACGTCGGCCTGCAGATAGACCTTGTACACTCTGCCGTAGATGTTGAAATCGTTGACGTACACGCCTCCTAAAAATGTCTGCAATGCATCAAAAACATCACCAATCGAAATTCCCTCGGTCAGTGCTTTGGTACGATCAAGTTCGATATGGAGTTGCGGCGTGCTCGCCGAAAACGGGCTGAACAGGCCAAACAACTCAGGTCGGGCATTTCCAGAAGAAACCATTTCCCGGGTCACCTGCTCCAGATCCTGAAGCGAGCCACCACTTGTATCCTGCAGTTCGAACTGGAAACCCCCGGTTGGCGAAAGGCCGAAGATGGGGGGAGGGTTCAGTGTTGTAAGAATTCCACCCGGAAGTTCGTCGAACTTGGCCTGCGCTTTGGCCATGATCTCAGTGACGCTTTCACCGGAACCCTTTCTCTTGTCCCAGGGTTCGAGAATTGCGAACAGGTTACCCTGATTGGGGGCAGACGTGTTGGTCAAAATGCTGAAGCCGGTGAAAGTAATGACGCCCTTGACGCCCGGAAGATCATGCAGAATTTCGTAAGCCTCATCGACAACCTTCTGTGTCTGACCCAGCGCTGTGCCCTCCGGTGCTTCAAGGCTGATGATGAAATAGCCCTGATCTTCGTTTGGGATAAAACCCGCGGGCACAACGGTGAACATAAAAACAGTTCCCGCCAATAAAGCCGCGAACCCCAGTGCGACTGGTTGCCAAACCCGGATGAACCAGCCAACTACCGCCTCGTAACGACGCGTGAACCAAGCAAAACCAGTATCGAATTTCTGGATTATCTTGGCTTTCGGTCGCGCACCGCCCAATAGTAACCCACACAGTGCTGGGCTGAGTGTCAGGGCGTTAATTGCTGAAATCGCAACAGCCGATGCAATCGTAAGGGCGAATTGCTGGTACAGTTTTCCTGTCAGGCCGGGCATCAAAGCAACAGGTATAAAAACCGCCATGAGAACCAGTGAAGTGGCCACAATCGGGCTGGTGACTTCGTCCATTGCGCGGCGCGCTGCTACCTTTGGATCTGTTTCACCGTTCTCAATGTGCCTAGATACATTCTCGACCACGACAATTGCGTCATCGACAACCAGACCAACCGCCAGCACCAGACCAAACAGCGTCAGCAGATTGATGGAAAAGCCCAAGGCCAGCATCAAAGCGAAAGTACCGATCAGACAGACCGGAATCGTAATTACCGGAATAAGTGCCGCCCGCAGATTGGGTAGAAAAACAACGATGACAAAAACAACCAGCAGGATCGCCTGTCCAAGCGTAAAAAGAACATCACGAATAGCTTCGCGATCAAAATTCGTCGTGTCGTAGATAACCGTGTATTCAAGGCCCTCGGGGAAATCCTGTGACAGCTCCGCCATGGTTTCGCGAACCTGCGATGCCAGCTGTAGTGCATTAGCTCCCGGCAGTTGCATAACGCCAAGACCCACTGTCGGACTGCTGTCGAGAGTTGAACTGAACGAATAGTCTTCGGCACCCAGTTCCACGCGTGCGATATCCTTGAGCCTTATGACGGAACTATCATCGCCAATGCCCAAAACTATCTTTTCAAACTCTTCCTTGCTTTGCAGCCTGCCCTTTGCCGTCAGTGTCAGCTGGAATTTCTGAGTTGCACCATTCGGTGGCGCACCCAATGCACCGGCAGCGACCTGCTGATTTTGCTCTGTGATCGCGTCATAAACGTCAGACGTGGTCAGGCCGAGGCTCGCCATTTTTTCAGGATCGAGCCAGATCCGCATTGCATAGACCCGTTCACCCCAAACCATAACCGTACCAACTCCGGGGATACGCTTGAGGCGATCTGTGATGTGGATGTCTGCGTAATTGGAAATGAACAGTTCGTCGAACTCGCCGTTTGGCGAAATAAGGTTGACCCCCATAGTCAGGTCAACCGACTCCTTTGTGACGGTCACGCCAGAAGCGACGACCTCGTCCGGGAGTTGCGCCATTGCCGTGGATACTCTGTTCTGAGTGTCCACGGCAGCGATACTGAGATCGTAACCTTCCTCGAAAGTGACCGTTATGTTTGAAGTGCCATCGTTGGAGCTGGTGGAGGCCATGTAAACCATACCCTCGACACCGTTGATCTGTTCCTCAAGGGGAATGGTCACTGCCTCTTCGACCACTTCGGCGCTACCGCCTGTATACGTGGCGCTGACAACAACCGTCGGGGGCACCACTTCCGGGAACTCACCGACGGGAAGCAGAGGGATCGAAATCAGCCCGGCGATTACAATTACCAGCGCGATTACCGAAGCGAAAACGGGTCTGAAGATGAAGAACCGGCTCAGCATTCAGCCATCAGCCTTGTCAGCATCCGAACCAGCGGATGGTTTTTTGACGTCGACCGCCATGCCAGAGCGGACGCGTTGTTGGCCCTGCACGATCACCTCTTCGCCGTCCTTCAGGCCCGTCATAACTATGCGGCGACCCTCATAGTTACGCCCAACAGTTACCCGACGCGTTTCGGCTTTGTCATTCTTGTCGACGACGAATACAAAGAAACCGGCTTGATCCTGAGAAATGGCCTCAGAAGGTACAGTTATCTGGCCGGACTGCTCTGCTAGCTGGATATCCACTTTGGCGTATTGACCGGGGCGGAGCGTTTTTTCGGGATTGGGAAATACGGCGCGTACAGCGATCGTACCGGTCGTTGGATCAACGCCCGGATCGGAAAAGTCGAGTGAACCCGCGTGCGGGTGAACGCTGCCGTCAATCAGCGTCACCTCAACCTTCAGATCCGGATTTGCCGATCTGTATTTTTCCAGTTCCAGAAATTGCGTTTCGCTCGGGCTTACATAGACGAAAAGCGGATCCATCTGGACCAGTTCAGTCAAGACGGTATCGTTCGCCGAAACGATATTGCCAACATCCTGATAAACCCGTCCGATACGTCCACTAATGGGGGCGGATACAGTAGCGTAGTCGAGGTTGACCTGAGCCGAGTCCACCGCGCCCTGGCTGCTGTCGAGGTCACCCTTGGCTTGGGCTGCGTTGGTGGTCGACTGGTCCAATTGCTCTTCGGCTACAGTCCCGTCACTTGCCAGAGCGGAAAAACGCTCCTTCTCCCGGGTTGCAAAATCAAAGCCAGCCTGGTTTTTGTCTCGTTCGCCCATGACCCGTTTTAGCTCAGTGGCATAAGGACGCTGGTCGATAACAAACAGAGTGTCGCCTTTCACGATATCTGTGCCCTCTTTGAACGGTCGAGATTCAACATGACCATCGACCCGGGATCGGACGAACACTGTGTTTGGTGACTCAGTACGCCCGGTCAGTTCAAGAAAAAGTGGCACCTCTTCCGTTGTTGCTTGGGCGACAACAACTTTCGGGGCTGTGGCTTTTGTTTCATCCGGCTCATTCTCGTAGCAACCGACAATGAGGAACAGAGGGCACAATGACAAAAGATGGCGTACCCTCCAACATTTTCCCATTTTCTCTTGCCCAATGCGCACTCGCCCCTCCCAAAAACCAATACCCTGACTAACAGATAACTTAATTTGTCAATTTTATCACCAACAACAGTTTCTTGTGCGCCCGCGATTTCTAGTGAAGATTGCCAGCGTAAGATTTTCAGCGAATGGGCCTGGGGTTTGGCGGGGAGAGTATCGCCTCTGGTCAGTGTCGTTTTGATTGAGCCCGCAGGATCTTTGTTCAGGTTAAAACTCGTGAACAATGCCGCGTCACCGCAAATCCCCCACCATCGTTCGTCGTATAGTCTCTAAGCCACACGACACACCCAAGCAGATTTAAGGCTTGCCCAAAAGTGATCCAACGCGATGCTTTGAGAGAAAGAGCGGGAACGACGCAGCGCAAGCCAGAAGAAATTCTCGCAGAACTGCGACAAGTTGAACGATTAGGAACTGCAGCCATGACTTTCGCTGCCCAAGTATCTCTGAAACACGACAATCTTCCCAGAAATTTGGTATTGGACGACGCTACTCACTTCTCTTGTTGGTCATTTGACATGCGTCAACCATTTGGCGGAACGTCATCAAACAGAGCTGAACGTACGCCTTCTTGCATTTCAGCTGTACAACTATTGGTAAAAACGCCCACCTGAGAGCGCAGCTTCCAGCACTCAGCGTGTACTAGAGATACCTCTGCAGGCAAACGTTCACGAACGCATTGTGAAGAACGCCCTATGAGCTTCCAAAAACTGTCTCCAAACCACATGTATCCTGCAGCAACTTCTACATAATTTTGGCAGAGCCGGTAGCGCCAGGATTTTGGCTGGTATCTACAATCTGTTGCTCAAGTGGGAATGGCAAACCGTTGGATTTCATGGGCAAGCCCTCCA
Source organism: Ruegeria arenilitoris (assembly GCF_013030265.1). Classification (GTDB taxonomy): domain Bacteria; phylum Pseudomonadota; class Alphaproteobacteria; order Rhodobacterales; family Rhodobacteraceae; genus Ruegeria; species Ruegeria arenilitoris_E. The sequence continues at coordinate 117,321 of NZ_WPZQ01000006.1, forward strand.
TCGACAGGCCGAGCGCCTTAAAGTCAAGCGGATCACAAATATTCTGATAGTACTGATAGTCTTCATCAACTAAATGCGCCTGCGTGAAATTTAGACTGTCCGCTAGTGTTGCTGAGATTAATTCATCGCAAAACTCAGGGTTTAAAACAGCCAAGTTAGACTTGATGAACACGTGATCGTAATTTTGACCGGCGTTTTGTCCATAGCTGAAGCTGAACCCGTCTCCCAACACTTCAAATGATGGAACATGAGCACCGTCAAGAATCTCCTCGATTTTGGATGCCCTTATAGAAGTCCGATTGATGTCAGCCGATCCAAATGAGACCGATGTTTCATCTGGAATACCTGTGTAGTGAAACTGAGACCATATTGCTGAAACATCCAACTGCTTCCAGCGTCCAATAATCCACAGCGTCCGTACAAATCTACTAGAGTTCACAGATCTTCACCGAGAAACATCAAGAAACTACAAATCTGATCGCTCGTACCTGAAGTAGATCGATCTCGCCGGAAACTGGAGACGGGATGATCTATTCATAGACTGACGCCGCCTGCAAAAGCTTATATAAATCCGACCAAGTGATGTAATCATCGCTTGGCTTATCAAACCAGTTATTGTTGCCCTCGACGTCCCTCAGCCAAGCCTGCATCGCTTCAACGAATCTACGTGTGTCGGTATTCTCAGCCGGAAAACTCTCGCCGTCCAACAAGAACGAAAGTGCATCAGCGAAGTCCGCGCTAGATTTGATGTCATTCATATTCTTAGTGTCCCCTGACCACGATGTCTTGCCCCCCGTTTGGCGTAGTGAACTTGAAGGTATCATGCTTAATTTCTGCCGCCGTCGCTGGTCTTGACGGTTTAGTTCGGTTAGCAGCCCGCCTTTTCATCAGGGTAGGGGAAATCAAAAAGTTAGTTCACCATTAGAAATACTTAGTGCAAACTCAAACAAGTCAGATGATACTACCTGCTCGATGCCTGGACCTATCGCAATGATCCTCGTTTTAGGCCCCGCATTTGTGTCCAGATAGAAATAAACTCCCGTGCCATCATCCGCGATAGGAACGTAAGCAGGGACTTCACTGCCGGCTTGCCGCCACTCCTTAAGCTGCCGAGAAACCTTAACAACGTCTTGCCAGAGCGGCATCTCGCTATCATTAACATTTGGCAGACCATAGATTTCGACACCATCAAGTACTACGGCACCGTATTCTGACAAAAATTCGCGATACTGAACTGGAAAAACAACCATAAGTTCAGCTTCCGCATCATAGATTTTTTGGTCTGAACATGGACCGGCAACTTCTCCAGCTGCACACATCTGATCAAACTCTGTTTTGACATCCATTGTCGTACACTCTCACTCAGTTATTTGCCCTGATTTAACAAAATCTTGATATCGTTCTTGCCAATAGGATTTTGAGAAGGCAGCGGATGACTTCCATCTGAGTATTTCTTCCGTGTATCAAACTCATGATTTGTTGAACATTTCGTACACCCACCGCGCCAATTCGGCGGAAGATCGAGTTTCCTTGCGAAAGCATTCTTCGCCACGTTCTCTTGCAACGATTGCCATCTTTCCGTCTTCCAAAATCTCGATGTATGGCGACCCAAATTCTTCCACTTCAGTGCTCAGAGGAAAGCTCTCATATGGGTTCCCTTTCTTCTGCGCGTATTGAAAGAAACAATCAGTAATTTCTCGCAGGCTCATGTTGATCAACTCCGTCATTTTAGTTGCCTGATGAAACCTTGTTTTACCAACTCATCAATGCTCATCGGCAACTGATACTGTGTCCCTCCACCGGTTTTACCAAACCAAGGTGCAGCACTGCCAGAGTTCACCTGTGGAATTGGCTTTAACACTTCATATTGTCGATATGGCGAGTTTTTACTCGAATCCGGTAAAGAGCGTTGGTCAAAGGGTACATCTCTAGGTGCTACAAAGGCTCCTCGATCGGTGAAGTTACCTTTTTCATCAAACCGTCCACCATAGCGGTCGAATGTTTGACCTGGTTGAAGTTCTCTAATTGTTGGCGGCCCTTCGAAACCATAATTTGGTGGCCAATCAATTTCACCGTTTGACTTCACCCAGCGTGTGTCAACACCTAATTTCTCAGCACTTGCTATCTGTGCAGCAGTAGGGTTTGCGACAGGTGCCCTATTTGGTGCACTACCTTCTACCTTGATCCCGGTGCCCTGAAGGTTTGGTCCAGGAGAACACGATGTAATGTTGCCAGAGGCGCATTCAATCACGTCAGAAACACCTAGTGCAACGCAGGTTCGAGGAGTAGCGGCACAAACAGAGGGTCCGAGCGCCACAGCACCGGTTACCACCGCTAGGAACTGCTTCGTCGCCTCGACTGTTTCGACATCGTTTAGGTAGCCGGCGTAAGCCTCAGTGTAGGCTTCGGCGCAAGCACCATCGGACACGCCTCCGCAGCGGGTTTCCTGGTAGTCCTCATAGCCGTTCAGGAAATCGATGTTCTGATCGAGTTGCTGCTGCGCAGGGCCAGATACAAACAACGCACCCGAAACACTCAGAAGTTGTGCTGCATATGGGCTCTCCGAAGACAACGCAGCTATCGCTTCATCATAGCTTACGGCTTCTGCCAAAAAGCTATCTATGCATTCGTTGGTGAAGCACGTATTTGCAAGCTCGCGGTCATTCTGAAGACCAACATTGGCAAAATGAACTGCAATATCGCGTTGATCCGCCTTTGAGCATCCACCGTCCTGCGCATGGCACGCTTCGAGAGCGGCTTGCATATTCGCCAGATCTGTATGTTTCAGATAGTTGTTGAGGACAGCAGATTGGCCAACGAATGATCCTGTACTGACGTTATCCGCTTCTCCACCTGAAACCAGATATCCGGCAACGGCTCCAACGACAGAAGCCAATCGATTTTGCTCTTCAATGCTGAGAGAACTATTCCCGGCGATACCGGAATAGATACTGGCCGCAATTCCGCCTGCCGCTCCTGATTTACAGTCCGCACCGGACGCTTCGGCTGCGGCACATCCTGCCAAAGCATGCAACAACATATGGCCGGCCGAGCCTTCCCCACCGTTGATGGGGATACCGTCCTCGTCGGTGAACAACCCACCGATTTCAAACTGGGCATCCGCCAAAGCGAGGTTGGTAACGGTTTGGACAAGGCTTGCTGAGAACCCTTCTGCAAAATCGGTTCCATAGACGGTCGAGCTCAGACCGGAAGAAATCGCGCCATCCAAGGCGCCCTCCAGAATGCCACCAATGGTCAATTGAGCAACGTCACCATTTCCGAACCCATTGATCAATGCATCATTCAGGGGGCTGTTTTCGGGGATATTCAGGTTGATGCCTGATGTGAGTCCCGCTGACACGCCTGAGAACGCAGCTGCTTCCAGAATCGCCCCCAGATCGAGATCTCCGGCAACAACGCCATCCAGCGTTTCGACGAGCGCCGTTGAAGTGAAGGCGGTCGCTCCGTTGTAGAGACCTGTCGTTAGCGCCGTGGCGCCCTCTGCTGCTGCGGCAGTTGTAAGCTCTGGAAGCAAATTCCCCACGAGATTGGGCGCGACATAGGCAGCGACCGCAATCGCAACGAGCGCCTTGAACGCGGGCGAGAGCTGAGTTTTTTCTTCATAGAAATACTCATCCGCCAGTTCCTGACTAATCAGTTCCAGACCGTCGATGGCCAGAAGTTCCTCAGGATAGAGATCTTGCGGGTTTGGTGCATCAACACCTGCGTTTTGATACACTACCAACTCAGCATCACCGCCGATGTCAAAACTCATGCCTTGTCCGGCAAGCAATTCGGTCAGAACGGCCGTTTCCGTAAAGCTGGTCTCGGTGATCGTGGTCATGGTGACCAGACCCATGTCGGTCTCGAAGAACTCGGAACGGTGACTGTCGATAGCAGCCTGAACCGAGAAATCACCCCCGGTTTTGATGTTCAGGTTCTGGCCAGCTGACAGCGTTGCACCGACCAAAGTGGTGTCTGAGCCGGACACGATGCTGAGATCGAGCGCTGCCAAAGCATCTGTGCCGGTGTTGATGTGGTCAACCGTATGCAGCTGGCTGGATTTGCTCAGCAATCCGCCAAGGTAACTCTTCTCTTTGGTATGCGTCTCTTCAAACACATCGGTGTAGGTTCCGACGAGGATGTTGCCCTCAGTCGCAGTGAGGTTGATATCACCTGAGGCGCTGGCGAGTTCTGTACCAGCAGTGGTCAGGTCACCTGTCTCGGCGACAATATCGATATCACCACCTGCTGTGATTCCGACACCACGGTTGGTGACGGCAAGTGTAGATCGCGTCTCCTTCTTCTTCGACAGGAACCCTCTGCTGGTTTTGCGGGTTTCCGATTTAGCTATGTCCTGCGCGGCAGCCAGAACTACATCGCCAGCCGCTGCCAGATGTGCCTTTCCGCCCGCATCAATCTGTGTACCGATCAGTACCGCGTCCCCGCCCGCATTGGCGATGAAGTCTCCACCTGTAGACAGTTGCGTAACCTGGGCGGTCAGGGTCAGTCGATCCGTCCCGTTCTTCGCATCGCCCTCACTGTATTGCACGCCGGATTGCTCGGTGAGCAGGTAGAGGCTGCCACCCGCAGTCAGCCGCGTGTCCCCCGTGACCTGGGCCTGGACACCGGCCAGTGTCATGTCAGCAGAGGAGATGATCGACAGGTCACCACCCACGTCAAAGCGCGAGGCAAGATTCTCAGTGATCTTGGTGACACTTGTGTTGGTGTAGTATTCTTCTGTTTGCGCCAGGCCTGCGATGACGACGTTTCCGGCGGCAAATATAGAGGTGTCCGAAGTCGATCTGATCACCAGCGCTTTACCGGAGAAATCTCCGCCTGTGATGATATTGACCAGGTCTCCACCAAGTTCAGTGTCTTCAAAATCAATGTTACCGAACGACGTCAGGGACAGGGAGCCGCCTTCTGCAATCAGCGACCCACCAGAACCCGTGATGCTACCAGCCGTAATCTTCAGATCACCACTTTCAGATGCATTAGCTTTATCCAGCGATGCCAACACTCCGCTTTCGGACAAGCCGAACCGGTCGCCGAACCCGACAAATTCTGAGCCGGGTGTTTGGACTGCGTTTTCACCGTCAAAGCTTACGCCGTCGCTTTGATATCCATTCCATTCGGTGGGCCGATTGATGTTTTGGAACAGCTCATTCTGAATCTGCAAACGATCCAGGAAGTAATCAGAGGAAAGCAGGTCCTCATAGGAAACCGGCATGGTTCCGAAATTGGTACGACCTTCACCAATCAAAGCATCCAGGTTTGCAAGCGTCTGAAGCTTGGGCTGAACCGGGTCAAGAGACGGGAGAGTCACCACATCCGGTTGAACCGGTGCCAGCGCTGGCAAGTCCAGAACATCCGGCTGAACTGGTGTCAGGGATGAAGCCGGAACGATCAGATCAGGCAGAGACGCCTGGGTAACGTTGGAGTTTTCCCGCGGAGGAACAACACTAGCAGTTCCGGATCGAATATCTCCGCTCGCCACTACTGACGCGCTGTTGATGTTGACAGCTCCACCAGCCAACACTTGGCCGATCTCCGACGTTGCTCCGTTAGAGGTTTCGCGGGAGATCGGGGAATACGTTACTCTTTCGGTGCGCGTGGTGAAGGCCGCGTCGCTACCACCGCTGCCCTCGTTGATCTCGATGGTCAGGTTTCTTGTGTATGTCGCCGTGTGCGTGACCCTTGTGTCCTGATACCCATTGTTTGCAAAACTAGAGCTTTGAACGTCGATCCCGCCTTCAGCAGAAATCAGACCGGCGTCGTTGCGCACAGTGCCCGCCTGAATGGCGATACCCGCGCCAGACAGGATTTCAGGCTTCGCCCCGGAGGCTGCAACTGAGGTGCCAGTGCTCCACGTGACGCCGCCCTGGTTCGAGTAGACACCATCAAAACTGTAGATTGTGGCGCAACTGCTCGCTCTGTCCGCGCCTCCATTCGATCTGCTGCTCGTGAAACAGCTGCCCAACTCCAGATCCGCTGGATTTGTCGAGACCCTTCGGCTACGTGTTTTGTTGTCTGGGGTTCCTGCAAATATCTCGACGCCCGATTGTGAGGGTTCCGTCACAATACTGTTGAAACGATTGACAAACGTTTCCGCCTCGATGGCCAAGCCACCATCTGCTTCAATACGCCCGGACTGGTTCAGCACCGTACCATCTCGTGCAACCAGTTGCATTGTCTCGCCGGACTTCAACAAACCACCGCGGTTGTTCAGATCAGACCCACTGCGCAGTTGAAGATTACCACTCGCTTTGATCGTACCCCGGTTCTCCAGGTCACCTTCGAGATCGAGCAGAAGATCTCCATCGAACTCAACCCTTTCTGACGCGGCGACGGTAAGCCCACCGGTTTCCAACGTGACCGCAAGACCATCGCCAGCGCGCAACTGATCGAAATGCGAGGCTCTAAGCCCTCCATTCAGCGACCCGGATTGCAGCTCCAGTACCGACTGGCCCACCGCCAGCGCGTCTGCACCCAGGCTGGTCTGTCCGGAGGTTGTAATATTGGTGTTGCGGGCGTTTATCTGCCCTTGAAGATCCAGGTCTCCAGCTGTCACGGAAAGATCGGCCCGTTGACCTGCAATCATGGTGCCATCAATGACCGCCCGATCCGCTGCTGTTACCTGCAAATCTGCAATGGCTGCAATTTGCGAGCTTTCTCCGGTTTGCACACGATCACCAGACAAGGTGACTGACCGCCCACGCGATCTGCCCGAATGCTCCAAAGAGCCATCACGAGCTTCGATGGAAACACTGTCCTGTGCTTCGGCTTGTCCGGCGATCTGAGCCGTGGTCCCGGAGAAAGCAATGGATCCGGCCACAATCTCGGATGCGTCTCCAGTTGTGAGTGAGGCTCCGGCGTTGAGTTCGGCTCGGTTCTGAACCGCAGCACGTCCGTTAAGCGCGACTTGGGTCTGAGCGTCTACATCGAGCGAATCCGCCACCAGTTCGGCGCCATCCTCGATGGTTACCGACGCGCCGGTCGATGTGATTGCAAGCTCTGCCCCCGAGGCGAGTTCGCCATCGAGGAGGATCTGATCAGTTGCCGTCACAGTGAGGCCATCCACCGCAGCAATCTGGGACGTATCGCCAGTCTCAACAGTGTCGCCAATTATCGAGACGTTCTGCCCACGAGACACACCGCTATGCTCAACCGCGCCATCCGTTGCCTCAATCGTCAGCCCATCAACGGCACGAAGTTCACCAGATAGCTGCGCAGTTTCCCCGGTGAGCGCCACGCTGTCGGCCAGCAGCTCTGAATCCGCCCCTGTGGCCAGCTCGGTTCCCGCCGACACAAAAGCTGTCTCATGTGCGGCGGCCTTGCCATCAAAATCAATACGAGTCTGCGCCTCAACATTCAGGGATTCAGCCAGAATCTCGGCATTTGTTTCAACGGCTATCCCGGCTGCTGTGGATTTGAGTGTCAGCCCCTTACCGGCGACTAGCTCTCCGCTGATCTTGGCTTGCTCTGCGGCGGTTACGCTCAAATCACCTACTGCCGCGATCTGCGATCCATCGCTCGTTTGAATGTCGTCACCTGTTATCGTGACAGCTTGCCCGCGAGACGTACCCCTGTGGTCGACGCTCCCGTCTGTCGCTTCAATGGTCAGGTTTTCAAGTGCTTGCACCTGGCCTTCAATCCGAGCGTCACCTCCGGTAAGAGCCGCAGATTCCGCGACCAGTTCTGAGCTGGCACCTGTTCTAAGCTCGGTTCCGGCCGTCAGCGAAGCCGTTTCCAGGGCAGCTGACTTTCCGTCGAATGTCAGCTGTGTCAGCGCATTCACATTAATGGATTGTGCGAAGATTTCCGACGTGCCGTTCATCGCTACGGAAGCACCGGTTGATGTTGCCTCAAACGCCTCGCGCGCAACAATCGCGCCGGAGATGTTTAGCATACCGGCGCTTTCCAGACGAATTGCACCGCCCGCTGCCTGGCCGTTGAAGGTCATGTCTCCGTTGCTGGTTCTGATGTCGATCAGATCTCCGCTCTCGGAAGTGATCGCGCCTTCAAGAAGGATTGGTCCCTGGTTGCGGACCTGAATGCGACTGCCCGCACGAATTTGCGGTGTGTGACCACCAGCAGGAGCACCCAGCGTCAGTTTCCCATCAGCCCGCAGCGCAATATTGGTTGAGGACGCCATGTCCCCGTTCAGACGCACACCCACGCCATTCTCGGTCGCGATCAGACGGATTGCGTTGGCATACATGCCACCAAGAGCGGCGACATCCACGGCCAACGCCGGGGCTGCACCTTCGCCCGCCTGTTCGGTGATCCCGGTCACCGCGCCCGTTGCCGGATCGTAAGACCAGTTATAGTCCACTCTGTTGGCACCAGCGACGACATTGAGTTGATCCGCACGCATCTTGCCGTATATCGCAGCCGCTCGTGCAATCACATCGATGCGGCTGGTGTCGGTCAGGGCGATCCGGTTTTCCGGGTTCAGACCTCCGGCACCGATTGTAACCGTGCCTCGGCGTACATCGAACCCAGTCAGTGCCCCATTACTGCCGAATTGCGGCTTTCCGGTTGTCAGAGTCGCACGGCCCGTGTTGATGAAACCACAGCCGTTGCAGGTGATGCCAAACTCGTTGGCGACCACCACGTCCATGCGCTTTCCGGCCACTTCCAGAATGCCGCCCAGCTGGGTTTGATTTCCGCCAACAACCTCACCGATCCAAAGATTGGCCTCTTGTCCCGGCGCCAGGTTGCCATTGCCTTCTATCACGCCACCCAATTGCGTATTGGTGATCGTCGCCGAGTTGTTCAGGATCAGGTCATTAGCCTGAAAATCGGTGTAGACATCGTGGCTGACGCCCGCACCATTCGGGGTCGAGATGTTGATTACGGTGGTGCCGTTCAGAGACTGGTCGACATGTGGACGCGGACCTGCACCTGGGTTCACAGGTTGGATGTTCTGCGCATGAAGCAGCGCAGGTTGTATCGTAAGCGCCATCGTCAGAATTGAAGAAACGACTTTCTCAAATACACGTCTACGCATGGACAACACTTCCCAAATTACTTTGAACGGCCAGAAATCTCATCAGAATTGCAACCTCAGACTGACATACCCAACGGTCTTGTCGGACTCGAAGGCTGGATTGGTATTGGGTGGGGAATCCTCAGGTCGGCTTAACGCGTGCGCCACCTGCATCTGCAACGTGACCTGACTGTTCATGATGATATCCGCACCCAGACTAACTCCTGCCAGATGGTCCTGTGACCAGCGTCGCAGCGCCGACGGCTTGATATACCCAAGATCGAGGCCAGCATTCATGCGGACCTCAAATCTGGGTGCCTTGTAAGCACCCCATTCGACGGTGTTGCGCAGATAGATACCGGTATCGCCATAGAGGCTATTGTCGTGAAAGCCGCGAACCGTGCTCCAGCCACCGATACCGAACTGCTCAATCCCCGGCAGGATATCGTCCGAATATTGCCCGGCCAGCGTACCCCGATAGGTCAAACCGCTTTTCCCAATCGGAGTAGAGAAATCAGCGCGGAGTTTTACCAGACGGAAATCCTGATCGATGACGCTCCGTTCCGGAATGTCAGCTCCCAGCGCATCGAGTCCGGCCTTTAGGCCTATGTTCCAGAACAGCCGACCCTGTCCGATGGTCTGTTCACCTCTCAGGCCAAGCGACGCAATCGTCAGGCGCTGACGTTGGCTGGTGATCTCGATGCCATTAATCGCGGTTTTAGTTCTGTTCAGCTTCAAATCACCATAGGCGTAAATCTTAGAGGTCTGGTTCCGCATCAATAGCCGTTCGGTCAGAAGGATCAGGTATTGGCTGCGCCCCTCTGTGACAAAGGACTGATTGATGCCCTGGGTGATGAAGCGATAGTCACTGGCTCCAAGATCCGCATTGAACAACCAGTTGCCCACCGGCAGGCCCCAGTTGAGAGAAACAGAATCCGAATACCGCTCACCGCGTTCTTCAAAGGGGGTGGTGGTGATCCCAATCCGCAGCTGGTCATTAAGATTCAATGCATTGTCGAGACCAAAGGTGCTGGTGCCTTTGATCCGGCCGGTGGATTCGAAACCGGAATTGTCAAACTGAAAATCCAGATACCACGGGCGTCGGTCCTGCACATCAACCTGGATGAACGAACCACCAGGCGTCTCTCCGGGCACTAGCTGGAATTGTCCGCTCGCCGACCGGGGTGCATTGATGTTCTCCAGTCCCTGTTCCAAGTCGCGTAAATTCAGAAGGTCACCGCGTGCAGTCGGAAAGGCCGCATTCAGACGCATATCTGCTGGTTTGCCGGTTCCGTAGACATACCCTTCGATCCGGCCCGGCACGATGGTGATCGCAAGCGATCCATCTGCAATGTCCTGTTCCGGCACATAAGCGCGGGTCGTGATGTAACCCAGCTCCTGATAGAATGTGTTGATCAGGTTCAGTGTCTGCGCAATGTCGGCCGCTGTCGCACAGGTGCCAATCAGATCGCGATACCCTTCGGGCTGATGTTTGAAAGCTTCAAAACCTTCGAGGTTAATGCTGCGGATATCGAAACAAGGACCACCGGGAGGTGGGATATAAAACTCCTCCCCAGCGGTTTGATCCTGCACCACATCCTCACGCTCTTCGAATTGCCTGCGGCGACGTTCCTGTTCTTCGGTCTGCTGAGTTTGTTGCTGAAGAATATCATTGTCGATGCGCTGCAAATCACCGGGCGAGACGCCTTGCGCCCAAGTGCTTGTGGCCATCAACAGAATAGCGCTGAATCCAAATGCTGCGGTCACCGAGTGGGATCGCAAACCCATCAGTTGTCCCCCGCAGTGCTGAACCGACTAAAAGCGGCTGTGAACCCGCGCAGAGAAACGGGAAAATCAACGGCCTTGTCGCGGGCGGTCCAAACTCGGGCCTTAACCTCTAGCCCCTTGCGAAAGGCTGACAGAACATCCCCTTCCATCCGAAATCCAGCGTGGCAACCAAATTGGTCGCAGACTTCATACAGGACCTTGAAGGGGCGACGGTTGTCTACATGTAGCTCGATGCCCGGGGCCAGATAGACACCAACTGGAACCGTCATGACTGCATAGCTACGATCCGTGTTTTCATCGTCAGACACACTCATCAAAAAGACAGGCGGGCCATTCTCTTCGGCGGCAACGCTCTGCATCATCTGGCAGACGGCATCCCGTTCCGCCGGCTGGCACAGAACCAGCCAATCTGAAAACACCTCTTCCGTGGGCTGGGGTTCAACCACTTGCGCCAAAGCCGCCGACTGGAAGAGGGCGAGACCGATACTCATGGCCAGCCGGTATAGAGAACCGCTCCTCATGCGCACTCAAACCTGTATGTCATGCGAACGTGTGGCGTGTTCACCGGAAAACTTGCTGTTTGGACCAATTGGCCAATGGCTGGGTTCCATGTTTTTTGTGTGTATGTGGTCTGTTTGTCGAACGGGGCGGAGACAGAGCGGGACGTGATAGTCGCTTGTCCCGCACAAATCTCATTGAATGCGTTCTGGCTGAACTTGTCCTGCTGAGCGGCATGGTTTGCGCGCACTTCTATGGATGCCGTGTAGCCGCCGTCACTCGATCGCGAAACGCCGTAGATTTCTCTGAGCTGCTCAGGAGAAGTCTCTGAGCAACCGCTCAGGACACACAGAAAAGAAAAGATTAGTAAGAAAGGATTTTTCATTACAGCTGAATCAACCTGAACTGACGAGAACTCGAGAACTTGAAAACGCGGCTACTGCGCAACCTGATCCAGTGGCGTAGCTTCCCACTCGCGGGCGAAGCTTTGAGCTGCCTCCAGATCGCCGCGGCTCAGTTGTGCATTCAGGGTATCTCTGAGAGTTCGAGCCTCCTCCATCCCTCGTGCAGCCGCCAGGTTGGCGTACCCATGCGCCTTGATGAGATCCGGGTTCACGCCGTTTCCTGACTGATAAGCTTTGGCCAATTCGAAGAGCCCTAACGGGTTGCCAGCTTCCCCGGTGCGAGAGAAGTTGTCGAAGGCCGTCTCATAACTCTGCGTTACACCCGTGCCATCACGGTAGGCTTGGCCCAGATAGTTGATTGCAGCCACGTGGTTCTGCTCTGCGGCTTCCCGCCAGAATGCCACCGCCATGGCCGCATCCTGTTCCACACCTTGTCCATCTGCGAACAGCAACCCGCAGTTGAATGCGCTGTTGGCATCTCCTGACTCAGCCGCTGTACAAATCAACTCCGCAGCGCGCTGATAATCCTGCAAGACCAATTCGCCATTCAGATACATCAAACCGAGCCGGTTCTGCGCCAACGCACTGCCCTGTTCAGCTGCCGCGCTATAGAGTTCGACAGCGCGGCGCATGTCGCGCTCAGTTCCCAGGCCCATCTCAAACAGGCGCCCGATGAAGAACGCACCATCTGCGTCACCGTCGTCAAAACCAGCCTGAAACTCCTCGACTGCGCCCGAAACATTACCAGCTTCAAGGGCGGCAATGCCCGCAGGAACGTCAGCAAATGCAGCACACGCAATAGATGCGGAAACTACTCCGCCAAAAGCGGTCCTCAAAATACGCATTCCGTAACCTTTTGTTTGCCTTATTATCTTCTGGCTAACAAAGGTCGAAACACACGTTAAGGGGGAAAATCAAATCGAACTTCACTAAAAAGTTACACGTCTTCGGTCTGTGACCGCAATGTGGCGCGACGCTACAAGAGGAGCCCTGAGCGGTCGTTTTGTCGCCACATTTTTACACACGAAAACAAAATGTCTGAGCTTTTAACGATTCCGAACTTACCCGGAACACAGTTGATCCGGCTTTAGGGTTCTAAAACGACGAATCAGTTTGTCTGAAAACTGTATCGGCGGGATGGTGCGGCTACCTTCAGACAGATACACGACGGAAGTTTTCGCCCAAGCTTTTTAGCAAAACATGAGCGTCGCGGAACAATTGCGACGCCTATCGCAGCGAGAATGGCTCAGCCGCAGGAGAGTGTCTTCGAGGTAGGATACACCAATTCAAGAATCCATCCCGTCAGATTTCACTTATCTCCCCACATCTCGTCCAAATAAGCCTATAAGTCGAAGTCAGAATCGACGTTGCCGAGTTCGTCAGCCCGCTGCAAAACGGTTTCAAATCTGTCCAATACCTGAAACGCGGTCCGGTGTTGCAGCAACCTTCGGGCAAGGATCAATTCCAGCTCGTTTTTTGAACGTTGAGTGGAAAAAGAGCTCACACCTTACCTCTGGCACAACTGAGAAATTTTCTTCAGTGGAAGTACAAGAAGGATGCATTTTTGTTGTCAGGTAGTTCCGCTTGATGCTCTGAGTCATTACAATAGCGCTCGAGGCAACAGGCAGGTTAACGTGATGCGCAAAGCAATCTTATTACCCTTGGCAGCATTTTTCCTTGGCGTCATTGTACAAGCTGAAACTGCAGCGGCAGCTTCTCTCGGACAATACGAGGTTTTTGGCGTTGAAGATGGTGACATGCTGAAACTGCGGGCGGGACCCGGAATAGGTTTCAATGTGATCGTGGGTCTTCCAAATGGAACAGCTTTACGAGTCCACAGTTGCGAACAGACCGGCGGCACGCGTTGGTGCCGTGTGTCCTTGCAACGCGCACGTGGACTAAAGGGATATGTCTCCTGGGCATATTTGCGAAAAATCTGATTCAAAGGCTGTTAGCTCTGTCGTTTTGACGACACCCTTAAATACCCATCGGAAACTTCCTTTCGGTTCTATTGAGCGTTTCATAAAGAGAGTTCATCAGGCACATGGGCACGAACAGCCCTAGCCGGACCTTCGCTGCCACCTGAAATTGCGCTTTTGCAGCATGTCTCAAAAGGCCGAATGCACTGGTCGAGTAGGGTAAGGAAGAAGAACGGGGACAACCTTAGTTGAAGAATGAGGCTCCATTTGTTTAAAGTTCGGAGGCATCAAGGTTGAGGATATGAACCAGTGAAGTCACTCTTGAGAGACATTCATGCCAGGACCGTCGATCAGTTTTTTAAGCCGTCCAATGCACAAATGTTATCATCCGCTGCGGACCAAGGCGTGGATCTCTCAGAGCCCATACCCTTCACATTTTACATATCTTTCCGCAATTCTGATGACGCTGACGGCGTTGCCGCTATGCTCGAAAGCAAAGGCTATAAAATCACCCGAGAAACCGAAGAAGAAGATCCATACCCGTATGAGGTGGAAGCCGAAACAAAAATTCTTGGCAATGAAAATGAAGTCACTCAACAAGAAGATTTTTTTCGAACACTCGTGAGCAAATTCCCTGCCCGCTATGATGATTACAGTATCACCTACTCTGATGAAGAGGCCGTTTTCTACTGACCAACTTCGATATGGGCTCAGGTTTAATAACCGGGAAATGAAGTTAGCATCCGGGGCGATTGCGGACTCGATAGCATTCGGGCACCTGTCATATCTGGTTGCGACAGGTCACTGATCTTTTAGTCTCCCTAAACGATCAGAAAATCCAATACTCTGGGCAATGCCTGGATCATCCAATTGAAAGCAATGACAATAGAGAGCGAGGTCATTCCGCTGCACCTAACCTTCTGAGGATGGTGCGCACGCCGTTAGTTAGTCGTTATAGTTCAGTGACACTCGGCAACCCTCAAAAGCAAACATTTAACAGGAACCGGTGTTCGCGAGGAGTGTCAGCAATCGATCACCCTATATCAATGAAACTGAGTTCCGATGTTTATTTTCTCTCCAAGAAGTAACCGCTCCATCGCTTTTTGATCGACGATCAGACACTGGAACATTCTGTTTGACCATTCCAGAGCCCCTGACGTCAGCAGGAAAGTTTCAGGTACCACGATCCACTCAGCGATCCACATGCCGCCCGAACGCTCATGTTCGTGGAGGGTCAACTCTCCAATCTGATCCGCACGTTGACGTCCCAATCGGGCAACGGCTTCACCGAACTCCGAAGCTCGCTGATTTTTCTTGTGCCCCATGGCCGAAGACACGCCTTTACCGTTAACCGGGCGCTCATAGATCTCACCAATATCCGACGAGGACAGCAGATTCACATTATGGGCGATCTTGCACAAACTGCTACAGAGCAACCCAAGCGCAGTAACAACTTCCGCCACTCCGTCGCGGGCGTTCTGCCAATGCGGATCAATCGTGTTGAGCCCTAATGCCTTGGCGACATTGCTTTTGATGATTTGACCGTCCTCGTTCTCATAGGCCTGTAAATCTCCCACCGGCCCGCCAACCTGAACGTTCAGCCCCCGCGCGGCAGCATCAGACAAAGCGGCACGGCGACGTTCCAGCTCTGAACGCCAGACACCCAACTTGGTTTCCAACCGAATGGGCAAAGCATGCTGCCCATTGGTCCGCCCCATCATCTTCGCTCCACTACTGTCATGGATATGCCGATCCAGCTCTGCAACGAGTTGCGTGATCCCCGCATCGATCTGATCGATCCCATACCTCATCTGCAAAGACATGGCCGTATCCATAATGTCCTGAGTCGTAGCTCGAAAATGGACGAACTCAGCGAAGTCTCCCATCAGCGTTCTCAGTTGCCGCACCAATCCGACTATGGGCCGGCCGACAAGCATCATGTCATCATGCAATTGGCTTTGGTTCAGGTCGGAAACTGAGATCGTGTTTAGCGCACTTGCAGCCTCAGCCGGGATCAGCCCAGCCTTCGCCTGAAAGGTCGCAAGCGTCTGCTCAACCTTCAGCCAAGCCGAGAGCGTGGCGTGTTCGGACCAGATTGATCGCATATCTGAAGTCGAAAGGCAGTCGCGATAGAGGCCGAAATCAAGCATCGCCCAGCCCCCCCTCGGCCAAACTGCGCTCTTTCATGATGCCCCGGATACGGAAGGCTATCGCGCCAACACCAAGGATCAGGAATGCCAATGCGATAGGGCGCTCGACAAAGATCATCGCGCCACCATCAGACATCAGCAACGCCTGGCGAAACGTCTCTTCTGCACCCTTCGCCAGCACGAATGAGATCACAAAGGCCGCAATGTTGAAGTCAAACTTGCGCATCAGCCAGCCAGCGAAACCAGCGCAGGTCATCACGGTGACGTCGAACATCGACCCGCGCGCGGAATAGGCAGCGACGAAAGCTGTCATGAAGATCAATGGATAGAGCACATTGGTCGGAATTTTGAGGATCAGACGCGCAACCTGCGTGGCACCAAAATAGCCGATCAGGCCATATGCGAAGATCCCCAACATCCCGCAGGCAAAGAGTTTGTAGACCAGTTCCTTATCCGTCAGAAACAGAGTCGGACCAACCTGAATACCGTGGATCAGGAACACACCCAGAAGGATCGCACCAATGGTCGAGCCCGGAATACCCAGCGTCAGCAATGGTGCCATGGATGGCCCGGAAACTGCGTTGTTGGCAGCCTCAGGCGCAGCAACGCCTTCCAGCGCGCCCCTGCCCCATTGTTCCGGATTCTTGGCCCGGCGCTTACCCTCACCGTATGAGATGAATGCCGCGATAGCGGAGCCCAGCCCTGGCAGCACGCCGATACCCGCGCCGATGAATCCACCGCGCAGAGCGTGAGGCAGACAGGGCTTGTATTCTTCCCATGTCAACTCATTGCCACTGGCTGAGCTTTCGTTTTCCTGGGTCTCACCTGTCGCCTTGCGGCGTTCTTCGAGCTGGGCAAAAACCTCACCTAAAACAAACACACCGATCATCAGGGGGACAAGACCGATACCATTCGACAGGTCGAACGAGCCAAAGGTATAGCGTTCTTCGCTTGAAATCGGGTCGAGGCCGACCATGGCCACCAAAATGCCCAACAGAGCCGAGGCCAGTCCTTTGACAATCGACTTACCAATGACCGACCCGATGACCACAAAGGCGGCAAAGTAAATGGCAAAGGTCTCTGGTGGCCCCAGCTTCAGCGCTATGGCTGCGATAAATCCTACGCCGACGACCAGCAGAACATCTCCCATGAAATCGCCGATGACGGACGAAATCGTGGCAACCTTCATCGCTTTGCCAGCCTTGCCAGCGCGTGCCAGCGGGTAGCCGTCGATCTGCGTAGCAGCGCTCGCAGCGGTTCCCGGCGTATTAAACAGGATGGCAGCTATCGAGCCGCCATATCGACCCGACTTACCGATCACATAGAGAAAGGCCAACGCAAACAGCGGCGACATATAGAAAGTGATCGGCAACAGCATTGCAATCGCGGCCGAGGCGGTCAGGCCCGGGGTGGCCCCGACGATCATGCCAACTACGGCTGCAAGAACAATAGCAAAAAGCAGCATCGGATCAGTGATGACTGAAAGCAGCGCTGGGAAGATTTCCATAAGAATTACCCCTGTATCCAGCTGAGCAGGTCGAACACTTCGCCGTAGGGCGGAAAGACACCAAGCAGCACGAAGAAAATGATGTGGAAAATGAGCGGGCACAGAACGGCGGACGACGCCAATCCGATCCAGCTGCGCACGCCGAACATATAAAACACAACGGGTGCCACAATCGCAGTGGGCAGAAGGTAGCCGAACCACCGGAACGATTGCTGATAGATCAGCGCGATTACGAACAACGCGATAACTTGAAACGCAGCACCTTTGTCTGTGCTTACAGGCGCGATCCCTGCAGTTTGGCGCGATGCGCCCAAGATCAGCAGGATCGACAGAAACAGCAGAGCAACTGATGCTGCGAATGGGACAATCCCAGCCCATGTATCACCAGGCGAGGCGGCCGGAACCTGCCAGGCCCCCCAGACAGCAACAAGTGATAGGGTCGCAAGCACCAAACCTTCGACATAGGCGCGCATGGCATCCTCCCTGTATTCTGCGAAAAGCACTGGATCGGGTGGCATATCCGCCCGATCCGTTTTTGGGTCAGTTGGTAAGGCTCTCAACAAGCGGTTGGGAGTCTGCTTTCATTGAGGTGAGCGTAGCCTTGGCATCTGCACCCTTCTGAAATACCGGGCCGGTTCCGCGAGAGGCCAGGAGTTCAGCAAATTCCGGTTTGGCTGCGATTTGCTCCAACGCCACTTCCATGGCTGCCACCACTTCCGCAGGTGTGTCTTTGGGGGCGAAGACGATGACCGGCGAAGAAACAGCGGCAAACGGAATACCCAGTTCACCGAAGGACGGCACCTCGGCCATGATACCGTCACGCTCCTGACTGTTGACGGCCAGCGCGCGCAGTTGATCTTCGAAACCGGCAAGTTGCTGGACGCCCAGAAAGCCAAAATCCGCCTGCTCACCGATCAAAGCGGCGCGGGTTGGTCCGCCACCCTTGAAAGGCACATCCTGAGCTTCGATTCCGTTATTGGCCAGAAAGCCCAACCCACCGACATGATGGAAGCCACCGCGACCCGAATGTGCCCAACGCAATGAGCCCGGTTCCGCCCTGGCTGCGTCGATCACATCCTGAACTGATTGGAACGGGCTGTTCTTGGGCACCATAAGCGAGGTCTGCAGCTGGCCGACTTGTGCGACGAATTCAAAGCTCTCCAGCGCGTCAATGTCGGTGTCACGCGTCATCGTCGACAGCAGGAACGAACCGCCCGAGGTCATCATCATGGTGTAGCCATCCGGGCGTGCGCCCACGACCGAGTTTGCTCCGTTCAACCCGCCAGACCCGGGCTTATTCACAACCACTACAGGCACATCCAGAATACCTTCTGCTGCAGCCGAGATGGCCCGGGCATATGCATCGGTACCGCCACCGGCTTTGTAAGGCACAATCAGATTGATCGGTCGTTTGGGCCAATCAGCGGCAAAGCTGGCCGTGGCTGTTGCGGCAATCGCAATCGCTGCAAACGCGGTGGTCAGAATACTACGTCTTTTCATCGGGTCCTCCCTAGCTCGGTCACCCGCAGTCTATACCCAAACCACAATTGCAAAAATTGCAAATATGTTATCTACTCTTGCAAAATATGGAATTATTGAGATGAACATCAAAGGGCTCCGCGCATTCACAGCAACATTGTCCGAGGGCTCTCTGGTCGCGGCGTCGGAGAGATTGCACCTGAGCCAGCCGGCCGTGAGTCGACTGATCTCTGGTCTGGAAGCTGAGTTGAAGCTCAAGCTCTTTGATCGCAGTGGCCGCGCCTTAACACCAACGCCAGAGGGGCTGGCCTTTTATCGCGAGGCGGGCCGTATCCTCGACAATCTGGATGAAGTTCCGCGCATAGCTGCAGAAATTCGAGCCGGGCGCACCGAGACACTACGCGTTGTGACGATGCCCAGGATTGCGCACTCGCTTTCTGTTCCAGCCGTTGCAAAGTTCCTGAAAACTAACCCTGAAACCAATGTCAGCCTGGATGTTCGCGCCAGACGAGAGGCTGGCAAATGGCTCGCAGGGCGAGAATATGACATCGGAATCGGCGCATTGCCCGTTGATCATCCGGGCATAGCGACCAAACCCCTTCTTCGCGTTCGTGCTCAGGTAGTTTTGCCCAAAGAGCACCCGCTTGCTGACCGGAACGAACTGAATGCGCGCGATATTGCACAGGAACCGATCATACGTCTGATGCACGGCCTGCTGCTGCGGGATCAACTCGACGATATCTTCCGCTCAGCAGGCGTAACCCCAAGGCAGACCTGCGAGGTTGCCGCATCCCAACTTGCCTGTTCTCTGGTTGCAGAGGGTGTGGGCCTCACGATCGCCGACGAACTCGTTGCGGCTCAAACTGGTCTCGAGCGGATTGCTCTTGTTCCCATTGTGCCCGAGCGCTGGATGACCTTTGGCTTATTGTTCCCAATATCCCGACGAAAAACACCAAATGAATTTGAAACGGCATTATCGGAGGTTGCTCGCGAACTCGTCGATCAGAGTCCTACCCTCGAATTAGCCTGAAGTGAGGTGAAGTTGGTCTCGTGTCTATTTGAGAATAGTGACAAGCAGGCAAAATCAATCGGCGACACCGAATTCGTTCTTTTCCGCTTCAGCGTGGTAGTTGCATCGTCCAAGCATTCATTCAGGTGCAGTCATAGACCAGTTGCCTCGTTGAGCAGGCGCCCCAATTAGCCGCAGCAAACGGTAGCTTCCCAAGATGATGACCGGATAGATCACCCCTCAGCAGGTGAGACGGCCCGCTGATAAAGATGCCATGTGGTGTGGCCCAGGATTGGCAAAGTGAAGATGAGGCCCAGAAACGCCGGAATCATCGACAACAGCATAGTAACCGAGATGATTGCTGCCCAACCGAGCATGACTACCGGGTTTTCAGTCACGACACGGATCGATGTTAACATGGCGGAAACAAAATTGGTTTCCCGGTCGAGCAGCATGGGCATCGCGACGACGGTCACCGAGAACAACACAGCCGACAAAAACGCGCCAACGCATGTGCCAACTGCAAGGAATGTCCAACCCTGCGGCGTGAAGAGGACTGCATTCAAAAACCCGTCAAAATCCGAAAACGAAGCCTTCTGCAGGATAATCGCCAGCCATAGCCGTACTTGGTAAACCCACACCCAGAAAATGAACAGGGTGACAAAGGCCATCCAGCCCATTTCGCGCTTGCGCTGATCGGCCATGACGGTGAGGATTTCAGACCAGCCGAAACTCTCCCCCTTCTGCATTCGTCGTGACATCTCATAAAGCCCGGCAGCAGCAAACGGCGCAACCAGCGGAAAACCAATTACAGCGGGGATGATCATCCAGATCTTACCGAGCCAGATCAGGCTCCAGACGAACAGGATCCCAAAAACCGCATAGAACAAGCCGAAGAAACCGCTCATTAAAGGGCGCGCCACAAAGTCCGAAAACCCTGCTTTCAAAGATGCTGTGATATCGCCCGCCGTCACCGTGTTTATCTTGGGCATGCCCTGCTGCTGCGGCGCTGGGTTGTCTGGTGGTGTAGAACCTGCGGTCTTGGACGTCATGATACACTCCTCCCAAAGCACGGTACTGCGTTAGTCCGTTTGGCAACAGGACAACTATGATACAGACCTCCCTCTTCCACCTACAAATTTGCATCACGAGAAGCATAAGGGCAACGAGGGCAATGGCAGCTTTGTTGCGCTTAACTGTCTTGCACTAAATCAGGCCGAAGGTCGATTTTCGCACTCTGGCAACACGTCGCTCGAAGAAAGGTGAAGACTGGTTCAATGGAGGCAATGTATCCAAATCACAATATTTCTGCATTGCGGTACAGATCAGAAATAAGGCTTTAACGCCAATGCGCTTAACCAAAGACCTATCCCGAAAACCGCGTGTGTAATAACACTACGCAACCGCAGTTTCCAAGCTTCAGGTGCCTTTGAAACAGCTACCCCCCAGCCAAAGAGCGGTTGAAAAATCAGCCAAGGCACCAAGACCGTTCCCAGGCCAAAGCTCAGACCTTGCCAGGCTTTAGGAGCATCGAGCGCTGTCGGCCCAAACAGAAAAACGAAACCGATCCCGAAGAGTAAACCCAGAAAAAAATGAGCGCCCCACCCCAGCACCGCCTCTCCATCTACAGGTGCGGTGGTGCGAATGTCGGCATGTAAGAAGCCGGTGCGAGGAACCGATCCTATCCAACGTCCAACCAAACAGTAGAACCCATTTGTTGCAGGCCATCCCTGGCGCAACAGCCCAACAAGATCAGTGAAAACTGTTGCGCCAAAACCGACAACCGCGCCCCAAATCAATAACTCTGCGACATTCATGATCTTTCCTTTTCATGTCGAATCCTTACATTTTTTGTGCAACTTGAAGCTAGGTTTAAGTCAACATGTTCCGCCTTGATATCGCCGAAGTCGCCCAGCACAGCGGCTTCCCCCCATCCACTTTGCGCTACTACGAAAAGCGAGGCCTTATCGCCTCAGATGGCAGGCAAGGGTTACGTCGGCAATATGATGATAGTGTGCTCACAAGGCTCGCATTGATCTCATTGGGTCAGCGGGCTGGTTACACCTTGGATGAAATCGCGGCTTTGTTTCGGCCCCAGGGAGGTAAGCTGGATCTAAGTAGGCACGAATTACGAAACCAGGCAGCTAACTTGCGCAATCAAGCGCAAAAATTGCAGGCAACCGCAGACCTTCTGGATCATATCGCTGCCTGCACGGCACCTTCCCACCTGGAATGCCCCAGATTCCAAGCCTTGCTTAAGGACGTTCTCAATTCTGGTGGGCATTGAGGGTCGAAGTCCAACTACCAGATCTCGGCCTGCATACTTGCCTTTCAGCGGTGGCCGCGAACGTCCGCATCGCTAAGTTGGCGACTTTCTGCAAACGCAACTGATGCCCATTGAACGTCAGTCTGCGCATCAATCCCGTGCCCTATTGTGGAGTCACGCTGTCAGATCGTTCAGACAGAGTGTTGGTGGGTCTGACGTAATAGACCGCATCTCTGGACGGAAACAAAGCAAGATATCTGTGCAATAAGACAAGCGCCGCCATAAGCACCGTACGCGAACAGCGATCATGTTCGGCAGGTCCAATGGCTGGCGGCGCGTTGCCACTCGGTGCAACAGGTATCCCAAGGTCTGTCTATCGACGGTCGCCTTCATAGCAAACACCATGTTCTGCTATGCGGCAAAACGAGTCTCGACACCGGTTTTTGCTCTTCACGTCAGATGCTCAGGCAACAATATTTTAGTTCGAGATAGTCTTCGATCCCGTACTTTGATCCTTCGCGCCCCAGTCCGCTTTCCTTAATGCCACCAAATGGTGCCACTTCGGTAGAGATCAGACCCGTGTTTACTCCGACCATGCCATACTCAAGCTCTTCCATAAATTGCCAAACCTGCGACAGGTTTTGAGTGTAGACATATGATGCCAGCCCAAATTCGGTATCATTCGCAGCAGCGACGGCATCGC
Source organism: Ruegeria arenilitoris (assembly GCF_013030265.1). Taxonomy (GTDB): domain Bacteria; phylum Pseudomonadota; class Alphaproteobacteria; order Rhodobacterales; family Rhodobacteraceae; genus Ruegeria; species Ruegeria arenilitoris_E. The sequence continues at coordinate 140,039 of NZ_WPZQ01000006.1, forward strand.
CAATCTCCGAGAACCGGAATACGGGCGCTAGTGGACCAAAGGTCTCTTCCCGCGCAACCGCCATGTCCCGTGTTGCGCCCGTGATGACGGTCGGCTGAAAGAAGGTCCCGCCCAGCTCATGCTCTGAACCACCAGTAGAAATTTCTCCGCCTTTATCGACCGCATCAGCAATGTGCTCACGGACTTTGGAAACGGCTGCGGGTGTGATCAGCGGACCAATTGCCGAACCGTCTGTAAACCCGTCCCCAACGGGCAGCGCAGCAACCGCCTGTGTCAGCTTTTCGACAAAGGCATCATGGATACCATCCTGCACATAGAACCGATTGGTGCAGACGCAAGTTTGCCCGGCATTGCGGAATTTCGAGATCATCGCGCCTTCGACAGCCTTATCCAGATCAGCATCGTCACACACGATGAATGGCGCGTTGCCGCCCAATTCCAGTGACAACTTTTTGACTTGATCAGCACCCTGCTGCATCAGGATTTTTCCAACACGGGTCGAACCAGTAAAGCTGATCTTACGCATCACAGGGTTTTCGCTGAACGCTTGGCCTATACCGATGCTGTCGGTTGACGTCACAACTGAGAATACTCCCGGTGGGATGCCAGCCTCTTCTCCCAACTTCGCCATCGCCAGTGCAGATAAAGGCGTTTCGGCTGCAGGTTTAACCACCATGGCACAACCAGCGGCCAGCGCCGGGGCCACTTTGCGCGCGATCATCGCGTTTGGGAAGTTCCAAGGGGTAATAGCACCCACAACACCAACGGGTTGTTTCATCACCACAATGCGCTTGTCGCGCTGATGGCCCGGAATCGTATCGCCGTAGACACGTTTGGCCTCTTCGCCGAACCATTCGACAAAGCTGGCACCATACATGATTTCGCCCTTGGCCTCGGCCAGTGGCTTGCCCATCTCAGCCGTCAGGATCGCACCCAGATCATCCACGTTTGCGACCATCAGGTCGAACCACTTGTGCAAGATTGCGGCACGTTCCTTGCCCGTTAGTGCGGCCCAGTCCTTTTGGGCAGATTGCGCGACGTCGATGGCCGCATTTGCGTCAGCAACCGAGCAGTCCGTAACCTGCGCAATAACCTCTCCGGTCGAAGGGTTCGTGACATCGAACCGGGTATCGCGCGCCGCCCATTCTCCGTTCAGATAGGCCGCTTCAATCAAAAGATCGGCACGCTTCAAAGTCAGCATTGGTGTCTCCTGTGTGATTGCAAACGGGCGAGGATGTCCCCGCCCGTTCAAATTGGTTGGTGACGCCGGCTCAGGCGTGTAGATCACCGTCGAGCGCTGTTCCATCCGGTGCAACCTCGGACGAAACCGTGGTAGCCGAGCTGTCCTCGTAGAGGGACTTGATGACACCCCATGCCATCAGGACCACGAGGATCGAGATCGGAAGCGCGGCTGCAATGGCGGCGGTTTGCAGGGCAGACAGGCCACCAGCGATCAGCAGAACGGCAGCAACCAGACCTTGTGCAGCGCCCCACACGACGCGGTGCAATTTCGGCGGGTGCGCATTGCCCATAGACAAGATCGTGGTCACGACCAGAGTGCCCGAGTCCGAGCTTGTGATGAACCACGTCGCCAGCAGGAAGGTGGCCAGAGCCGAGATCAACCAGGACAGCGTGCCGTTGGAGGCCAACAGGTCAATCGTTCCGTAAAGCGTACCACCCAGGTTCCAACTATTGACCATTTCGATCAGGCCGGCGGTGCCGACACCATCTGCGGCATTCATTTCGATGAACAACGCGTTGCCGCTGAAGATCGAAATCCAGATGAAGGCCATGGTGGTGGGAACAAACATGGCGCCCAGCATGAATTCACGGATTGTACGCCCTTTGGAAATACGCGCTACGAACATGCCCACAAAGGGTGCCCAGCTCAGCCACCAACCCCAATAGAACATGGTCCACGCACCTTGCCAGGCAACGTCGCCGGGCTCGGACGCGGTCCAGAAACCCATCGACCACAGACCGGTGGCATAGTCACCCATGGCGTTCATGAAGAATCCGATAAGCCACTGGGTCGGACCCGCGAACAGGAAGAACAGAACCAGCAGGATCGACAGGATGATGTTCCACTCCGACAGGATGCGGATGCCTTTACCGATCCCCGAAACCGCCGACAGGGTCGCAACGATCGAGATGCCAACGACCAGCCCGACCTTGAGCATCGTGCTCGTGCCCGTGTTGAACAGAACGTTCAGTCCTTCGGCCATTTGCGTAACGCCTAGACCCATGGAGGTTGCGATACCAAACACCGTGCCGAACACGGCCAGCAGATCCACGGCGTGCCCGGCCGGTCCATAGATGCGGTCGCCCAGGATCGGGTACAGCGCCGAGCGGAAGGTCAGCGGCAGCTTTTTGCGGAAGGCAAAATACCCCAGCGCAAGACCCGTCATCGTATAGATTGCCCAGCCATGCAGACCCCAATGGAAGTTCGTGACGACCACCGCATCAACGGCCCGCTGCATGTTCATTTCGGTGTGCCCAGCAGCGTCAGCGAACGGGTTGTTTGGATAACCCCAACCGGCCGCATTGTCGAAGTAGAACAATGGCTCGGCGATTCCGAAGAACAGGATGCCTATGGAAACGCCCGCTGAAAACAGCATGGCGAACCATGAGAAGTTGGAGAATTCCGGCCGGCTGTCATCGTCGCCCAGGCGGATGGAACCGAACCGGCTGAACATCAGATATAGACAAACGAAGAACAGGATTACGACCGAACTGATATAGTACCAGCTCAGCGCGCCCTCGACCCATGAACGAACGCCTTTGTAGACACCGCTGGCGAAGTCGACGTTGAGAATAGTGAATAGCACAAAGGCCGCGATCATCGCTTTGGAAGCGATGCTCATCCCGTTGTGCAACCCTTTGAATATCCCCTTGTCAGAGACCAGATGGTCACCACTATTGGGGGGCTGGATGTCAGCCATGTTGGTATTCCTCCCATTGACAGATAAACGCACCGCTTGCCCTTGTTCGCGGTGAAGAGTTTCAGATCAGCGCATGACAAACGGATCCGGGATCGGATCGTCACTGGTGCGCAGCCAGACTGATTTGATCTTGGTGTAATCCAGTGCGGCCTGCAGTCCGCCCTCGCGCCCATGACCCGAAAGACCATGACCTCCGAACGGAGCGATGGGGCTGACGGCACGATATGTGTTGACCCAGACGATGCCCGCCCGAATGGCGCGGATCATGCGATGCGCACGGGTCAGGTTCTGGGTGAAGAGGCCCGAGGCCAACCCGAATTTCGTGTCATTCGCGATTGCAATGGCTTCTGCTTCGGTTTCAAACGTGGTCACTGACAGAACAGGCCCAAAGAACTCATTGGTCAGGCTGTCCGCATCCGGTACGTCCGAGCAATCCAGAATGGTCGGGGGAAAAAAGAACCCGTCGCGGTCAATTGGCTTACCACCTGTTACCAGTTTGGCTCCCTGCGCAATCGATCGCTCGATCAGACCAACTGCGACGTCTCGCTGACGCTTTGTGCACAGCGGGCCAACCTCGGTCGCCATATCATCTGGTGCTCCGATAATGACAGCCTCGGCCTTTTCCTTGAGCCGTGCCAGAAACGCGTCTTTGATCGAGGCCTGCACTACGAGGCGCGAGCCCGCAACGCAGCTCTGGCCGGTGGCAGCAAAGATTCCCGACACCTGCGCATTCACGGCGCTTTCCATATCGGCGTCCTCAAAGACGATAAACGGGGACTTGCCACCCAGTTCCAGCGAGGTTGAGGCCAGATTTTCAGCCGAGTTGCGCACAATGTGACGCGCTGTTTCGGGCCCGCCCGTAAAGGCGACATGGGCAACTTTCGGATGGCTGGTTAACGTGGCCCCCGCCACAGGACCACCGGTAATGATGTTCAAGACGCCCTTGGGGAACCCGGCCTCATCGAAGATGCGCGCAAATTCCAGCATCGGCGCGGGCCCTTCTTCCGAGGCTTTCAGGACGACCGTGCATCCCGCCGCCAAGGCCGGACCAATTTTGACCGCCGACAGAAAAAGCTGAGAGTTCCACGGCACAATAGCGGCCACAACACCGATTGGTTCACGGTGCAGCCACACCTCCATATCCGGTTTGTCGATCGGCAGATGCGCGCCTTCGATCTTGTCGGCCAGCCCCGCATAGTACCGGTAATATTCGGCTACATAGGCAATCTGCGCCGATGTCTCGCGGATGATCTTGCCGGTATCGCGGGTCTCCAACTCGGCCAGACGCGGAGCGTTTTGCGCGATCAGGTCGGCCAGACGGTGCAGCAGCTTACCGCGCGCTGTTGCGGTCATACCCGCCCATTCGGGCGAGAAGAATGCCTGATCAGCAGCTTCAACAGCTTGATTGACGTCCTCGGCACTTGCGTCGGGCATCCTGGCCCAGACCGCGCCTGTGGCCGGATCCAGACTGTCGAACTGCCCTGACCCATCCGAGAACGCGCCGTCGATATACTGTTGAAACTGCTGCATTTTACGTCATTCCCTTACTGAAACGCCGGCATGACGTCTTTGATGAACCGCTCCAGCGAGGCTTTCTTGCGCTCGAACGGCATGCTTGAATCGATCCAGAACGAGTATTCGTCGTACCCAAGCTCTTCGCTAATGCGGAGGCGGTCGATGACGGTATCAGCGGTGCCGATGACCAGATCACGCTCCATGTTTTCGGGAGTATAAAATGGATGCGCGGCGATATCTTCGTCGCTCAGCGGGTCGATCAGACCTTGCGTGATATCCCGTTTGTTCATGAACCAGGCACCGAAATAGCAATAGAAGCGGTTCAGCTCGATCGCCGCCTGTTTCACGTCCGCCTCATCTTCGGCCACATAGGTATGACGCAGAAGCATGATGTTCGGCCGCGCAATATCCGGGAATTTCTCGCAGGCCGCGTTGAATTTGGACATAAGGTCTGCGACCTCATCATCGCCATTCCAAAGCGGTGTCACTTGAACGTTGCAGCCATTCTGGACCGCGAATTCGTGGCTGTTCGGATCACGGGCCGCAACCCAGATCGGGGGACCATCCTGCTGCAATGGCAACGGTGCAGAGGTCGTTTTCGGGAACTGGTGGAACTCACCCTCATGCGCGTAATCACCCTTCCACAGATTCTGAACGGCAGGAATGAGCTCGCGCATGCGCTGACCGGCTTCCCACGCATCCATGCCGGGCATGATGCGCTCATACTCAAAGCTGTAGGCCCCGCGCGCGATGCCAAGATCCAGACGCCCGTCGGTGATGATATCGGCCATCGCCGCTTCACCCGCCAGACGGATCGGATGCCAGAACGGAGCGATCACTGTACCCGTCCCAAGCCGCACGTTCTTGGTGTGTCGCGCGACATCGACCAGATTCAGAAACGGGTTCGGCGCGATGGTAAAGTTCATCCCGTGGTGTTCACCGGTCCAGACCGCATGCATTCCGCCTTCGTCGGCGATTTTGCACAGCTGAATGAACTCATCATACAGCTGCTTCTGGTCCTGATCCGGAGAGATCCGCTCCATATGCGCAAAGAGTGAGAATTTCATGCCAAGTTAGCTCCCCGCAGTGAGTGGTTTGACTTCGCCACTCACCTCATTTCCGTAATACACCCCGAAATTCCCGATGCGACTTTCTTTGGCGAACCGCTCGAGCATGGTGCAGATGGCCGGATCGGCGATATCCATCAGTGTGGACTCGCTGATCCCGGTGAAAACACCATTTTCCGGATCGCCATCATCGGCCTGACACAGGAACGAGATGTGTTGAAGTTTGCGCGCTTCATCCTGATAAACTGAGTAGATAAACCCCGGCTCCGCCTGTACGCCGCTCTCGCTGATTAGACGGCCCAGGGCGGCGTTGGCACCATCGGCAACATCATCGGTGGACGGGATTGTCAGGCGGCCATTGCCGTCACCCTGCAGCAAGATTTTCCCATCCCGTTCGATCAGGGCGGACACGACCAATCCTGTCCGTTTGCTCAGGGCCTTGGCTTCGGCAGCGGGGGTTACATAAGCACCCCGGGCATAGCCCAAGCCAGGTGCAATATTGTGATCAAAGGCTTTGACTTCACCGACCAAGATCAAGTGGTCGCCTGCATCAACGGTTCTGGACATGTCACAGTCGAACCAGGCCGATACGTCATCTAGGATCGGCGATCCGTTGGGGCCAGGCTGCCAGTCAACTGTCGCGAACCGATCCTCGACCGGGCGGGCAAAGGTGTTCGACACCTCGATCTGGCCTTCGGACAGAATGTTGATCGCGAATTTCGATGTATTCGCGAAGGTTTCATAGTTGCTTGAGGTGTTGGCAAGACACACCAGCACCAAAGGCGGCTCGAGAGAAACCGAGGCAAAGGAATTTGCGGTAAAGCCCAGCGGGTTTCCGCCCTCATCATGTGCGGTCACGACAGTGACACCGGTCATATAAGTGCCAAACGCGTTGCGCAGGGCGCGCGGGTTGCTCAGCATGCGCGGGTCGAATTCGATCATTTTGGGTCAACCTCTTCCGATGGGGTTTGCAACCAGGCTTCCAAAGCTGCATTCACGGTTTCCGGCGCGGTCAGATTCACCATGTGCCGGTGATTTTCGATCACGATGGCCGTCCCGTACGGCGCGGCCTCTGCCATTGCGTAAGACATGGCCGGCGTCGAATTCGGATCGCCATCCCCGGTCAGGGCCAGCAGTGGACAGGCAATTGTCCCGAACCCTTTCGCATACAGGGCATCGCCGCGTGCAAAAGCGTTATAGGCGGTGGCGTAGCCTTCGATATTAACGGCTGAAAGCCATGCCGCAACATCGTCACGCGCAGCCTGTTCGACAGGCGTCTCACCAAACCAACGCCGCAGCGGGGTTTCGACGTCAAAAGATCCGGTGCCGATCAGCTTGGCACGCTCGATTACGGATTTGCTTGAAGCCTTGTCTCTGCAGAATACTCCGTTCAGCAGCGCGACCCGCTCAACCCGGCCCGGGTTGCGGACAGCAAATCCGCCAGCAATCAAAGCGCCCATTGAATGGCCTGCAAGATTGATACGCTGCAGCTTCAGTGCATCCAGAACCGCCAGCAGCCAATCCAGAAACACCGGCAGTTCAGAACCTGCTGCGATCTGATCGCTGCTGCCATGGCCGGGCATATCCAGCGCAATCACATGGTGCGTTTGTTCGAGAAACTCGATCTGAGGACCCCACGCCGCCGATTGCATGCCCACGCCATGGATCAGCACAACGGGGGCAGCTTTCCCGACGTGGGAAAGCCCCGCCTCGCGATAGGCGACAGTGCCGAACGGCTTAGACAGCTGCAGGGTTGTCGACGTCATGACCCAGTTCCTTGAGATCCTGATAACGGTCACCGATACGGTGATGCGGGCGACCACCGATCGAGGCACCAAGCGCGATCATGATCTCATCCGGCGCGGGCGCGTCTGCCACTTGCAACTGAATGGTCAGGTAGTGGCTGCGCCGACCGCCGTCGTTCTTGTCCATCAGCGGGATTTGCATCGAGGCATTTGCCGGGCCACGCGTGTTGGTGAACGCCAGATAGGATTTTGCGCCAACCGCCTCACGATAAAAGTTACCAAAACGCAGGGTGTGGATCAGCGCCGAACCATGTTCGACTTCGCCATTTACACCAACGATCGCAGCCTTGCCGTACGCTTCGACCTTGTCCCCGCCACCTGCGGCGTCGAGCACCATGTCGGTCAACAAGCTGCCAAGGCCCGGTGCACAATCGTGAATCTCAGGCTTCAGATCGTCAACAAAACCACGGCCAGCCCACGGGTTCCGGATCACCGCAATCGCTGCAATCATCTTCAATGGCTGCTCGGCGACCTTGCCCCCTTCGATCAGGGTGTTTTCTACGTGCAGCAGTGTTTTTCGGATTTCGGCGGGCATGTCGGTATTCCTTGCGATTCGTTGCGTTGTAAGATGGTATACCATCATACCAACTGTCAATCATACCTTGTGCAAAAAATGCCAAACCGATAGCGTCGCTGCCATGAGCACACCCAAACTGACGAAAATCGATCACCCGCCTGCCACCCTGCGAGACATGGTGCAGGAACGCATGCGCGAGGCGATCATCGAAGGATTATTCGAGCCCGGTCAAAGGCTTGTCGAACGCCCGCTTTGCGACCAGCTGGGCGTCAGCAGAACAGTGATTCGCGAAACCATCCGCTATCTCGAGGCCGAGGGGCTGGTGGAAATTCTACCGGGCCGCGGACCCATAGTAGCCACCATGAGCCGCGAAGACGCACGCCAAATCTACGATATTCGCCGAATGCTGGAGACGGCTGCAGCCGAAAACTGCGCCCGCAAGATCACGCCCGAACGCGCGCGATCTCTCAAAGATGCTTTGAAGCGTCTGAAACAGGGATTTTCTGATCGGACCCCCGGGGCGCTGTTTCGTGCCACCGCCGATTTCTATTCCGAGATCTTTGACGGCGCAGGGCACTACATCGCCTGGGATGTCGTCCAGCGCCTGAACGGTCGCATCAGCCGTCTGCGCATGATGACCTTGTCGGCCACCGACCGTGACCGCCCCGGCATCGCGCATATGGAACGGATCTGCGAAGCCATCATTTCGGGCAATCCTGATGCTGCGCGGGTCGCCGTCGAAATGCATCTGGATGACACAACCTCAATCGCAGACCGTTTGCTTGCTGAAGAAGAGAAGAACAGCGATGACTAATACACCCAAAGCCTATTGGATCGCCAATGTTACCGTGACTGACCCCGAAGCCTATCAGGGCTATCAGGCGATCGCCCCCGAAGCCTTCCGCAAATACGGCGCCCGGTTTCTGGCGCGAGGGGAGGCGGAAACACTGGAAGGTCAACAGTGGCAGAGACGGGTCATCATTGAATTCGACAGCATGGAACAAGCGCGTGAGTGCTATGCTTCAGATGAATACCGGGCCGCGCGAGGAAAACGTGCCAGTGCCTGTCTCGCGGATATAGCTTTGATTGAAGGCCTAGAGTGACACTTATTCGTCTCAGGGCGTCAGTATCCAGTTGCCACTGGCGTCTTTACAACGGCGCGTTCTGATTTCACGGGTCTTGTCAGCGCCTTCCGGCTGGATGAAGTGCTGCAGGTGAACACAATTGTCCCGAATGTCTCGCACTCGGATCGTACCTTTTGATCCGGTCTGATCGTTCACCCACGACCGCTCCTGACCAACGCTTGGTGTACCCGTAGTCAGCAACGAGTTTGACGCGGCGTTGAGAACTTCGAAATCCGCAGGGCTAAGGCCCATTTCTGCAATGATTCGGGAAAGTGACTTGGCCTGAGCTACTGCTCCAGTTCCCAACAACATCATCGCGATCAATGCGGACGAAACCCAGGCTTTCATGCTGGCCTCACTTTTTTGAAATATATTTACCCTCAAGGATATACCTCTGCGCAGGCATGGCCAAGCCCCGGATCCGCACCTTCAAATTATCCCGAACAAACCTATTGCATGACCAGCGCTAGGACAGGGCAATCGTTGCCTTCATAGTAACTCTGAAACGATGAGGCACTCGATGGCACAACCAAACTACTATGCTCCAAATGGCGGACATCCCGGACAGGAACAGCTTTTAACTGACCGCGCCATGTTTACCGACGCTTACGCAGTGATCCCCAAAGGCACGATGCGCGATATCGTGACCAGCTATCTGCCCTTTTGGGAGGGTACGCGCCTGTGGGTGCTGTCCCGTCCTCTAAGCGGATTTGCCGAAACATTTTCTCAGTACATCATGGAAGTTCAACCGGGTGGCGGTAGCAATCAGCCAGAAACCGATGCCAAAGCGCAAGGCGTGATCTTTGTGGTCGAAGGAACGGTGTCGCTGACACTTGCCGGAGCGGAACATGTACTGGAAACCGGCGGTTACGCTTATATTCCAGCAGGAATCGAATGGACCCTGCGCAATCGGTCTGACGCAACTGCCCGGTTCCACTGGGTACGCAAGGCTTACGAAGCAGTGCCGGGCCTGCCCGCACCTGATCCAATCATCACCAATGAACAGGACATTGCCCCAACTCCGATGCCAGGGACCGAGGGGCGCTGGGCCACCACCCGATTTGCCGATCCCGAAGATCTGCGCCACGACATGCATGTGAACATCGTTACCTTCGAACCGGGCGGTGTGATTCCGTTTGCCGAAACCCATGTCATGGAACACGGACTATACGTGCTGGAGGGCAAGGCAGTTTACCGGCTCAATCAGGATTGGGTCGAGGTGGAAGCAGGCGATTACATGTGGTTGCGCGCCTTCTGCCCGCAGGCCTGCTATGCTGGGGGTCCGGGGCGTTTCCGCTATCTGCTCTATAAGGACGTAAACCGGCACATGCCCCTATCCCTGTCATCACGATAACTTAGGGTGGCCCGGTTTCGGGCCATTTTTCGGTCCGGGGGTTCACATAAGCGTTGGAATTTGCTGAAATAACTCTAAATTCCTTTTTCGAGTATTGGAGATTGGTCCATGAAACTGCGTACACCTTTGATGACACTTGCCGCGATTGCCACGTTTGCAGCTGTCGACGCTGCACCCGTCGCAGCCAAGGAAACGACCAAATCCGTCTTTGTCATGAGCCGCACCTGGGCTGTTACTCAGGTGTCGGATTCTCCGGTCATCTATCGCGCAACCCGCGACAACAACAATCTGAATCCCTTTGGCCCGCCGCCACGCCTGCGCACAATTCAGGCGATTGCAGCGATCCAGAAGGCAACCGGATGCAAACCGATTGTGCCCAGCATGTATCAGAACATCTCGGGTCAGTTCTTTTCACAAGTCAGCTGCAACTGACACTGCGTCAGAACGGCCATTGAGGTCGCCCCGGCGGCCTGCCATAGCTTGCGCATGAGACTCGCAATCAACGGATTCGGCCGTATCGGTCGTACAATTCTGCGGCAGGTTCTGGCCCTGCCAAAAGAATCTGACATCGAGCTGGTGTTGATCAACGACATCGCACCGCTGGAAACCTGCGCATATCTGTTCAAGTACGACAGCACATTTGGCCCATATCCCGGAACGGTGCTGGAAGGTGACGCGGCGCTTGTGATTGACGGCCATGTCATTCCGATGTCCCACAGCTCCGACCTGACACGAGTGGACCTGACCGGCGTCGATGTGATGCTTGATTGCACCGGAATTGCAAGAAGCTCCGATGTCGCGCGCAGGGGGTTGAGCGCGGGTGCCAGCAAGGTCCTGATCTCGGGCCCGTCGCCTGCAGCTGAAACAACAATTGTGTTGGGTGCCAACGAAGATGAATTGGGCACCGCCCGGATCGTCTCAAACGCTTCGTGCACCACCAACGGGCTTGCGCCGCTGGTCAAGTTGCTGGATGGCCTGGGTGGCATCGCATCGGGTCACATGACCACGATCCACTGCTACACCAACAGCCAGCCCATGGTGGATGCCCCGCGTGGGGATCTGGCCCGCTCCCGTGCCGGAGCCATGTCCATGGTTCCGACGACTTCAAGCGCAACACATTTGATCGATGTGGTTTTACCGCATCTGGCGGGTCGCATATCCGGTGCAGCGGTGCGTGTTCCAACCGCCAGTGTTTCGGCAGTGGATCTGATCGTGACGCTAGAGAAAAGCATGAGCGCTGAAGCATTCTTGTCGAGCTTGTGCAATGCTGTCGAGGACTCACCTGTGCTCGGCTGGACTGATCTGCCGCTGGTGTCATCTGATCTGCGCGCGCGCCCAGAATCTCTGGTCATTGCAGGTCCGGAAACCCGAATGGTGGGCCAGAACCAGGTTCGCGTGTTTGGCTGGTATGACAATGAATGGGGCTTTTCCGCACGCATGCTGGATGTTGCCCGTCTGATGGCTGATACCTGATCAGACCGCAGCGCTGGCTCGCGCTGCGATCTGCTTTCTCATCCCGACACTATTCGCCAGGCAGGCTTCCCGACCCGTGGCCAGCCATACCGCCCGACACTTCTTCGGTTGCTTCTTCGGCCAGTTCCTCGGGCAGGATCAGGTTGAGGACGATGGCAATCAACGCTGCAGGCAGCAGGCCGCTTTTCATCAGAATGCCAAGCGTATCTGGCAAGTGTTGAACCGCATCCGGTTCAAGCTGAAGACCGAACCCGATGGAAAGCGAGATGGCAAAGATCACCATGTTGCGCCGGTTCCAGTCGACATCGGACAGCATCGAGACACCGGCCGCCACAACCATACCGAACATGACGATCACACCGCCACCCAGCACTTCGATCGGGACGGTGCGGATGATTGCACCAACCTTGGGAACCAGACCGCACAGGATCAGGAACAAGGCACCGATGGTGACGACATGGCGGCTCATCACGCCAGTCATCGCAATCAGGCCGACATTCTGACTGAAGGACGTATTAGGCAATCCACCGAACACACCTGCCAGAGCCGAACCAAAACCATCAGCATAGGTGGCGCCTGCGATCTCTTTATCCGTCGCTTCGCGCCCGGCACCACCTTTGGTCACTCCAGACACATCCCCTACGGTTTCAATCGCCGAGACAAACGCCATCAGGCAAAAGCCGATCACCGCTGCAAACGAGAACTCAAAGCCGTATTTGAACGGAACGGGCAGCGCAAAGGCCGACGCACGGCTCCAGCTTGTACCGATCGCCTCGAAGGTAACCATCCCCACCATCAGCGCATAGGCATAACCAACCGCAAGACCGATCAGAACAGCCGATACCGAGAGCATCCCCCGGGTAAAGAACTTCAGCGCAAGGGTTACGACAACAACGACCATTGCTGCGGACCAGTTCAACATTGAGCCATATTCCGGCGTTCCGATGGCTGGCACTCCACCTGCAGCATACTGGATACCGACTTTGACGAGCGCCAGACCAATCATGGTAACAACGAGGCCGGTGACAAGCGGTGGCAAAGCGAACCGGATTTTACCGATCACCGCCCCCAGACAAGCGTGAAACACTCCACCGACGATCACGCCACAGAACAGCGCGGAAAGTCCGTCAACGCCTTTACCCGCCACAAGCGGGATCATGATCGGCAAGTAGGCAAAGCTTGTCCCCTGAACGATGGGCAGGGCCGCCCCTACTGGGCCCAGAGTGATGGTCTGCAACAACGTTGCGATACCCGCAAACAGCATCGACATCTGGATCAGATACAAAAGTTCAGGGAAATCGGGCGAATTCGATCCGAACCCGAAGCCTGCCGCCCCCGCAACGATAATGGCAGGCGTAACATTCGAGACGAACATCGCCAGCACATGCTGGATACCCAACGGGATCGCCTTGTGCAGTGCCGGTGTATAGTTTGGATCCCGAAGCTGTTCGGGTGTTCCTATTGAAGTTTCGGCCATGAGTACTGTCCTCCCAGTTCAGATTTCACGGGGTTATTGCCGCTTATCCCGCGGCTTCATTGGGTTACGGCACGACCTCATAGGGTGTGTCGAACCAGTATTCTTCGAGATTGCTTCCTGCGCCGATCCTGTCGACCACTGCAAACAGACCGGGCCCGTGCAATGGCGTCAGAACACCATGCCATGTACCGCGATGATAGTTCACCGCCTGCCCGGGCAGCGTCAAAAACGCCTTTGGCTCACCCGGCTTGCCACCTTCATCCGGCGCAACGATGACCAAAAAGGGTTGGTGCGTCATCGGAATAAACGCCTGGCTTCCATCGGGGTGCCGTTCAACCATCTCCAACCGATAGGGCAGTTCCCGCGGGTTGGCGTCGAACAAACTGATACCGGCGCACCCGCCCGAGAAATCAAGTGCAGCCCGGTCATGGTACCGGCCACATTGCCCCTGATTGATGATCTTATCGGGCGTTCCGGATGTGTCGATAACATCGCCAAACGGGGCGAATGCCTCTGCCGAGATCGGCTCAATCACGATCTGGCGACTCATGACGGCAGCACATCCCGCAGACGGAATTCGGCGATCCGTTCAACCTGTCGGCAGGCTTCGGCAAACTCCGTTGCACGATCGTGGTCGATCCGCCGGTGGAAAGCCCGCAGGATCGACGCCTTATCGTGATCGCGTACCGCAATGATGAAAGGGAAACCGAATTTTTTCGTATACTGACTGTTCAGTTCGGTGAACGTGGTTCGTTCCTCATCGGTCAGCGCATCCAAACCGGCAGAAGCCTGTTCAGACGTGCTTTCTTGGGTCAGGCGCTTGGCTTGTGCCAGCTTACCCGCCAGATCCGGGTGCGCCGTCAGTACCCCCAACCGCTCCGTTTCGGAGGCTGAGCGGAACATGCGGGTCAAAGCGTTGTGCAATCCTCCGGCCGTGTCATGTGCAGGGCCAAGTTCAAGGTCATGGGCGCGCTCGGCAATCCATGCCGAATGTTCGAAAATCCCGCCATAGGTCTGCACGAACTCTTCTCGCCCCATCTGCGAGGGTTTTGGATGATGCTGTGGCGGATGGGCCTCGGCCCAATGTTCGGCAATCTGCAACCGCGTCGCAAACCACACATCAGAAAAGCCGCGCGCATAGTCCAGGAACCGCTTGAGGGCCATGACACGCCCGGGACGTCCGATCAGGCGGCAATGCAGGCCTATCGACAACATCTTGGGTGCACCCGCCTCGCCCTCTTCGTACAGCGCATCAAAGCTGTCCTTGAGATAGGAATAGAACTGATCGCCCGAATTGAACCCCTGCGGCGTTGCAAAGCGCATATCGTTGCAATCCAGCGTATAAGGCACGATCAACTGATCGCGCCCACCTGACTGCGTCCAATAAGGCAGATCATCAGCATAGGTATCCGCGACATAGGAAAACCCGCCTTCTTCACCGACCAGCCGAACGGTATTTTCTGAACAGCGGCCAGTGTACCACCCACGCGGGCGTTCCCCCACGACTTCGGTGTGCAGGCGGATCGCCTCGGCAATCTGTGCACGCTCTTCGTCTTCGGGTATGTCTTTGTGTTCGACCCATTTCAGCCCGTGGCTGGCAATTTCCCAGCCTGCATCTTGCATCGCGGCAACCTGATCGGGCGAGCGCGCCAGTGCTGTCGCCACACCATAGACAGTGATAGGCAAATCCTTCATCAACCGATGCAATCGCCAGAACCCTGCCCGCGCGCCGTATTCATAGATGGATTCCATATTCCAATGGCGCTGACCCGGCCATTGCGCCGCGCCCACGATCTCAGACAGAAACGCCTCGGACGCGGCATCCCCATGCAGAACGCAGTTTTCACCACCTTCCTCGTAGTTCAGTACAATCTGTACAGCGAGCTTTGCGCCACCGGGCCATTGCGCATCAGGCGGGTTGGCTCCGTATCCGATCAGATCACGGGGGTAACGAGGGGGCTGCATGCTGTGTTCCGTCTTCGTCTGGTTACAATATTCAATCAATAGCGCAGAAAACGGCAGACGATTATCAAATCAATCCGAACGCTGTTTCCATTTCTTTCTGCGTTCCCAAAGTCTGTGAATTCAATTGAGACTGTGTCAAACCAAACCTGTTTGCCAAGGTTCGCGACATGCGGCAAACGGGAATATCGACAGGATAACAGGAGATGACCGTGGCAGGCTATCTGACAACCCATGTATTGGACACGGCCCGCGGCTGCCCGGCAGAAGGCCTGAAAATCGCGCTTTATCGGGTATCCGGCAACTCGCACAAGAAACTGGTCGAGATGGAAACCAACGCCGATGGCCGGACAGATAGCCCGATCCTGCCAAAAGAGAAATTCAAGGCAGGCACCTACGAGTTGATATTTTTCGCCGGTGATTACCTGCATGCGACAGGTCAGGCGGCAGAGGATCCTCTGTTCCTGGATCAGGTCCCAATCCGATTTGGCATGTCAGATGAAGAGGCGCATTATCACGTGCCTCTATTGTTGTCGCCCTTTGGGTATTCAACCTATCGCGGCAGCTGATCACTCAGGCTTCTGCGCTCTTAACCACTTTCGCGATGTGCGAAATCATAAAGTCCATGAACAGACGCGCCTTCGGGTCCTGGTGGCGGCGATGGGTGTACAAACACGCCATCTGCACCGGAACCGGAGGCGTTTGTGCAGCTACCTTCACCAGGCGTCCGGCCTTGAGATGATCAGCCACCTCAAAAACCGGCTTCATCGCGATGCCCTGCCCTGACAGCGCCCAATCGGTCAGCACATCACCGTCATCACATTCAAAACGGCCCGAGACTGCGAACCGCTTTGGCCCATCGGGCGTTTCAAGCAGCCATTGAAACTCGGTTGCCCCGGGGAAGCGCAGGTTCAGACACTCATGCCCGTCCGAGATCAGGTCCGCCCCTGTTTCCGGCATACCGCGACGTTCAACATAGTCTGGTGCCGCGCACAGCACGCGCTGACAGTCCGCAATCTTGCGGATACGCAACGTGCTGTCCTCGGGCTGTCCGATGAAGAACGCCAGATCCAGACCTTCGGTCGTCAGATCAACTGATCGGTCCGTCAGTCGCAGCCGGACATCGATTTCAGGGTATTCTGAAAGAAAGTCAGGGACATGCGGCGCAAGTAATCGACGCCCCACCCCGAGAGGTGCGGCAACAAACAATGACCCCCGCGGCGCTTCGGTCAGATGCACGACCTGTGCTTCGGCCTCGTCTACGGCATCCAGAACCCCAACAGCACCGGGATAGAAGGCTCGCCCCTGTTCGGTTGGCGTCAGGTTCCGGGTGGTTCGCTGGAACAGGCGCACGCCCAGATGGTCCTCCAACTGCGAAATCCGCGCTGAAGTTACCGCAGGTGAGATACGCAAATCGCGCCCTGCAGCAGACATGCTGCCCAGATCGTAGACCCTGACAAAGGTTCGGATGTTATCGAGGTAGGACATCTTCTCGTTTTTTTTGATACAGTTTGACAATATACGGGAATACCGAAGAAAAGCCCGCTTGCCTAGTGTGGCCGCAAGCAATCGGAGACATCTGCATGTACGACTTCGCCGTGTTCTGGGACTGGATGGCATTCGCTGTGCGCTGGCTGCACGTGATTACCGCCATCGCGTGGATCGGATCGTCCTTTTATTTCATCGCGCTGGATCTTGGCCTGAACCGGGATATTCCCGGACCCGCTGACGGGGAGGAATGGCAGGTACACGGTGGTGGCTTCTATCACATCCAGAAATACCTAGTGGCACCCGAACGGATGCCGGACCACCTGACCTGGTTCAAATGGGAAAGCTATGCGACCTGGCTCAGCGGGGCCGGATTGCTGATGATCATTTATTGGGTGGGCGGAGAGCTGTATCTGATCGACGCGCAGAAAGCCGATCTGGCACTATGGCAGGGCATCCTGATCTCGGCTGCGTCGCTGACTGTGGGTTGGCTGGTCTATGATTTCCTGTGCAAATCCGGTCTGGGAGAGCGTCCGACCCTGTTGATGGTGCTGCTGTTTGTTCTGCTGGTGGCGATGGGTTGGGGATACAACCAGATCTTCACCGGCCGCGCGATGATGCTGCACCTTGGTGCCTTCACCGCCACGATCATGACCGCAAACGTGTTCTTCATCATCATGCCGAACCAGCGGATTGTGGTGGACGACCTGAAGAACGGCCGCACGCCCGACCCGAAATACGGCAAGATCGCCAAGCTTCGGTCGACGCACAACAACTACCTGACATTGCCGGTCGTGTTCCTGATGCTGTCGAACCATTACCCGCTGGCCTTCGCGACCGAATACAACTGGATCATTGCGGCGCTGGTGTTCCTGATGGGTGTCACAATCCGGCACTACTTCAACACCCGGCACGCACGTGCAGGTGACCCGACATGGACGTGGTTGGTCACCGCACTGCTATTCATCGCGATCATGTGGCTGTCCACTGCCCCCATGTACAAACCGCTGGAAGAGGCCGAAGCACAGCCGCTGACGCCTTATGAACAGAAATTCGCGGCCGCGGACGGGTTTGAAGAGGCGCACGATATCGTGCTGGGCCGCTGTTCCATGTGCCACGCCCGCGAACCGGTTTGGGAAGGCATTCTATGGGCTCCCAAAGGCGTTCTGCTGGAAACCGAAGGTGACATCGCGCGGAATGCGCAGCAAATCTATCTGCAGTCGGGCGTCACACATGCAATGCCCCCTGCCAACGTGACCTATATGGAACCCGAAGATCGCGAAGCCATCATTCGCTGGTTCAGAAACGCGGGCCTGTAAAGCGACCACAGTTCAGGTCAAAATACCGGCCAGCGCACTAAACCCCTTTCCCTGAACGGGTTCAAATGCTCTAACATGAATTTAACGAGCTGCAGCAAGACACAATGCGGCGCGAGTGATTTCGACTAGGGGCAGTTGGAGCCATCTGATGCAGAGAAGCAGGCCGCGAGGCATTCTGGGGTGCTGGCTTTTGGGCACTCTGACGGCTTTGGCGCCAACCGCTCTGTTCGCACTTGAAACCACCCTGGCGGCCCCCGGCGCCCCCAAGGAACTGGTTGAGCGTCTTAAGGAAACCTCCTCGGTCACAACTGCCGAAGCGCGTGGGCTTGATACGCCTCTGGAGATTTTGTCTGCCGCCCTGTCCGATTACCGCACGATCGTTCAGATCATGTATGACGAGGGGTATTTCGCCCCGGTTGTCAGCATCAAACTGGATGGGCAAGAGGCCGCGACCATCAGCTCTCTGACCGTGCCTGCGCAAATCAACCGCGCCACGATCACTGTTGATCCCGGGCCTCCATACAACTTCGGAACCGCGGTGGTGCAACCACTGGCCCCCGAAACCGAACTGCCCGCTGATTTTGCCCCCGGAAAACGGGCAACCACCGGGGCGATACAACAGGCTGCCTCGGCCGGAGTTCAGGGCTGGCGGGATGCAGGGCACGCGAAGGCCGATGTGGCCGACCAGAAGGTCATCGCACGTCACGCTCAGGCACGTCTGGATGCCCAGATTGATCTTGATCCCGGACGTCGGCTTACATTCGGCAAGATGTTCATCCATGGCGACACGGATGTCCGCACCCGTTCGATTGAAAAAATCGCCGGTTTTCCGACGGGCGAGGTCTATTCACCGCAGCAGATTCAAAAGGTCGGCACCCGGTTGCGACGCACCGGAACATTCAGTGTCGTTTCGATTCAGGAGCGCGATACACCCAATCCCGATGGCACGCTGGATTTTGATGCAACATTCGAAGATCTGCCCAAACGTCGGCTGACATTCGGTGTCGAGCTTGCATCCCGGGATGGTCTCGACGTCACAGCAACCTGGACCCACCGTAACGTTTTTAAACGAGCCGAGCGGCTACGCTTTGAAGCTGCCATCCGAAACATAGGCGGGGCCGAAGATATCGATGGCCGCATCGGCCTGCGCCTTGATCAACCCGATCGTCTGGGTCCGGATGACAACACCTTCTGGAGCGCATTGCTGGAACGCAGAAACACAGAGAATTACAATGTGAGCGTAGCCTCGCTGGCCTATGGTGCTCGTCGCACATTCTCTGACAGGCTTTATGCCGAAGCAGCCGTTGGCTTCTCGGTATCGAACGCAGATGACGCATATGGTGATGGCCGCAAGTTTCGATACTTTATCGTTCCGTTCCGTTCTGAATGGGATGAACGCGACAGCAAGGTAAGTGCTACGCGCGGCTTTTATCTGGATAGCCAGGCCATGCCATTCGTTGGCGTTTCAGGAACCAAATCAGGTCTGCGGCTATTCTTTGACGGTCGCGCCTACACGGATCTTCGCACTTCTGGTCGGCTGGTACTGGCCGGTCGCATACAGCTTGGGTCTGTAATCGGACCTCCGGCAGATGGGGTGACACCTGACTTTCTGTTCTTCTCGGGCGGGGCCGGAACGGTTCGCGGTCAACCCTATGAGAGTCTGGGCATTCCTGTTGGCACAGGGGTTGCGGGCGGTAAGTCTTTCCTTGGCTTCTCGGGTGAAGTGCGCGGCAAAGTATCAGAAAAGTTGTCGCTGGTTGGGTTTTACGACTACGGTATGGTCGATACTTCGTCCTTCGTAACCGCAGACGCAGAATTCCATTCAGGTGCGGGGATCGGCGTCAGGTATGATCTGGGCGGCTTCGGGCCGCTTCGGTTTGATCTGGCCTACCCCGTTCAGGGCGATACCGGCGATGGGTTGCAATTCTATCTTGGGATCGGACAAGCCTTTTGATGCGACGCGTTTCATATCCTCTGGTCTTTACAACCATGATGGTCGCAGCGCCTGTTGCAGTGCAGGCGCAGGAGGATGGCGGCGGCAGCATGCTCGAAAATTTCCTGCAGGACACGCTGTCCGGGGAAGACCGGAACATCAAGGTTATCGGGCTGCAGGGCGCGCTGAGTTCTCGTGCAACTATCGAAGAGATTACGGTCGCGGATGACGAAGGCGTCTGGCTAACGGTTAAAAACGCGGTACTGGACTGGAACCGGCTGGCACTTATACGCGGCCGGTTTTCGGTAAACGCTTTGACCGCAGAAGAAATTGATGTCGCCCGGGCACCCGGTACGACAACAAAAGAGGCAGAACCCACCTCGGCAGAGACCCAGCCCTTTCAGCTTCCCGAGCTCCCCGTATCCATCGAAATTGGCGAGATACGCATTGACGAAGTCTCGCTGGGCGAACCGTTGATCGGCGTGGCCGCTGAGCTTGCGGTGAACGGCAATCTATCGCTCGCGGATGGCGCGCTGGATACAAATCTAGCCATCAATCGGTTGGATCGAGCCGGAGATTCAATCAATCTGGCCGCCGGGTTCCAGAATGAAACGCGGCAGATCGATCTGGATCTGACTGTGGCCGAAGCGTCTGGCGGCCTGATCTCGACTGCGCTGGGTATTCCCGACAGTCCGCCAATCGGGTTGACGGCCGAGGGATCAGGTCCGGTCACCGATTTTACTGCCGACATCGGGTTGAGCAGCGACAATGTTGATCGGGTCTCTGGTCAGGTTCGATTGCGCAGTGCAGACCAGACAAATGAGACATCCACCGATGGCATCGCCTTCACTGCCGATCTGAATGGCGACCTGACCCCGTTTCTGGCTGAGAACATGGATACGTTCTTTGGCACAGACACACGCTTGTTCGTTGATGGGCAAACCCATTCCGATGGCGCGCTGGATGTTTCAGATATCGAAATCACCTCGCAGGCTCTGAAACTGGAAAGCCAACTCAGCCTCGCAGCAGGTGGCAAATTGCAATTGGCTGCATTGCAGGGCCGCATCACGCCGCCTGATGGAGACAAAGTAGTTTTGCCGGTCAGCGGTGGGGACACTTCGATTGGTGCAGCTCAGATTTCGGCACTGTTCGACGCAAAGAACGGTAATCTCTGGGATCTGAGCGTTACGGCAGACGACGTCAACTCGCGTCAAATCAGTCTGAACCACGCGCGCATTACCGGTCAGGGGACCCTGGATCAGACCAGCGGCCTGAGCGTCGATGGTGACCTGCAGGCGGCACTCGACGGGATCGATATGGCCGATCCCGCACTTAATACCGCCATTGGTGACCGCATCACACTGGATGGTCAGTTCGACTATGGAAGCGATCAGTCGCTTAGGCTGTCGGGCTTTGAGCTGGTCGGAAGCGACTATGAGCTTGGGGCCGATGCGCAGATCAGTGGGCTCGCAACCGGTCTGCAGATCGATGGCTCAGCTTCGTTACAGGCGACCGATCTGTCGCGCTTTTCCGAGCTTGCCAAACTCGACCTTGGTGGATCCGCTTCGGCTCGGGTTGAAGGCAACGGATCGCCGCTGGAAGGCAGTTTTGACGGCAAACTGGTTGTCAGCGGGCGCGACCTTTCCACCGGTCGCGATGACATTGATCCAGTAATTGCCGGAGAAACCGACATCGTACTGGATGGCAAACGCGGATCGGACGGTGTGACCATTCGGGAGTTCACCATCACTGGTGAAACCCTCAATGCGCAGGCGAATGGCGATGTCACCACCCCGGATGGGAACCTGACCATTGACGGGCAAGCCAATGTAAACGCCACCGACTTGTCGATCTTCTCAGGCCTCGCGCAGCGAGATCTGTCAGGTGCATTGCAAGCGCAGCTCGACGGCAAGGGCACGGTTCAGACACTCGAGTTCGACGGCACAGCCAGCGTAACCGGTGATGACATCCAAACCGGCATGGCAGAGTTTGACCCACTGCTGAACGGGCGTACAACCATCAAATTTGACGGCGCCAAATCCGGCGATCAGGTGGTAATCCGAAATGCCACCGTCAATGGCAATGCGCTGACCGCGCGTGTTGCAGCCACAATCGATGACCTTACTGGCAACCTGTCCGTCGATGGGCAGGCGCAGGTCAACGCACCTGATCTGTCTTTATTCTCTGGTATTACCGGTCGGGATCTGGCTGGATCGGTCAAAGCGAATGCAAAAGGCAAAGGTGCAAAAGGCAGCAAGACCTTCGATATTCAGGGCAGTGTGGATGCCAACGACATCAAAACCGGCATTGATACAGTCGATTCTCTTATCCAGGGGCGCACAACACTCACGGTAGACGCATTGAATGACGATCAGGGGCTGAACATTCGAAACTTCCGCCTCAGCGGAACGGCCTTGTCCGCCAACGCGTCGGGTCAACTGGATCGGGAAGCTGGTGGACTGAATTTCTCTGCTGCATTGGATGATCTCAGCCGTCTGTCGGCCACTTTGTCTGGGCCGCTGAAACTGGATGGGAACGTGGCCCCGACAGACACCGGGATTGAGGGCACTGCACGGCTTCAGGGGCCCGATAGCTCATATGCAAATCTAGTCGGCACAGTCGACACCAACGGCGCAGCCGATCTGGACTTCGATGCGAAGTTCAATCGTATCGAACGTTTTGCACCAGAATTCCCGGGCAGCCTTGCAGCCAAAGGCAGCGCCAAGCGCGACAACGGTGAATGGACGATCGATGCGAGCGCAGAAGGCCCGGCAGGCATCAATGGCAAAGTGGCCGGCACCTTTGACGAGGCAACAACCGCGGCCGACTTGACCGCTCAGGGCAGCGTGAATATCGGTATTGCGAATATCTTCATCACCCCCAACAAGATCGATGGAACCGCTCAGTTCAATCTGGCGCTGAAAGGTAAACCGTCGCTGGATGCGCTGAGCGGGTCGGTCACCACTTCGGGCACCTCGATGGCAATCCCGGATGTCGGCCTGACCTTTACCGGCATCGGTGGATCGGTCGATCTGGCGCAAAGCCGGGCCACGGTCTCGCTGCAGGGTGGGGTCCGTGCCGGAGGGAACTTTACTGTCAGTGGTCCAGTAGATCTCAAACCACCTTTCAATGCGCAGATCACGACAGCGCTCAATAATCTCGTGCTGACAGATCAGTTGCTGTACGAAACGATCCTGAACGGCCAAATTGCGTTGACGGGGGCACTGGCGGGGAACAGCTCGCTCGCCGGGCAGATCAACTTTGGCGAAACCAATATCAATCTTGCCGCGGCTACCGGTGCCGTCGGCGCGGCACCGATCCCCGAGATCGAACACCTGAACGAAAGCAGCGCCAGCTATGTCACCCGGGAACGGGCCGGACTGGTCGAAGTGGAAGGCGCCAAAAAAAGCAACTCGCGCATCTCTCTGGACATTGGCCTGTCAGCTCCCAAAGCAGTCTTTGTACGCGGTCGTGGTGTAAACGCTGAACTCGGCGGCCGAATCCAGATCGGAGGGACGACGGCCGCCGTCGTTCCATCGGGGCAGATCGAACTGATCCGGGGTAACATCGACATTCTCGGGCGCCGACTGGCCTTGACCAAAGGCATCGTCACGCTGCAAGGCGACCTGACGCCCTATATCGAGTTCGAATCTTCGACCAGTACATCTGATGGCACTGCCACAATCGAAATCGCCGGTCCGCTGGATTCACCCGAAGTTGACGTCTTCTCAGACCCGGAACGCCCGGCAGAAGAAGCGCTGGCGATGCTGTTGTTCGGCAACCGCTTCTCAGAACTCTCCCCATTCGTTATCGCCCAGATGGCAGCTTCTCTGGCGCAGTTGAGCGGCGCAGGCGGGGACGCGACCAAAGGTCTGAGGGACGCAACCGGTGTCGATACGATCGATATTGGCGCAACCGAAGGCGGCGCTGGCCGTCTGGGCGCCGGCGCATATCTCAGTGACAATCTCTACACCGATTTCACTGTGAATACTGAGGGCGACACTGAGGTGAACCTGAACTTGGATGTCACAGACAGTTTCACGGTACGTGGCACGGTAGACGGACGTGGAGAAACCGGCATTGGTATCTTTTTTGAACGCGACTATTAAATGCCTCTCGCAGCGGTGACTTGACCCTCTGTCAGGGGCATGCAGGATCGGCTTGAAACAGCAGCCGAGCCATTATGACCTTTACCACACGCCCCGAAATCGCCGGTACATTCGGTGTCGCGACAAGCACGCACTGGATTGCATCTGCCGTCGGCATGAAGATCCTTGAACAAGGCGGCAACGCCTTTGATGCCGCCGCTGCCATGGGGTTTGTCCTGCATGTGGTCGAGCCACATCTGAACGGCCCGCTTGGCGATATGCCAATGCTGATCAAACCTGCAGGCTCGGAAACACCAACCATGGTCTGCGGTCAGGGTACCGCGCCTGCCGGGGCCACGATCGCGCATTACCGGGATCAGGGTTTACAGCGCATACCTGGCACGGGGCTTTTGGCCACCGTTATTCCCGGCGCCTTTGATGCGTGGATGATCACGCTGCGTGATCATGGTTCACTGCCTCTGCGAGACATACTGGAACCAGCCATCCACTATGCCGAGTTTGGACATCCGGCCCTGCCCCGTGTTGCCAATACGATTGCCGGTTTGGCTGAGTTCTTTCACGAAGAATGGCCGACTTCCTATGATACGTGGATACCGGGCGGGTCGGCTCCGGTCGCTGGGGCGTTGATGCGAAATGCACAGCTTGCTGCAACCTGGCAGCGGCTGCTGAACGAAGCGGAAACGGTTGGCGATAGAACCGCACAATTCGAAAAGGCGCGACAGGTTTTCTATCGCGGATTCATTGCCGAGGCCATCGACCATTTTCTACGCGACGCCTGCGTTATGGATGCGTCGGGCCATCGGCACAAAGGCGTTCTGACGGGGCAGGACATGGCCGAATGGCAGGCCGGTTATGAGCCCCCAATTTCAACCAGTTATCACGACTGGACTGTCTGGAAGGGGGGCCTCTGGACCCAAGGACCCACGCTGTTGCAATCGCTCAATCTGCTGACTGGGTTCGATCTGAACGCCGCAGATGATGTCGAGTTTGTCCATCTCGTGACTGAAGCAATGAAGCTCAGCTTTGCCGACCGTGAGGCTTACTACGGGGACCCGACTCAGGTAGACATTCCCATCGATACACTTCTGTCAGCAGAATATGCAGATGCGCGCCGCGCTTTGATCAGTGCTTCTGCATCAACCGATCAAAGACCGGGTCGTCTTCCCGGATATGAGCATTGGGTCGATGCGGCGCTTACCCATGCGTCTGAAGCCTATCAGCCAGCAGATCAGATCGGCGCGGGTGAGCCTACCATGGCGCATCTGACTGAAAAGCGCGGCGACACGGTACATCTGGACGTAATCGACCGCTGGGGCAACATGGTGTCCGCCACACCTTCGGGCGGGTGGCTGCAATCTTCTCCAGTTGTTCCCGGGCTAGGAATGCCGCTCAACACTCGCGCTCAGATGTTCTGGCTTGAGGAGGGATTGCCAACATCACTAGCCCCCGGCCGACGCCCGCGTACGACCCTGTCGCCCAGCATGGCACGTGCACCTGATGGCAGCGAACTTGCCTTTGGCACACCCGGTGGCGACCAACAGGATCAGTGGCAGCTCATCTATCTGCTGCGATTGGTTCATCATGGCATGAACCTTCAGGAAGCTATTGATGCACCGCTGTTCCATACAGCTCACTTCCAAAGCTCGTTCTATCCTCGCGAAACAAGGCCCGGGCATTTGATGATCGAGCCTGGATTTGGGTCCGAGGCCATCGCTAACCTTCAGGCCCGCGGCCACAAAATCGAACAGGCAGAGCCCTGGACTGTGGGCAGATTGACGGCGGCGCGCCGACAGACTGACGGCCTGCTGCATGCCGCAGCGACTCCGCGCCTGATGCAGGCCTATGCGATTGGGCGCTAAGCCCACCTATTTCCGGCGAATGCCGATTGGTTGGCCGATCTGGGATACGGGCTCCAATCCGCTGTGATCCTGCACCATTTGCGCAAGTCGAGCGGCGGCCCAGCCGGGATAGGGTATGGAGCGCCCCGTTTCGTGGCAGACATTCATAAACAACGCTTCCTGCGTTGCACACAGGCTGTGATCGGCCTCAGTCAACATCTCAGCGAAGTAGTGCCCGCGCTTGTGATCGGCATCCAGCAGGCGAACTCGGATATAAAACGCCGCACCTTCCAAGACCTCTCGGACAAAATGCAGATGCGACTGGATGATGTATGGGCCCTGCCCGGACTGAGCCACCTGCACTTCACCCAGACCCAGATGGTCAACCATGAATACCTCGAGCGCGTTGTCAAAGGCGACCCCATAGTAGCCGACGTTCATATGGCCGTTGTAGTCGATCCACTCTGGTTTTGCGGTAAAACCATGAACTTCGATCGGCGCGGGATAGGGCCCGTCGTATCCCGCTCCTGTCGTTTCAGCTGATGACACTTACGTCTTCCTCCGTGTGTTCATCCACTCATGATGCAGCAGAACGCCCGCCGCGAAAACCTGCGTCGCTATCTGGGTCGCAACGTTGTCCGGTACGCTGACCAAATTGGACGCATCAGACACCTAATCACATGAAAAGAGTCCTATTCCTCAAAAATAGCCACGGCCCGTACAAACCCGGCAGAAGCACCTTTGATCTTGAAAGGGAAACAGGAAATCTCGAACCCTGTTGGTGGCAGGTCTTCCAGATTGGTCAGCTTTTCGATGTGGCAATACCCGATATCCATCGAGGCGCGGTGTCCCTCCCAGATGATCGAAGGGTCATGCGTTTCTGCATATTCCTGCGCGGTTAAAGGAAATGGGGCATCCCAGCTCCAGGCATCGGTGCCGGTTACACGTACCCCACGCTCTGTCAGATAGAGCGTCGCCTCGCGCCCGATCCCGCAGCCTTTCATCAGATAGTCAGCCTCGCCATAGCGTGTCCCGGCAGCAGTATTGACCACAACGATGTCAAGCGGCTGCAACTCGTGACCGATGCGCTTCAGTTCGGCTTCGATGTCGGCTGCGGTGGCGACATAGCCATCATCGAAATGGCGGAAATCCAGCTTTACGCCGGGGTTCATGCACCATTCTAATGGGACTTCGTCGATTGTGATCGCACGCTCGCCTTTGTTCATGGTCGAATGATGGTGATACGGCGCATCCAGATGGGTCCCGTTATGTGTCGCGATCTGCAGCCGTTCAATGGCCCAACCTTCCCCATCGGGCAGGTCTTCTTTTTTCAATCCTGGAAAGAATGACATGACCTGCTCTGCAGTCTGGTCATGGCTCATGTACTCAATTTCCGGCAACATGATCGGCGGGTCCGATACGATACCGGTTTCCAGAGGTACGGACAGATCGACAAAACGGCGCGGCATGAATTCCTCCCCGGCTGCACTCCACCTAAGGGTTGGCTGCGCGTAAGCGACTGTCAAGAAGTGAAAAAGGCGACCCTTTCGGGCCGCCTGATCCTGCTTCGTGAGTGGTAGTGGTATTACTCCGCCGCGATGGCGTCTTTGATCTTCTCGACCCGGATCGCCGAGAACTTGAACTCGGGGATTTTACCATAGGGGTCGATGGCCGAGTTGGTCAGGATGTTCGCCGCTGCTTCAACATAGGCAAACGGGATGAACACCATATCCTCGGCAATGGCCCGATCAGCCCGCACCATGATCTCGATTGAGCCACGGCGGGTTGTCAGACGGATCATTTCACCCGGTTCGATCCCCATCAGTTTCAGCGTTCGCGGGTTCATCGAACAGTTCGCTTCCGGCTCAACAGCGTCCAGAACATTCGACCGGCGGGTCATCGAACCCGTATGCCAATGCTCCAGCTGACGACCCGTGGTGGCGATCATCGGATATTCCTCATCCGGTGCCTCATCCGGTGGGATGACGCTGGCCGGAGTGAACCGGGCCTTGCCGTCAGCACGCGGGAAGCCATCACCAAACACAATCGCCTGCCCCGGGTCAGTCTCGCTGAGCGAGGGGTAGGTGATCGTTTCGGTTTTCAGACGATCCCAAGTGATATTGTCGAGCGAGTTCATCGTCAGCTTCATCTCGTCAAAGACCTGAGACACATCGGTGTAATCCCAGTTCAGACCGATCCGCTGTGCCAGTTCGACTGTGATCTTCCAGTCCTCGCGCGCCTCACCCGGAGGTGCCACGGCGGGCCGCACCCGCTGCACCTGACGGTTGGTGTTCGACACGGTGCCGTTCTTTTCATACAGCGCCGAGGCCGGCAGAATGATGTCGGCGTAGTTCGCGGTCTCGGTCAGGAAGATATCCTGCACGATCATCAGTTCCAGCTTGGCCAGCGCATCACGCGCGTGGCCAACATCCGGGTCTGACATGGCCGGGTTTTCACCCTGAATGTACATACCCTTGATGTTGCCCGCATAGGCTTGGTCGATGATCTCGGTGACTGTCAGGCCTTTCTCGTTCGAGAAATCATCTGAGTCCCACACGTTATTGAACTTCGCGCGGATACCGTCATCGGTGACCGACTGATAGTCCGGCAGGAACATCGGGATCAGGCCCGCGTCAGACGCGCCCTGTACGTTGTTCTGACCACGCAGCGGGTGCAGACCGGCACCGGGCTTACCGACATTGCCGGTCATCAACGCGAGACTGATCAAGCAGCGCGAGTTGTCCGTTCCGTGGATGTGCTGGCTAACCCCCATACCCCAGAAGATCAGGCCGGCCTTGGCCTGCGCAAAGGTGCGCGCGACACGGCGCAACTGATCCGGTTCGATGCCACAAATCGGCGCCATCGCCTCGGGCGTGAACTGACGCAGGTGCTCTTTCTCGGCTTCCCAGTTTTCGGTCCAGCGGTGGATGTACTGGCTGTCGTACAGTTCCTCTTCGACGATCACGTTCATGATCGCATTGAGCATCGAAACATCGGCACCGGGGCGGAACTGCAGCATTTCGTCTGCGAACTTGCGCATGCCAACGCCGCGCGGGTCCATCACGATCAGCTTGCCGCCACGTTTGGTGAACTGCTTGAAGTAAGTCGCCGCAACCGGGTGGTTCTCGATCGGGTTAGCTCCGATGATGATAACCACGTCCGAGTTTTCGACCTCATTGAAGGTCGCGGTCACCGCACCTGAACCAACGTTTTCGATCAATGCCGCCACGGAAGAGGCGTGACACAGACGCGTGCAGTGGTCGACGTTGTTGTGCTTGAATCCCTGACGAATGAACTTCTGGAACAGATAGGCTTCTTCGTTCGTGCATTTGGCCGAACCAAAGCCTGCAACCGAGCGCGGATCTTCGGCGCGCAGGGCTTTCAGTTTGGTGGCAGCCAGGTCCATCGCCTCTTCCCACGTTGCTTCGCGGAAGTGGGTCGACAGATTGCCCGGATCGACGTTCAGGCCCTTCTCTGGCGCATCCTCACGCCGGATCAACGGCTTGGTCAGGCGGTGCGGGTGATGGATATAGTCAAAGCCAAAGCGACCTTTGACACACAGACGACCTTCGTTCGCAGGGCCGTTGATGCCCTCGACATACTTGACCTTGCCGTCTTTGACTTTCAGCGAGACCTTGCAGCCCACACCGCAGAACGGGCAGACGCTTTCAGTCTCGGAATCATAGTCCTTGCTGTCGCCCTGCTGCTTGTCGTCCAACACAGTTGCAGGCATAAGCGCCCCGGTTGGGCAGGCCTGAACGCATTCGCCACACGCAACACAGGTTGATGCGCCCATCGGGTCGTTCTGGTCAAACACAACCTGTGAGGTGTGGCCACGACCAGCCATGCCGATCACGTCATTGACCTGCACTTCACGGCATGCACGCACGCAGAGGTTGCAGTTGATACAGGCGTCCAGGTTGACGCGCATCGCAACGTGGCTGTCATCTAGCAGCGGTATCTTCTCGGCCTCTTTTGCCGGGAAACGGCTGTCGCTGACATCGTTCAGCTTGGCCATATCCCAAAAGTGGCTCGATTTATCGTGCGCTTCCTCGGGCTGGTCGGCAACCAGCAGTTCCATGACCATGGCCCGTGATTTCTCGGCGCGGTCGCTGTCGGTCTTGACGACCATTCCCTCGGCTGCAGGACGGATACACGAGGCGACCAGAGTGCGCTCGCCTTCCACCTCGACCATACAGGCACGGCAGTTGCCGTCGGGGCGATAGCCCGGCTGTGGCTTGTGGCACAGGTGGGGGATAGTGAACCCCTGCCCCTTGGCGGCTTCCCAGATGGTCCAGCCCTCGGGGACGGTAACGTCTTCGCCGTTCAGGTTGAAGGTGACGGTCTTGGTTGGGCTTGCATCAAGCATGGCTCTGTCTCCCTCAGATTTCGTCAGCGAAATGTTTCATGACCAGGCGGATCGGGTTCGGGGCTGCCTGCCCCAGACCGCAGATGGACGCGTCGCCCATGACCTGGCACAGGTCCTCCAGTAGGTCCTGATCCCACTTGTCGGCCTGCATCAGCTTCACAGCCTTTTCGCAGCCCGCCCGGCAGGGCGTGCACTGGCCGCAGCTTTCATCCTCGAAGAACCGCAGCATGTTCAGCGCCGCATCGCGGGCAGTGTCCTGATCAGACAGAACCACCACAGCGGCAGACCCGATGAAGGTGCCCAACGGCTGCAGTGTGTCAAAGTCGAGCGGGACGTCGTCGATGCTGGAGGGGAGAAGACCTGACGACGGCCCGCCCGGTTGATACGCCTTGAACACATGACCTTCGGCCATGCCGCCGGCGGCATCAATCACGTCAAGAATGGTCGACCCTGCTGGCAGCAGGTAAACACCGGGCTTCACTACACGGCCTGAAACCGAGTAGCTGCGCAGACCTTTGCGGCCATTCTTTTCAACAGAATTCAGGATCTGCGGCCCTTCGCGGCAGATCTTCGAGACCCAATAAAGTGTCTCAACATTGTGCACGAGCGTTGGACGGTTAAAGACCCCAACTTGCGCCACGAACGGGGGACGGTGACGCGGTAGACCTTTTTTGCCCTCAATCGACTCGATCATCGCGGATTCTTCACCGCAGATATAAGCACCAGCACCGCGGCGCAGGTCGATGTAGCCCGGCTCAACGATCCCGGCCTCTTCCAGCGCCGTAATCTCACGGCGCAGAATTTCCAGAACGGCCGGATATTCGTCGCGCATGTAGATGAAGCAGGTCTCAGCCTCGACCGCCCATGCCGCGATCAGCATACCCTCAAGAAAGACATGCGGCGTACGCTCCAGATAGTAGCGATCCTTGAATGTACCGGGCTCGCCCTCATCGCCGTTCACGGCCAGATAGCGCGGACCTTCGTTCATTCTAACAAAGCCCCATTTCTTGCCGGACGGGAAACCGGCGCCGCCCAGACCGCGCAAGCCCGAGGACAGAACATTCTCCTGTACCTTTTCCCAGTCGCCGCCGTCACGCAGTTCTTTTAGCTTGGCATAGCCGCCATCGGCTTCATAGGCCGCGAAGGTTTCGTAGTCGGGTAGGTGAGCATGGGTATCATCGGCAGCTATGGCAGCCTGCACTTTTTCCGGTGTCGCATGGTCGATGTGGTTGTGACCGATCTCGAGCACCGGAGCGGTGTCACAACGGCCCATACAAGGCGCGCGCAGCACACGAACTTCGGAAGGATCAAGTCCATCTTCCAGCGCCTTCTGCAACTGCTGGGCACCAGCCATTTCGCAGGACAGGGAATCGCAGACACGGATCGTCAACGCCGGAGGGGGCGTTTCATCCTCTTTGACCACATCGAAATGGGCATAGAAGGTCGCAGTTTCGTAAATCTCGGCCTGCCCGATCCGCATCTCAACGGCCAGTGCGGCGATATGATCGGCGCTGATATGGCCATGTTCATCCTGAATCAAATGCAGGAACTCGATCAGCAGGTCGCGGCGACGCGGGCGATCACCCAGCAGGCGCGCAATTTCGGCCTGTGCTTCATCCGTAAACTGTCGGCCTTTGGGCGTGTGCCGCCCTTTGCCTTTACCTGACTTCCAAACGCCCTTTGCGTCGGATGGCTTGGTATCCAGTGGTGCCATGCTTTCCTCCGTATGAGACATCCGTCTCTCATCAGAGTAGCATATCGTCAAATCGCAAATCTCAATCGCACGATAACGAAAGATTATCACCGTAAAGACGTCACCACAGCTCGCAAAGCCTCGACAGTTGGCAATTCCGGATCCCGCGTCAGCGTCGCCAGACAAATTGGTTTACTTACAACAGGATCGACCAGAGGCAGCACTTTCGTCCCCTTGAGATCGCCCAGCGCACGAACCAGTACACGAGGTACAACAGTTGCCGCCAACCCTTCGCGCGCCATGACCATGGACGCTGTAAATCCGCTGGTTTCGGCAACAACATCGGGATGCAGCCCCTGATCAGCAAAGATTCGGTCGAGAATGCGCCGGTTCTGCATCTGAGGCTCCAGCAAGCTCAAAGGAAACTCGGCCACACGCGCCCAGGGAACCGGCCCGGTTTCGTCTGTCATATGCGTCGGAACAAGCAATACGTACGTCTCTTCGTAGAGCGGCTGCACCTGACGCAAGTCAGTCCCTATACTATCGCCATAGGTCACGCCTGCATCCAGACTCCCCTCGTCCAACCGATGCTGGATGGCGGAAGCGGACATCGTCTCGATGCGCGTCACAATACGCGGGTGCGCCTGCCGCAATCGCTTGGTGAGCCGCCCGGTAAATGCAATCGCGGTTGGGATCACACCTAGGATGAGAGTGCCCGTGATCTCGCCTTTGGCCGCCAGCACCTGCTGTTCCAGTGCCTTGGTATCATCCAGTATACGACGTGCCCGCTGGACGATCATCTCGCCCTCTTCGGTCAGACCCTGAAACCGATTGGCGCGACGGACGATGGAGACTCCCAGGCGATCCTCAAGGTTGCGGATGCGCATGGAAAAGGCAGGCTGAGAAATCCCGCATTCCTCCGCTGCCTTGGCAAAGTGTCGGTGCCGCGCCAAAGCGCTGAGCAATTGCAAATCGCGGATTTCGATCATTCAGCGTTGTCCCAAATCTGACCAGATGCACAGTAACGCGTTTGCGTCGCGGTGAAAGCTATAGTTGTAGTTCGACTATGAAGTTGAGCTGTGAAATGCGCTTTCTTCTTTCACGAACAGCGCGCTATCGTGAAACAGAGTCGAGATGACGGGCGGAGGATTTCAATGGTCAGACAGCAATTCGGCTTGGTCGCGCATATCTGGATACTGACAGTATCGCTTGCTTTTACGGCAGTAGGAGGTGCCATGGCGCAGGAGAACGACATTTCAACAGCAAAAAACCTGTCCCGACAGGTCCTCGAGATGTGGGCCGCAGATTCCACGATTGATGAATCGATTTTCGCCGATGGCTATCAGAACCATCAAGCCCCCTTGGCTACCGGAGGCACCGGCAGCATCGACCTGACCACCTGGGTCAGCATCGTCGAAGAGAACCATAAGGCCTTTCCAGACCTGAAGGTTGAGATTTTGGGGCAGACTGCCGAAGGCGACCGCGTATCCACCCATTGGCGCTTTTATGGAACCCAGAAGGGCGCTTATCTCGGGCTGCCCGCCACTGGGCGGTCGGTTGACTGGACCGGCATTCAGATCGACCGGTTTTCTAATGGCCAAATAGCAGAAAGCTGGGTTGTGTGGGATTTCTTCACGCAGCGACAGCAGCTTGGTTTGGAAAACTAAGAGCCGCGAATACAGTGCGCCCGGCCTGACAGTAGGCCGGGCAATTCAGCACTAATCAGGTGTTGAACAGGAAGTGCATCACATCGCCATCCTTGACGATGTAGCCCTTACCTTCGGCGCGCATCTTGCCAGCCTCTTTCGCACCCTGCTCACCGTTTGCGGCGATGTAGTCGTCATAGGCGATGGTCTCGGCGCGGATGAAACCCTTTTCGAAGTCACCGTGAATCACACCCGCCGCCTGCGGTGCAGCGGTACCGGTGCGGATGGTCCAGGCGCGGGCCTCTTTGGGGCCAACGGTGAAATAGGTTTCCAGTTTCAGCAAGTCATAACCGGCGCGGATCAGACGATCGAGACCGGGCTCTTCCAGGCCCATCTCCTCAAGGAACATCTGCGCCTCGTCATCTTCCAACAGGCTGATCTCTTCTTCGATCTTGGCGCTGATGATGACGTGAGAGTTGCCTTGTGCCGCAGCCATCTCGGCAACCTTGGCAGAATACTCGTTGCCGTCTGCTGCTTCCTCTTCGGAAACGTTGCAGACGTAGAGGACCGGTTTGGTGGTCAGCAGCTGCAACACTTTCCAGGCCTTGGCGTCTTCGTCCGACACTTCGACCAGACGCGCGGGCTTGCCGTTTTCCAGCATCGCTTGTGCTTCGGCCAGCAGACGGTCCTGTTGCTGGGCCTCTTTGTCGTTGCCCTTCAGCTTACGCACCAGATTGGCGCGACGCTTTTCGATGCTTTCCAGATCGGCCAGCATCAGTTCGGTTTCGATCGTGTCGGCATCGGCCACGGGATCGACGCGGCCGTCCACGTGGGTTACGTCGCCGTCTTCGAAGCAACGCAACACGTGGGCAATAGCGTCGGTTTCGCGAATGTTGGCCAGAAACTGGTTGCCCAATCCCTCGCCTTTGGACGCACCCTTCACAAGGCCCGCAATATCCACGAACGTCATCCGGGTCGGGATGATCTGTTTTGAGCTGGCAATGGCCGCCAGATTGTCCAGACGATCATCAGGTACAGCCACATCACCCACATTGGGCTCGATGGTGCAGAACGGGAAGTTCGCCGCCTGTGCGGCTGCGGTTTTGGTCAACGCATTGAAGAGGGTCGACTTGCCTACATTCGGCAAACCCACGATTCCCATTTTAAAGCCCATGACGGTCTCCTGAAGCCATTCGACGGCTGCTTCTATGCAGGTCAGCGTCGATGCGCAAGCCAGACAAACGACCTGCAGAACTAGGATCAATTGGCAACATCACAAAATTGTTGTCGCCCTGCGCAGTTGCGCACATTGAAATTTGATCCCTAGGATGACCACCTAACGATTTGCGAACAAACAATTAGCGAAGCCCCATCATGAGATCTTTACTCGTTTCTGTTGCGATTTTGGCCGCTGCATCAGCGGCGCAGGCCCAGTCGTTAATCTTTGGCGCCGGATATGCGGACTACTCCGACAGCCAATCAGTTGATCAGGCGATTTTCTCGCTTGAGTATCAGCACAGGCCCTTTCACGAAGCCACCCGTTTCAGCGCCACATGGGGCGGTGCGCTTTCGGTCGACAAGGACGGCGATACACATGTTGGTGTTGGCCTGATCGGGATCTACACCTTTGCTGACCGCTGGTTCCTCGAAGGCAGCGTCATGCCCGGTTACTATGACGAGTCAAACGCTCTGAATGATCTGGGTGGCAGCTTTCAGATCCGCAGCCTGTTCGGCGTCGGTTATACACTGAACAGCGGCAACAAGATTTCGATGGCTATTACCCATAAATCAAACGCCAGCACGCAGGATAATAACCCGGGCGTCAACTCACTTCTGGTTCGGTATCACTACGGCTTCTGACTTATCCGATCAGGAGCGGGATTGATTTTCGGGCAAAGTTTCTGCACATCAGGTCGAAACCTGATCGCAAGGACATCCGATGACCCGTATCGACGCCAAGTTTGCCGCCCTGAAAGCGGAAGGGAAAAAAGCCTTTGTCGCCTATGTCATGGCAGGGGATCCCGACTATGAAACCTCTCTTGAGGTGGTCAAAGGTCTTCCCGGCGCGGGTGTGGATGTAATCGAGTTGGGTCTGCCCTTCACCGACCCGATGGCGGACGGACCAACAATTCAGGCTGCCGGACAGCGGGCGCTGGACAGCGGCATGACCCTGCAGCGTACGCTGGATCTGGCAAAGGCGTTTCGGGAAACCGATGACACCACGCCGATTGTTCTTATGGGGTATTACAACCCGATCTACAGCCGTGGCGTCGATAAGTTTCTGGTCGACGCAAAAGATGCAGGCATCGACGGGCTGATCGTTGTGGATCTGCCGCCCGAAGAAGATGAGGAGCTGTGCCTGCCTGCTCAGGCTGCAGGCCTGAACTTTATCCGTCTGGCCACCCCGACCACCGATGACAAGCGCTTGCCGCGCGTTCTTCAGAACACCTCGGGCTTTGTATATTACGTATCGATCACCGGGATCACAGGCGCAGCCGAAGCGCAGGCAACTGATGTCGGACCGGAAGTCGCACGTATCAAAGCAGCAACCGATCTGCCAGTAATTGTCGGGTTCGGGATCAACACACCAGAGAAGTCCCGCAATATCGCAAGTGTATCTGACGGCGCAGTCGTAGGCTCTGCAATCGTCAGCCAGATCGGCGCGGGCAAACCCGTTGGCGAAGTGCTTGAGTTTGTAAAATCGCTTTCGGATGGTGCACACAGCGCCTGATACAGAGCTTAAGAGAGCAAATCGACTAACCGCCGCAGAACCCAATTCTGCGGCGGTTTTTTTGAATTGCAGTGACTGAATACTGCGACAAGCTAGATCATTGCGATCGCGCCCCTGAATTGGTAAGAAAACCTAACCAAAACTCCCCGAGGTCTGATTTTATGCCCGTTATCACCAACATCGAAGACCTGAAGCGTATCTACGAACGCCGTGTGCCTCGCATGTTCTACGACTATGCTGAAAGCGGCAGCTGGACTGAACAGACATTTCGTGAAAACAGCTCGGATTTCGAAGATATCCGCCTGCGCCAACGGGTCGCCGTTGATATGGCAGGCCGGTCAACAGCCTCGCAAATGATTGGCCAGGATGTATCGATGCCCGTGGCCCTGGCACCTGTGGGCCTGACCGGCATGCAGCACGCTGATGGGGAAATGAAAGCCGCAAAAGCAGCTGAGGAGTTCGGCGCCCCCTTCACCTTGTCCACCATGTCGATCAACTCGATCGAAGATGTGGCGGAACACACCAGCGCACCGTTCTGGTTCCAGCTCTACACAATGAAAGACGAGGATTATGTCAGCCGCCTGATCCAGCGCGCCAAGGATGCCAAATGCTCTGCGCTGGTGATTACGCTGGATCTGCAGATTCTTGGCCAACGCCACAAAGACCTGAAAAACGGATTGTCCGCGCCGCCAAAGCTGACTGCGAAGACCATTGCCAACCTGATGACCAAATGGGCATGGGGCATCGAGATGCTGGGGGCCAAGCGACGTGAATTCGGCAATATCGTCGGTCATGTCGAAGGCATTTCAGACGCATCTTCATTGGGCGCCTGGACTGCTGAACAGTTTGATCCAAGCCTCGATTGGAACAAGATCGAAAAGCTGATGGAGCAATGGGGTGGCAAGGTCATCCTCAAAGGTATTCTGGATGCCGAAGATGCCAAAATGGCGGCCAAACTTGGCGCAGATGCGATTGTCGTCTCCAACCATGGCGGCCGGCAGTTGGACGGCGCGCTGAGTTCGATCCGCATGCTGCCCCAGATCATGGACGCCGTGGGCGGTGACGTTGAAGTACATCTCGACAGCGGCATACGTTCTGGACAGGACGTCCTCAAGGCTCTCGCTTTGGGGGCCAAGGGCACCTATATCGGGCGCGCCTTTGTTTATGGGCTTGGCGCTATGGGGCAAAAGGGCGTGACCACAGCGCTGGAGGTTATCCAGAAAGAGCTCGACACCACCATGGCGCTCTGCGGAGAGCGGAATGTCTGCGATCTGGGACGTCACAATCTGCTTGTCCCCGAAGGTTTTGAAGGTCGCTGGCAGGAATAATGTAGCCCACTCTTGGTCGGCACGCGTCAGTTTCAGGAACGGATGTGCCGACCTGCGCGCTGCCCTGCCAACAGTCGCGCCCACAATGGGACAAGCACTGCAGCGACCATAAACATCACCGCAGCGATCACATAAAACGAAACGCGTAGTCCGAAACCTTCTGCCACGTAGCCCATCAAGACTGGCCCTAGGAAAAACGCCGCATAGCCCAGAGCTGCGGCTTGCGAAATCGCAGCCAATCGCAAATGCCCCGGCACTGCCTGACCGACAAGGCCCAGGGCCAGGGGGCCTACAACAGAAACTCCCAGCCCGCCCAGCAAGAAACCCGCATAGGCGACTGGAATATCTGGCGCGATCCCCGACAGCGCCAAACCAGACCCAGCAATACACGAGGCGATTATCATCGTTCGTATTGGCGGCCAGCCTGCCCCGATCACGTGTCCACCAAGCCGACCGACGGCCATCCCTGCGGCCAGAAGCGCCGGGCCCATCGCACCCTCGGCAGGACCACCGCCCAATGTGCGCTCCACATGCAGGGCCGACCAACCTTCCGAAGCGGCCTCACCCAGAAATGCGGACAGCACGACCAAGCCACCGACCCAGACAAGCCCGTAGGGCATACCTTTCGCTTCGGCAGGGTCATCATCATGCTCTTGACGATCTGGCAGTTTCATCCAGATCGCGAGGATCGCGATCGCCAGCGCGGTCCCAGTGAATATCATCACCGGCCCTAATCCAGCGCCTCGCGCTGCACCTACGCAAACAGCGGCGAAGGCGTAGAACAACGAAAAGCATCCGTGGTTCAGGTTCATCAGGCTCCGACCTGTCTCAGCCTCAGCTTCGCTGACCTCGGCATTGGCCAACACGTCCGCCACACCTGACCCACCTGCGGCAAGGAACAGCGCCAGGCCCAGAACGAACGGCCCATGTGCCATTCCGACCAGCACAAAGCCACTTGCCATCACGAAGGCACCGGCGATCATCGCCCATGCCCCCAATACCCGATAGACCAGAGGGGCCAGCCACATCGCCATCAAGGCCCCTGTCGACCCCATTAGAACCAGGGTTCCCCAGAACCCATCGCTTACGTCCACCTGCGCCTTGATCACAGGCATTTGGGCTGAGAAACTTGCCCAGCCCAGCCCAATCACGACAAAACCGGCCAGCGCCCGTCGTGACGCGTACAGATCGTCCTTAATTCGCATACGCTACCGCTGACACAGCCAATTGCGCTCGTCCAGCCAAAACCATAGCATTTTAGGCCTTTTCAACCTCGTCAATCCGGTTTAAACGGCAGCCTTCACGCGGGCATACAGCCTTGGAGGATGCCCGCCCTAACATTGGAGAATTATCATGGCTGGAGAGATTCCTGATCTCGTAGCTCTGGAACGGACGGGGACAGGCAAGGGCGCCGCTCGTCAGGCACGCCGCGACGGCATGGTTCCGGGCATTGTTTTTGGTGGTGACAAAGAGCCACTGCCGATCCAGATCCCGTTCAACGTCCTGTTCAAGCGCCTGAAAGCAGGCCGGTTCAAGTCGACCCTGTGGAACCTGAAAGTCGAAGGCCACGAAGACGTTCGCGTCATCTGCCGCGACGTTCAGCGTGACGTTGTCAAAGACCTGCCGACCCACCTGGACCTGATGCGCCTGCGTCGGACCACCAAGATCGCGCTGTTCATCCCCGTTGAGTTCATCAACGAAGATGCAGCTCCCGGCATCAAAAAGGGCGGCGTTCTGACCGTTGTCCGCCCGGAAGTCGAACTGATGTGCACCGCAGGTGACATTCCTGAGAAGATCGTTGTCGACGTGACCGGAATGAACATCAACGACGTTGTCACCATTTCGTCGGTTGACCTGCCCGCAGGCACCAAGCCGACCATCGACCGTGACTTCGTGATCGCGAACGTTTCGGCACCGACCGGTCTGTCGACCAGCGACGACGAAGAAGGTGATGAAGCAGAAGTGGCCGCAGACGAAGTTGAAGTCGTCGGTCAGGAAGCTGAAGAATAAGTTCAGTTTCGACTGTTCTGATTTTGAAACGGGGTTCCATCGGAGCCCCGTTTTCGTTTTGCAAAATGCGAATTTTAGAATTTGAACGCAAACTATGCTAGGCTCGTCGCCAGTGACCGCAGTTCAGGGTCACTTGCCAGCGATCAGTTCAACGGAGCCTGCAATGATGTCCAAGCGTTACAGATTTTCAGCAACCTTGATTTCAACGATTGGCGGAATTGCTTGCAGCTGCGCTGCGTATGCGCAGGTACAGGACACTTTGCCCAGTAAGGACGATGTCGCCGAACGGTTCACTTCGGATCATTTCTCGCCCTATGCGGGCCGAAATTTCCCGACGCAGCCTCTGTGGGGTGATACCCATCTCCACACTGAGGTATCTGTAGACGCTGGAACGATGACCCGGCTGAGCCAGGAAGATGCCTTCCGCTTTGCGCGTGGTCATGAGGTCACCACGACGCACGGGCTTCAGGCGAAACTGTCTCGGCCACTGGATTGGCTTGTTATCTCGGACCATGCAGAGATGTATGGGCTGATGCCTCAGTTGCTTGGAGGCGATCAGAATGTCCTGTCCACGCCACAGGGCAAAGCCTGGTACGATGCGCTGACCAGCAACGATTCCGATCTGGTCTTTGCGACCGCAATGGAAATTGTCGCCTCACTGTCAGGTGATGAACCGCCGATAGATAACCCCAGAGCGATCAAGGATGCCTGGCAAAACTATACGGCGCTCGCAGATCATTATAACGAGCCGGGCGTATTTACAGCGCTGATCGGGTACGAATGGACGTCTGAAGGTGGAGACAACATCCATCGCAACGTGATCTTCAGGGATGGCGCAGCCATGGCCAATCAGGTGCTGCCGTTCTCGCAATTCGACAGCAAAAACCCTGAAAAACTCTGGGCACATCTGGCTGACTACGAAGATCGAACCGGTGGCGACGTTTTGGCGATTCCGCATAACGGCAACCTTTCCAATGGACGTCTGTTTTCTGTGTCGAATTTCGACGGCACCCCGCTGACAGAAGAAAACGCGCGTTTGCGTGCCCGGTTCGAACCGGTCATCGAAACGACCCAGATCAAAGGTGACAGTGAGGCGCATCCATTCCTGAGCCCAGACGACGAGTTTGCTGATTTCGACACCTGGGATGCGTCGAACTTGAACGGTACCGAGGCCAAAACTCAGGACATGCTGCAGTACGAATACTCGCGCGAGGCCTACAAAACCGGGCTGATGCTGGAAGAGCAGCTGGGCATCAATCCCTACAAGGTCGGTCAGATTGGCTCGACCGATGCACATACGGGTATGGCTGCTGTGGAAGAAGAAAACTTCTTTGGCAAGCATTCCGGCGTTGAACCTGAACCAAACCGGTGGGAGCATCTGGTGATCGAAGCGCCGGACCCCGAGTTCTCGATTTATGGATGGAAACAGGCCTCAGGCGGCTACGCGGCGGTTTGGGCCGCCGAAAACACGCGTGAAGCTATCTTTGATGCGCTGGAGCGGCGCGAAGTCTACGGCACTACTGGCTCTCGTATCCTTGTACGGTTCTTCGGAGGTTGGGACTTTGCGGAAGAGGATGCGCTTTCCCGACTGCCGGCCGATATCGGCTATGCCAAGGGTGTTCCGATGGGATCGGACCTGCCAAACAACCCAAGTGACGGTGCGCCAAACTTCCTGATTGCAGCGCTGAAAGACCCCTACAGCGGAAACCTTGACCGCGTTCAGGTCGTCAAAGGTTGGTTGAACGCCGACGGGACGCGGGGCGAAAAGGTCTATGACGTGGCGTGGGGCGGTGATCGCGCACCCGGAGCAGACGGCAAGCTGCCCTCGGTCGGCAACACCGTTGACGTGGAAAACGCCACTTGGACCAACACAATAGGTGCACCAGAGCTGATCACGTATTGGCAGGATCCCGACTTCGATCCGTCGCAACGGGCGTTCTACTACGTCCGCGTCATCGAAATACCGACACCGCGCTGGACAGCGTACGAGGCCAAACGGTTCAACGTCCAGATGGATTCCAACGTGCCGATGACGACGACCGAACGCGCCTATACTTCGCCAATCTGGTACACGCCCGAAGGCTGAGACCCGTCCTTTGTTCCCTGCCCCGGCTGGATTTCCGATCCAATTCGGGGCATGAGAGGGCAAAGCGAACAAGGAAGCGCGGAGCAGAGCCATGAAACTGTTTGTCGGACTGGGAAATCCGGGTCAGAAGTATGCCCGGAACCGGCACAATATCGGCTTCATGGCGCTGGACAGGATAGCCGACGATCATGGGTTCGGCCCGTGGAAATCCAAGTTTCAGGCCGAAATTTCCGAGGGTCGGTTGGGCACTGAGAAAGTGCTGCTTATCAAGCCGCAAACCTTCATGAACCGCTCGGGCCAGTCCGTGGGCGAAGCGATGAGGTTCTACAAACTCGACTCGACCGATGTGACTGTTTTTCACGACGAGCTCGATCTGGCACCGGGCAAGGTGCGCGTTAAAGCCGGTGGTGGCCATGCGGGCCACAATGGGCTGCGCTCGATCCATGATCACATCGGTGCCGCTTATGATCGAGTGCGTTTGGGTATCGGACATCCGGGGCGCAAGGAAATGGTCTCACCCTATGTCCTGAGCGATTTTGCCAAATCCGAGGCGGACTGGCTGGACGATGTCTTGCGCGGCGTTTCGGATGGCGCGGGTCAGCTGGCCGATGGTGAAGGCGGTAAATTCATGAACGCGGTTGCCTTGCGAACAGCCCCCGCACGTTCTTCAAAGTCACCAGCCAAACCTCAGCCAGCGGTAAAAGCCGTGGCAGAGCCGGAACCAGAACCTGATAATCGCTCGGCAATGCAAAAGCTGTTGGACAAGTTTAAATAATCTGACCGCAGGTTTCCGTAACGTATCAATTGCGGAACGGGTCACGTCACGCTCCAATGTCGCCCATATAGGGAGGCGACAGATGCGAACATTTTTTAAGTGGCTGCTGCGTATTGTATTGGTCTTTGTACTGGCGGCAGTTGTTGTAGGGATCTGGAAACGTGAAGAGATTCAGCGGCTGATGGCCGTGAACTCTTTGTTCTCCGAGGACAAGATCGTTCACAACTTTTCGCACATGAACGAGGCTTTTCTGACAATCGACCTGCCCCGCGGGGATGGAGCGACCTCGGAACTCTCTTACGGAAGCGGATTCGACCTGCCCGAGGGGACGGATCAATGGATCGAAGATCGCGCGGTTACCTCGTTGCTGGTGATGCAGGACGGTCAGATCCGGTTCGAAGAGTATTACCTTGGGACCGGGGCTGATGACCGAAGGATTTCGTGGTCGGTCGCCAAAAGCTATCTGTCGGCATTGTTTGGCATTCTGATGGAAGAAGGCGCCATTGCTTCGCTGGATGACCCGGTAACCAAGTATGCGCCCAAGTTGGAAGGCAGTGCCTATCAGGACGCAACGATCCGAAATGTCCTGAACATGGCCAGCGGTGTGACCTTCGATGAAGACTATCTGGACTACAACTCAGACATCAACCGGATGGGCCGTGTCGTCGCCCTTGGTGGAGAGCTGGATGATTTCGCAGCTTCGCTGGAGGAGAGTTTCACGACACCCGGAGAGACCT
Organism: Ruegeria arenilitoris; assembly: GCF_013030265.1. Classification (GTDB taxonomy): domain Bacteria; phylum Pseudomonadota; class Alphaproteobacteria; order Rhodobacterales; family Rhodobacteraceae; genus Ruegeria; species Ruegeria arenilitoris_E. The sequence goes on from NZ_WPZQ01000006.1 coordinate 183,337, forward strand.
GGCAATACGTCTCAATCGACACCCATGTGATCGGCATGGTGATCCGCGGGGCCACAGGCCGCAGCGTATCCGAGTTGATGACAGAGAAAATCGTGCAACCTTTGGGGCTGGAACGCGATGGATATTACATCACTGACGGGGCCGGCGTTGCCTTTGTCCTGGGGGGGCTGAACTTCACCACCCGTGATTTCGCGCGTTTCGGCCAGATGATCCTGCAAAATGGGGTGCATGATGGCCAGCAACTGGTGCCTGCTGATTGGATCGCGGAATCCACCCAGCCCAGTGCACCGACTGCTCAGGGAAAAATCGGATATGGTTACCAATGGTGGATCCCGCTTGGCGCGCATGAAGGTGAGTTTCTGGCGCGTGGTGTCTATGGCCAATATATCTACTTCGATCAGCCGCGCGGCGTCCTGATAGTGTCGACTGGTGCGGATCGAAAGTTCCGTGAACAAGGCGTCAACGAGCAAAATATCGAAATGTTCCGCAAGATCGCTCAAAGCCTGTAAGGTGCTCGCATGCAAAAGCAAGACAGCATCAATGTGCTGGGGGGCGTACTTGCCCCCTGTTCACGCGATCCCCTGACAGGGTTCTTTCGTGATGGCGCCTGTAATACCTGCCCCGAGGATCAGGGCAGCCACACGGTCTGCGCGGTCATGACAGCCGAGTTTCTGGCCTATTCCAAGTATGTCGGTAATGATCTGAGTACCCCTCGGCCCGAGTTCGACTTTTCTGGCCTCAAACCCGGTGACAGCTGGTGCCTGTGCGCCGGTCGATTCCTCCAGGCCCATGACGAAGGATGCGCCCCAAAAGTCCATCTGGAGGCGACCCACCAGAGGGCTCTGGAGATCGTACCCCTGAATATTCTGCGGCAACATGCCGTGCAGACGGGTTGATCACGACGTATTACTCCACCCCTATCAAAAGGCGAGCCAGACCACCGTTAAGCCAGCGCTGCACCACAAACGAATGAGGTAAGCCATGAGCTTTATCGCCATGAACCGGTTCAAAGTCCGGCTGGGTAGTGAAACAGATTTCGAAACAGTCTGGAAATCACGTCAGAGCCGGCTGAACGAACTGCCCGGCTTCCGGGAATTTCGACTGCTGAAAGGGCCGGAAGGGGATGGATATCGCCTGTATTCAAGCCATGTGATCTGGGATCGGCGCGAGGATTTCGAAGCCTGGACCAAGTCTGAGCAATTTCGCGATGCCCACAGGAATGCAGGGAAAAGCAACACCCAGTCTGCGTTGATGGGGCCGCCGCAGTTCGAAGGGTTTGAAACCGTCCTGCAAGAGGGTTAGCAACCAACCGCATGAGTTATAGCGGGCAGCATCACTTCATCGCTGCCCCTATTGCCAATGAACTGGCAAGCAGCCATGCGATCTGCAGCCTTCCGAAACGCGCCACAGACACCGTCTGGGGTCAGACCGCTTGAGCCCTATACCCACGCGATGTACGTGATGGAGGACCGGTTGGAAAACAGTGTTCAGCCGTCAGCTGCCATCCCGCCTTCTCCAACATTTCCGCCACCGCTTCTGGACGGTAAGACCGATGCCGCCACTGAAACCAGATGATGGCATTGCACCAATGAGGTTTGCTGACCACCAGCCACAGTGTGGCGCCCGGCTCTGCCAGATTTCGCATCCGTCGCAGTGCAGCCACGGGGTCAGTGCAATGCTCCAGAACATGTGCCGCCATAACACAGTCAAAAGGCCTGCTTGCCTGAAAATCCTCTAGTCTGGAATGCGATGTGTCGGCGTCAATACCACGGGCGGACAATGCATGTTTGGCTTGCTGCAGCATCTTCACCGACGGCTCCAGCAGTGTGATGCGTCCCTTGGACTGCACGACTGCGCGCGCTTCGGCAAACGCTCCGGTTCCGCATCCGACATCCAGCGCATTACAACCCATTTCCATGGATGGATCCGCTGAAAGAAACCCCAGATAGGCATCAAAGTAGCCAAGCAAACGCATCTTGTCCGCCCAGCCAGGGGCGGCAGCGTCGTATTTCTGATCGAGCTGCTTTTTACTGATTGGTGAGGTCAGGTTGCGCATAAGCGCAACCTGACACAATTCAGTTAGGGCGAACAGTCTTCGCGCAAACTCAGTCCGCGTCGCGACCTTCGGTATCGGACATGTCAAAGCCCAGATGCTTGGCTACGGTGAAGATGTCTTTGTCACCCCGGCCACACATGTTCATGCAGATGATGTGATCTTTAGGCAGATCAGGTGCAATCTTCATCACATGAGCCAAAGCGTGGCTGGGTTCGAGCGCCGGAATAATACCTTCGGTCGCGCAGCACAGCTGGAACGCCTCAAGCGCCTCTTTGTCGGTGATCGAGACATACTGCGCACGACCCACTTCATGCAGCCACGAATGCTCCGGGCCGATACCCGGATAGTCCAGGCCAGCTGAAATCGAATAGCCCTCGAGAATCTGACCATCATCATCCTGCAGCAAATAGGTGCGATTGCCATGCAGAACGCCGGGGCGGCCACCTGTCAGCGACGCACAATGCTCCATCTTTTCGTTCACACCGCGACCACCTGCCTCGACGCCGATGATGTTGACCTCTTTATCGTCGAGGAACGGGAAGAACAGGCCCATCGCGTTCGAACCACCGCCGATCGCGGCAATGATGGTGTCGGGTAGACGGCCTTCGGCCTTCTGCATCTGTTGCTTGGCCTCCTTACCGATGATCGACTGAAAATCGCGAACCATCGCGGGATAGGGATGCGGGCCAGCCACGGTGCCGATGCAATAAAACGTGTCACGAACATTGGTTACCCAGTCGCGCAACGCGTCATTCATCGCATCTTTCAGCGTACCTCGACCAGATGTCACCGGCACGACCTCGGCCCCTAGCAGACGCATACGGAACACGTTCGGGGCCTGACGTTGAACGTCATGTGCACCCATATAGACCACGCATTTCAGACCAAACTTGGCACAGACGGTGGCTGTTGCCACGCCGTGCTGGCCCGCACCGGTCTCAGCGATAATCCGGGTCTTCCCCATACGGCGCGCCAGAATGATCTGGCCCAGTACGTTGTTGATCTTGTGAGCACCAGTGTGGTTCAGCTCATCCCGCTTCATATAGACTTTGGCGCCGCCCAGATGCTCGGTCAGGCGTTCAGCGTAATACAGCGGCGACGGGCGACCGACGTAATTCGCCCAGAGATCATCCATTTCTGCCCAGAATGTCGGATCATCCTTAGCTTTCTCGTATTCTTCTTCCAGCGACAGGATTAGTGGCATCAGCGTTTCGCTGACGAACCGTCCGCCGAAGATGCCAAAACGGCCCTGCTCATCAGGACCGGACATGAAGGAGTTGAAAAGATCATTGGCCATGGGTGTCTCCATCGTCGTGCCCGTTGTTCATAGGAGGTGGCGGCAGGATTTGCCATGGCAAAACGCATCATTTCGCGGCTAGACCCCGTTCACTCCAGATACGCAAGGCCTGCTCCTGGGACGGCACGGCGATACAGGAGAAATGACAAAACCTGTAAGTGCTGGCCAGACGCGTTGTCACCTGCAGCACACGGCGATGTGGACCAGACTGTGAAAAGGTCAGCATGGCCTCGATATCCTGCCAGACACTGTAAGAAAAATAGAGCCCGTTATGGGGGAAGACCGAGGCATGAAGGCAAAGCGCATCGCCCCTTGCCTGTTGCAACGCACGCCCCGCGCGCCAAAAGAACTCGGGCGCGTTGTACCAGTGTTTTAAGGAAACTCCACCAATCGCAGCCAGCATCACTAATCCTCCCCGACCAGTGATACGCAGCATGGTATTGGTCAGATCACTTTGCCGCGTCGATGAAGTCTCTGATACGGATCGGATCCTTGATCCCCGGTGCGCTTTCAACACCTGAAGAAACATCAACCTGTCGTGCCCCGGTCATGCGGATCGCTTCGGCCACGTTATCGGACGTCAGACCACCTGCAAGCATCCAGGGTCGGCTCCAGTACTTTCGTCCGGCCAGCAAACGCCAGTCAAAAGCCAGCCCATTGCCACCCGGCAACTCTGAATGCCTCGGTGGTTTGGCGTCGATCAACAGTTGATCCGCGACCTCGGAATAAAGGTCTATGGCAGCCAGATCCTCTGCCTCGGCTACACCTACAGCTTTCATCACCGGCAGACCAAATCGGTCCCGGACTTCGGAAACGCGATCAGGGCTTTCCTTGCCATGCAGTTGCAGCATGTCCAGCGGAACGGTCGCCAAAATCTGGTCCAAGTCCTCATCTGTCGCGTTTACGGTGAGCGCGACTTTTGCAACACCGGCCGGAACCAGATGTGCAAGCTCTGCCGCTTTGGAGATCTCCAGATGTCGGGGAGACTTGGGAAAGAACACAAACCCAACATAACGTGCACCAGCATCAGCTGCAGCGCGCACGTGTTCCGGTGCGGTCAATCCGCAGATCTTTACGCTCACATTGTCCGACATCAGAGGGCCTCAGCTTGCCTCGTCCAACAGGGCGAGAACATCATCCTGTCCCTGATTCTGCTTTTTCTTAAGCTTCTTGACCTCACGCTCAAGCTTGCGCACTTCGCTGGTTTTGGCGGTGGCGTCGCGACGATGCTTATGTTCGCGCAGCCATTCCCAAAGAAATCCGATCACCAATCCGGCAACCACGCCCCCCAGGACCACTAAAAACAGCGGCAGAGAGGTGGATGGGTTAAAGCCTAATAGCTCGGACAAAGCGTCGGGCATCAGTTTCAGTTCAACTATCTGGCGATTGGCCAGTGAAACTGAAACCAGAACGATCCCGAGGATCGCAAGAAAAGCATAGCGAATGTAGCGCATCATGAGATCACGCTTTACCGTTCAAACGGTCCCGTAGCAACTTACCTGTTTTGAAAAACGGCACACATTTTTCCTCGACCTGCACAGTTTCGCCGGTTCTTGGGTTGCGGCCCACCCGGGCGTCCCGCTTCTTCACTGAGAATGCGCCAAAGCCGCGCAGTTCAACCCGATCACCGCGCGCCATTGCATCAGTTACTTCCTCGAAAACGGTATTCACGATCCGCTCGACATCGCGCTGATAAAGATGCGGGTTCTCGTCGGCGATTTTCTGAATCAGTTCTGAACGGATCATGCGTGCTACCCTCCCAGGTCACCGTGTTACGTCGTCTACTGGTCTGGTCAGTATAGGAAAAAACGCCGTGGGGGGGAACGTAAACTCTGTGTGTCCGGGTCCCCTTTTTTAGGAAACTTCGATAATTTTTGGGGTTGAACCCCGGTTTGGACACTTAATGCGTGTACATATTCAAATTCAACGCTGGAATTTGGAACACATTGATTCGCAACAAAAACGGCCCCGCACCATGGTGCGAGGCCGTAAATTCACTTTGGGATGTGCCCCGGATTAGTCGCCGGATTTCAGCGCTGCACCCAGGATATCGCCCAGCGACGCGCCCGAGTCGGAGGAACCGTACTGTTCCACGGCCTCTTTCTCTTCGGCGATCTCGCGTGCCTTGATCGACAGGCCCAGACGACGGGTCTTGCTGTCAACGTTGGTGACGCGGACGTCGACCTTGTCACCGACCGAGAAACGCTCGGGGCGCTGTTCGGCACGGTCACGCGACAGGTCCGAACGACGGATGAACGACTTCATGCCTTCGTACTCGACCTCGATGCCGCCGTCTTCAATCGCGGTGACTTCAACGGTGATGACCGAGCCACGCTTCACGCCGCCCACGGCTTCGGCGAACTTGTCACCGCCCAGGGCTTTGATCGACAGCGAGATACGCTCTTTCTCAACGTCAACTTCCGAAACGACGGCCGAAACCATGTCGCCTTTGCGGTAGTTCTGGATCGCATCCTCGCCACGCTCGTCCCAGGACAGGTCCGACAGGTGAACCATGCCGTCGATGTCGCCTTCGAGGCCAATGAACAGACCGAATTCGGTGATGTTCTTGACTTCGCCTTCGACCTCGGTGCCCTCGGGGTGCGTTTCTGCAAACACTTCCCATGGGTTGCGCTGAGTCTGCTTCAGGCCCAGAGACACGCGACGCTTGGCGCCGTCGATTTCCAGAACCATGACGTCGACTTCCTGGCTGGTCGAAACGATCTTGCCGGGGTGAACGTTTTTCTTGGTCCAGGACATCTCGGACACGTGCACCAGACCTTCGACACCGGCTTCCAGCTCGACGAACGCGCCGTAGTCGGTGATGTTGGTGACGCGACCCTGATGGACCGAGCCCAGCGGGTATTTCGCAGCAACCAGATCCCATGGATCTTCCTGCAGCTGCTTCATGCCCAGGCTGATGCGGTGGGTCTCTTTGTTGATCTTGATGACCTGAACCTTGATGGTTTCGCCGATCGTCAGGATCTCGGACGGGTGGTTCACACGGCGCCATGCCATGTCGGTGACGTGCAGCAGGCCGTCAACGCCGCCCAGGTCAACGAATGCACCGTACTCGGTGATGTTCTTGACAACACCCTCGACGGTCTGACCTTCGGACAGGTTGCCGATAACTTCGGCACGCTGTTCGGCACGCGATTCTTCCAGGATTGCGCGACGCGAGACAACGATGTTGCCACGGCGGCGGTCCATTTTCAGAATCTGGAACGGCTGCTTCAGACCCATCAGCGGGCCAGCGTCGCGCACGGGGCGAACATCAACCTGCGAACCGGGCAGGAACGCAACTGCGCCACCCAGATCGACAGTGAAACCACCTTTGACGCGGCCAAAGATTGCACCTTCGACGCGCTGGTCGTCGGCGTATGCTTTTTCCAGACGGTCCCATGCCTCTTCACGGCGGGCCATCTCGCGCGAGATGACGGCTTCGCCACGGGCGTTTTCTGCGGCACGCAGGTAAACTTCGACCTCGTCACCAACAGCGATTTCTGGGGCTTCGCCGGGATTAGCGAATTCTTTCAGATCAACGCGGCCTTCCATTTTGTAGCCTACGTCGATGATGGCTTGGCCGGCTTCGATCGCCAGAACCTTACCTTTGACAACAGAACCCTCTTCGGGTGTGTCCATTTCGAAGCTTTCATTCAGGAGGGCTTCGAATTCCTCCATGGATGCGTTAGCCATGTGGCGTCATTTTCCTTTACAGTACGTTTTTGCTGGCCGAGCGGTTGTCTCCGCCGGTCTTGTTTCATGATGTCTTCAGACGTGACCCGGTGCGCTCCTGAGCAAACAAACACAAAGGGCCGAGGTTACCCGGCCCTGCTCAGAAACGTCATCCGGACGTTGACCGCCCTTGTATCGACAGCGCGCGTATAGGCGGATTCCCCGGCAGGTGCAAGAGCAAAGCCCTGTTATGCAAGGCCCGGGGCACCTTTGGCGCGATCCTGCCGATCAGCCTGATCACCCCTTGGGAGCCCAAATTCGCGCATCCCGCTGAAACTAGGATTGCGCGATCGCGTTCAGGCAGACTGTCCAAACCGGCCGTTTCCGGTGAGGAATGTCGCGTTTCGAAAAGCACAAGGCAGCTGCAAAACGCATCTTTGCCAAAAGCGGAGGACCTTATGAGCCAGCAACCCAACTTTCTTGTGATCATTTCAGACGAACACCGTAAAGACGCCATGGGCTGCGCCGGCCATCCGATTGTCAAAACACCAAATCTGGACGCACTGGCCGCACGGGGCACGATGTTCGAATCCGCCTACACGCCCTCGCCCATGTGCGTCCCCACGCGGGCGGCACTCGCGACGGGTGACTGGGTTCACAAGACAGGAAACTGGGACAGCGCAACGCCCTATACCGGAAAGCCGCGGAGCTGGATGCGCCAGCTGAGGGACGCCGGACGAGAGGTAGTTTCGATCGGAAAGCTGCACTTCCGGTCCGCCGAGGACGACAACGGGTTCTCGCAGGAAATCCTGCCGATGCACGTAGTTGGCGGTGTCGGCTGGGCGGTCGGTCTGCTTCGTGAAAACCCACCTGAATACGATTCGGCGGCAGAACTGGCGGGCGACGTGGGCGTAGGCTCCAGCACATACACCGACTATGATCTGGATATCACTGCGGCATCCGAGGCGTGGCTCGCAGACTCAGCGCGTCAGGATCAGCCATGGGCCGCGTTCGTGTCACTGGTCAGTCCGCACTATCCCCTGACCTGCCCCAAGGAATGGTACGATCTCTATGATCCCGCCAAAATGGATCTGCCAGTCGGCTACGGTGAAGGGCTGCCCAATCATGAGGAGTTGCGCAACATCGCATCGTTCTTCAACTACGACGACTACTTTGATGCGCAGAAGATGCGAGAGGCAAAGGCAGCCTATTACGGCCTGACCTCCCTGATGGATGATTGCGTTGGGCGTATCCTAAAAGCCCTGTCCGATAGTGGTCAGGCAGACAATACCGTTGTGGTCTATGTGTCAGATCATGGGGATATGATGGGCGATCAGGGTTTCTGGACCAAGCAGGTCATGTACGAGGCCAGCGCCGGTGTTCCGATGATCGCGGCTGGCCCGGGCATCCCGGAGGGGCGACGCGTTACGACATGCACCAACCTGACGGACATAGCCGCCACCGCCCGCGATGTCTGCGGCGTAGAAGATGACGATGGAAACGCCAACCAACCCGGCACCTCTCTGGTTGGATTGGCCAACGCGCCGGACAAAGCTGAGCGAACCGGGTTCAGCGAATATCATGATGGCGGATCAAAAACCGGCAGCTTCATGGTGCGATGGGGCAGTTGGAAATACGTATATTACGTAGGCCACCCGCCGCAGTTGTTCGATCTGGCATCTGATCCGCATGAACAGGTCAATCGCGCGCTGGATCGGGTGAATGATCCACAGGTTCAGGCGGCACTGATTGAAGGTGAACGGCGCTTACGCGAAATCTGCGACCCCGAAGAGGTCAACGCCCGCGCCTTTGCTGATCAGCGCAAGAAGATCGAGGAGCTGGGCGGCGAAGAAGCCTGCCGCACTGCATTCGTGTTCAATCACACCCCAACTCCGTCCGAACAGGACAAGCTGCGCGAAGGCCCCGCGCTCTAGCTCAGCTCTTTCAGCCTCTTCTGTGCGGTCCCATGATCAGCGCGCGGTGCAGGCAACACCTGTCACCGCCGCTAAACAAGTGGATCGCAAAGAACCTCTAGAACAATTGCAGATCCTTTTCGCCACTTTGAATTTCTGCAAAGTTGGGCATGTTTTGGATCGCAACAGGTGCCGGTGCTGCGCCCGGCATTGCCACTGTCGGCTGCATTGCGGCCGCCATACCAAAGGCTGGCTGCTCTAGCTCTCCGCGTATATCGCGCAGCAGCGTTTTGTGGTCCGGCATCATTTTGAGTATCTGAGCAAGGTCCGCTTTCGCAGTCTTCATGCCCTGATACCAAATCGGTTTCTTCAACGGCCGCAGACGGTCCCGGATACCGGGACCATAGCCCGTATCATAGACCTGTTTGCCCAGAAGAACCGTCTGATAAACGCGGCTGTCGAAGAGCGTGGCAAACTCGATATCGTGGTCCATGGGCAAACGGTGTTGCCACAGTTCCAGGTTCTCGGCCAACCGGTCTGGCAGTTTCATCTCGGTGCGCGCGTCGATCCAGTATTGGTCATCGGTGCGGTTGCCCAATCGATAATGCAGGCAGATAAACTCCAGAACCTCATTATACAGCTTGTCCATCTGCCGGTTATATCTGTCCCGCAGCGACGGCTCGATATCCCGGGTTGGCAGGTGCTCGGCAAACCAGCGCACCGCGTGATCGATCATATGGATCGCGGTGCTCTCCAGCGGTTCGATAAACCCACCGGACAGACCGACCGCCACACAGTTCTTGACCCAGGCATTGCGCACACGCCCGACGCGCATCGGAATCACGCGCGGCGTCGCACCCTTTCCACTGTCGCCCAGCCATTCAAGGTATTCATCTGCCGCCTGATCATCAGTTCGATGCGCGGATGAGAACACATAGCCTGTGCCCACACGGTTGTAGAGCGGCACCCGCCATGTCCAGCCTGCGCCTAGCGCGGTAGAACGCGTGAGGCTTTCGATCTTATCTGGATCAGGATGCTCGATCTGCAACGCCATGGCGCGATCGTTGGGCAGATAATCCGAGTAGTCCATGAACGGCTCGCCAAGGGCCTGATTGATAATCAGCCCGCGGAACCCGGTGCAATCCACGACCATCTCGATGTCGTGACGACCTTTGCGCTCTAACATCAGATGGCTGACATTGCCCTGCTCATCCAGCTCAACCGCCTGCACTTCATCCTGAATATGCTCCACACCGCGTTTGGTGCAGACCTTGGTGAGCATGCCCGCAAATTTAACAGCGTCCAGATGATAGGCATAACCAAACCGCTGCTCAAACTCAGGCTGGCCAAGCTGGCGTGCGCCTTTGCACATGCGGCCCAGATGATCGTGCGGCGAGATTGATTGTGTAAAATCCCGGTCCCCGTTGCCAAAGCGCAGGAAATACTCGGCGGCCTCCAATCCCTCGACCATCTGGCCGTGGGCAAAGGGGTTCACATAGTCGATGCGATTACCCTTGGGGTCCTTGTTCCAGTTGCAAAATTTCACACCCAGCTTGAAAGACGCGTTGGTCTCGCGGAAAAAGTCTCGCTCTGAAATGCCCGCCTGACGGATAGTGACCGGCATTCGCGGCACCGTAGCCTCGCCGACACCCACTGTAGAGATATTGGGGCTTTCGATCAGGCAGATACGCGGACGATCCTTTTCTGCTGAGGTGCGAGAAAACACCATGTCCAAGATTAGCGCGGTCATCCATCCCGCTGTGCCACCACCAACGATGGTGATCTTGCGCAAACGATTATTCATATTTTTTTGTCCCTGTTGGCTTGAGGGATTTTGTAGCCGCTTGCCCTTTTTTGTTTTTGGGCTTGTAGAGCAGCTTTCCCTTTTAGCTTATGAGAGACTATAGCAGCTTTCCTGCATCCAGCTAGGGCCTGTGACGCAACGGTTTCCGCGCCATCAGAACAGATGCGAAATCCACACGATCCTCAAATTTCCTCGCCTTTCTTCAAGAGGTCTTCAATCAGCTCCCGCTGAAGATCATGGCTGTCACCCCCGCCAAACTCCGCGGCGCCGCCAGAATACAAGGTGCCGTAAGTATTTGCGATATTTACGGTTTGTGCCAACCCTGAGATCAGTTGGTCCTTTTCCAGCGATGACAACGGATGAATATACGTAGCCCACAGAGTTCCGTTTGCGATCGCATAACGCGCATCGAGCGTACTATCGAAATTGGCCTGCATCATGCGCTGAAGGTCCTGGTTCGATAATTCTTCGGCGCTGCGGATCGCAACCATGGCCCGCATTCGATCCGCATTTGTATCGGTAATGACCAACACAGGCACATCCGACACCGTAAACTCAAACCCTGGACCTTGCGGCTGCGCATCCGGATCAAGGGCAAAGATGATCTTACCCAGCCGCTCATAAGTCATCGGTGGCTCAGCCTCTTGTGCGGCAAGCCCTGTGGCCAGAAACATCATTATCAGGACTAGTCGGATCATTGGGTCACTCCTGCAAATTATACCTCGACAATAGGCGGCTGGTTTCACACTGGCCAAACAAAGCTTGGTGAGCGGGATATTCGGCTAATCCCAAACTCTGAACGTTCTGCAATGTTTGCTGTCCTACCTGCGATAACACGTTCAGCCATCTGCCCCTACTTTCGCAATACCGGTCGGAAACGCATCTGACCCAAACCCAAATTGAAAGGAAAACAGAATGAAGTCCCTTGTTTTGACCACGCTTATCGCAACCCTGCCCCTGATTGCCGCCCCCGCTTTTGCTGCAGATGAGATCAACGTCTCGAATGGTATCTCGGCGGGTGGTGCACCGCTGGCGGCACATGGTGTCGATCTGGTTGCGCTGGTTCAGGACGGCAATCCGGTCGAAGGATTTGCCAACCACTCGGCCACATATGACGGTGCATCCTATTACTTCACCTCATCCGAGAACCGCGAGGCATTCGAGGCCAACCCTGCAGCCTATCTTCCGCAGCACGGTGGTTTTTGCTCGTTTGGGGTATCTGTCGGCAAAAAGTTCGACGGGGATCCGGATCAGTATCTTGTTGCCGATGGCAAGCTCTATCTGTTCCTGAACGCTGCAACCCGCGCCAGCTTCCTGGAGGACGTAACCGCCACGGCAAAAACTGCAGATGATCAGTGGTCTAAGATCAAGAGCATCGCTGTGGGCGAACTTTAAATTTTGCCTGCTCTCTGCCCGTGGCGTTGATCCGCTACGGGCAACTTCTTTTGCACAACCGCAATTGCCTGTGCCAAAGCGTCATCAATGCTCAAATCTGAAGTATCCAGTAGAACAGCGTCATCTGCCGCTTTCATAGGGGCCGCGCTTCGCGCGGCATCGCGGGAATCACGCTCCCGCACATCGGCCAATACCTGTTCCCGCGTCACGTCTGCGCCTTTGGCGTTCAGCTCCAGATAGCGACGCTCAGCCCGGACCTCAGGGCTCGCCGTTACGAACAGCTTTACTTCGGCATGCGGGCAGATCACGGTCCCGATGTCCCGACCATCCAGTACAGCACCGCCTGCCCTGCGGGCAAAGGCGCGCTGAAAGTCGACCAGCGCAGACCGAACCTCGGGAATAACCGCAACTTTCGATGCAGCCTGAGCGATATCGGCCGTACGCAGATCACCCTGCTCCAGCTCCTCGGCAGTTAGCGATTGCGCTGCGGTAACCGGGTCAACACCATCCAGCGTGCGTCGCCCAACGGCGCGGTACAACAATCCGGTATCCAGATGTGCCAACCCGAACCGGGCCGCCACCCCTTTGGAAATGGTACCCTTCCCGGCAGCTGCCGGTCCGTCGATCGCGACTGTGAAGCTGGCTGTCGGCATCGGATTTACCGATTGTTCCGGCGCAGCTGAGCGCCAAGACTTGCCATCAAAGGCTCAAATATCGGGAAAGATGTGGCGATAGGGCCTGCATCATCAACCGTAACGCCCTGTTTTGCACCCATCCCCAGAATCATGAAGGACATGGCAATGCGGTGATCGAGAAAGCTCTCGCAAGTGCCGTTACCGGGCACTCCGCCGATACCCAGCCCTTCGACAGACCACCAATCATCACCCTCTTCGACTGTCACGCCATTTGCGCGCAAACCACGCGCCATTGCATCGATCCGGTCGCTTTCCTTGACACGCAGTTCCTTGACACCGCCCATCATCGTGGTTCCGGTGGCATTTGCCGCGATAACCGACAGAACCGGGTATTCATCAATCATCGAGGCCGCTCGTTCCGCCGGAACATTGATGCCCTTCATGTCTGGCGAGTAGCGCGCGCGCAGATCGGCGACAGGCTCGCCACCTTCTTCGCGCTCATTCTCATAGGTCAGATCGGCGCCCATCTCACGCAGGGTTGTGAACAGGCCTGCGCGGGTCGGGTTCAGACCGATCCCCGGCACCAGAACATCCGATCCCGGCGTGATAAGCGCCGCGCAGACCGGGAACGCCGCGCTGGACGGATCACGCGGAACCGCGATGACTTGCGGCTTGAGTTCGGGACGACCAGTCAGGGTGATCACACGCCCCTCATCCGTGTCTTCAACAGTGATCTCTGCACCGAAACCGGCCAGCATACGCTCGGAATGGTCGCGCGTGGCCTCTTTCTCGATCACTACGGTCTGGCCAGGAGCGTTCAGACCCGCCAGCAGCACCGCCGATTTAACCTGAGCCGACGGCACCGGAACCTCATACCGCACCGGGGTTGGGTCAGCAGCACCAACAATGGTCATCGGCAGACGGCCACCCGAACGGCCAACCGCCTGAGTTCCGAACAATGCCAACGGATCGGTGACGCGCGCCATGGGACGTTTGTTCAGGCTGGCGTCGCCCGTGAAGGTTGCATTGATCGGACAAGTCGCCATCGCGCCCATGATTAGTCGAACACCGGTGCCCGAGTTGCCGCAATCGATCACCTGATCAGGCTCGGCAAAGCCGCCGACACCCACACCATGCACGGTCCACTCTCCGCCGCCGTGATCCGTGACTTCAGCCCCAAAAGCCCGCATCGCCTTGGCTGTATCCAGTACATCCTCACCCTCAAGCAGGCCCGAGATTTTCGTCTCACCCACAGCCATGGCGCCAAGGATCAGCGAACGGTGCGATATCGACTTGTCTCCGGGCACCTCAGCTGTACCGGTCAGCGGGCCGCAGGGATGCGAGGTCATCGGGATGGGCGTGCCGTGTCCGGACATGGGGGCTCCTTTTGCGCTATCAGTCCTAGGCCGATTAGCGAATTGGGGCCGCTTGGTCCAGCGGCAATGATATGCACATTGACCGCAACGCGGTTTGTCAGGCCTCTCCCAGCCATTTTGCCGGATTCTCTTCGGCGATCTGCCGGAACACTTCTTCCCCCAGCGCATTCCGCAAACGAATACATACTGCCTTCTCCGACAGCTTTTCCTGACGGGTCATGTAATAATCCGACCCGAACAGAACCCGGGAGCGCAATCTCTCGCTTTCCTCATCATCTCCGGTCAGAAACATTCTCAGGAAAGGCGCATAGTCCTCGAACTGAAACAGCGTGTACGAGATGTCAGTCCAGAGGCCCGGATAATCTCCGCTGCCAATCATACGCCGGATCTCCACTTGCCAGTTCTGGCTGAATGCATCGTCCAGAGGTTCTTCCCGATCCGGGTTGGCATAGGCTTCCCAGTCGCGTTGCCCACCGAAATGCGCAAGACAAATCCTAAGCTTGGGATGAGCCCGCATTACCGGGATAAAGGCCTCGGGCTCTGTGTACCGGTCTGCCCAGTAATCGGACAGATAACGCCCCTGCACTCCACCGCGCGAGCAGTGAGACATGACCGGCAGGTTCATTTCCTCCAGACGAGGATAGACATATTGCATCAATACCGGATCATCCGGGGCAAACCCCAGCCGGGGGTATAGCTTGAGGCCACGAAATTTCAGACCGTCAATTGCGCGCCACACCTCCTTTGCCTGCGGGTCAGCACGTGGGTCAATGGTAGCAAATGGAATAACAGACCCACCGACCTCAGGGTCACCAGCAAGCTTGGCCAACTCGTCATGCTGGGCATTAAGCGGAACCTCTGGTGCGCCGTACCCAAATGCAGACAGCTCCATCGGCAGAACGACAAATCGGGTGTTGCCCGGATAGTGTCGCCGCATGTTGTCGAGAATGTCGCGTTGGCTGTCTTCTGCAGTCTCCTGTTGGAAACGCGACAGCCGATCCAACTTTTCCGCAACGGGATGTTGTCCGATCAGGCGGGCCCCAAATGCCAGCAGCTTTAGAAGCCATGGCATTTTCTTGAAGGGCTTGAGCGCCGGATAAGGATAATCCTCGGGCACATGCCGCCCGTGGAATAAGTGGGTATGGCAATTTGTGATCTGAATATCAGACATGGCAATTCCTGAAAAATACTTGTGCGAAAGAAACGCGCGTGGCGTTCCCAGCCTAGCATAGCGATCAGGATTACAGAAATCTGAAAGGGATCAGCCCTCGGTCCGGCGGAAGGTCAGATAATGAGGTGTCCGCCCTTCGCGCAGAGCCTTTTGCTCATACCGTGTCGAGATCCAGTCATCCCAAGGCTCGCGCCAGTCGGACGGTCGTTCAGCCAGCCATTCAAAGCCTGCGCGCGGAACCTCTTCGAGGGTCTGGCGAACGTAGTCGGGAATATCCGTTGCAACCCGAAAAATCGATCCGGGCTTCAGCACCCGAGCCAGCGGCTCAAGGTGTTCAGGCGTGACAAAGCGGCGGCGGTGGTGCCGCTTTTTAGGCCATGGATCGGGATACAGCAGAAACGCGCGTGAAATGCTGGCGTCTGGCAACACATCGAACAGATCACGCGCATCCCCAGGATGCACCGCCAGATTTTCGACACCCGCCTTGCGGATTTTGCCCAACAGCATGGCCACACCGTTGATGAAAGGTTCAGCGCCAATGATTCCGATGTCCGGGTTCTGCTGCGCCTGATGCACCAGATGTTCGCCCCCACCAAAGCCAATTTCCAGCCAGACGGGTTTGCCACCGAACCGTGCATCCAGATCGATCGGTGTCCGTTCGGGGTTGGTCTCCCAATCCACTGCACCCGGCGAAAGATCGGACAGATCCTCGGACAGATAGGTCTTTTGGCTGGGCTTCAGGGTTTTTCCCTTGAAGCGGCCATAGAAATTCCTGCGGGGGCGTTTTGGGGTCTCGGTGCTCATGGCGGTGGCCTTACTTTGAGACCGGTACCGTTGCAAGAGGCGAGGTCAGGTGAACCATGACGCTCCCGCAACGAAAAACGCGCCCCGGAGGGCGCGCTTTGCAATGTTTGCAGATCAGACTGCTTTTTTCAGGGTGTCGACCAGATCGGTGCGCTCCCAGCTAAAGCCACCATCTGCATCCGGTTCGCGGCCAAAGTGGCCATATGCTGCCGTGCGCTGATAGATCGGCTTGTTCAGCTGCAGATGCTCACGAATGCCACGCGGCGTCAGGTCCATGGCTTCGCTAACTGCCTTTTCAATCTCAGCATTCGCGATCTGACCTGTGCCATGTGCGTCCGCGTAGATCGACAGCGGCTTGGAAACACCAATCGCATAGCTCAGCTGGATGGTGCAGCGCTCGGCCATGCCGGCAGCCACAACGTTCTTGGCCAGATAGCGCGCAGCGTAAGCCGCCGAACGGTCAACCTTGGTCGGGTCTTTACCCGAGAAGGCGCCACCACCATGAGGTGCGGCACCACCGTAGGTATCCACAATGATCTTGCGACCGGTCAAACCGGCATCACCATCAGGGCCGCCAATTACGAATTTTCCCGTCGGGTTCACGTGCCACTCGGTCTCGTCGCTCAGCCAGCCTTCGGGCAGGGATTCAGTGATGTAGGGCTCAACAATCTTGCGGATATCGTCCGATGTCAGGGATTCATCCAAATGCTGCGTCGACAGAACGATCGAGCTTACGCCGACCGGCTTGCCGTCACGATAGATAACCGACAGCTGCGATTTCGCGTCCGGGCCCAGCGCAGGCTCGGTGCCGTTCTTACGCACTTCGGCCAGACGGCGCAGAATCGCGTGCGAGTACTGGATCGGTGCAGGCATCAGTGCAGGTGTTTCGGTCGTCGCATAACCGAACATGATGCCCTGGTCACCAGCGCCTTCGTCTTTATCGCTGGATGCATCAACGCCCTGGGCAATATGCGCAGACTGCTCGTGCAACAGGTTTGTTACTTCAACGGTTTCGTGGTGGAATTTATCCTGCTCGTAACCGATGTCTTTGACACAGGCGCGCGCGATTTCTTCGATACGGCCCATGTAGTCATGCAGCTTTTCCTGATCAGACAGACCTACTTCTCCACCGATGACGACCCGGTTGGTCGTAGCAAAGGTTTCGCACGCCACGCGCGCTTCGGGTTCTTCATTCAGAAATGCGTCGAGTACTGCATCGGAAATACGGTCACAGACCTTATCCGGGTGCCCTTCGGATACGGATTCCGAAGTAAATGTGTAGTTCAGTCTGGACATGAAAGTGCTCCATTGAGATTTCCCTGCCACGTCAGGAAGCCGTTGTGACAGGCGCCCGACGGGATACGCCCAGAAAAACAAAGGGTCAATCGGAAATTAGCCTCAATCCTTCCGGACGTTGCGCACAAGCAGCAGAAACAGGGCGGATAACATCAGAAATACCGGAAAATCGCCCGTTCGGGCATAAATCGTGGGTTTCAGTGGCTGCGGCAATGTCGCGTCCACATACCCAGCCTGATCAAGTGCCAGGGAGTGTGTCACCCGCCCAAGCGGATCAATCATCGCAGATACGCCTGTATTGGCCGAACGCATCATCGGCAGACCCTGCTCGATCGCGCGCATCTGTGCCTGTGCCAGATGTTGATACGGCCCTGACCGCGTTCCAAACCAGGCATCGTTGGTGATTTGCAACAGAAAGTCTGCCCTGTCCGGGGCCGCCAATACATCCTGCGTAAAAACTGCCTCATAGCAGATCAATGGCAACGCCTTACCAAGCTTACCTGCATCCATCAGCGCAGCACCGGGTCCTGCACTGAAGCCATTGCCGGTGGTCGCGGCAAGACCGAAAATCCCAAACCGCGCCATGAGATCGCCGAAGGGCACATATTCACCAAACGGCGCAAGATGATGCTTGTCGTATAGACCGCTTTGCCGCCCGTTCTCATCGAGATAGATCATCGAGTTGTAGATACGCGGACCGTCTCCGCGCTGAATACCCAGAAAGACCGGCGTTCCGTCAGCCGCATGTGCAATAGCGCTGAGATACGGCTGGGCGCTTGCCAACCAGGCGGGAACAGATGTTTCCGGCCAGACGATCAGATCCGGCTGTGGCTCTGCTGCGGTGAACTCAATCTGTCGCGCGAAAAACAGTGGCGCGTAATCCGGATCCCATTTCTGATGTTGCGGCGCATTGGGTTGCACCAGACGCACGGTGTTTTCGGTTTCAACTACAGCCGGGCGGATCGATGCGTAGCCCAGCGCCAGCACAGCAAAGCCAACACTCAGAGCCAAAGGAAGGACCACTGCTCGTGACCCCTTGGGTGCAGACAAGGCAGCCCCCAACGGCAGCGTCGCGGCGAAGGTCAGTGCGGCCAATCCGTAGGGACCGATCAGGGATAACAGCTGCGCGACCAGCGTGTTCACCCAAACCTGCGAGACACCTGCCCACGGAAATCCGGTCAGCACGTAACCTCGCGCGAATTCAGTGATGGATAAAGCTACAGCAAGCAATACACTCTGTCGCACAGCTGAAAACGCTGGCCTTCGCGATATCCAAAAGGCAGGTGCCCAGAACAGGGCCAACCCTCCCGCCATGAAAACAAGGGCGAAAGGTGCCATCCAGGCATGGCGGTCAGCATCGACCTGAAAGGGTTCGATGATCCAGTTCAACGCATGGGCGAAATAACCGGTTGCGAAGAACCATCCAATCCAGGCTGCTCTGGCCCGGGTTTCACTGGCCAGAAACAGTGGGGCAATCAACACCAGTGCAATCAGTGTCGCGCCCCAATAGCCGAATGGGGCCAACCCATAAGCACCAACTGCGCCTAGCAAGGCTGCTAACGCAAGTATCAGCCAAAAGGGCCAGCCTGTGGCAGGGTTCATGCAGCGATATCCGGTAACATGACACGCAGACGCTTGATGCGGCGTGGATCGGCATCGATCACCTCAAATTCGGGTCCTTCAGGATGCAACACAACCTCGCCCCGCGCAGGTACACGACCCGACAACATGAAGACCAGTCCGCCCAGAGTGTCGATCTCTTCTTCATCCACATCTTCGTGGCTGGTCAACGAGCGGCCGATCTCGGCCTCAAAATCCTCAAGCGAGACCCGGGCCTGAACCACATAACAGCCCGGTTTTTCCTGGATCCACAGCTGATCTTCGTCGGCGTCGTGCTCGTCCGCGATTTCACCAACGACCTGTTCAATCAAATCTTCGATCGTCAACAGACCATCGACACCACCGTATTCATCGATCACCAGTGCCATATGGCGGCGTTCGGTCTGCATCTTAGTCAGCAGAACCCCGATGGGCATGGACGGCGGCACAAACAGAAGCGTTCTGAGCATTGATCGCAAATCGAACTCGGACGACCCGCCATTGAAGCCGTGCGTCAGGGCAAAATCCTTGAGGTGCACAAATCCCAAAGGCGTATCCAAGGTACCATCATACACAGGGATCCGGGAAAGACCGCTATCGCGGAACACCTGCGCAAGTTCATCCTTGGCGATTGTCGAGGGAACTGACACGATTTCCGCCGTCGGGATCGCAACGTCTTCAACCCGCATCCGGCGCAGGTTTATCATGCCCCGAGGCTGAGAGCTCACGCTTTCGTGGCCGTTTATCAACCCGGCCTCTTCCTCACCATGCGAGGAGAAGGCATCAATTATTCGAGTAAAAAATCCGCTTTTCTCTTCGGTGTCATTGTTGCCGTTCTCTGGAAGCGCGCTTTGCGCCGCCCTAGAACTGCCGTCTGTATCGCCCATTATCCTGTTCCAACTATTCAGGCAGAATTGCCCACATTACCCATTATATGGGTCATCAATACCCATTTTGCCAAGTATCTCGACCTCGATGCTTTCCATCAAAGTGGCGTCGCGGTCACGAATGTGATCGTAACCAAGCAAATGCAACATTGCGTGAATGATCAAATGGGTCACGTGATCATCCATGGATTTCCCGGCGGCCTCCGCCTCGCGGGCACATGTGTCGTACGAAATTGCGATGTCACCCAAAGCAATTTCCCCTGTAAAATCAGGGCTCGGCAGAGACGGATGCTGCCCCGCTTCCTCTGCGGCCAGATCTTCTGCAGGCCAGCTTAACACATTTGTCGCTGACGGCTTTTCACGGAATTCGGCGTTCAATTCAGCAATTCTGGCGTCATCACACCCCAGCAGGCTGATTTCGCATATGTCGGAATCGATCCCGAACCGTTCCAGAACAGCATCGATCGCCCGCCCGGACAAAAGCTCCAGATCGGTCCAGCGTGCGTCCTCAACGGATAATTCCAGGTTCATGCCACTATATTCCTTGAGGCCCCAACTTATCAGAGGCCCGGCATTCTATCCTGTTTCACGGCCCGCATCGGCCTCATACGCCTCGATGATCGCAGCGACAAGCGGATGACGCACCACATCCTTGGAGGTGAAGTAATTGAAGCTGATATTCGGGATCGTTTTCAGCAACCTCTCGGCATCGGCCAGACCGGATTGAACCCCACGAGGCAGATCCACCTGAGACCGGTCGCCTGTAATGACCATCCGGCTCCCCTCGCCCAGACGGGTCAGGAACATCTTCATTTGCATCGTGGTGGCGTTTTGTGCTTCGTCCAGCACGACAAAGGCATTTGCCAGCGTCCGTCCCCGCATGAAGGCCAGCGGCGCGATTTCGATTCGCTTCTCTTCAATCAGCTTGGCAAGCTGTTTGCCCGGCAGGAAGTCGTTCAAGGCATCGTATAGCGGCTGCATGTACGGATCGACCTTGTCCTTCATGTCACCCGGAAGGTAGCCCAGCTTTTCTCCGGCCTCGACCGCCGGACGGCTGAGGATGATCCGGTCAACATGACCCCCTATGAACATCGACACACCAACAGCGACTGCCAGATAGGTCTTACCGGTGCCCGCTGGTCCAATGCCAAAGGCCAGTTCATTGTTGAACAGAGACTGAACATAAGCCTTTTGAGCGTCCGTACGCGGCTCGACCAGCTTTTTACGGGTCTTGATCTCGACCGTGCCGCCCTTGAACATTTCGAGCTGGTCACCATCACGCGAACCTGTTCCAACCTCGGAATTGCCCATCCGCAATTCCCGGTCGACATCGGCGGCTTCAACGTCGCGGCCACCTTCCAGCCGAGTGTATAGCGCCTGCAACACCTCAATGGCCTGTTTCTGGGCATCCTCTTCGCCCATGATGACAAGCTGATTGCCACGCCTCACGATCTGAACCGAAAGCTTCTGCTCAATATCAGTCAGATTGCGGTCATACTCGCCGCACAGATCTATCAGCAACCGATTGTCAGGAAATTCTACAAGCGCCTCGCGTTGGGGCATCTCATCTTGCGGTGGGGTAAGGGCACCGATGGCCAATCCGTTCTCCTGTCTTGGCGTTTCACCTCAAGCGTGACAACAAAACCGGGTCGGCGCAAGCCGCAGTTTCTAAAAATTTACACCTTATGATAAAACCGCCAATGGCACGCAAAAATCCGCCTTGGAACAAGGCGATTTAAGGCCGAAGAACCTCGTGGTGGATTAAAACTTGTAGTTCAGGCCAACCCGCAGGCCGCTGTATTTTGGCGTAGACTTCGTTGAGAATCCCGAACCGAAAACCACATCTTTCGACTCGAACTGGACATACTCGTACTCACCGGTGATCGACCAGCTGTCATTCAACTGGTGCTCGGCTCCGATACTGGCAGACAACCCGTTGCGGCGTCCTTTATCCTCAAAGGCCCGGGTTGCCCCCCCGCTGGTGGTGCTGTTCGTCGTCGCGACCTCACCCTGCACCAGACCAAATGACACGAAGTACAAAACGCTTCCACTCTTGTTTGTCAGGCCATTCCGAAATTTGAGCGACAGCACATCCGATATCTCAGACCCGCCCGTGACAGTCGTAGTACCGATCTGTCTTGAAACCGTATCTTCCAACGAGCCAAAATCATACCCAAGCTCAAAACCGTAGACATAGTCGCGACCGCCCGTTGCTGGCACGACACCGCGCCATCCTCCACGAATGCCACCGTAGGTCCCGGAAGGCTTGAGGTTTCCGACATCGAAGGTACCACCGCCGGTTCTCAACCCGAACCGATCAGTTCCACCAAATCCGTAACCCGCATTCAGACCAAGATAAAACGCACTGACATCATCAGAATATCGTTCAGGGCCAACAACCACTGGGTCCGAGACAGGAGTTGTCAAATCACCGGCAACCGTCGCGCCAGCAAACGAGACGGTCAAGGCCGCCCCGAACAAAACTTGCTTGCCCTTCGGCCTCAAAGCCTTCGCAAAGATTGCCACTCGTACCCTCCATCACAAACAAACACCCGGTCACGACGACCCGCCCGCATTGTGCGCTGACGCCGCCCCGGAAAAAAGTTAACTATTCTCGGAACATGGTTCCAAGCAACAAATCAAGGGTAAAAATTGGAAACAAACACCATGTATGGTGTCTAAAGCGAGAATAACTACAAGCTTACAGCAGCTCGCCAGCAAGGGAATTGGCACCGGATGCCGTGATCATGACATCCCTCAACTCGCCCTTGGCAATTTCCCCGCCCGAGACGTGAACCGCATGAAGATATTCGGATTTCCCGACCATCTGGCCAGGTAAGCGGCCCGGCTTTTCAAACAGAACACTGACTTTCTTGCCAACCATGGAATCCTGAATCTCACGCTGGTGGCGCGTAATCATTGCCTGAAGCCGCTGCAGACGGTCATCTGCCGCTTCTTGGTCCACCTGTGGCCGTTCTGCCGCAGGCGTTCCCGGGCGGGTAGAGTACTTGAAAGAATAGGCATAACCGTATCTGACCTCTTCCACGAGATCCAAGGTCGCCTGAAAGTCCTCTTCGGTTTCCTCCGGGAAGCCGACAATGAAATCACCCGACATCAGGATATCCGGACGCGCTTCGCGAATGCGTTCAATCAATCGCAGATAGCTTTCGGCGGTGTGGCTGCGGTTCATGCGCTTCAGAATCTTGTCTGATCCCGACTGCACAGGCAGATGCAGGTAAGGCATGAGCTTATCGCAGGTCGCGTGCGCCTCAATCAGATCATCGGCCATGTCATTGGGATGCGAAGTGGTAAAGCGGATGCGCTCGAGCCCATCAACTTTGTTCAGCTCCCAGATCAGACCGGCCAGCGTCATGTCCCCATTTGGACCTGCGCCGTGATAGGCGTTCACATTCTGCCCCAGCAGCGTGATTTCCCGCACGCCGCGTTCAACCAGTTCATTTGCTTCGCGCAGGATACGATCTGCCGGACGGCTGACTTCCGCCCCACGCGTATAAGGCACCACACAGAACGCGCAGAACTTATCGCAACCTTCCTGAACCGTCAGAAATGCGGTGGGGCCGCGCTTAGCCTTGGGGCGGCCCTTGAGTTTCTCGAACTTGTCCTCTTCGGGAAAATCCGTATCCAGTGCCTTTTCACCCGCGCGCGTCTTCGCTTCCATCTCGGGCAGGCGGTGATAGCTTTGCGGTCCGACAACCAGATCAACCATCGGCTGACGGCGCATGATTTCCTGGCCTTCTGCCTGCGCAACACAGCCAGCGACACCGATCTTCAGATCAGGATTTTCAGCTTTCAGCCCCTTAAAGCGCCCCAGCTCAGAATAGATTTTTTCGGCAGCTTTTTCGCGAATATGGCAGGTGTTCAGCAGGATCATGTCCGCGTCGTCAGGGCTTTTGGTCTCGACATAACCCTGACCGCCCAGCGCTTCGGCCATACGCTCGCTGTCATAGACATTCATCTGACAGCCATAGGTCTTGATAAACAGCTTTTTCGGTTCGGACATGGAACGGGCCTTTGCATTCGCTGGGTCGGCGTCGTCTATACCCTTAGAACGCCGCTTGCAATGCTGGCGCAATTACCCGAATTTGGCCGGAAATTCCAGCAAGGTCCAAACACAATACAAGCGATGCAGTACGAATCCCTCGACCACTTTCTGAAAACCGGCCAAAGCGCCTTGGCCAAGGGACCAATCGCACTGGTGTTTGTCGAGGACGACGTAGAACTGGACAATACGCTACGACATCACATCGATCTCGGTTTCAAATCAGTGATCACCTTCATGCCTTTGGATTTCAAACTGTCCGAGGAAGTGACAGAGCAAATTCACCGGGTCACACTGACTTGCGCGCCCAGATCAGTCGTCTTCGAGATCATCAACCAGATCATTCAGGCCGCTCCCGGTGTCTGGATGTACTACTGCTATAACGCCGAGTATCTCTACTTTCCCTTCTGCGAGACACGCAGCGTCGGTGAGATGCTGGCCTTTCACACTGAAGAACGCCGCAATGCGATGCTCAGCCACGTCATCGATCTTTATGCTGACGACCTCACGACACACCCCAACGGTGTGGATGTCGATCACGCGATGCTGGACGGCACCGGCTACTATGCTCACGCCCGGCATGATGCGAGAGGGCAACTGCTGGAGCGCCAGTTGGACATGTCAGGCGGCCTGCGCTGGCGGTTCGAGGATCACATTCCCTATGAGCGGCGGCGCATCGACCGGATCGCGTTGTTCAAGGCAAAGAAGGGCCTCACCCTGCTACCGGATCACACGTTCAATGAACCGGAATACAACAC
Organism: Ruegeria arenilitoris; assembly: GCF_013030265.1. Classification (GTDB taxonomy): domain Bacteria; phylum Pseudomonadota; class Alphaproteobacteria; order Rhodobacterales; family Rhodobacteraceae; genus Ruegeria; species Ruegeria arenilitoris_E. Next base: position 208,060 of record NZ_WPZQ01000006.1, read on the forward strand.
CTATTCCTGCCCCTGGCACCATAACCTGACCGCAGCAATCTGTTCGTTCCGCGCAGCCAAGGCGCTGAAAAGCAATGCGGGATCGACCTTTGATATCCCCAGCTTCCGCTGGCGCAATTCCGTTCCGTTCCAGTGGAATTCGCGCCAGCTGATGGATTTGGGTCTGATCGAACCCGGCCAGTGGTTCTGATCAGCCTCAGCGCTGCAACAAAATCGGGAACCAGTCTTCGCGCAGACGCTGACCCGGCTGCATGTCATGGCCCGGATAAGGGGGCGATGTGCGGCCCGGACGTTCCACGTATCGCGCATCATCACCAACAAGCCGCAGCGAGAACGCTCTGCGTCGGCTGTCAGACTGATTGCCGCGCGCGCCATGCAATGTCTTGTAGTTGAAGGCTACCGCATCGCCGGGTTCCATTTCGAACTCCACGACTTTCATACCTTCGGCGTCAGGATCCGGAACAGGAATGTACTGACCCTCATCCGCAAAGAACCCTTCCTCAGACACCCACCGTGTCGGCAGGACCTCCTTTTCCCAGCGATGTGAGCCCGCAACGCAGCGCAGAGTGGCCTTCTTTACAGCATCAAGCGGAGACCAGAAGCTGATCGTTTGTTGCCCTTCGACAAAATAGTAAGGGCCGTCCTGATGCCACGGCGTGGCCATCGACGTCCCGGGTTCCTTGACCAGCACATGATCATGGAACATCTGGACGGACTGCGACTTCATGAGGTCTGCAGCCACTTCGGCAGCCGGCGAGGTTTCAATGACCTCTTTGAATTGCGGAATTCGCGACCAGTTGCAGTAATCATCAAAGAAACGACCGGTCTCACCCTCTTTCTTGTTTTCAGATGCATAAGGCCCGGGCTCGGCCATGTTGGCGGCGACGCCGTCGCGCAACGCTTCAACATGATCAGCGAACAGGCCTTTGACCAAGACAACGCCGTCTGTCTGGTAGGTGTCGATCATCTCTTGGGAAACAAGGGGGTGGGTCATGATGGTCTCCTTGGATAGCTCGACCCGATCTGCGCATGTTTGTGACCACTGTTCAAATCATATCTTTCAAACTAACTATTAACTTCATGTTATATATCTCACTGCGGCAATACGAATATGTGTGCGCCATTGGCCGCCACGGCAGCCTGTCTTCAGCGGCGCAACACCTGAACGTGTCACAGCCTGCTCTGTCCAATGCACTTACCCGTGTCGAATCACATCTGGGGTACCCGTTGTTCTCACGCAGGCGTGGGGCGGCGATGGCGCTGACACCACAGGGACGAAAGTTCATTGAAGAGGCCGAAGCCCTGCTGAACAGCGCCGCCTTGCTGGAAGATTCGAAGCAACCGGTGACGGGTGCCAGCCGATTGAGGCTTGGGTGTTTCGTGGATCTGGCGCCATTTCTTTTGGCCAAAGCCCTCCACACACTCCGCGACACGCTCCCCGATGTTGTTGTGACTCATGGCGTCGAGAGTTTCGAAGGCCTGATCACCGGTCTGACCGACGGTCAGTTTGATTTGGCGGTCACCTATGATCTGGGAATGGATGCCGGTTTTACACGCCAAAGACTGTTCAGTAGCGGTCCGCGCGCACTTGTGGCACCAGATCATCCTCTGGCAGCGTCACACCAGACATCACTCACAGAACTCGAAGCATATCCGCTGATCCTGTCCAAAGAAGGATTGTCCGCCCAGCACGTACTTGGACTGTTCCGGAGCCGCGGCCTGAACCCCACCGTTTCTCACCGGGCAGAATCGCTTGAAATTCAACGCAGTCTGGCCGCTCACGGCGAAGGGATCGGCATCAGCTATGCCAGCCCGGATAGTGAGTTCAGTTATGATCACATGCCCTTGGTCAGCCTGCCCATTGCCGACCCCGATGCGACCGAAGCCGTCGTTCTGGCCCGCCACGGCACCGGGCCCACCGACTCGCTTATTGCAGCAGCCGAGCGGTCGCTCATCGAATGTTTGCGAACTGAGTAGTTACGGCTTTTTGCGCAGGCGGATCACCACATCAACCGAAGCGATCTCGACCCCTTCGGGTGCTTCGGGCAAACGCTGGATGACCAGTTGATCAGACGGTGCATCGCTCAGGCGGCTTTCGTCTTCCCAGAAGAAATGCGGGTGATCGTGTGTGTTGGTATCAAAATAGCTTTTTGATCCGTCAACGGTGATTTCCTGCAACACTCCGGCGTCACAGAACGCGCGCAGTGTGTTGTAAACAGTCGCCAGCGATACCGCGTCGCCGTTTTTCTTGGCCGACTCGAACAGGCTTTCGGCGGTTACATGGCGATGACGTCCGTCGCCAACCAGCAACTCCGCCAGGGCAACCCTCTGACGTGTGGGACGCAATCCTGCATCAACCAACCAATTTGTAGCGATGTTCCGGCTCTGAGGCGTCATGAATCCGATACCCGTTTTTGCTGACCATATATATAAGTGCGGTCTGATGGGAATTTCAAATGAAATTCATTCGCAAAGAATGCACTACGTGCGACACGATGTTGTCCGCTGCTCTTGCAGGACCTTGCATACGGGTGCTAGACGAGGCCAGATTGAATAAACGGACCCCTGGCAGGAGAGGCGGCAGAATGGCCCAATTCCCGAGCAGCTTTGACAAGGACGATCTGCTGAAATGCGCCCGTGGCGAATTATTCGGCCCCGGCAACGCACAATTGCCTGCCCCGCCGATGCTGATGATGGACCGGATCACCGATATCTCGGGTGATGGCGGCGCGCATGGCAAAGGTCATGTTGTGGCCGAGTTCGACATCACACCTGACCTGTGGTTCTTTGACTGCCACTTCCCCGGCAACCCGATCATGCCCGGATGCCTCGGCCTGGATGGCCTGTGGCAGCTGACAGGCTTTAACCTGGGCTGGCGCGGCTGGCAGGGTCGTGGATACGCACTGGGTGTAGGCGAGGTCAAACTGACCGGAATGGTGCGCCCCGACCGCAAGATGCTGACCTATTATGTAGATTTCACAAAGGCTGTGCAGACACGCCGCCTGACCATGGGTGTGGCGGATGGTCGGGTCGAAGCCGATGGTGAAGTGATCTATCAGGTCAAAGACATGAAGGTTGCATTGTCCGAGAGCTGACCCCAACTGACGGACAAGCAACAGGGAACGGAACACAGGAGTACGCTTATGCGTCGCGTCGTCGTCACCGGTCTGGGGGTAGTCTCCTCCATCGGGAACAATGCCGAAGAGGTCCTCGCCTCGCTCAAAGCAGGCAAATCCGGCATCGAGGCCAATGAGCAGATGGTTGAACATGGCTTCCGCAGCCAGATCGCCGGCTCGCTCAAGATCGACGTCACGGAACATGTGGACAAGCGCACCTTGCGTTTCATGGGCCCCGGTGCGGCCTATGCCCATATCGCCATGAGCCAGGCGATTGCCGACGCAGGTTTGACCGAAGATCAGGTTGTGAATCCACGTACCGGTCTGGTCGCTGGATCCGGCGGCCCGTCGACCAGCGCGATGCTGACCGCACATCAGACAGTTCTGAAAAACGGTGCGACCAAGCGCATCGGCCCCTTTGCCGTGCCGAAATGCATGTGCTCGACCATTTCCGCCAACTTGGCGACCGCGTTCAAGATCAAGGGTATCAACTACTCGATCACATCGGCCTGCTCGACTTCGCTGCACTGCATCGGCAACGCCGCCGAGCAGATCATGCTGGGCAAGCAGGACGTCATGTTCGCGGGCGGCGGTGAGGAACTGGACTGGACGTTGTCCTGCCTGTTCGACGCCATGGGCGCTATGTCTTCGAAATACAATGACACGCCGGATAAGGCCTCACGCGCGTTCGACCAGAACCGTGATGGCTTTGTCATCTCTGGCGGCGGCGGCATCGTCGTTCTGGAAGATCTGGATCACGCGTTGGCACGCGGCGCAAAAATCTATGCCGAAGTCACCGGCTATGCCGCTACTTCGGATGGCCATGACATGGTGGCCCCGTCCGGTGAAGGTGGTGAGCGCGCGATGCGTCTGGCGCTTTCGACCGTTCCCGAAGGACGTAAGGTTGGCTACATCAACGCGCACGGCACTTCGACACCAGTCGGGGACGTGGGTGAGGTCGAAGCTGTTCGCCGCATCTTTGGCGAAGGTAATGTCCCTCCGATTTCTTCAACAAAATCAATGACAGGGCACGCACAGGGCGCGGCGGGCGCGCTTGAGGCGATCTTCTGCCTGCTCATGCTGGACAACGATTTTATTACTCCGTCGATCAACGTCGACACACTTGCCGAAGGCATCCTGCCCGGTGAAATTGCAACTCAAGTAGTTGAAAACGCAGGCTTGGACAGTGTCATGACCAATAGCTTCGGCTTTGGCGGCACGAACGGATCCATGGTTCTGTCAAAGTATAACGGGTGAAAATGATGTCGGATCTTCTAAAGGGTAAACGCGGCCTGATCATGGGCGTGGCCAATGACCGCTCAATTGCATGGGGCATCGCCAAGGCCATGCACGAGGCCGGCGCTGAACTGGCATTCACCTATCAGGGCGAGGCATTCGGCAAGCGGCTGGAACCGCTGGCCCAAAGCCTTGGCAGCGACTTTATGGTTGATGCGGATGTCACTGACGACGAATCCCTGGACCGCGCATTTGGTGAACTGGCCGAGCGCTGGCCAACCATCGACTTTGTCGTGCACGCCATCGCCTATTCGGACAAGTCCGAACTAACCGGACGGTTCCTGAACACCACCCGTGCCAACTTCAAACATTCCATGGATGTTTCGGCTTATTCGTTCATCGAAGTGGCCCGCCGCGCCTATCCGATGATGAAGGAAAATGGCGGCACGCTGCTGACCCTGACCTATCAGGGGTCAAACCGGGTTGTTCCGAACTACAACGTCATGGGCGTCGCCAAAGCCGCACTGGAATCGGCAACCCGTTATCTGGCCAACGATCTTGGCCCCGAAGGTATCCGCGTAAACGCGATCTCGCCCGGCCCGATGAAGACATTAGCCGGTGCTGCGATCGGTGGCGCGCGCAAGACCTACAAGTTCTGCGATCAGAACGCTCCGATGCGCTCAAACGCAACGCTCGAAGCCGTCGGTGGCACCGCCGTTTATCTGACTTCGGACGCTGGCGCCTGCACCTCGGGCGAAATCATTCGCGTCGATGGCGGCTTCCACGTTTTGGGCATGCCTCAGCCCGATTCTATGTGACCATATCTTTCCCTGTCGCCGCCAAGATTTGACCATCTTTCAGCGGCAGGGATGGCATTATGAACAAACTTGACCAGATTATCGCAAGCAACGCGCGTGCAGCTCAATCCCGGCGCAAGTCGGGGATGCGCAGCAACCGCGCGCGTATCATGCTGCTGACCCTCTCCACACTGCTGATTCTGTTCGTCTTCTACACCCAACCGCAGGTGCGTGACGCGGTTGGGCCGTTTCTGAACCAGTTGCCGGGCCTGTAGGTCAGACTGATCAGTTAACCGAAACGATCTCGATATCAAAAATCAGATCCTGTCCCGCCAACGGGTGATTTGCGTCCAGCGTAACGGTCGCCTCGTTGGCCTCGACCACAGTCACCGGCAGGGCCTGCCCATCTGGAGTTTGCATCTGCAGCTGCGTACCGGGCTCAAGCGGGATATCATCCGGGATACCCTCGCGCGGGATATCCTGCCGCATCGCCGGGTTGATCGGGCCATATGCCTCGGTGCACGGGATTTCGACACGCTTCTTCTCGCCAACTTCCATTCCCGGAATCGCAGCATCCAGCCCCGGAATGATCTGCCCGGACCCGACCGCAAATTCCAACGGATCGCGTCCCTCGGAACTGTCAAAGACGTTACCGTCCAGCAAAGTTCCGGTGTAATGGATGCGAACCGTGTCGCCCTGTTTGATTGCGGTCATATTGGCCTCCGGCCTCATAAGGAAAGGAACGGCCAAGCCTAGGGGCTAACACGACAATGTAAACCCTTGGCTCTTTTACCCCTTCAGCTCTTGTGCCAACCTGCGCCGGATCAGGGGAGAAGCAGATGGCAATCACGACTTGCGTTTTCGATGCCTATGGCACTTTGTTCGATGTTGCAGCGGCTGCACGTCAGGCCGCAGGAGAGCCGGGATTTGAGGCCCTGCAGAAAAAATGGCCGGAACTGGCCAATCACTGGCGTTTGAAGCAGTTGCAATATACCTGGCTCAGGGCCGTTGCCGATGCGCATACCGATTTCTGGGACGTGACGCAGGATGGTCTGGACTGGGCGCTTGAGGCGACAGGCCTGCAGGGCGACGCGACCCTGCGCCAGCGGCTATTGGATCTGTATTGGGAGTTGCAAGCCTATCCCGAAGTTCCTGAAATGCTAAAGGCACTGAAAGCGGGTGGTATGCAGACGGCTATTCTGTCGAATGGTTCACCGCCAATGCTGGATGGGGCCGTACAATCTGCCGGGATTGGGGATGTGTTGGACGATGTCCTGTCGGTTGAGAGTGTCGGCGTCTTCAAACCCCATGCAAAGGTTTATGATCTGGTGCAGGACCGATTTGGATGCGCCCGGGATGAAGTGCTGTTCGTCAGCTCGAACGGATGGGACGCTGCGGGGGCCAGCGGGTATGGTTTTGTGACCGCCTGGGTCAATCGTGCCGGTGAGCCAATGGACCGCTTGCCTTGGACGCCTGCACATGTACTGTCCGACCTGACGACGATCCCGAAACTGGCTGGGCTTTGATGGCATTTTTCACTGCGTCTGACGGCATGCGCCTCTATTTCGAGGATACCGGCAATGGCACGTCGGTTCTCTGCCTGGCCGGGCTGACGCGCAACACGCAGGATTTTGCATCGCTGGCACCACATGTGAAAGATCTGCGCATGATCGCCATGGATTATCGGGGGCGCGGTCAGTCGGATTACGACCCCGACTACATGAACTACAACATCATTCGCGAAGCCCAGGACGCAATCGAATTGCTTGATCACCTGGGACTGGACAAGGCATTGGTCATCGGCACTTCACGCGGCGGCCTGATCGCGATGGCGCTTGCCGTCAGCCACCCCGAGCGTTTGGCCGGGGTGATCCTGAACGACGTTGGTCCGGTGATCGAGCCCACCGGGATTGCGCGGATCATGGAATATGTTGGCAAACCACCCGCCTCAAAGACCTATGACGAGGCGGCACAAACTCTGAAACAAGCGCTGGAGCCCCAGTTTCCCGGCGTTCCGCTGACTGTCTGGCGCAAGCATGCCGAAGCTCAGTATCGCGAAACCGCGGATGGTCTGGCTCTGCGCTATGATCCCGCCTTGCGAACTGCGCTGATCGAACAGGCTGCTGCGGGTGTACCGCCGGATCTGTGGGACCTTTTCGACGCACTGCGCAGCATACCAACTGGTGTGATCCGCGGGGCGAACTCCGATGTACTTGGGGCCGCAACACTGGCGGAGATGCACATACGCCATCCCAACCTTGTTTCAGCCGAAATACCGGATCGGGGTCACGTCCCGTTTCTGGATGAACCACAGTCACTTGAACTCATTCGCAAAGTATTGGACGCCGCATGAGCAATATTGAGATGATCGAGGCGGCCGCCGAGCGGCTGAACGGGCATGTTCGGGAGACGCCGATCCTGACCTCTCCGTTTCTGGATGAGATTGCAGGTCGAAAAGTGCTGATCAAACCGGAATGCCTGCAGCATACAGGCAGCTTCAAATTTCGGGGTGCGTGGTCTGCGATTTCAGCCCTTGATGATTCTGCCCGTCAGCGTGGTGTTATCGCCTATTCATCAGGCAATCACGCTCAGGGTGTCGCGATGGCGGCCTCAAAACACGGGATAGCGTCGGTGATCATCATGCCATCGGACGCGCCTCAGCTGAAGATCAACAATACCCGTGCGCTGGGGGGCGAAGTTGTCCTCTATGACCGCGCCAATGAAAGCCGGGAAGAAATTGGCGAAGCACTGGCTGCCGAGCGCGGGCTGACCCTGATCCGTCCTTATGACGAACCGCTGGTCATAGCCGGACAAGGCACGACCGGGCTTGAGATCGCCCGCCAGTCGCAAGAACTGGGCGTGACAGAAGCCGATGTTCTGGTGTGCTGTGGTGGCGGAGGCCTGACGTCCGGCATCGCGCTGGCGTTGGAAAAACACGCCCCCGGCCTGCGGCCCCGCCCCTGCGAGCCCGAAGGTTTTGACGACGTCAAACGCTCGCTTGCATCGGGTAGCATTCAGAACAACAACGCAACATCCGGCAATATCTGCGATGCGATCCTGACGCCTCAACCCGGGCAGATCACCTTCCCGATCCTGAACCGTCTCTGTGGGCCGGGTCTTGCCGTTTCCGAGCAAGAAGCACTGCATGCGATGGCGCTGGCATTCCTGCGCTTGAACATCGTGCTGGAACCCGGCGGGGCCGTCTCGCTGGCCTCGGCGCTGTTCCGCAAGGATCAGATCGAGGGGGATGCGGTGATTGTTGTTGCCTCGGGCGGGAATGTTGATCCGCAAATTTTTGCTAAAGCGTTGGAATTCCTGACCTGACAACGGACGGAAACCGGTGCAATCTGGACAGGCACCACAAATTCCGACCGGAAAAAGCGCAGACAAGGGCCGATTTATGAAGATCGCCGATCTCGGGGACGTAAAGTTGCATTATCGGATCGATGGCGATCCCGATGGCGCACCCATTGTGTTCGCGAATTCACTGGGCACAGACATGCGTCTATGGGACCCAATCCTGCCGCTGCTGCCCGCAGGTCTCCAGATCATCCGCTATGACAAGCGGGGCCATGGCCTGTCTTCGCAGCCGCCCGCGCCTTACTCGATGGGCGCTTTGGTCCGAGATGCCGAGAACCTGCTAGATCACTTGCAAGTCAAAGATTGCGTCTTTGTCGGCTTGTCCATCGGCGGCATGATCGCGCAGGGTCTGGCCGTCAAACGCATGGATCAAGTGCGGGCGCTGGTGCTGTCGAACACCGCCGCAAAAATCGCGACCCCATCGATCTGGCAGGATCGCATTGATGCAATCCGTGCAAGCGGCATCGAGGCGATTGCCGATGCCACAATGGAACGCTGGTTCACCAAAACCTTCCGCGAAACGCCAGCGATGGAGCTCTGGCGAAACATGATGGTGCGCCAGCCGCTGGAAGGGTATCTGGGTTGTTGTTCAGCAATTTCAGGCACAGATTTCTACACCCCCACCAGCGGTTTACGCCTGCCCACGCTTGGCATCGCGGGCAGCGATGACGGATCAACACCCCCTGATCTGGTTCGTGAGACCATCAACCTGATCCCCGGCTCAAGATTTGAATTGATGCGCAAAGCCGGGCATCTGCCCTGTGTTGAACAGCCGGTCAGGTACGCCGAGATACTCAAAGAATTTTTAGTCGATATTGGGCATATTTGAAGGAGAGTTTCTTTGGCCGATTTCTTATTGGTTCATGGTTCCTGTCATGGCGCCTGGTGCTGGCGCGATCTGCTACCCGAACTGGCGGCGCTCGGTCACACCGCACGTGCGATTGATCTGCCCAGCCATGGATCGGACCCAACCCCAATCGCCGAGGTTACATTGGACAGCTGCCGGGATGCGGTTCTGAAGGCATCCAGCCCGGAAACCATCGTCGTCGGTCATTCCTGGGGCGGCTATCCGATCAGCGCCGCTGCAGAGGCCTCACCCGACTCAATGCGCGCATTGATCTATGTCTGTGCCTACGTCCCGCAATCCGGTGTTTCGATGATTGAAATGCGCAAACGAGCACCGCGACAGCTGACCGAAGGCGCTGTCGAAAAGTCCGCAGATGGATTGTCCTACACGGTTCTGCCGGATCGCGTGCATGATCTTTTCTACCATGATTGCCCGCCCGAAGTGACGTCTTACGCTCTGCCCAGATTGTGTCCTCAGGCGATCCTGCCTCAGGATACGCCGCTACAGCTCAGCGAGAATTTTGCCTCAGTGCCAAAAGGCTATATCCGCGCATTGGATGACCATACCATTCCGACCGAATACGAAGAACAAATGAGCCATTGCGCATCTCCCGACATGCGTTTGAACATAGATGGGTCGCATTCTCCGTTCTTTTCTCACCCCCAGACGCTGGCGGGAATGATCCATCAGATCACCCGGAATTTCTAAGTTCAGGTCACCACACTCCGCGACTTACGGAACGTCAGGTGAACCAGAGGTGATTTGCCCAAAAGCATCTCTTTCAACCGGATGCGACCGGGGCTAGGGTCCGCCCAAAGATACTTGAACCCGGTTCCCATGCGCCTGCCTTTTCTGTTTGTACTCTGCACCGTGATGATCGACGCGATGGGTATCGGTCTTGTCCTGCCGATCATGCCCGAGCTGATCGTCGAGGTTCAGGGCGGATCGCTGGCCAATGCCGCGATCTGGGGCGGCGTGCTGAGCACGGCTTTTGCCACCATGCAATTCCTGTTCGGCCCGGTTCTTGGAAACCTGTCAGACGCATACGGACGCAGGACGGTTCTGTTGGTTTCGCTGTTCGTGATGGCGTTGGATTACGTAGTGATGGCAATTGCGGGATCGATCTGGCTGCTGCTGATCGGCCGCATCGTCGGTGGGATAACTGCCGCCACACATTCGACCGCGGCGGCGTTCATGGCAGATGTCTCAAAGCCACATGAGAAGGCAGCGAACTTTGGTCTGCTTGGCGCAGCATTTGGAGTAGGTTTTGTTCTCGGCCCCCTGCTTGGCGGGCTGTTGAGCGAATTTGGAACGCGCGCTCCCTTTTGGGCTGCTGCCGGATTATCTGCACTTGGCTTTATCGCGGGCTGCCTCGTAATGCCGGAAACCGTAACGGACAAAACCCGGCGTGCCTTCAACTGGCGTCGTGCCAATCCGGCCGGCTCTTTAAAGGCCATCGCTGCGCTGCCGGGCATTCGACCGATGCTGTGGGTATACTTCCTCTACTCGGTCTCGATCTACGTCTATCCGGCAATCTGGTCCTACTTCACAGTCGAACGTTTTGGCTGGTCCCCACAGATCATCGGGTTCTCGCTGGGGATATATGGAATCGGCATGGCAGCGGTTCAGGGTGGCCTGATCCGCCCCGCAACGCGGTATCTGGGTGAGCGGGTAACGATATTCGCCGGTATGGGTTTTGAAGTCATCAGCTTTGCGCTGCTGGCGTTTTTGACCAGTGGCAAAATCGCGTTGATGTTGATCCCGATAACGGCATTGGGCGCAGTCGTGACACCGGCACTACAGGCCATGATGTCCCGTGCAACGCCCGATTCTCAGCAGGGTGAGTTACAGGGGGTTCTTGCAGCCCTGCATGCGCTGTCCATGATCCTGTCCCCGCTGGTTATGACCAGTGTGTTCGCCCAATTCGCAAAGGAAAGCGCACCAATATACCTCCCTGGGGCACCGTTCCTGCTGGCCCTGGGCCTGATGCTGGTCGGATTTGTCCTTTTTCTGCGCTCTCGCCCTGCCGAGGTGTAACAACGACACATCTATGGCGGTTTCCGCCTTGCAGCTTGATGCTCGACGCGCCACCGTGACCCAAAGCAAATTTTGGGGAAGCCATGCAAACCATCAAAGCCGCCGTATGCCGCGCCTTTAATGAACCACTGGTGATTGAGGAAATCCAAATCGCCCCGCCCGGGATGGGCGAGGTCGAGGTTACTCTGGACGCGGTAGCCATCTGCCACTCGGACATCACCTATGCCAGCGGCGCGTGGGGCGGTTTCCTGCCAGCCGTTTACGGGCACGAAGCGGCAGGCATCATTACCGCTGTCGGAGATGCGGCAGGGGATTTTCAGGTTGGGGATTCGGTTGTTGTGACACTGATCCGCGCCTGTGGCTCCTGCCCCTCGTGCGCCAGCGGTAAGCCGACCATTTGCGAAACACCTTACGATACCGTCAAGGGCCCGCTGCGCACCGCCGATGGTGGCCCTCTTGAACAGGCGATGGCCTGTGGTGCTTTTGCTGAAAAGGTTGTGGTCAGTCACCGGCAAATTGTCAAAATTCCACAAAACATGCCCAAGGATGTGGCAAGCCTATTGTCTTGCGGCGTGATCACAGGCGTGGGCGCTGCGGTCAACGCCGCCGGTTTGCGCCCGGGTCAGGATGTCGTGGTGATCGGAGCAGGTGGCGTCGGCCTGAACGCCATTCAGGGTGCACGGCTGGCAGGCGCGCGGCGCATCGTGGCAGTCGATATGACGGAAGAGAAGCTTGAGATTGCCAAAGAATTCGGCGCCACCCATGGTGTTCTGGCAACTCTCAAAGAACCCTGGAAAGCGTCTTACAAGGCACTTGGCGGGCGCGGTGCTGATGCGGTTCTGATCACGGTCGGTGCGATACCCGCTTATGATCAGGCCCCTCGCTATCTGGGTCGCGGCGGCAAGGCGATCATGATCGGCATGCCCCATTCCGGCGCTCAGGCAAGCTATGAGCCCGTCATTCTGGCCGCCATCGGACAAGGTCTGATCGGTTCGAAAATGGGTGATGTTGTCATTCAGCGCGACATCCCATGGATGATCGACCTGTACGAACAGGGGCGACTGAAACTGGATGAACTGATTTCGGGCCGATGGTCGCTGGATCAGATCAACGACGCGATCGAAGACACCAAAACCGGATCGGCCAAGCGCAACGTGATCCTGTTTGACCGGGGCTGACGCCATTCAGGGGGAGAACACCCGATGAAACTGCAGGATCTTGATATCATCGTCACCGCGCCGCCCCCACCGGGCTGGGGTGGCCGGTATTGGATACTGGTGAAAGTCACCACCGATACCGGCATCACGGGTTGGGGGGAATGCTATGCTTCCTCTGTCGGGCCAAAGGCAATGGAGCACGTCATTCGGGACGTGTTCGAACGGCACATGGCAGGCGAAAACCCCGAAAACATCGAACTGATGTTCCGGCGCGCCTATTCCAGTGGCTTTACCCAAAGACCCGACCTAACCGTCATGGGCGCATTCTCGGGGCTGGAAATCGCGTGCTGGGATATCCTGGGTAAAGATCGCGACCGCCCAGTCTATGCTCTGCTCGGCGGCAAGATGAATGAACGCATTCGCGCCTACACTTACCTCTATCCGCTGCCGCAACATAATCTGACGGATTTCTGGACCTCTCCCGAGCAGGCCGGGGAATGCGCCGCTGAAATGGTTCGGCGCGGCTTTACGGCCGTCAAGTTCGACCCGGCAGGCCCTTACACCTTGCGCGGCGGGCATATGCCGGCCATGTCCGACATCTCGATGTCCGTGGCATTCTGTAAAGCGATCCGAGAAGCAGTCGGCAACAAAGCCGACCTGCTGTTCGGCACTCATGGTCAGTTCAACACCGCGGGTGCGATCCGTCTTGGACAAGCACTGGAACCCTACTCTCCACTTTGGTTCGAGGAGCCGACACCGCCGGACATGATCGAGGACATGGCGCGTGTGGCACGCAACGTCCGCATTCCGGTCGCAACCGGCGAACGCATGACCACAAAAGCCGAGTTTGGTGCGGTCTTGCGTGCAGGTGCAGCGGAAATCCTGCAACCGGCGCTGGGGCGTGCAGGCGGGATATGGGAAATGAAGAAAGTTGCCGCCATTGCAGAGGTATTCAATGCGCAAATGGCACCGCACCTCTATGCGGGTCCGGTGGAATGGGCAGCAAACATCCATTTGGCGGCTTCGATTCCGAACCTGCTGCTACTCGAAACCATTGAGACCCCATTCCACGATCAGTTGATCAAAGGCTCGATCCGCGTTGAAAACGGCTTCGTCACTCCGCCGACAACGCCGGGTCTGGGAATTGAGGTGGACGAAGATCTGGCCCGCGCGCATCCCTATTCTGGCGATGGCTTGCACCTGCAGATGCAGGAAGAACCCTGCGACTATGTCAACGGCAACGCCTTTCAGGGTGGTGCTCCCGCGACAGAGGGGTGACAAATTAGCTTGGGTTGGGGCATATTGCGCCAACCCCAAACCCCCAGACCGGCACTTCCGTGACAATTCAAGATATCGAACCGCAAAACCTGCCGCCCGAAACACCGGCAAACATGAAGGAAAGCGCAGCGAAGGCCGCCGCGTTTCTCAAGACGCTTGCACACGAAGGTCGCCTGATGATCCTGTGTCATCTGGGTGCGGGTGAACGATCCGTCGGAGAGCTGGAGGCGTTGCTGGAACTGCGTCAGGCCGCGGTCAGTCAGATGCTGGCACGGCTGCGTGAAGAAGGCCTTGTGACAACCCGACGCGAAGGCAAGACGATCTATTACTCGCTGAGTGATGGCAACACAGCACAGGTCATTGAGCTGCTCTATTCCCAGTTCTGCAAGGCGGATGGCTAAGTTGCACTAGCTCGCAACGTATCCCGCAACAACCTGCAACAGCTTGAACGCCGTGGCCGCATCATTCTCGACAACGGCCAGGAATTCTTCTTCACCGATGCGCAGGCAGACCAGATCCGTTTCGGCAACCATGCTCAGCGCGCGAGGTTCTTTGCGGATCAATCCAAGCTCGCCCACCAGCGTTCCGCCACCCACGCGCGTGATCAACTGATCCGGGTCGGAATCCTGCGGCAGATACAAGCCCGCCTCGCCCTCAAGGATCATATACGCGCCATCGGTTGGCTGGTCGTCTTTCAGGAACACAACCTCACCAGCTTTGGCCTCAAACCAGCGCGCACCAAAGGCCAGCAGGCGTAGCTGCCGGCGATCCAGGCCAGAAAAGAGTGGCGTCTGCTCCAGTGCCCGTAGTTTGCGCGCCAGGTCTGCCGACGCCGCGCCATCGCCCTCAACATCTGCCGGTCCCTGATCAGAAACGACCCGGCCCTGTCGGATCTCAACGAACATGTCGAAGACATCTGGCTCTTCAAACTGATCGTTCAGGTAGATGACGGTGGTTTCAGGCAGAAGTTCCCGAAGGTTTTTGTACACCGCGATCTGCGTGTCCATGTCATAGCTGGCCAGCGCATTTTCGAGGATCAAAATGTCGGGCTTCTTGATCGTGGCCCGTGTAAAGGCCAGCGGCTCAGCCAACGCTGCCGGAAGGTTCTGCCCACCCAGCGCAACAGGCACGTCATAAATCAGCTCGACCACCAGAGACCGGGCTCCGTTTTCAGCCAGAACATCCACAATTACTTTGCGTGCTTCGTCCGAACGCGCGCCGCCGATCTGGCTGACCTTACCGAACAGGGCGTTTTCCATGACGGTCAGACCGGGTGCGAATTCTGATGGATCCAGCGGGACGAACACATCATACAACCGTTCCATCAGCTCAGCTGAATGGCTGTGTCGCAACTCCAGAATGCGGCTTTTTAGTTCTTCACTGAAGGCAGGACCGATCTGTTCGGCCGAAATGACAAAAGGCACAGCCAGCATACTGGCAAGCTGCTCATCATCCAGACCAACAGCGCCGTCTTTGCGCGTCTTTTCGACCAACTCAACAGCGGCCTCATAGGTCGAAGCCTCAAGCCCCAGTTTGCGGAAAAGCGGATGGTCGGTGCCATCCAAACCAAAGATCTGGCGCAACATCTCGATCACGTCACGCGTCAAGCTGATCAGGGTTTCATCCAGGCCCAGTTCCCGCAACTGACCCAGGAAAATCGTTTGCTCTGACAGCAACTTTTGCGTGACCGGAACCCGTGGTGTGGCAAACAACAGGTTTTCGACCACCGGCAATGCAGGATTATATGTCGCCCGGTCAAAGACCAGTGCCTGTTGCTCCAACCCCTCCCGACGAACGGCCACCTGCACCAGCGGGCGCAGTTCAACAAGCTTGGCCGCAAGTTCAGGATGCTCGGCGGCGTCAAAGACCTGTTCACTGCCGCGCTGGAACAGGGTCGCGCCTGATCCCATGCCGTCGATCAGTTGCAGCCACCAGTTGCGCAGCAGATAGGGGTTCTCAAACCCGGCTAGTGACGGATCCAACCATTCGGTCCGGAAAGGATCGCTGCTGTTTCCTGCACGCAATGTCTCGTGAAAATCGGGATCGTTGGCTTGATCCGAGAGCGGCTTGAACCGCATCGGCATCATGACGTTATCGCCCACAGTTCCCTGAAACATCACCGGGCGCGAGGTGGCGTGCCCGATCCTTGCCGCAACAACGCCCTGATGCAGATCAGACAGGTTTACCCCGCCAATCCCTACCTTACCGGAACTTGGCAATATCTCACGCGTCAGCGTTTCCGCCAGGGCACGGCGATCTTCTTCGCTGGGGGCCGCGATACCGATTGTTTTGCCCGAGGGGAATGTGAGATCCAGGTCATCCAGAACCTGATTTCCGTCCATATCGCGAACCGAAACGTGATCCAGCACGATGTCGCCGTTCAGTCTTGGCCGCTCAGTCGGCTCTCCTTCGAACAGCTTTTCATCCAGCATACCATCCGGTGCAAAGCGTTCGATGACAACTTCCCAGCGCAGCGACATGTCCTGTGTCTGGTTGTAGTATGTCAGCAGCTCTTTCCAGGGTGAGCTCAGATCCTTATAGGCTGCAAGCGCCGCCACCAGCGCGCCCAGCGAAACCGATCCCTGCAAAACCAGAAGTCCACCAATCAGATAGAACATGAACGGCGTCAGCTGCGAGATGAAGTTGTTTATGAACTTCATAAAGAACTTCTTTTGGTAGATCTCGAACCGAATGCCAAACAGGCGGCCTAACTGATCCGAGATCATCGCGCGCCGATAGCGCCAGCCACCATTTGCCCGCAACGTCGAGGCCCCGGCCGCGTTTTCGCCGATCTGCGCGGCCAGCACGCGCACTTCCTGAATGCGTTTCTTGTTCAGCAGATTGATCTGGCGCTGCAGGCGCGGGATCAGCCAGGCCTGCAACGGGATCAGCGCAATTGCGGCAAGCCCGAACCAAACGCTTTGAAGGAACAAAAAGGACAGGATCGTCAGCATCTGCCCGGCCTGCAGAACCGGCTGACTGATGGCATCCCCCATCAGGCCGCCCATCGGCTCGCTTTCGGCGGTGACCATCGAGACCAGTTCACCCTGACTGACGCGTTCGAAATACGGCTGCGGGAATCGCAGAGCCCGGCTGATCAGCTGATAGCGGAACCTGCGCAGCATACGTTCGCTCAGCACACCTTTCATGGTGTTGATCCGCATTTTCATCAGACCATGCGCAAGAACAGCAGCAAGAAAGGCAAAACACAGAATCACCAGAAAGGTGGTTTGCTCAAGACTGTAGCCCCAGACATTGACGATCGAACTGGTTGCGCCGATCGCGTCGTTGATGATGCGTTTTGGCAACTCCAACGTCAGATACAACAGCGGAAACAGCGTCGCCGTCACGGCCAGCAGGATCAGCTGATCGCGTTTTGAGTATTTCCAGATGAAACGGAAGATTGTGCGTTCTATGGCACCTGCCCCTGCAACTGAACCGTTATCCAAATATGGCGATCTTTACCCAGACCTAGCACTGGGAATTTACTGCATCGGCATCAGGCTAGGCAAATAGTTTCCTATTTTTTCACTTTTATTTAGCTTGTGTGAACTAGTTCATTTGCGCGACACGATTTTAGTGCCTAGTCTCTACATCCAGGACGATATCGGGAGGTACTTTTGCCTGCTACTCTTGGCACGGTGTTGCTTTTGCTCTGCCTATTGCAGATCAAGCACATGTTTGCCGACTTTTACTTGCAAACGCCCAAGATGCTCTCTGGGCGAGGGGAATATTTTCACGTTGGACGCGCCCAGCATGCCGCAGTGCATGTTGTTGGGTCTGTTCTTGTTTTTCTGGTTATTGGCGCGCCACTTCAGTTCATCCTGATCATCGCCGCACTAGAGTGGATTGTTCATTTCAACATCGACTTTTTCAAAGCCAGCTATTCAGACAAGAAAAAGCTGCAGCCTGATCAGGCTGCGTTCTGGCGTGCGGCCGGGCTGGATCAGTGCATGCACAATCTGACCTATATCGCCATGGCCTGGGCATGGGTGAAATTCGTGGCCTGATCTCAGAATTCAACAGGACGGTTCCGCTTGATCGGTCGCAAAACCACATTCGTCTGCGCGCTGGCAACAGCAGGCAGGCGGAACAGGAAATCCTCAAGGAAGGAATTGTATGCGGCCAGATCAGCGCACAATACGCGCAGGTGGTAGTCCGCCTGCCCTGTTGTTGCGTAGCAGTCCTGCACTTCCCGGCTGATTTCGATGGCACGAATGAACTCGACAATCTTCTCGGGGTCATGCCGCGTCAGGTGAACATGCACGATAGCTTCAAAGCTCAGCCCCATCGCGGTTGGGTTCACGACAGCACCATAGCGCTCGATGATCCCTGCCTCTTCCAGGCTGCGAACCCGGCGCCACAATGCCGATGCCGACATACCAACGGCTTCGGCCAGATCAGCATTCGAGATGCGGCTGTCCTTCTGCAACATCGTTAGAATTCGACGGTCTCGTTCATCTAGCAACATAGATTTGGCCACACTTTCCGTAAATCATGGCAAAATTGAACAATATTTTCACTTCACGTACAATACTCCGACCAATCAGGCATAAATTTCCACCTGAACCGGTTTAATCTTCCTCAATTCCAAAGGCAGCCCCATGGAACTGAGCAATGAGCCATCATGACCCCGCCCCCCGAACATACCAACTTGAAGACCGTTATGACCTGACGACCGGACGGGTCTTCCTCACCGGCACTCAAGCTCTGGCCAGAATCATGATGGATCAGGCCCGACGGGATCGCGAGGCTGGCTTGAACACTGCAGGCTTTGTCTCCGGCTATCGCGGCTCACCTCTGGGCGGGCTGGACTTGGAGTTGTGGCGTTCGAAAGCGCGGCTGAAGGATGAGCGCATCACATTCATGCCCGCAGTGAACGAAGATCTCGGGGCCACCGCCGTTCTGGGCGCACAGCAAGCCACCCTCGATCCACAGTGCGAGGTCGAAGGTATCTTTTCCATGTGGTACGGCAAAGGCCCCGGCGTGGACCGGTCTGGCGATGCGCTCAAGCACGGAAACGCCTATGGATCGTCACCCAAGGGCGGTGTGCTTGTAGTGGCCGGGGACGACCACGGCTGTGTCAGTTCCTCAATGCCGCATCAGTCTGATGTGGCCTTCATGGCGTGGTTCATGCCGACCCTGAACCCGGCCTCGGTAGATGAATATCTCGAGTTCGGCGAATATGGGTTGGCGCTCTCCCGCTATTCCGGCACGTGGGTCGGGTTCAAGGCGATATCGGAAACCGTCGAAAGCGCGCGTTCGGTCGAATTGAAACCTGACCGAAACTTTGTCCTGCCCGAGATCGATCTGCCCGCAGGCGGGTTGCATGTACGTTCGGCCGACTTGCCCTCTCCGGAGATCGAAACCCGCATTCGGCAAAAACTGCGCGCTGTTCGCGCCTTCGCCGAAGCCAACCCGATAGACCGGCGCATCTATGACATCGACAAGGCCAGTTTTGGATTTGTCACTACCGGCAAAGGCCATCTGGACCTGATGGAGGCCCTGCGCCTGCTGGGTCTGGATGAAGCCGCCTGCCGCCGTCTGGGCATCGATATCTACAAGGTCGGCATGGTCTGGCCGCTGGCCCGGCGCAACGCGCTACGCTTTGTGAAGGGAAAAGCCGAGGTTCTGGTTGTCGAGGAAAAACGCGGCATTATTGAGAGCCAGTTCAAGGAGTACTTCTATGACTGGCCCGGCGACAAGCCGCACAAGATGGTCGGGAAATACGATAGTCATGGCGAGCCTCTGATCCCATGGACGGGTGAGCTGAGCCCGCTGATGCTGGCTCCTATTGTGGCGGCTCGGCTGGATCGGTTCTTCCCCGAAGAAAACCTGCCCACCAAAGCCAAAGCCCTAACCGATACACCCCCACAGCTCATCAATGTGCCCGGCGCTACACGCACGCCCTATTTCTGCTCGGGCTGCCCGCATAACACCTCGACCAAAGTGCCCGAAGGCTCAACCGCGGCCAGCGGGATCGGGTGTCATGTCATGGCCAGCTGGATGGATCGGCAGACAGTGGGTTACGCGCAGATGGGCGGCGAAGGTGTGCCGCATGTGGTCGCCTCCAAGTTCAACGGCGGCAAGCATATCTTTCAGAATCTGGGCGAAGGCACCTGGTATCACTCGGGCTCTCTTGCGATCCGGCAAGCCGTCGCAGCGGGTGCAAACATCACCTACAAGATCCTCTACAATGATGCCGTCGCCATGACAGGCGGGCAACCTGTCGATGGCCCGGTCAGCGTTGCCGCTATCGCCCAAACCTGCCGCGCCGAAGGCGTCGAACGAATAGCGATTGTCTCGGATGACATCTCCAAGTTTCATGGCACAGACTTTCCGCCCCAGACCACGTTCCATGACAGGGGCGCGTTGGATACTCTGCAGCGCGAGATGCGGGAAATACCCGGTGTAACGGTCCTGATCTACGAACAGACCTGCGCCACCGAAAAGCGCCGCAGACGCAAGCGCGGAACCATGGAGGATCCCAAACGCTTTGTCTGGATCAACGATCTGGTTTGCGAAGGATGCGGGGATTGCTCGGTCGCCTCCAACTGTCTGAGCGTCGAGCCGCGCGAAACACCGCTTGGCAGAAAACGCAAAATCAATCTGAGCTCCTGCAACAAGGACTTTTCCTGCCTGAACGGCTTCTGCCCCAGCTTTGTCACGGTCGAGGGTGCAACAAGGCATAAGAAAGCGGTCGATTTGGATCCGGGCAGGCTCGAAAGCGGCCTGCCGCACCCCGACCTGCCTGAACTGGGTCGGCCATTTGATCTGCTGGTCACCGGGGTCGGTGGCACTGGCGTTGTCACGGTCGGGGCCTTGATCACCATGGCCGCACATCTCGAAGGGAAAGGTGCATCGGTACTGGATTTCACAGGCTTTGCGCAGAAGTTTGGGACCGTCCTCAGCTATATCCGTCTGGGAGGTTCTCCCGACGCGCTCAATCAGGTCCGGATTGATCAGGGAACCGCAGATGCGGTGATTGGATGCGACGTTGTGGTCAGTTCCGCACCCAAAGCTTCGGCGCATTATCGCAAAGGGACTCAGGTGGTTTTGAACCGCGCAGAAATGCCGACGGGCGATCTGGTTCTGCGCCGCGATGCACAGCTGGACGTGAAGGCGCGGGAGGAGGCCATCGAACGTGTCGTTGGGGCAGATAACCTGTCCGGATTTGACGCCAACGCCGCCGCTGAAAACATGCTGGGCGATGCCGTCTTCGCCAACGTCATCATGTTGGGATATGCGTGGCAAAAAGGGCTTGTTCCGGTTTCACATAGCGCGCTGGGTCAGGCCATATTACTCAACGGTGTTGCGATCGAAAAGAACCGGCTGGCCTTTGCCATCGGGCGCAATATCGCTGCACGGCCCGACGAGTTGACCCGGTTTGGCGATACCACCGCCAACGAAGAAACACTGGATCAGATGATTGAACGTCGCGCCGAGTTTCTGCGTGACTATCAGAACGAAAAATACAGCCAAAAGTACAAGGATCGGATCGCTGAGCTTCGAAGCGCGCTACCCAATGCAGATGAGAAATTGCTGCAGAGCGTTGCCAAAAACCTGTTCCGCTTTATGGCCTACAAAGACGAATTCGAAGTGGCACGCCTGATGACAAACGGCCAATTCACCAAGGAGCTATCCGAGAAATTCGAAGGCGACTTTTCGGTAAAATTCCACATGGCGCCCCCTCTTCTGAGCCGTGGCAAAGATGAACGCGGTCGCCCACTCAAACAGGTCTTTGGTCCATGGCTGCAACCCGTTCTGAAAGTTCTGTCTAATGCCCGCCCCCTGCGCGGCACCGTATTCAATCCCTTCGGCTACCATGAAGAGGCGAGACTGCATCGAGAGCTACTGTCGTGGTACCAGGATCTGCTGGACCAACTCATGACAAGCTATACTGACGCGAATGCGGGTACATGGGTGGAGATATTCGCCTGTGCCGACGAAATCCGTGGCTATGGTCCAGTTCGGATCAAGTCTGCAGAAACGGCCCGCAAAAATGTTTCGCAAATGGTTCAGGATCAGACAGAACAGACTGCCTGATCCGGAATCGAGGCTTTGTAGGTCGACAGCCATAGCCGATCCAACCTGTCTACTACATTGGGGTCGAACCTCTGTTCGACTTCCCAATATCGTCCTGACGGAACGGAGTAATCGATCTTTGCTTCGGCGCTCAACGCGCGTTGCATTCCAGTTGCATCGGGCAAACCTGCAGCACTCAGATCGTCCTTTGAAACGCTGGGAAACGCCAAACGGCTGTGCCCAGACGACAACCGGACCACATGGCATCCCTGCCCAGCGCCCATCAGGGCAAGCCGCGCTGATTTTGCCTCCAGCGATCGCAGAGTCACATCGGGGCGCAGGGGGTCCGCAGTGCCCCGCCCGTAAAAATGAGATTTACCCGACTTGGGATACACCATGTCACATCCAAGATAGGCAAGGACCGCCGGGTTCAGAGCAGCCAGAGCCCAATACCCTGCGGTGAACGCCATCGTTCCACCGGCATAGACAAAGCCGCCATACTTGTTCTGCGCCGGGACATACTCTTTTGCGCTGACAATTCTCTGAGACCGCTCAGTTCTCCTGGGTCTGTTTTCGACTGGGAAATCTTCGGGATGAACCAAAATGTCCCAGTCATCGCGAATCCGCCAGGCGTTGTTGATCGCAAGCACATGCGAAAACGGGCCACGCGGCCAGTCCCGCGCAGCCATCGCCGAAGGGGCGCTTCCAAGTATCAGAACTTTTGGACGTTTATCGGTCATGCCTTGCTGGGCCTCTTACCACTCCACAGGCGACTTAGTCCGTTTTTTCTGTCTCTCTAGCCCAAAACGGAAAAACTGCTTTCTTCGTTGATCGGCCGTTTGCGCGAATAGAACCCCACATTGATGCTGCGCTTGATATAAGGCAGCTCAAATTTCAGAGGATCAGCATCGTGATCGGCCCCACCCTCGCAGTACTCGATCAGGGACGTCATCATCTTGCCCGCAATCGGCGCATTCTTGTATTGGTTGCCGCTGGTTCCGCAGGCCATGTAAAATCCGGGTAGGCTGGACTTGTCGTAGATCGGAATCCAATCGGTCGACGCATCGTACAGATCAACCACCCCGCGGGTTTTCGACGGGATACCAAGGCTAGGCACGCGCTGGGCATAACGCATTGCCTGCGTCGTCCACTGATCCGTGAAATCGTGATTGTAGTTAACGTCATCCTCGCACCACTGGTGGGGATCGCATTCCGGGTCTTCCGATCCGATCAGAATGTGATTGCCATGTTCCGGACGGCAATAGCAGGCGATATCGCTGTCAGATACGATCGTGCCATCCTGTTCGAAATCGAACCCATCCGGGGCCGGAACATGTACCACCTCTTGCCGCAGGGGGCGGGTTTCGATTGTCATGTCATCCAGAACACCTGCCATCCGGTTGATGATTGCAGAACCGGGACCGGCAACGTTAATAACTACCTTTGCGTGGATTTCTTCGCCTGACGCCAGCCGAACCCCGGAGACACGGCCCCCCGCGGTCAGTATTTCGACGACCTCAGCCCCGGTTCGCAATCCAGCCCCGTGCAGTTTCGCAGCATCCATCAGGTTCTGCGCTGAAAGCGCCGGGTCAGTCACGTAACCTGCCTGAGGCCAATAGACCGCGCCTTCCATATGCCCTCCGTTGGGTTGACCAAAGTCGGGATCATCCATGCGTTTGGCCGGGGCAAAGCTGTCCAATGTGTAGACAGGCAGCCGATCTTTGATCTGCTCTGCCCCCCACTCTTCGAACGGACAATCCAGTTCAGCGCTGTATTTCTTGTGCTTTTCCAGAAATTCATTGGCTGCAGTCTTCATGACCAGACATCCGGTTTCGCGAAACTGCGCCAGATTGGTTTCCACAGGCAGTCCCAGATATTCGGCCCAGTCGCGCCAATAGTGATAACCCTCCCAAGCGAACGCAGTCCCGTCGAATGTGGAATAGTGCATTCTTATGATCGCGCAGGACCCGGCGGTTGAGCCGTGGCCTACTTGCGTGTTCCGATCCAGCGACAGGGTCTTCCACCCTGCCTTGGACATCTCGAACGCGATGGCCGCACCGATTACGCCGGTGCCGATGATGATTGCATCAGGCTGGCTCATGATGGATCCCCTTCCCAGAAACGTCGCGCATAGGCGCTGAATTCTTCGATCTCTTCCGGTCGCGGCTCGACCCCTGTGAAAACATAAAGATAGTGCGGAACCAGCGACAACCGCGTGGCCAGCGGCTCGTTCAACTGTGCGAGGTCATAACCGATCTGCATGTAGTAAAGAACTCGCGCCCGCGTCTCGGCCTCATCCGCCGAATACCCAAAGCGTGCAAACATCGCGTGCAACGCTTGCAGTCGTTTTGCGTCCGACTGATCCAGCATCCGACGCACCTTGCCAGACCTGCGGGCCCAATCCCGCACCGCAAAATCCAGCGCGGTGTCAAACAGCGCTGTATTGACGACACAGCGATGCACATTGCAGACGGCGGCCGTGATCGTTTGAGCCGGGGCCTCGGTCTGCGCAATCAACGCAGCCGTATTCGTGGCCTGCCAGCGTGCCAGCAATGCGTCCAGTAATTCCTGCCGGGATTTGAAGTACCAGTAAAAAGATGATCGCGAGACCGCCATCCGCTCGGCCAGATTCAGCACCTTGACCTGCTCGACCCCATCCGAAATCAGCACATCCATGGCCACATTCAGCCAGTCGTCACGTGTCACCTTGATGTTGCCGACCAGAGGTTCGGCATCGGGATCGTCACGGTGGAGTACAGGTTTGGTGGTCATGATATTGAACCCGATCAGCTTTCCGGCGGTGCGCCGCCCTCTTCCGTACGACGGGCAATGAACGCACGCAACGCCTCTGACCGATCCGCATCATGAGCCGGGGCGTCGAAGTTCTCAACGATATTCTTCCAGATCCCTGTGGCCCTGTGATTGGCGTCAATCGCGCCGCGTTCGCTCCAGGTACCAAAATTGGACCAGTCCCCAACCAACGGCTCGTAGAACTGGGTCTGATACCGCTCCATCGTGTGCCCGGCACCAAAGAAATGGCCCGATGGTTGAACCTCGCGCAATGCGTCCAGCGCAATGTCGGCATCCGTTGCCGGAGTACCCGCACACAGCTCAGCCACCATCTGCAACACTTCCAGATCAGTGATGATCTTTTCAAACGAAACCGTCAGCCCGCCTTCCAGCCAACCTGCAGAATGGATGACCACCGTGGCGCCTGCCATCAGGCACCCCCACAGGCCGAACTGTGTCTCGTTCGCGGCCTGCGCGTCATTGATATTGGCCGCGCTGCCCCCGGCACAACGCCAAGGCAGCCCGACCCGACGGGCCAGTTGGCCCGCAACCAGTGAAGCGGTGAAATGCTCGGGCGTCCCAAATGCAGGTGCCCCGGATTTCATGTCCACATTGCTGGTAAAGGTCCCGTAGCAAACCGGTGCGCCGGGTTTGGCAAGCTGGGTCAGTGTGATCGCCGCCAGTGCCTCGGCGTGGCTCAGCGTCATAGCCCCTGCTACGGTGATCGGGGCCATCGCCCCCATCAGCGTAAACGGTGTCACGATGGACATTTGACCTGCGCGTGCGAAGTCGATCAGACCTTGGGCCATAGGCATGTCAATCACACGCGGCGAGTTTGTGTTGATAATCGTGTAACACCAGGGTTGCGCGTTGAATTCATCGTCGGTCAGTCCGCGAAAACTGCGCACCATCTCGAACCCGTCCATCACCTGAGGCGTACCGCGGGAATAGATGAATGGAACCTTGTCGCTCAGCGTCAGTTCTGCCTCGGTCATCGCGTAGTGGCGCAGGTGCATAGGAATGTCCTGCGCCTCGACCAAAGGCGGAACCATGTGCAGAACATCGAAGGCTTGGGTGATCTGAACCATCTCGCGAAAATCGCTCAGTGTTCCCGGCCGCCGCCCGCGTTCAAGGTCGGTCGCATGTGGTGCACCGGCACCCGGCTGAAAGACCAGTCGCCCCAGTTCCAGCGTGATGTCCCGATCCGGCACCGCCCCTTTCATGACGATAGAACGTGGCGCGGTTGACAGCGCAGCCTCGACCATTTCACGGCCGATATAGACCATCTCATCATCGACGCGCGCGCCGCCCTGCTGAAACAGCCTGCGCGCCTCAGGCAGCAAGACCTTGATCCCGATCTCTTCCAGAACGGTCAGTGAGGCCTGATGCAGTGCTTCGATCCGATCCTCGGTGAAAGCCGCCATGGGCGGGAACGGATTGCGCAGATTGCGATAGTCCACCTGCCGCTGCGGTGTTTCCGCAGCTTCGGCTCGTGCTCTGCGACCGCGCCGTGTCATGCGCGCATCGCCTTGCCTTGCGGATCATAAGGGGATGGCGCAATCACACGTGCAGGCCTTTCGACACCAACAACGTGAACCGACAACTCTGTCCCCGGTTCAGCCTTGTCGTGATCAACCAGCGCCATGGCCAGTGACTTACCCGTGTAGTGCCCATACCCGCCTGACGTCACAAACCCGACACGCTCACCGTCTTGCCAGACGGGTTCATACCCGCTGGCATCCGCATCCAGCGCATCAACTTCCAACGTCACCTGTACCTGTGCCGGACCATTTCCATCACGCTCTGCCAAGGCGGCATCTTTACCGATAAAATCCTTGCCCCAGTCGATCCAGCGATCCATCCCCGTCATCCCGGGGGTATAGAGTTGCGTGAACTCCGCCGACCAGATGCCAAAGCTCTTTTCCAGCCGCGTTGACAGCATCGCGTTGAAGCCGCATTCGCGAATACCTTGGTCAGCTCCGGCCTCAAGCAGCATCCGGCGCAGCTTGATATGATCGCCGTAACGGCAGTTGATCTCATAACCCTTTTCGCCTGTGACCGACATGCGCGCGACTCTGGCCCGCACAAGGCCGATATCGAAATCGCCACATCCCATGAACTTCAGTCCCGAGATGTCCTGCTCGGCCAGCTTTTCGACCACATCCTGCGATTTCGGCCCAACAACAGCAAAGCCGCAGTATTCCTCGCCCAGATCCCGAATCTCGACGCCATCTATCATATGATCGTCAAACCAGCGCATATGCCAGGCACGCAGGTAGTAACTGCCCATGATCCACCAGGTACCGTCGCCCCAGTTCAGCACCGTCAGATCACCCTTCAGTCGCCCGTTCTCACCCAACATCGGGGCCAGTTTCGCACGACCCGGCGCGGGGAGCTTGGAGGCCATCACCTTATCCAGCCAGAGTTCTGCATTCGGCCCGGAGACCTCGAAACGGGAAAAGCCCGAGATATCCATCAGGCCGACGCCTTCCCTGATTACTCTGCACTCTTCGGCTACGATGTCATGCGCGTTTGACCGCTTGAGCGTGGGCGTTTCCTCAAACCCTTTCGGTGCAAAATAGAGCGGTACTTCTAGATCCCAGCTCACGCCCCACTTACAGCCCGCTTCGGCCATCGCATCATGCGCCGGGGCCATCTTTAGCGGGCGCCCCGCTGGAAGCTGTTCGTTCGGATAGGTCATCACGAAGCGGCGGGAATAGAACTGACCCGTGGTTTCGCGGATGTAACGTTTGTTCTGGGCAAAATCACCATAGCGCGCCACGTCCATCGGCCACGCATCCGCCTCGGGCTCTCCGTGGATCATCCACTCGGCCAATGTCTTGCCGACACCGCCACCCTGCAGGAAACCCGCCATCACAGCGCAGGCCGACCAATAGCCCCGCTTGCCCGGCACAGGACCGACCAGTGGGTTGCCGTCTGGTGAGAAGGTAAAGGCGCCATTCACCCAAGTCTTGATGCCGACATTCTGGATCGACGGGTACCGTTCAAAACCCAGCGTCAACTCGTTCTCGATCCTGTCGAGCTGTTCCTGAAACAACTCTTCACCATAGTTCCACGGCGCGCCATCCATGGCCCAGTGTTCGTGATCGACCTCGTAAATCCCGACCAGAACACCCTTCTGGTCCTGCCGCATATAGGTGAAACCTTCGAGATCGACTGTCATCGGCATCTCGAAATCAGCAGCAGCCACTTCGGGGACCGAGTCAGTAATCAGGTAATGGTGTTTGAGCGGCGAAACCGGCAGTTCGACGCCTGCCATACGGCCCACTTGCTTGGCCCAAAGCCCGGCCGCATTGACCACATGTTCACAGGTGATCGTGCCCTTGTCGGTCACGACCTGCCAGCCATCATCAGTCTGGATCAGCTCCTCGACCTTGGTTTCCTCGAAATACTCCGCGCCGCGTTTCTTTGCCGCCGTTGCATAGGCCTGAACCGTGCCGGTCGTATCGATATACCCCTCACGATCTGCCCACATCGCACCCAGCACACCATCAGTTGACATGATCGGGCATCGGCGCTGAGCCTCTTCAGGTGACAGCAACTCACAATCATCAATGCCGATGGACTGGAAGATACGATAGTTGGCCTGCAGCCATTCCCAGCGCTCAGGCGTGCCGGCAAGGGTCAGACCACCGGTCATATGCAAGCCGATGTTCTGCCCCGACTCTTTCTCGATCTCGCTCAGCAGATCAATCGTATAGGCCTGCAGCGATGCCATGTTCGGGTCGGCATTCAGCGCATGAATACCCCCGGCCGCGTGCCACGAAGACCCCGATGCCAGACGCCTGCGTTCCAACATCACCACGTCCGACCAGCCAAACTTGGCCAGATGATAGAGAACTGAGGCGCCAACAACGCCACCACCGATGACTACTACGCGATACTGAGATTTCATCCCGACCTCCCCTGGATGATTCACAGCAGACGCTAGTTGCACTGTTCACTTCTGTCTAGACATTTCTGTACAGTCCAAAGCAAATGATGACTGCACCATTTGCTGGTCAATTTTCAAAGACTGGCGCTGGGGCGGGCCTGAACCTTTTCAAACCATTCGAGAGTGGCAGTATTCCCCTCTGGAATTCGCATTTTGATCACACGTGCGAAATCGACAAACACAAACGTCGAGATATCGGCGAGCGAAAACGCCTCTCCGGCGACAAACGGACTGTCCTGAAGCCGCTCTTCCAGCAGATCAAAGAAGGCGCCCACCCGAGCAATCCCTCGCTGTGCAAGCGCAGGAATCTGCTCGTAGTTCACTGTCCCCGGAATAGCCCGATCCTTGAACGCAGGGTGCGTATTGCGCAAAGCGTCGGCCACAGGCGCACCGCCCTGCTGCTCGACAATCGAATTCCACATCAGGACCATACCCTTTTCATCAGGGGTTCGTCCCATGAGTGGCGGTTCGGGAAAACGCGCTTCGAGATAAGCCGCTATCCCAAGGTTTTCGGTCAACACGCTACCCTCGTCGGTGACCAAAGCGGGGATCGTTGCGCGCGGATTCACGGCGCGAAACGCATCGCTCAACTGTTCGCCCTTGGCGATCGAAATCTCGCGTGTCTCGATCTCCAAACCCTTTTCCGCAATGAACATCCGTGCGCGGCGTGGATTGGGGGCGGTTGAGCAATCGTAGAATAACATCGGCGCAGTCCTTCCTCGGGCAAACACCCGAAGGTTAGACTGCATTCACATAGCGGATCGAGTCACATCCTGATGTGACCCTGCGGCACCAGTATTTAGCGGCGATAGATGAAACACCGGCCTTCGACCGCACCTTCGGGCAGCGGAAGCTCTGACAGACCTTCAAAATACATCCGGTCACTCGATACCATCAGCCCACCGGGGGCCAGCAATGGTTCAATCAGGGGAGAGACGAAACGGGCAAAGACATCGTTCTTTTCCCGGTTGTGACCACCAAGGTCCGCATGGATCAGGCTGGCTGTGGCCCCAAACCGCTCGACCGAAGCTGGCAGGGTTTCACGCACATCGCCCAGAATAAGCTGGTCATCTGACGGAGTGGAATCCGGGTGCGAGGCCACTGCTCTTTCAAAAACGTAGATCGGACGCCCTTGAATGCGCTGCATCATGTGGTGGTACGTGCGACCGTTCCCCAGCCCAAGCTCGAACACAGGACCTGTCTGATCCGCTGTCTGATCGATGGCAAAATCCAGACACGCACGCTGTGACACCATGCGGTCGATGAAAAGATCCAGACGGCTTTGATTGTCGGACACGTTAAAATCTCTCTTTGATACCTGTTGGCAGCCAGGATGGTGCCGAGCGTGCCCTAGATGACAAAAACTCAACACTTTGTGTAGGTGCATTGCCCTCAGTTTCACAATTCCGCGACATTTCAGCCCAAGAAGGGGTTTGACTATTGAGTCCCAAGCGCGCGAAACTGTGACAAAAAAACAGGGAGTTGTAATGCCGACCTCAATACACGGCCAACCAGGCGGGGATTCCGCATGACGGCCTTGTTATCTGTGCGCGACCTGAGCATCGGCTTTGGCGCAGATGAAGCCGTTGTCAAAGACGTAAATTTTGACGTTGAACCCGGGCAAACTCTGGCATTGGTTGGCGAATCCGGGTCTGGAAAAACCATCTCTTGCCGCGCTGCGCTCCGCATTCTGCCCCGAACAGCGCAAATTCGCAGCGGCTCAATCACGCTGAACGATTCGAAGGGCACGGCAGAACTCACCAAAATCACCGAGCGGCAAATGCGCGATATCCGCGGCAACCGAATCTCGATGATTTTTCAGGAACCCATGCGTTCTTTGTCCCCGCTTCATAAGATCGGCAATCAGGTCAGCGAAGTTCTGTGGCTGCACCGCAACGCGTCCGAGGCGCAAGCGCGCAAAGAAGTTCTGACCCAGTTCGAGCGGGTCGGCTTTCCCGATCCTGCCCGCGCATACGATTCCTACCCGTTCGAGTTGTCTGGCGGCATGCGTCAGCGGGCGATGATTGCCATGGCGATGGTCTCGAAACCGGATCTGCTGATTGCCGACGAACCGACGACCGCACTTGATGTGACCACACAGGCGCAGGTTCTTGGGCTGATCAAGGAACTGCAGCAGGAAACGGGCATGGCCCTGATCCTTGTGACCCACGATCTGGGCGTAGTTGCGAATATGGCCGAACAGGTCGTTGTCATGCACAAGGGTCGCGTGATGGAGGCCGGACCGGCCGAGCTGATCCTGAACGATCCCGCCCACCCATACACACGCCAACTCTTTGACGCAGCACCGGAAATCCCCGATCAGGACGCCGTCGGCATTCCGATGCCAGAGGAAGATCTGATCCTCGAGATGAAGGATGTCTGCAAAACCTACACGATGCGATCCAGCAAAGGCTGGCGGTCGGATAAACAGATCTTCGCCTGTCGCGGTGTCGATCTGAAGCTGGCCCGCGGCAAAACGCTGGCCGTAGTGGGTGAAAGCGGATCCGGCAAGACCACCACAGCCCGGATCGCCCTCGGCGCTGAACTGCCCGACGAGGGCGGAGAGGTCCTGTTTCGGCCCGGCCCCGATGATGACACGATCAAAGTTCATCGCATGACTCGCGCAGAACGTACGGCGTTTCAGCGCAAGGCACAGATGGTGTTTCAAGACCCCTACAGTTCGCTCAGCCCCAGAATGCGCATTCAGGACGCGATGACCGAACCGTTGGAAATCCATCGCATAGGTACAACCTCCGAGCAGCGCGACAAGGCAGCTGAAATGCTCAAGCGTGTCGGCCTGAACTCCGATATGCTCAAACGCTACCCTCACGCCTTTTCTGGCGGGCAGCGCCAGCGCCTGTCGATCGCCCGTGCCATGATGCTGGATCCGTCGCTGATCGTTTGTGACGAACCGACCTCCGCACTGGATGTATCCGTTCAAGAACAGATACTTACGCTTTTGGAAGAACTGCAGGACAGCCTGAACCTGTCCTACTTCTTTATCTCTCACGATTTGGCGGTTGTCGCGCGCATCGCCGACGAAGTTGCCGTCATGCGGCAGGGTCTCGTCGTCGAACAGGCCCCTCCCGAAACACTGTTTTACAACCCCCGCCACCCATACACCAAGGCGTTGATCGCCGCCCAGCCCGAGCCTGACATCAATCGCCCGATCGACCTGAAACTGGTTGCATTGGGCGCTGGTGCGCCAGACAGTTGGGATGACGCCTTTAGATTCTCCGACTCCGTGATACCCTCACTCGTGGAGATGGAGCCCGGCCATAAGGTACGTTGCCATGTTTAAGACCACTCGAAATTTGTTTCTGGCCACATCTCTGGCCGTGTCCTGGATGCTGCCCGCCACGGCAGGAAACATCCCTGATCTTCAGGAAAGCGCATTCTGGAAGTCTGAAGTCGAAAACGGAAACCTTCCTCCGGTTCAGGATCGTATCCCTCAAGAACCCCTGATCGTCGATCTGTCCGCCAAAGGGCGCGAGTTCGGAACGCCTGGCGGAACCCTGCGCACCATGGTTACCCGTTCGAAAGACATCCGGCAGATGGTGGTCTATGGCTACGCCCGGCTGGTTGGTTTTGACGAGAACTACAAAATAGTTCCCGATCTTCTGGAATCCTATGAAAACGAGGGTAACCGGAAATTCACGCTACATCTGCGCGACGGGCACAAGTGGTCCGACGGAACACCCTTTTCCTCGGAAGACTTCCGTTATTGGTGGGAAGATGTCGCCAATAACGAACTGCTCAGCCCCTCCGGCCCGCCAGATTTCCTGATTGTCGAAGACAAGCTGCCAACAGTTTCCTTCCCGAATGAAACAACCATTGTCTACGAATGGGAAGATCCCAATCCGGACTTTCTGCAATCGCTTGCCCAGGCCCGCCCACCCTTCATCTATCGTCCGGCCGAGTTTCTGAAGCAGTATCACGAGAAATTCGCCGATCCCGACAAACTGGCGTTTGAGGTCGACGACGCGCGGGTCAAAAGCTGGGCTGCGCTGCACAACAAACTGGATAACCTCTACAAGTTCGACAATCACCAACTGCCCACCTTGCAGCCTTGGCTGAATGCAAGCTCGGGCAAGAAAATCCGCCACAACTTTGTGCGCAATCCATACTACCACCGCGTCGATACAAACGGTGTTCAACTGCCCTATATCGATGTTGTCGAGATGGAGATCGTGGCTCCGGGTCTGGTCGCAGCCAAGACGAATGCGGGTGAAAGCGATCTGCAAGGACGCGGGCTGGCGTTCCGTGACGCCTCGATCCTGAAAAAGGGCGAGGAACAAGGCAACTACAAGACTTTGCTTTGGAAGACCGGAGTGGCCTCGCAGATTGCGATTTATCCGAACCTGAATTTTGCCGATGATGGCTGGCGTGAAGTGCTGAGGGATGTACGCGTCCGCCGTGCACTGTCGCTTGCCATCGATCGCAAGACGATCAATCAGGCGCTCTACTTCAAGCTGGCCCACCCCGGTGCGATGTCGGTGCTGCCGGCTTCCCCCTTCTATGACGAAGAAAACGCTCAGGCGTGGGCGCAATATGACATCGATCAGGCCAATGCCCTGCTGGACGAGGCTGGGCTGGATCAACGTGACGGCAATGGCATCCGCCTGCTGCCTGATGGCCGCCCTATGGAGTTAGTGATTGAAACAGCGGGCGAGCGGCAAGAGGTTGAGAACGCCCTGCAGATCGTGACTGACAACTGGCGCGACATAGGTGTCAAACTGGTCATGCGTCCGCTGGATCGGGACATCCTGCGCAACCGTGTATTTTCCGGCAACACCATGGCCTCTGTCTGGTTCGGCTGGGATGATGGCATTCCACAGGCCCATACCTCGCCTGCTTACCTTGCACCGACCGATCAGGTCTTTCTGGCCTGGCCCAAATGGGGTCAGTACTATCAGACTGGCGGCGAAGCCGGTGAGCCGCCTGACATGCCCGACGCGGAACGCCTGATGGCTCTGGCCCATGACTGGGAGGTTGCCACAACCGACGAAGAGCGTGAGGCTGTCTGGTCCGAAATGCTCAAGATTCACGCCAATCAGCTCTATGCAATCGGAATTCTGAACGGTGCCCCTCAACCCATCGTCGTTTCGAACCGCCTGCGTAACGTGCCTGAAAAGGCAATGTGGGCATGGGAACCGGGGGCGCATTTCGGTATCCACCGCCCTGATGAGTTCTTTTTCGCCGACTGACAGGAGCAGCTAAATGATCATGCTGCGCTACGCGGTGTACCGCTTTTTCACGATGCTGCTGACGCTGCTGGTGGTGTCGGTGTTGATCTTCGTGATCATCAACCTGCCGCCCGGCGATTACCTGAGCAATCAGATTGCCGAACTGCAGGCCTCGGGCCAATCGGCCGGAGTCGCCAAGGCTGAGTTCCTGCGCAAGGAATATGCGCTGGATCGCCCCATGTGGGAGCAATATCTGATCTGGATCGGATTTTGGCCCGGTCCACACGGCTTCGAAGGATTACTGCAAGGCAACTATGGCTGGTCGTTCGAATTTGACCGGCCCGTGCGTGAGATCGTCGGCGACACACTCTGGCTAACCGTCGTTGTGAACCTGGCTGCGATCCTGTTTGTCTATGCCGTTGCTCTGCCATTGGGCGTCATTGCCGCGGCCAGATCACGAACATGGATTGACTATACATCGGCCTTCGTCGGTTATCTGGGTCTGGCAACTCCAAACTTCCTGCTGGCGCTGATCCTTTTCTATTATGGTCACCGCTACTTCAACCTGCCGATCGGCGGCCTGATGGACCCGTCCTTCGAAGGCCAGCCGATGAGCTGGGAAAAGCTCAAATCCATACTGGTACACCTGATCGTGCCTACCTTCGTCATCGGCACCTCGGGTGCCTCCGCCATGATGCAGCGCTTGCGCGCCAACATGCTGGACGAACTTGGCAAACCCTATGTCGAAACGGCCATCGCCAAAGGCATGGCCCCGACGCGAATGCTAACCAAGTATCCGCTGCGCGTGGCGTTCAACCCTTTTGTGGCCGATATCGGCAACCTGCTGCCGTCGATGGTTTCAGGCTCGGTTCTGGTCTCGGTTGTTCTCGGCCTGCAAACCATCGGCCCCACCCTGCTGACGGCTCTGAAAACTCAGGACCAGTTCCTGTCCGCTTTCATACTGATGTTCGTGGCCTTGCTGACCCTGATTGGCACCATGATCTCTGACATCCTGCTGGTCATGCTTGACCCGCGCATCCGGTACGAGGGGCGTGAAGCATGACCCATAAACCCGACGGTCGTTATGTTGACGACGCCCCATTCGATCCGCAGGCCGCCCTGCAACAGCTTGAACGCAAGGATCTGGATGCCCCCAACTGGGTATTGGTCTGGCGCAAGTTCAAAACGCACAAGCTGGGCCTGATTTCGGGCATCTTCCTGCTCCTGTGCTACCTGATGCTGCCATTTGCGGGCTTCATCGCCCCTTACGGACCCAATGACCGCAATGGCGAACATCTCTATGCCCCACCGCAATCGGTGAACTGGTTCCACGATGGCAAGTTCATCGGGCCTTACATCTATCCCATCGTTGCCGAGGCCGATCTGGAAACCTTCCAGTGGAAATTCGTCCCCGATACCGAAGACCCGCGCCCGATCCGATTCTTCTGTGAAGGATCGGAATACAAGCTTGCGGGCCTGATCAAATCGGACACCCACCTGTTCTGCGCCCCCGAAGGCGCGACCCTGTTCCTATGGGGATCAGACCGTCTGGGGCGCGACGTGTTCAGCCGTATTCTTTATGGAGCCCAACTGTCGCTGACTGTTGGCCTGATCGGTATCTCGGTCTCTTTCTTCCTCGGCATCTTGTTCGGTTCGATGGCGGGATACTTTGGCGGGCGCATCGACTGGGTGATCAACCGGGTCATCGAGATTCTGCGGTCCCTGCCTGAACTGCCGTTGTGGCTGGCACTGTCTGCCGCGGTCCCGTCGAACTGGAGCCCCGTTGCGGTCTTCTTCATCATCTCGATCATTCTCGGCATTCTCGACTGGCCTGGCCTCGCCCGATCCGTGCGCGCCAAATTCCTGTCGTTACGCGAAGAGGAATATGTACGCGCGGCTGAAATGATGGGCGCAAGCTCGGGCCGCGTGATCCGAAAGCACCTTCTGCCCAATTTCATGTCGCACCTGATCGCTTCGGCCACACTTTCGATACCCGCCATGATCCTCGGGGAAACCGCACTCAGCTTCCTCGGCCTCGGCCTGCGTGCTCCGGCGGTCAGTTGGGGCGTCATGCTGAACGACGCGCAGAACCTCGCCTCGATCGAGATCTATCCATGGACAGCGATCCCGATGTTGCCGATCATCGTAGTTGTTCTGGCGTTCAACTTCCTGGGTGATGGCCTGCGCGACAGTCTGGATCCGTATCAGCAATGACACTGCTCGCGTCGCTTCCCTCAACTGACACCTATGAAGTAACGGGCACAGGCGCGCGGCCCAGCGTGTTTGCGGTGTCCGAACTCGCCACGGCCAGTTTTGCTGCGGTGGGTCAGGAACTGGCGCGTTTTCTGGTTGCTCAGAACCTGACCGATAAACTACCCAAGGTAACGGTCGATCATCGGCTCGCCTCGCTGTGGTACGGCTACTCCTTCAAACCCGATGGTTGGGAAATGCCCAGCCTCTGGGACGCCGTGGCTGGTGACTACAGGGCCTCGGATGGTTGGATCAGGCTGCACACCAACCTGCCGCATCACCGTGCCGCCGCTTTGAAGGTTCTCGGCACCAAGGCCGATCGTTCAATCGTTGGTCAGGCCATTAGGGACTGGGCAATTTCCGATCTTGAAACCGCGATCGTGGCCGAGGGTGGCGTTGCCGCCGCCATGCGCAGTCGGACTGAGTGGCTGGATCACCCACAGGGACGGGCCGTGGCCCGTGATCCCCTGATCGGTTGGCAGGGGCCACGCAGCATCACTTTGCGCGAACGCCCTGAGGCAACGACTGATCGCCCGTTGGCAGGCCTGCGCGTATTGGACCTGACCCGTGTTTTGGCCGGTCCGGTCTCGACCCGTACTCTGGCCGGTTTCGGGGCCGAGGTTCTGCGCCTTGATCCACCCGGCTGGGACGAACCCGGGGTGATCCCGGACATCTCCCTTGGCAAAACCTGCGCGTATCTGGATCTGAAGTCGCCCGCTGGTCTTGAGCGAC
This sequence comes from Ruegeria arenilitoris, assembly GCF_013030265.1. Lineage (GTDB taxonomy): Bacteria > Pseudomonadota > Alphaproteobacteria > Rhodobacterales > Rhodobacteraceae > Ruegeria > Ruegeria arenilitoris_E. Next base: position 244,826 of record NZ_WPZQ01000006.1, read on the forward strand.
TGAAGGAACTTCTGACGCAGGCCGATGTGTTCGTGCATGGATACCGCCCCGGCGCGCTCGACGCGCTTGGGTTGGACAAAACTCAACGAGATTCACTGGCGCCCAACCGAATTGAGGTCACACTGGACGCTTACGGCTGGCAAGGGCCCTGGGCCATGCGGCGAGGGTTCGACAGCCTTGTTCAGATGAGCTCGGGTATCGCGGATGCCGGGCGCGAATGGGCCAAGGCTGATAAACCAACCCCGTTGCCCGTACAGGCGCTGGACCATGCGACCGGTTACTTCATGGCCGCAGCCGTGCTCTCGGCTCTGGCCGAGGCTGCCTTGCATAACGCCGTGATGGATGCGCGCCTGTCCCTCGCCCGTACGGCTGAGCTGTTGGCGAGCCTTGCTAAATCCAGCGAGGGCGAAGACATCACGGCCGCCAAAGCCGACGACTATACCGAAAACACCGAAGCCTCAGGCTGGGGACCAGGCCACAGGCTGAAACCCGCATTAAGCGTCGGAAACGCGACTATGCGCTGGTCTCTGCCTGCACCAAAAACGGGAACCTCCGAACCGGCCTGGCCCTCATCGCAACCCTGAGCACCCACTGGGTCGAACTCGCGACCCAGCCCAATGCTTTTGACGGGCGTCTCGTCAGAGACGCAGATCAAATGGGGCGGGAGAGGCTCTTACCGATCATCCCCGCCGCCGCCCGGACCGATATCATCCAGATAATCCTCGTCGATGGCGGCCTGTACCGCGCCAGTCACAGCTTCGCGCTGTTTGGGGGTCAGGTCTTCGGCTTCTTTCCCATCCGCCAGCCGGACGGTGACTTCACGGTGGGCAAAGCGGATACCTTCACGGGCAAACAGCTCTCGGATTTCCTGATACACTTTCTTGCGCACCAGCCACTGATCCCCCGGCTTGGTCATGAACTTGACCCGGATGATCATGGCCGAATCCTGCATTTCGATCACACCCTGCGATTTCAACGGCTGGATAAAGTTCTCGCCGATCACCGGGTCGCTCAGCAATTGCTGGCCCAGCTTCTTGATCAGTTTCCGCACCTTTTCGACATCCGTGTCATAGGTGACCCGCAGCGGCAATTTCATGATCACCCAGTCACGGGAATAGTTGGTCAGAACCTTGATCTCACCAAAGGGAATGGTGTTCAGCGCACCCAGATGGTGACGCAGTTGCATGGAGCGGACCGAGATTTTCTCGACCGTCCCTTTGACATCACCGATATCGATATATTCGCCCTTCCGGAACGCGTCGTCCAACAGGAAGAACGCCCCCGAAAAGATATCCCGCACCAAGGTCTGAGAACCGAAACCAACAGCCAGTCCGACAACACCCGCACCGGCGAACAGCGGGCTGACATTGATGCCCAGTTCCATCAGCACGATCAGAACGATGGTAACAACGACGACGGCCAGGATTGCACCCCGGAACAATGGCAACAATGTTGCCAGCCGGCTCTGTCCGCCCTCACCACCTTCATCGCCCAGCTCAGCTTCTGCGGTTCCGTCATCGGATTCCTCGGCGATTTTGCTGTCGATCCAGATGCGGAAAAAATGGAAAAGGATATAGCCGATGAAGATGATCACCATCACATCCAGCGCCCGCTCAACCGGCAGGTCCTGACTCCAGTCGGCTTCGGGATACCAGATCACGACAAGCGCATAGGCCCCGATGACAAAGGCCAGAATACCTGCGACCCGCCGGGCCAGATCTTCATAGGTTAGCAGATAGTGTTTTCTCTGCTCAGCCTCGGCGGTCTCAGCCATTTCGACAACTTCGCCCTCAACCACTTCGGCATTCATCTCTTCGATCTTGCGCGAGCGATCGAAGTAGCGTTCCAGCATATAGTTCATCGCGCCATAGGCGATGACCACGGACATGAAGATCAGGTAAGAGCTGACGATCAACGGCAACGGCGTCGGGTTTTCCAACGCAAGGTCAACCGCCAGACGGAACCAGCTGAACCCGATATAGACGATTAGTGCCGGTGCCCATCCAAACGAAACAAAGCGCAGCAGCCACGAGACCTGATCCGCCGCACGCCCGCCCCGGATGGCATTCGAAATGGCGCGCGCATTGAACAGGATCATCAGGATGTTCCCCAATGCACCCACCATGGTCAGGCTGCCGTACACCATGGCATAGACGTTGTAGTTAAGGCCAAAATCAGCCACCCAGGTCGCAAACAGGACGACCGAAATATCATAAGTCGCCAGTGCCGACGCCCAGATATACAACCGCTTTGCATCGCGATCGGAGAACGGAGGCAAGCGATATTGGCTCAGGAAAGGTGACAGCACCATCCGCCACAGATCGGATACGGTGCGGGCCAGGAAAAACGCGCTAAAGATTGCCGTTATCGTGAACTGGATCGAGATATCTTCGGCTTCGCCAAAGAACAGATACCCAACGATCAGCGCCATGATCATGGCAAATATCGTGGCACCGATCCCCATAAGGAAGCGGAACACCAGGAACGGCATCTTCTCGCGATAGCCCTGCGGATTTTCCTTGATCCGCGCGACAACCAGCCGCTTGGCTATGCGTTTTCCGTAGATCTCGATCGACAGCCACCGGCCCAGCAACAGGAACAGGATGTTCCAGCCAAGCACTTCGAAATAGGTCTGAATACGGCCGTCCGGACTGGTTTGGCGCAGAATGTATTGCACTTCAAAAATCGAATAGGGCAATGCCTGAAGACGGGATACAAGCGACTCGCGGAACTTGGAAAACCGCTCCTGTGCCTTCATCAGCTGCGATCCGTCCCCCATGGGATCGGAAGATGCCGCCTCGGCTGCGGCATCAGTCTGCTGACCCGCCGACGAAACGACCTGACCCGCGCTGTCGATCACAATCACACTGGCTCCGGCCTCGGTGGCAGAACGGATTGCCGTGGCCAGATCGCTGTCGGTCGTGGTCGCCGTTTCGCTACTTGAACCCGAGGAATAGCCCGGGATTAACGAGGTTTGCGCCACCGCACCCGTAGCAAAGGCTAAGGCCGCAGTCCAAATGACCAGAATTAGTCCGGCGAGAAAGTTCGTTTTCATAGGGTCTTGCATCCAACTCGATTGCTGCCCGACAGACTACAGAACCCCCGGGCGGTGTTCAAATACTCCCACGGACATTTTTGACATCGTGTGGACCCGTGTTCTTGGCGCAATGATCCGGGCCGGGTATTTTCATGTTAGCAAAAATTGAATATGACCGGTTTCGTAAGCGGATGCTGGCAAGGTTTTGATTTTGTCCACCATCTGCCAGCGGCGCTGCACAGTGGTTTAACATGTCTGAAAACACTCAAAATGCTGTTGCCAAATCGCAATGCTTGGCGCATTTGCTGCATGGTTTGGCATCCTTTGGCAAGCGGAACCGGAAAATATGCGATATCAGGTGCGGACGCGCGGATATTGCACCGAAACCAGGAAAACGGGCGAGGGCATGAGCCTAGGCATCTCGAAAGACAAAACCGGCCGAGCGCCGCGCATACTTTTCTACAGCCATGATACGTTCGGACTTGGGCATCTGCGACGCTCTCGCGCTCTGGCAGCGGCGATGACACAGGCCGATCCGCTTGCCTCGGCACTGATTCTGACAGGCTCGCCAGTGGCTGGCCGTTTCACCTTTCCCCGCCGCGTCGATCATGTTCGCCTGCCCGGCGTGACGAAACGGGCTGACGGATCCTATGCCGCACAAACCATCGGCATGGGCATCGATGAAGTGACCGAGCTGCGTTCGGGCCTGATTCAGACTGCTGTGCAGCAGTTTGACCCCGATATTCTGATCGTCGACAAGGAACCAACCGGGTTTCGAGGTGAGTTGCTGCCAACGCTTGAGCGTCTCGAAAGATCGCACCGCACAAAGCTGGTTCTTGGCCTGCGCGACGTTCTGGACGAACCCGAGGTTCTGGCCGCTGAATGGGCACGTAAAGAAGCCGTGGCCGCAACCGAGCGCTTTTATCACGAAATATGGGTCTACGGCCTGAAGTCTGTTTATGACCCGACCAAAGGATTGCCGCTTAGCCCCGCGGCGCAATCCCGTATCCACTGGACCGGGTATTTGCGCCGCGATCTGGGTCCGGTCGGCGAACCGCCCGAACAACCTTATATCCTCATCACTCCCGGTGGGGGTGGCGACGGTAAGGCGATGGTCAATCAGGTCCTGTCGGCTTACGAGAAAGACCCCGAACTGTCACCACGCGCCGTTCTGGTCTATGGCCCCTTCCTGTCGGGCGAGCTTCGCGAAGAATTCGAGACGCGTGTTGCCGCGTTGAACGGCCGTGTCACCGCCGTTGGCTTCGAATCTCAGATCGAAACGCTGTTTGCCGGTGCTGCAGGCGTTGTGTGCATGGGCGGCTACAACACCTTCTGCGAGGTGTTGTCCTTCGACAAGCGCGCCGTCATCGTCCCGCGCACCACACCACGGCTCGAACAGTGGATCCGCGCCTCGCGTGCCGAGGATCTTGGGCTTGTTCGGATGCTGGATGAAACCCGCGACGGGCTCAGCGCAGATGCGATGATCCAGGCGATCCGCAACCTGCCACATCAGCCGCTGCCGTCGCAGGCAATCAGCAGCGGTCTGCTGGATGGGCTGGACTACGTCACCCATCGCATTGACGCCCTTCTGGGTGGGGAACAGGAACGGGCAACCGGATGACCACAACCGAACCCAAACTGGCGGTGCTGGTCAAAGGGTGGCCGCGCCTGTCCGAGACGTTTATTGCACAGGAACTGGTGGCCCTTCAGGATGCCGGGCATCAGTTCGACATCTGGTCGCTGCGCCATCCGACCGATACCAAACGGCACCCGCTGCATGACCGGTTCAAGGGTCAGGTGCATTACCTGCCTGAATATCTTTACGATGTACCCGAACGTATCTGGGCCGCGCGCGAAGTTGCAAAACGCCTGCCCGGCTACGCCCGGGCCTACGAAATCTGGCGGCAAGACCTGCGCCGTGATCCGACCCACAATCGCATCCGGCGTTTCGGTCAGGCCTGTGTGCTGGCGGCCGAGCTTCCTGCTTCGACCCATGCAATGTATGCGCATTTCATGCACACGCCATCTTCGGTCGCGCGCTACGCTGCCATCATGCGCGACATACCGTGGAGCTTTGCCGCCCACGCCAAGGACATCTGGACATCCCCGGATTGGGAAAAGCAGGAAAAGCTGCAGGCCGCGACCTATGGCGCCACCTTCGGGGCGACCTGCACCGCAATCGGTGCGCGGCATTTGCGCGAGCTGGCTGATGACCCCGCGCGGGTTGAACTCATCTACCACGGGCTTGATCTGTCGCGCTTTCCTGATCCGCCACAGCGTGACCCTCGTTTACCGGATGGCCCATTCCACATGATATCGGTGGGCCGGCTGGTCGAAAAGAAAGGCTTTGACCGGCTGATTGATGCCTTTGCCATGCTGCCATCCTCGCTGGATTGGCACTGGACCCATATCGGTGGCGGTACCCTCGACAAGGCGCTTCAGGATCGCGCAGCAGCTGCAGGTCTGTCGGAGCGGATCACATGGAAAGGCGCGTGTGATCAGCCCGAAGTCATTGCCGAAATGCGCAAGGCCGATTTGTTCGTTCTGCCCAGCCGCATTGCCGAGGATGGTGACCGCGACGGTTTACCGAATGTGCTGATGGAAGCCGCTTCGCAGCGTCTGCCCATCCTCTCCACACCCGTATCGGCTATCCCCGAATTTATCGAAACCGGTGTCCACGGCATCCTGTCCGATGATGATCCCGCTGCTTTGGCTCAGGCAATCACAACGCTGGCCAATAATCCCGGCGCAGCTGAACGGATGGCAAAGGCGGCCTACGATCGCCTGATCGCCGAATTCCGCATGGATCCCGGTATCGCACGCCTGTCCGAACGCCTGAACGCATTGTGCATGGAAGAGGCCTGATGGCCCGGGTCGCCTTCTATGCTCCGATGAAGTCACCCCAAAGCCCGGTTCCTTCGGGTGATCGCGAAATGGCCCGGAACCTGATGCATGCGATCGGTGCACAGGGCGATAGGGTCGATCTGGTCTCCGAATTGCGGATCTACGACAAAACAGGCGACAGCACCATTCAGGACAGGCTGCGTACAGCGGCCGAGGCGGAGGCTACACGCCTAGTCGCGGAAATGCCCGGGGATACCGATCTTTGGGTGACCTACCACAACTACTACAAAGCCCCTGACCTGCTGGGTCCAAAGGTCGCCCACGCGCGCGGCATTCCGTATGTACAGCTTGAAAGCACACGTGCGACCAGCCGACTTACGGGGCCATGGTCCGGCTTTGCGCAATCTGCGCACGATGCCTGTGACGCGGCACAGGTGATTTTCTATCACACCGCCAACGACCTGATCACGCTAAAGCGGGAGCGGTACGGCAATCAAACCCTGTCCGAGCTGCCACCCTTTCTGCCCATTTCCGAACTTCCCGGTGCGTCTTCCTGCAACGGGCCGATGCTGGCGGTGGGGATGATGCGCCACGGCGACAAATTCGCCTCATATGAAATTCTGGCCGACACGCTGGAACATCTCTCTGGCGACTGGCAGCTGAACATCGCAGGCGATGGCCCTGCCCGTGCCGAGGTCGAGACCCTGGTGGCACCCTTTGATGATAGGGTACAGTTTCTGGGTCAGCTCGATCGTACCGCATTGCAGAAGGTGTACGAAACCGCTTCGATGCTTGTCTGGCCCGGTGTGAACGAGGCCTATGGAATGATCTATCTGGAAGCGCAGGCAAGCGGCCTGCCAGTGGTGGCGCAGGATCGCCCCGGTGTCCGCGATGTGCTGATGTCAGCGGACCATCCTGCCATTGAAACGGGTGCAAAGGGGCTGGCCAAACGAATTCAGACATTGCTGGCCGATCCCGCATTGCGTCAGTCCGAGGGTGCGAAGGCGCGGGCCTATGTTGCCCAACGCCATTTGATCCCATCTGCAACAGAACGGTTCTGGGCCACAGTTCGACCCCTGCTGGAGAAACACTCATGAGCAAACTGGCACTGCTGCGTCATGGCCATACCGACTGGAACCGCGCGGGTCGCATTCAGGGCCGCAGCGACATTGCACTTGATGAGCAGGCGCGCGCTGAATTGGCCGGGTACCAACTGCCGGACCCGTGGAACACGGCCTCGCTGTGGGCAAGCCCACTTGGCCGCGCCTTTGAGACGGCGCAACTGGTGGCTGGCCATGATCCACAGACTTCAGATGCGTTGATCGAGATGAACTGGGGCGACTGGGAAGGACAGCGCGGCGTCGACCTCATCGAAGAGGCGGACAGCGGCTATCGCCACATCGAAGACTGGGGCTGGGATTTCCGCCCCCCGAATGGCGAAAGCCCTGCGGAGCTCTGGGCGCGTCTCGAGCCGTGGGTGTCGGGATTGCAGAACGATGCAATTGCCGTGTGCCATATCGGTATCATGCGGGTCATTCTGGCAAAAGCGTGGGGTTGGGATTTCTCTGGTCCCGCCCCGTTCAAGATCAAACGCAACCGCCTTTTCGTCGTGGATCTCGACACGATGGCCCCGGTGCCTGAACCCGTCCGCCTGACGCCGCGCGAGGTGTCCGCATGAGGGTGATGATCGTCGTCACCCATCTGCTGGGAACCGGTCATCTGAGCCGGGCCCTGACCCTTGGCCGTGCCTTCGTTGAACAAGGGCATGACGTGTTTGTGGTCTCCGGCGGGATGCCCGCACCGCAGCTGGACACCAGCGGAATGACTTTGCTTGGTTTGCCGCCCCTGCGATCAGACGGCACCGATTTCACGCGACTTCTGACCCAGACCGGCGACATCGCCACGCCAGCCTATCAGGAGGCTCGCGCCAATGCGCTGATACAGGCTGTCGGCAGCTTTCAGCCTCAGATTCTGATAACCGAGCTTTATCCGTTCGGACGCCGCAGTCTGGCGGCAGAGTTTCAGGCCGCACTTGAGGCCGCACAGGAGCTCCCTACACGCCCCGTCATTCTGGGCTCGATCCGCGATATCCTCGCGCCGCCCTCAAAACCCTCAAAGGCAGAACGTGCCGATGAGGTTGTGGCACAGTACTATGACGGAATTCTCGTGCACTCTGATCCCCGGATCACGCCGCTGAACATCAGTTGGCCGGTATCGGAAGCTCTGGCGGACCGGCTGCACTATACGGGTTTCGTTGCGCCCTCTGCGCCATCACCCCATCCCGAAAGCATCGGAACAGACGAGATTCTGGTCAGCGCTGGTGGAGGCTCGGTCGGACAACCGATCTTTCGCGCAGCCATCGAGGCCGCCCGAAAGATGCCAAACACGCACTGGCGCATGTTGGTCGGCGGTCAGGATGCAACCACCCGCATCAGTGAACTGGCACAGCTTGCTGGTGATGCACCTGTAACACTTGAACCGGTACGCCCTGACTTTCGCCAGATGCTGCCGCTGGCCAAGGCATCGGTCAGCATGTGCGGCTACAACACTGCGATGGACCTGCTGCAATCCGGCACTCCGTCCGTTCTGATACCGTTTGACGATGGCAAAGAGGTCGAGCAAGGCCTGCGGGGGCAAAGCCTCGCACAACTTCCGGCAATCGAGGTTCTGCCCAGCAGTGAATTGAACGGACAAAGCCTGTCTGATGCGCTGATGCGCGTCATCACGGACGGGCCGCGCGACGCGATGCAGCACGGCTTTGACGGTGCTAAGCGATCTGTTGAAATCGCAACAGGCTTACTGGAGCGCAGACAATGACCCCAGACTGGCGCCCCCTGCACGCAGAATTGGAGGAATGGCAGACCCAAGGTCTGACCCTTCCGCTTTGGTGGCGCGATGATGACGCCGTGACCCCAACCCCACAACTGGATGTCTTAACCGACCTGAGCAACCGCCTCGACCTGCCCGTCCACCTTGCCGTCATTCCCCGCGATGCGGATCAGGCACTGTCAAAATATATGGCCAAAGAGCCTGCCCTGATCCCTGTCGTACACGGCTGGGCGCATCAAAATCACGCTCCGAAAAAGGAAAAGAAGGCCGAATTCCGCCTGCACCGCTCGCTGGATGACATCACTGCCGATGCAAAAGCGGGCCTGACAAGACTACGGGAGCTGTTTGGTGAAACGCTGCGACCGATGTTCGTTCCCCCGTGGAACCGAATTGATTCAGAGGTTGCCGCCGAGCTTCCGGGGATGGGTTATCGTGTTCTGTCGACTGCCACGCCACGAAAGGCCGCAAACGCGGCACCCGGACTGGAACAGATCAACACCCATCTTGACCCCATTGACTGGCGCGGTACGCGCGGCTTGGCGGCCCCAGATATGCTGATCGCCAAAACCGTCCAGTTACTGAAAGACCGCCGAGAAGGTTCTGGAGATAACACCGAACCCTTTGGCGTGTTGACCCATCACCTTGTTCATGATCAAGACATCTGGACCTTTACCGAAGATTTACTGCGCAGACTTCTGGACGGTCCGGCAACCGTCTGGACAATGCCGCGCGACTGACTACTCAAGGAGTTCCCGATGAGCCGACTGGATTCCATGCTGCGCCGCCTGACCGCGCAGCGCGATGGTCTGAACTGGGCTGCCGCACAGATCAGCGGCGTCGACGGCGATGTTCTGGATATGGGGCTCGGGAATGGCCGCACCTATGATCACCTGCGCGAAATCCTGCCCAGCCGCCGGATCTGGGTGATGGACCGTGTGCTGCAGTGCCATCCCGACAGCACTCCGCCAGCCGAGGACTTTCTGCAGGGCGAGGCCGAACCGATGCTGGAAAAACTGGCACAAAACGGTAGGGGCATTGCTATGGCGCATTACGATTTCGGGCGCGGCATCAAATCCGAAGACGTGGCCGAGGCCGCGCGGCTCAGCCCGATGATTGCCAATGTAATGTTGCCGGGTGGATTGCTGATCTCTGGCCAGCCTCTGGTAGGCTTCGATCAGATCAAAGGGCCCGAGACCATAGCCCCGGACCGTTATCTGTTCTATCGCACCTGAACGGCCCTTCGTCAGGCGACCCGACGCCCTCGGGACCAGACTGCACTCAGCGCCGGAACACCGGCACGCATCCGGAACCGGATCAGATCGGCGCGCGTTCCGGCCCGCAATTCTCCACGGTCAGTCAAACCGGCGGCCTGTGCAGGGGTAAGCGTGACGGTTTTCATACCCCTTGCCAGATCACCCCACATCTCGCCCAGCATCGCTGCGGAAAGCAGCAATGCTGACGGCACGTAATCCGAAGACATGATGTCCAGATGGCCAAGCTCGGCCAGCTCTCGCGCCGCCACATTGCCCGAATGCGACCCACCCCGGATGACGTTCGGTGCGCCCATCATCACCTTGATACCGTGATCATGGCAGGCGCGTGCGGCCTCGACCGTGGTTGGAAACTCGGCAAGGCGAATACCGTGCCCTGCCGAGACACGAACCTGATCCTCGGTCGTGTCATCATGGCTGGCCAGCACCGCGCCAAAGCGGCGGGCTGCCTTGACCGTTTCGACCTCGTGCCGGTCACCGTTCCGGTCCCGCAGCCCCTGCAACTGGTCGATATGCTGCTTGAACATATCATCGTCCATGCTGTGCTTGCCCTGTACATAAGCCTTGAGCTTTGAGAGGTCGCGAAACTGCCTCTGCCCAGGTGTATGATCCATCAGAGACACCAGACCGACGCGATCCTCGGGGCCAAACTCATCCAGCTCATCAACCAGCGTCTCGGAACAAACCTCGGCCCGCAAATGCAGGAAGTGGCTGATCTTCAGCGCATCCTGTTCCCGTAGCTGCCAAAGCTCTTCGGACAATCCGCGCGCATATTTCAGATACCGGGCCTGACCACTGGGGATCGACCCCACACGCATGGCGTCAAACACCGTCGTGATACCCGTGCTTGCCAGTTCAGCATCATGCGCAATGATCGCTGCAGCATGAGGCCAGTCCACTTTCGGGCGTGGCTGAATATGACGCTCCAGATTGTCGGTGTGCAGCTCGACCAGACCGGGACTGATGTAGTCCCCCTCACAATCGATCGCGCCCGCAGGAACCGAGTTACCCGTATCGATTTCGGTGATGTTCTCGCCGACAATCCGGACACTGCCGATTACAGTTTCTTCGGGCAGAACAAGCGTGGCATTGGCAAGGATCAATTCTTCTGTCATCTGAACTTCACGTAGTTTGAACTATTGGGTAGGCCACGCAATAGGAGGCCAATGTGACATTCACGCGATACGCGATCTATTTTGCGCCACCCGCCGATGCGGACTGGACGAAATTCGCAACCAACTGGTTGGGTTGGGACATGGAAGCCGGATCCGAGGCGGCGCATCCGGTCGTCGATGGTATCGATGTGGCCTCGGTTACCGAAACTCCGCGCAAATATGGGCTGCATGCCACTATGAAACCGCCCTTCCGCCTGTACCAGGGGCGGTCGGTAACGCAGCTGCAGGATGCTTGCGCGCAACTTGCCGCGTCTTACGCCCCGATCTCGCTGGATGGTTTGGAGATTGCGCGGTTGGGCCGTTTCCTGGCTCTGCGCCCTCACGGCAATACCGGCCAGCTTGGGGAGCTGGCTGCTGCCTGCGTGCGTGACCTCGACCGGTTCCGGGCACCCGCGACCGAGGATGAACTGGCCCGCCGTCGCGCTGCGGGCCTGTCGATGGAACAGGATGCCAACCTGACCAACTGGGGCTACCCTTATGTTCTGGACTCGTTTCGCTTTCACATCACGCTCAGCGGCAAACTGGACAAGCCCACGCTGAGTAGTGTTCAAGCGGCGCTGGAAACCCGTCTTGGTCCGCTGTTGCCCACCCCATTCCGGATCAATGATCTGGCACTGATGGGCGAGGCTGATGACGGTCGGTTTCACCTGATCCATCGCTACGCCCTCTCCGGTTGAAGACCGGTCAGGATTTCATTCACCGTGTCATCAAGCGATCCGGAGTTATCGACTTCGATAACCCGGTTCAGACCTTCAGGCAGCGGTGCCCTCGCCCGGCCCAATCGACGCATCTGCTCTGCCGAGCTTTCCCGGCCGCGCGACGAAAGGCGCTGCGCAAGAACCTCTGCATCAGCAGTTAGCGAAACCACGATCAACTCACCAAACTCGTCCTGCGCCTGCAACAATACGGATCGCGACAGATTGACCAGAACGGCCTTTGCCTCTCGCCGCTGTTCCACAATCTCTTGCGGAATTCCATAATGCAGACCATGTGCAGGCCAGTGCAAAGCAAATGCGCCATCCAGCAACATCTGCTCGAACACATCGACCGAGACCCTCTCAAATTCTTCGCCTTCTTCACCTTCAGGACGCGTGATAACCCGCCTAACCCGCTGAATGCCGTTGGCCCGCGCCTCCAGCGCCTCCATCACGCTGTCCTTGCCGACCCCGGAAGGTCCGACAACCGCTATGACAGGCGCCAGCCTCATGCGGCCACCCCCGGCGTGAATTCCGAAACGTTGACCTCGCGATCGCAAACCCGTTCCCGCGCATCTACATCGTGAAAGATCCCGACAATTGCTGCACCGCGTTCCTTTGCCTCTTTGATCAGCGACAGAACGGTTTCCCTGTTCTGTGCGTCCAGGCTGGCCGTCGGTTCATCCAGCAGCATCGCGGGGTATTCATGCGCAAACCCGCGCGCAATGTTCACCCGCTGCTGTTCACCGCCCGAGAATGTTGTCGGGCTGAGGGTCCACAAACGTTCAGGTATGTTCAACCGCTTCAACAATTCAGCCGCCTTGTCCAGCGCCGCCTGCTTCTCACAACCCACAGCCAATAAAGGCTCTGCCACGACTTCGAGCGTCGGCACCCGCGGCACGACGCGCAGAAACTGGCTGACATAACCAAGCGTTTCCCGGCGCAGCGCCAGAATCTCGCGTGGCTCGGCTTTGGCCACATCAAGCCCACCTACCAGCACCTGACCCGATGCGGCGAGATAGTTGCCATAAATCACCCGCATCAGCGTCGATTTGCCTGCGCCTGACGCACCGGTCAGGGCAACACATTCTCCGGGGGCAACCTTTAGCGAAGCGCCTTCCATCACCGGGATTACCGCACTGCCCTGATTGTGCAGTGTGAAGCTTTTGCTCACGTCCTTGAGTTCAATCATCTTCCTCGCCCTCACACCTGCAGCACACTGGAGACCAGCAATTGAGTGTAAGCATGCTGCGGATCATCCAATACTTGATCGGTTAGCCCGGCCTCGACCACGTGACCGTCTTTCATCACCATCAACCGGTCCGCCAACAGGCGAACGACCGCCAGATCATGGGTAACAATGATGGCGCTCAGCCCCATTTCGCGCACCAGTCCGCGCAGCAGGTCCAGCAAACGCGCCTGAACCGAAACATCCAGACCACCCGTTGGTTCGTCCATGAACACCAGCCGGGGGCCGGTCACCAGATTGCGCGCAATCTGCAGGCGCTGTTGCATCCCGCCCGAAAACGCTGTTGGCCGGTCATCAACCCGCGCCGCTTCAATCTCGACCCGCCCAAGCCAGTCGATCGCCTTATCGCGGATATCACCATAGTGCCGGTCACCAACGGCCATCAGCCGCTCTCCGATGTTGCCCCCGGCACTGACTGACATGCGCAGGCCATCACGCGCATGTTGATGCACGAAAGCCCAGTCCGTTCGGCTCAGCATCCGGCGCTCGGGTTCCGACATGGTAACCGTATCCACCGGCCCATCGGCACGGGTATCAAAAACCACCTGCCCTGCATCAGGCTCAAGATGCCCGGCCAGACAATTCAGCAGCGTCGACTTGCCCGATCCGCTTTCACCGACAATCCCCATCACCTCACCACGGTAGAGATCGAAACCTACATCCGTGCATCCGATCCGCGCGCCATAGCGTTTCTCGATGCCTTTGACCTGCAACAGGGGGGTCATGCCGCGTCCTCCTCGGCCAGTCGGCCCACATGGCCCGCCTCGCGGCGTGACCGGCAATAATCGGTATCCGAGCAAACAAACATCCGGTTGCCTGCGTCATCCATGATCACCTCGTCCAGATAGCTGTCTTCGGCCCCGCACAGGTCACATGGATGATTGGCCTTGGTCGCCTCGAACGGGTAATCCTCGAAATCAAGGCTCACGACCTTGGTATGCGGGGGTACCGCGTAAATCCGCTGCTCGCGCCCCGCACCAAACAGTTGGATCGCGTCCATCTCAAGCTTGGGGTTGTCGAATTTCGGGATCGGCGACGGGTCCATGACATAGCGATCCGAGACTTTCACCGGATAGGCATAGGCGGTCGAAATCGCCCCGTGCTGGCTGATATCCTCGTACAGCTTCACATGCATCAGACCGTATTCCTCGAGGCTGTGCATCTTGCGCGTCTCGGTCTCGCGCGGCTCTAGAAAGCGCAGAGGCTCCGGGATCGGCACCTGATAGACGATGATCTGATCCTCGCGCAGCTTTGCCTCGGGGATACGGTGGCGCGTCTGGATGACCGTTGCTTTCTCGGTCTCTTCCGTGGTCTCAACACCTGCGGTGTTTTCAAAGAACTTACGGATAGAAACGGCGTTGGTCGTATCATCCGCACCCTGATCGATCACCTTGAACGTATCCTCGGGCGTCAGGGTTGCGGCAGAAACCTGCACCCCGCCTGTTCCCCAGCCATAGGGCATCGGCATTTCGCGACTGGCAAAAGGCACCTGATAACCCGGCACCGCCAGCCCTTTGAGAATGGCGCGGCGGATCATTCGTTTGGTTTGTTCATCCAGATAGGCGAAATTATACTCGCTCATAGGAAACCTCTTTCGGTCAACTCAATCTCCAAGGCTCGCGGAGTGGTAAAGTGTATGCCGTCCATGCCGACAGCGCGCGCGCCTTCGACATTGTGCAAACCGTCATCAATGAACACGCAGTCCTGAGGCGCGATACCTGCTCGTTCGCAGAGCAGCTCGAAAATCCGCGCGTCGGGCTTCATCACACCCTCCTGCCCCGAAACGACAAGCGTTCCGAAAACATCGCCAAGACGCGGATGAACCTTCAACCCTTCCGGCCAAGTTTCAGCTGACCAGTTGGTGATGGCATGAACCGGAGTCCCCTGCGTCTTAAGCCGCTCCAGCACATCCCATGTACCATGGATCGGGTTTTCAACGGTGCGCGTGTACAGTTCGACGTAAGCGGCAAACAGGGTTTGATCCTGCGGGTCCTCAAGTTCCTGCGCCAGATCGGCAAAGCGTTCGCCGTTGTCTCCGCGGGCATTACGCGTCAGGAAATCCGTGCGCTCAATGAACGCGTGCGCGGCCTCTTCTGAGCCCAATACTTCAACCCAGGCAAGATGCGGCTGCCAGTCAATCAGCACGCCACCGATATCAAAAACGACGGCCTTCATTCCGCTGCCTCCTTCGGTGTGATCCGCTCTTCGGCCTCACGGCGCAGTTTGCGGACCAGTTCCAGCTCGGATTGGAAATCCACGTAATGCGGTAGCTTGATGTGTTCGAGGAATCCGGTGGCCTGAATGTTGTCTGAGTGGCTGAGGACAAATTCCTCATCCTGCGCAGGGGCGCCAAGATTGTCCTCACCCAATTCTTCCCAGCGCAGGGCACGGTCTACCAGAGCCATGGCGATGGATTTACGTTCCGACTGGCCGAATACCAGCCCATATCCGCGCGTGAACTGCGGCGGTTCGGTTTTGGAACCCTTGAACTGGTTCACCGTTTCGCATTCGGTCAACTCGATCTCGCCGATCTCAATGGCAAACCCCAGTTCGGGGATATCCATCTCAACAGCGACCTTGCCGATCCGCAACTCTCCGACAAAAGCGTGGTTGCGGGCATAGCCACGCTGAGTTGAGTAAGCCATGCCCAGCACAAACCCCTCATCCCCGCGTGTCAGGGATTGCAGGCGCAGTGGCCGGTTTGACGGAAATTCCATCGGCTCGCGCGTTAGGTCTCCCGGTGTTGCGTCGCTGGGCGGTTCGTCCTGAATGATATCCTCACCCTTGAGGAATTCGGTGATATGAGGTGTTGGCTCCTGCCGGGCAGAACCTTCGGGCGCGGCAGCCACCTCTCCGTCAGCGGCCAGCTTGAAATCCAGCAGACGGTGCGTGTAATCAAAAGTCGGGCCCAGCACCTGCCCGCCTGGCGCATCCTTGAAAGTGGCTGAGATACGACGGTCACACGCCATGTCACCTGTTTCAACCGGATTGGAATAGCCAAATCTCGGCAGTGTCGTGCGATAGGCCCGGATCAGGAAAATCGCCTCTATCAGATCGCCGCGCGCCTGTTTGATCGCCAGCGCCGCAAGATCAGGATCGAACAGGGATCCTTCGGCCATCACGCGGTTCACGGCAAGGCTCAGTTGTTCCCGGATCTGCGCAAGGCTCAGTTCGGTAACATCCGTTGATCCGCGCCGTTCCTCAGCCAGCCAGGCATGGGCGTTTTCGATGGCCTTCTCACCACCTTTTACAGCAACATACATCGCTTAACCCTCCGCCCTGATCTGCGTGCTGCGCGGCAATGCCGCGACTTGCGTTCCGCTGGTGAAAAAGAAGTCGCATCCCAGTGGGTAGAGCGCCGCATTGCCTGTCAGGACAGCGATATCCGGAAGCGAAAGATGCGCCACCTCCTTGATGCCCGGTCCGCTGAGTACTGCACCCTGCTGTTCGAGCGCATCGCATTCCACGATCAGCGTGGCAGACCGGTCGGGATACTCCGACGTACCGATCCGGTAGGTGTTCAGCGGCATGAGATCATCCCAGCGACCCACCGCAAAATCGGCCTCGGCTGCCGCAACAATCGGCGCACCGGTTTGGAAGGTCAGCCATTTCCGCACCGCTTCGGTATCAGCCTCCCCGGCAAGGTGAACGCGGGTTTCTGGATCACATAGGGTCAACAGCAACGTACCCGCCGCTATGGACAAAGGTGCAGGGGGTTCAGCGCCAGTCAGGTCACGAATCTCTCCAGGTCGCGCCATGACGGTCATTGCCGCACGAAAGGCATGTGAGGCATCAACCGGAGCGTTTCGGAAACCGCCCGAGAATTGGGTTTGTGCGTTCATTGGTCTTCTCCGCGTACCATGGTGAAGAACTCGACTTTGGTGGCTGCTGCCTTGGCCGCACGTGCCGTTTTGGCGGCCTGCATCTGCATCGTCAGCGGATCTATCACTTTTGCCCGGACCATGTCGGCAGACCCGGTCTGCATCAGCGCATCGACCAAAGCTGCCGTCCGGGCCTTATCCCGGGACCTACCCTGAACATAGCCGTGCCCGACCGTGCCATCCTTCAGCAGCAGTGAGCATCGCGTCACTGTCATCTCACCCAGATTGAACGGGGCACCCGTGCCACCCGTGCGACCCCGCACCATGACGCCACCGATTTCGGGCGCACGCAGCCATTCATATGTCGGGTTCAGCTGCAGGCCGTCCCATAGTGCCATCAGGGCATCCTGCGGCGCCCGGGCCAGCACACCCATCCATGCTTGCCGCGCTTCGGCTGATTTATCTGTCTGTTCCACCATCAAAGCCTCTTGGCCAGGTTGTCTATTTTTACTATACAACTAGACAAATATTACACCTGTCGATCTCGAGTCGCAATCTCCTCAGCCGTGAAGTTTTTATGACATGAGCAAAACACCGATCTGGAAAAGCATCGCTCTGACCCTGACCTCGGACATTGCCGAGGGCCGCTACAACACCGGCGACCGCCTGCCCACCGAAGCGCAATTAGCCGCCACCCATGGCGTAAACCGGCATACCGTCCGACGGGCGCTGTCCGATCTGGCCGAGCGCGGGCTGGTCCACGCCCGGCGCGGTGCAGGCGTTTTTGTTTCGGCTCGCCCCACCGACTACCCGATTGGCAAACGTGTCAGATACCACAAGAACATCTCGGCCAGCGGCAAGATCCCGGGCAAACGAGTGCTGGCCCTGACAACCCGCGCGTCTGATGAGGCCGAGGCCGAAGCGCTCGGCCTGCAAACAGGTGACCCGGTTCATGTCTATGACGGCTTGTCTCTGGCTGACGGGCAACCTGTGGGTCTGTTTCAGAGCGTCTTTCCGGCAGAGCGATTTCCCGATCTGCTGGATGCCCTGTCCGAAAATGCATCGGTTACAAAGGCACTGCAGACCTGTGGGGTGCCGGATTACACCCGTATTTCGACCCGCCTGACCGCGCGATCCGCCAGCGCAACGCAGGCACTGCACCTGCATTTGACCGAAGGCGCCCCCGTGCTGCATTCGCTGGGGGTAAACGCTGATCCTGACGGACAGCCCGTTGAATATGGCAAGACCGTATTCGCGGGTGAGCGCGTGACACTCACCCTAAGCGATGAATAAATGGAGTGCTCCTGCACGTCTTCAGCCTCCTGACGGAGGCCTCATCCCGTTGGGCCCGGCGCAGCCTATGCCCCTGCGGGCGCGGGAGTCGTCTTGGCTGACTGGATCACGCCTCGTGTTTTTCCAGAAATGCTTCGGCAGACATGGCACGGAAATCTGGCAGGGCAGTACGAAGCCTGCTGTTGTCCCAATCCCACCAGGCCAGTGCCATCATGCGATCTGCAATATCCTCGGGAAAGCGACGACGCACCGGTTGTGCAGTCACACCAGCAACAATCGTGTAGGGCGCTACATCCTTGGTGACAATCGCACCCGAGGCGACGACCGCGCCATGGCCTATGGTAACCTCGGGCTTGATGATCGCGGCATGACCAATCCACGTGTCATGGCCGATAAACGCTGTGCGACCCGCGCGATGGGCAAACCAGTCGGCATCGTCCTCGGCATCGTCCCAATAGTCAGCTGACCGATAGTGGAAATGATGCAGCGAGGCTTTCTCCATCGGATGATCGGTCGCCCCGATCCGAGTGAAACTGGCGATGTTCGCAAACTTGCCGATCCGGGCATTGGCGATGTCGCAGGTTCGGTCGCAATAGGAGTAATCGCCGAACTCGGAATTCGCTACGCGGGTACCAGCACCGATCTCGACAAACTCGCCAAAAGTGCTGCCGGTAATCTGGCAATCGGGATGGATGAACGGCTGGTCAGAACGCAGTCGCGCCATGGTCTTTTTGTCCTTGTTCTTAGGTCACGGCAATAGGAACGGCTTGCCCTTGCGATCCCGCGGCTTGCGCGTCTTTCCGGTTTCACCCTGGATCAGACGTCGGCGCAGCCAGCCCGAGAACCAATCCATCAGCATCACCATCAGGATGATCAGAACAATGTAGTAGGCGACCTCTTCCCAGTCTTTTTGCGTGATGATGGCTTGCGTCAGCAGCAGACCGATTCCGCCGCCGGTGATCGCACCGATTACGGTGGCACTGCGGGTGTTGGATTCGAGGAAGTAAAGCAACTGGCTCAACAACACCGGAGTGATCTGCGGAATCACGCCAAAGCGATAGCGCTGTGGCGCGTTCGCTCCGGTGGATTGCACACCTTCGATCTGCTTCTGATCCACATTTTCCAGCGCCTCCGAGAAAATCTTGCCGAATGTGCCGGTATCCGTCACCAGAATGGCCAGCGCCCCTGTCAGCGGACCGGGACCAAAGGCCCGGGCCAGAACAACTGTCCAGATCAGCGCATCCACGCCACGGACAAAATCGAACACCCGGCGCGTGACAAAGCGTACCGACCGCAACGGATTGAAATTGCGCGTCGCCATGAAGGCCAGCGGCAATGCGATCAGGCCAGCCCCAAGGGTTCCCAGAAAGGCCATCAGAATGGTCTCAAAGATCGCCCAGGCCACATCCTGATGCCGCCACATCTTGTTGGTCCAGAAGTCATTGAAGATCGCACCGGCTTCACCTGATGCGGCACGCCCCATCAACTCCGAGAAGGATTTTCCGTAATACGGGCTATCCAGCGTGAACCAGAACAGCTCCCAACCGGTGAAATAGCGGAACACTTCTGATCGGTTGCGGGTAACCGTCAGACGGCCCGCATCCGTCGTGATCGCCAAACGGTTCTTGGAGACATTGATCCATTCAGGCACATCCTCTGATGGCAATTCCGCCTGCACGCCAGCGGATCGGCTGGGTGTCGCGCGTACCATACCATAACCGGGGATGTCGTACTCGACCGTATCGGGACCAAAGCGCACAACGTGTCCGTCTTCCAGATCGATCACGGTCGTCTCACCCAACGCGACCCAATCCGGTGCGGTCCCCTCGGGATAGGCACCCTTGCGCTCACCCTCGATGGCAACCGAGACTTCTCCATTGCGGTTGTCGCGCTCGACATGGGTTTTGTAGCTGTAGCTGTCCGAAACCAACGTCTTGCCGTTTTCCCAATTGGCGCGTTCGGCCAGCCCGGGCACGTCAAAGGCGAAGAAGACATAGATCAGGTACAGAACAACCAGACCCGGCAATCCAAAGTTCACGATACGCTTGCGGCTGAACAGGCGGTCGGCCTCGGCCTTGAGGTCATCTATCGACAGGTCGGTGGCAAAGGTACTCATGCCGTAGCTCCTTTTTCCGACCCGTGGGTCAGGCGATCGCGCAGCAGCCCGGACAGCTGATCCACGATAACGATGGTGACGAAAAGCAGGATGAAGATGGCCGCAGCCTCATCGTAACGCCCCTGTCCCCAGGACATGGCATTACGCAGCTCATAGCCCAGACCACCCGCACCGACGAAGCCCAGAATGGCCGAGGCGCGGATGTTGATCTCGAACCGCAATAGCGCATAGCTGACATAGTTCGGCCCGACCTGCGGGATCACGCCCAGATACATGCGCTGCGACCAGTTGGCCCCGACCGACTGCAACCCTTCAACCGGTTTTAGCGAGGCGTTTTCATTGACCTCTGAGAACAGCTTGCCCAGCGCGCCCGCCGTGTGAATGGCAATGGCGATCATCGCCGGGATCGGGCCACCACCCAGAATGAAGATAAGAACCAGCGCAATCACGATCTCGGGTATGGCGCGGAAGATATCCGAGATCCGGCGGAAGACCGGGATCAGGGATGGCCAAAGCGCCATGCCCCGCGTCGACATCAGCGCCAGAAACGTTCCGCCGATCGTCCCGACCAAAGTCGCCGCCGCCGCGATGTTCAGCGTCTCGATCAATGCGGGAAAAAACTCGACAAGGTTCGCCGGCATCGCGCCGATCTTTTCCCAAGCTTCCGTTAGCACCTCTGCCGGATAGTCCAGAATGCGATGCCAGCCGTCGGTGAAGCTTCCCGCATTGCGGCTGTCAGCGGTGCGGAATCCCGCAGCCATCAAAGCCACGAACAGGATCAGAAGGATACCACCATAGACCCTCTTGCGTCGCGTCATCGCTGTATATTCGTCGCGGATCTGATCGACGCTTTGGGACCCTGCAGTCAGGTCTGTCATGGAATGCTCCTGAAGGGAAAACGGGGTCCGGTTCAATACCAGACCCCGATCATTGGATAAGCAGGCTTAGTTGGACTTCAGCTTGCGTGCTTCGATGATGATTTCGTAGGCGTCATGCGTGATCGGCTCGAACGCTTTTGCCTCACCCGCGGCAACACCGTAGAAGCATTCGCGGTCTTTCTCATGCAGGCCAGCCATCAGGGCAGTCATCTTTTCTTTGACATCCGCAGGCAGCGCGGTGCGCAGAACTACCGGACCTTCCGGGATCGGCTTGGATTTCCAGATTTCGACCATGTCGTTCATGTCGACCAGACCGGCATCAACAGCGCGGCGCAGGGCGCCCGAGTTGTAGCCGTCTTCCCAGTTGCCCAGACCGTCAGCCCAGGTAACGCCACCGTCAACGTCGCCATTGTTGACTGCAACGATGGTTTGCTCGTGACCGCCGGTGAACTTCACTTCACCAAAGTAGTCGCCTGAATCCATGGTCGCACCAGTGGCCTGCGGGATTTCGATCGACGGTATCAGATAGCCCGAGGTCGAGTTCGGGTCGCCAAAACCAAAGGTCTTGCCCTTCATGTCGTCCAGCGAGGTGATGCCGCTGTCCTTGCGGGCAAACCCGATCGAGTAGTAGCCGTAGCCGCCGTCGACATTCACTTTGACCAGAACCGGCTCAACCGCCTCAGGATCGCTCAGATATGTTTTGGCGTAGCCCGACGCGCCCAGCCATGCCATGTCGATGGTGCCGCCCAGCAGACCCTGAATAACACCGTTATAGTCGGCTGGGGCAAACAGCTTGGTCTCAACGCCCAGCGCATCTTCGGTATATTCCCGCAGGCACTCGTTGTTGTTAAGACGGTCCTGAGCGTTTTCGCCGCCCAGAATACCGATGCGGAATTCGCTGATGTCCTGAGCCATTGCAGGTGCGGCCATGGCAGTGGTCGCAACAAGGGCAGCCATTAGTATTTTCATCTGTCTCTCTCCAGTTTGATTACCCCGACCTCTCATCGGGCCGGGCGATGAAAGGTGGTGGGGGTGGCTCAGATGGTGGCCTCGGCTTCCATCAGGGCCTTTTGGGTGGCGTCGAGCGTTTCGATCTCGGTCGATGTCGCTTCTTCCGAGAAGCTGGCGTCGGCGCCATAGATTTCGCGGGCAACCCCCGTGGTCAGCTGCTCGGGCAACCCGTCAAACACGATGCGCCCGTCGCGCATGCCAACCACGCGATCGCAATAGCGACGTGCGGTATCCAGCGTGTGAAGGTTTGCGATGACAGTGCGGCCGTCCTCTTCGTGGATACGGCGCAGGGCCTGCATCACGACCTGCGCATTCATCGGGTCCAGCGAGGCAATCGGCTCATCCGCCAGAATGATGCTGGGATCCTGCATCAGAGCGCGCGCGATGGCGACGCGCTGCTGCTGGCCGCCCGACAAGGCTTCGGCCCGCTTAGGCGCATGCTCGGCAATGCCCAGGCGGTCCAGGATATCGATGGCCCGGTGGATATCCTCCATCGGGAACAGGTTGAACATTGTGGCCAGGGTCGAATGCCGGTTCAGCGTCCCGTGCAGAACGTTTGATACGACATCAAGGCGGGGTACCAGATTGAACTGCTGAAAGATCATCGCACAGTCAGCCTGCCACGCGCGCTTGTCGCGACCTTTCAGTTGAGTGATGTCCCGACCTTCAAACAGGATCTGACCGTCACTCGAATCCGTAAGGCGGTTGATCATCCGCAGCAGTGTCGACTTGCCTGCACCGGACCGACCGATAATTCCGATCATACACGGCTTGTCTACATCAAGCGTCGCAGCATCCACGGCAACATTTTCGCCGAAGCGCTTGGTCAGTTTTTCTATGCGCAGCACGTGCCACCCCCAAATCGTGTTGGGGGGTCAGCTAAAGCTCGGAATCAACGGCTGTGTGTCACTGCGATGAAAGTTTTGTAACGGCGGCGGGCGGGCTGCCCATCAGCCAACGGTCAGATCAGTGCCAGCGCGACTGTATCTTCCGAGTGAATGTAAAACGGTGTTTGTAGGGCTCTTCCATCGACAGAACCAGCGAACAGGGCAGCAGGTGAAGGAATGTCGCCGCTGATCTCGGCGTTCGCGTATCTTCGAAACCGTTCCGCCGGGTCCTCGGCCAGACCCACTGCCGCCAATGACAACTCCTGACGCTCATAACCACCATTCGCGGCCCGCTCGCAGATATCCGCGCAAAGGTTCTCGCGCTGGCCATACAAGTCTGCCCTGCTTTTGCCAACAATGCTGTCTCCATCCAAAAGAACAAACGCCTGCGCCGCAGTAGCACGATCGCAATCTGGCTGCTGAACGATCCATCCGATGACAGGCAGCGCCGAATCCAGATCCGGGTTCATTCCCCGGATCAGTTCAGGCCAGAAATCCGGATCACGGTATTCTTCAAGCCAATTGAGAAACCCATTGTCACTGATCGAGATTTCAAAACCCGGGTCGGGAAGGGTGTATCGCCTGTCAAGAAAACGCAGTTCGGCTGAGAGGGTCGTATAGACGAGGACCGCAATGAAATGCGGCACGCGGGCCGCGCCCTCTGCATGGGGATAGGGCTTTAGATTCGACCAGTGACCGAAATCGGTCAGATATTCATGATAGAGCATCGCACGATCAAGGGTCTTGCTACCCAGTTCTTCCATGTAGCTTCTGGCGCTGCTCTGAATGGACATGACCCAGCCGCTCAAATGCGGGTGGGCAGTCATCGCATCGATCACATCACCCTCATCCCCGTACATGGCAAGATGCGCAATTCTCAGCGCTTTGCGCTCGACCGGTGCAAGACTGGCCCAAGCGGGAATCAACGAAAAGTCGGGTTTCTCCGCACCACTCACTTTCGCGCGTGCCATGATCAGCCCGATTGACAACCAGCACATCATTTTTCGGCCACGTTTACTGAGCTGTTTTGAGTAGAGTACATCCTTCCGGCCTTTTTCGTAGTCGGCCTGCACCTGCGCGCCTTTTTTGGATGACCTGAAACCGAACATTGTCCGTTCCCCGAAATAGTTCATCTCTTCATATAGTTATGAAGATACGGGTCAGACAATCCGAGTACAGGTCCTAAGTCCTCAACTGAAATCAGAATTTGCGGTGAACAGCACAGGTTGTAGCAGATCAATTTGCAGCACCACAATGCACCGCGTTTACGCAGATACGACTGTCCGCGACCGCAAAAACCACCTATATCAGCCGCAACGCACTCCAATCCACGAGGCCAGCATGAGCTTTGACCGCAGCATCAAGATCGCTCCGTCGATCCTTTCCGCCGATTTCGCCAATTTCGGGCAGGAGATTCAGGCCATCGAGGCGCAGGGCGCCGACTGGGTCCATGTCGACGTGATGGACGGGCATTTCGTTCCGAACCTGACATTTGGTCCGCCAGCAGTAAAAGCCTTTCGGCCACATGTGAAAACCGTGATGGACGTGCATCTGATGATCGCTCCGGTCGACCCTTACATTCAGGCCTATGCTGACGCCGGGGCTGATATCCTGACGGCCCATGTCGAGGCAGGACCTCACACCCATCGCACGCTGCAAGCAATCCGGGCGGCTGGAATGAAAGCCGGTGTCGCACTGAACCCCGGCACTCCGGCTGAAGCGGTTGAGCATCTTCTGGACCTTGCAGATCTTGTCTGCGTGATGACAGTGAACCCGGGGTTTGGCGGCCAGAAATTCATCGACATGACCGACAAGGTCCGCCGGCTGCGATCCATGATCGGAGACCGCCCGATCCACATCGAAATTGATGGCGGTGTCGACCCAAAAACCGCTCCACTGGTTGCAGCCGCTGGCGCTGATGTTCTGGTGGCCGGTTCAGCGGTCTTCAAGGGTGGCTCCGTATCCAATCCCGAGGTGTATGGCGAAAACATCCGCGCCGTTCGTGCGGCGGCAGAAACGGCGCTCGACTAACCTCGGCGCTCTCCCGCCAGTCGTTAATGTTCCTGACGGAACATCTCCGTCTGTTGGGCCCGGCATCGCGCGTTGCGCGATGCCGGGCCCAAAACCACTGGCTGGATTGGTAAAGCCAATGTCGCGCGGACACGAACGAACTCCGCGCTTTATCTTGCGGAACCGCGCTTGAACACTCCTGCTGCCGTGGCGATCAAAACGCCATCCTGACTGTGCAGTTCTCCATGGATATGGGCCAGCTTGCGTCCGCCTCCTGACGGTCGTCCCACGGCGGTCACCCGGCCTTTTCTGATTGCTGCAACGTAGCTGGTGTTCAGCGAAAGCGTCAGCACCATAGGGTGCTCTTGGCGATCGAACCAGGCAGAGGCAGTGTTCCCACATGCCACATCCAGCAACATGGCGATGATCCCGCCATGCAGGATGCCCTGACTGTTCAGGTGATCCTCACAGATCGTAAGGTGACAGCGAGCACATCCCTCGGGGTCTGACAAATCAATCTCGAACCCGACCGCATTTTGGCAGCCCGATCGCCGGACCCGTGGGTGATCTCCGTCATTCTGTTTCAAGTGCACTTCACCGCTCCGAACATAAACTGCAAGCCAACACTGCGATCAGCCAATGCGTTTTGCAATACGGCTACGGATATGCCGGCGTGCTGTCAGGCCTTCCCTCGAGACTACACCTGAAGCCAAATTCTCAACCAGCTTTGTTCAGATCTTCAAATGTGCGCCCTTCAGCCACCAGCTGCTCCAGCAAAGGTGCCGGTTGCCAGAAATAGTCATCTTCCTCCGACCAGTTCCGGATATCTGACAACACCCCGGCCAACCCTTGCAGATCAGCCCATTTCAGTGGTCCGCCGCGATAGCGCGGAAACCCGTAACCATAGAGCAGCGTCACATCCACATCCAACGGACGGCGCGCGATACCTTCGCCCACGACCCTAGCAGCCTCATTGACCATGGCGGTCATATACCGGCGTACAATTTCCTCATCAGAAAAATCCCGCGGCGTGATCCCTTGCGCAGCACAATCCGCCTCGATCAATGGCATCACATCCGGGTTCGGCACGCCGCCGCGCTTGCCCTTCTCGTAGATGTAGTAGCCCTTGCCGGTCTTTTGACCGAAATGACCGTCCTCGCACAGCTTGTCTGCGTATGAGCTGTCGCGTGCACGTGGATCCATCCCCTCGGCCCGACGACGCTTGCGCCCCGCCCAACCGATATCCAGTCCCGCCAGATCCGACACCGCAAACGGCCCCATGGCAAAACCGAAATCCGTCAGCGCTTTGTCGATCTGATACGGGCTGGCACCGTCCAGAACCATGTGATCGGCACAGGCGCGATATGTGTTCAGGATACGGTTGCCGATAAAGCCGTCACAAACCCCCGCCCGCACCGAAACCTTGCGCAGCCGCTGCCCCAGGGCAAACCCGGTTGCAACCACGTCAGGCGCGGTTTTGTCCGCAACCACAATCTCCAGCAACTTCATGACATGCGCGGGCGAGAAGAAATGCAGCCCGATCACATCCTCTGGCCGGCTGGTCATCGCCGCGATCTCGTTCACATCAAGATATGAGGTGTTGGTCGCCAGAACCGCACCCTTTTTGCAGACCTCATCCAACTGGGTGAAGACCTGCTTTTTGACCGCCATGTCTTCGAACACGGCTTCGATCACCAGATCAACGCCGCTCAGTGCACCATAGCCGGTGGCAAGCTCAAGCTTGTTCTCCAGAATGTCGTCGTGGTCTTCCGTGCTCAGCTTTCCACGCTTCACGGCCCCGGCCAGATTTCCTGCAATCCGCTCCTTCGCAGCAATTGCAGCCTCATTGGACATTTCCAACAGAACAACGGGTAACCCCGACAGCAAAGCCGCCGTGGCAATCCCCGCACCCATCGTACCGCCACCGATCACACCGATCTGATGCACCATTCGCGGGTCCACGTCTTTCAGTTCCGGCAGCTTTCCCACGGTGCGTTCGGCGGCAAAGGCATGCCTCAGACCCTTGCTCTGATCCGACACCAAAAGATCCTGGAAAAGCTCTCGCTCACGCGCCATGCCGTCCGCAAAACTCTCGGCTTCGCAGCAGGCCTGCACAGCGCGCACCGCGACCGCCGGAGACAGCTGACCACGGCCTTTCTTCAACACGGAATCATAGACAGAATCGAAATCTACCGGATCAGGAACAGGCAACTCGCCCACGGCGCGGCGCGGCGCATCCATGTCCAGCAACTCCCGGACGTAGGCCAACCCGACGTCGCGCGGTTCGCCGTCCTCAACCTTATCGACAACGCCCAATTCCAGAGCCTCATCAGCCTGCACCTGCCGTCCCGTGGTGATCACATCCAATGCGGCCTCGACACCGGTGATACGGGGTAGGCGCTGCGTCCCGCCTGCACCGGGAATGATTCCCAGCTTGACCTCGGGCAGTCCGACTTTGGCCGAGGGGACAGCGATGCGATAATGGCATGACAATGCAACCTCCAGCCCGCCTCCCAACGCCGTTCCATGCAGGGCTGCGACGACAAGCAAAGGAGACGCCTCGATCCGATTGCACAACGACGGCAAAAAGGGTTCCAGAGGTGGTTTACCGAATTCACGAATGTCTGCCCCGGCAAAAAACGTCCGGCCTTTTCCGTAAATCAGAACGGCCTTTGCCCCCTCGGATTCGGCGCGTTCGATCCCGGCCAGCAGGCCACGACGCACGTCAACACCCAGCGCATTGACCGGCGGGTTGTTTGCCGCAAGCACCGCGATTTCGCCGATACATTCATATTCGACTGCCTGGGACATCAGCCCTGTCTCCTCTTTCAAATCAGCATTCACGATGCATGATTTCGCTATGCGGAATTGTATTTCGCAACAAATTGAACGCATCGAAAGGTATGTTCAACCCCATAAAGGGGACAATCGGGGATTCGTGCTAGGTTGATCAACGTATCCGGCGCAAACTCCGGACCTACAGGGAATTTTTAGAACAGGGAGCTTTATTATGTGTGATGTTTGCGTGATGAACGCCGTGAAAGACAGAATGCTGTCACGGCGGTCATTTTTCAAAGGCGGTGCTGCAATGGCCGCCGGAGCGACACTGGGAACAGTAGCCGGAACACCTGCAATGGCTCAGGGCCATGGTGAGGTTGTGGATATGACCCATGTCTATGACGCCGAATTCCCGACCTATTTCGGGGAACCCGGGATTGAGGCGACCCAGGCCTTCAATTTCAAGGACCATGGCTTCAATCTGTTCAATCTGGCTGTGAACGAACACACCGGTACGCATATTGATGCCCCGCTGCACTTTTCTGCCGATGGCCAGTCCGTCGACGAAATCCCGGTTTCAAATCTGGTTTGCCCGCTATGCGTTGTGGATATCGCCGAGCGGGCGCAGGATGATCCGGATACGCAGGTCACGCCTGATGATCTGAACATCTGGATCGACACCAATGGCCCGTTCCCCGAAAGGTTCTGCATTGCCATGCATTCCGGCTGGGGGCCCAAAACCGCAACCCCCGGGTTCCGGAATGCCGATGGCGAAGGCAAGATGCATTTTCCCGGCTTCCACGTCGAAGCCGCGCAGATGCTGATGGAAGACACCGGGGCCATTGCAATGGCCGTTGATACGCTGTCGCTGGATCACGGGCCGTCAGCTGATTTCGCGACCCACTATGCCTGGCTGCCAACCAACCGCTACGGTATCGAGAACCTTGCCAATCTCGACAAGGTTCCGGCCACAGGCGCAACGCTGGTTGTTGGAGCTCCAGCCCACCGGGGCGGCTCGGGCGGCCCGGCCCGCATCTTTGCGATGGCCTGATCATGGCAACAGTTCGCCTTTTGACGGACGAAGACGTCAGCGCCGAGGCGCTGGCTGTCTTTGAAGATATTCGCGCCACCCGAGGCACGGAATACATCAACAACTTCTGGCGCGCGCTAGCCCATGACCCCGATCTGTTGCGCGCGACATGGAACCGGTTGAAAACAGTGATGGCACCGGGTGCGCTTGATCCGTTGGTCAAGGAACTGCTTTATGTCGCCGTATCGACGGCAAACAACTGCGAATACTGCGTCCATTCACATTCTGCAGCCGCACGCGCCAAGGGCATGACGGACGAGATGTATGGCGAGTTGCTTGCAGTTATCGCAATGGCAAGCCAGACCAATGCACTGGCAACAGCCCTGCAGGTGCCGACAGATGAGATGTTTTCGGCTTGAACCCGCCCGTAAATCTGGCATTTCCAATGCAGATTTGCACGAAACGCACAGCGGCTATTCGCAAAAGCGGCTAGCTGCACCGCAGCACAGAGCTTAAGTTCCCCGCGTCGGTTTCAGACCAAAAGGGGAACTGCTCGTGGCACATTCCACATCTCATCGTTCAGCCGCCATGAACCTGCTGGCGGTCGTCGGCGATATATTCAACGGTATCTACGAGGCCCTGATCAGCGTTGGGGAAGCCAATGCAAAGGTCCTCAGAATCAAGGCCCTGCACGAGCTGACCGACGAAGAGCTTGCAGCCCGCGGCATCCAGCGCGAGGACATTGTGCGCCTCGTCATGGCAGACGTGTACTGAGCCCCGCCTGCCCGCTACATTTCGGCAACCGCCTGTGCGGCCTTGGCATAGGCGGCTTCGCACAGTTCGAAATCAGCGTCCGTCAGCGCCAGTGATGGATAAGTCTTGCCTGCCGATTTGAACATACCGTTTTGCATCAGGACCGCATTGAACTTCGCGCCTTTGGTCGTATCCGCGCCAAATACATCGCGATAATCGCGAATCTCACCATTGGTGAACACGATCTCGAACAGGGTACGGTCTCCGACGATCCGATGCGCGATGCCATGCGTGTCCAGCGCTGCCTTGGCCATATCCATCAGCCGCTGCCCATTGGCCCGCAGCAGGTCGAACTGACCATCCCGCTTCAGCACTTCCATCGTCTTGAGGCCCGCGACCGCCGCAACCGGGTTACCGGACAGCGTACCCAGCTGCATCAGCCACTTATCGGCCCCGACAGCAGCCTTGTCGAAATGCGCCATGATATCAGTGCGTCCGGCAATCGCGGCCAGCGGAAAGCCCCCGCCGATAATCTTGCCGAGTGTCGCCAAATCCGGCGTCACGCCATACAGCTCCTGCGCGCCGCCATAGGCAAAGCGGAAACCGGTGACGACCTCATCAAAGATCAGCACGATACCGTATTTGTCCGCCTCTTCCCGCAGCAGCTGCAGGAATCCGGGTTCGGGCGGGATGATCCGTTGCAGCGGTTCGACGATGATCCCGGCGACCTCGTCCCCATGTTCAGCCAGCAGCGAACGGATATAGTCCGGATCGTTGAACGGCGCGATCAGCATCTCGGCCTGAACGCTTTCGGGAATGCCCGCGCTATCCGGAACGGCCTGCGGGAAGTTTACCATCCGGTCGGGTGCAAGGCTCATCTGCGCCTCGGCACTCATCCCGTGATAACCGCCTTCGAATTTCACGATCTTGTCGCGACCGGTAAAGGCGCGGGCCAGACGGATCGCGTACATATCTGCCTCACCGCCGGATGAGACATAGCGGATCTGCTCGGCGCATGGGACAGCCGAACAGATCTCTTCGGCCAGTTCGATGGCGCGGGCATTGTTGGCGAAAAAGGTCATGCCCTTGGGCATCTGTTCGGCAACGGCCTCCAGAACCTCCGGGTGACCATGGCCCAGCAACATCGGACCCGATCCGATCAGAAGATCGACATATTCCTTGCCATCCTCATCCCAGACCCGGCTGCCCTGGCCATCGCGAATAAAGATCGAAGGGTCAAAGTTCCCGAACCCGCCACCCGGCAGCACAGCTTTGGCGCGCTCGATCCAGTCAGTCTGTGAGATGATTTTGTCCATGTGATCCGTTCCTCTGGCGTTCGGCTGTGTTAATTTTGACCAAAGAGTCAAATTTCAGTCAAGAACCATATCCGGTTCAGGCAATGAATGCCGGTCCGGCGCAACCCCAAGTCCAGCCCCCTCAGGCGGCGCAATACGTCCATCCTTTCGAACCGGCCCCATCGGGGCGAGGCGTGGCGCGACATAGCCCGACAGGTCACACACATTCATCACCCTCGCCGGGTCGGTAGACGCTCCTAGATGCAACAGGGCAGCGGTGGTGATATCCGATCCCCACGTATCCTCGATGCACATCTTTGCACCCAAATGCTGGCACAGATCACGCGCACGGCGCGAGGCGGACAAGCCACCGAATTTCGACAGTTTCACCGCCACCGCATCCATGCACCCCTTGGCGTGGGCCTCAAGCAAGCTGGCGGTATCATGGGCGCTTTCATCCATCTTCATCGGCAACCCGGTCGCCGCGCGTACGCGGGCGCAATCGTCTATCGTGGCGCAGGGTTGTTCCAGCATGACATCAAGATCAGCTACGGCCCGGCCCACCCGGGTTGCATCCAGAGAGGTAGCCCCGCAGTTCCAGTCGCCATAGACCAATGGGCCATCGCCGACCGCCTCGCGCACCAGCCGCAACCGCGCGACATCTGCCTGCCAGTCCCCATCAGCGCCCAGCTTGACCTGAAACTGCCGGATGCCCTGATTCTGCGTTTCCTGTGCGATCCGGGCCATCTCATCAGGTGCGATGCAGGTGATCGAATGATAAAGCGTCATCGTCTCTGCACGCCGCCCGCCCAGCAAGGCATAAAGCGGCAGACCTGCGACCTGCCCGGTCAGGTCCCACAATGCAATATCGATGGCAGACTTGGCATACACATGCCCCTGCAAATGCCGGTCCAGCTGCGCCATTAACGCCTCAGGCCCGACCGGATCGGCGCCCAACAGGACAAACGCCATCTCCTGCACTGCAGGCGCCACACCTCGCGCATAGGCTGGCAGATAGTGCGGGATCGGACAGACCTCTCCCCAACCCGTCCGCCCATCATCGGTATCAATTGCCAGAACTACGGTCTCGACCGTGTCACAGGTTTTGCCATCGGCCATGTAATAGGCCTCGTGGCTGGTCAGTGGCACATGCCACAGCGATATCCGCGTAATTTTGGTCATTGATATACCGCCACCGGATCGCCCAACGTCTCTTCATCAGGATGCACACCAAGGCCCGGAGTTTCTGGAAGGTGCAAATGGCCCTCGACATTGCGTGGACCACGCCCACCCGCGATATCGACCGTGATCATATCCTGACACGCCCAGACCGCATGGCAGTTATCATCGGGAATGGTCGCCGACAGATGCAATGCTTCGGTATCCGCCAGAACCGTGCCGCCGGTAGCCATGACGAAGATATCGATCCCATGCGCAAGGGCGATATCCCGCATCCGTGCCCCCTTGGTCAGCCCGCCAACCCGGTTGAGCTTGATCCCAAAAACCTCAGCCAATCCATCACGGGCAATCCGTGCAGCATCCTGCAAGGTCACCAGGCTTTCATCCACGGAAACAGGCGACCCATGGCGGCCCGAGATTGCGGCGATATCATCGAGTGTCTCGCATGGCTGTTCGAACATCACGTTCAGGTCTTCACAAGCGGTCATGACCCGCAAAGCCTGCTGACGGGTCCAGCCCCGGTTCACATCATAAAGGACGATCTCGCCGGGTTTCCGGATGCTTTCGACATCCCGGACCCGGGCAATATCGCGCTCGACATCGCCGCCGATCTTCACGGAATGCGCGATGTATCCGCGACTGCGGTACCGCTCCATCACGCCGCGGGTTTCATCCACCGTCTTGGCCCCGACTGACGAAGCAATCGGGCGCGGCGTGCGGGAGCCACCGCCCATCAGATCGGCAATCGGCAAACCTGCCGCCTGCCCGGCAATGTCCCAGCATGCCATGTCGATGGGGCTTTTGGCATACAGATGCCCAGGCAAGGCGATATCCATCGCCCGCTCCACATCCAGCACCCGGCGTGGATCAAGGCCCATGACAAACGGCGCCATCGTCTCGATCCCGGCGCGAATGCCGGGGCCATGGGCGGGCACATAGGTATGCCCCCACGGCGTACCCTCACCCCAGCCTGTCAGCCCCGCATCGGTTTCGATCTTGACCAGAGTCGCGTCCAGAACCTCGAACTTCAACCGTCCGCCGGACAGCCAATAGGGATGCTCTAGCGGCAAATCGACGTGATAGACCGAGATGCGGGTAATCTTCATTTCAGCTCCACTTCGACAAAAGACATGGGCTCAGTTCCGGCATTGATGACGTTGTGTTCGACACCTTCATCCCGGCGATAGGCCGTTCCGGCCGGAACGATGACATCCTTTGCGGTGCCATCGGGTTGCTCCAGACGCATATGACAATCGGTCACGGCGGTGATCACATAGTCCATCGCATGGCGATGCCAGCCGGTTTCCGCCCCGGGGGCAAAATCGAACCGCGTTACCCGCACGCGGTCATCGTCGATCATCACGGTTGCGATGGCCTGCTCTGTCATGCGCTGAACTCCTCTACCGGATCACCCAAGCTGTCGAAATCCGGAGCCACGCCAAGGCCGGGCGTCTCGGGTGCATACAGTTTCCCGTCACGCGCCGTTGCCCCGCCAATACCGGTCGACCGGGTGTTGTAATTCATCAGGTCTGTGGTGTTGTGCAGGTATTCGTGTGGCGTTGTTGCCGCGAAATGCGCCAGCGCCGCTGTTGTGATCTCACCACCC
The DNA here is from genome assembly GCF_013030265.1 of Ruegeria arenilitoris. Classification (GTDB taxonomy): domain Bacteria; phylum Pseudomonadota; class Alphaproteobacteria; order Rhodobacterales; family Rhodobacteraceae; genus Ruegeria; species Ruegeria arenilitoris_E. The sequence continues at coordinate 278,583 of NZ_WPZQ01000006.1, forward strand.
CAGGTGTCTTCGGCGACCACGGGGATGCGGTTCTCGATCAGATAGTCGCGCACCCGCTTTGCCTTGCTCAGGCCACCAAGGTTCGAGATTTTCAGACATACCAGCTCCGCTGCATGATCCGCCACGATGCGCTGCGCCATGTGCATGCCGGTCACGCATTCGTCCAGCTTCATCGGCAGATCGATGCGGGCACGGACCTGCATGCACTCCTCATAAGTACGGCAGGGTTGTTCAAAGATGTAGTCCAGATCCCGCGTCTCCCGCGCCACCCGCAGAGCATTGTCCACCCGCCAGCCCTGATTGGCGTCGGCCATGGCCTTCTCACCAGATTTCAAAAGGGGAACGGTCGAACGAATGCGGTCAATATCCGCAGCCCAATCGCCACCGACCTTGATCTGAAACTGCCGATAGCCCTGTTCGCGGTACCGGTCCATCTCAGCAATGGTCTCCTCGGTCCCCTTTTGCGGTGCGACCCTGTACATCGGCGCACCGTCCGTCAGCTTGCCGCCCCAAACCGCATATAAAGGGGCGCTCAGCGACTGCGCGAGAACATCCCAGCAGGCCGCATCAAACGGGGACTTGGCATAGCCATGCCCCTGCACCAGATGATCCATGACCTGTTCGATCCGCGCCACGTTGCGTGGGTCTTCTCCCAACAGATGCGGAGCAACCAGCCGGGCCAGTGCCGGCACTCCTTCGGAATGGGCCACCATGTAATTCTCGCCGCAGGGCGTGAACTCACCACAACCCTGCAAACCCGCATCCGTATCGATGACAACGACTGACGCCGTGGCCGTCTCAATCGCATTCCCCGCACCCCAGACATAAGCACCGCCCACATAGGGCAGACCGGTCTGGAAAATACGGATACGGGTGATCTTCATCAGGCAACGTCGCGTTCTGTCAGAACCGGAGGGGATTCCAGATTGTTGCGCCACAACACATAGGCCATAACCGGATGATCCCCGGTCCGCATGGCGTGCGGTTGATTGCTGGCATGGAAGGAGTGATCGCCGGGCCGCAACGTTTCCGGCTCGTCACCTTCACGCATAAACTCGGCCTCACCCGCCAGAACCAGATACATTTCTTCGGCAGGATGATGATGCCAGGGGTAATAGAGGTTGGGCGGCATATAGACCACATAGCTGCTCATCTGCGCGCTCAGCCACGGACCACCCTCACCGATCAGCGTGTAGCAGGCAAACCGATCCATGAAATCCTGGCCGATATCCGTGCCCTTATAGGTCTCGCGCCATTGCGCCACCGGGCTGGCCGCAACAAAAGCATCGCGGAACTCTGACAAAGCATCCGAATAAAGACCGGTTTCACGGCTCAGAATATCCGCAGCCGGGATGTGGAAGGGCTCTACAGACTGTTCACGCAGGTCGTCCGGAAAAGGACAGAACTGAGTCAGGCAGGCCTGACTGCCATGCGCGGTACGCGCCTGTTCCAGTAGATTTTCAAATGCAGGTCGGGTCACGGGATCACCACAATGTTGCCGGTATGAGACTTGTCGATAAAGGCCTGCTGGGCCTCTCTCAGCTCAGCTAACGGGTATGTGGCGGCCAAAGCTGGCCTGATTTGTCCATTCTCTATGTATTTCACGACATCGAAAAAGTTCTCGGGCGTGTTCACCGTCGAGCCGGTAAAGGTCAGATCGCGCAGGTAGAATGTCCGCAGATCGAACTCGACCAGCGGCCCCGCAATGGCACCAGAACAGGTGTACCGGCCGCCGCGTTCCAGCATGTCGATCAGCTTTGGCCACATGGACCCGCCAACCACATCCGCAACAACAGTGATTTTCTCACCCTTCAGTTCTGCTCTCAGGTTCTCGGGGCTGCGTGGCAAAATCCGATCCGGCCCCAGTTTGGCCACGTCCCCGTGTTTGGCCTCGCTCGCCATGGCGATCACCCGCGCGCCGCGCAGCTTGGACAGCTGGATCAGCGCACCGCCGACACCGCCCGAAGCGCCGGGGATCAGCACAGTATCCCCCTCACCCACACCGGCCCGATCCAGCATGCCTTCGGCGGTGACATACGAACAGCTGAACGTCGCAAGCTCGGCATCGCTCAGATCAGTTTCGATCGCAGCGACACCACGCACATCCGCCTTGGTGTACTCTGCAAACCCACCGTCACATTCCGATCCGAAGTATCCCGCCTTGTTTCGGTTCATCGGCTCGTTCCAGTCGCGCAGCCAGCCTGCTACGATGACACGCTTGCCGATCAGGCTTTCATCAGCGCCTTCGCCAACCGCAACAACCGTACCAACCGCATCGGCGCCCTGAATGCGCGGGAAAGTCAGTGGCGCACCACCCCAGGTACTGTCTTCATCGTCCACTTCAGAATAGGCACCACCGGTCGTGGCCTCGTCCACCGCTTTCGAGTACCAGCCGGTGCGCGTGTTCACGTCCGTATTGTTCAGCCCACAGGCACCGACCTTTATCAGCACTTCCATCGGACCCGGCTGGGGTGTCGGCCAGTCCTCGTGCCACTCATACTTGTCCAGGCCACCATGGCCGGTCAGAATCATGGCCTTCATTGTTGCCGGAACATTCATTCTGCGGCCTCCATGGCAATATCGGTTCGCGGCAAGACGCTTTGTGGGTCATATGCAGGCTCACCCAGAATGCGCCCTTTGCGCGCATTTCCGGCGATCACGACCTCAATCTCGGTACCCGGCACATTGGCGTGCGGTCTGATATAGGCAAAGGCAAGGATCTTCCCGACCGTGTGCCCGTAGGCAACCGAAGCGGTTGATCCGACAACCGTGCCGTCCAGCAGAACCGCCTCTCCTCCATGCCCGTCTTCGATGCCATCGGGTTCGATTTCCAGATAAGCACACACCCACGGCAGATCGGTATTCAGAGTCTTGTCCTTGCCAAGGTATTCCTTGTCTGTGCGGGCAAAGCGCAGGACATCCGCCTCGGCAAGCGTCACCTCATTGGTCAACTCACCAGCACCCTTAAAGCCCTTCTCCATCCGCAGCGCATTCATCGCGAAAGAGCCATAATCGGTGATCCCGTGCGGCGCACCGGCCACCCAAAGCGCATCATAAACCGCCAGCGTGCTGTCGCGCGGGATATGAAGTTCCCATCCCAACTCACCGGCATAAGACATACGGAACGCCCAGAGCTTGTGCCCAGCCACTTCGATCTCTTGCGCGGTCAGCCATTTGAACCCGGCATTGCTGAGGTTGGCATCCGTACAGGCCGCCAGAACCTCGCGCGCCTTGGGGCCATTCAGGCTGAGCGCGGCCCAATCATTCGAGCGCAGTATGACTTCGACATCTTCACCAGCACGCTGATGATTCAGATGATCCAGCAGGCGTTGTTCAAAGAAGGCAGCACAAACAAGATAATACCGGCCTTCATCCAGTTTCACGACCGTGGTTTCCAGCTCGATCCGCCCCCGGCGGTTCAGCATATGGGTCAGGGCGATGCCTCCAACCTTTTGCGGCAGACGGTTGGCCACCAGACGATCCAGAAGTGCTTCGGCATCCGGGCCAGAGACCTCGACCTTGGTGAAGGCCGAGATATCCATGATGCCCACCGCCTCGCGCACGGCCTTGCATTCGGCACCCACCATGTCGTGAACCACGTTCCGGCGGAATGAATAGTGATCGCGCTGTTCGACACCATCTTTGGCAAACCAGCGCGGGCGTTCATGGCCATAGACCTCTTCGTAGACCGCGCCCTTTTCCTTCAAACGTTCATAGAGAGGAGACGGTTTGATCGGGCGCCCCTCGAGTCGATTGAAATGCGGAAAGGGAATCTCGTGGCGCAGCTTGTAATCTTCATGCGCCTTGGTGACTTGCCAGTCCTTGGTGGCGTAAGATCCAAATCGGCGCGGATCATACTCGCGCATCGAGATATCCGCTGCACCATGCACCATCCAGCGCGCCAATTCGCGGGTCAGTCCCGGCCCCCAGCCGATACCGATTTGCGTCCCGCAGCAGCACCAGTAGTTCCGGACCCCAGGCGCAGGGCCAATCAGCGGGTTGCCATCGGGCGGGTGCGAAATCGCGCCATGCACCTCGCGCTGAATTCCCAACTCGGCAAAGATTGGCATCCGGTTCAGGCTTTCCTCAAGCCACGGCATGATCCGGTCGTAATCGGCGTCGAACAGCCAGTTCTCGTAATCCCAAGGGCAGTGATCGTGCCAGACAGAGTTCGAGTTCTCTTTCTCGTAGATTCCGATCAGCCCGCGCTTTTGCTCCATCCGGATATAGCCGGAAACTTTCTTGTCATCGCGGATGACCGGCAGTTCCTTGTCCAGCCCCTCGAACTCCGGCACCGGCTCGGTCACGAAATAGTGGTGCGTCATCGAGGTCATGGGCAGTTGCAGCCCCGACCACTCGCCCATCTGGCGGGCATAGGTGCCGCCCGCATTCACGACATGCTCACAGCGGATCGTGCCTTTCTCGGTCTCGACAACCCACTCTCCGTTTTCGGCCTGCGTGATGTTCGTCGCCCGGCAATGGCGGATGATCTTTGCCCCTAGTTGACGCGCCCCGGCGGCCATCGCCATCGTCACATTGGTCGGGTCGACATGGCCGTCATCCGGCGTATAAAGCGCGCCCAGCACGCCTTCGAGGTTGTAGAACGGGTGCAGTTCGGCCACCTTTTCCGGCCCCACCAGTTCGATGTTGAACCCCAGCGACCGGCCCACCGACAGCGTGTGGCGCAGCCAGTCCATCTCGTCCTCGGTATAAGCCAGCCGGAAGGAGCCGCAGCCGTGCCATGTCACTGCCTGACCGGTCTCGGCCTCCAGTGCGCCGGAATACAGGCCAATGTTGTAATCCACACATTTGCCCAACCCGAAGGAACTGGTCGAATGGGTGATCTGACCGGCCGCATGCCACGTGCTGCCGCTGGTCAGTTCGGCCTTTTCCAGCAGGACCACATCGGTCCACCCTTCATGTGCCAGATGATAGGCCAGACCGACCCCCATGACACCTCCGCCCACGATCACTACGCGGGCCTGTGACGGCAGTTCCTTCCCGGACATGATTTTTCCTCTTCCCGAGTCGCGTTTCTGCTCGACAGGCTAATTCCACAAATGTACCATCGTCAATCATGAATGACACAAATGTATCATCAATCGTTCTCGACCGCCTCACCGAGGAGTGGGACGCCCTCACCCCTGAGGCGCAGAAAGCCGCTCGGTACGTGCTGGAAAACCCAACGGATGTTGGGGTTTCAACGGTGCGCGAGATTGCCGAGGCCGCCAATGTCAAACCCAACACTTTCGTGCGCATGGCCCAGCAGGTCGGGTTCGATGGGTACGAGGATTTCCGCGCACCATTCCGCGAAGCGATTCGACAAGGCGCGGTGTCGTTTCCGGACCGCGCCCGCTGGCTGCAGGGCATCGGCAAGTCAGGGGAACTGGGCGGGCTCTATGCCGATATGGTCGGGGCTGCGATCCGCAACATCGAAGAGACATTCGCGGGTATCGACGCCGCACGTCTGAAGTCCGCCGCCGAAGATATCTGGAACTCGCGCCAAATCTTCACGCTGGGCGTCGGGGTCAACAACTCGAACGCCCGCAACTTCACCTATCTCGCCTCGACCGGGATGAAGCAGTTTCACGCCATCCCCCGCCCTGGCTCGACACCCGTCGATGATCTGGCCTGGGCCGGAGATCAGGATGTACTCATTGCGATGACCTGCAAACCCTACCGGACTGAGGTGATCGAGGCCGTCAAACTGGCCCGCGAACAGGGCCTGACCGTCGTTGGTATTTCCGACAGTCCGGCCAGCCCGGTGATCCTGAATGCCCATCACGGCTTTGTCGTCGCCGCGGACACACCGCAATTCTTTCCGTCATCCGTCTCGACCATAGCCTTGCTGGAAACACTACTGTCCTTTGTGATCGCAGTCTCCAGCGATGAGATCGTCGAACGGGTGGAACGGTTTCACCAACGCAGACACCAACTTGGCCTCTACGCGGAGGAGCCCGAATGAACGCACCCCTGACCCACTCACTGGACGCGCGATATTACACCGACCCTGCGATATTCGAGCAGGAGATGCAGGGCCTTCTGGCCAGAACGTGGCAGTTTGCAGGCCATGTCGCGCAGGTCCGGGAAACAGGGGATTACTTCGCTTTTGAAATCGCCGGTCAAAACCTGTTCTGCATTCGTGGCCGCGACGGGGAAATCCGGACCTTTTATAACGTCTGCCAGCACCGCGCGCATGAGATGGTGACAGGTGCCGGCAACACCCGCGTTGTCGTCTGCCCCTACCACGCCTGGACCTACGAGTTGTCCGGCCAGCTTCGCGCCGGTCCGAATATCAAATCCGTTCCCGGTTTCGACCGTAGCGCCATCTGCCTGACCTCTGTCCGCACCGAAATCTTCAACGGCTTCATCTTCGTCAACCTCGACGACAACGCCGCACCAATGGATGAATGGTACCCCGGCGTGCGCGAGGAAATCCGTGCCTTCGTCCCGCATATCGACGATCTGGAACCACTGGAATGGGTCGAGATTCCTGAGAATTGCAACTGGAAGGTTAGTGTCGAGAATTACTCGGAATGCTATCACTGCCCGACCAACCACCCGACCTTTGCCGAAGGCGTGGTCAAGCCCGAAACCTACGATATCCAACCCGATGTAGGCGGCGGCTACGTCCTGCGCCATACGACGGAATGCCAAAGCCTCGACAAGATGACCTATCCCATCGACCTGTCGGTGCCGCACGCGGGCGATTATCAGTCATGGTTCCTATGGCCGATGTTCTCGTTCCAGTGCTATCCGGGCAATGTGCTGAACACCTATCACTGGCGCGCGGTCGATGCCGATCACTGCACCGTCTGGCGCGGCTGGTACACCGAGGGCGGCTCGGAAAGCGCAGTAATCCGGCAATTGGCGGTACAGGACCGGGAAACCACGGTCGAAGAAGATATCCATCTTGTCGAAAGCGTCCACCGCGGCCTGAAATCCCGAGGCTACCGCCCCGGTCCGCTGGTTCTGGACCCCGGCTGCGGCGTGATGTCGGAACACTCGATCGCCCGCCTGCAGCAATGGATGCGCGAGGCCGTGGATGGCTGAACTAACGGGAAACTGCATGTGTGGGGCTGTGACGTGGTCCTCAAGCGGGCCGGTCACTCGCCGCCTGTCCTGCCATTGCGGTGATTGCCAAAGGGCAACCTCCTCGCCCTTCACCACCTTCGTTGGTCTGCCGCCTGAAACCGTCGAATGGGTGGGTGACATCAATCACTTTGAAAGCTCGCCCGGCACCTATCGCGGGTTCTGTCCCAAATGCGGCTCGCGCCTCTATTTCCGATCCGACAAATGGCCCGGCGAAATCCATATCCACGCTGCAACGCTGGATGATACGCCCGGCTACACCCCCGACGCCCATGTGGTCATGGGCAGCGCGGTCCCATGGCTGGAACTGGCGGATGACATCCCCAAACATCAATCCTTTCAGGCCGATCCCACCGAAACAGACAAGGAGTAACCCCCCATGCTCATGCCCGGCGAATGGCGCCCGGAACACAAGCTGTTTCCGTATCAGGTGGGCTTTACCTCGCCACCTTTCGACTTTGATGCCGCCCCGTCGGATTTTCTGCGCATGTGCCCCGAAACGGTCGGCGTGCATGGCTGGATGCTGCATGTGCCCGATTATGTGCACGGGCTGGACCAGCGCAAAAAGAACTTTGGCATGCTCGAAGATTTCGTCCACTGCATGTCCCGTAATGGGGTCGATGTCTGCGGTCAGGTCGGCTCGAACTGGGTGCACGCCTGCGGGCTGGGCGTCGAGGGCGTGCGGCAGCATTGCGAGGACTTGTCTGACAAGCACGGCATCCGCTTTCACATGGCAGGCTATGCTATGGTCGAGGCCCTGCGTGAGATGAACATCGAAAAGGTGGCGCTGAACGCGGCCTATCATTGGCCCGAGTGGTGGCAGGGCACTGTCGGGTTTCTGAAAGAGGCCGGGTTCGATGTGCTCTGGGCGGGCAACTTTCACGATCAGGGCTGGTTCGACAGTCAGGAAGACGTCAATTCCTGGCGCTGGGTGTTTGACGGCGATCTTGCGCTAAAGAGCTTTGAATACGTCGCCGACAAGGCACCGCAGGCCGATGCGATTCTGATTAACGGTATGTGCAATTTCCGCACGGGTCCGGACGGTCTGCCGCAACGGCCGCTTCATCTGGCGGATCAGTTGGAGACCGCGTTGGGTAAACCAGTGATCGGCCACGACATTGCACTTTACTGGCGCATCTTCAAATCCCTCGGGCTGGCGCCGGACATGCCGCACGGACAGTTGCTTCGGCGTCTGTAAATCCGAAACAGAGCTGTACAAACCGAACCATCGCCAATCAGGAACAGGTACAAAATGCACAAAATCCTCGCCCTCTGGGCCGTTCCCCGTTCAACCTCGACCGCGTTCGAATGGATGATGCGCCAGCGCGGCGATCTTGAATGTTTGCACGAACCCTTTGGCGAGGCATGGTATCAGGGCGAGGAACCCCTCTGGCATCGCTTTCAGCCGGGCGAGAAAACCACACCGGGCCTGACCCTCGAAAGTGTTTGGGATGACATTCAGGAAAAGGCCAAAGTTGGACCAGTTTTCATCAAGGATTTTCCCCATTATATCAACCATATGTGGGATGCAGAGTTCCTATCCAAGTTTGACCACGCCTTTCTGATCCGCGATCCGGCCAAAACGATTTCTTCGATGTACAAGCAATGGCCGGACTTTGCCGAAGGGGAGGTTGGCTTTCCCGAACAGCGCGCGCTATTCGATCTTTTGACAGCCCTCAACGGCACACCACCCCCCGTGGTCGACAGCGATGATCTGTTGGAAGATCCGCATCGCATGACAGAAAAATTCTGCGAATCCACGGGCATACCCTTCATCGAAGACGCCCTGACCTGGGAGGCCGGGGGCGATCCGTCAGCCCATAGCTGGTGGGATGGCGGGTCATTCCATGGCAATCTTGCCAAGTCCACAGGCCTGACACCCCAGCCGCGCAAGCACATCTCGATCGATGAAGCGCCGGAGCGGGTAAAGCAGGTGCACCGTCGGATGAAGCCACATTACGACCACCTCTACAAACACCGATTGACGGCGTGATGCGTCAACCAGAAACTATTAGCGAAGTAGTCGAAACAGGCCTTTGCATCGGCTGCGGATTGTGCGAGGCGATTGCACCGGACAGATGGACCATGCGGATGACACCTGAAGGGCGGCTGCGTCCTGCATCTATTGCCTCTGACCCGGTGGCCGACGCAGAAATTCTTGCCGCTTGTCCGGGCGCTACTGTCGAGGCGGATACTTCGACGGCGCCGTTCCAGGATAAGGTTTGGGGTGGTTACACTTCAATGACGCGTGCTTGGGCCAAGGACCCCGATACCCGGTTTCGGGCTGCAACTGGCGGCGTGCTGACTGCGCTGGGGATGTGGTTGCTGAACTCCGGTCGCGCTGCGTTCATTCTGCACTGCGCCGCTGATCCTGACGCCCCGATGCGCAGCCGCTGGGTCATCAGCGACCATGCGGAACAAGTATACAGGCGCGCCGGATCCCGATATGGACCAAGCGATACTCTGGCCGGGCTGGAAAAGGCCCTTAGCTGCGGACAACGCTTTGCCATCATTGCAAAGCCCTGCGATGCCAACGCAATTCGCGCGCGCGCTAAAACCGACCCGCGGCTAGATGATCTGCTGATCGCAGTTCTTGTCATGGTGTGCGGGGGAGCCTCGGACCTTGGCAAAAGTCACGCAGTTCTGGAAGAGTACGACCTCAAGGAAAAAGATGTGACTTTGTTCCGGTATCGCGGGTTCGGCAACCCCGGACCGACACGGATCGAAACCCGCGACGGACGTGCTTTTGAAAAAACCTATCTGGATATGTGGGCCGATGAGTCTGGTTGGCGCATCCAGACACGATGTAAACTTTGCCCGGACGCGATCGGAGAAGCGTCCGATCTGGCCGCAGCAGATATCTGGCCGGGTGGTGCACCAACCGGCGAGGATGCGGGGTTCAACGGAGTTATCTGTCGTACCGCAAAAGGTCAGGCCTTGATGGACGCAGCGATTGCCGACGGCGCGTTGGCAAGCGAAAAAGCACTTGGTCCGCGTGATTTTGACGACTTTCAACCTCATCAAGTGAACAAGAAACACGCGATTGCCGCCCGCCTGCGTGGACTAAGCAAGGCCGGTGCCCCGGTTTACCATCACACAGGCCTTAGGATTGATGTGCTGGACGCCGCCGATGAGAGAGAAGAAGATGGCGCCGAACAGCGCGTTCGTTCAGGACGTTTCGCAGAAAACATGCCAGACCCAACGGAGACCAAACATGGCTGATATCTTTGATGAAGACCTTTTTCTGAAGGGCCTTGAGCAACGTAAGGGAACATTGGGTGCCGAATACGTTGAAAATAATCTTGCCGCCGCTGACGAGTTTACACGCCCCTTTCAGGAAGCCATGACAGCCTGGTGCTGGGGTTTTGGCTGGGGCGATGACGTGATTGACGCGAAGACCCGTTCGATGATGAACCTGTCGATGATTGGTGCGCTTGGGAAGATGCACGAATGGGAACTGCATTGCCGAGGTGCGATCAACAACGGCGTCTCAAAAGAAGAGATCAGAGCCATCATTCACGTTGTCGGCATTTATTGCGGCGTACCTCAGGCGCTGGAGTGCTTCCGGACCGCTAGAAAGGTTCTGACAGAGGCCGGACAACTCTGAAACGCAGCTTATGAGTCTGTTGAAAGCCCGTCCTATGGCGGGCTTTTTCTTTGTCAGGCAATTATATGTTACTAAATTTATCATCATTGAACGATTGTGTTACATTTTACTTGCCGCGAATCGAAAGCTAACGTAATACCCGACCAAGCGGTCACTTAATGACGCCCTACGCAAGACCGGAGGTTCTGACGAATGGACGCTTTTATCTGCGATGCTCAACGTACGCCCATTGGGCGATATGGCGGCGCGCTAAGTCAGGTACGAACGGATGATCTGGCTGCAATTCCAATTGCCGCATTGAAAGAGCGTAACCCGCAGGTGGACTGGGCCAGCCTCGACGATGTGATCTATGGCGATGCCAACCAGGCGGGTGAGAGCAACCGGAACGTGGCGCGGATGGCTGCCCTTCTGGCTGGTTTGCCGGTGGACGTGCCCGGAACCACGATCAACCGTCTTTGTGCATCAGGTATGGATGCAGTCGGCATGGCAGCCCGGGCTATCAAGGCAGGGGACTATGATCTTGCCATTGCAGGCGGCGTTGAAAGCATGTCACGCGCGCCCTTTGTGATGCCTAAGGCAACCAGTGCGTTCACCCGTTCTAACGCGGTCTATGACACGACCATCGGCTGGCGTTTCGTGAACAAGAAGATGCACGAGATGTACGGCACGGATTCGATGCCGCAAACAGCTGACAACGTGGCTGAAGACTATGGCATCAACCGCGCCGATCAGGATTCCTTTGCAGCGCGCAGCCAAGCCCGGTGGGCCGCAGCTCATGAAGCTGGTGTTTTCAAAGATGAGATCACTCCGGTCACCATTCCTCAACGCAAGGGCGACCCGATTGTGGTGGATACGGACGAACATCCGCGCCCGGGAACGAGTGCTGAAAAACTGTCTGGTCTCAAAGGTGTAAATGGTCCCGACAAGACCGTCACTGCAGGTAATGCCTCGGGTGTGAACGATGGGGCTGCCGCAATTCTGCTGGCGAACGAGGCTGCAGCGGCGAGCAATGGCCTGACCCCGATTGCCCGTGTGGTTGGCATGTCTGTGGCGGGCGTCGCGCCCCGCGTTATGGGAATTGGTCCGGTTCCGGCCAGCCGCAAGGTGCTGGCGCGTGCCGGACTCACCATCGACCAGATGGATGTGATAGAATTGAACGAGGCCTTCGCATCTCAGGGTCTGGCCACCCTGCGTGAACTTGGCGTTGCCGATGATGCACCCCATGTAAATCCCAACGGCGGCGCCATCGCCATTGGTCACCCTCTGGGTATGTCTGGCGCGCGGCTGGTCATGACAGCCGCTTATCAATTGCAACGGACCGGTGGTCGCTATGCGCTGTGCACCATGTGCGTGGGCGTAGGCCAGGGTGCCGCACTTATTCTTGAACGCGTGTAAGGGAGGAGACCTCACATGTATGCTCAGATGGTCAAAACAGCAGGAACAGGCGTCAAATCTCAGGACGAAATGTCCGATCAGGAACGCGCCTTTCAGGAAAAGATCGATGCTGACATCAAGATCGAACCCAAAGACTGGATGCCCGACGATTACCGCGCAACGCTGATCCGCCAGATCGGCCAGCACGCACACTCTGAAATTGTGGGCCAATTGCCTGAGGGCAACTGGATCACACGCGCTCCAACTCTGGAACGCAAGGCGATCCTGCTGGCAAAGGTACAGGACGAAGCCGGTCATGGGCTTTACCTTTACTGCGCAGCGGAAACTCTGGGCGTCAGCCGCGATGAGATTACCGAGATGCTGCTGGACGGACGCATGAAGTATTCGTCCATCTTCAACTATCCAACCCTGAACTGGGCCGATATCGGCGCGGTTGGCTGGCTGGTTGATGGTGCTGCGATCATGAACCAGGTGCCGTTGCAACGGACGTCTTATGGCCCTTACTCCCGCGCGATGATCCGGATCTGCAAGGAAGAAAGCTTCCATCAGCGTCAGGGCTATGACGCGATCCGCAAGATGGCCGAGGGTACGCCGGAACAGCGCAAGATGGCGCAGGATGCGCTGAATCGCTTCTGGTACCCGTCATTGATGATGTTCGGCCCATCCGACAAGGAATCCGTGCATTCTGCCCAGTCGATGGCCTGGAAAATCAAGATCAATACCAATGACGAGTTGCGCCAGAAATTCGTCGACCAGACCGTGCCACAAGCTGAATATCTTGGCCTTACCGTCCCTGATCCGAACCTGAAGTGGAACGAGGAACGCGGGCATTACGACTTTTCCGAGCCTGATTGGTCCGAGTTCTTTGCCGTAATCAAGGGCAATGGCCCCTGCAATGTTGATCGTCTGGCAGCCCGCAACAAGGCCTGGGACGACGGCAAATGGGTTCGCGATGGCTTGCTGGCCCATGCCCGCAAGAAACGTGCCAACAAACTGGCAGCCGAATAACCCCACTTAAAAGGAGGACAACTGATGAAAAACGAATGGCCCCTTTGGGAAATCTTTATCCGCGGTCAGCACGGCATGAGCCACCGCCATGTCGGCTCACTACATGCACCAGACGCGGAAATGGCAATCAAGAACGCCCGTGACGTCTATACCCGTCGAAACGAGGGTGTTTCGATCTGGGTAGTGGAAGCCAACAACATCACGGCCAGCTCACCCAGCGACAAAGGCCCGTTGTATGAGCCGAGCGAGAGCAAGGTTTACCGGCACCCAACCTTCTTTGACATTCCCGATGAAGTGGGAGCCATGTGATGACTCGCGACGAGACACTACAGCAATTCCTGCTGCGGATGGGGGATAACACACTGATCCTTGGCCACCGCGTCAGCGAGTGGTGTGGGCACGCACCGGTTCTGGAAGAAGATATCGCATTGGCCAATACCGCACTCGACCTGATCGGTCAGACTCAGATGTGGCTTGGTCTGGCTGCCGAAATTCAGGACGAAGGCCGCAGTGCCGATGATCTGGCTTTTCTGCGGGACGCGTGGGATTTTCGCAATGTTCTGATGGTCGAGGTGCCTAACGGCGATTTTGGCCGCACAATGATGCGCCAATTCCTGTTTGATGCGTGGCATTCGATCATGCTGGGCCGGTTGATGACATCCTCGGATGAACGGGTTGCCGCGATAGCAGCCAAGGCCAGCAAAGAGGTGACTTATCATCTTGAGCGTTCCGGCGACACGGTCGTCGGGTTGGGTGATGGCACTGAAGAGAGCCACGCCCGGATGCAGGAAGCACTGGATTATCTATGGCCATATGTCGGCGAGATGTTCGTCAGCGACGATGTGGATGCCGAAATGGTCGCTGCAGGTATTTCACCTGATCCGGCCGGTCTGCGCGAAGAATACGACGAACTTGTATCCCGCATCCTGTCCGAGGCAACCCTGACCATCCCCGAAAGCCGCTTTGCCCACAAAGGCGGGCGTGACGGGCGAATGCATACTGAACATCTGGGGCACCTGCTGACTCAGATGCAGTGGCTGCAACGCGCCTATCCCGGAGCCAGCTGGTAAATGATGATGACACGCGCAACGACCGATCAGATATGGGGATGGCTGGATGCTGTTCCCGACCCCGAGATCCCGGTAATCTCGGTGGTGGATCTGGGCATCGTGCGTGACGTTCAGTGGGATGCGGACACGCTGAAAGTGACCGTAACGCCAACCTATTCCGGCTGTCCGGCAACCTCGGTTATCAGTATGGATATCGAAACGGCGCTGCGCGATCACGGGATCGACGACATCCGTGTCGAAACCAGCATCTCTCCAGCCTGGACCACAGATTGGTTGAGCGACAAGGGCCGCACAAAGCTCGAAGAATATGGGATCGCCCCTCCGCAACCTGCGGGTGGGCCAGAGCGCTGCCCGAATTGCGGCAGCAAGGCCGTCGAAAGAGTCAGCCAATTCGGCTCGACCCCGTGCAAGGCGCATTGGCGCTGCACAGATTGCCTGGAACCCTTTGACTATTTCAAGTGCATCTAGGGAGGACCTGATGGCGCGCTTTCACGATCTGGAAGTCACCGATATCCATAAAACCATCCGTGACGCGGTGGTGGTGACACTGAAACCCGCAAACGGTGCAGTGGATGAGTTCGATTTCACGCAAGGCCAGTACCTGACCTTTCGCCGCGATTTCGATGGTGAAGAATTGCGCCGGTCCTATTCGATCTGCGCAGGCAAGGATGACGCAGCCCTGCAGGTCGGGATCAAACGCGTAGATGGCGGGGCATTCTCGACCTGGGCCAACACGGACTTGAGGGTTGGCGATGTTTTGCAGGCCATGCCCCCGATGGGCGGTTTCTTTACCCCGCTGGATGCGAATGCCGAAAAGCAATATCTGGGCTTTGCGGGCGGGTCTGGCATCACGCCGGTGTTGTCGATCCTGAAGACCACATTGGCCCGCGAACCCTACTCTCGCTTTACGCTGGTCTATGCCAACAAGGGTGTGAACACGATCATGTTCCGCGAAGAGCTTGAGGACCTGAAAAACCTCTATATGGGCCGCCTGAACGTGATCCACATTCTGGAAACGGACGCGCAGGACATTGACCTGTTCACTGGTCTGGTGACGCAGGAGAAATGCGCGGAATTGTTCAAGCACTGGATCGATGTCGAAAACACTGACACCGCCTTCATCTGCGGCCCTGAGCCAATGATGCTGGGCATTGCATCAGCGCTGCGGGCACATGGCCTTGATGACAGTCAGATCAAGTTCGAACTGTTTGCCAGCGCCCAGCCGGGCCGGGTGAAGCGCAAGGCACATGCGGCAGATGTTGCCTCGCAGGCCAACCAGACCAAAGCATCAATCACGCTGGACGGCGGGACGCAAACAATCACCATGCCCAAGGATCAGTCCATTCTAGACGGCGCGCTCGAAAACGCGATGGATGCACCTTACGCCTGCAAGGCCGGCGTATGCTCGACCTGCCGCTGCCGGGTGATCGAGGGTGAGGTCGAAATGGTCGCCAACCACGCGCTGGAAGATTACGAAGTTGAAAAGGGCTATGTGTTGAGCTGCCAGGCCTATCCGCTGACCGACACCGTTGTTGTCGACTACGATCAGTAAAGGGAGAAGAGCAATGGCCGAAGACATGACGATCGAAAGCTATCTGGAAGCTGGCGGCGTTCTGACCAACCCCACCAATGTTCCCCCGCGCTATCGGGCCGAACTCATGAAACTGATGGCAACTTTTGTCGACAGCGAGCTTGCAGGTGCCGCCGGGTTTGCCGACATCATAAATCAGGGGCCCGGCATCAAGGAACGTATTGCCGCGGCAAAGATCGTTCTGGAAAAAAGTGACAGTGCTGATCGCGTCCTGAATATCATGGGTGAGTTTGGTGCAGACACTGAACGCTATGCGAACCACCATCCGTGGACTGAGCGTCTGGAACGTGAGGCCGATATAGGCGCGACACGATTCGAGCATGACATGCGCCTTGCGGTCTTCAACTACCCGATAGAAGGCTGGATCGACGCGGTCATGATGAATCTGCTGATGAGCCGGGCCGTAGCGATTCAACTGGCCGAGTTTTCGATGATTTCATATCAGCCACTGGCCGAAGCCTTTCGCGCCATTACGCCAATTGAGGCTCACCACGGTGAGCTGGCTTTTGAAGGGGCACAGAAGCTGTCCGAACAGGGCAACACCGAACAGATGCAGGCCGCGGTCAATTACTGGTGGCCTCGCGTCGCTGCCAGCTTTGGGTCAGGCAGCGCGGAAAAAAACGAACATCTGCGCAAGATGGGATTGCGACGCGCGACCGGGGCAGAGCTGAAAACCCGCTGGGAAGCCGAGGCAGCCGGTCTGCTGGAAAAACTGGGACTGCGTGCGCCCTGAGCTGTCAGGTCCGTCGCGGACGACCGATCAGGCCATATTTTCGGGCCACCGATTTCCATGATCTGCGCTTTGGTTTCCCAAGTGCAGAGCCGGACGACTTGGCGGCCCCCGCCTGTCGGTTGAATTCATAGACGTCGATAATCCGTTCGGCACAGCCACAGGCCTCGCCCATGCCCACCTTGGCGAAATAGAATTTCTCGAAGCTCTCTGGTTTCTGCATGGCGATCCTCCGACGTCAGTGAAACAGACGATCGCTGAGAGGCCAAATCAATTCTGTGCCAACTCTGATCAGTAGTTGGATGCTAAAGCCCTTTGACACCCGTCAATGTAAGATTGCTGACCTGCGCCGCATAATCCCGACGCGCCTCAGCATCCGCACCTGAGTTCCACATATAGTACCAGTTCAGCATGCCAAAGACTGACATCGTTGCCGAACGCAACTTGGCCCTGTCATCACGGAAAACCTCAGGCGCTATATCGGCAATGATGCCGCTGAGGAAATTCACCATGTCTCGCTGATAGCCACGCAGCAGGTTCTGTTGCTCGGCTGGCAGCGCCGACATACCGCTGGTCTGTACCCTGTGTTCATCATCCACGCCCTGATAGGCCAACAGAATTTCGGCAACGACCTTGTGCAGCTTGTCCGAAGCGCTCAAACCGTCGACCTCCAGGCCGCAGATCAGATCCCTCAGTTCGCGCAGGTACGTCTCGAGAATATCGAAAAGGATCGCATCCTTGCTGTCATAGTAATGATAGATGTTAGCCTTCGAGATACCGCATTCGCGCGCAAGCTGCGTCATGGATGCGCGGTCAAACCCTTCGCGCGCGAATACACGCGCCGCAGACTTGAGGATCTGCGTGCGCTTTTGTTCGTGATCTTTTGCTATCGTACGGGCCAAGCTTCACTCCTTGTCTCGGTTATCGACAACGCGCTTGGCCTTGCCCTGACTACGCTCGACATCACCGGGCTCGCCTACAACAATCTCGGTGGAAACACCAACAACGTCCTTGATCCGCTTGGTCAGCATGCGCGCGGCCGCGGTTTTGCTCAATTCGTCAGCTGCATCAGGCAACGCTTCGACAAAGACGCGCATTGCGTCCATGCGACCTGATTTGAACAGCTCGATCTGATAGTGCGGGGCAACGCCACCTGTCGCCATGACCTGTTCCTCGATCTGGCTGGGGAAAACATTGACGCCACGCAGGATGATCATGTCGTCCGAACGCCCCGTGATCTTTTCCATCCGACGCATTGATCGTGCTGTTCCGGGCAACAACCGCGTCAGATCGCGGGTGCGATAGCGGATCATCGGCAGACCCTCTTTGGTCAACGTGGTAAAGACCAGCTCACCCATTTCCCCATCAGGCAGAACTTCACCGGTCTGCGGATCAATGATTTCCGGCAGGAAGTGATCCTCCCAGATCACCGGTCCATCCTTGGTCTCAACGCATTCATTGGCGACGCCGGGCCCCATGATCTCGGACAGGCCATAGATATCGACCGCATGCATATCAAACGCCTGTTCGACCTCCTTGCGCATGGCATCGGTCCAGGGTTCAGCCCCGAAGACGCCGACAGCCAGAGAGCTTTCGCGCGGATCCATCCCGACCTTGTGATACTGCTCGAGGATGTTGAGCATATAGGACGGTGTCACCATGATCCCGTCCGGCTTGAAATCAGTGATCAGGTTGACCTGTTTTTCGGTCTGACCACCACTCATAGGAACGACCGTAGCGCCAAGACGTTCGATCCCATAATGCGCACCCAGACCGCCGGTAAACAGACCGTAGCCGTAGGCGTTATGGACCACATCCCCTTTGCGCAATCCGCTGGCACGCAGAGAACGGGCAACCAGATCAGCCCAGTTGTCGATATCTGTCTTGGTGTATCCCACTACTGTGGGTTTTCCGGTTGTTCCGGATGAGGCGTGCAGACGGGTAATCTGCTCACGCGGGACAGCGAACAGGCCAAAGGGATAGTTGTCGCGCAGATCGTTCTTGTATGTGAACGGGAACTTCGACAAATCGCTCAGGCTCTGCAGATCGTCCGGGTGCACACCCGCCTCATCAAAGCGCTGCCGGTACATTGGCACATTGTCATAGGCGTGGCGCAGCGACCACTTCAGGCGATCCAGCTGCAGATTGCGGATTTCGTCAATCGAGGCGATTTCGATTGGATCCAGGTCCGCTTTGTTCGGGGTCAAGTCCTTCATGGCGTCCTCCTCGCCTCAATTCTCTTGGAACAGGGTGCCGTTGATTGCGCGGGAGAAACCCCGGAATTCCGCAATCTTCTGGCCATCCTGATTTGTTACTGTGACATCGTAGATACCGCTGCGCCCGGAGAGGTTTTGCTCGGCGGCGCGGGCAGTCAGGCGATCACCCAGCTGTCCGGGTGCGATAAAACTGATCATGTTGTGCTGGGCAACGGTCGATTGATTTCGGCTGTTGCAGGCAAAGGCAAATGCACTGTCTGCCAGCATGAAGGTCACGCCGCCATGACATATGCCATGGCCGTTGCAGTGGTGTTGTTGAACCGTGAGGGCAAGAATCGCTTCCCCCTCATCGACACCGATCAGATCCATCCCTGCCCATTTCGAGGCATTATCCTGATCCCACATGGCGGCCGCGGCCTGCTCTGCGCGTTGCTTTGGCGTCATATTATTTACCCTGAAACTGAGGTGCGCGCTTTTCCAGAAACGCCGATACGCCTTCGGCATAATCCGCGCTTTCGCCGCATGTCTTCATCGCGTCTGCTTCGACTTCCAGCTGATCGCTGAGTGTGTTGACCGCCGCTGCCTGGATCGACTGTTTGGTCATGCCCAACCCCAGTGTCGGCCCGTTGGCAAACTGTTCGGCAAGCGCGCGCGCCTCTTCCATCAATTGGTCATCCGGAATGGCTTTCCAGATCAGCCCCCACGCTTCGGCTTGTTTTGCCGGCAAGGGCTGAGCGGTCAGGGCCAGTCCCTTTGCGCGCGCCTCACCCAACAGGCGCGGCAGATGCCAGCTGCCACCCGTATCCGGGATCAAACCGACCTTGGAAAAGGATTGAATGAACTTGGCCGACTCGGCGGCCAACACGATGTCACATGCCAGCGCGACATTTGCCCCTGCCCCTGCGGCGACACCGTTCACGGCGCAGACGACCGGAAGATCAAGCGACCTGATAAGCCGCACAAGTGGTGCATAAAACGTACGCACAGTGTACCCGAGATCGGGTGGTCCATCCATTTTTGAAGGATCACGGTCCCCCAAATCCTGGCCCGCGCAGAAGCCGCGCCCTGCACCTGTCAGCAGGATCGCCCGGGCACCGTTATCACGGGCATCCTCAAGAGTTGCGCGCAACGAATAGTGCATTTCATCGGTGAAACTGTTCAGCCGGTCAGGCCGGTTCAGCGTTATTTCCACCCAATTTCCGTGGTTTTGCGCAAGAATCGTATCACTCATGACCCGCTCGCTTTGCAATTGTTTCGATAAACTTCTTGCATTAACCGAACGGTTGGTCAATAAATTTCTCGGACTTACCATCGAATCCGGGCCGTCAGCCTGTTGATGGTTACAAAAAGGACCATTACCGCAATTAAGACTCATGTTTTGGAGGAGGAGAACCAGTCATGAAGTTTATCGGGATCAAATCGCTTTTGGCCTCAGCCGCTATCGCGGTGACAGGCAGTGTTGCGTTTGCCGCAGACTACACCCTGACAATTTCCAGCTGGGCACCACCGACCCACGGGATCAATGCCAAGATGTGGCCCAAATTCGTCGAAATGGTTGAAGAGGCCACAGACGGTCAGGTTACTGCCGAGCTGAAGCTGGGCATCGCACCGCCTCCGGCGCAGATGGATCTGATCATGGATGGCGCCGCTGACGCTTCGATCATTTTCCACGGCTATCAGCCAGGCCGTTTCGTTACGACGAAACTGATCGAACTGCCGGGCTATGAAGGTTCTGCCGAAGATGCATCGGTCGCCTATTGGCGTGCCTATGACGAGTATCTCAAGCAGGCGGATGAACACCGTGGGGTAAAGGTTATTGCTCTGCACACCCATGGCCCTGCGCAGCTGCATTCCAGCAACCAGGTCACCAATCTGGATGAAATCTCGGGCCTGAAGGTACGTATCCCGGGTGGCGTCGGTGGCGATGTTGGTTCGGCGTTGGGAGCAACCGGCATTCAAGTTCCGGCCCCCAAAGTCTATGAAACACTGGCGTCCAAGGCGGCAGATGGCGTCGTGATGCCCTTCGAATCCCGCAAGGGCTTCAAGCTGACCGAAGTGGCCCCCAACGTTTATGAGATGCCGGGTGGCCTGTATCGTGGTTCGTTCGCCTTCATCATGAACGAAGACACATTCGCCGATCTGCCCGAAGATCTGCAGAAGGCGCTGGACGAAAACGTCTTTGGTGAGCCTCTGAGCCGCGAAATCGGCAAGATCTGGGATGAGATCGACGCAACCGGTCGCGAAGCCACTGAGGGAACCGAAGGCAACTCGATCAACGCGGCAAGCGAATCTGACCTGGAGAAGTTCTCGGCCATTGCCGAGGATGTGCGCGCCAAGGTTATCGCCGAGGTCAACGAGGCCGGTGTCGATGCACAATCCGCCTATGACATGATCAAGTCGGAAATGTCTTCCAACTGATCTTCAAGTCAGGGGCGGCGCACCACCGCCGCCCCAAACCTTCCCCCTTCGGAGCTGCTAGATGACCTCTCTCATCCAGCTTGTGCGACGTGCCAGTGTTTTGCCGGTCATCGTAGCGAGCATTGCCCTTTTCATCCTGATGGTAATGACATTCTGCGACGTCATTTTCCGATCGGTTTTCAATAACCCGATTGAAGCCGCAACAGAACTGACACGCATACTGATGGCCATTCTGGTCTTTTCAGTTTTGCCAATCATTTCGGTCAACAACGGACATATCGCAGTCGATCTGACTGATGGAATTTTCAACCGCCTGCGCCTGAGCCGCATACGTGATGCCATCATCTATCTGGCAAGCGGAGTAATGCTGTTCTGGCCTGTACAGCGGGTCTGGATTCTGGCGGAACGCGCGCGCGACTACGGCGATGTCACCGAATACCTGTCGATCCCGACCTACCTGATCGGATGGTTCATCACCGTTTCGGTCGCCATTACAGCCATCGTCATGATCATCACCGGTCTTCTGCACCTGTTCGCCCCCAAAGCTTTGACGGAACCCACTCAATGACCGCAGCACTTATTGGATTTACACTTGTTCTGGTTCTGGTGCTGCTGCGCCTGCCCATCGTCTTTGCCATGGGGCTGGTTGGCACCCTTGGCTTTGCTTACGAGCGAGGAGGCTCGATCTTTGATGAACGTGGCCTCAAAGCTGCCATGTCGATGGTCGGTCGTCAGATCACTGACACCGCACAAGATTACGGCCTGTCCGTCGTTCCCTTGTTCATCCTTATGGGATTGTTCGTAAACAAGGGCGGAATGGCACGTGAGCTTTATGCAGTATCGAACGCCTTTCTGGGTCATATGCGCGGCGGAATTGCCATGGCTACAGTTGCAGCCTGTGGTGGATTCTCAGCCATCTGCGGCTCTTCTCTGGCAACGGCGGCGACAATGTCCAAAGTAGCCATGCCGGAAATGCGCCGCTATGGCTATACGGATGAACTGTCGACCGCATCCATCGCTGCCGGGGGCACGCTGGGCATTCTGATCCCGCCATCGGTCATTCTGGTGATCTATGGCCTGCTGACCGAAACCTCGATCGGCAAACTGTTCATGGCCGGGATCATCCCGGGCATCCTGGGCATCCTGTTTTACCTCTTTGCCGTGCGCTGGACCGTCTGGCGCAATCCCGAAGCAGGTCCAGCAGGAGAACGTGCCAGCTGGGCTGAGCGCCTGCGCGCACTGGGTTCGGTCTGGGCCGTGCTGTTGCTGTTCTTCCTGGTGATCGGAGGTCTGTATGGCGTCTTTGATTTCGAGCCCCTGAACCTGACGTTTTCACCGACTGAGGCCGCAGGTATGGGCGCTGCAGGTGCATTCCTGATCGCCCTGTTCCGAGGTGGCCTGACCGTGGGTTCAACATTCGAAGTTCTCAGGGAAACCTGCTTTACTGCGGCGGCACTGTTTGCCGTATTGATTGGCGCACAGATCTTTTCGAACTTCATCAACCTCGCAGGACTGCCCGAAGCGCTGATCGCACTTGTTACGGCCTATGATGTTTCTCCCTTCGTCGTGATCCTGATGATCCTTGGCATCTACATCATTCTTGGCTGCGTGTTTGAATCACTGTCCATGCTTCTGCTGACCGTGCCGATCTTTTTCCCGCTGGTTACGTCACTGGGCTATGATCCGATCTGGTTCGGCATCGTCGTGGTCGTCGTTACCGAAATCTCGCTGATCACCCCACCGGTTGGCCTGAACGTGTTCATTCTGAAAGGCGTGGTCGGAGATGTATCCACCGGCACGATTTTTCGGGGTGTCACCCCGTTCTGGGTAGCCGATATCTTTCGCCTGGCGTTGATCGTACTGGTCCCGATTGTGGTACTGTACCTGCCCCAACAGATGGGTGCGCTGGGTCACTAAGACCGGGGCGGTCCCGGCGACCGTCCCACAAATCCTAATTCATGAGACATGCCGCCTTTGGTGGCATGAAAGGAACGGGAGCGTCCAATGTCTCTGCAACAGATTTCCAGTTTTGCCGCCGGTCAGTGGGTCGCGCCCGGAAACGGCGCACGTACGATCGCTTCGGCCATCACCGGCGAACCCTTTGCAACCGCTGGCAATTCAGCACTCGACGTGCAGGCAATGCTGGAATTCGCACGCAATACCGGTGGCCCTGCACTGCGCCAAATGACGTTTCACCAGCGCGCCAAGATGCTCAAGGCCCTGGCGCAAACTTTGTCAGGTCATAAACAGGCGCTTTATGATCTGAGCTTTAACACGGGTGCGACGCAAAACGATCATCTGATCGATATTGATGGTGGCATCGGCACGATGTTTGTCTTCGCCTCAAAGGGACGACGCGAGATGCCGGATGGTCATGTCTATCTGGATGGCGATCTCGAGCAACTGTCGCGAAACGGAACGTTTCTTGGACAACATATCTGCACACCGCTGCACGGCGTCGCGATCCATATCAACGCATTCAACTTTCCGGTTTGGGGTATGCTGGAAAAGCTTGCCCCAACGTTGCTGGCGGGTGTCCCGGCCATAGTGAAACCAGCCACCAACAGCTGCTATGTAACCGAACTGGCCGTTCGGATCATGCTGGAAAGCGGCATACTGCCTGCAGGCGCGCTGCAACTGGTGTCAGGCGGGATAGGTGACATGCTGGATCATCTGACCTGTCAGGATGTGGTCAGCTTTACCGGTTCGGCAGACACAGCCTTAAAACTGCGTCAGAACCCGGTGATCCTGAACAACTCGGTTCGTTTTGTGGCCGAACAGGACAGTCTGAACGCTTCGATTCTTGGGCCAGATGCTGTGCCGGGTACACCTGAATTCGATCTGTTCGTCAAAGAAGTCTCTCGTGAGATGACCACCAAGGCCGGGCAGAAATGTACGGCCATCCGCCGCATCATCGCTCCGGATACACAGGTGGAAGCGGTGATCGAAGCTTTGTCGGCGCGACTTGCCAAAACTACCATTGGCGACCCCCGATTGGAGACAACACGCATGGGCGCTCTGGTCTCGAGCGGACAAAAGGCGGATGTGCTGGCCAAAGCCGATATCATCGGTCAGGAGGCCGAGCGTGTTTTTGGTGATCCCACTGCTTTTGACGTCGATGGAGCAGATACCAAGAACGGTGCCTTTGTCCCGCCAATGCTGTTCCACTGTGCCGACCCTGACAACGCCCAGCGCGTCCATGACACCGAGGCCTTCGGGCCCGTTTCGACAATCATGGGATATCGGGATCTGGATCATGCCATTGCGATCGCCAATCGTGGGCAAGGATCGCTGGTGACCTCATTGATCACACATGACACCGAAGTGGCACAAAACGTTGTCATTGGAACAGCGGCGTACAACGGGCGCATCTATATCAACGACCGAGACTCGATGAAGGAATCCACCGGCCATGGTTCCCCCCTGCCACATATGGTGCATGGTGGCCCCGGCCGCGCGGGCGGTGGCGAAGAAATGGGCGGTGTGCGCGGTGTTCAACACTATATGCAGCGCACGGCCATTCAGGGTTCGCCACGGATGCTGTCATCGCTTGGCAAAAAATGGGTGCCCGGTGCGCCTGAGATCCAAGGCCTGGCACACCCGTTCACCCGCAAATTCGGCGAATTGAGCATTGGGGAAACGCTGAACACTGCCTCGCGTACGATCACACTGGATGATATCGAGCATTTTGCTCATTTCACCGGCGATACGTTCTATGCCCACATGGATGACGACGCCGCCGCACGAAACCCGTTCTTTCCCGGTCGGGTTGCGCATGGCTATCTGCTGCTGAGCTTTGCAGCGGGATTGTTTGTTGAGCCGAACGAAGGCCCGGTTCTTGCGAACACCGGCCTTGACGGCCTGCGCTTTATGAAGCCGGTTGTCGCCGGAGATAGCATCAAGGTGCGGCTGACGGTCAAGCAAAAGACCCAGCGTACGGACGAGTATGGCGAAGTTCGCTGGCACGTGACCCTGACCAATCAGGATGATGAGATGGTGGCGGAGTATGAATTGCTGACCATGAATGCCTATTGAGCCATTCAAAACTCAGCGCGGGCGAATGTGTTTTTCTTATTCGCCCGAACGCTTTAAACTGGTTGCATGACCAGTGAACAAAGGTGGTTCGATACCGCAGTATCTGAATTGGCGGACCCGCAGAACCAGCGGGTTTGGTCCATCATCGTATCGTTGTTCGGCGATCTGGCTCAGAAACCTGCAGCACAGATATCAGGCGGCGCACTGACCCGAATAATCGAGCCGATGGGGATCAAGCCCGAAGCAATCCGCGTGGCTGTGCACAGGTTGCGCAAGGATGGCTGGATTGAAAGCGATCGCATAGGCCGCGTATCGCGGCACTACCTTACCGAATACGGGCGTTCACAGTCTGCGATGGTGACACCACGCATTTATGCGCGCGATCCCATCCCGGCTGAGCGCTGGCACTTGCTGATCGCCGAAGAAGGGACAGGAACGCGGGCATTGGAAGACGTGATGCTCAGCCGCGACTATACCCCGATTGGCCGGAATGTGGCCTTGGGCGCGGGCGCACCCCCCGATGATCATGACGATCTGCTGGCTCTGGAGGTTTCAGCGCAGGATACACCCAAATGGGTGCAGGACCGGCTGTGTACGCCCGAGATGCGCGAAGCCTGCCGCACTCTTCACGAAGCGCTGCGGCGCGTGTCGCAGAGCCGGCCAGCTGGCTGGAGCCCTTCGCCATCTGAAATTGCCACTTTGCGTACCCTGATCGTTCACCGTTGGCGGCGCGTAGTGTTGCGGCAGCCTGATTTACCCCAGACCTTTTACCCCGCAGACTGGCGCGGCCCCGCTTGCCGAGCCGAGGTGTTCCGCCTGCTCGACACTCTCCCCCGGCCCGATCTGGATGAACTCAACCAATCCGGGTGACGTCACGGCAGACTATTCACATGCCGATCTATGCTCCTATCCTTTCTCTGTATCCGAGCTGAACGTCTTGGGAGGGGCGTCCTTGTATGCAACATGAAACCGATATGCTGATCGTCGGCGCCGGATTTTCTGGGCTCATCATGGCAATCGAAGCCCGCAAACGCGGACTCACCGACATCACCATCCTGGAAAAGGCCGGTGATATTGGCGGAACGTGGCGTGAGAACACCTATCCCGGGGTAGCCTGCGATGTGCCTTCACATCTCTACTCCATGGCGACGCATCTCAATCCGGATTGGAGCCGTGCCTATGCCGGTGGTGCCGAGATCCAGTCCTATCTGCAGCGTGTAGCCAAGGAAGAAGGGTTGTATGACCTGTGCCGCTTTCACACCGAACTGAAATCTGCCAGATGGGATGGTAGTGCATGGCAGGTAGAGACATGTGACGGACATCGATGGAAAGCCCGATTTCTGGTCTCGGCCGTCGGCGCCCTGCACATACCCAGCATTCCGAACATTCCCGGCGCGGACAACTTTCCCGGACCGTGCTTCCATTCCGCCGAATGGGATCACGCCGTTGCGCTGGATGACAAGCGTGTCGCCGTCGTTGGCACGGGCGCCTCGGCGGTTCAATTCGTTCCGGAAATCGCAAAGGTTGCCAAACAGGTCACCATCTTTCAACGCACCGCCCCTTATGTCCTGCCCCGACCAGATGGCCCGATCGCGCCCTGGGTTCGACGGCTGTACAGACGTATCCCCCTGCTGCCGCGTATTCGTCGCAAGCTGATCTACACGCTGTTCGAATTCAGGCATCGCGTGTTCCGGGGTGAAAAAGGTGCGGTTGATTTTGCCATGAAGATGTGGCGACACGCGCTAGAAAACGCCATTCCTGATGCGTCGAAACAAAAGATACTCACCCCGGATTACCGGATTGGCTGCAAACGTATCCTCAGTTCGAATGACTGGTACCCTGCCCTTGCACGCGACAATGTCGAAGTGATCCCACACGGGGTTGCCTCAATCGAAGGAAATCAGATCACTGCAGCGGATGGCAGACAGTTTCACGCGGATGTTCTGATCTGGGGCACAGGCTTTCACGTGACAGATGCAGTTCAGAGGCTGAACATCACGGGTGAGGACGAGCTGACCCTCCGCGATGCATGGGCAGACGGCATGCAGGCCAATCTGGGCACCGCCATCGCGGGTTTTCCCAATCTCTTCATTCTGCTCGGCCCGCATACCGGACTGGGGCACAATTCCGTCGTTCTGATGATCGAAGCGCAGGTGAGCCATATCGGTCGGGTTCTGGACCAGATGCAAAAGAACGGCATCCGCACTATCGTGCCCGATGGGCATAAACAGGCTGAGTTTACAAAAGAGATGCAGGACCGACATACCGACAGTGTCTGGCAGGCGGGCGGTTGCACCTCATGGTATCAGGATGCCAACGGGCGCAACACAACGCTGTGGCCAGGCACCGTAGCCGAGTTTCAGAAACGCATGGCGCGCTCTGGTCTTGAGCAATATCATGCGGTGAACCCACAGTCCGGAGATAGCTGAGATGACAGTATTGCTGACAATCGCCCTGCTTATCGGAGTGTTCCTGATCGGAGCAAACCTGTGGACCCGCAGATTGACCCGGCAAGGCATCGCAACCGTGCCGCAGATGGGGCAAATCGTACCCGTCAATGGCGGTAGCATTCACTATGTCGAAAAGGGTGAACCTGGAAAACAGACAATCCTGATGATTCACGGGCTGACGGGGCAGTTGCAGCATTTCACGTATGCCCTGATGGACCAGCTCTCGCAGGACTATCATGTCATAGCAGTTGATCGACCTGGCTGCGGTTATTCCACCCGCGACGATGCAAGCCTTGGCACCCTGACCGAGCAGGCGCGCATGATACATGAGTTCATGCAGAAAAAAGGCATCAGCGATGCAGTCCTCGTAGGTCATTCGCTTGGTGGTGCCGTATCGCTGGCGATGGCGCAGGCCTACCCCGATGACATCAAGGCGCTGGCATTGCTGGCTCCGTTGACGCATCGGATGCCTGGACCTCCGGCGATTTTCAAACCGCTTGAGATCCGCACCGAATGGCTGCGCAATCTGATTGGCAACACGATTGCGGTGCCATTGGCAAAAAAGACGGCACCCCATGTCATCCACGAGGCTTTTGCGCCTGAAGCCGCCCCATCGGATTTTCTGGATCGGGCAGGTGGCGCACTGGGGTTGCGTCCGTCTGCATTCATCACCGGATCGCAGGATGTAATCGGCATCGAGGCCAGTATCGACGGAGTAAATCAAGGCTACAAAGATCTGCAGGTACCGGGCGGTATCCTTTACGGTTCCGACGATCCAATCCTGTCACCCGCCCAACATGGCGTACCGATGCAACAATTCGGGCTTTCTTACGAACAGCTGGAAAATCGGGGTCACATGATCCTGATTACCGCGCCGGACGAATGCGCGACTTTCATACGAAACGTCCTGGATGCCACGCAGACTGAGAAACCTAAGGCGGAAAATCGGTGACGATTCAAAACTTGAAAGAATCCGGAACAAACTTGGTGTTTCCCTCTTGACCCCCCCAAGCCTCTCCCTTAAATCGCCTCTCACCGTGGCGGAGTAGCTCAGTTGGTTAGAGCAGCGGAATCATAATCCGCGTGTCGGGGGTTCAAGTCCCTCCTCCGCTACCAAATTTTCCTAAATTATAACGACGCCGCATAGCATGAATCGCCGCTATGTGGAGTGCCGATCAACAGACTGACTGTATTCGTTGCACAGGGATTTCTGCCTGTTTCTGCTGATCTGCCAGCTCTCAGATATTCTCGACCGATCTATCTCTGACACCAGTCGTTTCTGCAGCTTTCGGCGTTCGCGAAGAAAATCGGCCTTCGATCCTGTTTCGAAGCTTGCTAAATCTGCGGCGCACCACCTGTGCCATGTCCACGAAGGGGCGGAAATAGATATCCGAAATGCGCGACGCATGAGCCTCGGAAGGTTGCAGACCGAACTTGAGGCGGCTGTTCTGCTCGGACAAATGCAGAGACCCGAACAGCCAATCCCAGACCGCAAAGGCCACGCCAAAGTTCTTGTCATGATGCTCGCGCGCGATCGAGTGATGCACCTGATGCTGCGCCGGCGAGATGAGGATGTGCTCCAGCCAGGGCCAGTAGCGGATCGAGATATGAGAATGCCGCAGGTTCGAACCGGTCATGTGGAAGACAAAGGACATGACGTTCACGCCAAGCACCGTATAAAGATCTACCGCGCTACCAAACAGGAACAGGAAAACCGCCATTGTCGTCCCCTGCGCAACGGCACCGCGGAGACTATAGAGAATTCCCTCCAACGGGTGCGTTCGATACACCGTGATCGGCGTCATCGTCTCAGCCGAGTGATGGGTTTTGTGGATGGCCCACAACAACGGCCAACGATGCATCCAGCGATGAACCAGATATTTGGTGAAGTCATCGACGATAAAGATAGTCGCCGTGAACAACGCGACGATTATGCCCGTCGGAGCATCCGAGAACACGCCCCTTTGCAGGAATGCAATATCATGCAGCGCATAGTAGAGGGCGGTTGCAATCGCCAACTGCGATAAAAGCAGCGGCGAAATGAACATCGTGAACACCCGATTGATCACGAAAATCTTGTAGTCAGCCTTTGCTGATGGCGAAAAAAGGATTTTGCGATCGAATATCTGATGCAGCGCCAGCTTGAAAGAAGATCTGCGTACTGCAACCAGCCAGACCAGAGCAATCAGAACGGTCAAAATCAAATACCCCAAAAAAACACGTTTCTTGGGATTGGAAAAATCTGCAAGGACAGAGCTTATTTGCTCGAGTAAATCCAAGGGATGCCTTTCGGCCAAAAATCCGGCAGCACCATTTACTGCGCTGCCGGATCAGGGTCAAAAGACCCTTAGTCGTTTTCTGCCGAGGCGTTCTCGCCCAGCTTTTCAGCCAGTGCTGCCAGATCCGCAGTCGCGTCGTTCGCACGCGATTCGATACCGAACGTGTCGATCAGCAGTTTCTGAACTTTCAGCATGTTGACCTGATAGTCATCCAGCGTCATTTCGCGGCCGCGGACAAAGTTGCCATCGGCATCGATGTCGGACACCATCTTGCCGTCAGGCATCGCCGGACCGAAACCGATCAACCAGTTCAGATCAATAGCAGTGGCACCCAGGTTGTTTTTGCCCGACTGCAGAGCCATCGAGAAGCCTTTGAGCTCACCCCAGTGTTTGGCATAGTTGCGCAGTGCCTTGTCGGTATCTTCACCCGACTTGATCTTGTCGATGTCCTTGTAGACCGAACCAGCATACTTGAATGTCGCTTCTGCCAGCGTTTTTTCCCAGTTCGTCTCGATGATGTCGGCGTAGTTTTTCAGCTCGGCACGCTGCTCATCGGTCAGAGCTTCGCCATTTGCAGATGCGATCAGCGCACGGCCATCACGGAAGGCATTGAAGATGGTGTTCATGTATTGGGTCGACTTGGTGCCGCCCTTGTCTGCACCTGCGGCATAGTATGCCGGGCCAAAGACCATCTCAGTTTTCAGGTCGATGACACCGTCACCGTTTGCGTCAGCAGCAGCCATGTCTTTCTGCTTGGACACGCCATAGTTCTGCTCAGGTGACAGGCTTGCCGAGTGGGCTGCAGCACCGAAGTAACCGAACGCTTCGTCCCACGAATGCTCTTTACCGGTGTAGTGTGCGCCTTCTTTGTAAGGCTTGTCATTCGGCTTGTTATCGGCTTCCAGTTTCTCGTCGAGGTAGTTGTCGACGGCCTGGTTGTAAGCCATTGCGCCCAATGTGAACTTCGAGATCAGCTGACCCCAGTCCATGCCGTTCACCGGATCGTAACCCTGGTTAGAGGCTGCTGCCATCTTGATCATCTGCAGTGCAACGTCGACACCGGTCTGGTTGCCGGGCCATGCCGTCATAGCGCCTTTGTAGAACTTGCCCGAGATGTTCTTGCCTTTGGAAATTTCATTCACAGTCGATTGCTTGACCGGGAAACCGTCTTTGGAGGCAGGCGCGATGATGACCAGGTCTTCTTCAGAACCGTTGAAGTAAGACAGCATCAGAGCTTCGACTTCGGCCGCATTGTTGCCGCCATCGCCTTTGCCGGCTGCTTTTTTCAGGCTGTCATGCAGCACATGGCGCGCGATCTGGCCGGAGTAGGATACCGAGTCAGTCTTGTCGCCTTCATAGCCTTTCACGGTGACCGGGAAGGGACCGTATGATTCCTGAGCCAGCGCCGCGCCACCGACGAGCGTAGCTGCGATGATCGCAGAAGTGAGTTTGAGTTTTGATTTGAGCATAGGGGTCCCTCGGTTATTGTCCGACAAAAGGAGTCGGAAAATTTAATCTGATCTTTTTAGTCAGCTTAAGCCCCGAGATGTCAAGCCCTATTGAGCGCAAACACCATCATGTTAGCGCCAATGAACCTCAAAGCTTGTGCATTAACAGCTTCCCCCTAATGAGAGGTATCGCTGAGCAAGTCTCCCACCTCGCTATCTCAGCTCCCGGGAGGCGCTCGATGAACTTTCAGGGAAATCACAGAGCAAACAAAAAGGCCCGCCATTTGGCGGACCTTTCCGATTTAGCAATACAAATCAGTGCACCACCGCATCATCGGGCCGTGGACGTTCGGATGTACCTAAACGGTCACCGATGATCAGGCCATCCGTTCCAGCAGTCACAGGAACGGTTTCGCCGTCCTTGATCTCACCAGCCAGCAACGCTTCGGCCAGCGGGTTCTGCAAGGCGCGCTGGATCACGCGTTTGAGCGGACGCGCACCAAAGACCGGATCATAACCTTCGTTCGCCAGCCATTCCTTGGCACCGTCGTCCAGAACCAGCTCGATCTTGCGGGCGGCCAAGCGTTTTTGCAGACGCGCCATCTGAATATCGACGATGCCATCCATATCGGCCCGCTTGAGCCGGTCGAAGATGATCGTTTCGTCCAGACGGTTCAGGAATTCGGGCCGGAAATGCGCCCGGACCGCATCCATCACGTCACGTTTCGCCTGCGCACTATCCGCACCTTCTGGCAACTGACTAAGCGCCTGAGACCCAAGGTTCGACGTCAGGATGATCAGCGTCTGCTTGAAGTCCACGGTACGACCTTGACCATCGGTCAACACGCCATCATCCAGAACCTGCAGCAGAACATTGAACACATCCGGGTGCGCCTTTTCGACCTCATCAAACAGCACGACCTGATAGGGTCGGCGCCGCACAGCCTCGGTCAGCACACCACCTTCGTCATAGCCGACGTAGCCCGGAGGGGCACCAATCAGACGGGCAACCGCGTGTTTCTCCATGAACTCGGACATGTCGATGCGCACCATCGCATTGTCGTCGTCGAACAGGAAGTTCGCCACAGCCTTTGTCAGCTCGGTTTTACCCACGCCGGTCGGGCCGAGGAACAGGAACGAGCCCAACGGGCGTCCTTCGTCATTCAGACCCGCGCGCGCACGGCGTACGGCGTTAGCGACAGCGGTCACCGCCGCATCCTGACCAATCACGCGGGAATGCAGATCGTCTTCCATCCGCAGCAGTTTCTCGCGCTCGCCTTCCAGCATTTTTGAGGTCGGGATACCGGTCCAGCGTTCGACCACCGAAGCGATCTGTTCCGGGCGCACCGTTTCCTCAGCCATCATGGCGTTGCTTTCGGCGTTCTCGGCCTCGGTCAGCTTTTTCTCAAGCTCGGGGATGACGCCATAAGACAGCTCACCCGCTTTGGCGAGGTTACCTTCGCGCTTGGCGATCTCCAGATCAGCACGCGCCTTGTCGAGCTGCTCCTTCAAATCACGCGCACCGGCGAGCTTGTCGCGCTCGGCCTGCCATTGGGCGGTCATCTCGGCGGATTTCTCCTGCAGATCAGCCAGATCCTTTTGCAAGGTTTCCAGGCGATCCTTGGATGCCGCGTCGTCCTCAAGCTTCAGCGCCTCTTCCTCGATTTGCATCTGCAGGATCTGGCGATCCAGCTGATCGAGTTCCTCGGGCTTGGAATCCACTTCCATCCGCAACCGCGACGCCGCCTCATCGACCAAATCGATGGCTTTGTCGGGCAGGAAGCGGTCGGTGATATAGCGATGCGACAGGGTCGCTGCCGACACCAGCGCCGAGTCCGAGATGCGCACACCGTGGTGCAGCTCGTACTTTTCCTTGATGCCGCGCAGGATGCTGATCGTGTCCTCGACCGTCGGCTCGGTGACCATCACGGGTTGGAACCGGCGCGCAAGGGCCGCGTCTTTTTCGACGTATTTGCGGTACTCATCCAATGTGGTCGCACCGATGCAATGCAACTCACCCCGGGCAAGCGCAGGCTTGATCAGGTTGGCGGCATCCATTGCGCCGTCGGATTTACCGGCACCAACCAGCGTGTGCATCTCGTCGATGAACAGGATGATCTCACCGGCGGCCTCAGTGACCTCGGTCAGAACGGCCTTGAGACGCTCTTCGAACTCACCGCGGTACTTCGCACCAGCGATCAGCGCGCCCATGTCCAGTGCGAGCAGTTTCTTGTCCTTCAGCGATTCTGGCACGTCACCGTTAACGATGCGCAGGGCCATGCCCTCGGCAATCGCGGTTTTACCGACGCCCGGCTCACCAATCAGAACCGGGTTGTTCTTGGTGCGGCGCGACAGAACCTGCATCGAGCGACGGATTTCTTCATCGCGCCCAATGATCGGATCGATCTTGCCCTCAGCCGCAGACTCGGTCAGGTCGCGTGCATATTTCTTGAGCGCGTCATAACCCTCTTCCGCCGATGCGGTGTCAGCGGTGCGGCCCTTACGGATGTCATTGATCGCTTCGTTCAGTTTCTGTGCGGATACGGCACCGGCTTCCAACGCCTCTTTGGCCTTGGATTTCACCATACACAGCGCCATCAGCACCCGCTCGACGGGCACAAAGCTATCGCCAGCTTTGGTGGCGATCTTTTCGGCTTCGTCCAGAACCTTGGCCGTCTGTCCGTCCATGTAGATCTGGCTTGCATCGCCACTGACCTTGGGAATCTTGGCCATTGCGGCGTCCAACGCCTCGACCACGCGGATCGGCGCACCGCCCGCGCGGGTGATCAGGTTGCTGGCCAGCCCCTGATCGTCATCCATCAATGCTTTCAATATATGTGTGGGCTCCAGCCTCTGGTGCCCCTCGCGCAGCGCAATGGTCTGCGCCGCCTGCACGAAACCCCGTGCCCGCTCGGTGAACTTGTTCAAGTCCATAGCATTCTCCTTTTTCTAAGCGCCCTAATTTCGCTGCGCCCGCTTGGCGGCACGCTTCGGTCTGGGCCTCGCATTTAATTTGGGAAATATCTTTGCTGCTTCAAGAGGCTAGGCCACAGAAACCGGGATTACTTGCGAGGTATTGTGTAGACGGTATAGCCTCCGGTTTCTGCCACTTGCCGGGCATCATACATATCCACCAATGACTGAGCCGCATTGCTACCCGTCGGACAGGAAACCAGGTCTGCCGTATGATCCAGGAAATTGACGGTAAAGGCTGTTTCACCTGTCACCTGACACCAATCATCCGCTGATCTGTAACCACGAACCAGATACAGGTTGTCATTGGTTGGTGGCGGTGCCGGATCTACGATCACATCCGGCACCGGGTATGCCGTGTTCTCTTCACAAGCAGTCAGGGCAATGGCTATTCCAAGTAGAGCCAACTTCTTCAACTTCTGTCCCTCCATCAAATTCATTTTGCGGGGACCATAGCACATGTCGCCATCCACGACGTGACATAGATCACGGATGCATGGACAGAGCGGCCGGAACCCGCTAGGACGCAGACGTTTGTCAAAAAGGAGCCTGCCCCATGTCCGATGACCGTCTGATCGTTGCCCTCGATGTTCCGAACGCCCTGCAGGGGCTGGCCATGGCCGAGCGGCTGGGCGACAGCGTCTCTTTCTACAAGATCGGACTAGGCATGTTGACTGGCGGTGGGTTGGCACTGGCCAATGAACTGAAGCAGGACCACGGAAAACGCATCTTTCTGGACATGAAGCTGTTCGACATCGGCAACACTGTAGAAAACGCGGTACGGGGTCTGGCCCAGTTCGACTTGGATTTTCTAACAGTCCATGGCGACCCGCATGTTGTACGCGCCGCGAAAGAAGGCGCTTCGGGCAACGACCTCAAGATTCTGGCCGTGACGATCCTGACTTCGCTGAACCGGGATGACCTGGATTCCAGCCTATTGAAAGCGGGCGACGTGCAGGAGCTTGTTGTTGAGCGTGCCGCCAAGGCCTTCGAAGCCGGAGCGGACGGCGTCATTGCAAGCCCGCAGGAAGCAGCCCTGATCCGCGCCCTGCCCCAATCGGAAGGCCGCCTGATTGTGACACCCGGCGTACGCCCTGCCGGAGCGGCTTTGGGAGATCAGAAACGCGTTGCTACCCCCGCAAGCGCGATTGGCGACGGGGCCGATCATATCGTTGTCGGCCGTCCAATTTATCAGGCAGATGACCCAAAAGCGGCGGCAGAAGCGGTTCTGAACGAGTTAAATTCACTGACACACCACTAATTGAGTTCGCAGACTCAGCCTCAAATTTGGCTGTAAAAGCGCCCTCAACCAGTTGACCTTACGTCAGTTTTTAGGCGTGCCGCGCCAAATCGTCTCTGTGCCCGAAAACACACATGAAAAAGGCGAGTTTTAGCAAGATCGGCTTCGAACTATCGAAATTGGCGAATTTGAGCGATTCTGTACTCGGAACACTCCCCAACGGACCGTATCTTCCTGAGGTCCGTTACCTCCCCCCGCAAACGCGGGGGGTCTTCTTGTTAAGGCATCGATCATCGGCAAAGTACACGGCACATCTTTGATCTGCCGGTGTTGGTGATATACCCTCGGATATCTTGCTCCCCTACCACGCCCGCATTGCGCAGAAGGAATAGGATGCCCGGTCTTTGCCGAGATTGTTTGACCCTGCTTTCCGAAGAACGTCGTTGTACGTCCTGCGGCAGCCCGCGTGTCAAAACACATCCAGAGCTCTTTGACCTGACCATCGCACATATGGATTGCGATGCTTTCTATGCCTCGGTTGAAAAGCGCGACAATCCTGAACTGGCGGATAAACCGGTGATTATAGGAGGCGGCAAGCGCGGCGTGGTTTCAACCGCCTGCTATGTTGCCCGTATTCGTGGGGTGAGATCGGCCATGCCGATGTTCAAGGCGTTGCAGCTGTGTCCAGATGCCGTCGTCATCAAACCCCGGATGTCGATCTATGCGGGTGTCTCGCGCCAGATCCGCGCGATGATGGATGAACTGACACCGGATGTAGAGCCCTTGTCGCTTGATGAGGCTTTCATGGACCTGTCTGGCACCGAGCGCCTGCATGGCGCGCCACCTGCAGTGATGCTGGCCCGGCTGGTCAAACGTATGAAGGATGAACTAGGGCTGACCGGTTCGATCGGGCTGAGCCACAACAAGTTTCTGGCCAAGGTTGCCTCGGATCTCGATAAGCCGCGCGGATTTTCAGTGATCGGCAAGGCCGAGACGGCATCGTTTCTGAACGACAAACCCGTAAGGCTGATCTGGGGGATCGGGCCAGCGGCGCAGGAATCGCTGGACCGGGCGGGAATTCGAACATTTTCAGATCTGCTTCGATGGGATCAGGAGGCTCTGACCGCTCGCTTTGGATCGATGGGTTATCGGCTTTGGCATCTGGCGCGCGGACAGGACAAACGCCGGGTGTCTGCCCATGAACCCATGAAATCCATCAGCAATGAGACCACTTTTTTCGAAGATACCGCCAGCCTCGATATTCTGGACGGCCACCTGTGGCGCATGTCTGAAAAAGTGGCAGATCGGGCTAAAGCAAAGGGCCTGGCCGGGCGTGTCGTGACTCTCAAACTCAAGAAGGCCAATCACAAGATCCTGACGCGAAGGGTATCACTACGCGATCCTACACAGATCGCGGATCGGATTTATCGCACGGCGCGTGGATTATTTGATCAGGTTGGAGATCAGGGGCCCTATCGGCTGCTGGGTTGTGGTATCTCCGATCTTTGCCCGGCTGATCAGGCAGACATATCCGGCGACCTGCTGGATCCGGGTGCTGCGCAGCGGTCAAAAGCCGAACGCGCAACGGATGAGATTCGGCAAAGGTTCGGAACCGAAGCTATCGTAAAAGGACGTTCGCTGCGTTAAACGACTACTCTGCAGCAAGCCGAACCGGTTGAGCGCCGATACAAGCGATTTCGGCAACGACATCGCGCAAAATCTCTCTGAACTCTTCAAAGTTCGCATTCGGCTCGATCGTCTCCTCATCCATATACAACGACCGGTCAATCTCGATCTGGATGGCGTGCTGTTGGCGTCCCGGCCGGCCATATGTCTGAGTGACGTAGGCCCCGGCAAAGGGCGCATTCCGCGCCACATTCAATCCTGCTGAGGCAAAAGCCGCTTCAATCTGATCGACAATGACACCTGATGCCGAAGCCCCGAACCGATCCCCCAACACAATGTCCGGCTTATTGCCGCGTGCATTGCCCGAGATGGCGACCGCTTCATGCGGCATGGAATGACAGTCGATCAGGATGGCTTGCCCGAATTCTTCTTGCGATTCGGCCAGCAATGACTTCAGTCTCGCATGATAAGGGCGCCAATAATTGTCGATCCGCAACCGCGCCTCATCCATGGTCAGCTTTCCGCGATAGATCGCGCGACCGTTTGCGACGACACGGGGAATCACACCAAGCCCCGAGGCGACACGGGGATTATGCCCCTGACGGCGGGCCCCTTGAATCAGTGCTGGATCCAGCTCTTCCGCACTGCGGTTCAGGTCTAGATATGCACGTGGCATCGCTGCTTTCAGGAATGGGGCGCCAAACTCGGCCGCCGCATCGAACAGCTGATCAACGAATGCATCCTCGGAGGACCGAATCACGTTTCGGTTCAAAACCGTTCGCTTCATCAGCGCTGCGGGGTAGTCCCGGCCACTATGAGGTGAGGAAAACACCACGCATGAGGTGCGCTTGGCGGGCATTTCCAATCCGTAGGCTGAGTTCTTCATGGGTTCTCCTTGTTCCTTCCGAACATAGACCGGAAAATAGTTCTTCCAAACCCCTTGATCCCCCCAACGACTCCTTTTATAGACCCCGCTACCGGCGCGGGGTTCCGCGCCCCATTTCGTTATGGGGCAGGTCACGCAAAGGTTTTGTGGGCGGTTAGCTCAGCGGTAGAGCACTTCGTTGACATCGAAGGGGTCACAAGTTCGATCCTTGTACCGCCCACCATCGTTTCACTGTTCCGGATTTCCGGGGCACCCGCTAACCCAGGCGCTGGCCACGTCTTTTGATGAAGGCGCCGCAAAATGGAGACAGACCCATGAAGGTCAAGAACTCGCTCCGCTCGCTCAAGAACCGGCACCGTGATTGCCGCATTGTGCGTCGCAAAGGCCGCGTCTACGTTATCAACAAGACGCAGCGCAAGTTCAAAGCTCGCCAGGGCTAAGAACTGCACATATCGATTTAAAAGAACCGCGCCTTCGAGCGCGGTTTTTTTCTGCGTGCTGACATGACAACTCCGCCCTGGCTGCACAAGCGTTTGCTTGTAACTGATGTTGGGCCGCACAAAGTCGCCAAAAGCCCTTTTTTAAACCGATCCGCATTGAGGAAACCTCTGGTTGAAGCACCTTGCTTTTTCGCTTTGTTTATTGCTCCCCACTGCCGGAGCAACTGATCCGCTTTTTCCCAACTCAGTCGTGTCCAATGATATCGAGTTCATCTCATCTGAGGATGAAAGTGCATTCTATTGCCTTCATTACTTTGGCACTGACACCAGAGAGATGCCGGACAAACGCAAGGACGGGTTACTCGTTGACGATGTCCATATTTTCGAAGCCTGGTTTCTGGATGGAACCGCAATCCAGCTGTGGGTCCATCCGGACTTTCGCAACACTTTCGCGGCAACCCTTGCTGCCCAGAAACTAACCGGGCCGCTTGGCCATCTACCCTGGTTCATGCGCGAAAGGCTTGACCATGTGGTTGTTCACAAAGGCGACGAAACCGCATTTGCTGAAGATCGCGGGCGCTTTTTCGTAGTTTACGATGGGAATGTGGATAAGCGTATTTCAACCCATGATCTGGAAGAGACGGTCTTTCATGAGTCCGTGCACGCAACCATGGATGTCCCGATCGCACACAGCGCAGAGTGGCGAAAAGCACAGGCAGCGGACAAGGGTTTCGTGACGACGTATGGCGCTTCGTTTCCAGAACGCGAGGATTTGGCAGAAACCGCGCTTTTTGCTTTCGCGTATTTCCAGCATCCAGATCGCCTGCCCGACCAGTTGCGCAGCGATTTGGAGACACTGGCGCCAAATCGACTGGCCTTTCTTGAACAGTTCTTTGGACCGACTCAACCTATTCAAAGAAATCTTGATGGGCTGGAGGACTGCACTCACTAGCCCTAAAGAGCTCCTGTCAGAGTCTGCACTATAGCACCTTTCGTCAGGTCGCGACGATTTGGCCATCCATTCTGACTGGTCTTTCTTGCTTTTTTGGCAGATTTGTATAATTGAGCAAATTACTCGGGATACACCCCGTCACGAGTTACAATGTTGGGATATACCATGCTGAAATCCACTACCTGTATTGCTGCCGCTCTGACGACACTGATCGCCACATCGGCCATCGCCGATGGCGAGTTGAACCTCTATTCATCACGCCACTACGACACGGACGAGCGTCTGTATTCCGATTTTGAAGAAGCAACAGGCATCCAGATCAACCGCATCGAAGGCAAGGCCGACGAGTTGATCGCGCGGATGGAAGCTGAGGGCGCGAACTCTCCAGCGGACGTAATGCTGACCGTAGACACTTCGCGCCTGGCACGGGCTAAAAATGCCGGCCTGCTGCAGGCGATCGACAGTGAGGTTCTGGAAGAACGTATTCCTGCCAACCTGCAGGATGCCGACGATGAATGGTTCGGCTTTTCACAGCGTGGCCGGATCATCTTTTACAACAAAGACAACGTGACCAACCCGCCCGCGACCTATGCTGATCTGGCTAAGCCCGAATACAAGGGCAAGATCTGCATCCGGTCCTCTGCCAACGTTTACAACCAGACTCTGCTGGCCTCGATCATTACCCACGAGGGTGCTGACGCGGCTAAAACATGGGCCGAAGCCATCGTCGACAACATGGCGCGCGAGCCGCAGGGCGGCGACACCGACCAGCTGCGCGGCCTTGTATCGGGTGAGTGCGATATCGCGGTATCGAACACCTATTATTTTGTCCGCTCGATCCGCAAAGACGTCAAAGGTCTGTCTTCGGAGCGTGAGAAGATCGGCTGGGTTTTCCCCAACCAGGACAGCTATGGCGCACATATGAACCTGTCAGGTGCTGGTGTTGCAGCCAATGCGCCGAATAAGGAAAACGCGATCCTGTTCCTCGAGTATCTGGCCAGTGATCAGGCGCAACAGTATTTTTCGGCTGGAAATGATGAATTTCCGGCGGTCGAAGGTGTAGAACTGGCGGAAACAGTGAAGACGCTGGGCGACTTCAAAGCGGATGAGGTGAACCTGTCAGAGGTTGCCACGAACCTTCCCGAAGCGCAGAAGATCTTTAACGAGGTAGGCTGGAAGTAATCCAGACACAAACCCGAGCAGTGGAAGGGTGCAGGTTCTCCTGCACCCTTTTTCTATTGCCACACCATGTTTTTCAGATATTATTTTCATATCTGAAAATGATTCTCCAAAATGAACGATGCTTGATGACCTTTCAAATCGCCTCGCCAACCGTCTGAGCGAACTGCGTCAGAGCCGTGGCTGGTCTCTGGACCAACTGACCGAACACAGCGGTATCAGCCGCGCCACACTGTCCCGCATGGAGAAGGGTGACGTCAGCCCCACCGCCGAAAGCCTTGGCCGTTTATGTGCAGCCTACGGCCTGCCGATGTCCCGATTGCTCATGATGGTCGAAGACAGCTTTGATCCCAAAGTTCCGTTTGAAAGGCAGATCGAATGGCGGGATCCTGAAACCGGCTTCACGCGTCGATCAGTTTCTCCACCCGCGGCGGGGCTAAGCGGCGAAGTGTTGGAGTGTCATCTGCCCCCCGAAACAACCATCTCATATGATGCGCCCCCCAAACCCGGGCAGGAACACCACCTTATCGTACTGGACGGAGTGCTTACACTGACAGTCGATGGCACACCACATATGCTGAGTGGTGGCGACTGCCTGCGCTATCATCTGTCAGGCCCTACACGGTTCGAAACCAACGCTGGACGTGGCGCACGGTACATCCTGGTGCTGATATGATTACACGACTGAATACTGACTACTTTGAAACGGCTCTGAATGATCTGAGCGATATTTTGCATGCCTGTGTTCAGACCGGGGCAAGTATCGGTTTTATTCTGCCTTTCTCGAAGGAGGACGCCAGCAGGTATTGGCAAGAGCGGGTTCGCCCCGATCTGACATCCTGCACGCTTGATCTGTTTGCAATCTATGATGAGGGGCGCGTCATGGGCACCGTGCAACTCATCCCGGCAAGCATGCCGAACCAGCCACATCGCGCAGACGTGGCAAAGTTGCTTGTCCACCCCGAGGCGCGCCGTCGAGGCTACGGTCGGGCACTGATGAATGTACTTGAAGAACGCGCAAAAGAGCTTGGGCGGTCTATGCTTGTGCTGGATACGCGTAGCTCCGATCCATCGCGCATCTTGTATCAGAGCCTTGGCTTTCAGATCGCAGGTGAGATTCCGAACTACTGCCGCAACCCATTTGAAGACAGGCTAGAGCCAACAACTTATATGTACAAACATCTGAACTAGCCCGGTCGGAGGTGTGCTCAAAAACACTTGCCTCCGTCAGAGATTTTCACTCAAATCTTCCGTATGAGTAATTCCGGATCCCGACCCGATACAGCAGCAGAGGTCAAACAAAGGCGTGAAGCGGACAGTATGGTGCTGGCCGTGGTGCGCACTGAGCTGGCCAACAGACGCACCTTTCTGGCCTATGTAAAAACTGCGCTGGGTCTTGCGATCGCGGGTTTTGGCCTGATGCATTTTTTTGACGCGCAATCGATGCAGGGAAACCTTGGACTGATTGCCATTCCAATCTCAGGCTTGATCCTGATCATCGGAGGTTGGGACTATGTGCGCACCAAGCGCCTCATAGAGGCTGAAAAGCGCGATTCCGGCGTTGGATAAGAGGGCTGCACTAGTATGCGCTGCTCGCAAATTATCCTGTTTGAACGTTCAGATTTGATGATGACCACTTACGTGGAATGACGACTTGTACCCACAAGTTAAACTTACTAAAACAGTCAACATAATTTTGGTCGTGCATGCGACCCTTGCCAGCGGGCCACTGATCTCCCAGTCGCCAAGCCAGCGCCTCCAGAAAACCACTCAGAGATGGGAAAGCCCATGACGGAACAGGCGCTTATGGCACCCGAACAAATTCGTGCTGCGCATGCAGATAACCCGGGTCGACGTGACCGCGATCTTGCCGAGTCTCTTGGAATCGCCGAAGCGCAGCTGGTCGCCGCCTTCGTTGGGCAGAACGTCACAAGAGTTATGGCCAGCCTTGATGATATCTTTTCTCGCCTGAACGGGCTGGGTGAGGTGATGGCTTTGACCCGAAATCCGCATTGCGTGATTGAGAAGGTGGGCCAGTACGACAACTATCACTCCGGTGCCCATGCTTCGATGGTGCTGACCGAAGATATCGATCTGCGCATGTTCCCCAGCCATTGGGTTCACGCCTTCGCGGTTGAGCGCGCAACCGACAAGGGGACACAAAGATCGCTTCAGATCTTTGATGCTGCTGGTGACGCGGTGCACAAAATTTATCTGCGCGACGGCTCGAACCTAGATCATTGGCATACCCTGGTTTCAGAACTGAAATCCGAAGATCAGTCGCAGGTGCTGGACGTGTCGCAACGCCAGCCGACCGAAGCACCCAAGGCCAATACGGACAAGGTTGATGCGCTGCGAACTGAATGGGCAAAGATGACCGACACCCATCAGTTTCTGCGGCTGACTTCAAAACTGAAGATGAACAGGCTGGGCGCTTACCGCATCGCCGGGGAACCTTTGGCCCGCGCTCTGGAGCCAGGCAGCGTCACGACCATGTTCGAGCAGGTCCGGGATCAGGCCCTGGAAGTCATGGTCTTCGTTGGCAATCGCGGGTGCATCGAGATTCATGGCGGGCCAATACATACCCTGAAGCAGATGGGGCCATGGTTCAACGTGCTCGATCCACGGTTCAACCTCCATCTAAGATCTGATCGCATCGCCGAGGTCTGGGCTGTTACCAAGCCCACCCAACGCGGCCCGGCCGTATCTGTCGAAGCATTCGACTCTGAAGGTGGTCTGATCCTGCAGGTATTTGGCCGACGTTCCGGAGAAAACGACCATCGCCCCGCCTGGGACGAACTTGTCGCCGAATTGCAATCACTGGCAGTAGCGGAGCCCGTACAATGAGTACGACGAGCAGATTCCTGAGACGTACAGCCCTTTTCATCGGTCTCACCTTCGGTGCACATCAGGCGATGGCCGAGGAAGCCGAAGCCAACAAGATCGTTTCGATTGGCGGCTCGGTCACCGAAATCATCTATGCACTGGGCCAACAAGACAGGCTGGTCGGAAGGGACCGGACCTCTAGTTATCCGCAGGAAGCGTCGGAGTTGCCCGATGTCGGCTACATGCGCGCACTGACACCCGAAGGCGTTCTGTCTGTAGCACCCGACATGATCGTCTCCGTGGA
This sequence comes from Ruegeria arenilitoris, assembly GCF_013030265.1. GTDB lineage: Bacteria > Pseudomonadota > Alphaproteobacteria > Rhodobacterales > Rhodobacteraceae > Ruegeria > Ruegeria arenilitoris_E. Next base: position 322,348 of record NZ_WPZQ01000006.1, read on the forward strand.
AGGATCAGGACCACCCGAGGCAATTGCGGTTCTCAGGGAGGCCGGTGTCGAATACGTCGAAGTGCCACATGAATTCAGCAGCGACGGTGTCGTCGAGAAGATTCGCGCAGTCGGCGCGGCGCTGGGCGAAGAAAAGGCGGCGAACGCTCTGGCTGAACAGGTTGGTGCCGAAATAGATGCGGCCCACTCTGCCGCCATCGAAGCAACAGGCTCTGACCGGGCACGGGTCCTGTTCATCTTGTCCATTCAGGATGGCCGGATCATGGTCGGCGGATCAGGCACTCAGGCCGACAGCATCATCTCACTCGCCGGCGGCGTAAATGCGGCCGCCAGTTTTTCGGGATACAAACCCATTTCGCCCGAAGCGATGGCAACCGCAGCTCCGGATGTAATCCTGATGATGGATCGCAGAGGCGGTCACGCGACACCGGATGAAGAGCTTTTTCAGATACCATCAATTGCGCTTACACCAGCTGGTCGGAACAAGAGACTGATACGGATGCAGGGTCTTTACCTATTGGGGTTCGGACCACGGACGGCAAACGCGATCAGCGACCTTTCTAAAGCGCTTCAAAACAAGCAGGGCCTATGAGCATTGCACTTGAGCATGATGAACTGATCAAACCACCAAAGGACCGTCGCGCAACCGCACGACGCGTAACGTTTGCGTTGTTTTTGCTGCTGTGTCTGGTCAGTGCCATCAGCCTTTCGATCGGAGCATCCGAAGCTTCGCTCCGCGCGACCATCTCTGACCTGATTTCAGGCCGTGAAGTTTCCGACCTGAACCGGATCGTGTTGTGGGATATCAGACTGCCCAGATTGGCGATGGGCATGCTGGTCGGAGCCGCGCTGGCGGTGTCAGGCGTGGTCATGCAAGGCCTGTTCCGCAACCCGCTGGCCGACCCGGGAATTGTCGGTGTCAGCGCCGGAGCGGGGCTTGGTGCGATCTCAGCGATCATCCTGGGAAGCTATCTGCCCGCCGCCATATTGAGCGTGGTTGGCAATGGTCTTGTGGCCGTTGCCGCGTTCCTTGGTGGATGGGCATCGGTCCTTATCCTCTATCGCGTTTCGACCCGGCGCGGGCAGACTTCGGTCGCGACGATGTTGCTGGCCGGTATCGCCCTGGGAGCATTGTCGGGCGCGGTATCGGGTGTTTTGGTCTATATGGCCGATGATCAGCAACTGCGTGATCTGACCTTTTGGGGCATGGGCTCACTTGCCGGTGCTACATGGATCAAAGTGGTGACCGTGGCGCCAATCATTCTGATAGCGGTGGTCAGCACCCAGTTTCTTGCGCGTGCTCTGAACGGAATGGCGATGGGCGAAGCTGTCGCACATCACATCGGTATACCAGTGCAGCGCAGCAAGAACCTGGCGATCCTGGCTGTAGCAGCTGCAACCGGAGCCGCCGTCGCAGTTTCGGGTGGCATTGGGTTTATCGGGATCGTCGTGCCGCACCTTCTGCGGCTGGGAACAGGTCCTGATCACCACAGATTGCTGATGAATTCAGCGCTGCTGGGCGCCAGCCTGCTGCTTTGCGCGGACATGATCAGCCGCGTCATCGTTGCACCGGCTGAACTGCCTATTGGTATCGTCACTGCAATACTCGGAACACCTGTGTTCCTGTGGATTCTACTGCGGCGCCACGGAACGATGGGGATGTAGAAATGGAAGCGACAAACATCCGCGTGGTACTCGGCAGAAAAGAAATTCTGCATGGCATCGATTTCAAGGCAGAACCGGGAAAGGTTACGGCGATTATTGGTCCCAACGGATCAGGTAAGTCCACTCTGCTAAAGACGCTGTCGGGCGAAATCACGGGCGCGGGAACGATAACGCTCAACGGGTCTGACATCTCATCGCTGCAGCCTTGGGAACTATCCCCGATGCGGGGTGTCCTTCCACAAGCCTCATCCGTTGCCTTTCCCTTCACCGTGCTCGAGATCGTTCGGCTTGGACTTGCGCGCGGGTTGGCCGGTGCGGATGAACACTTGCCGATTCAAGCGCTGAAGCATGTCGATCTAGCCGGGTTTGAAAACCGGTCCTATCAGGAGCTGTCAGGGGGCGAGCAGCAGCGTGTGCAACTGGCCCGCGTTCTCACGCAGGTTTGGGAAACTCCGGATAGTTCCGAGACCAAGTGGCTGCTGCTGGATGAACCCGTCGCCAGCCTGGACATCGCCCATCAGTTCACGGTCCTCGATATCGCCCGAGATTTTGCATCACGAGGCGGCGGTGTGGTGGTGGTCATGCATGACCTCAATCTGACCGCACTGTTCGCGGACACCATCTATGTGCTTTCGCAAGGCCGCGTTTGGGGATCGGGTGCGCCATCGGAGGTTTTGAACGACGACATGATGCGGGATGTTTACGGCATCAATTTGCAGATGAACAAAACACCCCCGACTCAGGTGCCCTTCGTACTGCCACAGGCCATGTACCAGAACACCTGACAGACCTAGTTTGATCGCGATCACCTGCATTCAGGACCGCGACCCTACACGTCCTGATATCAAAATCCGGTTTATCGCGGATAGCAGCCAAAACTGCCCCCACGGCTCAACGCAAAGTGCATTGCATTCTGCGCGGTTTGCTCCTATGCGTCCCGGCCACCGGTCGCAGCCTACCCGGGTATCAAAACAAGGACTGAAAATCATGAAGACTACATTGGTCTGCTCCGGCGGACTCGATTCCGTTTCGCTTGCTCACGTTCTGGCGAATGACGGACAATTGTCGCGTCTTGTGTCATTTGACTATGGCCAGCGGCACAACAAAGAACTGGCCTTTGCCGCCGCCTGTTCCGAGCGTCTGAACGTACCCCATCACGTGATTGATCTGCGATCAGTCGGGGCATCGCTAACTGGTTCTGCGCTGACGGATGACCTGGACGTACCAGATGGCCATTACGCCGAAGACACGATGAAAGTCACAGTGGTGCCGAACCGCAATGCGATCATGCTGACCATCGCATATGGTGTCGCCACTGCAGCGGGTGACGACGCCGTTGCAGCTGCGGTGCATGGCGGGGATCACTTCATCTATCCCGATTGCCGTCCTGCATTCACGGATGCGTTCGATGCGATGCAACGCGCGGCTCTTGATGGCTACGCAGATGTCTCACTGTACGTCCCCTTCGTGCATCGTTCCAAGGCTGACATCGTTGCCGAAGGTGCACGGGTTAACACACCATTTGATCAGACGTGGTCCTGCTACAAGGGCGGAGAAAGCCACTGTGGTCGTTGCGGCACCTGTGTGGAGCGGCGCGAAGCATTCGATCTTGCCGGTGTAGCTGACCCGACCCTTTATGAAGACCCCGACTTCTGGCGCGCGGCGATTGCAGGAAAGCAAGACTGATGTTCCGGATCACCAAAGAGTTTCACTTCTCTGCCTCACATCAGCTGGGCCACCTGCCCGAAACGCATCAATGCGCGCGGCTGCATGGGCATAACTATATCGTGGTGGTCGAACTGGCCGCAGCCGAATTGAATCGGGACGGTTTTGTTCGGGACTATCAGGAACTGAAGCCACTCAAGACCTATATCGATGACAGCTTTGATCACCGACATCTGAACGATGTGATGAACGAAATCTCAACCGCCGAGAACCTGGCGCGTCACTTCTATGAATGGTGTTCAGCTCGTTGGCCAGAAACGGCGGCCGTCAAGGTATCTGAAACACCTAAGACCTGGGCGGAGTATCGGCCATGAGCTTGAGGATATCCGAAATCTTCGGCCCCACTGTACAGGGCGAAGGCGCACTGATCGGCGAACCGACTGTCTTTGTCAGGTCCGGCGGATGTGATTTTCGTTGTTCGTGGTGCGACAGCCCCCATGCAGTCGATAGCGATTATCGTCATGACTGGACCCCGATGAAGGCCGAGACGGTCTGGGCCGAGGTCCAACGCCTGTCTGGCGGGCAACCATTGACCGTTTCGCTGTCGGGCGGCAATCCGGCCATTCAGGATTTTGCCCCGCTCATCGCACTGGGCAAGGAACATGGCTACGGATTTGCCTGCGAAACCCAGGGTTCGATCGCCAAGCCGTGGTTCTCAGATCTCGACATGCTGATCCTGAGCCCCAAACCGCCAAGTAGCGGGGAATTGATGGATTGGGGTCAGTTTGACGCCTGCTTGGCTGCACGCCCAACCCGTACCGTCCTGAAGATTGTGATCTTCGACGGTGCTGATTTTGATTGGGCGCGCGAAGTTGCAGATCATTATCCGGATCTGCCGCTCTATCTTCAGCCCGGAAATCCGAACAGCGATCCAAAGGAACCCATCGACCTGGATGAAACGACAGGACGATTGGAATGGCTGATCGACACAACCCTGAACGCACGATGGTTCAGACCCCGTATTCTTCCCCAGCTGCATGTACTTGTCTGGGGCAACAAGCGCGGCGTCTGAGCAAAGGAGAAACACATGAGTGACAGCATCTACAGCAATCTCACCCAGCTGGGCGGCGCAACACAAATGCCTGCCAGCCCCGAAGAGGCCGAGCTGGAGCGTGTCCGGAACCCGCAGGCGGACGTCGACTACAACGTTCGCTTTACGGCACCCGAGTTTACCTCGCTCTGCCCCATGACGGGACAACCCGATTTTGCACATCTGGTGATCGACTACGTACCAGGTGAGTGGCTGGTCGAAAGCAAGTCACTGAAACTGTTCCTTGGTTCTTTCCGGAACCACGGTGCATTTCATGAGGATTGCACAATCTCGATCGCGCGGCGTCTGGCGGAGTTCCTTGAACCCCGCTGGCTGCGTATCGGCGGATATTGGTATCCGCGCGGGGGCATACCGATTGATGTGTTCTGGCAAACCAGTGCGATGCCCGAAGGCGTCTGGATTCCCGATCAGGGTGTGCCACCGTATCGCGGGCGCGGCTGAGCTGATGATGCGGGCGAGGCAATCGAGCGCTGCGCCCGCAAATTTGACTATGACACAGAAAGCCGGATAGATCGCGATATGGCTCAGCACCCTGTTTTCTGGACGTTTCGTCGGTGCCCTTATGCGATGAGGGCGCGCCTCGCGCTGGTCAGCGCGGGCATAAAGGTCGAACTGCGTGAAATACTGCTGCGGGATAAACCACAGGCTTTTCTTGATACTTCCGCGTCAAGGACAGTGCCCGCTCTTCGAACCAATGATCAGGTTCTGGATGAGAGTCTGGACATCATGATCTGGGCGCTAGAACAGAACGACCCCCAACAGTTGCTCGATATGCCGAAGAAAGGTTGGGAGCTGATCTCAACCAATGACGGCCCGTTCAAGGATGCGCTGGATCACACCAAATACGCCACGCGATATCCCGATCTGGACGAAGAGGTTGAGCGACAAAAAGCGGCCACCTATCTGACCGTCCTTGACCAAAAACTGGATGGGCAGGTGTGGCTGTTCGGAGATCGACCAACGATTGCAGATCTGGCAATGCTGCCATTCGTGCGCCAGTTCGCAAATATTGACCGTGTGTGGTTTGACGCTCAGCCTTGGCCCGACCTGATCAGATGGCTAGACCGATTTCTGGCAAGCGACATTTTCGGGCAAATCATGCACAAATACGAACCTTGGTCAGAAGGTGATGTGCCGATCTGGTTCGGAACCTCAGATGCTGTCTCCGACCTTTAACTGCCGCAACTGCGAACCGGTTTTGAACACAATCACCGGACCTGTGATTGCTGTGATTGTTTCACCGGTATTTATCGGATGGTAAGTCGCGCGGGGTGGTCGTGCGCCATCATCGATGTCGCGTTGCACCCAGTCCCGCTCTTCCATCATCCGCAAGGACTGTGAGAGGGCGCGATCAGTGATCGTCATCAGGTTTCGCCTGATCTCGTTAAAGTGGCTCAGTTCATGAAGGGTCGCCAGAACGGGCAACGTCCATGATCGCCGAAGCAGATCCTGATTATCTTCGCTGGTCGCAGACAGGATCTGATTGACGAACCGGGCTGCCACTGCACCACGCTGTGTCAGTCGAAATTCCGGTCGCAACGGATGGCCGTAGCCCGGGTTTCGCTCAAGCAATCCAATTTGGATGAGATGATCTACACTCTGCGAGAATGACGTACGGCCCGCGCCGGTTGCAGCCAACAATGGCGCCTGCCGCCCCGGCACACCTTCGTGAAGACTGGAAAGAATGGGCAGGGCCCATGCCCGCGAAGTGATGTTGACAAGTGCATCAATGTACATAAAGTATAGTTACTATATTTTATCTTAAAAGGAAAGATGATGCCGCTCATTTCCCTGGAAGAAACCATAACAATTGCGCTGTCGGTTAAGGATCGTCACGCAAGCGCCGATTGGTACGAGAGCATGCTTGGCTTCAAAACGCTTTATCATGCAGATGAGGCAGGTTGGTCAGAGCTAGAGACCCTGACCAAGGGCGTAACCCTTGGGCTTGGTGAACACACCAAACCTGCGCCCGGCAACTGTGTCCCTGTATTCGGCATCGCCGACCTCGATAGCGCTAGGCAAAAGCTTGAACAGGCTGATGTTCAGTTTGACGGCCCAACAGATGTAGTCGAAGGCATGGTCAAGACGGCGACATTCTACGACCCCGATGGCAACGCCTTCATGCTTGCCCAAGACTTGACGGGCGGGTCCTGAGGAATTGAAAAATCAAGGATCGTTGCCGAAATTGCGGCAACGATCTGCAATTAATGTCAGATATGAGCAATTTGTGAGCGCTACCTTTCGGTTCGTGCACCTCAGGTGACGCGATTATAGTTGTAATCGGGTCTCCATCCTCCTAATCACAGCTTCACCTCGGGGTGCGTGGCCTGCCGCGCTGAGATGCCTATCAGGCGAACCCGTTGAACCTGAACCGGCTAGAACCGGCGGAGGGAAAGGTGACGGTTTCATCCATCCTTGCCCTCTCGCCGCAATGGAGGATGATATGAAACATCTGCTGATTGCTGCGGGATTACTGAGTGCAACTTCGGCTATTGCCGCCGACAAACCTCAGTTGACCGTGTACACCTATGACAGCTTTGTCTCGGACTGGGGCCCGGGTCCGCAGGTCGAAGAAGCTTTTGAAGCGGTTTGCAATTGCGACCTGAATCTTGTTGGCGTTGAAGATGGCGCCGCCCTGCTGTCACGTATCCGGCTTGAGGGTGAAAACTCGGAAGCTGACGTGGTGCTGGGACTGGATACCAGTCTGATCAATGCAGCCAAGGATACCGGTCTGTTTGCACCCAGTTCCGTTACAGCTGACTACGCGCTGCCGATTGAATGGACCGACGACGTTTTTGCGCCCTACGACTGGGGCTATTTCGCATTTGTTCACAACGCAGATTACTCGGCCCCAGCGAATTTCCGTGAATTGGCGAACAGCGAAACAAAGATCATCATTCAGGATCCACGTTCTTCTACACCGGGCCTTGGTCTGTTGTTGTGGGTGAAGGCAGCCTATGGCGACGAGGCACCCGAAATCTGGGCTGGTCTTGCAGACAATATCGTAACAGTCACCAAAGGGTGGTCCGAGGCCTATGGTCTGTTCCTCGAAGGTGAATCGGATATGGTCCTCAGCTATACCACCTCTCCGGCCTATCACCTGATCGCTGAAGAAGACGCTTCGAAATCGGCAGCTGTCTTTGACGAAGGCAATTACATGCAGGTTGAAGTGGCAGGGAAACTCGCCGGGACTGATCAGCCGGAACTGGCGGATCAATTCCTGGAATTCATGGTTTCGGATGCGTTCCAGCAGATCATTCCTACAACCAACTGGATGTACCCGGCAGTGACCCCGGCAGCTGGGTTGCCCGAAGGGTTTGAAACCCTGACCGTTCCGGAAAAGGCTCTGCTCTTTTCACCCGATGAAGCCGCCGACGTGCGGGATCAGGCACTTGCAGAATGGTTGAGCGCGCTCAGCCAGTAAGCCCATTGCCGGGTATCGGCGCGGCTGCCCTGGTCGCCGCGCTGATACTGGGCACGCTGGCCGCAGTCGCACTGCGTGCCGAAGCAGGCGGTGGATTTGGTCCGGCCGACTGGGCTGCCCTGCGCTTTACACTTACTCAAGCGATACTTTCCGCGCTGTTCAGTATTGGATTGGCGGTTCCGGTTGCACGAGCACTCGCCCGGCGACGGTTTCCCGGGCGTCGCGCGCTGATTGCGCTGCTTGGCGCGCCATTCATTCTTCCCGTTATTGTTGCGATAATTGGATTGCTGCAGGTCTTTGGTCGGGCCGGCTGGATCTCTGATATATTGGGCTATTTTGGCTTCGCACCCATTCGCATCTACGGTCTGCATGGTGTGGTATTGGCCCATGTATTCTTCAATTTGCCCCTTGCCACGCGCCTCATCCTGCAGGGATGGCAAGAAATTCCAGCCGAGCGATTTCGCCTCGCTGCTCAGTTAGGCTGCAACGGAATGGCCATGTTCCGATTGATCGAGTTGCCGATGCTAAAACGGATTTTACCGGGCGTGCTTGCGGTAATCTTCGCCATTTGCCTGACCAGTTTTGCTGTTGCCCTGACTCTGGGTGGCGGGCCCCGTGCCACCACAATCGAACTCGCGATCTATCAGGCCTTTACCTATGACTTTGACCTCGGCCGCGCTGCACTCTTGTCGGCGCTACAACTGGCCCTGACTGCTGCTGCAGCTTTGGCCGCCCTACGGTTTTCTCGCGGGGACGGCTTCGGCAACGGGCTGGATCGCCCCATCCGCCGATGGGACGGCGGCGCGCCCATTGCCGATGCCTTATGGATCATCGCAGCGGCCGCGTTCCTGCTGCTTCCTTTGGCATCTGTTGTGATTTCGGGTTTTGCTGGTCTCTTCGAAACGCCAGCTTTGGTGTTCCGCGCCGCGTTGACCTCGGTCATGGTGGCGGCCGCGAGCACTGTAATCTTGCTGCTGCTGGCATTGCCCATGGCCACCGCTGTCGCGACCGGGCGCTATGGCATTGTTGAACTCAGCGGCATCCTCGGGCTGGCCGCATCACCGCTGGTGATCGGTACCGGATTATTCATCCTTGTCAGGCCTGTGGCCAACCCGACAGCGCTTGCGCTTCCGGTGACGGCGCTGGTCAACGCAGTTATGGCTCTGCCCTTCGCATTGCGCATTCTTGTCCCGGCCGCGCGCGATGTGGTGTCGCGACACGGTCGATTGGCGCTTTCCCTCGACATGGCCAACATGACCTTCTTTGTCCGCATTCTGCTTCCTCGAATGCGCGCGCAGATCGGTTTTGCAGCCGGGCTGGCCGCAGCCCTTTCGATGGGAGATCTCGGTGTGATCGCACTGTTCGCAGACGCCCAGATAGCAACGCTGCCTTTACAGATTTACCGCCTGATGGGAGCTTATCAAATGCAAGCCGCCGCCGGAGGGGCGCTGCTTTTGCTGCTGTTGTCCATGTCGGCGTTCTGGATATTGGATCGCGGAGGACGCTGGCATGCTGAAGCTTAGTGATTGCGTCATTGAAAATGGCAATTTCACCCTGCACGCCGATCTTGGCATCGAACCCGGGGCGAGCGTTGCAATCATTGGCCCATCGGGTGCAGGTAAATCGACATTGTTGGAATCCATTGCCGGTTTTCGTCCCCTAGCTCGTGGGCAAATACACTGGCAGGGTACCGAGATAACAGATTTGCCACCGGGCAAGCGTCCGCTGGCAATGCTATTTCAGGACGGCAACCTGTTCCCTCATTTGACCGCTGAGCAGAATATCGCTTTGGGGGTGCGCCCGAATGGACAACTGAGTCCTGACGAACAAGGTGAGGTCCAAACCGCCCTGGCACGCGTGAGTCTGGCAGGAATGGGCACTCGCAAACCTGCAGAGCTATCTGGCGGGCAGCAAAGTCGGGTGGCTTTGGCCCGAGTGCTTGTTCAAAGGCGCCAGGTCCTCTTGTTGGATGAACCGTTCGCTGCACTTGGTCCTGCTTTGAAAACCGAAATGCTGGATTTAGTTGCTGAATTGATTGAGGGGACTGGCACAACTCTGTTGATGATCAGTCACGATCCGCAGGACGCGCGCCGCATTACCGATCAGACAATACTCGTTGCTGAAGGTCAGGCCCATTCGCCGGTTGAAACGGCAGAGTTGCTCGACAACCCACCACCCAGCCTGCGCAACTACCTGGGATAGTCGCTTCGGCACAAGGCGATTTGCCAGATGTCAGGCCTGCACATTGTCAGGAACTACTCTGCTGCATCGTTCACCCTCAAAGTTCGTTGGGGTAAATAAAGCCCGTCAGGGGCATGACACCCAAAGGTTCACATGCCCCTGACTATGGAAGACAAATTCGCATCTAACGCAATGCGTCAGAAGTAGCGCAACCAGATGTATACGTTCGCGATCATCAGGGTCAGGATCATGATCGGGAAAGCGATTTTGGCGAACGCGATAAAGCCGATGGGCTGCTTTGCTTTCTCGGCAAATGCTGCAACCGTCAAGTTCGCGCTCGCACCCAGCAAGGTACCGTTGCCACCCAGACAAGCTCCAAGCGCCAATGACCACCACAGCGGTTCAATCGCATCTTCTCCACCAAACGTGTCGGCTGTGGACTCGATCAGCGGAATCATGGTCGCCACGAAGGGAATGTTGTCGAGGATCGCCGACAGGATACCTGAGGCCCAGAAGATGAAGAACGCGGTCCACATCATATCGCCCTGTGTCAACTCCAGCACCTTCTCACCGAAGAAAGCCAGCAGACCTACATGCTCAACACCGGCAACGATGACAAAGAGGCCACCGAAGAAGAAGATCGTGACCCATTCGACTTCGCCAAAGATATGGTGCACGGATTCCGACTGCTCTTCGCCGTGCTGGTGACCATAGGCCAGTAGCATCAACAAGCCCGCACCGGCCAATGCGGAGGTACCAGGCTGAATGCCATACCCATGCCCCAACGTGAAACCGAGCAAAACCAGCGCCAGAACAGACAGCGACTTGATCATCAGACCTACATCCGTGATCGCCTCGGATTCATTGAAGCCCATAATCCGCTCGCTGGCAGATTTCGGAATGCTGGCAAGCTCCTTGCGGTTCATCAGGTAGATAATTCCCGTGAGGACCACCAGACAGATCGCCGAAATCGGTGCCAGATTCACAACAAACTCATTGAAGCTGAGGCCTGCGGCGGAGCCTATGATAATATTCGGCGGGTCACCGATCAGGGTTGCTGTGCCCCCGACATTCGAAGCCAGAATTTCAGCAATAAAAAACGGGAAGACGCGCGTTTCCAGAGCTTCGGTGATCAGCAAGGTAATCGGGGCAATAAGCAAGACGGTTGTCACGTTGTCCAGCAATGCTGAAAACACCGCCGTGATCAGCGTCAACATGATCAGAATACCGGTAGGATTGGCCTTGACCGACTTTGCGGCTTTGATTGCCACGAACTGAAACAGTCCGCATTTACTGGTGATACCCACAATGACCATCATGCCAATCAGAAGGGCCAGCGTATTGGAGTCGACCCCGGCCACCGCCTGTTCCTGATTGATGATCCCGAACAGTACCATCAGCGATGCGCCCAGCATTGCCAGAATGGCTCGGTTCACTTTTTCGGTTATCAGAACGGCGTAGACCAGGATCAGGATACCGGTCGCGACCCAAAGGGGATCAATGCCCAATAGTTGTGGAACGGAGAACGCAGCCTCTCCGTGTGACGTAGAATGCTCAGCCAAGATTTTTGTCCGGTTCGTTGGTGGTTAGCTTAGTGCGCGATCCAGAAGTGAGTTTGCACTCACCGTGCCCACAAAACGCTTTGTTTCAGGCTCGACAAGGATCACGTGCCGCTTGAATTTGTAGATCAGAAAAATGCCTTCCATCACCGGCGTGTCCGGTGCAGCCACTGGGATGTTGGTCGGTCTCGACATGTTGTCGCGCACCTTTTCTGTCTTCAACCGCTCCAGCTGCTGATCGAAGTCATCCCGTGTGAGGTTCATGAAGCTTAGAGACTCGATTGGCACCCGCGACGCATCATCGTTCAGACCGATTGTTGCTGCTTTGGGCAGGATCAGCTTTAGAAGTGTCGGTGCTGTGAATACACCGACATATGTGCCATCATCTTCTACCACCGGCAAAAACCGCGCACGGCTGTCTCTGATAATATTAAAGGCGGTGGCAATGCTTTCATCCGGATGGATGGTTCGCTGAACTTCAGTCGGCACCATTACGTCATAGCAGGTCAGGCCCATGGGTATCCTCTGTCTTCGTATGGCTGCCCGGCGGTCTGCCAATTGGGTGGCCCATCTGACTTTGCGTTTGCGAGTCAAACCAGCAAAGCCGAATCGAATTTTTTCTGACGGTGGTGTCTTTTCACTGCCACGCAGGATTGGCCAGCCTTTTTGCGAAATTGTTTGTCGGCGTGTCGGTTTTTCTGTTGCGTTGGTCGACATTCACAACACATTCAGCAGGTTTCTCTCTAACCTGCGGCCTCTGCCTAACCAAGATCCGCTGACACAAAAAAAACGCCCCCGATCAGATCGGAGGCGTTTCCAATTTCTCGAAGGTGTCGGGCTTAGCCGCGCTCTTCGATGATCTCAACCAGATGCGGGATCTTGTTGACCATGCCGCGAACCGAAGGGGTATCTTCCAGCTCACGGGTCTTGTGCATCTTGTTCAGGCCCAGACCGATCAGGGTTGCGCGCTGTTCAGCGGGGCGACGGATCGGAGAACCGATCTGCTTGACGACGATGGTTTTTGCCATGGTTCGCTCTCCTTACGCTTCTGCTTCAGCAGCAGCCGGTGCTTCGTCCCGCTTGGGCAGGATGTCGGCAACCTTTTTGCCACGACGTGCGGCAACCGAACGCGGGCTCTGCTCTTTCTGCAGGCCGTTGATGGTGGCGCGGATCATGTTGTACGGGTTCTGCGAGCCCAGCGACTTGGACACAACGTCCTTGACGCCCAGCATTTCGAACACAGCACGCATCGGACCACCGGCGATGATACCAGTACCTTCAGGTGCGGTGCGCATAACCACTTTACCAGCGCCGTGACGGCCCTCGATGTCGTGGTGCAGAGTACGACCTTCGCGCAGTTGCACGCGGATCATCTGACGCTTGGCTTGCTCAGTCGCCTTGCGGATGGCCTCAGGTACTTCTTTCGCTTTACCTTTGCCAAAGCCGACGCGGCCTTTCTGATCGCCGACAACCACCAGAGCGGCGAAGCCAAAGCGCTTACCACCTTTTACGGTTTTCGACACGCGGTTGATTGCGACCAGACGATCTGCGAATTCCGGTGCTTCTTCACGGTCGCGGCCACGGCCCCGACGGTTTTCACGTTCTGCCATTTGGCATCCCTTTTCTCATGTGGCGCTCTCGGCGCCGTTTTCTTCAATCCAAGTGAGCCCCGACTGTTGCCGAGGCCCCCGGATCATCGGGGCGGATCGAAACCCGCCCGCAGGTCTTAGATCTTCAGACCACCTTCACGCGCGGCGTCGGCAACTGCCTTCACCTTGCCGTGGAACAGGAAGCCACCACGATCGAAATAGGCCTCTTCGACGCCCGCCTTCTTGGCACGCTCGGCGATGGCCGCGCCCACTTTTGTGGCCGCTTCGACGTTGTTCTTGCCGACAACACCCAGATCTTTTTCCAGGGTCGAGGCAGATGCCAGGGTCACGCCACGTACGTCGTCGATCAGCTGAACAGAGATGTTCTTGTTCGAACGGTGTACGGACAGACGCGGACGACCCGCGTTGACCTTGCGAAGTTTGTTCCGAACGCGCAGGCGGCGCTTCAGAAACAGGGTTCTTTTGCTGTTTGCCATTGTCTGCGTCCTTACTTCTTCTTGCCTTCCTTGCGGAAGATGAACTCGCCCTTATAGCGGATGCCCTTGCCTTTGTAAGGCTCGGGACGGCGCCACTCGCGGATTTTGGCCGCGGTTTCGCCCACCAGCTGCTGGTCGATACCTTCCACAACGATTTCGGTCTGCTTCGGTGCGGTGATGGTGACACCTTCCGGAGCAGTGAAATCAACATCGTGGCTGTAGCCCAGGTTCAGCTTCAGGGTGTTGCCCTGCATCTGAGCCCGGTAACCAACACCCTGGATCTCCAGCTCTTTTTTGAAGCCCTGAGTTACACCGGTTACCAGGTTGGCAACCATGGTGCGGCTCATGCCCCACTGCTGGCGGGCACGCTTGGACATGCCACGGGGGTCGATCTTGACCACATTGTCTTCAACCGACAGCGTCACGTCGTCGGTGGCGGTGAAGCTGCGGGTGCCTTTCGGACCTTTGACTTCGATGGTCTGGCCAGACACAGAGGCGGTAACGCCGCTGGGCAGCTCGACCGGTTTTTTACCAATACGAGACATTGCAGACCTCCTTAGAAGACGGTGCAGAGCACTTCGCCGCCAACATTGTTGGAGCGAGCGTTTGCGTCCGACATCACACCTTTCGGAGTGCTGACAATCGACACACCCAGACCCTGACGGACCTGCGGGATGTCATTGACGCCCATGTATACGCGACGACCGGGCTTGGAAACCCGCTTCAGTTCGCGAATAACAGGGGTGCCTTCGTAGTACTTCAGGCTGATTTCGATGGCCGGATGACCGTTTTCACCGGTCGTCGCTTCGTAGCCACGGATGTAACCTTCGTCCGCCAGCACGTCCAGAACCCAACCACGCAGCTTGGAAGCCGGGGTGGAAACGGTGGACTTGCCGCGCATTTGCGCGTTGCGGATACGGGTGAGCATATCGCCGATAGGATCATTCATATCTATGTCTCCCTTACCAGCTCGATTTCACCATGCCGGGGATCTGACCAGCAGAACCCAGCTCGCGCAGCGCGATACGGCTGACCTTCAGCTTACGGTAGTAAGCGTGGGGACGACCGGTCAGCTGACAGCGGTTGTGCAGACGGGTAGCCGAGCTGTTGCGCGGCAGTTTCGCCAGTTTCAGACGCGCTTTGAAACGCTCTTCCATCGGGCGGCTCTCGTCATTCGCGATTTCTTTCAGCTCGGCACGCTTTGCGGCATATTTGGCCACCAGGCGTTCGCGCTTCTTCTCGCGTTCGATCATTGCTTTTTTAGCCATGTCTCAATCCTCCCGGCGCTTAGGCGTTGAAGGGCATGTTGAACGCTTTCAACAGTGCCTTACCTTCAGCGTCGGTTTTCGCTGTGGTGGTGATTACGATATCCAGACCCCAGACCTCGTCGACCTTGTCGAAGTCGATTTCCGGGAACACGATGTGCTCTTTCATGCCCATGGCAAAGTTGCCACGACCATCAAAAGAAGGCTTCACACCGCGGAAGTCACGAATACGCGGCATCGCGATGGTGATCAGACGATCCAGGAACTCGTACATCCGGTCACCGCGCAGGGTTACTTTCGCACCCAGCGGCATGTCTTCACGGACGCGGAAACCCGCGATCGACTTCTTCGCCTTGGTTGAAACTGCCTTTTGACCAGCAATCGCAGTCAGATCCTCGACAGCAGCTTTCGCTTTCTTCGAGTCTTTCACGGCCTCAGCACCACAACCGATGTTCAGAACGATTTTTTCCAGCTTGGGCAGCTGCATGTCGTTCTTGTAGCCAAACTCTTCTTTCAGAGCGGCACGGATGGTTTCAACGTACTGAGCTTTCAGACGTGGGGTGTAGTTTGCGGAATCAAGCATCGATCACGTCTCCCGTGGTCTTGGCGAAGCGGACCTTCTTGTCGCCTTCCATGCGGAAGCCAACGCGGGTTGCTTTGCCGTTCTTGTCCAGCAGAGCCAGGTTCGACAGCTCGATCGGGTTTGCCTGAGGCAGGCGACCACCTTGCGAGTTCTGGGTCTGGCGGGTGTGGCGGATGGCGATGTTGATGCCGTCTACAACAGCTTTACCGGCTTTCGGGTCAACCGAGGAGATAGTTCCCTCTTTGCCCTTGTCCTTACCGGCCAGCACGACGACCTTGTCGCCTTTGCGGAGTTTAGCAGCCATGATTACAGCACCTCCGGAGCAAGCGAGATGATTTTCATGAAGTTCTTGCTGCGCAGTTCGCGAACAACCGGGCCAAAGATACGGGTACCGACCGGCTCGTTGTTGTTGTTCAGGATGACGGCGGCGTTGCGATCAAAGCGGATCGCGGTACCGTCCGCGCGGCGGACTTCTTTGGCGGTGCGTACGACGACGGCCTTGCGGACGTCACCTTTTTTCACGCGGCCGCGCGGGATGGCTTCCTTCACCGAGACGACAATGATGTCGCCAACGGAGGCGTATTTACGCTTGGAACCACCCAGGACCTTGATGCACTGAACTCGGCGTGCGCCGGAGTTGTCAGCGACATCCAGATTGGTCTGCATCTGGATCATGTGGTTTCTCCCGACCTGTGGGGGCTGGTCTCGTTAGATCCCCCAGGGTTTCGACAAATGGGAAAATCCCGGAGGCTTACGCTTCCAGAACTTCCCAACGTTTCGTCTTCGATTTCGGCGCGCATTCGATGATGCGTACGGTGTCACCGACCTTGAAGGCGTTCTTTTCATCGTGAGCCCGGTATTTTTTGGACTTACGGATGGTTTTCTTCAGAACCGGATGCGTAAAGCGGCGCTCGACGGATACGGTTACGGTCTGTTCGTTGGCGTCGCTGGTCACGGTGCCTTGCAGGATACGCTTGGGCATCTGATTACTCCTCGGATGCCGCGGCAGCGGCCTTTTCGTTCAGAATGGTTTTGACACGGGCAGCATTGCGGCGGGCCGCTTTAATGCCGGCTGTGTTTTCCAGCTGACCGGTTGCCTGTTGAAAGCGCAGGTTAAAGCTTTCTTTCTTCAGGTTGGCCAGTTCCTCGCGGAGCTGGTCCGGGGTCTTGTCACGCAGTTCTTGGGCGTTCATCGCCTTTTTCCTTTGCTCAAAACACCAGAAGGCCCCGTACACGGGTCACCTTCGACCTGGTGGATGAATGATAGACATACGAATCCCCCGACTCAGCCGGGGGAACGCAGGATGCCGCCGTATAAGGGTTTAGGGGGTGGGTGGCAAGGGAAAGTTCTTAGATTTTCATCTTTGCCAATCTTGGCAAAAAATTCCCCCCGTCGACAATTCGACGGAGGGTTTTGGTTCAGTTCACTTGTCACTATCTGCGAGTCCGTTCCCGCACCCCCCTTCGCATTAGCTATGGTCGAAATTGCCAGCTTGCACGAGTAGGGAACTCAATAACAATTAAATCAGTACCGCGTAGTGACCCATGCAAGAAGCCGATAGTCGTGAATATCAGATATTGTTAACGAACGGACAGGTGGTGCGTTTCACGCAACGTGAATTACGTGACCTTGTTCGCGGCAGAAGAGTTAAAGCTTTTCTTATTGTTAGCCTAATCATTATCGCCCTTGCGAATCCGACGCTGTTTCCGTCCCTTCCGGAATACTCGTCGCGGCTGTTCTACTGGGGCGTCTCCGTATTGCTCTATCTGATTATCATTCCGCATTGGGCCTCAGCTGTGAACAGACTGTGGCGGCGAAGTCTGCAGATACCACTACCGCTTATTGTTGCAACCGGCCCCCTTATTGTTGGTCTGTCCGTTTTCGCAACGTGTTTCCCATTGGTATTTGGGGACCTCGTACCAAAGCGAGGTGAACCACTTGTCTGGACAGACTATCTGCGCAACCTGTTGATCGGGCACATAATAGAAACGGTGGGACTGCTTTGGCTACTTCCACTACAGCGCAACGACGAAGACTTGGCGGAAACCGTGCCGGAGGGTGAGCCGGAGTTCGTCATTCTCAACGGCCGTTCATTACCGCTGGACAGTATACTGACTGTTCAGAGCGCCGAGCACTATCTTATCGTCAGAACGAACGGGAAGACATCACAATACCGCGCCCGCATGAAGGACTTCGTCATGCAGGTCAGCGAAGGCCATGGCGTACAAACACACCGCTCGTTCTGGGTTTCCGCCCAAGAAGCGGATGAACTTCGTGGAAACGTCGTTAAAACACGATCCGGCGACGACATTCCGGTCTCACGAGGCCGCTTGCCTGCGGTGCGGGAATGGTTCCGTTCAGCGGGAAAGGCGCATTAGGGCTTTCTGCCAAAAGTTCGGAGCCTAATTTATCACTAAATCTGACCCGGGCCGTCAATCAACACGAACAAGGCGGCCGCCTGCTTCTGGCGGCTGCAAACTGCTTAGTCCCAACGATAGTTGAAACTCACACTTATCCGCTCCTCTTCCGCCATGTTCATAGGCACTTCGTGGCGAAGCCAACTTTCCCAAAGCAGAACATCGCCAACCTTGGGCTTCATATAGATGAACGGTTGGAGATCTCGCCGCCCATCTTTGAGGCGCGTCGGTGCGGCCATCATGCGTCCCGAGCGTGGATCTTCCAGCTTCAGTGCGCTGGCACCTTCGGGCATTGCAACATAGGTCGTCCCCGAAATCACGCTGTGCGGGTGTAGATGGCTGGAATGCATTCCGCCCTCGGGCAGAATGTTGATCCACAGATCCTCGAGCTTCAACTCGCCCTCGCCCAGATCGAACTCCAGATCTTTGGCAAAGGCCGCCACATGCTGATCCAGCGCCGAGACCAGATCGGCGAAGATCGGGAACCGCCAGGGCAGATCGGTCAGTGAGGCGTAGCTTGTATAGCCGGGATAGCCGTTCTCTTCACACCATTCCTGCCCGGCCTCATCATCTTCGGCGATGACAAGGCATGAGCTTTCCAGTTCTTCAGAGTCGATCTTGGGATCGAACTCAGAGAGGGCTGCGCGATAAAGACGGGTGACGAAGAGTGATTCAATCTGTGGCATGGGTGCGTTCTTATCCAAATCGACCTCTGACTACGAGAGACAAATTCCCGTCGCTTCTTTGGTCGCAAAACATCATTGCCACCATCATTCAGTCACTTGAACATTCGGACCTTCAACTCCCACAGGAGGAGCAGCACAAGGATGGGCGGCACCCAGAAGACATAAACCACCATGTTAAGGACGTTCATAAAGCTAAAAATCTCAGCAATGGTCTGCGGAATAGTACTGCAACGATGGTACAAAAGCTTGTCGGTCGCGCAGTCAGCTTCAAAAAGAAAATGCAAGTTCAACGCTATTCCAAAATAGAGACCGCCATAACGCAAAAATAGTTTCAAAACCTTGCTTCGAACAAAGTAACTCAAGCCGATTGCAGCTAATGGCAAAACCCCGAAAACTACTATTACCGCCAAAACTGTTCCTGGTGACATATGCTTTGCAATCTCGACCGTAAAATAATCGTTTATTGACGGCGCATTAGGTAGTTATCGACTGAGCGGGTTTCAAATGGAAAACCCCCGCCGGTTTCCCGACGGGGGCTAATCTATTAGCGAACGGGGTTGCCCCGGATCGCTTACCAGTCTTCGCGAACCACGACGCGAGTCTTGATCGGCAGCTTCATCGCAGCCAGGCGCAGGGCCTCGCGGGCGATATCGTCATTGACGCCGTCGATCTCGAACATCACGCGGCCAGGCTTGACTTTGCATGCCCAGCGGTCGACCGAACCTTTACCTTTACCCATACGAACTTCGATCGGCTTTGCAGTGACCGGAGTGTCGGGGAAGATGCGGATCCAGACACGACCCTGACGCTTCATGTGACGCGTCATGGCACGACGTGCAGCCTCGATCTGACGTGCAGTGACACGCTCAGGCTCAAGAGCTTTCAGGCCGTAGGTGCCAAAGTTCAGATCAGAGCCGCCTTTGGCGAGACCCTTGATCCGGCCTTTGTGCATCTTGCGGAATTTTGTACGCTTTGGTTGAAGCATATCTTTCCCTCCTTAGCGACGACCGCCACCAGCACCACGAGGTGCAGGGCCGTCCTGGAGTTCCTGTGCTTTACGGTCACGTGCCTGCGGATCGTGCTCCATGATCTCACCTTTGAAGATCCAGACCTTGATCCCGATGATCCCATAAGGAGTCATCGCTTCGGCATGTGCGTAATCGATGTCGGCACGCAGGGTGTGCAGAGGCACGCGGCCTTCGCGATACCACTCGGTCCGTGCGATTTCGGCACCGCCCAGACGACCAGCGACGTTCACCCGGATACCCAGGGCGCCCATGCGCATGGCGTTCTGAACCGAGCGCTTCATTGCGCGACGGAACGAAACGCGACGTTCCAGCTGCTGAGCGATGGACTCGGCAACCAGCTGCGCGTCAAGCTCGGGCTTGCGCACTTCGACGATGTTCAGGTGCAGTTCGCTGTCGGTCATACGAGCAAGCTTTTTGCGCAGAACTTCGATGTCTGCACCTTTCTTGCCGATGATGACACCGGGACGTGCTGTGTGGATCGTAACGCGGCACTTCTTGTGCGGACGTTCGATGATCACACGGGCAACACCGGCCTGCTTGCACTCTTTGTTGATGAACTCACGGATCTTGAGGTCTTCCAGCAGAAGATCACCGTAGTCCTTGGTGTCGGCGTACCAGCGGCTGTCCCAGGTGCGGTTGACCTGAAGGCGCATGCCGATCGGATTGACTTTATGTCCCATTAGGCTTGCTCCTCAACTTGACGCACCTTGATGGTGATCTCCGAGAACGGCTTCATGATTGCACCAAACCGACCACGGGCACGCGGACGACCGCGCTTCATGACCAGGTTCTTGCCAACCCATGCTTCGGCGACGATCAGTTCGTCGACGTCCAGGTTGTGGTTGTTCTCGGCGTTGGCGATTGCAGACTGCAGGCACTTCTTGACGTCCTGCGCGACACGCTTGTTCGAGAAAGTCAGGTCGGTCAGAGCCTTCTCAACTTTCTTGCCGCGGATCATTTGCGCAACCAGGTTCAGTTTCTGTGGGCTGGTGCGAAGCATGCGAGTTTTCGCCATTGCTTCGTTTTCAGCCACGCGGCGGGGGTTCTTTTCCTTGCCCATGACTTACTTCCGCTTCGCTTTTTTGTCAGCGGCGTGACCGTAATAGGTACGAGTTGGCGAGTATTCACCAAACTTCTGACCGATCATGTCTTCCGAGACGTTTACGGGAATATGCTTCTGGCCGTTGTACACACCAAAGGTCAGACCCACGAACTGGGGCAGAATGGTGGAACGACGCGACCAGATTTTG
This sequence comes from Ruegeria arenilitoris, assembly GCF_013030265.1. Classification (GTDB taxonomy): domain Bacteria; phylum Pseudomonadota; class Alphaproteobacteria; order Rhodobacterales; family Rhodobacteraceae; genus Ruegeria; species Ruegeria arenilitoris_E. The sequence goes on from NZ_WPZQ01000006.1 coordinate 343,269, forward strand.
ATAACTTCGTTGCGGCCCGACTCGCGCGCTGCTTCGGCTTTTTTCAGCACGTAAGCATCGACGAAAGGACCCTTCCAAACAGAGCGAGACATAGATTAACGTCCCTTCTTCTTGGCGTGCCGCGAGCGGATGATCAGCTTCTGGGACGCTTTGTTCTTGTTGCGGGTACGCTTACCCTTGGTGTCCTTACCCCACGGTGTAACCGGCGTACGGCCACCCGAGGTACGACCTTCACCACCACCGTGCGGGTGATCGATCGGGTTCATTGCAACACCACGAACCGACGGACGCACGCCCTTGTGGCGCATACGACCGGCTTTACCGAGGTTTTGGTTCGAGTTGTCGGGGTTGGACACGGCACCAACGGTGGCCATGCATTCCTGACGGACCATGCGCAGCTCGCCCGAGCTCAGACGGATCTGAGCGTAGCCGCCATCGCGGCCAACGAACTGAGCGTAAGTACCAGCCGCACGCGCGATCTGACCGCCTTTTCCAGGCTTCATCTCGATGTTGTGGACGATGGTACCGATCGGCATGCCCGAGAACGGCATTGCGTTGCCCGGCTTGATGTCGGCCTTGGCGGATGCCACGACTTTATCACCAACAGCCAGACGCTGCGGAGCCAGGATATATGCCTGCTCGCCGTCTTCGTATTTTACCAGTGCGATGAATGCGGTCCGGTTCGGGTCATATTCGATCCGCTCGACGGTTGCCGCGACATCAAATTTATTCCGTTTGAAGTCAACGATCCGGTAGAGACGCTTTGCGCCACCGCCGCGGCGGCGTGAAGTGATCCGTCCGGTGTTGTTCCGGCCGCCCGATTTGGTCAAACCCTCTGTGAGAGACTTGACCGGACGTCCTTTCCAAAGCTCCGAACGGTCGATCAGCACCAGCCCGCGCTGGCCCGGCGTCGTCGGCTTGTACGACTTGAGTGCCATGCTTTCTGTCTTCCGTTTAGCAAGTGCAGGGAGTTTCCCCGCTATGTGATAGGCCCCCGTAGGTGCCAAGGGTATAGGGCCCCGAAGGTCCCCGGTTACAAATATCAGAGGCCCCGGAACGAATCCGAGGCCGCAAGATTGGGAGCGTGTAACAGGGTTGGGGGTGGGTGTCTATAGCAAAGACAAGAACTGTCCCCACCAACTTTAATTGAGCAAATCGGCGGTCAATGCTTCTTTCTTTCGCTTACAAGCTTCTACGGCTCTTTCTATTGCTTCGTGCAAGGCTTGAGCCAAACCACTCCGGTATTTTGTCGAAGCGACCAACTTCTCAGACATCGGGCCGTGTAAAGAGAACTCCACAAACTCGTGTAGTTGCGAAGCTGTTTCGTGCAGCTGTTTTGGTGATGCATTCGACATTTCTCGATGAGCTTCAATTAGCACCTCCGCCATCCATGGCATCCGCCCTCTGATGTAACCCGCTGCCATGACAAGCGGATAATTCCCACCAGGACCAAAGTACTCTGACCCACGGTGAAGCAATTCGCTCAAGACGTCGGGATGAACACTGGAAAATCGCGGCATTGGTGTCCGAGACGCTCGCTCCGCCAACTCAGAATCAACCTCTCTCATACGGGAACCAAGCCCACGCACCTGCGAAACTAAATCTTCTAGAATCTCTGTTTGGGGTCGCATGTGTTTTTCTGCGGCACCTTTTTTGGGAATTTCGCTAAGCTTCCCTTCTAATTGCGGCCAAAGAGCAGGGACAAGTTGCTCGATAGTCGCTTCGGCGGCCTTATTCTCCGACACCTCATTTATTGATTTCGCAACGTCCAACATGCCCTGCTCATCGACTTTGATCGCTTGAAATTGCGATAGTGGACCGCTGAGATCGCTTAGCTCCAAACCAAATAGAAGGGGTATCACCTTAGCGTCTTGCATCGACTTTGATAGCGCGCCAGCCTCGAACAGTATCCACTCCGAGTTTAAATTCTCCGGAGTAATGCAAAGGATGCCAAAGTTGGAGCTTTCTAGTTCGCCAGCAATGGCCTGCGCCCAACGATCCCCCGCACCGATATCTTTGTCTGAGACCCAAGGCTGTGCGTATTGCAAGATCAGGGGCAACCACTCCTTCAAAGCGCCCGCCATAGCCTTGCTTCGTTGACCACTCCAACTTATAAAAACTTTCATTTTTCCCTCAAACCGGTAGCGCGAAAATTGCAGCACCGTTAAATCGCTCACGTATATGGAGAACAAGTGCTTTCATAGCGGTAACAACAAAAAACCGCTTTCGCCGGGGCCATTTTTCTGGCCATAGCCGGGTCCGATCAGAGACCGGTGGACACGTCGATGGTGTTGCCCTCTTCCAGGGTCACATATTCCTTTTTGATGTCTTCCCGCTTGCGCTCCAAAGCGCGGGACAAGGCCGAAGGCCGCCGCGCCAGCGACTGCCCGTCCCAGCGGGCTGGCGCTTTGGGGACGTTTGCTCCTCGCTATAAGGTCGGATGTATTTGGCATCATAAAGCGCGCTGTACAGACGTTACAGCGCCATCCCACGGGCAGTCGATGGCGCGGCTCATCGCGTTGCTCGGGCGGTTCAGATCAGGGACGGTTTGCCCCTTCACCCATAAAGCGCGCGGGCCTCGGCGAAGGACAGCAGGCGGCGGTCCTTCTCATCCCACAGATGCAGTCGCGCGTTGGCGAGGCTCTCGCGGATGGTCATCTGATTGCTGTTGGCCAGTTCGTCGTGATCGCGCAGCACCTCGGTCAGGCGGTAGAACGGAATGCGGCTGTACAGATGGTGCACATGGTGGATGCCGATATTGGCGCTGAACCACTGCAGCACAGATGGCAGGATGTAATGCGAGCTACCGTGAAGGGCCGCCTCATGCAGTTGCCAATCGTCGTCCGAATCCCAATGCGTTTCCTCGAACTGGTGCTGTACGTAGAACAGCCACACTCCGGCCGTTGCAGCGATCAGGGTTGATGGCAGAAAGATCAGCAAGACCGGCATTATACCGCCAAAGTAGTAGACGGCCAGAAGAGCGGCCAGGATGGCAACATTGGTGCCCATCGCGCTGACCCAGAACCTCACACTGCCCGTCAAACCCAGCGGGAGGCGGTTCTGGAACAGGAACAAATAACCGGGGCCAAGCACGAACAGAGTAATGGGATTTCGGTAAACGCGATACCAGAACCGGTTCATGGCAGTCTTGGACTGGTACTCGGCCACTGTCAGCGTGTGGATATCGCCCATTCCCCGTTTGTCCAAATTGCCCGCGCTGTTGTGGTGCGTAGAATGCGTGCGGCGCCAGACATCGTAGGGCGTCAGTGTCAGCACGCCGATAATCCGTCCAACCCAGTCACTGACTGTCCGGTTCTTGTAGAACGCTCCGTGCCCGCAATCATGCTGGATCGCAAACAGGCGCAGCAGGAACGCCGCATTCAGGACCGCAATCGCAAATGCCAACCAGTAGCTGACGGATAGCGCCATCCAGGACAGCGCCCAAAGCACAAAAAATGGGATAATACTGACACCCAGCTCAAAGGAACTGCGCCACTGATTAGGCTCACGGTATTTGGCAAGCGTCGAAACCCAATCCCGTGCGGCGGTTTTATCCGGGTTTTCCCGGGTCGAGAGAGAGGTTTCGGTCATGCGCCTGCCATGTCTTTTGCTTGTTGAAAGCCGGATAGACTACCAGCCCGCCATAGCAAGCGAATTGTGCAAAACAAGATTGTTTGGCGCTCAAATTTCTGGGTCGCAGCTTAAGAAGAGGCCCCACATGTGCAGGACCTTTACCTCTTTTTAGAGGCGTTTCCGATCACGGACATTTGGACAGGCCGATATGTGTTGCTCTCTACCAGGGTCATCTCTGCTTTTGACGCGTCTCCGATGGGTAGCGATACTCTCACCCTAACGATCGCCTTCTGCAGAGCGGCTCGGACTCCACTGCAATGCGTTGCTGGCGCTTGATATGGCCCAGCACCTCGCGAAAGGCACGGTGCTTGGGTTTGCCTTCCAGATAATCCGCAAGCTTGAGCAGGTTGATCGGGTGCTTCGCAATCAGCACCTCAATCCGCTGCACCGCATCGTCCAACTCATAGCTGTCCACGAACTGACAAGCCACCTGCGTGGGCGTCAGCAGGCAATAATCCTGTGGGCGTTTTTGGGTATAGCGCGCGATGTCGAAAGGAGATGCGCCAAGGGCGTGGAACTTGGGGATGTGCACGCGTATGTCAGCCTCGGCATGCTCTAACACCGTGCCGGAGGTCTGTTGAAAGCCCAGCGGCCCAAGCTTGCCAACGACGTGCTTACGCATCGCCGGAGAGACCATGTCCACATCCGCCCGGTCATATTTAAGATCATCAAAAACCGACAATAGTCGCAGCTTCTCATCCGCAATCTGAAAATATGGCTCGGAACTGAACCCACGCATCTGCGTCAGCACCTGTTTGCGCACAGCATCAGGATTCGAAGCAAGATCAGTGTCAGGATGCTTAACTTCCGCTCTCTGAAACAGTCTCTGGAAACGTCGGAACAGAGGTGTTTTCTTGTTTAGATTTTCCCGTGTTTTGTCGATATCCTGCATGATCTTCAATGTAACTTGGATATCCCCGGCGACCATAGTTCAGAGGCAAAAACAGCAAAGACACGTCTTGAGCATTCACAGCAATAGACACACAAAAAAACGCTTTGGTGCAGCAAAGCCGATCAAAGACTGGTGCTCACATTGATTGTACCACCCTTTTCCGGACCCATATGTGCTTTTCGGCGACTTTCCGACCGCCCGGTCGGCCTCGAAACCGCGTGACCATCTTGCTGCTTTAGTGACACTCAAATCCGGCATCATTCACCCTGCCTGATCTAAACTCCAACTCCATTGACCTGAGATTTTGCCATAGCCTGTCACAATGCTAGGCTTCGCTACGATTTCCATAGCTCAAAGGACGCGACCATGAAGAAGATACTCCCACTGGTCTTTGCACTTTCCCTAATCGGGTCATCCGTGCAGGCGCAAAGAGTGGCAGACGTTAAGTTTGCACCCGGAAACTACGGAACCATGGTCAACGGTACAATAACTGGCGATGAGTATTTCGACTATAAACTCGGTGCCAATGCAGGCCAAAAAATGTTTGTCGAGCTGAACGTGGCCGATACCAACGGCAATGGCACGATTTACTACAACATCCTGCCCCCTGACAGCGATGGTGCCGCGATCTACAATGGATCCATCAACGGCAATACCACCACAATCGATCTGCCCGAAAGCGGAGACTATACAATCCGTGTATACCTTATGGGCAATGACCGGGACGCCGGTAAAACAGTTGGGTACAATATCGATCTGTCGATTCAGTAAACGACTGCGGTGCAGACTTGCTCAAATCTCCGGATCAACATGCTTCTGAACTGGCAAAAGAAAAACCCCCGCTTTCGCGGGGGCCTTAATCTCATCCCAAAGACGGGTCCGATCAGAGACCGGTGGAAACGTCGATGGTGTTACCCTCTTCCAGGGTCACATATGCTTTTTTGACGTCTTTCCGACGGCCCAGCTGGCCACGGAACCGCTTGACCTTGCCTTTGGTCACGGTGGTGTTCACCGCTTTGACCTTCACACCAAACAGCGCCTCCACGGCCTCTTTGATCTGCGGCTTGTTGCTGTCGATCGCCACTTCAAAGACAACCGCGCCATTCTCAGATGCCATGGTCGACTTTTCGGTGATGATCGGCTTGCGGATCACGTCGTAGTGTTCTGCCTTCGCGCTCATTTCAGTCGAGCCTCCAGTGCTTCGACAGCCGCTTTGGTGAGCACCAGAGTGTCACGCTTGAGGATGTCATAAACGTTTGCACCCATCGACGGCAGGATATCCAGACCTTCGATGTTGCGCGACGCCTTCAGGAAACCTTCGTTCACGGTCGCGCCGTCGATGACCAGAGCGCGTTTCCAGCCCAGGTTTGCAACCTGTTTGGCCAGTGCGGCGGTCTTGCCTTCGGCTTCGGCGTTCTCGATCACAACCAGTTCACCTGCTTTGGCTTTAGCCGACAGAGCGTGGCGCAGGCCAAGCTTGCGGAACTTTTTCGGCAGGTCGTGGCCGTGCGAACGAGGGGTCGGGCCCTTGTAGATACCACCCTTGCGGAAGATCGGCGCGTTGCGGTCACCATGGCGTGCGCCACCGGTGCCCTTCTGGCGATAGATCTTCTTGGTCGAGTAGCTGGTTTCCGAGCGGGTCTTCACCTTGTGGGTGCCGGCCTGCGCGTTGTTGCGCTGCCAACGGACCACACGGTGCAGGATGTCCGCGCGCGGCTCCAGGCCGAACAGGTCCGCATCCAGCTCGATGTTGCCGGCTTTGCCGCCGTCCAGTTTGATTACATCAAGTTTCATGCTTCACCACCTTCCGCGGGAGCTTCTTCCGCAGGTGCTTCGGTTGCAGCCGATTTCACAGCAGCCGGGAAAGGCAGGCCTTCCGGTGCTTTCTTCTTGACGGCGTCCTTGACGGTGACCCAGCCCGATTTCGGTCCGGGAACGGCGCCTTTGATGAAGACCAGACCACGGTCGGCGTCGGTTTTGACGACTTCCAGATTCTGGGTGGTTACACGGGCAGCACCCATGTGACCGGCCATCTTCTTGCCTTTGAACACCTTGCCCGGGTCCTGACACTGACCGGTCGAACCGTGCGAACGGTGGCTGATCGAAACACCGTGCGAGGCGCGCAGACCACCGAAGTTGTGGCGCTTCATTGCACCGGCAAAGCCTTTACCGATCGAGGTACCCGAAACGTCAACTTTCTGACCTTCCAGGAAGTGTTCTGCCGAAATCTCGGCGCCCACATCAATCAGGCCGTCTTCGGAGACGCGGAACTCAGCCAGCTTACGCTTGGGCTCGACCTTGGCAGCGGCGTAGTGACCGCGCATGGCCTTCGAGGTGCGTTTTGCCTTGGCAGCACCGGCGCCCAGCTGAACGGCGGTGTAGCCGTCTTTGTCAGCGGTACGCTGTGCAACAACCTGCAGGTTGTCCAGGTGAAGAACGGTCACAGGGATCTGCTTGCCGTCTTCCATGAACAGGCGGGTCATGCCAACTTTTTTTGCGATAATACCAGAGCGCATAATCTATACCCTCCGATCTTACGACTGCAGCTTGATCTCGACGTCCACACCAGCAGCGAGGTCGAGCTTCATCAGCGCGTCAACAGTCTGGGGGGTCGGATCAACGATGTCGAGCAGACGCTTGTGCGTACGGATCTCGAACTGGTCGCGGGATTTCTTGTCAACGTGAGGGCCACGGAGAACCGTGAACTTCTCAATCTTGTTCGGCAGCGGGATCGGGCCGCGCACGTTCGCGCCGGTCCGCTTGGCAGTGTTGACGATCTCTTGCGTGCTGGCATCCAGAACGCGATAGTCAAATGCCTTCAGCCGAATACGGATGTTTTGGCTTTGCATATTAACAGCCTTTTATCAGGCGTTGAGGTTGAGAGGAGGACAGACGCGCATCGCCAACCCTCTTCGAACCCAAAAGGCGGGAATCACCCCGCCTTGATGTTCTTGATGAGAACTCGCGCGTATTAGTGGGGTTGGTGGGGTTTGGCAAGGGGGTATTACCTGCCTTTTCTCGAAGCGACCTCATAACCACTATTCAAAGCGAGTGGCTATTCAAATGCGGAGAGAGTCAATGGCAAGGTCATTCTGGCAGTTTTGGCTGTTTTTCATACCCGGCATCGCGGTATCTCATCTCATTTCCATTTTTTCCCATGATTTAATGAGCATACCCCGTGGAGTGCCTTTCGGACGCTTTGGCATTATCGGGGCCATTGCTCAGATTTCACTGTTGTTGCTACCGTTTGCGATCGGGGCATCTTTGGCAGCAATGCTCTATTTCAAGCGATACGAGGCAAAGTCAGATCCTCAAGAAGTTTTAAACTGTGCAAAGAAAATTGGAGGAGTTGTATTGATTTTGACTTTTCTGTTCTTTGCGCTGTCAGGAGCTTGGTTTGGCCTAATACAAGCACCCGGTTGGATGATAGTAGTTGTACTTTTTGCGCCAGCCTTGGCGGCAGCAGTTACATTTTGGGTCGTGTTTCCAAGTACTATCAGTTTAATTGTTTTTGGGCGAAATCTCAGTTGAAGAGCTACAATAAGAAAAAGTCCGCCCCGGTATGGGTCGGCTTTCTTTAGTTCAGCCGAGTTGCTCTCGGCAGATTTTTCCATGGAAAATCGCCTGCCGCAACCAGGCGCGACAAGCGCGCCTTTCTCGATGATTTTCGATACTACACCGGCGCCAACGGTGCAGCTGCCCTCCCGGACCGCGAAGCGCAGACTGTTTCCATCGCGTTCGGTGCCATCAGCTCAACGCCGAACGATACGCATGTCCACCTCGGCTCCATTTTCAGTCTGTTTCAATCAAAACTTAACCTAATTCCTCACTAACCAAGGGTCTTCAACCTTCATGCCCTGATACACGGCGTGCAAAAAGAGATGAGCAATCACAGGGTCATTTAAAAATGGCGAGAATTGCAAATTGCCCTCTCTGACGCCTTCCTCAGCTTCATAGACAACCTCATCCCCTTTGACAGTCACCAGCACCTCAAGTTCAGCCAGAGTCTCCGGATCGACTGCCGTGGGATCATCCGACAGGATCACAAAATCTGCCACTTTGCCGACCTCAATCGAGCCCTTCTCATCTTCCTCAAAGTGTTGCCAGGCAGGCCAGATGGTCATCGCCTTCAATGCGGTCATGACATCTACCCGCTGATGCGGCCCCAGAATGTCACCTGACCGCGTGCGACGCGTGACCGTAGCCGCAAGAACACGCATGCTATCTGGAAAGGCCACCGGCGCATCGTGATGCGTGCCGAACATCATGTCACGTTCTCGTAGCCATCCTGTGGGTGAGATATTGTCTGCGTTGACCGGCCCAACAGTATGATCTCGGTGCCAATCGCCCCAATAGAACGTATGCATCGGGAATAGCGACGGAAACACACCAAGGCGCTTAAAACTGGCAACTTGATCCTCTCGCAGAAACTGACCGTGAACCAAAACCGGGCGGTTGCCAGGGTCGCCATACTTGATCTGCGCCTCTTCGAGCGCAGCAATCAGCATGTCAGATGCTCCTTCGCCGTTGGAATGCACAAGGATCTGGAAATCATTCTCGTAACACCAGTTCACGGCGTCCTGGAGTTGTTCCATCGTTATCGCCGCGTACCCTGCGTACCCCGCGGCATAGTTTCCAACCGGATCATAGTATGGTCGATCCCGCAAAGCCGTGAAGCCCTGCGGCGAACCGTCGATTGTCAATTTGCAGCCTCCTACCCGAACCCGGTTGTCATAATCCGTCGAGGTGTTCGCTCCAATATACTCTCTCGACTCGAGAACATCCGGAAACGCTACAACGTCGATAGGTAGCCCTTCTTCGGCGGCAACTTTCTTAAGAACTTCGACGATTTCACCTGAAGATCGACCTTCTTGTCCGGTCGTATATCCAAACTTTGCCCAGAGTTCGGTTCCAGCTCGGGCAAATTCGGCAAGACCTTCCTCACCCAAATTCCCCAACATCGGCACGAGAACCGAAAAGAACGCGTATTCTTCCAGAACACCATTTGGTTCACCGGCTTCATCGCGTTGGATCACCCCGCCCGGAGGTGCTTCAGACGCCGCCGTGATACCTGCCAACTCCAGCGCTTTTGAGTTTGCCACGCCTAGGTGCCCAGACTGATGAATAATGACAACGGGCAAGTCCTCAGACACCATGTCCAGCTCTTGTCGTGTCGGGTGACGGAGTTCCTTCAATTGAGCATTATCGTAACCGAAGCCAATGATCATTTGGACCTTTTCAACGGCCTGCGCATTCTCTTCAGCCCAGTCAGTCAGTGTGGATTGCAGACTTGCGATATCAATGACATCCCCGTCCGGTGGCGCAAGAAGGTTAGCGGACAGTGCCTGCAAGCCCCCCATGACGACATGCCCGTGGCTATCAACGAACCCCGGAAGCATCGCGCGCCCTTCCAGATCATAGGTTTCGGTTTCCTCGCCCTGATGCGCCGACAAGTCAGGCAGCGGACCAACCGCAAGAATGCGCCCATCTTTGACTGCGACAGCTTCGGTGGACGGAGCCGTATCGTCCATCGTAACAATGGGCCCTCCGAGATAGATCCTATCCGCAATTTCTTTTGAGGACGCTGAAGTAGATGAGAAAGCAACTGCTGCGACAAGACAAACTGAACGCGCCGAAAAGTGCATCTTATGACCTCTTTCTAATTGCAATGTCTCAATACGAAAGAAGTTAGCATTACTGTTGGCTTAGGCAAAAACGAAAAAGGGCGTCCCGAGGGACGCCCTTTCTTTGG
>NZ_WPZQ01000007.1 GCF_013030265.1 Ruegeria arenilitoris
CATACAAACATGACGCAATATGACGATGTGCCGATGGTCCAAGACAATGCAAGGCAAGCTCTTCTAGTCGGCAAATTGCTCGGCGACGATTTCACTAAATCTGTCGAAAAACTTGGCCGAGAGCTTCTTCGCCGTACCCGCAATCAACCGACTGCCCAGCTGTGCAATTTTTCCGCCGATTTCAACCTTCGCTGTGTAAGACAACACCGTTTCTTCCCCATCCGGAGAGAGAGAAACATCTGCACCGCCTTTGGCAAAACCCGCTGCACCTCCTTTACCTTCACCAGTCAGAGAAAACTCATCTGGCGCTTTGGAATTATCCAATGTCACTTCCCCGCTGAAGCGTGCTTTGACGGGACCGATTTTCAATACGACCTTGGCCTCAAGATGCTCGGGAGAATGCTGTATCAATTCCTCACAACCGGGGATGCACTCCCGCAACACATCCGGATCGTTCAACGCGCGATACACGACATCTCGCGGAGCAGCGATGCGGATTTCGTCATTTAGTTCCATCTGAGGGTCCTTTTCTCAACAACATCTGGGATAAACGCGAAGCGCAGCTTCGGTCGCTTCTTCCGAGGTCATTTTGGGTTGCGCAGCCATGAAGGCGCGCAACCGATCACGCCATTTTTTCATCATGCGAAGTCTCCTTGGATTTGTCTGAATTTCGCCAGAGGATAATTTCCGCAAGGATCGACAGTGCGATCTCATGCGGATCGATGGCGCGGATATCGAGACCTGCCGGTGACTTTAGCCGTTTGGTTTTTTCAAGGGCCAACCCCTGTGCGACCAGTCTATCGCACAACACCTGAGCCTTACGGCGGCTTGCAACCATAGACACCCGGCGTGCCGGAGTTTCCAAGGCAGCTTTCAACGCAGCGCCATCCCCCTGCCCCTGCGAGGCGACAACAACGAAATCGCGCGGTTCGACGCCTAATGCGGTTACGTCGTCAGGATCAAAGCTGGCAAAATCCACCGCACTTTCAGAACCCTCAGGCAAACAAACGCGCAATCCGGTCAACGCCGCATGAGACGCGAGAGCATGGGCTATCGGAGATTCACCAAAAATAATCAGGCGCGGAGCGTGTTGATATGGCTCGATCAACAAATCCACTGTGCCACCTGATGGGCACCCGCTTTTGAAAGTCTGAACACCATCGGAATCTGCCATCGCCACCACCTTGTCCGAGGGTTTCACGCGGATCATTTTCGGAGTTCCACTCGCAAATGCTTCTTGCGCGGATGCACGAACGGCGCGCTGTACGCATGCTCCGCCCAGATGACCCAAAATCCGTCCATCTCGCGTGATCGCCGCCTTACCGCCAGCTTTGGCAGAGGTTGCATCGGCTGTACGAAGGACCGTTGCCACACAAAAGGCGTCACCTTTGCTGCGTAACTCCTCAATCGTGTCGAAAATATCGAAACCTGCCATGGCCATGTCCTTTCACAGTTTTCGGAATTCGGTTTCCAACGCCGCCAACGCTGCCAGCGTGTTGGCGGGCAGGTGCGCGTCTAAATAAGGCTCAGCCGCCTGCATCGCGGCCGCGATGGGTTGATAGTCGCGCCAGCCTTTCAGCGGGTTCAGCCAAACGATCCGTCGCGCTTTTCGTCGTATCCGGTACAAAACATCTCCCAAGGCCTGCGGGTCAGAACTGCAATACCCGTCTGACAAGATCAGTACGATGGTCCGTCCGTTCAAAGCTCGCGCGCCGTATCCGTTCAGAAAGTGCTCGAGACTGCCCGAAATGTCCGTGCCGCCTCCAAACCCTTCGGCCATAAGTGACAGCCGCCCTGCCGCGCGGAACGAGTCGTGGTCGCGCAACGCATCCGTGACGCGCATCAGGCGGGTATGGAAGAGGTAAGCATCCGCCTCTGTTCCGCTGCCGATCAGACCTTTGAGGAAGGCCAGAAAAACCCGCGAATAGACCGTCATCGATCCACTGACATCGCACAATGCCACGATCCGCATCGGACGAGGCGGTCGGGCGCGACGGTACAGGTCCATGGGTTCTCCGCCCCGCGCCAGGCTGGCCCGCTGTATGCGACGCATATCCAATGCGGGTCCTCTCAGCGCCTGTTTGCGCCGGCGCGAGCGGCGATCGCGGATAGCGCGCGCGATGGCCGTTGCGGCTTGTTCGGCCTGCCGCAACGCGTCTTCATCCATCAGTTCACGCAAATCCCGGCGCGACAGGTTGGCCGTACGGGTTGCGATAAGCTTCCCGTCTCTCCCCACGGCCTCCTCATCGCCGGTATCAGGTGCGGCGGCCTGATCCGTATTGGTCTCGGTATCCTGAGCATCCTGACTCTCTTGCTGCCAAATCATCGGCCTGGCGGATTGAACCCGTACATGAGCCGTTTGGGCGGTTCCCGTGCGTTGCTTCCCTGTATTGAACCAATAAGCTTCGAACAGCTCATCGAACCGCCGCCAATCGTCGGTGTCGCCAGCCAGCAACGCGCAAAGTGCCTGCTGGGCCTGTCTGACATCCGTCGCCTCAACCGCCGCCAGCGCGGCCAATGCGTCCCCCGTTTCAGCCGGCCCGACGCGCATTCCGTTCATGCGCAGATGCGCGATGAAGCCGGACATGCGATCCGACAAACCGGACGCGCGAGAGGGGAACCGGGTGACCCGCATCATGCCACCTTTCCGATCAGGCGATCCATCACTTCGGGCGGGGCAGCGTCATAGTCAGCTGCAGTTTTTATAAGACAAACAAGGGTTGCCTGAACCTCTTCGCGGGATTGCGCCAAGTCGTTCACACCCAGCCCTGAAAGGGCGGCCGCCCAGTCCAGCATCTCGGCAACGCCGGGGGTCTTTTCCAAGTCTTCTTTGCGCAACGCCTGCACAACGCCAATAATCTGGCGCGCCAGCATGCCTTCGACTTCAGGCATGCGAGTTTTCAGGATTGCCATTTCCGTTTCGCGCGAGGGGTAGTCAAGGAAACTATACAGGCACCTACGCCGCAGCGCGTCTGACAAGTCCCGAGTCCCATTCGCGGTCAGGATCACGATGGGCCGAGAACGCGCCTTGATGGTGCCGAGTTCAGGGATCGTTATCTGAAAGTCAGACAGAATTTCCAGCAGATAGGCTTCAAACTCCTCATCTGCCCGGTCGATTTCATCGATCAGCAGTACAGGCGGTTCTTCTTCGCTGATTGCTTCCAACAATGGTCGCTTCAGCAGATAGTCATCGGTGAACAACTGCGCTTCGCTGGTGCCGCCCTGCGCTTCGCTTGCACGGATGGCCAGCAACTGGCGTTGGTAGTTCCACTCATAAATCGCGTGGCTGGCATCCAGCCCTTCGTAGCACTGCAACCGGATCAACCGCGCCGCGCGCTGTGCTGCGAGCGCCTTGGCGACCTCGGTTTTGCCGACCCCAGCCGGCCCTTCCAGCAGCAATGGACGCCCAAGCGTCTGCGCCAGATGCAACGCCATAGCCAAACGGTCGTCGGCAACATAGCCCACCTCGGCGAGGCCTTGCTGTATGTCATGCAAGCTCATGCCATTCTCCCGGATTGCCGCCGCGCTGTATTTCGGCACGGCGGCTTTTCCTGTTAGCCGTGCATTCCCAGACCGTTGGCGATCTTCCAGATGCGCCAGTGGTCATGCGGCATGTGGCTCTGAACAAGGCCAAATGGGCGGAATGCATCATGCACCGCGTTCGAAAACGCAGGCACACCGCCGACATTCGGGCTCTCGCCCACGCCCTTGGCACCGATCGGGTGGTGCGGAGACGGCGTCACCGTGTGATCAGTGGTGTAGTTGGGCGTCTCCCATGCCGTGGGCAGGAAGAAGTCCATCAGAGTGCCAGTCTTTACGTTGCCCATCTCATCATAGGCGATTTCCTGACCCATCGCGATGGCCAGCGCCTCGGTCACGCCGCCATGGACCTGCCCTTCGATGATCATCGGGTTGATCCGGGTTCCACAGTCGTCCAGCGCATAGAACTGCCGGACGTCCCATTCGCCGGTATCCACGTCGATCTCCATGACACAGATATAGGCGCCGAACGGGTAGGTCATGTTTGGCGGATCATAGTAGCTGACGGCCTCAAGACCTGGCTCAAGACCCGGAATGGCTTGATTGTAGGCGGCAAAGGCGATTTCCTTCATGGTCTTGAACCGTTCGGGCGCGCCTTTGACTGAGAACCGATCCACGTCCCACTCGACGTCGTCATCGTGGACCTCAAGCAGGTAAGCCGCGATCATCTGCGCCTTGGCGCGGATCTTGCGCGCTGCCATGGCCGTTGCCGCACCGGCCACAGGTGTGGACCGAGACCCGTAGGTGCCCAGACCGTAAGGCGCGGTGTCCGTGTCGCCTTCTTCCAGCGTGATGTCATCGGCAGGCAGGCCAATCTCACTGGCGATGATCTGGGCAAAGGTCGTGGCATGGCCCTGACCCTGGCTGATCGTCCCCAGCCGCGCGATGGCGGAGCCGGTCGGGTGGATGCGGATTTCGCAGGAGTCGAACATACCCAGACCGAGGATATCGCAGTTCTTGACCGGTCCGGCCCCGACAATTTCGGTGAAATGCGTCAAGCCGATGCCCAGCAGTTTGCGGGTCTTTCCGGCCTTGAAATCCTCGATCCGCTGCGCCTGTTCCGCCCGCAGACCTTCATAATCCACGGCCTTCAACGCCTTATCCCACGCAGTGTGATAATCACCCGAGTCATACTCCCAACCCAGCGCGGACTGGTACGGGAACTGATCGGCCTTGATGAAGTTGATACGGCGCAACTCGGCCGCGTCCATGTTCAGCTTGATGGCCAGTACCTCGATCATCCGTTCGATGAAATAGGCAGCTTCGGTTACCCGGAACGAGCAACGATAGGCCACACCGCCCGGTGCCTTGTTGGTGTAGACACCATCCACAGCAAGATAAGCAGTCGGGATGTCATAGGACCCGGTGCAGATGTTCATGAACCCGGCCGGGAATTTGGTCGGGTCGGCGCAGGCGTCAAATCCACCATGATCCGCTGTCGTATGACACCAAAGACCGGTTATCTTCCCATCTTTGGTCGCGGCGATCTTGCCCTGCATCCAGTAGTCGCGGGCAAAGGCGGTGGACATCAGGTTTTCCATCCGGTTCTCAACCCATTTCACCGGCTGGCCGGTAACAATCGAGGCGACAACCGAGCAGACATAGCCCGCATAGGCACCAACTTTGTTACCAAAGCCGCCACCGATATCAGGGCTGATGACCCGGATATTGTGCTCGGCAAGGCCAGAGATCAGCGACACAACCGTCCGGATCGCGTGGGGGGCCTGAAAAGTGCCATAGAGCGTCAGCTTGCCGGTGACCTTATCCATCGAGGCAACACAGCCGCATGTCTCCAACGGGCATGGGTGGGTGCGATGGTAATAGACCATCTCTTCGGCCACGACATCGGCCTCACCTAGAACGGCTTCGGTGGCGTCCTTGTCGCCCTGTTCCCACGTGAAGATGTGATTGTGATGCTTGCGCGGCCCATGGGCTCCTTCGGTCTGACCCGCAAGGTCTTCACGCAGGACAACGTCCGATTTCAGAGCCTCAAAAGGATCGGTTAGAACAGGCAGTTCGTCGTACTCGACCTCGACCAGTTCAGCCGCATCTGCTGCGATGTATCGATTTTCGGCGACGACATAGGCGACTTCCTGGCCCTGGAACAGAACCTTACCATCGGCCAGCACCATCTGCTTGTCACCTGCCAGCGTTGGCATCCAATGCAAACCCAGCGGAGCCAGGTCCTCGGCTGTCAACACAGCAACAACGCCGGGCACGGCCATTGCGGCGTCTTTGTTCACACTGACAACGCGGGCATGAGCATAGGGCGAACGGACAAAGGCACCAAACAGCATCCCGTCCAGCTTGATGTCATCGACGTAGTTGCCTTTGCCTTGGGTGAAGCGCACATCCTCGACGCGTTTGCGCGAGCTTCCCATCCCTTTGAGATTGGCGGCGCGTTCTTCGGGGGTCATGGTTTGATCGTTCATTCCGCGGCCTCCTTCTGAGCGTTCAGCATGTCAGCCGAGGCCGAGATCGCCTTGACGATGTTCTGATAACCGGTGCATCGGCACAGGTTTCCGGCCATACCGAAGCGGATTTCTTCCTCGGTCGGGTTCGGGTTTTCCTGCAGCAGACGATGCGCACGGGTAATCATGCCCGGCGTACAGAAGCCGCATTGCAGCCCGTGATGTTCGCGGAACATCTCTTGCAGAACACCAAGGCTGCCGTCGTCATTGGTCAACCCTTCAACAGTGGTGACATCGGCTCCGTTCACCTGCGTCACGAATGTCGTGCAGGATTTGACCGACTTGCCATCGATATCCACGGTGCAGGCCCCGCAATGGCTAGTTTCGCATCCAATATGAGGACCGGTGATTTTAAGATCTTCCCGCAGGAAGTGGATCAACAGCGTGCGCGGCTCGGCCAGACCTTCGACCTGCTTGCCGTTCACGGTGAGTTTGACGTGCATCTTCGACATAAGTGTTCCTCCCCTCAGCCCGCGCGGCTTTGCGCTCGGTCGATGGCGCGGCGCAGCATTATGACGGCCACGTGTTTTTTGAATTCGACGGGACCGCGGTTGTCGGCCACCGGGTCGATCGCGGCGAGCATCGCAGCAACGCAACCGTCCACGTTGCCCCCGGCCAGCTGTGCGCTCGCTTCGTCGGACCAGATTGGCGTGTCGGCCAGGTTAGTCATCGCTACCGAAGCCTGGCCATTGCCGACCATCACCGCAGCCGCAGCCGTCGCGTAATCGCCGATCTTGCGCTTTTGCTTTTCATAGGCTTGGCCCACACCTGCACCCGGCACGGGGATCGAAATCCTGGTCAGGATTTCCTCGTCCTCACGCGCGGTGAAATAGGCGGCCTCGTAGAAATCCCGGGCGGCGACGCTGCGGGTGCCATCCGGACCGGACAGCTCAAACGTTGCGTTCAGGCACTGCATCAGCCCCGGCATGTCATTACCCGGATCACCGTTTGCAACATTGCCTCCAACAGTGCCCACATAGCGGACCTGAGGGTCAGCGATCTGCAGAGCCGCCTCACGGAGCAATGGAATGGCCGAAGCCAGACCGTCATGGGTGATCAGTTCGTGCTGGGTCACCATCGCGCCAAGCGTCACGGTATCAGAGCCGACCTCGATGCCCTTGAGTTCCTCAATGGCCTGCAGATCAACCAGATGGCCCATCTCGGCCATGCGAAGCTTCATCATCGGGATCAGGCTGTGCCCGCCCGCGATCACGCGCGCTTCGTCTCCATGTTCCTGTAAAATGCCTATGGCCGAGGCGATGTCGCCTGGCCGGTGATACTCAAAACCGGCTGGTATCATGTTTTTCCTCCCTGGGTCCGGACGAAATGCCTTGGGGGACCTAGGGTAAGAAAAAGACGACGGGATCAGCCGTTCCAGCAGGCGGAAACGGGGCGCGTCGCTTGTTTCACGAGTTGCGAATAAGCTGCACGAGTTGCGATCAGAGACCCAGTGCCTCTCGGACATCCGTTAGACGGGATCGGCTGACCGGAACCTTTGTCAACGCATCGACTCCGTCGAAATAGCAGGTGCCATTATCCTTGTGTCGCTCGAAACTTGACACATGTTTCGGGTTTACCAGATAACTCCGATGCGCCCGCAGGAAGCCATCCGGTTTCAGGCGACTTTCGGCTTCGGTAATCGACCAAGGGCAGAACAGCTTCTCGGACCCGATGTAAAGAACGGTATAGTGCCCCTCAGCGCGGATGGCCGCGATCTTGCCGGATTCACTAAAGAAGGTTTGCCCTTCTCGCTCGAATGGGACACCCGCACGCATCTGAACTGGCGCGTTGGGTTCCGGCTGAGCAGTGTCAGGTTGTGCTGCTACCTCTGTCTCAAATCCAAGGAAGCTAACACCTGTCAGAAGAAACGCCCCGCAGATCAGGAAAACCGCAATGGTGACGCCCATGGCCAGAACCTGGTTGTTCAGCGCAGGTCCGGCCCCACTGGCGTTATCACTGGCAACAAAATCAGTCAGACCGGTCGCCACAAAATGCATAGTAAACACGGCCAAACCAAAACAGACGGTTCCAAGCAGAATATTGCGCTGTGTCCGGTTGTCATAAGCAACCCAGATTGCAAGCACGGACAGCACTACAGAGGCGAGGGTCGCAATTACCACGTCGAGCGCATTGTAGACCGGTCGACAAAGCTCCATCCCCGCCATTCCGACATAGTGCATTACCACGATGCCCAATCCGACGATAATGCCGGCCCCCACAATGGTTGGCATGGTTCTGGGACGGAAATGTAATAGCAACAGCGCCAAACCAACCATCAGAATGGCAACCAAAGCTGAAATCAGGGTAACCAACGCGTCGTAGTAGAACAGGATCGGAAGCTGCAATCCCAGCATTGCAACAAAATGCATCGACCAGATGCCCCCGCCCAGAATGACGGCTGCAAGCGCAACAACGAACTTTCGCTTTTGGTTATCAAGTTTGGACGCGCCATGTGTCAGATAGAGGCCGGTAAACCCAGCCATCAGCGCCACGGCCAATGAGGCCGCCACGAGCCACGCGTTATGCGAATAGTCCAACATTATGGTATGCACGCCCTCCCCAGCGCGTGCATGAAGTTAGCAAACTGCAATTCATGGTACAATCTACTCTGATTGGACGGGATCAGTCTGTCGCTGGCTGATGATGACTACCAATCGGGCCGTTCCGATCATTATGTGTTCGGCCTCAAACCACTCAAAACCGATTGCGTGATGGAGGCCGTGCTGGCCACCCCACCTAAGTCTGGCGGCAGCAGCCCAGCTGACAAAACGTTATCCACTGCTCGCTCTATCGCACGCGCTGCGTGAAGATGCCCAAAGCCGTGCTCAAACATCATCGCCACAGACAGGATCGCGCCGATCGGGTTAGCGATCCCCCGTCCGGAGATATCCGGCGCGCTGCCATGGGTCGGCTCGTAGAGCCCTCCCTTGACCGGATGTCCAACCCGCGCAGCGGCAGGAAGTGTCGCCGAAGGCAACATCCCCAGCGATCCGGAAACCACAGCGATAAGATCCGAGATGAGATCCCCGAACAGATTGTCGGCCAGCAGTATGTCAAAGTCCCGAGGCGCGCGCGCCACAGCAAAGAGTGCGTAGTCCATCAACAAATGGTTGAGCTCGATATCGGGATATTCGTCGTGCCCGATCCGCGCCACCGTTTCACGCCAGAGCTTGCCGCTCTCCATCACGTTGGACTTGTCCAGAGAGGTCACATACCCTCGCCGTCCGCGCGCTGCCTCAAAGGCACAGCGGGCGATGCGTTCAATCTCGGCCGTGCGGTACTCACTGATCTCAAAAGCGCGGACTTGGCCGTCATTCAGCACCTCGCGCCCGCGAGGTTCACCATAGTAGATGCCGCCTGAATTTTCCCGAACAACCAGCAGATCAGCCCCCTCCACGACCTCTGGCCGATACGGTGTCTGCGGCAAGAGCGCCGACCAGGCACGCACAGGACGCAGGGCGTTGTACACGTCCAATTCGATCCGCAGGCGGGTCAGGCCATCGGTTTCGGTAATGGGTCTGTCAATCCTGATGTCGTCCCATTCCGGCCCGCCCACTGCGCCGACCAGAATAGCGTCCGCGGCCCGCGCCTTGGCGACGACCGCATCCGTGCAGAACGTTCCATGCACGTCCCAGGACGCACCGCCAAGAAGATCTTCGCCGATGTCGACCGCGACATCGAATTGATTGGCAGCCTGGCGCAACACCTCCAGCCCGCTGGCGACGACCTCGGGGCCAATGTGATCACCGCCAAGAGCGAGCACCTTGAAAGGGCCATTCATCCCGCCATCCCCTGCTGCAGCACCATATGCATGGCATCGGGGTCCAGGTCCCGCTGAAGCAGACGCAGGCTGGAATGAAAGTCGTCCAGATCGACCGATGATGTCAGGACTGCACGCGGCGGCGTTTCAGGCGTGAACCCGGTTCGACCGTGCAACAGCCGCTGATTGTCGAACAGCAGTCCTTCGCCCGCTTTCAGATCCAGTGTCAGGCGCAGGTCATTACTATACAGCAGATCAAAGAGTCTTTTTAAAGCGCGGTAGGCTGGCACCACCTGATCTGCGGGCACGTCCAACGGAGAGATCTGCCGCTCGTTCATCCGTACACCGCAAACCTCACCCTGATCATCCCGCTGAATGATCGGCAAACGGGATTTGTACCAGCGCATGTTGCCATGGCTGTTGTCACCGGGGTCAAAGCGCTGGCACGTCACCCGCATGTTGCAGAGCAGATCAAAGTCCTCGGGCCACTTCTCCTTCAGGCGCCGGACGGCTTCGAACCCGTCAACCAGCGTCGAAGCACCTCCGTTAGAACTGGGTCGCAGAACCTGAAACACGGTGATGCCAATCGCGGCATAGCGATACGGTTCGTCCACATGCGGATCCAACGGTCCGGTAGTGTCGCCAACATTGGTCACTGTCTTTTTCTTTTTCAGCGTATAGGTGCCATAGTGTGTCTGACGCTGCGCTCCGACCAGTTGAATCATCCGCTGGCTTTCCGCCTTGTCAGTGGGCGCTTCAACGATTTTGCAGAAACCGTAGTCCCGGACCGTTTCAAGGATTTTCAATCGGGCTGCCGGATCACCCTCGGCCTCAACCAACGATCCGACCGGAATATCCGCGTTGATCGATCTGTCCCAAAGAACAGGCCGCACACGCCTGCGGCTGCGTTCGGAGTCCGAGTAACAGTGATTACGCAGCCAGCGAGCCGCATATTCGGACCGGTGTCCGTCCGGCCAGATAACGAGAATGGTATCGCCTTCCACTCTGGCACTCTCGATACGGATTCCTTCATCGATGTGATGCAAGCGGATGCCGCGCACACCGGTCTCCGGAGTGCCGCAGTCCAGGCACCAACATTGATGCCGCAACCAGATGGGATGAAACCGGCTTTCGTGGCCGTCTTCCCAGACTACAAACATATGGCCATTTTCGGTGGCGGCGGAGCGAATGCTGTGGCGGGCGGTTGGCATTGGTCTGTTCCCTGTAGGTTTCCTGTCTGCAATAAGGTCCACTTCGATTTTGTTTGACAAATTCGAATTCAACACAGGAAGGTTGAGCTAAGCTCACTTATGGAATCCAAATGCTGGCCGATCCCAAAGACCCCTCTTATCTGGGTGCCTTAGTCTATTTTCATCATGCTGCCGAAAGCCTGAGCTTTTCCCGCGCGGCTCAAATCCTGAGCGTGACACCCTCGGCTGTCAGCCACCGCATTACGGCGCTTGAAAACGCCATTGGAAAACGGTTGTTCGAGCGTCGCGTGCGAGAAGTCAGACTCACTCAGGATGGCGCCGAGCTGGCGCGTGCTACCGCAGTGATCTGGAATGAAATCAATGAAATCACTGGTAAATTGACAACCCATGAGGTGCTGCGCGTTTCGGTTGGACCTTATCTGTCATCGCAGTGGCTGCTGCCGAGGATCGGCGCGTTCGAGGCCCAGCATCCCGGATTGCGAGTGGATTTGATCCATGTGATCGGGAAGCCGGATGCGCGTCTGGCAGATGTTTCGATCATCTGGGATCAACTGGACGATCCAGCAACCGGAACAACTCTGCTTTTCAACACCAAAGCTGTCCCTGTAGCAGCACCCGGTCTGAACGTCGGTGAAAATTTTTGGGAAGGTAAGCTACCACCAATTCACTACCGTGATCGCACCGCATGGCGCCACTGGCTTTCTGCTACAGGCGCTTCAACGGAATATGCTGAGCGCGGAGAAGTACTGGAAGAACCACACATCGTTCTCGAAGCTGCAGCATTTGGGCGGGGGATTGCGATCGGATTTTTACCGTTTGTTGACAAGTTTTTCGAACAAGGGCGGCTCGTTCAAGTAGGAACACAGTCTGTCCGCTCCAGCCGGGGCTACCGGCTTGAGGTTAACTCTGATGCTCAACCAATGGCCAACTTATTCGCCGATTGGGTAAGGAGCCGAGCAAAAGAGAAATTGAGTTAGACGGCATGATAGAATTCTTTTGTGGTAGCGGATTGTCTCTATCGGTGCCCCGCCATGTCTTGATGCTCCATCAACCGCGGTTATGCGAACATATTTCATATCAAACCTCAGCTACTAGGGGATGCATAGCAGCACGAATGGGAGCAAGCGCCACGGCCTCAAGCTACACCTTGATTGGCGCAGTGGGCCTGCCTGTACTTGTGCTTCTTTCTCCCTGCAGCTTGCCAATTGCCTTTTAGATCATCGGCCAGGGCAAAGGTTGGCTGGTTGTGTTCGGAAAGAATGCGGCAACGAATTCCAACCTGCTCGCCATGGTCTTTATCATGGTGCTGATTGCTTGAGTATTGGAAATACACAAAGTGAACATTGGCGCATCTAAGAGGATACGCTCATGGAAACCAGTGTACCAAATACCTTGACTTGGATTAACGTGTTTTTCGAAGCCCGTATTCACGACTGTCTCGTATCTCCAAAGTGACAATATGAATGACCTGAATGTGACCCTAGAAAGCAAAATCACGTGTTCTGAGTGCGGCCATTCAACCGTCGAAACCATGCCTAGCGATGCGTGCCAGTGGTTCTACGAGTGCGCTGCTTGCCGCACCATTTTGAAGCCGTTGCCCGGGGATTGCTGCGTTTTCTGCTCTTATGGGACCGTCGCCTGCCCACCGATCCAAGAGGGAAAGAGCTGTTGTAGGTGATCCCCGCCATGAGATCACGCCCGACCTCAAAGCTATCACTACAGCTTACTGAAGAACCGGTTTTATCGGATGATGAACACTCAAGTGTATCCGGGTTTCGGATCACGTGCGCGATTTCAAGACCCGCCTAGGATGCCGACGCAGATGTAAAGGACTGAAACCCGAACACCAAATATCGGTTCCGCTCGATGCTCGGTTTCACCCGCGCTCAGCCATGTCCAGCCTAGCTGATCGTACTCGTTAAACGGCGATCACTAGAACAATCAGAAACAGCAGTGTCATGACACCGCCCACTTTTGAGAAGTCTGCAACAGAGTATCCACCCGGTCCCATGATCAGTGCGTTGACCTGATGGGTTGGGATCAGGAACGAATTTGAGGTCGCCAACGCCACGGTAATTGCAAATAACGCGGGATCGGCGCCCAAACCGATTGCGACATTCACTGCCAAAGGCACCAGAAGAACTGTTGCGCCGACATTGGACATCAACAGTGTGAACACGGTCGCAAGCGCAGCAATCGCGGCCTGCGACACCCAGATCGGGGCGTCGCCAAGAAGTTTTAGCACTTGCTGCGCAATCCACTCAGCCGTTCCTGTCGACTGCACGGCGACCCCGAGAGGTATTAGGCTGGCCAGCAGGAATACCGTGCTCCAACTGACGGCGCTGTAAGCGTCATCTATCGTCAGAACGCGACTGACTATCATACCCGCGGCCCCGACGAGCAGGCAGATCGACAACCGCAAATCCGAAAATAGTACCAGTCCAAGCGCGATAGCAAAGAACAACAAAGCCCAGCCTACTTTCTGAGGAACCAGTTCCTCGTGCGGGAAATCCGAGGTCACGACGACAAAATCCCGGTTCTTTTCTAACCTCACAAGCGCGTCCCACGGCGTGTGGCACACCAGCGTGTCACCAGCCAGATACGGAATTTCACCAATATCTTCTTGGTCGCTGGAAAGCGTCTCACCGCCCCGGTAAATCGCCAGCGGAGCCAAGCCATAGACTTTGCGCAGCCAGCTTGAACGCCCCGTTTCGCCGATCATACCGGACCCCGGAGGAATCACGACCTCGGCAATACCTGCTTTGCCCGGCTCCAAAGCATCTGAAAACCGATCCAGCTTTTCCAGCGCGGAAAGGCCATACCGCGCCGTGAATTGTTTCAGCGTTTCAGCATCCGCAATGACCGCCAACGCACCAGGAGCTTCGATAACCATGTCGCGCGGCGGTGTCATGATGGTGTTTGCACCCTGTTGTACAGCAATGATCTGAATATGGTTGCTGCGCTGGATTTCATCGACCGTCCGCCCCGCAAGTTCATGTTTTTCTGGCAGCGTCAATTCATGGATTGTTCCAACAATGCCGTAGGTTGCGCTGAGGTAGTCTTCGACGCTGAGACCCTCGACACCGCCAACATCCTGCCTTGCCGGCAACAGAAAGCGACCAATCACGGTAAAATAAACAAGTCCGGTCACGACCAATGCTGCACCCACTGGCGTGATATCGAACAGGCCAAAGGTCTCCATCTGTTGTTCAGCAGGCAGCGAGTTGTTGATAGTCAAGATAAGATCATTGAGCAGGATCAGGGGTGACGATCCAACCATTGTCATGGTCCCGCCCAGAATGGCGCAAAACCCCATCGGCATCAGAAGCCGCGACATTGGCAGGCCGGATCGCACCGAAATGCGCGAGACGACCGGCAGAAACAAGGCCGCGGCGCCGACGTTCTGCATGAAGGATGAGATGACGCCCACAATCGACGAAATCAGCAACATGATCCGGGTCTCTGTTGTACCGCCCACGCGCATGATCCAGCGGGCCACATGTGACAGGACACCGGTCCGATCCAGCCCCGCCCCGATGATCATGACGGCAATGATTGAAATCACTGCGTTACTTGCAAAGCCGTCAAACAGATGTCGGGGATCGGCAAGGCCCTGCAGTCCGGGTATGGCCGAAAGCACTCCCAAGGTGACCATGATCAGTATAGCTGCCACATCGACCCGAACGATCTCAGAAACGAAAAGGAAGACGGTTACGCCTAACAGGATCAATACGACGATCATTTCTGTCGTAAGGCCGAAAGTCTCCATTACATAGTCCTACCTAGGCTTGAAACTGTGAGTTGACCCTTGTGAGTGGGTTCAGCGAGGCGGCACTCCAAGAAGAAGCGCTCACCAGAAAGTCTGGCGAGGGCCAAGTCTTGGGGATTTCAGGCATTCCGTGCATGCCGCGTACGAACAGCACCATGCAGTGGCCGTGGGTTGTTACAGCGATCAATGGCTCCGTGGCGCACGAAATACCCCCGATCCACATCAACAAGGGTGTCGCAGAAAACACGCGTATTCCTGAGCTTCGCGCGGGTGTCCATCGCTTCAAGGACCCGCACAACCGTTGTGTTATCATCCATGTGCGGTACGGCCGGGTTGTCGCCGGCGACCCTCAGGTGCACCGATGCTTTCAAGCCGAGGGCCGCGACTGCGCGATCAGCCGCATCCAACTTCTTGCTGACCGGATCACTGTTGCCGAGACGAAAAACAGCGCCGATAACGCCACAAGGCTTTGGTAGCGCAGCAAGGAAGGCAAGTTGTTCGGAATCCTCTGTGTTGAACCCGTGATTGATGACGTGGAAATACGTACCTTCGGCCTTGATATCGTCCTTTGTACGCATCCGGGAGATGTAGATTGGCAGGCCAGTCGCGGCGTGAGCTTTGACCAGTGCATCAGTCGCTGGCTCCACATCGCTCCAGTTCAACGTGATTTCCCAATCGGTCAGTTTGTCCGCTTCGGAAGCGATTAGATCCAGGTGTTTCTCCGGAACACCAAATCCGAACAGAGTAATTCGGAACCCAAGATGCTTCAGCACACCAATCCGTGCTCGTCGTGCAGGATCGAGGAGGTCGTGCAGAGGGATGCGAATATCGCGCACACCCATCTCTTGCAGAGCTAGCAGGTGATAGTCGTTGCGCACAGGTTTTCGATCGAACTCATCCAGTCCACCACTGGGCAGCACTTCCGAGATTTCGGCCCAGTTCTGACGCAGGTCGAAACCGATCAGCGGGTTGGTGTTTTCCCTTGGTTCCGGCGCGAGCTTCAACATCTTGCCTACGGGTTTTTCACCCCGAGCAAGTTCCGACCCATTTGTCCGAACAAACTTGGTGACGTGTCCGTTCTCGTAGACGTTCACCACAAAGTACCCCAGCTTGGCCGCATCATTGCGGCCGAATTCGCTGCCATCGGGCGGAATGGCGCGCAGCATTTCCGAGTAATCCTGCCGGACAAAGCTGGTCGCCGGGGCAAGGTAGAAATCTGTCTCGCCGTAGCGGTCATACCAAAAGTTATGGGCATGACCCGAGAACATGGCCTCGACCCCATGCTTTTCGAGCAAACCCAACAGCCAGCTCCTGCCCGGCTGATTGGTGTTGTCATAATGGTCAAGCTCATCCGGGGAACACAGATAGGCCGGGTGGTGGAGCATCAGCATAACGCGCTGACCTTGTGCGGCCGCAAACTCGGTCTCGACCCAGTTTTTTTGATCTTCCTCTGCCTGCAGACCGGAATTTATCAACTGCGCATTCAATAGAATGAAGCGAACGCCACCCTTTTCGAAGCTTTGGTAATGTGCGCCGAACTCACCTTCCCATGCGTTGATCATCGCCGGCGTGGTCGGGCTTGCCGGCCCGCCACTGATCGGCGTGTCTCCGATATCGTGATTGCCCGGCAGCACATGGATCGGAATCGTCAGGTCAGACACGATCGCGCGGTAGGCATTGGCAGCCTGCACATACAGCGCTCCGGTTTCGGGGACCGGATGAAGCAGATCGCCGAGGTGGACGACAAAGTCCACCTCTCTGCGATTGATGTCCGCGATGACATACCGGAAGCGTCTGTTAGCACGGGCGTTAACGGGAAAAGGCGAATTGCACTTGTCTTCATCCGGATTGACATGCGTATCCGATATCACTGCAAAACTGTATGCAAAGCGCCCCAGACCAGCATTGTCTGCGTTAGCCATGGTCTTGTCCTTGTCTTTGAGATTAACCGCCAGTCGTCAGCACTGATACCTGTCCCGTGCGTGAGGCACGTATACGGGAGCGAATGAGCACAAAGATCGACAAGGCCGTGAGCAACCAGAAAAGCCAGCAAATCGCGTTCCTGACAAAGATCGACAGGCTCCCGTCAGACAACAGTAACGATTGGCGGAAGTTGTCCTCAAGAAGCGGTCCAAGAACAAAGGCGATCAAGAACGGCGCGACCGGGATATCCAACCGAAGCATCGCGAAACCAACGAGGCCCATGCACAGCATGACCAGAATATCGAACAGGTTGTTGTTCACCGCATAAGCGCCATAGACACACAGCGTGAAGACAATCGGGTACAGGATGCGGTTCGGGATCAGGGCAACACGGCTGAAGGTTTTGATGGCAACCTTGCCCACGATGAACAGATAGGCCGAGCTGAGCAGGATACCCATGAACAGTGCGTAAATCATCGGAAGGTTCTCGGCGAAGAGAATGGGTCCCGGACGCAACCCGTGGATCATGAACGCACCCAGGATCACTGCCGTGATCACGTCACCGGGAACACCCAACGCCAACAGCGGGATCATCGTCGCGCCGGCCACGCCGTTGTTCCCCGCCTCTGCTGCGGCGACGCCCTCGGGTTCGCCCTTGCCGAAATTTTCCGGATGTTTTGAGTTTCTGCGTGCTTCGCTATAGCTCAGGAAGGCAGCCGGGGCGCCGCCGATACCGGGAATGGCGCCCAGAATAACGCCAATGAAGCTGCCGCGGATAACCGATTTCAAGGTCTTGCGGAATTCGGCAAAGCTTGCACCGCGACCCAGTTCCTGGCGTTGTGCTCCCGGAGGACGGGGACGGCGTGTCGCACGGTCGAGGATTTCAGGGATCGCAAATAGGCCGATGAGCACCGGAATAAAGTTCAGCCCGGACATCAGTTCATAATTGCCAAAGATGAACCGGTTCGTGCCGTAGATCAGATCAAGTCCAACGGTGGCGAGCATCAGGCCCAGGCAGGCGGACAGGATACCTTTGGTCAGGCTGGGGCCTGCAACTCCTGCGATGATTGTCAGCGAGAAGACAATCAGGGTGAAGAACTCGGGCGGACCAAAGCGCAGCGCGAAGGTTGCCAGGAAACCGGCGAACAGGATCAGCGCGATGTTTGAGATTAGGTCAGCCACACAGGACGCATAAAGCGCGATATCCAGCGCCTTTCGCGCCTGACCTTTCTGGGCCAGTGGATAGCCGTCCAGAATGGTACAGGACGCTGCCGGGGTTCCGGGTGTCTTGATCAGGATTGCGGTCAGAGACCCGCCATACAAGCCACCTTTGTAGACGCCAAGCAACAGCAGGATACCGGTCACAGGCTGCATCGTGAACGTAAACGGCAGGGCCAGGGCCACACCCATAGGTGTGGTCATCCCCGGTATCGCACCGATGATGGTACCGATCAAAACCCCAATGCCGATAACCAGAATGTTCTCGAAGCTGAGGAATAGCTGGAAGGCTGTGGAAATATTCTCGATCATGCTCAGGGTCTCCTCAGCCTAGCGTTTCGAACATGCCAAGCGGCATCGGCACACCCGCGACGTGCAGAAAGAACAGGTACAGAAGAATAGGTAGAATGATGCTGATCGGGACGATGTAGTACCACTTGCGTTCGCCAAAAAAGAGCATCATGGCGAGCATCAGAACGATCGAGCTTGCAACCACGCCCAGGGTCGTCAAAGCAAAGTAAAACAGGAACAACGCGAAGATCAGGATGATCGTCCGCAGAGTCCCGGGAAGCGTGTCCAGCTTATAGACAGCATCAGCTTCTGCATCTTCGTCCGCATCGGGTTCAGGTACTTTCAAAAAGTAGGACTCAGCCATCAGACATAGAGCGACGACCACAACCGCAATAGCGATCACTCTTGGCCAGAATTCCGGCGACAATGCTGAAATTTCAACAGACCCCGGTGAAGCGACACCTACGGGAATAAGCACAATCAGCGTCAGAATGCCCAGGACAAGGAATAACGCCCCTGCAAACAGGTCGAGTTTCTTTGAACTATCCACTGTCAGCTTCCTCCCTTTAGCAGATTCAGATCCAGCTCTGCGTTTGCGATGTTTTCGTGAAGCGACAGCAGACGTGCCGCCCCCATGTGGGTCATCGCGCTGGATTTGATTTTAATCGGCTGCTGCAGGTCGGCTTTCAGATTGTCGATCTGCTTTCGAAATGCCTCCAGATAGTATGGCGACTGCGCCAAAGGGCCGGCGAGCAAAACCAGTTCAGGCTGCAAAACTGTCAGGCTTAGCGAAAAGCAGTTTGCCGCCCTGGCCCCGAAATCTTCTACAACAGATCTATATTCTCCATCCGCGTCATTGGCCGCTGAAACAACATCCCGGATTTTCTGGGCTCTCTCCTGATCGGACAGCGCCTCAAATATCTTTGGTGTCAGCAGCTGACGTAACAACGCCTTTCCGCCACACAGATCAGACAGAGAAACGGCTGAGTTGGATCCCACTCCTTCAGTGGTCCTGGCCTCAGTCAAAACGCCACCAACCCGACCAATCCCACTATAGGGCTGGCCGTTGACTTGCAGCCCGATTCCGAAACCCATTGCGCAGTAAATCACAGCGACATTTTCGATGTTCCGCGCAGCACCAAAAGCTACTTCGGACTGGCAGATCGCGGCACTTGGTGTTTCAAGCGCAACTGGAACACCAAGCTCTTCTCTCACGATCCCGCAAACATTGGTTTCTTCGGCCCAGCCGAGTGTGGGCGCGGAAATGACAATCCCGCGGGCTTTGTCCAGATTGCCGGCGATCGTCAGGCCAACCCCAAAAAGCCGATCCTTTTCTGGGACATGCTCTTCGATCAAGGCTTTGGCCTGCTTACAGCATGCCCTTATGAAACTGGTGCCGTCAGTTAGACCCGCCCCGCCGGCATCCCAGGATGCGATGCGATTATTCGACAGATCGGCAAGCGTGACTACCTGCTGGTACGCATTGATACCGATTCCGATCACATAACCCCCGGATCGGTCCATGGTCAGTTTTTTAGTTCTTGGCCCCCTGCGCCCTTCAGGTTGGGACACGCCAACCTCCTGAACCAGCCGCGCTTCGATCAGCTCTCGCGTAATTCTCGAAACGCTCGCGGCATTCAGCGCAAGGTTATCTGCGATCTGCGTTCGCGAAATCGTGCCTGATCCCAGTATCTCCCCAAGGACTCTCTGCCTGTTCCCGCGACCGATCTCTTCCTGTGACCAACCTGCCATTTTGCACCTCCTGAATGTATCTTTACTTAATTATTTACTTACTGCAAGTATTTTATTATGGTGAGTCCCACTCGATTCAGGGAGACGCAACAAATGACAGTCAGAAACACAGTAACCGCAGCGCTGAGCAGCCTTGCACTGCTCGCGATCCCGATGGGGGTGTCCGCGCAAGATTATCCAAGTAAACCAGTGACTTTAGTGGTGCCATATGGCCCTGGCGGCGCTGCTGATCTGGCCGCGCGAACCCTCAGCACTGAGGCGCCGGACTACCTGGGTGAGAACATTCTGGTGGTAAACAAGACCGGTGCGGGTGGTGTTGTTGGCTCGACTCAGGTCGCCAAATCACGCCCCGATGGCTACACCCTCCTAATGGCGCGCGTTGGATCTCAGGCCACCGTTCCGGCGATTAACCGGACAATTCCCTATAAGTGGGACGACTTTACCTTTCTGGGTCTGATCGAAAAGAACCCGTTTGTATTAGGCGTCAGCGCGGACTCGCCGTATCAAAGCTTTGAAGAACTAAAGACTGCGATCGCAAATGGTGAGCGCCTGTCCTATGCGTCCGCCGGTGTTGGCACCCTACTGCACATGGCGATGCTCATCATGCTGGATGATCTCGGCGTCGACTCCGAAGCGCTGATCCATGTCCCGTTCAAAGGCGGCGGTAAGGCGACCGCAGCCGTGGTGGGCGGGCATGCCGACTTGATCTTCCACAATCTCTCGGGCCTGTCCGGTGCGATCGAATCTGACCAGATCCGCCCCCTGCTGACCACCACACCCGAACGTTTTGCAGCCATTCCTGACACGCCAACCGCACAGGAACTGGGTCATCCTAACTTGGAAAACGTTGTCGGCTGGACAGGTGTCTGGGGACCCAAAGACCTGCCCGAAGATGTCGTGGCAAAATGGGTCGAGGTGCTTGGGGCAATTGCAGCTGATGAAAGCTGGGTTGAGACCACAGAAAAGCTGGGCTCAGTCCCAACAGTTCTTTCACCAGACGACACAAAAGCATTCGTTGAAGGTCAGGTTAATACCTTCAGCGACACAGCCGAAAAGTTGGGAATGGTAATCCAATAACAACCTCGGCGTCCCGGGCGGTCCTCCCCTCTTCTCGCCGCCCGGGCTTAATCTCCTTATTTCTCAGGAAACGAATATGGCGCGTCCAAACATCCTATTCATTCAGGCGGACCAACTCGCGGCGAACGCGTTGGCGGCTTATGGCAACAAGACCGTCAAAGCACCCAACATTGACCGGCTTGCGGAAAATGGAGTGGTGTTTGAAAACTGCTATTGCAACCTGCCCATGTGCGGACCGTCCCGTGCGTCTATGCACGCAGGCAAACTGCCGTTCTCGATCGGCATGTATGACAACGCCAGCGAATTCCACACCGACATTCCGACATTCGCGCATTATCTGCGCAGCATGGATTACCGGGTCGAGATGTCCGGCAAGATGCACTTTGTCGGCCCCGATCAATTGCACGGCTACGACAAACGCCACACGACCGAAATCTACCCGGCCAACTTCGCCTGGACCGTGGATTGGTCCAAGGGGCGCGAGTACAAGCCCACCAATCTGACCATGGCCCCTATTTTGGAAAGCGGCCCCGCGATCCGTACCATGCAGATGGATTACGATGATGAGGTCGAATACCACGGCGTTCAGGCGCTGTATGATCTGGCGCGAAAAGGCGACGACCGCCCCTTTATGCTGACGGTTTCCTTCACCTCCCCGCACTCGCCCTTCGTGATTGGGCAAGAGTACTGGGACCTCTACGATCATGATGAAATCGAATACCCTGCCGTCCCGCCTCTGGAACTGAACGAGATGGATCATCTCAGCCGCAACCTGCACTACTGCCAGTCGCGGCACGAGTTCACAGTCACGCCCGAAGACCGCCGCAAAGCCCGCCACGGCTATTACGGAATGATCTCGTATATAGACGAAAAAGTCGGTCGCCTTGTGGATGTTCTGGAAAAGACCGGCCAGATCGACAACACCATCGTCATCGTGACCGCCGACCACGGCGAGATGATGGGTGAGCGCGGCATGTGGTTCAAACAACACTTCTTCGAGTGGGCCTCCAGCGTGCCCTTCATCGTATACTCGCCGGATCGTTTCAAACCGGCACGAGTGAAGGAGAATATCTCACTCATAGATCTTCTGCCGACACTCACGGACCTCGCAGCTGAGGGTTCATTCGAGGACTATGCTGCTCCTATCGACGGCCAGTCTCTGGTTCCTGCCCTGAACGGTGACACGTCTGGACTGTCAGATGTTGTGATCTCAGAATTCGCCGCAGACGGGTCCACCGGCCCCAGCCGCATGGTTAGAAAGGGTCAATGGAAACTGATGTGGCTCGAAGGAGTCGATACGCTTCTATACAACGTAGAAGAAGATCCCAACGAAGTAACCAACCGCGCTACCGATCCGGATTGTGCGAATATCAGAGCCGAACTTGAAGCGATCTTGCTTGACGGTTGGAATCCGGACGAACTGCGCGACACGATCCGTGCCAGCCAGGTCCGTCGCCTTGCCATACACAAGGTAACCGAAGGCGATCCCACCTACGTATACACCGTCCGCAAAGACGACGACGAACGATATATCCGGAACGCTGGTGCTGCGGATACTAAAGCGCGCGCGCGCCTTCCCTATGTGGCTCCAGCCAAGCCTGACCGAGTATAAAAATGTCGTATGATTATGTTATAGTTGGCGCGGGCTCTGCTGGCTGCGTCATCGCAAACAGATTGTCCGCCGACCCGAAAATCCGGGTTCTGCTTCTCGAGGCCGGGGGAAAGGACACAAATCCCTGGATTCACATTCCGGTCGGGTACTTCAAAACCCTGCATAATCCAAACACCGATTGGTGCTACAAGGCCGACCCCGATCCCGGTCTGAACGGGCGCGCACTGGATTGGCCGCGCGGAAAGACCCTTGGCGGATCGTCTTCGATCAACGGCTTGCTTTATGTGCGGGGCCAGAAAGAGGACTATGATCGCTGGGCGCAATTGGGGAACACCGGTTGGTCTTGGGATGATGTGTTGCCATTGTTCAAGCGATCAGAAGTTCACGAAGATGCAGACCCCGATCTGCACGGTAAAGATGGCGAATTAGCGGTATCTCTGATCCGCGCCAAATCTCCTATATCCGAGGCTTTCATCGAGGCCGCCGTCGAAATGGGCGTGCCCCGGACCGACGATTATAACGGCGAGAAACAAGAGGGCGCAGGTTATTTTCACCAAACCGCGCGCAAAGGTTTCCGCTGCTCTTCGGCCAAGGCATTCCTAACGCCCATCAAAGGCAAGCGGAGAAACCTTGACGTTGTCACGCACGCACATACCACCAACCTCATCTTTGCCTCTGACGCACCGAAGCAGGTGACGGGAGTTTCCTACGACGTCAAAGGCGCCGCACAACAAGCGATGCTGAACCCGGGCGGTGAAGTCATCTTGTCTGCCGGCGCTATCGGGTCACCCCAGCTGCTGGAGTTATCGGGCATCGGAAACCCAGATGTCCTGACGGCCGCTGGTGTAAACGTTCGTCACGCCTTGCCCGGCGTTGGCGAGCATCTTCAGGACCACCTGCAGATCCGCCTAGTCTATGAAGTCAACGTCCCCACCTTGAATGACGCGATCAACAATATCTTCCATCGCGCGGGGATCGGCATCGAATATGCCTTGCGCCGAACAGGGCCTATGAGCCTGGGCGCCAGCCAAGTCGCAATTTTTGCCAAATCGATGGAAGGATTGGCAACGCCAGACATTCAATTCCACTTTCAGCCGCTATCCGCTGACAAACCGGGGATCGAAATGCACCCGTTCTCGGGCTTTACCTCTTCAGTTTGCCAACTGAGACCTGAAAGCCGCGGGCACATCCATATCACTTCGCCTGATGCGCATGCCTATCCCAAGATCGTGCCAAATTATCTTTCTACAACCGGCGATCAACTCTGCGCGATCCGGGCCGTGAAATTTGCCCGTGCAATGACCAGGACCAACGCCCTTTCGCCTTTCATCGTGCGTGAACATGTGCCGTCAGGCAAAATCGAAACGGATGAAGAGCACCTCGAAGCCGCCCGCAACATGGCGCAGACGATCTATCATCCCACCTCGACCTGCAAGATGGGCACAGATGACCGCGCAGTCGTTGACCCGCGACTTCGAGTCCATGGCATCCGTGGACTGCGTGTGGCGGATGCCTCGATCATGCCAGACATCGTCAGCGGCAATACAAATGCGCCGTCGATCATGATCGGCGAGAAGTGCAGCACTTTGGTTTTGGAGGACAGAAGAACGGAGTAAGCTAACGACGATGACAGGTTTGAATTAACGCGCTCGGACAGATAGCCAGAGCCATAAGAGACCAGTTTTGTACATCTACATTTAGCGCCGTGTTGCATTGTCAGGGCATCAAGCAGCAATGAAAAAGGGGAGGCTTTGCAGAACTTTGAGCACGGTGAGTGGGTATAGCGATCACATCAGAGTCAGGTAGCTAGGCCAGCGAGCCGTTTGAACGGCAGAGGCCGTAAGCGAATTTACCAATCTTGTTCTTGCGTCCAATATAGTCACACCTGTCATCGACTTCGAACCAGACATTATTTTCAACTCCGTTGCAGATACCCGCGGATCCTAGCGCTCACCTTCGACCAAGATATTCACGGGCACCCTCCGGCGGAACGTTCTGGCTAGCTGTCGAGAAGTCTCGCGCTTCAGAGCGCACAAATCCACCAAGCGCCCACGGAGCTGTCGGGCCGAAATGGGGATTGCCTGAATGGCAGGAAGATATTTGAGACTTTTGGATTCCTAGGTTAGCCGCGTTTGGGTAGCCGTTGGCGAACAAGTTCAGCCCACAAATTTGCGCCAATCGGAAGAAGCTCATCGTTGAAATCGTAATCCGCAGAATGCAAAGGGCGGCCATGAGACCCTTCTTTCCCGTTACCGATAAGCAGGAAACATCCCGGCACCGCCGCCGCGAAATTGGCAAAATCTTCTGAGAAAGTCATAGGGGGGCGATTGCCGTCAGTGTCAAGTTGAAGCGCTTCAGCGGCTGCAATAACGTGGTTTGCAGCGTCGACATTGTTAACAGCCTCGACGAACTCAGTACGAAATTCCACATTAACATCAACGTTGTGACTCAGCGCAATGCCAGCAGCAATCTGGCGCATACTGTCCTCAATCAAGCGCCGGTCCTCAGGCGAAGCTGCGCGAGCATCACCCTTCAATACCGTGCAGCCAGGCAGGACGTTGCGCTGACCATCCGTGATGAACTCGGTCACTGAAACCACCGCGCCGGACGAGGGTGGCAATCTCCTCGAAACGATAGTCTGCAACGCAAGAACGAGTTCAGAGGCAGGAGTTATGGTCTCCCGCCCGACATGTGGCATGGAAGCATGCCCACCCTGCCCCTTGATTTCGATCTCAAACAAGTTTTCGCTAAACGTAATAACGCCTGCTCGTGTTGACACGTGCCCCACCGGTTCGCCGGGTAAATTATGGGCGCCATAAACCTCTTGGATTGGGAAGCGTTCCAATACACCTTCGTCGATCATCGCCTTGGCACCTAAACCATGCTCTTCGTTGGGCTGGAACAGTAAGACAACCGTACCGTCGAAATCCGGGTCTTTGACTAGTAACTCAGCCGCGCCAAGCAACATAGTTGTATGCCCGTCATGTCCGCATGCATGCATTATCCCTTCATTTCGGGAGCGATAAGGGAAGTCGTTGATTTCGGTAATGGGGAGCGCATCGAAGTCAGCCCTCAATCCGATGGCGCGATTGCCTTTGCCCGCTCGGAGGATGCCGACTATGCCCACACCTTCGTGCACTTCTATCCCGAGATCATGCAAGTGCTTGGCAATACGGGATTTTGTCCATTCCTCCTGGAACCCCAACTCTGGGTTAGCGTGAAATTCGTGACGTAGAGCACGAAGATTCTCTGAAAAATCACCCATTCATGCAGCTCCAATTCGATGAACTCGACATCTCCTAAGAAGATGAGGGTTTTTATTTCATCTCTAGGGAAAAATCCGCTGGAAATTGCACTAGCTGACGCAATAATATTTCACATGATACAACTGGACGACTTTGACAGGGCAATCCTCCGCATCCTGCAAAAAGACAACCGCACGCCACAGCAGAAGATTGGCAATGCTGTAAATCTGTCTGCTCCATCAGTGCAGCGACGTATCAGGCGTATGGAAGCAAAAGGTGTGATCCGAACCAATACTGCCGTTGTCGACCCCGCATTGGTGGATTTAGCGCTCACGATCTTTGTCGAAGTGGAATTGGTTAGCGAGACACCTACTGAGATAGATGCCGCGAAGCTCGCATTCCGCGATGCCCCAGAGGTGCAGCAGTGTTTCTATGTGACCGGGGAAATCGATTTCATGCTCGTTGTGGTCGTACAGTGCATGTCGGCGTATGAAGATTTCACGCGGCGCATGTTCTTCGCGAACGAGAATATCAAGAAATTCAGGACATATGTCGCCATGGATGCAATCAAAACCGGCAGCACCCTTAACATCTGAATGTCAGGACCTGGGCTCAGGACAAATGGACCTGCCTGAAGATCACCGTGCCATGTGCAGCAAAAGCGAAGAACGCACTATGAGCGGCCTCCAAAACACTGAACTCAATCACTCTGACCCTTGCCTTGCACGAGAATACCAAAGACCGATTGTTACGTACGTATTTTTACTCTGGCTAAAATTAATTTTGATCTTCATGCAAATCTCCTATTGAATGGTTCAAGCCGGATAAGAAGCAGGAGAGATCGGATGCAAGCTCCGACCGCACATACCAAGACCAAAGCCAAAGGGCAGCCCACCGAACTGGGTGCGGCAATCCGGCGGCGACGTAAGGCCATGGGGCAGACCCTTGATCAAGTTGCCAAGGCAACAGATCTGACGACCGGTTTTCTTTCGCAAGTGGAACGCGGACTAAGCTCACCTTCGCTGACGTCTCTGATGGCTATAGCCGCAGCCCTGCAAACCAGCATCGAGCAATTGCTGAGTGTACCCGAAGTGTTTTCGGAATATGTCGCCAAAGATGCCAGGCAGACATATTCTCTTGGTACCCGAGGCCGGTTCTACGAAAAGCTGGGCCCTGGATTTGCCGGTGCATTGTTCCACCCGCAGATCGTGCATCGCCCTCCGGGACATGTGTCAGAAAAGATGTGTCATGGCGGCGAGGCGTTCTGTTACCTGCTTTCTGGGCAGTTGGAATACCACCTTGGGGATAAGGTGTTCATCCTGTCGCCAGGAGATGTGATTCACCATGACACCTCGGTACGCCATTATTCCGTTGTGCTTGGCGAGGTCGAAGCGGTTGAGCTTTGGGTGACCACATCACCAATGGCTGAGGCAGGCTGACCCCTCCAAGTTCTGCTTCTCAGCCGCCTCAAATCTGATGGACAGTAAGATTTTTTATCTTATTACTAAAAAAAACTTTAGTTATACTAAGAATCGCTTATTGTCCCTCCTCACAAAGCAAAGACTTTGCGGGAGGAGAAGATGATGAAGCTGAGAACGGTATTGGGAGTGACCGTTGCCGCAACACTGGCGATGCCAGTGTTTGCGCAGGAACGGGGCGGTACGCTCAATTTTGCACGATACGATGGATCGCGCCTGATCGATCCGATCTATGCGGATCGCAATCCGGACATTTGGATGGTGGGCAGTCTGTTCGACACACTGCTGCGCGGCAGCCCGGATGGAAACTCAGTAGAACCGGGACTGGCGGAAAGCCATTCGGTCTCTGATGACGGAAAGAGTGTCACGCTTACCCTGCGCGAAGGTATCAAATTCGCAGATGGTTCACCCGTGACCGGGGAGGATGTTGTCTTCTCATTGGATCGCGCGCGTAACCCTGACCTCAGCCCATGGGCGGGATTGCTGGGATCTATCAGTGGTGTAACAGCGGATGGAAACACCATCACCATTGCACTGAATGATCCTGATCCTACGATCCTCTCGATGTTGGCCACTTTCAACACCGCGATTGTTTCCAAAGCCGCGTTTGAAGCCGCATCCGGCGAAACAGATCAGGACAAATCAGCAGCGATCTTTGCGGCGGCGGCCGCCGGAGTGGGTTCCGGCCCCTTCTATCTGTGCGGCTTCGAACAGGGCGCCTCTATGGATTTCTGTGCCAACGAACACTACTGGCGCATGGGGTCGGACGGCAAACCGCTGCCATATCTCGAAGGTGTGCATTTCGAAATTGTACCGGATGATGCGACACGCATCCTGCGCCTGCAGGCGGGCGAGGTCGACGCTGCCGAATTTATCCCCTTTAGCCGTGTGGCCGAATTGGAAGCTGATCCGAATATCAGCATGCAGCTTTATCCTTCGACCCGCATAATCTACTCGCCGATCAACACGCGCGAAACACGTGCAGACGGATCGCCCAATCCGCTTGCCGATGCCCGCGTTCGGCAGGCTCTGAACTACGGGACCAATAAGGACGCTCTGATTGGCGTCGTTCTACATGGTGCCGGCCAGCCCATGAGTTCGCCCCTGATGGCGAAAGCGACACAGTATGCAGCAGATCTGAGTCCGCTCTACACCTACGACATGGACAAGGCCAAGACGCTGATCAGCGAAGCTGGCGTTGAACCCGGGACACAAGTCACCCTGACCACGTTGGCCGGTTCGGCGGATGATGCGACGATCTTTGCCGCGCTGCAACAGATGTGGGCGCCTTTGGGTATTGATCTGGTCGTCGAACAGGTGGACGGAGCAACCCGCGGGGCCAAGAACCGTTCTGGTGAATTCGACATCCACACATATGGCTGGGTCAATGACGTGAACGATCCAAGTCAGGTTGTCGGATGGCTGGGCTATACCCCCACCGCTAAGGCCGTAGGCACAGGCTGGGAGAACGCCGAGTTCAACACTTTGTTCGAAGAAGCAGCAAATGAGATGGACCCGGCCGCGCGTGAGGCCAAGTTTGCAAGGATGCAGGAGCTTTATGCCGAGGCTGCCCCGTTGCTGTTCATGTATGAAACACCCTTTGCAGTCGCGCTTGGAAATGCAGTCGAGGGCTATGTTCAGACGCCTCTGGGCAATAACATCTTCGATGAAGCTACAATCAGCCGTTAAGAGCTGACCTCTTGCCTCGCCGCCGGATGCGGCGGGGCCCTTTGCGGAGCGTAGACTTGTCCAGCCTGACTTACATTTTGAAACGGCTTTTGCTGATGATTCCGACCTTCTTTCTGGTCATGGTCATCATCTTTTTGCTCGTGCGCCTTCTGCCTGGCGACCCTGCCATCGCGATGGCCGGTGACCGGGCTTCGGACGCAGATATCGCGGCCATTCGGGAAAGGCTGGGTCTGACCGAGCCGATGCTGGTGCAGTTTTGGCTGTTTCTGAGCAACACGCTACACGGCGATCTCGGCCGATCAATTCTCATGCGAACGGATGTGATTGACGTGATCGCGGATCGATTGCCGATCACAGTGTTTCTGACCCTCTATTCGGTCGTATTGTCCCTGCTGATCGCAGGACCGCTGGCATTTGTTGCCGCGCTCAATCGAGGGCGCTGGCCGGACGCGGTCATTCGCACCGTGTTCCAAATCGGACTCTCGATGCCAGTTTTCTATATCGGTCTGGTCTTGCTGACCTTTCTCGCAGCGCAACTGCGCCTGTTTCCGGTTGGCGGATATGGCGACACGTTCGGAGAGCGTCTGTACCATCTGTTTCTGCCCTCGATCACAGTCGCGCTCTACACTTCAGCCATCATCATGCGGAACCTGCGCAGCGCAATTATCGAAGTTTTGGATGCGGAATACGTACAGTTCGCACGCGCCAAGGGACTACCTGCGCGTCTGATCCTCGGGCGACATGTTCTGCGAAACGCACTCATCTCGACAGTTACCTTGCTAGGCCTGTCTATTGGCAATCTGATGAGCGGTACGCTGGTGACTGAAACCGTTTTTGCTGTGCCGGGCATGGGTCGACTGATGCTCGAGGCTATCTTTGCCCGCGATTATCCGTTGATTCAGGGGCTGACATTGACATTCGCAGTCCTCGTTTCGCTGGTATTCCTTCTGACGGATCTTTTCCAAAGCCGCCTTGATCCAAGGATGCGCCTGCAATGAGCGATGCAACCTACAATCCCGTGGCCCAAAACCCGTCCAAATGGCGTCAGGCCTTGCGCAAGCCAGGCTTTGTGGCCGGCCTGATGATCATCGGGTTTTCGATCCTGCTCGCTGTTTTTCCCGGAGCATTTGCACCCTATGATCCAAACGCGATCGACTACCTGGCAGTGCGGCAACCTCCATCATGGGCACATCCCTTTGGCACAGACCTGTTGGGGCGAGACAGCCTGTCACGCGTGATCTGGGCCTATCAGGTGAATATGCAGATGGCCGTGTTTGCCACCGTATTTGCCCTGCTGATCGGCGTCGTGATTGGGGCGCTGGTCGGCTACTATCGCGGCATTGCCGATCTCATCTTTGGCCGGGTTGTCGATGCGGTGATTACCTTCCCCTTTCTGGTGTTGGTAATCGCCGTTGTCGCCGTACTGGGCCCCGGTCTGATAAATATGTACATCGCCATCACTGTTGTCGGCTGGGTCTACTATGCCCGCCTGATGCGGGCCGAGGTGATTGCACAGATGGGCAATGATTATGCAGCTGCCGGGATCGTCATGGGATATTCCGACCGACGCATCATCTTTCGCCATTTGCTGCCCAATGCGATTACCCCGGTCATCGTTTATTGGATGACCGATATGGCACTGGCAATCCTGCTCGGGTCATCGCTGGGCTATCTGGGCTTGGGCGCGCAACCTCCTCAGGCGGAATGGGGCGTATTGATTGCCGAAGGGCGCAATTTCATCTCAACCGCATGGTGGCTGAGTTTGATGCCCGGCATCGCCATCGTACTGACAGGTCTTGGCTTTTCCTTGCTGGGTGATGGGCTCGCTGATCTGCTTAGGCCGCGGGGATAAGGGATGGGCATGAACAACAAGACACCGATCCTCGAAATAGAAGCACTGAACACAACCTTCTATCGCAACGGACAGGCGCTGCCTGCAGTACGGGAGGTCAGCTTCTCTGTCGCGCGGGGCGAAGTACTTGGACTGGTTGGTGAAAGTGGGTCAGGCAAAAGCGTCACCTTACGATCGATCATGGGACTTGCGCGTCGCTATGGGGACGTCTCGGGGCAAGTGCGCTGGCAGGGGCGAGATCTGGTGCCAATGCCGGATCGTGAATTGCGCCTCATCCAGGGGCGTGAGATCGCGATGATTTTTCAAGAGCCCATGACCTCGCTTAATCCGCTGCTGACCATTGGCCTGCAAATAGAAGAGAACTTGCTTGCACATACCAATCTGTCTCGTGCGGCGCGGCGAGACCGGGCAATCGAGATGCTGGATTTGGTTGGTATCCCCTCGGCGGCACAACGGCTGAAAGACTATCCTCATCAATTTTCCGGTGGGATGCGGCAACGAGTGATGATTGCCATTGCACTCGCCGCAAATCCTAAACTTCTGCTGGCGGACGAACCGACTACCGCTCTGGACGTGACCATTCAGGCGCAAATCCTCGACCTGATCCTGCGTTTGGCTGAAGAAATGGAAATGGGGGTTGTTCTGGTCACCCATGATCTGGGCGTGGTGGCCCAGACCTGTGACAACGTATCGGTCATGTATGCCGGGCGTATTGTTGAACAAGGGCCAGTACGTAATGTGCTGCGCGAACCCCGCCATCCTTACACCGTTGGTCTGATGCGGTCGGTGCCTGAAAACTTGCCGCCTCGAACACCGCTTTATTCGATCCAGGGCGTTCCCCCCAGTCTGGACACATTGCCCTCGGGATGCGCTTTCGCACCTCGCTGCTCTGCCTGCGTTGAGGCTTGTGTGCAGGGCCGGCCTGATCTGTCGCGCGTTACTGACACGCGGCATGTGGCCTGCTTCAACCCGGTGATCGACGCCAAAGGAAATGCTGCATGAGTGCTGTTTTACGAATACGTGACCTGCATCTGCGTTTCCCTCTGGGGCGCAGTCTGATGGACTATGCCACCGGCCAACCGGGGCGTGTGGTCAAAGCGTTGAACGGGATTAGCCTGGATTTGATCAAGGGCGAGGCTTTGGGGGTTGTCGGCGAATCCGGCTGTGGGAAGTCCACGCTGGCACGTTGCATCGTACGTTTGCATGCGCCCAGCGAGGGAACGATCGAGTTCGAAAGTCAGGATATTTTTGGAGACGATAATCGCTCTGACCGCACTTATAACCGACGCGTCCAGATGATGTTTCAGGATCCGTATTCTTCGCTCAACCCACGCATGACAACAGGCCAGATACTGGCCGAAGCACTAAGCGTTCATAACATGCGCCCCGAGGCCGAGATTCCGGCCCGGGTAGTCGAGCTTCTGGATCTTGTGCGCCTTCCTCAGGATGCACAGCACAAGCTTCCGCATGAATTTTCCGGCGGTCAGCGTCAGCGCATCGCAATCGCACGCGCGCTGGCAGTTGAGCCCGAAGTCCTGATTGCGGATGAACTGGTTTCTGCGCTGGATGTTTCGGTGCAGGCACAGGTTGTGAACTTGCTGCTGGAGTTGCAGCAAGAACTGGATCTGACGATCCTGTTCGTTGCCCACGATTTGAGGCTGGTTCGCCATGTCTCTAATCGGGTTGCCGTGATCTATTTGGGCCGGATCGTCGAGATCGGGGACAGCGAGACCCTGTTCTCAGCGCCGGCCCACCCTTACAGTCAGGCGCTTCTTTCTGCGGCACCCACCCTGAATCCCGATGATCGAGGCAAAGTGGCCCGGCTGGAGGGAGAGTTGCCTTCGCCCCTGAACATGCCTTCAGGCTGCCCATTCCATGTCCGGTGCCACCACGCCACGGACGTCTGCAAACAATCGGTACCTGCGCTGCTGCCCTTTGAAGGTTGCGGCGAAGTTGCCTGTCATCATGTCGAAGAGATAAATGCCCATGCTTGATGCACCCGACCATAGAACCACTGTCTCAGCATTGCGTGATGAATTGGCCAAACAGGGGTTGGATGCATTTATTCTGCCCAGATATGATGCACATCAGGCAGAGTATGTCGCTCCACATGATGAGCGTCTGGCGCATGTCACGGGCTTCACCGGATCGGCGGGGATGGCGATTGTGACACCGGATACCGTCGCAATTTTTGTTGATGGTCGCTATGTGGTGCAAGCCGCAAACCAATGCGCTGATCCGATCTTTTCCCATCATCATCTGCACAATGAACCGCCAGAAAACTGGTTGGCATCGGCTGCAGGTTCAGACTGGAAAATTGGCTATGACGCAATGCATTTGCCACCAGTTTGGTATGATCGGTTTTTCTCTGCGCTAACAGATACCTGTGCCGAATTGGTTGCTACAAAAACCAACCCGGTCGATGTCGTCTGGCCTGATCAACCAGCCCCTCCGATGGGAAAGATTGAGCCATTTCCATTACAATTCGCGGGCAAGAGTGCAGCAGATAAAATTTCAGAACTGGTCTCTGAAATGCGGGCTCAAGGCGCGGCGCTGCTGGTTGAAACCCAGCCCGACAATATTGCCTGGCTGCTCAATGTGCGGGGGTCCGATGTGGCCTTCAATCCGATACCACTTTCCTTCCTGTTGGTGGATGTATCCGGGCAGGTGTATTGGTTTGTGGCTGATCGTAAGGTGAGCGCGGACATTACCGACCATTTGCCTAAACACGTTCGCCTGCTACCCATGGAAGCACTCCTCCCGACGCTCACTGATAAGGCGCAAGCTGGTCAGGGAGTTCTGTTCGATCCCGACTTTTCGCCTGAAGCTGTGCGGTCTGTGTTACGAGAGATAGGTGCAAAAGAGCAGCCTCAACGCGGCCTCATAACGCTGACGAAGGCCAGAAAGAACCAAATAGAAGTCGAAGGCCTAAGAGCTTGTCATATAGCAGACGGGGTCGCCTGGACCGAGTTCTGCGCGTGGCTGGCACACGAGGTTCCGGCACGCGCCACGTTCGGTCATCCGGTGACTGAGCGGGAGGCAGAGCACAAGATACTGTCCTTCCGTCGCCAGCAGCCGGGTTTTATCTACGAAAGCTTCAACACGATTTCTGCAGCCGCGGGAAACGCCGCCATGTGCCACTACGCGACAGGCCCGGACAATCAGGTGCCGATCTCGTCGGACGGCACATATCTGCTGGATTCAGGTGGGCAATATGAGACGGGAACCACGGATGCAACGCGCAGTTTCGCATTTTGGACACACAGGCCCGAGGGTTACGACCGTGCTTATACAGCCGTCTTCAAAGCATTTCATGCAATAGCGACCCTGCGATTCCCTGCCGGTACTCAGGGCCACCATATTGATGCAATCTGTCGGCGACCGCTGTGGGATCTGGGGTTGGACTATGACCACGGTACAGGTCACGGGATCGGCCATAGGCTATCGGTTCACGAACACCCTCAACGTATAGGAAAACCTCACAACCCCGTCGATCTGGCTCCGGGC
Organism: Ruegeria arenilitoris; assembly: GCF_013030265.1. GTDB lineage: Bacteria > Pseudomonadota > Alphaproteobacteria > Rhodobacterales > Rhodobacteraceae > Ruegeria > Ruegeria arenilitoris_E. The sequence continues at coordinate 34,396 of NZ_WPZQ01000007.1, forward strand.
ATGATCCTGTCGATTGAGCCGGGATACTATGAGACAGACCGATTTGGCATTCGCATCGAGAACTTGTTCGAGATTGTCCAAGCAGAAGATGGTTTCATGGAATTCTCGAACCTCACGTGGATACCAATCCAGACCGACATGCTGCTGCTCGACAAACTGAGCGATGCCGAACGGTCTTGGCTCAACAGCTATCATGCCGAGTTAGTGCAACGAATTGGCTCACATTTATCTGCCAAGGCCCTGTCTTGGGTCAGTTCCAACTGCGGCCAGATCATGTGACCGGATTAGTACCACAGAATTGGCCGCAGCTGGCCACGAATTCGAATCTTCAGCGATACACTGTCAGCCGACAGTCGTTGGGCTGGTTCATCAACCAAGTGGGCACTTAGATGGTTAAGGCACTAATCGCCTTCACCACTTCCTTGGCCTGCCCCAAGTCGATGGAGCCAAAGGTACCGGCGTCATTGTCCCAATAGCGGCCTGAGGCAGTGGCAAAATCATCATCCAAGGCGAGGCGGCACAGGATATCAGCACCGATTTGCATATCATTCCCTGTGACCCCGAAACCCTCTTTCACCATCTTGGACGCCAGCAGTGAACCGGGATTGACTGCGATGAATTTGGGGCCTGTTGGGTGCGCCGCTGCCATCTCAGCAGACCAAAGAGCAATTGCGCGTTTGCTCTGTGCGTATGCCCCCATGTCATCCAGATGTCTTTCGCCTGATAGGGCCGCGACATCGACAGGAGCTTGCGCGGCGGAAGACAGGTTGATGACGCGAGCATCGCTTGGAAGAAGAGGAAGCAACGCAGTGGTCAGGACATGCGGTGCCAAGGTGTTGACGACAAAGCGAACGTCCTGCCTGTTTGGCAGGATCGGATTGGGTGTTTTGTAAACGCCTGCATTGTTGACCAAAACGTCGATCCTATTGTGATTGGCCGCAATGGCCTTGGCCAACTCCCGAGTTGCTTCAAGAGACGCCAAGTCTGCTTCGTAGGCAGCGACGTCACCTCCGACGTCTTTGGCAGCAGCCTCCAGTTTGCTGGAATTGCGACCATGAAGAATGACCCGGTGACCTCTGGCGGCAAGGGTCTTTGCCGTCAGCAAGCCGATGCCATCGGTTGATCCGGTGATGAGAATGGTTTTGCTCATTGCATGTTTCCTTGAGTTGGAAATTCCGGAAGTACCTCGTCGGCGAGGCGCTTCATCGTGTTTTCAATATCTGCCTGATTAAACCGCAGGTTCAGGGCGACGTGGTTGATCCCGTGCTCACGCAACTCGCACAGATAGGATTTTAGGAAGGCAACCCCAGAACGGAACCCCAGATGTATGGGCCGTGGCTCTGCCTTGTCATCTGAGACAAGATCAACGTAGAGCGACTGCATTACCGGCTTGGCCTGCGCGCCTGCCTCCGCACCGCGCGCGCGATAATCCCGGACAATCTGCGCCTGTGATGCGATATCGCGCGGATAGGTCATCCAGCCGTCACCATGTGCAGCGACCCAATCAGGGGATTGTTGTGAACCACCTGTGATGAGGATGGGCATCCGTGCGCCTGTTGGTTTGGGCAACATATCCATCGAACCATTCAGGGAACCATGATCGCCGTTATAACTCGGATAGTCAGTGCCCAATGCACGGATATAGGCAAGGCTTTGGCGGAACCGTACACCCCTGTTGGGGAAGTTCATGCCCAAGGCGGGGTATTCTTCCAGTCGATCACCAGAGGCAACACCCAGCAAAAGTCGCCCACCAGACAGTTGGTCGACAGATGCCGCAGCCTTAGCCACATGGGCAGGATGGCGCAGGGGCAGGATAATACTGGCAACTCCAAGAGCAATGTCACGGGTCAGACCCGACAAATGACCAAGATATACAAACGGGTCAAACGTCTGCCCCGCATCCCCAAAACTCGGTACATTGAACGGCACGTCCCGCAGCCACAGCGCGGCAAAGCCAAGCTCATCAGCCAGCTTCGCCCGCTCGAGATGCCGCGTCATATCGGGCACAGGGTTGGCGTGGTGCGCGTCCAGCGGGACAACCAACCCAACGCTCAATGCACCCGGCTGGAATACAGTGTTGTAGGCACGATTCAACTTCGGGAACGTGGCAGGTTCGTCTGCGACAAACGTGGTTTGAAGGTCTGTCATTATTTCCCCCCGTAATGCACCAAGGCGCGGCTTTCGATGCTTTTACGCGGGGTGGTGATCTTTGGATCCTCCACCATGTCGAGCGCAGAATGGGCAATCGAGGGCTTGCCCCGATTGTCATAGATATTGAACACAGCTAATTCGTCGGGCGTCATACGTGATTGATAAATCCATTCGTGGTCCGGATTCGCTACAAGCCCCATGATCTGCCCACGCCGATCCGGATAGATCAGATCAAGCAAAAGCCAGTCTTCCTCCGACACACTTGAAGGCCGTACAAAGCCCAAGGGGGCTGAGTTGATCGGGTTTTCGATCGGGCGCCAGACATTGATGAAACCATAATGACCATCTGACCATTCCCTGGCTTTTTCTACGCCGAGAATGTCGGTCAATCGTTGCTGCGCACCTTCGGGGCTATAGTCACTGTGGACATTACGCGCTGGTTTCCGGATGGCATTGGGATCATCCACACGGACGGTATGGTCGAAAACAATGACTTCTTTCGCGCCAATCTCGCGGGTCAGAAGATCTGTCAACTCCTGATCATAAGCCGGCTGCCAAGCGCGGTCTTTGCCAAAGATGCTCACTTCAGAGCGAGAGTTGAAAAACCCAACACTATCACCTGCGAAGTTCACACTGGCACCAGCACGGACATCACTCAATTCAACTTCGGTCACAACCTGTTCGGGCGAGATCAGCTCTCCAACAACACCTCCGGCATCAATGTGGTAAGCTTGGCGCGTAGGTGCGTGAACGTGGTAGTTGACGGTCGCCTTTGGGATCATCTTTAGCTTCCTCGAAAATTAGGGCCTGTGCAACACATCAGGCCAGGTCGTCCTTACCTTCGATCACAAAATGATAGCTTTCCGAGCCCTTGGTGCGAGCGTCGAGATGAGGCCTGTATTCCGGGTCATTCATAAAGCTCATGGCAGCTTCCTTAGACGGCCATTCTAGAATGATGCGTAACGCGGCAGCTTGCTCGCTGCCTTCTACCTGCTCGTGTGATGCCGTGCGTGCCAGATACCTGCCACCGTGCTTGGCAACCAACTTGTTCGCCGTTGGTAGATAGTCGGGAATCCAGTCCTCGCTGGACGGTGTGACTGCCAGTACAGAATAATAGGCCATGGGGTGCCTCCTTGAGGTTCGTGTCGTTCGATGGAGATATGCCCTATTGCAAAACCAGAAAAAACTAAGGCTAATTTGAAAGCAGAATTCTGGTTTTGGATATAAAATGGAAACGGACACCCTTCGACTTTTTGTTCTTGCCGCCGACAAGCTGAATATCAGTGCAGCCGGCCGCGAGCTTGGTCTTGCACCCTCGGTGGCCAGCGCGTGGATGACAAAACTGGAGAAAAGCATCGGCGCTGACCTCCTCCACCGCTCCACTCGGAAAGTCGCCCTGTCGACCGAAGGGTTGGAGTTTCTGCCCTACGCCAGAGATATCATTGCGCGCGAAGACGCAGCCAGGGCGGCCCTTGGACAAGGTCGCGCAGAGGTATCAGGCACCCTGCGCTTCACCGCTCCCAGTACATTCGCGCAGCTCTATATCGCGCCCATCTTGCCGGACTTCATGGAGAAGCAACCCAAGCTTCGCCTGGATATGCGTTTGTCGGATAAGCAATTTGATCTGATCGAAGGAAGTTTTGACCTGGCAATTCGCAATGCCGTCCTGGAAGACTCTACGCTACGTGGTCGCAAACTTGCAGACGACACCCGCGTTCTCTGTGCTTCGCCGGACTACCTGCAAAAACATGGCTATCCAGATACGCCTGAAGATCTTCAGCACCACCACCTCGTTGCATTCGGAAACGATGCGCCGCAACGCATGGTCAGAGATGATGGCACATTTTCCGAGTTCGATCCAAATGCCGGAGGCTGCAAACTTATCATTGATGACGGACATAGCCACAAGGTCGCGACACTCTCAGGAGCAGGTATCGCACCACATTCTTTGTGGAGCGTCCATAGTGAGCTTTCTTCCGGAAGCCTCGTTCGTGTACTTCCAGACTACACCTGTTTCGCAAATACTGCGCTTTGGCTAATCTATCCACAGACAAATGTGCTCTCGGCCAAAGTGCGCGTTTTCATGGATTTCTTACTCGAACGCATCGGTCGAAATCCGGAATGGCTCAAGCCTAACCGTTGAAGGGGCAATCCAGTCATGTGAACGAAGTCAGACGCATGATCGAATGCGGATTGGGTATTGGCTTCCTTCCAGTTCATTTAGCTGACCCTTACGCAGCAAGAGGCGACCTGTTCCACCTTCCGCCCTATGAGAACGAGCCAAGCGCAACTGTTTTTCTGATCACAAATCAGGCGGTCTCTCTGTCGGAAGCGGAACAGGTGCTACTCGAAGAGATGCAACGGAACTCGAATACATAAGGATGAATTCCCAGTATGCGAACGGTATTGCCCGAGTTCTCTACCAAGTGCACCGCTGAACATACCTGCTCGACAAACGATCTGTTTCCAGAAGCCACATGTTCAAAACACCCCCTCCATCCGAGGGATAAACCGAATGTACCTACCCAGCACGCCTTCGCATCCATTCGCCTGGCAGACTTCAGATCAAAGCATCCGGCCCACCCAAAAGGCAGGCCGGACCGCTCAATCAACTAAAATTTCTTAGTCGTACAAAACGGCTGCGATCTTCGGGTCATCAATGTTCGAGGCGTCGTAATAGTAGAAGCCCGTGTCGATCAGGCCTGGAACCTCTTCCCCGTTCAGAGCCGCAACCGCTGCCTTCACCGTCTCATAGCCGATGCCCACAGGGTTTTGCGTGATAGCGCCCGCCATTAAACCGCTCTTGATTGCGTCTTTCTGGGCCTTGCCGCTGTCATAGCCGATGATGACCAGACCTTCGGTGCCCAGTTCCTGAACACCATTTACCACGCCGATAGCAGAGCCTTCGTTGGTGCCGAAGATGCCATTCAGATCGGGGTTCGCCGTCAGGATCGCCTTGGTGACTTCGGTCGATTTCAGGTGGTCACCCTGGCCATACTGAACCGTGACAACTTCGATATCCGGGTACTTCTCGGCCATGCGATTGACGAAGCCATCGCGGCGATCAATACCGGTGCGGCTGGTCTGATCATGCGCGACAACAGCGACTTTGCCTTTGCCACCAATTTTCTCTGCCATCTTGTCGGCTGCGAGCCCGGCTGCCGCCAGGTTATCCGTTGTCGCGGTTGAAAGCGGAATGTCACTGTCAACGCCGCTGTCGAAAGCGATGATCGGAATGCCCTTTTCGTTGGCCTGCTTCAAAAGCGGGATTGCGGCTTGGCTATCCAAAGCGGCAAAACCAATGGCTTTGGGGTTGTTGGCCAAAGCGGCAGCCAGCATGTCGATCTGGCGGTCAACCATGGTCTCATTGTCTGGGCCTTCGAAGGTGATTGTGACATCAAATTCGTCAGCCGCCTGTTCCGCACCCGACTTTACCGCCTGCCAAAACTGGTGCTGGAAACCTTTCGAAACCAATGGGATGTAAACTTCTTCGGCTGCCGCCATCGAGGCGGGTCCTGCCAGGGTGACTGCACTCAGCGCCCCCAGAATGAAACGACGTGAAAACATGTTTTTCTCCTCCAGTTGGTCGTTTTGATTATTGATTTAGTTGCTTGGTCATCCCGATTTCTTGCGCCGTGCCATATCGGCATAGACTGCCAGGATGATGATTGCTCCGGTCACAACGGTCTGCCATTCCTGCGCGACGGACAGCACGCGCAAACCGTTGGTCAGCACGGCCATAATCAAGGCACCAATGAGCGTACCCAGAATCGTCCCGCGCCCGCCGGACAGAGAAGTCCCTCCGATCACCACGGCGGCGATCGCCTCCAGTTCGTATCCAAGTCCCAATGCCGGTTGCGCGGAATTCAGACGCGAGGCGATCAAGATGCCGGCGATGCCGCAGATCGCGCCGGCTAGCGCGTAAATGCGCATCTTCCACATGTCGGTGTTTACGCCGGACAGACGCACTGCTTCCTCATTGGAACCAAGCGCAAAGGTGTACCGGCCCAGAACCGTGCGCCCCAGAATGTATGAGGCTGCGATAGCCACAAGGAACAGGATCAGCACACCATTGGGGATGGGCAGAGACGGAAAAACCTCGCCGATCAGTGACCCGCGCGAAATTTGGTCAAAGCCCGGCGTGTCATTGAAATAGATCGGCCTTGTGCCCGAGATTACCAGCGACATACCCTTGAGGATTAGCATCATGCCCAAAGTCGCAATGAAGGGCGGGATCTTCATCTTGGCCACAAACGTACCCGAGCACAGACCGCAAAGCGCCCCCGCCGCGATGGCCGCTGCGACACCCAACAGCAAGGGCATCCCCAGATAGGTCAGAACAACGCCCGCGATCACCGCACAGAAGGTCATCAATGTGCCCAGCGATAGGTCGATCCCGCCGGTGATGATGATCAGCGTCGCAGCCACCGCCAGCACCCCGTTGACCGAGGTCGCCTGCAAAATCGCGATCATGTTCGAGGTCTGCATGAAATTCGGCGACGCGATCGAGAAGCCGATCAGCAGGGCGATCAAACTCGCGAACGCCAGCAGTTTTTGGTAGGCACCACTTTCCGACAGACCCGCGAGGGGTTTCTTCTTGTCGATATCCGTAGCTGTGGTCATTGGACTGTCCCTGTTACCTGCATCGCCGCCGCGCGCTGCGTGGCCAGATGCATAATGTCTTCTTGAGTGGTGTCTTTTCCGCCGGGTAGAATGCCGGTCAGTCGGCCTTCGCACATCACGGCGATGCGATGGCTGAGGCGCATGATTTCGGGTAGTTCCGATGAGATCACGATGATCGTCTTGCCTTGCCCCGCCAGGTCTTCCAGCAGTTTGTAAATCTCGGATTTAGCGCCGACGTCGATACCCCGCGTGGGTTCGTCAAAAATCAGGATATCGCAGTCGCGGAGCAGCCATTTGGCGATGACCACCTTCTGCTGATTACCCCCCGACAGCAGTCGAACCTCCTGAACGTCAGATGGCGTTCTAATGCCCAACTGCTTAATATAGCTTTTGGCGGTGTCGCTGATTTCACTATCGTGCAGAACCCCGCCTGCGCCGGTGAATAGGTCCATCGAGGCAAGCGCGATGTTGTCGCGTACATTCATACCAGTGGCGAGACCGAAATGCTTTCGGTCCTCGGACAGGTATCCAATCCCCGCTTTGACAGCGTCAGTTGGTGATTTGATCGACACCACCTGCCCATGTACCCGGATTTCGCCGCTATCCTTGGGGTCGGCCCCGAAAATAGCGCGCGCGACCTCGGTACGACCTGCGCCCATCAGACCGGCAAAGCCCAGAATTTCACCCTTTTTGACCGAAAAGGTGACGTCTTGAATTTCTTTGTCCCGGTTCAGTCCGGTGACCTGCAGAGACAACTCAGCGTCGCCCAGATCAGGTACGTCCAGCGGCTCTTCATTGACCTGACGTCCAACCATCATAGCGATGATCTGGCTGATCGGGGTTTCGGCAGCCCCTACCGTTCCGACATATTCCCCATCGCGCATGACCGTCACGCGATCTGAAATCTGCTTCAGCTCATCCATCTTGTGACTGATATAAACGATACCCACGCCCTCGGCCTTGAGGCGGCGGATGATCACGAACAGCTCCGCAATCTCGGCGTCATTCAAGGCCGCCGTGGGCTCGTCCATGATCAGCACTTTGGATCGGAACGACAGCGCCTTGGCGATCTCGACCATTTGCTGTTTTGCGATGGTCAGGCTACCCACCAACGCCTTGGGATCAAGGCTGAGGTTCATCGAGGCAAAGATTTCGGCGGTCTGCGTATTCAGTGCCGCCTCGTCCAAACGGCCAAAACTTTTGCGAGGTTCGCGTCCGATAAAGATATTCTGAGCAACGGTCAGGTCGTTCATCAGGCTCAGTTCCTGATGAATGATCCCAATGCCCAGATCCTGTGCCTCACGCGGAGTTGTCGGGCTAACCTCGCGCCCTTCGATCATCAAGGTCCCGCCATCGCGCTGATAGATACCCGACAGGATCTTCATCAGCGTGCTTTTCCCGGCCCCGTTTTCACCCATAAGCGCGTGAACTTCGCCTGGTTCCAGATCGAACTGCACGGATTTCAGTGCGTGCACGCCGGGGAAGAATTTATTAATCCCCGTCATTTCGACCAGTTTAGTCATGCTTCCTCCCATGTGCCCTTCTCCCTTGGGCCAAACGCGGATTACATCACCGCGCCGATTTGCCAGGGAACGAATTCAACGCCCCCAAAGCCAAGTTCCTCGCTTTTTGTTTTGTTGCCCGAGGCGACGCGGATCAGCATCTCGAACAGTTCTTCGCCCTTAGTCTCGATGCTGATTCCATCGGTGACGATGTCGCCGCAATTCAGGTCCATGTCGTCAGCCATGCGTGCATACATTTCGGAATTGGTGGCCAGCTTGATACAGGGCGTCGGCTGGTACCCCGACACTGATCCTCGCCCGGTGGTGAACACGATCAGGTTCGCGCCTGAGGCCACTTGTCCGGTCACCGAACATGGATCAAACCCGGGACTGTCCATGAAGACAAAACCTTGCTTGTCGATCATCTCGCCGAACTTGTAGACATCTCGTAGCGGCGCGGTGCCTCCTTTAGCGACAGCGCCCAGCGATTTTTCGAGAATTGTCGTGAGCCCGCCGCGCTTGTTGCCGGGGCTGGGATTGTTGTCCATCTCACCGCCGTTGCGGGAAGTGTAATCTTCCCACCAATGGATACGGTCGATCAGCTTTTCGCCGACCTCTACCGTCTCGGCGCGCCGGGTCAGCAGGTGTTCCGCCCCGTAGATTTCCGAGGTCTCCGATAGGATCGTCGTGCCGCCGTGGCGCACCAGCAGATCCGAGGCATATCCCAATGCCGGATTCGCGGTGATCCCCGAGTATCCATCTGATCCCCCACATTGCATGCCAACCGTGATGGCACTAATCGGTGCTGGTTTCCGCTGGGCCTGATTGGCCAGTTCCGCGATGCCGCGCAACTCTTCCAGCCCTCGCTCGATAGTGCGGCGCGTCCCACCCTCGTTTTGAATGGTCATATAGCGAAGCGCCCCGTCAGCGCGGATTGGACGCCCTCCGACAAGATCGGCCACTTGCATGACCTCACATCCCAGACCGATCAGCAGGATACCTCCGAAATTCGGATGTTGCGCATAACCGGCCAGCGTCCGGAACAAGGTGGCATAGCCTTCATCCTTACCGGACATTCCACAGCCAGTCCCATGCACGATTGGGACAACACCGTCGACATTGGGAAAACTGTCCAGCAACCCAGACTTTTCAGAAGCTTCGGCAATGAAACGTGCAACAGAGCCCGAGCAGTTCACTGTGGTCAAAATGCCGATGTAATTGCGTGTGCCCACTCTGCCGTCGGCTCGATGGTAACCGTCGAACGTTCGACCTTCGTTCAAAGCAGACAGCGGCGTGTTCGCGCTTGCATGCGCATAGTCCTGCTGGTGCGCCCCCATACCAAGATTGTGCACATGGATATGTTCACCCGGCGCGATGTCGCACTTGGCCTGCCCGATGATCTGGCCATAACGGATAATGTTCGCGCCAGCCTGAATTGGAGCCACAGCAATCTTGTGACCGCGGGGGACTGAAGAGACTAGCGGCACTGGAGCAGAAGCGGGCTGCTCACCCGCCTCCAAGTCCCGCAGAGCTATGACGATATTGTCTTGTGGATTGAGCTTCACGACGTCGCGCGCCGCCTCCTCCAATACACTTATGCCGCTATGTGCTTGCATGTCTTCCCCGCTTGCATGGCCAATGTTGCTAAGCTCAAAATCGTTACTTGTCAACTAACATGTTAGAATGCTAAATTGCTAAGCATGAACAAACAACAAGACATAGACGCCGCTTTGCTGCCTGAGATCACGACAACCGAAGGGTCGCTGACTCAACGGGTCCACCACTCACTGAAGCAGGCGATTCTGTCGCTGGACTTTCCACCCGGCGCAAATCTGCGAAAGGCACCTGTGTGTGAGCGACTGGGTGTTTCTCGCGCCCCTGTTGCCGATGCGATTGCACGACTGGCCTCTGAAGGATTGGTGGATGTGGTGCCGCAATCTGGAACCCGCGTGTCCTACTTTTCGATGGCCGAAATCCGCGAAGGTGTTTTCCTGCGCGAGGCACTTGAGCTCGCAACCGTCGCCAAGGTTGCACGCGATCTGACCGACGATCAGCGCAAACGGTTAAGCCGCAATATGCGCCTGCAAGAACTGTTGATCGAGGATGAGGACATCCCCGGCTTTTATCAGGCCGATGAAGAGTTCCATGCTCTGCTGATGGAATTCACCGGCTTCCGACGCCTCGCGGACGTGGCACAGACCGTTTCCCTGCAGGTCAGCCGCGCCCGTATGCTGCTGTTGCCTACACCGGGCCGGATCGCCGAAACACTGGCCGAACATCGGGCAATTTTCGAGGCGATCAGCAATCGCGATGAACAAGCCGCGCAGGACGCCATGCGCATTCACCTTGGGCAGTTGATGCCACGTATCGAGCAACTGGAGCGGCAAAAGCCTCATTTGTTCAACCTCACGCCACAGCCGGATAGCGAGGCAGGATGACCGTTTCTCAGACAGAGCCATTGAACAATCGTACTGCGCGGCCTGTTCCACTGACCCGGATGGGTTTTGGCGGAGCGCCGTTGGGAAACCTTTACCGCAAAGTATCCGATGTTGACGCACAAGCGGCGTTACAGGCGGCATATGACGCTGGCATCCGCTTTTTCGACACTGCGCCGCAATACGGACTTGGCCGGTCCGAAAACCGGTTTGGCGAAGCGATTGCCCGGTTCGGTCGCGAGAACATACAGCTTTCGACCAAGATCGGTCGCCTTCTGCTGGATTGCGAACCGCATGAGGTGACACCCGAAGCCTTCGTCGACGTGCCCCAAAAGAGGATCGTGTTTGACTATACCTATGACGGGGTAATGCGGTCTTACGAGGCCAGCCGCGACAGGATCGGTGTCGCCAATTCTGATATCCTTTTGGTCCATGATGTTTGTGTCTTCAGCCAAGGCAGTCAGGAATTGTCTGATGCCAAAGTGCGCGAGCTTTTTGATGGCGGGGGATACAAGGCGCTGACGGAATTGCGCGATGCAGGCGAAATCGCCGCAATCGGCGCAGGCGTAAACGAATGGCAGGTTTGCGAAAAGCTTCTTGGGCTAGGTGACTTTGACGGGTTCTTATTGGCAGGGCGGTATACGCTGTTGGAACAGGAAGCCCTCGACAGTTTCCTGCCGCTCTGCGAGCAGCGCGATGTCGGGATCATCCTGGGCGGGCCATACAACTCGGGCATTCTCGCAACTGGGGCAGTGCCCGGTGCCAAGTACAATTACGCGGACGCGCCCGAGGACATTCTGGATAGGGTCCGCAAGATCGAAATCGTTTGCGCAGCCCACGGAACTCCGCTGATCGCTGCAGCGCTGCAATTTGTTCTGGGTCATCCTTGTGTGAAAACAGTGGTACCCGGAGCCGTCAACGCATCCGAGGTGCAGTCCAATGTTGCGCTGATGGAGCGCGACATTCCTCCGGGTCTGTGGTCGGATCTGAAATCCGAAGGCCTGATCCGCCCGGACGCACCTATACCGAGTGAGGCTGCAGATGCTGCGTAACATCAACCCGATACTTTCGCCGGATCTTCTCTATACCCTGAGGGCCATGGGCCACGGGGATGAGATCGTAATAGCAGATGCGAATTTCCCGGGGTCTAGCAGTGGGCCGGAATGCATCCGGGCGGATGGGTCTTCGGCCAGCGAAATATTACAGGCCGTGTTGTCCGTGATGCCCTTGGACACGTTCGTTCCTGATCCGGCTTTGACCATGCAGGTTGTCGGAGACCCGGACGCAATTCCTGACGCTGTTGCGGACTTTCAGCGCATCATCGACGCGACCGCAGACACTCCGTCAAAGATCCAAGGGCTGGAACGGTTTGCTTTCTACGAGCGTGCCACCAACGCTTTTGCCATCGTTCAGACAGGCGAGCGCAGACTCTATGGCAACATCATTCTGAAAAAAGGTGTGATCGGATGAGGATCGACGCGCATCAGCATTTCTGGGTTCTGGCGCGCGGCGACTATGGTTGGTTGACGCCCGAACTGGGCGCGATCTACAGGGATTTTACTCCAGAAGATATAGCGCCTCTGCTCTGTGCTGCTGAGATTGATGGCACAGTCCTTGTGCAAGCGGCACCGACTTTGGCCGAGACCGAATACATGCTCTCTCTGGCAGATCAGAACGCGTTCATAAAAGGTGTTGTGGGTTGGGTTGACTTTGAAGCCGTTGATGCGTCGGCACAGATCGCCGCTTTGGCCACACACCCAGCACTGGTCGGCCTTCGCCCGATGATACAGGACATCGCTGATCCTCTGTGGATGCTGGGCGGCACGCTGACACCGGCTTTCGAAGCAATTCAGCGACATGACCTGACATTCGATGCCCTAACCTTGCCCCAGCACCTGGGCCCGCTCAGGCAATTTCTTGAACTCCGGCCCGATATGCGCGTGATCATCGACCATGGATCGAAGCCACTGATCAAAGACGCGATCATGGGTGATTGGTCCGAGAACATGGCAGCATTAGCCCGAGAAACAAGCGCCTGGTGTAAACTGTCGGGCCTGGTAACCGAGGCTGTCGCAGATTGGACGATAAAAGACCTGCGACCGTACGTAGATCATTTGCTGAACACCTTCGGTCCGTCGCGCCTGATCTGGGGCAGTGACTGGCCAGTTTGCACCTTGGCCTGCAGTTACCAGCGCTGGCTTGAAACCACCGATATGCTGCTAAGCCAACTGAGCAACGCAGAACGCCAAGCAATAATGGGTGGGAATGCCGCCCGGGCCTATAACCTCAGGGACTGAAATGAATATACCCACACTGGATTCAAACGGGCTGTGGCTCGGGCGTGTTGAACGCGCCGGGATCGGCCCCAGCGTGGTAACACTGCGCCATGGGCGAGTTGTAGATATCACGTCGAAAACGGCACCAACCGTCCGGGATATCATGGAACGCGACGATACAGCGGACTATGTACAAAAAGCTCAAGGTCAAGATATCGGCCCGCTGGACACTGACCACCGATGGCTCGCCCCGTGTGACTTGCAGGCCATAAAGGCCTGCGGTGTCACATTTGCCGGGTCTATGGTCGAACGCGTGATCGAGGAACAGGCTGCGGGTGATCCTGCCAAGGCAGATGCGATCAGAGCGCGCATCGGGGACCGGATCGGGGACAGCCTCTCGAACATCGTACCGGGATCGAGCGATGCCGCTGAGGTCAAAGAGGCCCTGATCGCCGAAGATCTCTGGAGCCAATACCTGGAAGTCGGGATTGGCCCCGATGCCGAAGTGTTTTCCAAAGCACAGGTTTTGTCCTCAGTCGGGTTTGGTGCAAGTATCGGGCTTCACCCCATTTCAACCTGGAACAACCCCGAGCCCGAAATTGTTCTGACCGTGACTTCGCAAGGTGAAATTAAGGGGGCAACACTTGGGAATGACGTAAACCTGCGTGATGTCGAAGGCCGTTCAGCCCTTTTGCTGAGCAAGGCAAAAGATAACAATGCCTCTTGCGCAATCGGGCCGATGATAAGGCTGTTTGACGAGACATTTTCGTTGGACGATATACGTCAGGCCGAACTAACGCTTACCGTCACAGGACCAGATGGGTTTGTGTTAGACGGTAGCTCATCGATGTCCCAGATTAGCCGTGATCCAGTAGATCTTGTGAAGCAGACCATCGGACGCCATCATCAATATCCTGACGGGCTGATGCTATTTCTCGGAACTCTATTCGCCCCAACCCAGGACCGCGATACTCCCGGTGGTGGATTTACTCATAAGCTTGGCGATGTCGTCACCATTGCCAACGCACAACTTGGGGCGCTGACAAACACGGTGCGCCTGTCGACGGAATGCCCCGAATGGACCTTCGGGGCGTCTCACCTGATGCGAAACCTCGCCCATCGCGGCCTGCTGTAAGAGAGAACTAACATGTTGACTGGAAAACACCTGATCGCTGGCGAATGGGTCGGCGCAGAAGCAACCTTTGCGTCGGAACCCGCGCATGGTCCCAGCCATGACTTTGCCCTGGGAACCCCCGTGCTTGTCGACCGAGCCGTGAAAGCCGCTGAGGATGCCTTTGCCAGTTTTGGTTGGTCCACGCGCGCCGAGCGCGCTGCGCTGCTGCGAAAAATCGCGGATGAAATTGATGCGCGAGGAGATGCGATCACCGAAATCGGAACACAGGAAACCGGACTGCCCGAGGCACGCTTGCAGGGTGAACGTGGTCGCACCGTGGGCCAGTTGCGACTGTTCGCAGATCATATCGAGGCCGGAGACTACCTTGATCACCGCCACGACACTGCCCTGCCGGATCGTGCACCCCTACCCCGCCCCGACCTTCGGATGATCCAGCGGCCGCTGGGCCCTGTTGCTGTATTTGGTGCGTCTAACTTTCCTTTGGCATTTTCTGTCGCGGGCGGCGACACAGCCGCAGCGCTGGCTGCGGGGTGCCCGGTCGTCGTCAAAGGTCACTCGGCCCATCCTGGTACTGGCGAGATCGTGGCCCAAGCAATCGACGCCGCCATCAAGGCGACCGGTGTTCATCCCGGAGTGTTTTCGTTGGTTCAGGGCGGCAAACGCGATATTGGCACCCGTTTGGTACAACATCCGCTGATCCGGGCGGTGGGCTTTACCGGCAGCCTGGGTGGAGGGCGCGCCCTGTTTGATCTGTGCGCGCAACGCGATGAGCCCATTCCGTTTTTTGGAGAGCTGGGTTCCGTCAACCCAATGTTCATACTGCCACGAGCCGCAGCCGCGCGCGGAGTTGAGATCGGTGCGGGCTGGGCGACTTCGCTGACGATGGGCGCAGGTCAGTTCTGCACCAATCCCGCTATCGCTGTGATCATTGACGGTCCGGATGCCGATGCATTTCAGTCCGCAGCCGAGGCCGGCCTGTCTTCGGTGGATGACCAGACCATGCTGACCGATGGAATTGCGGCGGCGTATCGGGACGGAGTTTCACGTGTCGCCGCTGGAACAGGTGTTTTGAAGGTCATGGGCACCGGATGCGACGGGCGCGTCTCTGCTCCATATCTTTTCACCGTTTCCGGTGATGACTGGCTCGCCGATCACAAATTGCAGGAAGAGGTCTTTGGACCCTTAGGCATTATAGTGCGCGTGAAAGACATTGAGCAGATGCAACAAATCGCCAGGGCCATAGAAGGCCAGCTGACATGCACGCTGCACCTCGATGAAGACGACAAACCCGCAGCTCAGGCATTGCTGCCGCTGCTTGAGCGAAAGGCAGGGCGCCTGCTTGCCAACAGCTTTCCCACAGGGGTCGAAGTTTGCGACAGCATGGTCCACGGCGGCCCTTACCCTGCCTCGACCAATTTTGGTGCAACATCCGTCGGGACATTATCGATCCGGCGTTTTCTGCGACCGGTTTGTTATCAGGACATCCCATCTGACCTTCTGCCCGAGAAACTGTGAGGTTGCCCATGTCGACATTCAAACCATCCAACCGGCTTGCGGATAAGACCGCTTTGATCACGGCGGCCGGTCAAGGCATTGGACGCGCAACCGCAGAACTGTTTGCGGCCGAAGGTGCCCGTGTGATCGCGAGCGACATCAACGATGCTTCGCTTGCCGAATTGGGCAGTATCCCCGGGATTGAACCGCTCAATCTGGACGTAACGAACAATGAGGCCGTGACCGCTGCAATAGCCAACCTGCCAAATCTGGACGTTTTGTTTAACTGTGCGGGTTATGTTGCCGGCGGCTCAATCCTTGAGTGCAGCGAAAAAGACTGGGATTTCAGTTTTGATCTCAACGTCAAAGCGATGTTCAGACTGATCCAGCTGACCCTTCCCGGTATGCTGGAAGCAGGCGGCGGGTCGATCATCAACATGTCCTCGGTGGCATCATCCATGAAGGGTGTACCCAACCGATTTGCCTATTGCGCCTCAAAAGCGGCCGTAATTGGCTTGACCAAATCTGTGGCTGCCGATTTCGTGACCCAGGGCATCCGCTGCAACGCAATATGTCCGGGCACCGTCGACAGCCCGAGCCTGCATGAAAGACTGCAGGCCACCGGAGACTATGAACAGGCAATGACCGATTTCATCGCCCGTCAACCGATGGGTCGAATTGGCACAGCGGAAGAGATCGCAGAACTGGCACTGTATTTAGCCAGTGACGCAAGCAAATACACTTCGGGTCAGCCCTTTGCCATCGACGGCGGCTGGACGATCTGAGCAGGAAGGACCTTATAATGAAATTGCTACGTTATGGCCCCCGAGGCGCTGAGAAACCCGGCATATTGATCTCGGACGGCACTGTTCGAGACCTTTCCGATTTGGTCGATGACATATCAGGTGAAACTCTTGGTGATGCCATTCTTGAAAAACTTCGCACTGCCGATGTGACCAGCCTGCCTGTCGTAGACGGCGATCCACGCATTGGCCCCTGCGTCAGCAATGTCGGCAAATTCATTTGCATTGGTCTGAATTATGCCGACCACGCCGCGGAAAGCGGCATGGAGTTGCCTGCTGAGCCAGTGATTTTCTTCAAGGCAACCTCTGCCATCGTTGGCCCCAACGATACGGTCGAAATTCCCCGCGGGTCTGTCAAAACCGACTGGGAAGTGGAACTGGGCGTGGTCATCGGCAAAGAGACCAAATACATCTCAGAGGAAGAAGCCTTGGACCACGTAGCCGGATACTGCGTTATCAATGACCTGTCTGAGCGTGACTTTCAGCTTCACCGCTCGGGCCAATGGGTAAAAGGAAAATCCGCCGACACGTTCGGCCCGATTGGCCCCTGGCTGGTGACCCGGGACGAAGTGCCAGACCCGCAAAACCTGCCGATGTATCTTGAGGTAAATGGGCACCGGTATCAGAACGGTTCAACCAAAACGATGCATTTTGGCGTGGCAACCGTCATATCTCACCTGTCGCAGTTTATGTCGCTGCAACCCGGGGACGTGATTTCAACAGGAACACCGCCCGGCGTCGGTATGGGGCAAGATCCGCAGATCTACCTGCAACCCGGCGACAAAATGGAGCTTAGCATAGAAGGATTAGGCGTGCAGCGGCAGGACGTTGTGGCCGGATAACCTTAAAAGGTTCAAATAATCCTCAAAACACTTGTTTAGCCAAACCCCGGATCAAGCGTTCGGGGTGTGGCCTTAAAGAGATGCGCAAACCCAAACAACACAGGCGTTGACGTGCGTATTTCACTTGGAATTCCGGTTCGGCTTACCGATTTGGCAATGCCGCTCAATATCATTGCGGCAATACGGTTCCAATTAAAGCTGTCGCCCTGGCTCTGAGTGCGTGAAGTGCCCTGCATGCCGGAGTTACTCGGTTGGACAAGGTGGGCAGAAAACGGTTCCCTGAAGGTGCCATTGTTGTCGTCGCATTAGGACCCCGTCGTCGGCGAAGTTATCACCTCGATCCTCCGGTCAGCCGCTGACAAACCAGCTTGCTTTCGCCCTTCAAAGACGATTGGATCAAAGGGCAATCATGCACTAACAATCAAGTTTGGCTACCTGGGTGAAGCTGATCACTGGCACAGTGTTGTTTGTTGCGGACCTTCGCCCTTCATGAGGGTAATCAAGGAACATCTTGAGACAAGCAGATGAAGAACAAAGTATGCGGCTGCGCACCCATCACACCTTCGCGCACTACTCATCGAACGCCACTGCCGCAGGTTGGTGTTTCACGTTCTCTGCGTGACACAATCAATGCGTTAATGGTTCCTATTCCCGGTGGTATTTTTGAGATGGGGACGAGAAAATCACGCTACGCGGATGATCTTGACAGCCCGCCGCGACGGGTAAAACTGTCGGGCTTCAATATTGGGCGCACTACCGTCACAAATGAGGTTTTTGCAGCATTCGTGGCCGAGACCAGTTATCGAACAACCGCTGAAATTGAAGGCTGGTCTTATGTCTTTTACCAATTTGTACCTGAAACCAGTCTTACCAGAGGATTTGCCCAACATACCCCTTGGTGGTGTGGGGTAGAGGGCGCCTGCTGGAGTAGTCCAGAAGGACCGGGAAGCGATATTACTGCCCGCGGGCGACATCCGGTAACTCACATCAGTTGGCATGATGCCGTGGCATTTTGCGAATATACCGGTACGCGTTTACCGACTGAGGCGGAATGGGAGTACGCAGCACGCGGTGGATTAAAGAGGAAGCGTCTGCCTTGGGGCAATGCTCTCGTTCCCGGGTCAGGCCATGCACAGAACGTTTGGCAAGGCAATTTCCCTGATGAAAATTTGGCAGAAGACGGTTACGTCGGCACGGCACCGGCCGACAGTTATGATCCAAATAACTTTGGCCTATACGCAATGACCGGTAACGTCTGGGAATGGTGTGCGGACGCGTTTGGGCCACTGCCACATGGCACCCAAGGATCTCCGGCTGTAAACCCGCTATCACAGGTGGATGGCCCGGGTAAAATCATACGGGGTGGGTCATATCTATGCCATGCCTCTTATTGTGAGCGCTACTTTGTTCACTCCAGAACCTGGAATATGCCAGACAGTTCAACTGGGCATACCGGCTTCAGGATAGCTTCATGAAACAAAGTCGAAACTCGCACACGTATCGACTTAAACCCCTTAGTTTGCACTGGAGATCCACGCAAATCCGGTTGGCAGAAATACTCTTTTAAGGTTTCAGAAACCGGACTTCAGGCATGTTTGCGATTTGTGCCAAATCTTGTTCGTACAGTTCTGAAAATGCGCTGAGAATATCATCTGACCAACCGGGTAGCTCAATCTCTTCCTCGATTTTGTCGGGTTCTGCAAAGTCTTTCAGGATGCGTGACAAGTCCTTTCGCAAATCTTCTTTCTCTGGCGTTGGATCTTGTCGGATTAAGGACAAAACCTCGCGCTGCCCGGTCGGACGTAGCAATGAACTTAGCAACCCATATTCATCGTCGAAAGCTACGTCATCCTGAAAGCCCCCCATCAAACGGAGAATATCACCCCAAATCAATGGCGTGTCCTCATTGCTCCACAAAGTCATTTTCACATTGGGGGCCAGATCTCTGATATCCTCAATCATACTGAGCCAGCTCAGGCAGCTCAGGTCGGTGTTTTCGAAAACGGCTCTTCGCTGATCTTCAGTTAATGACATCAGCACTTTGGGAATAAAAACACCGGGATTCCGTACCGCCAGAAACAACTCAATCTGAGTATCTTGCAGTACTTCATCAATATAAGCCAATCGCTGACCTGCCAAGGGATAAAACTGGCCTTCATGGATGGCTTCGGTGATACCGCCCAGGATTTCATCGCTGGACAACATCGTCCGTTTGACGTCCGGATTGTTCGGTAAAGCTCGTCGCAATTGTTCGTGTAGGGCCGAACTTGGTGGTTCCGTCCACAATGATTGAAGGACAGGCCAAACCGAATGCTTAAATCTGCGAGGCCTGGGAATGTCCACGCCATTTTTTGAGAATACACGCCCGTTGGCTTGAAGAGACTGCAATAGTCGACCTTCATCGGTAAAAGCGACACCAGCATGGATGACCAACTGCATTCTAATTTTGTCCTTGCATCCTGTAACTCCTGCCCCCGCATCAAGTCTAAGTATCGATTGTCGCAAAGCACCCGACAGAAGGACATAATTCTTCCAGTGACATGTTGAAAGATATTACTTTCGATCTTGTTCTGAAACCTGAATTTCCTGCTGAAAGTAGTTAGATTTTTCGTGATGAACTCCTGACTGGAACATGCAGCGAAAACGATGAAAGACCGCACATCAACACCGCGAATATCCCTTCGACAATGCCAAAAACTCACGTGACGACACCAGGTCGTCATGCTTAGCAAGTTCTATTTATGCACGGCAGAAGGTGAGGTTGGGGAGCACTTGCAATTGCATCAATCTAAAATCAAAGTTTGTGGCACCCAATCTTTGTGCCTAAGCTGGCACAAATCTCCGGGCAAAAACACCGAACCGTATCGACATTGACACCTAGGTGAACACGAGCAAAAACGCGTTCTTCGCACCAATCCAACTCTGATCAATAAGCACAATACAGGTACCCAGATGGCACGTCTCCTAATTTCGGCGATGAAAAATGAAGCGCCGTATATTCTGGAGTGGGTAGCGTATCACCGACTGATCGGTTTTGATGACATCCTCATTTACTCAAACGACTGCACAGATGGCACTGATGATCTGCTGGATGCGCTTGCGGCTCGGGGTTGGGTAACCCATGAACGCAATCAAGACCATGCAAAGAAGGGGGTGCAGTGGACCGCGTTAGAACTGGCCGGCAAACATGAGCTTACCAAGGCTGCCGAGTGGATATTGTTTTCAGACGTCGATGAGTTCGTAAACATCAAGACAGGTACAGGACATCTTGATGATCTGTTTGCGTCCGCTCCTGATGCTGATGCGTACGCGCTGACATGGCGACTCTTTGGCAACAGCGGAAAGGTGGACCTTTCAGCGGCGCCTGTTTTGGAGGAGTTCACACATGCAGCCCCGTTTCCCTGCCACTCGCCTTGGGAGGCAAGCCACTTCAAAACCTTATTCCGCAATGACGGGACCTATCAAAAGCTTGGCGTGCATCGCCCCAAAAAACCTGAGAGAGATCGCGTGCACAGTTTTCGGTGGGTTAACGGCTCAGGTCGACCACTACCAGGTTTTTACCAACAGCGTGGCTTAATAACGTTCGGGCCTTTGGCGGGGATGGATCTGGTTTGTCTCAATCACTATTCGGTCAAATCTGCCCTTGCCTATCTGGTGAAGTCCTCTCGTGGCCTGCCAAACCGATCGCACAAAGAAATCGACCTGGGATATTGGGCTGACCGGAATTTCAACTCGATTGAAGAAAGGTCGATCCAGCGACATTTGCCGGCGTTGAAGGAAATGCTCGACGAACTAAACGCGGACAAAGAACTCAGCAGATTGTCACAACAAGGTTTACGGTGGCACATAAAGCACGCGAACGAGGTTATGGATACGCTGGATGGGCTGCAGCTTTTGACTCGAATAATTGGAACGGAACGGCACGATGTGGATCCGCAACTTGCAAGAAAGTTGCACGCAAAGGGAACGGAACTACGCAATCGTGCGGAAGCAGAAGAAAACAGCAAGACCAGATAACCTTTGATCAAGATAGCTCAAACCCGCTGTGGATGTGCGCTTAAGCTGGGAAAACTGCTTTTATTGAGAATCCAAGGATGGAGCGCTGGCGAGATACATTGACTGTTCATGGTTGTCCCCGAACACAAAAAAGGCACGCTTTGACGCAACTGATTGCAAATGATGGGTCTGAAACTTGAATTGGAAAAGTCAGACTGGTGTAATCCCGTTGAAGGAACGAAGCGCAGTGTTCTGTCTGTGCGAACACTGTTGTGGAAGAGGCTATCCTTATGGTCGCGTTTAATCGAAGCCGCCTGAAGAGCCGTGATTTTGGGGCGTTCGTTCTTCTTGATGCAGTTGAAACGGTCCGAGACGACGGGCGGCTTCTAACTCTGTTCTTTGACCGACAAGTCCTGCCCGAACAAATCTGCCCACGCCAAGGTGCCGAGCTATATACACATGGCACACTCGGCGGCCAAACGGTGATGCGCTTTCATTTGCACGACGCAGTATCCCCGGTGTTCATGATAGACGGCCAAGAATGTTCGATTGAGGTCGCAACACCCAACTTTGCCGCCTTCGAAGGGCGAAATGCACTTGCTGCAGTGCGCAACGGTGAAGACGCTGAAGTTGTGCTGGATTGGTTGGCCTATCACGTGGATCAACACCAGATGGATGCGGCTATGATCCTAGACCGCGCAAAGCCCGGAGAGGATGAGGCTTTCGCCCGAGATTTACAGGCCGGTCTGCGGCAACGTGGTCTGACCTGCAACGTAGAATTACTCAGCAGTGACATGCCTCTTGGCCGAGCTGACCTACCGCCCGAATGGCACCCGTTTTGTGCCCCAGATGCCCCGGGCAAAGACCGAATGGACGTGCCGTCTCCTGACTGTTGGCATAGCCCTCTGGGCACGGTGGCAGTTTATGAAATGATGCGTTTGCGTGGGCTATCGCACGCTCGGGCTGTCGCAAATATTGATGTATGCGACCTCATCACGCGTGGTGAGGAATCCATTTTCGATCTCGCCGTGAATACATCCAGTGGATTGATTTCTCTGGTTGGCCGGCGCTGTTACCCTTGGCGATTGCGTGATCAGGCCAATCCGCACTTTAGTGACCATATCTGTGTTCAGTTTGACAATCCCGGCGCGAGCAATCGTTGGTGCATAGCACCAAAACAGGTGTCCGATCGCGCCGTCTGGCGGCTTGTTCGGATCGGCAATGTCAATCCGAGTGGATCTGTCATCGGGGCGTTTTACCGTTTCACAGCTCTACGTCATCCTGCGCCGTCAGTTTCGCAAATCGTGCCTAAAACCTCTTTGGTTGAAGATTCATATCTGATCAACCAATCTGAAACTCTTTGGGATGGAAGCCCCGAGCGTGTTCCACAAATTGCCCTCACGCCAGCGGCCAACCAAACTGGCGGACGTGTCATTGTGACTGCCATGAAAAACGAAGGCCCTTTCATACTTGAATGGCTGGCATATCATCGTGCAATCGGTTTCGACGATGTGATCGTATACACAAACGACTGTACCGATGGTACGGACACAATGCTGAAGCTCTTACAGCGCAAGGGATACGTACAACACCGAGAAAACCCGTTTCGCGAGATGGGGTTAAAACCGCAGCACGCTGCACTCCGCTCAGCGCAAGAAGAAGAGATCGTTGCCAACGCCGCATGGGTGACCTGTATCGACGTGGATGAGTTTGTGAATATCAAATGCGGCGATGGCACGCTTGATGCGTTGTTCGAACACGTTCCGGATGCCAACATGATTGCAATGACCTGGCGTTTGTTCGGCAACGGCAATGTGCATCTTTTTGACGAAAGCCCGGTTATCGAACAATTCATCCGTTGCGCACGTGAATTTACACCCAAGCCACATCAGGCATGGGGATTCAAAACGCTTTTCCGGAATGTTGGTCTGTTCAAGAAGCTGGGCGTTCATCGGCCAAAAGGGCTCAATCCACAACTGTGGGAAAGTGTTCATTGGGTGAACGGATCAGGGCAACCTTTGCCTCGCCAAATGTATCGCAACAGCTGGCGCTCCACGACCGGAACCTACGGTTACGATCTTGTGCAGCTCAACCACTACGCTGTGCGTTCGGCAGAGAGCTTTTTGGTAAAAAGAGACAGGGGCCGCGTGAACCATGTGGACCGCGATCAGGGACTCGCTTACTGGTTTCGAATGAACAATAACGCTGAAGTCGATCGCTCTATTGCCCGGATGCTGCCAAAGATGCGCGGCGAACTGAATAAACTTCTCAAAGATCCTGAGATCGCCGAAGCCCATGATTATTCATTAAAGTGCCACCGGACCAAGATCGAGGAGCTGAAGGCGAGGCCCGACTACAACCAGTTCTATTCTGCGTTAACGAGCCAACGGATGGAACGCCTCTCGCTCTTGCACAGTCACTTTGGTGCGAATGTTTTTTTGTCCGGCCCGGAGGTCGTGCCAGATGAAGTGATCGCCAAACGTCCGGATGCTGATTGGTTCTTCACGGTGGAACGTCAGGATGTCACACAACACTAGGTTACCTGAATTGGTCGCCCGTCACCCATTGTAACTGATAGCAGAATTTGCTCGAAAGGTCAGGAATGCCAAGTCTAAGTAGTCTTTTGTTATTGAGGTCGTCTTGAATCAGAAACCGGTCATTGGAATGCTGTGGATGGAAGGATCGCTCAGCTTCCTGGAGCAGCTTTGTATTAAATCGTTTGTGGATGCAGGTCACACCACTGTTCTGTATCACTATGGGCCACTGAAAAACGTGCCAGATGGCGTCGAATTTGCAGATGCCGCCGATATCTTGCCGCGTGAGAACTTTCTGGCGCATGAGCGTACTGGTAGCCCCGCACTGCATTCTGATCTGTTTCGCTACCGGTTGCTTGAACAGAACGACAACATGATCTGGGCTGATACAGATGCCTACTGCATGAAGCCTTTCGAGACTCCCAATGGCCATTTTTACGGTTGGGAATCCGAAAAGCACGTGAATGGAGGTGTTCTTGGATTACCACGTGACAGCGATACGCTGCGCGCGCTTCTGGCTCATACAAGCGATGAATTTGCAATCCCCGCATGGTATGGCGAGGATTATGTCAAAGAGCTTGAAACCGCCCGGGATGCAGGTAATCCGGTTCATGTCGGTGAACAGCCGTGGGGTGTTTGGGGTCCACACGCAGTGACACATTTTCTGCACGCGACCGGTGAGATCGAGTTTGCGCTGCCTCAGGACAGGCTCTATCCATTCACTTTCAAAGACCGTCGCATGATGTTGAAGCGCAAATTCGACGTGTCTCCCTACATAACCGAAAACACCTGTTCCATTCACCTTTACGGTCGTCGCATGCGTGCGCGTCTGGTAGAAAAAGAGGGCGGCGCACCCCACCCCAAAAGCCTGTTGGGAAGGCTTCTGATCAAGCATGGAATTGATCCGGACCTCGCGCCGATCCCCAACAAAGGTCGCCCCGAAAGAAACAGTAAGCCGATTGCTAAAGACACTCCTGCAATGCCAGCCACAACCATTGATCTTGACCCTGCATCTCCTGTTCCTGCATCTGAAAAATATGGTCGAGGGAAGATAAATCTGACTGACTTGGCGGATCGCTACAATTCGGACAAAGGATCGAAAAAACACCGCTATTCAGAACTCTACCAGATGCTCTTTCTTCCTTATCGCGATAAAAATATCTCGTTTTTGGAGATGGGGTTGCAAATCGGGGGCCCCGAGCACGGCAAGCATGCCGACCGAACCACAACGGACGCACCCTCGGTGAGAATGTGGCTAGAGTTCTTTCCGAAAGCCCAAATCCACGGGCTGGATGTATCAGATTTTAGTTGGTTCAGCGACCCGAGGTTTACCTTCCATCGCTGCGATATGGATACGCGTGAGAACATTCGTAACGCTGCTCGAGATATGCACGATGAGTTCGACATCATAATTGATGACGCAAGCCATGCATCGCACCATCAGCAGAATGGGTTTCTGGAACTTTTCGGAAAGCTGAAATCGGGCGGAATGTACATTATCGAGGACCTGAGATGGCAACCCGATACCATGGAAAAACCCGGCATCACAAAAACCGCGGCTTTGTTTCAGTCATACCTCAAAAACGGTGTGTTCAGCCACTCTGACAGCAAAACAGCCGCAGAATTCAATGCAATGAGACTGGATTTCTCGGGAGCTTTCATATTTCAGGCGCAATTTGACAAGACCCGTCGCGATCAGGTCCTGATTGTGCACAAGCGCTGATTGTCATGGAAGACGTGGACCACAACAAGATACCCAGCTGGTACGGAGAAATATTTCCGGCTGGCGGAAACGATGGTTGGTACCACAAGTTCGGAGAACATGCCGCATCCTTTGTCGAACGCGATACGGCGCAACTCGTGATATCCTTCGACAATCTTTCAGATGCGGGCTACCCGTATCCTGATATCGAACCTTGGGCCGGGAAATTTGTTCGCGAAAACGGCTGGAGCCATCTTGGTATATATGCCCGTGGTCCAAGCTGGTTTCGCGATCAAAAGCTGATTGCGTTTCTCGAACAGTTAGAACGTACAGGCTTCTTTAGAGGCTTCGAGAAAATCGCGTTGATCGGGACGTCAATGGGTGGGTTTGCTGCATTAACATTTTCCTCTCTTTGTCCCGGTGCCACAGTCGTGGCACTTAGCCCGCAATCTACATTGCAGAGCGATCTGGTTCCTTGGGAAACACGGTTTGGCAAAGGGCGGGATAGAGACTGGTCGTTACCCTTTTCTGACGCTGCTTCTCAGTTGAATGGTTTGGGGAAAGCCTATGTTCTCTATGATCCTTTCTTTGCACCAGACAAACGACATGTCATGCGTTTACCGCAGCAGAAGCTTATTCACTTGCAGGGCTTCGGGTTTGGGCACAAATCGGCTGTGGTTCTGCGACGACTGGGGCTTTTGAAGCCATTTATGCAGGGCGCTATCAGCGGAGAGTTCCAACCGTCAGAGTTCTACAAATGGATTCGCAAGCGGAGAGAGCTGTACGTTTACCGTATCGTCATGGAAACGCACCTGAGTACCCGTGGCAAAGACGATAGAATTGCGAGGTTTCGCCGCGCCTTTCGTACCAATAGACGCAAGTCTCAGCTTTCGGCTGCAGCCGTCGATGAGCAATCGGCCAAATTGCCTGGGGAAAGGTAATCATGGCGCAAGAGAAAAAGAACATTGTTCTGATTACCGTCGACGATGGCGGTGCCTACTCTCAGTATCGTGAAGCTTTTGGCGCACCCCTGCACCTTCCCAACCTTGACCGGATCGCCGAGGACTCGGCGGCGTTTGACTCGGCATACTGTCAGGCCCCGATTTGTGGTCCATCACGCAATAGCCTGATGTCGGGTCTGTCACCTTACCAAACTGGCATTCTGGACAATTATACGAACCTGTTCGATGTGTTGCGCCCCGAACAGCTTTGGCAATTCAAGCTCAAACAAAGAGGATACTATTGTTCGACCGCCGGGAAGGTTCACCACAGTTTTGCTCCACTTCCCAGGCCAATGCATGATATTCTTTATTCGCACCCCCCACACCCATTGCGCCTTGGTCCTCCTCAATCCGTCCCTGTCAGGCGTTTTGGTGGCTTGACCGGCGGAGCCGGTACTACTGATCCCGCACACGATTCACTCTATTATGACCATCAGTCCGCGACAGATGCAGTAGAGTTTCTGGAGACCTACGATGGGGCCGCGCCATTTTATCGCGAGATCGGCTTTCACCATCCGCACATACCGTTCAAAACGCCTGAAGCCTTTAAGCGGTTGTACAACGAACAGGATTTCCAGATACCTGAGGCATGGAATGATGGGTTCGATACGACCGGGTATCCCGACCGATTCATGGGAAAGAACATGGATCTTCGAGACGCTGCCTACTGGCGTAAATCGGTTCGAAATTATTTCTCAGCCTATTCTCATGTTGATAGCCAGATTGGTCGCATCTGGGCCGCGCTCAAATCGTCGCGCCATGCGGATAACACTGTCCTGATATTTACCTCAGATCATGGATACCATCTTGGCGATAAGGGGCGGATGCGCAAATTCACGCTCTGGGAAGAAAGCTGTCGCGTTCCCCTGATCATTCACGACCCTGATGCCCAACCAAGACAGGTTCGTGATCCAGTTGCTTTATTGGATGTCGGACCGACCATTCTTGATTATGCTGGTTGCCCGCCGATGCACAGTACGATCAGCAGATCGCTGAAAGATATGACGCACGGCACCTCTGACCCAGAGCGCGCTGTTCCCACATTTCTATATGGCAATACATCTATGCGGAAAGGCGCATATAGGATCACGCTGTATCAGAACGGTGAAAGCGAGTTTCACAATGTTCAAGACGACCCATGGCTGACCAAGAACCTCGCGGGTAAACATCCAGACTACGCGAAATGGCGACAAGATTTGAGTCAGGTTTGCGTCTCCCATGGCCTGATCCTCCCCGACGCAGAAGGCAGTGCGGCGCCATTTCACGTCAGTTTTACAGATACGATGGACCCACCCAAAGCTGGTAGTGTTGGGGCCATCGGATCGTTGGACGCTTCTCCTGATGACATTGCACCGACCGCGCCGGGGGCCAGAGTTCATTATTCGACACTAAACCATGACGGTACAGCAGCGCTGCCCGATGGGTTTGCCCGCATGCACTATGGCGCCGATGCAAGTGGCGGTGTAAACCGCTTTGTTGCCACCGGAAACCAGCAAGACAATGAGTTTCTTTTCCCTGGGAGCGTAAATCGTTTCCAGCTAACTGTGCATCCCGGTCCGGGCAAAAACCGTATCACCGTGCAGAATGACGATCTGGTGGTCTATTGTGGTGAGGGCGAGAACTCCATTCTGGCAGCAAATGCCAATTGTGTTCTCTACGGCGGGACCGGGAAAACAACGATGACGGCCGGAAAGGGGTTCGCCCGAATGGTCGGCGACAGCGGTGATACCACTATGATTGGTGGCCACGGCCCTGTTTCGATTGTCACCGGTAGCGGCTGCAATCGGATCACAGGGGGACATGGTGATACGCAAATCACTCTGGCCGAAGGCAGCAATGATGTTACTTTGCGCAGCGCGACCACAACACTCACTATCCAGCGAACCGGCCTGCCCCAAAAGATCCAAGGATTCCAAGGTGGAAAGATTGACCTGAGTGATTGGGCATCACTAGGGCAAGTGCGTGTCAGGCAATCCGAAGATGACACGATACTCAGCTGTGGGACGGAACGGGTGGTGTTTGCAGGTGTGCCTCAGGCATCGCTACTCGCAGCGATCTGCGGCCTGGAAATAGCTTGAAACAGGAGCGGATGTGACATGGAACACGCTCAGGAGAAGTCCCATGCCGATCTCATTGCAGCGCTGCGAACGGGCGAAGAGATCGCTATTGCCGGATATCGCATAGCACTGACCCGCCGAACTCCCAACCGTCTGGTTATCCAATTCCTGTCCGAGAACGGAATGCCTTCCCTGACCGACGAACTTTGCGAGGAAGATGAGCTCAGTCAGATGCGCGTTATCCGCACTGACGAAGCAACTTCGATTTCACCCGAGTTAATGGCTTTCTTCGAAACTCTGGCCGATGGTTTGCTGGTTGATGACTTTAGTTCTCACACACTCTGCGCCGCGGAAGATGCATCTCACAGCTTGGTGGCATTGGGGAATTTCCTGCCGAATGCCACCCATTTATTTGTCGATCCGCCAGAAGATCTCGCTCCCGTGTCGCCCGGGGTGGACAGGGCGCGCGCAGCCAGTCTTGCTCGGACCTACATCCTGTACGATCCGTTTCATGACCCACTAAAAGGGCTGCGGCAGGTTTATGATGAAAATCAGGCAACATATCTCAAGTGCTTTGGTTTCGGGGCCAGCTGTACGCCCGGCCTAAGGCGGAAAAAATTCCTGAAAGCAATCCTTCCAGGTTTGTTGCGAGGTGAGTTGCCCCCGGATCTGTTTTATGAACGTTTGCGAGGGCGCAAGGATTTTCCTTTTTACCGCAAAGGTATCGAAGCAGCGCTTGTCGCGCGCGGCCAAGTTAAACGTGCCTCCAGGTTCCGCCGTGCCTTCCAGAACCGCCGGAGCTATCTCACAAAACCGGAATTACCTTTTGAGAAGCTGGTGATGCGTGCAGAGGCTGAGCGTCCTCAAAAGGTGGGCGCCTGGATACGATCCAAGCCCTCCAATCCCGAAACTGCGTGGCCTAGCGGAGGAGGAAACGTCTGGATGTTGGACGTGCGACCAGATTGCCTGCGCTATCTTTCCGACCGGTGGGAAAGAACAACCATCGGTTTTGAAGAACGCGATGGCGTAACACTGGCTCAGACACCTCCCACGGCATTGGGTTTCGTGGGATTTGGGGGCGATCTGCATGTCCCCCGAACTCTGGCGCGAAGATTCCGCTGGCATGTCGTGAATGAAAAACTGGATGGAACCGGAGCACCTTTCGGCCCCTTGGCTGAAGCAACACTAAGCAGTGAACGCCGCTATGAGAGTGGGGAAACTCTGTTTACCAATGTTGCCTTGAGCCAACCTCAGCCCGGTATAACTGCAGAGGATGCAGACCCGCACGCAGAACCCTACAGGTTGTTGCTGGAAAGGGTGAAGGTTGCTTGCGCTACGTTGAAAGGTTGGGAAAAGGCTCTGGTTATTGACCGCCTCCGCCTCGGACTGCTTCGAGGTGACATGACAATTTCCGAGTTGGATGCGGCAAGACACTACAGGCAAACCACCACCTCTTTGGTACGTGATCTGACACAGATAACCGGACAGTCCGCCGAACCTGTAATCGTTGTCACCCAAGGGGGTGGTTTCAAGGACACAGGGCGTGTTGAAGCATTGTTGTCCGAAGGTCGATTTGATTTGGACAATCCCGGTGTGAAATCGGTCGTTGCAACTCCGTCATATCCTTGGCCCCTTATGCCTGGTACACTAGCAACACCCAGTTCTGTGTCTGCTCTCATGATGGATGAACTCTGTGATCTAGCCGTTCAAGCTGTGCAAATGGGAAAACAATGGTTCTGCCCTTCTCTGCAGATCGCTCACTTTGAAGGGCGCGAAATTCTGGCCGAGTTTTCATCAATGGACGGGTTGGTGCTGGAGAATGATGCACATGGGTTTCGTCTCGATGGCATTGCGCAAAATTTGCCGGCAATCATTGGCGCCGAGGTAATTTCAGACCGTCTCATCCGCCTGGTTTTAGAGGAAGAACCAGATGAGTCCGAACTAAGCCTTGCTTACGCATGGGGTCATGTGGGGAGTGAAGACCGCGAAAACCGCACAGCTAACCATGGTGCTTTGCGCGACCGATGGCAAGCCGACAGCCGTGCAGTTTCTGGACAAACACTGCATCGCTACGCCTTGTCGGGTCGGGTGCCTCTGTTACGGAAAGAGTGAAGCGCATGCTTCTTTTTTCGAACTTCGCATCTGCTCAAAAACGCGCTAGCAATTGTCGTGTTCACTGTTGATTACGCATAAAACACTTGTCAGAGACAAACAGTGCCCCTGTAGTTTGAAGGCGAAGAGTAGAACTCAAACATGAACCACGAACGTAACCGAAAATGGCGCGACAATTTTCGAGAAGCCGCAGGAGAGAATGGGTTCTTTGAGGAGTTGAGTCATGAACATCGGGCATTGTTCGTTCAAAAGGGAAAAGTGCTTGTTGTCGCATTCGAAAATCTCGATGACGCACGGCAGGACCCTGACAATCGTCTGCCCTGGGGAATGAATTTCATAACATCCCGGGGATGGTCTGCATTAGGGATCATGGCCCATGGCCACACTTGGTATCGTGACCCCGCTATAGCCACATTTTTCGACGGACTTCGAGACAACGGTTTCTTCAAACAATTCGAGCGAGTGGTATTTTACGGGGTGTCCATGGGTGGGTATGCCGCCACCGCCTACGCTGCTTCTTGTCCTGGCGCAGATGTTTTGGCTGTGAACCCACAAGCCACGCTAAGCCGCAAAGTTACTCTGGGCTGGGAAACCCGTTTTAAGCCCGCATGGAGGCGCGATTATGAAGGCGCTTACGGCTATGGGCCGGATGGTGTGCGTCAAGCCCGTAAGGTTCGCTTGTTCTATGACCCGACAATTGCAGCGGATGCCTTGCATGTCGCATTATACCAAGGATCAAACACAGAAAAATATTTGTGCCGTCACCACGGTCACGGGATGCTGACCACGTGGCGGCACATGGGAGTGTTGAGCAAGATCATCACCGGTTGCATTGAAGACAGCTTGACGCAACAAGAGATTTACGCCCTCCTAACCGCGCGCAAGAGCAGCGCTTTTTATCAGAAACGCATGTTGAACCATCTGCTGAAACGTGGGCGGCCGTATTGGACAGCGCAGTATTGCAACGCCGTTCTCGAAGCCTGCAAACCACAGAAGCGTCCTAAGTTTCTACGCGCCAGAAACGAGGCAAATGCTGTGCTGATCAAACAGGGGAAAAAACCTGTTTGAGGAAGCATATTGGGCCTGATTGGTATGCCCTCGTTTCACCCAGCTTCCATTACTTTGGCTGCCTATATTTGTTTGATCAATCCGACCCTTGATCAGCGAAATAGTTTTCACGAATCCAATCGCGAACTTCAGAGATAGCTGGCTCGTTCTCGATTGACCTGATCCGTTCCCGATGCACGTCAATCGAGGCCCGATGTAAATCCAGGAGTTTCTTGTCCGATATTAACGCGTCCCACTCTTTGCGGGCCCGAGGCAGCAGCCTATCAATATGTCCATAAAAATTACCACCAAGAGACCGCTTACGATAATAATGATGATCCGTGCTTCGCCGGTTATCGGCAACACTCCCACGCCACTGTTTCATCAGGTAAGATTCCGCGCTGCGCAATGGATGGTGATCCAATTGGACCAAATCATAGCGACCGCGCCTGTCGATGCCGTTTTCGTGGTTAACAACAAAGTCCTCAGGAACCGGATTACCCGATCCATCCAGCCAGACCAATTGATCAAATGAGCCCGCGAATATCCCTGGTCGATGTACTGGCCAGGTTTCAAAATTATCGGCGCCATGAATGATCGACTTAACCCCCCGCCGGGCCTGCCAATGACCCGGCTTGTCAGTTTCGTGCTCCCGGAACATCTCGGTGAGCCAGCCGTCTTTTAATTCCCAGTTCCCGCTGCTCGAAAAATTCAGTTCCGAGATCGAAAGAACATGAAAAGGCCCCGCTGCATTCAACAGATCGGTCACCGTTCCGTCGCCGACCTTAATATTGATGAACTCATCAACGTCCGTCTGAATTACATAATCCGCCCTTCGCACCTGAGGCATGTCCATCGCAAATTTCATGGCGAGAGGTTGAAAGTACGTTGACTTGGCTGCCTTGGCCGGATTGGGCAGATGGGTCACGACACCCAACTCATCCAACCGATCCAATAGAAGGTCAGTTCCGTCCGAACAGTCATTAGAAAATACCACAAAATTCTGAATTCCTATCGAACGATGAAAGGCCAGCCACTCCAGCAGGAATGGGCCTTCATTTCGCATGCAGGTCGGAATGATGAACTGAGGGTTGTCGTGATTATGTACCGGGCTGGATGGACCTCGTGTCAAAAACCTTGGCACTTGTTTGACGGGCATCCTAGAAAACACCCAAACACTTCCCGAGCGGTACTCGTCTTCGGCACGGAACCCGAGGTCATCAAAGAACTTCAGAACCTTGCGCTGCCCTTCAGCTCCGTAGACCAGCGGATGCAGTTCGATGATAACTGTTCGAACGTTATCCAACGTTAACCCATCAAAAATCTCGAGTTCTCCGCCTTCAATATCAGCGATGATCACGGTTGGGTCGATCTCTTCGATCAAATCGTTCATGGCAAAAGCGGTTATGGGAACCACTTCTTTGTATGGGCGCGAATCCGGCTCCATACTGGAAGACCAAAAATGACCCCGCAAATAGAATGGAACTTGTTCTGCCGCTACCCTTGACGCTATCCCATGGCGTAGTTCGACCGTGTCTATTCCATTGATTTTATGTGTTTCTCGGATAACTTCCAGTAGTTCAGGATTGGCCTCTACTGACACAATCCTTTCGACGCCTTCGATCTTGGAGACCGCACTGGCGACAAGTCCTATACCTGCCCCAAGATCGAGAACCCTGTCACCCTTACGTATGAATTTTCGTGCAGCATCGCATTCGCCGACTTCGTAGTTTCCAAGCCTCATCTGCCTTTCGATGCGAGGGGTCACGATGTTCTTACAAAGAGGTAGCTTTATACCCTGAACCTCAATCAGCTCATCGTAGCTCAGATCATTCATACTACAGAAATTCCCATGCAAAGTTTCTGCCTCTGTATACTATCTGTTTTGGTTTGAATTCTATACCTTGCTGCCCGTCTGAAGATCATTATTGCTGTTTTCCAAGGTTACCAATTGTTGCGCTGAACTTGCCTCGGAAACTCATTTCAGGCACCTTGGGCAGGTGTTTTTTTCGGCGATCAGGGCGTGTCTGGATGACTAAAAAGGCAATTTCTCACAACTTCCAGTCCACGACGAAAGATGGCTCAGAGTTTAGAACCTGGTTTCGGGGCGAACATACAAATTTCAACCCGACAGCCCTACAAATGGTCGATGAAGAAGCCGTGGAGACATTTGTTTTAAAAGGGTGGCAACCAGATACTCCGTATATAACCCCGGAAACCCAGATAACGGCTTTCGGTTCTTGTTTTGCGGCGAATATCTCAAATTGGCTGTCAAAACGGAATTTTCGGGTTCTGACCCAAGGCGAAGAGGCCAAGCGTGCCTATGTAGTTAGTTGCGGCGAAGGGATGGTTAACTCGTTCGTAATTCGCCAACAGTTTGAATGGGCTTGGGAAAACAAGGTTTTCTCGCAGGTTCTTTGGCATGGGTACAAGGCAGAAGAATATGGCTATGACCCTGTGGCACAGGCGCAAACCAAAGAGCTGTTTGACAAAACAGACGTCTTCATCCTGACCTTCGGGTTGAGTGAAGTTTGGTACGACGAGCCCACGGGCAATGTCTTTTGGCGCACGATCCCAAAGGACGTTTATGATCCATCCCGTCACAAGTTCCGGGTCGCCAGTGTGGAGGAAAATCGCCAGAATATTGACGCGATCTACCAGCTGATCCGCAAGCATCGTCCAGATGCGAAAGTAATCGTTACCTTGTCACCGATACCGCTGATCGCAACCTTTCGCGACAATTCCTGTATAACTTCCAATTCAGTTTCCAAGGCCTCGCTGCGTGTTGCCATTGATGAGGTGGTGCGCGCGCATAAAGCAGAGGGCAAACTGTTTTACTGGCCTTCCTATGAACTGGTCACGGATGTCTTCAAGATGCCGTACAAATCGGATCGCAGGCATCCACACATTCCAGTACTGGACTATATCATGACGCGGTTCGAGCACAGTTGGTGCATATCTTCGGAACAGAACCCGCCGCCATCACTTGATGAGGCCTGGGTCAAAGCTTGCGCCGCCGCCGGGCTGCTACCCGCTCAGCTGGATGGAATAGTGTCCGGGAAACGTCCGTACCGCATGAGGCAACTGATCAACGGTGGTGAGCGTCTCGATCGTGATGATAAGGTGCATTCAGGCAAAATCGCCATGTTGAAACGATTGCTGTTCCGCTGGGATGCCGAACGAAAAGCTGGCGCGCTTCAGTCAGACCAATGAGTCCTATTCCTCAACCCTGCCACTTTTCCATATAGTCCGTCTGATACGCGACCCCTTTCCCTTCTGTGTCGAATGGTTTTCGAACTGCATAACACATCATAATTGGGGAGTTCTGAGGTAGCTTTCCCTTGAGGCGTGGGCGCACACCTGTGACGTTGGGATTGGTCGTGGTTACCACTCTGTCAGAGAAATTTGGCAGCAGGGGCTGAAGGATAAGGCTCAACAGTTCATAACCCATGGCTTTTTCCCAAAACCCGTAAACCATTTCGGGATTGATCTGATAAAATGAGTGATTGATCCAGTTATTGCACGGTGAATGCGCGATTAGGACACCACCCTTTTTCAGCATTTTATGGATATTGCGATAGGCGGTAGGCAACTCAAAAATGTGCTCACATGTGCCGCCGTCATAGATCACGTCAAAGCGTTCGTGCAAGGCAGGGTCCAGCTCTGCGCCTAGATCCTGAATGATGCTGGCATTTTCAAATTCAGAAAAGTCCAGAGAGTCGACCTGGTCGTATCCAAGCGCTTTGAAAAATTGCTCAGAATAGGCATCGTTCGGATTTTTCAGGTCCTCTTCAGATTTTCCGGGCAAATAGGTGCCAATCGTATCTGCCAGCAACTTGGCTGCCTTACCCTTGCGCGTTCCAATCCAACGCTGTCGCCCGAGCATGAGAAAGTGACCACCCAAGTTGTTGTTCTTGGTGACTTCGATCAATCGCGCAGCCAGCGTATCGGGTATAGCCATGATAATTAAGCCTGAGTTAGTTAGTTGAACAGCACCAATGCACAATCATGCTGCGGGTCGTGGGTTTACGGGTAACGTCTCAGGCCCGCTGTGTACAAGTTGTTTCTAGGGGCAGGATCCATTGATTTCGGCTGAGCGGCACGATTCAGGATGTGCCTCAAGCTTTGGGATCTTTTTGACGAACATGCGCATTCTGACGTCTGCTCTTGTTGAGAGACTGCCTATTTCCAAGGATGTACTTCTGTAAACTGTGTACTTCTATCTGCGAGACACGGCGTCCTATCGTATTCTGGAACAGATCACGGCAAAACGCGGTTTGCAGGCTGACCACGCGACTCTCAACAGGTGGATTGTAAATTACGCATCGCTGACCGCAGCTCGAGCACAATTGATGAAAGGTCCAACACAGGATTCCCTGTAAATTAATGTGACTTACCTGCGTGCACGCGGCAGGTGAATGTATCTGTGTTGCGCGGTCGACAAAGCAGGAAATACCCGGGACGTCATGTTATCTGAGCGGAGCGATAGCCCAACCGTGACAAGGTTCTTTTTTCAAACAGCGTCACGGGTAAGATCATAATCGAAAAGAGCGCGCGAATGCAGCTGGTATTCGAGAAGTAAACAAGATCCTGAAGTAGTTCGGTTGCTCAGCAAAAGGATCTATTCTGATCACTCTACATTGAGCGACACAACGACTTGGCAGCAGCCCTGCCCAGGCCAGCTGCAGCATTTCTGTCTCAATGCATTGTCCCTTACGTCAACTATACCTAGAAACGCTTCACGTAAACTTGACAAAATCACTCTAGAATTTTACGCCACTGCCAGAGCGTGCATTGCATGCCAAGAAGCAAGACCAAGTCACCGCCTCGGCGACGCAAAGTCCAGCCAAAAAATGTGGGACAGCGAACCCGGGCAGAGGTGAAAACACCCAAGCCAGACCGGGAAAGCTTTTGTGTTTTGAACACATAATGCGCCGGCGTCGCCTGTCGGCGCTTGGAGACGGAATATGTCAACACGAAGCAAGGTTCTGGCGGCAGGGCCACTTGTGGTAACAGTAGGTTTGGCCGCGCAACCGCTGCAGGCTCAGACCGCAACAGACGAAGTCGTGCTGGAGCCGATCACCATCGAGGGTGGTCAGACCAGCGCACTGGATAACGTCGAAGGCTATGCGGCAGAGGCAGCTGTCAGCGCCACGCGCGGGCTTCCGGCAGACGTTGCAACAACACCGCGCGCGATCAGCGTCATCACCCCACAGCAGATCGACGATCAAGGTGCAACCACCATTGAAGAAGCGATCTCATATACACCCGGTGTAACCGCACAGACATTTGGCGTAGACGGTCGCTTCGACCAATTTGCCATTCGGGGTTTCGAAGTACAGAATTCAAACAGCTATCGCGATGGCATGCCACTGCGTCTTTATGGGTTTGCAGGTTGGCGGACAGAAACCTTTGGTCTTGAACGGATCGAAGTTCTACGCGGTGCAACCTCAAGCCTGTATGGGGCAAGCCAACCAGGCGGGTTGGTCAACTCGATCACCAAACGTCCCAAATTTGAAAACAGCACTGAGCTTATGGCGCGTGCTTCGGCCTATGGCGGTGTCGAGCTTGGCGTCGATATCAATGCGGCTGCATCTGATGAACTGGCATATCGCTTTGTATTCCTGGGTGGGGAAACAGGCACCCAATATGAAGAAACAGACCAGAGCCGCCTTTACTTTGCACCATCCGTTACCTGGAAACCGACGGACGCAAC
Organism: Ruegeria arenilitoris; assembly: GCF_013030265.1. GTDB lineage: Bacteria > Pseudomonadota > Alphaproteobacteria > Rhodobacterales > Rhodobacteraceae > Ruegeria > Ruegeria arenilitoris_E. The sequence continues at coordinate 71,822 of NZ_WPZQ01000007.1, forward strand.
CAATCTGACGGTCTTTGCACAGTATCAGAAAGACAAGGTGCCGGATTCATACATTCTGGTTCCGCAATACGGGTCGCAATTGCCGAACCCCGTGCGCCACTACGGCAACGATTTCTATTCGAACAATCCTAGCCGCAACGATATAGAAACGACCCAGAATTACATTGGTTATGAATTCGATCATGCATTCGGGGATGGTTTCACCTTCCGGTCGCGTGCGCGGTATGCCGACAACGACTGGACCAACAACACCGGTTATGCTGCGGCCTTCTTCTCATCGGCGATCCTTGCCGGTCGCCCGCCGGTTCCGAATGCGATTGACGCAGCGGTTTTGGTCAACTTCGACGTCGACAACAAAGCCAAGCAGGCGACATTCGACAACGCGATTTCGAAAGAGTTCTCATTTGGCAACGTGAATGCAACTGTCATCGGTGGTCTGGACTACTATCAAAGCGACTATGACGGGACACAGTCATACGCGTTTGGTGGCGTTAATCTGTTCCAAAACAACTCAATTATCACCCCTCCGGGTATCCCCACAGGTCCTTTGGTCACCAATTCGATTTCCCAAAACATCAAGCAAACAGGCCTGTATCTGCTCGGTAATTTTGAAATCGGCAACAACCTGATCGTTGATGCGGGCCTGCGCCACGATTGGGTCGATATCAGCGGAACAGCCGGCACCGTGTCACCGCTGCCATTCGTTCCCAATACGACCACCGATCTGGATAACAAGCGGAACTTTACCAGCGGGAATCTGGCTGCGTCCTACAACCTTGACAACGGGTTGAGCTTCTACGGCTCGCTTGCGCGATCGTTTAACCTGCCTCCGGCTGGCGTCGACGTCGCGGGCAAGCAATTGGATGTTGAACAGTCAAACTCCTGGGAGGTTGGTACGAAATTCCGTCCACTCGGCACCAACTCGCTGTTGTCGGTCGCGTATTTCGATATCACCAAGAAGAACACACCTCAGGCCGTTGCCGGACGTCCCGGAGCGTTTGAACAGGTTGGCGAAGTCAAGTCGAAAGGGATCGAAGTCGAAGCAAACTATGCGTTCGGAAATGGCCTGTCGATTTTGGGTGCGTACAACTACATCGACGCGAAAATCACCAAGAACGCGACCAACCAAGGCAACCGCCTGGCACGGATCCCGGAACATTCTGCCTCGTTGTGGCTGGCCTATGAGGTTGCTCAGGCACCCGGTCTGCGTCTGGGACTGGGCGCGCGCTACACCGGCGAGCGTTTCTCGGACAACGCCAATACAGCTGCTTTCAAAGTCGGCGGCGTGACGGTTTATGACGCCTCTTTGACCTATGAAAAGAACGGTTGGGTAACAACGCTGGCAGCCCGCAACCTCGCGGACAAGGAATACGTAAGCTACTGCCAGATCGACAACACCGGCATTCTCGCTCTGTTCCCCGCGATCAATGCGTCGCAGGCAGGCGGGTGCGCCTATGGCGCAGGTCGCTCGGTCGAGCTGACGCTAAGCCGCCGCTTCTAACTCTACTCCAACCCGGGCGGACACGATGCCGCCCGGGTCTTTCTTTCAAAGGTCCAAAGATGCTGCAAAAACTGTTGACCTGTATTGCATTGGCACTCTGCCCCGTCGGGTCGAGTGCCGATTCATTTCCGGTCGAAATCGAACATAAGTACGGAACGACCCGGATCGAAAGCGAGCCGAAGAAGATCGTATCGCTCAGCTTTATCGGCCATGACTTTCTGCTTGCTTTGGGGCTTAAACCCTATGCCCTGCGAAAGTGGTACGGGACCGACCCCTACGGAGTCTGGGCCTGGGGGCACGAAGCCCTTGGCGATGCGCAACCCATTGTCATGCAGGGCGAAATCAATATTGAGCAGATCGCTGCCATGAAACCCGACCTGATTATGGGTCAATGGTCGGGCATGACTGAACGCGACTATTCGCTATTGTCACAAATCGCGCCAACTGTTCCGCCTGCTGCTGGATATGGCGACCACGGCATGTCATGGCAGGAGATGCATCGCACTGTGGGGCTGGCAACTGGAAAATCTGCAGAGGCCGAGGCCCAGATCACGCGCCTGCAGGATCGGTTCCAGGAAATCCGTGACGCGCATCCAGAGTGGCAGGGTGCCTCCTCGGTCATGGTTTGGGCGGGCCAAGCAGGCGCATACACAAACCGGGATATTCGCGGGAAGTTTCTCGAGGACCTCGGGTTTGTTGTACCAGAAGCTGTGAACAACCGCGGGGCGCTGGACATCTCATACGTCCTGATCCCGGCTGAGGACCTGTCACCGATCGATGTTGATACGCTGGTGTGGATCGACGGGGGCAGTTCTGCATCGGCCCTGAACCGGATGCCACTGCGCCCAACCATGCGCGCCTACAAAGAGGGGCGCGAGGTTTATTCTGATCCGCTGCTGTCAGCAGCACTCTCGCATTCCAGCCCGCTGAGTCTGGATTACGCCCTGGATAAACTCGTCCCGCTGCTTGAGGCCGCGATGGATGGTGACCCGGCAACCGTGGTTCCGTCCTCACGCGATGCAGGCATTTTACCTGAGGAGTTCTGAGATGACGGCGCATACGACTTCCGTTCCCTCGGAAGCCCCCAACACCGACGCCCGAGGCATGTGGCTTGGCTTGTCGGTGTTGGGGCTGATTGTTTTGTCCGTATTTGCCCTGCGTTTTGGCCTGAGGCCGATAAGCTGGGGAAGCATCTGGTCAGCCTTAACCGCATTTGAACCCCTGAACCCCGATCAGATCGTACTCCGCGAGATCCGGGCTCCAAGGCTGGTCGGGGCCGTTCTGGCCGGGGCCTCTCTGGGAATGGCCGGAGCACTCATGCAGGGCATGACACGCAATCCGCTGGCGGACCCGGGTTTCCTGGGCGTGAATGCCGGTGCCTCTATGGGTGTCGTGCTCTGTGTTTTGGTGTTGGGCATCACGGATCCCGCCGCCTTTGTCTGGGTTGCACTCGGTGGCGCATTCATCGCTTCTCTTTTGGTGTTTTTGCTGGGTGGCGGCAATCAGGCGAACCCTGCACGACTGATCCTTGCCGGGGCTGCAGTTTCCGCATTGTTTCTGGCACTCAGCCGATCACTCCTCTTGGTCAGCCAGCAGACGCTGGACGTGTACCGGTTCTGGGTTCTTGGCGGCTTCGATGGCATCGACTTTGGAACAATCACCGCTCTGTTGCCCTTCTTTGCGGTCGGCATCGTCCTGTCGTTGCTGGCAAGCTTTGTTCTGAACGCCCTGATGCTGGGGACGGATACCGCACGCAGTCTGGGCGTCCGGGTCGGCCTGGCCCAAATCCTGATCGGACTGGCAATCGTCATTCTGTGTGGCGCGACAGTTTCAATGGCCGGTCCAATTGCGTTTGTGGGCCTGATTGTCCCTCATATCGCGCGCTGGATCGCAGGTGCTGATATGCGCTGGATGCTGGTGTTTTCCGCCAGCATCGGAGCCGCGCTGATGGTTGCCGCTGACCTGCTGGGGCGGCTGCCCCTGTTTGGCGGCAACATGCAAGCCGGTGTCATGTCGGCCCTGATCGGTGGCCCGGTATTGATCTGGCTGGTGCGCCGCAACGGAGTTCGCAAGCTATGATCCTTCGTCTGCCTTTCCTGTCGATGCACCTGCCAGCACGTGCAATCACTGTTAGCCTATGCCTGGTTTCTCTGTTGGTCGTTGCGCTTCTTTCTGCGCTTCACCTCGGAGCTTATCCCCTCAACATCTCGCAGATCGGCCAAGCCGTACTTGGTCATGCCGAGGGAATTCAGCGGATGATTGTTCTGGATCACCGGTTGCCCAGAATCCTGACCGCAATCGGAGCCGGCGCGGCGTTTGGTTTGGCTGGATCAATGTTCCAAACCATGCTGCGCAACCCGTTGGCTTCGCCTGACGTGATCGGGTTCAGCGCCGGGGCCAGTTGTGGTGCTCTGCTGGCCATGATCCTGACAGGCGGATTTGTTCTGTTTGGTGCTTTGATAGGCGGTGTCGTGACCGCACTGGTGGTGATCGGTCTTGCCTGGAAAGACGGTTTGCACCCCTATCGACTGATCCTCGTAGGGATCGGGGCCAGTCTGACCCTCTCAGCCGGGGCTGATCTTCTTATGACCAAGCTGGACGCCCTAACCGCTGCCGAAATGGCAAAGTGGTTGGTCGGGTCACTTAACGCACGCAATTGGGCGGATGTTCAGCTGATTTGGGTCGGGTTGGCCGTCCTTTTGCCCCTCTCGCTTTGGCTGCAATTCCCCCTGACCCGGCTGGCAATGGCAGACGATATTGCAAATGGGCTGGGCGTTGCGCTGTCCTCTATGCGTCTTGCGATCACCGCAACGGCCGTCGCATTAGTGGCGCTTGCCGTCAGTGTCGCCGGGCCGCTGCCGTTTGTGGCTTTTGTGTCCGGCCCGATCTCCAGACGCCTTGTGCGCCAGGGTAAGCCAGCGCTGCTACAAGCCGCAATTGTCGGTGCGCTGGTGACTTTGCTGGCCGATATGGCAGCCCGCTCGGTTCCACTTGTTCACCTGCCCACCGGAGTTTTCACCGCCATCATCGGCGCGCCCGTCCTGATGTGGCTGCTGCTCGTCCAATTCAAGAAAGGGACACTTTAGACATGACCCAGCTTTGTCGCCTTTCGGCACGAGACATATCAGTTTCATTCGGCAAAACACCTGTGCTGAAAGAACTGCACACTGACATACCAGACGGCAAGTTGACCGTGATTGTCGGGCCCAATGCCTGCGGAAAGTCCACACTTCTGCGGTCATTGGCCCGGCTGCAGCCGGTCAACAAGGGGCAGGTCGTTCTGGATGGCAAAGCCATTCACAAGCAGAACAGCCGATCCGTGGCACGGCGTCTAGCAATCCTGCCGCAGATGCCCACCGCGCCCGAAGGATTACTGGTCCGCGACTTGGTTATTCGGGGACGCACCCCACACCAATCCGCGCTTAAGCAGTGGTCGCACGAGGATGCAACTGCTGTTGAGACCGCACTTGAGCAAACCGGTATGGCACACAATGCCGGTCGACCTCTTGAGGCCCTGTCAGGGGGTCAAAGGCAACGGGCCTGGATCGCGATGGCGTTGGCGCAGGACACCGACATCCTGCTGCTGGACGAGCCGACCACCTATCTCGACCTGCCGCACCAGATCGAACTGCTGACTTTGGTTCAGAAACTCAACCGCGAAACCGGGCGAACCGTGGCAATGGTTCTGCATGATATCAACCTTGCCGCCCGGTTCGCCGATCACATCATCGCGTTGAAAGATGGTCGCGTGCATCGCGCAGGATCTCCGGCAGAGGTGATCACCGAGGCGAATATGGACAGCGTCTTTGCCCTGCCGTGCACCGTGATCGCCGATCCCGTTCACGGCTCACCCCATGTCATTCCGGCCTGAGAGGAGATTCCTATGACAATCCGGCCCGACTTTTCACTGAATGCCGAAACACATGTTACAGAACTGGACTTCAACGCCATGCGGCAGATCATGCTGCACGAGGCGAAAGAACACGATCTGCCCGTTCTCGAAAACGAGGACACGCGGGTGACGCTGGAAACCCCGTTCGGCTGCTACTGTTTTGAGGCTGCCAATGGCGGTGTCACATTCAAAGTAACGGCAGCCAAGCAAGATTGGTTGTTCATGCTCAAAGAGCAACTGGTCGAACACCTGGCCCATTTCCTACCCGGCGTTGAAGAGAAAATTCGTTGGTCTGATGCGGATCAAGCTGGGGGTCTGCCACCCAATTTCCACTTTGCGACGGTTCAGGCCGTCACGCCGGTTGGCACGTCTTTTGTCCGGGTCCGGGTCAAAGCCCGCGGATTGTCCAGTTTTAAGGATGACGCCATCCACTTTCGCATCGTTCTGCCGCCCAAAGACTCCGTAAATGTCGAATGGCCTTACGTCTCCGAAAGCGGTGCAACGGTATGGCCAAAGGGTGACAAAGCCCTGCATCGCCCAGTCTATACGACGCGCTGGATCGACCATGCACAGGGGCTGATGGATTTCGACGTTTTCATCCACGAAGGTGGTCGCGTGACGGAATGGGCCCGGAGTGTTGAGCTTGGCGCGCAGGTTGCTGTTGTAGGGCCAGGAGGGGGCGGGATTCCTGAAACCAATCGAATTCTGATGTTCGCAGATGAGACCGCCTTGCCCGCGATGGCGCGTATCCTTGAGGCTCTGCCTACAGACACGTTAGGGCATGTAACAGCACTTACAGAAAACGGGACCAACTGCGCCTATTCGCTGACCGCACCACCAGGTGTGTCTATCACCTGGCTGGATCGGAAAGACGAACACAGCCTGGCGGATATTGCCCTGACCGCCATGAAAGAGTTTCCGGACCACTTTCTGTGGTTTGCCTGCGAAAAGGCCGATGTTCAACGGGTACGGGCAGAATACAAGGCAGAGAATGGCGATTCAGCGCGTGCCTATATCGCCGCATATTGGAGCCAGCCGAGCACCACAGACTGAGCCACTTGAGCGGCAAGTGGCCACTGAGGTAATTGGAATTTACCAATGTTGACAAAATCATACGGGAATTCTACGGAATTATAAACCGGGTCTGAAGACCCAAGCCAGATTGCGCTTTCATGTACCGCAATTCAGCCAACTCACAGAAAACTCAATTGAAGCCGGCGGGATCTTGGTCGCTCGGCGTCTTGTGCTGACATCCGGGGTGATCTCGCCAGTCTCAGGTGACTCCGCCACCCCGCAACACCCTTCGGCCTACTGGAGCCACTTATGAAAACCAACTCGATCATACTGGCTGCTTTCCTCGCCATTCCCGTAGCAGGTTTTGCCCAAAGCACGGCCGCACCGACAACGCCGGAACTTCCGAGTTCGCTGCAAGCTCCGCCCAGTGTGGCGGCAATTCCTCAAGACACACCCGAAGGCGATGCGCCTGCACCGTTGGCTGGCAATCCAGCATCGGCATTGGAAGAACTACCTGCGGATACCGCTCTTGAAACCGACACTTTAGAAGCTGACTCAGGCATCCAAAGTGCGCAGGCTCAAATCCCGCAGGAGGCAGACATTTGGCTGACTGCTCAGAATGCATCCGGCAAGGCAGCAGAATTCCTCAAGAACGGTGGACCGTCGATCTGGGCAATTGCCGCCCTGTCGGTCGTTACTCTGGCGCTGATACTGTGGAAGATCTGGCGTCTGGCCCTGATCGGGGCGTGGTCACGAGGAAAAGCCGGGCAAGCTGTTGCGAAATTCGAAGCCGGCGACACCGAAGGCGCTTTGTCCACTGTCAGCGGCCGCAGAGGCATTCGCTCGAAAGTGGTGGCCCATGCCATCCGTTCGATCCGCAAACTGTCGGAAGACCGCGCAAGAGAAGAAACCGCCCGGGTCGCCAAGCGTGAGATTGCACAGGCCGGAACTGGCCTTCGGGCCCTGGAACTGATCGCGACCATTGCACCACTGCTGGGTCTTCTCGGTACCGTTCTGGGTATGATTGCTGCGTTTCAAGCTCTTCAGCAGGCTGGAAACCGCGCCGATCCTGCGCTGTTGGCCGGCGGCATCTGGGAAGCGCTTTTGACAACGGCTGCAGGTATGGCAGTTGCAATTCCCGCATCGGCGGCACTTACGTGGTTCGAAGCCGTGATCGACCGCATTCGTCGAGATGTCGAGGATGGAGCAACCCGGTTGTTTGTTTCCCAACAACCCGAAGAGATCAGACTGGCGGCGGAGTAGACGCATGCAATTCGCACCGCCAGCCAGACCCCGGCGCAAACCAAGTCTCACGCCGATGATCGATGTGGTGTTTCTGCTGCTGGTCTTTTTCATGCTGGCATCGCGGTTCGGCGCGGACGCCATGCTACCGTTGCCGTTGGTTGGCTCAGGCGGAGACTACACCGGCCCACCGCGCCTAATCGATGTATACCCGGATCGCATAACGCTTAACGGCATAGAAACCAACGACATTGCCCAATCGCTTGCACCGCTGATGCAATCTCCATCCGACATGCTGGTGCTGCGCGGCAAGGACAGTGCAACCCTGCAACGTATTGTTACGGTGACCGAAAACCTGCGGCAAGCCGGGTATGTTTCAGTGGTTTTGGTCGAGTGACATGATGGACTTTTCACCACCCCCGACCAGACAGCGATCTGAATCCATCGTTCCAATGATCAACGTGGTTTTCTTGCTGCTCATCTTTTTTCTGATGACCTCGAACCTGGCCAAACCCGAACCATTCGAAGTTACCCCGCCCCATGCCGGTTCTGAAACGGAGCCGCAGGTCGAACGCATCCTGTATGTCGACAAGTCTGGAAAAATCTCATTTGAGGGGCTTGAGGCCGAGGCGGCTCTGCAAGCACTCGTGAGCATCAGCGAGGCGGATCCGATCATTCAACTCCGTGCGGATGCCGAGCTGGAGGCGAGTGTACTGGCCAAATTGTTGAAAGACCTCACATCCGCTGGTCTGAGCCGCGTTGAATTGATTGTGACTTCGCAATGAAACATACGCTGGAGATCTTTGCATTTGTCGCCCTCGCCCTGATGGTGCATGTGCTGGCCTTTGCGCAGAGACCAGAGTCCAGCCAGCAATCCGGCGGTAACGGTGGTGAAGCCATAGTTTCCATAAAGGCCGCCGCGGCCACTGTCGCTGAGATGGTCGAAACCTGGGAGCGTCCGCCTGTCACGGTGCCGGAAATTCAAACACCACTGACTGCACCGAGGGAACCGACCTCGTTGGCGACCACCATTCCGCAAATAGATACAAGCCCGGCCGCTCGTCCAGAAATGCGATTGGCGGCACCGCCACCAGACAGCCTGAATGATTTCAATCCGGACGCGATCCAACCGCCGCCCCTGCCCCCAATACCTGAACCCGAAATCAAGGTATCATCTGACACGCGGCCAAAGCCCCGACCGCCAGAGGCTAAGCCTGAGCAAGCCCAGAAAGCCAAGACAACATCATCCGGTCGAAAAAAAGAGGTGGCAGCCGGGTCGGGCGGAGCGGCGCAGGCAGGGACAGGAAGCGCCAACGCGACTACCGGCAACCCGGGCCAGAACGCGAAGCTGCAGGCTGTATGGGGCGCGAAAATCCGGGCGCGTATAGACCGGAGCAAGCGCATTCCGCGCGGAACCAAAGCCAGCGGTGGTGTAACCATCGAGCTGCACGTATCACGCGATGGAAAGCTGTTAAGCCATGGCATCCGAAAATCTTCAGGCATCGCGGCCTTGGATGACGCTGCCCTGAAGGCAGTAACCCGTGCCGGGCGGTTCCCGAAGGCGCCTAAAAACCTGCAGGGTAACAAATTTAGTTTTTCCGTTTTGATCAGGCTAGAACCACGCTGAACGACAATCACCGTGAAGCTACGACAGCTTCGTATAGAAAACAGCCGCCGTAAGAATACGGCGGCTGTATCGATTTAGATGGTGCAGAGCCGTCAGGTCAGAAAGTCACCGAGTATCCTGCCCAGAACCTGCGCCCCTCGGCCGCCACAGGAATATCCTGACCGGTCAGTGGGTTTGTGCGAACCGAGCTGGCTGTCGGGTTCAACTGATTGGTGTCGAACAGATTGTCGACAGCAAAGCTGAATTCGCCCAGACCAATCTGTTTCGCCAGACGCGCGTTGACCGTGGTTGTATCTTCGACAACGGTGTAACCCTTGTTATCCCGCTTGCCGGTGTAGACGATCTCCCCCGCCACACGCAGGCCATTGTCAAAGACGTAATCACCATACAGCGTTGCTTTGACCGGTGCTGCGATACGGTTGTTGGGCAGCCAGCTGTCCACTTCGCCGTCGTTATTGCTGTCGAAACGACCTTCGGTGAAGGATGCAGACAGACCGACATTGAAGGCAGGGTTCACTTGGTAGTCCGCGATGATCTCTCCGCCCCAGGTTTCCTCCTTCTGCTGCGTGATGGCGTTGGTGGCCGAGTTAAACACCGTGCCCTCGTCCGATTTGGCAAAAAATGCCGACGCTTCGATACGGAACGCACCACCGGTATGACGGGCCCCGATCTCATAGGTGTCGACAATCTGAGCCTCGGGTCCGATCGCAGCATAGGATACGGTCTGACCAGGAACGAGAGGGTTAGATGCCATCGCACGACGGGTAAACGCGCCTACGTCCGGCAGAGAGAAACCCTGAGAGAAACCAGCGAATATCTCGGTACTCGGAGTCAGATGATAGACACCGCCGAAGTTAAAGACCGTCGCATCGTAGTCAAAGTTTCCGCCTGTGACGTTTACCGCTGGCAATGGGCGCGCACCCGCTGGCGTCAACTGGACGACGTCAGGACGAACGAAATTCTGAACCGACAGGTCGAAGCGTTCATAGCGAACACCACCCGACAGATCGAACTTCTCACCAAGCGGAATGTCAAACTGCGCAAAGGCGGCAATGCTGCGTTGATCCATTGGGGCAATGACTTCGGTCCCATCCAGCAATGCCTGATTGACATCGTCTTTGCCGATATCAACGCCCCAGGTCAGTTTCGCTCCGGACGCAAGCTGGCTCAGATCGCTGCGCACTGTGGTGCGAATACCATAAGTGGTTGTATCCAGACGGGTTTGCGCGTTGGGATTCTGCCGTGGGTTAGTAGGGGAAACCGGATAGTATAGCGGGTTGGCAACACCAGCAGGTACAAAAGCCGCGGTTCGTTTATTGTCGGTGTAGTAGCCCTGAATCTCAAGCTCACCAATTGCCAGATCGGAATTCAGATAGCGCAGCGTCAAAGCCTGTGTTTCATCCTTGATCGGCTGACCGGTATAGGGTTGAGCCGTATCAACGCTGACCGGATCAGTCAGATAATCAGTGAAGAAATCCGGGTTCTGTTTGAAGCGGTTAGCGTCAAAGCGCAGGTCGAACCGATGCGAGCCCACTTCGTAATCAGCAGCCAGTCCCAGCGAGTAGATATCGCTGTTATCCCCACCGCCTTGACCCACAAGCGGGTCCGACGGGAGCCGTCGCCCTGCCCCGTCAAAACGATCACCGATGCTTTCAGCACTCAGTTCAAGCCGCAGGCCGATATTGTCGACACGCTGATCATGAGCGGCAAAGATCTCGTATCCCAACGAGTCTGATACGCTTTCTCCCTGTGCCGACAATCGGGTAAATACTGTTGTTTGGGTGGCATCACCTGCTCGCTTGGTCACGATATTGATCGTACCGCCAGTAGCACCATTCCCGTATTGGGCATTCGATCCTTTGACGATCTCAATCCGTTCGACTGAATTGACATCAACCAAAGCCAGTTCGCGGTCGAAGCCCCGCAGTTCACTTGTACGCGCTACCCCATCAATCAGAATCTGGATGTTTCGCCCACGCAGCGTCTGGCTGGCCCCGGACACCGTGCCATTCGACACGCTGAGACCGGGCACGAAATCCGACAATATCTGCTCGAGGGACTCGCCCTGAAGGATACGCTGTTCGATATCGTTTGATGTAATGACCTGAACCGTCCCCGGAATAGTCGAGGTGTCGGCATTGCTGCGATAGGCTGAGATTGTGATTGGCTCGAGCGTCAACAGATCTTCTTCGGTTGCGCTGTCTTGCGCGAAGACTGGTGAAGCAGTGAGCAAAGCGGTAAGGGCCGCGCTGGTTCGCAGCACGCGTTTCTGTCCCATCAGATTGTTCCTTTTGTGTGTGAGTTAGTTCGGTGAGGGCACCCGGGTGGAAGAGTGATCCTGGGTGGGTGCGACCTGCCTGATCTGTGATTTTGAAAGAAGAACGAGGGCGACACCCCCCGTGACGAATGACAACGCACAAGCGAGCCAGAAGACAAAAGCGTATCCGAAGGCCTGCGCCGCGACCCCTGCGGCCATTGAACCGACCATGTAGACAAGCAGGTTGGTGCTCGAGAGTATGGTAAAGTCCGTTCCCGCCTGTGACAGCGACGAAACGCGCATGAACACAGTGAACAGGCCCACAATTTCCATATAACGGCTGAACGTGTTCAGCATGGACAGGCCTATCAGCGCTTCGTACGGCAAACCGTACAAGGCGGCAGTTCCGTATAGCGCGAAGATCAGTGTGCGACCTGCAATCAACGCCGCGAAGAATGGTGCCAGCCCGAGGCGCTTGATCACGACCATGCCAAGATAAGCGCCCAACAAGCCCACGGCAGCAGCGGACCCGCCGGATATCAACCCGATCAGGGACAAGGAAAGGCCCGCATCCACTAAAAAAGACTGCTCCAACGCCTTGATTAGCCCCTCAGGCAGCCTGAATATCAGTGCAAATGCAAAAACCGCCAAAGCGCCGGGTCGCGTGAAAAAATGGCGCAACCCGGGTTTCTGCTTTTCGCTTCCATCTTCTCGTTTTCCCAGTGCCTCTGGAACTATCACTGAAACCGCTACTGCCGCGAAAGAAAGTGCACCTGCGGTCAGGACCGCAGTTTGCCACCCGACGATGTCATACAGGAACAAGGTGCCGGATCCGCCAATCAAAACACCTGCGGCAACCGCACCGCTTTGAATGGCGTTTCCGCCCGACTGGTATCGCGGGGGCAGATGCTCGACCGCATATCCGTCGGTTGCAATGTCCTGCGTCGCCGAGGCAAACGCTGTTGTTAACAAAAGCGGAAAGAACAGGCTGATGTCCCGAACCGGGTCAAGCTGCGACAAGGCGATAATCGTCAGCAGAACAATTGACTGAGTGCCTATGATGACCCCCTTGCGCCCAATTCCTCGATAGCGCGACAGGCGGTCGATCAACGGTGCCCAAAGAGGTTTGATAACCCAGGGAAGCATCAGAATCCCCAGCCCGCCGATCAAGGACAGGTCTACACCGCGAGCCCGAAGGATCGGCGGCAACGCAGCGGCGACAAGATAGATCGGGATAGCCTGAGCCACGTAAAGCCCAACAAGCGTCAACCACACACGCGCATCAAGGCGGTCCGGCGTCGGCGACTGGACCGTCTGGTTCGTTAGGAAAATCGTATTTAACCTGGACATTACTGACCGAACGCCTTGCTTGCAGGTGAAAACCGCGGCGAAACTAGACAGAATTACTCAGGTTTACAAGAAAAATGAGCTGTGGCTCATATTTTTGAATAAACGATTGTTTTATATGATAATTACGATCTCTTCTTGCCGTCTAATTCTGGGAAATCGAAGGCCAGCATCAACATTCGCTTACACCAACCCAGAATCCGCGTGCGGTTTGGCGAGTCGTCAGTCATGGCCAATACCTGCAAACAGGCTATGGTGATCTGGTTCTGTAACAGAGCCAGCTCCTGCCCAAGCGCGGCGGGCGGGTGGCCGCTGATTTTCGCATGCAGCCCAACAATACGCTCAAGGATCTGCTGCAAATGTTGCGCCTCCAATTCGGCCAATTCGCGCGAACTGCCCATGGCTCGGCGCAATTGCCAATGCCCGCGCGAGTTAATCTCGGGATGACCGGCCAGTGCCACAAGAATTGCGTCGATGCAGTCTTCTTTGGACAGTCCGTCCTGAAGCGCCTGCCCGGCCTCATCCAGCGCATTTAGCGTCTGAGCAAGCCAGCGTTTGAAAAGTTCATAAAAAATGGCCTCTTTGTTGGGAAAGAACTGATAGAGGCTGCCGATGCTAATATTTGCGCGTGCTGCGATCGCATTGGTGGTCACCCGGTCTGCAGGCCCTTCTTTTAACAAAGTCAGAGTCGTTTCCAGAATGGTCTCGACCTTTTTTTGTGACCGCAGTTGTTGAGCTGCTTTGCGCGGGGAAACAGAGGAATTCTGGGAATCTGGCATGATCTCAGCTAAAGAACGAATTTTGCTCAATTTTTGTAGCAGAGCGCGTTTCTTTCGGCCACAGCTATGAACTTCTGTAGCGGTTGAATTCCCGGATTGTCCGGTTGGGCACATGTTCTTTTGCTGCATCAAGTCGGAAGCAAAATACAATCATGCTTTGTTCGAGGGACATGCAGTCTTGCCTAATGGAGTATCACGAAACTCCCAATGTGTTTGAACCCTTAAGTCTGATTATTTAAGCCGGAGACGCAGTCACATTTCTTGTAACGGATGCTGGTTATAACTCAGCCTCAAAGCGCGGAATGATCCCTGAATGCACCGCCCCATGGAATGTTGCGATTGACGAGGAACTGACAGTCGAGTTCACCGTCCCCGGGATATACGCGCACATATACGTGCCGCACTAAGAATGGGACATGGTCGGGTTGAAAATCGTAGGCGGCAATGTACCGACCTTAGTGGTAGCTATTACGCAGTAACCTGCTGTCACAGGGACAGCCCATTGTGGGCTAGCTGGCGTCCGAAGATACAAGAGTTTTCCAACATCGAAGTACCGGACCATAGCACCGAGGACATTGCTACAGCATTTCGGGATGCAGGGTTTGAAGTTTCGGTCAGTCGGTTCATGGCAAATGCCTTCATACCCTTGGAAGGGCCAAGCGCCTACTTCCCAACAGACGGGGATCGCCTTGAGGTCTATTCAAATTGGAAGCTTCTTCTCCGTTTCACGCGTCTCTAGGTGTCGAGGCAGACGAACCCGAAAACTGCTAAAACGCTGAAGACCTGTTCAAAAAATCGGTAACGCTACTTGATGAAACTATACCTTACTACTATTGTCAGGTTCTGATGGTGGCACCTGAGAGTGTCAGAGTAATGAAACGGTCCCACGTGATGCAGGCAATCGGTTTCAAAACTGAAGAATACGCCTACGCGCCTCCTGTTCCGACGATGTCGGAGCGGTCGCTGCGTATTATTGATCATCTCCGGATAGTGGCCCGCCGAAGCAGATCAGCCGCACGTGTCGATCTTGAGCAAGCTTGTGCACTGTTGCTGGCTGATCCTGCAGACGCAAAGATGCGCCATGCGGAAACGCTCATGCGCGGGTTCAGACAGGCTGTCTCAAATCGACCCGTTTTTTATAGGCCCGGAACAACCGATCTTTCGTTTGACGAGGCATGGCTGGGACGTTTGTTCGATGCTGTTGAACAGAATGACGACGACAGCTTTCGGTTTCTGATTCAATCACGCATTCCGCGTTGGAATCAAAGAAACCTGGCCTTTCTAATCCGTTCAATTTCTGAGCAATTTCATCAGTTTTAGAATTATTCTAAAAAGTACTTGGAAATTCTCTCCGATCCTCTAGATATGGAACGGAGCGCTGTATTTGTTCCCCAAATCAGCATTGTAACAAGCAGGATCAAGGGAAGTATTATGACCCAAACAGCTATTGACCTCACCAAGGATTCCCGTGCAGCCATTGCAGACGCTTTGAACCAATCTGTCGCGGAAACAGCCGTAACAACTATGCTCGCCCAGAACTTTCACTGGAACGTAACCGGTATGGCCTTTGGCCCACTGCACGAGCTTTTCCAGAAGATCTACGAGGATCACTTCGTAGCACAGGATGATCTGGCCGAACGTGTAAAGGCCCTGGATGCGCACGCAGAAGGCACGCTGGCCGGTATGCTCAAACGATCCAAGGTAAGCGAGCACGAAGGCGACGCTTCTGACAAGGAAATGATCAAGATCATGCTGGACGCTCAGGAAACTCTGGCATCGACCCTCGCGGGCTGTGGTGAGCTTGCGGCCGAACATGGTGATACACTAACCGAAGATCTGTGCATCAGCCGCGGTCAGACTCACGAGAAATTCGCGTGGTTCCTGCGCTCGCATCTGCGCTGATCTAGTTGGTCAGAGTGACGTTCACTTTGACCTTCTTCTTTTTCAGCTTTTTCAGATAGGCCGGTCCCCAATGGGTGTACCGGCCCATTTTTTCCTGCTGACAGATCAGCATCTGGATGAACGCCTCCTGATGCTCTGGTCGCTTGATCGACTTGAACAGCTTCTTTTGGCTCTTCGTCATCGAACATCCGATGCAATGCCCCTCGCGGCGGAACTTGCAAACATCGATACAGGGTGACGGGACTTTCTTGCTCATCACTGATACTCGCTTATACGATTGGCTGAATCTGCGTCGTGTAGCTGGTTGATCAGAAGCTAATGGTCCAGTTCACTAATTTTGTCGAGCAGGCATTCCATTAATCCGGGTGTGTCACAACATTTAGTGTAATCAAAATCGATCTAAAGCAACCAGCAGCTACTGGCTTCAATCTTTCGGTTTGTAATGTGCCATAAACATTGCGATGCAATCGTCCATTATCTCTTTGGGCGTAGGGTTTTCGCCAAGGAAGAACTCTGGCCAGAAGAAGAAGTTTTTGACTAGTGCAAGAAGCTGGTTGGTCGCGAAGACCGGGTCGGCCTGACGGATTACACCTGCATCCATGGCTTCGCTGATCAGCCTTGTTATCGGGTAGTCATGGGTTGCGGATTCAGTGAAGAACTGCCGGGATCGATCAAGGTCACGGATTAGTTCAGATATGACCATCCGGTTCAATCCGAGCGCGGTCTCTTCCGTGATCACCTCAATGTAGCGCCAAAGAGCGTCCTTCAATTGCTCGACGAAATCGCGATCTGGGTCGTAGGGCACCGGCTCCATGCTCCAGTTGCGCTCGATCATGATCTCGGAAATCGCTTCGAACAGCGCTTCTTTGCTTTCGAAATGATTGTACAGCGTGCGACTCGATACGTTCGCATTTTTGGCGATCGTGGCCGTCTTAGCCCCCAGAAATCCTTGCTCTCGGAACTCCTCGATGGCCGCATCGATAATATCTTTTCTTTTCTTTTCAGTGCGTTTCACGATTCTCATCTCAAAAAGTAAAAAGATGTGTTTACAAACACGCCCCACACTTCATAAGTAAACAGTGTAATTTACTTTTGCAAGACTAGATGCCGACTGACCCGAAAGGACCAAGAAGATGGCGACCCAAACCCTGACAGCCGGAAGAAACAAAGTAACCTTCAAATCCTTCGGAGTGGATTTGGTCGGAGACCTCTATCTTCCAGAAGGTTTTGATGAGACCAAGACATACAAAGCAATCGTGGGCGCCAGCCCGTTCCCTCAGGTCAAAGACCAAATTCCCGCAACCTATGGGCCGGAAATGGCTGCAAGAGGGTTCATCTACCTTGGCTTCGATTATCTGGGCATGGGTGAGTCACCTGCGCTTCCTGGAGAGTTCAAGCAATCGCGGTACATGTTCCGTTTGATTGAAAACACATGGGATGCGGTTTCCTACCTTGGAACCCTGTCCTTCGTTGATGAAATCTATGGCCTTGGCGTGTGCCAAGGGGGCTCGATTATCGCGTCGGCAGCCGTTACTGACCACCGCATCAAGAAGATCGCGATGGTTTCCGGGATGATGGCGGCCGATGGCTTCCAATGGGCCGACCGCGACATGGCCAATCAGCAGATCGCAGCTGCAAACGCGTCGATGCAGAAAATGTACGAAACCGGCGAGCCTGACTATGTTACCCCGTTCGGTCTCAACGATGAGCAATCACGGCAGGAGTTCATTGACCTGGGTGTGAATCCGATGGCCGGAGAGACCTATGACTATTACGGACGCGATGGGGTCAAAGGACCGAAGGCTGTATCGACCTACACCAACATGCATATCGGCGATCAGGGCATGCAGTCTCTGATTTCCATCGGTGAAGCTTATGCAGACAAGATCGTTCAGCCTTCTTTGGTGATCTACAGCAAGTCGGCTTTTACAGCGATCTGCTCGACCCAATTTGTCGAAAAGCTAACCAACGAGCATGAAGAACTGGCCTTCGATGAATTTAGCCATGTTGATTTCTACTACAAGCCAGATGCCGTCAAAGCGTCAACCGACGCTGTGGCGGAATTCTTCAGCAAGTGAGTAAATTTGGTAGAGGTCACACTTGCACCTCTACATTTTTAGGCAAACTTAAGCACCGGCGAGGCGGTACGGTTTCTCGAAAAACCTGAGACACCGTGCCGATTTGCGAAAGACCTGCTCATCAGTGGTGACATTGACTTTGCCACCACTGATGAGCGTGCTGAACAAATTCCCGGCTTCGACTCAGGCAGAGAACTTGCGTCGGAAGTCTTTGGGCGTCATCCCAGTTGCCTGATGGAATTTTCGGCCAAAGGCGGAGTGGTCAGCGTATCCTGTGTCAAACGCGATTTGCTGGATCTGCTTTGTAGAATGGATCAGCTGATCTTTGGCTTTCTCTATCCTGATGGCTTGCACATAAGTCATCGGCGTCATGCCTGTCGCAGATGTAAAGCGTCGGATGAATGTGCGTTCTGCCAGTCCCGCTTGTTGGGCGAGATCATCCACCGAAAGACGCGACGCATAGTCACTTTCGATGGCCAATTGTGCCTTTCGAATTGCAGCATCCTGATGTGAAAGATCCGGAGTGAAACTGCGATAGCGCCGCTGATCCATACGGCCGACGTCAACGACAAACCGGCGCGAGGTTTCGATCATCGCATCGCGGCCAACAAAGCGTTCAATGAGCGCCATAGACAGATCCACCCAAGCCATCATGCCTCCTGCAGTTGCCAGATCAGAATGTTCAATCAGGATCTGATCGACGTCCGTCGCAGCGCCGGGGTAGCGCTCGGCCATGAGGGCTTCCAATCCCCAATGGGTTGTCACAGGTCGATTGCCTATAACTCCCGCCTCTGCCAACCAAACCAATCCCACGCAAACCGAACATATAAGCGCCCCGCGCTTATGTTCTTGTTTCAGGAATTTGGGAATGTCAGGTTGGGCTGCGACATCAACCTCCTGTCCCGCGGGCGGTAAGATATAAGCGTCATATCCTGGAACCACTGTGTCGGTGATGGTCACGCGCAAAGAACGATACCCATCAAGACCTCCGGCAAAACTCAACATTTCTTCGATACCGTGAACGGCTGAAGTCAAAGCGCCCCGGTATCTGACAATCGCAATACGTGATTGATCGGTCATAATGGCAATTTATGCATAGTTTTTGTCTTCCATGCCAGTAGCTCAAAATCTGGGAAACAGCAAATTGGGATCCAGAAACATGAAAGGATCAGCCGATGAAAACTCCAGAGCTTACCCGCCGCACTTTCTCCACAGCTCTTCTTGGGGCCGCCACCATCGCCGGATTACCCAAGGCCGCATTTGCAGCAGAAATCGCTACTTTGAAAATTGGCGCAACAACCGTTTCGATGCTGTCCGACGGCCATTTCGAAATCCCATCCGCCTTCTTTCAGGGTGCCAACGGCGCGGCGATGGCGTTGGCAGGTGACCCCATCGACATTGGGGCGACCGTCTGGTTGGTACGTGACGGGGAGCGCACCATCCTTGTCGACACAGGCTCGGGCGCAGCCCTGTCCGAGATGTTCCCGACCGTTGGCAAACTGGACGCATTACTTGCTGCTGAGGGAATTGAAAAAGACACGATCACCGACATCATCCTGACCCATATGCATGCCGATCACATCGGCGGCTTGATGGGGCCGGATGCGGGCGGGTTCCGGAATGCGACAATCCATGTCGCAGAGGCCGAATGGACTTTCTGGACCAACCCGGACCTGCCAGCAGCCGCGCCGGATGCTGACAAGCCCATGATTGATCTGTTGCAATCCATCGCAGGCCCGCTTGCGGATCGCATCAAGACCTATGCGAGTGAAGCGGATTTGGGTGGCGGTATCACATTAGTGCCGCTGGTTGGTCACACCCCAGGGCACAGCGGTGTGCGTATCTTGGCCGACAATGGCGAGGAATTGTTCATTGTTGGCGACGCCATCATCTCGGAAGCGCTTCAGTTCGCGAACCCAACAGTGCGCTATGCCCTCGATTCCGACCCGGAACAGGCGATTGCAACCCGAACAGAACTTCTTGGCCAGCTGGCCGACGATCAAACCATCTTCTCGGCCACCCATCTGAGTTACCCCGGAACCGGGCGCGTCACACGCAGTGGCGACGGGTTTGTCTTTGTTCCACTGACATGACGGTCACAAGCGGGAGAAAGCGCGCCTTGCGCTTTCATCCCCTGCGATAGCGACAGATGCCTCAGGCCCGCACCAGATGCCCGCCATCCACGTCCAACACTGCGCCTGACAGATAATCGTTTGTCATAGCCATGATAACGGCCTGCGCGATGTCTTCGGCCTGCCCCACACGCCCAACCGGCAAGCTGCCACCGACCTCGTCGTACATGGCATCCCGCGTTTGCTGAGGCATCTCGTTATATGCCTCTGTGTCGACCATGCCGGGGCTGATGCAGTTCACGCGCGCGCGTCCGCCAAGTTCAAGCGCCAATCCTTTAGTCAACGCTTCGACCGCCGCATTCACAGCCCCAAGACCCGTCGCCCTTACGGAAGGACGGCGACTCAAGACACCTGAGAAGAAGGTAATCGAGCCCCCATCGGTCAATGACGGCAGCACTTCTCTTGCTGTGACATAGGGGCCTGTAAACTTGGCCTCGAACATGCTGCGCAACTCATCTGTCGGCAGGTCAGTAAAGGCTCCGTGCACCGCGCTGGAGGCCGAGATCACCAAGTGGTCCACTCTACCAAGTTTTCCGGCCCAGGCTTTCACGCCGACTTCGTCCGTCATATCCAGCGGAGAAACTTGCACGGCGCTCCCAATCTCTGTTGCGGCAGCCTCGAGCTTTGCGGTGTTGCGGCTGGCGATGGTGACCTTTGCCCCAAGAGTTACGGCCAACTTGGCAGTGGCCTTTCCCATCCCGCTGCTGCCGCCAACGATGACGACGTGTTTGTTTGCAAGGGCAGTTTCAAAAACAGTGTTCATTTCAGTCATTCCATAAATCGGTCGATTTGAATGGGTCAGTCGATGCGCAGCACCAGTTTCCCAGTGGTGTCGCCCGCTTCCAATCGGCGATGTGCTTCTGCCGCCTCTTCAATGGGCAGGGTCGTGACCTGCGGGCGCAACACATCTTGCTTCAACAGGTCAAATACGGTCGCCATATCTGCATTGAACGCGTTGGGGTGATTGGTGAAATAGGTGTAGATATCACTGACGCGCACTGCCACCGACTTCTGGAAATGCTTCGCCAGGTCCTCCGCGAAGTTGCCTGCGGGCGGACCGGCAAGGAACCCAAAGAGCACCACCGTTCCCAGAGGGGCCAGCGCGTCGAGATCGGATTTGAGCGTATCGCCCGAAACCGGATTCAGCGTCAGGTCAACGCCGCGTCCACCGGTGAGTTCCATTACCCGTGCGGTCACGTCTTCTTTCCGATAGTTGATCACATGATCTGCACCTTGCTCGTGCGCATAGCTGGTCTTGTCGGTGCTGACCGAGGCGATCACTGTCAAACCCAGATGTTTTGCGATCTGTAGGGCCATAGTGCCAACGCCCCCGGCAGCCGCATGAACCAGTACCGTTTTTCCTGCTTTGGCAGCGCCCAGATTGACCAGCATGTGATAGGCGGTCATTGCATTCACCGGAATCGAAGCGGCGGTTTCAAAGCTGACGTCATCAGTCATCCGGGTTACAAATGACGCTTCGATTACTGAATGCGTACCATAGCCACCTGCGCCAACAGGCCCCATCCAAGCCACTCGGTCACCCACAGCAATCCCGTCAACACCTGCGCCAATAGTTTCAACAACCCCGGCCCCTTCAACACCCGGCACAAAAGGCAGATCGGGCATCATTCCTTCGGGCATTTCGCCCCGGCGGATGATCGTGTCGATAAAGTTCACTGCGTTTGCATAGTTTCGGATCAGGACTTGGCCCTCACCCGGAGCAACCACTGCAAGTTCAGTTTTGCGCAAGACTTCTGGTCCACCGATCCGGGTGATTTCGAGTGCATAAGTCATGGTGTTCTCCTTGTGTTAGAGAGAAGATAGAGATCGGGACCGTTGGGGATAATAGTTGATTTAGGAAGATATAATCCCAATTATGGGATAATGATCTACAACGACCTTGCCCTGTTCACCGCTGTCGCCAATCACCTCAGCTTTTCCGCCGCCGCTAAACAATTAGGCATACCGCTCAGCCGGGTCAGCCGCAGGATTGCTGAACTTGAAGACCACCTTGGTTCCAAACTGTTTGAGCGCACGACCCGTCATGTCCGCTTAACCGAGGAGGGGCGCCGTCTACTGGATCGGTGCCAGGATCCGATAGATGCACTGCAAGAGGTTGCGGGTTTTGCCGATGATACACGGCGACACAAGATCCGTATCACAGCCCCACCGCTGGCCGCCCGCAAAACTATTGGCCCCCGCCTATTGGACTTTGCACAGCAGCACCCGGAAGTGGAGTTTGAACTGACGACGACCAACCTGTTTCTAGATTTTTTTCGCGACAACATCGACTTGGCTTTTCGACTGGGGCCGCTATCGGATTCCACCCTCGTTGCTAAACGACTTTGGTCCGTTCACTATTGCTTCTGCGCCGGGGCGAAGTTCATCTCTGACCGTGGTTTGAGGGGACAATTGTCTCGGGAAGAGTTTCTAGCCCTTCCCGCGCTGGTCGCGGGACAGTCATGGGTACTCGAATCCGGAGAGGTGCTTCAGCCAACCCAGATTTCCCACAATTTCATTGATCTGGATGTTATCGAACAGGCAGTTCGCCGTAATCTGGGGATCGCGATGTTGCCACGTGACATGGTCGGGGACGGCATTCAGCCATTGCAGGTAGAGAATGCCACCCCGCTGACCAGAGACATGTTTGCAGTTTACCCAAGCCGCCGTTTGTTGCCGGTACGGGTCAGGAAGCTGATCGACCACATGGCGTCCGGCTAATGTCACCAATCAATGGGTTGCCCATCTCGGAAGAAGCCACCAGTCGGGCCTGTATCAGGGAGCGTTGCCGCCCAAACAACGCCCGCTGCGCCTTCGGACACGGGGCGACCACCGCCCCCCATGTCAGTCGCCACCCAACCCGGACAAACAGCGTTAACGAGGATACGTTTTGATTTCAATTCCGCTGCGGTCTTGAGTGTCAGAGCATTCAGAGCCGCCTTTGAGATGCCATAGCCCGGTGTGCCGGAAGACATGCCGCTAAACGCCCCGGCTCCGGAAGATACGTTCACGATCCGGGCGTTTTGGCCCTGTTTCAAAAGCGGCACCGCGGCGATTGTTGTAGCCCAAGGACCAAAAAGATTGGTTTCAAACGCGCGGTGAACGCGAGCGAGATCTGCGGTATGCGCTTGTTGATCGGTGTCATAATCCACACCGGCATTGTTCACGAGGATTTCGAGGCGACCATAATCAGCTTCGATCCGGGAAAAGGCGGCCACGACCGAAGTTGGATCTGACACATCTAGCTGCAAGGTGTCCGCGCCGTGCCCGATCTGATGCGCCGCCTCCTGTCCCCTCTCCAGATCGCGTGACCCGACAAGGACTTTCAATCCGTGATCGTGAGACAGTTGGCGAGCAACTTCTTTACCGATGCCACGATTGGCGCCGGTCACAAGGGCAATACGTTGTTTGGTCATGAGAATGCACTCCCAAGTCTCTCAGTCGGCATATTGAAGCGACATTTTGGTGATCTTGCCTTCGCCGTTCCACCAATAGTGATAGTGCACCACTAAGGAGGCCCAATTGACCTCGGTTTTGGCGTGTCCGTCTTCGTATTCCAGGATCTGGAGATGTTTGAAGCTCTGTCCACCGGGTATGACCTCGCGCTCAGCCCAAGCTCGGATAGCATCATGTCCGACGAACTCGCGATTGACATCGATCATCACGGCGTCATTAGTGAAGCAGGCCAGATATGCTTCAATGTCCTGTGAGTTGGTCGCGGTCTGGTAACAGCTGATCGCGGTGGGCAGGTCGTCGGCCCAAATCGGGGTCGCAAGGGTGACTAGGCCTGCCAAAAACGTCAATCTGAACATGGATCGGTACCTTCGGGATTAGTTCGCTGCCGTAGCGCGTTCGCCAGCCTGTGCCACAAGGGCGCGGTCA
Organism: Ruegeria arenilitoris; assembly: GCF_013030265.1. GTDB lineage: Bacteria > Pseudomonadota > Alphaproteobacteria > Rhodobacterales > Rhodobacteraceae > Ruegeria > Ruegeria arenilitoris_E. The sequence goes on from NZ_WPZQ01000007.1 coordinate 95,475, forward strand.
CCGGTTTCCCACAGGGCTGTCATGGTCATTGAGGTGACCTGCCAATCGGCACCGTCCTTCTCCAGTTCATAGCTGTAACGTCCACCCAACACCCAAAACTCATCATCAATCCGGTGGGTGGCGGTGAAGTCAGCTTCGGCCTTGGCGATGGTGTCGGTCATCTCTTTCACCGTGTGGTTGGTCACCATGTGGTGAGTGACATCGAACCCCGGCAGGAAAGCAGCCCAACCTGTGACCAGATCGTCTGCGGGCTGGGTGACCGGATCTCCGCCCCAAAGGCTGGTGTAGTCGGTGGTTACGGTGTCGGCAAAGGCATCACGCACGCGGGTCCAATCGTGACGGTCGGCACCGGCGGCGATGTCGGTCAAGGTGCGGGTGATCTCGGTTTGGTCGGCCATTGCGGCTCCTCCGATAAGGGTTGCGGCTGCGAGGGTTGCGATAACTCTGCGGGTCATTTCTGTGTCCTTACTTCGATTGGAGGCGTCACTTCACTCATTGGCTAAGCGTTCAGGCACAGGAGCCAATTGGTATTGCGACCAGAAAAAGGTGTTGGCTGCATCCTGATCGGCACTGAGGTTGGTTGCCTCAACGATCTTGCCGTTCTCGATCCGGTAGACCAACGCCCAGGTAGTATCGACATTCGGCTTGCCTTCGGCATTGGACCAGCCTCGGTGAATATCAACCACGTGGGTGTCATCAGCACCGAAATAGACCGGGTCTGCCTGAAATCCGGCCACGCCAAGCTGGGCAAAAAAGGCCAGAACCTCATCGCGACCATTCTTGGTACCGCTGAGGGGGTGGCGACCCGGAATGTGCCATTTCACGTTTTCATCCATGACGGCAGCTATCCCACCAAGGTCATTTGCGCCGTATGCGGCAAAGAAGTCCTGAACGACTTTCATGTTTTCTTCGGGTGTTCCGGCCATAGCGGCGCCTCCGACAAGGGTTGCGGTTACAACGGTAGCGAGAGTTTTGCGGGTCATTTGTTTTTCTCCGAAATAGAGGTGATGCCGGGCAGCGCGGCCCGGCACCTGCCGGTTCGGTTCAGCCGTCAAGGCCGATGCGGAAGTGCTGGGCCACAGTGTCAGCCGCGCGGGTCACATCCTCGGGGTTGTCATAGAAGTCGAACTGAGTCACATCCTCGAGCCACTGTGCGGTGGCCTCGCCGGCAAAACCGGCCAGGAAGGTTTGCACACCTTGCGGGATGGCGGCGCTTTCCGAATGCACGATGGCCAGAGGCTTGTCCAAACGCTGCGGGTTGTCGGCGGGATGATAGGTCAGCCAACCTTCCCAACCTGCATTGTTCCACTTGTCGTCATATTCCGGGATCGCGCCACGATCGCTTTCGTAATAATAACCACCGATCGGCATCAGAACGCCTTCTGCCCCTTCAGGACCTGCCGCGGGAATTATCTCGCCCCCTTTGGCTTCAGCGGCATGCGAGATTTCGATCAGGCCAGCAACACCTTCTTCCCCACCATAAACGGCCTCAACAATCTCTTTGTTGTGCAACCACGGGGCCACCAGACCAAGGCGATCCACCAGCGGGTTGCCCGCCACAGCGTCAACCATGTAGCCAGCCGAGGCACAGATCCCCAGACCGTTGATGTGATCCACATCGACTTCTGGCAGGGTTGCGACAAATTCAAACGCAGCCCTGATGTCCGAGGTCTTAGCTTCGGGGCTTTCTACGAAACGCACTTTGTTTGGAAGGTCACCTGATTTTCCCCAGCCACGGAAATCAAAAGTGAGGGCGGCAAAGCCACGTTCGGCCATTTCGCGGGCATAGTTGGCGGGCATCTGCTCCTGAACCGAAGTCCATGCACCAGTCACGACGACGGTCGGCAGCGGGGCGTCACCACGTTCTTCTGGTAGATACAGCGTGCCTGACAAGGTGGTGCCTTCGTTTTCAAACGTCACGGTGCGAGTTTCGACCTGAGCGATGGCAGCAGTGGAAGCCAACAGCGTGGTAGCAGTGGTCAAAGCAGTCAGTTTCATAGTTGTATCTCCGTTAATTGGTTCAACTGGGCTCAGGCCCTATGACCAGAGAGATACGACGCCCTCGCCAGGATTAATTGCACCTGACTGCCGGGTTTTTGAAAGATCCCGCTCAGGTTGGTTTTGCAGCCCGATACGCCCGCGGAGTCTGACCCACAACCTGCTTGAAGCTGCGTGTGAAATGCGCCTGATCCGCAAATCCGCAGGCCAGAGCAATGTCTCCTAACGGGCGTTCAGCGTCATCCATCATCTTAATGGCCTGCTCGATCCGATAAGCCATGACGTATTGCATGGGTGTTGAACCAAGTGTTTCCTTGAACACCCGAGCAAAATGAGACGGGCTCATTCCTGCCTCGGCAGCCAGTTGATCCACCGTGATCGTCTGATCCAACCGGCGCTGTACAAAGGACAGGACACGTTGGTAATGCCGCGAAGTGAAACGTGAAGAGAGTTCAACATCTTCTGCGCGGCGTTTCCCATATTTTTGCAATAGCTTGACCAGGAACACGCGGCTCATCGCCTCGAACATAACGGCGGAGGACATGTCGTCCGTTTCCAGAGCATCCCTCAGAATGACACCAGCAGCGCAAAGGTCGGGGTCGGAAAACTGTGGCAAATCCCGAAACTGCTGAGGATCCAGCAACATGCCTAACTCGGACTGTGCAAACTGCTCTATCTTGGCGGGATCCAGCGTGATCACAATCACATCTGACTTTTCATGCCAGCGCCAGCCCGATCGCATCCCGGCCGGCGTGACGACAATCTCATCGGCCAGGAACGTAAAATCGCGCAATTCACCATCTCGCCAATTTTGCACGCGATGTGCCTTGGGATTAAGGTTCAGAAGCACGTGATGTTCCTCAAACACCTCTTCGGGCATCTGATCCGGTTCGGCCTGAAAATATCGAACAGACATCAGTCCCGCCGCCGAAGGACGGTCCATCGCATCACTGTTGAGCAGCGGTTCAGACGGGTAGATGTCAGCGTATTTTATCGGCAATCTCTGGGTCCTGAAGCGGGCGGGATCAATTTTTGATGGTTCCGGCCAAAGTGACAAAGCCATAGCATATCATCAAGTGACGCCGAACTGCACTAAGTCCATCTGAGAAAAACAAGATCGCCCTGCAATGCAATCCCAGCACCTACTTGAGCTGCAACAGCGGTTAAACGGGGTGTTCAACCGCGCTGGAAATCCAAGACGCTCCTGAACTTTCTCTAATTTCAAAAGCACTGACTTAAGCACACTATCGGGACTTAGGTCTGCCCTTGGTAAGCCGCATCGCAGTACTATCAATCACGACACAAGATTGCTCCGGACCCTGATCGAGAACCACAAGCCTGATTTCATGCAATCCTCTTCGTGTGTCGGCTCACCCGCTCTCACAAGCTTCAGACAACATCGCGTAGGTGCGATCTATGACGTGTCGCACCTCAGGGAGAAACCTGTCGTCTTGGTGGGACACAAGCCACTGATCATGTTCTAGATCAACAATCAGAGGTGACACCGACTTTAGCCTTCGCTGCGCATTTCCGATGAATGTTGGCAGAACAGCCCGAGCCATTCCCGCATTGGCAAGATCAAGGGCGTTTTGCGGCGCGGTTACTTCAATGGCCTCAGCTCCTTGCGAATTCTCTCTCAGCCAATTTGCGGAAGGTGTATTGGACAAGACCCGAGCCCAGGTCGAAACACTCTCATCTACGGCGTATACAGCAAACCGGACCCGCCCGATTTTGCGGCCAGCCAAGCCAATCTCTTCAGGCCGGTGGTTTCGAATTCCAATCGCCGCCTCCCGGTGCCCGATTTTCAGCACCTCTTCCGAGGAAATGAACCGCAACCGCACCGGTATTGATCCGTAGAGCTTTCCAACAGCGCCTACCAATAATCTGGTAACCCAGGTTCCAGCCGAAATCTTAACCAAAGGTGGTGCAGTTGCGAGGCTGGTTTCGGTGATAGGCAAAACACGCGCTTCGATGCCTGCCGCCTTTTCCAGCAATGCTTGCCCATCCTCAGTCAAGTCATAGCCTCGCGGTTTGCGCCGAAACAATTCAATCCCAAGATTACGCTCAAGCTCGATCATACGCCGGCCCAGCGTTGGTGCACTCTTGCCGGTCTGTTCTGCCGCTGGCCCAAGTCCACCTGCTCTGGCAACCGCAAGAAAAAGCCGCAGGTTATCCCAGTCAAAGTCACGTTCATTCATGAAACAATGCTTACATTCTGTGTTGTTGATGAAAAGATAGAGATCGCATTTTTTCTGAAGGGTCACATAGGAGACTCACAGATGAAATTTCTCGGAACCGAAATCTCCCCACTTGGCATGGGGTGCTGGCCGATTGGCGGAAAGATGTATTGGGGCGAACAGTCCCTGGGTTACACCCGTTCAGACGACGATGTTTCCATTCGGACGATCCACGCTGCCTTAGATGGTGGGATCACCCTGTTCGACACGGCAGCTGCGTATGGTGCAGGACATTCGGAACGGCTGCTGGGTAAAGCGTTAAAACATCGACCCGATGCCTTGGTTGTTACAAAGATCGGTGTCGGAATTGACGAGACGAGCAAACAGATCTCATTCGAACCCTTCTCCCCTGATCAAGTTTCTCCAGCCGTTGACGGGTGTCTGTCGCGTTTGAACCGTGATCGAATCGATCTGATGCTGCTGCACGTGAACGATATGTCGATAGGCAAGGCCGAAGCCGTATTCGATGAACTGGATCGGTTGAAAAGCGCCGGAAAACTACGCGCCTACGGCTGGAGCACCGACTATTCTCAAAGCGCACGAGCCGTTGCAGCTAGAAACAACTTTAAGGCAGTTGAATATGTCATGAACGTGTTCTTTGATGCGCCCCGTATGCAGAACGTAGTGCAAGAAGAAAGGCTATTGTCTCTTATTCGCTCACCACTCGCGATGGGTTTGCTTTCAGGGAAATACGATCAGAACACTACCATGGCATCGGACGACGTACGTGCATCCGGCGAAAACTGGATGGAATACTTCAAGGATGGTAAGGCAAACCCTGACTTCATGCGAAAACTAGATGCAGTTCGCGACTTACTGACCTCAAATGGCAGAACACTTGTGCAAGGGGCTCTCGGGTGGATATGGGGCCAATCTGAAACCTATGTTCCGATTCCGGGTGCACGGACAGAAGAGCAAATCGAGGGTATTGCAGGAGCACTACACTTCGGTGCTTTGCCGGACGAAATAATGGATGAAATAGAAACCCTCGTCACACGCATCCCCGACGAACCGGACCGCCCGAGATAACCTAAAGTACGGCACAAAAAACTCCGCACCGAGTGCTTTCGAGGTGGATTGTTGATCCCCGATAAAGCGCGGCAATCTGCCTTGAAAGCGGCGTGCGCAGAAACGCGATATGTCAGAGTTTTTGTGCGTTGCGAGAGTTTAAATCTACCAGATCCTGCATATTGGCCGAACGACAACTTTTTGTTGCGTTCGTTCAAGGATTAGCTTTGTTCAGGCGTCTTTCATCTGGATCAACTGGATCAAGTTACCGCAGGTGTCATCAAAAACAGCCATGTGAACAGCGCCCGCATCCATTGGCTCAGTTGTGAACTCCACGCCTCGATCAGTCAGCTTCTTCCACTCGGCATCGAGGTCTTGCACCTGAAATGAGTGCGCGGCGATGCCATCGGAAACAATCGCTTCTTTGTAGGGCCTAACGGCAGGATGGTCGCTTGGCTCAAGTAGCAACTCTATTCCATCTGGGTCTTCTTCTGAAACAACTGTCAACCAGCGGTTGGTGCCCAATGGAATGTTGTGCTTCACCTTGAAGCCGAGGACTTCGGTGTAGAATTTTTCGGCCTTGTCTTGGTCGTCAACAAAGACGCTTGTGACATAGATTTTCATGTCTTGGTTCCCTTCGGTTTGTATTTCGTGAGCCATGATGCCGCCGCAATGTCGTCTTCGCTGACGCTCAGAGAATGCGCCTTTGTTCGCCCCTTCCACTCGATCTCAATCAATCCCGCTTTCTCTAAGACGGCGAGATGCTGGGAGACCGTTTGTCGGGACAACGCAATCCCATCCTCTGCAACCGAGGCCGCGCACACCTCGAACAACGATTGAGCTGGCCTTTTGCTCAGATGGTCGATGATGCGACGTCGGGTGCTGTCCGAAAGAGCCTTGAAAATTAAGTCGAGCTGGTCATCTGTCATGCGCCCTATATGCAGTATAATCACTGCATGTCAAGTGCAGTAAATTTACTGCATAACTGCCGGGCGTTGAAATGCGAACGTCATTGACTAGCAAAAGAAAGGCTCCAGAGTCCGCAGAGCAAACATCAGTTGCTCCTTAGTTCCTTAACTCTTCTGTGCACCTCGACTGAGGTTAAACAAACCCAAATCAATCTAAGCACTGAGTGGATCGATCGATCCTCATTTCCGCATCGACAGACCATTGTGAAACAGATGCACTTTGCCCGGGTCCGCATTCAATTTGACAGCTTTCCCACGTCGGTTTCTTTCAACGCCAGGAAACTTGGCGACGATATTTTCAGCCCCCGGCCTGCTGGCAAAATACAGCAAGGTTACTTCACCCAGGGCTTCGACAAAATCGACCTTGCCGTCCAGAAACCCGGCGGCATCGTCGGCAACGAAATCCTCTGGCCGTACGCCGACATTGACCTGCAAACCCATTTCTTCGGGCTCAGTTGGAATGGATGAAACGGCTATTCCACCCGCATCAAGTGTGACTTCGGTGAGATCTCCAGTTTTGGAAATTTTGCCAGACAGCAGATTCATAGAGGGTGATCCGATGAACTGCGCTACAAACTCGTTATCCGGCGTTTCGTACAACTCCAGTGGCGTACCAACTTGCGCGATGCCTTTGTTGGCGAGAACGACGATCCGGCTGGCCAACGTCATCGCCTCGACCTGATCGTGGGTCACGTAGATCATTGTGCTTTCGGGCATCGCCTCTTTCAGGCGCGCAATCTCGATCCGGGTTGCAACGCGCAGCGCAGCATCGAGGTTCGAGAGCGGCTCGTCGAACAAATAGACCTTGGGGTCTCGCACGATGGCGCGCCCGATAGCGACACGCTGGCGTTGCCCTCCGGACAGGGCCTTGGGCAAACGATCCAAGAGCGGATCCAGTTGAAGGGTCTGGGCCGCGCGTTCAACTGCGGCATCGATCTCGGCGGCAGGCATCTTGGCGATCTTCAGCGCAAATGCCATGTTCTCGCGCACGGTCAAATGCGGATAAAGCGCATAGGACTGAAACACCATGGCAATGCCCCTTTGGGCGGGCGGCACATCATTCATGACCTGCCCTTCGATCTCCAAGGTGCCGCCGGTGATCTTTTCCAGACCGGCAATCATTCGTAACAAGGTTGATTTTCCACAACCCGATGGACCGACAAAGACGATCAACTCGCCCTTTTCGATGTCCAGATCGATATGCTTCAGAACATCGATTGGACCATAGGATTTCGCCACATCCGTAAGTTTGAGTTCTGACATGGTTTACCCCTTGTCTTTAGCTATCAGACAAAACTGTGCGGGGTGCAGCGTAACGCTTCCCGCACCGTCAATACCGCCGAGTTCTTGCCCGATGACCCGCCAATCGCCCAAGGGCAAGTCGACCCGCTGAGCTTCTGTTCCAAGGTTGAAAGCACAAAACACCGCTTCAGACGCATCCTCACGCTGGAATGTCAGCACAGGTCCAATCTGTTTCATGTTGGACTGCGCACCCGAAGTTAACGCCGGGTGGGCGTGGCGCAGCGCGATTGCGCGACGATAATGGTGCAGCATCGATTGGTCGTTCGCCTCGAGCCGGTCTACGGCTCTTTCCGTTTGGGCCGTACTGACCGGCAACCAAGGCTCACCGGTGCTAAAACCTGAATGTTCGTCCTGCGTCGCCCAAACCATTGGCGTGCGACATCCGTCGCGACCTTTGAACTCAGGCCAGAACTCGATGCCGTAGGGGTCTTGCAGTTTCTCGAATGGAACATCTGCCTCGTGCAGGCCCAGTTCCTCTCCTTGATACAGACAGGCAGAGCCGCGCAGACACATCATCAGAACCGCGTGCTGACGAATGGCCGCATCGTTTAAGTCCCAGCGCGAGGCATGGCGTTCGACATCATGGTTCGAAAACGCCCAGCATGGCCACGCATCGCCTGCCTTTTCCTCGAGCTGATCAAAGACCTGCTTGGCATAAGACGCAGTCAACGCACGCTTTTCCAGAAACTCGAAGGCATAGCACATATGCATCCGTTGATCACCCGAGGTGTACTGACCCATGATCTCCAGCCCGCGCTGTGCATCACCTACTTCACCCAAGCAGGCACGGCCTTCATATTCGTCGGTCAGCGCGCGCAACCTTTCGAGGAAGGCGATGTTCTCGGGCTGACTTTTTGAATAATGATGATCCTGGTGGTTATAGGGGTTCACTACTGGCGCAATTGATGCGTTGCGTTCTTCGACCGGGAGGGCCGGATTGTCCCGCAGATGTTTGTCATGGAAATAGAAATTGATCGTGTCCAGGCGGAAACCATCCACGCCCATCTCCAGCCAGAACCGAGCCACGTCCAGCAGTGCATCTTGCACTTCGGTACAGTGAAAGTTCAGGTCCGGCTGCGAACTCAGAAAGTTATGCAGATAATATTGAAGGCGACGAGGTTCCCACTGCCACGCTGAACCGCCAAAGATAGACAACCAGTTATTGGGTGGTGTGCCGTCCGGTTTAGGGTCGGCCCAGACATACCAGTCGGATTTCGGGTTGTCTCGGTTGGCGCGGCTCTCACCGAACCAAGGGTGCTGATCAGATGTGTGTGACAGCACCAAATCGATCATCACTTTCAGACCCTTGGCATGGGCTTGATCAAGTAACTCGCGGAAATCTTCCAACGAGCCGAACATAGGATCCACGTCGCGGTAGTCGCTGACGTCGTAACCGAAATCCTTCATGGGAGATTTGAAGAAGGGTGAAATCCATATCGCGTCGACACCCAGATCAGCGATGTAATCCAGACGTTGTGTGATCCCTTTCAGGTCACCGATCCCATCACCATTGCTGTCCTGAAAGCTGCGCGGATAGATCTGATAGATCACGCCACCGCGCCACCACTCTGACTTTGCTTTGGTTGATTTGGAAAGTTCTACAGTGTTCTGCACGTTCATCAGACGCCTCTATTTGACGGATCCGGCCAGCAGGCCACGGACCAGGTATTTTTGCATTGCGAAGAAAACAATCAGTGGAACGATGATCGAAACAAACGCAGCGGTGGCGAGGATTTCCCAGTTGCCCCCTCTTGTACCCAGCAGTTCAACAATTCGATTGGTCATGACGGTAGTTTGCCCTGATGCATCAATCAGGAAGACTTTGGCCACCAGAAGGTCGTTCCAGGTCCACAGGAACTGCAGGATCGCGAATGACGCCAGCGCCGGGAAGCTGAGTGGAAGGATCAGTTTCGTAAAGATCTGGAACTCAGACGCCCCGTCGACCCGAGCGTTCTCGATCAAATCGCGTGGCAGTCCGGCCATGTAGCTACGAAGAAGGTAGATGGCCAGCGGCATTCCAAAGCCAGTGTGGGCCATCCAAACACCCAGATACCCTTTGCCGATCCCAATATTAAGATGGAATTTCAACAAGGGGATCAGTGCGAGCTGAAGCGGAACAACCAAAAGCCCGACAATAGCTGCAATCAGCAATGCGCGGCCCGGGAATTCCATCCACGCCAATGCATAAGCCGCGAACGCCGCAACCAGAATGGGTATGATTGTGGCAGGAATGGTCACGGTCAGAGTGTTAAAGAACGCACGCCCCATACTGTCGGTGCTGTCCTCGGCCAAGAGAACCTTGTGGTAATTGTCCAGCGTGAACTCGGGAGGAAGTTCTGCGCTTACGAAAACACGCGGACCGCGGCTGCCAGTAAACTCCTCAGCATTTTGCGCTTTGTAGTTCCCGTTTGCATCGACCGTGATAGTCCCGCCACGACGCAATTCCGCTGTCTGACCGGGTTCAAACGCATCCACCGCGCGGGAGCTGACACCCCACTTTGAGATCGTAGCCTTCTGCCCTTCGTCGAACAGGTTCCCTTCAATTACATACATCCCGTTTTCCAGAATCTGCGTATCGGGCGCGGCCGTGCGCAGCGTCAGGTTTTGTTCAGACGGGAACAGGGATTTCCACCAGCCACTCGTCGCGATCTGGTCAGCCGTGCGAAAGGATGAGATCAACAATCCCAGTGTCGGTATTACCCAAAGCACCACAAGAAAGAGGACTGAGGCCTGAACGATCCATCTGAGGGCCGGTTTGGTTCCTGCAATATCGCTCATCCCCTACTCCATTTCCCGGCGTGCGTTTCGGATGTTCCAGACCAGGATCGGCGTCACCAGCAACATGATCACCATGGCCGATGCCGACCCCACACCCCAATCATTGGCGCGGAACATCTTGTCGTACATGTAGTTGGCCAGAACCTGCGTCTCCCACTGGCCATTGGTCATCGCGAAAACGATGTCGAAGACCTTCAGGACCAGAATGGTGATGGTTGTCCAAACAACCAGAATTGTGTTCCAGATTTGAGGCACCTTGATTTTGAAGAATATCTGGAAGGGATTGGCCCCATCCAAAACCGCCGCCTCGACGGTTTCTTCGGGGATGCCGCGCAAAGCAGCGGACAGGATCACCATGGCAAAGCCTGTCTGAATCCAGATCAGAATCCCCATGAGAAAGAAATTGTTCCAGAACGGAATGGTCAGCCAGGTTTGTGGCTCGGCCCCGCCAAAGAACAGATAAAGCGCATTCAGAATCCCGATCTGGTCTTGCTCGGCCGGGCGCGCATCGTAGATCAGCTTCCAGATGACCGAAGCCCCGACGAAAGAGATCGCCATAGGCATGAAAATCAGGGCTTTTGCGATGTTACCCCAGCGGATCCGATCAGTTAGCTGAGCTGCCAACAGGCCAAATGCAGTCGACATTGCCGGGACCACGATCAGCCAGAACATATTGTTGCGCATGGCTTCCCAGAATTTCGGTTCCGCTACCATCTGGACGTAATTATCGAGACCAACCCACTTATACCCACCGCCGGCCACGCGATCCGTGAGCGACAGGCGCAACGTTTCAACCACCGGATAGGCCAGATACAGGCCAATCGCCACAAGCGCCGGAAGCAAAAACAGCCAGGGACGGATCATGTTCGCGCGGTTGATGTTGCGGCCGGCATTCGGCCCGCGCGCAGGGAACAGAACCTTGTCCAGAAACTGGTTGGACAGAAAGAAATAGCCCACACAGCCCGACACGCCTATGGCGATGGTCAGCAGGCCCTGAATTGCCGGATGCATCACGCTCTCCGTTGCGAAGGGGAAAAGGGGCGGCCTGACGGGGCAGACCGCCCGGGTTTTAAACGCGCTTAGTCCAACGCATCCCAGGAAGATTGGATCTCGTCAGCGACTTCCTGAGCGGGCTTTCCACCAGCATAGTCAACCATACCGGTCCAAAATGTGCCGGCCCCTACGCCGCCCGGCATCAAGTCCGAACCATCAAACCGGAAGGTGGTCGCACCCAGAAGAATGTCGTTCATCTTCTTGAGCGTCGGATCCGAGAATACGGAGGTATCAACGCCTTTGTGCGGTGTCAGGAAGCCGGTCAGGGCCATCCATGTCTCATGTGCTTCAGGAGTCTGAAGATAGGCGATCAGATCATGTGCAGCCGGGCTGTCATTGGTGATTGCCCATAGCGTGCCGGCACCAAGTACCGGGCTGCCCAAATCCTTGCTTTCATATGCGGGGAAGTAGAAGAAATCAGCATCTTCGCCGACAACCGTGCCCTCAGGAAAGAATGCCGGGATGAACGACGCCTGACGGTGCATGTAACATTGTGGTGGCGAACTGAACATGCCCTTTGGACTGTCACGGAAATCGGTCGTTGCGACCGTACCTGCCCCACCCGCAACATAGTCATCATTGCGTGCAAACGCGCCGAATTCTTCGATGGCAGCGACCACTTTCGGGTCATTGAACTTCATTTCATTGGATACCCAGGCGTCATAGTCCTCGGGCGATTGAGTGCGCAGCATCATGTCTTCGACCCAATCGGTCGCTGGCCAACCAGTCGCACCACCTGAGCCCAGGCCAATGCACCACGGCGTCTCTCCGTCTGCGACGATCTGATCGGTCAGCGCTTTCAGTTCTTCCATCGTAGTTGGAACTTCGTAACCGGCATCCTCAAAATTCTCAGGCACGTACCAAACAAGGGATTTCACATCTACCTTGTAAAAGAGCCCATAAAGATGATCCTGCCCTTCGGGCCCCGGAAAGGTGCCCAGATCGACCCAGGATTGTCCGGCTGCGTAATTGTCTCGAACCCAATCAGCGGTGCCATCACTCAACGGTGTCAGAAAACCCGACTTGGCCATATCCGCCGCCAGACCAGGCTGGGGGAAAACGGCTATGTTCGGCGCCGAGCCTGCCTCTGCATCAATCCTGATCTGCTGCTCGAAACTATCTGAACCAACATACGCGTATTCGTGGCCTGTCGCGGCTGCAAAGCCATCCAGAACCGCTTCGACGTTTTCCTGGTCCGGGCCCAGCCATGGCCCGAACACGGTAACCTTATCAGCCTGAGCCGTTCCCGCCATCAGGGCGAATGTGGCCACACCTGCATAAAGCGCGTGTTTCATGAAATCTCCTCCCAGTAATATCTGCGCATTGCAAGCTTTTCAAAGCGCTTTGGATGCTGCACTTTATCTGCTGACAATCAGATTCTGTCAACATATCGTTTTATAGCCTTCAATTATTGTCGATTTTGACCTCTTGACCAAAACGGGTTGACGGAAGCCAAAAATCACAACAAAACAAGTAGGCATCCATTTGAAGGCGCTTTGAACGCAATGAACCTGAAGCAGCTCTCTGAGATTCTCGGTCTTTCGCAGACAACGGTTAGTCGCGCTCTGAACGGCTATCCAGAGGTGAACGAGGCGACTCGGGTGCGCGTGCAGGCCGCTGCAGACAAGCATGGCTATCGGCCAAACAGCCGCGCCAAAGGTCTGGCGACTGGCAAGTCTATGGTGATCGGGCACGTCATCCCCAGTTCGTCCCAGCACGAGATGGTGAACCCGATCTTCGGCGACTTTGTTGCCGGCGCTGCAAGAACATACTCTGCGAACGGCTACGACATGATGTTCACCACCGCGGATGACACTTCGATCGAAGGGGCCTATCGCAGCTTGTTTCAGCGCGGGGCCGTGGATGGCGTCGTTTTGCAAGGCCCCAAGGTCAACGAGCGTCGCATCGATCTGCTAAACCGGATGGCGGTACCATTTATCGTACACGGTCGTTCGACCGGGATAGATGCAGAGTATGACTGGATCGATGTGAATAACAAAAGCTCCTTTCGACGCGCAACACAGTTCCTGATCGATTTGGGTCACCGCCGAATTGCTCTGATCAACGGGCTTGAGGATATGGATTTCGCACAGCGCCGTCGCGCCGGGTATCTGCAAGCGCTGGAACAGGCGGACTTGATCCCAGACTCACAATTGATGCGCAGCGCCGAGATGACCGAGGTCTACGGCCATCATGAAACCCGCGATATGCTGCAACTGGACGATCCGCCAACCGCCATTCTTGCATCTTCGATGATTTCGGCGATTGGCGTGAGGCGGGCACTGGACGAGGCTGGGTTGCAGATAGGCCGGGATGTCTCGGTCATCGCGCATGATGATGACCTGTCCTATCTCAAAAACGGACAGGATGTGCCCATCTTTACGGCCACGCGGTCCTCAGTACGGCATGCAGGGGAGCTGGCCGCCGAGATGTTGATCGAGAGGATCAAATCGCCTGACGATCCGGTCAAAACCAGATTGCTTGAAGCGGAACTGGTTGTTGGCAAATCAACCGGCCCAGCACCCAACAGGATCTGACAATGAAACATACGCGTAGCGATTTTCCCAATGACTTTCTGTTCGGAGTCGCCACTTCTGCTTACCAGATCGAAGGTCACGCCCAAGGCGGTGCCGGTTCAACACACTGGGATACGTTTGCAGCGACACCAGGAAATGTGGTGCGGGGAGAAAACGGCGATCTGGCCTGTGATCACCTGAACCGTTTTGAACAGGATCTCGATCTTGTGCGCGACGCAGGATTCGATTGCTATCGCTTCTCAACCAGCTGGGCGCGCGTGATGCCCGAGGGGCGTGGACCCGTTAATCAGGCGGGATTGGATTTTTATGATCGCCTGACCGACGCGTTGTTGGAGCGCGGCATCCGTCCGTGCGCGACATTGTATCACTGGGAATTGCCGTTGCCCCTGGCCGACTTGGGCGGTTGGCGCAACCGGGATATCGCCAGTTGGTTTTCCGATTTCACCGAGGTCATCATGGGTCGTATTGGCGACCGCATGTACAGCGTCGCCCCCATCAATGAACCGTGGTGTGTCAGTTGGTTAAGCCATTTCGAAGGGCACCACGCCCCCGGACTGCGCGACATTCGAGCCACGGCGCGCGCTATGCATCACGTTCTGCTGGCCCATGGCCAGGCCATTCAGACGATGCGCGGGTTGGGCATGTCCAATCTGGGCGGCGTATTCAATCTGGAATGGGCCGAACCTGCCGATGATAGCATTGAGGCACAACAAGCCGCCGATTTGTATGACGGAATATACAACCGGTTCTTTCTGGGCGGCGTGTTCAACAAAGCCTATCCCGAGAAGGTATTGGATGGGCTGGAGCCCCACCTTCCGTCGGGTTGGCAAGATGATTTCGATACCATCGGAGCGCCCGTCGACTGGTGTGGACTGAACTACTACACCCGCAAACTGATCGCGCCCGCAGAAACCGCCTGGCCAAGTCTCGCCGAAGTTCCGGGCCCTCATCCGAAGACCCAAATGGGATGGGAAATCGAGCCCGCCGCCCTGAGCAGGTTCCTGATCCGAGCAGCGCGTGAATACACCGGCGACCTGCCGATCTACGTGACCGAAAACGGTATGGCCAGCCCCGAGCGTCAACAAGACGATGACCGTATCGACTATCTGGATCAGCACTTGTCGGCAGTCCAGGTCGCCTTGGGTGAAGGGGTTCCGGTTAAGGGGTACTTTGTCTGGTCCCTATTGGACAATTACGAATGGGCCTTGGGGTATGAAAAACGTTTCGGCCTGGTTGATGTGGATTTCAATTCAATGAAGCGCACCCCGAAAGCGTCTTACTTCGCCTTGAAGGACATGCTGACTGCTCACAACATAGACACCAATTGATCGTTACAAAGGGTAAACCTCGCGTGTTGGATCAGCCATCTACCAGTTCGCAGTCGGTGACACAGAACACCAATCGTTGCCTCTAGTTCAGTGCGAGACGAGACCACTAAGCCGATCTCTGCCGTGTTTGCTCCTTCCTGCCTGTCGAGGAACTCATTCAAACATCCGGTTAGTGCCACATAGTTGCCATTCGTTGCGAACCCAATACTGCCTGGATTCAACGGCTCTCCTACTGCGCATATTAGCCACGGGCACATTTTGAACGAGAGCTACTCTTCGCTTGAAGGCCTTCAACTAATTGCGTGCCCGGCGACCACTAATAAACTTGCTTGGGGGATTGATTTGATGTTCCCCAGTTGGATGCCACCCATGCTGATCTGAAAGCGCGAAAGACGCGCGCTCTCAGTCATCAGAAAATCCGATTATTGCAGCCTGTCAGCAATCGCAGCAATGCCAGCTTCGGCACAAATGTCGTCAAACTCTTTGCCAGTCTGGTCTTCGCCCGGGGATCCAGCGATACCGATACCGCCAATAACTTCACCCTCGTAAACGATTGGTATGCCGCCCGATAAGGTGATCAGACCGATTTCGTTGAAGACCGCTCCAAGCGTTGGTTCATGTTCATTCTCGGCCTCGATGACAGCCGTTGCTTCCCGACGCGAGGCTGCCGTAATGGCCTTGCGGCTGCTGGTGTGGATGGTGTGCGGAAACGCGCCTTCGCGCATCAACTGTACACGAGGCAACGCACGCTGATCGACCACTGTGACGGTCGTGGCAAAACCCAGATCCGAGCAAGCCTCCTGAGCGGCAGAGGCCGCTGTAAGGGCCCAATCGAGCGGGATACTCCGCTCCACATAGGGTTCGGCATTAGTGTTGTCCGTCAGCGTATTCGTCGTGATTGGGTCATCGGAGGGATCATCATCAATCCATTGGTTCAATATCTGACCGGTTTCGATGTCGACTTTGAACTCCACTTCTTGCCCGGCGTCGTTCACGATTTCGATGTCGATCACGGGACGACCTTCGAACTGGTCCGGCTCGGCCTCGGCAACTGTGCCGGGTTGGGCTTCAAGCGCGATTGCAACGGCTTCATCAATGGACAAGGCTGTATTTTCAGCGCTTTGTGCAACGGCTGGAACCGCAAGAACACCAAACGATGTTGTGACTGCGATGATCTGAAGGAATTTCATTGTATGCTCCTTTTGTGAGGCACTGCCTCAAGCTTTGATGCAGGAAAACCTAGTCGTCGGGGGTCACGTCGCGCTTTCAAAGGACTTACAGTTTTGTCAGTGATCGCGGCTCGGATGGTTCTTTCTCTCAAGTCGAAACAACGCGATTGCCGACAGTTTTGCCTCGAAGGGCCGGTCGCGATATGCGACCTGCGATGAGACTACGAAAACGCAAACATGGGCGGGCAAAAAGATCGGCAACAAGCATACCGACGATGGCACCAGCGATGGTGGCTGATATCGTATGGGCATCGAGCATGTAGCGCGCAAACATCGTAAGCAGAAGGATCGGCCAGACGACAATGCCAAACCAAGTCCAGTATCGCCTGACAGCTATGTAAGCGCCGGCGCTGGCGAGGGCGGAATGGCCCGAAGGCAGATTGTGATCGCCCCCGTTTGGCCTTTGGCCCAGGCGGGTGCCAAACACTTCGACGTCATTGAGAAGCATTTTTGGTCCGTGTGTCGCTGCTGTTCCTGCGACAACCACAGTCGCAATTTGCCAAAGACCCTTGATGTCTCGCAATACGATTGCCGTGCCAATCGGAATGAGCGTATTCAAGTGCCGCCCATAATCTTCAACGCCCGTGACCAGAGCATTGTCATGGCCATTCCGGGAAACTGCATAATGACCCTCCATATCGCTGGGATAAAGAGTTGCACCAACAAGTGAGATAAGGGCGGCCATCCATAACAGATGCCGCAGACGGCGTTTCTTTGAGGGTGACATTCTGAACTCTCCTGCCTGTTTTGGCAGAGGTGTCACCGATCAAACTGTCCTGTGATTTACTCGGAACTTACAATGTTACTTGAGCTGGAAAACGGATCGTGACTGTCAGACCGTGACCATTTGGTCCGTCCGACAACGACAGTTCCGCCTCATGAAGCTCCGCAATGGCTTGAACCAGGGACAAGCCCAGTCCGAGCCCATGGCCCTGACGGTCCGCTTTCAATTGATAGAGCGGTTGGAGAACACGTTCACGTTCTGCAAAGGGAATTCCGGGCCCTTCGTCGCTAACCGAGAGCAGAGCTTGGTGGCACCGCAAGGTAATCTTCTGACCCACGGGTCCATATCGGAGCGCGTTTTGGATCAGATTGGCCAAAAGCTGCATCAGTAGATCCGGATCACCATGCACCTGCGCAGGTGCCGCTTTTTCGACCACGAGTTCATGGCCAGCTTCCTCAACAACAGGGTTGAACGTCTCCAGCACCCGATCAAACAGCTCATCCAAAGAGACCGGTTTAAAATCTGCGCGCCCTGCTCCACTTTCGATGCGGGATAATCGAAGCAAAGCCTCAAACGTCCCCGTAATTTGATCAATCTGATCCAATGCTTCCCCAAGATCGCGTTCTGTGACGGAGCGGCCATTCTCGACCAGTTTGCTCAAAGAGGTCTCGATCTCTGCCCGCAGTCTTGCCAACGGCGTACGCAGGTCATGCGCAATGTTTGAGGACTGCACGCGCATGTCCGCCATTGCCTGCTCAAGCCGTGCAGTCGTCGAGTTGATGCGACCTGCCACTAGACTAAGGTCATCGTTCCCCTCCAGAACAATGCGTTTGTCCAACTGCCCACGGGCAACGTCCGCCAAACCACCAGTGATGATGTTCAATCGCTTTTGCGCCCGCAGAGCCATCCACACGGCCGCCAAGCCAGCGGCAAGAAGACTGCCCAAAAGGCTAATCTGCATCCCTGCTGCCAGAATATGACGAAGTTCTTCTTGCCGCTCAGTGTTTTCACCCAACAAGATCACGCCTTGAGGGGTTTGGCGCTGAAGATAGCGCGTTTCGGCACCCTGCTCCGGATCAGTCCAGAAGCCAAGGCGTCCAGTATCCTCTATCAACCGAGCGCTTTCGCCATCATCAGGTGCGGGTAAGGATTCGCCCGCAGCCAAGGCCTGGACCGCAATCTCCATCCGATTGCTTAGCCTTGCGTCCACCGTCCGCCTCATTTCGCGTTGAACCAGCCAGTAGGTTCCCCCCCACGCAGCGATTGAGATCATCGAAAAAAGTGTCAGCAACACCAGAGCCTGCCGTATCGCCGACAGGCGAAACAAAGAGCTAAACCTGTTCAAAAACATAACCTGTGCCGCGAATGTTGCGGATTACCGTGTCGCCAAAAGGCTTTTCGATCTTTCCACGCAAGCGGCTGATATGGGTTTCGACAACGCTCGTCGTGGGATCAAAATTCATGTCCCATACTTTTTCAAGCAACATGGTACGCGTCTGTACGCGTCCCTTCGAGCGCAAGAATACCTCAAGCAACAGGAACTCCTTGGGGTTCAGGTCCACCGGCATACCCTGACGCACACAGGTGCGTTTGTGCAGGTCGATGGTGATATCCCCGGCAGTGAGCTCGGAAGCGGTCTCTTCAGAGGCACCGGGGCGCCGAGCTAGGCCCTCGACCCGTGCTAAAAGTTCACTGAAGGCGAACGGTTTGGCCAAGTAGTCCTCTCCCCCGGCCCGCAGACCCTCGACCCGATCGTCCACTTCGCTCAACGCCGTCAGAAATATAGCTGGCGCAGTCACTTTGGCGTGCCGCAATGCCTTGAGGACGGACAAACCATCCAGACCGGGCACCATACGATCCAGTACCAATACGTCATAGCTCTGATCTATCGCGGCAAAGAGCGCGTCCTTGCCATCCGTGAACAGATCGACCACATGGCCCGCCTCGCGCAGTCCCTGTTCCACCCAAGGGCCAAGCTTAGGATCATCTTCAAGTACCAGAAGCCGCATCGGTCATCTCCCTTCGTCCGGCCATCCAGTTTCGCGCCGCCTCAAGAGCAGGTCTGCCGATGTATATGAGATCCGTCAATCCGTAGGCACCTCTGAAGTCAAAGCGCTCGCTGTGGACGCGACCGGTTTTGCCGAGCATCTCCCACGCGGTCGTGACCATCAATTTCAGTCCTTCTGGGCCGCATAGATAGACCTGTGACTCTGCCTGCATGTCGCGCATGATCTGCGTCAGACGCGCTCGCGTCAGTTTATCCCCTTCGATATCGCTGAGGACATAGAGGTCAACTTGCGGCAGTCGGGCAGCGTGATGTTCGACATCAGCCATTGCTCCGGCCGACTCTCTGGATCTAATGCAGTAAATCAGGCTCACTCGAGCGCTGCTGTCAGGCTCCATGCGCTCCAACGCCGCCAGAAATGGCGTGATTCCAACCCCGCCCGCGACCCAAAGTTGTTCTGTACGCTTCGCTCGAACCTGCGGCAGGAAACGCCCGACACCGCGCCCGAGACGGAATTGGTCGCCAGCGGTGACGGTGTTGACGAACTCATCGGTCCAGTCCCCGGCAGCGCGGATCACGAAACGGCGTGAGGTTTCGTCGCCGCCAGCAATTGTAAAGGGGTGAGGTTCGGCGCGAGCCCTATTGTGGGCGATCGTTGCAAACTGTCCGGGCCGAAACGCGGGCAGCGGGTTGTCAGCGCGAAACGTTACATCCACACCACCCTCAAAGGGAGTTGCGTTTTCGACGGTCACTAGTCGCGTCAACTCAAACTTGCGTAACAGGGTTTGGCCCCAGGCAAGCAAGCCAACAACCGAAACCACAGCCATCAACGTCCAGGGCGCAACACCCACCGCCAGAGGGCTTGCAACAAAGAACGTGTGATACGCTGCCAACAGAAAAACCGGCCCCATCAGCATATGGCTGGCTTTCCACAGGTGATAGGGGATCGCCCGCACTATCGCCGCGCACGTCAGCAGAAGCAAACCCATGGCAGCATACCAACCCACGCTTTCACCGCTTTCTGCCAATAATGGCACCACCCCGGAACCAAAGGTCTCTGCAGTCGCCCAATGCCCGAGCGCACCGGCCAGTGCAAAGAAACCCAGCCATCTATGTGCGCCGTACGATTTGTCCGGCCCACCCATAACGCGATCAACGACCCGCCACCGCGCCGCCAAAATCAGCGACAGGGCCATTGAACTCATCGATAATGCTCCGAGACTGGCAGGAAAAAAATTTGCGAATGGCACAAATGGGCCAACAAGAACAAAGTGCGCCAATACGAACGTAGCAGCAAGGATCAGAGTTTTTGGGGACATTGGGAATACCGCTTTGATTTTTGGATATTCAGTTTGAAGGTTGAAGCACTTTGAGGTTTGCGTCTTCGACCTGCTTGCCAATCGCCATCAAAGCCCCAACCGAAATCAGAAATAGCCCAAGTGCAAAGACCGACATCATCAGCCCGGAGAATACAACGAATGGAGCGAGGAACATCGCACTGAGAATGCTGAAAACTCTGGGGTAGAGGGCTGTTAGGAAACTCATATCTTGTCCTTTCGTCTATCTGAAAGGAAGTGACCTTTGAGCCTTAAATCCAACTCACCGCTGATATACAGTTTTGTAAGAATTGCTCTGCCTGAGCGGCTGGCCCGGTAAAGTTACTCCGATGCCGTTCAAAGTATGCTGACCATTTCCCCTTCTGTACAATCGGTATCGAGCAACATTAGGCGTGCAAACAGACCGACGAATTGTAGACGTTTGTGCACTTTGCTCTGTCGGTTGCTTTGGGTGCAAATCCGCCGTTCTCTGCAGTGCGCTTTGACTGATACTTCGAGCCTTGAGCGGATTTTCGTCGATGGTCTGAGCATTGCAACTGCAGCAAATCGCGAACGGCCCAACGCCGCCATTCGAATTTGTTTCACAATGCTGCTGGTGTAGATCAGTTTTGTCCAACAGCACTAGGGATGTGCGGGAGGGTTAAGGAACAAACCCCTTGGGCACACCAAATTTCGGTGAATTCACGCTGAACCCCGTCAAGGTGTGCATGAAAGAAATTAGGTTTTGAACTTCCGGCTCTGTAAGTTGGATCGGATCAATGTCGATCTTACTGATCTGACGTTCCATCTCGAAACGGTCTTCCCAAACCAAAAAATCAGCTTTCTCTAACCATGGAACGCTTGGCAACGCGGCCATTTGAGGTTTCCAATTCTCTAGGCTCGAATGAGGATCTAAGTGATGGCGAATGATGCTTTCCAAATCGGGAAAGGCACCATTGTGACCGTAAGGTGCGGTCAGGGCCACGTTGCGCAGCATAGGCGTGCGGAACCTATAGGCATCTTCCAAGCGATCGCTTTCACCCATGCGTCCGACATCACGGGCATACGGGTCCCATTGCCGGGTTCGACCCGGACCGAAAGGTGGCACGCCCAAGGCGTGAAACCGCTGATCCGTCATCAACGGGCCTGAATGGCAGGAGGAGCATTGAGCCTTTCCATAAAACAGGTCCATGCCGCTTTTTTGGGCAGCTGTCAGGGCTTCGGTGTTACCAGCCAGATATTGATCAAACGGACTATCCGTGCTGCGCCATTCGATTGCCATGAAGGCTGCCAGCGCGTTTGCGATCTGGGTAATGGTGATCTCTTCAGCAGTCTCAACTTCATCGAAGGCAGCAACCATCGCAGGACCGTAGTATGGGCTGGTACGGACGCGTTTCGCCAAAATCGGCCAACCTTTGTCGATGCGATCATGCACAGCCCCAGTCACTTGGTTTTCGGCAACGTTGCCTGCCATTTCGAACTGTGAAGTCAGTGGAAACAAAGCCTGAGCAGCCAGCAGAGAGTTCAGCCCGTCGGGCAACCATTCCTGTGCAGGGGAATTAAAGCCGTTGCCGTAAACATCTGAGATACTGAGGCGACCGTCATGAAAGACAGTATGGATTTCCTTTGCCCCAAGGTTCCACAAACCCGGAGAATTGCGGGGTATGCGTTTGCGGATTTTGTCAGGTCCGGTTCCCGGTGTGCGGTCAGGCCCCAGACCTTCCCCACCTTCTCCGATCCCCAGCGATAACCCATCCGACGTGCCTAAATCCGGATGGTGGCAATGTGCACAAGATATGTTCTGATTGCCCGACAGGATCGGGTCATAAAACAGTTGATGACCGATCGCCGCCTGTTCCATATCAAAGGACAGGAAATCGTCATCAGTCAGCGGTCGTGGCAACTCCTGTGCCATTGCCGTTCCGGCCCAGAGGAAAGCAGCCATCCCATGCGCCAGTTTGTTTTTGCCCTTTGTCTTCTTGCGACGCCAGCGCTGGCCGAGCTGGAACAGGCCCGTGACATGATGGAGGCCGGCGAGTTCGAAGCTGCGCGTGAGGAACTTTTGCCAGCAGCACGCTCGGGCAACGCCGAAGCTGAAGAACTGATCGGTGTGATGTATGGCCTTGGTCTGGGTGTTGAGCAGGATTATGAACGGGCCTTTGAATGGTACCTGCGTGCCTCGATGAAGGGGCATCCCGGGGCGCAATCCGGCGTCGGCTGGTATTATGAACTGGGCCTTGGCATGCCCGCGCCTGATTTGGTGCGGGCCTACATGTGGTATACGCTCAGCGCTATCGGTGGCGACCCCGACGCGGCGATCAGCCTTGAGGAAGTGATCAAGAAAATGTCGCCGGAGCAAATCGAAAAGGCGCATGTTCTGGTCAACGACTACAAAGGGTGGATGTACCCGTTTCGGTGAGGACCGGGCCATCAGGCCCGACCCACAATCGATTAGTTCAGGTCTGCATCGCGCGACGCGTTGATCTCGCCTTCGGCGATGGACACGGCCTCGGTTAGTGCAGCAAAGATTTCATCACCCCGGGCCACGTTGGACTGGAACCACTCGTAAACGGGTGTGGCCGCATCTTTGAAGGCGGCTTTCTGCTCGGGTGTCGGAACGTACAGGTCACCACCGCCCGCAACGAAATCTTCATAAGCCTGGATCGACTTACGCTTGGGCGAGGCAAAAGTGGCCTGCTGCAGGGCATAGAAACCGTCGACGACCACGCGGCGCAGATCCTCGGGCATCTCCTGGAACTTGGCGTTATTCATCCACCACAGCGCACCCATATAGGCGTGGCCGTCCAACGTGACGTATTGCAGGCCCGCATCCGGGAATTTCATGCCCATGATATCGGTGATGCCGTTCTTGGATCCTTCAACAACGCCGGTTTGGAAGCTTGTGAACAGCTCGGGCCACGGGATCGGGGTCGGTGACGCGCCAAGAGCCTTGACCAGTTCCTGCGGCAGGTCGGCGACCACGGTGCGGATCTTCAATCCTTCCATGTCGGCGGGTTCGGCAATGCGGCGTTGCGTGTTCGCGAAGTTGCGCCAGCCGCCCGTGTTGCCGATGGTCATTAGGCGGATCGCACCGCCGGAATCCTCCAACGCCATCTCGCGCATTGTGCGCGTGAAATCGCCAGACAAAACACGCTCGGCCACACGGTCATCGGCCATCAGGTAAGGCAGGTCGAGGACCTGAACGTACGGGAAGATACCCGAAGCACCACCAGAGGTAGAGATGTAGATGTCGATAGTGCCATCAGCCACACCTTGCAGGCATTCCGCGCCGTTCGAACACAGTTGCGTGCCGATGAACAACTCGACTTCGATCGCACCGTTCGAGGCCGCTTCGACGTAATTTTTGAAGACGATCAGACCGTCATAGTCTTCATCGTTTTCATTCGAATTGGCCGTAGCGCGCAAAGTGTAATCAGCCGCTGTCGCCGCAATGGCGGATGCAGCCAGCAGCGACGTCGCCACCGCTGCGGTTCTGAAGAAATCTCTGAGCATGCGTTTCCTCCCTGTGATACTCAGTTCAGTTTGCAAATCCCGTTATTCTCGGGATCGTCATGGATAGTTCGGGAATATAGGTGATCAAAAAGATCACGATGATTTCGACCGCCAGAAACGGCAGGATTGCCTTGGCAATGGTTTCGACCCGTTCGCGCGACACGGCGGCGGCCACGAACAGCACCAGCCCCATCGGCGGTGTGGCCAGACCGACGGTCAGATTGACGCTCATGATAATGGCGAAATGGATCGGGTCGACGCCGAGGCTCGTAAAGATAGGGCCCAGGATCGGGCCAAGAATGATGATCGCGGGGCCTGCATCCAGGAACATGCCGACGATGAACAGCAGCAGGTTGATCAGGAACAGCAGGATCAGCGGGTTCTCCGACAGGCTGAGGATCAGCGAGGCGAGTTGTTCCGGCGCGTGGCTGAGGCTGACCACAGTCTTGAACGCCATCGCTGCACCAACCAGCAACAGCACGACGGCCGAGGTCATACCCGCATTGCTGAGAACCTCGGGCACTTCCTTCAGACTCAGAGTGCGCAGAACAAAGAAGCCGATGATGAAGGCATACCCCACGGCAACGGCGGCGGCTTCGGTCGGGGTGAAGATGCCGCCCAGAATGCCGCCCAGAATGATGACCGGGGTCATTAGCGGAAAGAACGCCTTGAGGCTGGCCTGACGACGCTCGGGCCAGGTGTATTTGCGGCTGGCAACCGGGAAATCATAACGGTCGGCCATGACCTTGATCATCAGCATCAGGCCGACACCAACCATCACTCCGGGAACGATACCGGCAAGGAACAAAGCAGCGACGCTTTCGCCCATTACGTAGGCATAGATGATCATGATGCCCGAAGGCGGAATGATCGGCCCGATCACGGAACTCGCCGCTGTAATCGCCGCCGCGAATTTGCGGGTATAGCCCTGTTTCTCCATTGCCGGGATCAGCATCGACCCAAGCGCCGAAGTGTCCGCAACGGCAGACCCCGAAAGGCCCGCGAACAAAATTGAGCTCAGAACATTCACATGCGCAAGCCCACCGCGCAAATGCCCCATCAAAGCCTGTGAAAACTCGACCAGACGGATAGTAATGCCGCCGCGATTCATCAACTCTCCGGCCAGCATGAAGAAAGGGATCGCCATCAGTGGGAAACTGTCCATGCCATTGTAGACATTGCGATAGAGCAGCGTGATGTCATTCGTCTGACCATTGAGCCAAAGCAGAATGCCGGGCGCGGCCAGCAGAGCGAAAAAGACCGGCAGGCCGATCAGCAGGAAAACAAGGAAAGTGGGCAGGAACCAGATCAGCATTTATTCGGCCCCCACCGCGGCATCCGGGATTTCCGGCAACAGGTGACCACCGCCAATAAGCGTGATGAAGGACCGCAGTATGAGTTCGATATTCACCGAGATCAGCAATACGATCCCAACAAGCAGCGACGCCATCATCCAACTGCGCGGAATGCGGAACCATTCGTCAAAACTGAAAGATGTCGGCAGGTACAAAGCAGCAGTTGCGAACTTTCCACCAAAGCCAGTGACTTCGGACCAGCCGATTTTCACAGCAACCAACAAAACAGCCAACGAGATGACGAACAGGGACAAGTTTAGCAGCTGACCAATGGTGCGAGGCAGCAGACGCTCCAGCATATCTATGGCCACAAACCCGCCGCGCCGGAACGCGGTCGGCGCCATCAAACCGGTCATCCACAGCATGCAGAATCGCGCGGCCTCATCCGGCCAGGGCAAAGCGTTGCCAAGCACGTATCGGAAGAAAACCTGAATCAGGATTGCGATCACCATGAGCACAATCGCGACGACGCCGACCGCGCGGCCCAATCGCAGCACGGTTTCGTTTACGAATGCAATCGGTGCCAGCACCGACGTCAATCCGCCCATGCGGATCCTCCCATTGTCAGCCGCGAGTTGGCCCCGCAGTCGTCATATTGCGCTTAGTGATGCGCAAATTGGCCGAGCTTTCCGGCGTAAAAGGTCAGCGCGTCTCCATCCGCCATGCTGACCTTCAGAACTTTGCCCACCACGATCACGTGATCGCCTGCATCGTGATAGGCATGCTGCTTGCATTCGAACCGGGCAAGGCTGCCCGGCAGTAAAGGGGTGCCGTTTTCACAGCGGTCATGTTCGATCTTGCGCAGTGCATGAGCGTCCTTTGAGCAACCAAAACACAGCTCGGCCTGTTGGGCTGACAGAACATGCACGCTGAAATGGCGTGCCGTGTGGAAATAACGAAACCGGCGCGAATTGCGGTCACCGGCCCACATGACCAACGGCGGATCGAGCGACAGGGACGAGAAACTGTTGGCGGTGATGCAGATCGGCCCATCTTCGCTGTCGCAGGTCACGACGGTGACGCCGGTGGCAAAACGGCCAAAGGCATCGCGCAGGGTTCGAGTGTCGTCCTTGTGCGGCACGAATGTGTGGGTCATGTCGCGTGAGATTGCGTTCATCATGGCACCTCATGTCCCAGCGCCGCCTCATACAGGCGGTACCAGCTTTCACGGTCCAGTTTGACTTTGAGCGCATCCGAGGCGCGTATGATCCGGTTCAGATTGTTTGTTCCCAGAACCGGCAGAATGTTGGCCGGATGGGCAAGCAGAAAGGCAATTGCAACGGCGGCTCGATCGACGCCGAATTCCTCCGCAATCTCATCCGCAACGACACCGACCGGCGGATTTCCGGCCATCAGCAAACCGCCGCCCAGTGGGGACCACGCCATCAGCGGATGGCCATGTTGTTGGTGAAAGGCCAGATCGCCATTGGTGAAAGGGCTAATCTCACCCAGCGAAATCTCGATCTGGTTCGTAACCAGTTGCGTTTTCATGGCCGATTGCAGCAGGGACCAATCCCAAGGACGGAAATTGGACACGCCAACCGCGCCGACCTTGCCACTGGCGACGACCTCGTCCAATGCCGCACCCGTTTCATGGTGGTCCATGAACGGATCAGGGCGGTGGATCAGCAGCAGATCGATATGGTCGATCGCCATTCCGGTCAGAGAGGCATCGACCGACTTCAGGATATGCGCCCGTGACGTGTCGTAGTACTTAACCTTTGCATGCGAATACCGCCCGCAAGGCGCCACGATATCGCATTTGGTGACTATCTCCATCTTCTGGCGCAGTGCAGGATTTTCGCGCAGGGCAGCACCCAAAACGGCCTCGGCATTGTAATCGCCGTAGATATCGGCCTGATCGAAGGTGGTGATGCCCTGATCCAGACAGGCCTGGATCTTTGCCTCGACATGGGCTGCCGAGGTATCGCTGTCGTCGCCCAGGCGCCACATGCCATAAACAAGGCGGCTCATTTCCAGCGTGTCAGACAGTTTCACACGTTGCATCAGCGGCGAACTCCGTTGCCCAGCGGAGTGGCTGGGGTGGTTGCAGGCACGCGCCCATAAGCTTCGGGCAGCGAGCAGGTATTCAGATTGGGCATCACTCGGACGCCGAAATGTTTTGCTTCGTCCATGTGGGGGTAGCCCGAGAAGATGAAGGCACGGATGCCCATCTTCTGATATTCTTCGATCTTGGACATAACCTGATCGGTCGACCCGACCAGCGCGGCGCCACAGCCCGAGCGGGCACGTCCAACGCCTGTCCACAAACCAGGTTCGACATAGCCATACTCGTCTGCCAGATCGCGGTTCTTGGCCTGATGCGCAACGCCCAGAGAGGTCGAATCCAACGCACGCTCGCGGATCGCGCGACCATATTCATCATCGAGTTTAGAGACGATGTAATCAGCGTATTCCTGCGCCTCGGCTTCCGTGTCGCGAACAATCATGTGCACGCGCAAACCGTAATCCAGCGTCCGGTTGTAGTTCTCGGCCACCGAGTGAACGGCCTTCATCCGCTCAGCCAGTTGATCCTTGGTCTCCGGCCACATCAGGTAGACGTCGCAATGCTCGCCACACAGGTCCAAAGCGGACGGGGAATAGCCGCCAAAGTACAGCAGCGGGCCGCCGGTCTGATAAGGTTTTGCCGGATCAGTCGTCAGACCCGAAAAGTTGTAGACCTCACCAGCATGGTTGATCTCATCCTGTGTCCACGCCTGTTTCAGAATCTCGACCACTTCGCGCGAACGTTGATAGCGATAAGCGCTGTCGGCTTTTTCTCCGGGGAAGTCGGACGAGATGATATTGACGGTTAGCCTGCCCTTCAGCATGTGGTCCAGCGTAGCAATGGTGCGGGCCAGCATAATGGGTTGCATCTCGCCACAACGCACGGCGGCCAACAGATTGATCTTTTCAGTGATTGGCGCACATCCCGCCACAAAGCTCAGCGTGTCCTGACCAACCTGATACGAAGACGGGCACAGTATGTTGCGAAATCCTTGCGCCTCGGCCTCTCTCACGATGCCGGAACAATGCTCCCAGCTCGACCGCAGGTCACCATCAGGCACACCCAGAAACTGATAATCATCTGAACACAGCGCCGCAAACCAAGACACCTCAACCTCTTCAAGATCGGGCGATGTGATTGGGACGATGGTCATCTGAGTCGCTCTCCACGTCGGTTTCGCTTTTCCTCTTGCGTAGCAATCGCTTTGATGTAGATCAATAGTGTATCAATTTTTCCTGCGACCGAGTGAAGCGCCCCACATGAACGCATCCGACAGAAATCCGAACGCACTGCCGGTTTACATCCAGATCGCAGAACTGCTGATCCGCGATATCGCAGCGGGCCGCCTGATTGATGGTGAACGATTATCGCCTGAACGTGAGATGGCAGCGGAATTGAAAGTCTCAGTTGGGACGTTGCGAAAATCGCTCGCTGAGCTGGAAAAAAAAGGGATGCTGGAGCGCATTCAAGGTTCGGGCAACTATATTCGCGAGACCGGAACACAAGACAGCGTCTACGCGATGTTCAGGCTTGAGTTACCTGAAGGGGGCGGGCTGCCGCGCGCAGATATCCTTTCAGTTGATCATCTGAAGAAGCCGGCCGATCTGCCTGATTTCGGAGCCTCCGATGCGGGCTCAAGGGTGCGCCGGATGCGCTACCTGAATGATACAATTATTGCGGTCGAGGAAATCTGGCTCGACGAATCAGCGGGATTGATCGACCGGAGCCTGCTTTCCGACTCTCTCTACCGCTACTATCAGCGCCAACTGGGTTTTTGGATCGCAAGGGCCGAAGACAGGGTTTCAGTCCAACCATTACCGGATTGGACGCCGCCCAATTTCACTAAACAGGCAGGCGAAGCAGCCGGCTATATCGAACGTTTCAGCTGGTCGGAAAGCGCCGAACCCGTTGAGTTCTCGAAAACATGGTTCGATCCGGATCGGGCCAACTACGTCCAACGTCTAAAGTAAAAGGAAGCACGCATGACCCGGACCATCAATTACGGGCTGATTGGATGCGGCATGATGGGGCAAGAGCACCTTCACAATATCGACTTGCTGGAAGGTACTCGTGTAACGGCAATATTTGAACCTGATCCAGAGATGGCCGCTGCGGCAGCGAAGATTGCGCCAACCGCAATCATGGTAGGTTCGGTGCAGGAGCTTCTGACGGTTAAAGAACTCGATTGTATCGTCATTGCCAGCCCGAACCATCTGCATGTGGATCAGATCTGCGAAGTTGCTGACACGCGCCCGCTGCCGTTGTTGGTAGAGAAACCTCTGTTTACAGATTCAAGGGATTTGGATCGGCTGGAGCAGGTAAGACGCGATTACCCGTGCCCAATCTGGGTTGCGATGGAATACCGGTATATGCCTCCCATTGCAGCTCTGATCGAAAAGGCTGAGGCGACGGGTGGTATAAAGATGCTATCAATCCGCGAACATCGTTTTCCATTTCTTGAAAAGGTCGGGCACTGGAATCGATTCAACCGCAATACGGGCGGCACTTTTGTTGAAAAATGCTGCCACTTCTTCGATCTCATGCGCTTGATATTGAAATCTGACCCGGTGCGTATCACCGCGAGCGGGGGGCAGGCCGTCAACCATCTGGACGAGAGTTACGACGGCGAAACTCCGGATATTCTCGACCACGGCTATGTAATGGCCGAGTTTGCTTCTGGCGCGCGCGCGATGCTGGAGCTTTGCATGTTCGCAGAAGGATCTCGCTTTCAAGAAGAAATATCGGCTGTTGGGCCGGACGCCAAAATCGAAGCGCTTGTACCCGGACCCGGACGCTTCTGGCCGGATCATCTGGGAGACGCACCAACACCAAAGGTAATCGTTAGTCCACGCAATCCTAAAGGGCCTGTGGCAGTAGACGTTCCAGTGGAGCCCGGCCTGCTGGCAGCCGGGGATCACAACGGGTCAACCTATTATCAGCATGAGGGTTTTCTGGCTTTGCTTCGTGGCGAAAAAGCCAAGCCGGACGTGAGTTTAGAAGACGGTCTCTGGGCCGTTAGAATGGGGCAAGCTGCGCAACAGGCGATAGGTACCGGTGAAACGGTATATCTGAACGATTGATTGGAATTGGAGCCCGGGGCGTTCTTAAACCACGAATGTCCCGGACATTTTTTTGTCAGAGCTGATCTCATACGGAACTCGTGCTTAGACTGCTGAAGCGGTGGTCAACGTTTGAGTTCAGTCAGATTTTTGGGCAAAGTCGCCGGGAAATCTCACCCCGTCTGCTTAGTGCAATAAGTCTGCGGTCAGTGGTTTGGACTGAGCAAGATCGCTGCGGCAAACACGGGCGGCTGCTTTTTTGGCAGTATCGCGACAATACCGTTTCCGCACATGCAGCAGCAATTGTACTACTTGGAAGCGCAAAACAAACCTCAGTGATCGGGATGGCTTGGTCGCTACCATCGGCGCAGCGCAGTGGTAAGCGAGGGCCTGCCTTTTCAACATCGCACCCTTCGGGCCAGCATAGGTGCTTTCACTGCCAACGGTGTATAGATTGTCTAAACGCCACACATTGCGAGAGAACCGTGTCCGAGATTGATCACCTGAACCATTGGTTGATTTCCAAAGGTCGATTGCTTGGCGACGAGGTAAAAATCGTCAAAAGTTATTGCGAAGGCCTAGAGAAGCTTGGCGTACCGTTGAGCCGTGCACGGATTGCTCAGAATTACTCCAACCCACTGCTGAGCGCATGGGGGATCATCTGGACGCCCGAGGAAACCCACCGCTACACCGTGCCGACTACAGTTCTGTCGACCAGCGCTTGGCACGGCAGTCCTTTTGAATATGTCGTCACTCAGCGGCGTCCTCTGCGCAAACGTCTGATTGATCTCGATCTTGCGGCTGAACACCCTGTTTATTCCGAGCTTACCCAAGCCGGTGCCACAGACTTTCTGGCCATCCCTCTGGAGCATGGCAATGGATCGGTTCAGGGTACCAGTTTCACTTCGAATGCGGAAACTGGGTTTTCGGACCAGCACATCAGATACATTGAAGACACGCGCTACGCTCTTGCCGCAGCTTTGGAACCCATCGCAATGCGCCATTCTCAGATGAGTCTTCTTCAAACCTATCTGGGTCGTGGCCCAGCTGAAGAAGTCGGTCAGGGGCACATAAAGCGAGGCGAACATAAGACGGTTTCCGCAGCAATCCTGTTCGCGGACCTCCGTGGCTTTACCGAGAAAGCCTCAACCTGGTCCGAAACCGATTTGCTGAACATGATGGGTGAGTATTTCGAGATGGTTGTATCACCCATTCAGGATGCAGATGGCGATGTTCTCAAATTCATGGGGGATGGCATACTTGCCGTATTTAACTCTGACGACGTACAAGCCTCTTGCAGGTCTGCTGTTCAAGCGGCGCATCAAGCTTTGGTAAATCTGCGCGGTTTTAACGACAAAGCCTCAGAGCAAGGTCGGGAAGCCATAGAATTTGTAATCGGTATTGATTTTGGGCAGGTGACCTTCGGCAACATCGGCAGCCCGGACCGATTGGATTTCACCGTCGTCGGTCAGGCAGTAAACGTGGCCAGTCGCGTTCAGGAACTGTGCAAATCGCTGGATGAAAAGATACTGATAACAAAGAGCGTCGCAAAACACCTGGCGCATAACGTGAAGTCGGTCGGATACCATTCCGTCCGCGGTTTGCGTGATGAGATCGAGATATTCAAAGCCTGAGCAAGTCCTTCAAGCCGGGGGTTGCCGTTGGTCTGGTTTTGGCGTCTCGCTTACATAGCCGTCACATAGTGCAGAAACCGGGCATTCCTTGTGTGGTTCGCAGTGGGCGGTAAAGCGGACAAATGAGCTTTCGCTGCAAAGACATCAATGCCCGCTTCACGATGGTCAACCTTCAGAAATTTACTGGAGCACGGGATACACGATCAGCCCATCTCTTTCGTCAGAAACGGCTCTGGGCTGTCCGTTTCTTCCAGTCCCTTCCCAGTGATCAGCCAAAACCGATTGCCGACATTGCGCAAGAAACTGCGATCGTGACTAACAAGCAGACAGGATGCATGATGTGTGATCAATTCATCCTCAAGAGCCTCTTGTCCCTCGATATCAAGATGGTTCGTCGGTTCATCGAGTAAGTAGAAATTCGGATTTTTCAGCCGTAATATCAGCATCGCCAAACGCGCCTTTTGTCCGCCGGACAGCGCTCCGATCCGGGTATCTTGCATTTGTATCTTCACGCCCGCACCCGCCAGCACGCCGCGTGCGCGTTGGTCACCTATGTCAAACTGCCCCGCCACAGCCGTCATCGGCGTCTCGCTATCCGAAAGTTGGCTCAGATGTTGATCAGAATACGCTGGCACAACCGAGGGAGCACAACTGACCGCTCCTCCGCTTCCAGAAAGTGCATCTTGTACCATCTCAATCAATCGGGTTTTCCCCGTGCCATTCGCCCCCAAAAGTACGATGCGGTCTCCGGGCAAAATCCATTTCCGCCCGGTCTTGTACAGCAGCCGACCGTCCGGGGTTTCAACCCGTGCGTCATCCAAAATGACCAGAGCTTTGGCATGAGTTCCACTGTTGGCCAGTTTGATACCACCTGCGCTGTGTTCCCGGTGGGCGGGTTTGGCACTCGCCTCAATCTGCGCCGCCCGATCATTTAGCTGTTTGGTCTTCGTGACCAAAAGGTCAGACCCGGAATTAATGCCGATATTCTTGAGCTTTGCCGCCTGTTTGCGCAACTGCTGCGCCTTGTTCAAATCATTGGCAAACCGCCGTTGGTCAGCGGCGTCTGCTTCATCAAGCGCTGTGCGTGCTGCCGAAAA
Source organism: Ruegeria arenilitoris (assembly GCF_013030265.1). Classification (GTDB taxonomy): domain Bacteria; phylum Pseudomonadota; class Alphaproteobacteria; order Rhodobacterales; family Rhodobacteraceae; genus Ruegeria; species Ruegeria arenilitoris_E. The sequence goes on from NZ_WPZQ01000007.1 coordinate 128,624, forward strand.
CGGGAGCGGAAAAGCGTGTGATCGCTCCTTGCGCAAAAACAGTGTTCGGTTAGTCGTCGCATTGAGAAATGCTCGATCATGCGATGACACAACAATTGCTACATCGCGCCGCAACCCGGACAACCAGTTTTGGAGCAGTCCAATACGACGCAGATCCAAATGGTTGGTCGGCTCATCCAGCAATAGGATATCTGGTTCCTGAATCCAGGCAGCGGCCAACAGTGCAGTCCTTTGCCAACCACCGCTCAACTCATTGAGTGGGCTATGCTGTAACTCGTACGGAACACTCAGGTCATCAAGCACCACATCCACCCGCCAGCTTTCATATTCCGCCTGCTCGGCAGGAAGGGCGTCCAACACCCAATTGTAGAGCGTTTTGGCAAAGGCATGATCTGGAACGTATTGGGTCACATATCCAACTCGCAAACCGCGCGCTCGGATGATTTGTCCGGTCGTCGGTTCGTTTTGGCCGGTCATACATTCCAAAAGTGTTGTCTTGCCGCGGCCATTAGCGGCAACCAATCCAATGCGATCACCTTTGGAAATTGCCAGGTTCAGATTATCAAAAAGAAGATCACCACGGATTACGCTTAATGCGTTGATATTCATAACAGTCATCGGAGTCTCTGCTCATACTAGGAGGTGCCGCGATGCGGCTTTGGGCAGACCGATTGAAATGTTGTTTCTCGGACCCGCCCTGCAAACGTATTTACAGGGCGAAACGGGGACCATGCTGAAGTCGGCGGATGATACGCATGTTCAGCTTGTGCCCTCCCGTTGTAGATTGTGACTGTGTTCGCAGACCTTAGAAAACAATGTCCATCTCAGCAAGTGCCTCGCTGCGGAAAGCACACCCTAGTTACATTTTTGTAGGTCAGCAGCAGAGAACCTGCTGCTGCCATTCTCAGCGACAATTTCCAGCTGGCGAATGAACCCTAAACCGTTGTTGACAGGTTTTTGAATCTGAATAAGGTACATGTATGAACAAGCTTGAACAAGAATCAACAAGTAGCGATCTGATCGGAGCCTCCAAATCGGTCAGAATAGCACATCAGCTGGAAGAAGAGATCAGGTCTGGCGGGCTTGGAAACGGGACACCGTTAGCCAGCGAAAATGAGCTTGTCAGACGGTTTTCGGTCAGTCGAAATACCGTGCGCAAAAGCCTCGAAATCCTCTGCCGCAAAGGCTTGATCACGACCCGGAGAGGGATCGGATCGTTTGTGACCTTTGGTGGTCAAACTATCGACGACCGCACCGGATGGAGTGTCGCGCTGTCCTCGGGTGACACCGAGCTCGCGACCCGTGTCCTGCGTCTTGCACGCGGGGGAATGGATCTGAATGACGTGCCGGATCTGACCGAAACAGACTTCCTGATCGTCGATCGCTTGCGGTTTCGCGTGAAAACCGGTCAGGGCGTTTCGCTCGAACGAAGCCGGGTTGCCTGGCGCCCCGGGTTTTCCGAAATCCTGGAGAACGGCCTTGAAAATGGGTCATTGACGGAAACGCTGCGGCTTCGCGGGCTGAGCGTCGACGGGGGAAAAGAATGGGCCCGAGTGCTGCCTGCCCTCAGCGCGGCGGATGCGGCCGTGATGGGGCGTGAGAAGGGCGAGCCAATGCTGCGGCTTTGCCGTCTGACGCGTTCAGCCGACGGGGCAACCCTGGAATACGTCGAGAGCATTCTCGATCCGGACCTGTTCGGTCTGCAAATGGAGTTTTGACAGCGTTGACGGACAGAGGCTTGGCATATGATCGCGCGTGTGGTGCCCTCGCCGGTATAGCGGTCGGGGATGCATTGGGCATGCCATCCCAAACCCTGTCGCGACGGCAGATCGCACACCACTATGGTGATATCACCACCTATGTCGCGCCTTACCCGGATCATCCCGTTTCGCACGGCCTTCGGGCGGCACAGGTGACGGATGACACCGAGCAGGCGTTCTTGTTGGCGAAACGCCTTGTCGAAGACTGCAATGGCTTTGACGAAGTGCTTTGGGCACAGGACTTGCTGGATTGGGAACGCGATGTCAGGGCGCGGGGTTTGCGCGATTTGCTGGGGCCGTCCTCCAAAGCAGCGCTCGCCGCGATGCTGGCCGGGGAGTCAGCACTAGAAACCGGACGCAACGGTACAACGAACGGGGCCGCGATGCGGATCGCCCCGGTTGGAATTGCCACCAAATACCAACCATCCGACACATTTCTGGACCGCATCGAACTGGCCTGCCGGATGACGCACAACACAGGCGAGGCAATCGCCGCTGCCGCGGCAGTTGCAGCCGTTGTCAGCAGCGGCGTGGACGGGCTTGATTACGACGCTGCGATCACAGCCGCTTTAGATGCTGCCGAGAAGGGGCAGGAACGCGGTTACCGGTCAGGTGAAGCCGATATGCGCAAGCGGATATCTTACGCATTGAACCTTGCGGACACAGGTATCGCTGCTGACGAATTTGCGCAGTTAGTGGGAACGTCTGTCGCATCATATGAATCTGTCCCGGCGGCATTCGGTGTAGTGCGAATGGCCTCAGGTGATGTTTGGGAAGCCGCTCGGATCGCGGCCAACATAGGAGACGATACAGACACCATCGGTGCGATTGCCGGCGCGATGGCAGGTGCCTGCGCTGGCATCCAGAGTATTGACCCTAATGTGCTTGCCCCTGTCCGCTCGGCAAATGACCTCGCAATCGAAGCGACGGCTGAACAACTGCTGACCCTGCGCGGCGTTTCAGCAGATGCTCTACGCGACACGACGGAGGCAACGAGATGACCAATCGCCTCTTGCAGATGTCCGGTGTCGTTGCCGACCTTCTCTACGAAGTCGAAGCCGTGCCCGCGCCGGGGGAAGAAGCCATTGTCAAAGGGTTCTCCATCACGCCGGGCGGAGGTTTCAACGCGATGGTCGCCGCGAAGCGCGCTGGCATGATGGTGTTCTACGGCGGCTCAATCGGGTCCGGTCCGTTTGCCAAAATTGTTCGCGAAGGCCTCAACACTGAGAGTATTCCTTTTCTGCGGACACAGGATCTCAGCCGCGATCAGGGTTGCTGCACCGTGATGATCGACCCGCAAGGCGAGCGAACGTTCGTGGCCAGCGACGGTGCCGAGGGGCATGTAACTGACGAAGATCTGACTCAGATCAGCTTTCATGAGTTCGGCTGGACGCTGCTGTCGGGTTATGCCTTGCACTACGCCGGATCGCGTCAGTCGTTACACCAATGGCTGACCGATGACGACAAAATACGCAACCTAGTTTTCGACCCGTCGCCCATAGTCGCCTCACTAAATCGCGAGGCTCTTCAGGCAGCGATGACCCGAGCAACGTGGATCAGCGCGAATATGCGGGAAGCAGCGGTTTTGACAGGACACGCTGATCCGGCCGAAGCCGCCAAAACACTCGCTGAAACACGCCCCAACGGAGGAGGTGTCGTAGTGCGTCTGGGCGAAGACGGCTGCATTCTGGCCCGGTCGAGCGCCCTTGAACACATCGCGCCTTTCCGCGTTCAGGCCGTGGACACAAATGGGGCGGGTGACACTCATATCGGCAGTTTCATTGCCCGAATGTCACGCGGCGAAACACCAAAACAAGCTGCCGTTTACGCAAATGTCGCAGCAGCTTTGTCGACCACACAAAAAGGACCGGCGACAGCCCCAACCGAAGCGGTCGTCGAAAACGCCCTGAGCAAGAAAGAGGCTGGTTGATCGAGAACCGAAGCTAAAGACCATCCAACTGGGAGACGACAATGAACAAACACATCTTTCTGGCAACCTCAGTTGCCCTCACAACCATGGGCACGGTCGTACTGGCTGATGAAATTCGCGTTCTGAATTGGCAGGGCTATGGCACCGATCAGGACTGGGCCATCGCTGCGTTTACGGAAGCCACCGGTCACACCGTTGTTCATGAATACTTCAACTCGGAACAGGAGATGCTGACAAAGCTGCGGACCAATCCGGGTGCCTATGACGTGGTTCTGATCAATGCGGCCTTCACCCCTCAGGCGCAGGCCGAAGGGTTGATTGGGCCAGTCGATAGCTCGCTTGTTGCCAACTTTAGCGATGTCTCAGAGAACATGGCCACCAATCAGGACCTGAATGCAGGTGGTGCGCTACATGGTGTGCCCTGGACCTGGGGCCTGACCTCGTTTGCAGTGAACACCAATGAGTTCAGCGAAATGCCAACCTCGATCGAGGTGTTCTGGGATCCAGCACATGAAGGCAAAGTGTCGATCCGCGACGATGCGCTGGAGGCGGTTCAGTTCGCGGCAATCGCCACCGGTCAGAACATCAACGACATTCAGGATCTGGATGCCATTGAGGCCAAGTTGGCGGCGTTGATGCCACAGATCAAAACCTACTGGGGTTCGGAGAACGACTGGAACCAGTTCATGGCCGCCGGTGATCTGGACGTGGCGACATTCTGGTCTGGTTCTGCAAGCAGATCGATGGCCTCTGGTCTGCCGGTTCAGTTCGTCGTCCCTGATGAAGGCGCAATCGGTTGGCTTGACGGGCTGTCCATCCCTGAAACCTCAACCAAGAAAGAGGCAGCACACGCCTTTATCAACTGGATGATTGACCCGGAATTCTATGTGAAATGGGCCGAAAGCGGTGCCCCGGCCTCGGCAAATGCCAAGGCCGCTGCTGCTCTGCCTGATGACGCATTCAACAAGCGCGTTCTGGGCGATCCTGCCGTTGTAGCCCGTGTGCAGTTCCAGCGTCCGGTCTCCGATGAAAACCGCGAGAAGTACCTGGAACTATGGCAAGGCCTGAAGGCCGCGCAATAATCAGGCCAAAGCAAGGGAGAAAGCAGACATGTCAACGGTTCTTGCCCGTCAGGACAGGCTCAAGATCGCCTCGTTGCTTTCCCCCGCATATATCTGGCTGACAGTGGCAATTTTTCTGCCGCTGTCGGCGATGCTCTATTTCAGCTTTCTGTCGGATGTGCCGTTTGGAGATGCCGAATGGCGTTACACCACGGACAACTATCAGGCGTTCTTTCAAACCTCGACCTATGCAACGCTGCTGTGGAAATCCATAAAGCTCGGCCTGACGGTGACCGCGGTTTCGGTGCTTGTAGGTTTTCCCTGCGCTTATGTGTTGGCCAAGGTGATCAAGGGAAAATCGCGCGAGGCACTGTTTCTGCTGGTTATCCTACCCTTCTGGTCAAACTCACTGGTTCGTATCTTTTCATGGGCGATCGTGCTGCGCGGGAACGGAGTGCTCGATCTGGGCCTGAATGCAATTCTGCCTTTTGAGGTGGATGTGAACCTGATGTTCTCAACTCCGGCCATCGTGATCGGACTGGTTCATTCCTACCTGCCTTATGTGATCCTGACGTCGTATCTGGCGCTGCAGGCAATAGATGACAGCTTGATTGATGCCGCCCGCTCAATGGGTGCTAACAAGTTGACCATCCTGTGGCGCCTCATTCTCCCTCTTTCGCTGCCGGGCTTGTTGGCGGGCGCCGTGCTGATATTTGTGCCCGTAGTCGGGTCATTCATGGAACCCCGCATCCTAGGCGGACGCGTTGGCACATATTTTGGCACCGTCATCGAGGACCAATTCGTTGCTGTCTTCAACTGGCCATTGGGAGCCGCATTGTCCTTTATCCTGCTGGCAGTTGTGTTGCTGATCCTGGCAACCGCCAGCCCGGTTCTGCGGAGGGCTCAGGCATGAAGGGGACATATCTCGCCTGGGTCGGAAAAGCCTGGCTTGGGCTGATCCTGTTCTTTCTCTACGCGCCAATCATCGTCATGGCGTTCATGTCCTTCAACGCCTCGCAGTATTATCAGTTGCCTTTCGAGTTTTCGCTGACCTGGTATGAAAAACTGGGCCAGAATACCGAGATTCTAAACGCCGCGACCCGGTCGGTTCTTATCGCGCTGACGACAACGGTGATTGCCACAACACTGGGGACAGCCGCATCTCTGGCGCTTTTCAGGTTCGAGTTTCGCGGAAAGCGATTTCTGCAGGTCATGCTGTTCCCGCCGATCGCAATCCCCTGGCTCATTACCGGCACGGCAATGTTGATCTTTTTCTACGGCGTCGGATTGGGGCGTGGCACACCTTCTGTTCTGATTGGCCATGTCGCTCTCGCTCTGCCTTACGTAATCGTGGTGGTAAGCGCTCGGCTGGCGACCTTTGACGTGACCTTGGAAGAGGCTGCCCGATCCATGGGCGCAGACAGCTGGACCGTGACCAGACGCGTGACCCTGCCATGGATTGCGTCGGGTATCATCGCGGGTGCCCTGTTCGCCTTCGCGGTCAGCTTTGATCAGTTCGTCGTCTCGTATTTCCTGTCCGAACCCGGTGACAGTACTTTGCCGGTGCTGATCTACACGTCGATCCGCAAAGGTTTCACGCCGGAAATCAACGCAATCTCGACAATCATAATCGTCATCTCAATGGCCGTGATGCTGTTTGCAGCCCGGTTTTCAAATTTCGGAGGAGAGCGCTGATGGCCGAAGTCTCTGTTCAGAACGTCACTAAATCCTTTGGATCGCTCAAGGCGCTGAACGATGTCACCATGGATTTCCCGAACGGCGGTTTTTTTGCCCTGCTCGGCCCGTCCGGCAGTGGCAAGACAACGTTGCTTCGCACCATCGCGGGTTTCATCTTTGCGGATAGCGGCTCGATCTATATCGGCGACCAATCTGTCGAGAACATTCCGGTCGAAAAGCGCGATATCGGGATGATGTTTCAGAACTATGCCCTGTTTCCCAACATGACGGTGGCAGACAATGTAGGCTTTGGACTGCGCGTGCGTAAAGTAGGCGCCGCAGAAGAGCGCCGCCGTGTGGGTGAGGCGTTAGAGCTCGTTCAGCTTGGCCAGTTAGGCGACCGAAAACCGCACCAGCTTTCCGGCGGGCAGCGACAGCGCGTGGCATTGGCGCGGGCAATCGTGACCAATCCCAAAGTGCTGTTGCTGGACGAACCTCTGTCAGCGCTGGACAAGTCGTTGCGTGTGGACATGCAGATCGAACTAAAGCGCATCCAGCGCGAGATTGGGATTACTACGATCTTTGTAACCCACGATCAGGAGGAGGCTCTGACCTTGTCCGACAAGATCGGCATCCTCAGACAAGGCGCTATGATTCAAGCCGGCCCACCACGGGAGGTGTACAATAACCCCGTCGATATCTTCACAGCCGAGTTTCTGGGTGAAGCAAACATTCTGACCGCACAGGGCGGCACAGCGCTGAGCTCCGCCAGGGCGGATATCAAACTGCCAAGCGGGGCGACAGAACAGTCTACTCTCGCTGTCCGGCCCGAGAACATGAGCATTTCAACCTCGGAACCCGGCGGGGATGCGATTTCCAAGATCCCCGCAACACTGGTCCGGCGCATCTTTGCTGGTGCAATGGCGACCTGTGTTTTGGAAAACGGCGGAAACACATTCAAGGTGATCGCGCGCGATCAGGACATCCCGGACCTACCAGAAGGCGGCGAAATCTGGCTGAGCTGGAAACCGGAACACACAATGGTTGTTCCCAACCCATAGTGGATTTCTTTGGTCCCAAGCGGTTCAGTCACAAATTCCCTTGAGTGCACAGCAAGCAGAATAGGTGGCAGCCCTGCTATTTCTGGGCTGCATTTTGCTTTTCGATAGTCACTTTCCCTCTTTCACTTCTGTTAAAGCCGCCTGCATCTTCACAATTCTAGCATCGCGCAAAGCGGCAAGTTCTTCGACTGATGTGTCGTTGTGCGATGCCGCCAGACCCTGTGCTAGCAATTCTGCAACTTCAGGAGTGAGTTGGGGTGTTCCAAGATCATCCCACCAGCCATTGAACGTGTCGGCGAAATGATCACAAAAAGCAGGAAGACCGCCTGATCCAGCACCAAGGCTGAAGAGTGTCGTCGGCCCCATGGCGGCCCATCGTAACCCAGGTCCAGCGGACATGGCCTTGTCGACGTCTCCGACGCTGGCGACACCGGTTTGCACCAAGTGAATGGCCTCGCGCCAGACAGCCGCCTGCAATCGGTTGGCGACATGGCCGGGGACTTCCTTGTTAACACGGATAGTGACCTTACCGATGTCCTTGTAGAATGCCTCGGCCGTGGACACCGCATCTGCGTCAGTCAGGTCGTTGCCCATCACTTCGACCAGCGGGATCAGGTGCGGCGGGTTGAAAGGATGGCCAAGAATAAAGCGACCCGGGTTTTGCCAACCTGCCTGCATCTGGCCAAGCGTCAGGCCGGAAGCCGAGCTTGCGATGACAGCATGCGGCGCAATACCCGGTTCGATCTCAGCAAAAATTGCGTGCTTGATCGGCAAGCGTTCGGGGACGTTCTCCTGTACGAAGTCCGCGCCCTCAACCGCTTCGCGCGCCGAACGAACGAAGGTGACCTGATCGTGGGAACCTCGCGTTGTCAGACCCAGTTCATCCATGGATTTCCAGGCTTGGTCGATATAGGCGCGTACGCCGCTTTCCACACCATCGGCGGGATCGTAGACCGTTACAGACCGGCCCGAGGCCAGAAACAGGGCGGTCCAGCTGGCGCCAATAGTGCCCGCGCCCAGAACAGCAGTATGTGAGATTTCTACCATCAGAATAGCCCTGTATTGATAGGTGATGCAGCAGTCATTCCACCGTCAATCGTGAACAACTGCCCTGTGGCGAACCCTGCCTCATCCGACGCCAGCCATACAGCCATGGCGGCAATGTCGGCAGGCTGGCCAAACCGGCGTGTGGCATGCCGGGACAGCGCGTCCTTTCGGGCCGCGTGCGGGTCATCGGACAGATCAAATCCAGCGTCCAACATGCCTGTCTCGATCCAGCCGGGACAGATCGCATTGCAGCGAATTTTTGGGCCATGATCCACCGCGATCGAGCGTGTCAGTCCATGAACAAAGGCCTTTGACGCGTTATAGAGCGCCATGGATGGGTCCGCGACCTTGCCGGAAATCGACCCGATATTGATGATCGAACCGCCCTGCGGCATGACCGGAATAAACGCCCGGCACATGTTAAATACGCCCCGACAATTAGCCCCAATGACCAGATCCCAATCGGCGTCGGTACTTTCGACAACAGTTTTTTCAACCTGCACGCCAGCATTGTTGACCAGAATATCGACGACACCGGCAGCTTGAGCCAGTTCTTCGACCTGCTCCACGTCAGATACGTCCGCACCGTACCAGGTTACCGCATCCGGCAGGCCCTTAGGCCGGTTGCCGCGCCCGCATGTGCTAACGGTTGCGCCCTCGGCTAAAAAAGCCTCAACAATCCCGCGCCCGATGCCTTGGCGGCCACCGGTGACCAGTGCTCTTTTCCCAGCCAACCGCATCAGTGTGCCACCATGACGTGACGGATCGAAGTATAGGCATCGAGGGCATAGACACTCATGTCACAGCCGGTTCCGGACCCTTTCATCGCGGCCCATGGCATTTCCGGGGTCCCTACCCCATGGGTGTTGACCCATGTAAAACCGTAACGCAGTCGGCTGGTCATCTCCATTGCGCGACCGACATTTGCGGTCCAGACCGAAGAGGCCAGCCCATAACGGCCAGAATTGGCAATGCGCAAGGCATCTTCGGCGTCACTGAAACGAGAGACTGAGACGACGGGGCCGAAGACTTCATGAGTGGCCACCTCAGCATCGTTGTCGACATTGGCCAAAACGGTCGGCTGGTAGAAGTAACCCGCACCGTCGCCTGAAGCGCCGCCGGTTACGACCTCGCAACTGGTGCGGGCGCGGTCCACGAAGCCCGCCACGCGGTCACGCTGGCCGGCTGAGATCACCGGGCCCATTTCCGTGCCTTCAGCTTTTTGACTGCCGATCTTGATTTGGCTGACCTGAGCCGCAATTGCCGCGACCAGCTTGTCATAGGCACCGTCTTGTACCAGCACGCGGCAAGGCTGAGCACAGTCCTGACCGGCGTTGAAAAAACTGCCAAACCTGATCGTTTCGGCAACGGCTTCGATATCCGCATCGTCAAAGACGATCACCGGGGCCTTGCCGCCCAGTTCCAGATGCACATGGCGGATCTGATTACCTGCAGCCCGCATCGCCGCCATGCCGGTGGCCGGGCTGCCGGTTACGGTAATGGCCTCCATCGCGGGGCTGTTGATCAGTTGGTCTCCGATAGTCGGACCGGCGCCATGGATCACATTCAGAACACCTTTAGGCAGAATATCGTTCAAAAGCTCAGCGGCTCGTAACGTGGATAACGGCGTGAGTTCCGAGGGTTTCAGGACAACGGTGCAACCTGCGGCAATGGGCGCGGCCAGCTTCCAGGCGGCCATCATAAGCGGATAGTTCCAGGGTGCGATGGCCGCGACTGGCCCAACCGGATCGCGACGGATCATACTGGTATGGCCCGCCACATACTCACCTGCGGCAGAACCAGACATCGTCCGCGCTGCGCCAGCGAAGAACCGGAACGTGTCGATTGTCAGCGGCATCTCATCGTCACGAGCCGAAGGCCAGGGTTTGCCAGCGTTCAAACTTTCTAGCTCGGCCAGTTCATCCTGACTTTCTTCAAGGCAATCCGCGATAGCCAGCAAAAGCGCGGACCGTTCCGCCGGGGTGCTGCGCGAGAAGCTCTCAAAGGCTTCCTCGGACGAACGCACCGCGGCCTCGACCTGTTCTGGGCTGGCCTCATTCACCTGCGCAATCTCGGACCCGGTGGCCGGGTCCACGATGGTCAGCGCGGCACCGTCCCCGGCAACCAGTTCGCCATTGATCTGCATTTTTGTTTGCATGCTCTCCCCCTTCAGAAGGCAACCTGATCGCCACCTTTAAGCCCAAGGCGCGCACGCGCCTCGGCAGGGGTGGCGACAGTCAGGCCGAGATTTTCGACGATGTCGCGAATTTTCCGGACCTGCTGGGCGCTGGATACGGCCTTTTCGCCCGGCCCGATATACAGGCTGTCCTCCATCCCGACGCGGACATTACCACCCAGCAATGCGCTTTGGGTCGTAAAAGGCATCTGAAAGCGACCGGCGGCCAGAACCGACCATTCATACTCATCCCCGAACAGCTTGTTGGCGATAGTGTGCATATGCATCAGGTTATCGAGGTCGGCGCCAACACCGCCCAGAATACCAAACACCATCTGCACAAAAATCGGACCGTCGATCCAACCCTGATCGCGAATCCACGCGAGGTTGTAGAGGTGGCCGAGGTCATAGCATTCGAATTCAAATCGGGTGCCGTGGCCCTGCCCCAGTTCCTTTATGCAGTATTCGATATCCGCGAAGGTATTTCGGAAAATGAAATCGCGGGTCATGTCCAGAAAATCGGGCTCCCACGCGTGTTTCCAGTTCGAATACTTATCCTTCATCGGGAAAATGCCGAAATTCATCGATCCGATATTCATGCTTGCCATCTCGGGCGAAGCTTTTACGGCAGCGCGCAGGCGTTCTTCGCGGGTCATGCCCAGACCACCTCCGGTCGAGACATTCATGACCGCGTCCGTGGCCTGTTTGATCCGTGGCAGGAAGTCCATGAATAGGTCGGGATTTGGATCGGGCTTTCCGGTTTCCGGGTCGCGCGCATGAAGGTGGATAATCGAAGCGCCTGCCTCAGCTGCTTCGATTGATGCGGCTGCAATCTCGCTAGGCGTGATCGGCAGATGCTCGGACATGGTGGGCGTGTGAATCCCCCCGGTCGGAGCGCAGGTGATGATGACAGACTTCTGCTTTGGCATGGCGCGATCCTCAGAGCTTCATCTGCTGCACCTGGGCTGACAGCCCGCCATCCAGCACCCACAGTTGACCTGAGGCATAGCGTGCTTCGTCCGAGGCCAGCCAGTTAACCAGATTGGCAATGTCCTCGGGTGTGCCATAGGTTCGCATCGGGTGAACATCGCGCACCGCCTGTTGCAGCTGATCAATGGTTTTCCCGCCAGCGCCGGAACCATCACCGGTGAAGAAACTTTGCAGCATTGGCGTATCGATATAGCCCGGACAAATGGCGTTGACGCGAATGCCTTCAGGACCATGGTCACAAGCCATCGCGCGGGTCAACGCGTGGACGGCCCCTTTGGTGGCACAATAGGCTGCGAGACCCGGATCAGCGATGAAACCGTCATAGGAACCGAAGTTGATGATGCTGGCACTGGTCCCTGACTGGGCCGCTTTGCGCATCAGCGGCAGTGCGTACTTCGAAGTCAGAAACGTGCCAGTGCAGTTTACAGCAAAGCTGCGGTTCCATTCTTCCAGCGAGGTGTCCTCGATGGTTTTTTCAATCTCGATCCCTGCGGCGTTGACCAGAATATCCAGCTTACCAGTACCGGATTGGACCCGCTCCATTGCCGCGACTGCGTCGGTCTCTTGCGTGACGTCCAGTTTGACAAAGACGCTGCCATCCTCGTCATGTTCAGACAGCGAGCCCTGCGGGGTAAGATCGGCGGCATAGACATGAGCACCTTCGCGGAGGAAGCGCGCAACAATTGCACGCCCAATGCCACCGCGCCCGCCAGTCACCAAAGCGGTTTTGCCTTCAAGTTTTCCTGTCATCGGGGGTCCTCGGGTTTAAACGATAGTGTTCGGCCGCCACGGTCCAATCCATGTGGTTGCGCACATATTGCTGGCTGGCGTCAGACGGCGGGTTGTAGTCCCAATGCTCTCCGGCCCCTGCCTCCATCGCAGCATGCAGCGCGCGCCGGGATTTCTGAGTGGCGATAATATTGCGACGCAGTTCTTCACTGTCCCATCGCTCGGTCACTTCTGCAGCGAAAGCTGCGGCAGCATCGCGATAAGTGGACCCATTAGCTATGTTTTTCGTTTCCAGCGGGTCCTGAGCCAGATCATAAAGCTGAGGCGGGTCTGCATCACAATGAATGTACTTCAAAGGCCCGCGCCGGATCATGAAAACGGGATAGGGCGTCATCTCGGCACAGTATTCGCCGATCGCTTCGTCCACCGGGTCGGCTTCGCCACGCGCAAGGGGCATCAGGGAACGGCCATCCACCGGTTCGCCCAAAGTCGCTGCACTGCCACCAGCAATGTCGATGAAGGTTGGCAACAGGTCCAGAAGCGAGCACGCATTTCCGGCTACGCCATGGGAAACACCCGCGCCCGCCATAATCAGCGGTACACGGGCAGAGTGTTCGAAGAAGTTCATCTTGTACCACAACCCACGCTCACCCAGCATATCGCCATGATCTGCTGTCACGATGATGATGGTGTTGTCGCTTTCACCGATATCTTCGATGGCTTTGACAATTTCACCGACCTTGCTGTCAAAATAGCTGACATTCGCCAGATAGGCGCGGCGGGCGCGGCGCACCTCTTCCTCGGACAGGGGCACCACGCTGGCTTCGATCCCATCCATCACCCGGCGCGAAAACGGATCCTGCTCATCCAGCGCTGGCACAAATTCGGGCATGGGAATCTCATCGTCATCATAGAGGTCCCACCATTCGGGTTTGGCGACGTAGGGATCATGCGGATGGATAAAGCTGGCCACCATGCAAAAGGGTGTATCCTGCCCCGCCGCGCGTTCGCGTCCCCGGTCAATCAGCCAGCGACGCGCAGCAAAACCGACCTCGTCATCGTAATCGGTCTGGAACGTTGCGACAGCTACACCGCTTTCCTTGACCGTCTGCATGTTGTGATACCACTTATCGATGCGCTCGTCCGGAGCTTCCCAATCTGGGGTCCACGCAAAATCGGCAGGGTAGATATCGGTGGTGACGCGATCCTGAAACCCGTGTTTCTGGTCGGGGCCTACGAAGTGCATCTTGCCGGACAGGCAGGTGCGATATCCCAACGCCTTAAGATAATGCGCAAAGGTTGGGACAGAAGCGCGGAATTCACTTGCGTTGTCATAGGCGGCGATGCGGCTGATTAACTGGCCCGACATGAAAGCAAACCTAGACGGCGCGCAAAGCGGCGAATTGCAGTAAGCCGCATCAAATCGCATCCCCCGTGCCGCCAGCGCGTCGATATTCGGAGTCCTGGCGACCGGGTGGCCGTAGGCTCCGGTCCAATGTGGGGCCAGCTGATCTGCCATGATGACAACGATGTTGGGCCGCGTCATCTGACGGCTCCGGCATAGGCCTCCAGAACCAAACCATGAAAGTGGTGAACTGCGTGTTCGGATTTTCCCGATCCGGTCGGGTCATTGACAATGCGTCCTTGGGTGAAAGCGGGCGTGCTCATACCGCGCTGAACGCTTTCGACCAGGCTGATGTCCTCGACCTGCAGGACCTCATCCAGATACCGGATGGCATCCAGTTCGCCTTCATCGGGTTCGGGCGTTTCAAGGAAGAAGTCGTATGTCTCCAACGTCCGATCCGGTCCAACGGGAATGATGTTCAGGACAATCATGCTGGACCGTCCCGGATAACGCATGAGGCAGGTTGTCGGCCACAACCACCAGACCGCATGGGTGCGCACGGTCGCGTTGGAAACATCATAGGCGGTATTTGCCGACTTCCCCGCATCCGCCATGTGGCTGGAATAGATGCCGTGTGTGGTGACCTTGTAGGTATCCATATCCACCAGATCGCAGAAATCCTTGTGCGCGGTGGGGCAGTGATAGCACTCCAGAAAATTGTCGACGACATTCTTCCAGTTCGACTTGATGTCATAGGTCAGGCGGTGACCAAAGGTGAGTTGGTCAATGTCAGGTGCCCAATGGCGGATTTCAGTTTCCAGACTGCCTGACTGCTCTTTCAGCGATGCCGCGCTCGGATCCAGATTGACGTAAACAAAGCCAGCGAATTCTTCGACCTGAACTTGATCGAGACAGATCTCACCGGTGCTGAAATTCTCAAGATGTTCAGTTTCCGGCGCACGTACCAGCTGACCGTCCAACTTATAGACCCAAGCATGATACGGGCACATGATGCGGGTCGTACTGCCCTCCCCTTTCAGCAACTCATGTGCACGATGTTTGCAGGCGTTGTAAAACGCCCTCAGAGCACCCGCGCGGTCCCGAACCACCGCAATAGGTTGCCCAGCTATTTCGATGGTCACAAACGACCCGGATTCCCGCAGTTTCTCAACGTGGCAAACCCATTGCCAGGACTTGGCTATGATTTCACGCTGATCGGCAGCAAACCACTCTTGCTTTACATAAGCGTCGGCTTTCAGAGATTGCGAATTGCCCGCATCCGCCGAATAGCCCTCAGCGATGGTCGCGAACTGAGCCTGGGTCGGTAGGTCTGTCATTTAGGACACTCCTTTGCCTGCCGGTTTGCAAAGGTATGATCTGCCAAAAACCACAATGGTGCGGGCAGTCTAATCGCCACAAACTAAACTTTATTCGCCATCCCTTATACCCACAGCCGGACGGTACATCGGCCAGGCCCGAAACTCGAACGGTACCCTGCCCTCGATCCGATCCTGACTGGGAGGCAGACCAAAGCGTTGCTTGTAAGCCCGTGCAAAATGGACCTGGCTGGGAAATCCGCAGGCCTGCGCAACTTCGGAGATGGGCAGCTCTGTCTGTGTGACCAACCCCCTCGACCGGTCCAACCGGATATCCCGGTAATACAATTGCGGACTGGTCTTCACATACTCCTGGAACAGGCGGTTCAACTGACGCTGAGAAACCCCAGCAAGCCTGCACAGCTCGGGAATGGTAATCAGCGTTTCCAAGTGCTGTTCCATGATCGCGATCGCTTTCCGAACCTTGGGCGGCGCCGTGTTTCCCAGAGGTTCCAGTTGGCTGTCGGTCTGATGTGCGCCCAGCCCACGAAGATTGGGATAGAACAGATATTTTGCGCAATCGTTTGTCAGTGCATCGCCGACAATCCCGTGCAGCAGAAACAGTGCAAATTCGCCGGTTGCAGCCCCGCCGCAACAAGTACCGATATTGCCTTCGTGAAGGAACAAATCCTCACACACCTCAGTCTCTGGATATTTCTCACCGAAAGCATCTATATGCTCGTAATGGACGGTGGCACGTCGCCCCCGCAAGAGACCTGCTTCGGCCAGGATGAAGGCCGCGGTATCGATCCCTGCAACATAGCTGCCAGTCCGTGCGTATTTGCGTATCGCAGAAAGGAGGGGCTCACTGGTGAAAGCTTCGGGCGTCCAACTGCTGGACGCAACGACTATGTCTGGTCGTGATTGCTTAATGGAATCCAGCGGCCTGACTGCAACTTCCACCCCGTTGCTGGCTTGGCAAAGCGCGCCGGTTTCACACGCTATACTCCACTGAAAAAGCTGTTTTCCAGCTAGGTAGTTTGCAGCCCTGAATGGGTCCAAAAACGCCATCGTCGCCGCAAGATTGAAATGCGGCGTGACCAGAACCAGAATCTCGGTCAATTCGTTTTTCTTCAGCATGGCCACGACGCAGCGGTCTCTAAGAAACAAGGATGCAACTTTAGAAGATCATTCCCGGCATAGAAACGCCAGCCGTCACCGAGTGTGGATACTGCGGAAAGCTTGCCGCTCATTGCGAAACCGTCTTTGAACCCGATCTTGGACTTTTGGCTTTGTCTTGTATCGGTCAACATCAATCAGGTCAGACCCGGTATTTGAGCAGCTTACTGCGAAAACACCTTCCCAATTGAGGTCCGAGTTTAATCACCATGAACAAATCGTTTCGTGACTGACTATGATGCCGCGCCCCGCCAACAAGTATTCAAACTCGCACACCCCCGGTACGAAACGACGTTAGGCTCAAACGGCGTATAAAATCACTGATCGCAAAGAACAGTATCCATTCAAGTAGGCTTTCGAAACACGTTTGCTCATGACGAGCTGTCTTACCTACGGGTCATAGCGTCAACACCTTGTCGAAACCGACCCATCGCTTCATCAAACCAAAGGTCGACCAAAGCCGAGCTTCGACACTCAAACACCGCTTAAAAGCTAATTGGGCAGGCATTGACCCAGTTTGCGTGATGCCCAGAGATCGACTAACGCCCGAAATCTCCCTGCAGCAGCAGCCTATGCATTTGACAGGGTGACGGCTGTTCTTCGGCCTCCTTCAGCATCGTTCAGAAATTGCGACAGTTTCCAGTAGTTTTATTGGTTTACAATATGCCTGCCATCTTTATGCGCATTATTTGCATATTTTGTTTATTACATTAGAAATTTGACTCACTCAATATTAGATATGATAAGTACCAATTATCATGTATGATTGATTTCACCAGAAAATCGGCACAGAATGGCGGTCATGAAGCCTCCTGTCCAATATCTACCAGCCACTACCCCTGCCCTAACGCTCGTCGATCAGGAGGCGCTGAGTGACCTGTATGTCCGAGGAACCCCGGTAAACACTTTGCGGGCTTACGAACGTGATCTGGTCTACATCACAGCATGGAAATCTGCCCGGTTTGGTGCCGCACTGGCCTGGCCGGAATCCGAGGCCACAGCGCTCGCTTTTATTATCGATCACGCCCGCGATCTCAGCAGCGCATCTGAGGCGGACATCGCCCGACAAACCGCAGAGATGCTGATCGCGCAGGGACTGCGCAAGACGCTAACCTGCCCGGCCTCGTCCACGCTGGACCGGCGCATCGCGTCCTGGCTGGCGTTCCACCGGATGAAGAACCTGACCAGCCCTTTTGATGCGCCCCAGGTCAAACAGGCGCGCGCCAAGGCACGCCGGGCTACGGCCCGCCCCCCTGCCCCGAAATCTGCCCATCCTATCACGCGTGGCATTCTCGAGCGGCTTCTGGCCACCTGCCGCGGCAGCCGTCGGGATTGCCGTGACCGGGCTTTGCTAATGTTGGGCTGGGCCTCGGGTGGGCGACGACGTTCCGAGATTGCCGGATTGCGGTGCGAGGATGTCAGTCTGAAGGATTTCAACAAGGCTGGGCTGATCTGGCTTTCGCTGCTAGAAACCAAAACAACCCAGAAAGGTGAGACACCCCGGTTGGTGCTCAAGGGGCGTGCCGCACAGGCGCTGGTCCATTGGATCGAGTTTGGCGAAATTCGCGATGGGCCTCTGTTCCGCCCTGTCTCCAAAGCGGATCGCGTACTCAAGCGCCGCCTGTCACCAGATGCGATCTATCAGATTATCCGGCACCGACTGAAACTGGCGGGCCTGCCCGAAGACTATGCCTCACCGCACGGGCTGCGCTCCGGCTTCCTGACACAGGCGGCTCTAGACGGCGCGCCGATCCAGGCCGCAATGCGCCTCTCCCTGCATCGCTCGCTCGCACAGGCCCAGAAATACTACGATGACGTCGATATTGCCGAGAATCCGGCGACAGATCTGCTGGGATAGTTTGCAAACAAAATGGCGCCGGAACTCTCTCCGACGCCATTGCTGAAATTCAAGCCAGGTATCACTTTCTTACCCGTGGGTAAGATCATCCTCTTCCCAGAGATCCGCAATAAGTGTCGAGATGGCCTGTTCCAATCGGGCCCTGTCAACTCGTGTGAAATCGAGATCATACCGCAGATCAATACGCCCGCTCGATGCCGAACACTTTGCGATCCCTGCCCGTCCAGACACCTGAAACGTTGTCTTGGCTCGACGTGGTTTGCTGTTGTTCTTCGTAACATTCTTGGTTGGCTCGGCAGCTTCTGTGTTTAAAAAGCTGCGTAAAATGGCAACTTCACGGCTACTGTCCCGGTCAGGTTCACTCATCAACGCAGAGCTCACCTGCCCGATAAGGCCGGGATCTGTATCAAACTTGCGCTTGAGTTCCACACCTACATTGCGCGGAATGTCGTTGGGATGCATCAGCACTTTCTCCAGCAAGGCAAGAAGGCTGGCGAAAGCCCGAATATAGCTGCGCTTCGTGTAGCTCGCCGACTTGAACAGGATCGACACAGCCTTATCGACATCCACACAATCGTTGTTCGGATCATCTGCAAATGCCCGCGCGAGTGCACCCATTTCAGCGAAGGAGATATCCTTGCGGATCAGATTTTCATCCACCATACGGCGATAGCTGTCGTTCAGCTCTGACGCTTCGGCGATACCTGCAGGGATTTTGGCATAGGCTTCATCACCGGTTTCCTCGTACAGGGCGCGATATGCCGAGAGACGCCGCATTCCTTGAATCAGGTCAAATCGTCCATCGGGTCGACGTTCAACACGGATCGGGTTGGACAGGCCAATCTCCTGGATTGAAAGTTTGAGCTCATCCAGTTCGGGATCAGGGCCGGGTTTGCGATCACGTGTCAGCTTTTCAGTCATCACATCGGATAATGCAATTTGCTCAGTCACAAGACCTTCGGAACGTAAACGGACAAGCTCATGCGCCAATCGATCATTCTCGGACCGAATTGCATCTTCTGTAGATTGTTGGTCCCGCAACGCATCCGCATTTTCGGAAATCGCAGCGGCCATTGGACCGCGACGTTTTTCGAGCACTTTGTCAGGAACCTTGCCAACCGGTATATCCTCAACAGCCGGCATATCGATATCGAACATTCTGCGTTTACGGCTCATGCGTCATCCTCCAGCTTGTCCCAGGCCGACAACATTACGCCCCGGAATTCTTCATATACATTGTCAAAGGTCGATCGTGCGCGCCGCCAGGTCTCTCGCGTCATTTCGCGGTAGTCCATTTCATAGACCGAGCTCAGGAAGCGGCCTGACTGCTCAACTGCGCGGGTCATCTCGACAGGGTGCTCGGCAACGTGTTCGCCGAAAACCTTGCGGAACGCATCGAACATGGCAAGGTGCAGTGCGTTTCCGGGTTCATAACGTGTCAACAAGAAGCGCAGTTCACAGAATGTCTTGGGCAGACCAATCTTACCCGTGGGTAAGGTCTTGTCGAAACCATAGGCAAGGTCTTCGAGCGCCTCAGCCAATTGACCAATGAAAGACGTGGTCGAGTCATATTCCCAATATCCTGGGCCGGACGGCACATAGAGCATGTCAGCAGCGAAGACCGCATTCATCGACTGATACCCAATGGCCGGAGGACAATCGAACAGGATCAGGTCATAGGCATCGTCGGGAATCTGATCGAGATATCGGGACACCGCGGCAAAGAACGACCATTCCGGATTCAGATGCCGATACTGCGCAGAGGCAAATTCAACGAAGGCAGCGTTGGCGCAGGAGGGGATGACATCGATGGTCGACCATGAGCTTTGTTTGATAAAGTCTGCGATGCGCAGGTCACCAAGACCCATGTCGGTGATCGAGGGCGGCAACTCGCGGCGGGGCAGGGCGGTTCCGGATTCAGCGGCCGCCGGGCGGTTGTTCATCCGCTCGGTCTCGCGGATCAGGTCCCGCGCCATGATGCCCCAGACGGTGAAGTCCTCGGCCACATCCGTTAGACCCATGGAATGGCTCAGCGTCGCCTGGGGGTCGAAATCTACCACCAGCACGCGATACCCATCCAGAGCGGCGGCATGCGCTAGATGCAATGCGACAGTCGATTTGCCGGCGCCACCCTTGAAGTTCGCGACTGCCGCACGGATAGCCCGCTTTCCTACAGGACGTGGCGGCATCAGGGATCTGCGATTGACCTTGAGCCGTCGACGCAGCTCATTGACCTCCTCAAGGCTGAACCAACGTTGCCGGCCGTCTGGCTCCACCTCTCCTCCGGGCAGAGAAGGGTCAGCGGCCAGCTTGCCGCGAAAGGTTGACTGGTTCACCCGAAATATCAGCTCGGAAACTTCCCAGCTGGAAAACCGGCGCAGCGTCTTCTCCATCTCGGGGCTGAAAGTTTGCTGGCGAATCCAACCCTGCAACTTCAGGGATTGATTGCGCAATGCATTCAGGTCTTCGTGCGTGTACATGCCTCAGCTCTCTTTTATTGGACGTAAATTTTTGCCTATTCGCTTTTTACGCTTGGTTTGCGTTTTTGGCAAAAGAAATTATTATGAAATCCCAATCTTACCCGCGGGTAAGAAACTAAGGGGTTTTCGACGCCCGACCGATTCGGAGAGGAGACCTCCCTGCGTTCACCCATCGCTTGGCTTAGTGCACAAGATTTAGGGGGACAGATCGGAGAGCTCCGCCCGATTTGGGGGGACAAACCTCTCAAATAGGGGGACGCACAAGATGTCCCCCATCACCAATACTTCACCAATCTATTTATATTTTTAGATCGGAATGGGGCTCCGAATTACATCAATTTCAGAGAGCTCTTGACAGAATCGTCACATTGGACGCTAATCAGGACAACATTACGAAAAGCGTTGGGAAACGGCGCTAACGATGCGGACTAACCCGCACGAGGCAGATCGAGACGGTGAGGACCCGGATGCAGCTTTCAAAGCCGGTTGGCCGAAATGCGCCAGCCCTCAAGTATGATATTTTATCGGCTTTGGCTGTCCATGCCTTATCCGGTGACAAGCATCGTCAGCGCAGCATTCTGCGAATCATGAGCCTGATCACCACGCGATACAACTGGCGTAACAATGAGTTGTCGATTGGGCGGGAAGAAATTGCCCGCCTTTGGTCTGTCGATGAGCGCACGGTCAAAAGAGAAATGGCCAAGCTACGTGGTTTGGGCTGGATAGCGGTTAAGCGCCCGGCTGTTCGCGGACGCGTTGCCGTTTACGAGCTGGACCTCAAACAGATCATGCTGGATACGTCTACGGTTTGGCCTGTCATTGGCACAGACTTTGCGGAACGAATGGGACATGAGCCGGAGGTTGAACCATCGAACATAGTTCCATTCGCAGTTAAGTCACCCCTAGCTCAGACAGACGGTGACGAAGTCTGGAGCGCCGTTCAGGCGGCCCTGCATGGGCGCGACCCTGAACTCTGGTCAAGTTGGTTTCAGCACCTTACTGAGGTCGAGAGGGCAGGGGGCGTCGCAACCCTGATGGCGCCATCTCGTTTCATGGCAGACTACATCGCCCAGAAGTGGAGTGGTCGAATTCTGGCCGCCTACGGGCGCACAGATCCTTCGATCAGATCCATTCGGGTTGAAGCTGCCGAATAGCTAAGTTTGCCTCACGTCGCTCGCCGGGCAAGCATTCATCGCTTACCCGGTGAACATTTTCGTTGATCAAGCTGATCTGTCGTCTGAATCGCGTTTGTTCAGCAGGCTAAGCGCGCCAAATGTCACCAGCGCACCCGAAAGCAGATACAGTCCTGCAGCCCACAGGCCGAATACTGCAGTCAGCCCGATTCCCACCAGGGGCGCAAAGGCTGCTCCGAAAATCCAGGACAGGTTCGTCGCCATAGCGGAACCGGAATAGCGGTATTTCTTCGGAAAGCGCTTTGGCACAATGGCGCTTGCCTGACCGTATGACAGGCCCAGCACGAGGAAGCCGAACAGGATATAGGCGTACGGATAATGGGCCAATGTTCCGATCAACAGGCTGAGCAGGACGATCAGAACCGTGCTGATTTTGATCACTGTGCGCCGGTTGTACATGTCCGCCAGAATGCCCGATGCAATCACTGTCAGGATCGCCAGCGTACCGCCAATCAACTGCACGGTCAGAACCTCGGTGATCTCGAACCGCTCATAGATGGCTGCGAATGCAAGCGGGAACACCGTGACCATGTGGAACAGCGCATAGCTGGCCAGAGGCAGGAAGGCCGAAAGCAGGATGGTTCTGCCCTCGTTCTGAACCAGCTCTTTCAGAGGTGCAGATTCCGTGACTTCTGGCTCAACGCCCAGATCGGCATTCAGCAACCGGACGCGAGCATAGAGGGATACGACATTCACCGCCATTACTGCGAAGAATGCGAACCGCCAGCCCCACTTGATGAACTCTTCTTCTGTCAGAAAACCGTTGAGAACGAAGAATATCGAAGCGGCCACAACGAATCCGATAGGTCCGCCCAGTTGGGGTACCATGGCATAGAGGCCCTTGCGGTTTTTTGGCGCAGCGCTTTGTAGCTGCAGCGTCAATCCGTCCCAGGCGCCACCGAGTCCAAGACCCTGAAGAATGCGCAAAACAGCCAATAAAACAGGCGCGAGCCAGCCGATTTTCTCATATCCCGGCAGCAAACCGATGGCGACAGTGGACGTTCCCAGCAGCAAAAGCGCGAGTGACACCTTGCCGACCCGGCCTATTTTGTACTGCAAGGTTCGACCCAAAAGGCTTGCGACGGGGCGTGCGAGAAATGCGAGAGAAAAGATCGCAAATGACGCCAGCGTACCAGACAGCGGGTCGAGCATCGGAAAAAACAATTGGGGAAATACCAGGGCCGAAGCGATAGCATAGACAAAAAATCCAAAGAAATCAGTTACTCGCGCCATGACGACGGTGGTGATCACCTCGTCAATCGTAGCTGAGTAGCGTGGTGTGTTATCAACGCTGGTCATGATATACTCCTGTCTCGAATGTTCGGGATACCCATCGTTCCCGGAGCACCAAGCCAAAGGTAATTCTGTGGGTCATCATTTGTCGCATTGCACCACGACATAGAAAACAGCACAAGGGGCCTCGCAAGCAGAGGTACGTGAATGTCTCGCCAGCTTAGCAACTCTTCAGTCCAAAACCGATCCAAGAGACGCAAGAAAATGAAGCGCGCATTTCCCGCGGCAGCATTGTTGTCGCTAATCGCACTGGCAGGGTGCGACATGGTTGTCCTCGATCCTTCCGGCGATGTCGCCGTTCAGCAGGCGGACCTGATTTTGTACTCAACGGTCCTGATGCTGATCGTGATCGTTCCGGTCATGGCGTTGACCGTATTCTTCGCATGGAAGTACCGCGAGTCGAATAAGGATGCGACGTATGAGCCGGACTGGGATCATTCGACCAGTCTTGAGATCATCATCTGGTCCGTGCCCTTGGCGATCATCATCTGTCTTGCCGGGCTGACCTATGTCGCGACCCACAGGCTGGATCCATTTGAGCCGTTGAGGCGGATTTCAGCGGTTGAAGAGATCGACGAATCTGTCGAACCGATGGTGGTTCAGGTTTCGGCAATGGACTGGAAATGGCTGTTCATCTACCCGGAAGAGGGGATTGCCACTGTCAACGAAGTCGTTGCGATCGTGGACCGGCCGATCAAGTTCGAAATCACATCGACCACCGTTATGAATTCGTTCTTCGTGCCGGCGCTTGCAGGACAGATCTATGCCATGTCTGGTATGCAGACCGAGTTGAATGCGGTGATCAACGAAGCCGGCATTTATGACGGTTTCTCGGCCAATTACAGCGGCGAAGGTTTTTCGCAGATGCGCTTTAAGTTCCATGGCAAGGATCAGGCAGATTTTGATGCCTGGGTTGAACAGGTGCGCGCGCAGGGAACCGAGTTGGACCGGGAATCACTCGCTCAACTGAACCAGCCCAGCATTTCCCACCCTGTGACCTACTACAACACGGTCGAAGACGGATTGTGGGACAAGATCGTCAATCTGTGCATCGAGGATGATACGCTTTGCCTCAATGACATGATGATGGTGGATGCCTTGGGCGGTGGTGGCCTTGAGGGGCTTTGGAACCGTGAAATGTTCCGTGGCATCTGCTCGGCCGATGACCCCGGTGCGCTGATGGCGATGATCCGTCCCGAAATGCGCATCCGCGAAGACGAAATTATCACTGCGATGACGCTGGTTCCCCCGGCGGCCGCGAACTGACCTGAAACGAATAAGAACTGGAAAGATAACGCTATGTCGCTATCTCACGAAGTCGCTGACGGTATCGCCCTTGTTTCGGGTGTGGACCCATTCTGGGGCAAGCTGTCCTGGGGCGTGTTTCCCTTCTACGAGCCGATCGTGCTGGTCACGTTCATCGTTGTCATGCTCGGCGGTTTGGCCGTTGTCGGAGCGCTGACCTACTATCGCCTTTGGGGTTATCTCTGGAAGGAATGGTTTACCAGCATCGACCATAAGAAGATCGGGATCATGTACATGGTTCTGGGTCTGATCATGTTGCTGCGTGGCTTTGCGGATGCGCTGCTGATGCGGGGTCATCAGGCCATCGCCGCCAGTGGAGGCGAGGGTTATCTGAACGCGCACCACTACGACCAGATCTTCACCGCCCATGGCGTTATCATGATCTTTTTCGTGGCGATGCCCTTTGTAACCGGCTTCATGAACTACGTTATGCCGCTGCAGATCGGCGCGCGCGATGTGGCCTTTCCGTTCCTGAACAACCTCAGCCTTTGGCTGACCATCTCGGGTGCGGTCCTGATTATGCTGTCGCTGTTTGTGGGTGAGTTCTCGACTGCGGGCTGGCTGGCCTATGCGCCTTTCTCGGGGCTCGAATACAGTCCGAGCGTCGGCATGGACTATTACCTCTGGTCGCTGAACATTGCCGGGATCGGGACAACTCTGTCAGGCATCAACCTTGTGGTAACGATCATCAAGATGCGCGCGCCGGGTATGACACTGATGAAGATGCCGGTCTTTGTCTGGACGACCCTGTGTACCAACATTCTGATCGTTGTGACCTTCCCTGTTTTGGCCGCAACGTTGGCACTGCTGACGGCGGACCGCTATCTGGGTACCCATTTCTTTACCAATGATCTGGGCGGCAATCCGATGATGTATGTGAACCTCATCTGGATTTGGGGTCACCCCGAGGTCTACATCCTGATCCTGCCCATCTTTGGAATATTCTCGGAAATCGTACCGACCTTCACCGGCAAGCGGCTGTTCGGTTATACCTCGATGGTTTATGCGACCTGCGTGATCATGGTGCTCAGCTATATCGTATGGCTGCACCATTTCTTCACCATGGGGGCAGGGGCCAACGTGAACGCCTTCTTTGGTATTACAACTATGATCATCTCGATCCCGACCGGGGCCAAGATCTTCAACTGGTTGTTCACCATGTACAAAGGCCGCATCCGGTTCGAGACCCCGATGCTGTGGGTCATGGGCTTTATGCTGACCTTCGTGATTGGCGGTATGACCGGCGTTCTGCTGGCGGTGCCCCCAGCAGACTACGTACTGCATAACTCGCTGTTCCTGATCGCGCATTTCCACAATGTGATCATCGGCGGCGTAGTATTCGGTATCTTTGCTGGCATCATCTACTGGTGGCCCAAAGCGTTCGGATTCAAGCTGGAGCCATTCTGGGGCAAGGTCAGTTTCTGGTGCTGGCTGATCGGGTTCTATCTGGCCTTCATGCCGCTTTACGTGCTGGGCCTGATGGGTGTGACCCGCCGTATCAGTCAGTTCGAGACCACCTTCTATTCGGTCTATTTCGTGATCGCTCTGGTTGGCGCGTTGTTCGTTGCAGCAGGTATCGCGGCGTTCCTGGTGCAGATTTATGTCTCTATCCGCAATCGTGATGCGCTGCGCGATGTCACGGGCGATCCGTGGAATGGACGTACGCTGGAATGGTCGACCTCTTCACCACCGCCTTACTACAACTTCGCCTTCACGCCGCGTGTCTATGAGCTGGACGCCTTCACTCAGATGAAGCGCGAAGGGTTCGTGCGACCCACCGATGGGTTCGTTCCGATCCACATGCCGCGCTATACGGCCACAGGCGTTGTTATGGCCGGGTTCCTGACCGTCATGGGCTTTGCTTTGATCTGGCATATCTGGTGGCTGGCGGCTGTCAGTTTCGCTGCGACGCTGGTCTATGGCATCGGTCATACGTTCAACTACGACCGCGACTACTATGTCCCGGCAGATGAAGTGAAGGGTATCGAAGACCAGCGGACACAACTGCTGGCGGGGGCTGCGGAATAATGACGGATACAAGTACGGATCAGCCGAAAGAATTCTTCGTCATCGAAGATCCCCATCACGGGGACGATCACGAAGAGCATCACGAAAACGGAACCATGCTTGGGTTCTGGATCTATCTGATGAGCGATTGCCTGATCTTCGGCATTCTCTTCGCAACCTACGCTGTTCTGGGCCGCAACTATGCGGCCGGTCCGGCCCCTGTCGACCTGTTCGATATCGAGATGATTTTGGTCGCCACCTTTGCGCTGCTCTTCTCGTCGATCACGTACGGGTTCGCTGTTCTGAGGATGGAGATGGATGACCTGCGCGGCACTGTTCTTTGGCTGATCGTCACAGGACTTTTTGGCGCAGGGTTCCTGTATCTGGAAATCGAAGAGTTCAAGCACCTTTGGCACATCGGTGCGACCCCGATGGCAAGTGCCTTCCTGTCGTCGTTCTTCATTCTGGTGGGCACGCACGGTCTGCACGTTCTGGGTGGCAGTATCTGGTTGCTCGTGCTTCTGGCTCAGCTGGGCCAGCATGGACTGACCCATGAAAACAAGCGGCGGGTCATGTGCCTGTCCCTTTTCTGGCACTTCCTCGATCTGATCTGGATCGGTGTCTTTTCCTTGGTCTACCTGACGGGGGTCCTGCTATGAGCGATCACGCAAAAGGGGCCGGCGGCACCTTCAAATCCTATGTCATCGGCTTCCTGCTTTCCGTCGTACTGACTCTGATCCCGTTCTGGATCGTACTAGGTGATGTGATGGACAATACGGCCTGGGCTGTTGCGATCATCTTCACGCTGGGCGCGGCACAGATGCTGGTGCACATTCATTACTTTCTGCACGTTACCCTGAAGGCCGAGGAGGGGTGGCAGGCAATGTCGCTTGGCTTGACGGTGTTGCTGCTGGTCATTGTCCTCGCGGGGTCGATCTGGGTCATGTTCAATCTGGATGCCAACATGATGCCCGCACATGAACAGATCGAGCGGGTTCGCAACCTGCCATGAGCGATCAAAATACCGCCCGACGGCCCGGATGGGTGACCGTGCTGCTGTTGGGGCTGTCGGCGGTGTTGATTGTTGTCTTTGTTTTGCTGGGCAACTGGCAGATGCGGCGGCTGGCCTGGAAAGTAGAGCTAATCGAAGCTGTTGAAAGCCGGGCCTTTGGTGAACCGGCCGCGCTGCCTGATGTATTCGATCCAGACCAGCATGCCTATTTGCGTGCCTCTGTTGATGGTCAATTCCCGACGACTGGCGCGATATTGGTCAAGGCGGTTACCGAATTGGGGCCCGGATTCTGGGTCATGTCACCGATGACAACAGACAAGGGGGTGCTGTGGGTCAATCGTGGTTTTGTTTCGTCAGATCAGAAGCAACCCGAGAACTGGGTTGAAACGGATTCCCGCATAATCGGATTGTTGCGCCCGACTGAGCCCGAGGGCACGTTGTTGGAGCGCAATGATCCGGGATATGACCGTTGGGTTTCGCGCGATACGCTGGCAATGTCCAAGGCTCTGGGACTTGGCGATACGCTGCCCTATTTCATCGACGCAGAACATGCAGGTGCGCCCGAGGCATGGCCTCGCGGTGGTCTTACCATCGTCAAGTTCAGAAACACGCATCTGTCCTATGCGTTGACCTGGTACGCGATGGCGGTCCTTTTTGCCGCTGCTTTGGTCTACGTTATACGCTCGGGCCGGTCCGAGAAGTAGAGCAAACCTAGAGCCTCAGCCCGTCAGTGCCGAAGGTCAGCGTATTGCCTGCTTCAAAATTGATGCCAACTTCACTGCCCGGGGACACATCGTGCTGGCCAAACGCGCGCACGGTGAAGGGTTTATCCGTACCGATATTCACCAGAACGTTGGTGTCTGCGCCCAGGTTTTCGACATGCACAACAGTTCCTGACAGCGGCCCGGTTGCGCCGAGTTGAGCGTATTCAGGGCGTATCCCAACTACGGTATTGGTGCTGCCGCCAATCATGTCGCCCGGTACGAAATTCATGGCCGGAGAGCCGATGAACTCGGCCACAAAACGATTGGCGGGGTTGTTGTACAGCTCCATCGGGCTGCCGATCTGTTCGACTCTGCCATCCCGGAGAACCACGATCTTGTCCGCAAGCGTCATCGCCTCGGTCTGATCGTGGGTCACGTAGATCATGCTGGCACTGATCTGTCGGTGCAGATTGGCAATTTCGACCCGTGTGTTCAGGCGGAGCGCCGCATCCAGATTTGAGAGGGGTTCGTCGAAAAGGAACAGTTTCGGATTCCGCACGATCGCGCGACCGATTGCAACCCGCTGGCGCTGACCACCGGACAGTTCGGCTGGGCGGCGTTCCAGATACGGTTTCAGAGACAGCATCCTGCTGGCCTCGGTGATGCGACGGTCAATCTCACTCTTCGGATGTCTGGCCTGTTTGAGACCCAGCGCCATGTTGCCCCGGACCGTCAGGTGGGGGTAGAGCGCATATGACTGGAACACCATGGCAATGCCGCGCTTGGCAGGCGGTGTGTCATTGACCCGTTCCCCGTCGATTTCGACAGTGCCCGATGTCGCATCCTCCAATCCCGCGATTACGCGCAGGAGCGTAGATTTACCGCAGCCCGAAGGACCGACGAATACGACGAATTCGTTTTCCTCAACGGTCAGGTCGATGTTTTTCAGGACCTCCACCTGGCCGAAAGACTTGCACACATTGCTCAGAGTCAGTGCGGTCACGTTACGTCTCCTTCAGGTCGACCGGCTGGCCGGTTCTTATGCTTTGATCGGCTGCAAGGCAGATGCGCAGGGATTGCACCGCGTCGCTCATGTGGCGGGTCAGGTCGATATCATCGGCAATGGCTTTCAGCATGTAAGCCTGTTCCGCATCGCAGAGTTCCTGATGGCCGGGTTCGCCTTCCATTTCGATCAGGGTATCTCCGCCAGGTTTGTGCACCAGAATGCCACCCACTTTGGTATGGCCGTCCACGTCGTCTGAATCGCCCTTGTTGCCTTCGGTGATCGATACAGCACCGTTGGGTGAAACGATGTCTTTCACGAAAAACGCGGTTTCCGACATCATTGGCCCCCAGCCGGCCTCGTACCAACCAACGGAGCCATCCTCAAAGACCACCTGGAACTGGCCATAATTGTACATGTCGGGTGCGATCTCATCCGACAGCCGCAGACCCATTCCGTTGACGCGAACGGGCATGGCGTCGGTGATTTGACACATCACATCGACATAGTGGACACCGCAATCAACGATGGGAGAGGTGGTCTGCATCAGAGCCTTGTGCGTCTCCCAGGTCGGGCCGGTCGATTGTTGGTTCAGATTGAGGCGGAAAACATAGGGACCACCCAGATCACGGGCTTCGGAGATCAGCCGCATCCAGGACGGATGGTGACGCAGGATGTAGCCGATGACCAGTTTGCGATTGGTCTCAACCGCCTTGTCCACGACGCGACGGGCATCTTCAACTGTAGTTGCCAGCGGCTTTTCCACGAATACATGCGCCCCGGCCTCCATGGCTGCGCAGGCGAAATCGGCATGGCTGTCGGAGTAGGTGGCTATCACGGCCAGGTCCGGCTTGGTTTCGGCCAGTGCCGTATGGAAGTCTGTATAGACCGGGTATGACTGCAGGTCAGCGTGATCGACCGTACCGGATCGGTTCACCAGCCCAACGATTATAGCGTCAGCGTGATGGTGATGCGCCAGCGCATGGCTCAGCCCCATGTTGCCCAGACCTGCGATGAGAACCCGGATCATTTGACCGCCCCCGAAGTAATGCCGCGGATCAGTTGTCGCGAGAAGATGACATACAGAACCATCACCGGCAGGATTGCCATGCTGAGCGCGGACAGAACCGCGTTCCAGTCGGTGACGAACTGTCCGATGAAGACCTGGCTGCCCAGCGTCAGCGTTTTGGTTTCCTCAGCAGGGGCCAGGATCAGTGGGAACCACAGATCGTTCCAGATCGGGATCATGTTGAACACGGCCACGGTCGCCATCGCAGGACGCACCAGTGGCAGAACCAGCCGGAAGAAGATCGTATACTCGCTGAGCCCGTCAATGCGGCCGGCGTTTTTGAGATCATCGCTGACCTGGCGCATGAATTCGGAAAGGATGAAGACGGCCAGCGGCAGACCTTGTGCGGTATAGACGAGGATCAGCGCCATCAGCGTGTTTACCAGCCCCGTCGCCACCATCATGTCGAGGATCGCAACTGTACCGATGCGGATCGGGATCATAATTCCCAACGCCAGGTAGAGCCCCATCAGAGTGTTGCCTTTGAACCGGTATTCGCTGAGCGCGAATGCCGCCATCGCTCCGAACAGAAGGATGAAGAACAACGACGCTACGGTCACAATCATCGAGTTCTGGAAATACAGGAAGAAATCACCCTGTTTCATCACCGTCTGATAACCGATCATCGAGAATGTTTCGGCATCCGGCAGGGCCAGCGGTTCACGAAAGATCGCCTTTCGGGATTTGAAGCTGTTGATCACGATCACAAAGACCGGGAATAGCGCGATCAGCGTGTACAGGATCAGCGCGCCATGCATGGCAGCGATGTTGAAGGGGTTTCTGCGGGCTTTGTTCATGATCCCATCCCCCTCAGAACTGATACCGGCGGATACGGGTCTGTATCAGGAACAGGTAGATGCAGACTCCGGTCAGGATGATCGCGAACATGCCCGTTGCAATTGCCGATCCCATATGCGGATCACCCAGTTGCAGCTGGAAGCCGAAGAAGGTGCGGTACATGAAAGTGCCCAGAATATCGGTTGAGAAATCTGGCCCCGCAAGCGCGCCCTGTGCAGCATAGATCAGGTCGAATGCGTTGAAGTTACCGACAAAGGTCAGGATCGAGATGATGCCGATCGATGGCAGGATCAGCGGGAGTTTGATTTTCCAGAAGGCGGCCATTCCGGTGATGCCCTCGACCTCGGCGGCCTCAAGAATTTCTTCGGGGATCGACAGTAGCGCGGCATAGATCAGCATCATTGGTATCCCGATGAATTGCCAGACCGAGACCAGCGCGAGTGTTGTCAGAGCGTACTCCTCTTTCCCCAGCCAAGGGGCGTAGAGGGACTTGAGGCCAACCGCAGCCAGCATATCCGGCGCGATGCCCCAGATCGGGGACAGGATCAGCTTCCATGCAAATCCGACGATTACAAAGGACAGGATTGTCGGGATGAAGATGGCTGAACGGTAGAAAGCGGCAAAACGCAATCGTGGATGGCTGAGCATCGCGGCCAATGCAATTCCGATTGGATTTTGCACCAGCATATGGATGAAGAAGAACCAGAAGTTGTTACCCAATGCGTTCCAGAAGGATTCAGACCACAGTGGGTCGCCAAACAGGGTACGGAAATTGTCGAGGCCAACAAACACGCGGGTCTGGTCAACTTCGGTGTAAAGCGCCAACCGCAGCGTATTGAACAGTGGAAAGACCATGACGGCCGAGTAAACCAGCACAGCAGGTGCCAGAAAAACCACGATGTGCCATTTGATCCGGCTATTGCCCATGTCATGCCTCGAGAGTTCAGGTTGGCTCCGGCCTGACAGCCGGAGCCATTGGTGTCGTGAGTGGTTTACTGATGCGGGGCGTACCAGGTGGCCAGGCCATCCTGCAGTCGCTTACCGGCGTCTTCGGGAGATTCCTCGCCCTTGATCACCTGAGCAGAGGCGTTCCAGGTTTCGTTTTCAAGGTTTGGTGTTCCGCGCGACAGGATCTGATAGGTCGAGCGGATGGTCGACCCACAATCTCCGCGCCAGCTGACGAACTCCTGCGCCAGCGGATCTTCCATGGGGACATCAAAGCTGGACAGCGAGAAGAAACCGGGCAGGGCGTTCGCATAGATCGTTGCGAACTCTTCCGAGCCGACCCAATCAAGGAAGGTCCGGGCCGCTTCGGCATTCGGAGACGCGGCATTCAGGCCAATCGCGATATCAGTGTGATCGGAGATATAGCAATCATCACCTGCTGCCGGTACGGGCGGTTTGAACGCACCCATTTCGAAATCGGCCAGATTGTTAAAGCCGCTGATTTCCCAGCTGCCTGCCGGATAGATGGCGGCGCGCCCAAGCGTGAACAGGTTCTGGCTGTCGGGATAGGTCTGTGCTTCGTACCCGTCACCCAGATAATCACCCCATTTTGCCAGTTGGCGATAAGGGGCAACCCACTGCTCGTCCGTCAGTTTTTGCGATCCATCGATCAGGCCCAGACGACCTTCTTCGCCTTTCCAGTAGTTGGGGCCGATATTGTTGTAGCCCATGGTGGCGGCTTCCCACTGGTCATTCGTACCCATGGCCATTGGAATGTAGTTTCCGTCTTCCTTGATCTTTTCGAGGACAGCAAAGAACTCTTCTTCGGTTTCCGGCACGGACAGGCCAAGCTCTTCGAAGGCATCTTTGTTGTAGATGAAGCCATGAATTACTGAGGCCATCGGAACGCAGAACGAGGCCGAGCCGTCATCGGTCTGCCAGGCGGATTTTGCTACATCCGAGAAATTGGCCATTCCGCTCAGATCAGACAGATCCGCCAGATGTCCGGCCTCGTACAGACCCAGCGAAGTATCAAACGGGCGGCAGGTAATCAGGTCACCGGCGGAACCGGCATCCAGTTTGGCATTCAGCGCGGCGTTGTATTCCGCTGGCGCGGAAGGTGTGAATTTGATCTTGATGTCAGGGTTTTGTGCCTCAAAGGCCGGAATGATCTTTTCCTGCCAAAGGGCAAGATCGTCATTGCGCCAGCTTTCGATTGTCAGAACCGTTTCTGCCTGCGCGGCACCAGCCAGAGCTGAGGACGCAAGCAGAATTGCGCTTAGTGATGTTCTTTTCATTGTCTTCTCTCCCTAATGTTTTGTTCTGGTTTAAATTTGTGCAAGCGCCGGGCGCAGATGTCCGCCTGCGCTATCAAGCAATCGCTTTGCCTGTGTCAGATCAGTTGCCCCTGCGGCCAGCAGAACGGCCTGTTTCAGGTTGCCCGAGGCCTGATCCAGCGCCTCGCTTGCAGCGCGATCCGAGGCTCCGGTAATGTTCTGAACAATGCCTTCAGCGCGCTGACGCAGTTTGCGATTGTCTGCGATGACATTGACCATCATGCCGTCATGGACATGCCCCAGTCGAATACCCATCAGGGTAGACATCATGTTCAACGCCACCTTCTGCGCCGTAGCAGCACCCATCCGGGTTGACCCTGCAATCATTTCTGGCGGTGTATCCAAAAAGATGGCGCAGTCGGCATGTTCGAACAGCAGGGCATCTTTGTTGTTGGCAATGCAGATGATCCGGGCGCCCGCCGCACGGGCATGCTGAACGAAGCCCACGGGATAGGGGGTGGAGCCACTTGCTGAAATGGCGATGACCGAGTCCCCGGGTTTGATCTTGGCTGTTGCGGCCCTGGCTGTTTCTGCATCGTCTTCGGTATGACCGGGCATTTCAGCGCCGGTCGGCACTCCACCAGCCATGCAGATGGCGATCGATTCAGGGGACAGCCCATATGTGCCCGGCAGCTCGGCGCCATCCGCCAGCCCCATCAGGCCCGAAGAACCCGCAGCGACATAATAGATGCGACCGTTGTTTCTGATTGTTTCCGCAAGGATCGCTGCACCCGAGGATAGATCTTCAATGCAGTTGTCCAGACCGTTTAGGGCAGCCTTCTGCGCGTCGAGCAGGCGTACGAGAATATCGGGGTCCGGACGCAGGTCCAGCCCTTCAGCTTCGTCTCGCAGCATTTCGGTTTGCGGCAGCATTTGCGGCGACATGTGATTCCCCTTTGGTGGAGTAATTAATACCTATATAATACCTTTTGTCCACCTCTTGCTTGAAAATAACGTAATTACCAAGAAAAATCACCAAAATAGCAAGATAAATGTGGCAAAGGTCTTTTTTTCATACAATAGGTATTGTAAAGGTATCTATATGGATGAGTCCTTCCCATATCTCATTGCAATTGATGGCGGCGGCACGCGCTGCCGTTTTGCCATGACTTCGCCTGCGGGGCGGATTGAGGTAATGCTTGGTAGCGCCAATGTTTTCTCGGATCGTGAAGCAGCCGTGCAGACGTTGGTGGATGGTCTGGGTGCATTGATCGAGCGGGCTGGGCTTCCGCATTCCGCGCTGCCGGACATTCCGGTTTATGCCGGGCTGGCCGGCGTCACTGATGCGACAGTGGCTTCAGAAGTTGCTGACCGGCTGCCATCGCGGATTGTTGAGGTTGAAGATGACCGCAGATCAGCTGTCGTGGGTGCGCTGGGGACAATGAATGGGTCATTGCTTGGCGTTGGGACCGGTTCATTTTTGGCGCGTCAATGTAATGGTGAGATCAGATTCATCGGTGGCTATGGGCCGTTGATCGGAGACGAGGCATCGGGAAACTGGTTGGGCCTGCAACTTGTTCGGCGCGTCTTGCTGGCAATGGACGCAATTGCGCCGCACAGCCCGCTGACCCGAGGCATCAGCAAAAGGTTCAGTGATGATCCGGCGGAAATCGTCAAGTTCTCAGGGGTTGCGCGCCCCGCTGAATTTGCCGAGTTCGCACCCATGATCATTTCAGCGGCGAAGGATGCAGATCAGGTCGCGGTGGAGATCATGCAAAGCGGTGCGGATTATCTGGTGGCTGGGTTGCACGCACTGGGGTGCGCCAAAGACGAACCCATCTGCGCAGTAGGTGGCGTGGCGCCACATTATGCAGATTATCTGCCGTCAGAAATGCGCGAGGCCTTAGCAAAACCCAAAGGGACCGCAGTCGATGGAGCCCTGTTACTGGCGGGTCGGTTGGCCGAGCGAGCGAAAGTGGAGGCAGAGTGATGGCAGATACCATCGAGAACTTCCTCAAATCCGACGACTGGATGCAAGACGCCACCGGTCCAAGATATGTGCGCCTGCGCAAGCGGATCGAAGAAAGCATCGAAACGGGTCTGCTGGGCGAGAGTGCACCTTTGCCTGCAGAA
This sequence comes from Ruegeria arenilitoris, assembly GCF_013030265.1. Taxonomy (GTDB): domain Bacteria; phylum Pseudomonadota; class Alphaproteobacteria; order Rhodobacterales; family Rhodobacteraceae; genus Ruegeria; species Ruegeria arenilitoris_E. The sequence continues at coordinate 163,972 of NZ_WPZQ01000007.1, forward strand.
CGGGAAATTGCCAATCTGACCGGCCTGTCGCGCGTTACGGTTCGCCGTGCGATGCAGGATCTGGTGGACAGAGGCATTATCATTCAGCGTCAGGGATCGGGGAGCTTTGTTGCCGACGGCACACCGAAGGTTGAGCAATCCCTTTCCCGGCTGACGTCGTTTACCGAAGACATGACCCGGCGCGGGCTGGATTCCTCCAGCGAATGGCTGGAGCGGGGTGTGCACACTCCTTCTCCTGAAGAGGTGATGGCGCTTGCTCTGTCTTCGGGCGAAGCGGTTGCGCGGATCTCCCGCCTGCGCCGCGCCAACGACCGACCGATGGCGATCGAACGCGCCTCATTACCGATCGATATTTTGCCAAAACCTCAACTGGTTGAATCTTCGCTCTATGAAGTTCTGGAGCGCGATGGAAATCGTCCGGTTCGCGCATTGCAGAGGATTTCAGCCATCAATCTCGAAGACGACGACGCCGCCCTTTTGGGTGTTGAACCGGGAGCGGCTGGATTGCGCATTGTACGCACCTCATACCTGTCGAACCGCCGGGTCGTTGAGTTTACCCGATCCATATATCGCGGCGATGCCTATGACTTTGTGGCGGAACTGCGCTTGGCCAATAGCTAGGAAACAGCATGCAGCAACAGATCACCCGAATGCGTCGGGAAATCGATGAGATACCTCAGGCCGTTGAGCGGCTGTTGGTTCAGGGTCAGAGCGATATCGCGGCCGTCGCCAATGTTGCGCGAGAGCTTGATCCAACCTTCATTGTGACGGTTGCGCGAGGTTCTTCTGATCACGTGTGTACCTACCTTAAATACGCTTCCGAAATTGTGCTGGGGGTTCCGGTCGCGTCAGTCGGGCCATCCATTGCATCGATCTATGATTCCGTTCTGAAGTTGCAGCACGGCTTGTGCCTGTCAGTCTCACAATCCGGAAAAAGCCCGGATATCCTGGCCATGGCACGTAATGCCGGACGCGATGGGGCGTTAACTGTCGCGCTGACAAATGATGCAACCTCTCCATTGGCAGAGGCCAGTGCGCACCCGATTGATATTCACGCAGGACCTGAGTTGAGCGTTGCTGCAACCAAGACCTTTGTGACATCTGCTGTTGCCGGCCTATGGTTGCTGGCAGAGTGGAGCAGGGACGACAAGCTGCTCGCGGCCATTCGGGCACTGCCAAAGCAGTTGGAAGCGGCAGCCAGGATTGACTGGCCCGAAGTCAGAGAGGCAATCGGAGCGCATCCATCGTTGTTTACTCTGGGACGCGGGCAGGCTCTGGCCGTGTCACATGAGGCGGCTTTGAAGTTCAAGGAAACCTGTCAGTTGCATGCAGAAAGCTATTCTTCTGCCGAGGTGCTGCACGGACCGGTTTCCATCGTTCAGGAGGGGTTTCCGGTTCTGAGCTTTGCGGCAGCAGATGCCGCTGAAAATGCTCTGGCCGAAGTGGCGGATGCGATCAGCGCCAAAGGTGCGCGGGTGTTTGCGACAACTGACAAGGTGAAACGGGCGCTCAGAGTGGATCATGTGCGGACGGATCATGCACTTGCCGACCCGCTGAGCCTTATCGTGTCATTCTATTCCATGGTAGAGGCGTTTGCAGCATCCCGGGGTATTGATCCAGATACCCCGCGCCATTTGAACAAGGTGACTGAAACCGTATGAGCCAGCAGCCGAGTGCCGTAGTCGGTGCAGACATACTGACGCCTGAAGGTATCGTGCGGGATCATGCTTTGCTGCATGACGCTGGCCGCATCGAGTCCATTGTGCCGAAAGCTGATCTTAGGGCTGGTGTCGAAGTTATCGAGCTCGACGGAGGTGTGCTGATCCCGGGTTTCGTTGACCTTCAGGTCAACGGCGGCGGTGGATTGATGTTCAACAATGCGCCGGATGTTGAGACGCTGCGCCGTATGGCTGAGGCGCATGCGCGGATCGGTGCCACTTCGATCCTGCCGACACTAATCACCGATACGCCCGAGATTACGGAACAGGCAATTGCGGCTGCCATCGAAGCTATAGAAAATGGGGTGCCAGGTGTCATTGGCCTCCACCTCGAAGGTCCGCATCTGTCCAGATCGCGAAAAGGGGCACATGAAGCCAATCTGATCCGGCCAATGGAGCAAACGGATCTAGAACGGCTGCTTGCAGCTGCACAGAAGCTGCCGGTTCTGAAGGTGACTATTGCACCCGAGAGCGTCTCAGATGACCAGATCAGAACCTTGTCAGAGGCTGGGATCGTGGTGTCGTTGGGCCACACTGATGCGAGTTATGAGGATTGTCGTGCCGCAGCTGAGGCTGGCGCGCGTTGCGTGACGCATCTGTTCAACGCGCAAAGTCAGATGGGCAATCGTGAGCCGGGCACTGTTGGGGCGGCACTTGCTTTGGGTGAATTGTCCGCTGGTCTGATCGCTGACAAGATTCATGTTCATCCGGCCTCAATGCGCAATGCCATCCGCGCAAAGAATGGACCGGGTCGCGTGTTTCTGGTCAGTGACGCCATGGCGACGGCGGGTTCAGACATCGCCAGCTTCATGCTCAATAGCAGGGAAATATTGCGCAGCGAAAACCGGCTGACCCTCGCTGATGGTACGTTGGCCGGGGCGCATCTCGAGTTGTTGGATGCGGTGAAGAACGTTGCCCAACTAACCGATGCCTCATTTGAGACAGCTGTTGAAATGGCCAGTCGTATCCCTGCAGATTTGGTTCGGCAGGAGCATTTGGGTCGTCTCTCTCCGGGTGCTGAAGCGAACATTTTGCATATTGGTGCTGATCAGAATCTGCAGAGTGTGTGGCAGAATGGAAGTCAATTGCTGAGCTGATCTGACATTATCCAAGCGTTGGTCAGACATTCTGTAGCAGAATTTTCCACGTGGTTTCAGCTATGACGCTGCCGAGTATAAAGGTAGTGATCTTCGGGTTGTGTAAATCGGAAAAGGCGGACCTTTGACTCAGTACAGTGTGAAACGTTTGCCTCGGCAGATTGGTGCCTCAGGGTGGAATGCCATTCTGCCGTCACAGACGTTTTTCCCAAAGCTTGAGCATAACATCTCTGCCGATATCACGATTATAGGTGGTGGGTTTGCTGGCCTTACCGCTGCCCGGCGTCTGCACCAGCTTGATCCAACGCTGAGGGTTGTTGTTCTCGAGGCTGGTCGGTTTGCTGAAGGATCAGCCGGGCGGAACTCGGGGTTCATGATTGATCTGCCTCATGATCTGAGTTCGGATAACTACGCGGGATCAACGCTTGAGGACGACAAGCACACCATCGCATTGAACCGGCAGGCCATCGCTTTTGCGACGCAGGTTGCTGATGAATGCGCGTTGACGGATGAGATGTTTGATCCCTGTGGAAAGATCAATGCTGCAGCGACGCGGGCAGGGGACAGGCACAACCGCGAATTTGCAGCCTATCTTGACCGGCTGGGTGAGTCGCATACGCTTTATGACCATCGTGAGATGCAGGAGATCACAGGCAGCACGCACTATCGATCAGGACTGTTTGCGCCCGGTACCGTGATGATTCAGCCTGCCGCCTACATCAGGGCCTTGTCAGTGCAGTTGGCGCAGAAGGTTGAGTTGTTTGAAAACTCTCCGGTTACGGGTTTTCAAAGGGAAGGTCCGGGCTGGTTGGTTGAAACGCCAAATGCCCGTGTTTCAACAGGTCGGATTATTCTGACCAACAATGGTCATCTGGAAAGTTTCGGTTTCTATCAACGACGTTTGATGCACATCTGCCTTTATGCCTCGCTGACCCAATCGCTGACGTTTGAACAGATCAACAGGTTGGGTGGTCAGCCACGTTGGGCCGCCACGCCTGCAGATCCGATGGGAACATCAGTACGCCGTGTTTCCGGCAGCTATGGTGACCGAATTTTGATCCGTAGCTGTTCGAGTTTTCATCCGACGCAGGAAACGACCAATATGCGTTTGCGCAATGCCGGCTGGGTCCATGATCGCAAGTTCAGCGAGAGGTTTCCTCAGCTCGCGGATGTCAGGATGGAGCACCGCTGGGCCGGAATGCTGTGTCTGAGCCGAAATGGATCAGCGGCTTTCGGAGAGCTGGACTCAGGTGTGTTTTCCGCGTGCTGTCAGAACGGTTTGGGCATTGCCCGCGGCACGCTGCAAGGGATCGGGGTCGCGGAACTAATTTTGCAGGACGGATCACAGATCGCGGATCATTTCCTTGCTCAGCCGATGCCGCCCCGATTGCCGCCGGAGCCGTTCGGATCGCTTGCGGCAAACAGCTATCTGATCTGGAAGGAGTGGCGGTCGGGAAAGGAGTGATTGCTGCTCCAATTGGTCCAGAAATCTGACGACGGTTTGGAAACCGGATGTGATGGTTTCAGCTACCGAGACCAATCCTGCCCGGGAAAGTAGATGCGGATAATCCGCATTTCGCCTTGGGCAAATTCAGCAAGAATTGTCGCCTGACGCTTGTAGCCGAAAGTCCGAATTTGCGATTGCACCGGATGCGCGGTTCCAATGAGCGCACCCCCTTCGGCAATTTTTTCAAGCCAGTTAAAAAGTGCATCTACCCAGGCTGTGGCAAATGCCTGACCACGCTCACTCATCAGATAACGCGCGCGACGTTTGATATCGGTGTTGGCCCTTGCTGTGAAAACAAGTTTGTTAGGTGTCACTGATCAGAGCGCCCAGAATATCCCGTTTCGCTGCATCTGCGCTCAACAGTCTTTCACCATTCCTCTGACTTTCCAGATATTCGGCGATGTCATGATCGATCTGGCGGGCATCCGGGACCATCCCACGCGACAAGAATTCGCGCAAAGCGGTGCGCACAACCTCAGAAACAGACGCATAGTCGCCCGTGGCAATGCACGCATCAATTTCTGCAGCGTGGTGATCCGTAAGTGAGATACTGACGTTTTTCATATCTCATATAATAGTATTAAATCATATCGGCGCCAAGCCCTGCCTGTGATCTGATCTTTCAGATCTTTGTTCTGTCAGGATTTATTAGGCGCTTGGTGATCCGCAACCGTAACCTTGCTCCAGACGCAATCGTGGTCTGACAGAGGTTTTCCGTTCTGGTCGAGCGAAGACAGAGCGCCCTTATCCACACAAGTCAGATCACGGCCTGCGATCCAGTCGAGCTTCATGACCCGGTCCGGGTGCGGGGTGATCAGACTGGGCCGGGTTGTCGGCCCATCGGCGGTAAAACCCCAATTGTAACCGCGCTGTTCAGCCAGTTCGAACAATGTCTCATGCCGCCAGTCAAAATCGGGCGGCAGGTGATTGCCGGTGTTCAGATCGCCGCCAATCAGGATTGGCATATCTGGTGCAAACTGGTCGAGAGCATTCAACAGGGTCAAGAACTGTTCATGGCGGTGCGCAGCTGCAGCATTGCTTTCCAGATGGGTGGAAACGAAACACACGGGTCCATTGGCTGTCGGAATGACGGCTGCGATAGCCATGCGACCCCCGACCCGGGGTTGATCGGGGTCGGCAGCGCCTGCATCTGCAGCATACCAGTGTCCATGATCATCGAGGCGGATCAACGCTGTGCGCTCGAAAGGCGCAGAGGACAGGATTGCATTGCCGTGCCATCCAAGCACATTGAAATTGTCGGAACAGAATGCACGTTCTGTCGGTCCGCCCAAATCCAGTTCATGGAATTCGACGCCAAAGGCGTAGGCCATATCCAAAGCGGAAGCCATGGCTTCGGTCGTGTGCCGTTGACCTGTTCTTGCCATGCCGTGATCGACCTCGGAGAGCAAAACTACATCCGGGGCGATGTTGCTGAGGTGAGCGGCTGTTTCTTCCGGGAACAGGCAACGTTCGACATTCCAGGCCGCCACAGTGAAATTGCCGGGCAGTTGCTTGGATGATGCCTCGCCCCCCGTTTGCAAAGCACTCATGGCCGGCAGATCGGACAGCAGTGCACGATGTGCCTCAGCCGTTCGAGGTGATGTCAAAATCCGTTCGTGCTGTTCCGGTGTGATCGCCGGCAGCGCGCTTACCGTGGTTGTGATCAAAGAACTTTTCCCGATTCAACATCAAACAGACGCAGGGCGTCGGGTTTCAGACGGACCCGGGTCTCACCGATTTCAGCCGCATGGTCCTTGCCTATGAGGACGGTGAAGGACTGACCGCCCAGATCACCATGCAACAGCCGGTGGGCTCCGAGCTCCTCAAGGATGTCGACCCGGAAAGGAACCGCACCTTGCTCGTCAAGCACCACGTCCTCGGGGCGAATGCCCAGTGTAACCGGACCTGTGTTGGAGGCCGAGGCAGGCATCAGCCCTTCGTACCCGTTGATTTTTACCTGACCCTGTTCCACTTGCGCGTCGATCAGGTTCATGGGTGGCGCACCCATGAACGAGGCAACAAAGGTCGAGGCCGGGTTGTGATAGATCTCGGATGGCGTGCCGATTTGCTCGATCCGCCCAGCGTTCAGAACGATGATGCGGTCGGCCATAGTCATCGCTTCGACCTGATCATGGGTGACGTAGACGGCCGTGGTTCCAAGGCGGCGTTGCAGAGCCTTGATCTCGATCCGCATCTGGTTGCGCAGCTTGGCATCGAGGTTGGACAAGGGTTCATCGAACAGGAACAGGGACGGGTCGCGGACCACTGCCCGACCCATGGCGACGCGCTGACGCTGGCCGCCCGACAATTGCGCCGGTTTGCGGTCCAGATATTCGGTCAGGTTCAGCATCTTCGCCGCGTCCTGTACCTTAGCGTCGATCTCGCTTGTCGATGTGCCGCGGTTCTTCAGCCCGTATCCTATGTTCTTGCGGACCGTCATATGCGGATACAAAGCGTAGTTCTGGAACACCATTGCAATGTCCCGATCTGCGGGGTCCACATCATTGACCACCCGGTCGCCGATTTTCAGCGTCCCTTCGGTAATATCCTCCAAGCCCGCGATCATGCGCAGCAAGGTGGACTTGCCGCAGCCCGACGGGCCGACCAGAACGACGAACTCGCCATCCTGAATGGTGAAGCTGGTAGTCTCAACCGCCTGAAAGCCGTTGGGATAGACCTTGCGGATGCCCTCTAATGAAACCTGAGCCATGCGCGTATTCCTTATTTATCGGATTCTGTGAGGCCCTTGACGAACCAGTTTTGGAAGAAGACGACGATCGCCACCGGAGGGATCATCGCAACGATGGCCAACGCCAAAGCCTGCCCGTGTTCGGGGATTTGACTGTCGGTGTAGGACAGAACGATCTGCTTGATGCCGCGGACCAGCGTGAAGAAGCTTTCATCCGTGGTGATCAGCGTCGGCCACAGATACTGGTTCCAGCCAAAGACGAACATGATGATGAAGATTGCCGCGATCATGGTCCGGCTGAGGGGCACGAGGATGTCGATAAAGAACTTCCACGGACCCGCGCCGTCGATCCGGGCGGCCTCGGCCAGTTCTTCGGGGACGGACATGAAGAATTGCCGGAAAAAGAACGTACCGGTTGCCGACGCGATCAGAGGGACGATCAATCCGGTGTAAGTGTTCGTCAGGCCCAGCTTCTGGATTGCTTCGTAAGAGGGCAGGATGCGCACCTCAAGCGGCAGCAGCAGAGTGGTGAAGATCACCCAGAAGGCCAGTGTCGCAAAGCGGAGGCGGAAGTAGACGATGGCATAGGCGGCCATCATCGAAATCACGATTTTGCCTACTGCAAAGCCGATGCCCAGAATGAACGAGTTCATCAGCATAAGTGTGCCATCGACCGTCTGGGTAAAGCCGCCCTTTTCGAACATGGCGGCGTTGAAGTTCTTGCCCAGATCGTCACCCAATGTCAGTTGCAGGCCCTCGCGGTGAATGGTGACCGCATCGTGGCTGGCCGTGGTCAGGGCCAGAAGGGGCGGTAGCATCATCAACAAAGCGCCAAGGATCAGAATGGTGTGATCTCCGATCGCCTCCCATTTGATCCGGCGAGGGCGATGAACAGTGACAGGTGTTTCAAGGGTTGTGTCAGCCATTGTGAGCCCTCTCAAGTGTAGTGAATCCGGCGTTCAACCAGCCGGAACTGAAAGACAGTCAGGATCAGAACAAGCACCATCAGAACCACGGATTGTGCCGATGATCCGCCAAGGTCATTGCCTCGGAATCCGTCGAGATAGACCTTGTAGACCAGCGTCATCGGGTTGTTGCCCGGTTCACCCTTCATCAGCGCGTCAATGATGCCGAACGTGTCGAACAGCGCGTAAGTGATGTTGATGATCAGCAGGAAGAACGCAGTTGGCGCCAGCAGAGGGAAGGTCACCTCCCAGAAACGCCCGGTGGCCGATCGGTTGTCGATCATGGCAGCCTCGCGCACTGAACGCGGAATGGATTGCAGGCCAGACAGGAAAAAGATGAAGTTGACCGGGATTTGCTTCCAGACGGCGACGATGATCATTGCCGTTGCAGTGGCATTGTAGTCCACGCCCAGTTTGAAATCCCAGCCGAACATCTGAAAAAACTTGGTCATGGGGCCTGTGCTTTGGTCAAAGAACAAGATGCCCAGAAACCCTGCGACAGGTGGCGCAATCGCATAAACCCACATCAGCAGCGTGCGATAGGTCTTGGCGCCCCGGATTACCTTGTCGGCTTTTACCGCCAGCAACAGGGCGATGGCCAGCGAGAAGAACGTGACCAGTACCGAGTAGATGATCGTAAACCCAGCGACGCGTTTGTACTGATCGTTGCCCAAGAGGGAGGTGTAGTTTTCGGCGCCGACAAAGGTCGATCCGAACCCGAACGGGTCCTGGAGAAAGAAAGAGGATTGCAGTGCCCAGCCAGCGGGCCAGTAAAAGAAGATGGCGATGATCATCAACTGAGGCAGCAGCAGCGCCACAGGAAGCCAGATATTTTCGAAGCCCGCGCGTTTCATGAGTGGTCCATTGCGAAAAAGAGAGATGGCCACGCCGTGACAGCGTGACCATCCTGGGGGTGATCCAGAGTTTAGCTCTGGGTCTTGGAGAAGCGGGCCAACAGTACGTTGGCTTCGGCTTCGATGGTCTTGAACGCGGTTTCCACATCAGTTTCACCGGTCAGGATACGACCATATTCGCGGTTCATGATGTCCCTGATCTGGACATAGAAGCCCATGCGGTAACCCTTGGTGTTGTCACCGGCTTTGGCCTGCAGCTGGTTTACACCTACTTCGGCGGCTGGGAAGCGGTCGTAGTGGCCGTCTTTCTTGGCCGCTTCGTATGCGGCTTCGGTGATCGGAACGTAACCGGTTTCCTGATGCCAGAAATACTGAGTCTCAGGCGAGGTCAGGAAACGGAAGAATTCGGCGGCTGCTTTGTTTTCTTCATCCGACTTGCCCGACATGGCGAAAAGGGCAGCACCACCAATGAAGGTCTGGGTTGGCTCGGTTGTGACAGCTTCCCAATAAGGCAGCTCGGTCGCGCTGAACTCAAATGGCAGGTCTTTCTGCAGCAGTCCGCCAAAGGAACCGGACGAGCCCAGCCACATGGCAACTTTGCCTTCTTCGAACGGCTTGGCGTTGTCACCCCAGCCGGTGCCATACCATTCGAACAGACCGTTTTCTTTCCATTCGGTCACGGCAGTGAAGTGCGCTTTGATCGCGTCGTTGTTCACCAGGATCTGGGTGTCGTTGCCGTCATAGCCGTTGTTGTTCGTCGCAAACGGCAGGTCGTGGCGCGACATGAAGTTCTCGGTGAAGATCCACGGCAGGTGCGACTGGCTGAGTGCGATGTAGCCCGCATCTTTCAGGGCAGGTGCTGTGGTGGACTGGAACTCTTCCCATGTCTTTGGCGGTGTGACGCCTGCTTTTTCTAGCGCGTCAACATTATAGTACATGATGGGCGTCGACGAGTTGAACGGCATGCCGATCATCTTGCCGTCGCTGTCGGCATAGAAGTAGCGAACGCCGGCGATATAGTCGTTGATGTCGAACTCAACGCCGTTGCTGGCCAGCAGGTCCTGAACCGGAATGGTTGCACCCTTTGCGCCGATCACGGTGGCAGCACCGGCGTCAAATACCTGCATGATGTTGGGCTGCTCGCCCGCGCGGAAGGCGGCGATGCCAGCAGTCAACGTCTCTTCATAGCTGCCTTTGTATACGGGGGTGATCCTGTATTCGTCCTGCGAGGCGTTGAAATCCTCGGCGATCTTGTTGACGGTCTCTCCCAGCTGGCCGCCCATTGCATGCCACCAGGTGATTTCGGTTTCGGCGAAGGCGGTGCCTGCCATCAAGGCAAAGGCGGCGGCGGTGGTGCTGAACTTCATGTTAAGCATCTCGGTACTCCGGTTTTCGCGCCCAATACAGGGCGTCGGTGAGGATGCAGAACATCCCCAGAATGTAAGGGAAAAGACCCCGTTGCAGCAGTGTTTGCAGAAATGCGGCAGCCGCATCTCTGGTCGAATGCGCACCAGATGTGCACACGCGTTCACATAGCCGGTTAGCGTGACAGTCTTGTGAAGCTTTTGTTTGAGAATCTTGACAAATTCACCGTGCCTCGATGAGACGTTGAATATGAACGAAGACAGCCCAAAACACCGTCGCGTGACGGCACAAACAGTGGCCGACATGGTTGGCGTATCGCGATCCGCGGTTTCTCGTGCCTTTACGCCAGGCGCTTATGTCGATGCGCAGAAACGAAAGCGGATACATGCTGTCGCGGCAGAGCTTGGATATCAGCCCAATGCACTGGCTGCAGGGTTGCAGGGTGGTCGGTCGCGACTGGTTGCCATATTCGTAGGCAATATGCGCAGCGCTTATGACACTGCTTTCGTCAGCCGGCTCGTGGGAAAGCTCAACGGAATGAAGCGCTGGCCCATTCTCATTGATGGCAGCGACAATAACTCCAGATCTGCGATCGAAGATGTATTGCGGTATCCGCTGGACGCCCTGATTGTCAGAGGTGGCAGCATGTCTGCCGAGATGGTTGGGCAATGCACCAAGCTGGGTATTCCGATGATATCCTCAGGCCGCCCCATCGATGCGCCCGGTGTCGATAACGTTTGTTGCCGGAATGCCGAAGGCACGATGATGATGACGCGAATGTTGCTGGAAAATGGGCGTCGGCGATTTGGGTTTATCGCAGGTCCTCAGGACTTTTATTCTTCGGGTGAGCGGCGGAATGGAGTTGTGAGTGCTCTGGAAGAAGCTGGTCTGGAACTGGAGGCTGAGGTGCAGGGAGACTACACCGTTGAAGGTGGTTACCAATCGGCATCGGAAATTCTAAAGAGAGCGCCTAGAATTGACGCATTGATTTGCGCCAATGATGCGACGGCTTTTGGGGCGTTGTCCGCAACACAAGACAACGGTCTTGATATCCCCGGCGATATTTCAGTGGTCGGGTTTGACGATGTGTCGATGGCAAGCTGGCCGCAAATGTGCCTGACCACGGTTCGCAATCCCATTAACGCATCAGTCGATGAAACCATTGCCTTGCTTGAGCACCGCCTGACCAATCCGGGCAGAGCATCGCAGACTGTGTTTGTTGATCCGGAAATCGTACTTCGGAAGACCCACTAAGCACTGATCCGCAGCGCAGAATGTCAGCTTGGAACGAGGCGACAGTACAGCTAGGAGTTGATTGGTGACAGTCTGCAATCGGCAGACTTCAGCTTGTCTCAGATGGCAATGGGTGTCGCATCTCACTTCCATACGCCAGAGGTGCCATCTCTGCCGGTAGGTTCGCTGCACTGTGCCCATGTCTTTGCTGACAAAGGGCATTTTCTCGCTGATGCAGATGAGGGAACTTGCTTTTCTTCGACGTTATGCAGGTGTTGTTTCGCCGCAATCACTCGATGGGATCATTTGACAATCACGGTTGCGCATCTTCTAACATGTGTTGTAACAGCCGACCAACTTTGCGTCTTGGATGCCGGAGGTATAGCCACTGCCGAGGTCACCCACAGACTCGCGGCCAGAGTGGAGATTGACTAAAAGTGATATCAAAGTGATACAGCTGGGCGCGCATCATGGACGTTGTAACAGGCGTCAGTCATCCGGATAAAGAACGATAGTCGAAGCCTTCTTTCTTGCAGGTATAAGAGGGTTTTTACGAGCAAATTTAATGTATTGCACCCGAAGTGGAGGGTCCTGTGAAAGTTACACAAACCGAGTTGCCCGGAGTTCTGTTGTTAGAACCCGCCCGTTTTGGCGATGAGCGCGGCTTTTTCTCAGAAAGCTGGAACCGCAAGACGCTACTCGCTGAAGGAATCGACATCGATTTTGTGCAGGATAACCATTCACTTTCAGCGACAGTGAATACTGTGCGGGGGCTGCATTTTCAGTCACCTCCACATGCGCAGGCCAAACTGGTCCGCTGCGGTCGTGGCCGGTTGTTCGACGTTGCTGTCGATGTCCGTAAGGGGAGCCCGACCTATGGCAAGTGGATCGGGGTTGAACTCAGCAGTGAAAACGGCAGGCAGTTGCTGATACCCGAAGGTTTCCTGCACGGTTTTGTCACGCGCGAACCTGATACCGAAATCGTCTATAAATGCACAGATTATTATGCGCCGGAATGTGACGGGTCCGTTCGTTTTGACGATCCTGATATCGGGATCGACTGGGGTCTGACGGCTGATGCTGTTCTGTCTCAAAAGGACAAGGATGCGACTTTGCTGAAAGACTTTGACAGCCCATTTGAATACGAGGAATGAACATGAAGCTACTGATCACCGGCGGCGCAGGTTTCATCGGTTCAGCTGTTGTGCGTTTGGCCATCAGCAGGGGCCATGAGGTTATCAATCTTGATGCACTGACTTATGCCGGGCGCCTCGAGAATGTAGCGCCAGTAGCGGACAGCCCGCTTTATTATTTTGAACAGGCCGACATCAGAAACCGGGCTGATTTGGATCGGGTTTTTGCAAAGCACAACCCTGATGCTGTGATGCACCTCGCCGCTGAAAGTCATGTTGACCGTTCTATTGATGGTCCGGGCGATTTCATCGAAACCAATGTGACCGGCACCTATAACATGCTCGAGGCTGCGCGCAGCTATTGGGTGGGGCAGGGGCGCCGAGACGATTTCCGCTTCCATCATATCTCGACGGATGAGGTCTATGGCTCGCTTGGTGAAGATGGAATGTTCACCGAAGAAACCCCGTATGATCCGCGCAGCCCATATTCGGCATCAAAAGCATCATCCGATCATCTGGTTCGCGCCTGGCATGAGACTTACGGTCTGCCAGTGGTTCTGACCAACTGCTCCAACAACTACGGTCCTTACCATTTCCCCGAAAAGCTGGTGCCGAAAGTGATCCTCAATGCCATTTCCGGCAAAGAGATACCGGTTTACGGTCAGGGGTTGAACGTTCGTGACTGGCTTTATGTCGAAGACCACGCCGACGCGCTGTTGTGCGTTCTGGAAAAAGGCAAGCTTGGTCGTAGCTACAATATCGGTGGTGAAAACGAACGATCCAACATCGAGCTGATAGAAACGATCTGTCGGCTGCTGGATCAAAAGCGCCCGGGTTCTGAACCTTATGAGAAGCTGATCACCTTTGTGACCGATCGCCCGGGTCACGATGCCCGTTATGCGATTGATCCCGATCGTATTCGCACCGAGCTAGGCTGGCGCCCATCGGTTACTGTCGAGGAAGGTCTTGAGCGTACCATCGATTGGTATCTGGCAAACGAGGACTGGTGGCGCCCGCTCCTGGATCGCGAAGGCGTTGGCACAAGGTTGGGGCACGGCTGATGGCTGCTCCGCTCCTCGTATTCGGCAAAACCGGACAGGTTGCCCATGAACTGACTTCGTTGGCGCCCGACGCTGTATTCCTACCCAGATCTGCTGTCGATCTGTCAGACCCCGAGGCTTGTGAAGCGGCAATCCGCCAACACACGCCGCGCGCAGTGATAAACGCGGCTGCCTATACTGCCGTGGACAAGGCCGAAGAAGAAGACGCACTCGCTCATGTCATCAATGGCGAGGCACCTGTCGCCATGGCGCGTGCAGCCGCCGCGCTTGGTTGTCCGCTGGTACATATTTCTACCGATTATGTCTTTGACGGACAGGGTGAGACCCCGTGGTTTCCGACCGACCCAGTGGACCCGCAGAATGCGTATGGCCGGTCCAAATTGGCAGGGGAGAAAGGTATCGCCGCTTCGGGCGCTACATATGCCATTTTGCGTACGTCCTGGGTGTTCTCGGGACATGGCAACAATTTCCTCAAAACCATGTTGCGGCTTTCGGAGACGCGCGATGCGTTGTCGATTGTGGATGACCAGATCGGTGGACCAACGCCAGCTCGCGCCATTGCCCGGGCCTGCCTGGCGATTGCCGAGCAGCTATGTGAAGATTCCGGCAAGAGCGGGATCTACCATTTCTCCGGCGCACCCGATGTCAGCTGGAAGGATTTCGCCAGCGAGATTTTCAGCATTGCCGGTCGCACCGTTGATGTCACCGGGATTCCGACGGCGGATTATCCGACGCCTGCCACCCGCCCGATGAATTCGCGCATGGACTGCAGTACGACTGAGGCCGTGTTTGGCGTGCCACGCCCGGATTGGCGCGATGCAACACAGACCATTGTTGGACAACTGCGGCAGAAGGGTGAGATTTCATGAGCGCCTTCTCAAAAATCCGATTAGCCTCAAGGAGCGAAACGTGACAGATCGCAAAGGTATTATTCTGGCCGGTGGTTCCGGAACACGGCTGTATCCGATCACGATGGGCATCTCAAAGCAGCTTTTGCCGCTCTATGACAAGCCCATGATCTATTATCCGATTTCGGTGCTGATGCTGGCTGGCATTCGCGAGATTGCGTTAATCACCACGCCTCAGGATCAGGAACAGTTCAAGCGGACGCTGGGGGATGGCAGTCAGTGGGGCGTTTCTCTGACATATATCGTACAGCCATCGCCTGATGGTCTGGCGCAGGCGTATCTGCTGGCAGAGGATTTTCTGGATGGTGCGCCCTCGGCTCTGGTACTGGGCGACAACGTCTTTTTTGGTCACGGATTGCCGGATATTCTGGCAGAGGCTGACGGCCAGCAAGACGGTGGCACGGTGTTTGGCTATCACGTGACCGATCCCGAGCGGTATGGTGTCGTCAGCTTTGACGAGAACGGCTCGGCCGTGGAGATCATTGAAAAGCCGGAAGTGCCCCCATCGAACTATGCGGTGACAGGACTGTATTTCCTGGATGGCGATGCGCCAAAGCTTGCGCGCGAAGTGAAGCCGTCCGAGCGGGGCGAGCTTGAGATCACCACTTTGCTCGAGATGTATCTGGAGGCTGGTAAGTTGACCGTTAAGCGGATGGGGCGTGGTTATGCCTGGCTCGATACGGGCACTCATGCCAGTTTGCTGGATGCCAGCAATTTCGTTCGCACACTTGAGCAGCGACAGGGTTTGCAGACCGGCTGTCTCGAGGAAATCGCCTTCAGTCAGGGATGGATCAGCGCGGATGACATCGCAAAACGCGCTGAGATGTTCAAAAAGAATGCATATGGCCGGTATCTGGCCAATCTGAATGAGCCAAACTAGTCCGTTCCGTCAGGACGGATCTGGTTGCTAAGTACTCAAAAGGCCCGCATTTCTTGCGGGCCTTTTTGATAAACCGCAAGGACTGCAGATCTGGTTTGTCGTGATGGGTTCTGTCCTGGTTGCACCTTCTGAAGGCAGCTGCGGATCCAGTCACATCGTATCTTTATTTGTTGCTTCTGCTGACGTGGTCCGTTCTGACTGCAGAACTCAGGTTCTTGTAGTCATTGGAGTTGTTTGTTTTCTGAGAACTTGGTGACCTATTGAACTTTGGTGATGGCTGTGCGGCATGAACACGTGCCTGAATTCAGGTTCTTCTGAAACAATACTGATTATCGTCAACGTTGACAATTTACTGTGACCAACTATGTATAACTCTGACAAATGATGGAATTTCGATGCCGCGACCAAGTTTGAAAACACAACGTTCCGAGGAAATTCTGAACGCGTATATGACGTGTGTTGCACGTTTTGGGCTTGAAGGTGCCACGCAAGAAAGAATTGCGGAAGAGGCTGGAGTAAAGCGCCCTTTGCTGCGTCACTATCTGGGCAATCGAGATCAAATGATTGAGGCGCTTAATGAGCATGTGGTCGGGACATTCAATGCACTGACGGGAGAGCTGGATCAGGTATTGCAGTACATTGAAACCAGCGATCAGTTGGTCGAAGTCCTGTTCGCCAGCGATGGTGCTATCGATCCACGACTGATGACCGTTTGGCAATCTTTGACAGCATCCGTTGGGGATTACCCCTCCCTTGCTCAACCACTACTGGAGACCATGGTGCGGTTTTTGGCAGTGCTGGAAGAGACATTGAAACGAACATGCCCCGATGCAGATGCCGAGCGCGTTCGCGCTGTGGCGCAGGGTGTATCTTCGATTTTTGTATCATTTGACTCTCTGTCACCCCTGAAACCACCAGAGGCATGGCGTGACGAGCTGAAAAGCGCGGCCCTTTTGCTGACAAGCAGTCTAGAACCCCAAAGATAGAGCTTTGGCATATCAAAACACATGTCATCGATCTTGGCTGAGGAGCCATTAAATGACCCGAATGTACCACCGTCTGCCGGTTGAGGCATACACCTCAAAGGATTGGTTTGATGAAGAACAACGCCTGATTTTCTCGCGGACATGGCGCTTTGCCGGGCTGGCCGAGGACGTTCCTGAGCCCGGGCATTATATCTCGGTGCAGGCGGGCCTGAACAATATCTTTATCGTGATGGGGCGGGATCGTCGTTTGCGCGCGTTTCACAACATTTGCCGCCATCGCGGCACTCAGTTGATCCGCGCGGTGGGCAAGACACAAAAGGCTCTGACCTGCCCCTATCACGACTGGACATATGACCTGGAAGGCAACCTGATTTCGGTGCCAGATGAGGCCAGAGAGTTCCCGAACGGTGTTGACAAGAAGTGTTTTGGTCTGAAACCGGCGAGTGTCGATATCTGGCGGGGAATGCTGTTCGTACATCCGGACCCGGATCCGCCATCTCTGGCAGAATGGTTTGGCGCGGTTGACCCGTATCTCGGACCTCACAAACCGGAAGAATTAGTTGAATATCCAGATTCAGCCAGCTCGTATGAGATCAGGGCGAACTGGAAGATCGTCGTCGAGAACTATATTGATGTCTATCACCTGAGCCATCTGCATTCGAATACGTTGTATATGTATGATCACGCCAAGGCCGAGTATGGCTGGGAAGGTCCGCATTATCATTTCTGGGAACCTCCCGCGCCGGACTATGCGGAAGATCTTGAAAACAACCTGCCGTTTCCGCGCGTCATCCCCAAACCGCACTCGGGGGCGTGGGTGCCAATGCTGTTCCCCGGAATCGGAATAGGGGCAAGTGAGGAAAGCTGGAATCTGTTCATCATCACCCCACTGGCACCCGATCTGACGCGCATCCAGAACCGGAGCAAGTTGGCTAACGTCTCGGGCTGGGAATTCCAGAAGCAACAATGGAGCAGCTGGGGGTTCTGGAAGGGCTTTGGCGGACCCAAATACGAAGGCGATGACACCATTGATGAAAACGATCCGATGGCGTCGGGTGATTTCACCGCCGAGGATGTCTATGCCTGTGAACAGCAGCAGAAATCCCTGTATAGCCCGTATCTGGAAATCGGGCCTTCCGCCGTTGGCGAAAGTCCGATTACGAACCATCAGCAGGCAATTCTGGATTTCATGAAGGCGCAAGAGGCGTCTTGAGGTAACTGAAACACTGCGAGTTCATCGGGCTGATTGATCAACTGGCTTTGTTGCCGGTCTTGAACTTTAGATGGGATAGCCATGATACTGTTTTTTCTTTCTAACCTGATCTTTCTGGCCAGCTTTGTCTGGTTGATGCTGAGCGGTGCCGGCCTTGTCATGTGGGCGGGGTGGGTTGTCGCCTGGTTTGCTGTCGACTACGCGGTCATGTGGATTACCGGATATGAACCGCCCAACTGGATCTGGGGCGCAATTCTCGCGGTGCTGGGCGGCCTTTGGGTGATGTTAGGTGCAGGATACGTTGCATGACAGCCGCATTCTTCAAACTGACTGTAAGTGACATTCGTGAGGAAATTGGCGGTGACGCTACAAGCGTAATCCTGACCGTTCCGGAAGAGGCGTACGATCAGTTTCAGTGGCAGGCGGGGCAACATCTGCCGTTGCGGTTCATGATCGACGGGCAGGAGCATCGCCGCTGTTACACGATCTCGAACCCGCCGGGTGAAAATTTGCGTATTACCGTCAAACGAACCAAAGGTGGTGTGGTTTCAAACTATGTGGCTGATCGGCTGGCAGTTGGCGATATCGTTGAATCTCAGAGGCCGCATGGACGGTTTGTTCTTGAACCGGGACCGTTGAAACGACGCACGCATTATTTCTTTGGTGCAGGCAGTGGTATCACCCCACTATATGCGATGATCAATGCAGTACTGACTGATGAACCTTATTCGGTTGCGTATCTGATTTATGGCAACAAATCCCACAAGAGCATCATCTTTCACGAAGAACTTGATGCACTGGCGGCAGAATACCCTGAACGTTTCACTGTTCGGCACATTCTGTCCTCGCCTTCGATGTGGACCTGGTTTTCACCATGGCGCTCTGGTCGGGTAGATGCCGAGGCGATCGAGGCTGCGATCGATGAGACACCGCCAGTCGCGCAGAACGTACAATATTGGATCTGCGGACCAGGGGAGATGAACAAGGCAACCCGAGCTGCATTGTTGGCGATGGACGTGCCTGACAACCGTATTCACTTGGAAAGCTTTGGTGGCGCAGGCGCCATTGACACAACGGTCAAAGGTATCGCTGCAACAGCTTCGATTACTTTGGACCGTCAGGAGCATACGGTTCAGGTTGCTGCGGATCAAACCGTGCTCGAAGCTGCCCTCGCTGCGGGTTTGCGTCCAGACTATAGCTGTCAGTCGGGCGTTTGCGGAAGTTGCAAGGCGAGGTTGAAAAAGGGCAAGGTCCATATGCGTGCGCAGATGGCCTTGGATGACGAAGAGATCGCGCGCGGCGAAATCCTGACCTGTCAGAGCGTTGCTGAATCGGATGCGCTGACAATCGAGTACCCCTAAGTTTCGGGCTAGCGGGTGAGTGGTTTTCGGCCGTCCTGATCCAGAACCCAACACCGGTTGCCTTCGAACACGGCGGCGGTAAGCGCATTCCCGTATCCCGCACCCGTATCCAGATTGATCCGGTTGCCATGATGTTCGGGCATGGCAACATGGGTATGACCATGGACGACGACTTGGGGGTGTGGCTCGCGGTAGGTCAGAAACTCGTCGCGGATCCAGATCAGGTCGTCGGGATCCTGTTGATCCAGTGCGATACCGGGTCGAATACCGGCATGCACAAACAGAACCCCATCTTCCTGATGAAAGGTCTTCAGCCCTGCCAGAAACTCCAAATGCGCTTTTGGTACAGCGTTTCGGGCTTGGGAATGAACCTGATAGATCCGGTCGCCTTCAGCAACGTCCACCCCATAGGATTTCAGCGTTTCGATTCCTCCGATCCGGGGATGAAGCCAGTGATATCCGACCAATAAACGGGCATCGTTGCGAGGATATTTTTCCATGAACATGGAACACATCTGATCGTGATTGCCGCGCAGGAAGATCCAGTTTCGACCGTCTGCTTGTCCGCGCAGCAACAAGTCTATTACCTCACGGCTTTGTGGTCCGCGATCCGTGTAGTCGCCCAGAAAGACAATCCTGGCATCCGCTCCGCCGTCCTGTTCAATCCGTACCAATGCCTCCTGCAGCATCTCTAGCTGGCCATGGATATCTCCGATGGCGTAAACGGGATTGGGTGCCAATCAATCGTTCCTTTCTGGCCTAATCTTGCGCTAATCAGCCCATTTGATTTTGAAGTCTTCGCGGAAGGCAAATCGTATCAGATGGCTCTCAATCACGTCTTTCCATTTTGTGATGTCACCCCGATGGCCGGTTTCAGCCTGAATATTCAGATGGGTGTCGTCGGCAGTCATTGAGACCCGATAGCCATCGGCGAACGACACGCTGCCCTGATGCGCATCAAACGACGCTTCGGCCTTATGGGACCAGTGCTTGCACAATTGCTGCAGATATTTGCTGGCCGAACCGGTCTGGGCGAAACCAGACGCAGTTTGGTTCGGCAATAGGGCAAGCGCGTCATCCGCCGCCTTGCGTATTGCATTGGCAAACAAGGTCACATCAATGCTGGTGGCCACAAATGTTGCACCCAGATTCAGACATTTACGCTGCAAAACTGGATCGAGCGTCAGAATACCGGCAGCTTTACCCGACGCAACGATCCGGCGTATCGCGTCCAAAACGGCCTTTGTTACGTCCGGATGACCGGCCTCACCAATATGTCCTATATCCGCTGCGAGATCTGATGGCCCGATGAAAACTCCGTCAACTTCGGTCGCCAGAATGTCGTCCAATGCGTCCAGACCAGCGCGGTTTTCAACCTGGACCAGCAGGCAGATCTGTTCGTCGGCCGTATTCAGATAGTCCGGGATCGCAGCAAAGTTTGATGCGCGTGCAAGTGCTGACCCGACACCCCGTACGCCATGTGGCGGATATTGCACGGCCCGAACCAGGTCTCGGGCCTGTTCGCCGCTTTCGACCATCGGCACCAGAATGTTCTGAACACCTGCATCCAGATACTGTTTGATCATCCAGGTCTCACCGACCGGCAGACGTGCGACTGGCACACTGCCCGAACCTTCGATCACACGCACCTGGTCAAGGATCGAGCGTAGATCGTTGGGTGCGTGTTCTCCATCGACCAACAACCAGTCAAACCCTGCGGTCGATGCGATTTCAGCAGCATAGGCATTGGCCATCCCGATCCAGCATCCAAGTTGAGGCTGACCTGCTTTCAGAGCGGCTTTGAACATATTCTTTGGCGCGGGCATGTGTGGCGCTCCTTCAGGCGAAGTTGATATCGACCGATCCGAACGGTCCGAAATCCGCGTGAATCTCGGTGCCTGACGGGCATTCTACGGGGCGAATGAAGCTGCCAGATAGTATGACCTGACCGGGTTCGATGCTTTGGCCGTATTGCGCCATGCGTCGTGCCAGCCAGACAACGCTTTCAACCGGATCGTTGAGTACACCTGCACCCAAACCGGTCTCTTCAATCTCACCATTTCGGAACGTCAGCGCCCCGACCCAGCGCAAATCAAACGTATCGATGGCGTGTTGTTCGGTTCCCAAAACGATGCCCGCGTTGGCAGCATTGTCACTGATCGTGTCAAAGACGGTTCGGGATTTACCTGTTGCAGGGTCTACCCGCTGAATGCGTGTGTCGAGGATTTCGATTGAGGGTGCAACATAGTCTGTTGCGGCAACTATATCGTCGCGCGAAACGTTTTCCCCACCGACGGCTGACTTCATGACAAAGGCGATTTCCGCCTCGATCCGGGGCTGAATGAACCGGCCTGCTGGCACCGTATCACCGTTGTCGAACGCCATGTTATCGAACAGTATGCCACTGTCGGGGATGTCGATGTTCAGCGCGTATTGCATTGCCTTCGAGGTAAGCCCGATCTTCCATCCGATCACTTTGCGCCCTTCGGCCAGTTTCTGGCGATAGATGGCGTTCTGCACCTTATAAGCGTCGTCCATTCCCATCTCGGGGTGGCGCAGCGTGAGCAAACCGATCTGCTCACCCGTGCGTTCGGCTTCCAGCAGATCTGCTGCGGCACGGACGTGATCTTCGGGTGTCATACCTGTTCATCCTCAACGGTGTTTCGCAATGTACCGATCCCATCGACTGAGATTTCAACGACATCACCCGGGGCAAGGTATTTGGGTGGGTCAAACCGCGCGCCGGCACCTGTGGGCGTGCCGGTGACGATGATGTCGCCAGGTTGCAGCGTCATGAAGGTCGAGATGTACTCGATCTCGCGCCGGATCGGGAACATCATGCGGTTCAACGTGTCGTCCTGACGTAATTCACCATTTACACGGGTTTGAATGCGGGCGTCATCTAGCTGCGCCGCATCGGTGAAGGGCACCAGCCACGGGCCAATTGCGCCCGAGTTGTCCCAATTCTTGCCTTGTGTGACGTTGAACTTGGCGTGCCGCACCCAGTCACGGATCGTACCCTCGTTGCACAATGTCAGCGCAGCGATGTGGTCATAGGCATCTACCTGCGAAATCCGCCGCCCAGCTTTGCCGATTACGATGGCCACTTCGCCCTCATAGTCCAGAGTGTGGTTCTCAGGCGGGCGGATCATAGGGCGGTTATGGCCGGTGAAGCCGCTGGCAAAGCGTGGAAACAGCGACATGTATTTTGGCTGTTCACTACCATCTTTGTATTCGGCATTTCGGTCCGGAAAGTTCACCCCGACGCAAAGGATACGGCGGGCATCGGACATTACCATTTCATAGGTGAAATCCGTGTGGGTAACCGGCTTTCCTTCTGCTACTTTAGCCAGCTGGTCGAACTGACCTGCGGCGATCACTTCATAGAGACTGCTGTGACCCGGGAAGGCGTCATTCAACGCAATTGCCCCCTCGTCGGTGATTGCACCGAAGTAGGTTTCGCTGTTGGCGGTGTAGGTGGCAAAGCGCATCAGACCTCCTCGGCGGCATCGATCCCGCCCATGCATAGGTATTTGAGTTCCATGAAGTCATCCAGACCATGGCGCGATCCCTCGCGGCCCAGTCCGGACATTTTAGCGCCGCCAAAGGGTGCTTCGGCGGTTGAGATCAATCCGGTGTTGATGCCAACCATGCCATACTCAAGCGCTTCAGAGACGCGCCAGGCGCGGGCCATGTCACGCGAATAGAAATACGAGGCCAAACCAAACTCGGTATCATTAGCTGCCGCGACGACCTCGGCTTCGGTGTCGAACCTGAATAGTGGCGCGACCGGGCCAAACGTTTCCTCACTGGCCACAGCCATATCCGGCGTTACGCCGGTCAGAATGGTGGGTTCAAAGAATGTGCCGCCAAGAGCATGCTGTTTGCCACCAAGCGTGATCTGAGCGCCCTTTGATGTAGCGTTGGAAATATGTTCGGTCACCTTGTCTACGGCGGCTTGGTCGATCAACGGACCAAAGATGATACCTTCGTCAAACCCGTTTCCGGTGGGCAGGGTCGCGACCTTGGCGGCGAGCTTTTCAGCAAAGGCGTCATAAACCCCGGACTGCACGTAAATTCGATTGGCACAGACACAGGTCTGGCCGTTGTTGCGGAATTTGGCGATTACAGCACCTTCGACGGCAGCATCCAGATCTGCATCGTCGAACACGATGAACGGTGCGTTGCCGCCCAGTTCCAAACCCAGTTTCTTGATCGTGGGCGCGCATTGCGCATAGAGCATCGCACCGATCTCGGTCGACCCGGTAAAGGTCAGTTTTTGCACGATCTTGTTCGACGTCATCTCGCCGCCGATGTCGCGGGCTGAGCCTGTGATGACCGAGAACAAACCGGTGGGCAGGCCCGCCCGTCCAGCCAATACTGCCAGTGCAATTGCCGAGAATGGAGTCTGGCTGGCGGGTTTCAGCACCATTGAACAGCCCGCTGCAAAGGCTGGCCCTGCCTTGCGCGTGATCATAGCGTTGGGGAAGTTCCATGGTGTGATTGCAGCAACAACACCGATGGGTTGTTTAATCGTGATGATCCGCTTGTCCGGCGCATGGCCGGGCGTCACGTCACCATAGGCGCGCCTGGCTTCTTCGGCGAACCATTCAATGAAGGAGGCGCCATAGGCAATCTCACCTTTCGCTTCAGCCAGCGGTTTGCCCTGTTCAGCAGTCAGGATCGCGCCCAGATCGTCCTGATGCGCCATCATCAGCTCAAACCAGCGACGCAGGATCTGGCTACGGTCTTTGGCCGTCCGCTTTGCCCAGTTTTTTTGCGCGATTTGAGCCGCTTTGATGGCTGCGCGTGTCTCTTTAGCCTCCAGATTAGGAACATATCCAATGACATCGCCTGTGGCCGGGTTGGTCACGGCCAAGCCGTTTTTGGCATCGGCCTCAATCCAGTCATCGCCGACAAGGGCTGCCTGACGCAGCAGCCCGGGATCTTTCAGGTCCAGCATTCCAGTACCCTACGGCGCAATGATGGGTGAGGCGGCAAGATCAGCCTCTTTCACGTCAACACCGACAAAGGGTGTGCCGTGCTCGAACCAGCTGCGCGGGGCAGGGGCTCCCCAGAGGGTTTGGCGCTGTGGATCTTTCAGGTCCCATTTGATCGGCTCCAGATCAGGATCGACTGTCTGGTAATCCGAGCAATAGATTTCGATGCGGTGACCATCGGGGTCGAGGATGTACAGGAAGAATGCGTTCGAAATACCATGTCGCCCTGGTCCGCGCTCGATATTGTCGACGTAGCCGGTCGTGGACATCAGATCGAGCAGATCAATGATATTGAGCGGCGTCGGTACCCAGAACGCCACGTGATGCATGCGCGGGCCCGTTCCGTTGGTGAATGCCATGTCGTGAACGCCACCTTTGCGATGCATCCATGCGGCCCAAAGTCGTTTGCTGTCTTCATCCTCGGTGTATTCGGTTACGCGGAACCCGAAATCGCTGTAGAAAGCGACGCTGTCGTCGACATTGGTCGAGAAACAGTTGAAGTGATCGATCCGCAGCGGCTTTACCCCACGATAGAGAGCGTATTTCTGATGGATCGGCTCCAACCGGTCCATCTTGTGATAGAACTCCAGCGGGATTCCCATATTGTCCGAGGTCAGGAGTGTCCGCCCCTGATAAGGACGCTCAACCCATTCGGTCTGACGGCCCTTGGCTTTGAAGTATGCTTCGGCCCGGTCCAAGTCCGCTTCATCGAAGGTTTTGAACCCCATGACTTCGACGGTGCCCGGTTGATCTGATTTCTGCAGGATCACACAATGATGACCACGCTCTTCCATGGCGCGCAGATATACATGGGTGTCGTTCTCGTCTGAAACCTGCAGGCCCAGAACTTCGGAATAGAACTTACGCGATGCGGCCAGATCACTGACATTCAGGCAGACATGGCTCAGGCGGATCGTGTTGAAATCAGGATAAAGATTGGGGGCGGGAACGGGCATTGAAGCCTCCTGGAGTTGGTGTGGTTTCGCGCGTCTTGGATCGGGGCCTGCCGTTAGAGCTTGCCCAATTGCATGATCTTGTGCTGGCCAGTGGCAAAGCCGATGTGCTTTTGCTCCATGTAGAATTCAAAGCTCCAGTCACCGCCGTCGCGGCCGATGCCCGATGCTTTGACCCCGCCGAATGGTGTGGGCAGGTGGCGTACATTCTCCGAGTTCACCCAGATCATTCCGGCCTCGAGCTTGTCGGTAAACCGCAGCGCGCGCGTCAGATCATTGGTCCAGACATAGCCGGTCAAACCATAGGGCGTGTCGTTGGCAATCCGCAGGGCTTCATCTTCGGTTGTGAACGGGATCGAAGTCAGGACAGGACCAAAGATCTCTTCCCGTGCAATGCGCATATTGTTGCTTGCATTGGTGAACAGGGTGGGGCGTACGAAATAGCCTTCGTCGCCTACCTTGACGCCTCCAGCTGCTACGGTGGCACCATCTTCTTTGGCGATGTCGAAATAGCTGGTGACCTTGTCGTAATGTTCCTGAGTGACTAGCGGGCCGATTTCGGTCGCCGGATCCAGCGGGTGACCGACCTTGATATTGTTCACCCGCTCGATCAGTTTCGCCTCGAACTCTTCCTTGATCGTGTCCTGGATCAACAGGCGTGAAGATGATGTGCAGCGTTCACCGTTGATCGAATAGATCATGAAAATTACGGCATCCAGCGCCCGCTCCAGATCAGCGTCGTCGAAGACGATGACCGGGTTTTTGCCGCCCAGTTCAAGATGGTTCCGTTTGTGAGTATCGGCACCCTGTTTTACGATCAGGCTGCCGGTGCGGCTTTCGCCCACAAAAGCGATCGCTTTCAGCAGCGGGTGTTCGCACAGAGCTTTGCCTGCATCGGGGCCATACCCGTTCACGGTATTCAGCACACCTTTGGGCAGCCCGGCCTCTTCCGCGATCTCAACCAGCAGCCTTGCCGTCAGCGGCGAGTCTTCGGCCGGCTTGTGGACCACTGTACAGCCAGCGGCCAGCGCGGGTGCAATCTTCCATGTGGACAGCATAAACGGCGTGTTCCAAGGGGTAATCACACCCACCGGCCCGATTGGTAAGCGGCTGGTGACATTCATCAGGGTCGGGGATTTCAGATGCTGCCCATCCCGCGCCTGAACAACCTGATCGGCGAAGTAGCGAAAGTTCTCTGCGCCGCGCAGGGCCGCTTTGGACATGAAACGGATGGTCTGGCCGGTGTCCCAGCATTCGCACAAGGCAATTTCTTCGGCGCGTGCCTCGATCGCATCAGCGACATTCAGCAGGATTTTGCGGCGTTCGGTGGCGGACATGTCGCGCCATTCCGGAAAGGCATCAGCGGCGGCTTTGGCGGCGACATCGATGTCCTGTGCGGTGCCATGTGCCACATCGCAGATCACTGACTTGTCGATCGGTGATGTAGATTGGAACACACCTGCTGTGCCGTCCTGATCTTTGCCAGCGATACGGTTCTTGATCCCGCCTTGCCTGAAGCGCGCCAGATAGCCGGTCAGTTTTTCGATATTGGTGTCCAGTGCGCTCATGCGTCAGGTCTCCTGAGTGCTTGGTCCCAAATGGTCACGGATCGTGCCGGTTTTGGGTGAAAGGTCGGGGTTGATGTCGCGCATTTCGAGCGATAGCGCGATGGAGTATTGCGAGAAGGCCGGTGCCAGATATGTCTTCACGGCTTCGAATATCTGTTGGGCAGCATCCTGTTTGAATTCGTCAGGGCGCCCGGCGCGCAACCGGATCGAGATATCAATAAAGCCATGATCAGGGTTACCATCGGCGATGGAGTAGTGATCGACCCTTGTTGCGCGCACGCGGATGCCGGGCATGGGAAAGGTATCAATCTCGGTTGCGGTTGACCGTATGCATTCACACAGGCCAGCCATGTCGATCCGATCCTCGAGATTGCCGGAATATTCGACGTGGAAGTGGGGCATGTGGTCTCCTCTAATTAGTAAACATGTTTAGTAAATGATACCGACACTGTCAAGAACTTGCTTTGTTAATCTTTGCAATTCCCGGATCAGGTCTCTAGAACGCGGATATGACTGTACAAAGCCATACCACCAGCACCTCGCGTGCTTTGCCCATCGCCTTGCTGCGCGCGCGCGAAACCGTCATGGCGCCAATTCGCGACATGTTGCAAGGCATCCAGCTGACCGAGCAAAAGTGGAGAATCCTTCGCGTTCTCGATGAGATGGGAGAAGTGGAGCAGAGCACGATCTCGAAAGAGGCCTGTCTGCTGCTGCCCAGCCTTACCCGTATTCTTCGGACGATGGAGGCTGATGGTCACGTCACCCGTCGTCGGGACAGTCAGGACAAGCGGCGCACCATGGTGACGATCACCGATAGCGGTCGCCTCATACTCGAAGAAAACCTTGCGACCTCGCTGGCAATTTACAGCAGCATCGAACAGCAGATGGGGCAGGAGAAGCTTGATCAGCTACTGGACCTGCTTGAGGAGCTGCAGGCGGTCAGGGTCTGATCCCCAAAGGCGATCGGCTTGCGCACCTGGGTATCGATTGAGGACTGCTCGGCTGATCGGAATACCGCGTTGCCTCAGGATGAGGGCTTCAGTGAATTCTGAAAGTAAAGCGGCCCACCCTTGTGCCGAAGGAAGCCGTAGCCGTTGACAAACACAACGTCGATATCGCCCGGCTTTGCTGTACAAGCCAAGCGTAGCAGAACCTTATCGAACTCTATTGCAAATCGGGGCAGGGAGGCAGGACACTCTGCCTGCCGATGGATAAGCACCAGCACCGTGAGAAGCAGACCTTCACTATTTCCCGACGATTTTGATGGTGAAATTCCGTCTGGCAGAGGGCGGTGGTGGAGGAAAAGGAGCTGCGGCTTTTACCTGTGCAAGTGCGACCTGATCCAGTCGCTTTGATCCCGAGCTGCGGCTTATCGAGGCCGACATCAAGGAGCCGTTATCGGCAATGCGAAATGATACCAGTGCAGCGCCCCGGATGTTGACGCTTTTTCGGCGCGCGCGCATGATGGCACGCTTGACCAGTCCGGCATAATTGCTCGCCTCGGCATTGCCTTGCTTTGCGGAATTGACCTTGGCTTTTTGCGCATTTGCAGCGCCCTTGCTTGTCTCGCCAGCCTCACTGCCTTTTTTGGCATTGTTCTTAGAATTCCCCTGCTGCGCCGCGACCTGACTTTTCGCCTCTGGTTCGGGTTCTGGTTTTTTGACTTTGCTTTGCTCTGGCGCTGCCTTTGGTTTGGCCTGCTCGATTGGTTTCATGGCCTGTTGTTGCGTGGCCGGTTTTTGAACGGCAACGACAGGTGTGGCTGAGGCGGCTGCCGGTGCCGGACTGGCTGCAGCAGCGATCTCTGATTCCATCACCTGCTTGGAAGGGTCTATAGGTTTTGATTGTTCGGGTGTTTCAGCGGTATGTTGTTTGGTGACATCAGCTGCCGCTGCAGTTCCCGCTGTGTAATCTTCAAAAGAGGAACCCAACGCAGCAACCTCAACAGATCCACCGCCTTCGATCTGTATCTCTTCCTTTGCTGAGAAATCGTGCAACGCAACGCTGTGGGTGGCGAGGGCCAGCAGGATGGCGATGATGGCTGCAGTACGGGAACTCGGGATCATTGCAACGCTCTTTCAGTGACGACGAAGATCTTTTTGGCCCCAAGGCCGCGCAATTCTGTGCTGACCTTCACCAGCTCGGTTGCTGGCAAGGCCCGATCCGGGACGACCCGAACGCTATCCAGCGGCAATTCCAGCGCTGCACGATCCACATATGCGCCAACCGAGGTCAGTTCGGCACCACGATATTCGAGAACGCCGTCAGCTCGGATCACCAATGCATCCGGCGGTTCGCGCCCTTCCAGATCCCGTGTCTCTGCAAGCTGCACAGAGTTGCTGAGCGGCGGCGCGATACTGCCCGCGATCATGAAAAAGACCAGCATCAGAAAGACGACATTGATAAGTGCAATTGTCGGCTCTTTGGCCTGATCAGATTTTGGATCAAGACTGATCATCCCAGCACCCGCGTCTGTAGCATCTTCATGGGGTGCAGTACCGTCAGCAGGTCAATAAGTTGCTGCGAGCTTGCTTCTTTTTCGAGACTGATCAGCACCGACTGCTGCTTGTCACTTTGCAAAGCTGCCCCAAGCTGGTCGAGGGGCAGGGGTTTGCCATCAAGTGTGATGCGCTCGGCCTCGAGTTTCAGAAAACGGATGGTGCTTTCCTGTGTGCTGCCACCAGCCCCTGCCGAAGTCAGTTCGATCTCGCCAAATTTTGAAAAGGTCGAACTGAGCATGAAGAACAGCAGAAGCAGAAAAATGACATCGATCAGCGATGTCAGTGACAGGCGCTTGCGCCGTTTTTTCCGGGTATCAAGCGCCATGAGCCAGTTTCGTGGTCGCGAGGGTGGCGCCCAGTGGTTCCTCTGCCGCGTGACCGGGTGCAAAGATCGTCCGCAGAGCCCGGTTCGCAAAAATGCGTTCGCGTCGCATACGAGCCTCGAACCAGGTCAGGATCAAAGAGGTGGGCATTGCCACCGCCAGACCTGCGGCGGTTGTCATAAGGGCTACCCAGATACCGCCAGCCAATAGCGAAGGGTCCACCGCGCTTCCGGCGCCCTGAAGTTCCTGAAAGGCTTCAATCATTCCAAGTACGGTTCCAAACAGCCCCAGAAGAGGTGCGAGTTGTGACACCATATCCAGAACATTCAATCCGCGTTCCAGCCGGGCAAAGCGTTCTTCGGCCTCGGCATCGACGCGGTCCGAGAGTGTCTGATTTCCGCCTGACAGTGCCATCCGGACCACAGGCTCCAGATAGCTGCGGCTTTTGCGTAAATGGGCCAGCGCTGCGTCGCGGTCATGTCTGTCCCAGGCTTCAATCGCAAGAGAGAGTTCCAGATGGCGTCCAACGCCTGCAACTTTATATTGCCACAGCTTATACAGGACCAATGACAGCGTGGCGATTGATGCGGCGATCAGAATGGCGACAACCGGGCCGCCAAGTTCGAGTATTTCCAGGAGGGTATTGTGAAGATCTGACATTGGTTAACCGATCATCTCTGTTTCAAGCCGGCTTTTGAGACGCAGACCATCCATACAGGCATCTGTCGAATTGCCGTTACTCTCGCAGGTCGCTGCGCCGTTGATCAGAATTCCTCCGATCTGGTCGCACTTTCTGTCGTTAAACTGAAACTGTCTTACCCTCGGACGTCCGGTGGGTAGTTCCGCGAAGTCGAGCAGAGTCAGCAACGAAACCTCTCCCTCTTTGCCGAACAGGACGACCTCATAAACAGCTGAGGAAATATCATCCGGATTGCTGTTCTCGATCAGAAAATTCAGCAGGCAGCCGTCGTCTTTGGCTTCCGCCGAACTCAGTTCGATCATAACACCGGGGGGTTCCTGAGCTGCGGCAAATCCTGCCCCTGTGATCAGGGGCAGGATTGTCGGGACCGCTCGGACAATGTTGCGAAAATGGGTTTTCATCATTGTCGGTCCTTTCGATTGGATCAGAAGGTTTTCGCCAGTGTCAGCTTGAAGTTGCGACCTGGTGCATTTCGGGTCGACAGATAAGGCAGGTAGTTCTTGTCCAGGATATTCTCGATCCCGACACGAAATTCGAAGCCCGCAAGAGCGCCTTCCTGAGGCAGGTACGTGGCGCGCAATGCGTTCACGCCGTAACCTGCGGCCAGAGTCCGACCGTTGGTCTGGACGGCCTTGGCTCCCAGAATTTCCCAGCTCACATCCAGAGTTTCACCAAATCGCTTACCAAGTGTGAGACGTGCGGTATCAGCAGGTTCATTGCTCCAGCGAGACTCGGCCCCGGTGCTGCTTGTTTGGGTGGCATCCGTTACGTTCGCGTTGAAGTCGACGTAGAATCCAGTCGCATGCGCATAAGACGCTTCGATTTCGACACCCTGGCTGTTGATCTTGTCAATATTTCGGTAAGATGTGATGTCCCGCAGGTTTGTGTTGTAAAGGTTGACCTTTGCGCGCAATACGTCACCTGACGAGAATACATCGCCGCGGTTGTACGAGAAGCCGGCTTCCCAAGTCGTCGATTTCTCGGATTGCGTCATGAAGAGAGGCGTACCCAGATCGTCGATAATCGGCAGGTTCTCTGTGTAGGCGCCGCTGGCAAAGACCGCAAAGCCGCTCTCGAACTCGTACCGGGCTGACAGTCCGCCCATGAGTGCATTATTATTGTATTCCGCGTTTTCCGGCGGTCTTTGATCCGCATCGCCCTTAAGGGATTGCGTTTCATACCGAATGGCCGGTGTGATCGTCCAGTTTTCTCCGATCTGCATGTCGTCTACGGCGAAAACAGCAAAGCGGCGATCTGTTCCGCCGGGTGCAGCGGTTGCATCAAGACGTTTGCGGTTGATGTATTCAACACCCACACGCAGATCGTGATCGACGATGCCCGTTTGGAAATAGGCTGTATTCTTAACCGTCAGCTTGGTCGTTTCATATCGGTGGTCGGCATTTCGAAGGGCTGCAGTGAACCGCGATCCACCGACCGCAGTGCTGTCGATTTTCTGATCCGAATAGCTCAGGTTAACATCCAGATCGATCAGATCGTTATCAGCGGGTCTGTATTGGTACCGCAGGATGCCAACAGCCGTTTCGATGTCTCTGTCGACATTCCCGAAAGCACCGGCAGTTGTTCCGAAGGAATCGTACGGAACATCTCTTTCTTCAGACTTTGAGTTGTTCCAAGACGCAGTAAGAGAGTGCTCGAGGTTGTCACCGAATGAGTATTTGGCCTTCGCAAGGTATGACGGCAGCTCAAATGCACTGTTTCCGATGGTCTCACCACCGCCATCTTTCTGATCGCTCTGTTCTCGGTGAGTGTAGTTCAGCAAGAACTCATACTGCTCGGTCGGTTGCCATGCCAGAATGGATGAGGACAGGAAGCCATCGCCATTTGATGCTCCGCCAAAGGTTTGTCGGAAGCGGAAGCCAGGTTGACCTCCGGTGAAGTCAGAGGCGTCTTTGGTTTCCAGCAGAATTGCACCGCCAACAACGCCGGATCCGTACTCGAAAGAACCTACGGTGCCGCGTAGAACGGATACGCTTTTATAAAGCTCCGGATCGGTGAACAGCTGGTTGCCGATGCGATAGAGTTCTTCGGCACCGGTGGTCGCGCCATCGACCTGAATCAGAACTTTCTGGTCGGTTCCGAATGTACCATTCGCACCGAAGCCGCGGATATTTATACCGGACCCCTGAGGCGTTGAGCCATTCACAAGCGTTACACCAGGAACCGAGTCGATCAGCTCTGCGACAGTGTTAGCCTGCCGGTCATTGATTTCTTCCTGATCAATATTGGTGACCGGGATTGCAGTTTCAGTCTGGATTTCTCGTTTACTTTCACTCAGCTCCAGGGTGCCGAGGAAGCCATCTTCCTGTTCTTGTCCCTGTTCCTGCGCCAAAGCCCCCGCTGCGATTATGCTCAGGCAAGAGGCTGTGCCCAAAAGCCTCATCATTCGAAATTGTGCACGCATTTCTGTCCCTTCGATACACACTTGGACCGGAAGGGCTTGCACTAAGCTGGCGGTGGTCTGTTTTGGTCTTGTTTTCTGAATCACTGTTCAGTGACGTGGGACCGTTAATAAAGCTTACTAAAATAGTCAACAAACAATCTTTATATCAATATTGACTACGCAACGTCCGGCAGCGGCCTGTGAGGTCACAATGGATGCAGCGGAAGTATAGCCTTGCGATCAATCTTGTGACCGTGGCCACGCGCTCGAACAAGCAGTGCAAAAATCTGTCGGTGATTTGAGCCCATGGCGGATCGCTCTACCTTATGTTCTGGAGAAGCAGAGATGGAGCTTGCGAAGCAACAGCTACGATTCCTCTGTCTTATTATTCTGGCCTTTCTGTCAGCAGACCGTTTAGATGGTCAGGTTGATACGGCAGAGGTAACTGAGAACCGCGTGTTGCACACGGTGATCGAAGGACCAATTGGTCCGGCAACCGTGCATCATGTTGCCCGCGTTCTTGAGGGCTCGAGGAACCAACCAACGTCTGCTGTCGTATTTCAGCTCAACACCCCGGGAGGGCTGGCTGACGCAACGCGCGAGATCATTTCCGCGATACTGCTTTCACCAGTTCCGGTAATTACCTATGTCGCGCCTCCGGGTGCCCATGCCGCCAGCGCAGGTACCTATATCCTCTATGCCAGCCATGTTGCAGCAATGGCACCGGGAACCAATCTGGGTGCGGCCACACCAGTTGCAATTGGTGGTCTTCCTGGTGGCTTGCCTGGGCAACCCCCCGATGCTGCGGACGAGAAGAGTGACGAGACTGAAGAGGGTACCTCTGACGATCCGCTGGTCCCAAAGGATATCATGTCGGCCAAGGCCACAAACGATGCGGCGGCCCTGATCCGCAGTCTGGCTGAAATGCACGATCGCAACGCGGACTGGGCCGAAAGTGCGGTGCGGCAAGCAGAGAGTCTGTCTGCAGCACAGGCACTGGAACTGAATGTCATCGACCTGATGGCTTCGGATTTACATGGGCTGTTGCGGGATGCGGATGGGCGCAGCGTGGTGATGGGTGAAACCCGAGAAACGCTGAAGGTCTCAGGTCTGCCCGTGGAACGGATCGAGATGGGGACAGTCACACGCATACTCAGCATCCTTTCAAACCCGAACGTGGCATTGGTGCTGATGATGTTGGGTGTTTATGGCCTGATATTCGAGTTCTGGAACCCTGGGGCTGTTGTTCCCGGAGTGGTTGGTGCGATCTGCCTGACGCTAGGGCTCTATGCGCTCAATCAACTGCCTCTTGATTACGCCGGGCTGGCACTTATCGGCCTTGGTATCGCATTCATGGTGGCCGAAGCTTTCTCGCCCAGCTTCGGGGTGCTGGGGCTGGGTGGGATCATCGCTTTCTCTCTGGGAGCAGCGATGCTTGTGGACACGGAAGTCGAGGCCTACCGTGTCTCGTGGTGGCTGATCGGTGTCATGGCGATGGTCAGCGCATCGATCCTGGCTGTACTTCTTGGATATACGATTCAGACCTACCGTCGTGCGCCGGTTACGGGCGCAAACCGGATGATCGGGGCGCCAGCGCGCGTATTGGATTGGTCCGATGGGGTCGGGTTTGTTTGGGTCGAGGGCGAGCGCTGGAAGGCCGACGGAAATGCCGACTTGCGGCCTGGTCAAGAGGTGCGCGTTTTGGGGGTCGACGGGCTAACGCTGCGTGTCGGCCCGGCGATGGACAGGCAATCTGAAACTGGTGGAGGGGTTTGATGATGCAAGCATTCCAGTTTGAATGGATCGCCTATCTCATCGCGTTGGTGCTGGTCTTCCTGTTCCTGCAGGCAGCAATCTACATCTTTCGGGAGTATGAGCGCGGGGTGTTGTTCACTCTGGGGCGGTTCACACGGGTTTCGGGACCGGGCTTTGTTCTGATCATTCCGGTGGTACAGCAGCTTGTGCGCACCGATCTGCGTATGTTCGTGGAAGATGTGCCCAGTCAGGACGTGATCAGCCGTGATAATGTCTCGGTCAAGGTTAACGCGGTGATTTACTTTCGTATCGTCGATCCGCAGCGGGCAATCATCAACGTGGCTGATTTTCGGGCCGCCGTCAGCCAATTGGCACAAACTACCTTGCGGTCGGTTCTAGGCAAGCACGAACTGGACGAGATGCTGGCTGAGCGGGACAAGCTAAATGCTGACATCCAGGAGATCTTGGATCGCCAGACGGACGCTTGGGGCATCAAGGTAGCGAATGTCGAAATCAAGCACGTGGATATCGACGAGAGCATGGTGCGTGCCATTGCCAAACAGGCCGAGGCTGAACGTTTGCGCCGGGCACGGGTCATCAATGCGCTAGGTGAGTTTCAGGCGGCGTCGAAACTGGTCGAAGCGGGCAAACTTCTGGCGACCCAGCCAAACTCCATGCAACTGCGCTATTTCAACGCTCTAAACGATATCGCCGCAGATGGTACAACGACGGTCGTGTTTCCTTTGCCCATTGATCTGTTGCCCAAATCCTCAAAGTCGGACGATTGAAGCAAGCGGTGAAGCGCAGCATCACAGGAGGCGGCCATGGCCACGATGAAGACCGGAGAAACAGCGGTCGTTCTTGGCGGCACTGGATTTCTCGGACGCAGGGTTGTCCGGGAATTGAAGGACGCGGGGTTCATCGTCAGCGTTGCGACGCGATTTCCAGAAAATGCTGGTCAACTGGGCATTGGTGACGAGAGCGCTGTTGGTGTGGTGCGGTGTGATTTGAAGGAACCAGAGACGTTGCGGCGTGTCTTCAATAGCGCTGCCGTCGTCGTCAATTGTATCGGATTTTATAGCGAAACCCGCTCGGAAACTTTTCAGGATATCCATGTGATCGGTGCGCGCTCCGTCGCCGAGGCTGCGATCTCGGTTGGTGTCAGATCCCTGATTCATGTCTCCGGGATCGGAGCTGATCGCAATTCTCGATCCGCCTATGTGCGTGCGCGGGCGGAAGGAGAAAAAGTGGTTCTCTGCGCCTGTCCGGATGCTACGATACTGCGCCCAAGTGTTTTGTTTAGCCAAAGCGGTGCTTTTTTTGGCGACCTCGTCGCGATCGTACAACGCATGCCGATTTTTCCGTTGTTTGGGGATGGGAGTGTTCAGTTGCAGCCGGTCTGGGTCGGTGATGTTGCGAGGGCCGCGGTTCGTGTCTCCGGATTCTCTGATGCTCGCGGGCGCATTTACGAATTGGGTGGGCCTGATGTCCTCAACTACAAGGATATAGTCCAAAGACTGGCGCGGCGCGGCGGCAAAAAGAGGTTGCTAGTACCTGTGCCCTACGAACTCTGGTGGCTGCTTGCGGAGACTATGGCGGTCTTGCCTCAGCCGCCTATTACGACCGCTCAGGTGGCGCTTATGCGGCAGGATAACGTTGTTGGGGACAATGTCGCGACCTTTTCCGATCTTGAAATCCATCCACAATCTGCTGTTGCTCTGGGTTTGATCTGAGCCAACTGCCGTTTTAGACCGGTACGAACCAGTGGAGCTGGGCACTATCGTGACGCTGATGAGGATCTGTCGCCAAGTTGTTGATCCGGCACTTTCTATTGCGTCACGCTATATCTTGGTCAATTGTGCTCCCTGCTTCGATCTTTTTCGTGACTTCGCTCGCAGATCTGTTGCAGTCTCATTCTTTGGGTGGGCTGCCACGTTGCGGCGGGGCTATGCAAAATAAATTACCAAGGGTTTGCAATGTATTTCACAAAATCAGGCTTCGTATCGGGTTCGACACTATGTTTGTTGGCATTCATCCTGTCGTCCGCCCCGGTTGAGGCGCAGACGGAGACCCCTCCCAAGCCAAGCGTGGTGGTCGCAGAAGCATCGATGACGGCGGTCACATACAGCGATACCTATCTTGGTCGCATAGAGGCGATTGACTCGGTCGATATCATCGCTCGCGTTGATGGGTTCATTGAAAACATCAATTTCAAAGACGGTGCAAAGGTCGCATCAGGAGATGTCCTGATTGAGATTGAAGAAGATTCTTATCAGGCCGATATCACTCAAATTCAGGGCCAGATTGAATCCGCGAAGGCGCAGAAAACTCTGGCCGATATTGAACTGGACCGGCAGCAAAAACTGTTTGCCAAAGGGGATACGCCGGAAAATGTCGTCCAAAAGGCACAAGCTGAGCAGGGTCAGGCAGATGGCTTGATCACGCAGCTGCAGGGCAGCTTGCAGGATGCTCAGATTCAGCTTTCTTACACCAAAATCGCAGCGCCTTTTGACGGGCGTATCGGTCTGACAGACCTTAGCAAGGGTGCTTATGTGGGTCCGCAAAGCGGCACGCTTCTGACGCTGACCAGCATTGATCCGATTTATGTTTCCTTTCCGGTAGCCAATGCGCAACTGCTTGATTTCCAGAAAAAGGGTAAAAACCTGCAGGGTGGTAAGGTCACGCTTCAGCTCACTCTGGCGAATGGCGAGGTATATGAGAGTACGGGTAAGGTGGATGTCATCGATACCACGGTTCAGGAAAGCACGGATACCGTTCTTGTCCGTGGGATTTTCCCCAATCCTGACGGGACGTTGCTGAATGATCAGCTTGCCAGGGTCAACGTGATAGACAATCCGGATAAAAAGTCCCTGACAATACCCGCTGATGCGCTGCAAAGCGATCAGAGTGGCTATTTTGTCCTGACAGTCGGAAGCGACGGGAAGGTTGCAAAAACACCGATCAAGACCGGTGAGGTTACCGGAACAAAGGCCGTGGTCACTGATGGGCTGAAGGAGGGCGACAAGGTGATCACCCAAGGCGCGCAGAAGGTGCGCGTGGGTATGGAAGTCACGGCAGAGCCGGCAGATACCACCCAGCAACCAGCCAAGGAATAAGCGAATGATCTCTCGTCTTTTCATTCGCAGACCGCGCTTTGCGATCGTCATTTCCGTATTGTTCACGTTGGCTGGTCTGATCTCGCTGACGCAATTGCCGGTGCAGCAACTGCCCGACATTGTTCCACCCACGGTACAAGTGACAGCCTATTACCCCGGGGCCAGCGCCGAGGTTGTCGAATCCACCGTCGCCCAGCCCATTGAGGAACAGATTATCGGCGTCAGCGACATGCTGTACATGAAGTCCACCAGCGGTGGAAATGGCAGCTACAGCTTACAGGTCACGTTCGAACCTGGAACGGATCCGGATATCAATGCGGTCAACGTTCAGAACCGGGTATCGCTTGCAACGGCCTCACTTCCTGATGAGGTGGTGCGAGCGGGGGTTGTTACGCAAAAGCAATCAACTTCGCTTTTGCAGGCGATTGCGGTCACGTCGGACAATCCTGAACACGACACGCTGTACCTGTCGAATTTTGCAACCATCAACCTGCTCGACAGTATCAAACGGTCGCCGGGTGTCGGGGATGCCACGATCTTTGGCGCGCAGAACTATTCCATGCGGATATGGCTGGATGTGGACACCATGACCGGTCTGAATGTTGCGGTGTCTGACGTTGTTTCTGCGTTGAATTCTCAGAACGTTCAGGCGGCTGTGGGTCGTGTCGGCGCTCAGCCGATGTCGGAAGACCCTACGTTTCAGCTGAACATTCAGACGCAAGGGCGTCTGAGCACAGTCGAAGAATTCGAGAACATTGTTGTCCGTGCTCAACCCGATGGGTCGTTCATATACATCCGCGACATCGGGCGGGTTGATCTGGGCGCGCAGTCGCAGGATTCATTTGCTCAGTTTGACGGCAGTCCGACTGCAATGATCGGGGTCTATCTGGCTCCGGGGGCCAATGCGCTGAACACGGCTGAAGAAGTGCGCAATGCAATCGAGCAGCTGGAACCATCCTTCCCTGATGGGGTTAAATGGCAAATTCCCTATAACTCGGTCTACTTTGTCGAGGCCAGTATCGATGAGGTTGTCAAAACCCTGATCGAGGCTTTTGCGTTGGTCGTGCTCGTGGTGTTTCTGTTCTTGGGCAGCCTGCGGATGGCCTTGATACCTTTGATTGCGGTTCCGGTTTCGCTGATTGGCGCGCTGGCATTCATGATGGCGCTTGGTTTTTCGATCAACACCGTGACACTTTTAGCGTTGGTTCTGGCGATCGGCATCGTTGTGGATGATGCGATTGTTGTTCTCGAAAATGTCGAAAAAGTCATGTCAGAGCGACCCGATCTTTCGGTCCCCGAAGCCACCGCCGAGGCGATGGAGCAGATCACCGCCCCTATTCTGGCTATCACGTTTGTTCTTTTGTCGGTCTTCGTTCCGGTTGCCTTCATACCGGGGATTACGGGGGCCATGTTCCGTCAGTTTGCCGTGGCTGTGTCATTTTCGATGCTGATATCGGCCCTGAATGCGCTAACGCTTAGCCCGGCTTTGTGTGCGATCCTTCTCAAACGTCATGAGGGACCCAAAAAGGGCCCGCTGGCCTGGGTATCCCGCAGGATTGACAATGCCCGGGACGGGTATGCTGTCGTCGCGGGTATGTTTGCGCGGCGCGCCATTCTTGGCCTGGTCTTTCTTGGGGCCGCCATGTTTGGCGCAGGCACATTGTTCAAGATAGCACCATCCGGGTTCCTGCCGACCGAAGATCAGGGTGCGTACTTTGTGGAAATCCAGTTGCCTCAGGGTGCATCGGTAAATCGCACGGCCAAGGTCATGGATGAGGCTTATGAAATCCTGTTGAAGGCTCCGGGCGTTCAGGATGTGATGACCGTCACGGGCTACAGCATTATTGATGGGCTTACGGAATCAAATGCCGGTTTCATGATTGCCATCATGAAACCTTTCGAAGAACGCACGGACCCTTCCCTGTCCGTGGATGCATCGATTGCCTATACGGGCCAACACCTCGCGGCGATGAAATCGGCCATCGGAATTCCCTTTAACCTTCCGCCGATTTCAGGGTTGGGAACCGGTTCAGGGTTCGAATTCCAACTCTTGGATCTGCAAGGTGGCAGCCCGCTGGAACTGGGTGCTGCCGCAAAGGGATTGATCACGGATGCCAATAGCGATCCGCGGCTTTCGGGCGTGTATACGACGTTTTCGGCTAATACGCCCAAGCTGAATTTGAATCTGGATCGAGAGAAGCTGCAGACCTTGGGTGTTGATGTCAGCACATTGTTTCAGGCGATGCAGGTGACAATGGGTGGGTACTACGTCAATGACATGAACCTGTTCGGGCGGACCTGGCAGGTTAATCTTGAAGCGGAGGAAGAGTTCCGAGGCACCATCGGAGATGTCAGTCGGATTCACGTACGCAACAATCAGGGTGAGATGGTTCCAGTGCGTTCTGTTGCTACGACGGAACTGACGACCGGACCTGAGAAACTGGTGCGCTACAACAACTATCGGTCTGTGACGATATCCGGCAATCCGGCACCGGGTGTGTCATCGGGCCAATCTATCGCTGCCATGGAGCAAGTGGCCGCCAAATCCTTGCCCAATGGCTATAGCTATGACTGGACGGGAACTGCACAACAGGAAATCGCCGCGGCCGGAAAGACCCCAATCGTATTGGGCCTTGCTGTGCTCTTTGCTTACTTGTTTCTGGTCGCTTTGTATGAAAGCTGGACAATCCCACTGATCGTATTGCTCTCGGTCTCGTTCGCAGCTTGCGGCGCTATGGCGGCCTTGCTGATCGCGGGTCTGGCCAACAACCTCTATGCCCAGATCGGGCTTGTTGTTCTGATCGCCTTGGCCGCCAAGAACGCCATTCTGATTGTGGAATTTGCAATGGACAGGCGCGCGAAGGGTATGAGCATCGTGGACGCAGCGATTGACGGGGGGCGATCTCGTTTCCGCGCCGTGATGATGACCAGTTTTGCCTTCATCGCAGGGCTTTTCCCTCTGGTCATCGCGACCGGAGCATCAATGCTTGCGCGCAAGGGCGTTGGGACACCGGTCTTTGGTGGCATGATCGCGGCTTCATTTGTCGGCGTGTTCTTTATTCCGGCCCTCTATGTGCTGGCGCAATGGTTCCGCGAGAAGGTTCATGGGCCGGGTGAGGTTCAGGAAACAGAGGAAATCAATTAAGCTAAGAGCCAGATTGGGGCGGATCGCCGGGAGCAGTTACCGAGCGATCCGCCCTCACGTGCCTTAGTTGACGCCATTCCGTTCTATTTAGCAGTTAGCAGCATACGGGTTCGTTGATGATCCATGGCGATCTTGCTGCGTGGAGTTTTGATAGCTGTGTTGCCATGTTGGACGACTAATATTGACGCATAAGAACGCTGGGTCCGAACCGCTGTTCACAGACGTTCAGTTTAGTCGGCATCCTCCATCTTGGTGGCATTGAGTTGCGCAAAGTGTTCGGCACCGACCCGGTCGTGCAACTCCAGTTGCGTTTCCAGAAAATCGATATGACCTTCTTCGTCTGACATCAGACTTTCAAACAAACTCATTGAGACATAGTCGCCGGCATCCTTGCAGACATCGCGTGCCTCTTTGTAGAGCTTGCGCGCACTTTGTTCGGCAGCGAGGTCGCATTCCAGAGTTTCACGTGGGTTTTGTCCGATACGCAAAGGGTCAAGTTTCTGCAGGTTCGGATGGCCTTCCAGAAAGATGATCCTCTCGATCAATTTGTCTGCGTGCTCCATCTCTTCAATGGATTCCTCGCGGCTTTTCTTAGCCATGCTGCCGAGGCCCCAGTCATCCTGCAGCCGATAGTGGAGCCAATACTGGCTGACGGCCGTCAACTCGTGACGCAGTGCTTTGTTGAGATATTCCAATACCTTCTTGTCGCCCTTCATAGTGCTTCTCCCTGGCTGACTTTAGTGGCTTGAGGTAGAGTCTATGGTTTGAATGGTATCATCATTTGCAACACTCTCAAAAAGTCAGCAATTTCCTGATGTGTTCAAAGGCTTACCCCTTTTTCTGACGATTCTCGTATGTTTTCAGCCAGTTGGCATGAAGCAGGCAGAGGCCTTAAATTGTGCGCAACTTGCCGAAACTACGGGCGCTGGGGACATGGAAACACGTGCGTTTCGTTGACGCGCTTACGCCGTCTGAACGTAGGGGCTACTGCCCGGGATCAGGATCAGTTGTATCGTGGCTTTGAGACATCGCCGGTTATGATTGCGATGCGCTCAAGTGATGCCAAGAGCTTTGTGTTGTGGCCGCCTTCGCACAAGAGCATGCAATTGGTTTCTGCAACCCCCCGGATTCCGCGGCGGATGCTCTGCAGAGCCAATATCAGATAGCGTTCTTCATCTGTTATACCCTGTGCGCAGTTCACGCAGTGCGGGTTTGTATAACTAAACGCCCGAATCCGGCTTTGACGCATATCATTCAAGGCAATCAGCACTGCGTTTGCGATAGTTGCACCAAAAGGGACGGGAAACACCTGTTCCGCGTGACGGAATGCGTCGATCCATGCTTCGCTCTGCGGTTCGGAAAACGCCAGAAAGAAGTAGCGTGAAACGTGCAGCACATGTTCTTCAAATTCATCGAAACCGCAGCTTGAAACCGTTTGCTGCTTAGCCATCCTCGAAGCTTTGTTACGCTGAGGTCCGCGCGATGGTTGTGAAATCGGCTCCATGTGCGCTTCCTTGCCAAACCATGAAAAAGTCGCCTGGCAGGGAAACCGAGGAAAAGCTGGGCGCGTCTTTCCTGACTATAATAGTAGGAATATGTCAAGGGGAATGGATCATGAGGCTTGTGTAAAGCCGAAATTACTGCTTGGCTGTGAACGACAAGGCCAGGTTTTCCCAGCTAGCAGAAAAATACAAACAGGGAAGCTGCCATGTCTGACGCCAGCCGTTCCAACGATCCGATCCTGGAAATCAAAAACCTGTCGATTGAATTGCCGAAGGGTGCTGACCGAAAATACGCGGTCGAGGATGTGACGCTGACGCTGAAACGCGGTGAGATTACCTGTATCGTCGGTGAAAGCGGATCGGGCAAGTCGGTGATGACCAGTGCCATCATGAACGATGTGCCGCCTCGTCTGCGTGTGAGTGCTGGTGAGGTTCTGTTCGACGGGCGCAACGTGCTGCATTTCAGTCAGTCCGAGCTGAATGAAATCCGCGGCGCACGAATCTCAATGATCTATCAGGAACCCATGGCAGCGCTGAACCCGTCGATCAAAATCGGCGCGCAGGTAGATGAAGTTTTCAAGCTGCACAGGCCCGAGATTTCCAGAGTGCAGCGCAGAGCAGAGACGCTGAAACTGCTTGAGCAGATGAAGCTGCCCTCACCGCCCCGGATCTACGATAGCTACCCCCACCAGGTCTCGGGCGGACAATGTCAGCGGATCGTCATCGCCATGGCATTGGCGTGCAAGCCAGACATTTTGATTGCCGATGAACCGACCACGGCGCTGGATGTCACGACGCAAAAGGAAATCCTGAACCTGATCAATGATCTGAAAGAGGTTTACGATAACGCGACCGTCTTTATCACGCATGATTTTGGTGTGGTGGCAGATGTAGCCGACCGCGTTGCTGTCATGTGCTGGGGCAAGATTATCGAACAGGGGACCACACAAGAAATCCTGATGCACCCCAAAGAGGATTACACAAGGCTTCTGGTTGATGCGATGCCACTGCTGGAGACTGTTCGATCTCCTGATCTGACGAGAAACGACCCCGCTATTGTTGAAGTGAAGTCACTGCACAAGCTTTATGGTACTGGATCCAAGCAGGTCCATGCGCTCAACGATGCCAGCTTTGCTTTGCGGCGCGGCGAAACACTGGGGGTTGTGGGTGAAAGCGGGTCGGGAAAATCCACGCTCGCCAAGGCTCTGATCCGACTGATCGAACCGACTGAAGGGGCGGTCAT
Organism: Ruegeria arenilitoris; assembly: GCF_013030265.1. Lineage (GTDB taxonomy): Bacteria > Pseudomonadota > Alphaproteobacteria > Rhodobacterales > Rhodobacteraceae > Ruegeria > Ruegeria arenilitoris_E. Next base: position 207,149 of record NZ_WPZQ01000007.1, read on the forward strand.
AGTCAACGAACACGATTTTCTCGCCTTGCAGGACCAGTCACTGCAACAGGCGCGACGCGAAATACAGATGATTTTCCAGGATCCGTACGGGTCGCTTAATCCCACGCAAACTGTTGGGAACATTATCACGCGCGGCCCGACTCTGCAGGGCATGAGCCAGCGGGAGGCCAAAGCCAAAGCGATGGAGTTGCTGGACCTCGTCGGTTTGAAGCCCGAAGCGTATTATCGCACCCCGCGCAATTTCTCGGGTGGTCAGCGTCAGCGCATTGGCATTGCCCGCGCGCTGTCGATGAACCCGGATGTTGTGATTGCTGATGAATCTGTCTCAGCGCTGGACCTGTCGATTCAAAAACAGGTACTGCGCCTGATGAACGATCTGCAAAAAAAGTATCAGATGGCCATCATTTTCATCACCCATGATCTGAGGGTCGCTGCGCAAATTTCTGACTATATCACTGTGATGGAGAAGGGCGTGATGGTCGAGTTTGGCACTGCAGATGAGGTATTTAACGCGCCCAAACATGAATATACCAAGAAGCTGCTTGATGCAGCGCCTGGTCGCGATTGGCACCCCCCACGCCTGAGCGTTGAAGAGGCAACGCAGATCGCGCAGAGTATCGAAAGAGTGTGACCCTTTCCGAGTTGAGTATATTGTTTTTGCGAAGTTAGGGATCGTTGAGGTCGGCGGTTGGGATCGGCAGTTCCAGACCTATTTTCTTACGCCCCATCACGACGGAGGTTCGAAAGCGTCGGACATTTGAATTGTTGAAGAAAAGACGTTTTGTCAGCGCTTCAAAATCTTCCATGTCGATTGCTGTGCAGATCAGGCAGAAATCGGCCTCACCCGTTACATAGTAGCATTGCTGAACCATCGGCTCGGTCTGAATGCATCGGGTGAACGCATCGATTTGATCTTGGCGTTCGCGTTCAAGTTCGACCATCACTACAAATGTCATATGAACGCCGATCTTTTTGGGATCGATCACAGCAACTTCTTTCGTGATCATGCCCCTGTCGCGCAAAGATCGCAGCCGTCGCTGCACCGAGGCTACAGACAATCCGGCTTCGGCTGCCATCGCTTCCAGCCCACGCCTCGAGTCGGTCTGCATCAAATCCAAAAGCTGTGCGTCATGCTTGTCCATCGAGAGGCTCCGGTATTTGGCGAATTGTCGAGAAAAATTCTCGCAAAATACGTCAATGGTGATCAGTTAGTATCAGAACTATTCGATACCGTCGTGTTCATGGAACAGAGAATCACATTAGACCCCGAAAAACCGCGTGCTCTTTGGCGGAAGAACTCCGTTTACGGGCCGACCCCGTTGGACAGTATTGATTACGATGGCAGAACACTTTTGGTCAAAGATGAGACCGCACGCATGGGGCTTGGCGCGTTCAAGGCGCTGGGTGGGATCTATGCCGTGGCGCAGATGATTGCGGACAAGGCGGGTATCTCGGTCGCGCCCGAGGGCTATAGCAGTGACGATTTTCTTCGAACCGCTGAAGCGATGACTTTCGTATGTGCCAGCGCAGGGAATCACGGGATGGCGGTCGCAGCAGGTGCCGCGATGTTTGGTGCCAAAGCGCGCATTCACCTCGCGGAGACAGTACCCGAGGCCTTTGCAACTCGGCTGCGCGAAAAAGGTGCCGAGGTTGTCAGATCAGGCGAAGATTATGAAGCCAGCATCGCCGCCGCCATCGCCGATGCTGAGTCCAGTGGTGCCGTCCATTTGGCTGACGGTTCGTGGACCGGATATACCGAACCGCCCCGTCTGGTGATGGAGGGCTATACCGTTATGGCTGAGGAGATGCGCGAAACCTTTGAGGCAACAGGCAGTTGGCCCAGCCATGTGTATCTGCAGGCTGGGGTTGGTGGGCTGGCTGCGGCAGTCGCTTACATGATCCGCTCATCATGGGCTGTACAACCACGTATTCTTGTCGTTGAACCCGATGCCGCGCCGTGTCTGCGTGAAAGTGCGCGGGCAGGCCAGTTGGTGACGGTATCAGGGCCGACTTCGAATATGGGCCGTCTGGACTGTAAGACGCCATCGATGCTTGCGTACGAGATTTTGCGTGATGCAGCAGATGAATGGTTGATTGTCACAGATGCCGAGGCCGAAGAGGCCGTGGGCAAAGCAAGGGAGATGGGATACTCTACAACGCCTTCCGGTGCAGCAGGTTTAACCGCGTGTCTGGCTGGTGACGCCCCTCATCCTTTGGTGATCTTGTCAGAGCGTGGATTGGGTGACGACTGATTTGACGCCATTTGTCTGCGACGGACGCAAAAGCGACCATTGCAGTTCTGAAATCTTGAACCACTGCCCCGGTTAACGGCGAAAGCGTGTTCGGTCAGTAAGCACCTCGGTGGCGCCTTACTGGAAACCAGCCTTCTTGAGGCCTTCGACAAAGTGCTGGGTGTCCTCAGGGCGCCGATCCGGCTGCACGTTCTCCCAACGCTTGAGCGAAAAATTCGGATGCGCCTTGCGGTGCCTGTCGGCAATATCCCGGGCCGCGTCCAACTTGCCCATATGTGCGAAACTGGCCGCCAGAAGGCGCTGCCCCTCGGTCGGGTTGTTCATCTTGCTTACATGCTGAACAGTCTGAGAGTATTCCTGAAGATTGAAATATGCCCCGGCAAGATGCCACAAATATTGATCCGGAAAGTAGGGATTGAGCCGCATGGCTCGCTGCAGATATTCAATTGCCGTTTCATTTTGCCCCGAATGTGCCATCGCATCAGCATAGTCTGAGTGCATGTCGGCGTCATTGGGGTTGAGAGACAATGCCCGCTTGTAAGATTCGATCGCTGCGTCGTGTTCTTTGCGATAGAGATGCACGTAGCCCAGCTCGCCAAAGCCTCTGGCATCCGTGGGGTCCAACTCTACCGCGCGCTGCGCATAAACCAGTGCCTTGTCGAGCGCGGTGTCGGGGTCAGGTGTCCAGGAGTAGCGCCAGTCGATGTTCAGGGTTCTTGACAAAGCGGCTGCGGCGCGCGCGTATCTGTCGTCGCGCTCCAAGGCGGATTCGTAACAGCTCTGAGCCATCCGGTTGTCGTTGCGCGTATATCTGAAAATATAGTGCTGCCCCTTGAGGACCTCTCCGTAAGCTGCGAGGTTACTAGGCGTGGCTTGGACCATCCTCTTGCGCTCATGGGATTCAATCATCACGGCGGTGGAGGCAACAATGCATTCGGTCACTTCATCCAGAATGTCGAAAACGTCGTCGATCTTGCGGTCAAAACGCTCACCCCAAATTGTCCTTTCGGACATCGCATCGATCAGTTCGGCAGTGATACGGATGCGACTGTCCGATCTGCGAACGCTGCCTCGCGCGATGTAACGCACGTTTAGCCGGCGCGCTGCCTCTTTCGGTGACATAGATTGGGTTTTGAAGAAGAATGATGAGTTGCGGGCGATAACGAACAAGTTCCGGAATTTGGACAGGTTCATAATGATGTCATCGGTCAGCCCATCTGCGATCCAACTGTCTGCCTCGTCATTACCGGCGCTGGTGAAGGGCAGGATCGCTACGGAAGGGATGTCCGGACGATCCATCAATTCTACTGGTGAATCAGGGCGCAAGGTTGCGGCCATGGTCGCCCCCTCGGCCTCGCTGCGCACGCAATAGGTCGAAATTGGCGACAATATGTTCTTGAGCTGTTTCGGTCCGAGGAACTCATAGCCATATCGCAGCCGATTGCAGACCTGTTCATATACCGCTGCACTGACATAGACACGCTCGGGTTCTGCGATCTCCTGCAGCCTTGCTGCGATGTTGACGTTGTCACCATGGATACCGCGTTCGTCGATCAGAATTTCACCAAGGTGAATGCCAGCGCGGAATTTGATCTTGTCATTTTCCGTGCGCGTCCTGTTGTGCTGTGCAGCAATTCTGTGCAGTTCGATCGCAAATTTGACGGCGCTCGTGGCCGTTTCAAACAGGGCAAGAATGCCATCGCCCCGAATTTCTATGACATTGCCCTGATAGTGCGTACAGGTGGCTTCGAGCTGTGACAGGAGGGACTTCAATGAACTGTAGGTGTCCAGTTCATTTTGACTCATGAGCCTTGAGTAACCGACGACATCGGCAAACAATACGGCGCCAAGTCGTTGTCTGATCAATGGTCCAGAATTGGTGTCGTTCACGGTCGGTACTCGATTAGCACTTTGCTTCGATCATATAGGCTACGGTATGGCTGCACGCTGTTCCCCCAAGATGGACTGCAAGTTTCAGTCGTTTATTCGCGCTCGGCACATTGCGGCGGCCAGGACCAGGCCGCTGACGCGTCCGGCCCAATGGTGATTATTGTTTCCGAACCCAATTCATGCGTCAATTCCTGACGCTTAACCCTCCATTCCTCCTGCAGAATACCAACAGCCACCATGTCGTGAAACTGTCCGTTTGCAAACCAGGCTTCTCGCATTTTGCCTTCGACCTGACATCCTACCCGGCTGACCAGATCGCGGCTGTTGTGGTTATCAGCACGATAGTACGATGTTACGCGATTCAAGCCCAATTGTCTGAAAGCAAAATCCAGAACCAGACACAGTGCTCTGATCCCGACGCCGCATCGCCGGATTGATTTATCGATGAACAGCGCGACGACAGCATCTCGGTTGATCTGCGATATTGCCTCTAGTCCTATCGCCCCAAGCGCTTCGCCACTGTCGGATTCGATCATGAACCAGCATGTACTATGGTCGATAGGTGTCCCAACAATATTACTCCAGTGCTCCTCCATCTGGCACTGGTTGAGCGGGATGCGAGATTTTCTGTCAAAACGAGCGAGATCTTCCACATCCTGAAACCAGTATGTGATGATCTCCAGATCCGATTTCGTCAATGGGCGCAGTCTGAATGCGCTGGTCGGGGGTTTGGACACAGAAATGACTACCCTCAAAACTCGATTTACAATTAACTATTCGTGCAACAATAACACAAAAAATTCTTGAATACGAAACTGGTAATCTAAAATCGGCTCGATCGCAATCCAGCTCTGATGCAGTGCTTTCTCAGAACACATTAGGTAATGTATCAATCCTGTTTTTTGTTGAATCAGGATGTCAACAAATCTTCAAAAATAGAACGTATTGAGCAATCATGAATGGGCGCATGGGCAGGTTTTGCAACGAAAAGTTGACGCCCGCTTTGATTTGAACGCTTCACCTGGTGCGAAGTTTAATGGTCGCTCTTGCCGCTAGGCGACAATACGCCGTCGAGGATAAGCATTTTCAGGCTATCGCGTATTTCTTGTTCGGGGAACTTGCCGATGCTCCAGTGCCGCAATGACCATACCGTACACAGAAAGTACAGATAGTTGGCCATGAGTTCCGTGTTCATAGGGCGGAAAATCTGCTGCTCAACGCCCTGATCCAGAATTGTTTGCCAACGCCCCATGAATTTGCGCTCCATGTCGAATACGCGGGCCCGGTTTTCGGCCGACATTGAACGAGTCTCCGAATAAACCAGATTAATGTAGCGACGGTTTTCACCGATGTAATCGATATAGCGATCCACGGCTCTAATCAGGTTCTGGTCTGCGGGGCCCTTAAACAACTCGCCTGTGTCGAAAAAGTCGATAATACCCTGCATGCACATGGTCGTAATCAGATGCAGGATTTCGTCCTTGTCCTTGATGTATTTGTACATCAGGGGAACCGACAGTCCGGATTCCTTTGCGATCTCGCGCATGGATGCGTTTCCGAAACCGTGTTTTGCAATTACTTTGCAGGCGCCTTCAAAGATCTGACGGCGCCGCTCTTCGGCTGTATCAGACAGCGGCCGTGCAGGTTTTTCTGGCGGTACTGTGATGGGAGCTGTGCCTACAGCAGTCTCTACGGAAAAGGTACAGATCACCTCCATGATGACAGAAGAACTGCCAAGGTTCTGGTCGGTTTGAACAATAGAAACGCGAAACGAGTTCAGTGGCGAATCGTCGGGTGAAATTCGGGCTGCCTGCGCCTCGATCTGACCCTGACCAGCTGCAGCCAAATTGGTCGCTGATGCATTGATCATTGTTGATCGCGTCGTGTTTCCTAGGCTCTTTAATTCATCGCGTGCAGCATCGATCGCCAGAGTCAGGCATACGGTATCCAATTGGGATTTCTCAAGAAATTCCTCTACTTGCGATGCGGAATACAAAAACACGCGGCCTGCCTCCTTTGGATCTGACCCGTGGTCAACATCTTGAAATCCCTACCAGATGTCCAGTTAGAAAAATCTGCAATACGCACAAGACGCTGGGGAAGGTGATTCAAGACTTGACGCAAAGAGATGCTGTGTGTGACAGTTAGTGAACGTTCAATAAAACTCCGGGAGAACACCCGCATGAAGTTCAAGATTCTCGCCATTCCTTTCGCGCGTCAGCACGGCGAAGATGTTCAGCTTGCCGGTCGCGACCCCGCGCGATTCAACAAGATGATGATCACGTTGCGGGATCAGATGGTTCTGGCCGAGGAGCTTGGCTACGAAGGTTTCTGTCTGACCGAACACCACATGCAGGTCGAAGGGGTGGAATGCACCACCAACCCGCTGTTCTGGAACATGTACATCGCCCAGCACACCAAGGATTTTAAGGTGGGTCAGCTGGGGATGAACCTGACCGCGATGAACCCGATCAAGACGGCTGAGGACATAGCCTTGCTGGATCACATGACTGGAGGTCGCGTCTTTGCAGGCTTTTCGCGTGGGAACACACCGCGCTGGACCGCAACCATGGGTCAACATTTGGATATCACCTCGGCCGAGTCCGACAAATCCGAGGCCGACCAGCGCAATCGCCGCGCCCTGTATGAGAACTGGCGTCTGATCAAGTCGCTGTGGACCGATGATCTGACCGAGCATCAGGGCGAGTTCTGGAATTTTCCGTCCAATGTGAAATGGGAGTTTAACCCGACCAAGCTGTGGGGCGGTGACAGTCCTGTCGATGAGAACAAAATCCTGCGCAAGTCGGGGATCGTTCCTCGCCCGTTGCAAAAGCCGCACCCCAAAGTCTATGCGCCGTTCTCGTATTCGATGGAAACCGCAAAATTCTGGGCTTCGGAAGGCGCAAAGATGGTGTCCTTTGTGACCGCCGACAAAGAAGAGTTCATGCCGGTGATTCTTGAGAACTGCCTGCAGGCAGCGCATGAAAAGGGTCTCAAAGACACGACCAATAACGATGTTCTGGCTTTGGGCGCACATCTGATGATGGGCAAGACCCCCGCCAAGACCAAACAGTATCGCGAGATGTTCGATAAGCTGTGGTTTTCGGCCTACGACGCGCCGCCATACCATGTGCCGCTTGGTCGTGTCTGGGATGGCTCGCGTCAACAGGTTCTGGATCAGGTCGGTGAGCTAGCCGAACGTTACCAGATCGATGAGTTCTTTGTCTGGCACCACGTGAACTACTTTGGTGACGAGATCGAACAGGAAGCACTGATCGAATTCGCCGAAGGCGTCATCAAGCCGCTGAACGGGTAAGGAAATATCATGTTCGACCTGCATGAAGTTTATCGGCTGTCGCCTATCGAAGACATTATCGCGGACTGCGCTCTGGGACGCATGGTTATCCTCGTCGATGATGAGAGGCGTGAAAACGAGGGCGATCTGGTAATCCCTGCCGCCTGCGCGGACGCGGCGGCCGTAAACTTCATGGCGCGTTTTGGTCGGGGTTTGATCTGCATGGCGATCAGCCCCGAACGGGCCGAGCAGTTCAGCCTTGGGCCGATGGCAGCGTCGAACACGGACCCCCACCATACGGCGTTCACCATTTCAGTGGACGCCAAACAGGGCACCTCCACCGGCATTTCCGCCAGCGACCGCGCGCGAACAATTGCGTTGCTGGCCTCGGATGATGGCTCGGCTGCCGATCTGGTTTCGCCCGGGCACATGTTCCCGCTGGTGGCAAAGTCTGGTGGTGTCCTTGAACGCGAAGGTCATACCGAAGCCGCGGTCGATCTGGCCCGGCTGTCGGGGCAGGGCGATGCCGGCGTGATCTGTGAGATAATGAAGGATGACGGTGAAATGGCGCGTTTGCCCGATCTTCTGGAATTCGGTGCTCGCCATGTTCTCAAGGTGGGTACGATCGAAGACCTCAGGCGATATCGTCAGGGGTTGCCCGCCAGCAAGGCAGCCTGACGGCAATTCCTAACTGCGTCTCAACACACTCACGACCGAGGACATCCCATGACCGCATTCGCTGAAATCGAAGCCCTGATGCAGGCTTACATCGAAAACCTGCATGATGGGGACATCAGTAAGATTGACCAGATGTTCCTGCCGGAATGTGACCTGTGTTGCGCCAACGAAGATGGCAGCTACATCCACATGACGCTGGATAAGTACAAAGAGGTCATTGGTGGGCGTGAAAGCCCGAAATCCAAGGGCTATCCGGTCTACGGCTACACAATCTCGATCGACCAGTCCGGCCCGAATACCGCCATGGTTAAAATCGACTGTGCCGTACAACCTCGATATTTCATCGACTACCTGTCACTGGTTTGTACGGGTGAAGGCTGGAAAATTGCGGCCAAGGTTTACTATGTCCAGCGCACCGAAGGCTGACCCCACAATCTGATCGAGCCAGAATTTTCGCACATGACGGCCCCTTATTCTCAACTTTCGGCGCGTGCCATGGTGCAGGCCTATGCCAGACTGGAGCTGTCTCCGGTCGAAGTGACGCAGGCCGCTTTGGACCGGATCGCTCAGGTTAATCTAAAGATCAATGCAATATACCATCTGGAGGCAGAGCCCGCGTTAGATGCGGCGCGCGCCTCTGAACAACGCTGGTATGATAACGAACCGCAAGGTCCGTTGGACGGTGTTCCAACAACGATCAAGGATGCATTGGATTGTATTGGCATGCCTGCTTATCGCGGGTCAGCCGCCGGATCCGAGACGATCAGCACCACCGACCATCCGACAGTCGCGCGGATGCGCGAGGCCGGATCAGTCATCCTCGGCAAGAACACTATGTGCGACTACGGTATCCTTGCCGGGGGCGTCAGTTCGAAACACGGGGTCACCCGTAACCCCTGGAACCTGTCACGCACGACCGGCGCGTCATCCTCTGGCGCATCGGCCAGTGTTGCCGCGGGGATCGAGCCCGTTTCAATTGGCACAGATATTGTGGGTTCAATCCGTCTGCCTGCCTCTTATTGCGGATTGGCGGGCTTCAAACCCAGTCAGGGGCGTGTGCCATATTACACGTGTAACAGCCCGGCCCTGACAGCCGGTCCTATGGCGCGTAACTTTGGCGATGTTGCGCTTCACATGAATGTCTTGACGGGCGAGGACACACGCGATTTCACTGCGTTGGAACGCGATGGCATCAACTATGTTTCCCGGTTGTCCCGTTCAGATTTCAAGACAAAATCAGTTCTGGTCGTTCCCGAACTCGGTCTGGGTGAACCGGTAGCTGATGATGTGCGCGTAGCCGTCCTGAAGGTTGCACAAGTGTTGCGTGATTTAGGGGCAGAGGTCACCTATTGCGAAACCGCACCTTTCAGCCGTGTCGACCGGGAACCGGCCGAAGCGTTCTATAAGATCCGCACTTTGTCAGAGTTGATGCGCCAGCCTGAGGCTGAACAGGCCAAAACACCCTACATTCGTGACTGGTCCAATGATGCCCGTAGTCTGACTGCGGTTCAGCATCAACGTAACTTCGATCATACGCAAACCTTGCGCGAGCGCGCTCTGGCAATGATGGGAGTGCATGACTTTGTACTGCTTCCGTCGACGCCGGACACCGCGTTTGCGGCCGAACTGCCCGGATCGGATCCTGAAAGGCCCTTTGAAAGCTGGGCCAATACCTTCCTGTTCAATCTGACCGAACAGCCGGCTGCGAGTATCCCGGCCGGGCTGGATCACAGCCACTTGCCGATTGGCGTTCAGCTTGTCGGGCGCAGATATGATGATCTGGGCGTTTTGCAGGTTGCCTGGAGGATCGAGCAGGAAATCGGCGAGATGCCCCAAGCCCCGCTCTAAAAACAGCAAACAATACTTCCAACAGTTATGCGCGAGTTTCAGGAGGTTGAAGTGACCGAAAAGAGCACAATCCCCGGCCAAATCATGACCATGCCGCTGACCGTGACCAGCATATTTTGTCATGCGATGCGTGCACATCCCGAAGCAGAGATTGTCTGGCGCAATTCGGACATGTCGATTGATCGCTATACCTATGCCGATATGGGGCGACGTACTCAGCAACTGGCCCACGCCTTGACTGGGCTGGGTGTGGGACCCGGTGACAGGGTGGCGACACTAGCCTGGAACAACAACCAGCATCTGGAACTCTACTATGCCTTGGCTTGCATCGGGGCCATCTGCCACACGATCAACCCTCGCCTGCACCCGGATCAGATTGCATTCATCATCAACGATGCGCAGGATACCCGTCTGTTCTTCGATACAACATTTGCGTCGCTGGTCGATGCTGTGTCGGGACGTTGCCCATCTTTGCAGGGCTGGTATAGCCTGACCGGACCTGATCGGGTACCGGAGATGAATACCGAGGTCATCGACTACGAAACGCTGATCTCAGGTCAGTCAGAAACGTACGCCTGGCCGGAACTTGACGAAAATGCAGCGATGGCGCTGTGCTATACCTCTGGCACCACCGGTAACCCTAAGGGGGTTCTCTATTCTCATCGCGGAACCGTGCTGCATGCCATGGGCGTGTCGGGTGGCGACTGGTTAGCGTTCAGCTCCAAGGATACGTCGTTGCCGGTTGTGCCGATGTTTCATGCCTGTGCCTGGGGTATTCCTTATGCCGCCCTGATGAACGGCACCAAGCTGGTTATGCCAGGTCCGGGCATGGATCCGGCACCGTTGCAAGAGCTAATGGATGGCGAAGAGGTCACCATGATTTCAGGCGTACCTACTGTCTGGCTGGGTCTGTTCGAATATCTCGATCAACGCGGCGAAAAGCTGAAGACAGTAAAACGCGCAATGATGGGCGGGTCGGCGGCGCCGCGGTCACTGATCGAACAGATCGAACTGGGCCATGGTATCGATGTTGTCCACGGCTGGGGTATGACCGAGTTGAGCCCTGTCGGGACATTGTCTGTTCCTAAATGGGGCGAAGACAAGCTGCCGGATGACGACCGTATTGAGCTCAAGACCAAACAGGGCCGGGCGCTCTATGGGATCCAACTGCGTATCATGAACGATGATGGGCAGACACTGCCGCATGATGGGGTTGCCTCAGGCATGTTACAAGTGCGGGGGCATTGGGTTGCCGGCAGCTATTGGGGCGGGGCCGGAGCCGACGCCTTTACCGCAGACGGCTGGTTTTCGACGGGCGACGTCGCTGCGATCGATCCAAAGGGATATCTGCGCCTGACCGATCGCACCAAGGATGTCATTAAGTCGGGCGGCGAATGGATTTCCTCGATTGATCTGGAAAACATCGCCATGAGCCATCCGGACATTCTTGAGGCCGCCTGTATTGCCGCGAAACATCGCAAATGGGACGAGCGCCCGATGATTGTGGCCGTCAGGCGCGAAGGGTCAGATGTCAGTCGCGCCGACGTTCTTGCGCTCTACGATGGCCAAATCGCCAAGTGGTGGACGCCTGATGACGTGGTGTTTCAGGCCGAGCTACCGCACACCGCAACCGGTAAGGTTTCGAAACTGCATCTGCGTGAGCAATACGCAGACCACAAGCTGCCAACCGACAACTAATTCTGTTTCTGAGGATCACTCCCATGCGTTCTGCCGTTATCGTCTCGACCGCCCGTACAGCTATTGGCAAAGCCTTTCGCGGTGCCTTCAATGACACACACCCCGCTGTTTTTGGAGGCCATGCCGTTGCCGAGGCGGTCAAGCGGGCTAGGGTCGATCCGTCCGAGATTGAGGACGTGATCATCGGTAACGCTGTGCCCGAAGGCGCAAATGGTGGCAATCTGGGCCGTCAGATCGCTATGCGTGCGGGCCTGCCGTTGACGGCGTCGGGACAGACGATCAATCGGTTCTGTTCTTCGGGGCTTGAAGCGCTGACCCGGGCCTGTTCGCGGGTCATGGTCGATGGCTGTGACGTGGTTGTCGGCGGCGGTGCGGAAAGCATCTCGTTGGTGATGGGGCGCGACAACACTTATCGGCTGAAGGAAGAGTGGATCGAGAACAACATCCGGGGTTTCTATGATCCAATGATCAAGACCGCAGATACCGTGGCCGAACGCTACGGTATCAGCCGCGAGGCACAGGACGCATTCGCCCTGCAATCGCAACAGCGTACCGCTGCTGCACAAGAGGCTGGCAGGTTCGACGATGAGATCGTTTCGATCACGGTCACTAAGATGAATAAGGACAAGGAAACCGGTGAAGTCACCCAAGAAGAGGTCACGCTGACCCGCGACGAGTGCAACCGACCCTCGACCACGCTGGAAAGCCTGCAGGGTCTGGCCCCGGTAATGGGTGAGAACAAGTGGATCACCGCTGGTAATGCCTCGCAACTGTCGGATGGTGGGTCGGCGCAGGTCGTGATGGAAGAGAAGCTGGCCGAAAAGCGCGGGCTTGAGCCTCTGGGACGCTATGTGGGCTATGTGGTTGCCGGTTGCGAACCCGACGAGATGGGCATTGGTCCAGTCTTTGCGGTGCCGCAGCTGCTGGAGCGCAATGGGCTGAAGATGGACGATATCGGCCTGTGGGAACTGAACGAAGCGTTCGCCAGCCAAGCGCTGTATTGTCAGCAGAAACTGGGTATTCCCGACGAGATCCTGAACGTCGATGGCGGTGCGATCTCGGTGGGTCACCCTTATGGAATGTCAGGCACCCGTATGGTTGGCCACGCGCTGATCGAGGGCAAGCAGCGCGGAGCGAAATACGTTGTGGCCACCATGTGCATCGGCGGTGGTATGGGCGCGGCCGGCCTGTTCGAGGTTCTGTAAATGGGCGCGATCAACAAGGTTGCCGTCATCGGTTCTGGCGTGATGGGAGCAGGCATTGCCGCTCATTTCGCCAACGCCGGGGCGCAGGTGCTTTTGCTGGACATCGTGCAAGATGGAACTGCGGATCGCTCGGCGCTCGCTAAGGATGCGATTGCGCGTATGACCAAGGGCCGCGCGCCTCAACTGGCCGATCCTGCTTATGCCATGCGGCTGACTGGCGGGAACCTCGAAGACGATCTGGCTTTGCTGTCTGATTGCGATTGGGTGGTTGAGGTTGTGTTGGAGGATCTTGGCGTCAAGCGAGACCTCTATACCAAGCTCGCTCCGCATATGCGGGATGATGCGATCCTGAGCTCGAACACTTCGACAATCCCGCTGGCGGACCTGATGGCCGAAATGGACGAAGGTCTGTGCAAACGTTTTGTCATTACACATTTCTTCAACCCGCCGCGATATTTGCGGCTGCTCGAACTTGTCACCGGACCGAAAACCGATCCGGATATGGTCGAACGCGTCCGTGCCCACGGTGACGAGCGTCTGGGCAAGACCATGGTGCTGTGCAACGATCGGCCCGGCTTTATTGCCAACCGTCTGGGCGGCCTTTGGATGAACGTCGCTGTGCGCGAGGCCGTTGCTCGTGGCATCACGGTCGAAGAGGCCGACGCCGTTCTGTCGCGCCCCTTTGGTGTTCCGGGAACCGGCATTTTTGGTCTGTTCGATCTTGTAGGCATCGACCTGATGGGCAAGTCGCGCCTGTCGATGCGGTCGCTGCTTGAGGCTGACGACCCGCAACAGATCCACACCGAGGGTGTCGATACATTCGACCGGATGGCCGCAAAAGGCTATGTCGGGCGCAAGGGTGATGGATCGGGTTTCTATCGCCGGTCCAAGGACGAAGCGGACAAAACTATTGCCGAAGCCATCGACCTTGAGACACTGGTTTACCGTTCGTGTGTCAAGACGGCGGAACTGGCAAAGACCTTTGGAACAGATTTCATCGATCAAAAGGGCGACAGGCTGGCTGATTATGCCTGGGCGGTGATGAGCGCGACTCTGTCCTATGCGGCCTACTGCGTGCCCGAAATCACCGATAGCCCGGCGGCCGTAGATGCGGGCATGGAGCTGGGATACAACTGGCGCATGGGCCCGTTCCGCCTGATGGATAAGATCGGCGTGGCCAAGATCGCTGCCCGTCTTGTTGAAGAAGGTCAGGATGTACCGCCTTTGCTGGCCTTGGCGGCGGAACGCGGCGGTTTCTATTCGGGGCGGGGTCGTGATTGTAAGGTGCTGCTGCCCTCGGGTGAGCAGGCGGATACACCGCGCGGACTCGGAGTGATCTTTGCCTCGGACTTCACGGATGATCCGGTTTTCACCTCCGAGGCCGTTGCCCTGCGCGACATGGGCGATGGAGTTGCGTTGCTGTCCATCACTTCACCCAACGCCGCCTTGGATGATCTGGTGATGCAGGGGATTTCCGATGCACTGGATGTCGTGGAACGCGATTTCCGCGCGATGGTTATCGGCTCCGACGGCAGTCACTTCTCGGTCGGCGCCAACTTGAAGAAGGCGCTGGACCGCGCAGACGCTGGCGAATTGGATCTGGTCGCTGGGCAATTGGCAATCGGTCAGGCCACCTTACGCAAGATGAAATACGCGCCGTTTCCGGTGGTCTCGGCTGCCTGTGGTCTGGCCTTGGGCGGCGGGTGTGAGATCCTGATGCATTCGGACCGAGTCATGGCGACGCTGGAAAGCAATATCGGTCTGGTCGAGGCCAATGTGGGCCTGTTGCCCGCATGGGGCGGAACAACGGCCCTGTTGCTGCGCAAGACAGCGGAATTGGGCGATCCGGTTAAAGGGGCCGAAGCAGCATTTGATGTCATCTCGACGGCGCTGAAGGTGGGATCTGCTCCTATGGCGCAACATGCTGGCTATCTGCGTAGAGGCGATGGTGTGGTGATGAACCGGGACCGTTTGCTGGCGGACGCGAAATCGGCCGCCTTGGAACTGGCCAATGGCTATGCCGCTCCGGTCAAGGCCGAAATCGCCTTGGACGCTGCTGCGATCAACGCTGCGCTGGAACCGAAGCTGGCCGTGCTGGCCGAGGCCATGCCGGACGCGCCTTACACGGTCGAGATCGCTCGTGAAACGGCGCAAGTCTTGGCCGGTGGCGACGGCGGTGTGCTTGACGAAGTGGCGCTGCACAAGCTGGAAGCCGAGGGCATGATGCGTCTGATCCGCCAGGACAAGACGATCGAGCGGATGCGCCACACTATGACCACTGGTAAACCGCTGAAAAATTAAGGGAAACGCAGAATGGATTATCAACTTCCCCAACGGGATATCGCGTTTCTGCTGGATGAGGTGCTGGACCTCGACAGAACTCTGGCGCTGCCGGGCTACGAGCATTGTGACAAGGACACGTTCTTTGCCGTTGTTGATGCGATCAATGGTTTCGTGCGCGATAATCTCGCCACCTGCAACGAGGCGGGCGACAGCCCCGGCGCTCGGCTGGTAAATGGTCAGGTCTATGCTGCCCCCGGGTTTGGCGATGCCTACAAGGTGTTCTGCGAAGGCGGCTGGAATGCGCTGGCGCTGGAGGAAGAGTATGGCGGCCAGCAACTGCCCTTTGTTTTGCACGCAGCGCTGCGCGAAGGCATGGCCGGAACCAATCTGGCGTTTGCCCTGATCCACGAGCTGAACTTCGGCGTGGTCGAGGCGCTGATGGCTTATGGCTCGGACGAGCAAAAGGCCATCTATTGCCCGCATCTGACACGCGGCAACTGGGCCGGAACCATGAACCTGACCGAGCCGCATTGTGGCACGGATCTGGGGCTTATCCGAACCAAGGCCGTTCGCAACGATGACGGTTCCTATGCCATCACGGGCAACAAGATGTTCATCACGTGGGGCGATCATGACATGTCAGAAAACGTCGCCCACCTGATCCTAGCACGGGTCGAGGGGGCGCAACCCGGTCCGCGTGGTCTATCGTTGTTTCTTGCGCCGAAATACATGCTGGATGGGGACAACAACACGACGGACGAGCGCAACGCGATCACCATTGCGGGGATTGAGAATAAGATGGGCATCCATGGATCGCCCACTTGCGCCATTTCGTTCGAAGGGGCCAAAGCCTGGATTGTTGGCGAAGAGGGCAAAGGGCTGGCCGCAATGTTCGTTATGATGAACGCTGCGCGTCTGTCGGTAGGTTTGCAGGGTCTTGGTGTGGCAGAAGCAGCGTTACAGTCTGCCAACGCTTATGCGCACGAACGTCTGCAGGGCCGGGCACATGATGAGCAACTGAACCCGACCGGCGTTGCCGATCCCCTGATCGCCCATGCCGATGTGCGTCGCCGTTTGTTAATCGCCCAGGGTGAGATGGATTCGGCTCGTGTGCTGGCCTACTACTGCGCAAGCCTGTTGGATGAGGCTCATCGCGCCACGGTGCCTGAGCAACGCAAAGCCGCCGATGCCCGGTTGTCGCTGTTGACACCAGTGATCAAATCCTACCTCTCGGACATGGGATCGCGCCTGGCAAGCGAGGCCGTCCAAATGCATGGCGGGCACGGATACATCAAGGATTACGGTGTCGAGCAATTGATGCGGGATGTACGTATCACCGCGATTTATGAAGGCACAAATGCGATTCAGGCCCGTGATCTGGTGATGCGCAAGGTGCGCGGCGATCAGGGGGCAATATTCAAAAGTCTGGTGGCAGACATGCTGGAGGAGGCGAGCAGTCTGCCTGCAGAGCTATCCGATACGCAGCGGAGTCTGCGAGGCGCGGCCGAGCGGTTGGATCGTTCAACTGATTGGGTGTTGGATGCGTCGCAGGGTGAGGTCTTGTCCGGTGCCTGCGACTATCTGGAAATCGTAGCGCTTAGCCTGTCGGCTTGGATGTCGGCCCGGATCGCCCGCGCGGCAAGTGCCGCTATCGGCAGCCAGTCATCGGACTATTATGCAGATCGTCTGGATGCCGCACAGGCATTCATGACGCGTGCGCTGCCGCGCGCTGTAAGCCACGAACTGATCATGCAAACGGGTGAGCCCGGCGTTATCAGCCGGGCAGATCGCTGTCTCTGACCCTCCTTCTCCCCAGACAGCGACGCGACAGGGCGCTCTGAATTCAGAGCGCCCTTTTTTGCAATTGTCGCGATAGAGTTTCGGATCAGAGAGCAGCTTCGCTGCCCAAAACGGTGGTGAACTCGTTCGAGAACGTGCCGCCGTTACCATGTGCAATGGCAATGTTGACGTCATTGATCTGTCGATCACCGCCATCCCCGCGGATCTGGGTGGCGGCTTCGATCAGGCAGAAAAGGCCGTACATGCCGGGATGCACGCAGCTGAGTCCGCCGCCGTTGGTGTTGACAGGCAGGCTGCCGCCGGGCGCGATATTGCCATCTGCGACAAATGCCCCGGCCTCACCCTTTTTGACAAAACCCATGTCTTCTAGGAACAGCAGCGTGTTGATGGTGAAAGCGTCGTACAGCTCGACCACGTCCACGTCCTTGGTCGTGATGCCAGCCATTTCAAAGGCGCGTTTTGAGCTGTCCGTTGCACAGGTGGTAGTGAGCGTTGTCGCCTGGCTGATTTCGCGGTGAGAAATCGCGTTGCCGCCGCCAAGGAAGTAGGCAGGTTTTTCCTGATAGTCTGTGGCACGCTCTGCCGAAGTCACGATGATCGCGGCCCCGCCATCTGACATCAAGCAGCAGTCCAGAACTGCAAGCGGATCCGCAACCATGGCAGAAGCCAGATACTCATCCATGGTCAGGTCCGTGCGCATTGTGGCATCCGGGTTCAGCTGTGCCCATTTGCGGGCCGAGATCGCCACATGACCAAGATGCTCCTTCGGAACATTGAATTCATGCATATAGCGCTGCGCGGTGAAGGCATAACCCGGGACCGGGACCATAGGCTCATAGGCGCGTTCCCATTGCGGGGTCTCAATCAGGCCGTTCAGGTCCCGTGCGGATTTGGCGTTCGAGCCGTAGCAGATCAGAACATTCTTACACAGGCCTGCCTGAATCGCCATCGTTGCTTCAAGCAGATAGGACATGAAGGATGATCCCCCCACCATGTCCGAATTCGCCCAAGTCGGATGGATGCCCAGATACTCGGCAATCGAAAGCGTCGGGAAGAAGTGATAGAACGTGCCGCCACAGATCCCGTCGATCTCGGACAGATCCATTCCTGCATCAGTCAGTGCGTTTTGTGTGGCCTTGGCGATCAGTTCCATGGGTGATGTATCTGGTGTTTTGCCCAGACCCCAATAGCCTTTGCCGACGATGGCGGATTTCCCGCGAAGAGCATGTGCCATGATGTGGTCTCCTTATTCCGCGGGTCTGAAGAAAACAGCCGGTTCGCCGGATTTTGCGTTGGGTCCGAAGTCAGGGGTCATAACGACGGCCTGGACCTTCATCCCGATTTCGACTGCTTCGTTGTCGACGTCGATAATACGACTGAACATCCGGGGTCCTTCATCCAGATCGATCAGTACATTGTTGATATCGCCACCAAATTTCGCGGGCCGCCGGATGATCGTCGAGGCGTAGACCGTTCCGCGGCCCGATGCTTCGACCCATTCCAGATCGTCCGCACCGGTTGTTGGTGACAGAGCGCGAGGATAGAAAACATACTCTCCTGTCTTGGTAGAGCGCTGAATCAGGAATTTTCCGGCCGCCAAACCGGCACGAAAAGTCGCGTCTGCCTGTGGCCTGGCTTCGGGAAGGGCAAAGTCAGTCATATGTCTTCCTTGGTTTCACGCAGCGAAAATAGCCGCATCGTGAGTGGGTTGGGGATTGAGAATACGTTGTTGCAGCAAGGCGGCCTCGGGCAGGATGCGTGTACGCACGTGGCCTGCCGCTGCGCCCAGCAGATCCGGCTCGGGAGCTTGTGCAGCAACGGCTTCCATGTCGGCCCAGACACGTCCAAAATAGA
Source organism: Ruegeria arenilitoris (assembly GCF_013030265.1). Classification (GTDB taxonomy): domain Bacteria; phylum Pseudomonadota; class Alphaproteobacteria; order Rhodobacterales; family Rhodobacteraceae; genus Ruegeria; species Ruegeria arenilitoris_E. Next base: position 225,952 of record NZ_WPZQ01000007.1, read on the forward strand.
CGAGACCGGTCAAACGCGTGTAGTCGGCGACCGACGGCCCGATATCAGAACGGGTCTGCATTTCCCTGGTGGCCGCACTCCATGCCTCGATTGCATCGGCCAGTTCCATCGAGGTTGGACCATCCGAGACAAGTTCGGCAAAGGCCTGAGCAGCGGCGCCTTCTTTCGCACGGATTGCGCGGCGGGCAATCCCGGTGGCCAGCACACCATTGGTGCCTTCGTAGATTGCCATGATCCGCGCATCGCGCATGATCTGCTCGACCCGGTATTCCTTGCAGAAACCGTAGCCGCCGTGGATTTGAACTGCCTGACTGGCGGCCATGTTGACCGCGTCGGTAGCAAACGCCTTGCATGTCGGGGTCAGGATATCCAGCAGTCCCTGATCGGTCCCCAGATCCATATCTACAAATGTCCGATAAACCATTGCGCGGCAGCCCATTGCTTGGGCGTAGATGTCCAAAAGCATCCGCTGCACATCACCGTGTTCTGTAATCAGGGCCGTGCCTTCGGTTGCGGTTCCCTGTCGCCGTGCCGCTGCATGAGTGCGCGCGCGCTGAAAGGCGACATCCATCTGACCGACCGCTTGCAGCGACACATCCAGGCGTTCGGCATTCATCATGGTGAACATCGCGGCAAGGCCCTTGCCTTCTTCACCTAACAGCTCGGCTTGAGCCCCATCAAAAGCCATCTGACAGGTGGGCGAAGCATGCATGCCCATCTTTTCCTCGATGCGCACGGTCTGAACTGTGTTGCGGGTGCCGTTCGGCAGAACGGCCGGACAAGCAAACAGGCTTAGTCCCTGCACTCCCGGCGCTGAATCCGGCGTGCGGGCCAGTACCAGGTGCAGCACGTTATCGGTGTAATCGTGATCGCCACCTGAAATGAAAAACTTGGTGCCGCTGAGTGCGTAGCCATCGGCGGTGGGTGTTGCGATTGTTTTGATCCGCCCAAGATCCGAGCCCGCATCAGGTTCAGTCAGGCACATCGAGGCCATCCATTCACCCGATACAAGCGGAGGCAACAGACGTGCCTTTTGGTCATCGCTACCGGATGTTTTCAACGTGCGGATGCAGCCCTGCGCGAGGCTCAGTACCATCTCGTAAGAAATGCAGGCCCCGGCCAGCATGTCCGCCTGCACGGCCCCGAGAATATGCGGCAGATCCTGGCCGCCGAATTCTTCGGGCGCGCAAAGCCCCGGCCATCCGGCCTTGGCGTAGCGCTTATAGGCCGAGATCATCTGCGGGGGCATTCTTACGCGACCGTTTTGCAGGCGAGCGCCGGTATCTTCACCGATCAGGTCCAGCGGTGCGATCTCGGCATTGACGAACTTTCCAAGGGCCGGGATCACCGCGTCGGCCAGGTCGTCGCTCCAATCCGGCAAGCGGTCGGGTTGGCCAATATATTTCAGTACAAAGGCGATGTCAGCCTCGGATGCAGTGTAATCGATCATGTCTTTCCCCGGCCTGTGATGATGACGGCGTCTGAGCCTTCATAAAGTTCGGTTACCGCATCGGCGCGCAGCTCCAGCGCAAGACGCTGGTTGATATAGCCCTTGTCCGTGATTTCGTTTTTTTCCACTGATGGTGCATCGCGCTCGATCCGCACCCGTCTAACGCGTGTCGCACTGCCGGTTTGACCGGCATTGTATGCTGCCAGTCGCTCGCTGATGAAGGCACGTACAGCTGGATCGTCTGCATATCCTGCCTGAGTATTGTCATGCCCGGTCAGCGTTTTGCATTCATCCGTGTTCAGGAACAGCAGAGCGCCAATCTCGGTCCGGTCATGGCCGGTAATGACCGCGTCAGATGCTATTGGACTCAGTGCTTGCAGCAGAGCCACGCGTAAATTTCCAACAGCAACCCATGTGCCGGTCATCAGCTTGAAATTCTCGGAAATGCGCCCATCGAACACGATGCCCTTTGATGGATCCTTAGGATCCTCCAACCGCCCGGCATCGCCGGTCAGGAAATACCCTTCTTCGTCGAAGGCTTCGGCGGTCTTTTCGGGATTATTCAGATAACCGGTCGTCACGTGCGGACCGCGGACTCGCATTTCCAGCTTGCCACCATTGGGCAGGAACTTGAGTTTTGATCCCGGGCCGGGCACCCCGATCACACCCGCTTTGTCGATTGGGAAGTGAACGCAGGTTGCCATCATTGCCTCTGTCAGGCCCCAGGCGCTGACAAAGGGTACTTTCTCGCCCCGCTCTTGGATCCCCAGCTGTTCCAGCCCCTTCCAAAGGTGATCTGGCAGGCAGGCACCGGAGAAAAAGATCAGATCAAGTCGTTTGAAGAACGCGTGGCGAAACTCCTCATCTTCGCGCAGGACCGGCAGCAGCATGTCAAAGCCGCGCGGGACGTTGAAGAACAAGGTTGGCGACACCTCGCGTACATTGCGAATGGTTTTTTCGATCTCGCCCGGGACGGATTTGCCGTCGTCCACATAGAAACTGCCGCCATTGCGCAGGATCATGTTAAAATTGAAATTGCCACCAAAGGTGTGGTTCCAGGGCAACCAGTCCACGACTACGGGGGGTGCGGATTCCAGAAAAGGCCAGATTTGAACAACCGCCTCTTGCGTAGCCAGCATCATGCGCTGAGTCACGATGACGCCCTTCGGCAGGCCGGTCGAGCCAGAGGTGAACAGGATTTTCCCCGTTGTGTCGAGACTAACCAATGCGTGTGCATCGGAAACTGCGCCGCTGACATCGGCCTTAAGTGCGCCATCGAAGGTCAGGTCCCCGTTGTCGGACAGACAAGCGACATCCGATGTAGACAGCATCGCAAAGGCATTTGCAAACGCCTGGGCATCATCAGCATAGGCCATGCCGGGTTTTGTTGTATCCACGATGTGGCGCAGTTTGGCGAGCGATTCATCAAACAGTGAATAGGGCACCGAAACGGGCACGACCGGTATTCCGACATGCATCGCTGCCAACATAAGAACGCCATGCCGAACCGAGTTTCCGGACAGGATCAGCAACGGTCGATCTGGTCCAAGCCCTTGTTGCAGCAAAAAGGCGGCAAGCGAATCTACCTGTGCTTTTGCCTGTGCATATGTAACGCCCTGCCACTTACCGTCTGGCCCGCGTTCCATCAGAAGCGGTCGGTTTGGCGCTTGTTTCGCCCACTGATCCAGATAGCTGGACAGGCTTTGCTCCGTGAACTCAAGCCCGTGCGGGCTGCGGAGCACAAACGCACCGTCGCCCAGATCTTCGCGCAGCACTTCGGCTGGTGCGAATTTGGCAGCCGGGACCTTAAGTTCATCGTCCTTTGGGGCAGTGTTGCTCATGTCCTGTCTTCCTGATTCCGCCGAGGGAACGGGTAAAGTGCATCGATATTTCGAAATTCACGTTAACCAATAATTTGTTAGTATGCAAATATATTATTGATCGTTCACTAAAGCTCGAATACATGGGAATAACGCACCGAAATACAGTGCAAGAATCCAAGCAGCTTTCGTCAGATCGCAGTGCCCTGGCCGCAAATGGAGACAAGATATGAAAATCGAAAACGCATCTGTAATCGTCACTGGAGGCGCGTCAGGCTTAGGGTTTGCCACCGCTGAATATCTGGCGGCGCGCGGCGGCCGGGTGGCTTTGTTCGACCTTCCGGGGGGCAAACTTGATGCTTCGGCGGCCCAGCTCGGAGCAACTGCCGCCGCATGTGATGTGACCATCGAAGCAGAGGTTGCCGAAGCACTGCAAACGGCCATTGCGGCGAATGGCCTTCCGCGGATCGTGGTGAACTGCGCCGGGGTGACACATGGTGAGCGGATTGTTGGTCGTAACGGTCCGGCATCGCTTGAGGGGTTTGCACGCACCATACAGATCAATCTGATCGGAACGTTCAATGTCATGCGGCTGTCTGCAGAGCAGATTATGCAAAACGATCCGCTTGAGGACCAGGAGCGGGGGATCATTATCAACACAGCCTCAGCTGCAGCGTTCGAAGGTCAGATCGGGCAAGCGGCCTATGCGGCCTCAAAGGGTGGGGTTGCGAGTCTGACTTTGCCGGCGGCCCGAGAGTTTGCACGTTCGGGGGTGCGTGTCATGGCTATCGCGCCCGGCATTTTCTCAACCCCGATGATGGATCTGTTGCCTCAGGAGATACAAGATAGCCTGGGCGCCAAGGTTCCGTTCCCGACACGTCTGGGACAGCCATCCGAGTTCGCCTGTCTGGCGGGGCATATGATCGAAAATACGATGCTGAATGGCGAATGTGTCCGTCTGGATGGGGCAATCCGTCTTGAACCCAAGTGAGGCTGTTGGAATGGAATACACGCATATCAAACCCGAAACTGATGGGAATGTCGGCATCCTGACCCTGGACCGGCCTGCGAAGTTCAATGCGATCAATCACGGGCTGTTGTTTGAGATCGAGCACTACTTTGATACATTGCCTGACGAAATTGGCGCAGTTGTGATCCGCAGCTCGGGCCAGCATTTTTGCGCTGGTCTGGATTTGTTAGAGCATTCGATGCGCGATACCGCAGGGGCCATGCAGGAATGCCGCCTGTGGCACAGAATTTTCGACAAGATCGAGTATGGCAGAGTGCCGGTTGTCGCTGCGATGAATGGCGGTGTTCTGGGCGGAGGGATGGAGTTGGCGATGACAGCTCATATCCGGGTCTCGCAGCAGGACACATTCTACGAATTACCCGAAGGACGCCGTGCGATTTTTGTAGGCGGCGGCGCTACCGTGCGCGTGGGGCGGATCATTGGTGCCAGCAGGATGATGGAGATGATGCTGACTGGACGTCGCTATGGGGCCGAGCAAGGGTTGCAGCTGGGTTTGGCCCATTATGTCGAGCCGAATGGTACCGCTTTCGACAAAGCGATGGAACTGGCCCGGCGCGTTACTGAAAACGCACCTTTGTCCAACTACATGATGATGCAGGCGATCACGCGCATCAACGACATGTCGGCCAGCGATGGATTCTTTGCAGAGAGTCTGGCTGCGGCGATTGCTCAATCCTCTCCCGAAGCGCGGGCGGGGATGGAGGCGTTTCTGACTAAAACAGGGAAGCGGGACAATCAGTGAGGTCCGAAACACGCGGGATCTGGCGTGAGAGCGTTTCACCAGATCCCGGTGTCGGGCGGGGCAGAGCCCCGGTGGTTAGTCGACGAAGGCGCGTTCGACGACAAATGTTGCAGGCTTGTTGTTGGCGCCCTCTTCCAGTCCGAACCCTTCCAGCGCGGCCTTGGTATCCTGAAGCATTGCCATCGAGCCGCAGATCATTCCGCGATCATGTTCCGGAGAGATCGCGGGTACGCCCAGATCATCGAACACTTTGCCCGACGCCATCAGATCGGTGATCCTGCCCTGAAACTGATAATCCTCACGCGTGACGGTGCAATAGTGGCGCAGGTTCTGGGCCATCTCACCCACCAGCGGGTCGGATTTCAGTGCTGTGACCAAGTCTTTACCGTATTGCAGTTCAGCTGTCTCCCGACAGGTATGAGTCAGGATAACTTCATCGAATTTCTCATAGGTTTCCGGATCGCGGATCAGGGACGCAAAAGGTGCTATGCCTGTGCCGGTTGAGAACATCCACAGCCGCTTGCCTGGCAGCAGCGCGTCGTTCACCAGCGTACCTGTCGGCTTTTTGCGCATCAAAACGGTGTCACCTTCGCGGATCTTCTGCAGATGTTCGGTTAGAGGACCATCCGGCACTTTGATCGAATAGAACTCGAGCTCTTCATCCCAGCTGGGTGAGGCGACAGAGTAGGCACGGAACACCGGCTTTTCGACATTCGGCAGACCTATCATCACGAATTCACCGGACCGGAATCGAAAGGTCGATGGGCGGGTGATACGGAATCTGAACAGGCTGTCAGTATAATGCTGAACTTCGGTCACCGTTTGGGCAAACACGCCTGCCGGTATGTGAAAATCCGTCTTTGATTGGGTGTCCAGCGACATCATGCTCTCCTATGCGTCCGCGGGGGCTTCGGACAGAAGCTCCAGTTTGCTGTCCTTGCCGTTCCAGTCATCGGCGTCGGGCAGAGGGTCTTTTTTTTCCGTAATGACGGGCCACTGTTCTGCATATTTACGGTTCAGATCGACCCAGTCTTTCATTCCTTCTTCGGTATCCGGGCGGATTGCATCTGCAGGGCATTCCGGTTCGCAAACGCCGCAATCAATGCACTCATCAGGATGGATGACCAATGTGTTTTCGCCTTCGTAGAAGCAGTCCACCGGGCAGACTTCGACGCAATCGGTAAATTTACAGTTGATGCAGTTATCCGTCACTACATAGGTCAACGCGGCTATCCTTATCATTAGTATACAAATGAATATTTCTGAACCGCGTCGCCTGTCAATACGTTTTTGTACTAACGATTATTTGGAGCGCTTCGTGCTTGACCCAGAGACTTATATAATTAGTATACTAACGAAATATCCAAATCTTCGAGAGGGACAGATGGCTGATAAACTGGTCGTGAAAAACATCGGACTGCTGCTATCAGGAAAGATGGAGAACCCGATTCTCGATGCGGACTGCGTGATTGCTATAGACGGCAAGATTTCGGACTGGGGATACGAAAAGGACCTCGATTGTGACGATGCGGACACCGTGGTGGACGCCAATGGTGTGACTCTGGCACCGGGCCTTATCGACAGCCATATCCATCCGGTCGTTGGCGACTATACCCCCAGACAACAACAGCTTCACTGGATCGATTCCACGTTGCACGGCGGCGTGACCACACTGATTTCGGCGGGTGAAGTGCATATGCCGGGTCGGCCTAAGGACGTGGTGGGCCTGAAGGCGATGGCGATTGCAGCGCAGCGTTGGTATGAGAATTTCCGACCTTCTGGCGTAAAGGTTCATGCCGGAGCGCCGGTAATCGAACATGGAATGGTCGAGGAAGACTTCAAAGAGATGGCTGACGCTGGCGTCAAGCTGCTGGGTGAGGTCGGGCTGGGTACGGTCAAGGACGGCAAGACTGCCAAACAGATGGTCGACTGGGCGCGAAAGTACGGTATCCAGTCAACAATCCATACTGGAGGGCCGTCGATTCCGGGGTCCGGCCTGATTGATGCGGATATGGTTCTGGAAACCGGAACCGATGTGATTGGGCATATCAATGGCGGGCATTCCGCGTTGCCTGACGATCAGATCACCTGCCTTTGCGAAAGCTGTACCGCCGGGTTGGAGATTGTGCACAACGGGAACGAACGCGCCGCACTTCTGACTCTGAACACCGCGCGTGAGCTCAAGCAGATGGATCGGATCATACTGGGTACGGATGGACCAGCTGGCTCTGGTGTGCAGCCGCTGGGTATCATGCGGATGGTCGCGATGCTGTCAGCTTTGGGCAACGTTCCCGCCGAGATCGCGTTTTGCTTTGCGAACGGAAATACCGCACGTCAGCGCGAACTGGATACGGGCCTGATCGAAAAGGGGTATTGTGCAGATTTCGTGCTGATGGATCAGGCGCAGCACGCACCAGGTAAGACGATTCTAGAATCTGTTCAGTTAGGAAATCTGCCGGGTGTCGGCATGACCATCATCGATGGTGTTGTGCGTTCGGAACGCAGTCGCAATACGCCTCCGGCAACGCGTTTGCCGCAGATTGTTAGCTGAACAGATCACTTCTGGATGTTGAAGACATTAGGGCACGACGAGACTAGGACATAAGATGAGCGCACCTTTGCAGGGGCTGAAAGTGGTCGAGCTAGCCAGGATTCTGGCGGGTCCGTGGATCGGTCAGACATTGGCTGATTTGGGGGCCGAAGTCCTCAAGATCGAAAGCCCGGATGGTGATGACACCCGCAAATGGGGGCCGCCATTTATCGAGCGTGACGGAGATCGGACGGCCGCATATTTTCACGCCGCAAATCGAGGAAAGGACAGCATAGCACTGGACTTTGCGGATGCGGAGGACCGGTCAAAATTGCTCGACCTGATCCGCGAGGCGGATGTTCTGGTCGAAAACTTCAAAGTCGGCGGCCTGCAAAAGTTTGGCCTGGATTATGACAGCGTCAAAGAAATCAATCCCCGCCTGATCTACGCCTCTGTTACGGGGTTTGGTCAGGACGGGTCATATGCACATCGTGCCGGTTATGACTTTCTGATCCAGGGCATGAGCGGCATCATGGATCTGACCGGCGATCCACAGGGCGAACCGCAAAAAATCGGTGTGGCTTTTGCGGACATATTCACCGGGCTTTACGGGGTGATCGGAATTCAGGCTGCACTGGCGGAACGAGAAAGATCAGGGCAAGGGCAACATGTGGATCTGAGCCTGCTGGATTGCATGACAGGGGTGTTGGCCAACCAGGCCATGAACTATTTGGCTTCGGGGATTTGCCCGACCCGTCTGGGGAATGCGCATCCAAACATTGTCCCGTATCAGGTGTTCCCGGTTGCGGACGGCCATATCATCATCGCGTGTGGAAATGACCGTCAGTTCGCATCTCTTTGCGGGATTCTGGGGTGTTCCGAACTGGCCGATGATGCGCGGTTTGCAACCAACCCGGATCGCGTGGCCAACCGCTCTGAACTGAGCGATATGCTGACCGAAGCCTGCCAGAAATGGACCAAGGCTGACTTGTTGGCAGCGCTTGAACACGGTGGAGTGCCAGGGGGGCCGATCAATACGGTCGCCGAAGCGCTGAGTGATCCGCAAATTCATCATCGTGTTATGCAGATCGAGCCGGAAGGTGTGCCGGGGCTGCGCACACCAATCCGGTTTTCACGGTCGGCGTTGCGTCTGGACAAAGCATCGCCCAAACGGCCGGTCAGATCATGAGATTTTGCGCAGGATTTTGATCAGGTTGCGTTGCTCGGCGGCGGTCAGGGGTTTCAGCGTTTCGCCCGTGATCTTCTGGCCGACTTCTTTCATCCGTTCAACCAGCGCCTCTCCGGCCGGCGAAAGCGAAATCAAAGTGCGGCGTTTATCGTCCGGATCGGCCTCGGTAATCGTGAAGCCCTTTTGCTTCAAGCGGTCCACAACACCTTTAATCGTCGCGACATCCATGGCGGCCAACCGGCCCAGGCGGTTTTGCGAACATTTGCCGAGCTCGGCAATTCGCACCAGAGCCGCAAATTGAGTGGGCGTCAGGCCTTCCAGGGTGTGCGACTGAAAAATCGAAGCGTGACGCTGATTGGCCAGACGCAACAAATAGCCGACCTGACTGTCGAGCAGATAGCTGTCGTCTGAGTCTGTCATGGTTGCTCCTGACCGGTATTTTCGTTTGTGTTATAATAAACGTCCGGGCGACCGCTACAATAGCCAGGGGTCATACCGCAAGGTAGGAATTGGAAATCTCAGGATTTTCGTCCAGATCCGCGAAACTACCTTCGAACCTCATCTCTCCTTTTTCTATGATATATGCCCGGTCCGAGACCAGCCGTGCAAAATGCAGGTTCTGTTCACTGATCAGTACCGACAAACCTTCGCGTTTCAATTCGGCTATGACACGCGCCATCTGTTCGACAATTACCGGAGCGATCCCCTCGGATGGTTCATCCAGCAAGACCAGTTTGGGGTTGCCCATCAGGGTGCGGGCTATTGTCAGCATCTGCTGTTCACCCCCAGACAACTGCTTGCCGAGGTTTTTCCGACGCTCATCAAGGTTTGGGAACAGCTCGAACAGATGTTCCAGCGTCCATTCCGGGGCACCCGGGCGGGGTGGGCGACGACCGACCTCCAGATTTTCTTCAACGGTCAGATCACCAAATATCCGCCGTTCTTCCGGAACATAGCCGATGCCTGCGCGGCAAATGGCATGGGGCGTGCCACCCAGGATGCTGCGTTCGTCATAGTGAACTGTACCTGCAGTGTGGCGTACCAGCCCCATGACTGATTTCATTGTCGTAGATTTTCCGGCGCCATTGCGCCCCATCAGCGCGACAACTTCGTTCTCTTGGATATTCAAGGAGACGCCGTTTAGAATCTGTGCGCGGCCATACCATGCACCGAGGTTGGTGACTTCAAGCATAGGCACCCTCCGCTTCGAAAACGCTGCCGCCACCCAGATAGACTTCCTGTACCGTGGGGTTTGCCCGGATTTCCGAGCCGTTGCCTTCAGCGATCAATTCACCACGATTCAGGACAAGTATGCGGTGGGCATGGGCAAAAACCACATCCATGTCATGTTCAGTGAAGACGACGCTGACCCCTCCCTTTGCAACGATTTCTGCGGTCAGGGACATTAGCGCAAGCCGCTCGGAAGGGGCCATACCAGCGGTTGGCTCATCCATCAGCAACAAGGCGGGTTCGTGGGCGAGTGCGATCGCCAGTTCCAGCCGTTTGAGATCACCGTAGGCCAGTTCCGAACAGGCGCGCCCGGCCTGATCCTGCATCGAGACGAGCTCCAGCAATGCCATCGCCTCATCCACGTACAAATGTGTCGCACGAGAAAACAGGTCAAACACCCGACGATGATGCGAGATCAGCGCCATCTGCACGTTTTCGACAACTGTCATCGAAAGGAAAGTCGCCGTGATTTGGAACGTGCGGCCTACACCCATTCTCCAGATTTTCCGCGGTGGATGGCCGATCAGGGCCTGGCCACGCAGCGAAACCGAGCCACTATCAGGTTTCAAATACCCGTTCAGCATGTTGAAACAGGTTGTCTTGCCTGCACCGTTTGGGCCGATCAGGGCCAGAAACTCACCTTCGTTCAGATCAAAGCTGACATCCTTGACTGCCTGCACGCCTCCAAAGCGTTTGGAAAGGTCACGTACCTCAAGAACCCGAGTCATGCCCTCTCTCCCTTCAGCATGCGCAACAGTCGCTGAATGCCACCTGCGATTCCATCCGGAGCCAGCAGAACGACGACCAGAATGATGGCGCCGAAGATGAATCGCCAGTAGTCCAGCCGCGTGACCCAGTCCTCAATCAGAACAAAGGCACCGGCACCCAGTATTGGTCCAGCCAGTGCGTGAATACCGCCCACCAACACCATGATCAGGCCGTCGATACTCTGAGCAATCCCCAGACTGTCAGGAAAGACGCTGCCTTTGGAAAAGGCAAATACAACGCCGGCCAAACCTGCAAAGCCTCCGGCCAGAACAAAGCCCATCCATTGGTGGAAGCGGGTATCGACACCGATCGCTTCGGCCCGGGTCTGGCTGTCGCGTATGCCGCGCAGCACATAACCGAAGGGCGAGAATGCCGCGCGGCGCAACATCCAGATACCGCCAACACACAAAACAAAAGCGATATAGAAAAAGACCTTGTCCGAACTGGCCCACTTGGCAGGCCATACCCCAAGGATTCCATCATCGCCTCCGGTAAACTCCTGCCACTGGAAGGTGACACCCCATAGGATTTGAGCGGCGGCCAGCGTGAGCATCGCCAGATACACGCCGGAAAGCCGTACGCAGAACCAGCCAAAGAACAGGGCTGCCATAGCGGCGCAAATCGGGCCAAAGATCATCGCCGGGAGCATTCCAAATCCGAGAAACTTGACGGCCATCGCCGCAGCATATGCCCCGACACCAAAGTAAGCGGCATGCCCGAAGCTGACCATGCCTCCGACGCCCATCATGAAATGCAATGACACTGCAAACAGCGTTGCCACCATTACATCCACCATTAGGACGGTCGTGAAATCGGCGGTGAAGAACGGGCTGAGTGCAAGTACGCCCAAAGCCGCGAAAAGAACCATTGCCGATTTCTGGTCCATCAGCGCCAGAGGCCGCTCGGGTTCTTCTGGCGCGCCTTTCTCGCTGCCCGGTTTTCCGAACAATCCATGAGGCCGGAAGATCAGGACAATCGCCATCACGATAAAGGGCAGGACAATCGAGATTTGGGGGAAAATCAGGATCGCAAACGCATTGAGAACCGAGATGAGAACTGCCGCGACAAATGCCCCTGAAACACTGCCCATACCGCCGATAACGACGACAACGAAGGCTTCGCCGATGATTGAAAGGTCCATTTGCAGCGACACCGCTTCACGCGGAATTTGAAGCGCACCGCCCAGCCCGGCCAGAAATGAACCCAGCACAAAGGCCGCCGAGAACAACCAGGCCTGATTGACGCCAAGCGCGCCGACCATTTCGCGGTCCTGTGTGGCTGCACGGACCAGCACACCCCAGCGCGTCTTGTGGAACAGCAACCAGATCGCCAGCAGCACGACAGGTCCGATCGCAATCAAGGCGAGATCATATTCAGGGATTGGCTCACCCATGATCCGGACCGCTCGATCAAGTCCAGGCGCGCGCGGCCCCAGCAGATCCTCAGCCCCCCAAATCGCCAAAGTCGCATCCTGAAAGATCAGTACGACCCCAAAGGTTGCGACCAGCTGGAACAATTCGGGGGCGTGATAAATGCGGCGCAGGATGGTCAGTTCGATCACCAGACCGATCAGCCCGACGATCATCGCAGCCAGAATCACACTGCCCCAAAAACCGATGATGCTGCCGCTCCAGATTGAGACCAGCGTATATGCGAGATACGCGCCGATCATATAGAACGAACCATGTGCGAAGTTCACGATCCGCGTAACGCCGAAGATGATCGAAAGCCCGGAAGCGATGAGAAACAGCGAAGAAGCATTCGCCAATCCAGTCAGTAGCTGAGCAAAATAGAACCCCATCGGGCCACCGTCCCTTGTTCGTGTTCTTATTGTGGGGCGGGGCAACATATGCCCCGCCGATTTCGGCTTATTCCGCCGGACGCAGGGCTGTTGCGTCTTCTTCACTGGGCAGATAATCGGCCCCATCAGCATAGGCCCAGTCGACCATCACAGGGTTGCCATCCACCATGCCGGTCTTGCCGACATAGGCACCCATCGTGGACTGGTGGTCCGCCGCGCGGAAAGTGAATGGGCCTGTGGGGCTGGTGTCAACGGTAAGTCCCTCCATTGCAGCCAGCAATGCCTCGGTGTCTGTAGAACCGGCTTTCTCGAGTGCAGCAGCAATCGCCAGAACTGAGTTGTAGCCGACTATCGAACCCGTCTTGGGTGCTTCGCCAAATTTCGCGATATAGGCATCGGCAAAGGCTTTGTGGTCGTCGGTCTCGATATCTGTTGATGGATACCCGGTTACGATCCAACCCTCAGGCGCTTCACCCCCCAACGGAGCAAGATACTCGGGCTCACCAGTCAGAAGAGACGCCACATCGCGGTCTTCGAAGAGGAAGCGCAATGACCCTTCACGGACGAATTTTGCCAGATCACCACCAAATGTGACGTTGTAGATCGCATCCGGTTTGGCCGCTTCCAATGCGCGTACAGTTGACCCTGCGTCGATCTTGAACAATGGGGGCCACTGTTCTTCGACAAACTCCACATCAGGGCGCAATTTGGTTAACTCCGATTTGAAAGCCTTCACCGCATCCTGCCCATAAGCATAGTTTGGCGCGACGGTGGCCCATTTCACCGCGTCCAGCTTTGCGGCTTGTTCGGCCAGCATGGCAGCCTGCATGTGGGTCGAGGGGCGCAGCCGGTAGGTGTATTTGTTACCCTTGGACCAAACGATCGCGTCTGACAGAGGTTCGGACGCGAGGAACAGAACCTCTTTCTGTTTGGCGAAATCCGATACGGCCAGGCCGATATTGGACAGGAATGTACCAAAAATCAGCACGGCTCCGTCTTTCGAAACCAATTCTTCAGCGATGCGGATTGCGGTCGCCGGATCCCCGGTATCGTCGCGGCTGATGACTTCCAGTTGTTTGCCATTGACGCCACCTGCGGTGTTGATTTGTTCAACAGCCAGCTGCCAGCCTTTTTTGTAAGGCTCCGTAAAAGCCGGAAGCCGGGTGTAGCTGTTGACTTCGCCCAGCACAATGGTGTCTTGGGCCAAGCCGCTGCCGGCTGTTAAGCCGGTCAATGGCAACGCGGCGAGCGCGCCAAGTACCGTGCGTCTGATCAGATTCATATCTAGTCCTCCCTATGATCATTTTTCACGGCCAGTTGTGCCCGGCTTCTTGGTTGTTGTCAGTGCCAGATTGAGGTCAATTACATTTTTAGCGAAGCCCGTCCTTGCCTTTGGCATCTTCAGAGGTTAGCCCTCCAACGCGTGGCAACGGGCGGCCACTGTCTGTGACCGCTACGGCCACCATGATTTCATTGGCCCGAGGAGCGTCGTTCAGCTGCACTTCGATCCCATCAAAATGAGAACGTACATAGGCCGCATCCTTGTGGCCCAGAGGTACGTCCAGCACTTGTCCGGGACTGCCCATCTTCTTTGATGACGGAACCAGAGCCGCACCTTTCTCGACCTCTTTGCGTAACGGAGCGCCCAGTTTCGGATGCAGGATCGCAGCGGCATGCTCCAACTCGCCGTTTTCACCGACCATCGCTGATTTGCCATAACTTTCGGCTTGTTCCGGTGTGATACCCAGGGCTTCGACGCAACGGCGGCCAAGTAGTGCGCCCAGTTCCGCACCTGTCTCCATCAACGGCGTCAGATCCTCGACATACTGTCCAGCGAACGGGTTTTCGATTACTGCGACGGCCACTGCCTTGCGGGTGGCAGGTGATATCTGCCGTCCTGCCTCGATGTGTGTTTCTTCGATGTTGACGGCAATCTTGCGAATTTTGGTCATCGCAGCCCATCCTCTCCTTTGATATCCCAAGCTTCAAGCCCGCCCGAACGCGAATGAACACGCGGCCCGGTGGTCATGACCAAAGCGAATGCAAGCTCTCCTGCGCGCGGTGCATCGTTGCTTCCGACCTCCATGCTGTCGAAATGACTACGAACGTAAGAAGCGTTGATGTGAGTGATTGGCACATCCAGCCGCGCACCGACGCCACCCACTTTCTTTGAGGACGGGACGATTGCATTTGCCTGGCCCAACAATTGCCGCATCGCGTAGCCACCGGGAGCGTGCCACAGCGCGCCATGCTCCAACTCTCCGGCTTCACCCACAAGAGAACCCTTGCCATAACCCTCGATGATGTCGGGTCCTCCCAGCATGTCGATGAGCTTTTGCGCCATTTCCAGTCCCAGTGGCTTCAGGTCTTCCATGAAGCCCGTGATTTCAGGCTCATAGCGCCCCGCGAACGGGTTGGAGATAATAGCGAGTGCCGATGCGCGGTATAGAGGTTTGTCCGGGGAGGGTCCGCCTTCGTGAAAAACTTCTTCCAGCGAAAAAACCGTTTTCCGCAGTTGAACGTCAGGCATATTCGGGAATCCTTTGTATTGAAGAAGATACCATCCGGGTCGGCCCGATCTGGCAGCTATGACCCTGAAGCGAAAGATGAGCGGCGCTGATCAGGCCCCTGGCTCTCATGTCTTCGGCTGCATCAAGACCGCGCTGCAGGGCGTCGCGGATTACTGGTGCAGTGAGCGCGCCAAATGAAACCGGGACCAGGCGCGTACCCAGATCGGTGTCATCTCGTAGCTCAATGGCCGGGACGCGATGGATTGCGGGGTGATCGGGAAGATCGACGGCATTGGCGATCAAGGTTGCCGCCACATCTGCTTGCGCCGCGCTTTGTGCAAGCACGGTCACGCTGTCAGCAATACCCAGGCTCAGACTGCGCCCACCGCGACCGGATGTGGCTACCCCGCCGATTCTATCTTCGGCGCAAAGAGCGATGCGCCCTAATTCCTGTCCTTCAAGACCGCTCATCGAAATGTTGAAGGTCTGGCCCGGCCCGAGAAAAATGGCTATATCGCCGCCGTTGTTGACGGATGCACGGTTCAGAGATGCGGCATCGCGCATCGCGCTCAGCACGTCGTCGGCAACTGCCCCTGCGACAGCGGCCATGCGAGTGACAAAAACACGAGCATGAGCGCGCGCGGCCTTGTCCATGCGTCGGGCGATCTGGCCATTCGGGTATGGGCAGTCCGAGGTCAGGGGTTGTCGAAGTAGTTCAAGCTCTTCCACCAGTTCCTGCAGCACCGATTGGAACCGGCAGTGCGCGGCCTCAAACGCATGTTCCCGCTCACCTTCGGCGTCGACGATCAGGTCGATCGGCCCATGCTGCAGATGCAGCCGCTGTCCACAAGGAAGTATGGCGGAAACCGGTTTCATCTAGCCCGAAGTGCCTTTCGCCCATCTGTAGTTGGCAGAGGCCATCGGGTCTGGCTGGTTTTGGAACTGATCTACCTTGCGGGTCTCGTCTGAGACAACATCCGCAACGGGCTTGATTTCGTTCATGTGCCCACCCAGTGTCCCGTAGTCACTGACGCGCATGGTGAACTCGATCGGAGCAACAAGGGCAGGGGTCGGCACATATCCGAACGAGCCTGTGGGCATATCCAGGACATCCACCATCACGGTAATCCCACCACCAGGCCAGACAAAAGCTTCGGCCCCGCCGCAGGAGACGAATGTCAGTGAATCCTTGACGGATTTTGTCAGCCGCACCGGGTTTTCGGTGACTCCGGCGCGCAGGCTTCCGCCCGCGCCTCCCATGAACAGAACCGAACAGACCGAAGGTTCGCAATTCTCCGCAATCAGTTCAGCCGATGCCTTGAGCGCTGGAGGGATATCCGCAGACAGTGGTTTCAGATCAGCATCGAGTTCATAATATCCGTATTGTTCACCTGTGGTCGAGACCATCAACAGTTTCAGGCCTTCCCGGGCAAACTTCGCGTTGAAATCACCCAGTATCTTGAGCGGATCCTCAATATCCGTGCCGCCCCAGCCAGTCCCCGGTTCGGCCACATTGAAATAGCGCCCGGGCGTCGAGCGGCGTCCGTTAATTTTGATGCCGGTCGGTTCGACATCCAGCAGTTTGCCAGCCTGATGCTCGGACAGTACTCCGGTGATGTGATCGTCTACCACCACAACATCATCCACGTGATCGACCCACTGCTTGGCAAACATGCCGATCGTGGCGGATCCGCAGCCGACCCGCATCAGCTTTTCCTCGACTCCGTTGATAATGGGTGCTTTACCTGCCTGAACGACGACGGTGGTTTCGTGGCCCTCATCGCCGATCACCATCTCGACAGCCTCGCGGTTGCACAGCCGCAGAAGAGCGTCGCAGGTGACCCGCCCCTCTTTCTTGCTGCCGCCGGTGAGATGTTCAACCCCGCCCAGAGATAGCATTTTCGAGCCGTATTCTGAGGTCATTACATGACCGATCGGTTCGCCATCAACACGGACAATATCGCGCTCGTGCCCGATGTGACGGTCGGTGTCGATCTTAACCTTCACGCCGCAATACGAGAAAATCCCTTCAGTCACGACCGTGACCATGTCCACACCTTCGACCTCCTGGCTGACGATGAAGGGGGCGGGTTTATAGTCCGGATATGTCGTACCTGCGCCCACAGCGGTCACAAATGGCCGTTTACCCTGAACTATGTCACCGTCCCAGTCATTCGGGCCGGAGCTGTCCTTCATGAACGGCACAAGCCGGGTGTTTTCAGTACTTTCGATGATGGTCAGCGCGTCGAGGCGTACCAGATCTCCACCATGGTTGGCATAGCGATCGCATGCTCCGGCTTTGCCGTCTGCGATGAAGCACATCACCGGGCAGGCGTCGCATCGGATTTTCTCCGGCTTTGCACGATCAGTTGCCATTCTCGTTTTCCTTGATTGCCGCGCGCAGTCGGGAGGGTGTCGCGGGAAGTCGTTTCAACCGGACACCGCAGGCGCGTTTAATTGCATTCAGAAGAGCGGGCGCAGTTGGAATAAGCACATGCTCACCCAACCCTTTGGCGCCGTAAGGGCCATGGGCGTCTTCTTCTTCGATGATGATCGTTTCGATCGGAGGAATGTCACCTATGGTTGGGATCAGATAGTCGTGCAGGTTTTCGGTGCGGCCCGGGAGGTATTCCTCCATCAGCGTCATACCAAGCCCCTGGGCAATGCCGCCCTGCACCTGTCCTTCTACCAGCATCGGGTTGATTGCCTTGCCGACATCATGGGAGGCGAAGAATTTCACAGGTTTCACAGTGCCCAGCTTTGTGTCCACTTCGACCACCGCCAGATGCGCGGCATAGCCGAATTGTGCGTAGGGCACGCCCTGACCGTTTTCGTCCAATGGCTTGGTTGGCGGGTCATAGGTTTCCTCAGCCCGCAGGACATATCCCTCTGCATCGGCGGCGAGCGTGCTGAGGTCGATCCGGTGGGATTGTCCGTTTTCGTTCACCTCTAGCATACCTGCTGAAAACGTGATCTTTGCATCCGGCCCGGCATTCACACGGGCCAGAATCTGCGCGCGCAATGCTTCACCTGACAGGCGCGCGGCGCTGCCCGATACATAGGTCTGACGTGATGCAGATGTTTTGCCCGCGTCCGGCGTGACGTCCGTATCGCTACCGATCAGCTCGATTAACTCAACAGGAACTCCCAAAGCCGTTGCAAAGATTTGAGTGATGACCGTGTTTGCACCCTGACCGATATCCATCGCCCCCTGATGCAGAACCAAAGTGCCGTCCGCCCGAATGCCGGACTTTATGGTCGAAGGGTTGGGCAGAGAGGTGTTGCCGCACCCATACCAGCCCGCAGAAACGCCGACGCCGCGCCTGAGAGTATCATTGCGCGCGTTGAATGCCTCTGCCGCGTCACGTTCCGCTTTCCATGCGGGTTGCAACGCCTCGAGGCAAGCGCGAATGCCGACACCCTGCTCGAAGACCTGACCGCAAACTGTAGGTGTTCCATTTTCAAGGGCATTTCGAATGCGAAACTCAAGCGGGTCCATATTCAGTTTGTCCGCCAGCTCGTCAAACAGGCTTTCCTGAGCAATTGCGGATTGAGGAACACCAAATCCACGAAACGCCCCGGACGGCGGACAGTGCGTGTGAATGCCTTTGGCCTCGGCGCGATAGTCCGCAATTTTGTAGGGGCCTGAGGCGTGGACCGGCACCCGATTTGCGACGGTTGGCCCCCAACTTGCATAAGCACCTGTGTTGAACAGACCGTCAAATGTCATGCCGCTGACCCGGCCATCGTTTGTAGCGCCAATCGTTACCCAAATGTCCGACGGATGGCGTTTGGTTGTCGATTGCATAGACTCGGTGCGTGAGTATGTCAGACGAACAGGTTTTCCGGTTCGTAAGGCTGCAAGAGCAAGATAGGGCTGCACCGAAAGGTCAAGTTTGGAGCCGAACCCTCCTCCGACACCCGTCGGTATGATGCGTATTTGATCACGGGGCATGCCCAGAACGATTTCCAGCGAATCCAGATCCATGACCGGTGCTTGAGTACATGCATGCACTTCAACGCGGCCATCCACGATCTCGGCATATCCGGCTTCCGGCTCAATATAGCCATGCTCGATGAAACCTGAGCGAAAGTAACCTTCGGCAACCACGTCAGCCCGCGCGATGGCTTCATCCGGGTCACCGCATTTGACGAATCCGCCACACATGACGTTGCCGTCACGCCCGTCATGCAACTGCGGCGCCTCTGGTGTCATTGCTTCCTGAATAAGCAGGGAAGCCGAGCGCTCGTCCCAGCTTACAGGGAAGGAGTTCGGATCGAAGGTCGCCATCATCTCAGGTGTACCAACAACTGCGGCAACCGCCTCGCCGCGAAACCGCGCCTCGGTTTCAGCAAATACCGGCTGGTCGGCGAAATCGGGGATTACACCAAATATGTTACGGCCCGGAACATCGGTTGCTGTCAGAACCGCCTCGACGCCCGAAGTATCCTGAACCCATGTTTGCAAATCCCCAAAGGTGAAACCCGCCCGATGATAGGGCGAGCGGATTACGGCGATTTCCAGCGTGCCAGATGGTGCGACATCGTCGCCAAACAGCTCAGCCCCGGTCACCTTGTCATGGCCATCCACCCGGCGGATGGCATCTCCTGCATGACCGATGGATGGTGTCGGTTCAGTTGCGGTTCCTGCTGCAACCACTGCATCGATGATCTTGCGATATCCGGTGCAGCGACAGAGGACGCCTCCAAGCGCATCCTGAACCTGTTGAACGTCTGGTTGGGGCGTCTCGCGAAGCAACGCAACAGCTGCAGTCATCATTCCGGGCGTGCAGATCCCACATTGGGCGGCACCATGGTTCTGAAAACTCGTTGCAAGCTGTTTCGTGATCAGATCGTTCTGTGATAGTCCGCCGAGCGTTTCAACCGAGCGACCTGCGACCTGTTGTGCCGGCATAAGGCAAGCACAGACAGGATCACCATCGACAAGTACTGTACACGCGCCACAGTCTCCGGCATTGCACCCAATCTTGACGTCACGCGCGTTGAGACGCTCGCGAAGAGTATCAGAAAGACGTTCGCCAACCCGGGCAACTATACTGGCGACCTGCCCGTTCAGAAGGAATTCGGTTGTGATTTCATCGGCCGGCTTATCCATGGAACTGACCCGCCTCTTTGATCGCTCTGGCACATTGTTCTGCGGCAGCTTCCAGCCGGTATCCGGCACTGCCGCGAACGTCATCAATCGGGCTGAGAGAGTTCAGATGATCCGGGCTGACCCTGACATCTTCGATCTGTTGACCAATTAACTCCTGCTCGAGTTCGGGCAGACGTTGCGCCACTGCGGAACACGCCCCCACTGCGACACGTGCGTGAGCGATGCAGCCATCCTGATCCAGACCTATGACCACCGAGGTCATCGTGATCGAGATTACCAGATACCGTCGTGCACCCAGTTTCTCAAAATGTCCGACGGATCCTTTTGGCGGATCGGGCAGATAGATCGCGGTAACCATCTCGTCATCTGCCAGCGCAGTCCGGCGCACGCCGGTAACGAAATCCTGTAGCGGAAGTTCCTGAACCCCGCGGACCGAGCCAATTTCTATGCTGGCATCCAAGGTCAGAAGGGGCGGAACGCCATCTGCTGCCGGAGACGCATTACACAGGTTTCCGGCAACCGTTCCGCTGTTCTGAATTTGCAGGCTTCCAACCTCACGGGCTGCGGCTTGCAATCCGCGAAACGCAGGGGGCAGATTTGCACGCGCTACGTCCGTCCAGCGTGTCGCTGCCCCTATTTTCCAGCGCTTTTGGTCAAAGGTGACGCCTGCAATCCCGTCAATCCGGGTGACATCCATCATATCGGTACACAATTCGTGACGCTGCCGGGATGGAAAGAAGTCTGTTCCACCGGCGATTATGGCAAGGTCCTGAGAGGCGAGCATACTGAATGCTTCGTCAAATGAACCTGGTGTTAGATACCGCAATGCTGTCATTCCTGATGGCGAGCTTTCTGTTTGTATACTAATGATATTAGGCAATCGAAAAAAAAGTCAACGATTTGTTTGAGGATCATTTGTTCTTCCGTGGAAGGCTGGCGCTGGGGGCTGCAATTTCACCAAGATTGCCGCCTACTGTCATATTTTTATGGCTCAACGAACCAGATGGCGGTTCCATTGGCCATTGCGTCGGGCTGGCTGCTCTTACTTGGGCGAGTCAAAGAAATGCTAATTCCGGAACTCACTTTTCATCAGTAATTCGTTGACACACTAACATTCCCTAGCAACTATAGTGATCGATCACTCACCTAGATGTGAATCCACTGGCGGATCAAAATCGACCGCTTGATGTCAAAAGGGAGGAAGAAATGAATAAGTTCAAATTGATGCTGGCAAGCGTTGCGATAACTGCATTGACCGCAGGCGCCTCAGTTGCGCAGGAAAAGGTGCGAATCGCATTCATCGATCCGCTATCCGGCCCATTCGCAACCACCGGCACGCAAGGGTTGGCTATCTACCGCCACAGCGTCAAAGAGCTGGTTAACGAGCCCGGTGCTTTGCTAGAGGGGCAAGCCGAATTTGAGATGGTACCCTTTGACAACAAGATCAGCGCCAAGGAATCATTGATCCAGCTACAAGTGGCGATGGATCAGGGTATCCGCATCATTGCGCAGGGCGCATCTTCTGGTGTTGCCAACGCACTGACCGAAGCGGTAGCGAAGCACAATCGCCGCAACCCCGATGATCCGGTCATCTTCCTCAACCACTCAGCTGTGGATCCAGCCCTGACAAACGACAAGTGTCAGTTCTGGCATTTTCGTTTTGATGCGAATGCTGACATCAAGATGGACGCCCTGACTGACGACATTGCAGCCAACCCGGACATCAAAAAGGTCTATATCATCGGCCAGGACTATTCCTTCGGCAAAGCCGTTGCGGCAGCGGCTCAAAGATTTCTTAAGGAGAAGCGTCCTGATATCGAGATCGTCGGGAATGAGTTGCACCCGATCGGCAAGGTCAAGGATTTCACACCTTACGCGCGCAAGATTGTAGGCTCGGGCGCAGACGCAGTGATCACCGGCAACTGGGGCGGTGACATGGTCGGTCTCGGCAAGGCGGTCATGGGCGCAGGCTTCGACAAGCCCATCTACACCTACTATGGCGCAACGTCCGGCATTACGGCAGCTTTTGGCGAAGAGGGTGACGGCATCGTAAAACTGGTTGGCGCCGGTCAGGTCAATCCTCCGGCAACCCCGGAAGCTCAGGAATTCGTTGCTGCGTTTTATGAAACCTTCCCGGATCTCGATTTTGGCCAACCGCAAATGGCAAACGTCGCCCCGATGCTGGCCGCTGCCATCAACGAGGTGGGCAATGCAACGGATATCAAAGCAATCGCCTATGCTCTGGAAGGTATGGAGTACGACAGTATCGTAACCGGCAAGACCGTCATGCGCGACAGCGATCATCAGGTGATCCAGACCGTGACGGTGCAGGGACAGACACCAGACGATATCTTGTTCGAGTATGACAAATCGGGCCGCGGCATGGTTGCCGAAACCGTTGTGGAGATGGCCTCTGCAGACTCGTCCACAACGTGCGAGATGAAGCGCCCTTAACCTTCTCACCACTCTGGCGGCCCATCTGCGTTCAGGCGGGCTGCTGGATCACCACTCTATCAATGCAGGGAGACAAGCAATGGCGCTGTTCCTCGTGAACGTGTTGGATGGGTTTGTGACCGGACTGTTGCTGTTCATGCTATGCAGCGGCCTGACACTTATCTTTTCCATGATGGGCGTTCTGAATTTTGCCCATGCCAGTTTTTACATGCTGGGTGCCTATTTCGCCTATCAGATCAGTCTGGTCACGGGATTCTGGGTCGGCCTGATCATCGCGCCAATTATTGTCGGGATCATCGGAGCCTTCATCGAACGTTACGGGCTCAGACGGGTGCATAAATATGGACATGTGCCCGAACTGATATTCACCTTCGGTCTTGCCCTGCTGATCGAAGAGACGGTTCAGTTCTTCTGGGGCAAAAGCCAGCTTCCGTTTTCAGAACCTGCAGCGCTGGACTTTGCTGCGTTTTCAATCGCCGGCAATTCTTTCCCAGCCTACAAACTCTTTATGATCTTTGTTGCGATGGGAATCTTCCTGACACTGCTTTACATCCTGACCAAGACCCGGATCGGCATGACCATTCAGGCTGCGCTCAACTATCCCGAAACCGTTCAGAATCTTGGCCACAACGTGCCTTTGGTGTTCATGTGTGTCTTTGGCGTTGGCACGGCCATGGCAGGTCTGGCCGGAGTCATCGCAGGGCCGGTTCTGGGGGTTTTCCCCGGGATGGCAGTGCAACTGGGATCAATCGTCTTCGTCACTATCGTGATCGGCGGGCTCGGGTCGCTTTGGGGTGCGTTGGTCGCATCCCTGATTATCGGCTGGATGCAGACCTTTGCCACAGCGTATGACATTACGGCCGAGCAGGTGCTGACCGCTATCGGCTTTACCAAGCCTGAATTGATCTGGGATCATCCGCTGCAGGATCTGTGGACCCTGACATTGCCGCAGTTGGGGCCGATCCTGCCCTATCTGCTGATGATCATCGTACTTGTTCTGCGCCCGCAAGGTTTGATGGGGAATCGCGAGTCATGAGTATCGCAAGTAAGACCCCTCTGACAGCGGGTACGGCGCGGCTGATTTCGCTGTCGACAACGGTACCCTGGGCCTTCGCTGTGCTATTTCTTCTGTGCCTGCCCTTGGTGTTTCAGACCAGTTCGGCACTCACAATCATGAACCAGATGGCCATCACCATCGTTTTTGCGCTCAGCTACAACATGTTGCTGGGGCAGGGGGGAATGCTGTCCTTTGGCCACGCGGTCTATATGGGCCTTGGCGGATTTTTTGCCATGCATGTGATGAACATGGTCGAAGACGGTTTGTGGTTGCCACTGCCGCTTCTGCCGGTTGTCGGTGGCTTGTTTGGCTTGGCATTTGCCTTCCTCATCGGCAGTTTTTCAACGCGCCGCGCCGGAACCGTATTTGCGATGATCTCACTGGGTGTCGGCGAACTGATCGCCGCCTGTTCGGTCATCATCGTTGTGTTCTTTGGTGGTGAGGAGGGGATTTCGGGTGATCGCACCATGGGCCCGCCGGTCTTTGGCTATGAGTTCCTGACTCAGCAAGAGGTCTATTACCTGACCATCTTCTGGCTGCTGCTGGCCACGTTGTTGATGTATCTGTTTTCGCGCACGCCTATCGGTCGGATCGCCAACGCAGTACGCGACAATGAAGAGCGCGCCGAATTTCTGGGCTACTCTCAACGCAATGTGCGCTGGATTTCCTTCTGTGCTTCGGGCTTTTTTGCCGGGGTGGCAGGATCCTTGTTTGCTATCAATTTCGAAATCCTGACCGAAGAAAACCTGAATCTTGCCACCTCTGGTTCAATTCTGCTGGTGACGTTCATTGGTGGGGCTGGCTTTTTTGTTGGGCCGATCATCGGTGCCGTGGTTTTCACTCTGCTGCAAACGGTTCTGGGGCTACATACCGAGCTTTGGGCGCTGTATCTGGGTATCCTGTTTGTTGCCTGTGTGATGTTCTTTCCATCTGGCTTTGCCGGGCTGATAGCGATGCACCGCCGACCGTTCTCACTTGGTAAACTGCACCTGCTGATCAAGCCATATCTCAAAGTTGCGATCCCCTCGACCACCAGTGTTTTGTCATTGGCGGCCATTCTGGAAATCCTGTTTCACAAGCGCCACGGCTATGGCGGAGATCACGGGATGGAGCTGTATGGGATCGCTTTTGACAGCGGCGGCTATCACGCCATCGCCTTTTCGGCGCTCATCGCTGCCATATCCCTGTTTCTCGTGTCACTTGTGCTGCCGGAAATCCGGGCCGTCTGGGAAGAAGCAAACCACGCAGGAGGTCGGGGATGAGCGTTCCGGCAATCGAGCTGAAAAAACTTCAGAAGAGCTTTGGCCTGGCCAGCATCATTCAGGGTGTGGATCTGCAGATCGCAAAAGGTGAGCGGCACGCGATTATCGGTCCAAACGGGGCCGGGAAATCCACGCTGTTCAATCTGATCACGGGTCGCTTTGCGCCAACTTCAGGTGGGGTATTCCTTCACGGTGAAGAGGTCAGCGGTATGAAGCCGTTTGAGATCAATCGCCGTGGCCTCAGCCGGTCTTTCCAGATCACCAACATCTTTCCGAACATGACCGTATTCGAAAATATCCGCTGTGGGTTGTTGTGGACGATGGGGTATCGCTATTCCTTTTGGCACATGATCGGGCGGCAGCATGATGTTACTGAAAAGGCTGATGAGATCCTTGAGCAGATCAATCTGACCCAGCGCCGGAATGAACTGGCGGGAACGCTGGCCTATGCCGAACAGCGCGCGTTGGAGATTGGGATTACCATTGCTGGCGGAGCGGACATCATTCTGCTGGATGAACCTTGCGCGGGTATGAGTCATTCGGAGACCGATTTGATAGTCGACCTGATCCGCAAGGTGACCGAAGGCAAGACACTCATGATCGTCGAGCACGACATGGGCGTGATTTTCGATCTGGCCGACAAGATTTCGGTTCTGGTCTACGGCGAGGTGATCGAGTCTGAAACGCCGGACATCGTGCGCGCCTCGGCCAAGGTGAAAGAGGCCTATCTGGGCGCAAGTTTGGAAGAGGAGGCGGTGTGATGCTTCAGGTCACTGACTTGCACGCCTATTACGGTAAGAGCCACATCTTGCAGGGGGTCAACCTCGAGGTGGGCGAGGGTGAGATCGTCTCGCTGCTGGGTCGCAACGGGGTCGGGCGATCGACCACCTGCAAGGCCATCATGGGAGAGGTCGCGCCACATGGTTCGATCCGCTTTCGCGGGGATGAACTTGCCGGGCGCAAGAGCTTTGAAATCGCCAAGGCAGGCATCGGTTATGTACCTGAAAACAGGGATATCTTTCCTGGCCTCACGACCCGGCAGAACCTGATGCTGGGCCTGAAACCGGGGCAGAAAGACGGCGATGGTCGATGGCGCATGGAGGACATGTTCGAGATGTTCCCCAACCTGCGCCGCCGCGCAGATGTGGATGCATCGGTCATGTCGGGTGGTGAAAAGCAAATGCTCACCATCTGTCGCGCGCTCATGGGGGATCCCGACTTTATCATGATCGATGAGCCAACCGAAGGTCTGGCCCCAAAGATCGTTGAGCAAGTCGGAGATCTGCTTGTGCAGATCGCCGAGCGGGGCGTTTCGATCTTGTTGGTTGAACAAAAGCTGACCATTGCCTTGCGCGTGACCAACCGGGTCTATGTCATGGGTCATGGCCACATGGTCTATGAGGGTACGCCACAGGATCTGAAGGAAAATGCTGACATCCGACAGGAATGGTTGGAGGTCTGACGATTTAGCTCTGTAGTGCCGGGGCAGTTGACAAGGTCAACGGGAGCCTGATCCAGGCTCCGTTTCATGTGATTATTTCTTCAGGAACGGGCCTATGACCTTGAAGAATTTCTTGCCATAGGGTGGTCGCAGGGCCTTGAAAACACCATCCATGTTGATCTGCTTGAAAACAGCTTTTGCATGACTGAAGCGTTTGAAGCCGTGGATACCGTGATATGAACCCATGCCGCTGGCCCCGACACCGCCGAAAGGCAGCGACATCTGAGTCATATGCATGATGGTGTCGTTGATTGTGGCACCACCGGAAATGGTGTTTTCCACCACCTTTTGTTGCTCAGCCTTGTCCCGGGCGAACACATAGGTCGCAAGGGGGCGCGCGCGATCATTGGCAAAGGCAATCGCTTCATCCAGCGAGTCATAAGGCAGGATGGGCAAGACTGGCCCAAATATCTCGTCCTTCATGGCTTCAAGTTCCGGGTCGGCGTCGATGATCAGGGTCAGAGGCAGGATTTTCTCGTTCGAGGCGGAAAAGTCCTCGTTTGCCGGGTTCACCTCGACGATACGCGCACCGGCGGACCGGGCCTGTTCGACCAGCCCTTTGAGCCGTTCGAACTGCCGATCCGAGATGATGTGGGTGCAATCGGGGTTGCCGGACAGGGTTGGAAGCGACTCGGCGACCTTGGCGGCAAAGGCGGTCGCGAACTCCTCCATCCGGGGGCGTGGGACCAGAATATAATCCGGCGCAAGGCAGACCTGACCGGCGTTGAAAATCTTGCCTGCTGCCAGCCGGGCGACCGTTATTTCCATATCTGCGCTGGGGGCGATGAAGGCCGGGTTCTTGCCGCCCAGTTCCAGTGTGGTTGGGACCATGTTCTCGGCCGCAGCGCGCAAGACATGTGGCCCGATGGTGCTGGCGCCAGTGAACAGCAGGTGGTCGAATGGCAGACCGGTAAAGGCCTGAGCCACTTCAATGCCGCCAGTGGCTACGGCAACTTCATGCGAGGCAAACTTGGCCTCGAGGAGCGATTTCATCAGGTCCGAAGTCCGGGGAGTGTACTCCGACGGCTTCAGCATGACCGAGTTGCCTGCGGCGAAGGCCTCGGCCATTGGTCCGATGGACAGGATAATGGGAAAGTTCCACGGGCTGATGATACCAATCACGCCCAGCGGTTGATAGTGAATCTGTGCGTGGGCGCCCAAAAGGCCCAAGGGAAATTCGGGTGAGGCTTTCTCAGGGCGCATCCAGCGGTCCAAGTTCTTCCGCGCGAACTTGATCTCTTTCAGGGTGCCCACAATATCAGCCGCGATTGTCTCATGCCGTGATCGGTTCCCAAAGTCTGCGGAAATGGCGTCGATAATGTCATCCTGGTTATCTACGATCAGATCAATCAGACGCGTCAGGCGATATTTCCGCTCGGACGCGCTTGGCGCGCCATGGATGGCCTGATGGGTCTTTTGTGTTTCCAGTAGCGTCGAGAGGCGTTCGAAGGGATTGGAGTTGTGCTCGTTCACTTGGGCCTCCTGTTTGGTCCTGCGGGCGTAGCTAACCTTATCGCTGGTTGGTGCGCCTGTTCCAATTCCTGAATCAACAGCCTGGGTTTTCATTTGTTTATGCCGGACCGCGATGACCGCGTTGACATTGGATCAATTATATGAAATTAAGTGAACGTTCACTTTTATGCAAGAGTGCAGAATGACCCTGACCACCGAAGACAGGTTCAAAACCGGCATGCAATTGCTTGCGGCCTCGACGAACATCGTGACCTCAGAATACCAAGGCGAGAGATCTGGTATGGCCGCGACAGCTGTTTGTTCGCTGACGGTTGATCCGCCCGCACTGCTGGTGTGCATTAATCGCACCGCCCGCACATATGGTACCGTAATGGATAGTCGAAAATTTGCTGTGAACCTCGTGCCTGACGACATGACTGAAGTGGTTGGCGCCTTCTCCTCAAAGGCAGACAAGGAACAGCAGTTTCAGATGGCCGGAACCTGGGGCAGGGGTGAATTGGACCTGCCTGTGTTGAAAGAGGCCGTCGCCTCTTTCGAGTGTGAGGTCGAAAGTTGGGCCAATACAAAAACACATGCGGTGTTCTTTGGATTGGTCAGGCAGGTTTATCTGAACCCGGATAAGTCGGCGTTGATCTATGGGCGCAAGGGTTTTCACAAACTGACGCCACTCGGCAAATGATCGAGTGATTATATGCGTGTTTGGTATTTTTGCGGGAGGTAGGGAGCCTCCCGTAAGCGCCGTCAAGCCCAGCCTGGGAATCTCCTGCCAAGATTGAAGAGTTCTTCGTTGACAGCCCAATGTATCTTGCTTGATAGTTAAAAAACGAACGTTCACTAACTTGAGTATTGATAGGAGGCGCCGATGCCGACGCTTGGCCAGTTGATTGATCGAAATGCAAATCGCTTTGGTGATCACGACGCATATGTCGAACTGGACCGCCGTCGCAGTTGGCGCGATCTTGGCAAGCATACAGATGCCCTGGCCCACGCCTTGCAGGGTTTGAATGTGAGAAAAGGAGATCGCGTTGGCGTTATCCTGCCTGACTGCATCGAAATGGTGGAGACGATCGGTGCCTGCGCAAAGACCGGCGCGATCCGCGTGGGATTAAACTATCGGTTGGCGCCGCGCGAGATTGGGGCCCTTATCGACGACGCCGGCATCGATGTTTTGTTTGCGCAGGCAGTTATGGTCGATATCGCCAAAGAGGCCCTGAATGCCAGCAAACGCCAGCCCATCCTGATTGGAATTGGTAGCGATCATGGTTTTGATCTGGACTATGAGGCGCTGCTCAGTGCTGAGATAGGTTCCGGGACGTTCGATCAAACACCGCATGATCAACTTATGATCTGCTATACGACCGGATCGACCGGATTGCCCAAAGGTGCCATCTATCCACATCAGATGATGATGGAGTCCATGGCCGCAATCGCGCTTGCCGAAGGTGCTACTCCGGATGATGTTTGGCTGCATGCGATGCCGGCCTCCGGTATTCCGATTATGCATCTTCTGCGCAACATGTTTCACGGTTCCAAGTGTGCAATCATTGGCGAGTGGGATGCTGAAATCGCGTTGAAGCTTATCGAACGTGAACAGGCCACCATTTGTGTTCTTGTTCCGACCATGTTGAATGGATTGCTTACCTCAGGCCAGATCGCCAGGTACAATTGTTCCTCGATCCGACAGCTTGGTTATGGATCGGCACCGATCCCTCCTGCGACTGTTCGCGAGGCGCTCAAGGCGTTTGGCTGTGAATTCCTGCAGATGTTCGGCACGACCGAGCTGATGGGGATGGGTATGATGCTCACAGCCACGGACCACGAGCGCGCGCTGAAGGATGGGCATGACTGCCTTGAAAGCGCGGGTAAACCTTTGTTCTTTGTAGATGTACGTGTGGTTGATGATACCGGGCAGGAGCTGCCTCGGGGTGAGGCAGGCGAGTTGCTGATCCGTTCGCCTTTTGTCATCCCTGGTTACTGGAATCAGGCCGTTGAGTATTCCGAGACTGTGCGCGACGGCTGGTTGCATACGGGAGATATCGCGCTGATTGATGCCGAAGGATATGTGCACCTGAAAGACCGTGCCAAGTTCCGGATCAAGTCAGGCGGATACAACGTATTCCCGGTTGAAGTCGAAAACTGTCTGGCTGAGCATGACGCGGTGGATGAAGTCAGCGTATTCGGCCTGCCGGATCCCAAATGGGGTGATCGCATACATGCGGTGGTTACGCTGCGCGCCGATCAAACCACCAGCGGTCCTGATCTGCGCGAGTACTGCCGGGGCAAGATTGCAAACTTTAAGATTCCCAAGCGTATAGAGATTTGGGAGACGCTGCCAAAAGGTCCGACCGGGAAGATTCAGAAGCGTGAGATTATCGATATCTGTGGAAGTTCAGATAACCGCGAGTTGACCGAGTATACCTAAAGTTCAATCTGGCGTGCCGATGAGGCATTCCAATAGCATATAAGTGCTGATGCCGTCAGGCGTTGCGCGCTTTGTCCACCCACTAACCTGTTAATTCGCCAGTTTGGTGATGCCAGTTGCTGCTCCTGTCTGCAGAATTCGCACTGCCGGGCGGTTATCATTTAGTTTGCCCGTAATCGATGGGCGCCGATCGGGAGCGCCAGTATATACGCCGTGTGAATGACCGCACATGCGCTTCGATTTGCCAAGGCGCGACAATTCATCCTGTCCGACAGAAAAAAATATCATCACAATTGACAATAAACTTGTAAGACATAAATTGTCAAAAATGATAATTAATGCCACTTCCGCTCCGCGGGCCTGGTCATCACCCATAATCCAACTCAGGAGATTCTGATGTCACAAAACGCGCGCGTCAGCCGATTTCTGATGCAAGCCACACTTGGTGCCGATCAAGCACTCGTGGATCAGGTCAAAGCCAAAGGCATGGAGCCCTGGCTGATGGAGCAACTCAAGTCCGCTCCGATTGCCAATAACGTGTATGAGACCAGAACGCGCGAGATCTGGCAGAGTTTCCGCCAGAGAATGGTGGCAAAACACGGAGCAGCCGCGCTGAATGGCGAAGGCAACAATCCGGCCCTGCCGTATAAATGGTATTTTCATATGGCTTGGTGGCAGCACTTGTTGTCTCAGCGACAGGACATGCTCCGGCAGCGCGTTGCATTGGCATTGTCCGAGCTTCTGGTGATATCGGATAACTCGTCGCTAGAACTCGATGCGGTGGGCATGGCCAGCTACTATGACGTTCTCTACCGCCATGCGTTCGGGTCCTACGCCGATATGCTCTACGAAGTGTCGATGCATCCCACGATGGGCATCTATCTGAGTCATATGAACAATCAGAAGGCAGTGCCGGAGAAATACATCCATCCTGATGAAAACTATGCGCGTGAGATCATGCAGCTGTTTTCCATCGGCTTGTTTGAGCTGAACCCCGACGGCAGTGAAAAACTGGATAGCGCCGGAAACCCGATCCCAACCTATGACAACTCGGATATCCGCGAAATGGCGCGGGTTTTCACCGGGCTAACAGCGGCTGGCTATCGATATGAGTGGACCACCAGCTTCTGGCAGGAAGACTACAACGGTTACCCTGTCGGCTTCGACGACGGTATCGAAAAATCGTACAAGACCGTACCGTTTGTCTCGATGACGCAACCGATGGTTTTTCACAAAGACTATCATGACCGCGGACCCAAAAAGCTCCTGAATGGGCATATCGATCTGCCGGGTGGACAAAGCGGCGAAGAAGAAGTTTGGGAGGTCGTTCAGCGCCTTGTGACGCATCCTTCGACCGCACCTTTCGTTGCCCGCCACATGATTGCGCGGCTGGTTACATCGAACCCCAGCCCAGATTATGTCAGAACCGTCTCCGAGGCGTTTGGACCAAACGGTGATATGGCCTCGATGGTCTATGCGATCCTGGCTTACCCGTTGGCGGCGCCGGTTTCAGACACCGTCTTGCCGGGTGGCCGGCAGGATGGTGACCTGTACGTGCAAAGCCAGAAGCTCAAATCGCCGCTGCAGCGCATTACTCAGCTTATGCTGGCGTTCAATGCCCGGAATGAAAGCGGCAAGTACTGGCTGCTGGGCGATGATATTCAGGATGCGCTGGCGCAGCACCCATTGTCGGCGCCAACCGTGTTCAACTTTTACAAAGCTGATTTCGTTCCTCACGGAGGGCTTGAGGACAAGGGGCTGGTTGCGCCTGAATTCGAATTGCATACGTCGTCGACTTCGATCGCTTGGATCAACCAGATGTATCAGTGGTTCTTCGGAGAATGGTTGCCCATCGTATCGACACAGATCGGTGCATCGGAAGAGGGCAAGATGGTCCCCGAGATGTGGCCCGAAGCACTGGAGAAAGAAACTCAGGATCATCTGAAACTTGATCTCGATGAAGCTATCGAGATTGCAAAGGATCCGGGGCAACATGATGTACTGATTGATCAACTGTCCGAGTTGCTGACCGGTCGACCGGAATTGGCGATCAAACCGCAGATCAAAGAAGCGTTCAGGCTCTATGCCAATGAACCGGCATGGGTCGTTCAGACCATCTTGTTCATGATTACGATTTCACCCGAATTCACCGTGCAGGAGGCTTGAGCCATGGCAAAATTCGCACTTTCCCGCCGTCAATTCATTCAGACCGGAGCTGCAGCCGGTGTCTGTTCCATGAGCCGGACTGCGCCGTCCTTTGCCCTGCCGGGTGGAACGTCCCTGTCGATTGCTCCCGCGCGAAAAGCACTGGTTTTCATCATGCTGGATGGCGGCAACGACAGCTACAATATGCTGGTGCCCATTGATGATATCCATCATCGCCAATACGCAGAGACCAGATCCAATCTTGCTCACAGCAAGAAAGAACTCTTGCCGCTTGAGGGTTATACAGATGCCAATGGCCGCACCTTCGGTCTGCATTCGGCAATGCCCGAGGTCCGGGATTTGTTTGATCAACGCAAGCTCAGTTTTGTCACCAATGTTGGCCCGATGATCGAGCGGGTGACAAAAGAGAGCTTTCTGAACGGCTCGGCCCGTATTCCTCTTGGCCTGCTGTCCCACGCTGATCAGTTCAAACACTGGCAAACCTCACGTCCGGATCAGCGTCTGAACAAGGGCTGGTTCGGGTATTTCGCAGATGCACTTCAGCCCTCGAAATCCGAACACGAGATTGCCATGAACATCTCGCTGGCTGGCAACAACATCGTTCAGAACGGAAACAGCAGCCTGCCTTACGCCATTACCGAAAAAGGCAGCACCGGCTTCTACGTAACCGAAGAGCAGTCGATCCTGAACGAAACCATCAAGGCAAGTTTCGATAAGCTGATGTCGGCAAGCTACGATGGCGATCCGTTCAAGGAAACCTACCTGAACCTGACCCGGACTGCTCAGGCGCAACACGAGGTTTTCAAAGCCGGCACCAAGGATGTTTCGGTTCCCACCGCTTTCTCGGAGACACCGCTCAGCCAGGAACTGCGCAAGGTCGCTCAAACCATTAAAGCGTCAAGCGAGCTGGGCTTGCAGCAGCAAACCTTCTTCCTGCGCTATATTGGCTGGGATCATCATGATGAACTTCTGGATACCCAAGCGGGCATGTTGCGAATTCTCAGCCGGGCATTGGGTGAGTTTCAGACCGCTCTCATCGAAATGGGACTGGACGACCAGGTCGTGACTTTTACCGGATCAGATTTCGGCCGCACGCTCACGTCAAATGGCAATGGCACCGATCATGGCTGGGGCGGCAACACGATTGTCATGGGAACGCCGGTCAATGGTGGGCAGGTCTTTGGTGACTACCCGGAACTTGGATTGGATAGTGACAATCCGTTGGATGTCGGAAATGGAGTACTCATCCCGACGACTTCGACAGATCAGCTATATGCTGGATTAGCCCATTGGTTCGGCACGCCTCATGATCAATTGGATATGCTGTTTCCGAACCTGCATCGGTTCTCGATGCCCGGGCAGAGCAGCAATCTCAAGCTGTTCGGATAGCGAGTAGCATTAGCGTCATCAGAAGAAACGAAACAAAATGCTCTGCGGACCTCCGCCGGAAAGCCGGGGGTCCGCTTTGTCTATCTGGGTGCCTCAAATCAATGGTCTCATTGAGCTTGCGCATGTGGGGGAGGGGGGTTGACCCTAACGGCGTTTGAGAGAAAGAAACGGATAAGGTCTAAACTCCATTGATTGGAAAGCTTGTCTTGTCGCAGATCACCGTCATAAGCGTTTGTTACAACAGCAGCCGGGTTCTGCCGGAGATGCTGAGTTCGATCCCCGAAGGCGTGCCCGTCATACTGGTCGACAACGCATCGGATGATGTCGAAACAATTCAGCAAATGGCCGATGCGCGGGGTGCGACTCTGATCAGAAGCTCTGAGAATGCCGGTTTCGGCCGGGCCTGCAATCTCGGCGCAGCCCAGGCTCAAACAGATTTGCTTTTGTTTCTGAATCCGGATTCATGCCTTCAGCCGGGTGCGCTAGAAGCACTGCAAAAAGGGGCTGACCGCCACCCCGATGCTTCTGCATTCAATCCCGGAATTCTAAAGGGGCGCGGAAAACCTCTGTTCAGGCGTTCCAGCGTGATCCTGCCGCGCAGTGAAGCCTTGCAGCAGAAGGAGGCCGATTCCGATATTGAGCTACCTGTTCTCGTAGGATCTGCCTTGCTGGTCCGACGAGTTGCGTTCGAAAAGATCGGAGGGTTTGATCCGGAAATCTTCATGTATCATGAAGACGATGATCTGAGCCTGCGATTGAAAGCGGTATGCGGTCCCTTGTATTACATACATGAAGCTCAGGTAAGCCATGCAGGAGGACAATCCTCTCCGCGCAGCACCGCCATCGCGGGATTGAAGGCCTGGCATATGGGGCAATCGAGGGTGTACGTTGCCCGCAAACATAGCGTTCCCTTCGCTTTTGGGCGGGCCATAGCGTCTGCCGCAATTCAGATGCTGTCTCCGGTTTTGTTGTTTTCGGCGAGAAAACGCGCCAAGCAGTGGTCTTTCCTGCGCGGTATCTGGCAAAGTCGGGATGTTCAACCAGTGCTATTCAAACCCTAAAAGTCGTACTGGAGTCTCGGTGGGCCTGTGTGAGTTGGCCTGCAAATTTTAACATAATGATAATTACGCGATACATTTGCGCCTGACCCCACCATTGTCGGAGTACGTAAATAATGGGACCGAATTTTTGAGACTCGTCTCCCATTGAATTCAACACTTTAAGATTCTTGCGCTTAATTGATGTTTCGACGGTTCAAGCGCTTCAAGTCGACGTTTAACAGAAAGCTAATGAGCCTCTTCGCAACCTGGAAACCGGCACAGTGTATCTTACTTGAATTTGGTTGATCAGCAAAATGCCCTGCCCCGGCACACGGCCCAAAGCAGTCACCCAATAGTCAACCGAAATGCTGCAGTGGCAGCCCACAATCCAGACATTCGCTGCAGGCGCGTAGTTCTTACGCCGCAAGACGACAGTCGCGCCTGTATGTTTGATAACTTACTGATTTTTCCACCCTTCAATCAGCCCGACCGCCGCCTCGGCGTAGCTCTGCGGAAACTGATCCGAGGTTCGGGCTTTCATGATCGTATGAAGGCCCAGCAAGAGACCGATCAGCACCCGTGCGGCCTCATCTGGATCAACCTCGGAACGGATGGCCCTGTCAGCCTTTGCACGGCTCAGTATCGCCGCAAACCGCCCCTCCAGTGCGGTCAGGTACCGCTCGATTCGTGCGTTAACCTCGGGATCAGAGCGGTCGAATGAACTAATCGAATTAAAGGCAAGACACCCAGCATCCTCAATCTTTGGCATCCGCTCGGTTGACGCGATGCCCCGGAACCAACCAGCCAGATCATCCAGCGAATAGGTGTCGGGGTCGGGAAAGTGTCGGGCCTCGGCATTGTCCAGATAAGTATCCAAAGTCTTTAGGAAAAACTTTTCTTTCCCGCCATAGGTGGTTTGCAATGTAAACCGGGTTAGCCCCGTCTCCTGCTCAAGCTCCCGCGTGCTGGCACCGTGGTATCCGCGCCGCCAGAACAGGTCCAGCGCACCTGCCACGGCACTGTCGTGATCCGTCTTGCGTTTTCGCGCCACAGATTTCTCCTTGCATTTTCTATCCGCATGGATAGTAATCAATTCCTATCCACATGGATAGCATTGTGGCCGCGCGGCTGCAAACGCCGTTTGGCCCAACTGAAACGGAGACCTGATATGACCGCCATAGACCAAACAACCGGGGCCTCAAAGCCCATCACTCTGCGCGTGATCTTCATTCTGAACGCGTTGAAGATCCTGCTGGCCTTTGGTTTCTTCGCCGCGTTCAAGTTCTACGGGCTACAGGTCGGAGAGCTGGTCGGCTCGCAGGCCGCCAACCTGATGCTCTATACGATGCTGGGGTACATGGTGACGTTTTCCTGCATCGTTGCGTCCATCCTCAAACGCAGCCTGATCGGTATCCGCGCTGCGATTGCCATTGATTTTCTGGTCTCGATCCCGGCCACCGCGGTCATCGGCTTTGTCATCGCGATCATCAGCATGGGCCTGACCTTCACCGCAGCTGTCCGCGCGTATTTTGCGCATCGCGGCTAAGATGAGCGCTCCGATGGTTCACCCGAACAAGATCGAGGGGCAATGTATCTGCGGCGCAGTGCGCTATCGGGTGCAGGACAACATGGCCGCCTTCAAACTCTGCTATTGCAGCTTTTGCCAAAGGGCCTCGGGCTCGGCCCATGTTGCGAATGCGTTCACCACGCCCGATCAGATCGAGTGGCTGGAAGGCAACGACATGCTGACCACCTTTGACGTGCCCAATTCCCAAGTTCGTCGGGTGTTTTGCCGAAACTGCGGGACGACGCTGCCATTCGAGACACGGAACGGCAAGTTTCTGGTTGTCCCCGTTGGCAGCCTATCACGCCCGCTGCCCCAACCCGTTAACGCGATTGTCGGCTGGGCGTCCCGCCCCGCATGGTATGATGAGGCGCTGGGTTTGATCGAAGAAACGCACAAAGCTGAAAGGGCGGCTCAATGAGTACCGAACAAGAGATTTCACCCGACTTCCCGTTTGACTCGAAGTATGTCGAGGTGAATGGGCAGCGCATCCACTATGTCGACGAAGGCGAAGGCGCGCCGGTTCTGTTTCTGCACGGCAATCCGACATCGTCCTATCTGTGGCGCAACATCATACCCTATACTGCCCGGCAGGGCCGCGCCATTGCGATGGATCTGATCGGCATGGGCAAATCGGATAAGCCGGATATTCCCTACCGCTTTGTCGACCACGTTCCCTACGTTGACGGATTCATCAAGGCGTTGGGACTGAAGGGCGTGACGCTCGTCATTCATGATTGGGGCTCCGCATTGGGGTTCCACTATGCGCACCGGCATCCTGAGAACATACGCGGCATCGCCTTCATGGAAGGCGTCGTGCGTCCAATGACCTGGGCCGGATTTCCGCCAGATTTCCGCGCCGGGTTTCGCATGATGCGGACGCCCGGTCTGGGGTGGATGATGATCTCGGGGCTGAATATGTTCGTCGAAAAAATTCTGCCAAACGCCATCGTGCGTGATTTGACCCCGCAAGAAATGTCGCAATATCGTGCGCCTTTTCCCACAGCACGAAGTCGCAAGCCAGTTCGGGTGTGGCCTTGTGAAATACCAATCGACGACGCACCTTCGGACGTTCATGAGATCGTCAGCGCCTACAGTCATTGGCTGGGAGAAACGCAAACCCCGATGCTGATGTTCCATGCCACGCCCGGAGGCACCATCGGGCCGAAAGAGGTCGAATGGTGCCGTCAAACCATCCAGAATCTAGAAGTGGTGGATATCGGGAAAGGTATTCATTTCCTGCAGGAGGATAACCCCCATCTGATCGGAGAAAAACTAGAGGAGTGGTTGGCACGACTGCCCGCATAAACCAGTGCTGCCGCGTGTAGCGGTTGAGCCGTATACATAAATCAGATTTCCTGATTGTATGCTTTGACTATTATCCAGCGCGTTCAAAGGCCAATCACCGGAGGGAAACACTGTTGAATCTGATGATCCCGATACCCTTGATACTGGCGGCT
Organism: Ruegeria arenilitoris; assembly: GCF_013030265.1. GTDB lineage: Bacteria > Pseudomonadota > Alphaproteobacteria > Rhodobacterales > Rhodobacteraceae > Ruegeria > Ruegeria arenilitoris_E. The sequence continues at coordinate 263,926 of NZ_WPZQ01000007.1, forward strand.
GTACTGCCCGCCTTTCTGGACCGGTGCTCCGGGTCCGATACCAGCGTTGCTTTGGGCGTGTTGGCGCGCGACCGGGTGGCCTTGACCGCGACGGCCAGCGAAATCGTCGTCGATTTACCGGTTGCAGAGGGAGCTGTGGTCAAGGCAGGCGACACACTGGTTCAGCTCGACCCCACCCTGCAAAGCGCAAAGCTGGCACTGGCGCAGGCTGAGCTGGAAAAGGCGCAGGCCACGCTTCTGAAACTGCAGGTGGGGCCGCGCGAGGAAGAGATCGCGATTGCCGAGGCCAAGGTCGCAGGTGCTGTTGCCCGGCTGGCTGACGCCGAAGCCATCTATGACCGAAACGCCAGACTGGTCGAAAACTCGGTCGTAACTGAAGCGCAGGTGGCAAATGATCTGGCCCTGCGGGATTCCGCGCGGGCTGAACTGGCCAGCGCGCAGCAATCCCTGAAAGAGCTGCAGAACGGCACCAGACCCGAGGACCTGGCGGTTGCCGAAGCTAATGTTCGAGCCGCCGAAGCGTTGGTTTCTGCCGAGCAAACTGTTCTGGACGACTTGACGGTTACGGCCACCCGAGATGGCGTGCTGGATTCCCTGCCGTGGAATCTGGGCGAGCGGGTGACGTCCGGCAGCCCGGTTGCCGTGATGGTCACGGGCCAGACACCTTATGCGCGCGTCTATGTGCCTGAGCCGCATCGCGTCAATCTGAAACCCGGCGACACGCTGAAAGTGCGCGTTGACGGGCTGGCCGATCCGTTGGGCGGCGTGATCCGCTGGATCAGCGACGACGCGTCGTTCACGCCTTATTACGGTTTGAACCAGGATGACCGAACCCGACTTGTCTATCTGGCCGAGATTGACCTGCCCACTGCATCCCCGGACCTGCCCGCCGGAGTGCCCGTGCAGGTCCCCATGCCATGAGTGATGTCGTCGTCTCGACGAAAGGTCTGACCCGGCGGTTCGGGGACAATACTGCCGTTAACAATCTGGACCTCGAAATCCGAACCGGCCAGATTTACGGATTTCTCGGCCCAAATGGCTGTGGCAAGACCACGACTATGCGGATGCTGACCGGGCTGCTCACCCCCAGCAGCGGGGCGATTTCAGTCTTGGGTCAATCCATGCCCGAGGCCGCGGAACCGCTAAAGAATGAGATCGGGTATATGACCCAGATCTTCTCATATTACCGCGATCTGACAGTACTGGAGAACCTTCGGTTCGCAGCGGAAATTTATGGCATCCCGGTGAAGTCGGCCAAGGACCGGATTGACGAATTGCTGCACACCTATGACCTGACATCAAACATCCATCAGCTCAGCGGTAGCATGAGCGGTGGGCAACGACAGAAACTCGCCCTTGCAGCGACCGTCATGCACCGGCCAAAACTGCTGTTTCTGGATGAACCGACATCTGCCGTTGACCCAGAAACACGTCGCACCTTCTGGGAACAACTGTTCGATCTGGTCGATCAGGGCGCGACCATGATTGTATCCACCCATTTCATGGACGAGGCAGAGCGTTGCCACCGGCTGGCAATCCTGCAGCATGGGGTCAAAAAGGCAGACGGGTCTCCGCGTCAGTTGATGGATGATTTGCAGGCCGATGTTGTCGAAGTAGAAGGTCCCGACCTGCGAAAGGTCAAACACGCGTTGGACGGAAAGCCCAAGTTGCTTTCGACAGCACAAGTGGGTTCGCGGTTGCGTGTGCTTGTCGACAAGTCCGAGCCTCAGCCTGTGGAAATGCTGCAAATGCGGCTTGTTGGGTTTCCGGACCTGTCGCTGACGCCGCAACGCCCAAATCTGGAAGACGTCTTCGTCAGTGCAACACGGGAGCAGGAACCGTGATCTCTGCGCGTCGCATAGTCGCTGTGCTTAAGAAAGAGCTGTTGCAACTGCGGCGGGACCGGATGACTTTCGCCATGGTCATCATGATCCCGCTAATCCAACTGCTGTTGTTTGGCTACGCGATCAACACCAACCTGCGTCACGTGCCCGTTGCGCTGGTGGATGAATCCAGAACCGAGCTGTCTCGCACGCTGGCGCAAATCGTTCAGGCCACGCAGGTCGTTACCATCACCGAAGAACTGACCACCCCTCAAGAAGCGGAACGCGCGATCACCGAATCCCGCGTGCGTGCCGCACTGATCATACCTCAAGACGTCAGCCAACGCCTTGCCCGCAGCCCGTCCGTAGGGCTGAGTCTGCCCAACGCAACGGATCAGGCCAGCAGCCGGCCTGTTGCCCATTGGATCGTAGATGGTTCAGACACGATGGTCGCCAGCGCAATTAAATCTCTGCGAACGATGCCTTTGACCGAATTGCTGAAACAGCCTCCAAACCGGCAAGTACCCACGTTCGAAGTTACGCTCTACTTCAACCCTGAACAGCGATCGGCGGTGAATATCGTGCCGGGCCTTGTCGGAGTCATACTGACTATGACGATGATCCTGTTCACCTCGGCTGCCATTGTCCGCGAGCGCGAGCGCGGTAATATGGAGATGCTGATCAACACCCCGATCAAATCGATCGAGCTGATGGTCGGCAAAATCATCCCCTACATCTTTATGGGTTTGATACAGGTCGCAATTATCTTTGGCCTTGGTCACTTCCTGTTCGATGTTCCGATCAATGGCGGGCTGGGCGTTTTGCTGGTGGTGACATTGCTGTTCATCATTGCCAGCCTGTCACTTGGGCTGGTGATCTCTACACTTGCGCAAAATCAATTGCAGTCGATGCAGATGACCATCTTCGTTCTACTCCCCTCGATCCTGATGTCGGGATTCATGTTCCCTTTTGACGGTATGCCAAAACCCGTCCAGATGATTGCTCAGGTCCTGCCGGCAACCCATTTTATGGACATGATCCGCGGCGTGGTTTTGCGCGATGCTTCTCTCTACGAGGTACGCTGGGGGATTCTATGGATGATCGGGTTTGCGGTATTCGGATTGTTGGCGGCCACTCTAAGATTCAAGAAACGGTTGGGTTGAAGACGGCCCAAAACCGACCCTATGCATAGCCGTTGCTTGCTGCAGTTGCGGCTTTCATTCCGGACATTAGCTATAGGGGCAAGAGCCAGAGATGATTGAACCAACAGACCCGCCACAAACATCAGTTTGCGTTTATGGAGAACTCATTCTTCAAAAATTGAAGGCCTTCAACATAGCCCGCATATTGTAATCCGCGCTCGAGAACTAAGCCGTCATAATAAAACAAAAATGCACCAAGTGTTGTTCTGAAATATACTTCAGCAGTTTTTTCGGAACAAAGTTTGGCCTGAATACAAAGACCTAAGCGATCAAAGAAGGAAACGATGTGGTCAAAATCTTCGAAATGGTCTCCGTCCGCAAAAACGCTATCGTACAGTTTCCTCTGGAAGTTCTCACGCGCAGTTGTGCTTGATCGTACAAGTTTCAGTTCATTTCTGGGCACCGTTTCCTGAAATCTGTCCGTCGCGTCTCGCAAAACGGCGAAGCTGTCTCTGTATCCTCCGGATTCCCATTTTTCGATCAATGCAAGCGTTTCTTTAGCCCGAGCTGCCTCAACTTGCTGTGTGTACTGAATCACCCCGATAAGCACACCGATTGAGGCGATCAGGGCCCCAATTGCCATCATGAATTGGCCGAAACTGTCCCACCACTCTGAGGATTTCCACAAAAATGTGCCACTGGGGTTATTTTTCATTTGCTGTCACACATTTCGGTAAGATCCACGCGGACGGTCGGATCAATAGGGCGATCAAGCCCCTCAAGAAACGCTTTCAAACACCTTGCATCGGTCTCATCCAAAATGAAAACCGACCTTAACTCTTGAATAGGTTCGAGGTTTGGGTCGGTGGACCCGGTTGGATTAGGAAGCTTTGTGAACCAATCAATACCGCGCGTTCCATCAGCAACATCATTGGCACATTCCGTGAGATCAACTTCTCCGCGCCCATCGCCTGTTTCGGAAATCCGTTTTTCGAATTCTGGGTATTGTTCCAGAAAACAGGCCGCCCTGACGTTGTCCAATTCGACAATCTCATCACAAACGAAACAAGCCTGTGCGCTTAGCGGAAAAAACAACAACGTAGCGAACAAAGCACGGCGAGCCAAAAATTCTTTAAAACAGTGCATAGTCACCCACCATTCGTTGTCTTACCATCCAGGGTGTCTGACGACCCTGCTGTTTTTGAACAACAAGGGACTTTACGCCTAGATACAATTCTGATGCTTCAATTCGTCCGTTAGCATCCAGATCATACGACTTCCGGTCGGTCTGCAAGACCTGTTGAAGCGCCCACGTGAACACGCCTCCGCCCAGCTCAGGCGTTTCCTCACTATATTCTCGTCCCTTGGATGCCGCGAGGATAGTGATGTTTGTGTTTAGCTGGGACAAGTCGGCAACCGCATCATCATTCGTCGCAAAAGGACCCGTTCCAGTTGCACCAGAATGGCATGCATCCAAGATGATCGTAATTCTAGCCTCTGTGCCCTCCAGCAATTTTGACAAGCGCCCAAATGCCAGGGCGGTCGCGCTCACATCCTCCAGTCGAGTTCCCGACGTACCAAAATAGAAATCGCCGCTTTCAGAACGCAGCCCATGTCCCGCGAAATAGAGAACCGCGTGATCTCCTTTTTCCATATCCATCAGCAATGTTTCGACACCCGCCAGAATAGCCTCCGGCGTTGCCCGAGTATCCTTCAGATAATTGATCTCATCAAAGTCAGGAGCGTCCTCCAGCCCGCCTGCAAGAGTCTCCGAAAATCTACCGCCGTCTCTTAGCGCGTAGTTCAACGATGGGATCGACGGGTCGTCATATGTGTTGATACCTATGATGAGAGCACGGTTTTTAACCTCTGCCTGCGGCTGCGGCCCAAGATCCCCGCTAATCGGAAGACTGGCCAAACCTGCTTTGTTGACAGCAACAACGCTGGCCCACCGCGCGCCTTTCAATCGAGACACACTAAACTGTTGCGGCACAAGTATATCCATACCATACCCATCGCCACCTCTGTCCATCGCCATAAGCATTTTCAAGGCCATGGTGGACCCGGCACCCAACTGTTCTTTCATTTCAGGTGGGATCGAGTTTGCGGTCATCCGCGGGTTTGCTTCCACACGTTCCGTGATCACGCCATCCTGAAAAACCAGATATTCAATTGCATCAGTGTCATCTGGCATAAGGAACAAACCAACATCGCCATTGTTCGTCAAGCGAACCTCGCCGGCCATGAATTGCGGAGGAATTCCTGCAATTGTCGCCGTTGGGATCGGCTCTTGCTCCAATACCAGTTTCGTCAGGCCCTGAACGCGTTGCGCCTCACCAAAGCGATCCAGACTGTACTGGCCATCCAGACCGTCAAAGCGCAAGTCGATCTGGGCGGCAGCTTCTGCAGTCGCATCAAACCGAAAATCGTCCAGCCATGTGACAATTTCATCTTCGACGATACGGCCAGAGATTACTTTCTTGCCATTTTGGATCTGGTAGATGTGTAGCCCGCCATCAGAGTTGACTTGCACAAGATGCTTGTGGTCTTCGGTTAATCCAGCGTCAATCAGGAGGTCTCCGTCCGGCAGGCCCTCTTCCAAAAACACCATTTTTTGTTGCGTTCGATCGTAGACTGCCACCACGCCATTTCCCGGTGAAAACAAAACCAGCTTCTGACCAGCATTCCGTAGATGGAGATCATGGTCAAACCACAGCGGTGCTGGATCATTCTCAAAAAAGAACACTTCACCCAGAATTGTGGTGCCTGGATTCTCTGGCTTGGCTGTTGCCAAGTCCAGAATATAGGCTGACGAAAAGCTGCGGAGCGAGCCTAAAGTCGCACCCGCAACGCATGATGCACGTGTAATCCAGACGGGTCCGGTCTCGGTTTCAAGACGCGACGCCGAAACAAAGTCTCTTACTGTAGGCAAGCCGTTTGACGGGTCAAAACCACGGTCCATATCCAAAACGGTGTGGTCGCACTCGGATTCCATTGCTTCATCTGCTGGTATCTTCCATTCCAGTTGCAAACCGCTGGCCCGCGCATCAGCCTCCAAGCGCTTAGCAGCGTCTTCGGACCAATTCATGCGAACCCGGTATGGTTTGACATAGGCACCCGTTTTTGAATATGAGGCGGCCTCCCTTTCATCCTCGCTCATTGGCTTGAGGACAACTTCTCCTTCCTGCATATCCGCAAGACGAACTCCCAAACGTTCCAGCTGGTTTTCTGCGGTTCTTACGGTGAATTCAGAATTGTACTGCGGCTGATCCAATGGGGTCAGAGAAATCCCAACATGAGCCAGTCGCCGCGACAAAGCCGAAACGCTGTCCAGTTTTTGCCAGACCCCGTCAGTGACCTTAAATTCATCAGCCTCCGTACGGGTCGCGTCCATTCCCCCGACCACATGAAACCCATTATCCAGTGTAGCCGGCGCAACCGGACCAATCGAAGACATCATCAGCTTGAACAAAGCGGCGCTGCCCCGCTTATCGGACGAGTAGCCACTGCGAGGGGATTCAGTGCTGGCGTAGGCCGGGTTTTGCAATGAACCCACGAAGTGTCCGAACATGCCCCATATTGTAACCAAACTGTTTTCCAGACTGACGCCGATATGGGTTTGATCGACCGTGGCTGTGCAACAGGCCGGGCCAGTCACTTGCTGGTTAATCCGAAGTCCGTCCGAGAACAGTGAATGCAAATTGACCTCGGCCCATGGGGCTTTGGTTGTCATCACGTAGCTGTCGCCCAACATCCAATAGGTATGCCCGCTGTCTATTGTCGTCACAGTACGCCCGTCTGTAACGTCGACAATCTCGGTTCTGCCATCGTGATCAAGGGCCAGAAATCGATGCGTAGGAGATATCTGCAGATTGGTGCCTGCTTTTTGGACGATTTCGGTTTCTCTTCGGCCTTTCGCACCGTTCAGCCCCATAACCGGCGTTTTCTTCATAAGGAGAATGCGGCGGTCATTGAGCAAGACATAGTGATCGGATTTCAGATCAATCCGGTGTGTGAAAGCACGACGCCCAAGTTCTGAATTCAGAACAAGCTGCGCTGGTCCAGGCCTGACATTATATAGCGAATGTCCTGCAGATGCTGTTCCTGCGCCGCCGAATAGGGACAAAAGCCCTGCAGCGACTTTGGCAACCATTTCTTCTTCGCAAGCTCGGTTATAGCCCACCAGGTGATATTCCAGATCATCAGATTCAAGATGCAAAGGAATAACAGACAAATCACCTTGCGGCCCTGCCCCCCGGGCGTGCAATGCAACAAGGGCTCTTGTTCTTCCTGCGCCTTGTGCCAGGCCAAATGGGTTCGGCGCCATTGGCCCAAGGGCGACAAACCCTTTCCCTTCAAATCTAACCGGTCTCCAAGAACTTACCATCAACCAGATCGGGGCGCGTTTTTGAAGTGTGTTGCCTTCCCATTCGATATTGAGATGTTGACCGAACGAGATATCGCGGCTGCCTGTTAAACCAACACGAAAATCTCTTGCCAACGCGTCGAATGCGGCCCGTTCTGCTTCGCATGTATCTGCGAGTGGTCTCGAAGTATTCTTCAAACCGGCAATCCACTCCAAAGAGTCTTCGATATTCGCCGAAAGATCACTTTGGACAGCGATGTCCGCGCCGCTCGTAGGCGCGGGTAAAAACCGCCCCGCCTTATCGTTGATGACGCCGCTCGTTGCTCCCTGAAAGGGCTTGGACTCGTCCGGAATTCCTTTCAGAAAGCACGTGTCAGTTCGTCCGTTATGGGTGAAGTGAGAGCAACCCAGGGTCGCGATGCATAGGGCTTCGCACTGATTTAATGATAGGTCCTGAAGTTCCGGGTCGGATAAGCCGTCGCGAATATCACCTCCCCAGTAGTCAGTGTTTTCTAAGCGTTCCACCTGATGCAACGCTGGCTCAAGCGCCAGATCGACCTCGTTATCATAGCGAGGATTTAAACTTGGCTCCGTTTTGCCAGAAGCTTGCGCCTGGTCTCCAACCCAGATGTTATTCCCCTCGCCAGTCCAGTTTTCAGGAACCGAACAGATCTGTTGGACACGGTCGATTTCCTGTCGTGACCCATTCAGCGTAAAGACGAGTGGCGCGTCTTGAACGGACGGCTTTTGAAACGTGACCCATGCGTATCGACCAGATTTCAAACCATCCAACAGGGGTCCGGACGTTTTGGTAGCGTAACTGAGGCGACCCGTTTCGTCATCCACCCGAGCCGCATATGGGCCGTTGCCAGTCACATCCACTTCAAGGTGGCTTCCGCTCATATCCACCGGGCTTAAATCAGCACTGCTCAGTACAACTTCGACACTTTCGAACGAAACGCATTCAACCCGCAGGCAGATCCGTTTCTCTGCACCATTCGTGCAAATTTCAGCAGCAAGGCCGCTGGGATCCGTTTCAGGTTGGTGCCACTTGAAGAGGTTTGCAGATGCCGGTTTTGCTAAAAGAAAAGAACTAAAGATTAACGCAAACAGCTGGGAATAACTCACAATCACACCACACAAAATCACACAGGTCATCAGGCGAAGAAAATGCCTTTGTCAGATACTGTAGTCAGCAGAAGTCATTACAGAAAGAGATTTTTTCAGCCCTCAAAAACTCGTTCAGCCTTAAATGGTTGAACGGGATCGGCTTTTGACTTTGTGATCCCCGGTAAAGCACTCTTGCCACATTCAAACGAAAACCCAGGCCCACTTAGACGCTGCTTGAATTAATCACGGCCAATATGGGCAACCTTCAAAATCCTGCCTCCAAATTTGAAAGCATTCCCTGCCCCGCATGAATACATAAAAGCCTCTTCAATGAAGTGAAAACAACTGTGATGCGTGTCTCCAAATCACTACATGAAGGAAACTCTCCGCCGGGCCTACCAGAGCTTCCCATGGGTCGGATGGTACTCAAAACACCCCGCAAACCCGCTGGATTTCTTTACCCCGGAGACAAGGATGCGCCGGATCCCCCAGAATGGGTCACGCCTGACCGTGAAGGCCATATCATCTCAGTGGCTCCAACCGGATCCGGCAAGGGGGCTAGTCACCTCATACCAACTCTTCTCGCCTAGCAGGGTCCGGCCGTCGTACTTGACGCAAAGGGCGAAGCTTGGGCCACGACGGCCAATGCCCGAAAAAAACGGCAGATCGGGGCTCTTATCTCCAATTGATGCCCGTCGCAGCTAATGCCCGCCGTGAGCCTAAAGTCACCGATGCTGCATACGGAGCAAACAGCACCAATTCCGCGCGAAGCTGCCGTCGCGGCGGACTGGCTAGAATCTCCATACAAGACTGGCAGCTCTTCGCTATTGCGGTTAGCGTACCCGAAGCTGGCGACAATTATTTGACCCAATTTGAAGGGATTAGAATGACCAAAATCATTTGGATGTCCGATCCTCATTTCCAGAATGAAGGTACAATCGACGGGCTAAACCCACGAGTGCGGCTCGCTGCTGCCATCAATCATGCAAACACCCATCACGCTGACGCTGATTTCGCGATACTGTCCGGAGATTTGGTTGGGGATGATATCGAGGGTGACTATACTGCATTGGCGGGATACCTCGCCAAGTCTGAGTTGCATATCTATCCGATGATGGGAAACAACGATGACAGGGGCGGACTTCGATCCCGTCTTCCTTTGCCCGAAGACACGATGCCGGATTTTATCCAATTCGCCCTAGAGACCACTGACGGTACAGTGGTTTGTTTGGACACCCATAAAGTTGGCTCCCACGCAGGCCAATTTTGCGAAGTGCGGCGAGACTGGTTGGATAGCCTGTTGAGCAGGAATGACGATCGCCCCGCTTACATCTTCATGCATCACCCGCCGTTCGCGCTTGGATTGCCTAAACAAGATGAAATCAGACTTGAGGACGAAGAAGCTTTTTTGAACGTCGTTTGCCGCCATACAAACGTGAAGCACTTATTCATGGGCCATGTTCATAGGCCTACCTGTGGGACAGTTCGTGGTATTCCTTTTGCGACGTTGGGTGCGTTGTCGTTTCAAGCGCCAGCACCGCGTCCTCCTTGGGATTGGGATAGCTTCAAGCCTCCCAAAGAAGCACCACAATACGGAGTGCTTGAAATATCGAACGGCAATGTGACCCTGCAATATACGCAATTCTGCGATTTCACCCTCGGTATGGACGACTAAGCGGGAATAGTAGACCTCGGCGCATCCCCCGCGAATTGGCACTTCGTCCGCTCACCAGCCATCCGAAACTTGGTTTGAACATCCGGAATGAGCGGTTGGCGACTTGCTGCACGAGCGAGACTTTGGGTGCTGTCAAAGGTCAGGTAAGGGCTCGGCGCTGCCATTGGAGGTGTCGATAGAAGGATTGAGCCCTTAGCAGCCCCTTGTTCACCAAGATTTTTCGAGAACTTTTCGTCTTTCTCAGCACCGTAGACAACCTACAATGAGTCACTTGCGAACGGTATTCAGACCTAATGCTCAGTTTCATTTGGGGCTGCACTGAACTTGCGGAATATGTTCCACCCGTGAAGAGCCAACGGGGACCATTCGCACGACCTCGTCACAGGGGTCATACAAAACATACAAATCCGCGTTGCCGCCAAGATATAGCGCCTCCATCGGGTCAAATGTCCCATTCAAGTCCGTCAAAACGACCGGTCGTGCGGAAAGATCAAGCACTTTCGGAGCAAGAAACCCGTGCAATCCATCCTGCCGCAGATCTGGGCCCAAAAGAAAAACTTCGGCGCTCAATATAAGCAACAAAACTAGGAATAACATACCGTCGATAAACAGTGCCTTACCGATATGTTGTTTGGATGGGCGCAGCCAATCAGGTAGATAGTCGTCCAGCGAGAATAGATTTGCGAGCAACACCAGCGCAACGACTGCTCCTATGATGATGGTCAGGATTCTACCGCCAGAAAAATCCAGTGGAATTGTGATTGCAAGAACCACGGCAGCAATCGCCAACCACTGGACTCTTTCGTTCGCAGCGATGCTTCCGATCGTCGTTCGACCAATCTTTATGGGCTTCAGGTCTTTGCCCAACTTACGAAGTCGGGCGCGACGGTTTGCCCATGAACTTAATGCATCTTTCCAGTTGTTGACAAAATGGAGCGGCCCGAGGATTCCCAGTAGTACGAGAAATGTGAGTACAAACTCGGTTACGCGGGTGCTGGCATCCACACCGATGTCCACCACACGAACACCGATCTGCCCCCAATACTCGCGCCACAGGAAACCGGTAACTGCCGCGATAAGCCCTGCGGCGGGAATGAACCCGAGCAACGCCTGGAACATGAAGTTCAATCGCTCTTTGGCGGAAGCCGCGAGCTCGGGAGCAACGTCCTTAAAAACATCCATTGTGGTATCGGTGGGAAGATAAGGCTCGCTTTTGAGCACTTCAGCCACGGCCCCTTGAATTTCATCGGCTTCAGCATTCCTACACACATACCCAAGAGCACCTGCTTGAATGGCTAAGATGACACGATCATGAGGTGGATCAGCCGGACTAAGCGCGAGTATCTTGAGATCTGGCAGTGTTGTGGAGGCGTAAGAAATCACGTCGATACTTCGAAGTCCTTGAAGCATGACATCCACCAGAAGTAAGTCGGGCTGTGTGCGGTCAAGGATCTGCTTGGCTGTTCTTAAATTGTACGCGACGCCAACGATTTCAATTCCTTTGAGTTGCGACGCTAGTTCTTGAATGGTCGATCGCGCCTCATCCGGTGCAACAATTAGGGCACGAATTGGGGTCATGGGTTCGAGTTTTCTTTCAACGCTGTGCGAGATGTCGGTGACGGGCATGTTCATTTTAATTGCTCCCAAGACGCTCCAATTGTCGGTCCTTCCCGAAACTGGACTGCTGTTTGAATTGCATAGGGTGAGATGGAAGGTTTCGGACGGGCTTGCAAAAGCCGCCATCGAACCAGCAAGATCACGCAGCCAAGGGCCAACCCCAAAGCGACAGCATTGGCGAAAAAGATACCGCCAACTAAAGTCGCAGCTGTGCTTCCGACCTGTTCAATGACCATTCCGTCAGCGAGTGATACCCAGTCTTGAAGATACAATGCGAACAGGACAGACAGGCCTACGGGTGACACAATGAGCGCTGTGCTAAGACAGGCCAATCCTCGCCCAATAACGGCCCTCCAATTCGATCCTCTCAGTATAATTGCCGCTGCGGCGGAGAATACGACAAGCGCCGTAAAAAACACCAACCACACATCCAAAAATGGCGAGAGGTCATTCGTCAAGGCACCAGGCAAGGCCGACGTGAAGGGCAACAGAACCAAGGTCACAAGTCCGGCAGACAGCAGCCCGGCAGATAACCTTGGTATTCGGCCTGGCGAACGGCTGTGGCTCTGGTTTTGTTCATTGAGCGCCGAGAGCGTTTCAGGAACAATCTGATTCCAGTGCACTGACAGGTTGTTTGGACGAGAAAGCACAAGAGCCCCCGATTGTTGTTAACGAAGAGACGGCCCAGCGGGTCGACTGTCCTTAGGAATTGGGCGGATAGGGATCGGGTTTCTTTTGACGCTTGGACAAATACTTGTGGGAGCTGGACAAGCCAGGACATGAGAACTGGCACCCGTAAGTTCTCTTGAAATGAATAATCTGATTGGGTGTGCGACGAAATCTGGGGACAAAACGTTGCAAAACCTGACCCAAGTGCGGCCGCAGCGAAATGGTGCTTTGTCCACTTTCCGGATTTGCAAAGCAAGATCGTCAATGTCTGGTTTGAGCTGCGAACTGCCCAATGCAACTGCAGCAGCTCAGTTGCGAGGCAATGACCGCTAAGGGCCTAAACCACTATTTGAATCCACTGCAGAGAATGGCTGCTCCGAGCTCACTCCGCCGAATGATGCATGGGCACGAATGGCTGCGCACCGGCTGCCAAGGACGGATAGTCATCGGTTGTGACAACCCACCGCAATCGTTGCGAGATCAGTTTTCCGCGTTTGCCTTGTCGCGGTTCCACCAACGATTGGGATTGGAATTGTGCGGGTCGTAGTCGGCGCGGCTGGCCCAACAATCCTTGATGAAGATCAAAGGTTCTTCGTAATGATGTACATCGCGTATCGCATCCAGAACGCGCCCCAGCGTTTCAGAGTCTTGCGAGACTGAAATGACTATAAGGACGCTTGGGAAGGTCTGAACCTTGTTGGCGGCCCCCAGATGCACAGCACTGGTTGAGTTGTCTTCCGGCAAGTAAGTCTCGCTGCCTACAGCACTGACAAATGCGTTGCGCCTGTACCGGCCATAGATCAGTGGATCGACCTCCATCACATTGTCTATGATCTTGTCCGCGTCTTCAGGTGTCGCCTGAATCTCGATTTGCCAGACGCGTTCCACTGTGCCAGTTCGTGTCTTGAGTGTGCTGATGTCGATGCTTTGCATTTTCTTGTCCGTTCCCTTCTTTGTGCCATGGCCCATTGGGCCTGTTGCTGAGCGCCAGTCACAACCTGAAGCCGAATTGTGCGGCGGTGATATGCGTGTCGCCACGAAGATCGTTTGCGCGATCAAACCAAGCATTGAGCGGGCCTCCTTCGGCGACAGTAGGCTTGAGCAGGTTATTTCTGTAACGAATAATATTGCTAACCGTGATGAGATATGGAAATCTTACTTTATGAAGCGTGATCTCGAAATCGACCTGCTGCGATCCTTCGTCGCCGTCGCGGCGCATCGAAACTTCACGCATGCTGCACAGGCCATTGGGCGCACGCAATCAGCTGTCAGTCTTCGGATCAAACGGCTTGAAACTATCGTGGAGAAACGCCTCTTTGAGCGGAGCCGTCAGTCCGTGTCGATCACACAGGCCGGCGAAGCGTTGTTGGTCTATGCAAACCGCATTCTGGCTGCAAACGATGCTGCGCTGTCACATCTGCAACGCCCAGAGGCGGAAGGATTGATCCGGGTCGGAGCGCCTGATGACTACGCGACTTTCCTGCTGCCTCCAATTCTGTCCGCCCTGGCGAAAGCGCATCCCAGATTGCAGTTCGAAGTGACATGCGACAACGCCAGCGATCTGCTGCCCATGTTGACGCGAGGCCAACTGGATGTGGTCGTTGCAACGCACCGTCCAGATTCTGTCGCGGGACAGGTCGCGAGGCATGAGCCGCTTCATTGGGTTGCCTCGCCCGATTTCATCGACGACCACGATCAACCTCTTTCGCTCGTTCTGTTCCCATCTGGTTGTGTGTGCAGGGAAATTGCCTTGGATGTATTAAAGCGCATCGACCGCCGATGGCGCGTTGCATATTCCACGCGCAGCATAGGGTTGATCGAGAAAGCCCTTCTTGACGGATCGTCGGTGTCCGTGATGGAGGCCTCTGTCATACCATCTGGTCTCAGGATCATTGACGGACAGGCCGGTTTGCCCTCGCTGCACGAGGTGGTGATATCCGTTCACCAATCGAACTCCTGCGAAGCGCACGTGTCCCTCGCGGCCGACTTTCTGGTAGAAAAACTGGGAAGGGCCCCTATGCGAGCCGTTTCATAACACGGGCCTGACAGCAACGCTGAATTGAGACCGGACACTGGAATTGTCGGCCTGTTTGCTGACTCTGTCCGCTCTCGCGCTACTAGCAATCTGGTTTTAAACGTCCGGAATGTGCGGTTGGCGGTCCACTGCATACGCAAAAGGCGGAAAAGGGATCAATGGCAGGTTGGGGCTAAACCTTCTATCGACACCCCCAGCAGAAAAAGACAGCGTCGAGCCCATTCTCACCCTAAGATGTGGTGTGGCGAATTTCCGGCTGTAGGACAGCCGGTTTGGTACCCTTTCGATGCAAAAAATTGGATACCAAAGTGGATCAACCCCGATTGGGAAAAACCGTGACGATGCGGTTATTCTGAGCGCTCAGCACACAAACTCTCGGTGAGAGAAACGATCTTCTTAGCAAGCCCCGTCATTTCATGTGCGGCCGTGCCCGTTTCCGAATTGAGGTCCAGTCGGTATTCGTCGAAACGTGGGTCTATGTTTAAACGCGGGTTCAAAGCATAGCCCGGCTTCATTAGCAGGCGCGGGAATTCAAGAATTTCCTTGTATTCGTTGATGCGTGTCACGGTTGTTCCGGGCAGGTCGCCTTGCTGCAATTCGAAATCTGACCATCCTGTCACAGGAGAAGAGTTAAAAACGAAAGCATGTTTCACTCTTCGATTGTTAAGGTCTGCATCCCTGTACAAGGAATACTGCGCCAAGCCACCTCCAAGCGAATGACCAACTGTGTGGACTTCGGAAACGTTACCAATCGCCTGATCCATGAACTCCATTATTCGCGGCAACGCATCGTACAAAACGTCATATTGGGTAACAATCGGGGTACGGCCCACCAGCCAGTGCAAATTCGACGTCCAGTCTTTCAGGCTTTCCTGCAGATTGCGGGTATCAGTTCCGCGAAAAGAGATTACTGCAATCTGGTCATCAGCATGATACCAGATGTCAAAAGCTAACCCGCGAGAGCTATGGGCACCGAGGATATTCTTGTGAACGGCTTCGGATAGTTCAACTTTCTGCCATTGCGGCGACAAATACGCCATGAGCGTTAGTCCTTCGCTCGGATAGGCCAAGGCTGCCATGATTGCACGATCTACTAGCGCTTGACCTTTACGTTGACCTGAACCGCAGAACAAATTTTCCAATGGTACTGGCTCGGAATCGTTTCTCAAATACGCTTTGTTCGATGGAGGCTCGTAGCTCCGATAGGCAACGACCGCAGCTCCCAGATTCCACACTCCGATGAATGCAAAAAGGATCACGAGAAATCGAAATACCCTCATCGCTTATTTCGCGCCCATAGCTGACAATTCGTGTCCAATCGATTTGGAGGTGTAAAGGCCTTTCAACGCCAAGCTGCACCGTTGACACCATCAGTCCAAACAAAACGTTAAAAAACCGTCTAGCACAAGGCTTCAAATATTGAGACAAGTATGCGGAGAGGACTGAATGCGACCAACCTACTACGGACTGATATGTCTGCTCATCCACTATTCGTCACCTGGCACCGAATGTCCGGAATGTGCTGTTTGCGGTCCGCTGCATGTGCTTAGGTAGAAGCGTTCGTATCGACCATAGCAACCATTGTGACGCTACCACTCATACCGGTGCTGGCTGAACCGTTAAGAAACGCTTCATGGAATTTAGCTGAAATGGCGTTTGCCCTGGCCGACCTTCCTCTTTGACTCGCATAAAAGACGTCAAACCTCGTCGCAGGGATTAGGGAGGGTCGCGATCGGCATCGAAAGCAGCCATTAGCTTGATGGCTTTCCGCAAAACGTTGACGTGCTAGCACAATAAATCTGAGGCGCAGATTACCAAGTTGGTTTCACACACAGCGTATCAAACACGCTCAACCGAAAGGGACCAAGAAATGAAAAAGACACTGATTTCATCCGTCACCGCCTTCGCAATTGTTTTGAGTGCTGGAATGGCGATGGCGCACCCGTCGGGTGGTCACGGGCACCACGAGCATGCTCAGGATCTCAACTCAGCCGCATCGCAGACACGCGATCACACCGATGTAAAATCTGACAACAATCAAACCAAAAAAATGTCTACTGATGCAGCCACCAGTGAACAGTCAATTTCTCTTTCGTCAACGCCACCTAGCGGCAGCTATCAATGGAGCCATGACTACAATAATTATTAATAAGTGCGGCTTGAGATCATCTGAACGAGAGCGCAAAAAACTTGCCAAGTTGACCACAAGCCGATCCAGCCGAAAGGCTAGGTTTGTGATCAACTTGCCTGCTCTAGTTTTCGGAGTTGACCAGGTAAGGGCTCTTTCCAGCCATTCTCTGGGAGTTAAGTGAAAGGCTGCTTCCTAATTGTTCGGTTAGAAAATCGAGGATTCTAGAGTCTCAAAAATTCAAACCTCTAAGAAATCAATTTTATTCTAACCGCAGTCTCACCACTAAGGTGATCCGACAACCATTGTCTGAGTACGTAAATAATGGGACCGAATTATTGAGACTCGCTTCCCAACGAATTCAACACCTAGAGATTTTTGCGCTTTTTGAGTGTTTCGACGGTTCAAGCGCTTCAAATCGACGTTAAACAGAAAACTAATGAGCCTCTTCACGATCTGGAAACAGGCGCTGTGTGTCTTGCTGGGACTTGGTTGATCGGCAGAATACCCTGCCCCAGCACACGGCCCAAAGCGGCCATTTGCGCCAGCCGCATCGAAGGTCTGGTTCGAGCTCAATCTACCTCGTGCCGCGCGATGAACAAATGTCTGCGATGACATCTTTTTTGCAAGTACGGTCCTGCTCTTTTTCGGCGCTCTAAGCTATGGAGACGGTCAAATTCGCGCCCGACGGTCCGTCACAAAATACGACGCAGCTTTCAACGAAGGTCTGAACCAGTTTTCGTTTCGGTCCTGGTGCAAACCCGAGCGAAAGGGTGACGCCGCTGTTGCTGTCCCGGATTGGCAGGCAGCGTACGTCGTTTCCTGTATAGGTCGGTACGTCACGTGGTTTCATGTTCAACAGGGAAATCCCAATCTTTGAGGCGACAAGCGAGCGGACCATTTCGGTCGAATTGGTGGTTGCCACGACGCGAGGGGCTCCTCCGCCCTGTTCAAGAAGTTCCAGATAATACCCACGCGCAGCGGGTCGGTCCAAAAGGATCAAGGGCTCGGCCACGATTTGGGGCACGCTCACTGTGTTTTGCTGAGCGAGCGCATGGTCCGTTGGACACAGGCAATACGTAGGGGCATGGAAAATCGGTTGCGTTGCGATTTGCGGATTGGGCAGCTCTTCAACGAACAGGATCACATCGAACTGCCCGTCCACCAAACCGGTCTGGACAAAGTTGTTGTCGCCCTCAGTCAGCGTGAATGTCACGCCAGGATTGGACTGCTGCATTTGTGCTGCAAGCATGGGTAAAAATGCTGGAGCAATCGGTGCGTTGTATCCGATGCTAAGATTTCCAGAAAGGTTTGATTGGAGATCGGAAATGCTTGTGAGCAAAGTATCGTACCGTTCCAATAAATCATCAATATGCCGTCCGACATCGCGGCCCGCGGCGGTCGGAAAGACGCCCTTGGCCCGCGCTCGCGTGACAAGGGCCATACCGAAAACGGCTTCGGCCTGATCCAACGCAGCGGCGATTGCCGAGGGTGTCACGTTGGTGGCCTGTGCCGCTCCCGTGATGCTGCAATGCTTCAATGCAGCCTGCACGTAACGCATCGCACGGATTGAGAGTGTCATACCAATACCTCAGGTATTTTGAGATTATACCATACATAAAACAATTTTTCGGAGATTAGAACATTTGGCAGAGTGCCAGCCAGAAACACAAAGGAGTCTGACATGAAAACCCGGACCAAAGTTGTCGTCATTGGTGGCGGCATTGCGGGTTGCTCGACCCTGTATCATCTCACGCAAGAGGGATGGTCTGATGTGGTCCTGGTTGAACGTGATGAACTGACGTCGGGCACCACCTGGCATTCGGCGGCTCAGGTCACGAATTTCGGCTTGACCCAGACGATGGTTGGCCTCAAGTCCCACTCCATCGCCCTTTACAAGAAACTACGGGACGATCCCGACTATCCGGTTGGCTATCACCACGGTGATGGCGGTATTCGCCTGGCTAATACAGAAGAACAGATGCAGGGGTATCGCCACTTTGCGTCAATGGCACGCGGGATGGGTGTTGAGTATGAAGTTATCGACGCCGAGGAATGCGCCCGCCGCCACCCGCTCATTTCGACTGAAAAGCTTTTGGGCGGCCTTTGGGATGGCGAGGACGGTGACATTGACCCTGCCCAGCTATGCCAGGCGCTCGCGTTTCATGCGCGCAAAGCCGGTGCAGAAGTCTATCGCAATACTCCGGTCACCGCGCTGACCCAGCAAAGGGATGATACGTGGACCGTCCACACCGAGCATGGTGACATCGATTGCGACATCGTGGTCAATGCAGGCGGATACCGCGTGAACGAGATTGGCCGGATGATGGGGGTGGAGCATCCCGTGGCGTCGATGGAACATCAGTATTTCATAACCGAGGATATCCCGGCGATTGCAGAGGCCGGGCACCGTATGCCTCTCCTACGCTGCCCGATCTCGGACTATTATTCCCGCCAGGAAAAGGACGGTTTGCTGGTCGGGTTCTACGAACAGGATTGCAAAACCTGGGGGATGGACGGGATCAGCCCAAGCTTTTCGAACGATCTATGTCCTGATGATCTGGATCGTGTGATGGACGTGCTGGAAGGCGCGTTCAAACGCATGCCTGCCTTGGCCGAAGTCGGGATCAAGCGGATCGTGAATGGCCCGATCACCTACACAATCGATGGTGCGCCCTTGGTTGGGCCGATCCCCGGAAAGCGCAACGCCTACTGTATCATCGGCCTGCGTGCTGGGTTGGGCGAAGGGGGCGGTCACGGTTGGCTTCTGGCACAGCAGATTGTGCATGGCGAGGCGTGCTATGACACTTGGGTGATCGATCCGCGCCGCTTCACCGGTCATGCAACCGTCGAATTGACTGCGCTCAAAGCGATAGAGGATTACCAGAACGAGTTTCGCTTCCATCTCCCGCACGAGCATCGCCCCGCAGGACGTAATGCGAAAACAACACCTCTGACGCCTGTGCTAGCAGCCGAAGGCGCGGAATTCACGGTTGTAAATGGCTGGGAGCGTGTGGACTACATCAAGCCTTCGCCTGCGTTTCATCCATCGCTAAGCTTCAATTTTGATGAGACGTTCGATGTCATTGCTGCCGAGGTCGCCAATGTTGCAACGAATGTAGGCTTGGCAGAAGTGAATGGTTTCAACCGTATCGAGATCACCGGAAAGGATCGTCACGCTTTCCTTGACCGCATGATCTGCGGGAACGTTACTAAACGAGATGGCCGCGTCGGGCTGGGGTATCTGTTGAACGAACACGGGTGCATCAAGGGCGAGGCTACGGTTGCCAATCTATCTGCCTCGGAGCGCGGGCCAGACAGAGTCTGGTATGGCTCAGCTGCCGCGTCTGAATACCATGACATGGATTGGCTCACTTTGCATTTAAGGCAAGACGAGGATGTGCAACTTCGCAGCCTGACCAACGATCATACAATACTGGTCCTCGCCGGGCCAAAGGCACGGGCGGTCCTGTCTGACTGCGCGCGCGGGAACTGGTCTTCGGACGCATTCCCGTGGTTGTCGGTCCGTGAATGCTGCATCGGGTTCGCACCTGCAGTGGTGATGGGGGTGAGCTTTTCAGGGGAGCTGGCATATGAAATGCATGTGCCGAATGCATCGCTTTATGCAGCTTACCTCGCTTTGCGCGAGGCCGGGCGGGCGCATGGTTTGGAACTCTTCGGCGCGCGCGCCATTGAATCCATGCGCATGGAGAAGGGGTTCCTACATTGGAAAGCCGACCTGATTACCGAATTTGACCCGTTCGAGACGGGTCTTTCACGGTTCGTGAAGCTGGAAAAACATGACTTTGTCGGCAAAAAAGCCCTGCTGGAACGGCAGTCCGCTGGACCGAAAAGAAAGCTAGTCACGCTGAAGATCGACACCACTCAAGCCCCAGCACATCCGGGCTCATCACTGATGCAAGACAACGCGGTGGTTGGCACCATCACGTCCGGCGAATACGGCCACCGTGTCGGAATGAACCTCGCATACGCGTTCGTAAAACCCGATTGCGCCACCTCCGGATCAACACTACTGCTTGACCTATGCGGAGAAGACATTGCAGCGCATGTGATCGATAACTCACCTTATGATCCCAATTTCGAACGCATGCGGAGTTGACCAGTACTTCTAGGAAGGATTTCCAAAAGCAGACTTTGAACCAGCCGCAGCGAAAGGAAGTTTCGTCCGCATAGCGGCCATCAGAAATTTGGTTTTGAACGTCCGGAACGTCCGGTTTGCGGTCTGCTGCATGTGCGAAACACGGAAAAGGGATCAACGGCAGGTTGGGGTTCTTATCTCCCATCGATGCCCACCGCATAGAAAGGCGGCAGTGAGCCCAAAGTTACCCTTGGTCTGCTGTTCCAACCGGATCGTACCAAACTAAGAACTGGTCACCGAGTTCGGTTTGAATTGTTTTGAGAATAGCGTGCGCTTCGACCTCGAACTTGTCAAAGTCATTCTTTGACCAAGGACTAGGCCCACCCGGATCTGCCCAATCTAGAGCTGTATCGTGAGCAGTTATGAGTTCAATTAGCTTCGCCTTTGTCTCGTTTGATAAAGGCAAGGAACTCTCCAAGTCTGAATAACCCCCAAATGCGGATTGAGTCGCTTCATTCATGCCCCACAAACACGGCCCTCCCCACTCAAACATTAGTCGAACTTCGAATTGCGCCATAGAATAGGCCAAGCCCTCTTTTGCTGAGCGTTGTTTCGGTTCTGCTAACGATAAAATTACAACTTTGTCAAAGTCGGCAAAGTCCGCTTATCTGCCATCCGACACCGGACTCTGAACTTCCGAAATATGCGGTTTTCGACGTGCCGCACATGCGAAAGATCGATGCTTGTTAAACGGCAGGAATGGGTTCAAACGAGCAGTTGGGCCATGTCGCAGAGAATGACGGGGGTGAGCCCACGTTTGTCTTGAAATCTTGATAGTCAGCTTTGCGAACGGCAGAACTAGCCTGTGCTGGCGCTACGCAGCGCCTTACGGATGTAGGTGTTGGCGGACCGAAAATGTGATGGACCAGATGCCTCGGCAAACCGACCTAGGGACCATTTACCGGTCCATGCGTGCACCCCACTTGAGTAAAGCGTGACATCGTCTTGAGCTTCGATAAAACGACGCAGTTTATCGCAGGCGGACTCAAACTCCGAGAGCAGGCCAGCCCAAGGTGTCTCGTTGCCTCTCGCATACAGTGATGCGTTGTATTCTTTGAGTTGGTTCCATTTATAGCCCTTGGCTGGCACATGAACCTCGCGCCCCGCAACGCCATCTTCGTACCAACCGTAGAACATGCCCATCCAATGGGTTCGGTGAGCGATGACACCTTTGATCGTGGTTTCGTCTTCAGGGGTCGACAAACAGGAATGCGCTTCATCGACGCTATCGAGCGTCTTGCGTAGCTTTGCCAATTCCTTGTCGAAGACGGCAAGCAAATCGGTCTTGTTCGTTGCTGCAGGCATTGCTTAACACTACACCATTCAACCGGTTGGTTTCTTGATTTGGGTCAATGGCACTTGGTCTTGTCTGACTAAGCAGTAGCGACTTTTTAAGTAGATGCAGCGAGAGGCCTTTCTCCCGCCATTTGCCGCCTAGAATTGAATGTCTGGAATGTGCAGTTCGCTGCGTTGGCAGTATCGAGCATCATGAATGGCAGAAATGCGAAAAATTATGCTTTCCCGTTCTTAGCGAGCACCCTTGGTGGAATTTCTTGCATATATCGACAAAGGTCGTGGGTGAATAAACATTCAAACCTTCGATTTTTATGAACTATCCCCGCAAAACCTCTGTATACTATCAAAGGTATAGCCTCGTTGTAGCACTAGAGGAGATGACTGATGGAGGCCAGCGGCCAGGCAAGTGTAATACGAAGCAAACAGAACGGTTTTTTCATTAAGTTCATATTGGGCAACTTGGCTTGTTTTTTTATGCCAGTCGGCACACACGCTCAAAGCTCACAGGCGTGCGTGGAGTTAGGTTCTCCCCGGATTGAGTATTCATCAGGTTCTGAAAGCACTCTAGTTAACCAAACAATCTCGACGACCGAGCGAACGTGCCTACCGATCCCAAACGGACCCATAACAGGATTAACAATTGGAAACTCCACCATCACGTCCTCTGGTGAAATAGAGTTGTATGTTCCTGGCCAAAATACCGTTCCGAGTAATGCTTCAGTGTTAACTCTTCTGAATGTTGATGTCGCGGCGGGAAGCGGAGACTTTGTTTCCCGGGAGGCCTTGGCAACAAACATCAACGGGAAGCTCAGAGTGAACCTCATTGGAACTTCGATTGGTTCCGGCAGATCAATGACGTTCGCTCCGTTCAACGGCGCGAATATCGACCCCACTGAAGTTTACTTCCAGTCAGATCGTCCCTTAACCTATGACAACCTGACTGTTATGGGAGCTACCGAAGTAGTTTTCGGGGCGTACTATATCCAAACTCGGGTCGCCGAGGCCTCCGATTTCACACTTAAGAATAGTTCGATTTCTTCAACCAGCGATATTGCGATAGCGGCAGGCACGACTGTTCGGCTTGATGCCACAAGCAGTTTGAACACCGTAAATTTTGAGAATTTTGGTACGCTGGCCGGAACGGGAACCGTAAACGCATTCAACTTCACAGTTAAGAACGGAGGGGTGCTTTCGCCGGGCTTTTCAATTGGTACGCTCAACAATAGTGGCGGAATCGCCTTTGAAACTGGGTCAAGGCTTATAAGTGAAGTCGACCCGACGGCCGGTCAGAAAGCTGACTTAGTGTCATCCAGTGGCCCGGTGACAGGAATTAACCGCGCTACCATACAAGTCGAAGCCGCTCGTCCCGGTTTGACTGCGCAGGACTATGCTGCTGGCAACAACTACACGGTTTTTCAAGCCTCGAGTTTTGATGGAGATTCGCCAACACTTGTTGCAGGTGGCTCTCTTCCGGCTTTGTCCCATCTGACGATAGCGAATACGCCCTCTGCAGATGGTCAGATTGATATTGCTTTTACCGCGTTGCCAGTCTCAAGCTTACCGCAGAACCCGGTAGTTACCAATTCGCCAAATGCCAGCAACCTTGCTGGTGCGGTTGCCAACACCACAAACACGTCGCCTGGTACGGGGCTTACTAATGGCTCAACAATAGGTACCGCTGTCAATACTCTCACCAATTCAGGCTTAGCTGGGTTTAATCGTGTGCACGCTGAACCTTACTCCTCCAACCTGACCATTGGGCTTGAGCAACTAGACCTTATAACCAACACTGTGCTGAGCCACGCTGACTGCCGCAAGTATCAATCGGTTGGTTTCAACAATCAGGACAGACCCGTTGCCTCAGGTGGCATCGACCCGGTCCAGAGTCCTAGTGGCGCAATAGACTGCTCTGATCGACGCTGGTGGATCGACACGGCCTATGTGAGCGGGGACGTTGATGGAAGCAACGGTCTTGGGACATTCGACTATTCGCTGGGCACCATTTTGGTCGGAGCGGATGTCGCAAGTACCGATAGAGGTGTGGTCGGCGTGTACGCAGGCTTCGGGACATCCTCCATGGATGAGCACGATCAAGTCGATCAGGACTTCTCGACCGACAGCTATCACGTGGGCGTCTATGGGCGTACAATAACCGGAACCTGGGAGTTTTCCGGGCTGATCGGTTACATGTTCGGTGACACCGACGCCAAGCGGAACAACCCTTCCGTTGATGGCTTTACTGGAGGCGAGGCAAAGTCAGATTTGGACCAAGAAGGTATTCACGCCGGCCTCCAAGCACGCAGGTTGTTTAACCTGGACAGCGGCGCAAGAGTTTCTGCAGTTTTTGGATTGAACTACGGACGCATTCAACAAGGGTCTGGAACAGAGACCGGAGGTGGCGACTTCAACTATTCAATTGATAAGGCGGATGCAGAGTCCCTAGTCGCTTCCATTGGCTTCGATTATCAACAGGACTTTTTGACTGACAACGGACTACTCACCCCTATAGCCTTTGCCCGTTACGAATACGACTTCTTTGCCAACAAGGATAGTGAGCATGAAATCACTGTTACTAGCCCGATATTTGGGACATTCACGCAAGTCGGGCAGAACCGAGGCGCTAACGGGTTCGTTCTTGGTTTGGGGCTAGGGTATCAAATCTCCGAGCAAGCAAGACTAACAGCAGGGTACGGCTACTCGGTACGTTCGAACGGCCAAGAGCATGGCTTGGGTGCAAACCTTAGCGTTCGGTTCTGATTGAACTGTAGAGGTTTGTTCTCATATGTCTCATGACATGCATCGACCACCGTTGATGTTACATCTAACTGTGAGTCTTAGCCATCGGGAGTATTGTCGACTTAGTTCGAAATTGTCCTTCACGATATGAGTGTCTTTACCGGTTATTCAAACCGTACGAATGAAGACGCGGCGGTCAAGAAATCAGAGAACGGCAGCGATGGACTCTAGTGTCCTATCGACGCCCACCGCAAAGAAGGGCAGCGTTGAGCCCAAATCAACCAGTGTTTTCAGGCGCACGAATGGTTGCTTTTTCGTCAAGCCGCTGGTTCGCGAACAGACGCAATACTACTAGCTATGGATATAAATGAGGTCGAAAATGAGTGCAGACTTGGGTGGTAAGTTCAGTTCTTTGCTTATGCTACAACTTTAGCACAACACCGTCCGTTCGCCCGTGATCGGTCCTCAAGTCGAGTATCTCGCTTTGTGCTACCCAATATTTTACTATGAACCGCGCTCCCAGGCACCAGTTATCAGACACGTCGCGAGCAGCCTGGATCCCATCAAATTTATGGAAGTTTTCATGGAGCCTTAGTTTCGAAAGGAATTCATGCCAACTTACTTTCTGTGAGGTAGATAACCCTTCTAAGTTGACATGTTGAGGGTAGGTTGTTTTCACATCCAGGGAAACTCTGCACTTCCAGTCCCAGCTAACGTTCCACTCAGTCACGGCAGCGTGCCCTTTAGGACCACGGGTCTTAATCTGGTTGAGCATTTCGGTATATTTCAACGCATCCACTTCATAGTGTGCGGTTTCTTCTTCAATGGATATTGGCCGCCCAATTCCCGCGAAATACACATAGCATCCGAACAGTGCCATTAGAACCAGAGCGGTAACGAAGAACTTCATCACAACCTCTTTTGAACGCAAGGGACGATCCGCCGGATACTCGGGTGGCCAAGCGGATAGACCTAGACGGCACGAGTGACAAGCCTGCGCAAACGCTTATCGGAGAATTCAGAGTGTTAGGATTGGGCATACTTTCTCATATCGTACCAGGAACATCTCTTGGAGCTCGATAAAGCAAGTTTGACGCCAAGAAGGGACAGAGCCAATGTCCGAGTTGAATCCAAAGCTGACGGAATATCTAGCGCCTGAACCTTTTGTAGAGAGCGTAAGGAAAAAACGTGCAAAACCACCCGATTGCAAAGAACTTTACAAGCGGGCTACTTACCAAATACCCGCCCAACCCCACAATACACGCCTGGGTTAAAATAATGTTCAGTGACTTAGGCCAGAAACTCCAAATCTCATGATACTTTGAAAGTAGTGAGTCATACTTTTCAATATTCATATCAAGCCTCAATCAAGTTTCGTTCGTTGATGG
This sequence comes from Ruegeria arenilitoris, assembly GCF_013030265.1. Lineage (GTDB taxonomy): Bacteria > Pseudomonadota > Alphaproteobacteria > Rhodobacterales > Rhodobacteraceae > Ruegeria > Ruegeria arenilitoris_E. The sequence goes on from NZ_WPZQ01000007.1 coordinate 290,070, forward strand.
CTAACAGGATGGGTCTGCAAACTCAACGAACGGCAGTAAAGTCCGCTCACCAGCTATCTGCTGCCTTACTTTGAACGTCTGGAATGCACGGTTCGCGGCGTGCCGCACATGCAAAAGACTGATGTATGATCGATGACAATTAAGGGCTCTTGCCGCCAGTCCATGCACATCGCCAAGAACGCCAGAGATGAAGGAAAAACAGCATCCTATTGAGGCCGCATCCCGCACGCGCCTAGTGATGCATTCAACATTGGTAGTTACATTAAATGAGCCGTTTGCGCCCAGGCTTCCATCTAACATCAACATAAACAACCAAAACCTTTCATATTTTTAAGCTGACTGAAAAGACAGTTAAAAATCTTAGCACTCTACGGACCACTTAGTCGTTTGGTAACGAGGCGAGAGTTCTATGCTAAGTTTTGTTTTGCCCGTTTTGGCTGGCGTTCTTTTCGAACTAGGTCACTTGTGGCCCGCATTCTTTCTGGGTTCGGAGAGTGTATGGGCCATTTCAACTAACACTGCCCAATACTTGGCCCTCGCCTGCGTCGCCGCACTGAATTTCTTGCATAGAGGCGACAATCATTCTCCTGACACAAGCGCAAAAGCTGTGAAAGTGACATCAGATCTCAAATGTTCCGCCCTCCGGAGGACAGCTGACCTCCCTCGTTTGGATGACAGTTTAGTTGATGAGCTGTTTCTTCATGCCCAATTGGTGCGAAGTGACAGGACCGTAGTTCGACATTCGAATTCCGTGAACTCAGCGAGAATTGGATAGCAAATGTCGAAACCCAAAGGTGAGCCCACCTCTGTGCTGGCCAGATTTAACGAGAGATTTGGCTTAGTTCAGAGGCTCGTCATTACTATTCCACCTGCAAACAACAGAGCTCGTCCCGCCAATCACGCGTCCGGTGTGGTTCAAACCAACAATCCCAAGGCCAAAAAGGAGCCAAACATGTCATTGGACATTTCTAAACTAAGTGAAATCAAGGGTCTTTTGGGGGCCTGTCTCGTCGACTGTGATACAGGCCTTACTCTAGGCGCAGAAGGTGGTTCCAAGTTTGACCTTGATACTGCGGGCGCAGCGAATGTTGAAGTCGTCCGCGCCAAACTTCATGCGATCGAAGCTTTAAAGCTTAACGATACCATCGAGGACATACTGATCACGCTTGGCAAGCAGTTTCATCTGGTCCGCCCACTGGACAAAAACCCAAACATTTTTGTGTATGTCGCGTTAGACAAGAAGACCGCCAATCTGGGTCTAGCCCGGTTACAAGTGAAAGCTGTTGAAGAAACCTTGAGCCTCTAGTCTGCAACGATTTGCCAAATGGACTTAGCCATCCCGTTATGGCTGAGTTTACTTAACTTCGTATTTGTTAATGGGACAAGCGGATCCAGCGGCTTGATCAGAGGTCTTCTAATGAAAATACTCGTTGCAGAAGACGACAAAAAGACCGCCGACTTTGTAAATTCGGGGCTGAGGTCGAACGGTTTCAGTGTGGAGTGGTACGATGATGGTCGGGATGCGCTCTCATATTGTTTGTACAATGAATGTGACGCCATAGTCTTAGATCGTATGCTGCCAGGAATGGACGGCCTTTCCGTTCTAAAGGCCCTGAGGGCCGCAAAAAAACAGACCCCGGTTCTGTTCCTCACATCAATAGGAGACGTTCAGGACAGAGTTGAGGGTTTGACCGAAGGTGCAGATGACTACCTGGTTAAGCCTTTTCATTTTTCGGAACTCCTGGCGCGCTTAAACAGCATTATCAGACGACAACCGTCCAGCATTGCTACAACTAAGCTTCAAGTCCACGATCTTTCGATGGATCTGCTTAGCAGAGTGGTGAAAAGGCAAGATGTTACAATTGACTTGCTGCCCCGTGAATTTGCACTGTTGGAAGTTTTGATGAGAAATGCAGGGCGGATTGTGACACGCAACATGCTCTTGGAACAAGTATGGGATTACAATTTTGATCCAAGCTCTACAGTGATCGAAACGTATATCAGCCGCTTGAGATCGAAGATCGACAAACCTTTCGGGACGCCACTTTTGCACACGTCTCGAAACGTTGGGTACAGCCTTCATGGGCCGCTCTAGCATTCTCTCTGGTGCCCCGTTCCGGACGGCTTGTTTCGCGGCATTAATAGTCTGGATTATAACTGCTGTCTTTGGATACGCTGCCTACTTAGCCCTTGCAGACAGGCTCCGCGTTGATCTCCAGCAACAAATCCTCGACGAAGAGCTCCTGTTTCATGAGATTTTGCTGGATGGAGGCTCTGAAGCAGTTCAGCGAGCAATTGAACACTTAAATAATCCCAATCGAACTGGGCTTCACATGATCGCGCTGTTCGACCAGAGCGGTTCCGCTTTGGCTGGATCAATCGCAAAGTCACCCGACGAGATTGGTTGGCACGAAGTTGATCCGGATTTCGTCAAAATCGGTGGAGCATCCCCTGTTTATATGCTCCACACGTCTGAATTTCTTGGCTATCGCACGGTGGTTGCCCGAAGTCTAACATCACTAAATCAGGCATTGACAACGCTGTGGGAAGGGTTGCTCCTGCTGACGCTCGCGACAACCGCCTCTGTTCTGGGTCTCGGTTATTACTTCAGTTCTCAGAGTTTCCTGAGACTCGCTTGGGTTGAGAAAACTCTCAACCAGACTATCGAGGAAAGCGCCGTTGTTCGTCTTCCCGTCACAGATAAGGGCGACCATTTCGATCGTATTTTCCAGCTTGTTAACAGACGTCTCGACTGGGTTTTGAGTTTGCTCAACAGCACTCAATCCAACGCGGTCAAAATTGCCCGTGATTTAAAGGTGCCTTTGACGAACGGGTTCATTGCTTTGCAGCAGGTACATAGCGAAATTGAGTATGGTGGCGATCCGAGACCAAGCCTCAACGATTTAGAGTTCCACCTTAAACGCATTGGAACTGTCTTCGATACAGTGCTCAAAGTATCTCAAATTGAGGCAGGTACGCATGAGAACAACTTCAAAACAGTCAATCTGAGTGCGCTCGTTGAGAGTGTTGCAGAGGCGCTCTATCCCGTTGCGGTCGACGTTGGAAAACACATTACGGCTGACTACAACGCCGATACGATTTTGGTACGAGGCGACGAAAACCTGCTGAAACAACTGCTCGTCAATCTTGTAAACAATTCCCTCCGATATTGCCCTGCTGGATCTTGGATCAGGATTTCCCTAGTGGCCACGTCTGAGGCGATACAGCTGGTTGTTGAAGACAACGGACCTGGGGTTCCGGAACCACAAATCGACAAGATTTTTGACGCTTTTTTTCGATCTGACCATCCAAGAAACGACACCGGAAATGGGCTTGGCCTATCGCTTGTGAAGGCCGTCGCAATGCGACACGGGGCAACAATCACCGCAGTAAACAAAAGGCCGGGACTGCGAATTTGTGTGAGCTTTGGGAGGTCTCCGATTGCAGCATGAAACAGGCCGAAAAATTGTACAGCCCAGACTTCTAACCATCACCCGGACCACTCAAACCTGAAAGCTTAACTTTTTGATCGGAAACACAATGATGAAAAATACAATATTCCTAATGGCACTCTTGCCTGCGAGCACGGCGTTGGCGGACGAGACTGAATTCCAATGCAAGTCAGAAACAAACGGAGAAGTAATTCAGGTCTTTCAAGATACCGATCTCTCAGAGGCGCGACTGATAGTACAGAACATAGAAGGTATGGCTTCCGTCGCGCACGGCCTGGACGGTGTTACATTCATCCACATAAAGCCCGACGAAGTCTGGACGATGGTGCTGCACTTTCCAACTATGACTTATGAGTTGTCCACGCATGGTGCCAAATCGTTCGAAGATCACGGGCATTGCACAAAGGGTGGATGATCAAGTTAAATCGCTCGATGCTCATAACAGCAGACCGCAAAAGCTTTTCAGAATCGTAAGGTTGATGAAAACTAATTGGCAAGTTCAAGTTGCAGAAGATGCCATCAGGTTCGAAACCGAATACTCGACTGAGGAAGCACTCGTAACCCTCCTGAAGGGTGCTACCGGTGCCGTGTGGGCACGGCCACTCACTCGTAAACAAGCTTCCCTCAGTCAAAACAGCGCGCCCTTCCTCCCCCTCGGAGGGGCGCGTTGCAAACTCATCGAAACCCACTTTCCTTTGCTTAATGAAATGGGCGAAGAACATCTTGTATGTTGGTTGTCAAAAGTGGACCGATGTGCGCCGACAAGTGCAGCTTGTACGAATGCTAGGGCGTTGACCTTTTCAAACTTGGCCCGGACTGCATCACCAGTGTTGCAACACATCCAGCCAAATTCCCCATTTTTCCACAAAAATAGCGGCTAAAACCTTCGGATCACACACTTGACCGGCCAGAACAGGTTTACCGTTAGCCAAACCATATGGGGTCGCCAGATAAACCGGATGAAAGACTAATGATACGCTCAAATATTGTATCTGGATCTGCCTTTACTACGGCATTGTATGCAGCGGTGGTAATCCTCCTTTCAGTTACAGCACTGGCATTTTTAACATTTGAAAGAATTCGTGGCGATTTGCAGCGGGAAATGGACTCGTTGTTGATTGATGAAATGCGCTTCATTCAAGAGATTCTGGACGATAACGACAACGATTCCGATGTCGTGCAAGCGATTGATGACGCGACTCTCTGGTTGCCTTTCGACACCAGTTTGATTGGCCTCTTCGATAGTCAAGGGAAGCGTTTGGCTGGAAATATCGACGAATACCCGTCCTTTCGGGGTTGGGGTGAAATCGAAGATGATGGGATTATTCTGGGAGGTAAAAAGCGTATCCATAGGGTAAATGTACAAACTTACCGCGGCTTTGTAATCGTCGTTGGTCGCGATCTTGCATTTGTAAAAAGCACACTTCGATCGTTGGCCTGGTCTTTGGTAGCGATCGGGTTGGGAGCGACTTTGTGCACACTGTTGGTCGGCTATATCTCCAGCATAAGAACATATCGTAAACTCGATCAAATGGCGAAAACGCTCAATAAGGTCTCAAGAGGGGAAGTCAAAGCAAGACTCCCAGTCGGGAAAAACAATGATCAGATAGACCGGATTGCTCGGCTAATGAACGGCCATCTCGACAACCTGACAGTTTTGATGTCCACGACGCGATCGGCCGCTGCCGCCATCGCACATGATCTGAAAAACCCGCTCACCCACGCTTATATCGCGCTTCAGGAAGCGAAGGATTCATTGCGTTCGGATGGTCAATCCATGGAACCGATCAACCAGATTCAATCTGAACTTGATCGTCTCAAATGGACATTCGAAACAGTTTTGCGGATCAACCGCATTGAAGAAGGAAACAATTCCAAGGCGTTCAGCTATCTGGATTTGAGTAGATTGGGTCGAGAAGCTGTTGAGAATATGATCCCGCTTGCGGAAGTGAAGAGCCAAAGTCTCGCTTTTGTGGATAACCAATCGGGGCGTACACTAATCGAAGGCGATGAGGGTATGCTGAAACAGCTCTGTGCAAACCTCTTACAGAACTCAATTGATCATTGCCCGGAGAATTCCAGAATTCTACTGACTGTTGAACAAGAAGAAAGTACCATTACTCTTTCGGTAATTGACAATGGCCCCGGCGTTCCCGAAAACTCACTGAGTAAGCTTTTTGTGCCTTTCTATAAGCTAGACACTGAACGGAACAGTATTGGGAACGGTTTGGGTTTGGCGCTGGTGAAAGCTATTGCAGATCATCATTCAGCGCTCTTAGCGGCTACAAACAATTCACCTGGATTCACGGTTTCAATTCAGTTCGAAGTTGCGTAGTAAGCCTTTACATTTGAGCAATTCCGCCATGGCGTTTTGGGTTCTGGAAAACATGATCTCAATCCGATTGCGGCGTTTGTAGCAGCGCTTGTCGTATCGGACAGTTGTCCTGCGCTGTTTGTGGCCTGAGCCTACTTTTCTATGCTTGCCGCGGTGAACGTCGACTATGAGCCCACTATTCAAAATGCTCCGCGAATGAATGTCAGCTTTCCGCGGAAAGCGATCCAGTGGCCCCCGCCAATAAATGCTGCTCCCGCAATTTTCTGGGCGATGGCGGACTTGCTGCCATAGGACGTTTGGCTTCGCTCTATTTGCCGCAAGAGCGCAATGCGTGCATTTATCGGGCGTTAATCTCAGCAATCATAGCCTGACCAATTTCCGAAACCACCTGATTGCGAAGCGCGAAATCAGCATCACTTTCGGTGAGATAGATCGCTGCAAAGTAGTGAGCACCCTCCTCCGGCTCGATGAATGCAATGATCGCGCGGGAGCCATTGCCACCTGCCCCGGTCTTATCGCCAATCACCCAGCCTTCGGGAAGATGAGTCCGGATCAAAGCATCGGCTACCTGATCGTCAATCATCCACTGGCGTAACTGCGCCGCAGACGAAGGTTCCAGAACATCGCCTAAAAGCAACGCTTCCAATGTAGTTAGGACCGCCGAAGGTGTAGAGGTGTCCCGAGGATCTCCAGGGGCCGCCTCATTCAAAGCTGTTTCCCAGCGGTCCAAACGTGTGGTCTGATCGCCGATATAGCGCAGGAAGGCGGTCAGCCCCTCCGGACCGCCCACGGTATCAAGCAATAGGTTGCCTGCCGTGTTGTCGCTCAGCGCCACTGTTGCCTCACAGAGTTCGCCAACTGTCAGCCCATTTTGCAGGTGGTTCTCGGTCACCGGGGAATAGGTCACCAGATCATCTGCCGAATAGGTCACGCGACGGCTCAGATCTTCCTGCCCCGCATCCACACGCGCCAGAACCGCGCCGCACAGGAGGGACTTGAACGTGCTCGACATCGGAAACCGCTCTTCTGAACGCATGGAAATTTCCCAATCTGAAGAAGCGTCGCGCAGCACAACCCCGATGCGCGCATCAAGACGGTTTTCCCAAGTGGTGACAGTCTGTTGTAGGTGCTGCGCCCACGACGGAGCCGCAGTCCCTGCGATCAAAGCGGCACTCAGAACTGCCCAAACATAAGCCTTCATAGGTCTTCCCTACTTCCTTCTTGAAGACGTAAATTCTTGTCCCTTCAAATACGCTGAAAAGGCAAACCGCGAAGGTTTCTGCGATGATACGTCGTTCGAAAATCACTGTACTGTCATTGATACAATTCATGAGGATCGTGCTAAAATCTTTTCATTCGGCGCACAAACGACTAATTGTCAAACTCCGCATAAGAAAAAGTAATGCCTATGGATCGCCCCAACATCCCTCTCAATGCGCTGCGCAGCTTTGAGGCCGCTGCGCGACAGGGCAGTTTCACCAATGCCGCCGTGGAGCTTTGCGTGACCCAAGCGGCTGTCAGCCATCAGATTTTACGCTTGGAAGAGCAGCTCGGCGCAAAGCTGTTTCACAGGACATCCAAGGGGCTGCTGCTCACCCCGGAAGGTGAGGCATTACTGCCAGTTCTGACCACGAGTCTTGATCGCATCAGTGGCGTTTTGGATCGGTTCGCGGATGGTCGTTATCATGAAACGCTGAATGTGGGTGTGGTAACGACGTTTGCCGTCGGATGGCTCGCAGAACGCTTGATTGAGTTTGAAACAGCCCACCCAGGCATTAGTGTTCGCCTTTTTACGAACAACAATCGAGTCGACATTGCCCGCGAGGGCCTCGATCTGGCGATCCGTTTCGGTGCTGGTCGCTGGCCCGGACTGACCTCGCGTCCTTTGATGGAAACTCCGCTGACACCGATGTGTGCCCCCTCGGTGGCGTCAACACTCAAAGACCCCGCAGACTTGCTGAATCAAAGTTTGCTAAGATCTTATCGCGCTGATGAATGGCCCATCTGGTTTAGAGAAGCCGGTATGGTGTCCCCCTATATCGAAGGTCCAATCTACGATTCTTCTGTCGCCATGGCGGAGCTGGCGGCAAGAGGCTTTGGCGTGGCACTTTTGCCCTATGCCATGTTTGAGGATCAGATATCCGAGGGGCGGTTGGTGCTCCCTTTCGATACGGAAGTCACAACGGGGAGGTATTGGAGCACGCGGCTCTCCAACAAGGAGCCAACCACTGCCCTCGCGACATTTGAAGCCTGGCTTTGTAAAACAGCTATGTAACTCAATCTACCGCCCCTTATCATGTTCCTAACATTGCGGGACTCTTGGCTGATTTTGCCGCTCTTTGCACGGAGACCCGGTTCACTTGCGGGGCCTCGCTTTTTGCCTTGCTCTTCAGCGATCTACGCAGTGTCCTCAGCTATTCGGAGTTGTCTCAATAGGATGAGCGGGTATTTAAATACGACGCAATGTGACTGAATAGCAGACTATTGTGGTGTCGTAGCGTGAGCTTACTTTGTTGCGCTCAACTGTCAGTTACCGCCATGTATTGAATGTCTGGGATGCGCGGTTCGTAAATTGCCGCGATATAGAATATGGGCTCTTACCTCCAACCGATGACCTCCACTGTGAAGATTAGCTGTGAGCCCAAAGCAGAATTTGCTTTTCCGAAGCATAGTCTGTCTTTCTGAACTCTAGATTTGTACTTTAGTTGACCGCCTCCGCAACTACTGCAGTTGCAATATATCCGGAACGCATAGTTTTCTTTGTTCCGGCATTTTGTCTGCACCATCCGACCGTTTCAGTCGTTTCGGACCGTCTTTGACCTTAATCTTCGGTTTGGCTAGCGGGCCCTTTAAGGTCACTGGCCAGGGGCTTTTCGAAAGAGGTTCGCCAATCTTGCGGGGCTGTAGATTCAGGTCCAAAACCTTGCCCGCCATATCAACACCGCCGAAGACGACAACTTGGACATGATCTGTTTCTAGTGTGGTTTGTTTCGTCGAAATTTTTCCATTGGAAATACTGATAGGTGCGCGCAAACACACGATTGGCGCAACCTTTTGTTTCTTCTTGGTAAATACCCATGGGAGTACCCCCAACCCTGCCAGATCTAGAAGCTGGGTCTCGATCGAGCCATCACGCATTGAAACTGTGGCATTGCCGCTCATGCTATTAGCGAAATGTTTGGCTGAATCTGTTCCTCCGGTCACCGAAAAATCTGCATAGATCGTGCCGCTTGCGCCCTTTTTGAAGTTCAGGCTGTGAAGAATTTCATCTAGCTGCCAGCCACCTGCCTTGCCGGTCAACGTGAGCAGATGCGCGTCGTTCGACAGATCCATTTGCCCACTGACGTCGAAATGAGCGCCTCCGTATTCAAACTTCAGTGGTCCTGCCTTAAGCTCGTTTTTGTTGAGCGTCACTTCGCTTTGCAAACTGCTGATGCCCTTGGCACCTTCGATGTGCCGAAGGTCAACGTCGACATCCATGTCCATACCGGACAAGAGAATTGAGCGCCCGATAGGTTTAAGCGTTACATCTCTTAACGCGCCTTGGTCGCCCTCGTCTTCTTTCTTAGTTTCTTTCTCTTCCGGCTCTGGGCCGCCTAGTTTCCGCAACTGTGCGGCAGCCTGAACGATAGTTCGGATCTGATCTATCTTTATCAGGTCACTCTCAATGGAACCCTGAAGCACCGGGTCACTTGTTGCATCATCAAGATCGGCCATAATCTGCAAGATAGAGTCGGCGACCTCAACATTGGCACTCGCGTTCCAATCAGTGCCTTCGCTAACGAGGTTGATTTTAAGGCGAGCCTGCCCTGTTTCCACACGTTCAAGCGACAGTGCCTCCAAAAGGTCCGCTCCGGATGGGACTGAGACATCAATTGCCAAATCCAGATCCTCGAATTTGAGTACATTCTCGACAGTGCCATGCACCTCAAGGTTCCAGACGTCCGTATCGCTTGTCTTTCCATCCAAATTCGTCAGCGAAAGCTGATTGATGTCGCCGTTCAAATGGAAGTCACCGGAAAACCTGCCAAGCTGGTCGTCTGGTCCCAACAATTCTGGCGAGATCAAACTGCTTGCCGGTATGTCCATTAGGCCTTCTGCTGATATGCCTTGCAACTGAAGAGCGTCATCGACCGAACCGTTCAAAATGATAAACGGATCGGCTGGGTTCCCAATTCTAAGGTTGATGTTTCCGACCTTTAAGGCGCCTTCTGGTGTTCTGGAAAGCTCGGAGAACTTAATCGGTGGGGGGCCTTCGCCGGACGTGTCCAACGTGAAACCGTTGGTCTTTATGACCATTTGTCGCTGCGGCACCTGCCCAGGCACACTGTCGATAACCATGTCGACCGCGATAAGTTTAAGATCATATCGCGATGCGGCAGGGGCTGGTTCAGCATCTTCAGGGTATAACCGAATGCGGGTTGTCAACGATACGTCTTCCGGATTTCCCAGTTCCCCGATCTGCCCCGTCAGCGAAAGGCTTTGCCCGCCATCTAATTTCGCCAATACAGATAGGTCATCAATCCGTGCTACGCCGTCGACTGATGTGAATGTTGCGCCGATATTCCCTGTACCTTCCAAAACGCGGCTCAGCTTCAGGATATCAAGAAGCTGGCCAAGTTCGGCAATCTCTACGGTCGTTGCCACTTGCAGACCGTTCTCTTGAGGAACTTCCTCGGCGACAATCGAAATCTGTTCGAAGTTCACCGCCAACCGAAACGGGTCTTCCGTGGGGAATGTCGCGTTCAGATCAAACCTCTCTCCGTTCAGCGAACCGGTCCCGACTGCCGTCGCAACGTCGGTTTCCGTATCGCGCTTCAATTGCAACTCAGGAAGTTTCAGATCCAGCTCAAGCCCGTTTTGATCACTTTGATAAAGAACGGAGATATCGGTCAGATCGATTTCGTGGTCCGTTAAAATTCCGGCCAAAGGCAAATTTAGAGGATCAGCAGGCTTTCCGGCTTCAACATCCGCTTGGGAAATGGACTGCCAGTTTCCGAAGCCATCTTTGTCCGTGATCAGGTTCAGGTGAACACCCGAGATTGAAAGACCACTCAGCGACAGTTTACTGTTCCAGAGGTCGCGTGCGGACACTTCAAACTCTATCTCATCGATTGCTGCAAGGTTCACTTCAGCATTCGGAGAACCGGGTAGTTCCAACCCTGCCGCTGACACATGCAATTGCCGACCAAGACCCAGACGCACTTCATCTTCAATTCTAACGTCCTGACCAAGTTTGTTAGAGATCAGTTTTTCGACGAAAGTAGTCCTGACCGAAGAAAACAACGCAGAAGACAGAAAAAGCCAAGCTGCCAACATAGCGACACACGCGACAGCGAAACAAATCAATATACCTTTTGCAACGTATCGCACGTACTTCTCCTAAATTTCCGATTCATCCAGTGGGTAGCCTAGAACATTTAATCATTAAGTTAATCGAATATATGGTGTGCAATTTTACTGAACTCTGAATGATCTTGAATGCATAATTGGTATTCTTGCCAATTTGATCGAGCCGCTGACAAATGAGTAGATGGTAATCTTTCGGTTTTTTGCTGCTTGCCCAGCTTCTAAACAGCGGGTTTGAAGTGGGTCAAACTTGTCAAAACGGACGCGTTGCATGAGTGCTGACTACATCGGTCCGACCAACCCACCAACCGACAGAAAGCAGGGTTCTTTCGATACTCTTCAGTTATTCAATAACTGCTAAATATGAATTCATCAAACAATGATGACACGACGAGCTCACCACCCGGAAAAGCAAAAGGAACAGGCTTTACTTCTAAGGACGGTAACGAAGGCTTATATTGATCATGATGCCAATCCTTGCCTTAAAGTGTTTTGGAGTAACTTAGATGAACTGTGAGATCAGTGTTAAAGTTCCGCATGGCGGCCGTGCGCTTCTCTGCGTCTAACTAAGCCACGCTGAATGTCCGCATGTCGCGTTACACGTCGCTGTGTCTTACAAGTGCCAAGGCACAGCCGAGGGAGACAAGCAGAGCACCACAAGTGCGGTCGATCCAGAGTGATCCGCTGTCGTTCAGCAACTGCATCGCTTTGGTACCCAGCCCGGCATAAGCGGTCATCACCATCACATCGATCGCGATAAAGATACCCGCGAGCCTGGCATATTGCGTTAGCAGCGGTTCCATCGGGTTCAGAAACTGAGGCAGAAAAGCGGTGAAGAACAAGTATCCCTTGGGGTTCGTCACAGCCACGAAGAAGCTCTTTCTGAATATCGCCAGAGCGCGACGACCCGGTATCGCACAACGCACATTTGCCCGGTTCGTTTCCAATCCCAGTTCCCCCGACGACCGTAGCATCTGAATGCCCAGCCACACTAGATAGGCGACACCGATCCATTTCACCAAGTTGAACAGCACCGCCGAAGTGATCAGAACAGCACCCAAACCTAACGCTGCCGCCGCGATTAGCACTCCATCGGAAATCGCAGCGCCTGCGATCCCGTAACCGGCATATGCCATTCCAAACCGCGACCCGTTGGACAGCGCTAAAAGTACGGTGGGTCCGGGTGTCATCACGATAATCAGTGCGAGCAAGCCAAAGGAAAAAAGCGAAATTTCCATCGGTTAATCTCCGAGTTGAGGTGGAAGACAGAGCCAAGCCCGTCAAAAGCACCACCACGTTGCTAGCTAGTGTTCAGTACGTGTTCCAGTACTGCCAGCTTGGCTAATGGCTGTGCCATCAGGTTCACCCCGTAGAGGATGCATTCATCTGACCGACTTCATGCTTTTGCTGGGCTGCAATTATGACCCTGACAAAGATGACTAGAGCGGCGAGCTGACCCAAAAAAACAGCAGGCCAGATCAGGGCTAGCTGCGCATCGAAGTATTTCTGCGGTCCAAAGGACACCAGCGCCATCAGCGCGGCCAGGATGCTGAGGCTCCGCCCTGCTGCATTTGTAAGAGGTTGCAGGATTATTGCGGACAGGGCGACGGACACCGAAGCACCTAGGAACGGAGCAATGCCGAACAGTGGCGTAGACACCGGCGGGTGTGGCCTGATCCCCGCATAAAGTGCTGAGAGCATGATCAGCTGTAGCAGGACTAACGTTGTAAGAGCTGCCAGGGTCTGCCGGTCGTGTTGGTTCATTTCACTCTCCAAAAGCGTAATTGATATTACGGTTGAAGATATCCGTATTTTTAATTACGGATGTTGTCAATGTGCAGGAGAAAAAATATGCGCGAAGAGAAAAGATCACTGCGCCAGCAGCAGATCGAGGCGGCGGCCTATGAGGTGCTGGAGGCGAAAGGATATGGCGGCACGTCGATGCTGGGCATCGCCAAGCAAGCACGCGCCTCGAATGAAACTCTTTACAACTGGTATGGCGACAAGCAGGGCCTGTTTCAGGCGCTCGTCACGCGAAACGCAGAAGAAGTGAAAATCCATCTGGAATCCGAACTGGAAACCGGTCACGATGCACTGTCTATTTTGGAAACGTTTGGACCGAAACTTCTGAACCTTCTTACCGGCGAGAGAGCCGTCGCCCTTAACCGTGCCGCCGCCGCAGACAGCAGTGGTGAGCTTGGTGCTACATTATCAAAGGCAGGGCGCGAGGCAGTCATCCCCCTTCTGGAGCAAGTATTGGTGCGCGCCAGAGACGAAGGCCAATTGAACTTTGATAATACAGGGGAAGCTGTAGGACTTTACCTTGATCTGCTCATCGGCGATCAGCAGATTAGACGCGTCATCGGGCGCCTTCCTATCCCATCGGCATCCGTATGCGAGGACCGCGCGCAACGGGCCGTGAACTATCTCCGCCAGCTTCTGGCCTAAGCCCCTTCACAACAAGCGCAATTGGAACCTGATAGATAGGCCCTTTTAGTTCACCTCAAGTCTGCCATTCCATGGCGGAACTCTGAGCGCAAGTCGACGCAATCGACGCTGAACTCGTAAACATGCTGGTCCTACGAAGCCGGTAGTTCGACCGGGCCGTGGAACCTAAAAAGATCGAAGGCCTCCCGGCGAGGACGACCGACCCGGTTGCAGAAGTGCTGTCCAGAACTGATCGAATGGTCCATCGAGCGCGAAAACAAGAAGCTCGGTGCATAGAGCGAATTGCTTCCGTGTGGCTTAGCAGGTAAGCGGTCGTTGGTACGCCTACTGCTAATTCACATTTTGTCCGCTCACCCGCCATTAGCGATCCGGTTTTGAATGTACGGCGTGTACGGTTCGCGATTTACTGCATGAGCGAACGGCGAAAGTGGGTTCAAGGGCAGCTTCGGGTACTTTCTGGCCATTTTATGTGCATTGAATTAAGGACTGCCCTTGTTGTTTGCTCGCTTAGAAAATCATGGTTTCTAGAGTCTCAAAAAATGTAAACCTCCAAGTAGCCGATTTTATTGTAACCGCGGTCTCACCACCAAAGTGATCCGACAACCATTTGTCGGAGTGCGTAAATAATGCGACTAAATTATTGAGACTCGCCTCCCATTGAATTCTACACCTTATGATTTTTTGCGTTTTTTGAATGTTTCGAAGGCTCGAGCTCTTCAATTCAACGTTAAACAGAAAGTCAATGAGTTTCTTCGCAAACCGGCCATTCGCTGTAGGCGCAATACTTACTACGGACCAATCTGACGCAAACTTTGACATTACCGTCGTTTGTTTTGTCTGCGCGATCTTAATGTGGATTGAATAGGTGGGTTTCCTGAACGCTCGGCCAATCTTATGATGACAGGTCGGCAACAAAGGCCATCGAGCAGGGTTCAACCCGCCGCAATCAAATCTCAGATTTGTACACCGCTTACTCACTTGGCACTCCCTTCAGCAAATGGGTGCCTAAACTCGAAAATTGCATCTCGGATCCGGCAACCAAGTCCTTGGGTAAGAACAAGTTCAACAACATCGCTGCGCACTAAGCAGTTGGCTTCAAGAAAATCGCTTGAACGTGCAGCATTCGCAGAGGTGTCGGTTTACGTCTTATGATGAGACATAGTCCGGGTGTAACTTGGGGCGAGCTCACGGGAATTCGTGACCGCCAATGGAGCCAGATCAAGGGATGCTTATATCCAAATTTCACACACACAAAACCGTGAAGTCCACTAAGTCTTTGTTAAGTAATGATTTAGACTGAAGGGACGTTGGAGTCCACGCAAAGCAAAGAACAGACTTCTGGCTTCTGTCCCACAAAATAATTGATCTTAAAAGCCATTTCCGCTCCGATGTTGGTTCATAAGCAGAGGTTTCCAGCATCTAAAGTGATTGCCCGTTTGATGGTAACGCAGGTGTCAGGAGGCCCAACCAGACCAATGGGAGAAATACTGAGATGAGTATCAAAACCAAACTTATGTCCGCCGTAGCCGGAGTGGCAATGCTTAGCGGTGGCCAGGCAATGGCGGCAGATGAAATTACCGTGGCTTATTTTTTGGAGTGGCCGATGCCGTTCCAATACGCCAAAGAGACCGGTGCCTACGACGAGGCTATGGGCGTTAAAGTTAACTGGGTCAGCTTTGATACCGGTACTGCAATGTCGGCGGCAATGGCGGCAGGCGATGTGCAACTCAGCGTGAGCCAGGGCGTACCACCCTTTGTCGTAGCGACCTCGGCTGGCCAGGACCTGCAGATCGTTGACGTGGCCGTGTCTTACTCGGAAAACGACAATTGCGTTGTACGTTCGGACTTGGAGATCGACAAGGACAGCGCTGGGGAACTGGCTGGCAAGAAGGTTGCTGTTCCCCTAGGCACCGCTGCGCATTATGGCTTCTTGTCGCAAATGGCACATTTCGGTGTGGATCTGGACAGCTTGGAAATCGTCGATATGGCTCCGGCTGAAGGTGAAGCGGCTTTGAGCCAGGGATCGATTGATATGGCCTGTGGTTGGGGTGGTGCGCTGCGCCGCATGATGGACAGTGGTAACGTATTGCTGACTGGCGACGAAAAGGAAGAGCTGGGTATTCTTGTCTTTGATGTTACCTCAGCACCCACGTCCTATGTGGCCGAGAATTCCGACCTGGTTGCAAAGTTCTTGGCAGTAACTGCCGAAGCAAATGCCAAATGGGCCGATGAGGCCAACCACGCGGAAATGCTGCCTGTCATCGCGAAAGACGCAGGTATGTCTGAAGCGGATGCGATGGCGACCATCTCAACCTTTAAGTTCCCGACTGTCGAAGAACAGTTGTCGGACAAATGGCTGGGTGGCGGCGCACAGACCTTCATGAAGGGTGTAGCGGACGTCTTTGTTGGCGCCGGGTCAATCGACGCGGCCAAGGCTTCCTACACCGACAACGTGAACACAGGCCCTCTGTCAGAATAATCCTGGCTTGAATCTGGGTGGACGTGACAAAAGCGTCCACCTATTTGCGCGTTTTTCACCGGGTGAAAACGTGCCCCACTGAAGGCAATGGGGGACCAGGTGTCGGGACTTCTCATAGACAATATTTCGATGCGTTTCAGCCTGCCCAATGGCGGGCACGTGCAGGCGCTCAAGAACGTGACGTTAGACATCAAGTCGGGCGAATTGATGAGCGTTCTGGGCCCGTCGGGCTGCGGCAAGACGACCTTGCTGAACATTGTTGCGGGCTTTCTGGCCCCGACCGATGGACAGATACTGCTCAACGACAAACCTGCAACCGGCCCAGGCCCCGAACGCGGTATGGTGTTCCAACAGGGCGCACTATTTGAATGGATGAACGTCCGCCAAAACGTAAGTTTCGGTCCGGATATGAAAGGAGTCAGCCGCGCCGAGAGCAAAGAGAAAGTAGATCACCTTTTGGATATCGTTGGCCTCGCGGATTTTAAAGAGAAGGCCGTTTATGAACTGTCGGGTGGCATGCAGCAACGCGTAGCCTTGGCGCGCTGCCTGGCCAATGAGCCCGACGTGATCTTGATGGATGAACCTTTGGGCGCGCTGGATGCGCTGACCCGTGAAAAGATGCAATCACTGGTGTTGGACCTTTGGAAGGATACCGGCAAGACGATTATCCTGATCACCCACTCGGTTGAGGAGGCGTTGCTTTTGGGCGAGCGCTTGCTGGTGATGGCTCCGCGTCCTGGTCGGGTGCACAAGGAATATCGCCTGCCATTTGCCGACCTTGGCGCTGGCAATGACCTACGCGAAGTGAAGAAACACAAGGATTATTCTGTCACGCGCGAGGAAATTCTGGAAATGATCTGGAACATGGAAGAAGAAATCATGGGCCGGGCGGAGGAAAGCGCATGATTGGCCTGCTAGTCTTATTCCTTTACGTGCTGGCGTTCTTCGGATCGCTGTTCATTGTCAAGCGCCTGCTGCCGAAGCAATTCGAGCCGCAAGGTTTCAACTCTGTCAAGACGGTGACCTTTGGCGATGAAAGCGCCATCAAAGCCAATCGGATTGCCTCAGTCATCTCGGTCATCACCATATTTTGGCTGTGGGTCGCCTTCACCAACTCAACCATCCCGCTGCCAAAGCTGCCTGGGCCGTTTTCCGGCGATACCACGTTTACCTATACTGCACAGTTAGAGGACGGCAGTACTGACGATGCCACTGTGACAGTACGTGTCTATCGTGAGGATATCCAACAGACAGTTGATGAAAACGGCGAACCGGGTCGTGAGCCCGCCGCCGTCGAAGTCGAACTGGGTGACGGTTTTGCCAAGAATGACACCCTCACTGTGGCCCGGTATGGTTTTAAGGTGATCAACGTCTGGCAGAATGACGACGTATCCAAAAGTGATGGGTCCAAGATCATTGCTATCAACGGCACACCCATTGAGCCGGGCGGCAAAATTTCAACGCCAGAAGGTGAGATTAGCCTGACCGATAAGGGCACACCTACTTTTGCTCCGGCTACAGGCCTACGTATGGCGCGACTCTATTTGCCTTCCCCTGAGGTTGTGTTCCAGCGATTCATCGAGCTGAACAAAGAGGGCTATCAAGGCTACACTTTGCTGCAGCATACGCGCTACTCGCTGCAGAGGGTTCTGTTGGGCTTTCTGATCGGTGCCTTAGTGGGCATTCCGATTGGTTATGCCATGGGTCTAACGGGCTGGGCCCGCGGGTGGTTTGATCCGATTGTTGAATTCATGCGTCCCATTCCACCCTTGGCGTTGATCCCGTTGATCATCATCTGGTTCGGAATCGGAGAGCTCGGCAAGGTTGTCCTTCTGTTTCTGGCAGCCTTGTGGATCATGATAATTGCGGCGCGATCTGGTGTGTCAGGCGTAGCTATCACCAAGGTACACGCAGCCTATTCACTGGGCGCTTCCAAATGGCAGATCCTGAGCCGGGTGATTGTACCCAACTCGCTCCCTGACATCTTTACCGGAGCACGGGTGGCGATGGGGGTCTGTTGGGGGACGGTTGTCGCGGCTGAACTAGTTGCGGCTAACGTTGGCCTCGGAAAGATGATCGTGACCGCCTCGAAGTTCCAGCTGACCGATATCATCATCGTAGGGATTATCGTGATCGGAATCATCGGCTTCGCCATTGAAGTCGGAATGCGCAAGTTGGAAAGTTGGCTGATCCCCTGGAAAGGCCGCGTATAACCTACAGGCTTCAAGGGTTACTAATGAGCCTCTGCCATCGGCAGAGGCTTCCATTTGTTGGCTGTCTTCCGTGTCTGTATCCCAGATACAGTGAACAAAGTCTGCTCTCACGAAGTGTCGGCGATCATATCACGCCCGCAGCGAAAGCCGGCCTTCTGACCTGTTTTCGAAACCACTTTGCCGGGAACCGTAGCAATAGCCAGTCAAGTTCATTGTTTTGCTCCGGATCGAGCTTGGATCTTAGTTCTTGCATCGCAGGCGCCCTGCCCCAACGCTTCTCGTGCACGTCTTTGATCGAAAACAGGTTGGTTCGCCGTCATAGAGTGGTCGCGATCAGACCATGAGTTTTTCGGCGTTTGGCGATCGAAGAAGCGCGATAAGGTCGTTTCATCGAGGTAATGCTAAAAGAGTACGTTTGGTTCGTAGATGAGGAACCCACTCAACCAGAGATCGCTTGACATAATGTCCCTCAGCAGTGTTCGCGGATTGTCACGGCGGCGCCGAACGTCCGCGGGTTGCGGAAATCTGGAAACATACCGTCCGATGCCTACTGATGAGATCATCGTAATGTGCAACAAAGCCGCCGCTTGGAAGTTTAGAGTCGAGCACCACTATTGAGCCAAAACGGACTTTGTTAATCTTCACCAAAAGAGTGTTTAGGGAAAAACCGCTGCTCGCTCACCAGTTCTCAAGCCAATTTTTCCAATACTTATCAGAGCGCTCTATGAAGGCGCGGACATGGGGAAGCTGGAAATCCCTTTCGACATAAACCAATCGCAGGTGATCTTCTCGAACCACATCGTCTGGGAAAAGCGCGACTAGATCGGAGTTCTTGCTAAGCGCACTTTCGGGCAACATCCCTATTCCGAGCCCGGCATAAACCGCCTGAACCATTAACCTGAAACCAGCGGTCAGCATGCGAGGACGAACCTTGAGAGTTTTACCCGATGCCAGTGGCCATTGGACTTCTGGAAACCCTTCAGAATTTCGGAGAACAATGCAATCAAAGTTCTGTATCGCTTCTGGGCTATCCGGCATGCCGTGCTCCGCCAGAAAGCTGCCGGTGGCCATCGCAAGAGTTCGATTGCTGAAGATGCTTTTTGTGATCAGCGAGGGATCGTTAATTTTCCCAAATACCAGAGCGACGTCGATACCAGCTGCGCGCAGGTCGGTACGGCGATTGGTAACGACTATGTCCAACTCGACTTTGGGAAACTCAGTAGCAAACTCTGTAAATAGTGATGCGGCGGCAAATTCGCTTTCCGGCACAGAAATTCTCAGAGGTCCACGTGGTTCATCGTCATGTAGCTTCAGGGCCTTCCAAGTCGCATCGACATCAGCGGCAATACGTTCCGCTCGGATATAGAGTTCTTTACCGGCTGGCGTAAGGAAGAGATCACGCGTTGTACGTTGAAGCAGGCGTAGTCCCAGCGATGCTTCCAACTCGTTTAGGCGACGGCTCAACGTAGGGCGGGTTAAATACAGTTGATCAGCCGCCTTTGAAATACTGCCTGCTTCGACCACTGCCTTAAACTCTAAAAGGCGATCCGCGCTTGGAAATCTATTCATCACCTGTCCAATTATTTTTCATCAGCTATCCATTTTATAGATATTACGCTGAATTTTGAACATCGCTAATAAGTCTGCCTGAAATGAACCGAGGCGACTCGGGCCCGCTCACAGTCGGAGAATGAAATGGACCCTTATCTTACCGCCCGTTTCCTGCACATTTTGTTTGCCACTATCTGGTTTGGCTTGACGATTGGTGGCGGGCAAAAGGCTCTTTGGTTTGCCCGTGAAGACCCCAGCAAAGAGGCACCAGCAAGCGACTATCTTAAAAGAGCTGCCGTCATAGGGACCTTTACCGGACTAGCAACAATTGCATTAGGCCAATGGCTGATGATGCAACTAGGGGGCTGGGCGGAAATGCCAACACTCATTCATGTAGGTGCCAGCCTTGCCATCGTGATCTTCGTGATTGGTATCTGGCCCATTGGTAATGGCTGGAGAAAGCTGGCCAAGGAAAGAGAGCTTGGAAAAGATCCGGGGATACTTGAAGCTATCGCCCGACGTATTGGCCTTTGGTATCACGTCGTTCAGCTGCTTTGGATCGCAATCCTGGCAACGATGGTATTCCGGCATTTTTGAGACCACCTACCACGAGGCAACCCTATGCCCTTCATCCTGTTGGCGCTGCTGCAAGTGAAGGGTGGAGCTTTCTGGCTGGTCTCCATCGTCAAAGGCCTGGTTTGGGGCTCGAAGGTGGAACGAGCGCTTAGGTCCCGCGCCCCAATCGCAAAAACAAAATCCGGCTCTTACTAACCAGGTGAAACTGATGTTCGTCTTACGCACCGCTGTTCTTTTTATCCTGCTTGCGGCTATTGTCGGTAGCCTGGGTTTCGTTAAGTACACGCAAATTTCAGATGCGATCGCAGCCGGAGAAGCCTATCCGGAGCATTCGGAATCTGTCGAAGCTATCACAACCGAATTGTCATCATTTTCCCGTAAGATTCGCCTGCCGGGCGAGGTTGTGTTGCGAGATCACGTCGTCCTTCACAGTCAGCACGCCGGTCAGATCGCACGGCTTGGTTTTCAGCCGGGAGACGTCGTTGAGTCGGGGCAGCTTCTTGTACAACTCGACATCGGCATGGAAAACGCGCAGTTGATTGGTGCGCGGGCCGAGGTGGCTCTTGCGCGGCTTGGACTGGAACGGGCCGAGAAACTCTTAGAAAGCGGCAGTGCCAATCAAGCTCGGCTTGACCAGGCGCGGGCCACCTATGACATCGCCCGTTCGAATGTTGAGGTGATCGAGCAGACGATTGAGCAGAAAACCATCCGCGCGCCATTCTCTGGGCAAACCCGACCCGGTCAGCTGACAGTCGGGCAATACTTGACCAGCGGTAGCGAGGTCGCACGGATCACGGATCAGCACGAGATAATCTGGATAGATTTTCGGCTTCCACAGTTTCTGGGAGACCCGCCTGTAGGCGCAGCAATCGGGGTGATAGCAAGATCCAACGAGAATTGGACTGGGCCGATAATCTCTCGCGACGCGGGAGTTTCATCAGATACTCGCACGCGTCTTTACCGAGTCGAACTGCGCGGATTAGAGGCCGCGTTATCTCATGGCAGTTTTGTTGAAGTTGAAGTGGCGTTAGACGCCCCGATCCCAGTGGTCGAACTTCCCTCATCCGCGCTGCAATCGGATGCCTATGGACAGTTTGTGAATCTGCTGGTCCCGGGAGAACAAGAAGGCACGTTCCGAGCGAACCGCCGGGATGTGACAGGGGTTCAATACTACGGAGAACGGGTGCTGATCAGCGGCGGTTTGGAAGCCGGATTATTGGTGGCCACAGATGGGGCGTTCAAGCTTTACCCGGGCGTGCTGACCAATGTGGTGGAGGATCTGCCGCAGGACCCGCAATCCGATAGCGGCTGGTAAAGGGAGGCAGGGCTATGGAGATCTTTGTTCGCAGACCGGTTCTGTCAATTGTTCTGGCATTGGTCGTGGTACTGGGCGGGCTATATGCCATCGCCCGCGTGCCGATCGTGCAGTTCCCTGTATTGGAAAGCTCGGCCATTGAAGTCAAAACCCATTTCACCGGGGCGTCCGCGGAGGTTGTGCAGGGCTTTATTACCGATCCGATTGAAAAGGCGACAAACGCCATCGAAGGCTTGGACTTTGTCGACAGTTCAACAGTTGCTGGACAGAGCACCGTGACCGCCTGGTTGAAGCTGGGCGAAGACAGTTCAATTGCTCTGGCGCAGCTTTCAGCAGAATTGAACAAGGTACGGTCCGAATTGCCGCTGGGTGCCGACGATCCAGCGGTTTCGGTCAAACGCGCTGATCGGGTCGCAGGAGCGTTTTATCTGTCGGCATCCTCTGAGTTTTGGGCGCGCCACGAGGTCACGGATTACTTAGACCGCAACGTGGTTCCGATCCTTTCCTCTATTGATGGTGTGCAACGGGTAGGTCTGGATGGTGGCCGCCAACCGGCGTTGCGTATTTGGCTGAACCTTTCACGCCTAGCAGCAGTCAACATGTCGGCGGACGAAGTTTTGAACGCACTTCAGAACAACAACCTCGTGGCAGCAGTGGGAAATTTGGAAGGGACACATCAAAAACTAAATATCCTGACAAATGCCAGTCTGCAGACTGTCGAGGACTTTCAAGAACTCGTGCTGCGCGATCTGGATGGCTATCAGTTGAAGCTTTCAGACATCGCGCGTGTGGAAATGGGTGAAGATACGGCGCCCGTGGATGCACGTGATGGGCGCAACAAGCTGGTGTTCCTTTCGATCTGGCCTCTGCCCGGAGCCAACGAAATCGCCATCGGTAACGATCTATACGTGTTGTTGGACGAGATTAACGCAGGTTTGCCGGCGGGGCTGGAGATCGAAATCGTCTATGACAGCACGGAATATATGCGCGCGGCGCTGACCGAAATATTCAAGACACTTGCGGAAACTGTGCTGTTGGTCGGTGCTGTGATCTTGTTCATGATGGGGTCAATCCGGGTGGCGATTGTGCCACTGGTGGCCATCCCCTTGTCGATCCTTGGAGCATTGATTGGCATGTTTGCGATGGGGTTCACTCTGAACCTTTTGACTATTCTGGCGATTGTGCTCTCGGTCGGCCTTGTGGTGGATGACGCGATTGTGGTTGTGGAAAACGTGGCGCGGTACAAACGCGAGGGTAAGTCAGGGATTGAAGCCGCACTGCTAAGCTCTCACGTGCTGGTCAAACCGATTGTGGCGATGACATTCACGCTTGCTGCCGTGTTTATTCCAATTGGCTTCACAGCCGGCCTTTCAGGGGCCTTGTTCCGGGAATTTGCTTTCACCATGGCTATTGCGATTGTCCTGTCGGGCGTTGTTGCGGTGACCTTATCGCCATTGATGAGCGCATATTTGACTGGAGACAAAGGGCACGAAGCCTGGCTTACGCGAAAAGTGAATAGCGCCTTCGATACACTGGCTAGGGCTTATGGCGCTCTGTTACGTCGATTGCTCAACTGGCGTGCGCAAATTCTTGTGTTTTCGCTTGTGTTTTCGCTTCTTGTCGTTCCGTTTTACCTTTTCTCAGCCAAGGAACTGGCGCCAGTTGAAGATCAGGGCATGATCAGCGTGGTAATCCAGGCTGCGCCAGGAAGTTCACTTGATGCGACCAATGCGGGTATGGACAAGTTGGTTGATCTTGGCTTGTCGCTGCCTGGTTCGGAAAGCTTCTGGCAGATTGTGACCAAAGAAGGTGGCTTTGGCGGGATAGAGTTCAAAGACTTCTTTGAACGTGAACAGAACATCAAAGATATCCTGCCGCAACTATACGGCGCCTTGGCACAATTGAGCGAATTGAAGGTTCTACCCTTCCTCGGTGCGGCTCTGCCCACCGCAGGGCAATTTGACGTAGAAATGGTGGTCAAAGGCCCGGGTACGTACCAGGAGATGCAGGGTCTTGCCTATGCCTTCCTGGGGGTCGGCTTTGAAAGCGGTAAGTTTCTTTATGTGGATACTGACCTGAAGACCGACCTGCCTGTAATCAAGCTGGATTACAATCACCAAAGGTTGGCAGATCTCGGCCTTACCAGCCGGTCCGTGACTGCGCAGCTTTCGGCCTTGCTATCAGACCGATACGTGAATCGGTTTGATGCAGGAGGTCGCGCCTATCAGGTCATTCCGATGGCTGAGGAGAAATTCCGCGCGGAACCTGCAGCGCTCAGTGAACTGGGGATCAGGCTGAGCGATGGCACCATAGTGCCGCTGAGTACGCTGGCAGATATCCACGTTGTGGCGCAACCGCGTGCGCTTGGTAAATTTGACCAACAGCGCGCCTTTCGAGTGACCGGAGGCGTAGTCCCAGGTATAACCAAGGCCGAAGCGCTGGCAGTATTGGAGAAGGCTGCAGATGCGATCTTACCACCCGGATACACCATTGATTACGCGGGAGTTTCACGCCAGATCAAGCAAGAGGCGAACAGCCTTTTGGCGACCATGGCGATGTCACTTGCAATCGTCTACCTCGCGCTCGTGGTTCAATTTAACAGCTTTCGTTCACCGCTGATCATTCTCTTGGGCTCAGTTCCTCTGGCACTCTCGGGTGCAGTAATGATCTCTTTTCTTGGGTTCACTTCGATCAACATCTATTCACAAATTGGAATCATCACGTTGGTCGGGCTGGTCGCCAAAAACGGGATTCTGATTACAGAGTTTGCCAATCAATTGATGGATCAGGGCAAGGATTCCGTGACTGCGATCATCGAAGGAGCGCAATCTCGGCTACAAGCAATTCTGATGACCACTATCGCAACCATCATCGGGCATATCCCGCTGTTACTTGTCGAAGGGCCGGGAGCAGAGGCGCGTGGCAGTATCGGCATTATCATTGTAGCAGGGATGAGCATTGGCACGCTCTTCACGTTGATTGCCCTGCCATCGATTTTCCTACTCTTCACTCCGCGCGATACTGCTAAGTCCACAACATCGATGAACAAACCACCGAATAGCAAGTTAGAACTTGCTGCAGAATAAGTTTGATGGTGACGGCAATCCGGTCGGCAAAGCGCAGTAGTTAGCTTGGATTGCGATACACCTCATTAAATGGGATTGTCGGCAACACGCCCAAAAGCTGTTGTTCGTACAATTCGCGGTATTGGTGTTTTGGGGGACTTCCGGCGGTTCTCTGCGTGTTAAAGGAAGGACTGTTTTGTTCGGTTAAGAAATCATGATTTTAGAGTCTCAAAACATAAAACTCTTAGCAGCTAATTTTACTGTAACCGCAGTCTCACCTTAAGGTGATCCGACAAACATTGTCGGAATACGTAAGAATTGGGACTGAATCTTTGAGACTCGTCTCCCCTTGAAATCAATGGCTTAGTGTTTCGGCCATTTTCACCAGCTCATCCGACCTTGATGCTCTTCTGACGTTGGGCAAACGCGTTCAGCCAGTTCTGCAAACTGGCATTGCCTATTTGTAGACAATGCCAGCACAGGCAGTTGGGAGGAGAATTTGAACTGCCTAATGTTTCTGAGCTTCGTCGTGAGACCTGTAACTTACAGATGCACGAAGAGATCACTACCCTCTACTGATACATCGAAGCGTCTCGTTTTAATGGATGAATCCACAAGAAACTCACCGCTGCGAATGTCGAATTCCCAACCGTGCCAGGCGCAGCGGACGATTTCACCAGCGCGATCATAGACAAACTCGGTTGAGTCCGTTTGGCGGGTCGTACCGCAGACCGGGCCTTCGCAGAGGGCCGCGCCTTTGTGAGGACAGATATTGAGCAAAGCGTGATAACCGTCATCGAGTTTGAAAACGCCGATGGGCAAGTTCGAAACTGTGACGATCTTGGCCGCGTCGGCGGGAACTTCATCGATTTTGCAGGCGAAATGCTTGTTTGCCATTGTCGAAGTCTCCTTCTTTATTCAGCAGCATGCGCCATCGGGCGCGGTAGGCGGGTATAGACGTCCAGTGCATTGAGCCCAAAAATCTTCTCGCGCCATGCGGGCGGGACGTGCAACTTGTTGACATCGTCATAGTCCCAGTGCGGATAGTCCGATGCGAACATCAATGTGTTCTCACCATCCATCGCCTCAAGAGTGCTCCATAGGTGCTGAATGTTGGCTGGTTGCTCCAGCGGCTGGGTAGACATGCGGATGTTCGACTTGAAATACTCGGAAGGCAGACGCTTGAGCCACGGTGTTTCCTTGCGCAGTGCCTTATAGTTCGCGTCCAGACGCCACAGAACCGACGGCACCCAGGCGACGCCGCATTCGATGATCACCACCTTCAGCTCGGGCCATTTCTCAAACACGCCGTGGGCGATCAAGCTGGCCATGTGGGTCATGGCAGTCTGTGGCAGGATCGCATGGGTTTCCCAAAAGAAGGTCGAAGGCCCGGCCCCAATGGGGGTCGAGTTGATACCGCCCTGTCCACCAAGGTGCATGGCGAATGGCAGGCCCATTTCGGCACAGGCTTCATAAATCGGGTGGTAGAACGGGTCGCCATAAGGGCGCGCAGCACCGTGGCTCACCAAAACTTGAACGACACGGGGGTGGCCGCCAACCCGGCGGATTTCAGCAGCAGCCAGATGCGGGTCCTGCGGTGCCACCACGATCGAGCCCCAGAACCGCTCGTCCTTGGGCAGCCAGTAGTCGATCATGTAGTCGTTATAGGCTTTGCACAGCGCATTGGCGTAATAAGGGTTGGCCAGCGTTGAGGCTTCGATTGGTTCGTCGCCGGTCAGGATCGCAACGTCGATATTGTATTTGTCGAGGTGCTTTTCCTTCATGATCAGGTAGTTGTCGTCTTCCTCAACCGGGTTCACATCATGGCGTGCAAAGCCTTCGGGATGGAACCAGGGACGGTGGCCATGGGGAAACGCACCACGCGGGCCGGTGCGTTCACCCCGGACGAACATGTCCTTGAAAAGACCTTCCATGTAGGGTTCCAGAACCGTGGCGCTGCACCAATAGTTGTGGCAGTCGCAATCGACGATGAACATAAACTTCTCCTGTTGCTGGCGCCAAAAGGGCGGGCTTACATCTTGTTCAACGACGCTTGATATCTGCGAAACTTTGGCAAATAAATACAATTGAAACGCACCTATCAATCGGGATTACCGATTAAATGAACCGCCAGCTATTAGTGACCTATATGGATGTTCTGGAAACGCGGAACTTCAACCGCACCGCTGAGCGCCTGAATGTGACCCAATCCACGGTCAGCGCTCGCATCCGACAGTTGGAGCAGGAACTGGACACGCGCCTGTTCGAACGAGGGCGCGGCGGGGCTGAACCCACAGCCGCCGGGCGGCGCTTTGAAACCCATTGCCGGTCGCTGCTGGCCGCCTGGAGCCTGGCGCGGCGCGATGTTGAGGCGGGTGGCGGTGGCAACAGGCAACGCTTGCGTATATCGGTTCAGTTCAGTCTGGCCCGATCTGTGCTGATTGACTGGACGAAGGCAATCCGGGAAAGAAACCCGCATCTGGACCTGTATCTCGAGGCCAATTTCTCGGAACAGATACAGCGGGATGTTCTGACCGGCGAGACGGATATCGGTATTGTTTTTGTCCCGCAGCGAGCGCCGGACATGTTTGTTAGCGAATTGGGCAGCGAAAGCTATGTGATGCTGTCCACCGATTGTGACCGGATCGAGGATGTCCAATGGTCACGCTACATTCAGGTCGCCTACACATCCTATTTTGATCGCCAGCACGATGAGGCGTTTTCGGATCAGCCGCAAAGTTCGACCCTGGTGGGCAGCAATGATCTGGCTTTGGATTTCCTAAAAGCCAACGGCGGAACGGCATATTTCCCCGGGTTTGCCGCACCGGGTCTGTGTGCCGAATATCCGAAATTGCAACAGGTAACGGACGCACCGGTGATTCCACAGCCCATCTATTCCATCGTGCACGTACGAAAACGTCATGATACTCTGGTGGCTCAGGCAGTCACCCTGTTCAAAGAACTGATCCAGCACAGATCAATCGCTTTAACCGATTGATACAACAATTCTGCACCGTTTTTCAGATCCCCTGCACCACTATCCTCGCGCGAACCCTATTCTGGAGGTTTCCGCAAGATGCTCGTTGCGACGGACAGTCCGTTTTCCCTGAGTTCAGCCAATAACCAACCCTGCTATGCAGGTGGGCCTGCCACTTTGACGTGCAAGGCGGTGATCGATGAAACGCATGACAGCAAGACATTCGTTTTCGAAGACTCGCAAAGCCGCAGTTTTGACTTCAAGCCAGGCCAATACGTGACGTTCTGTTTCGAGATCGAAGGCAAGCAACACGTGCGTGCCTATTCGATCTCGTCCACGCCGACCCGGCCCCACAATATTCAGGTTACCGTCAAGCGAGTACCCGGTGGCATTGTATCCAACTATCTGAATGATCAAATGGCACCCGGGACAGAGATCGAGATTGCGGATATCGCCGGCGGTTTTAACTGGGTTGATATCCCCAGCGACAAACCATTGTTCTTGTCTGGTGGCTCGGGCGTCACCCCAGTCATGTCGATGCTGCAATATGTCACCGACGTGACCTTGCCCAAAGACATCGTCTTTGTGCATTTCGCACGCTCTCCGAAAGACATCATATTCCGCGATCAACTTGAGTTTCTGAATCGGCGCTTTGCCAATGTGACCGTCCATATGATCGTGGATGAGGCCGAAGATGGGTTCTTGGGAGAAACCGGTCAGATATCATCTGATCTGCTGCAGCGCCTTGTGCCCGATCATGCTGAGCGCAGCATTTTCATGTGTGGTCCCGAAGGCTTCATGAAGGCGGCACGCGACGTGGCCTCAATTATCCCATTTGCCGCAGTCCACGAAGAGAGCTTTGGCGAGAAAATTACAATCGAGGAAAGCGTCGGCACCGGGGGAGAAGTTTATTTCTCGCTCAGCGGTTTGCATGGGCATGCGAACGAAGGCGACACCCTGCTTGAGACTGCATTGAATGCTGGCGTTTGGATCGATTCCGCCTGTCAGCAGGGTGTCTGCGGTAACTGCAAGGTTCGCCTCACTCAGGGCGAAGTCGAAATGCAAGACATGGGTGGATTGCTGCCCGGCGATGTCGAACAGGGATATGTACTGGCCTGTTGCAGTTGGCCTAAGGGACCCGTCGCACTCGACGCGTGAAGTGGAAATCCAAAGGGAGGAGTAACAAATGTCAATAAAGCCACCTCTTTCGGAACTTCCGATCAAGACCGCTGACAACGGTTTTTATCG
>NZ_WPZQ01000008.1 GCF_013030265.1 Ruegeria arenilitoris
CCCAACCGCCGGCTCCAATCCCATAGCTATTCACCCAGATTTTCGGTGAACTGAAGCGCGCTCCATAGAAGAGTTGAACAGTTGCAATGTCGGTCGGGCTCAAAACACCATTGTTATTGTACACAGCATTACAGTAGTTCATCACTGAAGCACTGTCCCAGTTACCAACAAGGACGTTTCCATCAGAGCCTTGCTCTTGATTGCACCAAGCTGGGGTATCTGGTCGGTTTTGCTCATGTGCGAAACCAAGTGCATGGCCAAACTCATGAACAGCGATGGAACGAATGCACTGTTCTCGCGTTGGACTACATCCTGAGTTCCAATAGTTAAAAGTGAAATTTAGAACCATACCGTCTCGTACGCCGGCAAGATAGCGCCCAAGTCGCTTAACGTGTGCGCCTTCGTCGGCAACCCGGATTCTTACACCCGCAAAGGTTCCATTGGGGCAACTGCCCCAACCGTTAAAGTCGACCTCAGAGTGAGTTTCCCAGCTTCTTTCTACGGCGTCACGGACCCACTGACGTTCTGTTTGGTTTGCTGCAGACGGGTTTTCCCAACAAACTGGAATTTCCAAGTTCGGCCACACCGAAGGTGCCAAAACGTAGCCATCTTGCCTTGCACAAAGCGGACCAGCTAAAATAAGCGTTCCAAAAAACAGTGCCAATACATTGCAATAGTGTCTCATAAAATACACTCCTCTTGAAATAACTAGAAACGCTATCTGATCTCCCCAAAATGTCCACTTAAAACCTGGCTACCCTTCAGCATTGCCCGCTACATCCGGTGATTTCGAACCAGCTCCTATGACCCCTTATTTTTATAGGGAAAACACCCTAGGGCAGCCATCAGGTTCCCCCGAATGTGTGCTGTATGGACGATTAGCGTGTGCTGTCCGTGTCTGTCAACAAAGTCGTATTGACTAAGGGGGAAGGCTACATACGACCAATAAAAATGTAAGCTAAAAATCAAAAGCAATGTAGGCAATTCGGTTTTCTTGAGCACATTGTAGCTGGCAACTAAGTCATTTGGATTTATTCCGTTGCTCGCTAATCAATTCCTCTATCTTAAACAAAATCACATCCTCGGATGGCAACTCACAGGTGTATGTTCGTACTTCGGCACCCTCAACGCCAAAAAAAATCTTTGCTAAATCGGTTTGCAGCGCACGAATTTCCGCTTTTGCTTCGCTGTAGTTCAGCACCCCACCGGATATTACCCCAAGAACGGCCAACATTACCACAAGCGACTTACTCTTGATCTTAACCTCGCCATCCTCGATCTTAATTGAACCGAGCACAATTTTTGCTCCGACCACAACATCTGAGTAGTTTGCAAAGCCGCCAACGCTACTAATAAGTTGCGAGGCTCTTGATGCTTCTGCTTTGCGGACGCGGGCTAAATGGTCACGGGTAGACTCGCCTTGTTCTCTCGGCAATCTTGATCTTCTTCTAGCCGCGTGTCGAATGGTCCCGTTCAGATGCTCGAATATCTTTAATTGAACTTGGCTAAGGTACCAATTTCCAAATTTGATATCCGTTTCGTGAACATCGCTTTCAATAGTTGCCGAAAAATAGGCGACACGTATGAATTGATCTGAGCCGGTCACATCGGTCAAGGTAACTCCTGACAAACCAAACTCCCTAACAATTTATCCCCTATAGCAACGCTGCCTTACTTCCGCGCGTTTGCCAAGTGCCATTTATTTCCTTTTGAAATCAGAAACACAGCCTAAGAGTGAACAAGGCGAGCGCATTTGAATTCATCGCTGGCGACGGTCTTTTGTGCCTTGATAATTTCGATAAGAAAGCCGTCTAGATGCTCGCTATTGGACAAACGCTAGCTGCAAGGGGGTACCTTATTAGTCACGTCAATGAACACGTTCAAAGGTTACTGCAGAATGCTAAGAACGGCACGACTTACTTGGTTTCATGCGCGATCAAGTAGGAAGTATTGCGGTACGATTAAATAGATCATGCCGCAAAAAAGTTGGGGCGCAAAAATCCGAGACCCCGAGATAAAATAGGATGCCGCGCATCACCCCCCACTAGGGGCACCCTCACCCGCCTTATCTCCACCTGCGGGAAAGTCCTAAAAATACAGCAAAAATAAAGGGTTGAAGCATCCCCTTAGGTGATTCATCCAGGCATTGCATCACCGTGATGCGGCACTACCACAATAGGAATAACTTCATGATCATCTTTAACTTCTGCTTCGGTCCCTTCGATATCCTCGTTCAAAGCGAAATCCATTCGGTGGCCTTCAAGGTAACCCGCGAGGGACCGTGAGAAGTCATTGTCGATGCTGGTCGTTACTATTGGACGTTTACGAACCACCGCCCAAGAACGATGGCGCTTAGGTCGCTTACGTCCAATTAAAGCCGCTTCAATACGAGCCGCGTTATCTACACATATCAAAGGCACAATTTGACATTAGCGAAACGGCCCTGCCTCACGGCGGGGCTTTGTTGTTCAGTAAGGTATGCTCTTACGAACAAGTCGAGCATTGGCCGCACGGGCGTTCAATAGGGTTG
The DNA here is from genome assembly GCF_013030265.1 of Ruegeria arenilitoris. Taxonomy (GTDB): domain Bacteria; phylum Pseudomonadota; class Alphaproteobacteria; order Rhodobacterales; family Rhodobacteraceae; genus Ruegeria; species Ruegeria arenilitoris_E. The sequence goes on from NZ_WPZQ01000008.1 coordinate 2,531, forward strand.
ACCTTTCCATGTGAACACATCATGTCTGTGAACAGAAGTCAAATGAACAGGCATCCCATGACCAAGACATTCCTTTACGCCCGCGTCTCTACATCAGAACAGACCAGTGAACACCAACTTGTGCAGGCCCGCGACGCTGGCTTTGACATTCTCGACGAAGATGTAATCACCGACCACGGCACCTCAGGGGTCAGTACTCGGCTAGCCGACAGGGAAGGCGGTAAGGAACTCCTTTACAAACTCCGGGAGGGGGACACGCTAGTTGTCCGTTGGTTGGACCGTTTGGGTCGAAACTATCGGGATGTCACCGACACGCTCAGGGAACTCCTGAGACGCGGTGTTACCATCAAGACGGTGATCAATAAGCAGACCTTTGAAGCGCACCCCAAGAGCGCAACCGACGAAGCCGTGAGGGACGCCCTTATCGGTTTCATGGCGGCACAAGCCGAGGCCCAAGCACAGGCCACCAAGGAAGCACAGGCAGCCGGTATCGCCCATCACAAGGCGACCGCTCCCGAGAAATTCAAGGGACGCAAACCGGGATTTACGCGGGTGCAGTTTGACCAAATTGCAGCGTTACTGGATGCAGGTCTGGGGCACTCATCCATTGCGAAGGAAACAGGTGTGCATCGCAACACGGTTATTCGCATCGCTCGTGACAAGTCTGCCGCAGATGTCGCCCTCTCACGGTGGGGTATGTAAACCGAACGGGTCCGGGTTAAGTGACCTCAGACACCAATTAACCCCCATAGTTGCCCTAACAGAACCGCATCTCACCTCTGACCGCTTCTTCAAGCAGCCCTCACAGGGGCCTTCTGGCAGCCTCCAAATCTTTGAAACCCGTCTGTTAGGTGGGGTGTTTGATCAGTTACTTTCGCAAGTTGGACCCAAGTTAACCGGCTTTGCTGAGTAGTTATTGGGGATACCCACCCTGAAATACCCACCCATAACCCTTTAAGTAGTTTAAAGGTCAGGCATCTCCATCATCTCCTTCTATCAGGAAGACCATGATCGACTTCTTCGAAGGAGACCAAGATTACCCATCACCCTTAAACCAACCCCAAGGACAGCTTAAGGCTGACCCTAAGGAACAGGCTCATCATGTTCACAGATATTAACAATGAACCCTTGTTCACCGAGGTCTCCGCCCGTCATGTCTTCAGCCATGATGGAGAGGAAATAGATATACTGGTCTCTAATGGAAACATCTGGTTCCATGGGTCGGATGTATTGCGCTTTGCCCGGTTCACGGAACATGTAAAAGGCGGATTTGGACGGACTCTAAAGCGTGTGTCCCCACCTGACATAATCAAGATCAAAGATACCCCGTTCAGGTTCCCTGATGGCCATCGTAACAGGGGCAGCCTTATCAGCCCTCGTGGGTTCATTGAGTTGGTCGAAAGCTCTCGCAAAGGGTATAACCCCATCATGGCGGGATGGTTTACCGAGTGGCTTGAACGGAACCTGTTCACCGACGGCAAAGACGCAGACTTCTGGTCTCCCGCGCGCAAGGAGATGATAAAGCTGCAACCGGTTTTCAGGTCTTCTTCGCGTTCCACCTACGATGAAACTGAGCGTGACCCTCTGGCACCTGTAGGGCCAAACCCAAGGCTCAACGATGGAACGCCCATCAATTCAGATGAAGTGCAGTTCTGTTTATGCGGTCACACATGCAAATGTGAGCTTCGGTACATCAAGCCAAATCACCCACCGGAAACTGACGATTGGATTGACCATGGTGACGATATTTTTACCCGAGACCTCGTGGCCGGTTGTTTGGGCAAAAGTTGCCCGTGAAGGAGTGGGACCCGATTACTTCAATTCCCTCGGCATTCCTTAGGACGCACCGCTAAGGACATCGCTGCGGAGATTGGTGAAGAACTGATAGCGGTGAAGGCAGAAAAGGGACACGGTGAGTATCTACTGTGGGTCTTCAAGCACTGCTTCCATGAGGCTACAAATGACAACTCCCGACGAGTAACCCCACTGCCGACCTCATTCAGAAGGCGCAGCAGGTAGGACAGGGCGTCACAGCATCATTCCTGAACCCTGATTATGACTTCAGTCAGCGGGATTGGAGAGCATTATCATCGACGCTTTTCTTCCAGAACGCCTTCATCGTTCGGAATGGGCTGCACATGATGGGTTCGGAACTACCGAGGTAATCATATTAAAACACTGGCGGTCACCTTCGGGTGGCCGCTTTTTTTTCGAAATCAACCATCGACGAAATCAACTAGATGATGCTAGGTGATTGCTATTAAAAGAAAACAACTTTGAGGATATTCGCAGTGCCATCACTTCGACCCAATTTGGTAAAACGCATTGAAAGATTACCGAAACCAACCAATGTTGCAGGTGCTATGCAGCCACTGTTCGAGGCTGTAAGTAACGCAATCCACTCGACACAGAGTAAATTTGATGGGGCAGTATCAAAAAGTGGCCGGGTCATTGTCGAGGTAAGCACCAACCGAACAAAAAATGGCGTCTGGGCAACCGTCGAAGACAACGGCAGGGGGTTGGATGAAAAGAATTGGGAAGCGTTTACAACGACTGACACGGACAACAAAATAGCGATTGGTGGCAAAGGCGTAGGAAGGCTGATGTGGCTCGACTGCTTCGAGAAGATCAAGGTATCATCAGTTTTCAACAACGGCAGCCCTGAACTGCAGCGCCGTTCGTTTAGCTTTGAGTTAACACTAGATGACCAGATAAAAGAGCTTTCCGAAGGACCCGCGACAGATGCAGGCGATACCGGGTTTTACGTTCGCTTCGAAGATCTGAGAGACAACGGATATAGGGCGAAGTTCCCCGGCAGAGACAGTTTCATTTTCCAGCATCTTACGTCACATTTTTTGCCAACATTCATAGATGGGCGCAGTCCGCTCGTTACTGTCCGAGTTGGTGATGAGACCCGCAACTACCCAGATGCAATATCTGATATTGTCCACCGCAGAACTCCGCAGGAAACCATCCCGACCGCCGAATACGGGGACTTGAAGCTAACTCTAATGGAATGCGATAGAGTAGCGAGTGCGGACTTGAAGGGGAAACATTTTGTCCATTTCATTGCCCACGACCGCACAGTTCATTCACAGTGTATCGACGGAAAGTTGGGGCTCGGCTTCTTTGGAAAAGGCTCCGACCGTGTCTTCCATTCCATTGTCACTGGTGAGTTCTTGGACAAAAACGTAAATCAAGAGCGCACTGCATTTACATTCGAAGATGTCATCATAGAGCGAATAATTAATGATGTCTGTGCGGAGAAATTTGAGGAATTTTTGAAGGAACCTTTGGCGCTACTGCGGAACGAACAGAGGGGAAAAATCGAACGTATTACAGCCACCTACCCCTCTGTCGCTTTTGGAGATGTGCACGAACTGCAAGACAGAGTCCCCTCAGGGGAATTGAAAGAGGATGCAATTTACGGTCATCTCGCCCGCGAGCGATTTCGGCGCGACGAGCGCCAAGCGGAGAAAATCAGAACAGTCTTAGAGCGCTTAAAAGAAAGTGCCGCTGACATAAACTCTTTCAGCGCAGCTATCGCGGATGCAGGAAAAGCAATCGAAGATGCTGAACAACGCAGCCTCGCAGAGTATGTTGTCCGTAGAAAGGTAGTTCTAGACTTCATCGAAATCCTACTTGAAAAAGTCCGTGACGACACGCGAGACAGTTCCTATCAGCGAGAAGACCTGCTTCACTCGTTTATTTGCCCACTAAAGGTAAAAACAATAGAAAGCGGCGACAGCAAAGTGGAGCCAGCCGCATCTCACGATTTGTGGATTGTCGATGAAAGGCTAACGTTCGCGCAATATTTTAGCTCGGATGTGGAATTCAGCAAAATGTCCTCAGCCATAAAAAGCGACGAACGGCCCGATGTATTGATTTTTGATCACGTCCATGGCCTGCGGCAAACCGAAGAACCCTCTAAGGTCTTGCTTGTTGAGTTCAAGCGCCCAGGACGGAAAAACTATGCTAATGACGAGAACCCGCAGTTCCAAGTAGAGCGTTACGTACAGCGCCTACAGTCTGGCGGACTGTCGGACGTTCGTGGGCGACCAATTAAGCTTGATCAAAACACTATATTTTACTGCTTCATTGTAGCTGATATCGTGGGAAATATGGATACTTGGACGTATTCTTGGCAACGAACGGCTGACGGGCGCGGTCGGATTTACCGTCCAAATAGCGGATTTCATGGGTCTATCGAATTAATGGGTTGGGACCAATTGATTGGCGATGCGCGTACTAGAAACCAAGCTTTCTTCGACAAAGCAGGCATCAGTTCGAAAAGCTTCTTCAGCACAGACTAGCGTACAAGCCGAAGGAACCTGATCGCGAGAGTTACGCACTCTATCTGCGCCTACAGATCAGCTTTTTTACCCCAACTGGCGAACTCTCTCAAACGCGCATCACGTCCACCGTAGGTGTTTTCAGCGACCGACTGCGCAGAATGACCGAGATACCCGTGACGCACCTCTACAGGTGCCCCTACATCCCTAAGCTTGTCGCTTGCCCTGTGGCGCAGCCCGTGGACCTTCATGCGCTTATCGTCGGTGATCTTTCTGACCGCTTTCATCAGCGCAGCAGAGGCAGCCGTAGGGCCACCGTCGCGTCCATAAGAAGGAAACAGCGGCTCACTGCCGGTGCGCCCCTCTAAACGCTTCCTGAGAGTCTCCCTGAGCGTATCTGAAGCAATCGGGACGTATCTGTCGCTGTTGCTGTTCTTGATACCGTTGATTTCGTTGGGGGTGACAAGGATGGATGGTGTTTCCCCCATCAGGTCCACATCGCTTACGCGAAGACCGCAGGCTTCCCCTAGTCGCATCCCCGTCCCTTTCAGTACCCGCCACATATCAGGTAGGTCTTTGCTGCGCCCACCCGAAAGGGTCTCCTGAACAGCATCTACGACGCTATCTGGCAACGGGACGTTCTTGTCTAGTGAGCTAATCTGTTCCTTGGGCCACGGAAGGCGCTCGAAGTGGTTACGCTCCGATGGTATCTCCAATTCCCTGACAGAATGGTTGTAAGCCGCTGCCACAATGATCACTTCACGTTGACATGACTTAAGCGCGAGTGGCTGGCCGTTGGCTTTCTTGAGACGCAACAAATGATCCATAAAGCTGCGAGCAGTCTGGCGGTCGATGCTCTCAATAGTCACATCTTCCAGAGGTTTCTTCAGGGCATCACTCAGGCGACCAAACGTGCGATCTATTCTCACCATGGCCTTCCGGTCATCAGCAAGACCTTTGTCTTGAGCGTAAGTATCCCGCATGTCAGCCAAGGTCGGTTTCGGGGGCTCCGCATCTGGGTTCAATACAGCGGCCACCACCTCCGGCGCTTCCCCTTGCTTTGCCAAACCATCGGCCAAGACACCGCGTGTCCAACTGTCATCTTCAAGACCCTGGATGCTTGACATGTAGTGTTCGGCTATGCGCTGGGCGTCGATGAACTTCTGTGTTGCTGACCGAGTATCAACCGTTGGGTTCCGCCTAAGCGTATCCTCAACAATGGTGTCAAAATTTCTGAGGTGAAATTGGTACTCGCGTTGAAAAGCAGCCCCTTCTCGTGCCTGTATGTGTTTTTGGTAAGCGTCCTCACCACGGATTTCACGCACCCGTTTCGGCCACCTTCTGCGGAAACGCCATTGGGAGTCGCTGATACAGTCGATGTACTTGATCGTCATTCTAAGGGCCATTGTGTGCTGTCCGTGTGTGCTGTTTGCGTTATGCGACACACTCGAAAAATGCTGATTGCCCTTGTTTATAAGGCCAAGAACCAACTGATCAAGTTAGTTCTGGTGCGGTCGAGAGGACTACGGTTTTCTTCTAGAATTAATATATTAGAACAGCATCTGCGTAATTTTTGCGTACCTAGCGTTAACTTTTGGCTTTGGATATCCATAATATCTGATCGGCTCACATAAGCGGTTACAGCGGCGGCTTTTTTTGCGCGACAACGCTCATACTCGATAGCCGATGTATGATGTAAGCTTCTTGATGAATCGAATATACCAGTCCCAAGTTGCCGGTAAGATTGCTTTCCCCCGTAAGTATGAAGACCTCAGAGATTTCTTTGTCGATGTGTGTTATGGAAGAAACGTGCACATATTGGCACTTTTGATGTTTTTGAGAAAGGAATTGCTATGTCTTACGTCAGAGTCGCTTCAGTCGAATCCGGAACCTTCGCTCTACAAAAGAAGCTCCCACCCAATGTCGTCGTGAGCGCAGAGGGTACTGTCACAACCAGCGGCTGGAAAAATGGAGAGCTGACATCATGGGTCTATGTCACCCCCCCAGAGGATGGAATACTTGATCTAGATTTTGTCGCCGAGAGGCCATCTGGCCTTGTTCTTCAAGTTATTTCGCCCATTGCTGGCCAATGCGTTCTAATCGATGTTGATCTTGAGAACTACTGGGGGCCAGGGAAACCGTTAACAGGTTTCAGAATTCACGCTGCAAATAATGAAATCGTCGTCCCAATGGGCGAAAGCATCAAGGAACCCATTGTGCTTTAGGTCGACATACAACCGTAGTGATCACCAATCAGACTTCGACTAACGAGCGCGGATTGGTGTTCACACGGTGAATACGCATTATGGCGTGTCTCACTTCGCCTATCGCTGTTTGAGTAAATACAGTATTTTCAATGCAGTGCCCTATGGCACATTATCAATCCCCCAGCATCATCGTAGTCCAAGTCTGAATCAATCGGGACGGTCGCCGGATTGCCACGCGACCCAAATGTTCGGGTTTAGGACGCCACGCCCGCGTATCAACGAACTCACGACCGTGCTTGTGACACGGGAACGGGGCTTGATGGACCGGCCAATCCGGACCAACAACTTTGACCAGATCTTCAGCGAGGAAATTTACCTTCCGCTGACACAAATTACAGCGCAGTGTTATAACCTGTTTGTCCCGCGCCGCATCCTTCATCTTGCGGACGGGCTTTCCGGGGTGCGGATGTATCGGGGGATTCGCGGCGGGCATAATGAGAACACTTAGGGAACATTTCTAACTTGTCCAATCCAAATTTCATCCCTAGCCTGACCAGATGTGCAATCTGTATTCCAACACAACCAGCCGACAGGCAATCATCGATATCACCGAAGCCATGACGGTGGCCGAGGCCGTGGGCAACCTTGCGCCTCAGCCTGGCATCTATCCGGACTACTCAGCACCGATCACGCGGATTCATAAAGGCGAGCGGCAACTCACCATGGCCAGATGGGGCATGCCGAGCCCTGTGTTCGCCTTGAAAGGCAAAAAAGTGGATCGGGGTGTCACCAACGTCCGGAACACAAAGAGCCCGCACTGGCGGCGCTGGTTGGGTGTGGAAAACAGATGTGTGGTGCCGTTTACCTCATTCTCCGAACCCGGGCGAAACGCCGAAGGTAAATCCGAGCCGGTTTGGTTTGCGCTTAACCAAGATCGACCGCTGGCTTTCTTTGCCGGGATATGGACGAACTGGACAAGCGTTCGAAAGCTCAAGGAAGGTGAAGTAACAACCGACCTATTTGGGTTCCTGACGACTGAGCCAAATGATGTCGTGGGTGCGATTCACCCCAAGGCGATGCCGGTCATACTCACCGGTCAAAACGAGATCGAAATATGGCTAACCGCCCCTTGGGAGGAGGCGCAAGCTCTGCAACGCCCCCTGCCCGATGGCGTTCTGGAAATCGTCGCACGCAGCGCACCGCAAGATGGGTCAGCGTAGATCGCGAGCTGAAGCGTCAGTCGAACATCCTTAGCGGGCTGTGTCGTTCAAAACGCTGCACAGGAAGCCACTGATAGATGCCGACCAATAGCAGATCCCGAAAGAAGGCCGCTGACGAGAAGTACTTCCCGATCAAGGTTCGGGTGTGCGTCCCAGAGGAAGGATTTGGGCAGAAGATGAACGAAATCCAGAACTGGCTGAATGAATGCGCTGGCATCGGTCATTGGGGCTGGAACGGAGACATGATCCTGTCACGCGGATCCCGAGACGCCATGTCATTCTATCTGCTGGACATCGATGTGGCCGTCACGCTGATCGAAAGGTTCGGCCTGACACTCGCCACTGCCGATCCTGAGTTGTGTGGCGAGGGATCGTTTAAGTTCATCCAGCCTGTTGAAGAAGTAGCACCAGCTTCATGCTGCGCGAGTGACAGGCAAGGCTAAGTTACAACCAGCAAAGCAGCTTACCCAAAAATGATTGGCTACAAAATCAACTTTTTCTTTCATTTTGCGATCTATTGATCTTAGGTGAAACAGAAAGGTTTTAGTAGGAATTGCATATGCTTAGATCCATTCAACTCTTGGCCGCCATATTGTCATCCGGAACAATCGCGCATGCGGAAACTGAAACGGATGAAACTGCCAACAGGATTCACAACCAATGGAAACTCACTCACGTCTGGGCGCAACAGCCGTCTGGAAACGAGACTGGGTACGGCACGCTAATTGCCAACACAAGCGAACTTCGGACGTACATATTGTGTAGGGACGGTCAGATTATGGATACCACCTCAGAGTCGGAGGAGCTTGAAATCTACACCGACAATGAGCGAGTTGGTGTTAACAACGCAAGCTTGCCGCCCGGTTCGTGCGCGGTAGTGACAGGCAAAAAAGTAGTCCTATGGAGCAGACAACCCAGGATCGCCAACCCTTATCACGGACACTATTTTGAGGGAAGCGTTGCACCGCTAGACAACGAAACACTGCAAGGCTTTCACATGACGCCGGTATCTTCGGACTGGACTATGGATTGGTACTCTATCGCGACGGACAGTAAACCTTCCTCGGTCCTTATATCCGGCGTTCCAGGGTTCTACGAACTTTGTATTCACAAAACTAAGCAGTTCCCAGAGCCTGCCAATGTTGAACGTTATGTCACCGCACAGGTTTTGGTGGACGGACAACCGGTCCAAGGGTTTGGCAAGGCGCTTGAACTTCGGACTGGCAACTGTGTCTTCTTAGAGGGTGAAGACATTGAGGTTGGGTGGCATTCAATGACATCTGGCACTACCAGCTACAGAGTCACAGGCACTCTTTGGAAGATATCGGATCGACTGTTACCTAATCAGTAGCTGAGGAGCTGATGGGCAAACTTCCGCAGCCATATGACGAGATAGCTGAAGATCTAAGGCCAAGAAAGTTCTGGGAATAGGTAGCCTATCATGGGGTTCTGGACTTGTTTGCTATTCTCAGCATCTGGTTCGTTAATTGGCCGAAACCAAGCAAAGAGCCACAAAGGCAGCTTTGTGGTTAGTTCTTGTTATAGTCTTCAATGCAGCCTCCTAACTCGTGACAACACGATCGGGTATCTGGCATCGGATTTACGCAGTGGTAAGTCCGTCTTAGCAACTTCGCAAACGCATCAGACAAGGCGTTGAATTGCTGGGCTTTTAGTCGTCAGACCAACCACACAATCGGAAGGGTGAGCATTGACCCCAACCACAATCTATGCATGCATGAGCAAAACTTATACAAATTTCAAATTTGGGTATATGAGCAAGAGTTTGCAGAAAAAATCCTTAGCAAGCATGTTCCTTGGAACCTGTCTATGTCTCGGGATAATGCAACAGCCAACGCTGGCTGAGAGCTATGACCCAACTGCTTGTCAGATTCCTAAAAAGGATGCTCCAGCAGAACTCGGAATATGGCTCAACCGCAACCACAGTTTTAACCTGGACGCTACAGTGTTGGAGCGGAACAGGTGGACGGAGACACTTCAGAAAGAAATTGGATTGCCTGGTCGTACCGGCGTCGGATCAGTCGGTGTTAAATTGTGCTTGGACAACATCAAGAGGATCTAGATGAACATGCGACACAAGATGAATAGAGTATTATATTGCTTACCTGTACTATTATTTTTTTCCGCTTTTGGTGATAGTCTTTTTGCGAACCAAATAGGAAATCAGAAAATAGAAACACTCTTAAGCAATTTCGCATCGCTGAAAACAATAGAGCCTTCAAAATTTAATAGGCCCCATTTTCCTACCGATCCTATAGAGGCGAGCTTTCGAACCACTAAGCGCTTCAATGTAAAAATTACCAATATTAATAAACTTGGAATATTGACAACCACAAATAATCGCTCTTTCAGGTTGTGGGGTATAGTGCCAGATCAGGCGGCAATGAAATCTCTATTAGTCGGCGTTGATCTGTCATGTGAAGCATCAGGGCAAACTACTAGCCACAGGCGACGGGTTGATGTTGCTCAGTGTGATATAGCCACGGGCATTGATGGCACGAAAGAAGACGTTTCCAAGATACTAATAAATATACACAGCTTAAGTGAATTCTGCGCCGAAACACTGGGCTGGTATGGCACTTGCGATTGATTTTAAATAACTTAGAAAGTCAGAATATGTCATTCAATGATGTCCTTTCCAAATTTGGACTTAACTCCAATTCTTTAACTGAATTCGAACTTGAAACGAAGACAGTACTTCAGAACATTTACGACACCAAATCTGGTAAAGTTTTCTTAGAGAAATTTGTTTCCGATCAACGAAACTTTCGAATTATTTTCGAAAACGACACGGCCTATGCTGATGTGACCAGCACCGCAGACGGGTTGGAATACAATGTCTACATCGACTACGAGTGGGTACGAAACAACACCTTTTATCTCACTGCAAATGGGCAAGTGAATAAGTTTAGTGCGGAGCAGATTCTAGTACATGAGTTAACGCATAATCTACTGGATGAAGATGACCCCACCGAGTTTTCAGAATATATGGACCCTGAGAAGAGTCAGGGTAACATGGTAAAGCAGGAAAACTTAGTTGCCATAGACCTTGGACTCGACCCAAGAACGACTATTTCAGCAGCTTCCGGTGCCTCTCCCGTTTACCAATCGATAGTCCAGCTTGAGGAAAACAAAATATATGCACCTGGAATTGAGAAGGTGGATGTAGTTTTCTCCGAAGTATTTTTCGCAATCACTCATATAGATCTGTCTGAGTTCAATCAGAGCTACACCTACCTCCTCGTTTTAGGCGATGATGGACATACAGTCACGGGTAGTTCAAACAGAGATTTTTTGCATTTTGGAGGGGGCGACGATAGAGCAATAGGGTCGCTGGGCAGTGACTATCTTGATGGCGGCGAGAACGCCGACGGCAGCGTTGACAATGATACACTTAGTTATGGTGAGTTTGCATCAGGGATCGAAATCAGCCTCCACCAGGGAGCAACCTCAAGTTCTGCTGCAGTGTTTAGCGCTACAGATGTGAATTCCCCTAATGCTTGGCGAGACCTATTTACAAACTTTGAGAACCTTACGCTTACGGCGCACGACGATGTCGTTAACTTCAATCCCGCACTGTTTGATCTGAATGTCGACGGAAACGGTGGCATTGACGCCGGTCTTTCCTCTGAAAAAGGCGATCTGTTGGATGCCTCGGACATGGATGCGGCGATTGAGGTAACGCTCGCTGATCCGGATGACGGAAATGGATCCATCGTTTCGGGCGACAGCTCTCTTGCAATCAAAGGCTTCGAGAACGTTACAGGCACCGATCATAACGATCAAATTACGGGCAACTCCGAAAACAACATCCTCAAGGGAGGCGGCGGCGCTGATGTTCTTCGTGGAGAAGGTGGGAACGATACCATCTACTTCGATGCTCAAGATACCGAGGTCGACGGTGGTGAAGGGCGTGACATTGCGATTGTCGAAGGGACGGATGCAGTTGAACTGGACCTGAATGCCACGAATTTTGAAGTTGCCATCGGCGGTGTCGGTGAGGATGTGTTTCACATGGCGAGCGGAGAGATGGCGGCGGGTGGAGCCGGAATCGACACGTTCCACATAGACCTGACGGGGGATGGCGCGGGTAGCCAATTGGACCCTGACGGAAAGGGTCCGGCAATACTCTTTGGCGGAAAAGGAGCTGACAAGTTCTATTTTGACAGCCGTGCGGGTATTTTGACTGTTAACGTTGAAGGACTGACGGAAGAGAACTTTGCGGATTTTGACTTAAGCCTGCTGGGCTTGGGAGCCAATTTTGACTGGTCACTTTTCGATGCCGTCATCATCAACCCAGACGCGACCGACGAGTTTCACAGAACCGTATTCAAAGGTGGAGTAGGTGAGCCAACACGGGAAGAACTTGTCCCGATTGGCGTTAAGAGGATCGATTATGAAATTTGGGATTCACCGGGATCTCAGAGTTACACCCCTCCTGAAGGAGGGGTGTCAGCCTATGATCTTCCCGCGATCAAAATGGGTACCGTCAAAAACCTTGATGTGGATCTGCCGAGTTATCAAACGTTGAGCGAAAGCTACGATTCAAACGATCCTAAAACTCATAGTGCTGATCTCGTTGGCACCTTTAATGTTTCCTTTCTGGGGTCTGAAATATCCTGGGTCCAAACTGTTTATAGTGGCAGCGCCCGGGGTTATAGGATCGATGCTCCCATTGGGGGCTATGTGCCGGGTGGCCCCGGAGTGGTTGCGACGTTCACCAAGTATACTGTTGGTGAAGATGGCGAAACTAGTCACGAGCGAGACTATGAGTATGTCATGACCTATGGCGTGCGCAACGATGGAACCCGATATTATGACCGAGATGATGTCGAGATCCAAAGTACTGCCAACTTGAGCTCATGGTATGTCGCTGGTGGATCATTTGTTGGAACTTCGCTTGTAACGAACAACGATATCACCGCCATTATGCCGAATAGCAGCGGGCGCGAGAAGATCGGCGAAGAGATCTTTGTCAGCGCCAACGTTGGAGATGGTCAGAAGACCTATACGAACTTTGACATCTTCAAGAACGCAATCTCGATAGCTGGCACAAGTATCAATCCCACCTTGCAACAAGCGGGTGTTTCCATTTCTCAGCAAGGTGATGATGTTCTGATCACATACGGGAATGGCGATACGATCACCCTGCTCGGTGTCTCACTGGCCGATTGGCAAAGCGCAGCAGGCCAACAATTTCTTGGCACGTCTGCTAACGACACCTTCACGGGAACTGATCAGGCAGAGCTCTTTTCCGGCGCGGACGGGGATGACGAGATTGATGCTGGCGGAGGTGATGACGTAGTAGCCGGCGGAAGTGGCAACGATGTGCTCCGCGGTGGAGAGGGCAAAGACGACCTTCAGGGCGGTGACGGAAACGATACGCTTGAGGGTGGTGCCGGTGAAGATGTCCTGCTTGGCGGGAACGGAGTGGATGACATCGATGGCGGCGCAGATGATGACTTTCTCGATGGTGGTGACGGAAACGATACCCTGAACGGGGGAGCCGGCAATGACAAACTCTACGGTAGTTTGGGCTCAGACACACTCTACGGCGGCGACGGAAACGACACGATGTTTGGTGCAGGCGGTCTGTCTGCCGACGACAGTGTTGATTTCCTTTACGGCCAAGCAGGGGATGACACGCTTTATGGCGGTGGTGGTGCGGATACACTCGACGGAGGTTCCGGCACAGACCGGCTTTATGGAGGTGATGGGAACGACACACTGCTCGGCCAGGATGGCAATGATGACCTCAATGGTGGTGCGGGAGACGACACTCTGAATGGTGGCAATGGATCTGACTTTTTGGATGGAGGTGACGGGAACGACACACTGTTTGGGGGTGACGGGAATGATGTCCTGTTCGATGGAAACGATACCCCATTTGGCCCTTCCGGAAACGACCTTTTGTCAGGCGGTGGTGGTGATGACACGATCATCTACCAATCCGGTGATGATAGCATTGACGGAGGTCGCGGAGGGGTCGATACGCTCATCCTGGCCAAATACAGCTCTGATCAGGTGACTTTCCGTGTATCGGGGTCTGATGTGTACATTAAAACCCCTGATGGCGAAATCAAACTGACAGGCCAGATTGCATATGAAGTGGGCCACGCTCGTTCTAACATCGAAAGCCTAGTGTTTTCTGATGGCACTATGGATGAGGCTGGTACTCGTCAGCGTGCCATAGAAGATCAGGCAACGGATGGAGACGACACAATCAACGGCACCAACACCGGCGAACAGATTACAGCGGGATCCGGTAACGATGAAGTCTATGCCAAAGGCGGTGATGATACGATACTTTATCAGACCGGAGACCTCATCATCCATGGCCGCAGCCACAACACCGGTAACGATACACTGGATCTGAGAAAATACAGCTCAAATCAAGTCACGTTTGAGAATTCGGGGGCAAATGTTCTGATCCGCACCCCGGATGGCGTGATTACGTTGGCGTATCAGAACGAATACGACATCGGCAGCACAGCCACGAACATCGAGAACATTCTGTTTTCGGATACCAGTCTCGATGAAATTGGCATTCGGGGTCGTGCACTAGCGGATCAGCAGACCGCTGGGAATGATCAGATTGTTGGCACAAATTTCGATGACGTGATTTCGGCTGGCAGCGGCAACGATACCATCACGGTCTCGGGGGGTGATGACACGATCATTTATCACTCAGGAAACGATGTGATCAACGGGTTGAAAGCCAATGGCGGGAATGACACGCTCGACCTAACGAAGTACAGCTCAGATCAGGTAACCTTCAAGAATCTCGAAGATCACGTGGTGATTGAAACCCCAGATGGCACGATTACACTTCGGTACCAGAACAAGTTTGAGATCGGCCTCGGGCGGGGCAACATCGAAGTGGTTTCGTTCTCTGACAAGCAATTGACTGAGCTCGACATCCGTGAGCGCTCAATTAACGACCGGGCAACCGATAGTAATGACGTACTGCGGGGCTCAAGGTATAATGACACGCTGAGTGGTGGGGAAGGCAATGATACTCTGACAGGGTGGACCGGTGCTGATACGTTTATCTTCGCCGACAACTTCGGAGACGACGAGATCACCGATTTTGAGGACGGCTCGGATCTGATCAGGATCGACATCGATGGCCTGACGTTTGCGGATCTCACAATCACGGACAACAACGGAGACGTCGGGATAGCGATTGCCAATCACGGAACCATTACCGTGAGCAACCTAAATGCGTCCATACTTACGGAAGATGATTTCGTGTTTGTTTAACTACGCAACAGCCTGCCGACCACCATTTTGTCGGCAGGCAGTAATCTGTGTCCCCACTAGTCCTACTGGCTGAGATTCAGCCTGCCCTATGTAGGTATCAAGTACCGGTGGTCAGGACATGACAGCGAGAACACAGCGTAAGACTCCTGGATCTCATCTTGTGTCTGCTTTGTGTCTGATCGAGATCGGGTCGCAAGGCTCTTGCCCCACTGGGTGCAGAGCGCATCCTCAGTCGCGGTAGCCTCGACTTTCCATGTCTCGCACCCGCTTATCAAGATTACGCTCAACGCGATCGTAGATTTCAGCAGCATTCTCATAGTCTGCCTCCTGTACCTCGCGCAGGACTTCCCTTTTGCCTTTGCGCTTTTGCACCTTGCCATAGGCAAAAACCCCTATGACGGCGGCGAGCACGCCCAGTACCCATTGGACGGCCCCCGATCCCATAAGGAGATCAATCACGTCAGACCGCCTTTCAGCTTGGCCCAACGACTGCCGGCGAATGTGGCGGCATAGCCGACAACACCCATCACGAGCGCTTTCATGTTTTCAATCTGGATGGTGATGGTGCCCGCTTCAGGGTCGAAGAGGATCAGTCCCTCTTTGGCCAGCATGGCAAACGCCGGGTAGAGAACGAGCATTCGAATAGTCAGCCACATGTTAATTCTCCTACGTGGTGGTTTCAGGCTTCGTTTGAGGTTGTGGGGATACCGTCAGGCGTCACGTAGACGGGCTTGCCGCTGATCGGTGTGTCACTGGGCCAACGCGATGACAAAAGGCGCTCTTTGGCGATGCGCGTAATGGTAACAGCATTGCGCTGATTACCGCCCAGGACGTGAAAATATGACGGGTCTTCACCGTGATAGAACCCGACATGCCCTTTCCAGCCACTTGGTGAACCGCGCCAGAAAATCAGGCACGACCCGAACACCGGATGTGTCGGCTGACCGAAGTGTTTCCAGTTACGAGCACCAAGCGGGTTTTCGGGCAATTCGATCTCTGGCTGCCACTTCCGAAAACAGGTCGCAACGAAGGCCCCACACCACGGGATCTCGCGCGGGTCAATCCAACTGACTGAAGCATCAAACCAACGAGACAGTGCCGAGGTATTCCGCTGCTCGTGCAGACCACGGACCCGAACAGCCTCATCCATCCATGGAATTGATGAAGCCTTAGCGTCAGGAGCCGAACGCAACGCCTCAAGCGTCAGCGGCCCGACATATGGCCGAGCCCTCAGGCCGATTGATCGCTTGAACGCCACCACAGCCGCATCGGTGCGAGGACCGCGGACGCCATCAATCGGACCCGGATTGAATCCGAGATCGAAGAGCCGGGTCTGTACCCAGCGATAGTCAACGCTCATGGGAAATCTCCAACACAAAAGACCCCGCAGGCGGGGCATGAGGGGGTGAGTCTGGGGGTGCTTACTCTTCGGTGACTTTTAGCGGGAACCAGGGCGTCCAGCGGGGTATGGGCTCACCCCGGCCCGGGCAATCGGGGTAGATCACCCGCGCGCGCCAACTGTGATCCCCTGGCCCGAGGTGGCTGGGAATGCTGAGATGAACCGTAAAGCTCAAAGGGGTGCGCGTCAGTTCGATGTTGCCGCCAGTTGATGGATCAAACGAAACCGCGATGTTCTGCCCGGCCGAGGTTCTGACATAAGGCGTGATCGAGGATGGTGAACCACAGTTTTCCCCGTAGTCTGTCCGGGCCCCGTTTAGAACGTAGGTGCACCGATCCGGAGTGCAGTTCCCAATCTGGCGCGCGATCCTCTCATTCCACTCCACCACGCTTGGCGGTGGCATGTTGCGTTCAACCTCTTCCAGCCGATGGGCAATCTCGGTGATCCCGACAAAGTCTTGCACCGCTGCCTTGATGCCAGGGCCCAGAAACTGAACCCACCCCGCCCAAAGCAGGCTCCCCAACATCACCACGGCGCTCAGGATCTTGCGCCAATAGTCGAGGCTCTCACCGAACCGCACTGCCCGGTTCCCCATTTCCTGCTTGGTCATGACCAATATGTGTCGCTCTGATAGTCAGCCGGGATCGGGTCCATTGCCTCGATCTGATCTGACTTCGCTCGGATGACGGCGACTTGCGCCCAAATGGCGTGACCTGCATCCCATGCCGTCAGCTCCTCCGCCGACCAGTTGTCCCGCCCCTTCTCTGCGAGGATTGAGGCCTGAGCGATCAGGTTGCGCTGCTTCCACTCCGGAACAAAGCTCAGAATGCGGCGTTCCGCTTCCTGCTTCACCTGATCTGCCGTTACGCTTGCGGCTGCATCCTGCGTTGCCGCCCATTCCGCCTTGAGCTTCTTGGCCTCTGCCTTGGTGAGCTCGACCTCTTTGCCATCAACGATGCGTTTCAATTAGACTCTCCCATACAAGCTGAATTTGCCAGAGAAGGTGTCGGCGTTCGGCATGAGCCGCACAGCATTGACCGCGGTTGAAGACACGCGATAGCCGCCAAATACTCCCGACCGAAGGTCATTGGCGGGGGACATGCAAGTAAACTGGCTCTGAATGCCGGTTGGGCTTGCATCGCCGGGGTCAAAGATATCGATCCGCGCTCGGGCCGGAATGGTATTGTTGGATCCAGCGGTCACGATGACCGAACTATAGGCCGCCCCGGCAGCCTGAGGAACAGCGGCATCACCGTAGAGCGCCTCGTAATGGTAGTCGGCAGCCCCCTCATCAAAGGCGCCTAATCCGCTTCCCGATGTCCGCATCTGCATGAAGCGGTCCGTATTCGAAAATACGAGGTCATTTGCGATGATTTCGAAATGGGTGAACTCAGAGGTTGGCAACGAGAAGTCTACCGAAGCAACCGGAGATGCAGAACTGACGATGGTTTCCTTGATCTTGTTCATCAGCGGCGTCCAGCCCGTGTTGGCTGCATTCCGCTGTCGCAGCACTGCCGGATCCACGCTGGTATCGAACCAGAACATGCCCGGCACCTTCGGAGATGGTTCAACCGGGCCCGAGCTGCTGCTTTGGATGGCTCCAAGAATTCCATTGAGCTGCTGCCTGAACGGACCACCTTCCTGGTTGTCGGTTGTCCAGTCATTAACCTGGGTCATCAAACTACCTCATCTGCATGTAATTGAAGCTTTGACACAAGCGGCGTTATGCCAGCGTCGAGTGTTTGCAGCCGCGCCCGGGCTTGGATGGCGCGCGCGTGAATTTCCGAATTGTCCAGCCTTCCCCACTCGGTCCAGTCCGGTGAGCCGGTTGGATCATCCGTGGTCGAACGCACTTCCATCACAACGTCCACTTCAGCACCGGCTGCGCCGTCAAAATCGGCCCAGTCATCAATCTTTCCGGGGCGCTCATCGATCGTGTCGAAGATGTTTGACGCGGTAAGATCGATCTCGCTTCTCAGCCGCACATTCTTCGCAGCCCCGAAATCAAGCCCGGATGCGAACTCATAGAGGCCATAGACCTCTACGGATGCGCTGTTCTTCAGATAGTCGGTGGCAATAGGCCCGCTTTCGACCTGAGCGCCCCAGAGAAAGACGCCCGAGGTTCCGTCGCCGGTAAATGTCGCTTCAGCATCGGATGAGCAAACATTGAAACGAACGACCGGCGCACCCGTATCGGCAACGGTTCGGGTGAAGGCACAGCGATACCAGCCATTGCCGGCAACGATGATCGACACCGCTCCGCCACCAACTACAGACCCGGCTTCCCCATCAGCGAGGTTAAACCACGCGGTTCCCGTCGCAGTACCGTCAAACACCTCGATCGCGATCCAGTCGTACCCGCTCTGCTTTGCGTAAACACTTGCGGTATAGGTCGTGGATGCATCCAGTTCAGTGGCCTGATGAACGCTGTGTTTTGCGTTCGAAACAGATGGGATGACCTTCTCTGCCCTGTTGACCCCGTTCGGTGCATCCGTGGCATCTGGCGTCACCGAAACCTGTGACTTGATCCAATCGCTTTCTGTGAACACTTCGGTATGGGTCAACAGGTTCACTGTCGGTGAGGTCCGTATGCCTCCGTAGGTGTCAATCTTCGAGATGGTATCGATCTCAGGCCAATCATCGATCTTGATCGAGCCGCCCAGTCGCAGGAACCCTGCCTCACCTTTATAGACCCCGTTTTTTTGTCCTGAGAACTGTGGCTCGGCCACAAGGACATCAACGGGTGCAAATGCGATGGACTGCGCTCCCGAGGCCTTCACCTTTACTGGATCTGACAGGTTGCCCGTCAAATCCTCCGCCCGCAGTAAGTAGGTGCCGGGTTTGAGCGGAACAGCCGCAAGCGAACCATTCCCCGGCACCCGGTCCATGGAGTAGCTGGAGGACCAGAGGGGGTTGGCAGCGATTGAGTGTCGAATGACGATATTGCCACCAATCCGGACATCCAGTTCCGGATGAATATCCCATTTGATGAGGGCAAGCCCTCCCGCTGATTGCAGGTTTACCCCTGTCAGCGCGCCCGGTTTTACACCAAGCCCGAAGATCTCCCTCTTGACGCTTACGTAATCGGACGGGACGCCCAGTTGAGAGATCGCCATAACCCGCCAATCCCACACGCCCGGCTGCCAGTCCTTTACCTCAAGCGATGTATCCGGGGTCTGCCTCAATACCTGCCAGGTCGCTCCGTTATCGTTGCTGGCTTCGACCTGATACAGCTTTACAAAAGCGGAAGCGGCTGGTTCCCAAGCGATTTTCACCTGAACCTTCAGGCCGCCGCCCGTGCGGGTCTGATAGAGGTTTTCGAAAACCTCAAGGTTTGTCGGCGCCACGATGTCAAACGCGCTCGGCAGATTGGTTTTCGGGGCGGCCTGATAGATCTGAAACTCGCTTGCATGATGGTCATAGACCAGCGGAGAGGTTTCCCGCACAACGAGGCTGGGGACCAGGGCGTTATCTTCAATACCCAGTGACATGGCCCGTACTTCGAACGGCTTTGTGGCAAATCCAAAACGCGCGTAATCGAGATTGATCACACTTCCGGTTGTGGCCTTCCACATGCGCAGCTTACCCGGCACCGATACGGTTTGCTGTCGCCGCTGACGCTCAAGGTGTATCTTGGCGAGGCGTTGAGCCGCTGCCGCCGAGATCGTGAACGGCAGAGAAATGTCAGTCCAGGATGCCTCTCCCCCGTCCTCAGCCACATAGGTCGCTGACTGATAGGCCGGGAAATCGTCAGGCTGCCAGTGATTGATGGGCGAGATGAACTGCCCGCGCACTCCGTTGAAATTCTCCTCTCTCGTAACCCGGGTCTGCAACTGAATGTTGCCGGAGAAATCATCCGGGCCAAATGTCCGAGTGGGAATGCGGTAGGCACCGGCGTAGATATGCCACTGCCCCGCTTGCCAGGCCACCTGCCCGGCCATGGCTGTGAGCATGGCCTCGATGTTCGTCTTGGGCGACTGATCCAGTGTCAGAACACCGTTGCACCGATACCGGACATCTGTTCCGCCACCGACTTCCTGAACGGTCTCATAACAGACATTGGCCGCCGCAATCAGGGAAGCCGTGCTAATCCCGTCTTCCGCGCCTATCCCGGCACCGATTCCATAGTGGGTGAGCGACATATAATCTGCGACGCAGAGCGCGGCATTGTCCGTATAACCGCGCTGCTGGGTTCGGGGATCATAGATGTCATCCTTGCCCTCGATATCGCAGGTGATGTTCGGGATGCCGTTCGGGTATACATGTGGATCATAGGACAGCGAAACATAGATATAGGCGCAGCCGGTAAAGCGATGCAGGTCCGTCCACCACCCCTTCAACTTTGCGAGCAGATCCGGAATGGCAGTCTGACCCGGAGTGCCGAGGCGCCGAATGCAATAAGCCCGCTCATTAAATCTTCCAATGGCTCTATCCTGACCCTCAGGAATGACCAGCTCGCCGTCGAAATAAATATTCCCGATTTTCCTGACCTGATGCCCGGCGAGAACAATGATCATCTCAAGCACCGCATTGGGCGGAGCTTTGTGCCAGTGCCCGGGCGTTGTATGCATGAACACCACGGTTCCGCCTTTGCGCGACTGACCATACACAATCTCACGCGGTGCGACCGGTTGTCTGGACGTTACCTGACGGCCACGAACAGGGTTTTCCGGTTTCGGCATCAATGCTCTTGCAGCCGCTGACAACAACAGTGATCCGCCCAGTTTCACAAGTGCCGCTGCAAAAGCGCTCTTTGCGGCAAATGCGGCAATGGCCGCGCCTACTGGTGGCAAATCAAACCCTCCATGCGACCTGACATTCCGTCAGTGGAATCGCAGACAACCCGGTCTCTGACAGGCAAAAAACCTCAGAGCCGACACACACCCCCAGCGCCTGCGAACTGTGCAACACAATGTCACCGCGTTGGGCGAACAAAGGGGTTTGAAGCGGCTCGCCGAGAAAGTAAGTCACCGCGCCCTCCATTGTGTTCGCCCCGGTCTTTCGGCACATCGCGACGAGCGATCCGTTTGCCGTCCGATACCCCTTCGGCAGATCAAGCGTGTTTCCGGTCAGGGTCTGCACGATATCCGCTGCCCATGTTCCACAATCATGGCTGCCCCATTTGAATGGCCGTGCACGCGCGCTTTCGATCTCAGCCTGCAAACGCAGCGGCCAATCCTCGAACCTCACTGTCCCCATGAGATTGACCTGTCCTGCAGCCAGGTCACAGCCTCGAAACCTCGGTCGGACGGATCAAACAACCTCTGGCTTTCATGGGTGTACCGGAACTCACGTGGCCGCTGCAGATCAATCAGGCGGCTTTCGTAAGTGATGGTTATGTGACATGTTTGTTCGCCATCTTCGATATTGGGAACATCAAGACGACCCGCGAAGGACTGAACCGGATCCGCAATGACTGAACCATCGGTGGCAAGAAGACCGATATAAACCTTTCCCGGCATCCCTTGTCGCGCATCATCGATTACCAGTGACACCATGGAAGACGGCACACCTGAGATGGTTAACTCCAGGCCGCTCGCTATGACGTCCGTCGTTTCTTCAATCTCGCTTGCACTTATAAGGCTCCCGGCGCCCAGCCAGATCTGCCCATTCCACGTGACCTCACGCTTACCGGTCCAAAGATAGATAGTGCCGCTCGGAAACTGTCCTTCGAAGAAAGCACAGGGCTTCAGGTTCGGATCATCCAGAGCAGCTTCAAAAGCCGCGGACATGTTGCGAGTCATATTGCCTCCCGAGCCGTGAAACTGAACTGATACTTGTCGTATGGCCGGATCCGGGTCGGCACCGGAGAGGTCAACCGAAGCAGAACCTTCGGGTTCACAACTTCAAGCGACGCATCATCAGCCGGAGAAGATCTCAGAGCCGGAACAAACTCCAGTGTCGCAGCCCCGCTGCTGGGTTGGACATCAGCAGTCAGTTGGTAGAATTCGGTCGCCAATCCGCTTCCCAGAGAGAAGAAGTCACCGTCTCTCAGACCAGCTGCACTCCACCCGTCCGTGTCCAGAGTGTTTCCGGATTGCCCCGCTCCCCTGACCAGTGGCGAGCCATAGTTGCCGGTCTGATCTATGGATGGATCTACGAACAGAAATGGTGTGACGGGACCCCGTAGCCTTGCAAAGAACGAGGACAGGGATCTGCCGTCTCGTTGCCCGAGACGCAGTGCCACCTCGATATTATAGTCCCACCATTCACCGCCCCAGTCCTGTACGTCCTGACTACCGGTAAAGGGGGATGTGACGGGCGTAGCGGCGACAGCGAGGGTTCGGTCTGCATCACGTACAATACCAGTCGGGAATACGGGAACAGTCAAGCCCGCACCCCACGACGTCTCATCTGTTGCCCATATGCGAAACTACCCTTGTAGATACTTGGCAGCATCGCAGCCAGCTTCTGCTCGATCTGCTCCGCTACACCCATCTGGGCTCCGCGGGCGTCAATCGAAATGCTCATGCCGTCACCGCGCCCCGGTGATGCTCCATTTGCGTGTCCCTGCGCAACCTCCTGCTTGGACCAGATGCGCTCATACCGCTGGGCAATCACGGGAACTTCATCCGGCTTCAATCCCGGCCAACCGCCACCATGGAACCGCTGTGCCCCGGCAAAGGCAACGGCCGGTACCTGACGCGTCATTCCGCCAGCACCAACTGTTCCGCCAACGTGCATGATACTCCCCAGCAGCTTGCCGAAGAATCCACCGCCCGAACCGCCACCCAACCCTGACAAGGCCTGAGCCAGCGGGCCCAATACGCCCGACTTGAACTGCAGCAAGGCAAAATCGGCGATCATCGACCGGATCAGGCCACGGAAATCAACCTTCCCGCCCTCTGCAAATTTCCGAAAAGCGCTTTCAGCAGACTGAAACCCGTTGACCATGGCATCGCCGACACCTTTGCCCCAATCGCTTGCGTTGCGAGCATATTCACTCAAGGCGTCTCTGGCTGCGTCCCAGCCCTCTTTGGCCTGTTCGCCAGCCTTGCGCCCTGCTCCGCCTGCCTTTTTCTGGTCCTCAGACAACCGGTTCAAAGCGTTGCTGGTGGCTCTTTCCTTGATGCTCTCAAAGAGATCACCCAGCGGATTCTCATTCACGGTATCTTTTACGGTTTTTCCGAAGTTGCTCCACGCTGTCGAAGCCCGACCCGCGGCTTCCTGGCTGGCTTCAAATGCGTCGCCGCTCTTCTTGCTCAGCGTATCCAGAATGCCGGAGAAGTTGTCGGTGCTCAGGTTCGTGTCAAAAACACTGTTGAGACCTTCGGCAACTCCGTTCACCGCCCGGCTTACATACCAGACCATGTCGTGCATCTTTGTGACCACATAGGACACGGCGAGGGAGAATGCGGCCCTGAAGTATTCCGGGATCGTATCCGCTGCAGTCTTTATCCCCAGCGCAGTGATTTTCATGGTGTTGAGGATGAGATTGCCAGCCGCAATGGCGCCATCAACCACCCAACCCCAGACCGTTGAGAACCACCCGGATATCTGCTCGATCGCGGGCCGAAGGACCGAATAGAGCCCGTCGCGTATGGTTTGCCACACCGCCAGCGCGGTGTCTCCGAACGTGACAGTGACATCAGAGGTCTTGTTGATCTCCCCGGTCATGCTGCCGATAACAGCACTGAAGGCTCCGGCAACCGCCAAGACAGGCCAGAACTTGCGAACCAGCCCGCCGACAAGGTTTCCGATGTCCTGTAGCGCAGCGCCAACCCCACCGTTTCCAAAGCCGTAAATCTGGGCAATCTGGGTGCCCTGCTGTGCCATGACCACAAACGGGTTCATGCCACTGATCAACGAAACGCCAATATCATTAGCCTGATAGAACATCTGCTGCGTCCGCAGCATGCCAACCCGGGTCGCTGCTGACATGCCATTAATCGCAACGGTTCGCCCCTTGAGTGCAGCGATACTCTCCAGCGAAGCCCGCCTCTCCCGTTGAATGGCGGCCGCCATTTCATCCGCGGTCAGGGCACCCTGCAACTGAGCCGCCTTGACCTCGGAAACTGCGGTTCGGTAACGCTGGATCTCGGCATATACCGGATTGTACTTGGCACGCAGCTGATCGAGCGCTTGTCCCTGTTGAAGATACTCAGCCGTTGTTTTGCCGATTGCCGGTGTGACACCTGTCAGACGGTTGATCTGGTCAACCATGGGTGACGCAGCAGCAGCCGATGTTCGCATCGCCGAGGCACTGTTTTCCGCTTTTACTGAGAGTTCCTCAAAGGACTGCCTGGCGCGAGCCGCCGCAACCTCGACGGACTGCATTCCCGCTTCAGCAGGATCTGCATTCGCCGCAATACCAACAAGCGCCTCCTTGCCAGCACTGCCGATTGCGACAAACTCGCCTTTGAGCTGCTGTCCACCCACAGCCGCGAGGCGGACAGAAACACGCTTTTCCGCCATATCAGGACTCTCTCATTTGTTCGTTGATTTTCCCGCAGGCAATGGCTTCGACATCCGGCAGGATCAGCGCCACAACGGTTGTGTTCACACCCAGGGCTTCAGCCAGACGCAGCGCTGCTGCCTGATTAAACCCGAGAGCGGATGTGCCCTGTGACGTGGCAATGAATTGAATCTGGCTCTCCAATCTCAGAACCAGATCCCAGACCCGCTTTCCCTCTAGGGTTTGCGGGCGGTTTTCTTTCTTCGGGCACTCTTGGCAGACGGACGGGCACGCTTCGCAGTACTGGGCGCCGCCGCCGAAGTGCCAGTCGGCGAGGGCGCAGAGGCGTTTTTTTCCGCGCTGAGCACATCGCTCAGCCCCAACCAGCGCGCCATGTATCCCTGATCCCAGGCACTCGCGAGCGCCGGCATCCGCAGCGTGGCGTTGATGTAATCTGCATCCACAGGCGCAGGATTTCCTTTGTCATCCTCGATGCCTTCCCAGTCGGTGATCACCAGCTCCGCAACAACAAGGTTCATGGTCTTACCCAGCAGACGCTGAAGTTCCGCCATCCTGTCGATGTCATCGGCGGCTGTGGCCTCATCGATCTCAAGGTTCAGCGCAACGATCCGATCGTCCTGCGCCGCCTGTTCAAAGACCAGGTCCAGAGCGGGTTCAGCCAGCACCCGGATATGACCCGGAACAAGATCATACCACTCCGCTTTCGGATTGAGAGAAATACGCATCAGCGCTCCTTAGTTGGTTGGATTGTCGTAATCGGCGATGTCGTTGATCAGCGTGACAGTGGCCATCTTCCCTGTCCCATCGTCAAAGGCTGCCTGCCACGCGAATGAGGCCTGCACACCGCCGGGCCCCTCGATCGGCACTTTGGGTTTTGGCAGGAATACCTCATGCGCAACAAATTCGAGGCTCTTCTCGGCATCGATCTGGTACTTGAAACTCAGTTCACAAGCCGCACCGCTTGTGGCCTGATCCATCAGCGTCGCATCGCCATAACGAATGTCGATTGTTCCCGACATCATCGCTTTCCCGGGATCGGCCCCATCAATCTTGCCATCCGCTCGGATGGTTTCGACCCGATCGAGACTGTTGTTGTAGGTCACCTGGCCCTGAACCACATTACCCAACTGCGCACCGTCGCGGCTGATTGAACCGGTGAAAGATCCAAATCGGCTGATCACTTCCTGCTGCATTGTGCCAACAGCCGAAACTGACCCTTTATTTTCGCCCTGAGCGATGACATTCACCGTCGCTGTCACAAGCCCGGAACGTTGCATTTGAAACGAAATGGAATCTGCCATGCAACCCGAAACCATTGCATAGTGCGGAACCTCGGGCAGACCGGTTTCAGCGGAGAAGCTGGGAATGGCCCAGGACCCGCTTGAGAACACATGGGTGTAAGGCCCCGTTCCTGTCGTGACGGGATTTCCGAATAGGGCCTTGAGCCAGACACCGATATACCGGACATCGATCGGGATCGCGACTTCACCATCCGCCGTGATTGCGTCCCGGGTTGGCGGCTGGGCATCTCGTCCGAGCCCGAGCAGATCATCCTCGATCAGCCCTTGTTCGCTGCCCAGTGTCGACCGGGAAAAAGGCATCTTCCAATATGATCCCGCGGCGGGCGGGGTGCCGTAGACAGATTCAAACGCGAGCGCAAACTGCGACCGCGCGCCTTGAGCGCGTGCCATATTAACGTCCTTTCAGGAGTGTCTCAGATAAGAGGGTCCGGCGTGCCGTAAGTCAGGATCACACCGATGGTTGCGGCTTTCAGCCCTTGTGCGCCTTCGACAGGCAATTCCAGCGGCGCCGGCGCTTCGCCGACAACGTAGTCACACAGACCGCCAAGAGTTCGATCAGATGAGATTGCCGTGCCGATCGCCTGCTTGAGAACATCAAACTTTGCATCACGTGCCGTCGAACTGGAACCATTGACGATGATATCCACCTCAGCGCGGTGATCATAAATGTACTCGGTTGGCGATAGTGTAATTTCCGGCACTCCGGGATCACCATCCTGGAGCACGACGGAACCCAGCGAAGGAATCCGATCCGGGTAGAATTCATTTCGCTCAAACGAAGCACCCGAAGGCAGAGCCGTTTTGATGGCTGTCGTCAGCGCCTTCAGGACTTGTTCTGATTTGCTGTCGGCCATCCTAGTTTCTCCAATTGGCGACAATCAGCTCTGGCAACTGGTTGTGCCACTTCCGTGCCGCTCGATCGAGGTCGAGGCGTTTTCTCAGTTTCACCTGCGGGATCAGCACAAAGATCGGTTTGGTCACTTTAGACCGACGTTTCCGCTTCGACCCTCGCCAGGACACCGGGTCGTATTGCTTGCGGTCCAGCAATTCGCCGTCTGTTACCAACAGGCCGGGTTTCCCGCGACGATACACAAACCGCAGCTTCTTGCCGGTTCTCTGCTCCCACATATGTGGCGTGATCGGCTTGTTCCGGGGTCCGCGCATACGCGCAACTTCTGCAATCGGGATGGCCAGCCAGAACCCATCTCTAGAGCGAACCAATGCGCCGCGATCATGCGCGTCCACAATCTTTGCCGCCCTACTGAAGACCAGAGAAGCCGCGGACAGGCTGTCTGTGTGGCCCGGAAAGGTCACCTGGCGGATTGTCTTGCCCAACCGGGTGCCGAGCCCTGCCCCTTTGATTTGGCTTCGCCAGTCGGTCTTGAGACCCCGGCCCGCGGCCCGTACCCCTTTGGTGACGGCGCGTTCGCCTTTCCGCAACTCCTTGAGCAGGACCGTTTCCGGGTCTTCTATGACCCCGAAGTCGAATTTCATATCACACCGGCACAGTCTTCAGAACGACCTTCAGTCTGCGTGGGTCCCGGTATTCATGAGACGTGACCTCGCGCATCACTCCCCCGACCTCAAACGTCAGACCGTCTGACCAGCCTTCAAAATCTTTTGCCCGGATCTCGTAGATACCGGTTTCTTCGATAAAACCCGAACCATTGAATTCGCGCACCTCATCCCCTTCCGATGGCAACATCAGGACGGGCGTAGGTTTGGAATACGGGTTCAGAATTGCTTCGACGCCAAGTGCCTCAAAGGTGGCGTCGATGCAGAGTTGAGCCTCAAACATCAGTCGTCCGAGGTATTGGCCGAGTTCTTTTCAGATACGATCGTGCCCTTTTTCTCGGATTTCAGCTTCTTCGCTGCATCTGCCGGGATCGAACCACTCCAACCCGCTGGCAGAGTGCGGATGCTGCTGCGGTCAATCCGGTACGAGAATTCTTCGGTCACTTTTACAAGAACGCCAGATTTCTGACCCATGTTTCAATACTCCTGAAAGAAGAAATGGCGCCACCTGCTGGTGGCGCCGGTGTTCAGAACGGGTTCATCCCGTACAGTCAGTTGGGGTTAATGGCCGCGAACCAGAACTCCGGGTCGCATGCTCATCGGAATGGTCTGCATCATGACTTCAACATCAACAAACCGGTCTTCCTGACGATCCGGGAACACGTTCGAATAGAACTCCTGCCCGGGCTGGTTGACCATGCCCATATAGTCGGCCGATCCGTTGAACTGACGGAACGTGGTCCGCGTTCCCATCGGATAAAACCGCACATCGCCATCCGGAATGAACGAGCGGGTCACGCTCGATCCATCTTCCTGTGGGACATCCGCCTCTGCCAGGTATTCTTTCCAGAGGATGCCGCCAAATGAGAAGCCATCGGATGTGTCGTCACGCAACGGATCACCACCGTTTGTGTTCTGGAAGAACTTGTAGCGCTCCTTAAAATCGTCATGCCCCATCAACTTGTCAGTGAATGTCGGATGCATGCGCGCCCTCACCCCGCGGGAGACATCGCCCTTCAGGTTGGTTTTGATGTGGCGTGTCACTTCGCGGCATTTTGCCATGAGATCAGTACTTGATGTAGCAAGCGCAAAGTCTACAACTTTCTGAGTGATCCCGAATTCAGTAAACAGATCTACCAGGACCGAACCGTCCGCATCTTTGACCTGTCCCTGGATCGCGCCGGCACGTAGATATTCGCGGGTCACATCGGTGCTGCCGCGCAGCTCGCCCTGACGTTCGGCAACCTCACCCGCAACCTGTTTCAGCTCGGTTTCGGAACCAAAAGCGCGAATGCCGTCCACGTCATCGGCAGTGATCCGAGACTTAAGGCCAAAACGCTCGGTACGGAAATCACGCAGCTTGCGTTTCCCGCGCGCCTGCCCCGGCAACGATGTGCCCCGCGCAGAAGATTCAACCAACTGCAGATGCCCGTGATGCTTTTCGATCGAGAAGCTGACACCGCGGATAGACTTCGGTGCAAACAGGCCTTCCTCGCCCAGGTCTCCCCACTGGTTGGGGATTTCGCGCACGGCTTCGGACAACTCCATGGCCCGAAACGCGTCGTTCTGGAAAATACTCATATGGGCCATGAAACGGCTCCTTCTAAAGTTAGCTCAACGTCAGTCAGACGTTGGGTTGGATTGGGGGTGATCAGTTGGCGATGATGCCTTGCTGTTTCAGTTCAGCGACGGCTGCATCCCGCTTGGCTTCATTGTCGTAGGACGAGTGCCACGTCAGGCCGCCGCGACGAACCGTGGTGTGACGCGCCTGAATAACGGCCTCAACGTCCTGGTTTTCTGCAGGTGCAGGTGTCCGCAGCACGGCGACGGCTACTTCCGATCCGTCATTGGCTGTCTCAACACTCGCCACGAACTTCTTGGTTGCGGTGATCTGGCCGAGAACCGTACCGGGTTCCAGATTGGCGCCTGATCCGATGGTGACAAGATCCCGGCTATACTGGCTGTTCTCTTCGAACAACAGGAAGTCGCCAGGCGTTTTGCCTTCTGTCAAAGTAGTCATGGGGTTTCTCCCATTCAGGGTTCAGTTAAAGGGTTTGGGACGCTCCGTCCCGGTGGTCAGTTCCAGCGCTTTTTTTGCGCCGCCTTGACCGGGTTTTCCGGAGCATTCGCACCGGCTGGCATGTCCAGGTCTGTTTCATCCTGATCCATGTTTTCGCTCAGCGACCCTTTGGAGGACGTCTTCGGCGCGGCGGCGAGATGCACCTTGGCCTCCTCCGCGCTCATGTCGCTGTTAAAGGCCAGGCTTTTGGCCAGATCTTCGCGCCCCGCAGCCTCATCACAGTTCATGATGGCGGCGATGCGTTTGCGCTCGTCCGAAGCGCTGGGTGCCGGGCTGGAATTCGACTTCGACGCCGAAGCCATTTCTTTGTCTTTGTCAGGTTCCTGTTCGTTACCCTGCACTTCAGCTTGCTGCTCTTCGGTTTCCTGATTTTCGTCTTCAGGTGTGGTGTCTTCTGTTTCTGCGTTCTGGTCTTTCTTGGATTTCGTGTTCATGGGGTACTTTCCTCTATTGGCTTCCATGCCAGGCAGGTTGAATTGCTGCCCATTGATTTGAGCGACGAAACGCTCGAACGCCTCCCGAGGGTTGGCGACTTCATCTGCAAGACCCTGCTCCACCGCATCCGCGCCGATGAAACAGCGAGCCTGCGTATCCAGAGCTGCCTGCGCATCAAATGCCTCCCCGCGACCCTCGCCGACAGTGTCTGCAAAGATCTGGCGCAGCGTTTCCATTTCCGCTTTCAGGCTGTCGCGCACATCATCCGGGAGTGGTTCGTAAGGGTTGCCATCGGCCTTATGTTCGCCGGCCGAAATCACCGTCACCTGCACACCCATCTCTTTAAGCTGGGTGCTGAAGTCTGCATGCAGGCAAATGACGCCGATCGAACCGACGCCACCGGCGCGCGGCATGACCACATGCTCAGCCTGTGATGCCAGTGCATATGCGGCCGAGAATGCATAATCACAAACAAAGGACCAAACAGGCTTTTGCTCATTGGCCTTTCGGATTCGATCAGCCAGGTCAAAACACCCGGCGACCTCACCGCCATGGCTGTCGATCTCCAATGCAATCGCCCGTACCGAACGGTTTTCCAGCGCAGCGTCGATCTGGGCCGCGATCCCTTCATAAGACGTTTCGCCGGAGTAGCTGCCAATCCAAGCACCCCGATGGATCAGTGTTCCTGTAATTGGGATTACAGCGACACCGTCGAGCATTCGGAAGGCATCCCGGCGCCCTGCCCGGATCTCACCTCCCAGCCGTTCATCGAGCAAAGATGCATAAGGCTTGGCTGATGGTTTCGGATCACTGCCTGCATCCACGCCCCCGATCTGAACCTGGTCCGCGCTCAACAGGCGTGGGCCCAATCCCTTTACAAAGGCCGCAGCTTTCGCCGGCGCAGCAAGAAGCGGCGCGTGAAACACACGCTGCACAATTTCCGGATAATTCATGGAGTCAGTCCTCAGGGTTCAGGTCAGGACCACCGTTATGCCCGATGAGTTTGGCAAAGCTCTCCTGCATGGGGTGCAACGTACCTTCTGGTAGAACGCTGATTTCGCGTTTGATCTGTTCGATATTGTCGGCAAAATCCGTGCCGGTAAGCTCGGCGGCCTCTTCTTCCAGCGTGGACATTCCCAGTGCCACGCGCATGGCCGCAGCCTGAGCCTCTTTGACCGGATCAACAAACCCTTTCCCGGGTCCGATCCACTTCGCCCGCGCATAGGCGGTCCAGTTCTCATAGAAATCAGGTGCAGACGATGGCAACGGCACATGCCCATCCATGATCTGCTCTTCCAGCCAGGCCATGAAGTACAACTGGCAAAAGCCCTGAGCGAAAGAAATCCGCCGAGCCGTCCAGCCACGCCATATCTCAATCATGGCAGCACGCGCGCTGGAATAATTGGTTTTCGACCAATCGCTCGCCAACTGCTCATACGAGATCCCGAGACCGCTTGCGATATGCCGGAGCACGGCCGCCTCGAAATCTGCGAATTGTGCCGCGGGCCGCGAGGTCTGCACCATCCCGATTTCATCATTGGGATAGAGCATCGTGACCCGAGAACCACCCAGACGGATCTTGTTCTCGTTGTAGAAGTCAGCCCGATCCGACTGCATCGCAAGAATGTTCTTGGAATCCCCGTCCCCGAAGATTTCATCAACAGCATCGGGGCCCATCGGCGATTTGATGAAAGCGGCCAGAACCGCATTGATCACCGCTGCCTGCAACTCAACCTTCGAATAGTGGTCCTCCATCCGCAGTTTC
The DNA here is from genome assembly GCF_013030265.1 of Ruegeria arenilitoris. GTDB lineage: Bacteria > Pseudomonadota > Alphaproteobacteria > Rhodobacterales > Rhodobacteraceae > Ruegeria > Ruegeria arenilitoris_E. Next base: position 34,442 of record NZ_WPZQ01000008.1, read on the forward strand.
TCTACGATTGGAGCCAGCCGCGATACGCCCCGGGTCTGACCGTCCCGCAACTTATCAAAGAAATGGATCACTTGTGGGCGACCATTCCGCCCTTCCCGGCGAATTCGTTTCCAACGAAACCCATCAATATCCGACCAGGTGGTGTTGGGATGACCTTGCCTGAAATTATAGGCCGACGCTGCCCCGTATGACGTCAGATCAACACCGCCGCGCCGACGATGCGTGTCCCCAACATTTTGCGGATTCGATAACAGATCCGGATCAACGAGACGCAGCGTTGTATGGGTTTGCCGACGAACCCGCCAGTTAATGACACCGAGCGCTTCACCTTCCAGCATATAGCCCCGGTATGCGGTCCCGAACATCTGGGATACTGTCTGCGCTCGCGTCGTATCAGCCAGCTTCCGCGGATCATCTGCATAGTTTCTCCAGCGCGCCTCAAGCACCTCTTTGAATTCCTTCGCCCAATCCGGATCCAGACCAAGAGCGCGCCAGTCGGGCTTGCAAAGCGGACGGAAATTGGCACCGATGATGGCGTCAACCTCTTTGGAAACCGCCCCCGCTGCCCAGCCATTGTTACGGACCAGATCCCGAGTGCGGGCCGTGATGCGCTCCCGGCCTGGACCAATCTCTGCGTCTGGGGCAAGAACAGATGGCTGAAACCCTTGCATGGTATCAACGCCAGCGTCACCAGCGATGTAGGGCGCAGTTCCGTTAAAACCCGCGTCCCGCATTGCTGAGGTCTTCAGGCGGACAGATCCGGGGCGAACCTTTGGATAGGATTGTTTCAAAATGTCACTTTCCTGGAGGCGGCACCGGATGCAGCATCAGGCAGGCTGCGCTTCAGGCTCCTGATGTACCGGCGTAGTTCAGTGATGTTTGCCCGCTGGAATTCGGTCGTGGCCCCGTCATATTCAACCTTCACCACCTTCGTTCCAAGCAGCAGCTTGTGCAGAGCTGCCTCTGCTTCAGCAATCCGTGTTTCGGTTTCAGTCGGCATGGCCAGCAATCACCTGCGAAAGTTTGCGTTTGGGGAGTTCATCATCGTCGGCGTGTTCATCGGCGGGCGGCACAACACTGACAGCAGCATCGAACAAATCACCCTGCATATCCGGCGCAGGTTGACCGCGTTCGGCCTCCAACTCATCCCATTGATCATCAGTCAGTGACGCCCAACCCTTTCGGCGGGCCGCGGCTTCGGCATACAGCTCCGTATCAAGAGCTTCGTTTCTTCGGGTCGGCTCAACCAGGTCCCATTTCGCCGTCATCACCCCGGATCTTTGGCGTGTCAGAATCCGAACCTCGGAGGTGATCTGGCGATAGTATTCATCACCAAGCCCACGCGCGAACTGGCAATAACCCCGCTCTTCAGGGTCCTCCTGGCGAACCCAGGTATAGAACTGACCTTTCATTAGTGAGACATTCAGAATGAACGCCCGCTTCTGACGCCGTTTTGCCTTTCCGTCATTCCGACGCTCGAACTTCATCGGCACCATCAGAGGTCCGTTCTGAGTCGAGCCCCCTTTCATGATGATCACCCGGGACCATGGATGGGTTTTGGCCCAACTCCAGACATCATCGGTATAGGTGCCACCATCGATGGCAAGCGCATCCAGTTTGATGCCGTAGCCCAGCTCCGTCCGCCATTCCTGTTTGAGCATGGCATTGAGCGCCGCCCGGCATTCCTCTGACCCGATGTGGTGAGGAATGATCTTGTAGTCGACAGTCCACCGCTTCCGGTTTCTGCCAAAGGCCTTCAGGTGCACCTCTGTCCGGTCATCCTGACAATCGACGCCGGCGGTAAACAGAACACCTGATGCAGGAAGGACACCCGGAGACAGTGGCCGAATGCCGAACTCGCCGCTGTCTGCCCCTTCATCCGCTTTTTCGGTTCGATCCCGAAGCGCTTCCCAATCCGGCGCATCGTTGGCCTGTTCATAGGCCAGACCAAGAACATCGTTGTGGAACGTCTGTTCGGTTTCCGCTTCAACCGACTTCTGAACTTCCTCGGCCGTGGTATTGCTGGTTTTGATCCGGGTCCAACCCATGACCCTGGCATACCGATACGCGATCGAGGCCCAGTCTCGCTGTGGCGCATAGGCTCGCCACAGAAAAAACCCGGGGTGATCGCCATTCGGATTGGTCGCCCTCCAACGGCCTTTGAGAACGATTTGCTCCTTGTAGCTGTGCTTGATCAGCTCGTGGCATGCATCACACCGAAAACACGCCGCCGCCAATCGCTCGGGATCGATGTTCTCCCGGAAGTTCTCCCATGTCAGTGGCGCCATGTTGCCGCAATGCGGGCAAGGCACATCGTAAAGCCGCTGGTCGCTGCGATCATATGCGCGCGTAATCCGGCAGGTGCCTTTGATCAGCGGTGTGGAGACCCGAAGTATTTTGGCGTCTTCGAATCCTTCCGCCCGGCTTTCCGCCAGTTCTTCCGGATCGCCCTTGTCCGTCATGTCGAACTTGGCGAGGTCGTCCATGATGACCAATCGTCGCGTCGTTCCCGTCAGATCCGCCGGAGATCCAGCCGAAACGATCCGAAGGGAACCACTCAGGTCCAGCGTGTCCTGGTCTTTTGTGTTGTCCCTGTTGTTTCCGTTGGTTCCGACACCGAAAATCTTTCGCAGGCTGGGCGCTTGCCGCCGCATCGGGTTCCACTTGGTGTTTACCCACTCGTCCTTTGCGGATGAAGTTGGATGAACCACAAGACTGTCCAGTGCCGTGTATTCATGCCAGGCACCCAGCGTCGGATTGATGACCGACACAGTCTTGCCCCACTGCGCAGATCCGAGCAGCGAGACTTCGCGGCATGGATGCTCCGGAGACAGAACCTCATGAATCTCCCTCAGAAAGGGAAACCGATCGATATTGAACGGACCCGGCATCGGAGACCGTTCGTCAAATTCAATATTTTCCTCGCACCAACGCGTAATGTCGGGCGGTGGTGCCGGAGCGATCGCTTCGGACAATGCCGAGGCCACGACCGCCTCGGAAGAAGTCAGGAACCCCATCAGACATCAGCCTTCAGTTCGGCTTCTGACATTTCGGCCTGATCGGCCTGCTGGCTCAGTATCTTGCTGCGCCGGCCTTGGTGTTCGCGCCACTTCTTACGCAGGATCGCCCGAACCTGTTTAAAGTCCACACCCAGTTCATCAGCAATCTGTCGCGCCCCATCCTTCAGGACGCTTTCGAACTCCGCGATCTCTTTGCGAAGCAGCTTCTTTGTTTCGAGCGCTACGTCAGAGGCGAGAACGAAAGTACCTTCTTCCTCAGCGTTCTGCCGACGCATCTTGCGGGCTTCCTCAACCGCCTTCTGCGCCCGGGCCAGTCTGTAGCCATCATCATCGTTCGGTGGCAGTCGTTCGGCCCCTGCCCCGGAATTGAGTTTTGCAGGACCTGCCTCGCCGATGCTCGTAAGCGCTTCCTGCGTCTTTGCCCCGTTGCCCAGACTTTGCCCAAGATCAAGGTTCTTTCCCAGCGCTGCAGCCGACTTTCTGAGATCGAACCGACGCTGTCGGCCCGCACCCTCATAACATCCATCCAGCTTGCCCTCTTTGACGTACTGAGTGATGCGAACGCGCGAAAGGTTAAGCTGTCTGGCAAGTTCGGCGCCTGTCACATGGTCCATGTTAAGTCGGTTGTTAAGGCTTTCGTAAAGGTTAAGGAGATCAAAACGTATGCCCCTCGCCGCCCCGTATACTTACCAACGGCTGGGAAGGACCCTTTAGTTCTGTTCTGTCCGTCGACGCAGAGTTTCGTCTTGCATTCATCAATCCATCACCTTGATATGCGCAGGAAAAGCAGAAATCAGAGGTCGCAATGAAACCCGGTGAAAAGAAGAGATGGAAACGCGGCGACGCCTACAGAGATGATGTACTGCGGGACTTTCAGCCGTCCGTACTTTATCGCACCAAAGTCATCGGAACCAATGAGCAGGGAGTCTATGGAGAGCTCACCGACGAAATAGTCGGCATAGAATTGACCTCACATGACGATCCCCAATATTCGATCGTACGGACGATGGGCTGCGGTGGAGCGACATCGCTTCTGAACCAGGCTGGGCTGCCTCCAATACTGGGGCCTTGCTTTGACCCATTCGAAAACAACGACCATCATGGTGTTGCTGACAACGCAGGAGCGCCGGGAGGGCAACAGAACCATGCTCAGCAAGCACCAGCCATGTCAGCTTGGAACAAAGAACTGTATCGCGCGGTTCTCCTGCTCCTAAATGCGCACCCAGGCGCAACACCTGATCCGACGCGCCCGAGTGGAAAACTGCTAAAGAAACTCCACCAGAATGGCGCGCAAGATCTAGAACCGCGCAACCGGTACGCAAAGACTGTCAACTCGATGTATCTTGGTTTTAAGTGCAACGTGGATGAGGTGCACACAGTGCTAGGCGCGATGCACGGTAACTACGTGCCTATTGAGTTTCCCCTCATCCATGTCGCTCTGGTAGACCACCCTGATGTTACTCGGGAAACCATTCGCATTTGGTGATGCCATACAAATCCAAGTTCACGCCCTGAAGGTATGTCGACCTAGTATTTCATATATGCGTAGCACTGTGACTGGCGTGGTGGCTCTTGCCTGATCGCCGGTCTACGGGTCCGCGGTGTTGCCCTTCCGAAGCACTGGCTTCGTGTTACCTCATTGGCAGGGACCGCTTTGGATCATCCTAATTCGACTCGGTATCAGCAGTATTTGCGACCTGTCAACATCTGGCAGAGACAGGCCGCAACCACAGCTACACCCGCTCAAGCCAATCCGCAGGCATTTCAAGCTCTGTTTCCCGACCCAAAAGCGAGATGATACCTTTGGCAACAGAGCCAGACATCTCAACCACATTCATCTCGAACCCTTCCCATGATCCAGCGGCTACGCGTACCAAATCACCCACATCAAACTCAGCGTGGGTTCGCATCCATCTTTGATGTTCTGGAGCTACTTTGCCGCCGCCCCACGCCCGCATCATCTGCATGATCCTGCGATCAGGTATCCGGGCAGGAATGCCGTTGGTACCAAGCGCACCGACCACGATATCCAATGCCATCAAATCAGCCCAACGCGGTTGATCCGGGTTCCACCCTACAAAGACCCAATCGGCCAACAGCGGAAAGGTAACCAGGTGCTTCTCTTGCGTAACCCGATTCACACGCCGCCATTCCTTACGAAGTGGCAGGAACACTTCGAAACCGGCCCGCTCCAGTAACAATTTAGGCAAATGTTCTCGATGCCCCGTGCCCTTGATGCGGCGTTTGCAGATATGCCCCGATCGGCTGCGATACTGTTCATATTCGGCACCCAGCACCACTGTCCGCCGTCCGGTATTGTGAGGTGGCTTTACCCGGACAGCGTACCAGTCGACCAAACGCGGTTTGACCTGTACCTGCATCATGCCTCCGACCTCTCAGCTAGAGCCAATGCCCTGATTTCTTCGCATTTGTGCTTTGCCGCCGAGCGCATATCACGCCAATTCAGCTCCTCAGTCATCACCACCCGATCAGACGCCTCCCGCTGCTGAATGTCATGCAAACGGCGAAGAGCAGATTGTGCCTCCTGCTTGATCAAGGCAACTTCGTCAGCTTTGGGCCACTTCCTCTTCTTCTTGAGGAAACGCCGCAGTTCGGGTGCCCAATCCGAGGCCAATGCATCCTGACCCAATTGCGCGGCAAAGACTGCCAACATTAAAGGTGAGGCCTCATCACCTGGTTCCTGAATGTCAGCCGCAAAGGCCAGTATCTTGTTGGGGATAGGCATCTGATCCCGGTCCCTGCCCTCCGGATGCGCAGCGATCTGATCCTCCAAAGCCCCCAGATTAAGGTCAGACATATATGCCAGCTTCGGGCACAGCGTCTTGTTCACCATCGCGTCAAAGTCTGCCTGACTTGTGAACCCCTTTGGCTTCTTCAAACCCCTCGCGGTCAGGGGCTCAATTAGCAACTGCCTTACTCGTTTCTCGCCTGCTGCCTGTTCTTTTGCATCCATCGCCCCTGCTCCTTTTCTCAGCAAATCCCCAATTATCCACAACCTCAGCGCTTGGTTTTGGGCGCGGATCGGCAATTTCTTTTCTTTTTCATTTCTTTCTCTTCTCCTTTCAGCGGCTCGGTTTTTGGTAAAAATCAAAACTTCCAAAACCTTCCGCAAAACTTCCCAAATCCTCCGCAGTTTTTTTCAAATCTTCCGCTGGAACTTTTCACACGGTTTCTAAGAGGACTGGGAAAGCGCTTCCCAAGCCTCTTGAATGCGCTTCACGGTGGCGCTGCCTCCCGGATAGGCTTGCGCTATCCAGTCGCTGATACGGTTGACCAACTCATCATTTTTGGCCACTCGCGCACCGCCCGGAATGTTCGCTGCCAGGTTGCGACTGATCGTATCCAGCCGCTTGCGCATGCGTTCGTCGGCGTTCTTCGCCAAATTGGTGCGCTTGGACTCAAGTGCCTTTTCAGCAACCTCTGTAACCACAGGATGAGCCAATCGGATTTCTCCATTGTCACACTTGACGCGATGCCAGTTGTGCAGGGGCGTGATGGCCCGCTTCATCAGCTTGCGCCACTCTTCCAGCGGCAAGCGCAGCTCGTAGGCCAATTGCTCATCATCATCAGGTAGGGTGCCGATAGGCGTCTCATCCTGCGCGATGCAGAACAGTTGGAAGCCGTACCATCCCACATCAGGGTCAGCCTTGCGTCGAAACGTACTTGCCCGCCAGCGTTTCAGGTTCCATTGAAAGAAGTAATGAGAATCCAGCCGGTCGCAGGCTGAAATCGGATAGATATCCAACTCATCAGTATCAACCAGCTGAACCGATCTTGCTGTTTCGCTCATGGGGATTTCCTTTCGGCATACTCCATGGCCGCCTTCAAAATACGCTGCTGACCGCGCACGGACTTCTGCTTGAGAACCTTCGAGATGTATTCGCCGCGCTCGAATCCCAGCGCCAGGCTCGCGGCCCGCATACTGGGAAACGTGAGAGTGCCGATGGTAAAAGGCTTGGCGTTTGCAGAGGTCTGGAATAGCGGCAAGCCTACTCGATCTTCCCGACCGCACCGGATGGCTTCATAGATGCCCCCGACGGTTATTCCGCAGTGCTTTGCAGCAGCCTTGGCATCTGCAAAGACACGCCCGTGAATGCGAACCGACATCGGCTCAACGCCACCAGTCCCAACGCCGATCCGATGCGCGGTGCCCTTACGCAGCGCGACCCGAACTGTGTCAGGCTTCACGCCCTTGGCTTTGGCGACTGCATTCACATTTGGGTAGATGACGCCATCGATCTCGATATCACGATAAATCCGCCGCCCCATCAGCTTGCCTCCCGCTGATGATCAGCAAGCGGAAGGCCTGCCTCAATCTCATCAAAGCGATGCGCCAGACGCCGCAAGGCGGTTCCCATGCCGCGATGAACAAAACCAGTGAACAAGGGCCGCTTGAACTTCTCTTCGGTCGCCGCCCCGGCAATCAGCGCGAAGGTCGCACCGCCGCTGGGATGATCACAGATCTCGAACAGGACATGACCGACCCGAAACTGCTCGCGCTCAAAGGTGACTGGATCCGGATGCCGGTTTCGGGACTTCGGGCTATGTGAACTCATGACACCCCCAAATAGATAGAGGAATCCCGGTCCTGACCCGGCTTGATCAGAATGACCTGGACTTGCGATAGCAACGCTTGCCGGACCTCATGCCAGACACCTTCGCTCTGATCCCAGCCGGGAATGGGCGGCACGATCACAACCGCCGAGGCGCGCAACAACGGGCGACACCACAACTCCCAGAACTTTTCATCTAAAGGGTCCAACTGCTGATTGATGATGTCGGCATTGATCATCTCGACGGCTTGGACGATCGGGGACACTGCTGTGACGCCCTCCAAAGCCAAAAGGCGCGACCAACGCGCGGCTTTGACCGATGCCTCGACAGATTTTGTAGGGCAAAACCCGCCATCTGAATGCTGAGCGAGCTTTGTGTAGGGAGTGGCAAGATAGCAAAGCCGGGACCGGCTACGCGACACCAGATCAGCCATGGTCGCATCGCGCCGCAACAGCGCGGAATCTTCAAACTCAGCCAACGCGGCTGATTTCCAGTTGCGGCGAATTGGAGGCGTTGTTTCAAGCATACGTTGCCCGCCCTTCAGATATGGGCAACGCACTCATTTGAACTTCTCTTCCAACGCCGAGGCGAACGCTAACGCGTGCTGCGCCAGCTCAATCGCCTCCCGCGCTGTCGTTCTGGCCTCTGCGGGGGTGAAATCGTTTGGGTTTTCGGATTCCTCTGAATGGGCCTTGGTGTATGCGTTCAGCACGTCGGAAAACTCACGCGTCAGCGTGTTGATGTTCGACGACATGGGACCGTCTTTGAACGGAGGCACATAGACACCACCGTGCAATCGCGCGAAATGCTGGGCTATCGAAGCTGCTGACGCCGGAACAACACGCCCGAGCGTATGCAGATAGTTTACACCCAACCCACCCGGACGGTCATCGTCGGTGCCGGAGGCACGTGATAGCGTGGTGACCGACAAGCCGAGATCATTGCTGGCCGCTTCCAACCCACCGGCGGCAGTTATTGAGGCACGCACAGCCTCCTGTATCGAGTCAGGCCGCATGTTTCTCATGTCAAAATCTTTCCAGGGATTTTCCGTGTGCCGACGCGCTTAGTGTTGCAGGATTGGCCACATGTTTGAGACAGGAACTTTGAGCACCAGAGAATTTGCAAAGCGGCCATCATTCAGCAGTCTCAGTCTTCAACAACTTCGCTTTGCCGCGAAAAAGATGCTCGGGAACTCCAATAGAACGACTATCGCAGAATGGCTTGACCAACCAAAACCAACTGTCCGGAAATACGCCATCAACTTTGGCCCGCTGAACTAATTGGGTGCTTTTTCCCGTCTCGTTTTGAAATTCTTTCCGGCCCACATGAGCCAGAAACTCGTCAACATCTGTGAAGCTTTGATCCTGTGCCATGGGTCGCGATAATACGCAAATTGCGTAGTCAGTAAATACGCAATTTGCTCAGTGTGGAGAATAAAGGATTTATGTACCTTTTGCGTATGCTTCAGGAAGAAGAAGATAAGATGGAAGCGGTCGCCGCGCGATTGCGCCGAGTGCGTGAGATACTTGACCTCAGCAAAAAGGAGTTTGCAGAGAGAGCAGGCATGTCTGAGCAGACCTATGGCCCGTTTGAGAACGCAAAACGTGAACTCTCACTGATTGCAGCCAAGAAACTCAGGAAGACCTACGATCTACCTCTAGAATTTATGTATTTCGGAAAGATCGAAGACCTTCCTACCAGAATCTCCAGAGAGCTTTGATCTAACCCTTCTGTTAGATCTGCCCAAAAATCTAAAGGCAGACCAGATTGCAGCCTCGCCTCTTTCAAAAGATCAAGTTTACTACGTCGGCCCGACCCCACGCGGACTGCTCTTTTTTTGTCGTTCACGATGATGCCTATCATTCAATATCATAATGCTATCCCCGACATCCTGTAAGCAAAGTTACTAATGTAACCGGGCGAATGAGCAAACTCGATAAAGTGGAGCCGATCAGGCACCGAAACACAAAACCCATTCAACCCTTAGTAGATTTCAACACCAGCAATATGGCTTATGTCAAAATGATCCAAAAACTGTCGAAAATTTACTATGCCGAAATCTGACGGTCAGACAGTACGGCTAATAAATTGGCTGGAAAGAGAAGTTATGACGCGATGCGAAGAGCGCGGAATAAGTCTTGGTCAAGCTTCTGTTGAGACCGGAAACAGTCGCGGCTACCTATCAAGACTATTCCGGGATAAAAACGATATCGGGTACTCTAGGCTTCAACGGTTGTGTTCCTTTTTGAACATTGCACCCACAGATGTGCTGTCTCAGATGTCTTTTAGTTCTACTCCAACAATAGACGAGATTACGGATTATGTTGCAGGCGGACTAGACGAGGATGGCTTTGAAGCTTTGAAAGAACATATACTTATCTATGCGGTTCCACCCGATGACGCCACCTCTCTGTCTCTACTACACATGGGAGATCAGAGTTTCGCCGCTTCTGTGTTATCCGTTGCAAATCCAGATGCGTTACAAAACGCGGTGGACAATTTCCCCGAGAATGCGCGCAGAAAGCTAATCGCATCGTATGGCGTTGCCGCGAGGGGAACTTGCTTAATCTCAATTGAGGAATTGTCGGCTAAGATCCACGGTCAACCTGAGTACAGCTTGTTAAAATACAAAAGAGTGTTGTTTCCCGTTAACGATTTTCTTGGCGAACCTGCCGTTGGAATCTATGCCTGCCCAGTATCCAAGCGAGCCAAGTGAACAACGTCTAAAAGAGACGAGTGGCAGCACGCTTCATGGTTTCCTCGCGTTTCCGGAGGCGGATCTGACCAGACCTGAGCGTTCTTTATGCAAGACATCAAACCGAGACGGACTCCCAAACCTCGTACGAGGTCTCTTTCTTTTATGAATGCGTAGTAGGACGCGCAGCCCCAGGCGATCGCTGAATGAAAGAGGGCCGCATGTCCAAAATGATCTATCACCTTGGCTCTGCGTACATCATTGCTGATATGTAAGTCCCCAAAGTATGCAAGATCACCACCCAACTTCTGATCTACCAAATTGGAAACGCTGACTATGACATCACCTTTGGAACTTGATCCATAGTGCCTTTGAAAAACGCGCTTCCAATACTTGGAGACTGGCTCACGACCAAGGATTTCTCTTTTTACACCGATAGCGCCTAAAGGCTGCTGACCACACGATATTGTCATCCAAAAACTAGTTTCTGGTGTGTAGTCATTCCATTGATGCGAAAGCGTTGGCGTCTGGTAACCCTTGCCCAATGCCCTTAGGAACCCGGAAACGTGATCAAAGTCGTGAGTGACGTCCAGGCAAAAGCCTTTTTCTGCCAAACGATCGGAACGGAGCGCTAGCGCCCGCGCGATATCGAATTGATCTTTCGACACTTAATAAAGCCCTGTGGTCCGTGGTGCTCTTAGGCTTATTCAATCACTGCCCAGCCGTATCGTATCGCATCGCAATCGAATAGCCATCCCCCATCGCTACTAGCTCTAGGGCTGTGATTCCAAAGAACTGCGTTGATCAGGGTGGAGCATTCATTAGCATGATATGCAATTTGCGTATTTTATTTCTTGACCTATGCAATTTGCGTACTTATCGTTTCTACAATCACTGCATACGGAGAGGGTTATGACCAAGGCTGATCAGTTCAAAACTCTGGCGAAAGTCATTGCCAACCCAAAACCAGAACACCCACCTGCGCTGACAAGCAGCGTTTGGATCACCGCCAAGGAATTCACGGGGCGACCTTTGTCCCTGGAACGCATGGACCGCGTCGGTGTGGCACACGAAAACCCATCCAACACCGCGAGCGAATGTCGCCTGAAACGTATTCGCGACGCAGTAAGGCAGCGCGCGTCCGAACTTGGCCACACTGGACCCGACCCTCTCATCTTGAAGAACCCGACATTCCCGAACCGCCTGCCTCGATAATGGCGGCAACTGGCCGGGGAGCGTACCGCCTTCCCCGGCCGCCTTTTTCGGGCACCCGAACACAAGTGGCCTACCGAGCAGGCCGCCGGGGCGCGCAGGTCACACTCACGGAACACCAATCCACCTGCGCGCCCCGCTTTTCTGGGGGAATACGAATGGCTGAACTGAAACCGGATTCATTCTTCTGCCCACGCTGGCCCACCTGTGGTTGCCCAGATGGCACCACCCGGCCGGACTGCCCCGGCATTTCCATCCTCCACGGAGACAGATCTCGCGCCACACCCCATGGCGCAGATAGCGGGCGAGGCTCCTCCCCATCCCATGACCCTCGCCCGCACCCAATTCCTGCACTCAAGTTGATCAAAGGTGGAACATGAACATTGTCGGTTACGCAGACATACGCCGGCGCGCGCTTGATCAGATGTTGGCTCGCGACATGGTCCGGCTCCGCAACCCCGAAACCGGTGAGTATCTGCACGCGTCCGGTACCGGAACGGTCTTTGGCATTGATTGGTCCTGGCTCGGTTTCCGACGCCAGGCAGAAGCGCTAAGGCAGGCCACCCTGTCTCGCAACGAACCATGGGTGTTCATCATCGTGCATCGCGACGAGAACGAGGAAATCGCAAATTTACGTTCTCAATTCGAAACGGAGTGCGGCTGATGTTCAGAAGCCCGCGCGCATTAGCAGCATGTGAACGCAGCGGAAAGCTACGCCGCGCATTGATCCGCCGTGGCTTTGACGCATGGTCCTGCGACCTCGAACCAGCCGACGACAACGCCAACAATCACATCATCGGCGATGTGCGCGATGTGATGTACATGGGCTGGGATTTGATGATTGTTTGCCACCCGCCTTGCACGCGCCTGTGTCGCGCCGGTCAGCGTTGGCTGTACGGTCCCGACAAAACACACCCTAAGGTGCTGCCAAAGGGACGGACGTGGGCTGACTTGATCAAAGAGTTCGAAGAAGCATGCGATCTGTTCGTAGACTGCATGAACGCTCCCTGCCCCCATGTAGCTATCGAAAACCCGGAAATGCACAAGTGGGCCAAAGAACGGATGCCGGACATTCCAGTCCCACAGTTCGTGCAGCCATACTGGTTTGGAGATCCCGCTTTCAAAAAGACCGGTCTGCATTTGCGGGGCCTGCCTGAACTGACGCCTACCAACATGCTGACACCGCCGAAACGCGGCACCGACGAATACAAACAATGGGGTTCAATCTGGCGAACGCCACCCGGCCCCAACCGCGCCAAAATCCGCAGCGAAACGTTCGACGGCTTTGCCGAGGCAGCCGCGCAGCAATGGGGCGACTATGCAATGAAGAGGCTGGCGGTATGAGCAACACGCAGCAATTGATCGCAGTCGATGCCACGGCGCTCCAAACCCTCATAGCTGAAGTGCAGGAACTCCGCCGCGAAGTCCGTTGCGCCCGCATTCAGCCTGAGCAGGAATGGGTAACCATCAAGGACTACGCCGCTCGACACGGGAAATCTGAATCCACAATCAACCGCTGGATCGCTAACGGTACAGTTGAAACCAAAACAGAAGGTAAAACCCGAATGGTGAGACTATAACGGCCACCTTCCGGACTTTCGCTGCATGCGCAGTACCAGTGGCCACAAACGGCCGTTTTGCGCAGAAACCGGACTTTGCAAAGTCTCGCTAAGGCGCCAAAACGGACGCTTATCGCTATCTCGTATGTAGCAGGATAAATTCCTAAAAGTGGTCGTTAGTCTTCTGAGCCACTGACCCAAGCCGCCTTTAAGTTTGGATCGAATAGCAACATTCTCACCTCTACTTGCCTGCTTCTAAGCCGGACAGCCTCTGATCCACTGTTGTCCTCCAAAGCACCAAGGCTTGTATCGTGGGTATTCGAAGCCCATATACACAAGGCTTACGTTTTTCTTTTTCGACCTGCTGTCTCCTCAATTCGGCGTTCAGTCTTTCGATTCAGACCGACCACGCCGAGTCGCCGCAATGATGCGGGCGGCAAGTATTAGGAGACCTTCACCATGGCAAATGGCACAGTAAAATGGTTCAATTCGACCAAAGGTTTTGGCTTTATCGAGCCTGAAGATGGCAAGCGCGATGTGTTCGTGCATATCTCAGCACTTGAACGTTCCGGCATCAGCGAATTGAAGGATGGCCAGAAGGTTACCTTCGACATCGAAGCTGGCCGTGACGGACGCGACAGCGCCGCCAACCTAGCACTCGCTTGACCTCTTTTGGGCACCCTTCTGGGGTGCCCGTTTGCTCAGAGGGTTCCTAAGAGCCGTTGGAGAACAAGTCAGTTGCAACAGCAGGAATTGACCCGGGTGCTCGCGCAATACCGTGTGCCCGATACGAAGCGTAGCGTTTTTGAACTGACAGTCACTGTCATCCCCTTTTTCGCGCTATGGGGCGCAGCGTGGTTTGCGTTATCTTTTAGTGTCTGGGTCGCTGTTCTACTGGCCATCCTGAACGCCGCATTTCTGGTGCGTCTCTTCATCATCATGCATGATTGTGGTCACGGATCTTTCTTTAGAAATCGCGCCGTTTGCAATTGGACAGGCCGGGTCCTGGGTGTTCTCGCCCTCACACCTTATGACGTCTGGCGGCAAAGCCATGCGTTTCACCACGCCTCAACCGGCAACCTTGATCGGCGCGGGATGGGCGATATCCCTACGTTGACTGTAGAGGAATACCTGAAACGAAAGTGGGCCGGTCGTGCCGCTTACAAATTAATCCGGAACCCCTTCTTCCTGTTCTGTATCGTACCGGTCTACACGTTCTTTCTTCAAAATCGCTTGCCCTTTGGTTTCATGCGGTCAGGCTGGCTGTATTGGGTAAGTGCAATGGGAACAAACGCCGCGATTGCGGTGGTCCTGGCTCTGATTTTTTGGACCGGAGGCCTAGATGTACTGGTTTTTGTATTCCTGCCAACCATGATCGTCGCCGCCTCGATTGGTATTTGGCTATTCTATATTCAACACCAGTTTGAACACACGACCTGGGAGCGGGAAGAAGTGTGGAATCTTCAGAACGCCGCATTCTATGGAAGTTCTCACTATGCCCTGCCAGGCATCCTTCGGTGGTTCTCTGCCAATATTGGTGTGCACCATGTTCATCACCTTGCCAGCCGCATACCGTTTTATCGGCTAAACGAGGTTTTGCGTGACCATTCCGAGTTGGAAAATTGCCAGCGTATTACTCTATATGAGAGCTTTCATTGCGCACGATTGCATCTTTGGGATGAAGAAAGTCAGCGCTTGATGACGTTTTCTCAGGCTTTGTCGAACGCCAATCCCAACAAAAGTTTAGTGTAATCTAGCGCGCACCAAAAAGGCTTCGACAGTATCACCACCTAAGGCGCGAATGGCCTCTAATCGGTGAAGGCCTTCAATCAGCACGAACCTTTTGTTGTCAGTGCGTATCTGGATCGGGGTCTTCTGGCCGTTCTTCAGGATATCTTCGGCCAACGTCAGGACTTTTTGCTGATCAAGTGTTTTTGCACGTTTAACAGGTACATAGATCAATTCTAGCGGATATGATCGTTTTTCCAACATAAGCTATGTGTGCAACCTTTCTTGCATTTATCTCGGTTTGGAGTTCGCTTCAAAAGCAGGCGCTATAACGCACGTCATAGAACCGAACGAACAGCGTCGCGCAATTCCTTATGCATAATCCAAGTTGCTGGCTCATCGTCACTTTCGATGTGAGAAAATGCCAGGACCTGCGCGGCTCCATCATTCTGTGCCGATCCGGCTTCGGGAAGTTCGAGCTCTAGATACTCCGCAATCAATAGTCCGATTTTCTTAAAGACCTTGATGGACGCTTCGCGTGATTTGTACCCGGCCGCCTGAGACAGGTGGCCAATAGTCAGACCCTCCTTGCCAGCAATTGTAAGTGCTTTGAGCATTGTGAGCTGCGCAGGGGAGAACCTGATCTGGCGCAATGCCTCGGCATATTCTCTTTCACTGGGAATGAGGGTGCCGGAGTTTCCCTCCAAGCGGCGTTGACCGCTACGCTTCCTGTCTCGTTCTTCGAGAATTTCTTTTAAGGCTTCAATGGCCAATGCCGGTGTTTCGCCGACTGCATCGGCAATCATTGCCTGCGTTTTCGCTGGTGGCTTGGGGAATGCGCGCGCAACGCTGTTACCGCTCAGAATGCCAGCTTTAATCAAGTACTTCCCAAACTCCACTTCAACCACACCTGATACGTCAGCGTTCCGCGTCTTACGAACGCTGCGGTCCTGAAATGCTCTTTGTTCCAGACCATGAGCTGACATCTTTGAGTCCGGGAGGGTTACTTGAGGGGTATTTTTACGCATCAGAGAAACACCACTACAATAATCACCGCAACAAACACCGCCGACGCCACAGATACTTTAATCCCGTAGGACCGGCGACGAGCCTTTTCGGCTTTGATGCTTTTACCCAGGTTTTCATCAATCGAGTTATGGTTCACGGCTTAGTCCTTCTGGATATGTCGGGCACTATTGATTTCCACCAACCTATTGTCGCGGCACATTTTCGGTGCACGTATCGTTCTGTCGTGTGAACGGCCGATTGCATTCCCAACCATCACCCCTACGATTTAAGTGAGCATTTGAAGGGACAAGGATCGCAACGCACCTGTGCCGGTTGGCGCGAAAACCACGTTCGCATTTCCACCCGGAATAAGTCTCAGGGGCAAGATATGCATGCTTCGGAACAGCCACGGGCTCGCAGCCGCTCTCCGCTGCCCTGTAACCCCTTAGGCATACCCAACCATCCGAGCTTTTTTTGTCGCTCAGACGACCGTTTTTTGGGACTTGTATTGCAATACAATCCTGGTTCTCTTTACGAAATCCCCAGTTGCAGTGTATTTCCTGCACGCCAAACCGAGATTCGACGTATCCATTTTGAGGTGCAATCAGTTCTTGGCACTCTTCCCCGACACGCTGGAACAGCCGATTGCACTCCCACTTATCTCCGGTTGATGCAAGATAGGCATTTTCAGGAACCCTTATTTCCTCACAGAGTTCTCCGACATTCTGAAAACCGTGATTGCATTCCCAGCCGCTACCAAAGGAGCTACCCGTCAAATATGCGTTTTCTGGAAAGTCTGTTCTTTGGCAGGATCCGTTCTTGTTTTCGAAACCTTCGTCACAAACCGATCCATCGACAGTGCCTGCGATTTGAGCAGGAAGCTGCGTTCCTGAGAGCAACACCAAGAGTGCCGGGATCAAACAAAGAATGCAGCGCGTAAACACGATGAATGACTGATTGAAACGGAGCCTGAGACCTGATCTATCAGTCATCAAGCACGCAATTTATGAGCCATGTGCTGTTCATACGGCGCCTTCTTTCATGGGTCACGCGATGACTGGTGCATGTCGGGTGACAGTTTCAAATGCTTGCGAGGAACGAGCTCATAGCGAAGACCCCAGCGAAACCCGTTCCTATGCTGGGGCACATGCTACAGTTAGTCTGAAGGCTATTGGATTATCGTAACCGGCAGCATCGCGGCGACGAGTAAATTTCACCAATACACTTTTGTGGTTCTTAGCCAGCATAGAGTCAAGGAAGTTTCCCTCGTCGCAATGGTAGCACCGCTAAGGCTAGTAGTATTTGAAACTGCCGGTGACCAAGTTGCCTGGTGAACCACCGAAAGAAATTATCTGGCATTAATCTGTCGTTATAGAGATTTTGAGGCCGGACCAGCAGCGAATACCAGCTTTATTCCGCATCGCTCTTGTCAGGCCTGGGTGCGGCGAAAGAGCGGTACGTGATCAAGGTTTCCTCGTGGCTATGAATGACTGGCCTGACGCCATCAGCAGCAACGCAGAGACATTCGTGCCGCTCCTGCGAACTGATGCTGTGCAAGCACTAGCAGCGCGAGCAAATGGTTGATCTGTTACGCTTCTCGGGAATTGCAAAGTCTAATTGTGAATGTCCGTTTTGGGCTGCGAGCTGCCCAATGCAACTGCAGCAGCCCAATTGCGAGGCAATGACCGCTAAGGGCTCATCCTGCCTGTCTATGCTTGCCGCAGAAAACGACCGTTTTGAGCCCATAGTGCGAGGTGCCGTGGTTCGAACGAATGGCCGCTTACAATGTCAGAGCGCAAACCAAGACTTGTTCAATTGCTACGCTCACTATGCTCGTGCGCAAGAATCCCCATTATCCAATCATCATGCCACGCACCGCTTACCCAAGCTGCTTCTCGTTCTGTTCCTTCATGAACAAAACCACATGACAGATAACAGCGAATTGCGCGCTTGTTGTACGATAAGACTCGCAAGTCTACGCGATGTAGTCCCATTTCTGCAAAGGCATGGTCGAGGGTTTGGGTAATAGCTTCGCGCCCAATGCCGCGCCCAAGATGGGCTTCACCAAGAAGCCCTATTGCAAGGCGCGCACGTTTGTCCGGTTTGTCTAAACTGTGCAGCCTAACTTGCCCGACTGGCTCACCCCCATTGACGATAATCTTGGAATACGGGTGGTCACGCAGCCACTCAAGCCAACGTTTTGATCGTTCCATATCGGGTTTCGGCAGGTTGTCTGTTTCACCGCCATACATGCGAACAATTTCGGCGCTTGGAGCATAGGAGAAATGTACCAATGCATCTGCATCTACAGGGTCGCGAAGTTCGACCAGAGAACTGTGATTTCTCACCTTCATCAGCCTCATCTTGATAGTGGCTGCACTATCCTATGTTTGGGCATTGATGAAGGCAAATCGGAAGCGGATGCTTGCGCATTTACGGCGAAAGGTCAGTTTGTCCGCTCACCAACAATCAGATACTTGAACTTGAACGTCCGCTTTCGCGCGTTTGCGGTCCGCTGCATGTGCGAAAGGCGGAAAGAGGATCAACGGCAGCTCCGGGCTCAAAGGACTGTTCTGTCTCACCGCAGAGAACGGCTGCAGTGAGCCCATAATAGACACTAAGCTAGGACGCGGCGAATGGCCGCCATGAGCCCAAGCGGACTCTCGTCTTACGAATCCCCTGCAGCCGAACCGTTTTTTGGTCGACTCGCCGTTTCCATCGGCGTCTCACCGAAGAATTGACGGTAGGCAACTGACGTCCGGCCCAGATGACTAAAACCGGCTTCGCCGATGAGTTTCGAAACGACACCTTTCTCATAGGTGCATCCCAGCAGAAGCGACCTTAGCCGGTGTAGCTGGACAATCGATTGGAACTTGCTTGGGCCAACACCAAGCTGTTTTTCAAAGGCCAGAAAGAGTGAACGCCTGGATACCACGAGTTCGCGACACAGTTCTTGAACCGTTAGTTTTGTGCCAGCCGGGTTTTCTGAAAAAAACTCTTCTGCCGCCAAAACGATCTTCCACTGACTATGGCTCGCTTTTTCTGCGGGCATTTGTGGTTCGGCACAGTAAAGAAATTCACCTGCCAAGTTTTCGAGGTTCTCGAGAACGTCATTCAACATCCAAGCATCTTCCGCATCCACGGTAGTTTGTTTGTGGCAAAGACACATTTCAATGCGCTGAACAAAAGCATTCAGACGGCCAGATCTAGTAATGCGGATGGGTGTTTCAAATGTTGCCCATCCACGCTTCTCGACCTGTAGCCACGGAACTTCCAGCAGGTATATCTGAGTGCCAGCTTCGGCCACGTAGTCATACTCTGTTGGCTCTTGCCCTTGCCAGAACACAAGAAACGGATCCTCATATAGAGTTCCCTGAAATCGAACCGGTTCGCCGTTGGGCAAGACTAAACCGAGGAAGACTGTGTCGCCGTGTTGAACTTCTTGGAAACGAATACGCGAAAAATATTCCTCGCAATAAAGGCTAAAACCATTGTGTTGGGCCATGCGCCAATTCAGCTTCGGACCTTGTGGAGAGAGAGCGAGCGCTTCGAGTTGGACGCCAGTGTAATCAGGCAGGTGATCCACTGAACGTATTTTCTTGGACAGTAACATAGCGCCTCAGTTAACCCTTACTGCGACCGGCTCTGGCAGCAGCACATTGAACTTCAATTATTCATAATAGTTTGCACGATTCGGATAGCCAGTCACAAACTCAGGTTACACTATCGATCTCGAACACAGAAAACCTGTCAATGTCCTCGGAGTGCCTCATGAAAAAACTGACACTTTCCCTTGCTGCGCTATTGGTATCGTCAACTGCTCTGTACGCGCAGGCCGCCGATCTGGTCTTTACCAACGCTTCTGTTCTTACCATGAATGACGATGCGCCGACCGCGCAGGCCGTTGCCGTCACGGGCAACCAGATAACCTATGTTGGCGATGTCGCGGGAGCAGAGCCTCTGATAGGTGACAATACCGAAGTTCTGGACTTGGGCGGGGATACCCTGTTGCCGGGCTTTGTGTCAGGTCACGATCACATCGTTGCATCGGGTTGGACGTCGCGCGGTGTAAGTCTGTTCGGAATAGAAACGCTTGATGAGGCCTTGGCGGCAATCAAGGAGTACGCCGATGCAAACCCTGACGAGGAGTTGATCCTTGGATATGGGTTCAATCAAGTGGCTTATGGTGGTTGGCCTACAAAAGAAGATTTGGATTCGGTGGTTTCTGACCGTCCGGCCTTTATCCTCGACTTCACAATCCACGATGTTTGGATGAACTCCAAAGCCTTTGAAGCGGGTCAGGTCAGCCCCGACGAAGAGGATCAGGTGCCGGGCGTTATGTTCTGGCAGCGTGACTCGGAAGGCAATCAGACCGGAATCGGGATTGAGTTCCAGTGGGCTGCGGCCTTTCGAAATGCAGGCGCATGGGATCCAGCAGGTGAAATTCCTGACATCCAGAAAAATCTCTACGATCAGGCCGTTAAAACCGGAATCACAGCGGTACACGTGCCTCTGATGGCTATGCCGACAGTTACCGATCTGTCTCTTGTGAAAGATGACGAGAAACTCGCGCTGGCCCACCTACATGAACTGGAAAAGAACGGTGAGCTAACGATCCGAACCTTTGTTGCGACGGGGTTCAAGGACCCGACCGCCACTGCTGACGAAATAGTAGAACACACACTTGAGTTACGCGAGCAATACGACAGCGACATGCTGCGCATCTGGGGCATCAAAATCCATCCAGAAGGGAACTGGAGTTCAAAGACGGCCTGGATGCTGGACGATTACGCCGATGGGTCTGCAACGCGCGGTGCGGCTGCCATTGAAGGCCCAATGATAACTTCGGTCTATCTGCATGCTAATCAGAACGGGCTTCCGGTGGGCACTCACGTGGATGGATCACAAACAGTGCGTAATACGGTGGACGCGATCATGACCGCGCGCGGCGCTGGTTATGACGTTCCCAACAATCTATTGCATCACTACTTTTGGGTATCAGATCAAGACCATGAAACAGTCATTGAGAATGACATCATGGTAAATACGACGCCTATTTTCCACGTTGATTGGGAAAACCAAGATGTTAACGCATTGGACTTGTTGGGTCGTGCAAAGGTCGAGGCGATTTTTGCCCGCTATTCCTCGCTGATGGCACTCGGACACAACGTATCGATATCTTCGGACGTGCCATCCTCGCCGATTGATCTGATTGGTCCGCTACTAAATGTTGAGATTGCGATGACTTTGCAGGACCCACTGAATCCGGACAGCAAGCCGTTCCCGTTGTCCCGCAAACCGGCCTCATTGGAAGAGTCTTTGAAAGCAGTCACGATCTATCCTGCCGCGCAGCAAGCGATGGAGGACAAAATAGGCTCCATCGAAGTGGGAAAATATGCCGACCTTGTTGTTCTCGATCAGGACATAACTGCCGTCGAACCGCGTGAAATCTCGGACATAAGGGTGTTGGGCACGCTTATGGATGGGCGCTTCACGCATCGGGACGGTATTTGACTTCAGAGGCCGTTTCGGCTGGGGGCACACAATGCCCCTCGCCGCTTCAGGAAGGAAACCAGAATTGAAACGACTGATCTGTTGCAAAGCCGCTTTGATAGCGACATCCCTTTTTGCGCCGGCGTATGCGCACGCGGAGGAAGTCGCATTCATTGCGATATTGAACGTTCCGGCTGGAAACGCACAGGCTTTTGATGCTTTGGCCAGAGACATGGTTGAGGCATCTGCCACCGATGACGGGCTTTTGATTTACGAGTTCGCCCGGGTCGGCGAGACGGTGTACGGCTATGAACGCTATGTGGATGCGGCTGCCCACGCCCGGCACGAAGCGTTGATCGAGCCCTTCATTCCGCAGTTGGTTGAGTTGGCGCAGTTCAAGAAGATTGTCACCCTATCGCAGCTTACAGATGATCATCAGGAATTGTTCCAAAGCATTGGGGCAGAGATTGGCCAACCAATTGCCGCGGCAGCGCAAGGACCATCCAAATGAATGCGCAATGGCAAGGAAGGTTTAAAAAAAGCCTACAGATAATTCTAAGCGGAATCCGGGAGCATATGATGAAATGCCGACTTTGCACTTGTGCTGTCTTCTTCGTTGGGATGCTGAGTTTTCAACCCAATGAAGCTCAAGCTTGTGACGCGGCTTGTCAGGCAGCGCGGAAGGCCGCGAACCCGCTTGCGGACACAAAAGCGCTGATCACCGACAATACAATCGCCTTCAGAACCGGGACGAACGACGACGACAGCTACAACTTTCAGCTACAGCCCGTCTATTCAGTTCCACTGACAGACGCGACATTGGTGCTTCGGGGGATTGTGCCGATTCAGGGTGTCCAGCCGGGCGCCGTATTGCCGCCTGGAATTGTCGATCCTTCGGAAGAAAATGATCTGACTTGGGGCATCGGTGATTCCACGGTTCAGGCATTTTATTCACCTACGCCGGGAGAAAGCGGAATCGCACTGGGCTACGGCCTGCAAGTTTCCTTGCCAACGCACACGAATGACGCCTTGCAAGGTGCAGGTTGGGGGGCTGGTCCTGCCTTTGTCATGTTTGGGCAAACAGGTGATTTGTCTTGGGGTGGTGTCGTTGCCCATATGTGGGGCGAGAACGATTTCAGTGTGACCATCCTTCAACCTATTCTCACCTACGGTTTGGGAGAGGGTTGGTACGTTGGGTACAACAACGTGGTTTCGTACAACTGGAATTCGGCCAGCAATGATGAAGCGTGGGCAATTCCTTTGGGTTTGACCGCTGGCAAAACGTCGATCATCAATGAAGCTAAAGGCACCGCTATGGATGTCAGTGTCGGATACTACACTTTGGAGCGCAAACCTGACGGCGGGCCGGACAGACAACTTAAGCTGGGTCTGTCGTTCTTTTTTTGACTGGCGCTTTGGAAGAATGATTCAAGAGACTGCTTTCAACGACTGGGAACAAAAAACACGAGAGTGAAAGATCCCTTGCATATTGAAACTTGGCCGAAAAATTTGACCCGTCGCAACTTGGAGTGAAAACTGGAGCTCTGAAATGACAAGTAACCTGATTGCTCTGATAATTTCTGCTTTTGCGTTCGCATACACTCAAGATGCTCAGGCAGATGTTGTCCAAGTCCCGCAAAAATCTGCTGCCCAAACTTCTCCTTCAGGGGCAAAGCGTTTTGACATGTCTAAGCGCATACTTGATTTGGCCATTGCCGCAAGCTCCACAGCGCTAGATGATCCTATTCAGGAGCATGTTGCGGTTAGCTGGCGTGATTTGAAGCCAACCCTAAAGTCTCTGGAAACCCCATTTGAAACACTGCCAGATCCGTTGTTGAACGCTATGCGAACGCAAGTTCGTTGGCGAACATCCAGTGCCAGTGAGCGCTCTGATCCTGATCTGATTAAAGAATACAGGGCGGCCAATGGTGTTCTGGCCGCAAATGATGTCGACGTAGAAAAGCTAATGCTAGACCGCCGAAAAATCATTGCGCAAAACAACGCAATCGGACGCGGTCCAAATCTTGAAAAACTGGGTACAACAATCAGGCTACCCGGGTACATAGTACCACTGACAATCGATGGAGGAGTTGTAACCGAATTCCTGTTTGTGCCAGTCGCAGGTTCTTGCGTTCATACACCTTCGCCGCCACCCAACCAGATCATTCATGTTGATTACCCAAAAGGCGTCGAATTCAAATCGATTTTCGATGCCTTTTGGATCGAAGGTGAACTGTCAGATGAACGCAAAATCAGCGATGTTACATTCTACGATGGCGCTACAAACGTGGAATCCGTTTATCAACTCAACGCGCATATAGTTGAAGCATTCACTTATTGATTTCGGAGTAGCACATTCGCCGAAAAACCAAGAGGTTAAACCGCTTTTCAAGTGCTTTGCCTCTGTGGATTGCAACCTGTTTAGGAAACTCTAAACGGCATTTTAAAGGCTCCCTTTCAAGCTGAGTCCAGCCATTGAGTTCAGAGGTGGGAACGGCAGCAGTGTCCCGCTCACCAGCTGACCGACGCCGGACTGTGAACGTCTGCTTCCGTCCGTTTGCGGTCCACTGCATGTGCGAAAGGTTGAAATTGGATCGACGGCAGCAATGGGCTCTACTTCACAGTGGGATCACACAAATCTAGCAGCTATGGGCTAGTCCAGCCGACGTGCCAACTCCTCTGCACTTTCATCATAGTAGACCATCAGCATCTTAATATCGGTGTGGCCAACCATCTTTGCCAATGCCAATACTTCCAGTTTCTTTGAAAGCGATGTAATGGCCGCATGCCGTGTATCGTGGAAGGTCAGCCCCTTGATACCTGCCTTGTCCCGCGACTTTCTGTACAGCACATCCAACTGACGGCTGGACAGACCAAAAACTGGGTTTAGCTCTGGCAAAGCTTCTAGCAGTCGAACAGCCTCAGACGACAGCGGTACATCCCTTGGCCTGCCGTTTTTGGTGTATTCAAGCCGCGCCACTCGGCGGTCGAGATCAACGTTTTCCCATTGCAGCCCCGTGATCTCGCCTGCCCGCATCCCAGTTTCTAGGGCAAACAGGAAGGCGTGAAAGGCCCGCGCGGTTGCCTTGCTCAAATCCTCGCCTGCACAATGGCGCAGCATTTCGATCTCATTTTTGGTCGGCAGTCTGTCACGCGGTGGTGGTTTCTTGGGCTTTCGCACATCAGCCAGCGGATTGTCAGGCAGCAATCCCCATTCCTTTCGGGCAGTATTCAGCACGCTGGTCACCAGTTGCATCTCGCGAATGACGCTGGCAGGTGCAACTTCGAGCAGTCTGCGGTCACGCCAATCAGCGAAGTCCTTTGCTGCAACCTCTCCAAGCTGCAGGCGGGCAATCCTATCTCTGCCTAGTTTTTCCAGGCGAATTGTCTCCCATCGTGCACCTCGCTTCTTGGGAGACACTTCACGTGCGTAGCGATCGAAAAGGTCTCCTATCGTCATCTTGGCAGCAACCTTTTCTCCGTTGAGGATCAAATATTCTTGTCTCGCGGCCCAATCTTTGGCCTCTTGCCGCGTAGGCCATACCATGGATTTGCGCACTCCCCTGCGTGCGATCTCTGCTCTATAACCTGTTTTCAGCTTACGAATTGACGCCATGAATTACGCACCGTGCGGAAAATATGCGTAAATCATCGCGCAAAACGACGCACAACGGCAAGCAAAAGCTACGCATTGTGTTACACAAATCTATGTTTTGCAGGGGTTTGCGTTCATCACGACGCAATCACGTCTGAATTCTGGTGCGGTCGAGAAGACTCGAACTTCCACGGGAGTTACCCCACAGCGACCTCAACGCTGCGCGTCTACCAATTCCGCCACGACCGCACTGTCTGTGACTTGGTAGAGCGGCGTATAGACGTTGAACGCGGGGATGTGAAGAGGCAAAAACACACAGGTTTGAAATCCCCGACACAACCCATATCTCTAGCCTCAATACACTGCCACACCTACCCCTTCAGGAGTTCCAGATGACATCGCCCGATTCCCGTCCCGTAGTTCAGATCGACATCGTCTCGGACGTCGTGTGCCCGTGGTGTATCGTTGGATTTCGCCAGTTGGATCAGGCGTTACAGCAGCAAAATGTACTGGCTCAGCTCAGATGGCACCCGTTCGAGCTCAACCCCTCCATGGGACCCGAAGGCCAGAACCTGCGCGAACATATTATGGAGAAGTACGGTTCGACAGAAGAACAGAGCCAGCAAGCGCGTGATCGCCTGACCTCGCTCGGCTCGGAACTCGGATTCGATTTCAATTTCACCGACGAAAGCCGCATGGTGAATACCTTTGCCGCCCACCAATTGTTAGACTGGGCGGAAACGCAGGGGCGACAGCATCCGTTGAAACTGGCCTTGTTCAAAGCGTATTTCAGCGACCAAAAGGATGTGTCGGACGTGGACGTACTGGCAAGCGTTGTTGCCTCCGTTGGTTTGGACGAGGCTGCCGCCAGAACAGTGCTTGAGTCGCAGGCCCATGCGGCCTCGGTCAGAGAGAAGCAACAGTTTTGGACCAGTCGCGGTATTTCAGGCGTACCTTCAATGGTTTTTGGCGGAAAGTACCTGCTGACAGGTGCTCAGGGCACTGAGACCTACACCCAAGTTCTGCAGCGATGCCTTGCCGAGGCCGCTTGACCCCTTTCGCAACCATCGCATGCGCGATATGAGCCGCCTATGGAATGGAAGATCTCTGACGGGCTGACCGATTATCAAGAGGCCGTCGCCTTCATGGAGGCGCGGGTGGCTGCGATTTCTGCGGGTGAGGCTGACGAATGCATCTGGCTGCTTGAACATCCCCCGCTGTACACTGCGGGCACTTCGGCGCGCCGGGAAGACTTAACCGATCCGGATCGCTTCCCCGTGTATGAAAGCAAGCGCGGTGGTGAATATACCTATCACGGCCCGGGACAGCGCGTCGTCTATGTCATGCTTGACGTCGGCAAACGGGGGCACGACGTGCGCCGGTTCGTGAAGCAACTGGAAACCTGGGTGATCTCAGCTCTGGCGGAATTCAATGTCCAAGGTGAAATACGCGAAGGGCGCGTTGGCGTCTGGGTTCAGCGCAAAGACAAACCACTGACGGTTACCGGCCAACCCGCAGAAGACAAGATAGCCGCAATTGGTATCCGCCTGCGCAAGTGGGTCAGCTTTCATGGTATCTCAATTAACGTTGAACCCGAACTTGATCATTTCACAGGTATCGTACCGTGTGGCATCCGGGAGTACGGTGTCACATCACTCGTCGATCTTGGGCTACCAGTGACCATGCCGGATCTGGACGTGGCATTGAGAAAGACGTTTTCAGAGGTTTTCGACCCGGCGACGGCCTGAGAGTCTGACGTCAACGAATCGAATTTTGACGCTAGGTAAGCAACAGTGCCAAATCTGACGAGGCTCTGTTTCCCAAAATGCCCGAAGTTTTCCGAAAATTTACACGATTTAGTGTAAAATTTAGAGAAACTTCATCTGCCCTCAATACATCTGTCTCTGTTACGAGTAACATGAACCTACCGTTCTAGAGTGAGTGGTGTGTTAAACCGGTGATCCCGGGCTTGCCCGCGAAATCCGATAAGTGTTTGGTTACGAGTCTGCCGTTCCGACCCCATAATCGGAACGGCAATTCCTTTTTAGGGCCCCTTAATCTTCCTGATGCCCGAACCGTAGCGAGCCAACACAGGCGCTTTCTGAGCGTTCGATTTCGAGTGTGACATGTGCGATGGCGAAATCTTCATTCAGTGAGCGTTTTACCTCGCTACGGATTGCCTCTGCCCGATGCCAGGCCTCATCAGCGATAACCAGATGTGCAGTCAGCGCGGGCTGCCGTTCCTGCATGCTCCACAGGTGCACATGATGCACTTCGCTTACCCCATCTGTTTCTTCGATTGAGCTTGCGACCTGTTCGGGCTCTAGCTCAGGTGGTGCACCCAACATCAGCACTCTGACAGTTTCACCAATTTCAGCTTTGACGTGCCAGAGGATGTAGACCGAAATCATGATGGTCACCGCGGGATCAACCCAGGTCCAGTTGAACAGAATGACAGCAGTGCCCGCGATGATGACCGCAACCGAGCCCAAAGCATCAGCCACATTATGCAGGAAAGCAGCGCGTATGTTCATGCTCTCCTTGGCCATCGTGTAGGTCAGAACAGCGGTGATCACATCGACGATGAGCGCTATAGCGGCGATCCAAACAACGATCCAGCCATTGACGGGCTCAGGTTCAAAGAACCGCATTACGCCTTCGTACATCAGATAGACCGACAAAACGACAAGTGTTGTGTAGTTGACCAATGCCGCAACCACTTCGGCACGGCCATAGCCGAAACTCATTCGCGGGTCTGCAGGGCGACGTGCGATTTTGCGAGCAAAGAACGCAATGACCAGCGCGATCGCATCGGAAAGGTTGTGCAACGCATCTGCAATCAGCGCCAATGAGCCGGACAGGACCCCCCCGACAATCTGGGCAAGGGTCAGAAACATGTTCACAGCAATGGCCCATGCAACTCGCGCATCCCCTGCCGACGGATCGATGTGATTGTGCGAATGATGGCCATGCCCGGAATGCGAGTGTTGATGAGCCATGTTTTGTGCGTCCCTTGTTCTGGTTCGACACACAATGTAATTCCTCTAGTCACTAGAGGTTCAAGAGGGCTTGGAAAAAATGTTCTCAATTGGTGACTTGTCGCGCAAGACCGGAGTGAAAGTGCCAACGATCCGGTTCTATGAAGACAAGGGTTTGCTACAACGACCCGAGAGAACTGCGGGCAATCAAAGGCGCTATGACGAAACTGCCCTGAAGCGGTTGCAGTTCATCAAACATACACGCGATCTGGGTCTACCGCTGACAGATATCGAAGCGCTGCTTTCGCTCGAAGGAGCAAAGGGCGCAGATCTGAACCGCGCCCATGATATTGCTGAAAGGCAACTGGCTGATCTGCGTGATCGGATCGCTCGTCTCAGCCGACTTGAAGCTGAGTTGGCCCGTATCACCGCCGCCTGTGATGGCAGACACGATCATGTCTGCGAGGTAATGCATGCGTTCGGCGACCACGAAACCTGCTCGGGGTCGCACTGAACTGCTGCTCTGATCAACCCAGCGCTGCTTTGATCTTATCGGCTTGTGCGGCGATGACCTCGAAATCGCCCATGTTTCCGGGCGGGCGCATAGATACACCTTCGTAGCGCGGCAGAACGTGGAAATGCAGGTGAAACACTTCCTGCCCTCCGGCGGCCTCGTTGAACTGCTGGATAGTGACGCCATCAGCTTCAAAGGCCTTCATTACGGCCTGCGACAGCTTTTGAACCGTCTTCATAACCGACGCCAGTTGCTCGGGCGATGCATCCAGGACATTGCGACACGGGGTTTTGGGGATCACCAGCAAATGTCCATCAGAACGAGGCATGATATCCATGAAGGCCAGCGTCTCGTCATCCTCGTAAACACGGGTCGACGGAATTTCCCCACGCAGGATTTTTGCAAAGATGTTTTCGGGATCGTAGCTCATGTCGCACCTTCTTCGTTGCCGCTGTTCATGTTCTTGCGATCCATGCGGCAGAGGTCAAGCAAACATGTTCAACCGATTGATTTCTGACAACTGAAATTCAGAATCGACAAGACTTACCGCGCGCTGGCTGGCAATCTAGCCTGCAATGGAGGCCAACTGGATCATAATTTCTGACCTCATACTTCGTGGTATGGCGATCGGCGCGATGGTCGCGACCGCATTGGTCCTGATTTCGCGCTCGCGTTCGCGCGGCACATCTTCGGTGGCAGCGTTGGGATTGTGCACCGTTTGCTATCTGTTGATTTCAGCTCCCACGATCATGCCAAACGCTTTGCAACCCTTAATGGTCGCAGGCGCTACGCTTTTGCCGCTGGCGCTGACCTGGATGGCGACGGTCCAGCTGACAGACGACGCATCTCAGCGTAGGCCCGTGTTAGTTCTGGCCCTGCTGACCGTCGTCACAGCCGCACTCATCCCGTTTTGGCCCGCGATGACACTCATCCGCGGAATTTTGGCTATCGCCTTGTACTTGGGCCTCATCATCTTGGCCTTGGCAACTGACAGTGACGATCTGGTCATCGATCGCAGACGGTTCCGGCGCGGCTTTCTAGCGGCAATGGGCGCACTGGGCCTGATCGTCTCGGTGGTCGAAGCCAGCGGATTGGACGCCAACCTGCCCAATTGGATCTATCCGCTGCAAGCCTCGGCCATCCTTGTACTGGCCCTGCTATTCGCAATTTGGGCGCTTGAGCCCGTTGCAGATGAACCCATCAAACGAACAGGGTTCAAATCAAGGGCCGACCTCACCGAGCGAGTTGAACAGGCCATGCGCCGCGGTATCTGGCAGCGCGAAGGACTGACCATTGGTGCTTTCGCTGAAGAACTTGGTGTTCCCGAGCATCAATTGCGTGCCACGATCAACGGCGAAATGGGACATCGCAATTTCTCGACCTTCATAAACGTTGCTCGGATAAAAGCTGCGAAGGCCCTTATGGACGATCCCTCTCGGGGCCGAACAACGATTCTTGAGATTGCTCACGAAGTGGGCTTTGCCTCGCTCGGTCCCTTCAACAAAGCGTTTCGCGCGCAGACAGGCTCCAGCCCCCGCGAGTATCGCAACCGCGGCTGATCGTTTCTGAAAAAACAGGTTCATTTCGAAAATCTCTCGCCGATTTCGCAATCGATGAGACCTGTGGCAATCCTGACCGCACCATTTTCAGCATCCTGACAACCAAGGAGAGCGAAAATGGCCGAGTTCCACCTGACCGACCTGATCATCGGCACCCTAACCCATGACACATTGCGTTATGCTTTTGGTGCCGGAGGGACATATCTGATCATCAACACGTGGCTGGCACGTCGTTTGCGAAATCGGAAAATTCGCGAGCAAATCCCCAGATGGCCTCAGATCAGACGAGAGCTTGTGATCAGCGCCCGAACAATTCTGATCTTTGCCACGACCGGCATTCTCATCGGATTGGCCCACGCAGCAGGTTTTGCACCCATTTACGATCAAATCGACGACTATGGTGTGGCCTATCTTATAGGTTCATTGCTCCTGATCATCATCGCCCATGACGCGTGGTTCTATTGGACGCATCGCCTGCTTCACCACCGGCGCCTGTTCAGGCTCATGCATCGCACGCATCATCGGTCACATAATCCCACGCCATTCACCTCTTATACTTTCGACACCTCGGAAGCTGTCATCAATGCAGCCTTTCTGCCGATCTTTGTCGTGCTGATCCCAATGCATCCGCTGGCTTTGCTCGCCTTTGTCTTTCACATGATGCTACGCAATGCGCTGGGTCATTGCGGATACGAAATCTTTCCAGCGCGCTCTGACGGCAAGCCCCTGTTCGACTGGCTGACCAGCGTGACCCATCACGATCTGCATCATGCCAACGGGCGCTATAACATGGGCCTGTATTTCACATGGTGGGATCGGTTGATGGGTACTGAACACCCGCGCTACCATCAGGAGTTCGCAAGGATCGCCCCTCGCCCCAGCGTACGATCCGGTGACCTTATGCCAGTCCTCCTGTTGTCTTGCATTTTCGTCCTGGCAAGCACCTCAACCAAGGCAGCCGAGTTGCGAGGAACGTATTCAGCGCCTTACCTCGGGGCTGTTGTCCGCTTCGAATCCTGCCCAAATGACTCCACACTAACTTGTGGTCGGCTGCTCTGGGGATGGGATGTGACCATCTGGCGACATATCCAACCCGGTGATCTGATGATTACGGGCCTCAAACCAGACACAGCCGGATGGTCCCAAGGGCGCTTGCAGCATCCTGAAACGGGATTGACCTTTCGCGGCAATATCCATCAGTTGGCCGATGGTCGGCTGCGCCTCAGAGGATGCGCCGGACCGATCTGCGCAAGCCAGATCTGGGTTCCGCTCCGACAGCTCAAGAACACCCTCGCCGACCTTCAATAACACGGGATTCAGCCCGTCCCCTTCAAGAGGGTGCGGCTATTTATCTTGATCCAGATCAAACTCGGCCATTGAAGGTCACCCCTTCGCATTCTAAAACCAGCAGGAATCCCGCGCGCTGGAGAGGTCTGGCTGCGCGGTGCAGTTGCAACAGGAGGCACCTAAATGGCAGACGCAGCCATTCATGGTCACGAGCATGAAGACAATCGCGGTTTCTTTACCCGCTGGTTCATGTCGACCAACCACAAGGACATCGGGATTCTCTACCTGATCTTTTCGGCACTGGCCGGTCTGATCTCGGTTCTGATGACCGTCTACATGCGGCTCGAGCTGATGCACCCGGGCGTTCAGTACATGTGTCTGGAAGGCTTTATGGCCGACCCATGTACCCCTAACGGACACCTGTGGAACGTTATGATCACCTATCACGGTGTTCTGATGATGTTCTTCGTTGTCATTCCAGCCCTGTTCGGCGGATTTGGCAACTATTTCATGCCGTTGCAGATCGGCGCGCCGGACATGGCGTTCCCGCGAATGAACAACCTGTCCTTCTGGCTGTACGTCGCTGGTACCTCGCTGGGCGTGGCTTCGCTGCTGAGCCCCGGTGGTAACGACCAGCTCGGTTCGGGCGTTGGTTGGGTTCTCTACCCGCCGCTGTCGACGACCGAAGGCGGCATGTCCATGGACCTTGCGATCTTCGCCGTACACGTATCGGGCGCCTCCTCGATCCTCGGCGCGATCAACATGATCACCACCTTCCTGAACATGCGTGCCCCGGGCATGACCCTGTTCAAGGTGCCGCTGTTCAGCTGGTCGATCTTCGTCACCTCGTGGCTGATTCTGCTGTCGCTGCCGGTTCTGGCGGGCGCAATCACCATGTTGCTGATGGATCGCAACTTTGGCTTTACCTTCTTTGATCCGGCCGGTGGCGGTGACCCGATCCTGTATCAGCACATCCTGTGGTTCTTCGGCCACCCGGAAGTGTACATCGTGATCCTGCCCGGCTTCGGCATCATCAGCCACGTAATCGCGACCTTCGCACGTAAGCCGATCTTCGGTTACCTGCCGATGGTTTGGGCGATCATCGCGATTGGTGTTCTGGGCTTCGTCGTTTGGGCGCACCACATGTACACCGTTGGCATGTCGCTGCGTCAGCAGGCCTACTTCATGCTGGCCACGATGGTCATCGCGGTTCCGACAGGCGTTAAGGTCTTCTCGTGGATCGCGACCATGTGGGGCGGATCGATCGAATTCAAGACACCGATGTTGTTTGCCTTCGGCTTCCTCTTCCTGTTTACCGTTGGCGGTGTGACCGGTGTGGTCCTGTCGCAGGCAGGTATCGACCGTGCCTATCACGACACCTACTACGTGGTTGCTCACTTCCACTACGTGATGTCACTGGGTGCAGTATTTGCGATCTTTGCGGGTATCTACTTCTACTTCGGCAAGATGACGGGTCGTCAATATTCGGAATTCTGGGGCAAGGTTCACTTCTGGCTGTTCTTCATCGGCGCCAACCTGACCTTTTTCCCGCAACACTTCCTAGGTCGTCAGGGCATGCCCCGCCGCTATATCGACTACCCCGAAGCGTTCGCTCAGTGGAACTTCGTGTCGTCGATCGGTGCATTCGTCTCGTTCGCTTCGTTCCTGCTGTTCTTTGGTATCGTGATCTACGCCCTGCTGCGTGGCGCACGGATCACCCAGAACAACTACTGGAACGAGTACGCGGATACGCTGGAATGGACCCTGCCCTCGCCGCCGCCCGAACACACGTTCGAGCAGCTGCCAAAGCAGGAAGACTGGGACAAAGGCCACGCGCACTGATCCGGTCAGAAGAAATCAGAAAGCCCCGCTCAGTGCGGGGCTTTTTTTGTGCGCAACGAACGGGCAATCGGGGAATTTCCGTGACAACAAAACAGTGCTCGACTAATTTTCCTCAGTAAATCAATTACCTTTCGATTGTCAGGCGACTGGTGAATATCCAGACCTTGTCTGACACGTCCCGAGCCATTTTAGCAGAGGATAGTACGCAATGCTTTTGCACGACGGCATCAAGTTTCAGCAAATGGTCAAGGGATCCATTGGCTTTATCTGCCTCGTTTTGGTCTGGATATTTCTCGTCGTGCTGGTTGACGAACTGACCCCCATCGAAGTCATCAACAACCCAAGTCCGCCGGTCACCATGCTGGGCCTCGCGGTAGCATTCTTTCTGGGTTTCAAAAACACATCTGCCTACGCCCGCTGGATCGAAGCCCGAAGCGTCTGGGGCGACATCGTAAACGGAAGTCGCGATTGGGGGTACACCATAGGCAATCTTGTCCAGTCTGACGGCACCCCTCTCGATGCAAACATCCGACAAGATCTGATTGATCGGCATATCGCATGGCTGAACATGCTCGCATATCAGCTTCGGCAATCATCACCCAGCGGCCGGACACGTCGTCCCTGGCTGTTCGGACATAAACCCATCTCAGACCGTGCTGACCTACATCAGAATCAGGACAGTTGGCGCGATTATCAAATCGCAACTGACCTGCCGCTGCTTGAAGGGAAGAACAACAAAGCTGCTTATCTCTTGTTCTTACAAAGCCAACAGTTGGCAGCGTTGGCGAGCGAGAAGAAAATCGACTCCTATTGGCACATCGCCCTGCTCGACCGGATCGCACAGTTTTCCACGTCGCAGGGCCGCAGTGAACGCATCAAGAATACACCATTCCCCAGACAAGTTGCCGAGGTTGGCCGTATCTTCAGCTGGATATTCATTTTCCTGCTCCCTCTGGCGTTCAACGACGAACGCTCGTTTTTTGCCAGTGCGGATGCCCCCCTTCTTCAAACGGTGATTTCCGACTGGCTGACTTTCGCCCCGGTCGGAGCGTTGGTGTGCTGGATTTTCTTTGTAACCGAGCGGGTAAGTGCCTCGATGGAGGACCCGTTTGAAGGCGATGTAACAGATGTTCCGATTTCGACAATCTGCCGGAATATCGAGATCGACCTGCGCCAGATGATGGCCACGGACGAAGCTCCAGCCCCGCTGACGCCAATAGACAAAGCGCTGTTCTGATTCAGGTTTTACTGCTCAAAACAAAGGGATGATCGAAAAATCAGTCGATTTAGGGTATCCTGTGTCATGAAACTCTGAATCCGGAGCGTTCTGATGCCTGAAATCGACTTTTGGTTTTCCATTGGCAGTACTTACAGTTTCCTGACCGTGATGCGTCTGGATGAGTGGTGCCGCGAGCATGAGACTACCGTCAACTGGCGTCCATTCAATGTGCGTACGGTGATGGCTGACCAGCAAAACACCCCTTTTGCGGGAAAGCCTATTAAATCAGCATATATGTGGCGCGACATCGAACGCAGAGCAGCCAAGTATCACATCCATGCCAATCTGCCGGCCCCCTACCCGATCTCCGATCTGGCGCTGTCCAATCAGGTCGCGCTGCTTGGCATGCGTGAAGGCTGGGGTAAGGACTTTACCCAAACGCTCTATCGCATCTGGTTCGAAGAAGGGATGGAAGCTGGCGGTGAGAACGCTGTGTCCGAGGCCCTGTTCCGTTGCCAACAGGATCCCCGTCTGATGTTGTCGCGCGCGCGTAGCCCCGAGATCGAGGAAGCACTGGAATCTGAAACGGCGAAAGCAACAGATCTGGGCGTATTTGGTGCACCCAGTTTCGTTGTGCGTGGTGAAGTTTTCTGGGGTGACGACCGCCTCGACGACGCATTCTCGTGGTCGCGTGTGGGCCATGTTGTTTAGCGAATCCCCATCGACTCCGGCTTTCATTGCGTTATTTCTTACCCATGCCCTACAGATGGAACCAAACCTCTGACACCGAACAGGAACTGCGCCTATGGCCGCATAATTCGCTGCCCCCGCGTGGTGCCATGATCGTTGTCCTGGCAGTGTTTCTGTTCGGGCTCATCCCGTTGCTGGCGGTTCTGGGTTCCGTCCTACTTTGGGGTCTGCTTCCGTTTCTGCTTCTGACGGTTTTGGGACTGTGGCTGGCCTTCGAAATGAATTATCGGGCGCGAAGTATGTTCGAGGTGCTGACCTTGACCGGCACACAGGCCCACCTTGTGCATCACAGCCCGCGCTCAGGTCAGAAGGAATGGAGCTGTAACAGGTATTGGGCACGCCCCGAGATGCACAAAAAAGGTGGGCCGGTACCAAACTATGTCACGCTGGTCGGCGACGGGCGAGAAGTCGAAATCGGCGCCTTCCTGTCAGAGGAAGAGCGTATCGCGCTATATGATGATCTGGTGAATCGATTGAAGGGACCTGCCGCAGCTTAGCCACGGCAGGTTCTGAAACTTAACAGTTTCCGTTGGCAGAAGCGCAAAGATGGTCTTTGACCATCGGGCCAACTTTGCCGAAATCCATCTGGCCGGTGTAGCGCGATTTAAGCTCGCCCATTACCTTACCCATGTCACGGATCGACCCCGCACCAGTGGCCATGATTGCTGTTTGGATGGCCTGCGCGACCTCATCATCGTCCAGCTGCTTGGGCAGGAATTCTTCGATGACCTCAACCTCGCGCAATTCACGCTCGGCCAAATCCAGGCGCCCGCCTTCTTCGTAGGTGCGTGCGCTTTCTTTTCTCTGCTTGATCATTTTGCCAAGAATTTCAAGAACATCCGAGTCCCCGCACCCCTTGGCTTCTTCATTGTCCGACCCGCGCGTAGCGATGTCGCGGTCCTTGATTGCCGCATTGATCAACCGCAGCGTCGACAGACGCTCGGCTGCTTTGTCTTTCATTGCTTGCTTCAGGGCGGTGTTCACCCGTGATCGCATATCCATATGGTTTGTCCATCCCCATGGCAAAGGAACCCTGAACATATCTAAACAAAAAGCGTGATACAACAGCAGAGCAATATGGCTAAGTTATTGAAAAGTAACAATAGCCCAAAAATTGATCAGACTTGACCCAGCGGCCTAACCCCCTTAGGAATGCGCCGATTTACCCAGCAGGAGAGTCGCGCCATGGCACATACCGCCACGCCCAAGCCCACCGCATGTCTGGCACTGGCCGACGGAACCCTGTTTTATGGCATCGGCTTTGGGGCAACCGGCCAGACGGTGGCTGAACTCTGCTTCAACACTGCGATGACCGGGTATCAGGAAATCATGACTGATCCGTCTTACGCCGGGCAGATCGTGACCTTTACCTTCCCGCACATTGGCAACGTTGGTGTGAACCCCGAAGATGACGAGACCGGTGACCCTGTGGCAGCCGGGATGGTCGTCAAATGGGATCCAACCGAACCATCGAACTGGCGCTCCGCCGAAGAACTCAAGGGATGGTTGGCGCGGCGTGGCCGCATCGCCATCGGCGGTGTTGACACCCGCCGCCTCACGCGGGCCATTCGTCAGCAGGGTGCTCCGCATGTTGCACTGGCCCACGATCCTGACGGCAACTTCGATATTGAAGCCTTGGTTGCAGCTGCGCGCGGCTTTGCCGGTCTTGAAGGAATGGACCTGGCCAAGGATGTAACCTGCGCCCAAAGCTACCGCTGGGATGAAATGCGTTGGGCATGGCCTGATGGATACCAGCGTCAGGAAGCACCGGTGCACAAAGTTGTCGCGCTGGACTTCGGGGCCAAGCGCAATATTCTGCGCTGTCTCGCCTCAGCCGGATGTGATGTGACTGTGTTGCCCGCCTCGGCAACCGCGGCCGAAGTTCTGGCTCATGAGCCTGACGGGGTTTTCCTCTCCAACGGCCCTGGCGATCCAGCAGCCACAGGTGAATATGCAGTGCCAATGATCAAAGAGGTTCTGGATTCGACAGACCTTCCGGTCTTCGGCATTTGTCTGGGCCACCAGATGCTGGCCCTCGCCCTTGGTGGTCAGACCATCAAGATGAACCACGGACACCACGGTGCGAACCACCCGGTCAAGGATCTGGACACCGGCAAGGTTGAGATCACCTCGATGAACCACGGCTTTGCCGTTGATGCCGAATCCCTGCCCGAAGGTGTGATCGAAACTCACCGCTCGCTGTTTGATGGTTCAAACTGTGGTATCCGCATGACCGACCGCCCTGTGTATTCGGTCCAGTATCACCCCGAAGCGTCGCCCGGCCCTCAGGACAGTTTCTATCTGTTCGAGCGTTTTGCAGCAGCCATGGCAGATCGCAAGGCACAAGCCTGATTGCTTGTGGTTTCCTACGGGCGACCGTTAACTGCAAATTAACCGTGATTTAGCAACCCTGACGTCACTATTGGCGACGGGGTTTGAAATGGTTGAACTGAATCTTCAGGGTCTTGCACCCGCAACACCCGTCCCCGGCACAAGACCGCGTAAACCGCTGGGTGCATGTTTGGTCGGCCGTGGCGTTATCAATCAAACGCAGTTGCAGTGGGCATTGAACCAGCAAACAAACCAGAACGCGCGTCTGGGCGAAATATTGTTGAGCGAGGGCTGGATAGACCGCCAGAACGTACTGCAAGCTTTGTCCGATCAAAATGGGTTGCAGATTGCAGATCTCAAAGCTTCACCGCCATCTGCCGATCTGTTCGCCATCCGGCCTGCAGAATTCTGGGTGTCTCACGGCGTTGCACCGTGGATGCGGATCGGACCAATCCTTCAGATCGCGACTGCCCGTCCTGATCAATTCGAACAAGTCGCAAATGAACTTAGCGATTGCGGACACACCGTGGTCCCGGTTCTGGCGTCCGCTGAGCAAATCAATACTGTTATCGCTGCACAATTCTCTTCGACACTCGCCGAGGCAGCAGAGAACCGCGTCGATGCCGTGCACAGCTGCCGCAATTGGACTGCCCGTTCACGAGTCGGGCCCATTGCACTGCTGCTTGCTGCATTGGTGGTGTTTCTCGCCTATCCACCAATTGGGCTGGCCTTTTTCTTTTGGTCGGCTGTTTCAACGCTGATCTTGTTTCTGACACTCAGGATATTCGGATTGGGTGCCTATCTGCTCAGCCCCAAAACCCTTTCCGCTTGTCAAGAAGCGACACAGACCCGAATGCCGGTCGTTTCGATGATGGTACCTTTGTACAAAGAGCGGGAAATCGCAGATGCACTGATTGTCCGACTTGGGCGCCTGACTTATCCCAAAGCTCTTCTGGACGTCATTCTGGTGCTAGAAGAACATGATGATGTTACCCGGGCAGCTTTGAAAAACGTAGATCTGCCTTCGTGGATTCGTGTCTTGGAAGTGCCTGAGTTGGGGAATCTAACCACGAAACCCCGAGCAATGAACTATGCTTTGGACTTCTGCCGAGGCGATATTATCGGGGTTTGGGACGCCGAAGATGCGCCACAACCCGATCAAATTGAAACCGTCGTTCGACATTTTGAGCGAGCGGCAGATGACGTGGTGTGTCTGCAAGGTGCTCTGGACTACTACAACCCCCGAACTAACTGGCGATCCCGTTGTTTTACAATTGAATACAGTGGCTGGTTTCGCGTTATCCTGCCGGGAATTGCGAAACTGGGTCTGGTCGTCCCATTGGGCGGAACAACATTCTTTTTCCGTCGCGACAAACTGCTGGAGCTGGGCGGTTGGGACGCCCACAATGTAACGGAAGACGCAGATCTGGGCGTTCGCCTGAGCCGTGCGGGTTACAGAACCGAAATCGTCGAGACCACAACCTACGAAGAGGCTAACTTTCGCGCCTGGCCCTGGGTTAAACAGCGCTCGCGCTGGCTGAAAGGGTTCATGGTCACCTATCTGGTGCACATGCGCGCACCGTTACGTTTCCTGAACGAGCTTGGGCCGCTGAGATTCATGGGCGTACAAGCATTCTTTCTGGGCACTGTAGGACAATTTCTGCTTGCACCGGTTTTATGGATGTTTTGGCTGACATCGATGGGTCTGCCTCATCCCTTTCTCAACGTTGTAACGCCAGAGATTCTGAAGGCCTGCATCTATCTCTTTCTGGCAGCAGAAGCCGCCAACTTCATAGTTGGTGCATTAGGCGTTAATGCCGGTGGCAGGCGCTTTCTGCTCCCGTGGGTTCCGACATTGATTCTCTATTATCCGCTCGGTGTTCTGGCTGCCTACAAGGCCCTGTGGGAACTCGCGGCCAAGCCTTTTTTCTGGGACAAGACCCAACATGGTCAGGCCCACGAAGAGGCGGCCATGACCTGACGCAGACTATTTCTCGCGACGCACTGCATCCTGTTTCAGGCGTGTCATGAAAGCGATTGAGATATGGTCTTTCAACGCGCGTTCCGCGGCGTCTTCATCCCGCGCCACAATGGCCTCAACGATGCCCTTGTGCTCACTTTGCGCGATCTCACCACGCCCCTGCACTGCCAATGATGTAGTGGCCATCAACGCCATCGTCCGATGCACCAGATCAAGTTGCTGGACCAGATAGCGGTTATGCGATGCCAAGTGAATCTGCTCGTGGAACCGGCGATTGGCTCGAGACAATGCGGTGGGATCATCGACCAGGGCATCATCTGCAGCAACCATGTCCCGCAAAACCTTGACCTCTTCTTCGGTCGCATGACGGGCAGCTAGGCGGGCAGCCAAACCCTCCAGCTCACGCCGAACCACATACAGTTCTGCCATCTGATTATGATCCAACGAAGCCACGATCAGAGAGCGTCCGTCCCGCTCAAGCAACGACTGTGTCTCCAACCGCTGCAACGCCTCGCGGATCGGGGTACGCGACACGCCAAATCGTTCGGCAAGCTCGCTTTCCACAAGCCGATCACCCGGTTTGTAGACGCCAACGTCAATGGCCTCCAGAATCAGACTGTACGCATCTGTATGAGATTGTCGGGACTGGCTCATTTGATTTGTTTCTCCTCGTTCGGACATGTCTATCCGTCTGATGGCCTCGCAATCAAGTGCGCCATTGAAAACTCCGCCGGCACGCCCTAAACCCAAGCCATGGTCAAACCTGCCTTTTCTCATGTCACGCAATGGGTGTTCGACCTCGACAACACCCTCTACCCGCCACATATGCGCCTGTTCGATCAGATCGAGGTGCTAATGACCGATTATGTCGTTCAAGCCATAGGTGTTGAACGGGCCGAGGCGGACAGATTGCGGTCTCACTATTGGCGGCAATACGGAACGACATTGGCCGGTCTGATGGCCGAGCACGATCTGGATCCGGACCCCTATCTTCATGCCGTTCATCAGGTCGACATGAGCCACATGGACCCCGACCATGAGCTTGCTGCGCATATCCGATCCCTCCCGGGTCGCCGCATTGTCTATACCAATGGCAGCGCGCCATATGCCGAACGGGTGCTCGCCGCGCGCGGGCTGACCGGATTGTTCGATGCGATCTATGGGGTGGAACATGCCGGATACAGGCCAAAGCCCGAGCAAGCGGCGTTTGAAACGATCTTTGCAAAAGATGGGATCAAGGCCGAAAATGCAGCCATGTTCGAGGATGATCCGCGCAATCTGGCGGCACCTCACGCTATGGGAATGCGCACCGTTCATGTCGCGCCTGACCCGCACGAGGCTGAGCATATTCATCACCATACGGACGACCTGACAGGGTTCCTCGCGCGTCTGGTCTGAGCTTCGCAAACTGCGACGATCTGCTCATTACGCAGGTGCAGCATCGCACCTATATGCGCCGCAGATGTGAACAGAACGGAGACCCCGATGAGCGCGATCGAAATGCCCCGCCGCCTGCCCGTCTGGCAGCGCCTGCTTTATGCAATTCCTCTGTTTGGCTGGATGGCGCGTGATGTCGCCGACGGAGAACCCGAAGACCTGGGCTATACCGCTGCTGCGATCTTCAGCATGTGGGGCTGCTCTGCGCTTCTGTTTGGCCTGCCTGGCCTCTACATTCCGGCGCTCGCGATGGTCCCGGTCATGTTCCTGATCCTCATCCTGATTTCACGCGGCTGATAAACGGGACAGGATGTCACTTGGCCTCTGGCACAGATCAGCACTAGGTTCAGCTCAGAACGGAGTAATGTGCCATGACTGACAGCTGTGACATCCTGATTTCTGGTGGCGGAATCGCCGGTTTGACCGCAGCGGCGGCCTTTGGCGCAACAGGTTTTGACGTAATCTGTGTTGATCCGGCTCCTCCGATTACCGAACGCGATGTCGACGGTTCGGACCTGCGAACAACGGCTTTTCTGCAGCCCGCTCATGGCTTGCTAGAACAGTGCGGATTGTGGAGCCGGTTGGATGAATATGCGGCCCCTCTGCAAATCATGCGTATCGTCGATGCGGGCGGTGACGAGCCGGAACCGCGTGTCGTAAGGGATTTCAACGCAGCAGACATCTCGGACCAGCCATTTGGCTGGAACCTCCCCAATTGGCTACTACGACGCGAAATGGTGGCGCGGCTGGCAGAGCTGCCCAATGTCGATTTCCGCCCGGGCACCGGTACAACCAGCTTGTTTACCCGCACCGCCGAAGCGCGCGTGGGCCTGAGCGATGGCAGTCGTGTTCGTTGCAAGCTGGTGATTGCTGCGGATGGTCGAACCTCTCCGATGCGTGAGGCTGCCGGTATCGATGTCCATACCACGCGATATGGCCAAAAGGCGCTGGCCTTTGCGGTCACCCACCCAATCGCGCATGAGAATGTCTCGACCGAGATCCATCGGTCCGGCGGGCCTTTCACGCTAGTTCCCCTGCCCGATTGGCAGGGTCAGCCTTCTTCGGCGATTGTCTGGATGGAGCGGGGACCGCGCGCGGTAGAGTTGCTGAATCTGGACACCGACGCATTCGAAGCGGCAATGACAGAACGATCCTGCGGTTTGTTCGGGCCACTCAAGCTCGCTTCACGCCGCACGATCTGGCCGATCATCAGCCAGTCGGCTGAACGTCTGTCCGGAGAGCGTATCGCACTGATGGCCGAAGCGGCTCATGTCGTGCCCCCGATCGGTGCGCAGGGATTGAACATGTCGCTGGGCGATCTGCGCTGCTTGCTGGATCTGGCTCAGAGCAGACCTGATGGGTTGGGCGACGTGCAGATGCTGGAAGCTTATCACAAGGCGCGCCACACCGAGATCGAATTGCGTGTGAAAGGTATCGACCTGCTGAACCGGGCGTCCATGATGGAAACGCGCGCCCTGCGGGACGCGCGTGCGATGGGTCTGAATGCGCTTTACTCTCTTGCGCCGGTTCGCAAGACGCTGATGCAAATGGGTCTTGGCGTTCGCTAAGGCCCAATTTCAGTTCAAAGAACCTGATCCAGCACCCGTCTCAGGCGAGCAATTGTGGCATCAACATCATAGAGTTTATCAAGTCCGAACAGCCCGAGCCGGAAGGTACTGAACCCTTCGGGCTCATCACACTGAAGCGGCACGCCAGCTGCGATCTGCATCCCCAGTGCGGCAAACTTCTTACCGTTCTGAATTTCAGGATCGGATGTATAGCTGACAACCACACCGGGCGCGCCAAATCCATCTGCCGCGACTGACATGATGCCCCTGTCCCGCAGCATTTGCCGCACGCCATTGCCTAAGGCCCATTGCGCTTCACGCAGTTTTTCAAATCCGTACTCGCGGGTTTCGGCCATGGTGTCTCGGAACGCACGCAGTGCATCCGTGGGCATCGTCGCATGGTAGGCGTGGCCACCATTCTCATAAGCCTGCATGATCTGACGCCATTTTTTCAGATCAATGGCAAAGCTGTCAGACGTGGTTTCATCCAGCCGTGCCTCGGCACGCTCGGACAGCATCACTAGCCCAGCGCAAGGCGAAGCGCTCCAGCCTTTCTGGGGTGCCGAAATCAGAACATCGACGCCCGTGGCTTTCATATCGATCCAGGCACAACCTGACGCAATGCAATCCAGTACCATCAGTGCGCCAACCTCATGCGCGGCTTCGGCCATGGCCGTCACATATTCGTCCGGTAGGATCACACCGGCTGCGGTCTCGACATGCGGGGCAAAAACGATATCCGGGCGCTGATCGCGGATAGTGGCAACTACCTCCTCGATCGGCGCGGGCGCAAAGGGAGAAGGGCTTGCATTACCGGTCTCGCGAGCCTTGAGGACGGTTGTGGAGGCGGTCAATGAACCCGACTCGATAATCTGACTCCATCGATATGAAAACCAGCCATTACGAACCACCAGAACATTCGCTCCGCGGGCAAACTGACGGGCCACTGCTTCCATACCGTAGGTGCCACCCCCGGGAATCACTGCGATACCATCTGCGTTGTAAACATCCTTCAGCATCGAGGAGATATCACGCATCACCTGCTGAAAAGCTGAAGACATGTGATTGAGCGAGCGATCCGTGAAAACGACCGAAAACTCCTCGAGACCATCAGGGTCAACAGTACTCAAAAGTGCGGGCATTGTGCGTCCTTTCCTAAGCTTTGTGCAATTTCTGGACGCTTGAGTCGCTTTGGTAAAGCACCAATGCGACCTCATGTGCTGACGTGACGGAAACCGTGCAAAGATTGACGATCCTGTTCACCATCAATGGGGAAATCTGAAGAAATGACGCCAATTAGTGTCACCCTCTCTTTACACCATGGCGCGATTCTGAACAGATACGCACACTTTGAACAAGAAAGGACGTGCTCGCCCGTGCCTGCACAAAAACGGATTAGTTTCCAGGTCGTTCGCGACGAAGTTAAACGGCGGATTGAAACCCGGATCTGGCCTCAGGGCTCTTTGTTGCCCACCGAAACTCAACTGGCAGAAGAGTTCAATTGCGCCCGCGCGACTGTCAATCGCGCCCTGCGGGAACTGGCCGAACAAGGGTTCGTAGAGCGTAAGCGTAAAAGCGGGACGCGCGTCAAAAAAGCCCCCAGCAAGCAGGCAAAGCTCGAGATTACTCTGACCCGCCAAACGGTCGAGAATCAGAACGCTACATATCGCTATTCGCTGGTTGAGCGGAACGTGGTCGCGAGCCCTGGCTGGCTGAGTTCACAGCTCAGCGTTTCCCCCGATTCGCGCGTACTGCACGTCATCTGTATGCATTATGCCGACAATCGTCCCTTCCAGCTTGAAGAGCGTTGGATCAACATCGACGCCGTCCCGGATGTGGAACATGCAGACCTGCAGGAAACCGGTCCACATGAATGGCTGTTGGATGCGGCACCGTTTACCGAAGCCGAAATTGCCTTCTGTGCGATCTCGGCGGATAGCCGACTGGCTGAATACATGGGCACGACCGCTGGTACGTCCATGATTCAGCTTGAGCGGACGACATGGAAAGATGGTCAGCCGATGACGTTTGCGCGCATGACGCACCACCCTGGCTTTTGCATCCGTACAAAGTACTGATCCAGTCAACCGATCGGTCCCGGCAAACGCTCTTCACTTAACAGAACGTTTGCCTCGACATCACCCGCACCCGGTAGG
The DNA here is from genome assembly GCF_013030265.1 of Ruegeria arenilitoris. Classification (GTDB taxonomy): domain Bacteria; phylum Pseudomonadota; class Alphaproteobacteria; order Rhodobacterales; family Rhodobacteraceae; genus Ruegeria; species Ruegeria arenilitoris_E. Next base: position 78,949 of record NZ_WPZQ01000008.1, read on the forward strand.
GTCATGATGCGCCTACGTAATACACGTTCGAAATCCGACAGATCACGCGCAACGACCCGTAATCTATAGTCATACAAACCCAAGACATGCTCAACGGTTTGTACCTCGGGGATCGCGCTTACGGCGCGTTCAAAATCCTCAAGACTAACCTGCCCTTTCCGAGCGAGTTTGACCCCCAGAAAAACAGTGACACCAAATCCCAGCGCTTCAGCATTCAGCCGCAGCCTGCGCCCCTTGATCACCCCCGCCTCCTGCAGGCGCTTGATACGTCGCCAGGTTGCTGGTTGTGACATTCCCAGCTTGCGCCCCAAGGCACCTGCGCTGAGCGTTGCATCCTGTACCAATGCACGCAAAAGCTCGCGGTCGGTTTCATCCAGTTCGATCATACCGGCAAAACCTCATCCCTTTTGACCCGCGCGATGTGCATCAACGCCTCGATATCCGCGATATGCGGCAGGGTCAGAATACGATCCCGATAAACCTGCTGATAATGAGACATATCCCGGGCCAGAACCGACAGCCGAACATCCACGCGCCCCAGAAACGTCTGTATCTCGATCACTTCAGATACTTCTCGGGCGGCTGCGGTAAACTCGTCAAAGGCACGAGGCTGAGTTTTGTCCAGCGTAACCCGCAGTGAAACCTCTACTGCGTAACCCAATGCCGACCAGTCGATCACAGCCTCCTGCCCCTCGATCACACCACTTGCCTGCATTTTTTCGATACGGCGCCAGCATACCCCTGGACTGATCCGGCATCGCTCAGCCAGTTCAGCCGTCGACAGGCTTGGATCAGCCTGAAAATGGCGCAGGATTCGACGGTCGATATCATCAAGCATGATTTTTACGACTTTCTCTCATTTCAAGAATGATGATTTTGAATTTATATGCATAGCCACCTTCGTGGCTATCGCCAATACCAAATTGGCTGGTTAAAAGCACAGCAATCGAAACAGAAAGGACCAGCGAAATGCGCGTCTATTACGATCGCGATTGCGACATCAACCTGATCAAAGACAAAAAAGTTGCCATTCTGGGCTATGGTTCGCAAGGCCACGCGCATGCGCTGAACCTGCGCGACTCAGGCGCCAAGAACCTTGTCATCGCTCTGCGTGAAGGTTCCCCTTCGGCCAAGAAAGCCGAAGCCGAAGGTCTGCAAGTTATGGGTATCGCCGAAGCCGCAGCATGGTGTGACGTGATCATGTTCACCATGCCCGACGAACTTCAGGCCGAAACCTACAAAAAATACGTCCACGACAACATCAAGCCCGGTGCCGCAATTGCATTCGCCCACGGCCTGAACGTCCACTTCGGCCTGATCGAGCCGAAAGAAGGCGTCGATGTCATCATGATGGCACCCAAGGGCCCCGGCCACACCGTGCGCGGCGAATACACCAAAGGCGGCGGCGTGCCCTGCCTGGTAGCTGTCGACAATGACGCAACCGGCAAAGCGCTGGAAATCGGCCTGTCCTATTGCTCGGCCATCGGTGGCGGACGCTCAGGCATCATTGAAACCAACTTCCGTGAAGAGTGTGAAACCGACCTGTTCGGTGAGCAGGCCGTTCTGTGTGGTGGTCTGGTCGAACTGATCCGCTGCGGCTTTGAGACTCTGGTCGAAGCAGGCTACGCGCCTGAAATGGCCTATTTCGAGTGCCTGCACGAAGTGAAGCTGATCGTTGACCTGATCTACGAAGGCGGCATTGCCAACATGGATTACTCGATCTCGAACACCGCCGAGTACGGCCAGTACGTCACCGGCCCGCGCATCCTGAAATACGACGAGACCAAAGCGCGTATGAAAGAGGTTCTGAACGACATCCAGCAGGGTAAATTCGTTCGTGACTTCATGCTGGAAAACGCTGTTGGCCAGCCGACTATCAAAGCGTCGCGCCGTGCCAATGACGAGCACATGATCGAAGAAACCGGAGCGAAACTGCGTGGCATGATGCCCTGGATCTCGGCCGGTAAAATGGTCGACAAAGAAAAGAACTAAGTCTGATATTTCTCAGCATCGGGCGGCCTAACTGGCCGCCCTTTTTGTCAGGTTCAGCTAAGTGAGCTACGAACCGCAACACATTACAAACATGCCTTTATCGGTAAATTGGCTGCATCACAGCTCAAGTATAGCAAACCTTTGGGCACCCACGTGATCAACGCAGGCCGATTGAGCAGAGGAACGAATGGTAAAACAGCCGGATTCTCGTGACTGGAGTGGCGTCGCAGCCCTTGGCCTCATCTGGGGCGGAACCTTCATGGTCGTCGCGATTGCTCTGGAAGGTTATGGGCCAATAACGGTGGCAACCGCGCGGACCACTTTGGGGGCGTTGACGCTGCTTGTGCTGATGATGCTCACGGGCCGCAAGCTCCCAGCCCCCAGCCCCGCGTTATGGGGTGCCATTGTGGTGATTGGTATATTGTCTACCGCCCTGCCCTTTGTGCTGCTGAGCTGGGGTCAACAATATGTACCATCGGCCTTTGCCGGCCTATCGATGGCCGCTATTCCGCTTATGGTTCTCCCGCTTGCACATTTCTTTTCAGACGAACCCCTGAATGCCCGCAGGCTCTTTGGTGTGACACTTGGGTTTTCCGGTGCCCTCGTCCTGATCGGTCCCGGTCTTGCACAACTTGGCGATGGAGCCGAGCCCCTGGCGCAACTTGCCTGTATCAGCGCTGCTTTCTGCTACTCGTTGGCCTCCATCTTCACACGGCGCTGTCCACCGATTGACCCAATCGTTCTGGCAGCACTTACGCTGGTCGTCGGAGCGCTCATTCTGCTCCCCATCATGTTGGTGACCGAAGGTATTCCGGATTGGCAGGGAACGCGTTCCGGTTTTGCGATCATCGTACTCGGGCTAGTGCCGACAGCATTTGCCACACTTCTGCGCGTATCCATCATCCGCAGTGCCGGTTCAGTATTTCTGACGCTCGTGAACTATCAGGTGCCAATCTGGTCAATGGTGTTCGGAGCATGGATCCTGTCTGAGGCCCTGCCTTTGCGCTTCTACATCGCGCTTGCTCTGATCCTGACCGGAATGGCGATCAGCCAGTGGTTTAGCCTCAGAAAAATGCTGATCGGGCGTTAGCCTGCGACCGCTTCGACCTCGGAAACGATTCCGTCGACGACCTGCTGCAACAGCGCATCGTCTTCGCACTCTGCCATAACACGGATCAACGGTTCTGTACCCGATTTCCGGATCAGCAACCGGCCCTGTCCGTTCAAACGCTTCTCGGCATCGGCAATTGCAGCCTTAACGCTGGCGTCCTCCAGCGGGGTTTGCCCTTCGCCATAGCGCACGTTCTTCAGAAGCTGTGGAACGGTCTCGAATTGTTGCGCCAATTCAGATGCTTTGCGCCCGGAATGCACCATTTCGGCAAGAAAATGCAGACCCGCCATCAACCCGTCACCTGTGGTTGCGTAATCTGACATGACGATATGCCCGGATTGCTCACCACCCAGATTAAAGCCGCCTTCACGCATCCGCTCGACAACATACCGGTCGCCAACAGCAGTGCGTTCCAGGCGTAGGCCCTGCGCTTCCAGATGTCGTTCCAGACCAAGGTTCGACATGACCGTAGCAACCAAAGCACCACCTTTCAGCGTGCCTTCCTTTGACCAGGCTGAGGCAAGCAGCGCCATCAACTGATCGCCATCGGCGACCTGCCCGGTTTCATCGACCACAACAACACGGTCTGCATCGCCATCCAGGCAGATGCCAACGTCTGCGCCATGCGCGACAACCGTTTCTGCGGCAATACGTGGTTGGGTCGAACCACAGCCAAGATTGATGTTTTTACCGTCGGGCGACGTGCCAATCGGTATGACATCGGCACCAAGTTCCCACAGCACTTCAGGGGCTGTTCGGTGCGCTGCACCATTGGCACAGTCGATTACCACTTTCAGCCCATCCAGCCGCAGATTACGGGGAAGCGAGGATTTGACCCGCTCGCCATAACGGAACCGGGCATCATCAACCCGGCGCGCGCGGCCAATGTTCTGCGCCTGAGCAGGGCTGACCCCCTCCTCAATCAGTTTCTCAATTTCAAGCTCCGCCTGATCAGAAAGCTTAAACCCATCAGGCCCAAAGAACTTGATACCGTTATCTTCGGCGGGATTGTGACTGGCTGAGATCATCACCCCAAGATCTGCCCGCATTGAGCGGGTCATCAATCCAACGGCTGGCGTGGGAACAGGACCAAGAAGCAGCACGTTCATCCCTGTCGACGTCAATCCTGCAGTCAGAGCGTTTTCAAGCATATAGCCGGATAGTCGCGTATCCTTTCCGATCACGACCCGGTGCACGCCGCGTGAATCCCGGCGAAAATACCGCCCGACCGCGGCCCCGATGCGCAACGCCATTTCTGCCGTCATCGGATAGGTGTTGGCGGTGCCTCGCACCCCGTCAGTTCCGAACAGCTTGCGCATACCTGTACTCCAAATATTCCTGCCTGCGACCGAATTACCGGACGGCGGCCCACAGGCGCAAGGCCTGAGAGGTTTCGGCCACGTCATGGACCCGAATGATCTGCACACCTTGCGACAATCCGGCCAATGCTACGGCGATTGATCCCGGAGCGCGCGCATCCTTGCGTGGTTCCCGCCCGATGTTGCCAATGAACCCTTTGCGCGAGACGCCCAACAGTATCGGGCAACCCAGCCCATGAAACAGGCTCAGGCTTCGTAGCAATGTCAGGTTGTGCTCTTCTGTCTTGCCAAAACCGATACCAGGATCGGCCACGATCAGCTCACGGCTGAGGCCGAGATTTTCCAGATGAGCGATTTGACCTTCAAGGAAATCATACACATCCAACAAGACGTTATCGTATTGTGGATCATCCTGCATCGTAGCCGGATCACCCTGCATGTGCATGACACAGACAGGGGCACCGATACGCGCGCAGAGAGGTGCAAGTTCAGCATCGAAAGTGAACCCAGAAACATCATTGACCAGCCCCGCACCTGCTTGCCAAGCGGCCTCGGCGACCTTGGATTTACGGGTATCAATGGAAATCAACGCGCTGGTTTCCGCCTTTATCGCCTGAATAAGTGGGCGCGTACGCTCGATTTCTTCATCCTCGGGGATAAAATCCGCCCCCGGCCGCGTTGATTCACCGCCAATATCAAGGATCGTCGCCCCATGTGACACCATCTTCACGGCGGCCGAGCGTGCAGCGTCCACGGAGTTATGCACCCCGCCATCCGAGAAACTGTCAGGCGTCGCATTCAGGATACCCATGATCTGCGGCTGCGCCATATCCAGCCCCGCTATGGCTGGACGAGATCGGGTGAGACGCTCCAGAATATCTGCAGGGATATCTGCAGCCTCGACGATCTCGGCGGGTCCACCGCGCGTCAGCTTTTCGGCGTGGGTAAACCAAAGCGCTTGTCCGGCAAGGTGCTTTGCTTCGACAGGCTTTGTCGGACCGTGCTGAACCAGTGGTCGAAAATACTCGGTCACAGTTGCTTCTGCTCGATTGAAACAGATCGTAGCGGAGTTTTTGGTGCTTCGGGCAATTCGCCGCCGATTACCAGCATTTCACTGGCTTCAAACGTTGCTGCGAACCATGCAGCAAGCGCAACTGCATCAGATGGCGCGGCCGACGGACCGTCAACGGCATCCAGAACAATCTTGGAAGGTGCCCAGACACAAATCTGTCCATTCTTCATCGCCCAATCCAGTTCGGTCCGGGTGGAAACCACCACGCAGCGATGGTCCCGTGCCGCCAGAACCCATGCGTTCTGTTCGATTGCCAGCAGATCGATCCGCCGCTGGGTCATCGCATGTCCGGTTTGAGACACAGTTAGATCAGCGGCCCCAACGCACAGGATCAACGGGCGTTGGCGGTTCTCAAGCTGATCGATCCAACCGGTCAGATTGTCCGATGCAATCGCTTCGTTCGACAGGAATGCAAGGCGTGGATGGGGACGTTCTTCTTCCACAACGTCGTGATGAACCGCGTCTTTACCACGTACTATTTCAACCCCCAGCGCACCGGGACCACGATCGAGTTTTTCGATGCGAACAAATGCTCTTACAGCCTGAGGCTCTAGCAGAATGCGCTCAGCCACGCGGTCGGCCAAAGTTTCCAGCAGATTGAGACGCTCCGCCGACAGCTCATAGGCAATCGCTTCGGTCACGCGGTCGTAGGACAGGATGCGATCCACATCATCGTCAATCGGATCGGTTATTGGCCGTACTTCAACCACGATATTGAAGCAGATGCGCTGCGTTGTTCCGCGCTCGGCCTGAAATGCGCCGATCTCAACCTCAACGATATGATCACGCAGCGAGATGCGATCCAGCGGACCGCGTGGCGCTGTCGCTTCGGACCGTTCAGACGGGTGCGCAAAGGCTAGGCGGATTTCAGAACTCATGGTGCGCGCCTTTTCGGGCTCAGTGGACAAGTTTGCCCAAATTATACGATGCGCGCGCCTATAGCACCCAAACAAACGCCATTCCAGCCGTCGAATGCGGCGTCAGCTCACCTTGTACCAGCTCATCATACCAGATGCAGCGTGCCCCAGCATATGGCAATGCAGCAGCCAATCGCCCGGATTATCCGCAACCAGCGCGATTTGTCGGGTTTGCGCTCGGTCGACCAGCACTGTGTCGCGCCACGGCCCCAACGATCCGTCCCCCAACACCAGCCGGAAGTGATGACCGTGCAGGTGCATTGCATGCGGAAACACCGTTTCATTGACGAATTCAATTCTGTGGACGCCGCCCAGCCGCGCATCAAGAAACGGGTCAGAGGGACGTTCTGCATATCCGTTCAGCGCCCAGAACCGCCCGAGTTGCGCCAGTTCCCGCCCGGACAGCTCTGCATCTCCGATCCTGGCACTCTCCAGCCATCGCATCGCCCCACCCTGCAGCACCATTCGATGCACTGGTGCCTGATCTATGTCCTTCAACTCAGGCAGCGGGTTCAGAGGGAGCGGGTCGATCCCCTGTCTGACCTGATCTCTGTTTTGTTCTCCAATGGTGAACCGAGCCAGACCAAACGCACCGTCCCGCTCAAAGCTGACCAAACTTGCTGTGCCCTGAGGTTCCGCGACGACATCAACAATCAGGTCAGCACGCTGCGCCGGGGCCAGCGGAAACGCCTCGTTTACAGGTAGTGGCGCCTCAAGAGGCATTCCGTCCAAAGCTACGATCCAGCCGGACAAACCCTCTAGCCCGACATCGAAAATCCGCGCGTTAGAGCTGTTGATCAGACGCAACCTCAGGCGTTCATGGCGCTTCACCTCAAACATCGGGTCAAACTGTCCGTTGACCGATACAAGATTGCCGAGACGCCCGGCGTGGCTCAGATCATGACCGTTGTCAAAATCACCGACAATCAAGGCCGTCTCAGGATCCAGACGCCAGTCGTCCAGCATCAGCGTCAGGTCCTGATCCACATCGGGCTTGTTTGCTTCGTCTACGATCAACGGACCACTAAGACCGCGGGCAACTTGCTCCATTGATTGGTTATGCGCGTGATACCAATAGGTTCCGGCATCCGGGACAACGAAGTCATAGTCAAACGAACCACCCGTCGGAACAACGTCCTGCGTCAGGCCCGGCACCCCATCCATTGCGTTATCGATACGGATGCCATGCCAATGAACCGACGTTGGCTGCGGTAGCTGATTTAGCAATCTGCGCTGTACCCGCGAACCCTGTGGGACCCGGATCGGGGCACCGGGAACTGTACCACCAAAACTCCAGACCTTAGTCTCTGGGAAGCCTTGAGGGGCGATACGCTGTATTGCTTCGCGCGCCTCCAGAACTTGTGGAGTGGCGCGGGCGGCAAAGGGCATTAGCGAAAGAGCCGCCGCCGATTGCAGGATTTGTCTGCGGGTGAATTTCATTACGGGCCTCCTGGCCCGCAATATAGGACTTAGATTACCCCGCGCCATCAAGGTTCCAGCGCGGGTGCGTCAATCAGTTGCTCGCTGTCCGGTAGTTGTGGCGATAGAAGATGTGAACGCCGATCCGAGCAGTTTCCTTGTAGACACGCGACCAGGACGGGCGCACTGCCTTGGTATGGTAGTGCGTCGCCCCTTCGGTCAGCTCTTTGGCAACACCGTCGATGGCAGCGCGGGCAACCTTGGCTACGCGTTCATACGCCTTCTTTTCGTGAATCACTTCCTTGTGCCCATCACAGGTATAGGTGAACTGGCACTGGTATTTCTTGCCGGTTCCCTGACGGATGACACCGCAGAGTGAATTCGGAAAGCGACCGCTTTCAACCCGGTTCAGGATTACTTCGGCGACGGCAAACTGACCACGAACGCTCTCACCGCGCGCTTCGAAGTACAGGGCCTCGGCCAGGCATTTCCAGTTTTCATCGCCGGTGGCCTTTGGCTGATTGTCCAGCCAGTCGTTGGAATACGATATCTGAACGGGCTCAACCACCTTTCGTGGCTTGAACAAGTTCAGGTAGTCACGGAAGCTCTGTCCCGGCAATTCGCTTCGGGAAACCAGTTCTCGCTTCGCACTATTCGTTGCTTCCCTCTCAGCGAAGGACGCACTCGGCAGCACGGTTGCTGCCGATACGGCAACAGCCATTATGTAACGTAGCATCAGATAACCTCGCACAGGCACTTCACGCGCCATACCCTCCCCCGGCGGGCGCGACGAGGCTAATACCCCAGACAGGGGCAAACGTCTAGTTCTGATGAAAAAGCAAGAAAAATCTTGCCCGCAGGGCCAAATAAATTTGACCACAGGTCCATCCCAAACCCACTAATCCTTGGGCTTTCGGCCTCTGTCAACCCCCAAGTTTGGACGAAATCGCCAGTTGAGCGGCAGCCAGCCGAGCGACGGGTACACGGAACGGAGAACACGACACATAGTCAAACCCCAGATCGCGGCAAATGGCGATTGATTCGGGGTTACCGCCATGCTCGCCACAGACTGAAAGTGTAACATCCGGCTGTGCCGCACGTCCGCGCTCGGACCCCAATTTCAGCAATTCGCCGACCCCATCAGGGTCCAGAACATGGAACGGATCCTCTGTGAACACACCCTGCTGCACATAAGCCGACATGAAACGGCCCGCATCATCACGGGACAGTCCATAGGTCATCTGTGTCAGGTCATTGGTGCCAAAGCTTAAGAACGCTGTATTGGGTGATATCTCTTCAGCGCGCAAACACGCGCGTGGTGTCTCGACCATCACACCCAGCCGGTACTCGAACTCCTGCCCCTGCTCAGCGGCCACCGCGGCAGCTACGGAATCGATGCGGGATTTCACCAGTTCAACCTCGCGTTTGGCTGAAACCAGCGGGATCATGACTTCGGGCACTACAGGAGCGCCATTCTTGCTGGCTTCTAGCGTTGCCTCGAAGATCGCGCGCGCCTGCATGTCATAAATTTCGGGCACGGTGACCCCAAGCCGAACGCCGCGCAAGCCAAGCATCGGGTTGTACTCGGTCATCGCCGCAACGCGTCGCTCAACATCCGAGACCGGTAGATCAAGCGCTTCGGCCAGTTCACGTTGGCCGCCGCGTGTTGTGGGCAGGAATTCGTGAAGGGGTGGGTCGAACAGACGGATGCAGACGGGCTGCCCTTCCATGATCCGAAACAGCTGAACAAAGTCATCACGCTGCATCGGCAACAAACGCTCCAACACAGCTGCACGTCCTGACGAAGTCTGCGCAAAGATCATCTCGCGCATCACGATCAGGCGACCGGGATCAAAGAACATATGCTCGGTCCGACACAGCCCGATCCCCTGGGCCTGAAAATTTCGCGCGGTTTGCGCATCGGCTGGCGTATCTGCATTGGCGCGGATCGCAATGTCGCGCTCGGCATCTGCCCAAGCCATCAGGGTCTGAAAGCAATCATCCAGAGCGGCTTCCAGCATTGCTGGTTGTCCAGCCAGCACCTGCCCCGAGCTTCCGTCGATTGTCAGGATGTCACCGGTCTTGAATACGCGCCCATCCGGTGCGGTCAGCAATTTCTTCTTGGTCTGGAACCTCATGTCCGAGGCACCGACGATGCATGGCAACCCCAAGCCGCGCCCGATCACGGCCGCATGGCTGGTCATGCCACCCTTTTCCGTCAGAACAGCTACGGCCGCATGCATGCCACGCACATCTTCCGGCGACGTCTCGCGACGCACAAGTACACAAGGCTCCCCACGCGATGCACTAGCCTGAGCTTCGGCGGCGGTGAAAACGATACGCCCTGTCGCAGCCCCCGGGCTTGCGGCAATCCCGGTGGTCAACACATCCCGCGTTGTTTCGGGATGGACCTGTCGGTGCAGTAGTTCATTCAGCGAATGCGGGTCGATGCGCATAACCGCTTCTTGCGGCGGGATGATGCCGTCTTCGGCCAGACGCACGGCGATCCGCATGGCAGCCCGTGCACTACGCTGCACGCGTACACCATCCAGAATGTGGATGTCGCCATTGTCGATGACAAATTCGACCTGCATTTCCTCGCGCAGCTTCTCTCGCATCAATGCCGCATGGGCCTTTAGATGCGCAAAACCTTCGGGCGCGACCTCTTCCAGCGACCGTCCACGCGGGTCTTTCTCAAGATAGAGCGCGGCAACCCCCTCACCTAAGGCATCTCGGCCCTGGCTTTGGCTCAGATAGCGGCCGGTAATCTGCTGGGTGCCAGTCGTCGAATCCACCAGTTGCAAAACGCCCGATCCGCACTCGCCCTGTCCGACGCCCGGGATCATTTCCTGAATGACCAATCCCAGCCCAGCATCAGCGGGCGCGCCCTTAGCCTGACGCAACAACCGGGCCGAGGTTCCGTCCCATGCACGCGCCATCGACCGCAGGACACCGATCAGCTGCTCGCCGCGGTCCTGTGGAAAGGCTTCGTCTGTCTCATCCTCATAGGCGCGCAGCGACTGACGCAATCCTTCGCGGCCGTCTGCTTCGATATCGTCGAACACATCCGCATCCAGCCGCGCCACGTGAATGGCATAGCTCTGAACAAACCGCAGATAGAGCGCCGCCGCAGCCTCGGCCCCCATCTTGTCAGACAGATCGACATAGCGGGCGTCGTTCATACCGATGTTAAGAACGGCTCCGGGGCCGCCCCAATCCGGATCTTCCGAGCTGGGCCGGACACATAGCAGAGCCGCTGCATCGAACTGCTCAAGCACCGCATCAATGTCAGGCATTTCCCCCTCGGCCAGCCGATGCACCGCATCGAAGGATAGCGCCACGGTTCGTGGCACCGGCAAATCCAGCCGAACCAAGCGTTGCAGGCATTTCGCCCGGCCACCATGGGTGTTGGCGGCGACGGGCGCGTCGGGAGTGATAAGCGTGGTATGCGGATTATTCTGCACTGCGGCACCTTTTGGTTTCACCGCAGCATAAGCGCCTTTGCCCCTCGCGCAAGGGCGTTATGGGCGCGCTATCATGCGCGCCCACATGTTTAACCTTCGATCTTGGTCAGATCCGCAACGCTGGAACAGACCTGACGGATCTGGCTCAGCAGGTTCAGGCGGTTACGGCGCAGGATGTCATTGTCGGTGTTGACCTGAACATCCTCAAAGAACGCATCCACCGGGCCGCGCAAGCTTGCCATTGCGGACATTGCAGCCGGGAAATCCTCGGCCTTGAGGGCCGGATCGATCTTGGCCTGCGCCGCATCCAGCGCTGCAAACAGAGCCTTCTCGCTATCGGTTTCCGCAAACTTGATATCCGCGCCATAGGAGTACTCGACCCCGTCCTTTTCCTCGGCTTGGGTGAGGATATTGTTGGCGCGCTTGAAGCCCTGCACGAGGTTCTCGCCATCTTCAGTCGCGATCACTGCATTCAGGGCGCGGGCGCGTTTGACCAGCAGGTTGAGGTCGTCATTCCCCTCCATCGCGATGCAGGCGTCAATGATGTCGTGGCGGATGCCCTCATCGCGGAGGAAGACCTTGAGGCGGTCGTGGAAGAAGGAGAGGAGGTCGAGAGCCATTTCAGTTTTCTCTAACACCTCGTCTTCATTCAGAATAATCGAACTGGTCTTCAACACAGGACTACCCGCCGACTCAAAGGCATTTTCACGAACGTTTGCTAGGTACACCCGACTAAAGCGCGCGCGTTCCAAAACCAATTCAACGAGCAACCTTTCCAAACTAACCGCAAGTTCATTTTCCAGAACCAAGCGAATTACCCCCAACGCCGCACGGCGCAGGGCAAACGGGTCTTTCGAACCTGTCGGCTTTTCATCAATCGCCCAGAAACCGGTCAGCGTGTCCAGCTTATCGGCCAGAGCTACGGTTACAGACAGTGGCGCGGTCGGCACGTCATCCGAGGGACCAAGAGGCGAGTAATGTTCCTGCGCTACGGCGGCCACGGCGGCGTCCTCGCCTGCGGCTTTGATATAGTAGCGCCCCATAAGCCCCTGAAGTTCGGGGAATTCATAGACCATCTCGGAATTCAGGTCAGCCTTGGCCAGACGCGCGGCCTTCTCGGCCTGATCGGCGTCTGCACCTGTTACCGAGGCCAGTTCGCGTGCCAGTGCTGCAATACGTTCAATCCGCTCGGCTTGAGTACCCAGCTTGTTGTGGAACGTCACATTCTCCAGCGCGCGGGTCCATTGGGCGATGTCCGTTTTGGCGACACGCAGGTCGTTCTCCCAAAAGAACTTGGCATCCGCCAGACGGGCCGAAAGCACCTTCTGGTTCCCCGCCAGAATGGTCGCGCCATTGTCGGTGGTTTCGCGGTTGGCGACGGTGACGAAACGCTCGATCCGGCCGGTTTTCGGATTGCGGACCGAAAAGAACTTCTGATGCTCTTTCATTGAGGTCTGCAGAACCTCGGGCGGCAATTCGAGGAATTCGTCGTCGATCTGCCCCATCAGGACCACCGGCCACTCGACTAGCCCGGCAACCTCGGCCAGCAACCCTTTGTCCTCGACCACTTCCAGACCGGCAGCAAAGGCCATGTTCTGGGCATCGTTCCAGATATGCTCGGCCCGCTCTTCGGGTGACAAAACAACAAAGGCGCGTTTCAGCTTGGCGGAATAATCCTCAAACGAGGTCACAGAAAACCGACCCGGAGCCATAAAGCGATGGCCCTCGGTCGTATCACCTGATTTGATCCCTTCGACCGCCATCGGCACTACCTGGGCGCCAGCCTCATCGGACAGAATACATAAGATCGAGTGCAACGGACGGACCCAGCGCATCCCACCACTGCCCCAACGCATGGATTTGGGCCACGGAAAGTTGCGGATCGTGGCCTCAAGCACCTCGGCCACGATGTCTGCCGCCGGACGGCCGGGCTTTTCGATGGTGGCGAAATAGACCGCGCCTTTGGGCGTGTCGCGTTCTTCCAGCTGGTCGCGGGTCAGACCTGCGCCGCGCAGGAACCCTTCGATGGCCTTATCCGGCGCGCCAACCTTGGGACCTTTGCGCTCTTCTCGGATTGTCGGGCTTTCCGCCAGCAACCCTTCGACCGCCAGCGTCAGACGGCGCGGTGTGGTCAGTGCTGCAGCCCCAGCATAGGTCAGACCGGCCTCGACCAGACCATCGGTTATCCGCTTTTTCAGATCCTCACCCGCACGGCTTTGCATGCGCGCGGGGATTTCCTCGGAAAACAGTTCGATCAGCAGGTCGGGCATTTTCGGTCCTTAGAAATTTACAATCGTCTGAATGACGATGGCATTGGCGATATCCACAAAGAATGCGGATACAAGGGGGAGCACGATAAAGGCAATAGGCGACGGACCATATCGCTTGGTTACGGCGGTCATATTGGCAATTGCCGTGGGTGTGGCGCCCAGCGCAAAGCCCCCGAATCCGGCAGCCAGCACCGCGGCACGGTAATTTCCGCCCATTAGCGGGAACAGAACCCAGATTACAAAGGCAACCGCAAATAGCGTTTGCGCGGCCATGATGACCACGATCGCCATGCCAAGCTCGGCAATCGTCCACAATTGCAGGCTCATCAGCGACATCGCCAGAAAAGCGCCCAGCGCAAATTCAGAGATCAGCGCCAAAGACGGGGTGCGCGACACCGGGGGGGCCGAGGGCGCAATCGCACTTCGCAGGTTCGAGATCACGATCCCCATGATCAGGCAAGGGACAAACAATGGCAGTTTCAGGCCCGCAGCCTGAACTGCTTCGCCCAAAACATAGCCTGATATGATCGCAAGGTTCAGATACAGCAGAACCCGCATGATGGCTAAATGATCAATATCGTTGGGTTGTTCAGTGGTTTCCTTTGGCAAACCGACGGTATGTTCCTCATCCGGGCGTTCCGGGCTCAGGTCACGACCCTCGATCAGCAAGCGACCAATCGGACCACCAACCAGAGCGGCCAGCACGAGGCCTAGCGTGGCGACCGCCACACCAAGCTCGGTTGCGCCATCAAGACCAGTGGCTTGTGCAACATCGGGGGCCCAGGCAATCGCCGTACCGTGCCCGCCAATCAGTGCGGCCGAGCCGAACAGAACGCCAGACTGGGCCGGATATCCAAAGAACAATGCCCCCGCCGCACCAATCAGGTTCTGGAACACAATCGTGACTAAAGTCAGAAGCAGGAGGATCAGCAAAGGCTTACCACCCGCGATCAGGTCTGACAGCCGGGCGTTGAGACCGATCCCGGCAAAGAACAGCACCAGCAGAAAATCCCGGGTATTCAGTTCAAACGAAAGCTCTACGCCAAATAGAAGATACAGCAACAGCACCACAAGCGATGCCAACAGCCCGCCAGTGACCGGCTCGGGGATATTGAAACTGCGCAGGGTCGCGACGCGGGCATTGATCTCGGCGCCCAGAAGATAGACGGCGAAGCCCAGCGTTGCGGTCAGAAAGTCTGGGATCTCAAGCGTGTATCCCATGTTGCTCCCTCAATTCTGCGGTCTGGGCGGACATTCTTCGCCAACGACAGTGCCATCATAGGCTTTCTCGCCGCAATTGTTCAGTGAATGCCAGATGTACCCTTTGCCATCCTCTGTCACTGCTACGATCCGATCAACACCGTAGTGGATGTTCTTGGTGCCGATAAAGGCGCTCGCCTTTCCGGATTTCAGCGCATCTGCTAGCGAAACGGCATCATAACAATCAAACCAACCCGGCGCAGTCAGTGGTTCCGGCTTCTCTGCGGGCATGAATGCTTCGGCCAACTGATCCGGTCTCAGATCGGTTTCGAAACATGCACGGAACCGGATCGGAGAGCTGTCGGCATCAATCGCTTGAAACCGGCTGTATTCGATGGGTTCTGCCTGCTCGGTCGTCGCAGACAGCAACACCACGTCCTCACCAGGCTTGGATTCGACCTCATAGTAAAACCCGTAAACCTGCAGGTAATACATGCCAACACCAGCGGTGACGGCGCACACCACAAGAATGATTGCCAACAGTTTTCCTGTCATCAGTCTGCTCTCCTGCTCATGCCGCCTCTTTCAAGATCGTTGAAAATAGGACAGGTTTAAAGCCAATACAGTTGGTTACGAGGCTCTTTGAATGGATACGACCCTTGCCGTGGGATTTTTTGGCGCGCTGTTCGCGATCATGAACCCGATTACAAATCTGCCGGTGTTTCTGAGCGTGACAGATGGTCTTTCGGTTTCGGACCAAAGAAAGGTCGCTGTAAAAACATCGCTTTACTGCCTGATCCTCGGCAGTGCCTTCGCGGCCATCGGCAGTCAGGCTCTTGGCCTGTTTGGTATCAGCGTTGACGATCTGCGTGTTGCGGGTGGCCTTGTGGTTCTCATGATCGGGTTGAACATGCTGAACGGTGGCGAAAGCAGTTCGCATCACGGCACTGAAAGCGAAAAGCAATCCTACCCCGCCCCCGAAACCGTCGCCTTCTACCCGCTGGCCTTTCCGATCCTCGTGGGTCCGGGCACGATCACAACTCTGATCCTTTATGCCCATCATATATCCGGGGCGGCTGATGCGATTGCCTTTGCCGTCGTTTTTCTGGGTGTAGTGTTCTTGTTGCTGGCAACCTTCTGGAACGCCTCCACGATTGCGCAACGCTTGTCCGAGAACGCACGTGTGATCATGAGCCGCTTCATGGGCATGATCCTGTCGGCCATCGCAATCAGCATGATCGCGGACGGCCTCAAGGCATTGCTTCCGGGGCTTGCCTGAATGGCCCATCAGGCCACGTGCCCAGCGGCCTCTGTCTGAACAAACGCATCCGCGCATTGCTTGGCCAGTGCGCGGACGCGCCCGATATAAGCCTGCCGCTCGGTCACCGAGATCACTCCGCGCGCGTCCAGCAGGTTGAAGATATGGCTCGCCTTGATGCACTGGTCATAGGCGGGATGCGCCATGATGATGCGTTTGCCGGTCTTGGGATCGTCATGCTCTTGCGCCAGGATGGCCGCACACTCGGCTTCAGCTTCTTCGAAGTGACGCAACAGAACCTCGGTGTTGGCCACGTCAAAGTTCCAGCGGGCGTATTCCTCTTCGGTCTGCTTGAAGATGTCGCCATAGGTCAGCGGGCTGGGCGATTGCGGATCATTGAATGGCATGTCCATTACATGATCGATACCCAGCACATACATCGCCAGACGCTCGAGACCATAGGTCAGTTCACCGGAAACAGGTGCACAATCATGGCCGCCAACCTGCTGGAAATAGGTAAACTGGCTGACTTCCATCCCGTCACACCAAACCTCCCAGCCCAGGCCCCAGGCACCCAATGTCGGGCTTTCCCAGTCATCCTCGACAAAGCGGATATCGTGCAGCTCCATATCGATGCCGATGGCCTGCAACGAACCCAGATACAATTCCTGAAGGTCTGGCGGGCTGGGTTTGATCAGCACCTGATACTGGTAGTAGTGCTGCAACCGGTTCGGGTTTTCGCCATAGCGCCCATCCGTCGGGCGGCGTGATGGCTGAACATAGGCTGCTGCCCATGCTTTTGAGCCCAAAGCACGCAGTGTCGTCGCCGGGTGGAACGTACCAGCACCAACTTCCATGTCATAAGGCTGCAGGATCGCGCAACCCTTCGACGCCCAATAGGTCTGAAGCCGCAGGATAATCTCCTGAAATGAACGTGGTGCGCTGGACGTATCGGTCATGACATTCCCTTTGGACGCGTCGGCGCCCGGTTCCGGTCGGTTTTGCCCTTCCTATGCAAGGGGCCAAGGGGCGTCAACGGGCCAATGGCACGATGCTGTCACTGCGCGGCCACACCAGAAATTCCCCGTATTCCAACCATGGCGTTCGGCACATTAAATCGCGTAATCTGCGCCAAAGATAAAACACTGCATAACACGGGCAGAAAATGACACGCGCATTAACGGCATTTCTATTTCTTTTTCTCTTCGGCCTTCGGGCTGCTTTCGCGCAACAGGATCAGGGCGTCTGGGTCCAGGTCGAGGCGCAACCCTCGCTGCGCGAGGCGCAGGATCGCGCACAAGCGTATTCCAGCACCCTGCCCGACGTGAACGGCTTTCGCCTGAACAGTGGCTGGTATGCGATTGTAATCGGGCCCTATCTGCGTGACGACGCCGAACAGGTTTTGCGCGTTTACCGGGCCGAAGGTCAGATCCCTGCTGACAGCTTCATCGCATTTTCCAATTCGCTGGGACAACAGTTCTGGCCGATCGGTGCCAACATCCTGGACCGAGGGGCGATTACGGCACCCGTTCAACCTGAAACTCAGCCTGAGCAACCTCAGGCCGCATTGTCACAGGAATCAGACGAAACCCGATCTGAGGCTCTGCAGGGTGAGCGGCTGCTGACTGCGCAAGAACGCAAGGATCTTCAGACCGCCCTGCAGGCTGCAGGCTTCTACAACTCCACAATCGACGGTGCATTTGGACAAGGAACGCGCCGCTCCATGGGGGATTGGCAGCGCTTCAACGGCTATGAGCCGACTGGCGTTCTGACGACATTGCAGCGCAAGACGCTGATGGATGATTACAACGCTCCGTTGATCAGCGCTGGTATGGAGCGCCACTCTGATACTCAAGCAGGCATCGAATTGGATCTGCCATTGGGCTTGGTTGCCTTCGATCGGTATGAAGCACCTTTTGTTCACTTCAAACCAACCAGCGATTTCAACGCACAGGCACTGTTGATCAGCCAGGAAGGCAGCAAATCGACATTGCGCGCGCTTTATGAGGTTATGCAGTCCCTGAAGATCGTGCCGCTGGATGGCCCTCGCGAGCTGCGTGGTGACAGCTTCACCCTGGAAGGGCGCGGAAACGGTATTGTCTCGTACACTCAGGCCGCACTGAAAGACGGTAAAATCAAAGGCTTTACACTGGTTTGGCCCGAGGGGGACGAAGCCCGCCGTGCACGCGTTCTGGCAGCCATGAGGTCCAGCCTGAGCACCACCGATGCCGTGTTGGATGCCAGCGCCGGAGCGGATGCCGAGCAGCGCATCGATCTTGTTTCAGGTTTGCAAATTCGCAAGCCTCGCCTGTCCCGCTCGGGCTTTTTTGCTGACGCGAATGGTGCCGTTCTGACCGTTGCCGAAGCTGCCAACAGCTGCACCCGTGTAACACTGGACGGCGATCAGGAGCTGCAGGTGGCCTGGACAGATGCCGATCTTGGCATTTCGGTTCTGCGCCCCATTCGGGCACTCGCCCCGATGAGTGTCGCAGAATTCAGTGCCAGCCAGCCTCGCATTCAGTCCGAGGTCGCTGTTTCAGGGTATTCGTACGAAGGTGCGCTGGGCGCCCCGACGCTGACATACGGACAGGTTGCCGATATCCGGGGCCTGAATGGTGAGGAAGGCGTGAAACGCCTGTCTCTGGTTGCTCAGCCCGGCGATGCTGGCGGGCCAGTGTTTGACGGCAGCGGCAATGTTGTCGGCATGCTACTGCCTACCGCTTCGGAAGGTCGTACCCTGCCCGACACGGTTAGCCTGGCGGCCGGAGCAGATCGTCTGAACGAGGTTCTGACCAAGGCAGGTGTCTCGGGTCAGTCAGGACAGGAAACAGCACAGATTTCGCCGAACGAACTGAGCCGTCGCGCCACTGGTATGACCGTACTGGTTCACTGCTGGGATTAAGCAGTTAGCGACTCCCAACAAAAAACGGCGCCGCAAGTGATTGCGGCGCCGTTTCTTTTTCGGAGATGTTCAAAGCACGTCTGGCGTCACCCGAATAAGGGTGGGCACCGGCGCCTCAAAAGCCGCGCGGACAGCTGCTTGCATTTCTTCAAGACTATTAGGATTGGCAGATCGTGCGCCATATGCCTCGGCCAGTCGGCAGAAGTCAGGATTGCGCGCGACGACCGCATTCGGGGCGATCTGACCCCGCACCATGCTGTCTTCGATCTCTTTCAGCTTGCCATTGTCCCAAAGGATGATGGGCAAAGATAAGCCCAACTCAACTGCGGCACCCAGTTCCTGCATGGTGTACTGGAACCCATAGTCACCCGCGATTACGGCTGTCGGTTTGCCACGGCGGGCCACCGCTCCGCCAATACCAGCGGGCAGCGCATAGCCCAGCGTCCCAAACCCGGTTGGGTGATGCCAGTGATAGGGAAGTGATACATCCCAAATCTCTTTGGCAACATAGGCAAACTGGGTCATGTCCGAATAGATCATGGTCTCGGCAGGCATCGCCTCGCGCAGCGCATCTGCGACCGGCACAATGCCGGGCCGTTCGGCATCAACCTCTGACCGCCACCGCGCGCGGGCCACAGCCACTTCCTCGTGGGTCCAGCCTGTGGCAGGTTTCGCGTTTTCGGTAGCTGCCCACAATGCGTGAGCAAAGGTTTCACCATCGACCTGCAATTTGACAGATGCACGGTGATGATCCGACAACACCTCGGGATCCAGATCGACACGTACCAGATTAGCAGTGTGGCCAAGGTCACGACGCCACAAGTCGACTTCACCCAGTTCTGCACCGACAGCGATCACAAGATCTGCCGACGCAATCACGTCAGCGCTCCCCGGGCGCGGCAGCATTGCACCAAAATCCAACGCATAGCCGGTGCCCACCAGACCCCGCCCGGCATAGGTGGTGAAACATGCAGCGCCAAGCTGGTTCAAGATCTGACGCCACAGGTTGGAACGACAGCCACCGCCCAGAATAAACAATGGTCGCTTTGCGATGTTCAGCAGCGACATGACAGACGAG
This sequence comes from Ruegeria arenilitoris, assembly GCF_013030265.1. GTDB lineage: Bacteria > Pseudomonadota > Alphaproteobacteria > Rhodobacterales > Rhodobacteraceae > Ruegeria > Ruegeria arenilitoris_E. Next base: position 98,951 of record NZ_WPZQ01000008.1, read on the forward strand.
ATGTCCGGTGGTGACGCCTTGGTGCGCAGCGCGGGTTGGTTCGGGAATGGGGCAGGATCAGCGCTTGCTTCCAACTGCACAATAGGCACCTGAATGTGTTTGGGCCGAGGGCGACAAAGTTCGAACTCTTCAAAGGCGCGTTCGATCAGACCATAGGCGGATTGGGCATCGTTCGCCTGAACGGACCAGTCAGTTACGGTTTCCGCAGCCGCGCGCTGATCCTTCATCTGGTGCAACTGCCCGCGCTGCGCCTGCGTTTCGTCCAGACATGAAGACAGGACCAACACAGGAACAGAGTCAGTATAGGCCTGCCCCATCGGTGTCATCGTGTTGCACAATCCGGGTCCGGTGATCACATAAGCCACGCCGGGCTTGCCTGTCGCCCGGGCATATCCATCTGCCATGAACCCCGCACCCTGTTCGTGCCGCGCAAGAACATGCGTAATCCCAGCCTCCTCGATACCGCGATACATTTCCTGATTGTGCACACCGGGAATGCCAAAGATCACATCAACGCCGCGATCCTTCAGCATGTGCGAGATTTGCGCACCAAGGGGTCTTTTCATCAGCCTCTCCAGAATTGAACGGTAAAGATTGCATAAACGGCCAGCAGCTCAAGACGGCCTACCAGCATTCCGATTGTCAGCAGCCACTTTGCAGTGTCATTGAGATTGGCAAAGTTGCCTGCCGGACCAATCTGATCACCCAGACCCGGCCCCACATTGGCCAAAGCAGTCGCAGCGCCAGATACCGATGTAATGAAATCCAGTCCCGTCAGCGCCAATGCCCAGGACAGGATGCCCATCGATAGCGCGAAGAACATAAAGAAGCTCATGACTGAGGTCAGAACGTCAGGCCCGATTGTACGACCATCATACTGGGGCAGAAAAACACCATGTGGCGAACGGATTCTGCGGATCTGCGTTTTGATCGAAGCAAACAGCAACTGATACCGGAAGACCTTGATGGAACAGGCGGTCGATCCCGCACATCCACCGATCAATCCGATCAGAAAGAACAGCATGATCGGAAAGCTGCCCCATCCCATATAATCGACACTGGCATATCCGGTCCCCGAGATGATCGAGGTGATATTGAACAAGGATTCTCGGAAAGCCTGTTCCCAATGGTGCGGGAAGACCGATGTCAGGAACACTGACATGATCACGACGAGAACGACAATCGTCGCCAGAAAGGCACGTATCTGGCTGTCCTGCCAGAGGGAGTTGGTGTTGCCATTAGCGAATTGCACATAGCGAACAAAAGGCAATGCAGCCAGGATCATAAAGATCGAAGCAGCGTATTCAGCGGGGCCAGAAAAAGTCCCGAACGAGGCATCGTAATTGGAAAACCCACCCGTCGAAACGGTTGTGAACGCGTGCACCAGTGCATCGAAAAAGCTCATCCCCAGACCGGCATAAACCAGCACGCAAACAAAGGTCAGAAAAACGTAGATCATCGATATCTGACCAGCGATCTCCTGCGCACGTGGCAGGATTTTCCCCATGGTTTCGAACCCTTCCGAGCGGAAGATCTGCATTCCACCCACCCGAAGCTCGGGCAGAAAAACCATGGCGACAACGATGATCCCGATACCGCCCAACCACTGCAGGATTCCGCGCCACAACAACAATCCGCGCGGTAGGCTATCCAGCCCGGAAATGACGGTTGAGCCGGTTGTGGTCAGACCCGACATTGCCTCAAAATAGGCGTCAACGAACCTCAGCTCAGTTTCGCCGAATATGAAAGGGATCGAGCCGAACACTGGCAATGCCACCCAAACGCCCGAGGTCAGCAAAAAGGTCTGACGGATCGTCAGACCTTCGCCCACGCCGTTGGAACAACTGATGGCAAGCACAGTACCTGTCAGCAGGGTAATAACCGCACTTTCAAAGAATACATGCCATTCGCCACGGCCCTCGATCAGGTCCGCGAGCATAGGTAGCAGCATGGTCGCCCCAAGAATGGCGACCAGCAGGCCAATCACATATCCAACCGGGCGAAGGTCCATCATGACGGGCAGCGTTGGCCCGCCTTCCCGATCATGTCAAGCAGATGATCGGGGATTACTCGTCGCTTTTGTCAGATGTCCCCGGCATCACCGGCGGTTTTGAAGGCGCACGGGTCTTTCGGGTAGCAGTCTTGACCGTAGACGTTGTCGCCACGGCAGGCGCCTTTGCGGCTTGTTTGGGTGTGGTAGTTGGGGTTCTGCGCGTTCTAGCGGCTGGTTTGGCGACCTTTGGTTTTGGCTCGACCGCAGGTGTTTCTGTGACAGGCTTTGGCGTGACCTCGGGTTTCGGAGCGCTCGTTGCCTGAACCACCGCAGGTTTCGGCGCGTTGGCAGCGGGTTTCTCTTGGACCGAAGCAGCTTTGGATGCTGTGTTTGCTCTGGCAGCGGGCCTTGCTGCAGCACGTCCGCCCGTTGCGCGTGGTTTTGCTGGCGGTTTCGTCCGTACGCGCGGTTTAGGTTGCGGCTTAGCGATCGTTCCTGCTTCCGTAACAGTGACCTCAGCAGCTTTCGCCTTGGGTACGACTGGTTTCGCGGGATTGGCAGTGGCAACCGGTTTAACCGCTTTCCTTGCTGCTGGCTTGGCACGCTTTGGCGCAGGCGTCGGTGCCGAAGCTGCTTCGTGCAGGGCATTAATCGGAGCCATCGGGATTTCAAAGGCCGAGTGAGCCATGATCTGCATGATTTTCATCTGGTTGGCCATTGCATATCCGGCCAACCGAAAGGCTGCGGCTTGAAACTCAAGCTGCTGGGTAATCGGGTTCATTACTTATTTCTCCTGTGAATGCCATGCAGCCAGGAAAAGAGTGTGAGGCGCCCTGCCCGCTCCGATTTCTCGGGCGGTGACTTTGGTATTGCAGTCCAAGGCGTCGCACGTCTCGGCTTCCTTTCGGGGCAGCACACCATATCAGGCGCTGGCATGCCGCAGCTGCATTCAGCAGCAGCCTAACCCGAAGCACATCGCAATTGCAGCATTATTCGCTGCAATGCGGCAATAAAGCGCCGATTTGGAGATATGGTGCCCAATTGATCCGCTGGTACGCGCAATCACCCAACATGGAACAGGGTGGTGAACAGCCTTGGGTCCAGACTTGCAGAGGCAAAAGTTGGACCCTCTGTCAGGATCGAAACAGCGTCGTGGCTATGCAGACTTTCCTGATGGCTTGCGATTACCCGGAAATCCCCGACATGATGATCGGCTAGCAGTTCGGCACAGAAAAGACGCGCGGCATCTTCGACAAAGATCGGATTGGCGGCGTTCAGCTCGGCAAAGGCCTGCTCGTCCTCACGCTTGACCATGACCTGAGTTTCGGTTGGTACGGCACGACGGCACAATGCGATCAGGTCTTCAAACCATAGACAATCAGCGTCGCAATCTACCACAACCGATATACGTGCAACCGATCGCTGCGAATGCGGCGTCGCCAATTGGCCGCGCATCGAACGTGCATGCTCACTAAGTTCCAACGAACATGGGCAGGTTGACGAATAAACATAGTCCAGATGCATGATCTTCTGGCGCACACCGTTCTGTTCAACCAGTTCCAGCGCGATATCGTAATACTGATAGCCTTCCAGCCCGGATCGCAGGCTTTTCACCCGGTCAGGATAGGAAAAGCGCATCTGAATCCGAGCATCAAAACTGTCCAGATCAGTCATGTAGTCGCTCAGCGCCGCTTCCATAACCTCAAAGCTGAAAGTGCGTTCGGCATGTTTGTAGAATGAACGCATGATCCGGGACATGTTGATGCCCTTCTTCTCAGCCTCCAGACTCACAGTGCCGGTAATCGAGGTCTCAAGCGTCAGATCTTCACCATGCTTACGGTGAAAACGGATCGGCAGTCGGAAGTTGGAAATACCGACATGCTGAATCTGCTGCTTGGCCCCACGGATCAAGCTGGACGGACCATTCTGCAGGTCCGGCAGTGTATCCCGGTAAGCTTCGGAGATTTGAAAGCCCTCGGGATATTCACGCGATAGCGAAGGATAGTTCACCGGCGCCAAGCCGGGCACCAGACGCGACACGGCCGGATCAAGCTGACTGATCTCAGCGGCAGATGCAGACTGCGCCCATTGGCGCAGCACCTTAAGTGCAGCGGCTGCTTCGTCACGATCAGGTGTCTCGTCAATGTCGCGCGAGTGAATATTCATAGGCTGCGGTTCCTCGGTTGGTCGCCGGAATATATACGACTGCAGTTGTTTTTCCAGTCTAGCCTTGTACGCGCGGATTAGCAGGCCGGATCAATAAAGAGTAGAGCAAAATCGTCACTTTCCGAGCGAATGCGCCACGTAACTAACAGTCAAGGACAGGATCGGTGGATACCCAAAGTCTGGCAACTTAACCTTGTCGCAAACGGAACAGTATCGAACGCGCTCAGATTCTAGCATTTCTGAAAACATAAGCATCGCTGTCAACAAGGGGATAACAATGCGCGATATTCTCGACCTCGACCGATTTCCCATCGACCGCCCAGGTAGTGCTGAGTGGAACAATCTTGTCGAAAACTGCCGCAATGACCTTGAGCAAGATGGTATGTTCAATCTTGACGGCTTGATGCGCAGACAGATCGCGGCGCAGGCCGTTTCCGATATGGCACCCCGGTTCGAGAGCGAAGCGTTTCTGCATGAGCGTCGTCACAATATCTATTTCAAAAAGATCGCCGATCTGCCCGAGGGCCATCCTGCCCTGCAGGAATTTCAAACTTCCAACCGGACGCTTTGCGCAGATCAGATCGACGGTTCCGCCTTGTTGCGTTTGTATGAATGGCCCGAATTTGCGCAGTTTCTGGCCGCGACGATGGGGAAACCCGCCCTGCATGTGATGGACGACCCGCTGGCGCGTGTGAACGTCATGTCGTATCAGGAAGGGCAAGCACTGAACTGGCATTTCGACCGCTCGGAATTTACCACGACGATGTTGCTGCAAGCCCCGGATCAGGGCGGAGGCTTTGAGTACCGCACAGATTTGCGCAGTGATACTGACCCAAACTATGACGGTGTTGCACAACTGCTGAGCGGTGGTGACGATCAAAGCAAGGTCATAACGCTTAGCCCGGGCACGTTGAACGTGTTTAAGGGAAAGAACACCGCCCACCGGGTAACCCCGGTTGGTGGCGACAAAGCCCGCGTGATCGCTGTCTTTTCCTATTACGAAAACCCCGGCGTCACCTTTACCGAAGCCGAGCGGATCGGTTTTTACGGACGCGCCTGAGGCAAATTCCCCCTGCAGCGGGTAAGCGCTGCAGGGTTGTCATTTAGTGCTGAGAAGCTTCCAGCGCTTGTTGGATATCAGCCAGAAGATCCCCAGCATCTTCCAGACCAATCGAAAGACGGATCAGACCGGGTGTGATCCCCAGTTCGTCTTTCTGCTCATCACTCAGCCGCTGATGCGTGGTTGTGGCAGGATGCGTCGCGATTGATTTGGCATCCCCCAGGTTGTTCGAAATCACCGGAATGTTCATCGCATTCAGGAACGCAAAGGCCGCAGATTTTCCGCCCTTGATATCCAGCGACAAAACCGTGCCGCCCTTACCGCCCAACTGCGACTGGACCAGAGCATTTTGCGCATGCGTCTTGAGCCCCGGGTACAGGGTACGCTCCAGCGCGGGATGGCCTTCCAATGCTTCGGCGATCTGCTGCGCGGTCTCAGCCTGGGCGTTGACACGCAATGCGATGGTTTCCAGCCCCTTGAGCATGATCCATGCATTAAACGGGCTCAGCGCGCCACCTGTATGCTTCAGATACGGCTCAACAGTTCCGCGGATAAACTCCTTAGTTCCGATAATGACACCGCCCAGCGCTCGTCCCTGACCATCAATATGCTTGGTTGCGGAATAAACCACCACATCTGCGCCCTGCTCAATCGCGCGGGAGAACACGGGCGTCGAGAATACATTGTCCACAACAACTGTTGCACCAACCGCATGCGCCAACTTGGATACGGCTGCGATATCAATCACTTCCAAAGTGGGGTTCGACATCGACTCGAAGAAAACAGCTTTGGTATCCGGACGAATGGCTGCCTGCCACTGCTCAAGATCAGTGCCATCTACAAAGGTGACCTCAACCCCATAGCGGGCCAGGATGTTTTCGAGAATATAAAGGCAAGAACCGAACAAGGCCTTGGCCGAAACAACATGATCGCCCGCCTTCAGCATGGAAGTCAGTGCACCATTGACCGCCGCCATACCAGATGCCGTGGCGAACGCATCCTCTCCGCCTTCCAGCGCGGCAATGCGTTGTTCGAACATTGAAACAGTGGGGTTGCCGTAACGGGCATAGATGAACTCGTCCGGGCCACATTCCAGAAACCGTGCCTCGGCCTGTTCAGCATTGTCGTAGACAAAACCCTGCGTCAGGAAAATCGCCTCGCTCACCTCGTTGTACTGGCTGCGGCGAACGCCTCCATGGACGGCTTGGGTGCGTTTGTTCCAGTTCTCGCTCATCTCATTCCTTTCAGCCTCCGGCAGAGGCAAACAAAAAACCCCAGACGCGGCCAAGCGAAAGGGGTCTTTCATCCTGACCTTTTAGCGGTGTTGTTTAGCGTGGCCCGCAATCCGGTAACAAATCGCCACGAAGCTTCTGCGACGCAAATACGCCGGGCGTCCTTAGCAGTCAAGCCCGGCCGCAACCCTGTCACGCTTTCGTAACTCCCCCTTGCCGATTGCAGAGAAAACCGCATGATCCTTTCAATCTGAGGAGACACCATGATCGATCTGTATTTCTGGCCCACGCCGAATGGCTGGAAAGTATCCATCGCATTGGAAGAGATGGAGCTTGCCTACACCACGCATCTGATCAACATCGGCAAGGGCGATCAGTTCGACCCCGACTTTCTTAAAATCGCACCAAACAACCGAATGCCCGCCATTGTTGATCCGGATGGCCCTGACGGGGCACCGGTTTCGGTGTTCGAAAGCGGCGCAATTCTGATGTATCTCGCCCGCAAGACAGGGCGTTTTTACGGCAAGACCGAACGCGACCGCATCGCGGTCGAGGAATGGCTGATGTGGCAGATGGGCGGCGTTGGCCCGATGGCCGGTCAGGCACATCATTTTCTGAAATACGCACCTCAGCTGGATCCGCCACAGGACCTGCCCTACCCCAAAGACCGCTACCGTTCCGAGGTTGCCCGACTCTATGGGGTGCTGGATCGCCGACTGGCCGAAAACGAATATGTCGCCGGAGATTTCTATTCGATTGCCGACATGTCGATCTGGGGCTGGGCCAGCCTTTGGGAGGGCCAGCAGCAGGTGCTAGAGGACAAACCGCATTTCACCCGCTGGCTGGAAACAGTAAGCGCCCGCCCCGGAGTACAGGCCGGCCGTGCACTCCACGCCGATCTGCGTGGCGATCATCGGGACAAACAATCGCAGGGGGTTTTGTTCAAGCGATAGATCATTCCGTGCGTCACGACCTCTCAGCACGCCCGCATCAGGGAACTGTAGGGGTTGCCGGATCACGGCGATGTCTCACCAATGTTGCCTGATCCTTGATGATCTGCGTTAAAATGTGCCTGACCTCAGCGTTTTACCGTCAGGAGCACCAGATGACCGGCCCCATTGAACCCAGAATCGACAGTGTCTCGGTTCCGCTCCCAAAAGACGCGGACCTTCCTTCAGAAGTGCTGCAGCGGCTGGAAAAACTGCCACCGCTGAACAATCTGAGAATGTTCGCGAATGTTCCCCAGTGTTTCGAACACATCACTGATCTGATTAACGCGCTTTTCAATCAGGGAACCATAGACCCAACGCTGCGCGAATACATGTATCTGCGTATCGCCATAAAATACGGCCTTTATTACGAATACCGCCATAACCTCGGCTTTGCGAGGCAGCTTGGAATGAGCAAGGTTGAAATCGACGCCCTGCATGTGGACGGGAAGGTTGATGGGCTTGATGAGATAGGCAACCTCGTATGTGCTGCGGCCGAGGAAATCACCGAAAACCTTAGAACCAGGGATGAAACGCTGCGCGCGCTGCTCGCGCATTTCGGCCGTGAGCAAACCAGCGAGATCATCTTGCTGGTGTCATGGTTCAACCTGCTGATCCGATACGTAGAGGCCACGCGGGTTCCCTGCGAGCAGGACATGGAAAATCTGACGTCGGGCGGGGGACCGTTGCGACTGGATTAGTTGCTGCAGATCGGTGTTCGCGCCACACCCCTTTGTACCAGAAGGTCCAGCCTGTCTGAGATATTCCCAATCTCTTCCGCGACCACATGGGGTACTAACTGCGCCTGCTGCATCTGACCCGTAGTATTCATAGGCCATTCAAAGATCTCTGTGCGACGGCGTTACGTACACTTCAAATAGAAACAAACTGGTTGGTCAGCAGACCCGCGCGACCCGACTTGTCATGCGTTGATACCGCGTGAACCCAGCGATCAGCATATGAACAAAGGCAAATATGCATCAATAAAGTCCACTCGCGGCATGCCGAGTCGCAAATGAGGCTGGAAAGACCTAAATGCCTTCACTAAGGAAGAATGCGACAAGCGAAAGAGGAAGACGCACGCAATGGCAAAGATCACCTATGTCGAGCATGGCGGTACCGAACATACAGTCGACGTCGCCAACGGCCTGACCGTTATGGAAGGTGCCCGTGACAATAACATCCCCGGCATCGAGGCCGATTGCGGCGGCGCCTGCGCGTGCTCGACCTGCCATGTCTACATCCACCCCGACTGGGTCGAAAAAATCCCGGCCAAGGACGACATGGAAGAAGACATGCTGGACTTTGCCTATGAGCCCGACCCGGCCCGCTCGCGCCTGACCTGCCAGATCAAGGTCACTGACGCGCTGGACGGCCTCGTCGTACAGATGCCTGAAAAGCAGATCTGATGCATTCCAAAGTGCCGCGCCTGCCCGTACACCTGAGGCTACGGCAGGTCCGCGGCGCTTTATTGGTGTTTTATCTGTGTCTGGCGGGGGCGAGCTTCGCCACCGCCGCTGACACCATAACCTCAATAACCTCAGCCCGTTTTATCGAGCCAACTACACGCTATGCGCACGCGGTTCTAGGCGACGACATCGAGTATGGCGCGCTTGAAATCACGGTGACAAATTCAGCACCACAAGGGCTCTTGATCCAGCCAGTCTACAAACGCTCGGTTATAACCATAAAATTGCCGCTTGATCGCGTCTTCGAAGACCTCGAACCGCGCATCGCTGATGTGAACTTTGATGGCTTAGCTGAGGTTATCGTCGTCGAATCCAGCGTCCACACTGGCGCACAACTTGCAGTCTATGACTCATACGGGAATAAGATCGCCGCCACCCCCCATATCGGCACCCGGTTCCGCTGGCTTGCTCCGATCGGGGCCGCCGACTTGGACGGGGATGGTCATGTTGAGATTGCCTATATAGACCGCCCGCACCTGGCCAAAACCCTTCGCATCTGGCGCTACGCTGACGGTGATCTGCATGAGGTCACGTCCCTGACGGGTCTCACCAATCACCGCATTGGCGAAGACTTCATCACCGGCGGTTTGCGAAACTGTGATGCGGGGCCAGAGCTTGTCGTTGTCGACTCCGACTGGCGCAACATCGTCGGTGTCCGCTTCGACAAGGGTTGGGTGCAGAGAACCCTCGCACCATTTTCATCCTCGGCCATGAAGCAGGTCCTGAGCTGTTCGTCAGGGCGCTGAAGCAACCCGCAATAGCGGATTGCTAAGCCCAAGGCCCTTGATCTTGCATCTTTGATGCAAGGTCAGGGCGCGGGAGCGCTCAGATCAGAGAGCTCGCCAACCGATATCGCGACGGAAGAACCCTTGTGGCCAGTCAATCCCATCGACCATCGCATAAGCCCGATCCCGCGCTTCCTGCAGGGTATCTCCACGCGCTGTAACGTTCAGAACGCGCCCGCCAGAGGCCAGAATCTGGCCCTCGGCAGATTTCGTTCCGGCGTGGAACACCATGTTGCTGCTGTCTTCAGGCATTGCATCCAGACCGTTGATAACGGTCCCTTTTTCGTATGAGCCCGGGTATCCCTTTGCCGCCACCACGATCGTCATGGCATGGTCGTCTGCCCAATTCACCTGTGTCTCGCTCAGACGACCTTCCGCAGCAGCCTGCATCAGGTCCATCACCTGCGCCCCCAGACGCATCATAAGGACCTGGCATTCCGGATCCCCAAAGCGGACATTGTATTCTACCAGTTTCGGCTGTCCGTCTTTGATCATCAGCCCTGCGTACAGGACGCCCTGAAACGGTGTTCCACGACGTTTCATTTCTGCGATGGTCGGACGCACGATCTGATCCATTGCTTTGGCTTCGATCTCAGCGCTCAGAACAGGCGCAGGGGAATAGGCACCCATTCCACCAGTATTCAAACCGGTGTCGCCTTCTCCAACGCGCTTGTGGTCCTGCGCTGTACCGATCGACAGGATATCCTCGCCGTCACACAAAACGAATAGTGAGGCCTCTTCACCCTCCATGAATTCCTCGATGACAACCTCGGCACCAGCGCCTCCGAAAGCGCCGCCAAACATGTCATCAATGGCGTCCACTGCAGTTTGTTCATCCATGGCGACGATCACGCCTTTGCCGGCGGCAAGACCATCCGCCTTGACCACAATCGGTGCGCCCTGCTCGCGAATATAGGCCTTTGCCGGCTCGGCTTCGGTGAAGCGCGCATAAGCTGCAGTCGGGGCACCTGATGCGTCACAAATTTCCTTGGTGAAACTTTTCGAGGCCTCCAGCCGTGCTGCTTCTGCCGAGGGGCCAAAGACCAGCACGCCCGCTTCGCGCAGCCGGTCGGCGACGCCTGTTGCCAGCGGGGCCTCGGGGCCGACAATCACGAAATCAATCGCATTTTCTTCAGCAAAGCTAACGACCGCTCCGCCGTTTTCGATATCCAGCGCCGCGCAGTCCGCGATCTGAGCTATTCCGGCATTTCCCGGTGCCACGATAAGACGGTCACATTTGGGGTTCTGCATCACCGCCCAGGCCAGACTGTGCTCGCGTCCGCCGCTGCCGAGAATGAGGATATTCATTGGGGTCGTCTCCGATCTGCTTGGCCTCGCCTGCGCGGCGTTCTAAGCTGGGAGGGCTGACGAAACAAGGCGCTGAAATGTCCGACCTGCTTGATGACCCCATTCCGGGTCAAAACACCCCTGAATATACCGTCTCGGAAATCTCGGGCGAAGTAAAAAAGACCCTCGAAGGTTCGTTTGGGCGAATCCGTGTACGCGGCGAGGTCGGCCGCGTGTTCAAAGCCCGGTCCGGGCATCTGTACTACGACGTCAAAGATGACCGCAGCGTTCTGGCCTGCACCACATGGAAAGGCCAGATTGCCGGACTGTCAGTTGTTCCCGAAGAGGGGCTTGAGGTTGTCGTCACCGGTCGCCTCACCGCCTTTGGCGCACAGTCGAAATACAACCTCAACGTCGACGAGGTTGCCGTCGCCGGACAGGGCGCGCTGATGGCTCTGCTGGAAAAACGCAAGAAACAGCTGGAGGCCGAAGGCCTGTTCGCGCCCGAGCGTAAGAAACAACTGCCATACCTTCCCCAGATCATCGGTGTGGTGACTTCACCTTCAGGCGCGGTGATCCGCGACATCCTGCATCGCCTGCGGGACCGTTTCCCGCGAAAAGTTCTGATCTGGCCGGTCGCTGTTCAGGGTGCCAACTGTGCCCCCGAAGTTGCGCGAGCTATCGAGGGGTTCAACAAACTCACACCCGGGGGCGCCCTGCCCCGTCCCGATCTGATCATCGTTGCCCGTGGCGGCGGTTCGATCGAAGACCTATGGGGTTTCAACGAAGAAGTCGTGGCCCGGGCGACAGCCACCTCAGAAATCCCGCTCATTTCGGCTGTGGGGCATGAGACGGATACGACGCTGATCGACTTTGTCTCCGACCGCCGCGCACCTACCCCAACCGCAGCGGCGGAACTGGCGGTTCCTGTCCGCATGGAATTGCTGGCATGGACCGGAGAACAGGGCGCACGCCTGTCCCGCGCGGCAACTGACGCTGTTCAACGCCGGTCACAGCGCCTGCGTGACCTGTCGCGTGCGTTGCCAAGAGCAGAAACGCTGCTGGACACGCCCCGGCAACGGCTTGATCAGGTTTCGGAGCGTTTACCGAATGCCCTGATACGCGGGGTACAAAACCGCCGCGTCAAACTACTGGATACATCCGCACACCTGCGCCCTTCGACCCTACGCGGATTGGTCGAAACGCGCCGCGACCGCTGGCATAACCTGTCTTCCCGCCTCTCATTGCGCCCGATCCAGCGAGAGCTTGAGACCCGGCGAGACTCTCTGAACCGGCTGACAGAGAGGTTGAATACGGCACAGGCAACGCGGCTGGATCGGTTGCGCCAGCAACTCGACGCGACAGACCGCCTGCGGGAAACGCTCAGCTACAAGGCAACGCTGGACCGTGGATATGCGGTCGTACGGGCCGAGGGTGATGTCGTCACGACCAAGTCTCAGGCATCGAAACATGCGGTACTGGAAATCGAGTTTGCCGATGGTCGTCTCAAAACCGGCGGGGCAACAAAATCCCCCTCGAAGAAGGCCAAACCAGACGCACCTGATCAGGGTTCCTTATTTTGATGTTTGCCGACGATCCGGGCCAGATACACCTTTCATGGCCCGGATCTGTCACATGCCACCCGATGTTATCGCTCAGACGCCGACGTCGGGCCCATAGCAGACCATCTCTTCGCCTATGTCATCGGCTTCGTACAGCTCTGTCGCATTCGGATCGCCTTCGAACTGAGCGATCAGGCCGCCCCCCGACTTGGTAAACACCCAGCATTGCGGGTCCAGCCGGTCTTCGTAGACAAAGCAAATCTGTTCCTCGCGCTCGTACCAGACACCTTCCTTGCAGTCGCCGTCCAGAAATGACCAGATCACCCTGCGGTTTGGCAAATACCGCTCCACCCCATAGGTCACGCCATCGAACCCATAAAACAGAGTTTTTCCCTGCGTATAGGCATCGAACTCGGCCCCGGACAGTGGCGCTTGCGCAGAGACTGCCTGCGCGGAAAAAGTCAGAAGAATCACGAAACGCTTGAGCATGTCCGCATACTGTCAGAAGCGATCCGCATGTGCCATTCACCCTTTACCGATCTTCAGGTTTATCAAGGTAACTCCACGTCACTATTGAGTAATTTTTATCTTCGGGGCGACACTGAGAGATAAACCCAAGAAAGACACGTTCCGGGGGCAAGACATGACAATGATCCTGATTTTGGTGGCGGCTCTATGCGCATTGGCCTACCTGCCGATGACCGTGCAACCTGCCAGCAGTTTGCGAACCTTGCTAAAAACCGCATCTGTTGCGGTGCTCGCGCTTCTTGCCCTGCTGAGCGCGGCCCCATGGTTGCTAATCCTTGCGTTGGCGCTTTGTGCGATTGGTGACGCCCTGCTGTCGCGAGAAACCGATGATACGTTCATGGCAGGTATCGGAGCGTTTGCAGCAGGCCATCTGGCCTATATCGCCCTGTTTTTGACCCACCCGGCCAGCAATGCAGAGTTGATTTTCGACCACCCTGCGATTTTCTGGTCGCTGATCATCCTTGGCATCATCATGGCCACCTTGCTAACACCGCGTGCCGGAGATCTGAAAATCCCGGTTCTGGCCTATATCCCGATCATACTGGGGATGGGCGTGACAGTACTGGCACTGCCTGAATCCGGTGCTTTGCGATGGGCGCTGCCCGCCGCCCTGGCCTTCATCGCCTCAGATCTGATCCTCGCGACCGAGAAATTCCTACTGCCCAAAGATCACCCGGCCCTGAAGCTGACACCCTATCTGGTGTGGCCGCTCTATTGGGGGGCGCAAGCAGGCTTTTACTTTGCCTTCTCGTGACCCTTTGCAACTGGCGTAAATCCGCATTAGGTGAGGGTAACACCTGCGGAGACCCAGAATGGCGTTTTTTTCCAAGCTCAAGGACCGGCTTTTTAAATCTTCATCCCGCCTCGAACAGGGGCTGGAGGCCATTGTAGAAGATGGCGGCGAGGAATCCCCAACGCCCGATCCAATAATTCCGGAGCCCGAGCCGGAACCACAACCCGTTCCGGAAGTGCCCGAGCCAGCCCCCGCGCCGCAACCGGTCGAGACGCCCTCGCCTCAGCCGGTTGACCCGACACCTGCTCCTCCTCCCCCGGAAGTACCCGAGGCAACCCAGTCCAAAGGTATTTTAGGCCGCCTGTTCAACCGCGATGATCGTCCCGTGGTCCGTCGTACGCTGGACGATGACATGCTGGAACAGCTTGAGGAGTTGCTGATTGCATCGGACATGGGCGTGGACACAGCCTTGCGCGTCACCGCCAACATGGCCGAGGGGCGTTATGGCCGTAAACTCTCGACCGATGAGATCAAACAGCTGCTGGCTCAGGAAGTGGCCCGCGTGATGGAACCGGTGGCAAAGCCATTGCCCATCTACCCCAAGCGCCCACAGGTTGTTTTGGTCGTCGGTGTCAACGGGTCTGGTAAAACCACAACCATCGGCAAACTCGCCAGTCAGTTCAAATCGGCTGGCAAGAAGGTCGTAATCGCGGCTGGCGATACCTTCCGTGCCGCAGCGGTCGAACAATTGCAGGTCTGGGGCGATCGCGCCGGTGTTCCCGTTCTGACGGCACCGGAAGGCTCTGATCCTGCGTCGCTGGCCTTTGATGCGCTGACCAAAGCGCAGGAAGAAGGGGCTGACCTGCTGATGATCGACACTGCAGGCCGCCTGCAAAACAGGGCCGATCTGATGGAGGAACTGGCCAAGATCGTCCGCGTCATCCGTAAAAAGGATGAAACTGCGCCTCATAACACGTTGCTGGTTCTAGACGCGACAACCGGTCAGAACGCGCTGAGTCAGGTCGAAACCTTCCGCAATCTCGCCGATGTATCGGGACTGGTGATGACCAAACTGGACGGGACGGCCAAAGGTGGTGTCCTTGTCGCGCTGGCGGATAAATTCGGCCTGCCGATCCATGCAATTGGCGTTGGTGAACAGATCGATGATCTTGCCCCATTTGATCCGGAAGAATTCGCCGCTGCGCTGACAGGTCTCGAAACACGCTAAATTCTCAGCATCATTGACATTTCGAAGGGTGCAGAGGCACATCGCCTCCACCCCTCTTTCCTGCGAAAGGCCATATTGTGAGCGAATGGCTCATTTCACTTGAGGGGACTGAGACAGGCCACAGACTGGCCCTTGGCCTTGCCCTTATGGCTGCCTTTCTGCACGCGGTGTTCGGTGCGCTGCAAAAGGGGCGGCACGATCCGTGGCTTTCGCGCGGTGCAATCGACGCATCATATTGTTTGATGGCCGCACCCTTCGCCTTTTTTGTGGTCCCATGGCCCGAGCCCTACATGTGGCCTATTTTTGCGACCGTCTGGCTGATCCACATCTTCTACAAAACCCTTCAGGCTATGGCCTACACCAAGGGTTCATACACGGTGGTCTACCCCGTCGTTCGCGGCACTGGCCCCTTGTTTACTGTCATCGGAGCCTATTTGCTGTTTGGAGAGATCTTCTCGGGCATTCAATGGCTCGGGGTGGCGGTCCTGCTGTCAGGGATCTTCGGACTGGCAGCCTATAACTTCCGTTTTCTCGAAACCAATCGCGAAACACTTGGGATTGCGCTCGCGCTGGCCCTCGCAACCGGTCTGTTTGTGGCGCTTTACACCACCTATGACGCATACGGAATCCGCGCCACTGCCGATCCGTTCACCTTTCTGGCATGGTTCTTCATGATCGACGGGGCAACAATGCCGATCTATGCCTTCCTCAGATGGCGCGCCATGATCAATCGCCCTGCTATCGGTCCTTTGATGTTGCGGGGGCTTGTAGGCGGGATCATCGCCCCCATGTCATTCGGAGCGATTATGCTGGCGACACGGCTCGACAAGGTGGGTGAAGCGGCGGTGTTACGTGAGACATCCACTGTGTTTGCGGCCTTGATTGGTTGGCTTGCACTCAAGGAAACAGTGGGACCACGGCGCATCGCGCTCATGGCATTGATTGCATTGGGCGCCGTAATAGTTGAAATGGGCGGATAAGCAGCAGGACGGAATCATGACTGGCAAGAAAGAGATCAA
The DNA here is from genome assembly GCF_013030265.1 of Ruegeria arenilitoris. GTDB lineage: Bacteria > Pseudomonadota > Alphaproteobacteria > Rhodobacterales > Rhodobacteraceae > Ruegeria > Ruegeria arenilitoris_E. Next base: position 115,002 of record NZ_WPZQ01000008.1, read on the forward strand.
CCCGTTTCTCAAACAGGTGCTGGAGCTGGGACCGCCGCTGGCCTTTTTCTTCATCTACCTGCGCCTGCGGGACGACAGCTTTCTGATCGGCGGTACCGAGTATTCCGGCTTTATCGTCGCGACCATCATATTCGTTCCTCTGATGCTGGCGGCGATGGGAATACTTTGGTTCTTGACCGGCAAGCTCAGCCGGATGCAGATCTTCACCGCTTTCATGGTCATCTTCTTCGGAGGTCTAACCGCGTGGTTCAATGACGAGCGTTTCTTCAAGATGAAGACCACGCTGGTTTATGGCTTCTTCTCCCTCATCATGGGCATTGGGCTATTGCAGGGGAAATCCTACCTTGCCTATGTGTTGGATGAGGTGCTGCCCATGCGCGATGAGGGCTGGATGATCCTGACCCGTCGCCTGTGCGCCTGTTTCGCCGTACTGGCCGTTGCAAATGAAGTGGTCTGGCGCACACTTTCAACAGATCTCTGGGTTAAAATCGAAACCTTCGGCTTTCCAATCGCATTAATGGTTTTCCTGATGCTCCAGATCAGCATGTTGCAGAGCTACATGGAAGAACCCGATCGCCCGCAGAAAAAATGACTGCAGTCTCTCAATAAGAAACTTTCTGTGAAAAACTTAGTATTTACGGGATCGAAACGTCAAAAAGCCGAATAAACTCCTTGGCTTGGCGCGAAAGCTGTGTGAGGCTGGTGCCCACCCACCACTCACAACCAGAGAACCGTGCCACCAATGACGGCCTTTCCGAATAGCGGATTTCTTTCTGAAGCTTCCGATGGTCTGCGCGAAATGCTCGCAGCCCAAGCCTCCGAGATCACCCTGGATCAGGGACAAGTGCTTTTTGAGCAAGGGGATGAAGGCGATGCACTTTACGCCCTGATCGAAGGCATGCTCGAAGTTTCATTTTTGGCCATGAGCGGCCGCAAACTCGCGCTTAGTCTGATGCGACCGGGTGAGGTGTTTGGTGAGATCGCCTTATTCGACAATGGCCCTCGCACAGCGACCATTACCGCGGCCGTTCCATCGCGTGTCCTAAGGGTCAGACGCGATGATGTTATGAACCAAATTCGCAAACAGCCCGATCTGGCTGTCGATATGATCCGGTTGGCCGGTCTGCGTATGCGGTGGATGGGTGCACAGCTGAACGAGCAAGTGTTCCTACCGATGCCGATCCGTCTGGCCCGCAAGCTGCTGCATCTGGCCAGTCAGCAGGATTCTCCAAGCGAACGGATTACCCTGTCGCAAAGCGAACTGGCCGAGTTCGTCGGGGCCACACGCGAGGCCGTGTCCAAGACGATCTCGAACTGGAGACGCAGCAACGTGGTCGAGGCATCGCGCGGCGGCCTGGTCATTCAGGACTTCGACGCGCTACGGCAACTGGCTGAATCTGACCTCATCTAACCATATCAGACTCGGTGTGATCCGCTTCACATACAGTGCCTCCAGCTTAGACTAGTTTGACAATGGTTACCGTAGGGGGCCAGCGTATCATCCCCGATATCTGTCCACTGGCCTCTCCCTGTACCAGAGCCATATGCCTCCCCGGCATATGGCTCTTTTATTTTCAGCACCACAGAATCAAAAAAAGGCCGGGGCGATGCCCCGGCCTTGATGTTTCTCAGGCAATCCAGCCTATTCCTGCTGAAGGCTCAGCGCGACAAAGCGCGGATCACCACCGCGACGTACAAGCAGCAGCAACGACTTGCGCCCCGCCTCACGCGCCTCTTCCATACGCGCATCAAGGTCGTCGATCGAAGTCACCTTTTGCTGTCCCGCTTCGGTGATCAGGTCACCGGCACGCAGGCCTTTGGCATATGCCTCAGACGCTTCATCCACATCGGTGACAACCAGGCCCTCTGCCTCGGCATCCAGGCTCAGATCCTCGCGCAATGTGTCTGTCAGAGGCGAAATCGTCAGACCAAGCACATCCGTGTTTTCTTCTGCCGGTGCATCAGATTCTTCCTCGTCCTCACCATTCTCAGCCCGTTCCGCATCTTCGCGGCGGCCGAGCGTCACTAGTACGGTCTGCGTACCACCATCACGGTGCACGACGACACGTACAGACTTGCCAACGGTGGTCTCTCCAACCTGCCGTACAAGGCCACGTGTATCTTTCACCTCGACGCCGTCAAAGCTGAGAATAACATCACCCGCCAGCAGTCCGGCTTCTTTGGCAGGGCCTTCCGGTACATCACTGATCAGTGCACCACCGGGTTCATCCAGCCCCATCGCCTCGGCCATGTCTTCGGTCACATCCTGAATGCGAACCCCCAGCCAACCGCGGCGGGTTTCGCCAAATTCACGCAGCTGGTCCACGACTTTGACAACAACGTTGGACGCCATCGAGAATCCGATCCCGATCGAGCCACCGTTAGGAGACAGAATCGCCGTGTTCACACCGATAACTTCACCATCCATATTGAACAGCGGCCCGCCCGAGTTACCCCGGTTGATCGCAGCGTCAGTCTGGATGTAGTCGTCATACGAACCGCTCAAGGCACGATTACGTGCCGAGACAATCCCCGCAGAGACCGAGAACCCCTGCCCCAGCGGGTTGCCCATCGCAATGACCCAGTCACCCACACGTGCGGTGTCACTGTTGCCAAATTGAACGTATTTGAGCGGGCTTGATGCTTCGACCTTAAGCAACGCAATATCGGTCTTTTCATCTGTCCCGATCACTTTGGCAGGCAGTTCCTTTACGGGCTGACCATCGCCGGGGAAAAACTCGACAAGGATTTCATCCGCTTCAGCAATTACGTGGTTGTTGGTGACAATGTATCCGTCTTCTGAGATCACGAAACCTGAACCGAGGGCATTACTACGACGCGGACGATTTTCATCTTCCCCGCCGCGATCCTGAAACTCGCGAAAAAAATCTTCGAACGGAGAGCCTTCGGGCACGATACCCTGTGGCCCCGTCTGACCCTCGATCAGGGTCGAGGTCGTGATGTTGACCACCGCCGGGCTGATCTTTTCCGCCAATGGCGCAAGGCTCTCACCCCGCGCCTGTGCCGCCGCAGTCTGCGCCAGTACCAGAAGCATTCCGGCAAACAACAGCCACATCAGCCGCATCTTAATAAAAACCTCATCCCGCCGAAGGGAAATACTGCGTGCTTTTGCCTGCACCTGTGGTCTCCTTGTCGATATGCATTATCCAGCCACCCCGTAGGGGTAACCGCGCTTGATATCCAATGTAGTCAGTTTGTTCTCGCCCGCAACTCGGGATCATGGGGAATTCACCGGCAAGTGAAATCAATCGATCAAAACCCCAGCTGATAAGCACCCCAAAGCAGAATGAACCCACTCACGACACATAGCAGGCCTGCAAGTCGTCGCGCGGATTCCGGCAGCGCGCGTAAAACTTCCAACATGCGCTCAATAAGCGAAGGGGCCAGCGCATAGGCCAGCCCCTCGACAATCAACACCAGCCCTAAGGCCAGCAGAACCATACCCATTACTGGGTCGCCTGCCCGGTGGGCGATTTCAGGTAGTTAAAGAATTCCGAATCCGGGCTCAGAATCATCGAGCTGTTGCCGCCCTGCAGCGCGTTTTCATAGGCGCTTAGTGACCGGTAGAATTCAAAGAACTCCGGATCCGCACCATAGGCTTCGGCAAAGATCGCGTTGCGTTCAGCATCAGCCTCACCGCGAATGATCTCGGCTTCGCGGTTGGCATCCGAGACCAGTTCAACCACGGTCCGGTCGGCCTGCGCGCGGATGCGCTGCGCGGCTTCCTTACCGCGGGCGCGTTCGTCAGTTGCTTCGCGTTCCCGCTCGGCCTTCATCCGGTCGAAGGTCGCCTCGAGGTTGGCCTGCGGCAGATCGGTTGCCTTCAGGCGCACGTCGATCACGTTGACACCCAGCGCGCGCGCTTCGGCAATCGCGCTGTTGCGGATCCGCAGCATCAGGGCCGCACGGTCCGAACTAAGGATGTCACGCGACGAGACCGAACCCAGAACTTCACGAGTTTCAGCGCGCAGGATACGATCAAGACGGTCCTCAGCCACAGGGATGCCACCGACACCAACCGCCTGACGGAACTGATTCAGGTCCGAGATGCGGTAGCGGGCAAAAGCATCGACCACCAGACGACGATCATCCAGAGGCGTAACCTCCAGCGGCTGAACGTCGATGGACAGGATACGGTCGTCATAGCGCACGACTTCTTGAATCAAAGGAATCTTGAACGCCAGACCGGGCTCTTCTTTGACCGCAACGACACGACCAAATTGCAGCACCAGCGCGCGTTCACGTTCGTCCACGATAAAGATCGAGGACAGGCCAACAACGCCAAGGATCACGACCAGAATGAGAATAATAGGTGACTTACGCATCAGTTGCTCTCCTCGGCCTGATTGCGGCGCAATTCGTTCAGCGGCAAATACGGCACGACGCCCTGCCCCGAACCGGTCGAGTTTTCGTCCAGAATGATCTTGTCGACATCACCCAGAACCTGCTCCATCCGCTCCAGATAGAGGCGTTTGCGGGTCACGTCGGGGGCCTTGGAGTATTCTTCCAAAACCGCGCTGAAGCGGCTGGCTTCACCTTGTGCGCTATTGATCTGCTGGGCGCGGTACGCCTCGGCCTCTTCCAGTACCTGCGCAGCTTCACCACGTGCCTGCGCAAGCGCCTGGTTGGCATAGGCATCCGCGATATTCTGTTCGCGGTCACGCTCCTGAGCAGCGGCCTGAACGTCGCGGAACGCAGCAATCACGTCCTGAGGCGGGTCGGCTTTGTCAAAGTTGACGCGGACGATGTTGATGCCGGAATCATAGCTGTCCATCGTGGACTGGATCAGTTCCTGCAGACGGTCCGCAATTACACCGCGATCCCGGTTCAGGATTGGTGCCAGCTCGCTTTGCGCAATGATCTCACGCATGGCCGATTCAGAAACCGCGCGGATTGTTTGGCGTGGGTCACGTAGGTTGAACAGGAACTTGGCCGGATCGTTGATGTTCCAGACAACCTGATAATCGATATCGACAACATTTTCGTCGCCAGTCAGCATCAGGCCATCATCGCTACCGCGCGTGCCACCCATATCTTCGGTCTGTTCGCGTGTTACCGGGATGACTTCTGCAGTGACAACAGGCCAAGGGGCAAAGTTCAGACCAGGATTACCGACTGAAGAAAACTCGCCCAGAAACAGCTCGACCGACTGTTCTTCGGGTTTCACGGTATAGAAGCTTGCCGCGGCCCAAAGACCAGCCGCTACCAGCAGGCCAATTGCGACCGTGCCTTTGGTAAACGCAGGCCCGCCGCCGCCAGAGCCCTGGCCACCGCCCTGGCCCGAGCCTCCGCGACCGCCCATAAGGACGCGCAGTTGCTCCTGACCCTTTTTCATCAGCTCATCAATTTCGGGAATCTGCGGGCCATCGCCTTCGGGTGGGCGACGCCCATCTCCGTTGTTACCCCTGTTTCCTCCGCCGCCGGAAGAGCCTCCGCCCCCCCAGGGGCCACCGCTGTTGCCCGCCATGTGTTTCAATTCCTTCGTTTTGGCCCGTGTGATCACGGTTTCCCTTGTAACCTGTGTACGCGCGCTTGCAAATCAAGCGGTGCGTACAGGTTGCCGCATTGTAACCAGTTCTTCGGCCATCACGGGATGAACCGCAACCGTACGGTCGAAATCTTCTTTGGTTGCACCCATTTTTACTGCGACTCCGGCCAACTGGATCATTTCTCCCGCACCCGGTGCCACAATATGGCATCCCAATACCTTCCTTGTAGCCCGGCTTACGATCAGTTTCATCAACACGCGCTGCGTGCCCCCGGCAAACGATTTCTGCATCGGCTTGAACGAAGTCGCATAAACTTCGATCGGTTCCTGCTCGGCTGCTTCTTCCTCGCTCAGGCCCACGGTGCCCATTTCGGGCTGCGTAAAAATCGCTGTCGGGATCAGTTCATGGTCCACCGGTGTCGGATTGCCTTTGAAAACCGTTTCGACAAATGCCATCCCTTCGCGGATCGCCACCGGTGTCAGGTTTACACGGTCGGTGACGTCGCCAATCGCATAGATCGAAGGCACGGCAGTCTGACTGTATTCGTCCACCACGATTTCGCCCTTCCGTCCGCGCTCGACGCCAAGCCCTTCGAGTCCAAGGTCGTCAGCATTGGGTGCACGGCCTGTGGCATACATGACCACATCAAACAGCTGTTCTGAGCCATTCGTGGCTTTTACCCAGATTTTGTCGCCCTGTTTCTTCATCTCAAGCACATTGGTGCCCAGATGAACATCAACGCCATTCTGACACATCTCTTCGCAGATAAGGCCCCGCGCTTCGTCGTCGAAACCGCGCAGGATTTGCGCCCCGCGATAAAACTGGGTCGTCTTGACGCCCATGCCATTCATGATCCCGGCAAACTCGCAAGCGATATAGCCGCCACCGACGATCAGCATCGTCTCTGGCAGTTTGTCCAGATGGAAGATCTCGTTCGAGGTAATGGCCAGTTCAGATCCTGGGAACTCAGGCACAACCGGTCGTCCACCCGTCGCGACCAGGATATGTTTCGCGCTCTTGCGCGTCCCGTCAGCCAGTTCCACCGTATGCGGATCCACGAGGCGGGCGCGCTGGTCGAATGTCTCGACACCGTTGTTCTTGAGGATATTGCGATAGATCCCCTCCAGCCGGTCCAGCTCAGCATAAAGCTTGCCGCGGAAGATATCCCAATTGAACGCGCCGGGCTTGATATCCCAGCCATAGGCCTGCGCATCCTCGACCATGTCTGCGTATTCGCTGGCGAAAACCATCAGCTTTTTCGGAACGCAGCCCCGGATAACGCAGGTCCCGCCATAGCGATCCTCTTCGGCCAGCGCCACTTTGGCGCCGTTTTCACCGGCAGCCACACGCGCCGCCCGGACCCCGCCCGAGCCTCCGCCGATGACGAACAGATCATAGTCAAAGCTCATTTGCACTGCCTCTTCCAAACTTCAGCAATCACCACAAAGGCGCTACAAGGGGTGTACTCTATCTCGCGCTGCTGTCCATAGTCTTCCGCTTGGCAAGTTGAGCCTCCCAGGGGATATCCAAATCCGGCCAGTGTTGGCGCAGCGCTTTGATGAATTCGTCAGATATGCTCTGCGGAATGCCTTTCAACGGAAAATCCGCGAAGCTGTGTTCGTTTCGAAGGCGAATACAGATTGTTTGGGTTGGAATAGGTGCCCACCGTTCAATCCGCAAAACCTCAATTGCCCAAACTTCATTCCAACCGCAGGATACAATTTCACACAGCCCGCTCGGCTTTTTGTGAGCAAAGGAAAGTCCCTCGGGTGTGACGGCGGCCACAACATCTTTCCTACGTAACAGTTGAACCAAATAGACAAGGATGCTCGCAGCCAGAATGCCAAACGACAAATCATAGAAAAAGGCAACTGGCCCTTCTGCACGCGGTGCGTACCCGAAATAAGCAAACGGCATCAGCCTCAAAAACGTGGCCCAGCCCCCCCTGATCAACAAACGTACAGATCGCGTCAGCCGAGTTTCTCTGACCACATAGGTAGGTCTTCCTTCCAACCCTCAATCCGCAAGATCTGAAAACAGGTTCTCGCCGTCATCACCCAGTTCGTCGACCTCAACGGTGCCTTCATTGATGTCGCGCAGCTCGACCCGGCCATCGCCGTGACCGATCACAACTTTGTCACAGATGTCGATGAACAGTCCATTTTCGACCACTCCCGGCACCTGATTCAATACCAGTGCCAGCTGTCTTGGGTTGCCGATGCGCTGCAAATGCAGATCCAGAATGTGGTTCCCCTCATCTGTGATCTTGGGGGCCTCTCCATTCATCCGCAGCGTGACAGAGGTACCCAGAACATCCATCGTATCCAGCGCTTCTTCGATGAGTGTGCGGGTGGTCTGCCAGCCAAACGGGATCACCTCGACCGGCAACGGGAATGCGCCCAGTGCCTCGACTTCCTTGCCCGCGTCGGCGATCACAACCATCTGGTCACTAGCGGTGGCAACGATTTTTTCCTGCAACAGCGCTGCACCACCACCTTTGATCAGGCTCAGCTCACCGTCGAACTCGTCCGCCCCGTCAATTGTCAGATCCAGCCAGCCAGCCTGATCCAGCGAGACGACTTCGATGCCAACCTCGCGCGCCAGTTGCGCGGTCGCAGTCGAGGTCGGAACACCTTTGATCTTCAGGCCTTCGTCGCGAACGCGTTCGCCCAGACGACGCACCAGCCATGCTGCGGTCGATCCGGTTCCCAAACCGACGCGCATTCCGTCCTGAACCATTTCAGCTGCGCGACGCGCAGCGACATACTTGGCATTGTCGATGGGTGACAGTTTTCCGGTCATTGCAGCTTCCCCTCAAGTCTTAGCCGGACTTATACGGAAAGCCCTGCACAACTGCGAGACCCAATTCGCATCCCGCCCCCGCAAAACATGTCGCTGAAATACGCGTTTCCTATTGGAAACGTCGCAATCGAGTCTTCCCGCACCGCGGCTCTGCTATAATTAAGCATGATGGAAAAGCCGTACCTGCTCCACTACGCCCCCGACAACGCTTCGCTGGTGATCCGGCTGGTGTTGGAAGAGATGGGTCAGCCCTATGAAACCGCGCTGGTTAACCGCCGCCGGAACGAACAGGATGGAGCAGTTTACAGGGCCCTCAACCCCAATGGTCTGATACCGGTACTCGAAACGCCTCAGGGCCCAATTTTCGAAACTGCGGCCATATTGCTGTGGCTCGCCGACCAACATGGCCAGATGGCACCTGACCCGAATGATCCGGACCGGGCCGCCTTTCTCAAATGGTTGTTTTTTGCATCAAACACGCTGCATGCCGATTTGCGCATCCTGTTCTATGCGGAAAAGTACATCGACCCGGTAGAGGCCGGCACTTTGCGCGCAGGCATCCAGCCCAGGCTGCGACAACACCTGAAGCTGCTGGATGCTGAGGCGCAAAATGCCCCCGATTGGCTGCGCGGTGATCAACCCACTGTTCTATGTTACTATCTGGCCTGCATGATGCGCTGGATGGCGCTTTATCCTGCCAAGATCGACCGCAGCTGGTATCAACTAGCTGACACACCCTACCTGCAACAAATCCTGATGCAGATGGAAACCCGACCTGCAACCCGCGCGGCTATTGCTGCCGAAGGATTGGGCGTCACGCCCTTTACATCTCCGACTTACGCCAACCCTCCAGAAGGCTCAGCTACCTGACATGTTCCTCTCTGTCTTCGATATGTTCAAAGTGGGCATCGGCCCTTCCTCTTCGCACACCATGGGACCAATGGTTGCAGCCGCGCGGTTTCTTGATCTGATGCGCGCCTCTCCGTTTGACTTCGCAGGACTGCGTGGATCGCTGCACGGGTCTCTGGCGTTTACCGGTGTCGGGCACGCCACCGACCGGGCCACCATTCTGGGATTGGCCGGCTTCGTCCCGGACAATTACGACAATGACAAGGCCGAGGCAGCGCTGGCTGAAATCGCGGCGACGCACACGGTCACACCCGACGGATTGCCGACACTGAAATTCGATCCGAAAACAGATCTTGTCTTTGACTATGACCACAACCTGCCCGGTCACGCCAACGGCATGATCCTGATGGCAACCGACGCGCAGGGCGATGTGATCCTGCGACAGGTCTATTATTCCGTCGGCGGCGGATTTGTCCTGACCGAAGAAGAACTGGCCGAAGGCAAAGATACCAACGACGGCCCAGCTGTACCCTACCCGTTTCACTCGGCTGCCGAGATGCTGGAAATGGCGAACTCAAGCGGCAAGAGCATCGCTGCGATGAAGCGCGAGAACGAGATTGCGCGCGGCTGTGCCGATAGCTTCGCCAAAGGGTCGGCGCGACTTTGGGAAGTAATGAACAATTGCATCGAGCGCGGCCTTACCACCGACGGCATCCTGCCCGGTGGCCTGAATGTACGCCGCCGCGCCAAGGGTATCTATGACGCGCTGCAAGCCGAGCGCGGCATGAACCTGAACGCGCCGCACACCATCAATGACTGGATGAGCGTCTACGCGATGGCCGTGAACGAAGAAAACGCTGCAGGCGGTCAGGTGGTCACCGCGCCCACCAATGGCGCTGCAGGGACTTTGCCTGCGGTGCTTCGGTACTATCTGGATCACGTGCCCGGCGCCTCGGAAAGCCATATCGAGGATTTTCTACTAACCGCCGCCGCGATTGGCGGACTGGTCAAGTATAACGCCTCGATCTCCGGTGCCGAAGCCGGGTGTCAGGCAGAGGTCGGCAGCGCCTCGGCAATGGCCGCGGCAGGCCTGTGCGCAGTGATGGGCGGCACGCCCGAGCAAGTTGAGAACGCAGCTGAGATTGCGCTGGAACATCATTTGGGCATGACCTGCGATCCTGTTGCAGGTCTGGTTCAGGTTCCCTGCATTGAGCGCAACGGACTGGCTGCAATCAAGGCAGTTTCTGCAGCTTCGCTTGCGCTGCGCGGGGATGGCAAACACTTCGTGCCGTTGGATGCGGTGATCGAAACCATGCGCCAGACCGGGCATGACATGCATGAAAAGTACAAAGAGACTTCTCTGGGTGGCCTTGCCGTAAACGTACCCAATTGCTGACCTGACAGTTTGCTCTTTCACACGGGCACGGCTTGACCTAGCGTGCCCGTCATGACCCAGGATCGTCCCGTCTTTGGCATCTTTCTGATGCTTGGTTTTTGTGTGCTTGCACCGCTTGGTGATGCAATGGCCAAACTGCTGGGCGAAACAACCCCACTGGGTCTGCTGGTTCTGGTCCGCTTTGCTGTTCAGGCGATCATCCTGATCCCGCTGGTCGCTGTGACGGGTCGTCCCTGGCGAATGAGTGGCCGTATACTGAGGTTAACACTGATCCGCACGATCCTGCACATCGCGGGGATTGCCGCCATGTTCAGTGCGCTGCAATATCTGCCATTGGCCGATGCGGTCGCGATCGCCTTCGTCATGCCTTTCATCATGCTGCTGCTGGGCAGCTATGTGTTGGGTGAGGAAGTCGGTGCCCGGCGTCTGATCGCGTGCATCGTTGGTTTCATTGGCACCCTGCTGGTTATCCAACCCAGCTTTGCCGAGGTCGGTGCACCCGCTTTGCTGCCGCTCGTGGTCGCGGTGGTGTTTTCGTTTTTCATGCTGGTCACACGGAAGATCGCGAAAGAAACAGATCCGATCGCACTCCAGGCGGTTTCGGGCTCTTTCGCGACAGTGATGCTTCTTCCGCTTCTCCTGATCGGGACAGGGGCCGACATATGGGAGCTCTCTTTGATCGTACCCGCAGGCGAAACCCACTGGCTGCTGATCGCGATCGGCGTGTTGGGAACGGTCGCTCATCTGCTGATGACATGGTCGCTACGCTATGCGCCTTCCGCCACGCTCGCACCGATGCAATATCTCGAGATTCCCGTGGCAACGCTGATCGGATGGATGATCTTTCACGATCTGCCTGATGGCCTTGCGGCGATCGGGATTCTGATCACCATCTGCGCCGGGCTCTATGTCATCCTGCGTGAGCGCGCCAACGCCCGGTCCGCTCCGACTGAAACGCCAGCATGACCTGATCCAAAGCCGTTCGCGGCACCATGACCAGCAGGCCCGGACCATCCACCTCAAGCTCAACATCCGACATGGCCCGGTTTGAGGTCCCAACTCGCCCATCCGGTTCCAGAACCAGCCCATCGATTGGCCATTCCAAACCTTTACTTCGCCCCGTTACACGCTGAAACGGAAACAATGAAACTGTCTGCCCCGGCTCAATGGTCATCGTGATATGTGGGGGTGCGTGAAACGCGACCTCATGCTCGCCCAGCAAGATACAGCGGTGATCGGGAAGCCGGACCAACGCATTAAGTACGGCAAGCTGATGATCCAGACGCCCCCCCAGAAACCCGACACCTAAAACAAGAGGCGCTTCAATGCTGCGTAGTGCTTTGTCAAAGTCGGTGCTATCTTGTTCACGTATCGGAAACAAACGCTCTTCCGGGATCTGCTCGCGATACCTTCTCTCCAACGAATCGAAGTCTCCGATTACCGCGTCCGGCATCCGACCCGATTCGATGACGGCGGCGGCTCCACCATCCGCTGCGACCACCTGATTGACGCGGCTTAGCACCAAATTCAGGTCATCAGGACCGATTTGTCCCCCTCCGATCAGTGCTATTGGCCTCTGAGAACATACAATCGGGCTATTTTTTACAAGATTGACCATTTTTCCCGGTTTTGGACACATTGAGACCACAAAATGATAGGTTCATCTAGACAGTTCCGAGCCGACTCTGCGCCCAGCGTCGCGCGGATTGGCTCTGTAGTTTGTAAAGGACGTGCGTCTGATGGTACAGAATAACAAGGTATTGACCGTTTCCTACGGAACCTTCTCGTGCACTTTGGAAGGTTTTGATGATTCATTTGAAACGATGAAAGCGATTGCAGAGTATTTTCGCGATCTCGCAGCGGATGATCGCTACTTTGGATCGGAACCCCCACAGCCAGACGCAGAAATGCTGACCCGCATCGCCCAGCGCGACGCTTCGCGCCGTGTCGAGGCCAGCCAGAATGAAACTGGCCTGCTATTACGCGCAACCGAAGAAGCGCCCACAGCCGAACCACAGCCGGTCGCGCCGGTAATCGCAGCCGAACAACCACAACCCCAGCCACAACAAACGCCTGACAGCACCCCCGATCTGACTGTTGTGGACACGGCGCCCTCCACAAGCGCTGACGCATTCTTTGCCGAGGCCGAACCGGTTGAACCTGCTCAGCCCGCTGCCGCCGACAGCATCGCTGCCAAGCTGCAGCGCATCCGCGCGGTTGTTTCGCATGCGGACGAAGGCTCGACAGCGTATTCCGAGGATGAAGACAACGGATACCTGACCCCAGCCCAGCCAAAGGTTGACGCCATTTCGGCGGCATTCGAGTCGGGCGCCCTGAGCCCCGAGGATCTGGACGACACGGCAACGGGCGAAGCCCCGCAAGCTGCTCCTGAAGCGCCTGAACCAGTCATTGAACCCGAAGCGACCCCCGAAATCGAGGAAACCATTGCCGAAGCAGAGGTTCAGGAAGAACTGGCCGAGGCTGATCAACCCACTGACGTTCTGTTCTCGGATCTCGACGAAGCGCCCGAGGCCGAAGAAGAACAGGATGAAATCGTCAACATTCTCGATGTCGATGAATCTGATGAAGACGATGTAACTGAAAACGACGAGAACAGCACTCTGCAGTTGGAGCAGTCCGACATCGTGTTCGAATCGCATGATGGTATCCTGACCGCAGAGGACGAACACAATCTGCTGAATGAGATTTCGGAAGTCGAAGCAGAGATGGATGCCCGTACCGGCCATAAACTGTCCGAAGAATCCGGCATTGATCAGGATGTTTCACGACTGATGGACAAGGCCGACGCACGGATGGACGACCCTGCGACCAACGATCAGCGAGAAACCTATTCGCACCTGCGGACAGCAGTTGCTGCCACCGAAGCAGAGCGCGACGAGGCGGGTGAAGATGCTGCCGCTGCGGGCGACGCCGACTATCGCGGCGATCTGGCGTCCGTTGTCAGCCCCCGTCGCCCTGCCGAGATTGAAGTCACAAGCCTGCGCCCTGAAACCGATAATGCGGCGCCCCTCAAACTGGTGGCTGAGCAGCGCATCGATACGCAGGACACAGATGCAGGGCCTATTACGCCGCGCCGTGTCACAGCCGCTCAAGAGGACGAAGATACATCAGAAGAAGGCGGCTTTGCCTCGTTTGCACAGGAACAAGGCGCTCAATCCCTTCCCGATCTGCTCGAAGCGGCTGCGGCCTATCTGTCCTTCATCGAAGGCCAGGAACAATTCTCGCGCCCGCAACTCATGAACAAGGTCCGCTCGTTGAAGCAGGATGAGTTCAATCGTGAAGAGAGCCTGCGCTCGTTCGGTCAGTTGCTGCGCGACGGTAAGATCGAAAAGGCCGGTGGAGGTCGTTTCGCGGCCTCGAACCAGATTGGTTTCCGTCCGGACGACAAACGCGCGGCCGGGTAAGGCACAAACAGAAAATGGTAACGGCCGGAGAGTTTCTCCGGCCGTTCTTTTTTGCCTATGATCACTAAAGTCAGAAGTTGAATGCCAGTGCGACGTAAGGACCGGTCAACGTCAGATCGATAACATTTTGTCCGCCTTCGAAATCAACGCTCAGGTGGCGGTATCCGCCAACAACATGGGTCGTGTCAGTCCATTTCCAGCCTGCCTGGATCAATGCCTCCCACTGAAATTTTGACCCAACGCCAAACCCGCCAACATTCCCCATCGCAGAAAAGTTCCACCGGTCATTGATCGCCCGGTGGTATCGCGCGCCGATCAGCGGATCGGTCCAGCTCTGATCCGTGCTGGCTGTAAATCGAGCAACAGTCGTTGAAAGATCAAGGTCCCAATGGCGCAACGCTGCCATCGCCTCGACGCGCGATTGGCTGTCCTGAAACACCGTATAGCTGGCGCCCAGAGACATCATGATGCCATCGAGTTCCCAGTTCGCCAGATCGTTGAATGGGCCAATCGGAACGTTATCTCCGAGATTGAGATAGTTGAACTCTCCACCAATCGCCCATCGTCCCTTTCGCGCCTCACCGGCAATAAGGAACGCGCTGTTCAGAATATCAAAGATAGACTTACTGCCATCGACCGGGGGATTGGGTCCAATATCCAGAGACGTTCTGAATTCCGGTCCCCAGAGATATGGTGCTACCACAAAATCCCAATCGTTGGCCTGCACAGGCTCTGGGGCAATCCCCGATATGGCAATCGCAAATGCCCCCGCAACCGCTTGTTTCATGTTTCACCTGCAAGCCAATATATCACCAAAACACATTCGATTCAGTGAGTTTGTCATGCAGGTGATTTTCGATCAACAGCCGGGGCTAGTTTGAATCCTGATCTGGGTCTTCTTTGCCGACACCACGAAAGACGAACTTGAACGGCAGTGCCCACAAAACGCCAAGTACGATGTAGACCAGAAGTTCGACCCAGATTGGTGGACGGTCGAGCCAGTTCACCACCGTCACCACCGCCACAATGTAAAGCGGCAACCCGATCACAAGGATCACCAGCGACCAGCGCCGGCGAGCCTTGTAGCTTAGGCCAGATTTCTGTTCACCACTCATCAATCTGCAAACGGGTCGGTCACCAGAATGGTGTCATCCCGCTCCGGGCTGGTGGAAAGAAGTGCGACCGGGCATTCGATAAGTTCTTCGACCCGACGTACATACTTGATCGCATTGGCTGGCAGTTCGGCCCAGCTGCGTGCACCCTCAGTGGATTCGCTCCAGCCTGGCATTTCCTCGTAGATCGGCGTGCAGCGCGCCTGCTGATCAGCTGCGGTTGGCAGATAATCCAGACGTTCGCCGTCCAGATCATAGCCCACGCAGATCTTCAGGGTTTCAAACCCGTCCAGAACGTCCAGCTTCGTCAGCGAGATGCCGTTAACACCGCTGGTCGCGCAGGTTTGGCGCACCAGGCAGGCATCGAACCAGCCACAGCGGCGCTTACGGCCAGTTACGGTTCCGAACTCATGTCCACGAGTACCCAGACGCATGCCGTCGTCGTCATCCAGCTCGGTCGGGAACGGCCCCTCACCGACGCGGGTGGTATATGCTTTGACGATCCCCAGAACGAAATCGACCGAGCCCGGGCCGATGCCAACCCCAGTCGCGGCCTGCCCGGCAATTACGTTGGATGAGGTCACGAACGGATAGGTACCGAAATCGATGTCCAACAATGCACCCTGCGCGCCTTCGAACAGGATCCGCTTGCCAGCTTTGCGTTTTTCGTTGAGCACTTTCCAGACGGGCGCAGCGAACGGCAAAATCTGCGGGGCAATCTCTTTCAACTGAGCAATCAGGGCATCGCGATCAACCGGCTCGATCCCCAAACCCTTGCGCAGCGGGTCATGGTGCTGCAACGCGCGATCAACACGTGCTTCCAGCGTTGCATGGTCAGCAAGATCAGCAACACGCACCGAACGGCGGCCTACCTTGTCTTCGTATGCCGGGCCAATACCGCGACCTGTGGTCCCGATTTTGGTGCCTTTGCTGGCGGCCTCTTCACGGGCGCGATCGAGTTCACCGTGGATCGGAAGAATCAACGGGGTGTTTTCCGCAATCATCAGTGTTTCGGGCGTGATCTCGACACCCTGTTCGCGGATCGATGCGATTTCGCCAACCAGATGCCACGGGTCCAGAACAACACCGTTGCCAATCACACTCAGCTTGCCGCCGCGCACAACGCCGGATGGAAGCGCGTTCAGCTTGTAAACCTCGCTGTCAATGACCAGCGTATGCCCTGCATTATGCCCGCCCTGAAAACGCGCGATCACATCCGCCCGCTCGCTGAGCCAGTCGACGATCTTGCCTTTTCCTTCGTCACCCCACTGGGCGCCGACAACAACCACATTGGCCATATCCGGTCCTTTTGCGCTGAGTTATCAAACTCGGCTCGTATAGCGGGGGGAAAGCGGCAGGGAAACCGGTAATTCGACGCAGTTGAACCTATCGGAGGCTCAGACAGGTGCCAATCGCACCGGCTGGCCGTGCGGGGTCGTCAGATAGGCATCTTCCCAAGCATTTTTCATCGTATCCACATCTGCCGGTGCCGCCTCGCCCTGCTCGGCCAGCAGTGATTCCAATGTTTCAAGCCAGGCATGGAAGTAGTCATCACCACCATCCAGTTCGCGATCCAGGCCATGACGCTTAAGAGTCTGTGAAAACCGTGCCGCCCAGTACGACCAGTTAAACCGACCGGCTTCGTTCAATGCCACAGTCACGGCAAATACCTGCGCATGCCATGGCTCGACAAAGACAGGTTCAGGGGCGGAATGCGTCAGACAGTCACTCATTCGGGTTCCAGATAGCTTTGCCACAGATCCAGCACGACCTCATCCTGTGGATGTTCCGGGTTCGCCCACAGTTCTGATGCAGGGAATGCCACGGCATAAAGGGGTTCAGGTGCCTCACCCAATCTGTGCGCGCTCGAGTCGGGCAGCACATGTGTTCCATGGACCATCAGAATGCGGCCCCTCGCTCCGGCTGCGTAAATGGGTAACCGCGTGTGTCCACCGTCAACAAGACGGTTCGCAGCCGGGCGTGCAGTGACGACCTCCTGCCCGATTTCGAATTCCACAGGCACGTTCGAAGGCCGATCAGCGGGACCGCCACTGGCCAATACACCTGCTACCGCTTCCGCCTTCAATGCCCGATTGGCCAGAGCATGCTCGCCACCGTCAGCCTCACCCCGCAAGTCCTCTTCGGTCAACACACCGCTTTGAACCAACAGGTCGGCGAGAGCAGAAATCCACTTCTCGTAATAGGAAAACCGCGTGTAGTCCTTGGGCGACAACCTCTCGCGGGCATGGCGCGAGATATCAATGTTCCACTGCCCCAGCGATCCGGCGGCAAGCGTCACTGCCAGAGCCCGCGCGTGCCAGTCTTCGGCAAACACCGGGGCATCCTCAGATTCGGGATTAACCGGACCGTCACCGAAACGCCCGCCCATATCATGTACGCGCGTCATGATGGCACCTTGGGCAGGCCGGTTCCGATCATGCTGTCCCGCGTGACAAGGGCGGCAAGCTCTTCCTCACTAAACCCTTCGCTCCCTTTCGGTTGCATCGGCAGAACAAGATACCGCACCTCTGCTGTCGAATCCCAAACGCGCACCGATGTTTCAGCGGGCAACGTAACCCCGAATTCGGCCAGCACCTTGCGCGGCTCTCGCACAGCGCGGGCGCGGTAGGCATCGGATTTGTACCAGCCCGGCGGAATTCCCAGCAGCGGCCATGGGTAACAGCTGCATAAGGTACAAACGACCATATTGTGCTGCCCAGGCGTATTCTCGACCACGACCATGTGCTCACCTTGACGACCGTAGTAGCCCAATTCAGCCACCACCGAGGTCGCATCATTGAGCAAAGAATCTTTAAATTCGGGATCTGCCCAAGCCTTGGCGACGACACGCGCGCCGTTCTGGGGACCAATCTTGTTTTGATAGGTATCGATGATCTCATCCAACGCCGCGGGATCGATCAAACCCTTGCGAGTCAGAATCGTCTCAAGCGCTTTGACGCGGAGCGCGGGTTCAGGTGGCAAAAGGGCGTGCGGGTGGTCGTGATCATCATGTGGCATGGCCGCAGCCTGCGCGAGGCAAAGCCCTGCTGTCCAGTCCCTTTGCCGTGATCTGAAACATCACCGTTCTTGATGCCAACTCCTCCCTTGCCCCCAGCATCAAACTTGCATAGATACCACGCGATACACGTCACGCCGCACAGGAAGACCATGGAAAACGTCGTTCTCATCATCCACCTCCTCTTGGCCCTTGGCCTGATTGCCGTTGTTCTGATGCAGCGGTCCGAAGGCGGTGGCCTTGGCATGGGCGGCGGTGGCGGCGGTGCCATGACCGGTCGCGCAGCTGCAACCGCTCTGGGTAAGCTGACATGGATTTTGGCTGCGTGCTTTATCGTGACCTCGATCACGCTGACCATTCTGGCCGCTCAGAAGTCTTCTGGCAGTTCGGTCATCGATCGTCTGGGCGTTCCGGCACCTGCGGCGACCGAAGAAAGCACACCGGCGGTTCCGTCGGCGGATGATCTGCTGCCTCCGACGCAGGGCGACAACGCGCCGCTGATTCCGCAAGCCGACTGATCCACTAGACCTAGAAACCTAAAAGAGAACTGCAACAGCATCTTGCGGTTCTCTTGCGCTATTGGCGCGAATCCTTTATATGTGAAGTCCCGTGATGCAGCGGTTTTTCGGAACCGTCGGGCAGCTGATTTTGACGTCTCACGGGAGCAGCCGAAAACATGGCGCGTTTTATTTTCATCACTGGTGGTGTGGTTTCGTCCTTGGGCAAAGGACTGGCTTCGGCGGCTTTGGGCTCGCTGCTGCAGGCCCGGGGATATTCGGTGCGTCTGCGCAAGCTCGACCCCTATCTGAACGTCGATCCGGGCACGATGTCACCATTCGAACATGGCGAAGTGTTCGTCACCGATGATGGCGCGGAAACCGATCTGGACCTTGGTCACTACGAACGTTTCACCGGCGTTGCTGCGCGCAAAACCGACTCGGTCAGTTCAGGCCGGATCTATTCCAACGTGCTCGAGAAAGAACGCCGTGGTGATTACCTTGGTAAAACCATTCAGGTGATCCCGCACGTCACCAACGAGATCAAGGATTTCATCTCCATTGGCGAAGATGAGGTTGATTTCATGCTGTGCGAAATCGGTGGCACCGTTGGCGACATCGAAGGCCTGCCGTTTTTCGAAGCGATCCGTCAGTTCAGCCAGGATAAACCGCGTGGTCAGTGTATCTTTATGCACCTCACACTGCTGCCCTACATCAAGGCCTCTGGCGAGCTGAAAACCAAGCCAACCCAGCACTCGGTGAAAGAGCTCCGCTCGATTGGTCTGGCCCCCGACATTCTGGTTTGTCGCTCCGAAGGGCCTATCCCGACCAAAGAGCGGGAAAAACTGGCACTGTTCTGCAACGTCCGCCCTGACAGCGTAATTGCCGCGCAGGACCTGAGCACGATCTACGACGCTCCGCTGGCGTATCACCGCGAAGGTCTGGATCAGGCGGTTCTGGATGCGTTCCAGATCAGCCCGGCACCGAAACCCGATCTGGCGAAATGGGAAGATGTCAGCGACCGTATCCACAACGCCGAAGGCGAAGTGAAGGTTGCTATCGTCGGTAAATACACCCAGCTGGAAGACGCCTATAAGTCGATCGCCGAAGCCCTGACCCATGGTGGCATGGCCAACCGCGTTAAGGTCAAGGTTGAGTGGGTCGATGCCGAGATTTTCGACAAGGAAGACGCGGCTCCGCATCTGGAGGGCTATCACGCAATCCTCGTTCCTGGCGGGTTCGGAGAGCGCGGCACAGAAGGCAAGATCAAAGCAGCGCAATACGCGCGCGAGCACAAGGTGCCTTATCTGGGCATTTGTCTTGGCATGCAGATGGCCGTCATCGAAGCTGCCCGCAATGTTGCGGGCATCAAAGAGGCCGGTTCCGAAGAATTCGATCACGAAGCAGGCAAAAAGCGTTTTGAGCCAGTGGTTTATCACCTCAAAGAATGGGTGCAGGGGAACCACAAGGTCGAACGCAAGGTTGGCGACGACAAGGGCGGCACCATGCGCCTGGGCGCTTATGATGCTGTTCTAGGCGAAGGCTCAAAGGTTGCTGAAGTCTATGGCAGCACCAATATCGAAGAGCGCCACCGCCACCGCTATGAGGTGGACATCAAATACCGCGAGAAGCTCGAAGAGGCTGGCCTGAAGTTCTCGGGCATGTCTCCGGATGGTCGCCTGCCCGAGATAGTCGAATGGTCGGATCACCCATGGTTCATCGGGGTGCAATACCATCCCGAACTGAAATCCAAACCCTTTGATCCTCATCCTCTGTTCCGCGAGTTCGTGCGCGCAGCCAAGGAAACCTCGCGTCTGGTCTGACGCTTCTGCACACCTCTTTTGGTTGCCTTGCTCTTCGTTCCGGGTCAGTTTGGCCCGGAGCAAATTACGGAGCCGAGCCTGTGACCAAAGGATATTGGGTTGCCCATGTCGACGTGGACGACATGGATACGTACAAAAAGTACATCACCGCCAACGCTGAACCCTTCGCTGAGTACGGCGCGCGCTTTCTTGTGCGCGGTGGCGATCGCGTGGTCAAAGAGGGCGCATCAAGATCACGGACCGTGGTGATCGAATTTCCCAGCTACGAACAGGCATTAGCCTGCTATGAAAGCGATGCCTATCAGAAGGCAAAGGCCCTGCGCGATCCTGTGTCGATGGGCGATCTTGTGATCATTCAGGGCTATGACGGGTAGTCTCTGCTTGGCGGACCACAAAATATGGAATAACCTGTGCCCATGCTGAAGAAGTTCTTTCAGGCGTTTCGCCCGCCGCAACAAACCACCCTGCCAGATCCGGATGCCGAGCTTGCCCTGGGTGCTCTTTTGGTGCGCGTTGCGCAGGCCGATCGGGATTACAAGGTCGAGGAAATCAGCCTGATCGACCGGATTCTCGCCCGGCTTTATCAGCACAACGCGATTGAAGCCGCCAAAGTCCGCGCAACCTGCGAAAAGTTACATGCTGCGGCGCCGGAAACCGATACATTTGGCAAACTGATCCGCGAAACCACTGATCTGCAGGAACGCTTGGCAGCGCTTGAGGCGTTGTGGGAGGTTGTTCTGGCCGATGGCAACTCGGACGAAGGTGAGATCAAGATCGTCGAAGAAGCCCGCGCTGCCATGGGACTCAGCTTTAACGACAGTCGCGATGCACGCGAACGGGTGCAAAGTCGCTTGGAAGCCAGCTAACCTGCGTCTATATCTTTCTGCATGTTCAGTGATTTCCTGTCCCGGCTCACACAGCCGCAGCCCGACCCGCTTGCCGATGATGATGCCCGCTTGGCCCTGACGGCCCTGCTGGTACGCATTGCGCGATCCGACAATGACTATGCCGATACCGAGATGGCTCGGATCGACCGCATATCAGCCGAACGTTATGGCCTGTCGCCGTTCGAGGCTGCAGGTTTACGCGCCCGCGCCGAAGATCTGGAGGCCCAGGCCCCCGACACTGTCCGCTTCACCCGCGCAATCAAAGAGGCTGTCCCTTATGACCATCGCCTTGGCGTGGTCGAGGCACTTTGGTCCGTGGCGCTGGCCGATGGCGAACGCTCGGAAGACGAAGATTCGCTGATCCGATTGGCTGTCAGTCTGCTGGGCATCAGTGACGTGGATTCGGCACTCGCCCGTCAGAAGGCTGCAAAATCGTGACCGCAATGCTGGGCATGTATGACATGCCAGCACTTCAGCCAGCCAATGACCGATTCTGGACTTTGATTCGTGCCCATCTGGGCGAAGGCCCGGAGCACCTGACCAGAGATCGCGATTTCTGGGACATCTGGAAAGATCCGGAACTGGTTTTCGCACAAACCTGCGGCATGCCCTACCGGACACGTCTGCACGGTGAGGTACAACTGGTTGGGACACCGGATTACGGCTTACCCGGTTGCCCACCCGGCCACTACTGCTCGGTTTTTGTTGCACGGGTCGATGATGACCGCGATCTTGAAGGACTCGTCGCCGGGACCTTTGCCTACAACGAAGCGCTGTCGCAATCCGGCTGGGCCGCACCGGTGGTTCATCTGTCAGACCTTGGGCTTACACCCAGTTCCCTTCTGGAAACGGGCGGCCACGCTCTGTCGGCTCAGGCGGTGGCTGAAGGACGCGCTGATCTTGCCTCACTAGATGCCCTGACCTGGACGCTGCTCACCGAACATTCGGATCTGGGCGACAAGCTGTGTCAGGTCACAACAACCAAACCGACACCTGTGCTGCCCTATATCACCTCAAACGGACAGGATGCAGGCCGCATCGGACAAGCCGTTCGGGCAGCGATCGACAGCCTGACACCAGAAGACCGGCAAGCGCTTCACATCCATGGGTTGATCGATATCGCAGCCGAGGACTACCTCGCCGTTCCCAATCCGCCAACGCCGCAGGCAATTCGCACACAAACCTGACCATTTTGACCAAAACCTCTGGTCATTTCGGCGGTTTCGGGTCTTGAACTTGTCATTTGCGCATTGCATTGGTCAGTTTTTTAAGCCCTAGTACCGCACCAACGACGCCAACAACATCTGGACTACCCGTGACAGAATCCGCTCCCGTCATCGAGATCAAAAACCTTCACAAAAGCTTCGGTCATCTCGAAGTGTTGAAAGGAGTGGACATTACCGCGCATCGGGGCGACGTCGTCTCTCTGATCGGCTCATCCGGGTCCGGAAAATCCACTCTGCTGCGCTGCTGCAACCTGCTGGAAGACAGCCAGCAAGGCGAAATCCTGTTCAAGGGTGAGCCCGTACGCTGGTCTGGTGATCATCACCACCGCCGCCCGGCCGACCCAAAACAGGTACTGCGCATCCGTACAAACCTGTCGATGGTGTTCCAGCAGTTCAATCTGTGGGCGCACATGACGATCCTTCAAAACGTGATGGAGGCACCCGTCACCGTTCTTGGCCGCGACAAGGCCGAGGTTGAGGACAGCGCCCGCAAGTATCTTGAAAAGGTTGGCATCGGTGACAAATGCGATGTCTACCCGGCTCAGCTGTCGGGTGGCCAACAACAGCGCGCGGCCATCGCCCGCGGTCTTTGCATGGAGCCCGAAGCACTTCTGTTTGATGAGCCAACCTCGGCGCTCGACCCTGAACTGGAGCAGGAAGTAATCAAGGTGATCAAGGATCTGGCCGCTGAAGGCCGCACCATGATCATCGTGACACATGACATGAAAATGGCGGCTGATATCTCCAGCCACGTCGTGTTCCTGCATCAGGGCCTGATCGAAGAAGAAGGCACACCCGAGGATATCTTTACAGCCCCTGAATCCGCACGGCTTCAGGGTTTTCTCTCCGCCACCAAGGCGGCATAACTTCAGAACAGAACCAAACTGGGGAGTAACCAATGAAAAACCTGATTCTGACCACAGCAGCACTGGCGCTGACCGCCGGTATCGCAATGGCCGACACTGTCCGCATGGGTACCGAAGGCGCTTACCCTCCGTACAACTTCATCAACGATGCGGGTGAGATCGACGGCTTCGAGCGTGAAGTTGGCGACGAGCTGTGCAAGCGCGCCGGTCTGGAATGCGAGTGGGTCAAGAACGACTGGGATTCGATCATTCCGAACCTGGTTTCGGGCAACTACGACACCATCATCGCCGGCATGTCGATAACTGACGAGCGTGATGAAGTCATCGACTTTACCCAGAACTACTTCCCGCCAGCAGCTTCGGCATATGCAGCAGCTTCGGACGGTGTTGATCTGAGCGGTGGCATTGTCGCAGCACAGACAGCGACCATTCAGGCAGGCCACATTGCGCAAAGCGGCGCAACACTGGTGGAATTCGCAACTCCGGAAGAAACCATCGCGGCTGTCCGTAACGGCGAAGCCGATGCGGTATTCGCAGACAAAGACTTCCTCGTTCCGATCGTTGAAGAATCGAGTGGCGAGCTGGTTTTCGTAGGTGATGATGTACCGCTGGGCGGTGGCATTGGCCTGGGCCTGCGTGAATCGGATGGCGAACTGCGCGGCAAGTTCGACGAAGCGATCACCTCGATGAAAGCTGACGGCACACTGAACGAGCTGATCGTTAAGTGGTTTGGCGAAGGTGTTCCCACCTACAACGCTGACGGCTCGGTCGTTACCAACTAAGCCCTCCGTCTAAATGATCCGGCGCCGATTGGGCGCCGGATCACCCTGACCATCCGTCAGGCCTGACGTTCGAAAGACGCTTCATGTTTTCCTATTGCGCTGACCCCGACACGCTCGGCACGTTTCGCTGGTTCTCCTGCTATCTGACCAACGGCGTGCACTGGTCGTTCTACCTGTCGTTCGTCAAGGTTCTGGCTTTGCTGGCTGTAACCGCGCCCGTTGCACTCAGCTTTGGGTTTGCCGGTGCGATGGCCGCCCGCTCGCATTTCCTGCCGCTCAGCTGGCTCGGCAAAGGTTACATCGCAATCGTCCGGGGCGTTCCTGACATTGCCTTCTTTCTGTTCTTCGTCATCGCATTGGATCAGGCGTTCGAGTGGACGCGGCACAAGATTCTATGCCCCGAATGGACCGATCCCATTCGTCAGGGCAACGATTTCCTTGTCTGTCAGGCCGCAAAACTACCGCTGGGCACTGCTCCGGAATGGGTTCACGAAACCTATGGCTTTTTCCTCGCGGTCATCACTTTCTCTATCGTGTTCGGCGCTTTTGCAGCGAACGTCCTGTTTGGAGGTATGCGCGCCGTTCCGCACGCGCAGCTGGAGACAGCCGAAGCTTATGGAATGACGCGGCGCCAAACATTCTGGCGCATCCTGGTTCCGCAAATGTGGGTCTATGCCCTGCCCGGCCTGTCCAATCTGTGGATGGTTCTGATCAAGGCGACACCGTTGCTGTTCCTGCTGGGTATCGAAGATATCGTCTATTGGGCCCGCGAACTGGGCGGTACCAAGACATCCAAATTTACCGCCTACCCGCATGGTGACTGGCGCATGTGGTACTTCCTGTTCCTGCTGATCTTCTACCTTGGAATGACCCGCGTCTCGGAAATCGGGCTCGAGCGTCTGATGCGCAAGCTGTCCCACGGTCAGGCCACATCCGGTGGCGAGCTACTGCGCAAGGAGACCACCCAATGAGCTGCTTGCAAACCATTCAGGACTACGGCCTGCGTTCAATCGGACTTGGCGAACGCCTGTTGCCCCGCAGCGACTTTACCCTGTGCGAGCAGTTCACACTGATCGGCTCGGGCATGATCTGGAACGTCTATTTCGGGATCATGGCACTGGCGACAGGGTTCTTTTTCGCCACAGCACTGGCGGTCGGAAAGGCATCGCCCAACAAGTGGCTGCGCAAACCGGCCGAGTGGTTCATCTTCATTTTCAGGGGTTCACCGCTCTTTATCCAGTTTTTCTTCGCCTATTTCTTCTTCCTGTCGTTGAAGAAATCCTATCCGATGTTCGATGCGTTCACATCGGCATGGCTGGGTGCGCTGATCGTGCTATTCCTGAACACGGCCGCCTATTCGGGCGAGATTTTCTATGGCGCCCTGCGCTCGATCCCCAAGGGTGATATCGAAGCTGCGGATGCCTACGGCATGTCCGGTTGGTCGCGTTTCCGCCGGATTGTCTGGCCGACTATGCTGCGACTGGCTTGGCCTGCCTACACCAACGAGGCCATTTTCCTGTTCCACGCCACTACACTGGTATTCTTCTCGGCATTCCCGGCCTGGCAACAGCGCGGTGATGCGCTCTACTACGCCAGCTATTTTGCGGACAAAACGTTCAACCCGTTTATCCCCTACCCGATCCTCGCCTTCTATTTCATCCTGCTGACGCTGGTGATCGTCGGAGGTTTTGGTCTGGTCAACAAGCGACTGAACCGACACCTGCCCGCCGCCAGGAAAGCCAAGATGCGCTTCCGTCTGAATCTGGCGCGCTAAGCGCCGGGTTCTGACATCTGGTCCGGCTGGATCATCACCCGCAAAAAACCTTCAGCGCGGCCGCAATCAAACTTCGGCTAACAGGATGCGGGTCAGTTCTTCGGGCACATCGATCATGACGTAGTGCCCGCATTCTACCGAAACAGCCCGCCATTCGGTCTCGTGACTGACTTTCTCAAAATATGGGCGGCCAATCCCCGGGGTCCAGCCGGTTGCATAAACATAGATGCGCCTGGCCACTTTCTCCCAGTCGCCCACCAGTCGAATGGGCTGCTCGAAGCTCCGGAAGGGATGGGCGACGTTACGCCTGTCGACCCACGCACGGTCATCAGCGTTTACGGAAAATGCCTCAGCCGGTCCCGGCGCTGCGCGACCATCCATTGAACCATCCCGCAAGCCGGATGCCGCTTCGGCAGGCAGACAGTCCAACGTGTTCTGACCATCGTCAGGCACCAACGCATCAAGATAGACCAAAGAGCGGATTTTTTCAGGCGCATGGTCAGCAACTCCGGTGACAACCATTCCACCATAACTGTGACCACACAGAATGATCTCGGATAATTCTTCCCACTCAATCACCGCAAGGACATCCGTGATGTGTGTATCAAGATCGATGTCTTTGCTGAACAGATGCGACCGCTCTCCAAGACCCGTTAGTGTTGGCGTGAACACATCATGTCCTGCCCGGCGCAACAGCTTTGCGACGCGCTTCCAACACCAACCGCCCTGCCAGGCACCGTGAACCAGAACAAATGTTGCCATACCCTAAACTTCTGCCTCGAACTCATGGATCCAAGTCTACTGTAGGTGAAGCGTCGGCAATTGGTCCAAAGGAATGTGGGCAGGCAGGATTGATCTGCAGCCCTTACCCTACCTACGCAGCGGTCCCCGACCAAGCAGTGGTACAGCTATACCCACGCAACAGGATCCAACCTGAACAGCTTTGACAATTGCTCATAAACTTCCGGGTTTTCATGCTTGAGGGCTTGCGGCCGCTCGAAAAACACTTCGACCGAAACGGCAAAGAACTCTTCATGACCCTCGGCGCCGTACGGATCGATCACCGTTCGACGCCCACTCTCAACCGCATGAACATGGGCCTCAAAGGCCGTCAGAAAGACGCGCTCCCACTCCGCAAAGGTCTGACCTTCGGCCAGCAATGGAACACCATTCGTACCCCCAGACAGATCGTCGATCTGGTGGGCGAACTCATGAAACACGACATTGTGCCCGTCATGGTCATCTCTGGCACCTTGCTTACTGTGGGCCCATGACAGGATTACCGGTCCGCGATCCCAGCTTTCACCGGTGCGCACAATCTCCTGCTCGGTCACCACATAACCACTGTGCCTGCGTTGCTGGGATTTGAAAGCGTTCGGATAAATCAGGATTGTTGTGAGGTTGTCGTACCACATATCACTGTTCACGACGAGGATGCAGGCCTGCGCAGCAATGGACAGCTGCATTTCTTCGGTCACTTCCAGATCATCGCAGCCAATGAAATCGACCTGATCCAGAAACAGGTTCACCTTACCTTGCAGCCTGTCACGCAAATCCGGAGGTAGCCGTTTTACAATCGGCACCATTGCCTCGATGACCGCACGCTGATGTTCCGACAGAGGCGTTGCAAGAAGTGTGGCACGCGCCTGTTTCCGGGACCAGAAATAGTAGCCCATCCCCCCTGCAACCAGCAGCAGAATTGCAAAAAAAATCAACATGGCACAACATCCCAAATCTCTGTCAGCGTATGACACCCGAATGTCATCCGGAACTCAACATAGGTGTTCTTGGTTCTGAACGACAGCATTCCGGTAGCTGAAAATTCACAGCAGGTTGCCGAATTGACCCCGACGCGTTCATCCCTTTGTCGCGAAAGCCCAACCTGATGCGCCTGACTGTTAGGGCAGATCTCTGCTTATAGTTTGGCAAGTGAATGCACCAAGAGCGTTTGGTACAAATCAAATAATCCCACGGCGATCCTGCGTACGAAACCAATCAATCCCGATTTTCAGACGTCAGCTCAAAACGGCGTGCGGTAATTTGATCAAATTCCGTGACATCGTATTTCTCCTCGGCTACACCTTGCGAGAGCAAGACCAATGGAGTTCCCAATGGACCTGAGTACGCTGCACACCTTTCGCGTCGCCGCTTGTGACCTCAACGGTCAGATGCGAGGCAAGCGTGTACCCTCTTCTTATGCTGCAAAACTCGACAAGGGTGCAGTCCGGATGCCGTTTTCAGCACTCAATGTGGATCTCTGGGGGGCTGATATAGATGGCAGTCCGCTGGTATTTGAATCCGGCGATGCCGATGGTGTTTTGCTTCCGACAGAGCGCGGCCCGGTACCTATGCCTTGGCTTGATACACCAACGGCGCTGGTTCCGATGTGTCTTTACGACGACGATGGTAAGCCGTTTGCCGGTGATCCGCGCCACGCACTGGCAACGGTTTTGTCCGATTACGCAGAGCGAGGCTGGTCTGTTATCGCAGCTACCGAGCTTGAATTTACATTGCTGGATGCGTCGGGTTCATCGCCCATGCCGCCAATCAATCCACTAACGGGCCGTCGCCTTTCAGACGAGGCTGTATTGTCCATGGCCGAACTGGACGCGTTCGATGCATTTTTTAACGACCTGTACGATGGCTGTGCGGAGATGGGAATTCCGGCCCAGACCGCCATCTCGGAAAGTGGAATTGGTCAGTTCGAGATCAACCTGAATCATCAGGATGCGATGCGCTGTGCAGATGATACGTGGCTTTTCAAGGCTTTGACCCGCGGGCTTGCGCGCAAACACGGGTTCTCGGCAACCTTCATGGCCAAACCCTATTCCGAAGATGCAGGCAACGGGATGCATGTGCATTTCTCGGTTGTGGATGAGAAAGGCCACAATGTTTTCGATAATGGCGGTCCGGAGGGCACCGAGGTTTTGCGCTCAGCCGTTGCCGGTTGTCTTGCGGCAATGCCCGGCAGCACCCTGATCTTTGCGCCCCATGGCAACTCTTACACCCGCCTCATCCCGGGTGCACACGCCCCGACCGGTGCCAGCTGGGCCTATGAAAACCGAACGGCCGCCATCCGGATTCCCGGTGGCGCACCAGCGGCACGCCGGATCGAACATCGCGTCGCAGGCGGAGATATCAATCCCTATCTCATGTTGGCCGCTGTTTTGGGGGCCGCCCTCAATGGCATCAAAGATGGGTCACAGGCACCCGAGCCAATCTCGGGCAATGCCTATGAGATCGACGGCCTTCCCCAACTGGCAGGGGATTGGCAATCGGCCATTGCGGGTTTTGAAACCGATCCGCAAGTCGCTCGCATCTTCCCTGCCGATCTGATCCGCTTTATGGCGATGACCAAGCGGCAGGAAATCGCCCGCTTTGCAGACCGCCCGGCCGAGGAGCACTGGCTCAGTTATCTCGAGGCCGTATGACCCTCTTGCCCGTTGTCTGAGACTCGGCTAGATTAAATTTGATCAAATTTGGTGACCCATGAAAATCGGCATCCTTCAAACCGGCCACTCACCTGACGAGTTGACCGACAAGTTCGGCGAATATGACGAAATGTTCCGTACGCTTCTGGACGGAAACGGCTTTGAATACGAAACGTTTTCGGTTGTAGATCAGAAGTTTCCGCAAAGTGTTGATGATGCGGACGGCTGGATCATCACCGGCTCTCGTCACGGTGCATACGAAGACCATCCCTGGATACCCCCACTCGAGGATCTGATCCGCGACATTCAGCAAAGCGGCAAACCTCTGATCGGCGTGTGTTTTGGCCATCAGATCATCGCCCAAGCCCTTGGCGGGACGGTTGAGAAATTCAAGGGTGGCTGGGCAGTCGGTCGAACCGAATATGATTTCGACGGTCACAAGGTATCCCTGAACGCATGGCATCAGGATCAGGTCGTCGAACTGCCCGATGGCGCACAGGTGCTGGGTACCAACGATTTTTGCAAGAACGCGATGCTGTCCTACGGTGATACGATCTGGACCGTGCAGGCGCACCCGGAATTTTCGAATGGTTTTGTCGAAGGGTTGATGCAGACGCGTGGCAAAGGTGTCGTACCCGATGACCTAATGCAGGATGCCGCAAACCGACAAGATGCCTCGAACAGCAACCCGGAAATCGCACGATACATGGCGGATTTCTTAAAGAAAGCGAGGGCCTGATGGCCGATTGGACGGATAACCTGCCGCAGGCAGCACAGGACTATATCGATGGTCATCGCCTTGATGAGGTCGAGTGCATTATTTCAGACCTGCCCGGTATCGCACGAGGCAAGGCAGTTCCCGCATCAAAATTCGCACGGCAGTCTTATTTCCACCTGCCCGACAGCATCTTTTACCAGACCATCACCGGAGGTTGGGGAGAAGCGGCAGGCGAGGACGGGTTCATCGAACGCGACATGATCCTGAAGCCGGATTTCTCAACCGTGTCAGCCGCCCCCTGGACAGGCGACTGGACATTGCAGGTGATCCACGATGCTTACGACCGCGAGGGGGAGCCGATCCCCTACAGCCCGCGCAACGTGCTGAAGCGGGTTGTGCAACTGTATCGAGACAAGGGCTGGAACCCTATCGTCGCACCGGAAATGGAGTTCTTTCTGGTTGCCCGCAATGTCGACCCTGCGCAGGGCATCGAGCCCATGATGGGCCGCTCCGGTCGTCCGGCAGCAGCACGTCAGGCCTATTCGATGACGGCCGTGGATGAGTTCGGGCCGGTGATCGATGACATCTACGATTTTGCCGAACATCAGGGTTTTGAGATCGATGGCATCACGCAGGAAGGCGGCGCCGGACAACTTGAGATCAATCTACGCCATGGTGATCCGGTCAAGCTGGCCGATGAGGTTTTCTACTTCAAACGGCTGATCCGAGAAGCTGCGCTTCGCCACAATTGCTTCGCCACCTTCATGGCAAAACCGATCGAAGATGAGCCGGGATCGGCGATGCATATTCATCACTCGATCACGGATACTGAAACCGGGCAGAACATCTTCTCGGGTCCTCAGGGTGGTGAGACTGACGCATTCTACCATTTCATCGCTGGTCTGCAGACCCATCTGCCAGCAGGTCTTGCTGTGATGGCACCCTATGTGAATTCCTATCGTCGTTATGTGAAAGACCATGCCGCACCAATCAATCTGGAATGGGCGCGCGACAATCGCACTACCGGTATTCGCGTTCCCTTGTCGGGGCCTGAAAGCCGCCGGATTGAAAACCGCATCGCCGGTATGGATTGCAACCCGTATCTGGGGATCGCAGTTTCACTTGCCTGCGGGTATCTGGGACTGACGCATCAGGAACGTCCGCGCCGACAGTTTTATGGCGATGCCTATGAGGGCGATGGTGACATTCCGCAGGTCATGGGCGAAGCGCTGGATCTGTTTGATGAAGCTGAAGCCCTGCACGAGGTTCTCGGACCAGAGTTTGCGCGTGTCTATGGCATCGTCAAACGGGCGGAATACGAGGAGTTCTTGCAAGTGATTTCCCCGTGGGAGCGTGAGCACCTGCTTCTGAACGTCTGACGAGGGCGCTGAATGAACCTGCTCTACAGCAATGATACGCGCGGCGCTTATCCACCCAGTTGGTACGCCGCTACCGCACATGGTGCCGAAGAAACCGCTCCGCTGAATGGGCATGTAAAAGCCGACGTTTGTATCGTTGGTGGCGGATATACCGGATTGTCGGCTGCTTTGCATTTGGCCGAGGCAGGATACGATGTGGTGCTTCTTGAGGCTCATCGTGTGGGCTTTGGCGCTTCGGGACGAAATGGCGGTCAACTGGGCAGCGCCCAGCGCATGGAGCAGGAAGACCTGGAGCGGCTTGTCGGAGACGCAGATGCAGCCAAGCTCTGGGATTTGGCCGAGGATGCCAAGACACTGGTCAAAGAGCTGATCGGGAAACACCAGATCGAGTGCGATCTGAAGCCCGGCATAGCGACTTTGGGTTTCACCGATACCGAACGAGACGAATTACACGAGCATGCTGCGCACCTGTCGGGCAAGTATGGCTATGACCAAATACAGCAACTGGATAAGGCGGCCGGGCATGATTTGTGCCCCTCTCCGGCTTATTCTGGTGGCTTTCTGGATATGGGTGCCGCGCATCTGCACCCGTTGAATTACGCGCTCGGGTTGGCACGGGCTGCTATCAAAGCCGGAGCGCGTCTTCATGAAGGGACGGAGGTTCTGGCGGTTGACGAGGGGCAGCAGGTCACTATCCGAACAGAAAATGGTCAGGTGACTGCGGATCATGCGATACTCGCCTGCAACGGGTATCTGGGTGATCTGAACCGGCAGGTTGCTGCACGCGTTATGCCGATAAACAATTTCATTGCTGCAACAGAGCCCTTGGGGGCTGATGTTCAGCAGGTTCTGACCAAGGATATAGCAGTCGCCGATACCAAGTTTGTCGTGAATTATTTCCGGCTGAGTGCAGATGGACGTCTGCTGTTTGGGGGCGGTGAAAGCTATGGCTATCGGTTCCCGGCTGATATCGCAGCCAAGGTCCGCAAACCCATGGTCGAGATTTTTCCGCACCTGCGCGATGTCAAAATTGACTATGCTTGGGGTGGAACGCTGGCGATCACTATGCGGCGTATGCCGTATCTGACGCGGCTAGCACCCAACATCCTTTCCGCTTCGGGCTATTCCGGCCACGGGGTCGGCACCGCCACCCATGCGGGTCAACTGATGGCAATGGCTATTCAAGGCCAATCCGAAGGGTTTGACACGATGAGTAAAGTCCCTTCGCTGCCTTTCCCTGGCGGTCCTGCTCTGCGTAGTCCCCTATTGGTGTTGGCAATGACTTGGTACGCAATGCGCGACCGGTTGGGACTGTGACTTTCTAAACGCAACAATTTGGTGAAATTTCGCCGACAGCGCGAATGAGAGCTTGGCTTGCCCGCATCCTGACTTTATCTTTACAAAAGATAGAATTCGGGAAATCCAAATATGACGCTTCCACCCAACGTTCATGACGCCGAACCCATCCCAGCAGCAGCACGAGAAGCCATCGATGCATTAATGCAGTCGGGGGACTTGTTCCGCTACACCGCACCGCAGGATGCACCTGTCGCCCTGCTCGAGGCTGAGTTTGCGGAATTGCTGGGCTCCAAATACGCGCTGGCTGTTTCCTCATGCTCAGCCGCGCTATTCCTGTCGCTCAAAGCTCTGGACCTGCCACGGGACGCGCGGGTTTTGATCCCGGGCTTTACCTTTGCCGCTGTACCGTCATCGGTGGTTCACGCAGACTGCATTCCGGTTCTTTGCGAGGTGGGTGAGAACTATCGCATCGACATGGCCGACTTTGCAGTCAAACTTGATGACGTGCAGGCTGTAATCATCAGCCACATGCGCGGCCACACGTCCGACATGGACGCCATTATGGATTTGTGCAACGCGCGGGGCATTCCGGTTATTGAAGACGCCGCACATTCGCTGGGCACAACTTGGCATGGTCGCAATATCGGTACGATTGGCAATGTGGGATGCTTCTCGTTTCAGTCCTACAAGATGATCAATGCAGGCGAAGGTGGCATCCTGATAACTGATGATGCCGATCTGGTCGCTCGTGCCGTCATCATGTCGGGCGCATATGAACACAACTGGAAAAAACACAAAGGTCCGCGGGGTGATAACTCACCGGAATTGGAACAGGCCTTTGCCCGCTGGCAGAACCAACTGCCCCTTTATAACCTGCGCTTGAGCAACCTGAGCGCGGCCGTCATCCGCCCTCAAATCCCCGAGCTTGCGCGCCGTGTACGCGATGGCTTGGCGAACCACGATTATGTGGCCGAACGCCTCAACACCTCGCCCTACATCAATGTCCCTGCCCCACTGAAACCCGAGCGTCGCGCGCCGGATTCGATTCAGTTCAATCTGGTCGGGTTGGATGAGGCTGAAACACGCGCCTTTGCTGCCGCGGCAGATGCGCGTGGTGTCAAGGTTCAGGTATTTGGCCTGAGTGAAGACAACGCCCGTGCCTTCTGGAACTGGCAGTTTTTGCCTGAAAAGTTCGACCTGCCCCAGACACGCGACATGTTGATGAAAGCATGCGACGTGCGTCTGCCTGTACGTCTGACGCGGGAAGAGCTGGATGTCATCGCCGATATCCTGCTGGCTTCGGTCGCAGAGGTAGCTGACGCGGTCCCGGCCTACGGCACCTGACGTTTAGTCGTCGCCCAACTGAAACAAGTCAGGTGGCAAGAACAGCGCATCAATCCCCTCAGGGGTTGGTGCAATGCGAGACAGGATGCCGACCACCTGTAGTCCCGTCTCAGCCTGCGCCAGTAGCGGCGCGCCAGAATCTCCCATCATCACCGGGCAATTCGCTAGCATTAACCCGCCTCCATATAGGCGCGGATTGCAATTGTTGGTCCGGCTCAGCACATGCGGACGAAGACCCGGATAGCCAGCGACAAAGGCAGCGCCCTGTCCAGCCATTGCGACGTCCAGAAATCCGACCTTTTGACCAATAGGCTCATTCAGCTCCAGAACAGCCCAGTCCAATTCAGCACGATTTATGAAACTGCCGTCCACTCCCTGCTCAGGGGCCAAACGAAATTTTCTGACTGACGACACGGCAGCCGCCTTGCCACGCTCATACCCGGCGGCGAAACGAATGCTCGACGGGGGTATCCAACGCTTGCGGGCGCTGTTGTAAAGGCAATGCGCTGCAGTCAGGACCAATCGTTCAGATACGAGGACGCCAGTACAATGTGAACGCTGATTTCTGCCCGCAAAGTTGACGCGCCCGATCGCCCGCCAAGGGTCTTGAGACGCATCCAAGACTTCACGGGCACGGATATCACTGCAGCCCAGAGCCGTATCTTGGCCCAATGTGCAAATTGGCTCCCAGGTTTCTGAAAACTGGCCCTGCGCGAACACTCCTCCTGCCCAGAGCAATGCACCAAGCAGGATGAGCCATCGCATCCATGTCTCCGATCAGCTCAGTTTTGAGAGCTTCTGCTGCAACTCGGCCAGTTGTTTCTTGATATCGTCAAGGTCTTCCTTTGCCTCTGGCTTGGCCTCTTCTTCGCTATCAGGTCCAGACCAGTTGCCGGACAACCCACCGGTCATCGCTTTCAAAAACGCTTTTTGCTGCGCCTGCATCGCATCAAAGCCCGGAATGCCACTCATGGGATTCATGGCATTCATGTTTTCCATCATCTTGGTCTGGCTTTCGCGCAACATCTCGAACGAGCTTTGCAGGAATTGAGGCATCATGCCTCCGCCGGGGATCATGTAGCTGCGTACCAGATCGTTCAGGACGTTGACCGGCAGAACATTTTCGCCTCGGCTTTCGTGTTCGGCAATGATCTGAAGCAGATACTGACGTGTCAGATCATCACCGGTCTTCAGGTCTATGATCTGCACTTCGCGTCCGTCGCGAATGAACCCGGCAATATCCTCAAGCGTAACGTAATCGCTGGTCTCTGTATTATACAGTCGACGACTGGCGTAACGCTTTATCAACAGCGGTTTTTCTTGTTCTGACACCGGTTACCCTCCCCAAGGATGATGCGTTGCAGCAGAGGTTATGCGACTGCAGAACAAAAAGAAAGGGCAGGTCAAGCGACCTGCCCTCTTGCGATTGCACCGATTGGGAGGAATGGGTGCTTGTCGCGGACTTACCTTACTTGGCAGCCGATGCTTTTTTCGCAGCAGCGGTTACGTCGTTGGTAGCTTTCTTAACAGCTGCAGTTGCGTCTTCTGCAGCTTCTTTGCCGGCAGCCATCAGCAGTTCGATGGATTCGGACTGAACTTTCTTTGCGATTTCTGCGAATGCAGCCATGTTCTCGGCAGCAACTTCGGCAGACGCGCTGGCGAAATCAGTTGCGGCTTTGGCATAGTCGGCAGGCTCGGCTTTTGCTTTCGACATCTCGGTCAGCTTGGCCAGGGTTTCCTTGGTCCATTTGTTCGAGATTTCTGCCGACTTCTCAGCTGCTTCCAGAGCAACACCCGACAGTTTCTCGTTCAGAGAAGCAGTCGATTTGAATGCATCTTCCAGAGCAGATGTGTCTACCGGGAATGCGCCCATCATGTCTTTCATGATCGCGGTAAAGTCTTGGGTCTTTGCCATTGTCATAATCCTTTTTGCCGAACCGAGCCCACCCCGGTTTTCATCAGCTTGAAGGTAATATGATTGCCGCATTGCAGCATTTCAAGTTTTTTCTTGCTGCAGCGCAGAAATTTTTTGATTTCAGTGTAAAATCAGGCGCTTGCTTTGACCACAACATAGGTACCTGGAGCAGGTCCCAATGACGGGTGGCCCGAATCGCCCGGATCGCGGGCTGGCACTTGCTTGCCTGAACGCTTCTTCAGCCAAGCCTCCCACATCGGCCACCACGACCCTTCATTGAAGGTCGCATCTTTCAACCATGTGTCAGCGTCTGCCTTCAGATCCGCGTTTGTATAGTGCCCATACTTCTTCTTGCTTGGGGGATTGACGATCCCCGCAATGTGACCGGATTCCGACACCACGAATGTCTTGGAACGCGACCCCATTTTCTGCACACCGCTATAACAGTCTTTCCAGGCCGCGATATGGTCAGTCTGGCATGTGATGGCCATCAGCGGCACATCAACCTCGGACACTTTCAATGTGTGCCCCATCAACTCAAACCCGTCGGTGGCGAATTCATTTCGCTGACAGAGCCCCCGCAAATACTGCACTGCCATTTTAGCCGGCAGGTTCGCACCATCTCCGTTCCAATACAGCAGATCAAAAGCCGGAGGTGTTTCGCCCATCATGTAGCTGCGGATCGCGGGGCCATATATCAGGTCTCGTGATCTCAGGAATGAGAAGGTGCGCGCCATGATCCATGATCTCAGCAGGCCTTCCTTGTTCACTTCCTCTTCGATCCCGTCGATGAAGTCATTCTGCAGGAAAGGTGTGAACTCTCCCTGATCCGAGAAGTCCGTCAGCGCCGTAAAAAAGGTTGCCGACTTAACAGACTTATCTCCGCGTTGTTTGAGCAGCGACAGTGTGAGGCTGAGAGTGGTGCCCGCGATACAATACCCGACAGCGTTGACCTGCTTGACCTTGCAGATCTTCTTGACCTCATCAATCGCTGTCAGAAAACCGTCCTGAATGTAGTCTTCCATCCCGGTATCGGCATAGGATTCATCAGGGTTGACCCAACTAACGACAAACAGAGTGTACCCCTGCTCGGTCACCCATTTGATCAGACTGTTCTGCGCCTTGAGATCCAGAATGTAGAATTTGTTGATCCACGGCGGGAACAGCACGATAGGGGTCTCATGCACCGTCTCGGTTGCCGGCTTGTACTGGATCAGCTCCATCATTCGGTTGCGGTAAACCACATCGCCCGGAGTGGTCGCGATATTACCGCCAATCTGGAATGCACTTTCATCCGCCAGCTTGACCACAAGCTCGCCATCGTTGGCTTCGAGATCGGAAACCAGGTTTTCCAACCCCTGGATCAGCGACTGCCCTTCGGTTTCAACCGCTTTTTCCAGTGCATCCGGATTTGTCGCCAGAAAATTGGTCGGCGACATCATATCAACGATCTGCTGCGAAAAGTACTTCAGCCGCTGCCTGTCCTTGGCATCCAGATCTTCAACCGAGGCAACAGCGTGTGCGATAGCCTCGGCATTGGTCTGGTACTGCTGCCTGACCAGCCGGAAATAGGGGTTTGTCTCCCACAGTGGGTTCGAGAAGCGCTTATCACGGGGTAATTCCGCGTGCTCTTCAACCTCGGCACCGGTTAAAGCTTGCTGCGCCTCAGCAAAGTTCAGAACCGATTTGCCCCAGTATTCTATCTGTTGTTCCAATAACTTGGCAGGATTTTGCCAAGCCTCGGCCCAGTAAGCTGTTGCTGCTCGTGCAAAAAGCTCTTGATTCGGACCATCCAGCGCAGGGGTGTGTGGCTTTTTTGTCGCCATGACTTCGATCAGGCGCTTAGACAGCTGCTCGACCTTTTCCATATTTTCCTTAATACGTTCAATATGTTCGTCGGTCATTTCGGGTGCTTGGCCTTCACTTGTTGTCATTTTAACAATTCCCCCCTAACCTCGCTGCTATGCAGAATAACGTCGTGGGTGCTGGGGGGCAAAGCGGCGAATGGTCCGAACTCTCAGGCTGACACTCAGGAGGCCCCATTTCATGCGCTATATGATGACCTACGACCTCATGGAAACCATGCGCAACACCAACCAGTGGCTGGGTGCTACGGCCAGTGCGATGGCGTCGTATCCGTTGTTTTCCATGGTCCCCAATCCCGCGTTCAGCTGGATGGCTGCATGGGGTGAGGTCACCGAGCGTACATTCCAGCGCATGATCGTGAAGCCCGACTGGGGCATTCGTACGTTTACATGCGAAGATGGCAAGGATCATCTTGTTGACGTCACCACAGTTATTGAGCGTCCCTTTGGAGACTTGATCCACTTTCGCGTGAATGGGCGCGAAGAGCAACCACGCAAAGTTCTTGTGGTTGCACCGATGTCGGGCCACTATGCGACGCTGCTTCGGTCGACGGTCAAAAGCCTGCTGGTCAATTGCGAGGTATATGTCACCGACTGGCATAATGCGCGCGATATCCCGGTTTCCGAAGGCAAGTTCGATGTCGAGGACTACACGCTCTACCTTGTCGATTTTATGAAGGAACTCGGCCCGGACACGCATGTTGTTGCGGTTTGCCAGCCTGTTCCCCTGACCTTGGCCGCAACCGCGTATCTGGCTGAAGTTGATCCAAAAGCACAACCCAGCACGCTGACCCTGATTGGCGGGCCGGTCGATCCGGACGCGACCCCTACCGAGGTCACCGACTTTGGTCGTCGGGTAACTATGGGCCAGCTGGAAGAAACCATGATCCAGCGGGTCGGCTTCAAATACAAAGGCGTGGGTCGGATGGTATATCCGGGTCTGCTGCAACTGGCCTCTTTCATGTCTATGAATGCGGAACGTCACAGCAAAGCGTTCTCGGACCAGATCCAGCGCGTGGTTCGTGACGAGGCCACCGAGCACGACGCTCATAACCGTTTCTACGACGAGTACCTTGCCGTGATGGACATGACGGCCGAGTTCTATCTGTCGACCGTCGAGCGTATCTTCAAAAACCGCGAAATTGCGCGGAACGAGTTTGTCGTGGCGGGCCACAAAGTGGATATCGGCAAAATCACCGACGTCGCCGTCAAAACGGTTGAAGGTGCGAATGACGATATTTCAGCCCCAGGACAGTGCATTGCCGCATTGGACCTTTGCACCGGTTTGCCTGACAGCAAAAAGGCGAGCCATGT
The DNA here is from genome assembly GCF_013030265.1 of Ruegeria arenilitoris. GTDB lineage: Bacteria > Pseudomonadota > Alphaproteobacteria > Rhodobacterales > Rhodobacteraceae > Ruegeria > Ruegeria arenilitoris_E. The sequence goes on from NZ_WPZQ01000008.1 coordinate 154,232, forward strand.
CGAGCCCGGCGCTGGCCACTATGGCATTTTCGCTGGCCGCAGCTGGCGCGACAATATCCGCCCTCTGGTCATCGATTTCATGAATGACAATCAGCGCAAGCCCAAATCCAAGCGGCGCGCTGCCAACAAGAACAGCGCAGCCTAAGCCATGGCGCATAACACCGAACCGCCGCTTTCGTTTTCATGTGATTGCGGTGGTTTGCGTGGCCAGATTACCGGCTCCGGAGTAACGGCGGGAACCCATTGCGCCTGTTTCTGTCATGATTGCCGGGCGGCACAACTCTACTTCCATCAACCAGATCCTGCACCGGGACCAGTGGATGTTTTCCAGATGAGCCCCGAGGAGATTCAATTCACTGAAGGCGCAGAAAACCTGGCGCTTATGCAGCTTAGCCCCAACGGTATGTTTCGTTGGTACGCAAGATGCTGCAATGCACCGTTGGCGACGACGCCAGGTACTCCAAAATTTCCATTCGCCAGTTTCATCGTGAAACGGATCGCAGACACTGATCGTCTGGGGTCTGTCACCACTCGCGGATTTGTGCCGCGACCAAATGGAAAGCAAAAACACGAAAAGCTGCAATATGCGGCATTCGGATTGTCCAAACGGTTACTGAAGTCCTGGCTCACAGGCAGCTGGCGACAAACCCCTTTCTTCAACCTCACAACTGGCGAGCCTGTCGTAGCCTCGCATGTTATTACGCTCGAAGAACGCGCAGGTCTTTACGACTAGAACATTTTGAGTGGCGATTGCAGCCAACGTGCAAGCGCTTCGTTCACAGTTTCAGGCGTTTCCAAAGTTGGCAGATGCCCGGCATCGTCGATGACTTGCAGCTCTGCCCCTGGGATCAAATCAGCCATAAACGCATGTTTTCGAACCGGAGTCAGCGTGTCATGCGCCCCGCACAATACAAGTGTCGGGGCTTTGATCTTGCGCAGTGTTCCTTGCTGATCGGGGCGACGTTGCAGCGCCCGCATCTGACGTACGAACAATTCGGGCCCCAGCTCCATGGCCGTTTTCAACAAATCATTCAGGATGGGAATTCGTTGTGGACCGGGGGCCAGCGTGTCAGAGCCTACAACCTTGCGCATAACCTCTTCCAGTCGCCCTGCCTGTGCACCCACAATCAGGTCTTCGCGTGCCGCAGCGATTTGTGGTGTATCCGACTGAGCATCTGTTGCCATCAAACACAGCCGAGTTATGCGGTCTGGCGCTCGACGGATCAATTCCAGCGCAACGACACCGCCCATGCTAAGGCCGGCCAAAGCAAACCTGTGAGGAAGTTGGTCCAATAATCCCGAAGCGATTTCTTCGATCCGGTCACCCGCAGAAACAGGCGCAACAGTGACTGCCCTGTCACGCGAAAGCGCTTCTGTCTGGGCACGAAACAGCCGAGCATCACACATTAAACCAGGCAACAAAACCAGCGGCTCGATCACGCGGGGCCTCCATCTTCTCGGAGCTCCGAGGGTTCTCAATTTCTATCAGGATGGGAGTTTCATCTCCGGCAATCAAGCAAAAGTTCAGGGGTACTGAATACCTCGGAACTGAGGAAAATCCGCATAGCGCGACTGTCGGGAGGTCAGGCTTTCCTCTGGTTCTTCCCCAGCGCGCAACAGGCTACCACGCGGGGCTATATAGCTGTCGATCCGACGCAGAGGCCTGGGTCTCCACACCAGATTGAATGCGCACAGTTTTGGGAAAAACCAGATCTCTGAGTAATCCAGATGGTCGTGCATCCACCACGCCAGGTCGCGCCAATCCCTGCCATCAGCGTATTGATCTGCAAACCAAGGAACGACGATGGATGCACCGGCAATACGGGCGTCACCTTCACCCAGATCCCAGATGTGACATTCCAGTGGATTATCGTTGCGAGCGCAATTCAGCTTATTTTCGTTTCCGAACTGATTGAGCGATGGCGAACGATAACCTGATCTCACTGCAATCCGGCCAAAGGTCTCTTCCAAAGGATCCAGCAACGTCTCGCAAAAGGCGCGGCCAGTCTCGATCGCAAGATCGGGATTTTCAGGGAGATTCTGCTTCTGATGAAAATTTCCTATTTCAGAGTAAAGAAAGTCCCGCATAAAAAAATGCCGGGACAAGCGTATGCGGCCAAGGTTCTCGAGGCTCCACATACTGCCCGGCTTACGCATCTTCAGTACCCGTTCCAGCGAAAGGCACCATCTGGCCCAAGTTTCGAAAACGGATTGAACGCGATTTCCCAGATCGTTCCATCAGGTGCACGGAAGTACCCATGATGCCCGCCCCAGAAAACATCTGAGGCCGGTTTGAGCACCTCTGCCCCAGAAGTTTCGGCCATACTCAGCACTTGCGCGACGTCTTCCTTTGTCCGGCAATTATAACTGAGAGTAAGCGCGCCCTGCCCTAGAGTGCCAACATCGACCCCGATTTCTTCGGCCAATGCCGACAACGGGTACAGGCCCAATGTCTGACCGATCAGATCAAAGGCAATCACACCATCCGGGCTATCAACTCTCTGCCATCCCAGTTTTTCATAAAACCCGGCTGCAGTTTCGGGATCATCTACGCCAATGGTAATCAGGCTGACACGTTGCTCCATCACTCGACTCCCTGCTCTTTCAACCAGGCCAGTATGCCTGCAACAGCGGCCTCGGTTTGCCCCGGGGACATAAGGCGCCCGGCGATCACATGTGAAGACGGATCATCCTGTGGCCCCATTGTGACCAACTCCACGGCGACAGGCGCGCCCCATGCCGCGGCCACATTGTGAGTCAGATCGGGCCGTACAACCTGATCATCGTCCGAAAACCAAAACAGCGCCGGAACCTGCGCATCAGAGAAATCAAGCGCATAGACTGTTTCAACCAAAGCGGTCATGGGAACGACTGCCTCCCACGGATAAACCGACGACCAGTACTTGTTCTTTTCCGGATCAGGGCCGGAAACATCACGGACTTCGCCCATCAAAAGGGGCAGCCAGTCTCTGGCCCAGGGCAGTCCCGGGATCCATGCGCCCGGCGCGTTGACGCCAAAGTTCGGGGAAACAAAGACCATTCCGGCGATATTCTCGCTAAGCTCTGGGTTCAAAGCCGCAGCTGCGACCAAGGTTCCACCTGTCGATGTTGAGATAACGACGACTTTTTCACCTACTGCTCGCGCTGCGGCCAATCCTTCTGCCAAATCCTGCATCCAGCCCGACGCGGTTCCTTCGGCCATAGCCTCGCCAACCCGGCCATGTCCTTGCAACCGGGTATAGACGAGATTTGCACCCAATGCGTTCGCCACCAGATCAGGAACGGGGCGGATTTCCTCGGAAGTAGCCGAGAAGCCGTGCACATAAAGGACGGAAACCGGTGTGCGTTGCTCTTTGAACCCATCCTGCCAGATGACCCGTTTTTCGACGCCGGGTGTGATGTCGTCGAACCCGGATTCGACGCTTTCAAAGTAAACCTGAACCCCTTCCCCAAATTTTCGGGGATCGAAAGTTGGGTTCAAATTCACCTCTTCCCGAGGTCCGAACCAATAGATCAGTCCACCAACGACGATCAGCGCCAGCAACAGGCGTCCAAGGAATTGACCGAAACGCCGCATTATTGTTCTCCCATCACTTCGACAACGGCATTTTCGATCAGCCCCAAGCATGGGCCGTCAGAAAACCGGTGATCGGCATCTTTGACAAGCAGCAGCCGCATATCCGCACCGTTGGCATGTTCCAGCAAACGAATTGCGGTTTCAGTCGATACGGCCGTATCTGCGGTTCCCTGAAGAAACCGGACAGGAAATGGCAATTCCAGTGCGTTCCGCAGAACTAGGTTCTGACGCCCGTCTTCGATCATGCGCTTTGTGATGATGTAGGGCTCCATGTAATCCGACGGCAGTTCGACATGACCCACAGTATCCAGAGCAGCCTTCTGTTCATCTGAGAACGAAGCCCAATAACCATCTTCTGTGAAATCCGGCGCAGCGGCGATTGTCACCAATCCCGCAATACGTTCAGGCAGGGCTCGTGCCAACAGAAGGGCCTGCCATCCCCCCATTGAAGACCCCACAACGATAAGCGGTCCGTCAGTCAATGACGCAACCGCTGCCAGCGTATCCTCATGCCAGTCACCGATGCAGCCATCTGTAAACGCATTCGAACTTTCGCCATGACCCGAGTAGTCAAAGCGCAGATAGCCTTGACCGCGCGCCTGCGCCCATGCCTCAAGATGCACCGCCTTGGTGCCCTCCATATCCGACTTGAGCCCGCCCAGAAAAACAATGGTCGGTCCTGCGCCCTCGGTCTTATGATACGCCAGTCGCCGACCCTGCGCTGTTTCCAGAAAATCCGTCGCTGCCATGAAATCCTCTTTCTCTTTGAGGAACATCATGCACGGCAGCCCGATGGTCGCAATTCCCGATTTCCACCATCCCGCGGCGTCAGTTCAGATAGCGTTCGACACTTGACAGGTTTTGCTGCACCTGCCACATGAGCCAAACACACATAACCCGCAACCGGGCGTTCAGTGGGCGCCAAACCGACGAGGAGAGCCGATATGGCCCTGGACTCACAGTCAGTCTCCCTTACTTTTCCCGACGGCAATTCCCGATCATTTGACGCAGGCGTGACGCCCGCGCAGGTCGCTGCCGATATCTCGACTTCATTGGCCAAAAAGGCGATTTCAGCCACGGTGAACGGCCAGCACTGGGACCTGCAGTGGCCCATCGATTCTGACGCGCAGATCGCCATCCACACCATGAAGGATGAGGAACAAGCTAACGAGCTGATCCGTCACGATCTAGCTCATGTTATGGCGCGCGCGGTGCAGGAAATCTGGCCCGCAACCAAGGTCACCATCGGCCCCGTTATTGAAAATGGCTGGTACTACGACTTTGATCGGGAAGAGCCGTTTACGCCCGAAGATCTCGGCCTCATCGAAAAGAAGATGAAAGAGATCATCAACAAGCGTGATCCTGTTACAACCGAGATCTGGGACCGCCAACGCGCGATCGAATTCTATAAGGCTAATAATGAGCCCTACAAGGTCGAGCTGATCGAAGCCATTCCGGGTGATGAGCCCCTGCGAATGTACTGGCACGGCCACTGGCAGGATTTGTGCCGCGGCCCGCACTTGCAACACACCGGCCAACTGCCGGGCGACGCCTTCAAGCTGATGAGCATTGCTGGCGCCTATTGGCGTGGCGACAGCTCGCGCCCGATGTTGCAGCGTATCTACGGCGTGGCCTTTACCGGCAAGGAAAAGCTGAAAGCCCACCTTCATATGCTGGAAGAGGCCGCCAAGCGCGACCACCGCAAGCTGGGCCGCGAGATGGACCTGTTCCACATGCAGGAAGAGGCCCCTGGTCAGATATTCTGGCATCCAAATGGGTGGAAAATCTACACCACCCTACAAGACTATATGCGCCGGATGCAGGAACGTGACGGCTATGTCGAAGTGAACACCCCTCAGGTCGTCGACCGCAAATTGTGGGAAGCCTCGGGTCACTGGGACAAGTATCAAGAGAACATGTTCATCGTCGAAGTGGACGAGGAGCATGCGCGCGAAAAGGCGATCAACGCGCTGAAGCCGATGAACTGCCCCTGCCACGTGCAGGTGTTCAATCAGGGCCTGAAGTCCTATCGCGACCTGCCCCTGCGCATGGCGGAATTCGGTTCTTGTAACCGCTATGAACCCTCCGGTGCCCTACACGGGATCATGCGAGTGCGCGGCTTTACCCAGGACGATGGCCACATCTTCTGTGCAGAAGAACAGATCGAATCCGAGACCGCCAAGTTCATCGCCTTTCTGTCCAAAGTCTACGCAGATTTGGGTTTCCACAATTGGACCATCAAGCTTTCCACCCGTCCAGAGAAACGCATCGGGTCGGACGAAAGCTGGGATCTGGTCGAAAAAGCTCTGGGAGATGCCTGTAAAGCTGCTGGATATGACTTCGAGACTCTCGAAGGTGAAGGCGCATTCTATGGTCCGAAGCTGGAGTTTACCCTGACCGACGCAATCGGTCGGGACTGGCAGTGCGGCACCCTGCAGGTTGACCCCAACCTGCCCGAGCGTCTGGACGCCAGCTTTATCGGCGCTGATGGTGCCAAGCACCGTCCGTTCATGCTGCACCGGGCAACGCTTGGCTCGTTCGAACGCTTCATCGGCATCCTGATCGAAGAACATGCTGGCAAGTTGCCCTTCTGGCTGGCACCGCGTCAGGTTGTGGTCGCCTCGATCACGTCAGACGCCGATGAATATGTGATGGAAGTGGTTGAAACTCTCAAAGCTGCAGGCGTTCGCGCCGAGGCGGATATCCGCAACGAGAAGATCAACTACAAAGTCCGCGAGCATTCAGTCGGAAAAGTGCCGGTCATTCTGGCGGTCGGCCATCGTGAAGTCGAAGAACGCACCGTAAGTGTGCGTCGTCTCGGCGAAAAACAGACGCAGGTTCAGGCACTTGATGCTGTAACAAATGAGTTGAGCACGGCAGCAACTCCGCCGGACCTTCTGTAACATTCGGCGACAAATCGCCCGAAATCCGGCCCCAAAAACGGGGCCGGATTGAAACAAATTACATTTTTCAATTCAAAAACAATTTGTTAAGCTTCAAGAGGGCATTACGCTCTTTGACGGGGTTGTGAGACACGGGCTCGTGAATTCACCTGCCCCGATTAAGCTACTACCTTTGTCATTGTCACAAGCAGACATACGCAGTCATTAAAAGGATTACCGAGATGTCGAACACCGCAAAAACCCTGGTTATCGCAACTGCCGTTGCAGCAGCCGTATCGGGCGCAGCTACAACCGCAAGCGCACAAGCCAAAGAGAAATGCTATGGCGTGTCAAAAGCCGGTCAGAACGACTGCGCCGCTGGCCCCGGCACCACATGCGCCGGCACCTCGACGGTAGATTATCAGGGCAATGCATGGACTCTGGTTGATGCAGGCACCTGCGCAGATATTGAACTGCCTGCCGAAGCAAATGGCACACCGCGCAAGGGTTCATTGGAGCCGCTGGAACGCGACCTGCCGGCATAAGAGCCAGGATATGAACGAGAGGGCGGGCAATCGGATATCGCCCGCCCTCTTTGTTGCAATCGGGAAACTCGCAAATGTTGGATGATGCACTTAGGTCGAACCGTCTGCCCGCAGCACCGGGTGTTGGCTATAAACCGCAGCACTTCACGCAGATTCTTGAACATGCCAAACCGGTTGCATGGCTGGAAATCCATGCCGAAAACTACATGGGTGATGGCGGGCGTCCGCTTGCCCAGTTGCGTCACCTGTCAGAACAGTTCCCGATCTCAGTTCACGGTGTAGGTTTGTCGATCGGCGGCGAAGGTTCGCTGGACTCCGATCACCTCACCCGCCTGAAACATCTTGTGGAATGGCTCAACCCAGCCAGTTTTTCCGAGCATCTGGCATGGTCCACACATGACGCGCATTTTCTGAACGACCTGCTGCCCCTACCCTATACCGATATGACGCTTGCCCGTGTTTGCGAACACATCGATCAGGTTCAAAACACCATCGGGCGGCAGATGTTGCTGGAGAATCCTTCCAGCTATCTGGCATTTGAAGAAAGTACCTGGTCCGAGCCAGATTTCCTGCGAGAGATCTCGCAGCGCACCGGCTGCGGTTTGTTGCTGGACGTCAACAACGTTTTTGTTTCTGCGACCAATCTGGACTACTCACCGCAGGAATACATCAACGAGTATCCGCTTGAAAAAGTCGGTGAGATTCATCTCGGCGGACATGATGAAGACGAAGATGATCATGGGCATCCGTTGCTGATTGACAGTCACGGTCGCGAAGTGGTCGATCCTGTCTGGGCGTTGCTGGATTATGTGTTGGACCGGTCTGGCCCAAAGCCTGTTTTGATCGAATGGGATACTGATGTGCCTGACTGGCCTGTGCTGCGCGACGAAGCCGTTCGAGCACAGGCAGCGCTGGATCGGGTGCCGGCATGAGCGTTTCGCAGACGGAGTTTCGAGCGGCCCTTCTGGATGCAGCGAAACCCGTTCCTGACGGTCTGCTGGACGCGTCGTCGCAACCCGCCGGTCGTCGCTTCAGCGTTTATCGCAACAACGTGGCCGTTTCCCTGACAGAAGCGATGCATCAGGCCTTTCCGGTCATCACCAAACTGCTGGGGCCGCAAAACATGGATGGGCTAGCGGGCCTGTTCCTGCGTCAACACCCACCCTCATCGCCACTGATGATGTTCTATGGTCAGGAGTTTCCGGAGTTTCTATCGAGGATGGAACAGCTCTCGCATCTGGGATACCTACCAGACGTCGCGAGGCTGGAGCTGGCCATACGTGAATCCTATCACGCTGCGGATAGTCAACCGATTGACGCCGACGCACTTGCGGTATCACCTGAAGATCTGATGCAGGCGAAATTGGGATTTGCCCCATCGATGCGTGTGCTGAAATCGGCTTGGCCAGTGCATGCTATCTGGCGCTTCAACAACGATCCGGATGCCCCTAAGCCCGAGCCTGGCGCACAGGACGTGCTGGTCACTCGTCCGGAATACGACCCAACACCACAGCTTTTGCCCCCCGGTGGCGCAGATTGGATATCCGGACTTCTGTCAGGACAAACCATTGGCGAAGCTTTTGAAATCACCACTGCCGAGATCCCCGACTTTGACCTCGGAACCACTCTGGCCCTGCTGTTGCAGGGTGCCGCAATAACTTCTGTGACTATCGAAAGGCTGGACACATGACTGCCCTGATCTCTTTTCACAACAGCGCACTCGGAAAGTTGGATCATGCTTCCAACTGGCTGACGCCGACACTGGCGCGGCTGGTGTTCGTCGCGGTCTTGTTGGTCTACTACTGGAATTCCGCCACTCTTAAGATCGACGGCTCGATCTTTTCGCCTTCGGCTGGCGCATTTGGTCAGATCTTTCCAAAAGCAGCAGAGGCGGTTCTGTACGACGTGTCTCAGATGACCTTGTATCAGCGTGTTGTCATTTTCCTCGGCACAGTGGCCGAGTTTGTTTTGCCTGCGCTGCTTCTGGTCGGTTTGCTGACACGACTGGCAGCTGTAGGTATGATTGGCTTTGTCTGGGTTCAGACGCTGGTCGATGTCAATGGACATGGCATCAAGCTGGGTAGCCTGTTCGACAACGCAATCACTCTGATGGATCAGCGTGTCATGTGGACCTTCCTGTTCCTCGTGATCGCGATCAATGGCGCAGGCCCAATCTCGCTAGACCGGCTTCTGCGCCTCAAATGATCTAGAAATGTGCCTTGGGTTCGTCCGGTTTTCCCGCGGCGATCCCAAGGATCCCGGCCACGCCGGCAAATGCGATCGGGAACATGGTAAACACGCCAAATCCAAACGCGTAGTACATCCCTGCAGCTGACACCAATAACAAAATGCCCGCGATCAATGCCCGTGCGTGCGCCATTGCGCCCCCAGCGATGGCAAGTAGCGGTGCGATTATTGATGCCGCCTGAATCAGTTCGGGATCCTTGACCTGCTCGGCCACGCCTTCAATCTCACCAAAGTGCTTAATGGCTTCGACATAACCATATCCGAAAAAGCCAACGATCATGCCGACTAGGCCGGCGATGACGCCCAAAATCATGGTCGCATTACGCATTCAATGTCTCCGCTGCTAAGACCAACCAGATAAGCACTCTGCTACGCGACACCAAGTCCTGCACGTGTCTCAGGGGTCCAGCCAAGAAACAACTCTCCGTCCCGGTCAATCAACGGACGTTTCATCAGAGCCGGGTAATATTTCAAAAGTTCAAGCACGGGGCGAGAGCGCTCTTCTTCGGCCAAACCACGCCAGGTTGTCGAGCGTGTGTTGAGCAAAGCTTCGCCGAAGCGCTCATAAGCTTGCGACAGCACAGAATCAGGAACTCCCTGCGTTCTGACATCGATCAATTCCACATCTTGCATTGATTTCAATGCCTTACGGCATGTATCGCAGTTTTTGAGCCCGTAAAGGTCCATATTCTCGTTTCTCTCGCTTGTGCAATAAAATCGGGCAAAACTATGAGCTTACCCCAGTTATTCTTGATTTTTTACTTCACCGTGCAATGTTGAAAAAGGCGAAACACGCAATTCTGACTGTATCGCGTTAGCGAAACCGTCATGCGTTGCGATTACGTCAGCCTCTGCCCCGGCAATTATTTTGGGGCGACTTGAAAGTAGAAGGAGACACGGGAAATGCCAACCGGCACCGTGAAGTGGTTTAATACGACCAAAGGCTATGGTTTTATTGCTCCTGATGAAGGGGGCAAAGATGTGTTTGTTCATATCTCGGCCGTAGAACGATCCGGTCTGACCGGACTCGCTGACAATCAGAAAGTCTCGTACGAGTTGCAGGACGGACGTGACGGCCGCCAGATGGCGGCAGATTTGAAGCCGCTTTAATGCGATCCCGCTTCGGTGGGTAAATCAAAGAAGGTTAACGGCCAATTATCGGCCGTTAACCACACATCAGGTAACTGCGCTACCCTCGTGCCGGATCCGTTTTGGCATGAGTGTTCCAGTTTTCGCCCATTGCAACGATGCAGGATGTTCCGGTGGCGTAGGTCATAACCAGCGTCCAGTCGCCTCGTTCGCTGGTCCAGACTTCCATAATCTGTTCAGGCCCGCGGATACCGGATGCCGTTTGCTGTGACCCAAACTGACGGGAGAGCTTTTCGTGCATTCGGCCCGTCGGTTCGCAAATCACTTCGGCGATGGGGGATTTCGCATGAACAGGCGCTACAAGAAGCATGCTCAGGCAAAATGCTCGGCTGAAAACAGAACAGGTCATGGAACCAGTGTAACAGTTCCATGACAAATGTATAGACAATCGATATGCGTTTTACCTGATTAGCCTTCGCGGATGACGGCTTCGAACTCACGCCATTCGCGTGCCGTCATACCCGAGTTTTCCTGCGTGACAGCTTCACCTTTCAGCATACGACGCAGCGCCTCGACCATTTGCGCCGACAGATTGACCGCGCCAAGGCGATAATCCTCGAACGCTTTGTACGCAAATGGTACCCAGTCAGCTACGATCCGGCACATGGTCTCTGCATAAATCCGGATTTCGTACTGCGCGTGCGGATCAGCCCGCAAACGCAAGAAGTGAAACAGGTTGTGCAGATCAACCTTCCAATACCACTGCGTATATACATTGGCGGGCAGGTTCATACGTGCCAGTTCACGGGCAAGCCCTTGCTGGCCGTCCTGGCTGATCATGGCCTCATAGTTGTCGTAGCAACGAGTGCTGTCAGCTTTGAGGATTTCCAGAACGCGCGCGGCTTCTTCACCCTCAAGGGCTGATCCCCTGCCCTGATTGTTCACCTCAGACTGTGCGGCGACGTGTTCGGGTGCCGGGATATAGAATTCACGGTCAAGGATCGAATACCGCGCGGAGTATTCGTTCACATTGGCAGTACGGTGCCGGATCCACTGGCGCGCAACAAATACCGGAAGTTTGACGTGCAGCTTGACCTCGCACATTTCAAACGGCGTCGAATGCCAATGGCGCATGAGGTAACGGATCAGCCCTTCGTCGTTCTGAACCGACTTGGTGCCCTTACCGTAGGAAACACGCGCGGCTTGGCAGATAGCGGCATCATCTCCCATGTAGTCGATTACACGAACGAAACCGTGATCCAGTACCTGGTGCGCCGTATACAGGTGCTCTTCCATGCCCGAGGCCACCACGCGGCGTGTTGATTGCGATTGCGCGCGTTGCGCCTCGATCTCGGCCAGTTGGTCGGAAGACAGCGGCATGAAAACATCCTCTCCTGTAATGAGTCGCCCACCACTATATCTCGGCCTCACCACCACCGGAACCGCGATATCAAGGGGTTTGGGTTCATTTTCACACAAATATGTGGATAAGTAATTCTTCGTGTCCCCCTCGACACGCCAAGTCAGCGCGCTAACCTGCGCTCAAACACGAATAACGAAAGGAAAGCCGCGATGGGCCTGACCTATCTTCACACCATGGTCCGCGTGAAGGATCTGGAGAAATCCATAGCGTTTTATGAGTTGCTGGGGCTGAAAGAAACGCGTCGTTATGAAAGTGAGGCCGCTCGGTTTACACTGGTTTTTCTCGCACCTCCCGGGCAAGAGGACGTGCCGATTGAATTGACCTACAACTGGGATGGCGACGATGCGCTGCCCAGTGACAGCCGACATTTCGGGCATCTGGCCTATGGCGTCGATAACATCTACGAGGTCTGTCAGCACCTTCAGGACAACGGTATCGTGATCAACCGACCACCGCGTGATGGGCGCATGGCCTTTGTCCGCTCACCTGACAATATCTCGGTCGAACTGCTGCAGAATGGTGAGGCGCTTGAACCTGCCGAACCCTGGGCAAGCATGGAAAGCACTGGTCACTGGTAATCCGCTGGCTGATATCACTGGGGCTGGCCTGTCTGGGCAGCCCTGTCTGGGCGGCCCAGTGCCGCCTCGCTTTGGCGCTTGCGATGGACATCTCGACCTCTGTCGATGCGACCGAAGATACTCTGCAACGTCAGGGGCTGGCAGCTGCGCTACTCGCACCCGAGGTTCAGGAAGCCTTCTTCTCTTCTCCAATGCCAGTTGCACTTGCGGTGTATGAATGGAGTGGCCGAACAACTCAAAGAGTAATCCTGAGCTGGAAACTCATTGAGCAGCCCCCCGACCTGCTCGCCGCTTCGACACAAATCGCAAATTCAGTGCGTTCAGACAGCGGTTCCGCTACTGCGATGGGATACGCAATGGCGTTTGGTGCATCGCTGATGGAAGAGGCACCAAACTGCCTGTTCCAAACCATCGATGTATCTGGTGACGGCTCGAACAATGATGGTTACGGTCCCCGGATAGCCTACAAGCACTTTCCGTTTGAGAACATCATCGTCAACGGGCTTGTCATCAATGCAGCCGATTTTGAAGGTGAGCTGTATCTGATCCCGTTTTACGAAAATAATGTTCTGCACGGCCCCGGCGCATTTTTGGAGATCGCCTCCGGGTTTGAGGATTTTGAAAGAGCAATGCGTCGCAAGCTCGAACGCGAACTTCGCCCACGGCTCGAGATCGGAGCACTGCAAACGGGCGTTCACGAGTGATCCGTTTACTGCCCATCCTGCTATGCTTGCTTGCGAGCCCGTTGACCGCCCAGTGCAGACAAGCGTTGGCACTGGGAGTAGACGTTTCGGGTTCGGTTGATAGCAGGGAATACCGGTTGCAGCTTGACGGGCTGGCCGCAGCGCTCCGCCAATCCGAGGTTGAGCAGCTCATATTGTCTAATCCTTCGGCGCCTGTTCGTCTGTTCATCTACGAATGGAGTGAAACAGTGCACCAAAGGGTATTGGTGGATTGGACGGAAATTCGCGCAGCCTCAGACTTACAGAGCATTAGTCAACGTCTGGCAAACACCGACCGATCCTCGGCCCCGCAAGGCACCGCGGTTGGATCGGCGATGCTTTTTGGGGCTCAGCAACTGAACAATCAGTCAGCCTGCTGGAAACGAACCCTGGATTTGTCCGGAGACGGCAAACACAATCTCGGCCCGCATCCACGCGAAGTCAAAGGCATGCTGAGCAGCTCGGGCATCACCATCAACGGCTTGGTCATCGGTGCCGACGACCCCAGCAGTGGCGACAAACGCTATGTTCAGATCGGAGAGCTGTCCGCATACTATAACGCCTGGGTCATTCTTGGGCCGGACGCTTTCGTCGAGGTCGCGTTAGGCTTTGAAGCTTACGAAGACGCTATGACCCGCAAACTGATCCGTGAATTGGAAGGGCTGACCTTATCCATGGCAACACCGCCCAATTCGCCTTGACTAATAGATGTAGCGGATCTGATCCGTCCAATAGCGTTCGACACGGCGAAGCGAACTCGTGATATCTTCGATGCCTTCGACGCCAATGACGCCGCGACTTTGCAGGCCCTCTGCATGTCGGGCAAACAACTCTGAAACGATATCCCGGATCTCTCGTCCACGCGGCGTGAGCCGGACCCGGACCGAGCGGCGGTCAATTTCACACCGCTGATGGTGCATGTAGCCCATTTCGACCAGCTTCTTCAGATTGTAGCTCACGTTGCTGCCCTGATAGTAGCCACGGCTTTTCAGTTCGCCGGCAGTAACCTCGTGGTCCCCGATATTGAATAACAAGAGTGCCTGCACTGCATTGATTTCCAACACACCAACGCGCTCGAATTCATCCTTGATGACGTCCAGCAGCAATCGATGCAGGCGCTCGACCAGCGCCAACGCTTCAAGATAGCTGGTCATGAACACTTTGGCCCCCGGCGCGGAGACCTGCACTTCCATACTCATCCGATCCTCCGATTCACTCGCGCTGTTCGGGGTAGGATGGCGCCAATTTCCGAAAAATCGGTTAAGCCAGTTTTTCTTTATTTTTGAAAGGTCTGGGCGATATCTGCGATCAACACAGAAAATGCTTCTGGCGGCTCAACTTGGCCCGTAACCCACTGGTACAGATCCTGATCGTTCTCATGCAGTAACGCGTCATAGTTATCCAGACCCGCCTGATCCATTGAGGGCAGATTGCGGTCAGCATAGGCGGACAGGATCAGATCCATTTCCTTGATCCCGCGCCGCATCGAGCGCATCTTCATGCGCTTTATTCTTACATCTCGAGGCTCGGTCACTGACCTTGCTCCAACATCAGGCGAACCTTCTTCTCCAGTCGAGCAGCGCGTTCTGCACTGGCTCGCATTTCCCCGCGAATGGCGCGCAGTTCAGCAACGATACCGGACAATTCCAGATTTCCCTGATCAGGCTCACCGGGGGCATCCATTCCCTCACCCTCACCGGTCAAAAGCCACATGATCGAAACATTCACCATACCCGCCATCATAGACAGCCGGTTTGCACGTGGCTCGGACAGATCGTTTTCCCACGCTGCAATCGTGGTCTTTTTAACCCCGATACGACGCGCCAGATCGGCTTGTGTCATACCCGCCGCCTCACGTGCGCCTGCCAGCCGATCCCCGAAGGTTGCCGCGTCCGGTCCGAACCAGTCGTTTTCGTCACTCATCGGGGTCTCCAATTCTCTTTTTCATATCGCTTGATCGTCATTCGGGCGCACCCTATGACAGACGGGTTGAACATACAAACCGAGGCCGCCCATGAGTTTCCTGTCTGCGACACTGTCGCGCGTCAAACCCTCGCCCACCATCGCAATGACAGCAAAAGCAGCTGAGTTAAAGGCAGCTGGCCGCGACGTCATTGGCCTGAGCGCAGGTGAGCCCGATTTTGATACGCCTCAGAACATTAAGGAGGCGGCGGTCGCGGCGATCGCGGCGGGGAAAACCAAATACACCGCACCAGACGGAATTCCTGAGCTGAAGCAGGCTGCTTGCGCCAAGATGAAGCGTGACCACGGCCTGGATTACACACCCGCACAGATTTCGGTCGGTACCGGCGGCAAGCAGACACTCTATAATGCGTTGATGGCGACAATGAATGAAGGGGATGAGGTAGTCATCCCTGCGCCTTACTGGGTCAGCTATCCGGACATGGTTCTGCTTGCAGGTGGCACGCCCGTGATCGCCGAGACCTCTTTGCAGACCAATTTCAAACTGACCGCTGATCAGCTTGAAGCAGCGATCACGCCCAAAACAAAGTGGTTTATCTTCAACTCACCGTCGAACCCGACCGGTGCGGGCTACAGCCGGGAGGAATTGAAGGAACTGACCGACGTTCTGATGCGTCACCCTCATGTCTGGATCATGTCCGACGACATGTATGAACACCTCGCCTATGACGGGTTCGAGTTCTGCACCCCTGCCGAAATTGAACCGGCTTTGTATGACCGCACGCTTACTTGCAATGGCGTCTCGAAAGCCTATGCCATGACCGGCTGGCGGATCGGCTACGCGGCAGGTCCGGTAGAGATCATCGCGGCCATGCGCAAGATACAGTCGCAGTCCACGTCGAACCCCTGTTCGGTCAGCCAGTGGGCAGCGGTTGAAGCGCTGAATGGCACTCAGGAATTTCTGGCGCCGAACAACGAAATGTTCAAACGGCGCCGCGATCTTGTCGTGAGTATGCTGAATGAAATTGACGGCATATCCTGCCCTACTCCTGAAGGTGCATTCTATGTTTATCCGTCTATTGCCGGGCTGATTGGCAAGACGACACCCGCAGGTACAGTTATCGAGAATGACGAAGTGTTTGCTACAGCCCTGCTGGAGGAGGCAGATGTCGCCGTTGTCTTCGGCGCAGCTTTCGGCCTGTCGCCGAATTTCCGGGTTAGCTACGCGACCTCGGACGAAGCACTCAAAGAAGCCTGCACGCGCATCCAACGTTTCTGTGCTGCACTGACCTGATCGGAGGCGAACCCATGTCGACAGAGCTGCCTGAATACTATTTTCGAGTACGCGAAAACGGCGCAGTGGTTTTTCGTATCGACACCGAAAACCGCCAGCGCCGCATCGAGATGGATCAGATCGCAGTCATCAACATCCGCAATGGCGAAGTCAAACCGCACGGACAGCGTACACTGTCCGAGGCGGACAAAGCCGAGATCGCAAGATGGATGGAAAACCGCAAAGCCCTGCTGGAGCAGCGGGAAATCGATGATATCCACAGGGCGGTGGATTACCTGAACCTGACCACCCAATGGGCACAGTCAAAGGCGACCGAAGAACAATTGGAAGACGTTACCGACCGTCTATTGATGGCAATGCACGATCTGCGATCGGTTTTAGTACGGAAAAAGGCAGACCGGCTTAGCAAGGACTAAGCCGGTCTTCATTATTCAGCTGGCACGCCCACTTCCCGAACAGAGCGCAGCCAGAAACGCGCCATCAAAAGTACAGCGGCACAGGCAAGGCCCAGCACGAGGCCCAGCCAAACGCCAATCCCATCCATACCCTGCATAAAGCCAAAATAGTACGAGGCCGGTATACCAACCACCCAGTAGCTGAGCGCCGCGATGACCATGGGAATCTTTGCGTCCTGCAAACCGCGCAGCAGACCCAGCGCGATGACCTGCGCCCCATCGACAAGCTGAAACAAAGCCGCCATCGCCAACAGCCCGGTGCCGATTGCCAGTATCTGAGGCCTTTGCGGATCATCCGCCTCCATGAACAGCGAAATTAACTGCTCGGCACAGGTGAGGAACAAAAGGATTGTGATCGCTGACATCACAAGGGACATGCCTGTCACCGCAATTGCACCTTTCTCAAGATGCGCCCGGTCGCGGCGGCCCAATGCGTTACCCGCACGGATGGTAGCCACGTTTGATAGCCCCAGATGAACCATGAATGTGGCAGAGGCCAGATTGAGTGCGATACCATGCGCCGCAAGTGGTACCTGACCCAGCCAACCCATCATGATCGCAGAAGTTGCAAACAAGGTCACCTCGGCCAGAGTGGTCAGACCGATCGGAACGCCCAACTTAAGCACGCTCCAGAACATTTCCCAATCCGGGCGCCAGAAACGTTGGAAAAGGCTGTGCTCGGGCAGAACGCGAACGGCATAAATCACAACCGCGATCAGTGATACGAGCTGCGTCACGACTGAGGCAATCGCTGCACCGATCACACCCATCTCAGGCGCGCCCCAATTGCCGAAAATCAGCGCATAGTTCGTGACGCCGTTCACTACCGCGGCAACCACGGTAATCCACAGTACGATCTGCGTTCGCTCCAGCGCAGCCAGATAGGATTTCAGCACCATCACAATCAACGCCGGAAACAAACCCCAGCCAGCAACGCGTAAATATTGTGAAGCTGTTTCAGCGACCTGCGGCTCTTGCTTCAGGGCAATCAAGATCGGGTACGACCACCACAACATCGGCATCATGAGTGTCGCATAGATCAAAGACAGCCACAGGCCCATGCGGGTCGAACGACGAATGCTGGTCTCATCCTCTTCCGCAGCCGCAGTGGCCACCATCGGCATCACTGCCCAGCCGAAGCCGGCGCCAAAGAGGAACAGAACAAAGTAGTAGCTGCTTGCCAGAGTGACCGAAGCCAACGCCTCGACCCCGTACCAGCCGAGCATGACCGTATCGGTTAGGCCGATAGCAAACTGCGCCAGGTGCCCGCCTATCAGCGGCAAGCCGAGGATCGCGATAGCCTTGAAGTGGTCGGGATATGTCATCACTTTGCTCATCCCGCCAGCCTTATGCCCGGCCCGGTTTTGGGGCAAGAGCGGAATAAAGAAATTTCAAAGTGAGACACCGGTGATAGACTGGAACGAGTTGCAGGAGCCATCCATGTCCGAACCGTTTGCCAACCTTATTTCAGACACCCGCGTCTTTCTCAGTGAACTGTCGGCAAACAATAACCGGGATTGGTTTGTCGATCACAAATCCCGCTATGAAGCTGATCTGAAAGGTCCTGCGCTGGGTTTGCTGGATGCGTTTTCACAACAGATCAGTGGATGCACCGGCACCAAATTGTTCCGCCCACAAAGAGATGTGCGGTTTTCCAAGGATAAGACGCCTTACCACACACATCTGCACATGGCTTGGTGGCTCCCTGTTAAATCGTCACTGCAACTCGGTTTCTTTTTCGGGATCTCTCCCAGCTACACACGAATCGGCAGCGGTGCGATGGGGTTTGATAAATCTGGTCTCACAGCTTGGCGAGATGCAGTCGGCGGCACAACCGGCGACACGCTGGCAACTATGCTAACCGACCTTGCCAATCAAGGATTTGAACGGTCTGAGCCGGAACTTAAACGCGTTCCGGCCCCGTTTGAGAAGGATCATCCACATGGTGATTTGTTGCGGTGCAAATCAGTCACCCTTTGGCGAGACCTGCCTGAGGGTGACATTACGAAACCGCTCACCGCATTGACGAACACCTATCAGTCCCTCGAAGGGTTTTTGGAGATGTTGCGGACGGATATCTGACGGCTCAGTTGCCGTGTGTTTCAGGATGAAGCGTTGTGCCCAGAATGTGCTCGGAACGCTGAATCACATGGTGCGCTTGCCCGACAATCAATGGATCTGGTTCTCCGACAATCCTGTGATCCTTATCAGGGTAGTCCAATGTAGAAAGGAAGTGGCGCATACAATTCAGGCGCGCGCGTTTCTTGTCATTCGATTTCACGATGGTCCAGGGCGCATCGGCCGTGTCCGTATAAAAGAACATCGCCTCTTTTGCCTCAGTGTAATCGTCCCATTTGTTCAGGCTGGCTTTGTCGATCGGTGAAAGCTTCCATTGCTTCAGCGGATCAGTCTCGCGGCTCTTAAAGCGTCGCTGCTGCTCAGTTTGTGTGACCGAGAACCAATATTTGTAAAGCTGAATGCCTGACCGAACGAGCATCCGCTCCAACTCGGGCGTCTGACGCATGAACTCAAGATACTCGTTGGGCGAACAGAACCCCATCACCCGCTCGACACCGGCGCGGTTGTACCAGGAGCGGTCGTAGAACACCATTTCCCCAACTGTGGGCAGTTCCTGAATATACCGCTGATAGTACCACTGACCTTTTTCTTCCCAGGTCGGCTTGTTCAGCGCTACAACCCTCGCCTGACGTGGGTTCAAGTGCTCCATGAAACGTTTGATCGTTCCACCCTTACCTGCAGCATCGCGCCCCTCAAACAACAGAACGAACCGCTGACCCGTCTCCTGCGCCCATAGCTGAACTTTTAGAAGCTCTGCCTGCAGCTGCGCCTTCTGTTCTTCATAGACCGAGCGCGCCATTTTCTTACCATAAGGGTACTTACCACTCTCAAACGCCTGACGGATTTTCTCCGGGCTGGGTACGGCAACATCGGTTTGAGCGCTCGGTACAACTTTGATCGGGGTTGGTTCTTGGTTGGTCTGGGCCACTACTTCCATTCACTTGTCTCCTCGGTTTCATTGTTCTGAGCAAGGGGCTAGCAGTTTCGATCCATTCGCGCTTTGATTGGGGTCAAATAGATGGCTTTAAGTGTAACCAATGCCTCTGAGATCTCACCTGAAAGGGCCTCGGGATGGAAACCAGCACGATAAAACTGAACGATCAGTCTTTTTACATCAGAAGCTGGGGACAGGCAGACAATCCTGCCTTACTCATGCTCCACGGATTTCCCGAGTTTGGCGGTGCCTGGGGTGATCTTGCCTCATATCTTGCTTCGCATTTTCACTGCATAGCACCGGATCAGCGCGGCTATGGGCAAAGCTGGGCACCCGAAGGTGTCGAAAACTATGCACTTTCACGGCTTGTGTCAGACATGATCGCTCTGATCGAGACTATCGATGCTCCGATCATCGTGATGGGACACGATTGGGGGGCCTCAGTCGCTTACGGGCTAGCGATGTTCCGGCCAGATCTGGTCAGTCACCTGATCATTGCGAATGGAGTCCATCCTGTGCCGTTCCAGCGCGCGATGGCAGCAGGAGGCGCACAGTCGAGTGCATCGCAATACATCAACCAACTCAGGGCACCCGATGCCGCTGAGCATTTGTCGGCCGACAACTTCGCCAAATTGGAACGGTTCTTTCGTTATGGGATGGGCCTTGATTGGCTATCCGACGAACGAATGGATGAGTATCGGGTTGAATGGGCACGTCCCGGACGTCTGGAGGCGATGCTGAACTGGTACCGCGCCTCACCCCTTCTGGTGGCAGAGCCGGAAATCCCGCTCACGGATTTGCCCGAACTACCGGTTGATCGGCTCAAGGTCACCTGCCCTCATCTTCTGATTTGGGGTGAAGACGACAAGGCCCTGCTGCCAGAGTCGACTGAAGGGCTCGAAGAATTTGCAGCCAATCTGACGCGTGTTTCACTTCCGAATGCGGATCATTGGCTTCTCCACCAAAAACCCGAAATTGTTGCAAAAACCATACTGGATTGGCTTAATGCACGCTGATTGCAGTAGATCAGCTATGCCCCCAGTCATTTGGATTCTCTGAATTATTTGGTGACAAGCCCAGCACGTCTCCTTCGGTCGAGCAGCCCAGACCCAGAACCGTTCGGTTTGCATAGGAAAAATAGGCGCAGACCTGGTTAATCTCCAGAATCTCACCATCATCCCAACCTGCATTCCGAAGTGCTACAATGTCCTCCTCGACAATTCCGGCAGGAGTTTCCGTCAGCTTCCGGGCATACTTCATCGCTGCGATCTGCGCCCCATCCAGCGGAGCAGCGTCCGGGTTCCGCGCCTCAATCGCCGCACGGATTGCATTGCCCCTGGCTTCATCGCCCAACAAGCGCTGCAACCCCTGAAAATGATGTTCTACGCAGTAAGCGCAGCTATTCAGCGAACTGACCCAGACCCCAAGCGTTTCCAGAAACCACTTGGGAACCTTGTTGCCTGAATGATGAAGCACGTTCTTATACAGCGCCATGTGACCTTCCATCGAATGCGGCCGCAGCGAGTGCGCCATCATGATGTTGTCTACATTGTTGTCAGGGCCGGTCACCCGTTCGTACAGTTTCTTCAGTTTACCGGTCGCCTCTTCGAACGGTACAGTCCTGATCCAGCTCATTTTTCCTGTCCTTCCCTCTCCGGCGGTCAGATGAGCGCAACCCGGGGCAATATGCAACCCGAGCTGTCGGTATAGTTTTTCCACAACACCTCGCGTCCCCCTTCCCCCGACACACATCACCTGCCATAATGGGGGAAACCTAAAAACAAGAGCAGCACCCATGCCCGACGACCTGTTGACGCCCAGCGCCACCGCTACATATGACGCCTCTTCGATTGAGGTGCTTGAAGGCCTGGAACCGGTCCGCAAACGCCCCGGTATGTATATCGGCGGTACGGACGAGCGTGCGCTGCATCACATGGTCGCCGAGATCCTCGACAACTCGATGGACGAAGCGGTCGCTGGCCATGCCAACCGGATCGAGGTTGAGCTGCATGCCGACTACGCCCTGACCGTGCGCGACAACGGGCGCGGTATTCCGATCGATCCACACCCAAAGTTCCCGGACAAATCGGCGCTTGAGGTGATCCTTTGTACCCTACACGCAGGGGGCAAATTCTCAGGCAAAGCGTATCAAACCTCGGGTGGTCTGCACGGCGTGGGTGCGTCCGTTGTCAACGCCCTGTCAGATTCGATGGTCGTTCAGGTGGCTCGCGACAAGCAACTGTTCGAACAACGGTTCTCGCGCGGTATCCCTCTGGGTCCTGTCGAAAAGGTGGGCGCTGCCCCAAACCGGCGCGGCACCATGGTGACTTTCCACGCGGATGAGGAAATCTTTGGCCATCACCGCTTCAAACCGGCACGGCTGTTTAAATCCATCCGTTCCAAGGCCTACCTGTTCTCAGGCGTCGAAATCCGCTGGAAATCCCACATCGACGATGGCGAAACGCCGACCGAGGCGACGTTCCACTTCCCCGGCGGCCTGTCGGATTACCTGAAGGAGACGATGAACGGCTCCTCCACCTATGCCGAGCAGCCTTTTGCCGGCACCGTGGATTTTCAGGAAAAATTCGGCACTCCCGGCAAGGTCGAATGGGCGATCAACTGGACGCCCTCGCGCGACGGATTCATCCAATCCTACTGTAACACCGTCCCCACCCCCGAAGGCGGCACGCATGTCGCGGGCTTCTGGGCTGCGGTTCTCAAAGGGATCAAAGCCTATGGCGAGTTGATCAACAACAAGAAGGCCACACAGATCACCCGCGATGACCTGATGACCGGCGGCTGTGCTCTGGTCTCGTGTTTCATCAGTGAACCGGAGTTCGTAGGCCAGACCAAAGACCGTCTGGCCACGGTCGAGGCACAGCGGCTGGTTGAGAATTCGGTCCGCGACCACTTCGATAACTGGCTGGCCGCGGACACGAAATCCGCCGGCGCCATTCTGGACTTCCTCATCCTGCGGGCTGAGGAACGCCTGCGCCGACGGGCCGAGAAGGAAACACAACGCAAGTCCGCCACTAAAAAACTTCGTCTCCCCGGCAAGCTGGTGGACTGTTCTAGTTCAACACGCGACGGCACGGAATTATTCATCGTCGAGGGCGACTCGGCGGGTGGTTCCGCCAAAATGGGTCGGGACCGCAAGACACAGGCCCTGCTGCCCCTGCGTGGTAAGATTCTGAACGTACTGGGCGCGGCCAGTTCGAAACTGGGCACCAATGCTGAGATCAACGACCTGACCCAAGCGCTGGGCGTTGGCCTTGGCACCAAGTTCAACGTCGACGATCTGCGCTATGACAAGGTCATCATCATGACCGACGCGGATGTGGACGGTGCGCATATCGCCTCGCTGCTGATGACGTTCTTCTTCACCCAGATGCGCCCAATGATCGACGCGGGCCACCTGTACCTCGCCTGCCCGCCTTTGTACCGCCTGACCCAAGGGGCGAAACGCGTCTATTGCCTTGACGAAGCCGAACGCGACGAGTGGCTTGAGAAGGGTCTGGGCGGAAAAGGCAAGATCGACGTATCCCGCTTCAAGGGTCTGGGCGAGATGGACGCCAAGGACCTGAAAGAGACCACAATGGACCCGAAATCCCGGAAATTGATCCGGGTCACTATCGACGAGGACGAACCCGGCGAAACCGGGGATCTGGTCGAGCGCCTGATGGGCAAAAAACCCGAACTGCGGTTCCAGTACATTCAGGAGAACGCGCGGTTTGTGGAGGAGTTGGATGTTTGATTTCTTTAGGCGCGAGGCGCGTCTTTTGGCTTTGAGGCGAAGCCTTAGAAAACGAGCCCCACCTCAATTTGCTTACAGTTCAACGAACAACTATTACGTACCTACGCTTTGGCGGGAGGATACTAAGCAATCTGTTTTAGTTGACGAGATTACTGGATGTTCGATAGTTGGTCGACTTTGGTCAGATAATGAGTTTTCTGAACACTTTAAAATTCAAATCAACGAGCTATCTGAATGGGAACTAAAGGTTACACGTTTTTTTGGTTATGTTCGCAAAGACTTTGAAACCACATCGAAGTTTATCGCTGGAGAATTAACGCTATCTACTGAACGCGCGTGGATAAACGAAAAATTCTTTCAATCTTTATACAATGCGACACTGAGGCACCGCGATGATCGAATTGCAGTGCTCAAAAAGATTGTGGAGATGCACTACATTCGAGCTCTGGATGGGGTGCCAATTTTGTATGAAGCTAAAAAAAGGTCCATAATTCAATTGGAAACTGACCACTTTGGTCAAAGGATTTACGGTCATCCCAAACATGACCAAATTTCAGCACGGTTTCGTCTGTTGATCGAATCTCTTGCAAGCTCCGGTGACCTTGAGAAAGTTGGGCGTCACGATTTCAAGCTATCTGCTAAAGCGCTAGTTACTATTTCAGACTATGCCCAAGAAGAGCGTCGTCACAAAGACAATGTACGGCAAAATCAAATGCTATTTTGGATCACTGTAGCAATAGCATTAGCTACGGCTGCCCAAGCTTTTTCAGTATGGCAATCAGGGACAGGTTAGAAACCCTCGCTACTGGCCCGAGGGAGGGTGCCGAACGCTCGCTCATGGGAGCGGGTCGAGCGCGTGCTTGATACTTTGCATCGAGCATTAGGTGGAGCGCGCGGGACGCACCATAAGCATCCCACAAACACTCCCCTTGCCTAACCCGTTGATCTCGTTCACACTTACCCTCAATCCGTCATCCAAGAACGATGCATGAGGCGTGAGCGTCAAAACCATTTGAACGACTTCAGATTTCCAACGGGAGGACAGAAATGAAGAAACTTTGGTTCGGTCTGGCTCTATCAGCCCTGGCATCGCCTGTGCTGGCGCAGCAGACACTCAGCACAGCATCCCCTATTCCGGACGGTGCCGAGACCCGGTTCTGCTATTACGAGGGCATGGCCTATTCACTGGACTCCTTCATCCTCGTGACCGGTGACAATACCGTCACATCGACCATCACCACACGCGAGGAACGCCTGCTGCGCTGTGTACGCGGTGATGATGGCGGCATGCACTGGAAGCCTCAGAGCACCTTTCAGGTCAGCAAGTAACGCGGCGCGTCGGTGGGCGGTCTAGCCCACCTTTTCCTCCAGCCAATCCACGATCTGCGCGGCGGGTTTTTCCCAGCCGGGCTCCATGAACAGGAAATGCGCGTGGTCTTCAACGGGCATGAAGGTCGCGCGGTCGCCATACAGCTTCGCCAAAGCCCGGCAGGTATCAGGGTTCACGGCCCGGTCCTCGTTGCCTGAGACGATCAACACCGGGCAGTCGACCTTATCGATGTCCACCTTCATCGCGTGGTGGTCGTCGAACATCCAGAAGAACATCTCAAACATCACGCGCCCGCTTTCGGCCCCCAACTGGTCAAACACCGCATGCTGCTGCGCCTCAGGCATCTTGTTCAGCGCGAAGGGGGCCATCAGGTCGAATTCAACCCGCATCGGCTGTTTCCAGAACGCCCCACCCTCCATCAGCGCACGAGGGATGGCACGTTCGTCGTCGGTTTCCGGTAATGTGCCCCACGGCGCGTTGGGATTGATCAGAACAATTGCGCTGGCCAACCCGCGCGAGGCGACTTGCTGCGCTACAACGCCTGCGATGGCGTGGCCCAGAATGACCGGTTTGCTGTCCAGACCTTTCACAAAATCAGCAATGTCATTGGCATAATCCATCACGCTGGTATCGGTGAGGCCCGGATCAGGTTCGGCCTTGGGAGCCCCGCCGTGATAGCGCAGAGCAGGCGTATGCACCGTCCAGCCCCGATCGCGGAAGAAGGCCGCATAATCCCTCATACACCAGGGTCCTGCGAAGGCGCCGTGGATCAGTACAATCTCTTTCGTCATCAAAATCTCCCTCTCCTTCATGCAGTATGAACATCCCGTAAGACGTTACAACTGCGCGTGATCGCTGTTGCGTGATGGTTGGGACCACTTAAACTCAGGCCCATGAGTTTTGTGACCGATAACCAACTGCCGCTGCTGATCCTGTTCTTTCTGCTGGGGCTGATCGGAACCGCTTTCCTGTTTCGCAAGCCAGCGGGCCACAGAGCGTGGAAGCTGGCCGATCTGGTCTGGGTCGTGCTGGGCGGTATTGGTGCACTGGTGGCGGTTCTGGCGGGGCTTTATACCTCGGACAGTTCGCGTCTGGACCGGCAGATCGACGTGGCCTATGCGGCGACGCTGGCGTTTGATCGCGATGCGGCGCGGTTCAGGTTGCGGTTTTGCGATCCCGCCTTTGATCCTGATACGGCGGTCTTGTGTGAAAAGGTCGAATTCCTGTCAGCCTCAACCGCAAGCAATGCTGATCTGCCTTTGTTCATCGCCGTAACCAACGAAGTCGCTCCGCTGCAGGGGCTGCATTTCCTGTTCGGACGTCAGGCCAAAGATGAAATGGACGACATGCGGGACATGGCCGCCACAGCGGATGCGTTCGATATCGAACAATTTCTGGTTTTTACATCCTTGGATGAGGCCACACAGGCAGCCATCGACAATATGCGACGCAAGGTGCCCGCGATTGCCGGGGACTACCTTATCCTCGCACAAAGCTATGATGATCTGGTCGAGCAGGTCGGTAAGCTGAAGGATGAATGGGAATATCTGCAGGATAACGCGCACATTCTGGTATTGCAGATCGTGGCGCTATGTCTTGTCAGCTTTGCTGCGCCATTCCGTCTCGGCAAATCGGTTGTCGAGCTGCGCGCGAGCCTTATCGCCGATACGCCTGAGCCAACTGTTCAGGATCCGCCCCCAGAAAATACCGGGTCAATGTCCACAGATTCCGAGCCCCTCGCCGAACCCAGCCCTGACGAATATAGCGTTCCGCGCTCGTGAAGGCACGCGAGGATAGCAGCGTGACACGCGGTAGTGCGCGTATCAGTGCGACGTCCTCCATCAATGGCTGATCCGGAAACCCACCCGCTGAGATATATGTCTGACGTGGGACCAGAAGCCCCTGATCGCCATAAGGTAGCCCAAACAGGCGCGTGCGGGTATTGGCCCATCCGGCCACCCAACGAGCGCCAAGTCCTTTTGCACGAAACAACAACCGAAAGGTAGCTGGTCGCCCTGTTTGCAACTGAGTTTCAACCTCGGTGCTCCACCCGGTTTCCAATACCGTGTCTGCGTGCAGAACCAACAGCCAGTCGCCCTGCGCCTGCTCACACCCACGGCGTAACTGCCCACCACGAGAAGGTGCGCCCGAGACAATTCTGGCGCCCGCCTCCTCAGCGATTTGCAGCGTCTGGTCTGTCGACCCACCATCCGTGACAACCAGCTCACGGATCAGGCCGGCATGCAGCCCTTCCATCAAAGCCTCTAACGTGGGCACAAGAGTCTCTCCGGCGTTCAGAGTTGGAATTACGATACTGATCGGGGCGGACACGGCTTGTAACCTCTGGTCATGGCGGCGTGATCTCCTATATCACGGGGCTGATGGAATTGACGAGGACCTGCCCATGCCCACCCGCCGCATTTTGCGCCTGACCGGCAAGGATGTTGACAGCTTTCTGCAAGGGCTGGTCACCAACAACATCGACCAGCTACAGAACGGGCTGGTCTATGCCGCGATACTGACGCCTCAGGGCAAGTATCTTGCTGACTTCTTTCTAAAGCGTGACGGCAGTTCGGTGCTTCTGGATGTTGCTGACGATCTGGCCGATGGCCTGGCCAAACGGTTGACTATGTACAAGCTGCGCGCAGATGTAGCGATCGAGAACACAGACCTCCATGTACAACGAGGAACCGGGTCAGCACCGGATGGCGCCCTGCCCGACCCACGCCACCCGGACCTTGGCTGGCGGAACTACACAACACAGACCGAGGGCGACGACGGTACAGACTGGAACTCGATCCGGGTGGCGCACTGTATTCCTGAAACAGGCGTGGAACTGACACCAGACACGTATATCCTTGAAGCTGGATTTGAGGCACTCAATGGCGTCGACTTCAAAAAGGGCTGTTACGTCGGACAGGAGGTGACTGCCCGAATGAAGCACAAGACCGAGCTGCGCAAAGGCCTGTGTGTGGTTTCCATCGAAGGTAGCGCCCCGGTTGGTACTGAAATTCTATCCGATGGAAAAGCAGCCGGCGTTCTGTACACACAATCCGCTGGCAAAGCGATTGCCTATCTCAGGTTCGGACGCGCCAGTGGCGACATGCGAGCCGGAGACGCGGTCGTCAGACTAAACGATTGACGTTTAAGTCCTGTTGCAGCTGCGGCACGTCTTTGTCGCGCCAATCGATTGTGCAATTGCCCATCCTTGCCAGCAGGTTAACACTGCTACCAGGTGTATGACCGGGCAAATACATGTTGCAGCTATATTCGGCCATCTGGCGCGTTAGCGCGGGGCGGCAAATTGTACTGATAATTCTCTCACTCGCGGTTGCGGCGCTCGCTGCTGCTCCGCTCGAGTTTCAGCGCGACATCGTCAATCACCTGACTGCCAAAGATCCCAAACCTGACTACTTGCTTTTGCTTGGTGCAGGGATGATGGCGGTCATAATGTTGAGCCTCGCCCTGAAATGGGTGCTGGGCTATCGCGCAGGTACGCTGGGTGAAGATATTATACGCCTTATCCGGCAACGGTTGCTGGCTCGAACGGTTGATGTCGACAAAGCCGGTGAGAACCTGCGCAAAGGCACCATGACAACTGCAATCTCGGCTGAGGCGGAAGAGCTTGGGAAATTTGCTGGCGGAGCTTTCGCGGACCCTGTTGTTCAGGTCGGTACGCTGATCAGCGTGATAGGTTACATATCATCCACACAACCCGGGCTTGGGCTGATTGCCCTGTCGATGATCGTGCCTCAGATCATCATCGTTCTGGTCTCACAACGCAAAGTGAACATCTTTGTGGCAGAGCGGGTTCGCATTCTTCGCAGCGCCACTGATCATCTGACAACAGAACAGATCAACGCGATCACCAAAGAGGTCTACGACCAGTTTGATAAGATATTTGAAACACGGCGACGGATGTTCATCTGGAAGCTGTCAGCAAAGTTCCTGCTCAGCGTGATTAACGGCGCCGGAACCGTGGGCGTCCTGATGCTGGGCGGTTGGCTGGTGTTGAAGGGCGAAACAGATGTGGGCACCGTTGTAGCAGCAACCAGCGGCTTAACACGCATTCAGGGTCCGACCTCTTTCCTGATTGCCTTTTACAGGCAAGTCAGCGCGAACCGCATAAAATATGAGTTGTTGCTGGAGTTATTCGGGCCAGACCGAGAACGGTATCGCTACGCAACTCCGAACCGATAAGAAAAAGGCCGCTCAGCAACTGCTTATACGGCCAATTCCTCAATAGTATTTAACGCGACGTTACGCGCGCTCAGAATATTCCATGGTTTCGGTGTTCACGATGATCATCTCGTCCTGACCAATGAACGGAGGAACCATAACCTTTACGCCATTGTCGAGCAGAGCGGGTTTGAACGAGTTCGCAGCAGTCTGGCCTTTCACGACTGGTTCAGTCTCGACGATCTTGCAGGTCACCTTCTGTGGCAGGGTCGCGTTCAGCGCTTCGCTTTCATAAAACTCGACCACAATGGTCATGCCATCCTGAAGGAACGGGCGACGCTCGCCCAGCAAATCTGCTGGCAATTCAATCTGTTCGTAAGTTTCGGCATCCATAAAGACCAGCATTCCGTCGTTTTCATAAAGGAATTGCTGATCCTTCTGCTCAAGGCGCACGCGCTCGACCTTATCGGCAGAACGGAAGCGTTCGTTCAGTTTCGAGCCATTGCGCAGGTTGCGCAGCTCGACCTGAGCAAAGGCCCCACCCTTGCCGGGTTTCACATGATCGACCTTGACCGCAGCCCACAGCCCATCGTTATGCTCAAGCACATTGCCGGGGCGAATTTCGTTCCCATTGATCTTGGGCATTACATAATTCCTTCACAAACGGTTGATGCGTCAGTTGACGTCCCTATATCTGGCGGGACCACACCTGACAAGACGACGACACCTAGTGCTGCACATGCAGCAAGCCATGCAAATGACGCAACGCAACTATGCATTTTAAGTGTATCCGAATCGCATCTAATAGGTCATAAGAACCGTCACGCCGAAAATGCAAGAGCAAGAACAACAAGGAAAACGAGATGAGAGATTTCGTTGACGGCACCGCCTTTAACAATGAACAAGGCAACCGTGCCCGGAAACTTTTTGCGGCTGTCGTACTGGCCGCGCTCGACGATGCCATCGCCGACGACAAAAAGTATGGCAATGGACCTGAACAAATTGCTCGCTGGGCTCGCTCGCGCGATGGCCGCGAGGTACTGACCTGTGCCGGCATCGACCCCAACGAACGTGTTGTGGGTGGTCTGATGGAATTCGTTGGTCGCGGTGTTCGTACTTCGGTTGCCCTGTCGCGCGAAGAAAGCGAACGGCGCAACGCCGCTCAGCAGGCAGAAGCAGCCTAAAGCCTGTTTCTGTTTTTCAAAAAGGCGCGCCCGCTGTTGCGGCGCGCTTTTTTGATGCCCGGATGATTGCAGCATTGTCGGTTTTGGAATGCCTGCGTGCCATTCCGGACTTTTCTCCATCACTGATTTCAGGTCATGTGCTGCCATCCACAGGAGGCACCCAATGGTACGCGCAATCATGATTCAGGGCACCGGCAGCAATGTCGGGAAATCGGTTCTGGTAGCCGGACTAGCCCGTGCTTATTCGCGTCGTGGCCTACGCGTTGCCCCATTCAAACCGCAGAACATGTCCAACAATGCAGCGGTTACAGAAAACGGCGGCGAGATTGGACGGGCGCAAGCGTTACAGGCCCGCGCTGCCAACCGCCCTACGCACACCGACATGAATCCGATCCTGTTGAAGCCCGAGACTGACACAGGTGCCCAGATCATTGTACAAGGGCAACGTGCCGGTACGATGAAGGCCGGAGACTATCGGAAAGACAAATCCAAACTACTTGGCGCTGCACTGCAGAGCTTTGACAGGCTTTGCAGTGATGCTGACCTTGTTCTGATCGAAGGGGCCGGCAGTCCTGCAGAGACCAATCTGCGCAACGGGGACATCGCCAATATGGGGTTCGCTTGCGCGGCCGGAGTGCCTGTTGTTCTGGTTGGAGATATTCACCGAGGCGGCGTCATCGCCCAGATCGTGGGTACTCAGGCAGTTCTGGACCAGAATGACCTTTCGATGATCCGCGGCTTTGCCGTCAATCGGTTCAAAGGTGATGTAAGCCTTTTTGACGAAGGCCGGGATGATATCGCGACACGAACCGGTTGGGCGTGCCTGGGCGTTGTTCCGTGGTTCCATGACGCCTGGAAACTGCCCGCAGAAGACATGATGGACATCCGTTCTCACACAGGAGGAAAATGCAAGGTAGTCGTTCCTCAACTGGAGCGCATGGCCAATTTTGATGATCTTGATCCTCTGTCAGCCGAGCCAGACATTAGTGTTGAAATTGTGCCCGCAGGCCGTGCACTGCCCGGTGACGCCAATCTGGTGCTGCTACCCGGCAGTAAATCCACGATTGGGGATTTGGCTTACTTCCGAAAACAGGGTTGGGACATCGACCTGTATGCGCATGTGCGCCGCGGTGGCCACGTGTTAGGCCTGTGCGGCGGTTATCAGATGCTGGGGAAGACGATCTCGGACCCGGATGGCGTAGATGGACGCCCAGGTACCGTTGATGGTCTTGGTTTACTGGATGTCAGCACCGTCATGGCCGGGCAGAAACGCGTAACACTAACCAAGGCCAAAGCACTGGAAGGCGGAGCGCCGGTAAGTGGCTACGAAATTCATATGGGCCGGACCGAGGGCCCGGATTGCACACGCGCATGGTTGGAGATTGATGGCAGGCCCGAAGGTGCAGCCAGCGCGAATGGACGCATTCGCGGCAGCTACCTGCACGGAATATTCTCATCGGATTCTTTCCGCGCCAGCTATCTGAAGCAACTGGGAGTGAGTTCAAACATCGCCTATGAAGACGGGGTTGATCAAACGCTTGATGACCTTGCTGACCACCTCGAGACGCATATGGACTTGGATTTGTTGCTTTCTTTGGCCGAGACACCTCAGCGTAGCTAGCAGTTACTCCAGATCCTGCTCGGCCAGAGCACGGTTGATTTCGCGCCTTACCATTTTGCGAACGTTACGCGTGATACGTTCACCCAATGCGCCCTGCAATTCCTGCCGGACGACTTGCGCGACTAAATCCTGCAGAGCTGCCTCGTCTATAAGCCGAGCATCAATCTCTGAAACTTCATCCACTTCTTCTGCAACCGGCTGAACATTCCAGCTTGGATCTCGGATAAATGTGACCGGTACATCAACTTCTTCCGTCACAAATTCTGGGTCTTCAGCTGCGTCCAGCTCTTCGGCGGCATCATCTTCGTCTTCAAATGTCTCAGAAGATTCGACCTCTTCGCTCCAATTCATGGATGTCGTACGTGTTCCGGAATAGGCGTCATCGCTTTCACCATCCGGCTCCCACTGATCTTCGGTGCGGGCAATCGCAGCTTCCAACGCTTCGATCTTAGCACTCAGGCTGTCTGCAAGATCAGCAGTTTCTCCATTAGCTTCGGTCGATTGATCCGGAGCAGGCTGAGCATTCTCAAGGCTCTCGGAAACTTCGGCGCCCTCGCCCGGCTGAACGATGTCACAGGGCCGTAGTCTCATCGGTTGTGAAAGATCATTTGCAGGCTGAAGCTTAGCCTCATCCGTTTGCATTATCGCATCGGCCGAATATTCAGCCTCGAGCTTCAGCGGAGCCTCTGCGCTTGCAACCTTTGGATGATCGCCAACTCGCAGGGCGTCGGTCAAAACCAAACGCCCGGGTTTGCGTGGAGCCGAGGCCTTAACCAGATCGGGAACCTTACGGCCCTCTTCGCTGACCAGACGTTTGACCGAGGACAGGACGTCCTCGACCCCTGCTTTTATCGTGTTATCTGACATTGTTCTCTACCGCTCTAGCCCTTGGACCAAGTGTAGCTAAACAATTCTGACCTCACAACAGGTAGTAACGCCGCTTATTCGCGACGCAACGCTTTGAGGACACGATCCAGATCACGGCTTTGCTTGCTGACCTGAGCTGGAGCTTTCTTGACCAGATTATAGTAGAGGGTCGGATCATAGATTTGAACTGCCAGCCCCAGACGCTCTGCAGTCAGAAGCCCCTGCGCCTGCAACAGCTGATAAGCAGCCAGCGAACGCTCGGTACGGGACGCAACCTGTGCGAGCTGAGCGTCCAGCAAATCCTGCTGCGCAGTCAGTACGTCCAGCGTGGTCCGTGCACCCAAGGTTGCTTCTTCCCGAATTCCGTCAAAAGCGACCTGCGAGGCGCGCACTCGTTCGTTCGAAGCAGTCAGGCTTGCAGTCGCCGTTTCAAAGCGCACATAGGCATCCGTCACGCCCTGTGTGATGTTTTTCTGAACATTCAACAGATTGGCCCGTGATGCATCACGCGTAGCCATGGCACGCCGAACAGCGGCAGCCAAACGACCACCAGCGTAGATAGGCTGGTTGAAGGTCAGGGAGACAGTTGCGTCATTGATGTAATCGTCACTGTCATAGGTTTCGGTAATACCCGCATCAGCGTTCAGGCTGACATTCGGCCCCAACCCTGCGCGCTGTTGCTGAACGATCAAATCCAGCGCACGGACCTGATGTTGGGCGGACAGAATGGAAGGATGGTTGCGCTGCGCCAGATTCTGAGCCTCGGCCGCTGAGCGCGGCAGGTTTGGCAGGCTGGGCTGACCAGCCGTGCGACCAGGAAGTTTGCCAACCGCGTTCACATACTCTGCCTGTGCGGTACTGAGCGCACCCTTGGCATCAGCCAGATCGGCACGCGAACTGGCCAGCTGCGATTCTGACAGTGCAACGTCAGTACGCGTAACCTCACCAACCTCAAAACGATCCTGAGTGGCGCGCAATTCTTCGCTGGACAGATCGACGTTGTTTTGACGGATCTGGACAGTTTCTTCTTCAAGCAAAACCCGCAAGTAAGCGGTCGCAGCGCGGAAAAGAACCTGCTGCTCAATATCGATCAGAGACTGGCGGGTCGACAGAACCGTTTCCTGTGCCGACTGTTTGCCCAAAACGGATGCGCCGCCATCATAGATCAGCTGGCTAAGCGTCAATCCGGAAAAGAAGTTTGATGGCTCAGTTGTGGTTACCACGGTACCAACACGACGTTTCGTGTAATCCCGGCTGACACGAACCGTCCAGTTGATGATCGGACGCAATGCCGACAATGCGATTGCGACATCTTCATCCGCTGCACGCAGCAAAGCACGGTTTTGCTCCAGCAGGCCACTAGTGTTGTAAGCCCCAATGAACGCATCTGTCAGATTGTCGGCCCAAACCGATCGCACCGGCATTGCGCTCAGAGCAAGACCAGCTGTCAATGCGAGAGCCTTGACCAGCTTACCTCTAGCCATTCCACGCATACCCAATTCCTCTCAAATCAAAATAACCCTGCCTCGCAGGTAGTTTGCGCCTTTGTTTTCAACTAATCAAGGCAGCAGAAAAATCTGCTGAATGACTATAGCGAAAATGCACTCTCGGCGGAAAATGCCGGTAATACCGGCGCACTTGCATTGAAGGCGTCTCGCCAGGTTACCCGGTCAGCTGTCTTCCGACCAATCCTCACGGTACCTAACTGGCCTTCCATGAACACGCATGCGATGCGGCCATTATCCTTCAGCTGATCAAGCAGCGCATCCGGCAAGCGCTCGACACCGCCCTGAATGATAATGACATCATATGGCCCGTGTTCTGCAGCTCCCTGCTCGAGCGGACCGGTATGAATAATCGCATTGTCAGCTTCAGCTTCCATCAGGTTGCTTTGCGCTTCCGTGGCGCGGGTCTCATCCTCTTCGACACCGACAACCAGTTGAGCCATCCGGGCCGCGACGGCAGTTGAATATCCAAGCGCAGGGGCGATATCCAACACCACCTCATCGTTGGAAATGTTCAGCGCGTCCAGCATTTTGGCCAGGGTACGCGGTTCCAGCAGACAACTCCCATCGCCCAGTTCAATCAAATCGCCGACATAAGCTGCTTCCCGATGTGAGCCCGGAACGAACTTCTCACGCTCAACGGCCAGCATCGCATCGATAATGGGAAACTTTGTAACATCCGAAGGTCGAATCTGTGTATCAACCATTGTAAGACGTCGGGCTGCGAAATCTGTCATGTGATCGCTCATTCTTTTTCCCTGATTGATCGGCTTGTGCCACATTCGTCACCCTCCGGCAACGTCTCAAGTACTGAAATTTCAAAAGCAACTTTCAACGGCCGACGCTGCTCCCGGCCCCGAATTTGCCAAACGTCCGTCTATTTTGCGCCGACCCACTGGACGTCTGTATCGAAAGCTGTTAGAACGCCTGTCACACCACGGCAAGTATTTGATTTTACTTGAAAAGGCGAGTTGGCGGAGTGGTGACGCAGCGGATTGCAAATCCGTGTACACCGGTTCGATTCCGGTACTCGCCTCCACTTAACCTCAAGAAACTCAACGCATTAGCATGGGTGTTTCGGCTACTTGATTTGAGCTTCCCTTTTTGGTTGCGAGCTGCAGGTGGTTCCAGATTGATTCAGGCCGCATCGCTTTCATTTTGTCTTCGGCAAGCACTCTATGTTCGAACTTGAATGCGTTAGAGGAAATCGTGCGCTTTAGATATGGTAAGCCAGAATTCTTGGCGCCTGCAGTAATTTAAGCGCTCGCCCTAATGGAAATCCCGACTTGGGAAGAGACGCTTGGCCTGTTCACGGGGGTGACGTGCCCGTGGTGGCGCACGATTGGCACGCGGTGCATCATCGGCATGAGGTTGAGTTATACCAATCGCATCGTCCATCGGATGCCCCAGTTCTGACAGCTTGTGCGACATGTCCCTGATATCCTGCGCGATCAGGTGTACAACAATGCCTTCACGCTGCAGATATCCGGTCACCTGCAAAAGCCGTCCCCCCATAACGATGCGGCGAAACTGCTCATACACCTTGGGCCAGACCACCACATTGCTGACGCCGGTTTCATCCTCAAGTGTCAGAAAGATCACGCCCGAGGCCGTACCGGGTCGCTGGCGGGTGATGACCAGTCCGCACACGCTATAACGCCCGAGCGGTATCTTGTGCAGAGAGTTGTGGGCGATAAGCCCCGGCATGGATGGACGCAGAAGTTCCATTGGATGCGCACGCAGGGTCAGGCGAGTCGAGACGTAATCTTCGACGACCTCTTCCCCCAAATGCATCATCGGTAAATTCACATCAGCTTCTGAGATACTTTCTCCGTCAATCGGGTCGTTAAACAGCGGCAGTGGTTGCTGGCTCCGGATGGATTTGACATGCCAGAGCGCCTCGCGCCGGGTCAGCCCCATATCAGCGAACGTATCGGCTTCGGCCAAGCGCGCCAGAGTCGCAGGGATCAGCCCTGCCCGCAGCCAGAGGCTTTGCGGGTCGTGGTATCCGTTGCCCCGGGCTGCCACGATCCAGCCGGCCTCCTCTTCTTTGAACCCTTTGATCTGGCGGAACCCCAAGCGCAACGCCAACCCTCCATCCGCACGGCGCTCCAAAATGTTGTCCCACTGACTGCTGTTGACGCAGATCGGACGCACTTCGACCCCATGTTCGCGCGCATCGCGCACAATCTGGGCCGGCGCATAAAACCCCATCGGTTGGGAGTTCAGCAGAGCACAGGCAAATACCGCCGGATGGTGACATTTCAGCCAGGCCGAAACATAGGCCAGCATTGCAAAGGCAGCGGCATGGCTTTCCGGAAAACCATAATCGGCAAAGCCTTCAATCTGTGAAAAACAGCGCCCGGCAAAATCCATATCGTAGCCGTTAGCAAGCATTCCTGCGATGAACTTATCCCGAAACGTACCTATGGTTCCCATTCTGCGAAAAGAGGCGAGAGACCGGCGCAGACGGTCTGCTTCCTCTGGCGTAAATCCTGCGGCGACCACTGCGATCTGCATCGCCTGTTCCTGAAACAACGGCACGCCAAGAGTTTTGGCCATAACTTCCCGCAGTTCTTCCGAGGGATAGCTGACCTCTTCCAATCCCTGGCGACGCTTGATGTAGGGCTGCACCATCCCCCCCTGAATCGGGCCGGGTCGAACGATAGCGACTTCAATCACCAGATCGTAAAAGATACGTGGGCGCATTCGGGGCAGAAAATTCATCTGCGCCCGACTTTCCACCTGAAACACACCGATGGCATCAGCCCGACAAAGCATGTCATAGGTGGCTTCATCCCCTTGTGGAACCGAAGCGATGGTAAATGATTGCCCCTCGTGCTGCTGCAGCAGACCGAATGCCTTCCTCACGCAACTGAGCATTCCCAAGCCGAGCACATCGACCTTGAGGATGCCAAGCGCGTCGATGTCATCCTTGTCCCATTCGATGACCGTACGGTCCTCCATCGCCGCGTTCTCGATGGGGCACATCTCGTCCAACCGTCCCTTGGTGATAACAAAACCGCCGACATGCTGTGACAGGTGACGGGGGAACCCGATGACTTCACCGATCAGGCGAATGGTTTGCATCAGGCGCCGGTCACCGGGATCAAGGCCCAGTTCGCGTATCCGTTCGGGATCGACCCCTCCATTGGTCATGCCCCAGATCTGACCAGACAAACCAGCCGTCACGTCCTGAGACAACCCCATCACTTTACCCACTTCGCGAATGGCCGCCCGGGAACGGAAATGGATGACCGTGGCACACAAACCCGCCCGGTGGCGGCCATATTTTTCATATATCCACTGGATCACCTCTTCGCGCCGTTCATGTTCAAAATCCACGTCGATATCCGGCGGCTCTCCCCGGTATTTTGACACAAAGCGTTCAAACACCATGGTGATCTGATCGGGGCTGACATCAGTGATACCCAGGAGGTAACAGAGGATCGAGTTGGCGGCGGAACCTCTCCCCTGACACAGGATGCCCTCTGATCGGGCGAACTGTACAATGTCATGCACGGTCAGGAAGTAAGCCGGAAAGCCCAGATCGCGGACCAGTTCCAACTCCTTTTTCATGAGGTTCAGGGCCTTATCCGGCGCGCCACCGGGATAGCGCCGTTTCAACCCATCATGAGCCAGCCGTTCCAGCCGCTCCTGCGGTTCCTCACCCAGACCGATCTCGTCGGGATATTCATAGGACAATTCACCCAGATCAAAACTGCACTTGTCGGCGATCTCCAGCGTGCGACGCAGGGTACCGGGATGGTCGCGAAAAAGGCGCGCCATATCAGCTGCCCCTTTCAGCCGCCGTTCGGCGTTAGGCAGGGCACGTGTGCCTATATCGTCAATGGTGATGCCTTCGCGCATACAGGTCAGAACATCTGCCAGTTGCTTGCGGCTGGCATTGTGCATAAGCACGTCGCCCACCGCGACCATGGGGGCCGAGGTCCGCTGAGCCAGCCGCGCACAGGCAGCAATATAGGCCTGATCACTGCCGTCATAACGTGGTGCGGCCCCCAGAAAGACGTGGTTGGGAAACCGTCGTCGTACTTTTTGGATGTCCCGGGTGGCATCCATTAACTCACCTTGCGGCAAAGCAATCAGGATCATGCCTTTGCAGGCCTCAAGCATATCCCTGAGATCCAGATGACACTCCCCTTTTTGGGCGCGCCGTTTACCCAATGTCAGCAGACGGGTCAGTCGCTGATACGCTGCCCGATCACGCGGCAGCGCAATCCAATCGACCGAACTGTCCTGCAGAACCAGACGGCAACCGATGATCAGTCGCGGGACATGAACCGTCCCGGGATTGGCAATGGGCTGCGGATTGCCGACCTCCTGTCTTGAACAGGAATCGACCCGGTGTTGGGACCGGATTTTGATCGCTTCTTCCGCCTCACGCTTCAGTTCTTTCAGAGCAGTCCAGGCCCGCACTACGCCAGCCAGAGAATTCCGGTCGGTGATAGCGAGTGCAGCCAAACCCAGCGTCGCAGCGCGCGTAACCAGTTCTTCGGGGTGCGAAGCACCGGTCAAAAAGGTGAAGTTGGTCGTCACGCAAAGTTCGGCATATCCCAAACGATCCGTGTGAGGACTGAGCATGTCCTGATGAAACGCCTCAACCGGGCGATGTGTGCGGTTCACCTCGGTCATGCGAACTCTCCCTGCACAAACCAGCCCGGATTTTGCGGGGTATAAAACAGCCAGAGCCGCCATCCCTGCCGTGTCTGAACCCGCCAGTAATCACGAACTCCCGAACGCCAGTTCTCATCCTCCAGCCACCATTCAGGGGCGATGCGTTCCGGTCCCGTGGCACGCTCGATTGAAAGCGCCATACGCCGCCAGCGAAACCTCTGCGGCGGACGTGATCCCGCTCCGGAAATCGGCTCGGGCGGGAAAAGACGCAAAGGCCGTGGGCGCAAAGCCACCCATGCGCCGCCCGGCTCGGAATAGGCTGCCGGGGCCAGAATGGAGCTGCGTTCGGGTATATGACTGTCCGCAGGCAGGTACCGGTGAACATTCTCCAGCCCGATGCGGTTTCCGATCCGGGTAATCAGATCATACACCTGATCCACACGCCCCGCTGAGACGTGGCTGATCTGCTGTACCGGCTGCGCCTCGACCTGCGTGGCCTCAATCCGCATCCGGTCGATACCAAAACCGGCATCGACCTCTCCAATCCCGCGTTCAAAAAGTGGGAGTATCCGGTTCGGATCACGCAACGGTCGGGCCAGACGCAATTCGACTGTCTGGCTGTCGTGATCCACACGATCAAGTGTCAGGCAAAGCCGACGCGCGCCGACCTCCTGTGCCTTAAGTTTCGCACAGAGCTGTTCCAACAACCGCTCGACACCCGCCCTGACATCCGACACCAGTCCAATCGGTTCCGGCAAGGTCAGACGCACGCCATACCGTGGTGGATCGGCCAATGGCGAAATCTCTTCAGGCTGCGCCCCAAGCGCCTGATCCAGACGCATCAGCAGTTCCGGCCCCAAACGCCGGGCCAGCGGCGCACGTGAGGTTGCTGCAAGATCCGAAATCCTGCGCAGTCCCAGCCGTTGCAAAGCAACCGACGTATCCTCCTGCAGCCGCAATGCCGCCACGGGCAACGTCCCTATCGCATTCAGGGTATCACCCCGGGCTGCCACGCCCTCTTGGTAATGTGCCAATGCCCAAGCCGCGCCACGCGTATCGGCCAGTCCGATCCGCACCGACAGCCCGACCCGTGCCAGTCGCCTGCGCATATCCGCCAGCATCATGGGTTCCCCGCCAAACAGATGCGCGGAACCGGTCACATCCAGAACCAGCCCATCCCGACCCTCCAGCCCCACCCAAGGGCAATAGCGCGTCGCCCAGCGCCGCAGGATATGCAGGAACTGCAGATCGCCCTGCAGATCGGCAGGCTGGCTTTGCAGGTCAGGACAAAACGCACGGGCATCCGCATAAGGCATGCCGCTGTGCAGGCCCTGACGCTCGGCTTCGCCATTCAGACAATATATGCGGTTGGCATTGTTCTGCTTGAGGGTCAGGGCGAACGGCCCCTGAACCGGATTCGCCCTGAGAACCCGGTCGCTGGACAACCGGAAGAACCATAGCGAAGCAACGCGTTTTTGCACCCCTCTGAGCATACCTGACACCAAATGTTCTATATTTGTTCTAAATAATCTTTCACCTTTACCATGTCGAGTCATATGGGTGAAATACCCAGCTAAATGACCAAGGGTTCCGGCTGAACCACTGACCGTCAGAATTGAGGTGCGACATGGACTACTCCCGCCATACCAGTGGCAGACACGACGAAATTATCGAGTTTTTCGGAGCTGTTTTCGCAGCCTTCGAAGGTGATGAGGAAGGTCAACTGATCGCAGGGCTGGTGAAAGACATTCTGGCAAAGACCAACCCTGGTGACATGTATGTCTTCACTGCCACAAATGGTGGCACTCTTACCGGGTGCATAATATTTACCCGCCTCAAGTATGAGCAGGATGACCGCACCGTATTCATGTTGTCCCCTGTGGCCGTTGCAACAGACCAGCAAGGGAAAGGCGTTGGACAAAAGCTCCTGACGTTCGGGCTGAGCGATCTGCGCGGGCGCGGCGTTGATGTGGTGATCACCTATGGCGATCCGAACTACTATTCCAAAGTTGGTTTTGAACAGATTACCGAGCAGCAAGCCCAGCCACCCATGAAGCTTCAATATCCCCACGGGTGGCTGGCACAGTCTCTTTCGGATCAGGACCTTGCGCCTTTGAAAGGGCCATCACAATGCGCCGAAGCGTTCAAAAACCCGGCTTATTGGTAGAACCCTCTCGACTATCATCCGATCACTAAATCGTAAGGCCGAAGCGCTCAGACCTATGTTGATCTATGCGCTCTAGCGCCCCTGAGGGATCACCTCGTACCCCGGTTCTTCCGGCTCATCATCCAGCATTTCGGTCGGGAAACCCGATGCGCGAATATCCAGTCCGGTGGCATCTTCCAGTCGTCTGATGATATTGGGCGACAGCTCGCGGTCACCATACCGGGCAATTCCGTCCTCGAAAATCTTGATCATCACCGGGTTCATCTCCAACGGCACCCCGGCACGATCTGCGACTTCCTGAAACAGCCCGATATCCTTTTTCACAAGATCCATTGTAAACGAGATATCACGTGATCCATTCAGGATGACCTGACTTTCGGTTTCATGCACAAATGAGGTTCCTGATGAGATCTTGATCGCCTCATAGGTCGTATTCAGATCCATCCCTGCAGCCTTGGCAGTGACCAGGGCTTCGGCACAGGTGATCAGGTTGGCGGTGGCCAGATAGTTGGTCAGCACCTTCAGAACCGAAGCAGATCCCAGTTCACCGGTATGCAGAATGCGGCGCCCCATGGTTGTCAGAAAGGGCAAAATCCGTTCAAATGTTGCGCGTTCACATCCGGCAAAAATCGAAATATTGCCCGTAGCTGCGCGATGGCATCCCCCGGAAACAGGGCAATCTACTGCGGCGCCACCGCGTTCGATCACCATGGCACCCAACCGTTTCACTTCGGCCTCATCAGTGGTGGACATCTCCATCCAGATCTTGCCCGGACCAACCTTTGGCAGCATTTCCTGCATCACGGCATCCGATGCCGCAGGGGATGGCAAGCAGGTGATAACCGCATCACAATCCCGCATCAGTTGCGCCGGACCTTCAGCAGCCTTGGCACCCTGCGCAACAAATTCAGCAACCAGATCCGGGTTCAGATCATGAACTGTCAAATCAACCCCGTTGCGCAGCAACGAACCCGAGAGCTTACCCCCCACATTCCCAAGACCGATAAATCCAACCTTCATTGCGAATCCTCCCTATGGGCTATGCCCGAACCGTTTTCACGCGGAGTATTCACCTTGATAACCCGCAAATGAAACGAATAATAATCGAGCTTATGGGCAAAAATTTTTGGTGATAAATGGATCGTCTACCAAACCCTTCCTGGCTGCGTAGTTTCGAAGCTGCCGCTCGGCATCTGAATTTCACTGCAACCGCGCAAGAGCTGGGTCTGACACAAACCGCGGTATCCCTGCATATCCGTTCATTGGAAGCCGAGTTGGGCCAACCTCTCTTCACTCGACAGGCAAGACGACTGGAATTGACCGAGCTTGGCCAATCCTATGCTTTGACTGTTCGGCGCGCTCTGTCTGACATAACCCTTTCGACCAACAGTTTGTTTGGCCCAGCGTCTCAGCAGACGCTGACCGTTCGTGCGGCAATTTCAACCATGACTTATTGGTTGGCTGCCGAACTACCTGAATTCACCAGCCAACATCCCGACATCCCTGTGCGATTGGTGACTCACATCTGGAATGACACCATGGGTTCCAGCGATGTGGATATCGATATTCGTCTGGGCTATGGCGACTGGCCGGGGCTCAGGGCAGAGAAACTTTCGGATGAATTCCTTGTTCCGGTTTGCAGATCCGGCACCACAGCGCCTAGCAAGGCAGAATTCCGTGAAAGTCCTCTGATCCATATCCTTGGATATGAAGACAACTGGGCACGATACTTTGAAGCGCATGGCATTCACCAGCCTGAACTTCAGTCTCAATATTCGGCGGATACAACGGTCACCGCGTTGCAACTTGTGATGGCGGGGGCTGGCTACGCCACAATCCTTGAACGCTTTGCCCGGAATGCGATTGCGCAGGGTGCGCCCCTGCAGATCGCCGGACCACCGATTCCCTTTGCTCAGTCCCATTACCTGATCCGCTCAGACGGCGCGACCCGCCCGACGGCCTCTGCCCGCCTCTTTGAGACCTGGTTGCAAGAACGGATCAAAGCGGATGCCGCTGACTGACCACTGCAAGTCGCTTTTCCATCTCGGCGATCTGAGAGCGCCTCCATTCGCTTGACAACGCCCCTTTGCTTGCCGCATGTCCCTTTCGTTGGTGTCTGTGCAAGCAGATGAAAAGGGAATGCATCAGCGGTATGGAATGCCGTCAAATGCAGCCGCCCCCGCGACCGTGACCGGAGAAGGTGCCCAAAGCCACTGGCCTGCAGGCCGGGAAGGCAGGACACCTGCCAGAGGATACCTCTGACATCCGCAAGCCGGGAGACCTGCCAACGCCCGAAGACCAGACCGGACGGGGTGTTCCGGTGTCGGGCCAAGGCCCGCGCATACCCCGTCCCCCGAAAACCGTGAAGGGGGGATGAGAGACGTGACCGAAACGACACCAGTTGAACTGCTGGTCTGCACAACCTGCCGGCGTGGCCTTCCTATCGAGGAAGATGACCAGCGCCCCGGCACATTATTGCATAAAGCGCTGACCGAGGCCGAGCTGCCAGATGGCATTGACCTTAAGGCCGTTGAGTGCCTTTCGAACTGCGATCAGGGGTGTTCGATCGTACTGCGTGGCGGACCGTCCCGCTGGACCTTTGTGTATGAGAACCTCAACGAAACCGACCACGTCGAGACCATCGTCGAAGGCGTCACCAAGTATCTCGCAACCGAAGACGGCCTTGTGACATGGCGCGAGCGAC
Organism: Ruegeria arenilitoris; assembly: GCF_013030265.1. Taxonomy (GTDB): domain Bacteria; phylum Pseudomonadota; class Alphaproteobacteria; order Rhodobacterales; family Rhodobacteraceae; genus Ruegeria; species Ruegeria arenilitoris_E. The sequence continues at coordinate 197,926 of NZ_WPZQ01000008.1, forward strand.
CTGAACATTTCCGCAAAAACTGTGCGGCCCGCATTCCCCCGATTGGAGCCCTGAAATGAGCAACCTCGAAAAACTTCCCGTTACTGTAATCACCGGCTTTCTGGGCTCGGGCAAAACCACACTGGTCAAGCACCTGATGCAGAACCCGCAGGGCAAACGTCTGGCCGTTGTCGTCAACGAGTTCGGTGACGTTGGCGTCGATGGTGACATCCTGAAATCCTGCGCCATTCCCGATTGCCCGGCGGAAAACATCATGGAACTGGCCAATGGCTGCATCTGCTGCACCGTGGCCGACGATTTCATTCCGACCATCGAAGCGCTGATGGCGCTGGAACCGCGCCCCGATCACATACTGATTGAAACCTCCGGACTCGCGCTGCCCAAGCCGCTGCTGAAGGCATTCGACTGGCCGGATATCCGTTCCAAGATCACCGTTGACGGCGTAATCGCTCTGGCCGATGCCGAGGCCGTGGCCGCAGGGCGCTTTGCTCCGAATGTCGAAGCCGTGGATGCACAGCGCTTGGCTGACGACTCGATCGACCACGAAACGCCTCTGTCCGAGGTGTTCGAGGACCAGATCTCCTGCGCCGACATTATCCTGCTGACCAAGCCCGATCTGGCCGGTCCCGAGGGTGTTGCCAAAGCCAAAGAGATCATCGCCGCCGAAGCTCCGCGCCCGCTGCCTGTGGTAGAAGTCGCCGAAGGCGCCGTAGACGTGCGCGTTGTTCTGGGACTCGAAGCCGCTGCCGAGGATGACATGGACGCCCGCCCAAGCCATCACGACGGACACCACGATCACGAGCATGACGATTTCGAAAGCATCATTGTTGAGCTGCCGGAACAGACCGACCCAGCCGATCTGGTTGCCAAAATCGAACGTCTGGCGACTGAGCTGAACATCCTGCGCGTCAAAGGCTATGCCGCCGTTCAGGGCAAACCGATGCGCCTTCTGGTGCAGGCAGTAGGCGCCCGCGTCCGTCACCAGTACGACCGCCCGTGGGAACCCGGCGAAGACCGCCGCTCGCGTCTGGTCGTGATTGCCGAGCATGACGACATCAAAGAGGCTGCGATCCGCGATATCCTAGTAGGTGTAGCCGAGGCTGCCGAGTAAGCCATGCACGTCGTCTTCCGCGAAAGCCACGGGTTAGAAGAAACTGAAACCCCAACCGATCTGGGCCAGAGCCCGGCGGATCTGGTGGTGCTGTCTTTCTCGGACAGCGACCTGGGTGCTTTTGCGGCAGGATGGCATCGCGGTGGCGGTGCCGAAGGGCGAATGCCAACGATGCGGCTGGCCAATCTGACGGCGTTGAAACACCCGCTGTCCGTCGACACCTATGTCGAGCAGACGCTTGAGGGGGCCAAAGGCATTCTGATCCGTCTGATCGGCGGTGTGCCCTACTGGTCCTATGGCCTGCAGCAAGTTCTTTCGCTGGCGCAGGACAAAGGCATTGCACTGGCCGTTCTGCCCGCGGACGGGCGCGAGGACACGCGGCTGGATGACTATTCGACCCTGCCTGTTTCGACCCTGCGGCGGCTGGCTCATCTGTGCGACACTGGTGGAGAAGTTGCCGCGCAAGCTGCCTTGGCTCAGATGGCTCTGGCCGCGGGGCTTTATGCCGGGCCGGTGATGGGTGCAAAAACCCTGCCAGAATGCGGAGCTTGGTGCCCCGATCGCGGCGTTATCCCGGCAGACAACGCCTTCTCAGGCGGCGCGAAGCGCATCCTTGTGAGCTTCTATCGGGCCTATCTGACCTCGGCGGACACTGCGCCGATCGCAGCCTTGATCCGCAGCTTACGAGACCGTGGTCTGGACGCGGTTGGGCTGTTCGCGCCATCTTTGAAAGCGCCCGCAGCCGCCGATTGGCTACGTGAACAAGTTGTTGCCCTGAACCCATCCGCAATCATCAATGCCACCTCATTCTCGGGCAAAGGCACGTCGGGGACATCCCCCTTGGACGCTGCTAATATGCCAGTGTTTCAGGTTGCTCTGGCGACCTCGCGCCGCAAAGCATGGGCTGAGGCGGAACGCGGCCTTTCGCCCGCCGACCTCGCCATGCATGTGGTTTTGCCCGAAGTGGATGGGCGCATCTCGGCAGGTATCGCTTCTTTCAAAGAGCCCGGCAAACGCGACCCGCACCTTGAGTATTCCCGCTTTGCCCACCGGGCGGAACCTGAACGGATCGAAGCAATCATCGACCGTGTGACCGGTTGGCTGAACCTGCACGACCGTCCCAAAGCAGATCAGGTGCCCGCTCTGGTGCTGTCCACATATCCCGGTAAGGACTGGCAGATGGCCCATGCGGTGGGCCTTGATGCACTGGCCTCGGCTGAGGCGATGTTGTCCGATTTGCAGGGTGAAGGCTATGACACTGCACCCGCAGAGCCGATTGCCGAAACTCTGCTGGACGCCCGCATATCGTGGCCGCTGCAGGATTACCGCACCGCACTTGCCCAGTTGCCAGAGCAATTACGTTCAGATCTGAAAACCGTCTGGGGCAACCCTGAAGATGACCCGGTATTCACCGATGGCGCGTTTCACTTCACTGCCGTGCGCCGGGGCAAAGCGCTGGTCGCGCTTCAGCCTGAACGCGGCACGCCTGAATTGCGCGATGACGATTACCATGACCTGTCGCGCACCCCGCGCCACAGCTACGTCGCATTCTATCTGTGGCTGCGCAAAAGCCTTGGTGCCGATGCGCTGATCCATATCGGCGCACATGGCACACTGGAATGGCTTCCGGGCAAGTCGGTCGCCCTTTCCGACGAGTGCTGGCCAGAAGTTCTGATCCGCGATCTTCCGGTGATCTATCCCTTCATCGTCAATGACCCTGGCGAGGCCGCGCAGGCCAAGCGCCGGATCGGGGCGGTCACGCTGGGCCATATCCCACCACCGATGAAGGAAAGTGGCACGCCGGATCGGATGGTTCGGCTTGAATCGCTGCTGGATGAGTTCTCGAACGCAGACGGGCTTGACCCTAAACGCCGAGACCGCTTGCAGGAAGATATCCGCGACGAGGCTCAGGCCATTGGGTTGGAAAGCGACCTTGGTCTGGATCAAGCTACCTGCACTGCCGAGGCAATCACCCGCATCGACCGATTTGTCTGCGACATCAAGGAAAGCCAGTTTGGCGACGGTTTGCACATCTTTGGCCGGGTGCCTGAGGTGACGGGCAATTTTGACCCTGCCCCCTCGGCCCATGCCGAACGCAGTGCCCTGATCGATGCACTGGCCGGGAAACGGATCGAAGCCGGACCGTCGGGCTCACCCTATCGCGGACGCTCGGATGTGCTGCCCACTGGGCGAAACCTCTACACAACTGACCCGCGTTCGGTTCCGACCCGTGCCGCATACACCCAAGGCGTGAAACTGGCCGAGGAACTGGTGCGCCGGCATCTGCAGGAAGAAGGCGATTATCCCAAAGGGTTGATCGTCGACCTGTGGGGTTCTGCCACGATGCGCACAGCTGGCGAGGAATTCGCCATGGCCCTGCACCTGCTGGGCGTGAAACCGGTCTGGGACAAGGGATCCGAGCGGGTTTCCGGCATCGAGGTGCTGCCGATTACCGATCTCAGCCGCCCGCGTTTGGATGTCACTCTGCGTGTTTCGGGCCTGTTCCGTGACGTGTTTCCAACCCTCTCGGCGCTTTATGGTCAGGCCGTTCGCGCTTTGTGCGAACGTGACGAAGCGCCCGACTGGAACCCCTATGCGGGGCAGGTTCCGGCAGCCCGAGTCTATGGCCCAGCGCCGGGCAGCTATGGCCTGAACATGACTCATCTATCCGAAACCTACACCGATGAGGCGCGCGAACAGGCCGGGCAGGCTTGGCTGGACGCCAGTTCGTTCGCGCTGGAAGGCGAGCATATCGCACAGGACAAAGACGGAATTACCCAGCGGGTCGCCAACGCTGACAGTTTCGTCCACCTGCAGGACCTGACTGAAACCGACCTTCTGTTGGCCAATGACTATGCCACCCATGAGGCCGGGTTTGCGGCTGCCAAGAAGATCACCGGCGGCACCGCGCAGCTGTATCATCTGGACAATACCAACCCCGAAAAGCCATGTGCGCGCACTCTGCCCGAGGAAATCAGCCGTGTGGTCCATGCCCGTGCTGCCAACCCGGGCTGGATTGCGGGGATGCAAAGGCACGGGTTTCGTGGTGCAGCCGAGATTGCGGCGACTCTGGATCACATGGCCTCGTTCGCGCATCTGTCTGGCACGGTCGCGCCCCATCTGTTCGACCTGTACCACGACGCCACTCTTGGCGACGCCGAGGTCGATGCCTTCCTGCAAGAGGCCAACCCTCAGGCGCATCAGGCGATGCAGGACCGTTTCCGTGCGCTGCTGGAGGCCGGGCTTTGGAATACACGCCGGAACTCAATCCGCGCTGATCTGGAGGGGCTGGGATGAGTGCCCGCTCCTCAAAACCTGTAGTCCAGGGTTGGTGCCCTGGCGCACACCGACCGATGATGTCAGGTGACGGGCTGGTGGTGCGGGTGCGTCCCCGGCTGGCGCGGCTTAGCGCAGCCCAGACCTTGGGACTTTGTGAATTGGCAGAGCGGTTCGGCAACGGCACCATCGACCTGACTAATCGCGCCAACCTGCAACTTCGGGGCGTCACCGAGGCGGATCATCGATCACTGTTGGCCGAACTAGCAGCGCTGGATCTGTTGGATGCCGAGCCGGGAATTGAGGTTCGTCGCAACATTCTGGTCTCGCCGCTCTATCAAGCCGACGATCTGACCACTCGATTGGCACACGAATTGATCGAAAGACTGGGAGAACTCCCCGCCCTGCCCGCAAAGTTTGGCTTTGCCATCGATACAGGGCCCAAGCGACAGCTGGCCGGAGATTCGGCTGATATTCGACTGGAGCTTGGAGAGGCCGGATTGATCCTGCGCGCTGACGGTTGCGAATCGGGCCGTTCCGTGACCGAGGGTGAGGCAATAGACCGATTGATCGAACTCGCTGTGTGGTTCTCGACGCATTTCACTCCCGAGACCCGCCGCATGGCACGCCTGATCTCATCCCGGCAGCTGCCGACTGAGTGGCTTGGTGATCATCCTTGCGCAATTGGTGAGCCGTTAGAGCCAGGCACATATCTACTTGGCCCCGTCTATGGCGCGCCGTTCGGTCAATTGCCGGCGAAACAGCTGTCTGATCTGATCGGCAAATCTGGTGCGCTTGCCATGCGCGTTACACCTTGGCGGATGTTCCTGCTGGAAGGTGGAGCAACGATATCTGCACCCGACTTCGTTACAGACGGCACTGACCCGCTGATGACTACCGACGCCTGCCCCGGCGCACCACTCTGCCCGCAGGCGGAAGTTGAGACCAGGGGTATCGCACGCGAGCTGGCGCAGCGTGTCAGCGGCAACCTGCATGTCTCGGGCTGCACGAAAGGATGTGCCCGTATGGGACCTGCGGATATCACACTGGTTGGTAGCGCAGGACGATTTGATCTTGTCAAACAGGGCCGCGCGGGGGATGAGCCCATCCAGCGCGGGCTAACCCCCGAAACACTTATGACCATGGACCTGACCTGATGCCCTATGAATACGAAACCGATGGCGCGGCGATCTACAAAGAGAGCTTTGCAACCATCCGGTCTGAAGCCGATCTGGCCCGGTTTGACGCCGACGAGGAGCAGGTTGCCGTTCGCATGATCCACGCGGCCGGCATGGTCGGGTTGGAAGAGTTCGTGCATTTTTCGCCTGACTTCGTCTCGACTGCCCGCACCGCGCTGGAAAACGGCGCGCCGATCCTGTGCGACGCCCGTATGGTCAGCGAAGGCGTGACACGGTTCCGACTGCCCGCTGACAACGAAGTTGTCTGCACTCTGCATGATGAACGTGTTCGTCCGCTGGCTGCTGAGATGAGCAACACCCGCTCGGCTGCGGCGCTGGAGCTTTGGCGTCCAAAACTGGAAGGTGCGCTGGTCGCGATCGGTAACGCGCCAACCGCGTTGTTCCATCTTCTGAACATGCTTGAAGACCCTGACTGCCCTCGCCCGGCGGCCATCATCGGTTGCCCGGTGGGATTTGTCGGCGCAGTAGAATCCAAAGACGCCCTGTGGGAAGCACAACCTGTTCCCTCGTGCATCGTCAAAGGCCGGTTGGGAGGCAGCGCCATCACTGTTGCAGCAGTCAACGCCATCGCGAGCCGCGCCGAATGAACGTGGGCAAGATATACGGCGTGGGTCTCGGCCCCGGCGATCCGGATCTGATGAGTGTCCGAGCCGATCGACTGTTGCGAAATGCCAAACATGTGGCGTTCTTCCGCAAACCGGGCCGCAGCGGTCAGGCACGCAATATCGTAAACGGGATGATCCCCGGCGATGCGATTGAATTTCCTATGGAATATCCGGTCACGACCGAGATCCCTCTGTCTGATCCTCGCTATAATGAACTGCTTGCCGAGTTTTACGAAGCGTGCACTGCGCATCTGAAAGCTCTGTCTGATCAGGGTGAAGATGTCGTTGTTCTGTGCGAAGGCGACCCATTCTTCTACGGCTCGTTCATGCATCTTTATTCCCGTCTGCGCGAACAAGCTCCGGTCGAGGTTGTTCCTGCAATCACCGGCATGTCTGGTGCATGGACTGCAACCGGAGATCCAATCACCTGGGGAGATGATGTGCTGACCGTTCTGGTTGGCACGCTGCCCGAGGAAGAGCTGACCAGTCGTATGGCGCAGACAGACGCGCTGGTGGTGATGAAGATCGGCCGCAACATCGACAAGGTCAAACGCTCATTGCAGGCCTCTGGATTGTACGACCGCGCCTGGATCGTTGAATATGCGCAGATGCCAAACCAAAGGGTCTGTAAACTTTCAGAGAATTGTGAAGGACTCACGCCCTATTTCTCGATCATCATTGTGCATGGGCAGGGACGACGGCCATGAGCGGATGGGTCAAGATCGCAGGCCTTGGTCCGGGTGACGAGGCACTTGTGACGCCAGAGGTTTCTGCGGCGCTCGCCGACGCTACGGATGTGGTTGGTTATATTCCTTACGTTGCGCGTGTGGCAGAACGCGAAGGACTGACCCTGCACGCAAGTGACAACCGGGTCGAGATTGACCGGTCTCAGCACGCTTTGCAAATGGCTGCGGAAGGTAAGCGCGTCGTTGTGGTCTCCTCGGGGGATCCGGGTGTTTTTGCGATGGCAGCGGCGGTATTCGAAGCGCTGGAGAATGGTCCGGACGAATGGCGTAAAATCCAAATTGATGTCCTTCCCGGCATCACCGCGATGCTCGCGGCCTCAGCCCGGGCCGGTGCTCCGATGGGCCATGATTTCTGCGCGATCAATCTGAGTGATAACCTCAAGCCGTGGTCACTGATCGAAAAGCGTCTGCGCCTTGCAGCGCAGGCCGATTTCTCGATGGCGTTCTACAACCCGCGCTCGAAGTCCCGCCCAGAGGGTTTTGTAAAGACGCTGGAAATCCTGCGCGAAGAATGCGAGCCGGAGCGGCTGATCCTGTTTGCGCGCGCCGTCTCTCGTGCTGATGAGGCAATCCGTATCTCGACATTGGCCGACGCAACACCTGACATGGCTGACATGCAGACCGTTGTGATTGTAGGTTCCTCCCGCACCCGCGTCATCGAAAGGGATGGCACCCCGATCGTCTACACCCCGAGGTTCACCCCGGAATGAGACAGCCAGTCCAGAACCTGTGCGACACTCGACAATTCCGTCCGCTGCGGCAGGGCGGGACGGTCGATCATAAGCACCGGCACGCCCAGCGCTCGCGCGGCATCCAGCTTGGCGCGCGCACCGGTGCCGCCTGCGTTCTTGGACACAACCAGCTCAGTTCCGTGCCGCTTCATCAGCGCAAGGTCATCGTCCAGCGAAAACGGTCCACGCGACACCACAACCTCGCAATTCGGCAGCGGCAATTCATTCGGCTCATCAACCAACCGCAGCAGGTAATGATGCTGAGGTTGGGTGGCAAAGTCCTCAAGGTGCATGCGACCAACAGCCAAAAACACGCGCTTGGCAGCTCCGTTCAGTGCAGCGACTGCAGCATCAATACTGGCAACGCGCTGCCATTGGTCCCCCTCCTGCTCAGCCCAGGCTGCACGCGTCAGGGCGGCCAGGCTCACACCAGCTTCACTGCAGGCCCTAAAGGCGTTGTGGCTCATCTGGGCTGCGAAGGGATGCGTCGCGTCAACGACATGGCTGATCCCATGATCACGTATATAGCGCACCAACCCCTCGGCACCGCCAAATCCACCAACGCGAACCGGCAGGGGTTGCGGACGCGGATTGTCTACCCTGCCCGCATAAGAATAGGTTGCTGTGATACCTTTTTCAGCCACCGCCGTGGACAACGCATTGGCCTCGGTGGTGCCACCAAGGATCAGGAGGTGGGACATGACTGATACTCCGTGGCTGACCGTTCTGGGGTTGGGTGAAGATGGACTGGATGGCCTGTCGCCCGCAAGCCGTCAAGTGCTGGAACGCGCCGAAGTCATCATGGGTCCACCCCGGCATCTATCATTGATCCCTGAATCAAATGCTGAGCGCATCGAATGGCCGGTTCCGTTTTCTGACGGCCTGCCGTTACTGAGCAAACAGACAGGGCGCAGGACGATTGTTTTGGCATCAGGCGATCCGTTCTGGTTCGGTGCAGGCTCAGTCATTGCGCGCCACTTCGAGCCGGGAGAATGGACGGCACTTCCTGGTCAATCGACCTTTTCACTGGCAGCCGCACGGCTTGGCTGGCCTTTGGAAGGCACGCTGACATTTGGATTGCATGCCGCCCCTCTGACCCGTTTACGACCCCATCTGGCCCCCAGTCTGCGTGCGATTATTTTGCTTCGCAACGGGGCTGCTGTTGCCGAGCTTGCAACATATCTGAACGAAACCGGATTTGCCGATACTTCGCTTCACGTAATGGAAGCGCTTGGCGGGCCGCGCGAACGCTCTCAGAGCATTTCGTTGACCGAAGCTCTGCTCGGATCGTTTGAGCATCCCGTCTGCGTTGGCCTTGAAGTTGCAGGCACCGGCCGTGCATTCCCCAAGGCTTCGGGAAAGCCGGATGATATCTTCGAAACCGACGGTCAGATCACCAAACGTCCAATACGCGCCCTGACCCTTTCGGCTTTGGCTCCACAACGGGGCGAGCATCTTTGGGATATCGGGGGAGGAACCGGATCAATCAGCATCGAATGGCTGATGTGCGACGCTACCCTGACCGCAACTTCGATTGAACCGCGCGAAGACCGCGCCGAACGCATTCGCAGAAATGCCGATACGTTGGGTCAGGATCGTCTCAACGTCGTGCATGGTACTGCACCGGACGGACTGTCAGGGCTGCCACTGCCCGATGTCGTTTTCATCGGCGGCGGTCTCAGCGAAGAGCTGCTGGTCTGGTTGCAGTCCAACCTCTCTATAGGCACGCGGCTGGTCGCCAATGCGGTTACACTGGAAAGCGAGGCGTTGCTGGCCAAGTGGCAAGACAAGCTTGGCGGTGAATTGCTGCGCATCGAACTGGCGCAGGCGTCAGCGCTTGGCCCCCGGCGTGGTTGGAAATCAGCCTACCCGGTTGTGCAGTGGAGCGTGACGTTATGATCGTCGCAGGACTTGGGTTTTCCTCAAACGCCACCGCAGAGAGCCTGCAGACGGCATTCAATCTCGCTACTGCCGATCATGCTGTGGAAGCTCTCGCAACAGTCGCGGACAAAGAGGGGCACGAAGCACTGACTGCCTTTGCAGAATCGTCCGCCCTGCCCCTGCATTTCATAGCTGCTGCCGAACTGGCGGGTCAGCGTACTCTCACCTGCTCGAACCGCAGTCGTGCCACCTATGGCACTGGCAGCGTGGCCGAAGCATCCGCTCTCGCCGCAGCCGGACCCGGTGCGCGGCTACTCTCACCCAGACAGATTTCGGACGATCGCCTTGCGACATGCGCGATCGCTATCGGAGGACAGATATGACCGTTCATTTCATCGGCGCCGGACCAGGTGCCGCCGACCTGCTGACCCTGCGCGGACGCGATATCATCGCATCCTGCCCGGTATGCCTTTATGCGGGCTCATTGGTGCCAGAGGAAATTCTGGGCCATTGCCCAGAAGGTGCAAAGATCGTGAACACCGCGCCAATGGATCTGGATCAGATCGTAGCCGAAATCAAAGCAGCTCACGAAGACGGACAGGACGTGGCGAGGTTGCATTCAGGCGACTTGTCGGTCTGGTCGGCCATGGGTGAACAGATCCGTCGGCTCAAGGCCGAAGGCATTCCGGTTAGCGTAACGCCAGGCGTGCCATCTTTTGCCGCCGCTGCCGCAGCACTTGGAACCGAGCTAACCCTTCCCGGGCTTGCTCAATCTGTCGTCCTGACCCGCACTCCCGGGCGTGCTTCGTCGATGCCCGAGGGCGAAACGCTGGAAAACTTTGCCCGCACTGGCGCAACATTGGCCATTCACCTGTCGATCGGCAATCTGGACAAGGTGATTTCAGATTTGGTGCCTGCCTATGGCTCTGACTGTCCGGTGGCTGTTGTCTATCGCGCCAGTTGGCCGGATGAGCAGATTATCCGCGCCACCCTGGCAACCCTGAAAGATGCGCTGGACGAGAGCATCTCTCGCACAGCATTGATCATGGTGGGGCCGGCGCTGGCTGGCGAGGGCTTTGACGAAAGCTGCCTGTACTCCAAAACCTATGACCGCCGCTATCGTCCGCAGAGCGCGGAAAGCCCGTGGTCAAGCTGGAGCCATGGTGATGACTAATCCTCCCGGAATTCTGATTTCGGCACCATCCTCAGGCACCGGAAAAACCACAGTGATGCTGGGTCTTTTGCGTGCTCTGGCCGAAGATGGACTGACGGTACAACCGTTCAAAAGCGGCCCGGATTACATCGATCCCGCTTTTCACAGGGCGGCGGCTGGCCGGGACTCGTTCAACCTGGATAGCTGGGCGATGGGTGAGCCATTGCTTAACGCGATCTCGGCGCAGTCAGAGGGCGCAGATATTGTCGTGGCCGAAGGTTCCATGGGACTATTTGATGGGGTCGCCAAGCCCGGAGAACTGGGCCACGGATCCAGCGCCGAAACAGCCCTGCGGATGGGATGGCCCGTGGTTTTGGTGCTGGACGTAGGCGGACAGGCACAATCGGCTGCCGCCACGGCGCTAGGATTTCGGATGTACAATCCGGATCTGCCCTTCGCCGGGGTGATCCTAAACCGTTGCGCGAGCCCGCGGCATGAACGCCTGACACGTCTAGGTATGGAGCGTGCGGGTCTGCCGGTGTTGGGTGTATTGCCGCGTCGGGGTGATCTAACTTTGCCAGAGCGGCACCTTGGATTGATACAAGCGGTCGAGCACCCTGATCTGGAAAGCGCGATTGCCGGATACGCGGCCTTTCTGCGTGAACATGTGGATCTGGATGCGATCAAGGAGGCTGCCTCCTCAGGCCCCAATGGGTCATCTCCGACCGCGCTGCCGCGCCCCCCGGCCCAAAGGATTGCGCTGGCCAGAGACGAAGCATTTTCCTTTACCTATCCGCACCTTCTCAAAGGTTGGCGTGCTGCGGGTGCTGAAATCCTGCCATTCTCGCCGTTGGCCAATGAAGCGCCTGCCGACGATGCAGATATTGTCTGGCTTCCAGGAGGTTATCCTGAATTGCATGCCGGCACTCTGGCAGCGGCTGACACTTTCCTTGCCGGTCTACGCAAGCACGCGGAAAACCGTCCAGTGCATGGTGAATGCGGTGGATACATGGCTTTGGGGGACGTGCTGATCGACAAGGAAGGTACGCCACACAAAATGGCGGGACTACTCGGTCTTGTGACCTCTTATGAGAAGCGCAAGTTCAACCTCGGGTATCGCAAAGCCGAGTTGTTGGCAAAGATGCCCGGTTTCGCGGTTGGTACAGCGCTTCGCGGGCACGAGTTCCATTATTCGTCTATTGTCGAACAGCCCGATGCCCCTCTTGCGCGAGTCTTTGACGCAGAAGGTGCGGAAGGACCGCAGACAGGATCAGTTCGGGGCAACGTCACCGGCACATTCTTTCATCTGATTGCAGAGGCCTCAGCATGAGCGGTTTCGTCTCGTTCATCGGCTCAGGCCCCGGAGATCCGGAACTGCTGACGCTCAAGGCCGTTGACCGGATGCAAAAGGCCGATGCGGTTTTGTTCGACGATCTCAGTAGCGGACCTATCCTTACCCACGCCCGTGAGGACGCAGATTTGGTGGGTGTAGGAAAGCGTGCTGGTCGCCCCTCACCCAAGCAGGATCATGTGAGCCGTCTGCTGGTCGACTATGCACAAACCGGTGCCCATGTCGTTCGCCTGAAATCAGGTGACGGAGGTATGTTCGGGCGGCTTGAAGAAGAACTGGTCGCGCTGAAGGCGGCGGGGATCGAGTATGAAATCATCCCCGGAATTCCATCTGCCGTCGCCGCCGCGGCAGCCGCAGGCATTCCGCTGACCCGCCGCCTGACAGCACGCCGTGTACAATTTGTCACCGGCCACGATGTCAGCGGCAAGCTGCCCGAAGATCTGAACCTGTCGGCGTTGGCGGATTCGGGGGCGACCACAGTTGTTTTCATGGGCAAACGCACTTTCCCGCTGCTTGTCGAGGCGCTGCATGCACACGGTTTGCCTTTGCACACGCCCGCGCTGATGGCAGAATCTGTCTCGACACCCGATCAGTCGCTGCACCGCTCGACCATCGGAGCGTTGTCGGAACGGCTGCAGTCTGAAATCGGAACAGCCCCGGCACTGATACTCTATGGACCGCTGGCGGAGTTCGATGATGTATGAACTGAGCCTGATAGGGATCGGTACAGGCAATCCGGATCACCTGACATTTCAGGGTGCGGAGGCAATTCGTGCAGCTGATCTGATCCTGATCCCGCGCAAGGGTGAGAACAAGGCAGATCTTGCCGGCTTACGTGAGAAGATCATTTCTCAAGTCACTGAAGCGGCTCCGCAAATCGCCTATTTCGACATCCCCAAGCGTAGGGCCGATGATGGCTATCTGCGTGGGGTGGATGAATGGCATGATGCAATCGCACTGCGCTGGCAGGAAGCGATCGCATCCCATCCTGACGCACAAAACGTGGCCCTACTGATCTGGGGCGACCCCTCACTTTATGACAGTTCGCTGCGAATCGCTGCGCGCCTCTCACCGCAACCGATCAAACGGGTGATTCCCGGTATCACCGCCCTGCAGGCTCTGACCGCAGCACATGGGATTCCGATCAACGATATCGGCGCACCCTATGTCGTTACAACCGGTCGCCGTATCCGGGACGAGGGTTGGCCTGAGGCTGCTTCAACCGTCGCAGTGATGCTGGACGGCGAATGTTCGTTCCAGAGCCTTGATATGGCAAATTATGACATCTGGTGGGGCGCTTACGTCGGTATGGAAGAAGAAATCCTGATCAACGGAACTTTGTCCGAAGTTTGTGATGAGATTCTCTCAACTCGTGCACAGGCACGAACCGATCATGGCTGGATCATGGACATCTACGTTCTGAAAAAGCGCGTGATTTGACCGAAAACGTCGCAAATGGCGATTGCGCAAACCTGCGCATCGCGGCTAAATGATCGGGTCTGGTCCTGCCGGAGAAATCCGGATGCTAAGAGGGAATGTGGTGCGACTTCGTCTGAGGTCAAAGCCAAAGCCGCCCCCGCGACTGTAAGCGGTGAGCCCCTGTTCAACCAGCCACTCCCGATTTCGGGGGGAAGGCGAACAGAGGCACCGACCCGCGAGCCAGGAGACCTGCCAGGCGAACGTAGAAACACCAGCCGTCGGGTGCGACGGCACTGGAGGACAAGAAATGACGACACAAACTCAAACAGCATCTGCTGCAAAGACAGGCTTTCTGCCGGTAATGTTCGCAGTGGTTCTGGGCCTGGGTATCATCACCCTGACCGGCCATGTTCAGGCATCTGGCTTGCATGACGCGGCACATGACGTGCGCCACGCAACCGGTTTCCCCTGCCACTAAGCAGATGTTCAGTCGCATTTTGACCAGCGCGTTGTTCGCTGGTGCTGCAGCGGGGCTGATTGCCGCCTTGCTGCAGCTTGTATTTGTGCAACCCGTTCTGTTACACGCCGAGCTCTATGAGTCCGGTGAACTGGTGCATTTCGGCGGAGAAGCTGTCACGGCCCATCCCGAGCTACCGGGCATGTTCTCTGAGCTGACACGCGACGCGCTGAGCGTCATCTTCACCATGCTCACCTATACTGGTTACGCACTGGTTCTGGTTGCCCTTATGTCTGTGGCCGAAGGTCAGGGTCACAAGATCGATGGTCGCACAGGTGTTCTGTGGGGTCTGGCGGGCTTTATCGCGGTTCACTTTGCTCCCGGCTTTAGCCTGGCACCCGAAGTTCCTGGCGTTGCTGCTGCAGATGTTTACGCACGGCAAATCTGGTGGTTCGCCACTGTCGCGGCTGCGGCGGTTGCCATGTGGCTGATTGCGTTTGGTGGCAACATCATCAGCTACGTGATTGCGGCAGCGTTGCTCGTTGCTCCACATCTGATCGGCGCACCTGAACCGGATGTCTTCACCGGACCGGTCCCAACCGAAATCGGTGCTCTGTTTGCCGCACGTGCCTTTGGCATCGGCCTTGTCGCATGGGTTCTGGTTGGCGCATTTGCCGGCTACTTCTGGCAAAGCGAAGGCAAACGCGCCGAAGCGGCAGCCTGATACCCCAATATGTCATCCCGCCGGGCCCCGCCCGGCGGGTTCTTTTTTGGCTCAAGGAACAGAAATGGCTCGCTCACTTGCCCTCTTTGCAATTGGTCTGGTCTTTGGCGGAGGCGCTGGTTTCGTTCTCGCCGCGGCCAATGGCGTCACATTTGACGGCCACGACCATGCGGACCCCAATCAACATGGCGGTTCTCATGCCGAAGCCATGGCGCATGATCATTCGACCGCCATCAACCTGCCTGCCGGTCAGGATGCGCCCGGTCTGGAAATTGCGGTAACGCAGGACCCAATGGCCGGATGGAACCTGCATGTCATGCCTCGGAACTTTCGGTTTGCGCCCGAAAACGCCTCTGCTGCGGACAATCCCGGTGAAGGTCATGCGCATGTCTATGTGAATGGTACGAAACTCGCGCGTCTTTACGGCAATTGGATGCACATCTCCGATCTGCCCAAGGGTGAGGTTGAGATTAAGGTATCGCTGAATGCCAACAGCCACAGCCCGCTGATGGTTGAAGACATACCAGTCAGCGCTTCGGTAACTGTACAAGTGGATTAGAGCGCCGGAATACGCGCCCGCAAACACAAGCGAAGCCGCCCACACGGTCGGGCGTCTTCGATCCAGCCTGCAGGGCTGTCCAGATACGCCCGACAAGTTGCAGCAATATCATCCGCATCTGCAACGATATCGATACCCGAAAAAACATATGACGCCATGCCTTCGCCCTGCAGGGCGATCGACGTTGGTTCGCTGCATCCACTGAAACAGGCGTGTTCTGCGATTTCGATCTCCGCCGCAAGGTCAATGCCGGTCAATGCCGCTTGTACGGCTTTCCGTTCGGCATCACGATCGCGCGTGCCGGAACAACTGGTGCAAATTAATAGCCGGGTCTGCGCCAAATACGTTTCACCTTAATCTTGAGTTCCGCTGTTTCTGAAGCTTTCAGCGCTGTGACACAAGTCCGTGGTCGCAATGAGCGCACGAGAATGTGAGTGCACCGGAAAGTTATATCTGGCATCAATCTCACACTCAAACCCTTGGAGGTTGCTTGATGAAATCGCTTTGGTCTGCGCTTTGTCTGTTCGCTCTGCCCGCATGGGCCGAGAATACGGAACCACTTTCTGGCTGGGCTGTCTATCCGACCGACAAGAGTTATCAGCAGCTCGTGCACGATACAAAAAGCGCCGTGAAAGAAAACGGTCTCATCGTGGTAACGCAGGCTGGACCGACCAAAGCGGCCGCTGCCCGGGGGATTACGATCCCCGGAAATCGCGTGATTGGTGTTTTCAACAATGACTATGCAGTTCGCGTTCTCGAGACTTCGACAGCGGCTATGATCGAAGCCCCGATCCGGTTCTATGTAACCGAGAATGACGACGGCACAGCCACCCTGTCCTACAAAACGCCCAGCTTTGTTTTTGCCCCATATGTCTATGAGGGTGGTGAGCCCTTGGCCGACATTGCCGAAGAATTGGACGATAAGTTTCAGGCCATTGCTGAAAGCGCAGTCAAATAGTCACACTGACGTGATGCGCCTTGCGTCCCGAGGCGTCCTCCGCAATCTGCTGCGTAACACGAATTTCGGAGCATGACTGATGCAGGACCTGTCCCCCCGCGCTGCTGATCTTTTGGCCCAAAGGCTGTATGAGGCCGGTTGCCGCCACGCATTTGGTATGCCCGGCGGTGAGGTACTGACACTGGTCGATGCTCTCGAACAGGCTGGAATCACCTTCCATCTGACCAAGCACGAAAACGCTGCGGGATTCATGGCCGAGGCCGTGCATCACCGCGATGGCGCACCCGCCATTCTGGTAGCAACACTTGGTCCCGGGGCGATGAACGGCATCAATGTGGTTGCGAATGCGCTGCAGGACCGGGTGCCGATGATTGTACTGACCGGCTGTGTCGATGCAGATGAAGCGCTGACCTACACGCATCAGGTCATGGATCACAGTCAGGTCTACCGGTCCATAACCAAGGGGACCTTTCTGCTGACCGCAGAAGGTGCTGACATCATCGCAGACAAAGCCGTATCACTGGCCAATCAACCCCGGCCCGGCCCGGTGCATATTGATGTGCCGATCTCGGTCGCTGACACCCGCATCAGCAACAGCAAACGCCGCCGCCTGGCAAAGCCCGCTGCCGTTGCGCCGGAGGGTGATTGTCTGGAAAAAGCCCGCCGTTGGGTGGCCAATGCCGAACGACCCCTCGCCATCATCGGTCTGGATGTTCTGTATGATGACTCTCGCAGTGTCGTATGCGCGTTTCTGGAACATTTCGGGATTCCGTTTGTGACCACTTACAAGGCCAAGGGGATCGTGCCTGAGGATAACCCGCTATGCCTAGGGGGCGCAGGGTTATCTCCGTTGGCCGACAAGCATCTGGTGCCTCTGGTTGAACAAGCCGACCTGATCCTCTGCTTGGGATACGATCCAATCGAGATGCGCCCCGGCTGGCGCGAGATTTGGGATCCCGTAGACAAACGCGTGATTGATATCTCTGCGGTGGTGAATGATCACTACATGCATCAGGCGGGTCTGAACCTGGTTGCTGACACCGCTGCCACACTCGAAGCCATCGCAAAAGGCAACCCGGCACGGGCGACATGGCCTGATGGAGAGCCGGAGCAGGTTAAAGAAGCGCTTAGCAAGGCTTTTCCAAGCGACGACGAATGGGGCCCTGCCGCGGTAATAGCCGAGACAAGGGATGTACTGCCCAAGGAAACGCTTGCCACCGCCGATAGCGGTGCGCACCGTATCCTGCTCAGCCAGATGTGGCAGTGCCACGAGGCGCGCGGGCTGATCCAATCGTCGGCCTTGTGCACGATGGGTTGTGCCGTTCCGATGGCAATTGGCCTCAAACTGGCCGAGCCGGATCGCCCGGTCATCAGCTTTTCAGGGGATGCGGGATTCCTGATGGTGGCCGGTGAGCTATCCACAGCCGCTGAGATGGGTGGAAACCCCATCTTCCTGGTTTTCGTCGACGCCAGCCTCGCGCTGATCGAATTGAAGCAACGACAGCGTCAAATGGGCAACCGTGGAGTAGATTTTGACCGTCACGATTTTGCCGCCATGGGACGCGCGTTCGGCGGGTACGGTCATACGGTCCGAAACCGGGAGGAACTGCGAATGGCATTGGATGCGGCTGTGAAAGCCGATCGCTTCACCGTCATCGCGGCGGAGATTGACCGTGGAGGGTATGATGGCCGGATCTGAGGGGCCACTGAAGGGCGTCAAGGTTCTGGACCTGTCCCGCATTCTGGCCGGTCCTACCTGCACACAATTGCTGGGTGATCTGGGTGCCAGCGTGATCAAAATTGAAAACCCGGCCACGGGCGGCGATGACACTCGCCAATGGGGTCCGCCTTATGTCGAGGATACCGACGGTAATCGTTCGGACCTTAGTGCCTATTTCATGGCCGCCAACCGCAACAAGAAATCCGTCGCGATTGACATCACGACCTCTGAGGGACAATCGGAAATTCGTCGATTGGCCTCGCACGCCGATATCCTGATCGAGAATTTCAAACCCGGCGGGTTGGCAAAATACGGTCTGGACTACGAGACCTTGTCAAAAGATCTACCGGGGCTCGTCTACTGTTCGATCTCAGGCTACGGACAAACCGGCCCCAACTCGGCCAAGCCGGGGTATGATCTCATGGCGCAGGGCTACGGCGGCATCATGTCACTGACCGGCGAGCCCGAAGGCGCACCTATGAAAGTAGGAGTTGGCATCGCGGATGTGATGTGCGGGATGTATGCCAGTGTTGGGATTCTGGCAGCCTTGCGCCACCGCGACCTGACCGGTGAAGGGCAACAGATCGATCTGGCCCTTGTCGATGCTCAGATTGCATGGCTCATCAACGAAGGCGTCAACTACCTGACATCTGGAAGCGTACCGCAGCGACGCGGGAACGGTCATCCGAACATAGTCCCTTACGACGTTTACGAAACTGCAGATGGGCACGTGATTTTGGCAGTCGGAAATGACAGCCAGTTCGGGCGTTTTTGTGGGTACATCGGGCTTCCGGAACTGGCCGACGACCCTCGCTTCGCCACCAATCCAGCACGACTGGAGAACCGGGACGCACTTAACGCCGTGCTGCGTCCGGCGATGCAAAAGGTTGATACGAGCTCGGCAATCAATGCGCTGGAGGAATTGAAAGTTCCCGTTGGACCGGTGCAGTCGCTGGATCAGGTTTTTGGCACCGAACAGGTTGCTGCAAGACAGATGCAGATCGCCATGCAGGCCGATCCGGGTAAGGTTCAACTGATCGGAAATCCACTCAAACTCTCACGCACGCCTGTAACATATCGCACTGCACCACCTGTGTTTGGTGCCGATACTCGGGCCGTTCTGGATGCCGAAAACCCATTTGAGGATTGAAACACTCTGATCATTTAGGCGGCATGTTGCTGAAACATGCCCTTGAATCGGCGGTTTTTTTCGCTTTTTACGCACACAGCTTTTCACCAATTCGAGAGCAGGGTCGATACTGTTACGACCCGCCCGCAGACTCTGATAAATCGAACAGTGTCAAATATCGCAAGCAGATTGGACCCAAGTATGAAACAAGACGTTTTTGGACAAATGAACACTCTGACCAAGCCCGAGAGCGTCGAAGCCTGGGATGGTGTTCTGCTTGGGTTCATGGCGCATGCGGCAATCACACCCCAACATTTGGGCAAAGTTTTGGAGCTGGAACCTGATTTCGCATTAGGTCACGCGATCAAGGGGCTGTTCATGGTCTTGCTGGGTCGGCGCGAAATGCTGCCGGTCGCGGCAGACGCACTTACAGCCGCCAATACCGCAATGGAGCGTCAGCCCGTTTCTGCCCGCGAAAAACTGTATGTTGAGGCTTTGGCACTTTATCTTGCCGACCTTCCCTCGCAGGCCGTGCAAAAATTCGAAGAGATACTAAGGTCACATCCGCAAGATACGCTTGCGATGAAACTAAGCCATGCGACCCGTTTCGTTCTGGGGGATTCGCAAGGTATGCGTCGCTCGATCGAGCGGGTGCTGCCCACCTACGAACCCGACCACGCGGGCCGTGGTTATCTGCTGGGCTGCCACTCATTCGCACTGGAAGAGACAGGCGCCTACGAAAAGGCCGAAATCGCCGGGCGTCAGGCTCTTTGGATGGTTTCAGATGATGCGTGGGGCCTTCACGCGGTCGCGCATGTGCACGAGATGACGGGAAATGCGCAACTCGGCCTCGACTGGCTGGCAGGACGTGAAGCCGCCTGGGCGCACTGCAACAACTTCCGCTATCACGTCTGGTGGCACAAGGCGCTGATGCATCTGGATCTTGGTCAGGTTGATCGGGTGATCGAACTTTACGATCAAAGCATCCGCAAAGACAAAACCGACGATTATCGCGATATTTCAAATGCCACATCGCTGCTGTCCCGACTTGAGTTGGAGGGCGTAAATGTCGGTGATCGTTGGGAAGAACTGGCCGACCTCAGCGCCGCTCGGACCGAAGATGGTTGCCTGATCTTTGCCGATTTGCATTACCTGCTGGCGCTGACCGGGGACAATCGCTCGGATGCGACCGGAAAAATGCTGCAGCGTATTCAGAAAGACGCTGGTCGCAACCATGGGGATACCCCCGTTCGCATGTCCGATCCGGGTGTCGCAGCCGCCAAGGGTCTTGAAGCATTTGGCGACGGGCAATACGGAGCCGCGTTCGACTTTTTGTCAAGCGCGCGCGGCTCGATGCAACTGGCGGGTGGAAGCCATGCCCAACGCGATGTATTTGAACGTATTACTATCGACTCCGGTCTTCGAGCAGGCCAATTGGATGCGGTTGAACGCATTCTGGATGACCGGCGTGCCAAGCGTGCCGGAGGCGAGGACAACTATGCACTGGCACGCCGCGCCCTGATTGATGCGGCGCGTGACAGCGGCGACGCACAAAGCGTCCCAGCCGAATAATAACAACAAGACGACCAAGAAGGACTGAAGACCCGTATGGCGACAGCATCGCCCGCTTCTGATTTTGCACCGGTTGCGGCCCAGGCCGCAGCCCCTGCCCGCACGCGCGATCCGCGTCTGGATTTCTATCGCGGTATCGCGATGTTCATCATCCTGATCGCCCATATCCCCAACGATCCCTGGGCCAGGTGGATTCCAGCCCGTTTTGGTTTCTCTGACGCAACAGAAATCTTCGTTTTTTGCTCGGGCATGGCATCTGCCATCGCCTTTGGTGGCGCCTTCCTGCGCAAGGGCTGGTGGCTGGGAACTGCGCGCGTAACCTTCCGTATCTGGCAAGTCTACTGGGCCCATATTGGCCTGTTCTTCTTTGTTGCCATGTCAATGGCTGCACTGGACCTCTCGGGGGTGTTCGAAAAAAGCTATGTTTCATCTTTGAATCTGCAGCATTTTTTCAACGACCCGATGCCGCAACTGGTGGGCATTTTCACACTCACTTACGTCCCGAACTACTTTGACATTCTGCCGATGTATCTGGTGGTGCTGGCGATGATGCCGTTGTTCATGGGGCTGTCGAGAATTGGTTTCTGGGCTGTCGCTGTCACATCAGTCGCAATCTGGCTGGTTGCGCAGACAGGTGTGTTGGCATTGCCTGCCGAACCTTGGTCCCAGCGCCAATGGTTCTTTAACCCATTCGGTTGGCAACTGCTGTTTTTCACAGGCTTTGCGTTTATGCGCGGCTGGATCCCGGCCCCACCGGTTTCTAAAACACTGATCTGGGCAGCGGCCCTGTTTCTGGTCCTGTCAGCCCCGTTCGGGTCATGGAAAGTGTTCCTTTGGGTACAGGCGGCCGCACCTGATCTTGCTACCGAGATCCGCAAAATCTGGCCCCTGACAGCAGAGCTTCGCGATAAGACGGATTTTGGTCTGTTCCGGTACATGCACTTCCTGTCACTAGCCTATCTGGGCTGGGTCGCAGCAGGCGAGCATGGACATCGCCTGATCGCGACGGGTCACAGCGCTGGCGCACGTGTCTGGCAATTGGTTCTGAAACTGATCACTAAAGTCGGGCAGCAATCTCTTGCCGTCTTCGTATTTTCCATGGCAGCCGCACGACTTATCGGCGTTGCCCTGGATCAGACTGGGCGGGATTTTGCCAGTGTTTTCGCAGCCAACATGATTGGCTTTGCCATGATCATCGGCGTGGCCTATGTGGCCGCTTGGTTTAAGTCACATCCTTGGAAGACTAAAAAATGAATTTAACACGTCGCGCATTTCTCGCGTCGAGTTCGGCGCTTTTTCTTGCCCCGGCCACCTTTGCAACTGGTGGTGAGGTGCCCTTTGACCGCAATGATGTCATCGCACTGGCCCGTGATCTTGCCAGCCGGCCGTTCGAAGAACGCGCTATGGTACCGACAGAATGGCAGGAGCTGACTTATCAGCAATACCGCTCGATCCGGTTCAGACTGGACAGGGCACTGTGGTATGAAACCGAAACGCCATTCAACATCGATTTCTTCACGCCGGGTCTGTACTTCCCGCGTACAGTTCAGGTTTCGACCGTTGAAAACGGCATGACTAAGCCGGTCGAATTCGATCTGGCCATGTTCGACAAATCCGAAGATGTACCACAACTACCGGTGGACGAGACTCTGGGCTTTTCCGGTCTGCGCCTGCGCACCGAGATGCACCGCCCTGGCAAAACCGACGAATTCTGCGTCTGGCAAGGTGCCAGTTACTTCCGCGCTATCGGCCTGCACGAAGTCTATGGGCTGTCGGCCCGCGGTCTGGCCCTGAAAACCGGCGACCCGGACGGTGAAGAATTCCCCGAATTCATTCGCTTTTGGCTGGAACGCCCGGAACCGGGGCAGCGTAACATGATTGTACATGCGCTGATGGACAGCCCAAGCGTAACCGGTGCCTATCGGTTCGACGTCACCGCCGGTGCTGATTGCGTTATGGATATCGAAGCCACTTTGTTTCCGCGTGAGGAACTGCCTCATGTGGGAATTGCCCCCGGCACGTCAATGTTTCTGTACGATCAGACCAACCACAGCCGATTTGATGATTTTCGCCCTGCTGTTCACGACAGCGACGGATTGCTGATCAGCAATGGCGCAGGTGAGGTGATCTGGCGTCCGCTGGCAAACCCGACACGATTGCAGATTTCGTCCTTTGTCGATACCAATCCGCAAGGGTTTGGCCTGATGCAGCGCAAGCGCGAATTCTCGGACTATGCCGACCTTGAGGCGCTTTATCACAAACGCCCAAGCCTGTGGGTAGAGCCCAAGGGTGATTGGGGTAAGGGCAGTGTCACACTGGTTGAAATTCCGGCAGACCAAGAGATCTATGACAATATCGTTGCCTATTGGCGTCCGGCAGAACCCTATGCAGCTGGCTCGCAGGTCGATATGTCTTATCGCCTGATCTGGGGCGAAGAACCCCAGCGCACTGCGATGCCTAGGGTCATCAATACGGCGATGGGCGAGAACACCTTTGGCGAAGGTCGTCTTGCCGTCATCGACTTTGAGGCCAGCGAATTGTTCGAAGACCCCAAAGCGATGACAATCTTCGTCGATTCACCACACGCCGAGACGTCTGATGGCGTATTGCAACGCAATCCAGACACCGGAGGTCTGCGGCTGGCATTCTCATTCGAGCCCGGCGATCGGGATCATGTGGAACTACGCGCACAACTGAGACTTGGGAAACAGCCGGCTTCAGAGGTCTGGCTGTACAGATGGACCTCATGAGCCAAGACCTGCATATCATGCCACCTGAGGCACCCTTGCAGATGCCTGCACAGAATTTCAGTGCAGGTTTTAGGGATGCACAGGCACCATCCAATCATGGAAAGGCGTCTGCTGGGTTCTGGCGTGCACTGGCTTTTTCACCAGCCATGGTGGCAACGCTGGCCCTATTGTGGGTCATGAGCGACTGGTTCGGAGCCCAGGGAATAAATGTAATCGAGGCGATCCTGCTCGCGTTGATCTCATTCAATTTCTTCTGGATTTCCTTCACGGTCTGCACAGTTTTGCTGGGAATGGTGTCCCTGTCCCGACAGGAACAACCCGTCCGGCAGGGACGCTCGCAACCCTTGAAAGTTGCGTTGCTGATGCCGGTCTACAACGAAGTCCCCTGGTTTGTGCTGGGCAATGCTCGAACGATGCTTGAGGAACTGCGCGCCCGCGGTGGCCAGCACCAATACGCGATGTTCATCCTGTCCGATACACGCGACCCTGAAATTGCCGCACAGGAACAGGCCAGTATCGAAGCACTGCGTACGTCTCTGGCACCGGATCTGGAACTCTATTATCGCCGTCGCGAACAGAATACCGATCGCAAGGTTGGCAACATCGCCGATTGGGTCAGCCGTTGGGGTGCGGACTGGGACGCGATGCTGGTTCTGGACGCCGACAGCCTGATGACCGGGCGCGCCATTGCGCGCCTGACTGATGCACTTGCGCGCGACCCCGGTGCCGGGCTGATCCAAAGTTATCCTCAGCTGATCGGTGCCCAGTCAGTCTTTGCGCGGATGCAGCAATTCGCCAATGGTGTTTACGGCATCGCATTTGCAGAAGGTCTAGCCCGCTGGTGCGGTCAGGAAGGCAACTATTGGGGCCACAACGCCATTATTCGGACCAAGGCATTCGCCAACTGTGCGGGGCTGCCCAAGCTGCGCTCGTTCAGCGGGCAGGAAAAGCTGATCATGAGCCATGACTTTGTCGAGGCAGGATTGATGCGTCGCGCCGGTTGGGGTGTGCGGTTCCTGCCGCGCATTCGCGGCTCGTACGAAGAAACGCCACCAACGCTTATCGACCATGCGATGCGAGATCGTCGCTGGTGTCAGGGCAATCTGCAGCATTTGAAATTGCTGGGCTCTGCCGGTTTCCGTGCAGTGTCCCGCTTTCACATGTTCCACGGAGCGGTCGGCTATCTCATGTCCCCGCTGTGGTTTGCGCTTTTGGTGATGTGGGCGCTGATTGGTCAGGGCAAAGAAGCTTCGGTTCTGCATTATTTTAGCCCCGACAATCCGTTGTTCCCGCAATGGCCGGAGATGACCGAGACGCGTCATGTCCTGATCATTCTGGTCATGTACGCCATGCTGCTGGCTCCAAAGGTACTGGGCGTCGTCGCCCTGCCCCTCAGCGGCGTGAGGTATGCTGATTTCGGCGGCGGGCGACGCTTCTTTACCTCGTTCCTTGCCGAAGTGGTCCTGTCGATCCTCTACGCGCCAATTCTGATGGTACAGCAGATGATCGCTGTATTCCGTACTGCCTTAGGCATTCAAAAGGGCTGGTCCCCACAGGCACGCGATGGCGGGACTTATGGTCTGCGAACACTTATCCTTTGCCACACGCTTGAAACCGTCAGTGGTGTTGCGTTGAGCGCTGGAATCATGGCCGGGTTGGTTTCTGTCTGGCTTGCACCGATCGCCATCAGTCTGGCGCTGGCAATCCCTCTGTCCGCACTAAGTGGCGTGTCAGCAGGCACCGCGCGTCGCATGGTTGGCATGCGTGAAGACTTCCACGAGCCTGCGATTACACGACTGGCGCGCCGTCATCGTGATGAGCTTAAAAAGGTGATCGAGGGCAAGGGTGTGATGACCCCGGCAGAGTAATTAACTGCCGGGTAAGCCTTCGTACCAATCCAGCATCATGTCAGCCCAGCCTTTTGGAACCGTGTGTCCACCGGGGAAAAGGGCAAACTCCAGCGCGCTGCCCTCGGCGCACCGGGTCCATTTCCGTCGCATGAATTGATCGGTTGTGCCAAATGCGTCCGGGCGATTGTCGACGCATTCATTAGCTGCACGCCAGATTTCGAGCCCCGCAAAAATATCGCCCTGCTGGAAACGCCCGCCACCCAGAAAGCGTCCCTCCAACGGGACAACATTATCCGTCCATCCATGCGTGTGAAAAAGACGCACCGGACCGTCGCAAGCCTCCGGGTGGGGTCGCCAGAAACCACCGGAAACAGGGGCATAGGCAGAAAACGTATCCGGAGCGGCGCAGGCCAGATAGTTCACCATGAACCCGCCAGCCGAGAACCCGCCCAAAACAATCCGATCGCTATCAACACCAAACCGTTCGGCTGCGTCCTGCACGACTTCGGTCAGGAACGCGGTCTCGTCGCGCCCTTCCCAGCCGGGGAAGAAATTCCAGCTTTTGCGGCCGTTGCGCAGCGCGCCTTCGGGTGCCATCACCGCATATCCGCGTGCCAGCAAAGGTTCGACCATACCGCGATTGTTCATCGTCCCGGTCCCGCTTCCGCCATATCCGTGCAGGAATACAACCATCGGAGGGTTCTCTGTGTCCGGCAGTTCGATGAAGTAACCCCCGGATGCGGTCTCGCACATGTCTTCAGGGGCTCCGCAATCGGCCATTGCTGTCTGTCCGAAAAACACAAAAGGCAATGCCAGCCAGTGCTTTCTGCTCATCACGTATCCTCTTTGTATGCCCCGACCGGCAATCCGGTCCGCACCCAACCCGGGCCTGCAACGGACCCCAGCATTCCTTCGGGCACGTCAATGATGTTGGTAAAACCGGCCTCGGTCAGCCGATTGCTCATTCTAGCAGACCGGACACCGCGTGCGCATATCAAGGCAATTTTGGTGTTTCGGTCACCATCACTCAACTGATCCAGGACCTGTTCAAAGTCTTCACGACGCATATCGACCGGATAGGCCCCTTCACCGATACCTGTCGCAGCCCATTCGCGTGGCGTTCGGATATCGATCAACAGGATCTCACCCTTGGTGGCTTGATTGTGCGCTTCGGCAACGGTGATCTGTCCGCCTGTATAATCAGGCGGGATCAACCGGTATTCGCGTATGGCGAACCCTGCAGCGATGACCACTCCGCCGCCTATCAAAACCCAACGCCTTGTTCGATTTACGTTTGCAGTCACGCTGCACACTCCTACAAATCACGTAGGTTCTAACATAGACCTGTTCTTTGCGCTGCCACTGGATGGCAGTTTCGGATCAAGTTCTTGTCATGTGAACCAAAGATCAAGAGGGGCATGTAAATCCCTTAGAACCCCATCGAAAACTTACAATAGCTGGACAGCCGAAGAATTATCCTTACAAAATCAATACCACTTTGACCGCCCAGCCCCGGAGTATCGCACTTGTCCCTATTCCTTATCGCGGCCCTTCCCTTTCTCGGAGCTGTCTTTCCCGCCCTGCTTATCCGCGCAGGACGAAATGCCGCCTCATCAGCGGCAGGATTGACGACTTTCCTGGCTTTGGCAGGCCTGCTGATCCACATCCCGACAGTGATGGGTGGTGGTGTGGTAACTGCCCGGTTCGACTGGATTCCCGGCCTTGGCCTGAATGCCAATTTCATGCTGGATGGGCTGGGCTTTCTGTTCGCATTGCTGATCCTTGGCATAGGTCTTTTGATCATTCTTTACGCGCGTTTCTACCTGTCGCGCGAAGATCCGATGGGGCAATTCTATACCTATTTGCTGCTGTTTCAGGGCGCGATGGTTGGCATCGTTCTAAGCGATAACATATTGTTGTTGCTTGTTTTTTGGGAACTTACATCCCTCAGCTCGTTCCTGTTGATCGGATACTGGAAACATCTGCCCGTTGGACGGCAGGGTGCACGCATGGCGCTGGCCGTGACGGGCTCTGGCGGGCTGGCAATGATTGCGGGTATGCTGATCCTTGGCAATATCGTGGGTTCCTTTGACCTGAGCGTCATTTTGCAGAACCGCGACCTTATCCAATCTTCGCCGTATTACCTGCCTGCGCTGATCCTTATCCTACTTGGATGTTTTACCAAGTCAGCGCAGTTCCCATTCCACTTCTGGCTGCCGCATGCGATGGCCGCTCCGACGCCGGTCTCGGCCTACCTGCACTCGGCGACGATGGTTAAGGCCGGCCTGTTCCTGATGGCGCGCATGTGGCCCGTTTTGGCCGGAACTGACGCCTGGTTCTATATTGTTTCCACAACTGGACTGATCACCATGCTGATCGGCGCGGTGATCGCGCTGTTCAAAGATGATCTCAAAGCGCTACTGGCATTTTCTACCGTGTCCCATCTGGGACTTGTGACCATGTTGCTTGGCTTTGGCACCAAGATTGCCGTGGTCGCTGCTATTTTCCACATCATCAACCACGCAACATTCAAGGCTGCGTTGTTCATGACAGCAGGCATCGTGGATCACGAAACCGGGACACGAGACATCAAGCGACTGGGGGGACTGCGTCACCTGATGCCGATTACATTTACCATCGGCATCATCGCGGCACTGTCTATGGCCGGTCTGCCTCCGCTCAACGGGTTCCTGTCAAAGGAGATGATGCTCGAGGAAACGGTTCACACGACCTGGCTGAACTCTCACTATCTGGTGCCTGGGCTGGCGCTGCTGGCCGCCCTGTTTTCGGCTGCCTATTCGTTCCGTTTCGTTGGCCATGTCTTTCTCGGGCCAGAGCGCGATGATTATCCGCATCATCCGCATGATCCTCCGGTCGGGTTGTGGCTGGCACCTGCATTCCTTGTCGTGTTGGTCGTACTGATCGGGCTTTACTCGAACGCGATTGTTGGCCCTCTTGTAGCCGTAGTTTCCAGTGCCGTTATCGGCGGTGAGAAGCTTCCCTACTACTCACTGAAGCTCTGGCATGGCTTTACGCCTGCACTGTACATGTCGGTCGTTGCAACTTTGGGAGGTTTGTTCCTTCTGTCATTGCATCGCCGTGGTGAACAGCTATGGAATGCTCTGCCGCGTCCCGAGGCGAAAACTATCTTCGACGCAGTGATCGGAGCTCTGACGGGGCTTAGCCGCTGGGTCACGGATGAGCTGCACAACGGTGTCATCAGCCGCTATGCCATCATCATGATCGCGTTCACTGTTGGGCTGGGCTACTATGCCTATTCCACAGGTACGATCGGGATCGAAACACGCGTACCGTTGCCGGCGCCCATCATTCCGATCATCGGCTGGGTTTGTCTTGTCGGTGCAACGCTTGCGATCATGTGGTTCCACCGCAATCGCCTTCTGTCACTGGTCCTCATCGGTGTTGTTGGCCTCATCGTTTCGATGGCTTTCAACTATCTCTCGGCCCCCGATCTGGCGCTGACCCAGATTTCGGTTGAGGTGGTGACAATGATCCTGCTTTTGCTGTCCCTGAACTTTCTGCCAACAGAAACACCGTGGGACAGCACTGCACCGCGTCGTTGGCGTGACGCTGTTATCTCAGTGATTGCAGGTGTCGGTACCGGCGGACTGATCTATGCACTCATGCTTCGCGATTTTGCCTTTCCGACTATCTCGGAATTCCATCTTGCAAACTCGTACAAGGGTGGTGGCGGAACCAACGTGGTCAATGTGATTTTGGTTGATTTCCGTGGCTTTGATACCTTCGGAGAGATCATTGTTCTGGGTATCGCCGCATTGATCATCTTTGCCCTTACCGAGGCAGTTCTGGGCACGAATGTTCGCAGCTACCTGCTGAACCGCAAACCTCACTGGCCGCAATCGGGCGACTCGCACCCGCTTATGATGGTGGTTGTGACTCGTGTGATGATGCCGATCGCGCTGATGGTCGGGGCCTATATTTTCTTCCGCGGTCACAACCAGCCGGGCGGCGGGTTCATCGCCGGTCTGGTCGTCGCGATCGCGTTCCTGATGCAATATATGGCCAGCGGCTATACTTGGGCTATCGAACGGCAAAGGTTCTACTACCATGGCACCATCGGTTGGGGCGTGCTGATCGCCGCCGCTACTGGCCTTGGAGCATGGTTCAACGAGCGTCCCTTCCTGACCAGCGACTTCGGCTACATCAACTGGCCACCACTGGAAGAGTTCGAGTGGGCAACCGCAATGCTGTTCGACACCGGGGTTTTTCTAGCGGTTCTGGGTGCTGTCATGTTGGCGCTCGACAGTCTGTCCCGCTTTGCTTGGCAGCCGGGCATGGCGCAGGAATATCCGATGGATATCAACCCGCTGCGGGATGATCTGCTTGAAGAAGAACAAGAAAAGAAGGAGCAGGCCTGATGGAAGCGCTGGTAGCCTCTGCCGTTGGTGTTCTGACCGCCGCCGGGATTTTTCTGATCCTGCGGCGCAGAACCTTTCCCGTGATCCTGGGTCTCTCGCTGCTGACCTATGCCGTCAATGTTTTCCTGTTTGCGACCGGTCGGCTGGCTCTGAATGCTCCCGCTGTTCTGAACAAATACGAAGATGTGCCCTACACTGACCCACTGCCTCAAGCGCTGGTACTGACAGCCATCGTTATCTCGTTTGGCATGACAGCCGTGATCGTGATGATCGCGCTCAGCGCATATCTGTCGTCCAAGGATGACCATATCGACATGACCGCGCAGGACAGCGTGGATGGCGCAGGAGAAGACGCATGAACCATTGGATCGTTGCGCCGATCGTTCTGCCCGCAATTCTGGCGCCCTTTATCATCATGGTCCTGCGGTTCCATCTGGATCTGCAACGCATCTTCTCGGTTGCCGGTGTCGTTGGCCTCTTGGGGATCGCACTGACGATCACCGCACAGGCGTCAGGTGGCGACATTCAGGTCTATGAACTCGGTGACTGGCCTGCCCCGTTTGGCATCGTTCTCGTGCTGGACCGGATGTCGGCGATGATGGTCTTGCTGACCGCGCTGCTGGCTTTGCCTATTGTTCTTTATGCCATCGCGTCCGGCTGGGATGACAGGGGCAAGCATTTCCATGCCTTGTTTCATTTCCAGCTCATGGGCGTCTGTGGGGCCTTCCTTACTGGTGATGCTTTCAACCTTTTCGTTTTCTTCGAAGTTCTGCTGATCGCATCCTATGGCCTGATGACCCATGGCGGCGGTTCGGTAAGGTTGAAAGCTGGGGTGCAGTACGTTGCCTATAACCTTCTTGGCTCAACACTGTTCCTGTTTGCACTGGGGACCATCTATGCCGTGACCGGGACGCTCAATATGGCGGATCTGGCTGTTCGCGTGGCCGAGATCCCACCCGAGGACACCGCTTTGCTGCGCGTTGGTGCGGTTCTATTGCTTCTGGTCTTCTGTATCAAAGCCGCTGTTCTGCCTTTGCATTTCTGGCTGCCGGCCAGCTACGCAAACGCGCCTCCGCCAGTGGCGGCATTATTCGCGATCATGACCAAGGTCGGGGCCTATTCGATCCTCAGGGTCTATACGCTGGCCTTTGGTCCGGACGTCGCTGTCACTGACGGGTTGATAGGAGAGTGGTTGCAACCTGCCGCGATGCTGACTCTGGCAATCGGAACAATCGGTATTCTAGGTTCACGCCATATCGCACGAATGGTGGCCTTTTGCGCAATCGCGTCGATGGGAACCCTACTGATCGCCATATCGCTGTTCACGCCCGATGCCACGGCCGCAGCGTTGTACTACATCTTCCATTCGACACTCGCGACCGCACTGCTGTTTCTTGTGGCTGATATGGTCATGGAACGACAGGGGGGTGCTATCGCACCAAAACCTCCCATGCCGCAAAGCGGTCTGATCTCTGCATTGTTCTTTGTCGGAGCAATTGCTCTGGCCGGTATGCCGCCATTATCCGGATTCATCGGCAAGCTGTTGGTACTGGACGCATCCCGCGACGCTCCGGACGCCAGTATCATCTGGGCGGTGGTCCTGATCGGCTCATTCGTGACCATCGTGGGTCTTGCACGAGCGGGTTCGCTGATTTTCTGGAAGAGCCACGATGCTCAGCACAATACCGAACATGATCCGGAAAATGACGAAGAGATTCCCTATCTACCCGCCCCTGAACCACAACCGGGGCTGGCATTCACATCGGTGTTCGGAGCTGTTCTTGGTCTTGTCCTGCTGACATTGTTCGCCGGACCCGCTTTGGAATACACAAGTAAGACGGCTGAGCAGTTGTTCACCCCTGAACAGTACATCTCGGCCGTTTTGGGAAGGGAAGAATAATGAAGCTGCTGCATCGAATATTCCCCCACCCGCATCTGACCATTCTGCTGACCTTGGTGTGGATGCTGTTGGCGAATTCGCCGTCTCTGAATTCTCTGGTTTTCGGCCTGATACTCGGGATCATCATTCCGTTCATCACGCAACCTTACTGGCCAGATCGCCCCAAATTGCGCAACTGGCCGATGGTGGTTGAATATATCCTGGTGGTACTTTGGGATATCGTCATGGCCAACATCACGGTTGCCCGGATTATCCTTTTCAAACGCGACGCCGATCGTCAGCCAAACTGGATTTGCATCCCGCTGGAACTGCGCACGCCCGAGGCGATCACTGTTCTGGCAGGCACCATCACCATGACGCCCGGCACTGTCAGTTGTGATCTGTCGGCCCAGGGGCATAATCTACTGGTGCACTGCCTTGACGCCCCCGACCCCGAGGCAGTGCGCGACCAGATCAAACAACGTTATGAACGCCGCCTGAAGGAGATTTTCGAATGATCGAATACGCCATCTACTTCGCCTTCGCCTGTTTCGGAGCTGCGATCATGATGTGTCTGTGGCGGATCATTACCGCAGACGGTGTCGGCACCCGTGTTCTGGCACTGGACACAATGGTCATCAACACCATTGCGCTTATGATCCTCTACGGCATCCAGCTTGGTAGTGAGATATTCTTCGAAGCGGCCATGATCATCGCGATGTTGGGTTTTGTTTCAACCGTTGCCTACGCGCGCTTCATGCTGCGTGGCAACATCATCGAGTGAGGGCGATATGGAATACATCTTCGAATTTCTGATCGCCTTTTTCCTGATCGTTTCAGGCATTTTTGGCTTTGTCGGGTCCTTCGGCATGATCAAGTTGAAAGACCCGATGTCACGTCTGCATGCCCCCACCAAAGCAACCACACTTGGCGTTGGCGGCGTGTTGATCGCATCAATCCTGCATTCGTTTCTGATCGAACAACATCTGTCGCTGCACGAGCTGCTGATCACGCTGTTTCTGTTCCTGACCGCCCCGATCACAGCCCTGTTCATTGCCAAGTGGCACATTCATCGCCATGAAAAGCCACAGGATTTGCCGGGCGCGGGCGAGGATGAGCTCTGGGCCACCCACGCGGTCGAGCAGGTCGAAGACGTCCCTGATCACAGTACGAACTAATACCTATGCATACACCTCCGCTGCCCCTGACCCGCGATCTGGTTTTGATTGGCGGAGGACACACTCACGCGCTGGTGCTGCGCAAATGGGGCATGAACCCCTTGCCGGGCGCACGGGTTACAGTGATCAATCCTGGTCCGACGGCGCCATATTCCGGAATGCTGCCGGGATATGTCGCAGGCCACTACGAGCGGTGGGAACTGGATATCGATCTGGTCAAGCTTGCACGGTTTGCTGGTGCACGCGTAATTCTGGGTGCAGTCGAAGGCATTGATACAGACACGCGTATGGTTCACGTGGCGGGTCGTCCACCCGTTGCGTTTGATGTTGCTTCGGTCAACGTGGGTATCACCTCTGATATGCCTGCGATGCCCGGTTTTGCCGAGTTTGCCGTTCCAGCCAAACCGCTTGGCCCTTTTGCAGCCAGATGGGCAGAATACCTGAATGGCACAGGTGCCGCATCTGTCGCCGTCATAGGTGGCGGGGTGGCCGGTGTGGAGCTTGTCATGGCAATGGCGCACGCTCTGCGTGAACGCGGTCGTAAGGCACAGGTCACATTGATCGACATTGCAACTGCACTGGCGGCAACCGGGGCCAAGGCCGCAGCCACGATAAGGCAATCACTGGACGCGCTTGGTGTCGAACTCATCGAACAGGCAGGTATTAGCCGCGTTGCTGAGGATCACATCGCGCTTGAAGACGGCAGGCAGATACCAGCGACATTTGTAACCGGCGCAGCGGGTGCCCGTCCCTATGACTGGATTAAACAAACCGGGCTTGAACTGGAAAGTGGCTTTATCAGGGTGAACCCCTATCTGCAGTCGAGCGATCCCACGATTTTCGCGGCCGGAGATTGTGCGCATCTGTCAGAAAACCCGCGTCCCAAGGCAGGTGTCTATGCCGTGCGTGAAGCCCCAATCCTGCTCAACAATCTGCGCGCGGCGCTGGGGTCAGGCCGTATGCGTGGCTATGTGCCGCAAAAAGACTATCTGAAACTGATCTCCCTGGGTGGCAAATCCGCGCTGGCCGAGCGTCTGGGCACATCCTTTAGTGGCCCGGTTATGTGGAAATGGAAAAACCACATTGATCAGAAATTCATGAACAAGTTTCGTGATTTACCTGAGATGCCCGCTCCGCCCCTGCCTCGGAATCACGCAGCCGGAGTGCGTGAAGCGTTGGGGGGCAAACCAATGTGTGGTGGTTGTGGCGCAAAGGTAGGTCGCGATGCGCTGCGCTCAGCCCTGAATACGCTGCCCGCACCAGAACGGTCCGACATCACCCCATTACCGGGTGATGACGCAGCGCTGGTTCAAACCGGAGGGATGCGTCAGGTCATCAGCTCTGACCACTTGCGCAGTTTTACAAATGATCCGGTCCTGATGACCAAGATAGCTGCGGTTCATGCCTTGGGCGATATCTGGGCAATGGGAGCGAAACCGCAAGTGGCAACGGCGACCGTCATTCTGCCTCGCATGTTGCCTGAGCTGCAGCAACGTACAATGGCAGAAATCATGACCACTGCCGATGAGATCATGCGGCATGCGGGTGCCGGGATCGTGGGCGGTCATAGCTCAATGGGTGATGAAACGACCATCGGTTTCACGGTGACGGGCCTGACTGACGCCGATCCGATCACCCTCTCCGGAGGACGTCCGGGAGATGTTCTTGTCCTGACCAAACCATTGGGTAGCGGTGTCCTGATGGCAGCAGAGATGGCGGGTCAGGCCAATGGTGCATGGGTTGCGAAGGCCCTCAGCCTGATGGCTCAGCCGCAAGGCGAAGCCTCTCAAATATTGTCCGACGCTCACGCGATGACCGACGTCACTGGTTTCGGTCTGGTGGGGCACCTCCAGGGGATGTGTGAGGCCTCAGCATGCGGGGCTGTGATTGATCTCGATGCGGTGCCAGTGATGGATGGGGCACTGGAGCTAGCGGAAAGCGGAATCCGGTCAACGATTTTCAACGACAATCGCGCAATCGCGCCTGAGTTGCCGACCGGTAACAAAGCGGACCTTCTGTTCGATCCACAAACTGCTGGCGGATTGCTCGCCGCAGTATCTGCCGATCAGGCGGATATTATTTGCCAAGAGTTGCGAGAAGCGGGTTACCCTGCGGTGACTATTGGCAAACTCACCGAAACACCGGGCCTTTCGCTTCAAATTTGATCAAGGACGGCCTCAATCTGATAGGCTGCCCGCTTTAATCCGGCATCATCCAGTGACCCCACCTCGATCTGGGCGAGTATATCGGCCTTCTGAGCCCTTCGGGACTTTGTGTAGGCCGGGTCGTAGTGCTGCTCCATCAAAGACTGTGTGAGTGCGCGTTTGTCACCGGCTTCAATCAATTCGAGCCAACCATCCACGATCTCGTGACCTCTGTGAAAGCGCAGCGGGCTCAGACGATCACGCAGTCGATCCGCATCAGATAGGATGTCGTCATATGCCTCGGTCAAATAGGCCGTCCGGGCCTGAATCGGAACATTCACCTGAATTCGCGGTGCTGCTCGTAAGGCGTTCCACAGACTGGGGGGAAGGATCAGATTGCCGATCTTCGAGGATTCCGCTTCGACCAGAACGGGTCGATTTGGATCCAGTGCGCAAAAGGCTCCTGCCAGTGCAGATTCAAATGCCTTTTGACTGGGTTGTCCTCCGGGCATCTCGCCCAACAAGGATCCGCGGTGATTGGCAAGACCTTCCAAATCTACAACCTGAACGCCCTGGCCCTGTAGATGCGCCAGAAGTTCGGTTTTGGCCGTACCGGTATAGCCATCGAGTGCAACCAACCGAAACGGTAGCGGATCGTCATAAAGGTAACTGTTAACAAGACGACGATAGGTGCGATATCCGCCATCGATTACCTCTGCCCGCCACCCAATCTGTTGCAGCATCCAAGTAAACGATCCGGATCTCTGCCCACCGCGCCAGCAATAGACCAGAGGCCGCCACCCTCCTTCGTGATGGCTTAGGCTGTTCTCGATATGGTTCGCCGCATTGCGAAATACCAAAGCCGCTCCAAGCTTACGCGCTAAAAACGGGCTTTCCTGTACATAGATCGTTCCCACCCGCGCGCGTTCGTCATTGTCCAGTACGGGCAGGTTTATAGCTCCGGGCAGGTGATCTTCGGCAAACTCAGCCGGGCTGCGCACATCGATCACAGTATCGAATGCGTGGGCATAAAGTTCCGGCAGATTTGAGATTTTCAGAGCCATGTCAGGGGTCTACCCCGAGCATGTTCGAATGAAAAGGTGGTGGTAGGCACTGCCAATGTTTGACCAGTGCTCAACAAGAAACGGCCGCGCTAAGGTAAAGCGCGGCCTTCATTCTCAGAAAGAGCCTTACTTCTGCTTGATGCGCCCATCCACATAAGGCTGGTATGGCGCATTCTCGGCCAGATACTCGGCTGTTACATCGGCAAGATCAGGACCATAGTCATAGGCGTTCTTGTCGTCACCCGAGAACATCTTGTAGCCATCGCCACCGTTCCGAACATAGTTGTTGGTGACCACCAGATAAGTCGCGGCCGGATCAATCGGCACAAACCCATCCCCGCTTGCGACCATCACTTCACCAATGCGGCCTTCATTGGGCGCAACCGAAGGATCCCATGTGAACGTCATGCCAGCTACCTGCGGGAAACGACCTTTGATCTCTTCGACCTGACTGACGCCGTTTTCAAGCGCATCAATTACGCCCTGCCCGCTGATTTCGAAGGTCGAGAGAGTGTTCTGGAAAGGCAGAACCGTCAGAACTTCACCCATGGTCACATCACCGGAATCGATCGATGCGCGCAGACCACCGGAATTTGCGATCGCGATCTGAGCACCCTGATCAGCAACCCTGGCCAGCATCGCGTCGGCAACCAGATTTCCCATCTCGCATTCCTGCACACGGCAAACGGAACGGTCGCCTTCAATCGGAGCCGCAGCATTGGCCACGACGCGCTGCTTCATCTCTTCGATCGGAGCACCCATCTCTGCAACTCGGGCAGCGATATCCGCATCCGGTTCAACCGAAGCATCCAACAGAATTGGCTCACCTTCGGCTGAGATTAGATTACCGTCATCATCAAAGGTCAGAGTGATCTCACCCAGGTACTTTGAGTACGCATAGGCTTGTACAACGGGTACATCGCCAACCATCATTGGATAAGGTCCGGCCGCGTCTTCATCCGTGTTGGACAGCAACGTGTGGGAGTGCCCCCCGATCACGAGATCAAGCCCGGGTACTTTTTCCGCGATCTCAAGATCCTTGGCCAAACCCACGTGATTGAGCGCGATGATGATGTTTACGCCCTCTTCCTGCAGGGCGGCTACATCTGCGGACAGGCTGTCGATTTCATCCTGAAACACAATATCTTTCCCGGGGCTCGAGGTGTCGACCGTATCCGTTGCCAATGCCGAAATGATACCGATCTTCTGACCGCCGACATCAAGGACAACGTGATTTTGCACCTTGTCCTTCAATTCGGCTGACGATGACAGATCAAGGTTGCCCGAAATCACCGGGAAGCTTACGGCATCTATAAATGCCTCCAAACCTGCCGGACCATCATCGAATTCGTGGTTACCCACGGCCATGACGTCATAGCCGATGGCTTCCATGAACTCTGCCTCTGCGGCACCTTTATAGGTTGTGTAAAAAAGTGAGCCCTGAAATGGGTCACCAGCATCCAGCAGCAGGACATTTTCGTCCGCCATGGCATCACGTTTTGAATCCACCATGGTCTTGAGCCGGGCTACACCGCCAAAGCACTTTCCTTCGGCTTCGCCCTCGGCGTCACAGGTGGAATCGTATTTGTTGATAGATTCGATCCG
This sequence comes from Ruegeria arenilitoris, assembly GCF_013030265.1. Taxonomy (GTDB): domain Bacteria; phylum Pseudomonadota; class Alphaproteobacteria; order Rhodobacterales; family Rhodobacteraceae; genus Ruegeria; species Ruegeria arenilitoris_E. The sequence goes on from NZ_WPZQ01000008.1 coordinate 235,387, forward strand.
GCTGTGAATATCGTTGGTATGCAAGATGGTCAGTTTAAATTCCGCAGCCGCCATGCCTGCGGTCAGGCCCAGCACGGCTGCAGATGCCAATAAGCGGGTGAACATATTGAAACTCCCTGTAGTTGATTGAGGGGATCGTGCGATGTGGGCGGCAAAGAGTCAAAGGGGGAAATCCGGCTTGATTCCGCCCGCAGTGCGGGGCATCAGGTCCATATGCTGATTTACAAGATATTCCGGGCCGACGAATGGGCCAAGCTGCAGACAGATGGTGCGTCTGATGGTGCTCCGATCGACATCGCTGATGGTTATGTACACTTCTCGACATCTGAACAGGCCGAGGAAACTGCAGCCAAACACTTTGCCGGTGTAGGCGATCTGACACTGCTGGCATGCGATGCCGACGCCATGGGCGATGACCTGAAATGGGAGGTATCGCGCGGTGACGCGTTATTCCCGCATCTCTATCGCCAAATCCGCATGAGTGACGTTGTGTGGTCACGCCCGCTCCTGTTTGATGGTGAAAAGCATCAATTCCCGGAGGAAATGGGATGACAGAGTTTGTCGATCCGGAACGGGAGCAATTCGAAGCGTTCAAAGGTCTGGATCGCGATCAGCCGATCGAAATGCTGAACCTCGTGAAATTTCGCGATATTGCAGAATACCCATCGGATCACGAGCTTGCCAATGCCCGGCTTACCGGCGCACAGGCTTATCGCAACTACGGCGCGGAAACTGCACCGATCATCAAACGTATAGGAGCTTCGATTGTTTGGAGGGGCGCGTTCCAGACGACGCTGATCGGTCCCGCAGATGAAAGCTGGGACGAGGTGTTCATTGCCCGATACCCCAGTGCGCATGCGTTTCTGGAGATGGTGACCGATCCAATCTATCGCGCCGCCGTGGTTCATCGGCAGGCAGCCGTGAAAACATCCCGGCTTATCCGCTGTGCACCGAACGAAAGTGGAAATTCATTCGGATGAAACTGACCGAGAAAATCGGGCTCGCCGCCCTGCATCGATTTGATCCTGAAACGGCCCATGGCCTTTCAATCAAGGCCCTGAAATCAGGACTGGCCCCTGCCCCCGGTCCGATCACGTCGCCTCGACTACAAACCGAACTTGCCGGGCTAAAGCTGCCGAACCCAGTCGGTCTGGCCGCTGGGTTTGATAAGAACGGAGAGGTTCTTACACCGCTTTCCCGTGCCGGGTTCGGCTTTATCGAGGTGGGTGCGGTCACCCCGCGCCCACAACCTGGAAACCCAAAACCACGCCTGTTCCGTCTGACCGAAGACAAAGCGGCGATCAATCGCTTTGGCTTTAACAACGAGGGAATGGAGGTCATGGCCCGGCGCCTGGCCGACCGCCCGAAGAATGCGGTTATCGGCCTGAACCTTGGCGCCAACAAAGACAGTGACGACCGCCCCGGGGATTTCGCCAAGGTGCTGGCCCATTGCGCCGAGTATCTGGACTTTGCCACGGTTAACGTCTCTTCCCCGAACACTGAAAAGCTGCGCGATCTGCAAGGCAAAGCCGCGCTAAGTGCGTTGCTGGGGGGCGTGATCGAGACCAGAGACGCGCTGGCGCGCCCCTTGCCAGTCTTCCTCAAGATCGCCCCGGATCTGACCGAAGCCGAACTTGAAGATATCGCGGCTGTCGCTCGGGAAACCGGGGTTGACGCCGTCATAGCAACCAATACGACCTTGTCCCGTGATGGGCTGCTCAGCACCCACAAGGATGAGATGGGGGGGCTATCCGGTGCTCCGTTGTTCGAAAGATCGACACGTGTTCTGGCACAGCTCAGCCAACTAACCAATGGCACTATCCCACTGATCGGTGTGGGGGGTATCAGCTCAGCCGAACAAGCCTATGCAAAGATTTGTGCAGGCGCTTCGGCAGTGCAGTTCTACACAGCGATGGTATATGGCGGTATCTCACTGGCTGCAGATATCGCGCATGGGTTGGATGACTTGTTGGCCCGGGACGGTTTTGACAATGTATCTCAGGCTGTTGGAAGCAAGCGAAAGGACTGGTTGTGATCGAGTATTGGCATAATCCGCGTTGCTCAAAGTCCCGCACCGGATTGGCGTTGCTGGAAGAAAACGGCGCAGAGATCAAAGTGCGAAAATACCTTGAGGATGCGCCTTCGGTCGACGAACTGCGTTCCGCTCAGTCCCGGCTTGGCCTCGCTGCCATCGAAATGATGCGCACAGGTGAAAAGCAGTTCAAGGAACTGGGTCTGACCAAGACAAGTTCAGAGGATGACTTGATTCAGGCCATGGCTGAAAACCCGATTCTGATCGAACGGCCGCTGGGAATATCCGGCGACAAAGCTGCAATTGGTCGTCCTCCTGAGAACCTGCTTACCCTGCTCTAAGCCACCTGCGCCTCAAGCTTTGGATACCGCCAGCCTAGCGTGATGCCGCGCGCGATGTTGAGAACCATCAGCGCGGCCCATAGCCCATGATTTCCTAAGGTTGGGACCAAAATGAACAAGGCTACGATGTAAATCGCAACAGATTGGATCATCGCGTTTCGCATCGCGCGCGTCCATGTTGCGCCGATATAAATACCGTCAAACATCCAACTGGCGACACCAATGATTGGAGCGATTGCCGCCCAGAACAAGAACTCTCGCCCGGCGATGCGCACATCAGGTGAGGTCGACATGAGATCAATCAAGGCAGGACCTGCAACGAAGAACACCAAGCCCAGTCCAACAGCCCCTCCAACGCCCCACTGAGATGCCATGATCGATGCGCGCCGAACTTGATGACGGTCTTTTGCACCAACTGCTCCACCCACCAGGGCTTCGGCAGAGAAGGCAAAGCCGTCCAGCGCAAAGGCAGTAATCTCAAGAAATTGCAGAAGCACTTGATTGGCGGCCAGATTGACATCCCCCAAATCGGAGCCGACGAAGAGGAATGTTGTAAATGCACCGGTCAGCAGAACCGAACGCACCATGATATCCCCGTTCACCTGCATCATTCTGCGCAATCGAGCCGCATCAAAGATACGCGGCCAGTCTCGCCACTGATTGCCACCGAATGCGTCCGCGCACAGCCACAGACCCAGCGCCAAACCAGTCCATTCAGCAATCAGAGTGGCCGTTGCGACACCTTCAACACCCCATCCCAAGCCCAGCACGAACCATAGGTCGAGAATGATGTTCAAACCATTCATCCAGATCTGCAGGACAAACACGCCTTTCGTGCGCTCTACCGCAATCAGCCAGCCAGTGACTGCATAAAGCGCAATGGTGGCAGGCGCGCCCCAAATGCGAATCTGCAAATAGTCTCGCGTCAGCGATTCGACCTCGGGACTGGCCGGTGACAAAGCAAAGGCGCCCGCAAATACAAACACTTGCGTGATGATAAAGAACAAGCCGGCTGCTGTACCCAACAGCAGACCCCGCATCAATAGCGCCCCGGTCTCTGCTGTATCTCCTGCCCCGCGCGCTTGCGCAGCAAGACCGGTGGTTCCCATCCGCAGAAACCCAAAGACCCAATAGATCGTGGACAGAATAACTGCCCCGATACCGACCGCGCCAATCGGTGCGGCCTGACCCATTTGCCCGACAACACCTGTATCCACAGCCCCGAGTATCGGAACTGTGGCATTCGACAGGACAATGGGTGCAGCTATCTTCAGCACCCGCCTGTGCGTGATGGGCGCAGAAGCCTCGTTCATGTCTTAACCTTTGTCGGACGGAGGCTGCGGCATCAGAAAATGTCCGGTCCCCTGCGCAAAGAGCTTGGCATGATTGTCCTGCCAGGCTTCGACCCGAACCGAGGCATAGCGGCGACCGGATCGGCTGACGAATGCACGTGCATAGGCATCGCGCGGCAATCCCGATCGCAGGTAATCGACGGTAAAGTCGATGGTCTTTGGAAAGCGGATGTTCTCATTCGTTATGATATCGTCAGCATCGATTTCACCGCTTTCGATCCGTGGAAACATATGTTCCCAACTGAGCGTTATGACGGCAGTTACCTCCAGAAAGGCAGCAGTCACACCACCATGGATGGCTGGCAGAAAAGGATTGCCGATTAGTTTTTCGTCAAAATTCAAAACACCGGTCAGTTCATCACCCCGGCGATCGAACCCGATATTGAGGAACCGCATGTATGGCACACCCTCGACGAGGGCACGAAGCGCTGCGTCACGTCTTTGCTTGACCACCTGCATGGGTTCGGGACGGGAGCGGGCCATCTTACTTGCCCTCCACGGTGAATGATCCTGTTGCTGTTGCAACAGGACGTTCCTGATCGTCATCCATCGCAGTGGCTCGCACGAAGGCAACATTGCGTGTGATGTGGTAGCAGCTGGCCCGGGTGATAAGCATCTGCCCCGGCGTTGCAGCACGCATGTAATCAATGCGCAGGTCGATGGTTGCGGTTCCACCGGGCGCCGAGGGGTGGCTCATCACTGCCGCTCCGCAGCAGGTATCCAGCATGGCCGAAACCGCACCGCCGTGAATCACGCCTGTACGCGGATCTCCGATCAGATCCTCGTTATAGGGCATGGTGATCTCAGCCTCGCCTGAGCCGATATGCGTCAATGTAAGGCCCAAAGCCCGCGCATGCGGGATTGCCTCGATGAACTGGCGGGCCAGAACTGTCTTGTCGACCATAGGTTTGCGTCCTTCTGAGTTAATCCCTTTATGAGCCTCAGTTGACGCAAAGGGCAAGCCTGCCTGTTGCGCTTGCTTTCATGACACCATAGGTTGCTGGCAAGGAGAACAGGGATGTCCGACAACCGTTTGTCATTCAAAGAGATGTGCGCTGAGTTCGATGTGACTCCGCGTACCCTGCGCTACTATGAGTATATCGAGCTGCTACAGCCGGATCGCGAGGGACGATCCCGTTTTTATGGTGCTCGGGAACGCGCACGCATGAAACTGATCATGCGCGGACGCAGATTCGGATTTCCGCTGGAAGAGATTCGCCAGTGGTTATTGATCTATGAAGATCAGGGAAACCAGGCCCAAATGGCGACCTTCGTTGAGATGGCTGATCGTCAGATGGAAGAACTGCGCCAACAACGGCAGCAACTGGACGAAGCCATGGACGAACTGACTCGCCTGCGGGATCAGACGGCGAAATCGCTGCGCTAGACGCCTCCGCCTAACGGCGCAGTACCTCAAATGAGCGGAAGCTGTTTTTAGGCTCGCGGGTCTTCCGTGAGCTAAGTTTCGTTGTACGTTTGAAGCCCGATGCGACCTTTACGTAACGGCAACAAAATTACCGAAATCCAACTTTACGCGACCGGATGTTACGTCAATTTATTTGTGACGTAGCGTCTGCATTACGTAAACGTCACTCTCATGTTGTAAAGCAGGCATCGACTGCGCAACTCATATCTCATGACGCCAGTGACCGAGAGTATGACCTATGACTGAAGATCTGATGACCATCCGCGAGATGTGCGAGGCATATGATGTCACGCCGCGAACCTTGCGGTTCTACGAGGCCAAAGAGCTTCTGTTCCCGATCCGTGAGGGCCAGAAACGCCTGTTCACGAAACGGGATCGCGCCAGGCTCAAACTGATCCTGCGCGGCAAACGCTTTGGTTTCAGCCTCGAGGAAATCCGGCAGCTTCTGGATCTGTACCACGTGGACGACCAGCAACTGACCCAGATGACTCGCACGTATGAAATCGCCTGCGAACGTCTGGCTGATATGGAATCACGTCGCGAAGAGCTGACTCAGGCCATCGACGATCTGAAGGAACAGTTGCGCTGGGGCGAGAAAGTCATCGCCTCGATGAAACAGGAAAAGAAGGCCGCCGAGTAATACCCTCGCCTGCCTGCCACCCGGACATCTGAATTAAGGGAGCTTCACATGCCCGTTTACAACGCGCCAACAAAAGATACGCAGTTCATTCTGCACGATGTTCTAAAAGTCTCGGAATCCGATATTCCGGGCTACAGCGAACTTGAGACCGAATTTACCGGCGCAGTTCTGGAAGAAGCAGGCAAAGTTGCCTCCAATGTTCTGCACCCGTTGAACGTTGTTGGAGACACCGAAGGGTGTCGACTGGAAAACGGTATCGTATACACCCCCACCGGATTCAAAGACGCCTTCGAGCAGATGAAGGAAGGTGGTTGGACTGGCCTCGACATGCCGGAAGAGTATGGCGGCCAGAACATGCCCTATGTGTTGGGTACCGCTGTTGGCGAGATGTTCTCGGGCGCAAATCAGGCATTCGTCATGTATCAGGGCCTGACGCACGGCGCGGCGTCGGCAATTCTGGCGCACGGAACCGACGAGCAGAAGAACAAATACCTGCCCAATATGGTCAGCTGTGAATGGACTGGGACCATGAACCTGACCGAACCGCATTGCGGCACCGATCTGGGTCTGATGCGCACCAAGGCAGAACCTCAGGGCGACGGCAGCTATAAAATCTCGGGCCAGAAGATCTTTATCTCGGCCGGCGATCATGACATGGCCGACAACATCATTCATCTGGTACTGGCCAAAATCCCCGGTGGCCCCGAAGGTATCAAGGGCGTGTCGCTGTTCATCGTGCCCAAGTTCATCGTCAACGAAGACGGCACGCCGGGCGAGCGCAACGGCGTTTCGGTCGGCAAGATCGAAGAGAAGATGGGCATCCACGGCAACTCGACCTGCGTCATGAATTATGACGAGGCGACCGGCTGGCTGCTGGGCGACGAGCACAAGGGTATGCGCGCGATGTTCACGATGATGAACGAAGCGCGTCTGGGTGTGGGTATGCAAGGCCTGTCTCAGGCCGAAGCTGCGTACCAGAACGCTGTCGAATATGCCAAAGACCGCCTGCAGGGCCGCGACGTAACAGGTGTGAAGAACCCGGACGGCCCGGCCGATCCACTGATCGTTCACCCCGACATCCGCCGTAACCTGATGGATCAGAAAAGCTTCACCGAGGGTGCACGTGCGTTCATCCTGTGGGGCGCAACGATGATCGACAAGGCGCACCGCTCGGGCGATAAGGACGCGGACGGCCTGATCTCGCTGCTGACCCCAGTCATCAAAGGCTTCTTGACGGATGAAGGCTACGATATGACCGTGCAGGCACAGCAGGTCTATGGCGGCCACGGCTACATCGAAGAATGGGGCATGTCGCAATACACCCGCGACGCCCGCATCGCGATGATCTACGAAGGTGCAAACGGCGTTCAGGCGCTGGACCTTGTCGGCCGTAAACTGGCGCAGGATGGCGGCAAGCATGTCATGGCCTTCTTCGAAATGGTCAAATCCTTCTGCAAGGAAAACGGTGGCAAGGACGAAGCCTATGACAAAGCGTTCATCGAACCGCTGAAAGCAGCGTCCAAGGATCTGCAATCCGCTGGCATGTACTTCATGCAGGAAGGCATGAAGAACCCGAACAACGCTCTGTCCGGTTCTTATGACTTCATGCACATGTTCGGCCATGTCTGCCTGGGCCTGATGTGGGCTCAGATGGCTAAAGCCGCTCAGGAAGCGCTGGACGGTGGTGCCTCGGACAAAGTGTTCTACGAGACCAAGATCAACACCGGCCGTTTCTACATGGCGCGTCGCCTGCCCGCGACTGCAATGCATCTTTCGCGCATTCAGACCGGCGCGGACACGGTCATGGCTCTGGACGCAGCGAACTTCTGATCACAGTCTGGGTCCGGGTAACATTACCCGGACCCAGCTTACCGGAGGAACCACATGCCAAAACGTTTTCGCCTGACCCGCCGCTTTCCCGTTGCGATGACTGAAGACGGATATCGCAAACTCAAAGCATTTTCGCGTGAGGCAGGTCTGGATGAAGGCGAGGCACTGTCGTTTCTCTTCGAGAATTTCAACAGCGTGATTGATGAGGAGAATCTGACCCACCGCCTGCGCATTTTCAATTCCGAGCTTGAAGCGCGGAAACGCTAACCACGCCAACCACCTGTTTCAGGTGGGCGTGTTTTCAGAAAGACAGACCAAAGGCATTCTGCCTGATGGTTGGTCTTTCTCGAAATACGCAAATGACGACTTCGCACCATGCGCCTTGGGAGGGGCGATCGCATGACCATCAAACTTCATTGCTTCGGAGAAAGTGGAAACAGCTACAAGGCTGCATTGGCCTTGGAAATGTCCGGACTGGAGTGGGAGCCGGTCTTTGTTGATTTCTTCAAAGGTGTCACCCGTACGCCCGAGTTTCGCGCCGAAGTGAATGAGATGGGCGAAGCACCTGTCCTGATCGACGGTGATTTCCGCACCAGCCAATCCGGTGCCATTCAGGCCTATGTGACCGAGAAGTCGGGCAAGTTTGGCGGTAAGGACCGGGAGGAGAATTACGACATTCTGCGCTGGGTGCTGTGGGATAATCACAAGCTCAGCTCGATGGCCGGCCTGACCCGTTTCCTGATCAATTTCCTCCCGGAACAGCACCGCAACCCCGATGTGATCGCTTTCAATCAGGGGCGACTGAAGGCGGCCTATCAGGTGCTGAACGATCATCTGGACGGTCGCGACTGGATTGTCGGCAATGGTGTCACCAACGCCGACATCAGCTGTTGCGGCTATCTCTATTACCCCGAACCATTCGGCTTTGACCGCGCCGACTGGCCCCATATCGACGCCTGGCTAACTCGCCTGTCCGAGCAGCCCGGTTGGAAACACCCCTATGACCTGATGCCCGGCAACCCGTCGGATCGAGCTTAAGGAGAAGACCTATGACCGAAGCTTATATCTATGATGCCCTGCGCACCCCGCGCGGCAAGGGCCGGAAAGATGGCAGCCTGCACGAGGTAACCTCGGTGCGCCTGTCCGCCCTGACCCTGAACGCGATGAAAGAGCGTAACAATCTCGAAGGCCATGCCGTTGAGGACGTTATCTGGGGCAACGTCACCCAAGTGATGGAGCAAGGCGGCTGTCTGGCGCGCTCGGCTGTTCTGGCCTCGGACCTGGATGAATCGATCCCTGGTCTGGCGATCAACCGTTTCTGCGCATCCGGCATGGAGGCCGTGAATCTGGCGGCAAACCAGGTCAAAGGCGGCGCGGGCGACGCTTACATCGCTGGCGGTGTCGAGATGATGGGCCGTGTGGCCATGGGCAGCGACGGTGCGGCGATTGCCGTTGACCCTTCGCTGGCGATGGAGACCTATTTCGTTCCGCAGGGTATCTCAGCCGACATTATTGCGACTGAGTACGGTTTCTCCCGTGATGACGCTGACGCGCTGGCGGTTGAATCGCAAAAGCGCGCCGCAGAGGCATGGGCCGACAACCGTTTCGAAAAGTCGGTCATCACCGTCAAGGACCAGAATGGCCTGACCATTCTGGATCGCGACGAGTACATGCGCCCCGGCACCGACATGCAGAGCCTCGGAGCCCTGAACCCGTCCTTCCAGATGATGGGTGAGCAGATGCCCGGCTTCGACAAGGTCGCGATGCTGAAATACCCGCATCTTGAGCGCGTGAACCACATCCACCACGCCGGCAACAGCTCGGGCATCGTGGATGGTGCGGCGGCTGTTCTGATCGGCAACAAGGAATTTGGTGAGAAGTACGGCCTCAAGCCGCGCGCGCGCATCAAGGCAACCGCCAAGATCGGTACCGACCCGACCATCATGCTGACCGGTCCGGTTCCTGTGACCGAGAAGATCCTGGCGGACAACGGCATGAAGATCGGCGATCTGGACCTGTTCGAAGTCAACGAAGCCTTCGCCTCGGTCGTGCTGCGCTTTCAGCAGGCGTTCGACGTCGACCCGGCGTTGGTCAACGTCAACGGCGGCTCGATCGCGATGGGCCACCCGCTGGGTGCGACCGGTGCGATGATCATCGGCACTCTGCTGGATGAGCTTGAGCGTCAGGACAAGGAAACCGGTCTGGCCACGCTTTGCATCGCGTCCGGCATGGGTGCAGCAACCATTATCGAGCGGGTCTGATGCCCAAGCTGGATCTCTCTCAGATCCCGTTCAAGGGCGGCTCGGCCTATCCCGGCAAACTGGCCGAGGCGACCGCGGGTCGTTTCGTGCAGCGTGTCGGCGATGCAGGCGGCCTGACCCAATACGGGGTCAACATCGTGCGGCTGGAGCCGCAGGGCATGTCTTCGCTGCGCCATTACCATATGGAGCAGGACGAATTTGCCATCATGCTCAGCGGCACCTGCGTGCTGATCGATGACGATGGTGAGCATGAGATGCAGCCCGGCGATTGCGCCGCTTGGCCCGCAGGTGAGGCCAACGGCCACCACCTTGTGAACAAAACCGATGCGCCCGCGACCTTTCTGGTGGTGGGCACACGGACCCCGACCGAGACCGGCTATTACAGCGACATAGACATGATGGTGAAGGATGATGAGAACGGATTCTCCTTCACCCGCAAGGATGGCAGCCCGCTGACGGCTGACCAGATTGGAGATGACAATGACTGATTTCACTCTGACGAAGGACGCGGACGGCGTCGCCATTATTACCTGGGATGTGCCCGGGAAAACCATGAACGTGATGTCCTTTGACGGGCTTGCGCAGCTAAGCGATCAGATCGATCAGGCGCTGGCCGATGACGAGGTCAAAGGCATCATCATCACTTCTGGTAAAGAAGGCTCCTTCGCGGGCGGCATGGACCTGAATCTGTTGGCGGTGATGAAAGAACAGGCGGGCGACAACCCAGCTAAAGGTCTGTTCGAGGGCACGATGCAAATGCACGCCCTGCTGCGCAAGATTGAACTGGCGGGCATGGACCCCAAGACCAAGAAGGGCGGCAAGCCGATTGCCACCGTTCTGCCCGGCACTGCCGCAGGCATTGGTATGGAACTGCCGCTGTCCACACACCGCATCTTTGCGGCCGAAAACCCCAAGGCGAAATACGGCCTGCCCGAAATTATGGTCGGCATCTTCCCCGGCGCGGGCGGCACCACGCGGATGGTTCGCAAGGTTGGCGCGATTGCGGCAGCTCCGCTGTTGCTGGAAGGCAAGATGCTGGACGTCAAAAAGGCCAAAGGCGCAGGTTACATCGACGAAATTGCAGCCGACCCGATGGCCGCGGCCAAGGAATGGGTGCTGAACGCCAAGGAAGCCGATCTGGTCAAACCTTGGGATGCAAAGGGCTATAAGATGCCCGGCGGTGCCCCCTACCATCCTGCAGGGTTCATGAACTTCGTCGGCGCGTCGGCGATGGTGAACGGCAAGACCCAAGGCGCGTTCCCTGCGGCCAAAGCTCTGCTGAGTGCGGTCTACGAAGGTGCGCTGGTCGATTTCGACACTGCCCTGAAGATCGAGGCGCGCTGGTTCACCTCCGTGCTGATGAACCCCTCCTCGGGTGCGATGATCCGCTCGCTGTTCCTGAACAAAGAAGCGTTGGAAAAAGGTGCTGTGCGCCCCGCAGGCGTTCCGGACCAGTCGGTCAAGAAGATTGGCGTACTGGGTGCAGGCATGATGGGTGCTGGTATCGCGCTGGTGTCGGCTCAGGCCGGTATGGAAGTGGTTCTTGTGGACCGCGACCAGGAAGCTGCTGACAAGGGCAAGGCCTATACCGAGACCTATCTGGACAAGGGCATGAAGCGCGGCAAAGTCACGGCTGAGAAGAAAGAGGTCATGCTGGCCCGCATCACCGCGACCCCGGATCTGGACAACCTCAAAGGCTGTGACCTGATCATCGAAGCTGTCTTCGAGGACGTGGGCGTCAAGGCCGAGATGACCAAGAAGGTCGAGGCGATCATCCCCGAGGACTGCATCTTTGCCTCGAACACCTCGACCCTGCCGATCACCGATCTGGCCAAAGCATCCGTGCGTCCGGATCAGTTCATCGGCATCCACTTCTTCTCGCCGGTCGAGAAGATGTTCTTGGTCGAGATCATCAAAGGCAAGGAAACCGGTGATCGCGCAGTGGCCAAGGCGCTGGACTATGTGCGCCAAATTCGCAAGACACCGATCGTGGTCAACGATGCGCGTTTCTTCTACGCCAACCGCTGCATCATTCCTTACATCAACGAAGGTGTGCGGATGATTGCCGAGGGTGTGAACCCCGTGCTGATCGACAACGCGGCGCGTCAACTGGGCTTCCCTGTGGGGCCGATCCAACTGACCGACGAAACCTCTATTGATCTGGGTGCCAAGATCGCGCGTGCGACCAAGGCAGCAATGGGCGACGCCTACCCGGAAAGCCCGTCGGACGATCTGATCTTCTGGATGGAAGAACAGGGCCGTCTGGGTCGCAAGGCAAACGCGGGCTTCTTCGACTATGACGAAAAAGGCAAGCGCGTCGAATACTGGAAGGGCCTGCAGGAGAAGTACCCGCATGCCGAAGACCAGCCTGATCTGATCGAGGTACAAGAACGTCTGATGTTCGCGCAGGTTCTGGAAGCGGTCCGCGCGCTGGAAGAAGGCGTTCTGGAAGACATCCGCGAAGGCGATGTGGGTGCGATCCTGGGCTGGGGTTTCGCGCCGTGGTCCGGTGGCCCACTGAGCTGGCTGGACATCATCGGCACGCCCTACGCGGCCGAGCGTTGCGACCAGTTGGCAGCACAGTATGGTGATCGTTTCGCCTGCCCGCCCCTGCTGCGTGAGATGGCGGAAAAAGGTCAGAGCTTCTACGGTCGCTTCAACCCCGAGGCAAAAGCCGCTTAACAAATTGATGCAGGCGCATGATACCATACGCCTGCATCATTCTCGTGGTGTTTGGTTAGGTCTGCCATTCAGGCCGCAGAAACAAGGCGGGCAAGTTAGGCCGGCCAGGACGTCCCGGTCGCCTTATCCCCGAAGGGGGGCGGATCGGAAAAATCGGTTCCTGCGGGATGGGTGCAGGCAGCGCACCCAACGGGTTTGCAAGGGCAGATAGGTCGCCCTTTTTCGCAATCAGTTCTGTTAAAGCCGCTGCTTCTTCTTCCTCGGCGACGGGATAGCTTATCCGGTTTGGCCTTGGCCGCATGCTAAAGCGCCCAGACGAGCAAAACGCCTGCAAGCCACCTTGAACAAAAATTACCTCGTCTTCATCGAAGAACAGCGTGCGGACTTCGAATGTCGGCCCAGGCGATTGTGAACTCAGTCTACATTTGCCGCTGAGCAATCTCGCTGGAACGACCGAAAAGCCACCAGCTTCGGAGTCGATCTTGCTTAGATCCAAGGCGACCCCCTGTTCCGGCATCAACCAGACTGGTCGTCCGTTATAGGCCGCCTGCGCAGGCACATAGATCGGCAGGTTTTCTGCGCGGGTTTCCCCTTCCGGTATGACAACCCGGTCGGCTGAGACACGTCTTACTTCCCTGAATCCATGATCCAACGTGCGAACAAGATCGCCAACGACAATCTGCTCTACCAGCTTCCAACCACTGGTGGTCGCGATCTTTGTACCATGCAGAAATCCACCGCGACGGGCGGTGACAGCCTTTTGCGAACATGTTTGATCAACACTGTCAGGCTGCTCTGAAAAACTACGAATACTCACTACTTCTAACACGTGCCTCACCCCCTTGTGGCACTTACAAACGATTACAAAGTGCTAGCACGGGAATGAGTGGGGTGACTTATTTTTGACATATTTGTGCCCGATTTGGGCCTGTATCTGGGGTATTGAACACTCATATGGACACATTCAATCTCGTATATCTTTGTTTATTTCCATATTGGAAACCCGATATGTGCAGGTAATTTAGGCCTATATCCGAATCTTCGGGCATCTACCGCACGGTCCATTTCCACGAATTTGTATCGTTGGCTGTAAAGTAACGGGGAATTCTCGCTCTCAATCCGAAGTGCAGACCTGCTGCAACGCAAGCCCGGGATATTCCGAACGGATGTAGGTATGACAGATTGGCTTTGTTTGGACAGGCACGGGATCTGCCAACGAAACGATAGCCCGCAGCCTATCCCTCCTGAGGTTCAGCAGATGTGCGCCCTGCCCTCCAACCCAACAGAACACCAGCGGTGGCGATCAATCCAATTCCGGTAACCTGCATGACCCCAATCGTTTGCCCCATAGCGACCCATGCGAACATCGGACCAAAGATCATGACCGAGTATTCGAAAACCGCCACGTAAGAAGGTTCGCCAAGCTGATAGGCCTTGATCAGCATAAACACTGCAATTGTCGAACCAACGGCCTGAATCATGACCCAGGGCAAGGCCAGATCCATCGGCCACACCCAGCCACGTGTCACAAATCCATCCGGCCCTTCAGGGGAAACTGCTGGAAAAAGGGTAAAGAACGCCAGCCCAATCGCACCGGCCAACCCAAGTGTCATGATCATGGCGGCCAACAAGGCCACCGTACTTTCGTTGGCGCAATGTGTGCGCGTCACGATCGCACTCAGCGCGTAGAAAAAGCCACCTGCCACGGGCAACAACGTCAAAACATCAAAATCCCCAGGATCAGGTTGCAGCACACACAGAATGCCCGCAAAACCAACCATCACCGCCAGAATGCGCCAGGGGCCGATCTGTTGTTTTAACATCAGTGCAGAAATCAAAAGAACGAATATGGGTGAAGTAAACAACCCAGCCAGCGCTTGTGCAATTGGCATCAAGGCCAACGAACTAAAATAGAACAGCATCGCTATAGTAATCAAAACGCTTCGTATCACGACGATGCCAAAGCGCTGAGGCCGCAGAGTGCCAAGACCCAATAGCGACAACCCGGCTATCAGGGGCAGCATCAACATGGCCCGGCTCATATGGAATTGCCACAGGCCGATGGATTCGGCTAACCTGATTACAAAGTTATCGATGACACCGATGATGGCCATTGATGAAACCATCAGCACAGAGGCCAACATCGGCGAAGAGTGACTGTCAGTCTGCATTCTTTGTCTCAAACAAATGTGGCCGTTTATCGGGCCAACAAATCCACGCTTCACGCTATCCAGCACATTTGCGAAACTCAGCGCAACAGGTTTGCGCCCCATGAACACGACATGCTAAGCTTTGATCAAACAAGAACGAGCAGTAACCAGTTCAATGACGGCACTTAAACAGTACCAGCGGATCGAAGCCACCGGTCTGTGGCGCCCCTCGCCTGATGATCAAAGGCGCGAGGTTGTGGTCTCGATTGGCGAAGCGACCCTTACAATCTCGGATTTCAATGATCGTGCTCTGACCCACTGGTCACTTGCGGCTTTGGAGCGACAGAACCCGGGCACCTACCCCGCTATATTCAACCCGGACGGCGATCCCGGAGAAACCCTGGAACTCGCCGAAACCGAAACGACCATGATCGAAGCGATCGATCGCCTGCAACGCGCGATCGACAGGGCCCGCCCCCACCCCGGCCGCTTGCGTTGGCTGAGTGTTGGAGGGGTTGTTGCAGCCGTTGCAGCCGTATTGCTGCTGTGGCTTCCGGGTGCACTGCAAAGCCACGTGGTATCGGTAGTGCCTGAAATCAAACGACAGGATATCGGCAACACGATCCTGCAGCGTATCGAACGAGTATCGGGGAAAGCCTGCGCTTCTGATGATGCTCAGGGTTCTTTGGACAAACTTGCTCAACGCACCGGTGTGCGCCAGATCATCATCCTGCCAGCCGGAGTTAAAGACAGCATCAGCCTGCCGGGTGGTACCGTGTTACTCAACCGGTCTTTGGTCGAAGATCATGAGGATCCGGCGGTCGCCGCTGGATACATCATCGCTGAACGGGCGCGTGCCGAACAAATCGATCCGCTTGACGATTTGCTCGATCACACCGGACCTTCAGCGGCATTCAGGTTGCTGACAACAGGCCAGCTCACACCGACAATTGTGGACACATATACTGAACAGGTTTTGGCAGAGCCACGTCCGGAAATTTCGGATGAGGACCTTCTCGCAGTTTTTGCGCAGGCGGCATTGCCCTCGACACCCTACGCATACGCACGTGATATTACTGGCGAAACCGTTCTGGGACTGATCGAGGCCGACCCTATGGCGGGTCGGACACTCGAACAGGTTCTGCCGGACCGTGACTGGGTCCAACTGCAAAACATTTGTGGCGACTAGAAACGACTACTTGGTACCGAACATGCGGTCACCCGCATCGCCCAGACCAGGCATGATATAGCCTTTGGAATTCAACTCGCGATCCAGAGCTGCCGTGACAATTTTCACATCAGGATGCGCCTCTTTCATGCGCGCGACACCTTCGGGCGCTGCGAGTAGGCACAGGAAGCGAATGTCCTTTGCACCTGCCTCTTTCAACAGATCAATCGCCGCAGCGGAGCTGTTGCCGGTTGCCAGCATGGGATCTACCGCGATGACTAAACGATCTTTCAGCCCTTCGGGAGCTTTGAAATAGTACTGCACTGGCTTCAGTGTTTCTTCGTCACGGTAGAGGCCAACAAAACCTACCCGCGCTGACGGGATCAGCTCCAGCACGCCATCCAGCATCCCGTTGCCCGCACGCAGGATCGATACCAGCGCCAGTTTCTTACCCGCGAGGATTGGCGCATCCATCTCCTCCATCGGTGTTTCGATGTGGCGCGTGGTCTGAGGCATTTCACGCGTAACCTCATAAGCCAGCAGCAAGGTAATCTCACGCAGTAGCTGCCTGAACACAGCGGTCGAAGTTCCCTTGTCCCGCATGAGCGTCAGTTTGTGCTGTACCAGCGGGTGATCAACGACAGTCAGATGTTCGCTCATGACTTCTCCAGTCTCTTTTTAACCCGTTCGCGGGTCTCTTCGTTGCAAAAGGCCGCGTTCAGGGCCGTATCGTTCAGTGCGGCAAAGTCTTCGGCAGTCCAGCCGAATGCTTCGCTCAGCATCTCATATTCACGCCGCATCGTGGTATGAAAAAACGGCGGGTCGTCTGTAGAGACGGTGACCTTAACCCCGGCATCGCGAAGACGCGCAATAGGATGTGCACCAAAGTCGGGGAACAGACCCAGCACAACGTTCGATCCCGGGCATACCTCCAAGGTTACATCCCGGTCGACAAGCTCATGCACCAAATCCGGATCTTCAATGGCCCGGACGCCATGACCGATCCTCTCGACTCCCAGATCGCGTACAGCATCACGCACGCTTTCGGGGCCACCAAATTCTCCGGCATGCGTCGTCAGGCGCAAACCGGCTTCACGCGCACATTCAAAGGCCCATTTGTAGTCGCCCTGTCGTCCGACGGATTCGTTTCCACCCATACCAAAGCCGGTGATCCAGTCACC
This sequence comes from Ruegeria arenilitoris, assembly GCF_013030265.1. Taxonomy (GTDB): domain Bacteria; phylum Pseudomonadota; class Alphaproteobacteria; order Rhodobacterales; family Rhodobacteraceae; genus Ruegeria; species Ruegeria arenilitoris_E. The sequence goes on from NZ_WPZQ01000008.1 coordinate 252,450, forward strand.
TGCGGTTTCGGCTGCGCATATCGCGCTTTGTCTGGACTGTTCTGGACCGAAATGGCGAACACAAGTGATAACGCCGCGCAGAGTAATGTCAAACTTGCGTTCAGCTTCATCCGCAGCATCCTGAATCGCATTCAGATAATCCCGCCATGCATGCAGATCGCCACCGCCACAGAAGTCAGGGCTGAGGAAGGTTTCGGAATAAACAACCCCGTTTGCGGCGCTTTCTTCCAGAATTGCCAGCGTCAGACGGCGAAAATCCTCGGGCGTTTTCAACACTTCGCAAGCAGCCTCATAGACGCTCAGAAAGTGTGCGAAATCACGGAAATCATAGCTGCCATCAGGTTTAAAGATACCGCTCAGGTCAATACGCTTTTCATGCGCAAGCTGACGGATGAAGGCTGGCGGCGCAGCACCTTCGTGATGCAGATGAAGCTCGATCTTGGGAACGTCAGCGACGGTCATAGAAAATTCCTTCCCGGTCCTTGCGCCGGTATGTTCAGATGGTGGGCAATGCTGGCGGCGACATCGGCAAAGTCAACCTGGCCAATCTGGCCTGCCCCATGCCCCGCAATCAGGACCGGCACCTGTTCGCGTGTGTGATCCGTTCCGATCCAACTTGGGTCGTTGCCATGATCTGCGGTCAGTAGCATCAGATCACCCGGTCGCAGTTTTTGCAGCATCAAGCCGATCTCACGATCGAACCATTCCAACGCGCGGGCGTATCCGCTGATATCGCGGCGGTGGCCGTAAAGGCTGTCAAACTCTACAAAATTTGCGAATGTCAGGCTACCTTCTTCGGCCTCATCCACCAGATTGGACAGGTGGACCATCAATTCGGCATCCGATCCCTTGCGCAGCGTATCGATCCCCTGCATCGAAAAGATATCGCCGATCTTGCCTACAGCATGAACCCTGCGCCCGGCATCCTGCACCCAGTTGGTCAGAACCGGCGCGGGAGGGAGGATGGCAAAGTCCTTGCGGTTGGTTGTGCGGGTGAATCCCTGCTCCGGCGATCCGGTAAACGGGCGGGCAATGACACGACCCACTTTCATTTCGTGCAGGCGCGGTGCAAGTGTCTTGCACATGTCCAGCAGGCGTTCGAGCCCAAAGCTGTCTTCATGCGCGGCAATCTGAAACACACTGTCAGCTGAGGTATAGCAGATCGGCCATCCGGTGCGCATATGCTCTGCACCCAACTCAGCGATAATCGCTGTGCCTGAGGCATGGCAGTTTCCCAAAATTCCCTCGGCCCCCGCTGCCTGAGCTGATGCGAGGCTCAGATCATCAGGAAATGCGGGAACGGTGTCCGGAAAGTAATGCCAATCCCACGGCACCGGCAATCCAGCCAGTTCCCAATGTCCCGAAGGCGTATCCTTACCTGGCGAATGCTCGCGCGCGCAGCCCCAAGTGCCCGTGGACTGAGTGTTCAAACCTGGTGTTTCTGCACCTGACGCCAATCGTACCGCCGCGCCCAGACCCAGACTATCGAGATTGGGCAAATGCAATGCGCCTGACCGACCATCTTCGGCCCGACCATCAGCACAGGCCTGCGCGATATGAGCCAGCGTGTTTGCGCCAATGTCCGGGATGTCGCCATTGAAAAACTGATCGGCATCCGGTGCACCGCCGATACCAACTGAATCCATGACAACAAGAAATGCACGGGTCACGCGGTTATCCTCTCATGGATAAGGCTTGGTGCTTCGGCTGGATCTGAACCAATCGTCACGGCCCGCACTATCGTTTCTGCGGCTTTCCTCGCTGCGTCTTCTCTTGCTGCGTGCACCACGGCAAGGGGAGCGCCTCTGGTGATATGATCCCCCAATTGCACAATGCCAGAGATACCGACTGCTGGGTCGATCACATCGCTTTCCACCTGACGTCCGCCACCTAACGCCACAACCGCAAGACCCAATGCCTCGCCATCAATCGCAGAGATGTAGCCATTGTCCTGAGCAGGTACTTCGAGAATGACGCTTGCCTCGGGTAGATAGCGCGACCAATCCTCGACAAATCCCAACGGCGCACCAACCGCCGCCATCATCCGGCCAAAGCGTTCGGCAGCCCGACCATCGCGGATCACATCGGCGATCCTCTCACGACCTTCCTCAGCTGTCGCGACGACACCAGCATCGGCCAGCAAAACGCCACCCAACTCGGCCGAAATCTCAGCTAAGGGCGTGTCATGCCCCGCCGTCAGGACTTTCATAACCTCCGAAACCTCCAGGGCATTGCCCAGAGAAGAGGCCAGCGGCTGGTCCATATCGGTGATCACCGCCGAAGTCTTGCAGCCGGCAGCATTTGCAGTCTCGCTCAAGGCGGTTGCCAGCTTGCGCGCATCTTCAATGCTTTTCATGAATGCACCGCTGCCAACTTTTACGTCGAGCACCAGAGCATCCGGGCTGGCGGCCAGCTTCTTTGACAGGATCGATGCGGTGATCAGATCGAGGCTTTCGACCGTCGCCGTAACATCCCGGATCGCATAAAGCCGTTTATCAGCAGGCGCGATCTGAGCGGTGGCACCAACGATCGCAGCGCCGGTTTCTTTCAGGATCTGAGCCAAACGATCCTGCCCAATCTGGGTACTAACACCGGGAATGGCTTCAAGTTTATCGAGCGTACCTCCGGTGTGACCAAGACCACGGCCCGAGATCATCGGCACAAAAGCCCCGCATTCCGCAAGCGCAGGCGCCAGGATCAGGCTCACGCAATCCCCGACCCCTCCGGTTGAGTGTTTGTCGATCACCGGGCCATCCAGATCCCATGTCAGCACATCACCGCTGTCTCGCATAGCCAGCGTAAGTGCGGCACGGCCTTGCGCGCCCAAACCACCCATACAGACCGCCATGGCAAAAGCCCCGGCCTGAGCATCACTTACGACACCATCGGCAAGGCCTTGGGCAAACCAGGACAGTTCCTTGGCAGTCGGCACCTCATGACGGCGCAGTTTTGCGATGATCGATCGGGCATCCATCAGGTTGGGCCTTACATAAAGGAGGCGTTGAAAGCGCCGGGTAGCAGATCGGCGATCGTTGTCTTGGTTTCGACGCCATCAACGGTTGCCATTGTAACAACCACATCGCCCTTACCGAACTCGGCCAGTTTCTGGCGACATCCACCGCATGGGGGAACAGGTTGGGGGCTGGACGCCACCACATATACTTCGGTTAGTTCTTTTTCCCCGGCAGCGACCATGGCGGCAATTGCACCCGCCTCGGCACAGGTTCCTTCGGGATAGGCCACGTTTTCAACGTTGCAGCCTGAATAGACAGTTCCTGAACCAGACCGCACAGCCGCGCCAACTTTGAAGTTTGAATACGGCGCATGGGCGTTCTCGCGCACTTTCAAGGCGGCATCTTTGAGTGACATGGCGATTCCCCATTTTTTTGATCATCTGGTCAGAAGTTCATACCCTAAATGAAAGCACCCGGGGATTTGAAGCCCCCGGGTGCCGTTTTACGCAGCGGTTTTCAGCCTAATCCAGCATCGTGTTGAATGTTCCCGGCAATGTAACCTCAAGCAATTCGATGTCATCGGTCGGATCAGACAGCCGGGTTCGCATTCCCGGTGGAATGACAAAGGCATCCCCCTGCTCAAGCCGATAGGGATCACGACTTTCCCCCTCAAGCGTCACTTCGCCATTCATGACGAAGGTAAAGTGGATATCTGTGTCATGGCTGGCCCAAACCGGATCACCCTGCCCTCGCCGGACCACCTGAACTCCGGCGACGCCCTTGGTATTCTCGGCAATCGTAGTGTCCCGGCAGATGTAACCCGGCAATCGGAACGGAACCCATTCGGCGTCTTTTGCCTGATTATAGACGAACCGTTGCCCGTCCCATTCCCGATCAGGCCGGAAATGCGGTGTTGGCAATTCCATTTCATGATCGATCTCGGTCACGTGTTCAGCCGGTACGCCGATCTCGATTACCTGAACATTATCCGATGCCTCCAGCACGCGGTGCCGGATTTCGGGCGGCTGGATAAAGCAATCTCCAGCAGTCAACCGCATCTTCTGGCCCTGATCCTCGTAGACCACATCCACCCAACCGTGAATGCAGAAGATCAGCTGAAATCCGACTTTGTGAAAATGAACCATGTCTGGGACCGGCCCACCATCCGGAATGCGGATGTGGCTGGCGATGATGGACCCGCCAAGCCGGTCCGGCACCAGATCCCGATAGTGCATTCCTGCACGTCCGATAATCCAGGGGGCCTGATCCTTTAGGCGCCTGACCACATAGGAATGAACTGTTTCAGGCATGACCAGTGGTGGGTTTCGCTCTTCAATCTCGATTCGTGTCCCGTTCGGGGCAACAAGACTGCGCTTTCCATCAGCAAAGCCATCCGGGTTTTCGGTCAGGATACGCAAGGTGCCCGGTCCTTCAGGGGCATCCTTCTCAATCCTTAGTCGCAAGCCATGACCGGAAAAGACCGCAGTACTGGGATCATCAGCCGGATAAATCATGTCCATCCGCATTCCCAACACCTTGGTGTAAAACGGAATGTCATCTCGTAATTCTTTGGTTGGAATGCGGAATTCGGCTATGGTGTCGGTCATGCTATTCTCCTCTGCGGCGACAGTGTATGCGGGCAGTTGTTTTTGCAAGACACTGCCTGAAAACATGCGGTTTCAATTCAATGTTTCCCCCGCTTCAGAAATAGTTTAGCACTAAACTAAATTTTGAACGGGAAGGTTTGCAATGTCCGATACACCCAGTCTGCGCCAGGCGGCACTTGAATATCACGCGCATCCGAAACCCGGTAAGCTGGAAATCAAAGCCACCAAACCGATGGCAAACGGACGTGATCTGGCCCGCGCCTATTCACCCGGTGTGGCCGAGGCCAGTCTGGAAATCAAAAGCGATCCTTCCAACGCCGAACTCTATACGTCGCGCGGCAATCTGGTGGCTGTGGTTTCGAACGGAACCGCCGTCCTTGGCCTTGGCAATATCGGTGCGCTGGCATCAAAGCCAGTAATGGAAGGCAAGGCCGTTCTGTTCAAAAAGTTTGCGGGCATCGACTGCTTTGATATCGAGGTGAACCAACCCGATCCTGAAAAGCTGGCGGATATCGTCTGCGCGCTGGAACCCACATTTGGCGCCATCAATCTCGAAGACATCAAGGCACCAGACTGCTTTACCGTAGAGAAACTGTGTCGCGAACGGATGAATATTCCTGTTTTCCACGACGATCAGCATGGCACCGCCATTGTGGTCGGGGCAGCAGCTAAAAACGCCCTGCACGTTGCAGGAAAAAGCTTTGAGGATATCAAAGTTGTTTCAACTGGTGGCGGCGCAGCCGGGATCGCATGTCTGAACATGCTGGTAAAGCTTGGTGTGAAACGTGAGAACATCTGGCTCTGCGATATTCACGGGCTTGTATATGAAGGCCGTGCCGAGGACATGAACCCTCACAAAGATCAATTCGCGCAAAAGTCCGATCTGCGCACACTGGATGACGTAGTCGGCGGCGCTGATCTGTTTCTGGGTCTTTCAGGCCCAAACGTACTGAAGCCCGAAATGGTTGAGAAGATGGCCGATCGGCCGATTATCTTTGCGCTGGCCAACCCGACCCCGGAAATCCTGCCACAAGCTGCACGAGAGGTCGCCCCGAATGCGATTATCGCAACGGGACGCAGTGACTTCCCTAACCAGGTCAACAATGTCCTTTGCTTTCCTTTCATCTTTCGGGGCGCGCTGGATGTCGGTGCAACCGAGATCAATGACGAGATGCAAATCGCTTGCGTCGACGGCATCGCCGAGATGGCTCGCGCGACAACCAGCGCCGAGGCAGCTGCAGCGTACAAAGGTGAACAGCTCACCTTTGGCCCGGACTATCTGATCCCAAAGCCGTTTGATCCACGCCTGGTTGGCGTCGTTTCTTCAGCTGTCGCAAAGGCAGCGATGGACAGCGGTGTGGCCAAACGACCGATTACTGACCTCGAGGCCTATAAAGAACGCCTTAATCAAACGGTGTTTAAATCAGCCCTGCTGATGCGCCCGGTTTTCGAAGCGGCCGCTGTCGCCTCGCGCCGGATCGTATTTGCCGAAGGCGAAGACGAGCGCGTCCTTCGGGCTGCACAGGCCATACTCGAAGAGACCACGGAAACGCCTATTCTAATTGGCCGGCCCGAGGTCATCGAAGCACGCTGCGAAAAGCTGGGGCTGGTGGTTCGGCCCGGACAAGATTTTCAGATCGTCAACCCGCACAATGACCCGCGATACTACGACTACTGGAACTCGTACCACAAGCTGATGGAGCGCCGTGGTGTGACCCCTGATTTGGCCAAGGCGATCATGCGCACGAACAACACCGCCATTGCTGCGATCATGGTCCATAGGGGTGAAGCCGACAGCATGATTTGCGGTACCTTTGGAGAATATCGCTGGCATCTGAACTACGTCGAACAGGTGCTGGACGATGGTGATCTGCGTCCACATGGGGCGTTGTCGCTGATGATCCTTGAAGATGGCCCTCTGTTCATTGCCGACACCCACGTTCGACAACTTCCCACGCCCGAAGAGCTGGCTGAGATTACCCTTGGCGCGGCTCGTCATGTGCGCCGCTTTGGCCTCGAGCCCAAGATAGCCTTCTGCTCACAATCGCAATTTGGCAACCAAGCCGAGGGGTCGGGCAAGCGCCTACGTGAAGCGATCTCAATTCTGGACAGCAAACCTCGCGATTTCATGTATGAGGGCGAGATGAATCTGGATGTCGCTTTGGACCCGGAGCTGCGGGAACGTATTTTTCCAAATTCTCGCCTGAAGGGCCCGGCAAACGTCCTGATCTTTGCCCATGCGGACGCAGCAAGCGGCGTTCGCAACATCCTTAAGATGAAAGCAGACGGCATCGAGGTTGGTCCGATCCTGATGGGTATGGGTAACAAGGCACATATCGTAACCCCTTCAATCACTGCGCGCGGCCTTTTGAACATGGCAGCAATTGCAGGAACGCCAGTCGCACACTACGGTTAAACTCGGCGGCGACAGGCGTGGCCGCCCTAGGGGAGGTCACATGAAGGGACATTGTCACTGCAAGGCCGTTCGCTGGGAAAGCGAGGCCGAGATCGCATGGAGTTGCTATTGCCATTGCGCTGATTGTCGGCGCAATTGTGCTTCGCCCGTGACTGCCTTTTTTGGCTTGCCGCATGAAGCCGTCAAATGGTCGGGGAATGCCCCCCACATTTATCGATCTTCGGATGATGTCGAACGTTTGTTTTGTGGCGCCTGTGGCACCCAAATGGCCTATCGCAATGCACGTGATAAGGTGAACATACACCTTTACACTGCAACGTTGGACGATCCTGATACACTGCCACCACGCTTTCATGTGTTTCACTCGGATCACCTGCATTGGCTGAACATCCAGGACACGCTGCCACGTTATTCTAAATCGGCTGAGTGAACCGAATCTCGTTCAAAGGGGTATTTGCACCTTATGTTATTCAAATTTGCAAAATGTTAGGAAGATTGCCTCAGATTCCTGCTAACCATGGTGTTTTGCAAAAATTTGCAACCCCAATTTCCTAATTCTGCAAATATTTCGCGATAAACTGACGCGTCGTCATTCGAGTTGCTTGCCCGATGTCGATTGGATGCCTAACACGATGCGCAGAGAATTTGGGAGGAGAGAGCCATGGCGTTTCAGGACGTATATGAGAGCTGGAAAAGCGACCCTGAGGCATTCTGGATGGAGGCTGCCAAGGGTATCGACTGGATCGAAAAGCCGTCCAAAGCCCTGTTCGATGAAAACGCACCGCTCTACGAATGGTTCTGCGACGCCAAAGTGAACACCTGCTGGAATGCAGTCGACCGTCACGTCGAAAACGGACGCGGCGAACAGACGGCAATTATTTACGACAGCCCCATCACCCATACCAAGCGCGAAATTTCGTATGTTGAACTGCGAAATCGCGTTGCCACGCTCGCCGGTGCTTTGCGCGCCAAGGGGATCGGGAAAGGTGATCGGGTCATCATTTACATGCCGATGATCCCCGAGGCGCTTGAGGCGATGCTCGCCTGTGCCCGTCTGGGCGCTGTGCATTCGGTGGTGTTTGGCGGCTTTGCCAGCAACGAATTGGCAGTTCGGATAGATGACGCAAAACCCAAGGCGATCATTGCCGCCTCGTGCGGGATGGAGCCCGGACGTGTGGTTCACTACAAACCCCTGCTCGACGGGGCCATCGATATGGCCAGCCACAAGCCCGATTTCTGTGTAATCTTCCAGCGCGAACAGGAAGTCGCGCAATTGATCGAAGGGCGTGACGTGAACTGGCACGGCTTTCAGTACGGTGTCGAGCCTGCCGAATGCGTTCCCGTATCAGGCGATGACCCGGCCTATATCCTCTATACCTCCGGCACGACCGGTGCCCCCAAAGGCGTTGTTCGCCCCACGGCGGGCCACCTCGTTGCGTTGAACTGGTCAATGAAGAACATCTACAACGTCGATCCGGGTGATGTGTTCTGGGCCGCATCAGATGTTGGCTGGGTCGTTGGCCATTCCTACATTTGCTACGCCCCTTTGATCCACGGCAACACAACCATTGTGTTCGAAGGCAAGCCCGTGGGCACGCCGGATGCCGGCACGTTCTGGCGTGTGATTTCCGAACATAAGGTCAAAAGCTTCTTCACAGCACCCACGGCTATCCGAGCCGTAAAGCGCGAAGACCCCAAAGGAGAATTGCTGTCAAAGTATGATCTCTCTCAGTTGAAAGCGTTGTTTCTGGCAGGTGAACGCGCGGACCCGGACACCATCGTATGGGCACAGGATGCACTGAAAGTCCCGATCATCGACCATTGGTGGCAGACCGAAACCGGCTGGACGATTGCTGGAAACCCGCTGGGGATCGAAGAATTGCCAATCAAGCTCGGCTCACCAGCAAAGCCGATGCCCGGTTACGATGTGCAAATCCTTGACGAAGGTGGTCACCCGATGAAGCCGGGCGAGTTGGGTGCAATTGCGATAAAGCTGCCACTGCCCCCCGGGACATTGCCGACACTTTGGAATGCAGAGGATCGTTTCAAGAAATCATATCTGGAGCATTTTCCGGGATACTACGAAACCGGTGATGCTGGCATGATTGATGAAGATGGGTATCTCTACATCATGGCGCGTACCGATGATGTCATCAACGTCGCGGGTCACCGCCTGTCGACCGGCGCCATGGAGGAGGTTCTGGCCGCCCATCCAGACGTCGCCGAATGTGCGGTGATCGGAGTTTCGGATCAGCTCAAAGGGCAGATGCCAGTTGGTTTCCTCTGCCTGAACGCCGGATCTGATCGGGATCACCCGGATGTCGTACAGGACGTCGTTAAAATGGTTCGGGACAAGATTGGGCCTGTCGCAGCATTCAAGCTGGCTGTTGTTGTTGATCGACTGCCCAAGACACGTTCGGGCAAGATTCTGCGGGGAACTATGGTTTCGATCGCAGACGGCAAGGATTACAAGATGCCTGCTACAATCGACGATCCAGCCATTCTGGATGAGATTTCGGTTGCTCTGAAATCCATCGGGTACGCCCAGTAATCGAACTCGGGGCGGTTACCAGCCGCCCCAGTTGCGCAGCGGGGTTGCAACGCCCCGCAGACCTCCTACTGTGCCCCTAAACTGGAGGGCACATGGAACAGAGTGACATCTGGCGTCTCAGCGCCACGGAACTGACCGCGTTGACGCGAAACGGTGATCTGAGCGCTGAGGAGACAGTTCAAAGCTCGCTCGACCGCATGCACGAAGTCAATCCAGCCCTCAACGCAGTGGTCGAGGATTTGGGGGCCGAAGCTTTGGAGCGTGCGCGTGCCCTGGACAACTCCAGAGCGCAAGGCGAGCCTACGGGTCCGCTTCACGGCGTGCCCGTGACCATCAAAATCAACGTCGATCAAAGAGGTCACGCCACTACCAACGGTGTTATTGCGCTTAAGGATGTGATCGCACCGGACGATGCTCCGATCGTCGCCAATCTGCAAAACGCAGGGGCCATTGTGATCGGGCGCACGAACACGCCAGAATTCTCGTTTCGCGCCGACACCGACAATCCGCTTCACGGCCGTACGTACAACCCCTGGGGAGATCACATATCACCCGGCGGTTCGTCTGGTGGTGCAGGTGCCGCCGTGATGGCGGGGATCGGAGCGCTTGCTCATGGAAACGACATTGGCGGCAGCCTGCGATTTCCGGCCGCCGCGAACGGCGCCGTTACCGTCAAACCCGGACTGGGCCGTGTCCCGGCCTGGAATCCGAGCCAGAAAGCTGAACGCGGATTGCTTGCACAATCCATGTCTGTGCAGGGGCTGATCACACGTTCCGCAGCCGACCTGCATTTGTCTATGCCTAGCCTCATTACTGCTGACCCACGCGACCCGTTTCATGTGCCCATGCCTTGGCGAGGTGAGGCAGTGAAGGAGCCGATCAAGGTTGCATTCACCAAAAACACATTCGGGTATGCCCTGCATCCCGAAGTCGAAAAAGCGTTGGACACGGCGCGCGAGGCGTTGGTTGATGCGGGCTATCACGTCGAGGAAATTGACCCACCCGATGTATTCGAGTGCGGCCGCAACGGGTATCGCGCGTTGATGGGTGAAGTCCTGACCATGATGAAGGGTGATATCGAAGCTGCCGGATCGCAAACGATCCGCGATGTCTTTGACGTCTACTTTCAGGAGTTCCCACCCATTCTGGAAACTGACCTGCTGCGGATGATGGCGCAACGAAGCTACTATGCTCGTGAGTGGTCATTGTTCCTGCAGGACTACCCTTTGGTATTGTCCCCCTTCCTGCCGCAGCCTTTCTTTAGACCGGACAGAGATACCGAGGGGGCAGAAGGTGTGCATGAAGTGCTCGGATGCGCAGTCTACTCCTACGCAATGAACTTCCTTGGGCTGCCTGCAGCATGCGTTCCATCACGCTTGGCGGATTTGCCCCTGGGGCAGCAGCCCATAAACGTCCAAATCGCAGCTCAACGCTGGCGCGAGGACCTGGCTGTCGATGCCGCTTTGGTGATCGAAGAACGCATAGGCCAGATGGCACCGGCGCTTTGGAACAAAATGGACAAGACTGAGTAAACCGCCAATCCTGATCTGCAGACAAAGACGCTAAACAAAATTGACCCCGGGTTTTTTGTACCCGGGGTCCGCATAATAAAATATGCCCAGATTAGATAACGAGCGTAGCACCACCCACCCTCGCCAGCACGAAAACTGCGCAATCATCCGAAAACGCCGTTTGGTGGCCACTCACTCCCACCTTGGCGTGTTCTCCGGGCAAGATCACGGTAACTCATTGTTAAGCCTGCGCATGTGAACCAGTTCACATAACCAATGCAATTTCCCGCATTTCTGAGAAAATTATGTGAATTGTTCTGATATTAGGCGTTCTTCAAGCCCATGCCCCGGGTCAAACAGTATTCGATGCTGAACCGAAGAATCCGAGCGAATCTCAACCCAGTCGATATCGGGAAATGATATCGAATCGGCATCTGCCATGACCGGGCGTTTGTCAGCCTCAAGTACATCAAAGCGCACTTGCGCTATTTTGGGCAGCAAAGCACCGCGCCAGCGTCTGGGGCGAAATGCGGCAATGGCCGTCAATGCCAGAACGTCTGAACCGATCGGCAGAATCGGTCCATGCGCAGAATAGTTGTAGGCCGTTGAGCCCGCTGGGGTGGACAGCAGCGCACCGTCACAAACCAACTCGGCCAGCCGTACGCGGCCATCGACACTGATCTTCAAACGTGCAGCTTGCGGACCTGCTCGCAGTAGCGAAACCTCGTTGATCGCAAGCGCTTGGTGCGTTTTTCCGGATTGATCCATGGCTGTCATGGCCAGCGGATTGATAACTTCTTCCTCAGCAGCGTTCAGTCGCTCGATCAGATCGGCTTGCCCATACTCGTTCATCAGAAAGCCGATGGTTCCGCGGTTCATGCCGTAGACGGGTATATTCAGATGCTGCGTATTGTGCAGCGTGTGCAGCATGAAGCCATCACCACCCAGTGCCACGATGACATCTGCGTCCCTTGGTGCCGCATTACCATACAGCGCCACCAAGCTTTCCCGCGCGGATTGGGCCACTTCGACTTCGCTGGCGAGGAAGGCGATTCTCTTAGTCATGTTTTGCGTTTCCGGTGCTGCGCATTTGGTTCCGAAACAAACATACCTTTCCCCGATAGGCCAGACTTGACGCCGCAGCGGGCCAATTCGTCGCTTTACAGCCTTTCTCGGATGTGCCGTTTCCGATAGGAAATCCGCAAGAATCTTACCCAGCCATGTGGAGCGCCCATGAACGCCAATCTTCGTGACACCGGATTTTTCACCCAGTCCTTGTCTGACCGTGATCCTGAGCTTTTTGGCTCGATCACGTCCGAGC
>NZ_WPZQ01000009.1 GCF_013030265.1 Ruegeria arenilitoris
AAGGCCGAGGTCGCAGAACTCTGCAAACGTTTCCCAATATATCCAAACCTGTAAGGGTTACGATCAATCAAAGAAAACGGCGCCACTCCGGCGCCGTTTTTTGTTCTCGGGGTATTGATCAGAGCTTCGGGTCAAACGTCGGAGGTCGGGTCCTTCAGAACGTCTTCCAGCAGCTTCTCGTTGCGCGCTTCTTCAATCCGATTGATGCGGTCCTCCGCCGAACGCGCGTCAAAGCGATACTTAACCACGTTGATCAGGCTCAGCGTCAGCAGAACGATGCCCATGCCCCAATAGCCTTTGGTTGCCAAAGGAACTTCCGTGGACAGGTACAGCGAAATTCCCAGCAACGCGTAGGCGACAACAACGCCAGCACCGTTCAGCATCAGGATCAGGCCGTTTTCATTTTGATGAGTCATTTGAATTCTCCGTTTTCAGTATGAGTTGGTTGAAAGACTTAGTCGTTCGATTTTGATTTGAGGCGGGCCAGAACATCGGCGGCGGTGGACCGGGTCTTTGGCCCGTACCCAGCCTCTTCCATGCGCTCGGCAACGTTGGTGTGATCCAGCCCGGTGTCGATTTCCCGCAGGATTTCCGACTGTTCGAACGGATCGTCCTGTTGCATTACGCGATTGATCAGGCCTTCCGCTTCATCGATTGGGCTTTCACCACCCAGATGACGGTTCAATCGCTTCTGCAAACCCTGCTCTCGCTTGACCGCACGCGCCGAGATTGCCCCTTGCTTGAGATCCAGAATGCGGCGGTTCGCAGCCTCAACTGTCTGGCGCAATTGCAGAACCCTGGTTTCCAGCCGATCGACGGTTTGTGTGCGGATGGTTTTTTCGTTTTCCAGATCCGCCACAGCCTGAGCTGCACTTTGCACCATGTCCTGACGACCATCGGCCAAAGCCTGCTCAGCCCGTGCCATCAAATCGTCGATGCGGCTTTGCAGCACATCCACTTGCCGCGCTTCGTTACGCTTTCTTTGGATCAGACTGGCGAGCGTCAGTTTCGCCGCCTTCAGATTTTGGTCCGCTTCGCGGATCTTCTGGTCGATCAATTCAATCGAGTAAGTGTCGCGCAGGCGGTCTTCGGCCCGGGCATTTGCACCGTTTATCAAGGTCTTCAATGTACCGAACATGCGTTCCTCCAATTCATGAACATCGTTCACAAATTGGATGTAGCAAACGCATGAACACTGTTCAAGCATTTTCTTGAACAATGTTCAGGAAACTATTTGTTTCCAATTCGTGAAAGAACTTGCGTGATCATCCGTTCGATCTGTTCCGGAGGTACTCCGGATATCCGGTTTTCCAAACCAAGGGTCACGATCCCATGCACCGATGAAAACAGCGCGCGTGTCATCATCTCACGCTCAACATTGTCATATTCGGGAAACAACTGCCCCACCGGTTCTGCAATAAACGCAAACAGGCCTTTGAGCGCGTTGCGATACCAATCAGGTACTGGACCATCCTCTGACATCTGCAGGTCAAAAAGCGCGCGCCAGAGCAATGTGTTTTGATCCGCAAAATGAAGATAGGCCGTACTCATGACAATCAGCCGCTGAACGGGTTCTTCACTGCCATCAAAGGAACCGCGTACAGCCTCACCCAGGCGTTTGAACGTACGGCCGTTCACGGCCATCACGATGGCATTCAGATCATCGAAGACGTTATAGATCGCACCCAAGGCACACCCGGCATCTTTGGCGAGATCCCGTGCCCTCAGATCCGAGATTCCATCACGTGCGATACGAATCTCAGCCGCTTCGGTCAGCTTTTCGCGCAACTGCTCGCGTCTGATCTGGGATTTGGATGACATGCCGCCCTCAACCTTGAACTTTGTTCACAAGGATGCGGATAGGCCGAAAGATATGGTCAGATCAACCCGCGCCACCACAGAAAAACAAGCAGCAGTGTCGTCAGCGCCAGCATGTTGAAAGCCAGACTACCGAGCAATCCAAGGAACCAACCCCATCTGCGATCAGCCAGATTGATGGCTCGCAAATGCGTCTGAACGTCATGAGAAGCTTGTTCCAACCTTGGGGTATCCAGTGTCAGGCGCAGTTTGGGGTGTTCCGACATCTGTTCGGCCCCGGCCAGTAGCATGGCCTGCTTGTAGATTTTGCGCGGAAGACGCCGTTTGGCACGCCTCACCGAAGCCGCCAATGTCTTGTCACGCACCCCAAGCTTTTTGCGCAGCAAAACGATCGTCTCAGCGATCTGGGTCTGAATATCGGTTTCCTGTGACATGAGGTGCCTCCTGTCAGGTCTTTTAACCTCGCCCACAAGTGCCGACAATGGGGCTGGTTGTTCCGCTCGGCGGCAGGTATCACGAAACCATGCTGAACACGATCATTCATGGCGAACCAACAGATCGCCCGCCCCTGATTATCGCTCATGGTCTTTATGGATCAGCCCGCAACTGGGGCGTCATTGCCCGCCGTCTTTCTGATGAACGTCAGGTCGTAGCGGTTGATATGCGCAACCATGCCTACAGCATGTGGAACAGCCACCATGACTATCCTCATCTGGCACAGGATTTGGCCGAAGTGATTGAGAGCATTGGCGGCAAAGCGGACGTAATCGGCCATTCGATGGGCGGAAAAGCGGCAATGACGCTGGCTCTGCAGCATGGGGCATTAGTGAATAAACTGGTGGTCGCCGACATTGCCCCGGTCAGCTACGGTCATAGCCAAATACAATATATCGAAGCGATGCGCGCCGTGGACATGTCTCGCGTAGAGCGTCGATCAGACGTCGAAGCGCAATTGGCAGAGCTTGGTGTTGAAAAGGCACTGCAGAGTTTCTTCACGCAATCTCTGGATGTCTCTGGTAAGCGATGGAGATTGAATCTGGATGTCCTGGCGGACCAGATGCCGAACATCATGGGATTCCCGGAAATCGACACCTCATGGAGCGGACCTGTGCTGTTTCTGTCAGGTGCCGACTCAGACTATGTGATGCCCGAACATCGCGAAATTATCCGGGCACTGTTCCCAAATGCGCGGTTTGCCAAAATTCCCGGCGCAGGCCATTGGCTTCACGCCGAGAAACCAAGAGAATTCGAAGCAGCTGTCAGGACATTCCTGAACGCCTGATCAGGATGCATTGCCCTGATACAGGCGTCGCGCAACAAGCCATGAGACCGGTGCAGCCACCACAAAGCCGGCGGCCGCGGCTGAAACAATAGCCATGGTCGAAACCAATCCGGCTGACAGAACTGCGATAACGGCAGACCCGGCAAGTGCGGTTGAAATCAGTGAGTATAGTATGGCTGCGAGGCGTATCATGGTCAGTTGTCCCATTGCTTGACTTCTGACCATCACATTAGAACCCGCGAATACATCTGGCTTTGATTTGTGTCAGATCGAAACGCTACATCCCTGCATCGACAGGTCCGATGATCTCGCCGCCAGCATTGGCCCAGTCCGAGAAGCCACCAAGGTTGTAGACCTTTTCATACCCCATGTCTTTCAATAGCTTGCCGGCCAGCGCAGCCCGTCCACCCGAAGCACAATGCAGAATGATCGGACGATCTTTACGCAATTCCGGATCATGGGACTGCACATTTGGATCGGCCCGAAACTCCAACATCCCACGTGGAATATGATGAGATCCTACCGCCCTACCCGTCCGTTCGAGTTCGGGCGCATCGCGAATATCCAGCAACAGCCCACCTTGCGCCAACAAATCCCGTGCCTTGGAAACATCGATACGTTCGACGACCGCATTGGCGGCTTCCATCATGTCTTTGACTGTCAGTGGCATGTCCTGCTCTCCCAATTGGATTCGCGAGATGCTAACATGCCGTTTTTTGAAGGTGTAGCTGTTGTAAGCCTACAGGTCGTACTAATGCTCACGGAATGCACGTGACATACTGTCGACCACTGGTTTGGCGATATAGGCGGCAAAGGTCCGTTCTTCGGTCTGAATCATGATCTCGGCCGGCATCCCTGGCGTTGGGACAAAGCCACGAACCCGCTCCATCTCATCCGGAGTTAGCGAAATGCGTGCCAGATAAACTTCCTGCGGAACCCCTGCAGCCTCTTCCAGCAATGCGTCTGCTGAAACATAGAAGACCTCGCCACTCAGCACAGGGGTTGTGCGCTGGTTCAACGCAACAAGACGGACGGTGGCATTTTGCCCTGTGACAACACTGTCGATTTCTGTACGCGGAATTTGTGCTTCGATGATCAGTGGCGCATCGGCTGGCAGAATCTCTGCAATCTGCTCACCCGTTTCGATGACACCGCCGGGCGTGTGGTAATGAAGCCGCACAACAGTTCCGGTAACCGGTGCCCGAACCACCGCACGATCCAGAACACTACGCGCCTGTCGTGCCTTTTCTCGCACACTCTCAAGATCGGCTTCGATCACGCCCAGCTCATCCAGTGCCGCCTCTCTGTAAGCTGATCGGGTACGCGAGATCTGTTCTTCGTACTTCAGCAGCATCTGATTCACCTCGGCTGTTTCGGCCTTTAGCCGCGCGAGTTGTCCATCGGCCTCGGCCTGAACGCGACGGATCGTGTTCAGATCACCTTTGCGGACCAAACCCTTTTCGAACAGCGAGTTCTTTGTGTCGTATTCCTCCTGAAGGATATCCTGGCGCCGCTGCATACTGCTAAGCTGTGCCTCAAACCCGCTTGCGCGAATTTTAAGGGCTTCCATGTTTCGCTCTAGTAAAGCGATGTCGTTCAAAAGTGTCTTGCGTGAGACTTCAAAGCTCAGGCGCTGGCTGTCCAGAATGGTCATGACCTCCACATCATCAGAGGCTTCAACAAGATCATTTGAGAAGGTCAATTTCTCTTGCTCGCCATACTCAGCCAACAGGCGTTCCACCATCGCTTGCAGGCGAATTTTACGAATGAACAGTTCACGTTCGTTGGCCTCAGCCGAAGTTTGATCAAGCGTCATCAATACCTGACCAGCTTGTACGGCCTCTCCTTCGGTAACAAGGATATCCTCGATAATCCCACCTTCCAGATGCTGAACGATCTTGTTGCGACCCGTGGCGACAAAGCTTCCCTGGGCAATTACGGCCGCCGCAAGCGGTGCACGAAATGACCAGACACCAAAGCCACCAAAACAAACGATCAACATTATGATCCCGATGAAGACCAATCTGTTGATTGAACGCGGCACCTCAGAATACCAGACAGCGGAATCTTCAACTCGAACCAGTTCGTTCATCTTCTCCCCCTGTCTATCCTTGAATTTCTGGCTGCTTACGCGGACCGTTCAATTGCTGCAGAACCTGTTCACGATGGCCAAACAAGGCTACTCGCCCGTCTGTCAGCAGCATGATCTTGTCCACCACATTTAGCAGCGTCGGTTTTTGTGTAATTACCACGACGGTGATCTGGCTTTCTTTGGCCTGTTCGATAGCCTTGGCCAGCGCCTTGTCACCGGCGACATCCAAGTTCGAGTTCGGCTCGTCCAGCACGACCATACGCGGGTTCCCGAAAAACGCTCGGGCCAGAGCGATGCGCTGTTTTTGACCACCCGACAGCGGCGTCCCGTCAGCAGCTACAACGGTCTCATATCCCTGCGGCAAGGTGGCGATCATGTTGTGAACATCGGCAAGCACAGCTGCGTCGTGGATCTGCTCATCCGTCGCATCATTGCGCATTCGACCGATGTTATCCTTGATCGTCCCCGGGAACAGCTGCACATCCTGCGGAAGATATCCGATGCTTTCGCCAAACTGCCGCGGATCCCAGTTGCGGATATCCATCAGATCCAACCGGACACTGCCTGACGTGGGCAGGATCGACCCAACCAGAGTTTTACCCAATGTCGTCTTTCCTGCGCCGGAATTGCCAATAATCGCAAGTGTTTCACCCGGATTCAGTGAAAACGAAATTCCATTCAAAACGACGCGCTTGGTACCACCTGGCACGTAGAGCAGGCGTTCGACATCCAGCCGACCTTCAGGGCGCGGCAGACGTAGTTTTTCGAATTGCAGCGCCGAGTTTTTTAGCAGTGCATTGATCCGATCGAAAGCACCCCGCGTGAGCAGGAAATTGTTCCATCCCTCAATCGATCCTTCGATCGGGGCAAACGCTCGTCCTGCGATGATTGAGGCAGCGATAACCATACCGCCCGTTATCTCGCCCTGAAGCGCAAGGAATGCGCCCCAGCCCAGAATTCCGATCTGGGTCAGCAGACGTACTGCACGCGAAATCGCCGCAAAGATAACGTTACGATCCTGCGCTTTCACCTGCCACGTCAGAGACTGGGCCGTGTCCCGCCCCCAGATACGAACAGCTTCGGGTATCATGGCTAGCGCGTTGATGATCTGGCTGTTGCGTGACATTGAATCCAGATGCTGGTTCGCCAGCGATTGCGCCATGTTGGCCTTGGCAAAGGGCTTAGCCGTCATTTTCTGATTGATCAGCGCAATGATCATCAACAGCAATGCTGTAAAAATGACGATCATTCCAAGTTGAGGGTGAACGAGAAAGATCATCAGGATGAACAGCGGCGCAAAGGGGACATCCAGAAATGAAATCAGAGTGCCCGACACAAGAAATCCGCGCACCTGCTGCAAATCACCCAGAGTCTGATATTCACGGCCCGTTCCGTGCAAAGAGGCGTGGGCCGCTGCGCTCAGGATCGGAGCGCCAAGTCGGGCCGCGACCTCAACAGCGGTGCGCATCAGCATGAAGCGGCGTACGGCATCAAAAGCCGATTGGAATATCACAGCCCCTGCCACAATCGCGGTCAGCATGATCAGCGTATCCAGCGATCGGCTGGTCAGGACACGGTCACTGATCTGGAACAGGTAAATCGGGATCGCAAGGATCAGGACATTAGTTGCGCAAGTAAGAACCAAAACAAACGCCAGATTCCGCCAGATTGCCCGCATTGAGGTGCGCAGCGTCCGTTGAAAATCTTCGGGCGGAGTGCGCTTGTGAAAGGTTTGGGGTGGCCCTTTGCCATCACCACCGCCCGTTTCGGTGCGGGGCAAAGGCTGATTTGCTTTGGCCTCGATAGTGGTGCCTATGCGATCCGTTCCAGCCGACTGGGACGAGGGGGTCATACGCGCAGTCGGTTGTTCCACGGTCTTCGGATCGGGGCTGTCGGCATCGGCCACCCCATTGTCGCCGCCCGCCATTTCAGTATTGGGCGCGGGCTGCGACGGTCCGCGCCGAAGGGGAGGTTCGGCGCTTGATCGTGAGTTCGTCGCAATTACTTTCTCTTCTAATTCAGTAGCCGCATTCGGCGACTCAGGCTCATGAGCCTCGATAGTTTCCTGAACCTTATCGGGCTCAGGTTTCCTTTCATCGCAGGTCGATGCTGACAGGGTCTGCTCCGTTTCTGGCAAGCGCATCTCCCGCGTCAGCCTCAGCCTGGACTTTCTGAACTTGAGTTTCGATTGATCTGTCTGATTAACCAGATCGCAGGCTCTGAGAGTTAATGGTCCGCCCCCACCGTGCCGATCCAGCGGGCTGGCATATCGGGTACGGCGCGACGAAAAAACGATCGACATAAATAAACCTTCCGGTCACTCGTAACAAACAGGGAAGTCAGACCAACATGCTTTGCAGGCCATCATCGGGACTTAGCATTTCTGAAGGTGTCAGTTGCGGACCCTGAGTGCCCATTCCTGCCTGACCAGCAACACCGGCGCTTTCCTCCATCAGGAGAGCGATTGCCTCGTTTGCAAGTTCCTCGCTTTCCTCATTTTCGGGCATTTCGATCAAACTGGCCTGATGCAGCAACAGATCCGAATACGTGCCTCCGGCCGCCATAACAGTCGAGTCGACGCCGATCTTGGTGATATTCGCTGCATTCAGCATTGCGTTGCTTCCGGAAAGAACCTCGGTTTCTGCGCCGTTTGGACCAGACAGATGCACATCATCCTGATCTGCAAGCATTGTGACCTGTTCCACGATATTAACTTGCAGCAGATTGCCGTCGATCTTGAGAACGCGCATCTGTTCCATTCCCGCAAACATGGGATCGTTCAGCAGTGCTTCCTCAAGAGCGGCGAGATCCATGTCACTCAGGGCCATGGCCTCAGTGAGATTATCGTTCAGCTCTCCTTCGCTGTCCTCACCAATTGTGGTCAAAGAGGCCTGGTTCATGACCAGATTGTCGTCTCCGCCACCAGTTCCAGCTGCCATGCCGCCGGTTACGACGTCGTCATCCATCAAGACCAATGTCTGGAACAACATATCGACCGAGATCATGTCGCCGCCGATCATGATCAGATCATAAAAACTTCCCAGTTGGATCAGGTCCGAGACGTTGACCATCTCGTTGTCACCCATCGCATATAACGTTGAAGCCGCTGAGATTTCGGTCTGAATATGATCAATATCCGTGGCATCGATCATCTGTTTGACAAAATTGGCCACGACCAGATCGCCATGTATCCAATCCACTGACAGGAATGAGGGTTGCTCTGCGTCGTCAGTACTCTGGGCCAGCCAGGGCGCGGCCTTGGCTTCGACTTCGATCTGAGCGGACTGGACCACATTGGTCCCCGAGCCACTCCCCGCATTGCCCTGATCCATATCTGAAACAACGGCTACTTGACTGACCATCGTGAGACTAATGGCCTGCCCGCCAACCGCGATAAACGGAGCATCGACCCATGCAACATTCGCCGCGACCTCGTTAATTGCCAGATTGCCTCCGACAATCACAGTATGACCATCGTCAAACTCCGGGTCCTCGGACTGATCCCACTCATCAGGCAGATGTGCGATTGCTTCCGCTTCTGCATCTTCTTCCGGTTGATGATGCTCTGGCAGAAGTTCCGACCAGACCGGTGCCTCTTCGACATGCTCTCCATTTACGATGATGCCCATGGCGTCACCGCCATGGAACTGATGTATGGTGACACCCTCAACATCCGAATTCATCGGTGTCTGCATCTGCTCGGCCAATCCCTCGACATAGTCAGATGACATGTAGTCGGAAATCGCCAGCGAAGGTGCCGACATGGCGTGCAGAGACAGAGCCATGTCCAGAGCTTCCTCTGCTTCGGCAATCATTGTCTCTGTATCTCTGAAATCTCCCTGCCCCACGGTATCGTTGTCGCTCAGGGTCAGCGTCTGCATTGTGTAGGTTACAGCAGATCCGTGTGTTCCGATTTCTGGTTGCTGCTGAATAATCACGAAATCCAGATTACCGGACTGGCCTAATTGATTGTCAGGGACCAACTGCCCTTCCGCCGTCGGCTCGCCTAGCACTATAATTGTCTCCTGGACCGGTCCATCGACCGGGGGCGGTAATACCGGCTCTGTAGGTGGGGTCTTGAAACGGTAGGGAAGAGGATCGTACTCGCCCGGATCAAGCTTCAAATCTGCCTTGACCCGTATAGTAATCGGATCTTCCAGCTCTTCGACTTCGGCCTTACGCCTGAGTGCGGTGAACTCTTCGTACTGATCCCTTAGGCGGGCTTGTTCAATTGTTAGCTCAAAAGTTCCAACAAAATGTGCAATCGTTTCTGTAACACTGTCGAGTGCCATATCGATTATCCCTATCACCCTGCCCGGCAGAAAATTTCCGGTTTAGGCTTGGTTGGGCCGAGGCCGCATAACGGCCCCGGCGTTTTCGTAGAACAGAAACGGGAACCGCAATACGGTCCCCGATATTTGATTATGCTTCGGTGTCGTCGCTCGAGTAAGTCGAAGTCATCGAGCCACCAACCATGGTCGTGTCAACCGAGTTACCAAGCACGTTGGCACCCATGACGATCGACTGGTTGAATGCTGACGTATCAACTACCGCAGCTGCCGAGGCGTAGGATTCTCCGGTCACGATACCGTCGCCACCGTTGTTGGAACCCCATGTACCACCGTTGCCGCCAGCACCGCCGTCACCCGAATAGGCACCTGCTGCGCTGCCACCGGTGATCGTGCCACCCATGGTATCGCCGGATGTGGCTGTTCCCATGGCCGAGCCGCTGGTGCCGCCAGTTGCCGTTGCCGCGCCACCGGCACCACCTGCACCAGTATTGGCCGCGCCAGTCGCGCTACCGGAACCGGTCGAGTTGGCGTCGTTGTCGTTGTTTGCAGCACCACCGTATCCGGCGATCGCTTCGGCGAGACTATCGGCAGAACCATCGGTTGCAGATTCAGCAAACACGTCAGCTGCGCCACCCGCACCGGCAGTATTGGCTGCATCCGCAGAACCACCACCGCTACCGGTCGAAGTTGCTGTGGGCGTTGTCGTACCGCCTGCGCCACCTGCGCCTTCGGCTGTCGACGTGCCGCTACCCGACCCGTTCGCCGCACCGTTTGCAGCGTTCGAACCACCGGCACCGCCAGCTGAATCAGCCGTTTGCGGGTTATTTGCCGCGCCACTGATAGCACCTGGGTTCTGACCGATATTCGGGCCACTTGCCGATTGATCGCCAACACCCTGCGCACCGGAGTTCGCAGCTGAATTACCGCCAGTACCTGGACCGCCGGATCCCGCGCCACCGCTTCCGGCACCGCCAGTTCCTGCACCACCAGTACCTGTGCCACCAGTTCCTGAGCCGCCGGTACCTGGGTTATTGCCAGAAGTTCCGCCGCCACCGGTTGTGGCATCAGAGGATCCCGCATTCGCGCCAAGGCTATCTGCGATTTCCTGGTTCAACGCGGCGACTGCCGCTTCAACCATACCCGAGAATCCGCCGGAACCATCACCACCGGTGCCGCCACCGCCAGTACCGCCGCCGCCAGAACCCGAACCACCGGAGCCCGAACCGCCGGAACCGGATCCACCGGAACCACTTGCGCCACTACCAGCCGAGCTTCCTGCTGCGCCTGAGGCACCATTGCTGCCAGCCGTCGCATCATTGGCTTCGTTCGTACCCGTGCTGTTGTTCGTCGCTGAGCCAGAGTTCGACGAGCCAGAGTTTCCTCCGTTTGAGCCTGCTGCGTCAGTGTCATTTCCAGCCAAACCAAGGCCAGCTGCCAGCGAACCCGAGGCGTTTTCACCGCCATTCGCATTACCTTCGGCATTTGAACCAGACAGACCCAGTCCTAGACCAAGACCGAACGAATCCGCACTGCCGCCATTACCGCCAGTACCCTGACCGCTAGCGCTCGAGGTGCCGGTATTGTTGGCACTTGATGTGCTGTTGGCGTTTCCGCCGTTACCTGCAGTACTATCGCCACTGGCTTCTGCGCCGGACAGCCCCAGACCCAAGCTGGTGTTGTTGGCATTACCCGAGCTGGCACCGTTGCCACCCTGTGCGCCTGCACCTGCGTTACCGGTGTGACCACCAAGGGCAAACGCATTGCTACCATTGGTTTCAGAAGCGGCCGCACCACCGTAGCTGGTGCCACCCGCGCCAGAGTTACCGCCATCTGCCGATGAGCCAATGCCCTCTTCCGCATGAGCGGTGCCGCCATTGGCGTTACCGTTCTGATTGAAATCGGCATTGTTGGATACGGTCGGTGAATCCAGAGTGTCATCGTCACTCAGATTTGCCAGTTGATTGTTGACTGATGACATATCGTTTCCGTCACCATCCAACGAGATATCCAGGTTCATGTCATCACCTGGATCGTAGCTCAGGTCGCGACCTGCGGTAATCACGTCACCAATTGACGCTGAATCACCAATGTCCAGATCAACCTGGTCATCATCGCGCGGGATCCATTCACCTTCACCGAAATCGATGTTGATGCTGTTCGAGATAGTGTTGCTGTCATCACCACCATTGACGTTCGACTGCTGCTGGCCTTGTTGCTGGCCCTGCTGCTGAGCCTGACCCTGGTCCTGATCCTGACCTTGGTCCTGACCCTGCTCATTCGCGACTTCGGTCGCCTGAGCCTGAGCCTGATTTTGCTCATCCTGGTTGTCGTTGGTGTTTTCTACAGTCTGACCCTGTTGCTGAGCGTTCAGATTGGCCTCGATTGAAGCTTCGTCAACCTGAAATTCGGCATCAACGTCCGCGTCAAGGTTTTCGACATTAATTTCGTCAACGGTCGTTACATTTGTATTATTAACATTGCGTCGCATAACAATTATCCATTTTTGATGCGCCAGACCGCCATTCATCTACAAAGCGATATTTGGCACGGTTGAAACAGAATTTGGCATCCACCCGCAAAACTTGCGCATGTCTGCGGCCTTGTCTTTCAGCTAGATTTGTTGTCACCCCCCTTTCTCGGCTAAGCCGATTACGTGACCACTCAAATTCACGCGGAAATATGCGGGCCGCAGACACGTCAGGTACAAGTAAACTTCACGAATTGAAGCCCTGTCATGGTTGCAGCAGATTTGTGGGATGAATAGATAACCGAAAGTACTACTTCTTCTATTATATTGTTTTTATTACATTATATTGAAAAATACCTGCCGAACTTCGGAGAATGTCACTCGCATAAAGTCTCATTATGACTACAGCGGGAAAATATGATTTTTCCGGGGGTTAAACCTAAGAAACTGAAATTCGCCCTATACAAAAGTTCTAATTTTGGATCGCTTTTAGCAACAATCTGTTGCTGAAATTCGAACTTTCGGGTATGGTTCCGGGTAATTTTATTGAGTCTGTAATAGTTTCGCACCACAAAAAAATGCCGCCAATTTTGGGCGCAAGAAATGGTGCAGTTTGTTAGTGGGGGAAAGGAAAATGAGCATTTCTATGCAAAACAGTATTCCTTGCGAAATTGAAAGTGCTGATGATCTGTCAATAAGCTTCATTGGGAAAGAATTATTCTATTCAAATCAAACCCTAAGAAGCGTTCAAAATGAATTCGGGGTTGTAGCCTATCGCAGCGACAGCCTTGATGCGGTGAAAGCACCGGCCAGCTTTGCCTCAAAATCCGGAAAGGTTCTGGTCGTTGACCAGATGAACCTCGAAGACCTGTTGAACAGGCCATCCGAATATAAGCAAGCCGTACCTTCTGGGTGTCTTGCCTTTGCATATCGCAAAGACGATTCGGCACGTTTTCTGTTCGAACACTGGGATCGTGGACGATATGGCGACATCGGATACCTGCCGATGAACGTAGCTCCAGATGTGTGGCGTGCGATATTGCGTCTGCTGATGCATGAGGAACTGTATTTGCCAAGTTTCCTGGCCGATTGCGTTCTTCGCTCACCCTCTGAGTCGCGCAACCGTGGCCGAGCATCTCCGAAACAACCAGATGCGCCCCCATCAAGCAGAAAGAACCCTCTTTATTCAAAGCTCACTCGGCGAGAGAAACAAGTGCTGCGCCTGGTGTCTCAGGGGAAAAGCAACAAGACGATTGCCGCCAAGCTGGGAATTACCGAGCACACCGTAAAACTCCATATGCACAATGTGTCAGGGAAAATCGGTGTCAACAATCGCACGGCCGCTGCACATTTCTACTTTGAGGTCGCGCCAGAAGAGGCGCAGCAGATATCTTGTGACTGACGACTTCGAAACCAAATTTGACCGTCTGATCCTGCTCGTCGGGCGGCTAAACTACATGTGGACCAATACCGAAAGCCTGCTGATTCATCTGATCGCTGGCTTGAGCGGGACCAACAAAGACGTCGCGGTGATCATTTTCCTGACTCTGAACACTACGCGTGCGCGTATAGACTTGGTCGAGCGTCTGGCAAAAATGGAAGGACGACCCGAAGAGGTTCGCGACCCCATCCTGGAACACACTCAACGCCTGACAAAGCTTTCGGGGATACGAAACAAGTATAACCACTGCATATATTCGTTCGATCAGGAAAGCGGGAACCCAAAGACAATTCTGATGCGCATCGCCGACCGTAAGACCGACATCAAGCTTGGGCGCGAAGACACCGTGGATGACAACGCTCTGCAAGAAATCGAAGACGTGGTTGCACAGCTGTCAAAGGCCAATCGAGATATCTGGAAACTGATTTCTCAGCTTGGCTATCCGGTTTAGCTCAAGCTTGGTGCGGGCGGTGGGACTCGAACCCACACGGCACTAAGGCCTTCGGATTTTAAGTCCGATATGTCTACCATTCCATCACGCCCGCACATCACCAAAAGCCTGATACGGCAATTCTGACAGTGATTTGTGGAATGCTTACTACCAACGAAAGTGATTGAAAAGGCGTTGTCGGTCTAACTTTGTCTAAGAAAACAAAGTTATTTTAGTATCGCCGTTCAGCGCCACGACACATTCATGCCTGATCCGGGTCTCAACAAGTTTTCTGGCGCGATTTTGTTTGCGTGCTGCCATCTGAACTGCAACTGAATCTGCCGACTAAGCGGCAAACGAACGGAAGATGCCAAGCCCTGCTATCCCGGCCCGCCACAGTTCAGAATCCTGTGTCCACCTAGGCTGAACATTCATCTTCTCGCAGAGTCCGTTATTCCTGAAACAGGGAGCTTTCCCAGTTTTTCAGAAAGTTATCTCGTCTGATCTTGTCCAGAAACACCAGCAGTCCGGGCCCAAATCGGATAGGACGTAGTGCGGTGTTTTCGTGAAGCACTGATGGATTGATCGCGGGCAGACCGGATGCAAGCACGAGGTCCGGGTTTTGGCCGAACACCAGTAAAAAATCGATGAACTTGCTCGCGTCTTCAGGGTTCGGAGAAGTCTCGGGGATCAGCGCAGTCCGCAACATGACATTCACATAGTCTTCGAATTCGATGATTTGGAAGCCATCGACGCCGTTTTGCTGCGAACTCGCATAGCTGCCCAGCACGTTATATGCCAATGCCAGCTCTCCGTTTGCCACATCCCGGATCATGTCGCCGGAACAGCAATAGAGCTTGGCATCCAGCCTGCCCATCACCTCCATAAGCCGCCAGAACGACTCGCTGTTACGACTGTCCTGCGTGGCCATCAGATAACCGAAACCCGATTGCCGCACGTCGTATGTACCAATGCGCCCCTGAAAAAGCTCGGGGTTCTCACGCAACAGCGCGATCAGCTGATCGCGACTGCGTGGGGCATCTCCATCCGGGAAAAAGGCGTCTGACACGACCAAAACGGCGGGCTCTTGCGTAAATGCAAAGATCTGGTTTCTCCAGCTTGCCCATTCAGGCAGGTGGTCGGTTTCGGCATCGTCGTAATTCTGAGCGAAACCGTCATTGGCGAGTTTGGTCTGAAGGTCCATCGCCGAAGAGATAGCGAGGTCAAACACTGCCTCTTCCTCGGCGATTGCCTGCATCAAGCTAGTCGTGCCGGTGATCGTATATTCGACCTTCACCCCCGGGTGCTGTGCCTGAAAGGCCGCTATGATGGGCTCGAAGGCTTCGCGATCCGCAGTAGAGATGATCCGCAGAACAGACCCTTCATTGGCTGCGGGATAGGTGATGTGATCCTCAACTTCAAACGCGAGGACTGCACGTGACACCCACAACAGGATCAGCGCGGTAACAGCAGCGATACGCATGCGCCTGGACCCTCCTTGTTTGAACTGATGGAAAGTCTGCCACCATGTACCTGTGCGACATCGGCGGCAATGGTCAGACCAAGTCCCGAACCGACGACATCCCCGACATTGGCACCTCTTTTATATCGACTGACCAGACGCGACAGATCGGTATCTGCAAACCCGCGCCCTTCGTCGGTCACAGCAATACTTGTTTCTGCACCCTCAACCACCGAAACTGTAATGTCGCTGTCTGCCGGAGAATACTTGATAGCGTTGTCCAGAATATTCATCACCGCCGCCTGCAAAAGAATACGGTCGCCCTGAAACGAAACCGCATGATCGGGCAAATCGCGATGGATGACGATGTCTTTCAGGTCAGCGGTCGGATCCAGCCTGTCACAAGTCTCCTCGACCACTGCATTCAGGTCCAGTTCCTCTCGCAAAAGGCTGTCAGCGCGAAAAGTGACCATGGCATGATCCAGCATCTGCCCGGCAGATCGCGCGCTTTCGTCGATGGCTCGGATCATCTCGCGAATAGCTTGCTTGTGTTCCGGTTTGCGTAGCTTCAAATGCGTGACTTCTGCCTGCGCCCGCACCGTAGCAAGAGGCGTACGAACCCGGTGTGCCGCCTCGGCGATAAAATCCTCGGTACGCAAAAGAGAGGCCCGCAGGCGCCCCATAAAGCTGTTGAGCGCCTCGACCAGCGGCAACAGTTCGCGCGGGGTCTCGGCTGTCACCGGACGCAAATCCTTGGGCCCCCTGCGGGTAACGGCCCCGGTCAGACGATTGATCGGCGCGAGAGCCGATCCCGCCGCCCATAAACTGAGTGCAGTCGCCAGCACAAAGAAACCGGCACCAATACCAGTCGCGAGTGTGGTGATCCGCCGGGAAATCGTCTCCAGACCTTCCCGGGTTTGCGCAACGGTTACAAACGCTTGCGCCCGGTTCGCCTCACTGCCCATGGGGCGCAACAAGGTTACAGAACGAATTTCATCCCCACGAAACATAAGGGTTTCGAACACCGGCTCACCCGGTTGTGGCAGGGCAGTCGGAACCGGAAGATCATCATATCCTGTCAGCGTTTGCCCCGAGACGGCAACGCGATAAAACACGCGATCCTGCCCCACGGTTCCCAGCATCGAGAGTGACGAGTAGGGCAAATCCAGCGTGACGCCCCCACCCTCGTTCCGCAAGCTATCGGCCATCGCGATCGCCGAAGCTGCGAGAACCTGATCCTGAGTTCCCTCAGCCGCGCGTTCGGCAACACCGCGGACGACAAAAAAGAACGTCAGCGACAGCAGCGCAGCAACACCTGCAAGCTGAAAGAACAGGCGGCGGCGTATCGAGGCATGAAACTTCACGCAGCTACAATCCGGTAGCCAAGACCCCGCACCGTTTCAATTGTTGCACCCGAACCTTCCAACCGCTTGCGCAATCGGCCCACATAGACTTCGATCGCATTCTCGCTGGCTTCGTCAGACAGTGAAAACAGCCGGTCCAGCAGATAGGACTTGGAAAATACCTGACCCGGGGCATTGAAGAACACCTCCAACAGGCGAAGCTCTCGATTTCGTAAAGCCACAGATTTACCCGCGAACCGCAACTCGCCGGCGGTAGAATCAAGCACGGTGCTTTCAAAGCTTCGTTGGTTGACCGCTACGCCACCCTGCCGTCGAAGAACGGCGCGGCAGCGGGCCTGAAGCTCGGAAAAATCGAAGGGTTTTGTGATGTAGTCGTCGGCACCGAGGTCCAGCAATCCGACCCGGTCGGACACAGCCGAACGCGCGGTAATCACGATGACCGGGGTTCGATTTGCGGCCTTGCGATGCTGGGCAAGAAAATCACGTCCGTCACCATCAGGCAGCATAATATCCAATAAAATCAGATCGTAATCCGCAACCGCAATGCATGTTGAAGCATCATCCAGCGACTTGGCATGATCGACAGCATGACCATCCAGATGCAGCCGCTCTGCGATGGCATGCGCCAGTTTCAGATTGTCCTCGATCAGAAGGAGCCGCATCGGCGACCTTTTTTAAAGCATGACAGGTTGGTGTCAGGTTTGAGCGTTTCGATTGAGCATGAACGAGACAAATCGATGTGTCAAACGGGAGGAAAACATGACAAATCGTATGTTCAAGGCGCTGGCTGCCAGCGTCTTTTTGGGTGTGAGCGCCACGGCTGGACATGCCGCTGAATGCATCGCACCGGCCAACCCTGGTGGTGGCTGGGACTTCACCTGCCGTCAGATTGGCAAGATCATGCACGATATCGGTGCAGTCGATAAACCAATCCAGGTGACCAACATGGCCGGTGCTGGTGGTGGTCTGGCCTATAACCATGTCGTATCTGAGCGGAACGATGACGATGATCTCATCGTTGCGGCCTCTTCCGCCACAACCACCCGTCTGGCTCAGAATGCCTATGCTGGGATGACTGCGGATCAGGTTCGGTTTGTCGGAGCTATCGGCGCCGATCCGGGCGTGATCGTTGTTGCCAACGACAGCCCCTATCAGTCGCTGAACGATCTGGTTGACGCGATCAAGGCCAACCCGGGCGAGCTGGCCTTTGCAGGTGGTTCGGCCGTCGGCGGCTTTGACCATCTGAAGCCGTTGATGATCCTGCAGCGTTCTGGGGTCGATGATGTTCAGGCTATCAAATACATCGGTGTGGACGGGGGCGCAGACGCGATCACCCAGACGGTTGGTGGATTTACCGCGGCAATGTCCGGCGATATGTCCGAGATTGTTGGCTTCTTGAAATCCGGCGACGTGCGCGCCCTAGCGGTTCTGACCGAAGAACGCGTGCCCGGCTTTGATGACATTCCGACAGCCAAGGAACAGGGGATCGATGTGGTCGCCGTAAACTGGCGCGGCATGTATGTGCCCAAAGGTGTCAGCGACGAGACCTTTAACATGTGGGCCGAACGCCTGCAGCAGGTTGCTGACAGCCCCGAATGGAGCGAAGCCATGGCTGCCAACGGCCTTGCACCGTTTACCCTGGTCGGCGCCGACTTCCAGAACTACGTGAATGACGTGGTTGCGGAGATCAACACCCTGTCCAAGGAAATCGGGGTAATTCAATAATGGTATCTGACCGCATCTTCGGAGCGGTCGTGACCCTGGTGTCGCTGGCATATGTTGCCAGCGCCACTCAGATCCAGACCAGCTTCTTGGCCGATCCTGTCGGCCCTCGCACTTTCCCGATCCTCGTCGGCTCGATCGCCGCCTTTTGTGGAATTCTGGTGGCGCTACGCCCGGATGAAGACCCCGAGTGGCCCGCGTTGCAAACCCTTGGGGCTCTGGCCATCGCCGTCGCGGTTCTAGTCGGCTATGCCTACGCACTGAAACCGCTGGGCTTTCTGCTGCCAACAGCAATCACGGCTGCGATCCTGAGCTATCAGATCAGCCCGCGTATTGGCCCTGCAGCGATCGCCGGTGTCGGTCTGTCAGTCGGACTGTTCGCAATATTCAAGTTCGCGCTTGGCCTTGGCCTTGTCGCCCTGCCTGCCGTGATGCACGGCTGAGGTTACCCCATGGATCTCTTTGCAAATCTCGCAACGGGCTTTGGCATAGCCCTAAGCCCATTCACCCTGATGCTGGCCGTTTTCGGCTGTTTCATCGGAACCATTATCGGAGCGCTTCCGGGCCTTGGTCCGTCAAATGGCGTCGCGATCCTGATCCCGCTTACGTTCTCGATGGGACTGGATGCCACCAGTGCACTGGTGCTGATGACCGCAGTTTACTATGGCGCCATGTATGGCGGCCGGATCAGTTCGATCCTGCTGAACATTCCGGGCGACGAACCGGCGCTGATGACGACGCTGGATGGTTATCCGATGGCCAAGGCCGGACGGGCGGGCGACGCGCTGGTCATATCCGGTGTGGCTTCGTTCACCGGCGCTTTTCTGTCGACCATCGGCCTGATGCTGCTGGCCCCAATGCTGGCGCAAGTCGCCTTCAAATTCGGACCGGCAGAGTACTTTGCGCTATACCTTCTGGCCTTCGCAACTCTTGGCGGCATCGCCTCGAACAATCAGGCCAAGGCGGCGATTGCGTCGTGCATTGGTCTGGGCATCGCCATGATCGGAGTGGACAACAACTCGGGCCTGCCGCGCCTGTCTTTTGGCAATATGCACCTGTTTGATGGCATCGACTTTCTGGTCGCCATCGTTGGTCTGTTCGCCATTGCCGAGGTGTTCTTCTTTATCGAAAGCCATGGCAAAAACACCTCGATCGGCGTGAAGCTCGACAAGGTTACGGTTCCGTGGAAGGAAATCTGGTCCACCAAGATGACCCAGCTTCGCGGGTCGGTGATCGGGTTTATTGCCGGCATCTTGCCCGGTGCAGGTGCCTCGCTTGGCTCATTCCTTGCCTACATGACCGAAAAGTCGGTTGCCGGCGAAGAGGGCAAGTTCGGAACAGGCGTTGCCAGAGGTGTTGCGGCACCTGAGGCGGGGAACAACGCCGCTGCGGGTGGCGCTCTGGTTCCGATGTTGACCTTGGGCGTTCCCGGGTCCGGAACCACCGCTGTTCTGCTGGCGCTTTTGATGACACTCAACATCACACCAGGTCCGACCCTGTTTACAGAACGGCCCGAAGTGGTCTGGGGGCTGATCGCCTCACTGTTGATTGCCAACTTTGTGCTGTTGTTGATGAACGTTCCTATGGTGAAGATCTTCGTAAAGATCCTGAGCGTTCCGCCCTGGATTCTGCTGCCGGGTGTCACCATGGTCAGCTTTGTAGGCATCTACTCGCTGTCCGGCAGCTATTTCGATCTGTTGCTGATGGTAGGTTTTGGTGTGCTGGGCTGGATTCTGCGAAAGCTGGATGTGCCTACGGTGCCGATCATTCTGGGCATCCTGCTGGGTGGTCATATGGAAGATAGCCTACGCCGCGCCATGGTGCTGTCGGATGGTGACTGGACCTATCTGTTCAGCTCAGGCATCGCGATCACGCTATGGGTTGTTGCCGTGCTTGGTTTCGTTGCTCCGATGTTCCTGCGCAACGTTCTGAAGAAACCGCAAAGGATCACCGACTGATGGTTAAGGTTCTCATCCCCTGCGGTGCGCTTGGGCTTGGTTATGATCCGGCTGCACTTGCTCGGGGCATCACTCAGAAACCTGATATCATTGCAATCGATGGGGGGTCCACTGACAGTGGACCCCACTACCTTGGAACGGGGACGTCGAAATACTCGCGCGGGTCCACCAAGGCTGAATGGCGAGAGCTAATGGCGGCTCGGGCCACGGCCGGCGTACCGCTGGTCATTGGCACTGCCGGGACATGCGGTGCAGATGACGCAGTAGATTGGCTGGTCGATATCACGCGCGAGATCGCAGCGGAGACAGGCGAACATCTTAAACTGGCCATCCTCAAGAGTGGGCAAAACCCGCAAGAGATGGCACAGGCCTTCCGCGAAGGTCGGATCAGCGCCCTTCCCGCTGCGCCGGAAATTGACGAGGAAACCTTTGCCGCGTGCAGTAACATTGTGGCACTTGCAGGGGCCGAGCAGGTTCAGGCCGCTCTGGACACAGGGGCCGATATTGTTATAGCCGGTCGCACGACAGACACCGCGATCATTTCGGCGCTGCCATTGGCACGTGGTTGCCACGCCGGAGGCGCATGGCACGGCGCCAAGATCGGTGAATGCGGTGCGCTGGCCACAACCAGCCCGAATTCAGGCACCATCCTGATCGAGTTCGACACGACCGGATTTACAGTGACACCAATGGGTGCCGAGGCACGTGCTACGCCGCACACGGTTTCCGCCCATATGCTCTATGAAAACTCCGACCCCTACATCCTTCATGAACCCGGCGGCTATCTCGATGTGACGAAAGCAAAATACGACGCACTCGATGACCGTCAGGTAAGGGTCGAAGGCAGCATCTGGGTCGAAAGTCCCGACTACACGGTCAAGCTGGAGGGAGCGAAACTGGCCGGTTATCAGACCGTCTCTCTCGCGCTAGTGCGTGACCCGCGATACGTTGCTCATATCCAAGAGTGGTGTAACGATATTCAATCGCGTTGCACCTCAAAGGCCAAAGAGCGTCTGGACGGAGATTTCACTATCGAACTTCGGCGTATCGGGGAGAACGCAACACTGGGTGAGTTGGAGCCCGACGGTGTAGCAGGAACTGAAGTAGGAGTTCTGGGCATTGTAACCGCAGAGTCAGAGACCCTGAGCCGCGAAGTCGCCAAGATGCTGAACCCATATCTTTTGCATCACCCGCTGACTGAACAGGAAGAAATGCCAACCTTCGCATTTCCCTTTTCACCAGCAGAGATGTCACGAGGCAAAATCTACGAATTCTGCATCAATCACGTTCTGGAACTGGACGACCCGATGCAAGCATTCAGCCTTCAAGTCGAGGAGATCGGCGGATGAGCAAGCTTGGAGACATCGTTTACAAGGTACGGTCCAAAAACGCGGGTCCGTTCTGGCTGACCATAGATGTTTTCTGTGGTTTGCCTGAGGTGTTCCAGCGTGTCAGCAACGGTCTCGACACCGATGTAGTGGCATCCTGTCTGCAATCTGACGCCGATACCCTGAAGCGTTTCGACATAGCTGATCTGAATGTAGTGAAGATCAGCATACCCCGCCCCGCAATTCAGGGGACCGTATATGACCGGGATATGCACGGGGCATCATTTGCTCAGATTATTAGCCAGATTGAAATCTGAACTCCACAAAACGCCCTCTTCTGTTTGTGGAGCGATTTCCAGCCCCATACTCGTGCCCTCAAACGGCAGCGATGTAGGTTGCGGCCGCGGCATCCGGATCGCTAGTCGAAGGTCTACTTTGGACTGGTCGTCAATTGCCGCACTAGCCAAGCGGCTTGATAGACGAAAGTCATGTAAGGGCTCAAACGGCCTGTCCGGGGTCACCCCAAGACTGGTTGGGCTGAGCCGCTGCTACTGTTTGGTAGCGGCTTAGTCCGTATGACGCTTGAATAGAATTGGCGAGCCGCGGTCCTAACGCCCGGAATACGCAGTTCGCAACTTGCTGCATTCGCAAAATCTAAAGGGTTAATGGAGGTTAGCAAAGAGCTTAGATTACCCGTCTATACCTGCACAAAACGTCCGCTCTGAACCCCGACGTAACCAATGCAGAAAGTGGAGCAAATAGCGGGGAAGTACAGAAATCGGATATTGAATGTGAGGCTTATCGCTCAAATATCCCGATCATCTTCGCTTCACGTCGCAACGAGAGAGAGCGACCGCCAGCTGGCGTGTATAGTTCAACTCCTCCCACTCCGTCTTTCATCCTTCCAGCCGTTTGCTCTGATCTTCCAGCAGGTTTCCCGATGCCATTTTCGCAAATGCTTGGCGCCATCCATCCGCCAGTTCTGGCATCAAAGCCAGGGTTTCCGCTTCGCCTTGTGAGGTCTGTCTGGATAATCGTGCCACAGTAACTCGCTTTACGGTCCAATCAGGTTGAGGGCGCTCCAAAACTGTCACCTCGTCGCCAGCACCTGCCGCACCGTGATCCAAAACCCGGTAGTACCAACCCGTGCGGCCGGTCTTTTGAAACCGATAGGCCATGCGCTTGTTATTGGTATATTCGGACACTTTCCAACAAGGTTGGCGGCCCTGGCTGATCTGAACGGTGGCGCTTCCCAGCTTCAATATATCGCCTATGCAGAGGGTATCTTCCGTCAGGCCACGGGTCGCAATATTCTCGCCGAACGCCGCTGGAATTGTGCCGTCGGGAATCTCTCCTTCCGCAATCCAGAGCGGATAATGATCTGTTGCATAGTGATGAATAGCTTTATCGTGGCCGCCGTGGTGCTTTAAATCTGCTTGCGCATCGCCCGTGAAACCTAATTCATCAATCTTCTGCCGCCCATAGACGGTAGATTTGCCTATGGCGGAAGGCGGCCGGCCCTGCCAACGTTCTCGAACCTTGCCTAAAAACACTCCATCAATCACGACCGTTTGGAATTTCGCAATCATACGCGCACCTGTTTAAGCAAAAATTCGGATTTTCATCCTTTCTGTTGTTAGCTGGTGTCGCAAAGCGTGCAAAGCTACCATTGAGAACAAAGCTTCAACGACGGCGACATCCCGCACAGTCGACCGTAACCTAGCGGATCTGAAAGTCCGGAATCTGCGGTTCGCGACTTGCTGCAATCGCGAAAGACTGAAGCATGATCAAAGGCGGCTTTGGGCTCTTTCGACCAGTCAGGGCACATCGCAGACAACAGCGGCGTCGAACCCAAATCGACCTTAAATTCCGACGTTTTCTGCTGATGAAACGTCCCAAAATATCCATCTCAAAAACCGCCTGCGTCCTATATTTTCGGAGGTTTGGAGGAAAATCGAATGGCGACGCGTGGGTATTGTCTGTGTAAAAAAACAAGCTGGATCTACCGGGGTGATCAAACATGGGCATGCTATTGCCACTGCGATGACTGCCGCCGGAATTGTGCCGCGCCGGTGGTTGCGTGGTTCGGTGTGCCAATAGAGGCCTTTGAATGGACCGGCGATAAACCTCGTACTTATGAAAGTTCCAAAGGCGTTTTCAGGCACTTTTGCGGAACGTGCGGATCACCCATTGGATTTGAAGCCGATCACTATCCGGGCGGTATGCACCTCTACGCTGCGTCGCTCGAAAACCCGAAGGTTTTCAAACCGACTTTTCACGTCAACAAGCAAAGCAAGCTACCTTGGCTGCAAATGACTGATGATCTCGACGCGTTTGAAAGCACATTGCTACACACCCCAAACGACCCAGACGGATATCAGTAGATGGGGAAGCGACCTGATTTTCCCAATGGCAGCTTTGTTGCGCGCACTCGCCTTTCGTCGTCAGTACGACCAATGTCCAGTTTGCCCGGTCTACAACGCGCCGCACATGCAAAGAATAGAAGCCTATTCGACGGCAGGTAGACTAGGATTGTAGGTAAACCTATCGTGTAACTTAGCACAAAAAAAGCGGACCTTGATCCCTTTGCCGCGAATGACTGGTTCCCACCCCTCGTCTCAAAGCCTGATAATTTTTTCAGCGCAGCGCCATCTCGTTCGTCTGTCCTTGTTAGATTTGCAAACGGCCCCGGAAGAAACCCGAGGCCGTTTACTCATATCAACAGCCAAAATGACCTATTGAAACGTTTAGGTCATGTCGCATGAAACGCCACAACTACATTGTGGCGCTCCATCTGACATTACCTATCCGCACTTGAAAAACCCTTTTATTTCAGAGCACTCATATCACAGCGGCACGGTAAACTGACCAAAAATTTCGTAATGAACTACCTTCTCTTTATGGAGCGACCGATTGCCTCGTCGCACCCCTTAAAATGCAAGTCCCCACTCCGTTGCTCTTGAGACCGAACCGACAATCTGAATAGAAGCGCCTTATCAATAATCCGGCGAGCCGCCGTTCGACGAAACATTCCTAAAAGCCAGCTGCGCGGGACTCTCCGGACCTTGAGGATTTCGCACGCTGCTGACGCAGGAATGCCGTGCATGCGCAGCATCGTGTACGCGGCGCCGCAGCAGATTCCCTTAACCGGCCGTTCAGCCGCTCAACTTTCGTCGGAAGCCAAACTGACCATTCGCCGCATGGCGAGCCAACAGGCAAGGCGCGGACATTGCTGCCATAAAGCATTTGTCGGTTTTGGGGCGACCACCGCTGCGGAATCTGTCTTATGTTATGCCTCCATCAAGAAGACAGCGATGTTTAGGAACAGTTCAAGCCCGGATAGCCCGGATAATCGACACTGCAAGAAAGTCCTTAGATATCTCCTGGAAGTCTAAATCCGGAACTCTATGACGAACCAAACCTTCAAACATTGCAAGCGCCCAAATGCACGACACAAAATTGGTTCCAGAGTTGAGACCGAACTTCTTTTGCAAAGCAAAGACGTCGAGAACAACTCTTGCAACTGAAAATTCTCCCGCCAACTTTTTGCTATGCCGCTTGACAAACCCCCTAATTTCCTCATGGAAATGAACTCTATCGAGGCCTTCGGTTGAAACGACGCTGGATCGCAGAATACTGTCTGCGATGCGATCAGTTTCACCAAAGGCTAGACCAAGGAAAAAATCCGTGAAAAGCTCGCGCTCCTTTGGAGTCAGTTCGGACATTAGGCCAGCATCCAATAGATAGGTCTTACAGCTGGGCGTTATGAGAATGTTTCCGGGATGAAAATCACAGTGAACCAAGCCCGTTTCAAAGATCATGGCATAGATTGATCTAAGGAGCCTATCCGCCGCATCTCGATAACAGGAAAGCCCAATGTCATTGTGATTGATGGGTCGAGCAAACTGCACAAATTCCATAACTAGGACAGATTTCGAGACAAGGTCACTCCAAACCCTAGGGATTTCGATGTTTCGGGTCACTCGATGATCATTTGCAAGTGCAGCCAACCTCTTATGTTCAATTCTCAGGTCCACCTGATCTAAGATCGATCGGAACACGAAACTCGTACATTCAGCAACAGGCACTGTCTTAAAGTAAGGGTGAAAGGAAACTAGCTTCATGAAAAACGAAGCAACTGTTAGATCACATCGTATGTTTTCTTCCGCGTGTCTTTTTATCACTTTGACCGCAAGCATTCTCCCATCAGATCCCTTGGCTGAAAAGACCGTCGCAACGCTTCCCGCCCCGACCGGAACATGAGAAATCTCTTGAAAGACGGACTCGTACTTAGTCACGCCAAGGGAGTCGATAATTGTTTGCTCTGCCTTGCGGAATGACTCTGGACGAACTTGGTCGCAAAGCCGCTTGAATGGAGATAGGAATTCCTGTGGGAAGATATCTTCCCTGTACGATATCGATTGTCCGATCTTGATGAATGTTGGACCAAGAAAGTCACAGGTACGAGATATTACGAGCCCACTAAGCTCGTGATAACGCGTTTTGCCTGCGAACAACTTTGCAAGTACTTGAATAATCGCCACCGCAAACACGGCAGCCAACAAGAAGGAGAGAACCCATGCCGCACGAATGGCTACCCTAAGGCAGCCATACGATTTTCTTATGGCTTGCTTCATGCTACGCAATGGGGCGTTCTCTAACTCAGCTTCAGTAGTTTCTTTTGGGATTGTAGTCCTCGAAAATTCCGCCATTGCTTCGAAGTTCCAAAGCATCAGGCGCAAGTGGGACATTTCTCCAATACCTCGAGAAATTCATCCCTTCTTCAAACTCTTCTTTCGTAATTTCCATCATCCCAGTACATGAGCCTGCTGAAAACTCGAGGTACCGGTCTGCTACTAGGCCCGCCTGCGGTTTTTCAAAGGCAACCTTCACATCTCGCGGTGGGATCTCCTCGGCTCCAACTGCGATCGCTATCCCTGCCTGATCTTCCACGAACTTTTGATCATTGACGAAAATATCGTAGTTGATGGCATAAGTGATTCTGGCTGGAAAGTCTGCTGAATCGAAAGGTTCGCCGGGCAATGGCGCTCTGTCTGCGGTCCCAAGACTGCGAGAGGGACTAGCAAATTGTATCTCTCCACGTATCTTCCCGGCGTCGGACTCTTTCAACAGCTCGGTTGCACGTTCTTGCAGAGTTCCTTTTTCGGTAAACGCAGGATTTATTGGAACCCGTATGTCTAAGCTCTGCTTTGAACGTGAAAAGCTGGAGATCACCGAGTTCCCTCTCAGTTGTGTGACCATCGAACCCAGACCCCGCCCTAACAGCCGAGAGCGCGTTCTACTCAGGCTACGGCCATGTGCCTCGATCTCATCTTGTGATTCGAATTCAGAGAACGCGACTAGGTATCTTGCTCGATCTTCGGGGTTCTTAAGATCAAACTCTCCTGAATCGCCTGGTATGTTGGGATGCTTCTTGTGAAACAGAATGAAGAGGGTTCCTTCTGAGCCGCCCGGAAGAAGGTTTGAAAGCCCCTCCTTCGACAAGGACTCAGCTGACACAATTTCCCAATAAATCTTATTGTGGGGATTGCTATACTTCTGCGCACGCTCGCCTGATGAGGGGTCGCTATGCCACACGCGCAGATGGTGGCTATTGAGGTCGCGTAGTTCAATATCCGAATCGTCACCAAAGAGTGCTCTGGCTTCCTGAGGTGAGTCTGGGTCAACTTTCAATCTATTGTTCGGGCTAACCCTAAACGTCATTGCAGCTGGTACATAATCAGACAGGCCAGTTTCCTTGTCTGTCACAAGACGACCGCGAGGGTCTCCATAGAAGAGCTGGTTGAGCATCGGGCTTTTGCCATAGAGATCCCAGTCCCGAATAGTGAATTGAAACTCTCGCGTGCCCAGATTGTTCACATAGGGCGGGTAAACCTCTAGGCGCATGAAGGCGCGAAGCTTGATCTCATCAGACATCCATTCTTCGTTAGGCGAGCGGCGAGCTCGCAATGGAATTGTTATGGTTGATCCCTCAAACTCAACGTAACTTTCATAGTCATTTAGCGCCCTAAACGTACGATAGGGTCCTGAAATAATTGGTTTAGTCATTGTCTCCTCCTACTTTGGCAAGACTTCCTCTGAATTCTCGAAAAGTGCTTTCGTCTGAAGCATTCGCTCAAACTTCGGTTTCTGACGGATCTCATGCGAATTCGTTCAAAGCTTGTTGGAGCTCGCTTGGCGGACTACAGGGCATGAGTCTTCTTGGCGCAACAAGGCGCATGCAGCCGACCTCTTGAAATCCTTGTGCAAATCTCTCTCCAGAACGAGGGTCGTCGCCGGAGCGTACATAGGCAAAATCCAAACCGATGCGGTGCTGATTGAGATGTGCAAGGCTCATTTGCAGCGCGATGTCGTCAAATGCCACGAGCTCGTCGAAGTAGTTGCAGTTCACACTCAGCGTAACAAGCCGCAAATCGTCTGAAAGTTCATCAAGAGTGCCAGGTGCATGGGCCTTGAGAAACATCTCGCGGCACTTACCTTGCCAACTAAGGTGACGAGTAAAATAGACATTACCCATTACGTTTGTTTCCTCGAAACTTATGCAGTGATGCCAAATGAACTGACGCTTCTTTGTGGGTGCCTTCTGTTCCGGAAAAGAGCGATCAAGCATAATTTGCCTCCTTGTTGATCTTGGGGCTCATACTCTTGCTAGCGAGCCTCGCGATCCCGATCCGCCCGTCAATCCAGGCACAGTCTCCTAGCCAAGCGACAACGTTGGCGCTCGCATTGGTCATGACTTCATCCCGCGTTCTTCCGAGCTTCACAGCCAATTCCAGCCGCAACCAATCGTCCAAAGTGACCCCGCTTGCTAGCGCTTGGGAAAAAGGTTCGAGATCGCAGGCAATCCGTGATCCAGACCAGACAGCGAGCGTCGACCCGGAAATATGTGAGATGGAGATATGACCTCCCCCGGCACGCAGTTTCGGAGCACCGTTCGCGCCATGAATAATCTCTGTAGGTAAGTTCATCTTGTTGAGTGCTTTGTTGCGGCGAGCCGCGCGCGAAAGGCGTGGGTCATTGACCAAGGCCACACGCAGGTCCTCAAGCTGTAGCGCTTCTCGCGCGTCCCGCTCTACCGCTGCCATCGCGAGATCGTTGG
This sequence comes from Ruegeria arenilitoris, assembly GCF_013030265.1. Lineage (GTDB taxonomy): Bacteria > Pseudomonadota > Alphaproteobacteria > Rhodobacterales > Rhodobacteraceae > Ruegeria > Ruegeria arenilitoris_E. The sequence continues at coordinate 28,777 of NZ_WPZQ01000009.1, forward strand.
ACAGACCACTCGCGGATGAGGATCTCAATGGACCGACCCGTCGGAAACGTGCGTTGCGAATATGTGCGAGAAGGCGATCCGAAGCATCGTAAAGCATACTGTCGAAACAGTATTCGCCTCGACCAGACCAGTTCTCTATGGCCTTCAGCAGATGCGCCTTGCGCAAATCACCGTGGACATGAGCCTCCCCGATGGAGACTGGCAACACACACCACTGCGGCACGGCCAGTTGCAGCAGGTGTAGTGCCGCGTCCGCCATTTCGATGTGCCAAAAGGCGGTCTCATCTGGCTCCAGCGGCCCGAAGCTCGAGGATGCCTGAGGTGACAGTTCGACCTCCAACATCCGGCTTCCAATCAGTCTTGCGCGCTTGCCTATCGTATAGCGACCCTCGTGGAAGAAAAGATCTCCACCATATAGATGATCCAATTTGAATCTGTCCGAACTTGAGGGAATTGATGCAAGGCTTGGTCTTTGTGCATCAGTCGCAGGTTCGCCCGTGCAGAAGAAGCGCGCCGTTGCGAAAGGTTCCTGAAAACCATCATCGCTGCCGAAAATTGCCGTCTCGCAAACTCGACCTGCTTGACGAAGGGCTGCGATCCTCACAGAGCTACCATGATCGAGAAGTTGTAACGGCCGATGGAAAACAACATCGGATACCTGGGTTGGACGATCTCCGGTTAACGCTTGAGCGGCTTGGCCCATTGCCTCTATTCCGGCAGTACCGGGCATCACCATGGTCCCATCTATCCTATGCCCATCCAGATAAAGGTCCCGGCCCGGAAACAAACTCGTTTCATAGACCACTTCCACGCCTGGAAAATCGATCAAGGAACGCTCCAGAAAACGACTTGGCTGGGACTTGGTTTGACCCGTGCAAAGCGACGTGTCGAAGCCAAACCGGCTGGTGATGCAGATCGTTCCTGTCGTCCCCCGCGCAAGATGTTGTTCAAAGCTGTTCAATGCGTCGTCGTAATTGAGGGCATCGACACCTTGGTTTGAAAGCTGATCGATCACACCCAAGCGTTCGCCCATACCACCGCCACTCCAGACGGTCCATTCGATGCTTAGGACAGCGCAATCATGGTTAGCCTGCGCAAATGCCTCAGCCGTGGTTGTCTGCATTGCGTTGGCGAGTGCATAGTGAGCCTCACCCTGTAAACCGATGCGACCGATGATCGAGCCAAAAGTGATGACCCGCGAAAGGTCCGCGCCAAAGACAGACAAGGTATTTTCCAGACCCACCCATTTCGGCGCTATTGTCAGTTCTAAAGTTTCGTCGGTGAGCGTTTCAAAGCGCGCTGGCTGGTTCACCGCAGGTGCAAAAAGCAGATCGGTGGGCGCTTTTCCTCTTTTTGAGAGTAGGCGAGAAATCTTCTCGACCGCGCTCAGATCGGTAATGTCGGCTCGCAAATAACATGTGGCGATTCCGCGCTCCTCACAAAGCGAAAGCGCCTTTTTGACATCTGCATCGGTTCTTGAACTACGGCCGACAAATACGATTTCGGTTGTCGACTTAGCCATAGCCATCGCGCAGTCAAGACCAATACCTTTGGCACAACCGACCGCCAGCAGCGTCGTTCCATCAGGGCGCTTCATCGATGGCAGATCTTTGGCCGGGCCGAAGTGCGGTTCACTTAAGCCTCCCCCAGGCTCAAGACGATAGTGTCGAAAGCCATGCTTTTCTTGCCTGCATAGCTGATCAATACAATCTTGCCTGTCAATCTGACCGTTTGCGTCGATCAGTGTGATCCCGTCAAAGAGCTCTTCTTTCCAGACCGAACGGATAAAGCCTCCAAGATTCGACCTATCTTCGATAACGACAAGATCTCGTTTACCTTTTGCAACGCGGGCTTGAATGGCGCTCAAGAGATCTTTGGCCGCGTCTGGTGTGAAAGGCCGGGGCACACGCAAGATTTCCTTGGCAGGGAAATCTCCAAGGTTGACGGATAGGCTCGGGGCGCTGAGGCGCCATGTCATTGCGTAGTCAGAGATCCACTTACGCACACCTCCGATCCGAGTTCGCGACGGATCAATGCCATTCTTAGAGACCTGTGACAGATAGTTGATCAGTTCATCTGCACAACTGTCTGAAAAATCAACCGGGCTACCAGCAACGGGAAGTGCAAGCTGCCGCATGGCAGCACCAACCGCACGCGCCACCGAAAGCGAGTTCATATTCATCTGGCTCTGAAATCGTGCGGTGAGATCAATCTTGTTAGGGGCGTAGCCGGTTTCCTCGGCAAAGGCGCACCGCACGGCGGCTTCGATATCTGCCTGTTCACCTGCCGGGGTGCCCGGTTGTTGGAGCCTCTGCCCAATGACTGCCTTATCATCCTCTCTTGGCTTTTTTGGGGGTGAATACTTTGAGGCAACATGGCTTTCGCGGGCTCTAAGACCGCAGGGATTGGTTAAATGCGATTGCTGCTCAATTGCATCGAAAGGGCGAATATCGCGCCCGGCGAAAAGCCGGCTCATGTTGATATCCGAACCTGCGACATGGACTGCCGCGCAAACCCGATGCAGGCTTGCAAAACTGTCGCTGCCATAGTCCAGAGCCACACAGGGAATGTTGCTGAGCGCCGCAAGCCGTGTCATGCCTTCCCCAGGACCAACTTCGATCAACAGGTCAATATTCCGCGCCATTTCAGAAAGCGCGGAATGAAACCGAACCGGGGCCGTCAGCTGCTCGCGCAAGAGAGTATGTGCGTCAAGCGTCTTTGATTCGTCTCGAGCTGAAACGGAGGAATAAAAGCGCAGCTTGTCGGGCGTCCGGAATACTACGCCTGCAAGTACTGCACCGAAACGAGCCTGAGCGAAGGCCATGTCGGGCGTATGAAAGGCGTGGGAAACCTTGAGCCGTTGCGTTCTAGTACCTATGGTAGTCGCGCGAGCGGAGACCGCGTCAAGAGCATCGGGTGAGCCACCAACAACCGTTTCTTGAACTCCATTTTCGCATGCAATTTTGGCGCTGGTCCCATCAATCAGAGCTGCGGTTGTGGCAGTGTCTGCTGCGACAGTCATCATCGCGCCACCCGGGACGGCTTCGTTCTGCATCACCTTTCCCCGCCGAAAGCTCAGACGCATTGCCTCCTCCTTGCTCAGCGCGCCACATGCCGACAGCGCTGCTAACTCCCCAAGTGAATGACCAAGTGCTGCTTTGGCTCGAATACCCATTGCTTCGAGCACCGCGAGACCAGACAGATTGGAAAGAGTAATGAGGGGCTGTGCGACATCGGTACGCAGGTCAGGCGCAAGCTTACAAACATCAGATTTTTTTTGCAGAGACGCTGCCTCCGGAAAGGCGCGTGACCATGAGCCTTTCGCAGCCAAAACGGGCGCTGCCTGACCAGGAAACAAGAGGCCAATTCTGGCGGGTGTTGTCGCCGTTCCCAAGTTGGCCACCAGCCAGTTGGGACGAAGCGCCTCCGGCGCTCCATCTTCGATCCATCGCCGTGCCAGCGCCGCCTTAGCAGCAAGCTCAGTGCCCGTTGACCCGGCAAACCCTAGCCGGAAAGATCCGGCGCTCGCTGGTTGGGAGTAATGACAACATGCGTCACCGAGCCGTGCCATCGTGATTGTCGCAACGCTTGCTTCGATATCTTTCAGAGATGCCACGAGCGCTTCGCGAGAAGGGTACGAAAGCAACAAAAGCTCTGCTTCAGCGTCAATAGCTGGAGCAATAGGTGCAGTATTTGAGCGGCGTGTCTTGCGATCTTCAACTGGGGCAACCAGCACATGGGTATTGATACCTCCAAAGCCAAAACTCGATACGCCGATGATGTTCGCATCGCGAGATGAAAGCAGTAGTGGATCGAGCGCGGGCGAGACTTTCTCTTCGGCCTCTTCAAAGGCAGCTGACGGTGAAACGCAACCTACATGAGCGGGCACCACGCCACGCTGCAAGCTCATGATCGCTTTCGTTAGGCCAGCAAACCCGGCGGCCGCCTTGGTATGCCCAATGTTGGACTTAACCGACCCAATCTGCAAAGCGGTCTTTCGATCAGACGCAATGCGAGAAAGGGCCTGGATTTCAGTTGGGTCCCCAACCGCAGTTCCAGTGCCATGCGCCTCAACATAGCAGAGGTCCAGAGGACGTATGTTGCTGGCAGCCAGAGCGCGTGAGCAGGCCAAATATTGGCCGTCCGCATATGGACGGGTCAGTCCGCCCGCACCGTCCGTTGACATTCCCCAGCCCAGAACACGAGCGATCTCTGGCAGCCTGTCGCCACGATCGGCACTCAACACCATCATGGCCCCGCCTTCGCCCGGCCAAAAACCGGCGGCGCGACGATCAAACACGCGCATGCGCTGCTCTGCGAGCGCGCCGTTTCGCGAAAAACCGACCAACTCAAAGGGGTCAAGGGAGAGATCAACGCCCCCAACGATGACATGTTTTGACCGCCCGCTCTTAAGAAGCGAAACCGCATGGGCTAGCGCGACAAGCGAAGAAGCGCAAGCGCCATCCACAGAGTACGCACCGCCCCGTAAGTCGAAGTAGTTCGCAATACGTCCCGCAATCGTATTGGCCAATCCCCCGGCTAACATGTCTTCGTTTGGATCGGGAAACGCCTCCCTTACAAGATCTGCAAATCGTTGGCGGGCCTCAATTGCTTCGCTCTCTCCGAAAACGCCATCGAGGGCCCGGGCCAACATCTCGTCTAAGAAAGGCAGACGTAGCCGGGTCAATGCGGCGCGCGAGAACTCACCGGTCAAGGTATTGGCGACAACGACCGCAGTTTGATCTCGATCGAGCATATCTATCCCACCGATCTCGCATAAAGCCCGCTGTGCCAGATCAAGTGCGAGCCAATGCGTCAGGTCAGTGTTCTCGAAGGTTGCTTTGGGGACGTGAAAGCGCTCGGTTTCGAACTTCCAGTCCCGGATCAGGGCAACTTGAACATCAGTAATGCTGTCTGCCGCACCCACTCGGTCCGGATGGTAGGCCCCAAGATCGAGACGATCGGCGGGCATGGCACTAAACTCGCGGCGGCGCCCCATCAGGTTATCATGAAATTGCTGAGGGGAATGCGCACCAGGAAATTCGCAAGCCAATGCGTTAACGAACACACCCGTATTCTGCATCGGCTTCATCGCGCCGCTCCATCATTCTGTACACGCGTGTGCATTATTCACCCGGCTCAACGAATTGTCCGGCCAAAAGGCGTCGCCGGGCCGCTAGGAGAGGATTGCCCATTGCAACCCACATCCCCCTAAGCGCGGTCACAAGCGTGAGCGAATAAAACATCCCAAATACGATGTGTAGCTCCATGAAAAGGCCATAGAGCAGAGCAACACTTGCGCCAAAAACCCATTGACTCCGAGGATTTGAAGGCGTCGTCGCAGGGTCGGTGATCATGTAAAATGTAAACAAAATAAAGGCGAAGCCAGTCATCGGCACCAAGCCTGCGACAATGCTCGTATCGTTCCAGTAGGCCCGGACAACCGCTTGAAGTGTAAATGCCCCGACCCATACCAACAATAGAGGCATTCGACCCGTCAGCTTAAGGTTCAACAGGCTTCCGGTCCCGATGATCAGTAGCGGCAGCAGGATATCGACAATCCCAGATGTAGCCTCGGTAAACTGGTATGGTGGCGCAATTCCCACCGTTGGGAAAAGCAGAAGAGCGACCGTAATGCCAAAATTTGAAGGGTTGAGAAAATGTCGTTTTCTAGAGTCTATCGCGACTTGAAACAAACGCTTTGAAGCGATCGCAAGTGCACCAGCAAAGGCGATCACCCACAGCTGTTCAAGCGGCATCAGCAGCATCCCTATTGCAAGGCCAGTCACATGGGCTGACAAGAGAAATTGTACAAACACCTTTGCGCTACCGATGAATTTGGGGCGCCTGCCTTCTTCTCGGGCTGAAATGATCTCCAGAAACAGTTCCGTACCATATGTGGCAAGCAACGCGACAAAGGGGGTTGCCCAGGATTGCTCAAAACCAAGGAACAGATGGCCGAGTACATTGAGTGTGGTAATCGCAATCGCAAAGCGGGATAAACCTGCGATGCGCCGATCCTGCCAAGACAACCCAGCATCTACCTTCGAAGGCTTTGGAAAATCTACACTATCGATTGATGTAACCGACATCAGTTGTCCTCCGATGTACTTGAATGCCGTAAGGTCCTGGCTATCCGCGGCGAGAGTATGATCTCAAGGCGCCCTGGCTCGATTGCGACCCGGCGCTTGTGTTGACCATCAGCGTTGGTCCACTCCAATTCGGCGAATATCTCAGCTCCTTGAGGCCAACCTCCAAGGCCAAAGTGCAACTCCGGTGCATTCTTGCCAGAGTGTCCGTCACCAGCAATTATTGCGTCTCGCAAGACCAGCGGATGATCCGAACTGCTAAGCGTAGCCGAAACCCCAATCGCGGGTCGTGTGGACCCGTTTTCATTCTCAAAGCGAAGATCGAGCACAACGCCCTGGGCAGCATATTGCCCTGTATTTTTCAACAGAATCGAAGGCATCCATTGGCGAGCGATCAAAGCATCCTGGTCGCCATCGCCATCGACATCTGCTAAGGCAATCCCACGGGATACGGTCGAGGTCGCAAAGCCCAGTTCGTGTCCGATATCGCTAAATTCTCCGTCCTCGTTGGCCACGAAGAACGCATCCGCTTTGTCACCAGAGAGGTCATCACCCTTTGCAAAACGCGGCCAGACAAACGCAAACCGGAGCAGCTCATCATTTCCCATGGCGACTTCGTGCAACTCGGGCCACCGATCTATCTCGCCCCTCAAAAACCCTGTCGCCTGCAAGAGCTCGGGCTGACCGTCATTGTTGAAATCCGCAATGCGCGCGTCCCATGACCACGCGCTACGCGCCACTCCTAAAGTGCCACTTGCTTCGACAAAAGGTGCCCTGCCTTGGAGGAATTCGCCGCTGTCTCCAGTGCCAAGGAACAGCAGGTGGCTCTCCATCAGGGCATAGTCCTCGGCAATGTTGCTGATGAAGAGATCAAGATTGCCATCGCCATCGAGGTCGCCGAAATCGACACCCATGCCCTTGAAACTGTCCCGACCCAGGACACGGGACCGTGGTGTTGTGAAACCGCGATGGCCGGTGACCGCGACAAACCTGAGTTGGTTGTCTTGAGAACGGTTGTGCAACAGATAGTCCGGACCAAAGTCATTGGAAAAGTAGAGCTCGGGCAAACCGTCCCCATCAAGGTCTGTGGCACCTAGACCAAGCGTCCAGCCATCTTTCATCGCCTCGTCCAAAGCAGAACTGGCATCGGTAAACTGAATTCCATCAATGCCTTGTGAAGCAACAAACAAGCGGTTCCGGCCAGCGTTTTGGGCGCGGCTCATGGAATGCTGCATTGTGACCGAGCCCGTCTGGCCAAGGATATGTTGGCCGTCAGGGAAATAATTCCCAAAAACCAGATCAAGCCGCCCGTCTCCATTGAGGTCTGCTACACTGGCCGCATTGGTATTCCAAATCTCCTCGGTTGGGACCAAATCGCGAGCCGAGAATCTCTCAGAAGAAAGATGAAGCGAAGGGGTACGGCCCCAATAGTAGACAACAATGTCCTGGCGCCCGTCTTCATCCGCATCAAACGGCAAACATCCCATTGGGGCCGTATGCTCGCCGGGATCTTCGAACCCAGGCAATTCAAACGCCGCAAACCTTTGGCCCGTTGTGGGGACCGGCCCCACGGTCACCGTGTCGAACCGCGGATCTACCAAGCAGTAATCATTGTTAAGTCCATCCTGGTCATAGTCGAAGGCTGCAACGGCAGCACCCACAGAAGAAATCCATCCTTCTATATGTTGTAGGTCAGGATGCACAGGCCGGGACAACGCGGGCGTCGTGCCTATGGCCGGTAGTTCATGTCTCTCAAAGCCAAATCCGGCTATGTTCGGAAATTTGCTGGAGCGCTCAAACGTTGCGGCCCCGTAAAGCACGCTTGGGATAATAAATGCCGCGACTTTCACCAAAGACATCGATCAGACCTCGAACTGGGACGTATTGATTAGGTTTAAAAAGCGGAGTCGCGTCCGGTTGCGCCAAACCTCGTAGGCTTCAAGGGAATCCTGGAAACTTGAAGGACCATCAGATGGTCGATCGTTTTCGATGGCGGGGACGATCTCTCGATACGGTGCTCCCAAAAGCTGAGAAGACAAAACTTGTAGTTCGGGCCGCACTGCGCCAGCTGCATCAAGAGCTGTTATGGCAAAGGATACACCTTGCATAAATGCCGCTTGGTGAGCAGGGAAACTGTCGCAAACATTCTTGAAATCTTGCATCCGCGACGGGCCAGCATACGACATTGCCAGCCCTAAGCCGGACAGAAGATTTGCCTGCCTGCTAGGATGTGCGCGTTCTACACTTGAAAGAGTCGTTTCGAGATCAGCAAGCGAAACAAACCAAAGAGCCCTCCCCACGCCTTGATCATATGCTCCGCCCGCGAGTCCTTGGCATTTCACAGTTAGCCCGTGAAGCGCCCTTTCTGGCTTGAAAAATGTATTGTGGAAACCACGGCCATCCAACGTCAGAGTATAGAGTTCGGGCGGCAGGGTTTGGAACAACCTGCGACTGATCCACGGCATTCGGGCCAGTGCCCAACCTGAGCCAACCTGAATTAGGTATTGATATTTACTGTGATACCGCGTGTGCAGTGCGCTGAGCAGGCCCGCCTGCAGTACCATACCGTCGCGAACCGCCGCGCCCATCGCCGCCCCTTCTACCAGAAACCCACGAAGGGAAACGGAGATCTGATCATGGATATCATCGAGCCGAGAGATCGGTGCGGCCCCGAACATCACGTTGTAACCACGCACGAATGTCGTCGCGATAGCTTGGAGATGATCTGCGTCATGAGACTGAAACTTTCCCACTTTCAGCCTGCCAAGATGTGCAGCGCGAGGGCCCAATTGCAGGAAGGGTTTAAGTGGCGACGCGCCCCAATCCGCAGATTTGGCCTGTTCGATGGCAATACTACTTGGGACCACGATGAGCCTCCTTGCCCAGCAAGCTTCGCAGGTGAGACGTCATTTTTTCGATGAGTTGCGACATCCCGATATAGAAACATTTGTGCGACCCATTCAGGGAAGAAATTGAACCCCTCAACGCCTTGTCATCATCCTCACCGTTCTCGAACCACGCATGAATAACGATCTCGGCGCGTTCAGGTCGCTTTTTTGTCGACATCGCTCTCTCCGGAAATACATGTATGTCCAGAGTACTGTTCGAGCACAGCTATTCCCGAGCATCAGCCGTACAGATTGCCTTCTCGAAGAAGAATTTTCACTGACATCTGCCCGGCATATCACCGACTTCTGCCTGGCATATCACCGACTTCTGCCTGGCACTTCGATTGAGATTGCCTCATTTGCGCTTCCTTTCAGAAATGCCGATGTTTTAGAAGTGCGCTAGAAAACATCCAAAAGAACCGGATCGAGCCGGGCTTTGAAAACCAATTCAAAAGATCTGAGCGGGAAGAGTTGATCTAGATCGGAACCAATACAGGATAACTTAGTCCAGTTCCCTTTCTACCAACTGATCAAGGTATGGCCGGCTTGGTTGTGTGCATAGATCATCAAACAACTCTCGTGTTCTCTTGTCAGGTTGGGCATCGCAAGCCGTTATGACAAAAGCCTCGAGATTTGCGTAGTGCTGGCGCATCCTGGCATTTTCGCCGCTTATCGCCATTAAGATCATTACTCGACGATGAACTGTCTCGCGCAAAGGATCATGCGAAAGCACATAACGACAGGTATCAAGGGCTGTTTGATAGTTTCTTTGGTCAATGAAATGATCTATCGCCATCAAGGCCGTGCGGACAAACATGCTTTGCAGGCGCTCTCGTTCAATTACCGCCCAATGTCCCTGTAGCCCCGGTAGGAATTTTCCACGATAGAGGCTGCCAAGACAACACTCCAGAGATCCAAGATCGAAAATGCCCTTCTGAACTTGACTATAGATCCGTTCCAAATTGGCGGTATCGACAAACTTGGAGTCTTCGTAGAACACTCCTAGACTCCACTTGTCGGACTTAATGTGGATGTCAGGGTTCTTCATCTGTCTCAAGGCGGCTCGAACGCGGGACGTCATGGAACTAATCGCCGCCTTTGCATCCACAAAGCTATTTGAGGACCAAAAACGTTCCGCTAGATCAGCTCTGTCAAACAACTGATTGGGATTCTGAAAAAGAAATCCGGCGCATTCGCGTCCGGCTTCGCCAATGCCTGCACATCTAGCCGCGGCGCCAGAACCCATAGAAAAAGAGCCTAAAAATCTGATCTGTGACATGCCATTATCCAAAAAAAGAATGCCAAATTTGCAGCTTAGAAAAGTTACCACCGAAAGCGTCGCAGAATGCGTGAGGTTTCAATCCCCGATTGATATCAGAGCATACAAAGCGATTCTAAGCAATTTTGATCACTTGATCTACCGATGGGCATGGTGTCCAAGTCGCCTACGACTCTGTCGGCGCGGATACCCTCGTTGGTTCGATTGAGACGCTCAATTTCTGCGGTCATCTGGTCCTTCTTGGCCAAGCTTTGGGTAAGTTCGCCTCTGGCCAATTGCACGCCCCAGGCCGACACCAATCCCATTGCCTGAGGCCGCCAAAGCCCACGACATCTTGGAAAGCATGACTGGCGGCGGTTCGCTCGTATCGGTCCCCAGAGCGAAAAAGCAGGCATTTGGACAGCTACGGTAAAAGTCAGGTTTGTTAAGACCTTGATCCTTACTCTACTGACTCTCGACGCGGAGTGTTTCAACGGCAGCTTTTCCAGTTGCATTGCGGCATAGTTTTCTTCGCTCAGGCAGCAATTATCGTGCTGCGAGCGCATGCAGCACAAAAACTGAATTAACAGGTTGAGCTCCTGCCCGTCATTCGCCGCATTTTTCCCAAACGGCGGCTTTTGATGGCCAGATTTCTTTCTGCGCTTGCTTCTAATGGAAGAGCGAAATCCACACTACCATGATGCCGCCAGCGCGCATTGTTGACCAAAAAATACGGTGCATCACCTTTTTTGCGATAGCTTAACGTCGCTTTAGCCACCAATGATCCGCCCTACGCCTTCTACGTCGGCGCTATCTGCGCCTGTCCGCCCGCATCCGCAGAATACCAGACCTCGCTTCTCGCCTTTCGGCACATCGACGCAGAGTTTGTGCCAACTAACCACGACCTCCGAACAATGAGGGCAAGTTGCTTTGAATGGAGACGAAGGAAGTGGGTGACGGCGGTGTCGTGATGCAAGGAGTGCCTTTGCAAACTCATACTCTTCCTGATCCATTGCGGCCCAATCATCATCAGTCGCCGCGACCTCGTACAGCAAAATGACATTATAAGAGTCGAGGGTACGATCAGGTGTCGTACGAGCAGATATTTTTTCGAGCACGGGCCATTCTGAAAGGGTGTATACTTTGTCTGATTGCATTTTGTATTGGCTCCAAACTTGAATTGATAAGGGCTTTGGCACGCTAGCGCTTGGCCTGTCTGCCTGCGAATAAAACGCAAACCAATCGGCCACGTGATCTGTTACGGCTCCGCGACCCTACCGAAACCCAAATAGGTTGCGGGTACCTTGTTAGTGAGCCAAACACCGTTGTCGGCGCGAAAAAACTCAAAACCGTTCTCAAACATTCGTTGCGCCTCGACACGTAAAACAACAGGTTTTCCGTGTCGTTGCCCGACGCGTTCAGCTGTATCGGGATCAAGCGAGAGATGAACCTGCTTACGGCGTCCGGGGTTCAACCCGTCGGAAAATATCGCATCCAAATTTGCGCTGGCCGTGCCGTGATACAGCTCATCCGGCGGGCGCTGAGGTTCCAGGCCCAGATCCACATCAATTGAATGGCCCTGAGCCGCTCTAATGCGCTGGCCATCATCAGACAGGGTGAAGCGTTTCTTATCGTTGCTCTCAACAAGCTGAATGAGCTCATCGCGGCTTAGCTTGCGATTGGCTTTCTTCAGCTTCCGCAGCAAATCATCAACACGAACCCACCCGTTTTTATCAAGCTGAAGACCGATCTCTTCAGGTTTGTGCCGAAGCACCAAGCTCAGAAATTTGCTTTCTCTACTCATCTCAACACCTTCACAACTCAGGCCAGGCAATTTCATCATGTGAGAGCGGCAGGCGATTGGCCAGCTCTTCTACGCCGGAGGTCACCTCACTCCGCCTGAATATGCGTCCACCACACTCTTCGGGCATTTGGATAAACGGAACCCGCTCCTTTATGAGCTGGTCGCCGACTTTCCGGGTGCTGCCTCCCAGAAATTCCGCATAGTGTTTTCCGGGAATAAAGCGCTCCAGAAACCGGTCAACAGAGCTATACGGCACCACCTGCACCGACTTCCGGGACACCGGATGACGCGCCCGGTCCAGTTTTAAATGGCCTGTGTCCACCAGATAGCGGACGGCAGATGCATTGATCCCGAAGAACCCCGCCAGAATCGATCGCAGGTATCCGTCCGGCCTGATCAAACGCAATGCCTCAGCGACCTCTGCCGGGTCCAGAAGCACGGACATATAGCCGTCCTGCTCGGCATCCCTGACCACGGTCTTCAGCTCGCCGCTCTGGATCAGTCGCACCACATCAACCGCGCCAGCAACGGCTTTGCGACAAACGGATTGAATACCGACCAGCCCATCCGCATTTGCTACCGTTGTGCGCGGCACAACACTGGCGAGGAACGCATCGAGTTGCCCTTCATCGTAGTATGGTCTCCCGACAGGGGAGCCTGCGATGGGTCTGATGATCCCACCTGCAACCAGAGCACCAAACTGCGCTCTCGGCGCATTGATCTTTTTCTGAGCCGCAACCTGACAGATCGCTCCCGCAAAGTTTTTGACCAGTGGCGCCAATGCCTGTGCGTCGAGCACAACACCTTTCGCAGAGCTACCTACCTGACCCTCCGGCTTCAGAAACCCGTTTGCACCGAGCAGTTCCACTGTCTGACGGCGGCCGAGCCCCAGCTCACGTCGTAAGGTTTCAACACTATGAACGCGACGGGTCGTACAGGTCTTCCCAAGCACCAGATCGCCTTCGCCGATGGGATAGGTCTCGGTGAAGAATTTCCTGACCATATCCCGCAAGGGCTCGTATTGCTCCGCATGGGATTGCTCCAATCAGTTGAACAGGCAGCCGTAGTTTCTGCGCGAAAGTGATATGGGGGAACCGGCCTCACGATGCAGTCGCCTCAGCAGGCGAAACAGCCCTTCCTCGCCTTCGGACAGGAGTTCAAAACCCCACGCACCTGCACGACGCTTCTCATTATCGGATAAGTGCTTCAGCTTTGCATCGACACCAAACAGATCGACAACTCCGAAGATCTCGGCGCCAAGCGCAACCGCACCGAACCCGATATTGTCGAGCCATGTGCCCTGTTTTTCACCCGCTAACCGGCGGGTGAGATAGTCTTCCAGACCTGTTGGGACCTGCCATGCACCCAGCTCTCTCACCTGATCCGCCCCCAGATTGAGATCTCGGATACGCCCGGCAAAATCATGGGGACCACGACTGTGCGAATAGCTGTTGTCGTCATACAGTCTGACTTGGTGGTGTTGGCACGTCCGGATCGAAGGCACATGCCAGGCACATCTTTGCGCCGCACCACCGGCGGTGTCTGTAGTAACATCATCCGCAACACATTCCGGACAGAACCGCAGACGCCTGCGCGTGATCCAGCGTTTCTCAACTAGCTGCCCGACCAGCCGGTACTGCCCAGTGGATACTTTGCAAACAACACCACACATCAGTTGAGCAAGTTCCACTCCGCCGACCCGGGCGAGGATCGAAAGGGCCCGTTCGTCGCCGTCAGCGATGGCCTGAAGCGTAAAGCCCTGATCGGTGCAAAACTCCGAGGCAAAGGAAAGACCATTCGCCCAGGCAAGCCGGGACGCGAATGATGCCGGGGTTTCCCCCGGCATCAAAGGAACAAGGATCGGCAACAACGGCATTATGCAGCCCCCCTCTTGATTGCTGGCGCTATCTCCAGCTCTGCACCGCTGAGAAGTTGACCTGTCTTAATTGAGCGGAAATTCTCAGCAATGAATGGGTTCAATGCATCAACACAGCGCTTCTGTTTCCGATAGGCCCCCGCGAAGTGACTTTGTTCAAGGGTTTGGTTTCCATTGCGCAATGCCAATTTGATAGCCGATATGATCAGCCCGATTTTCGACCCGAACTCGTAGCGGGCCGCATGCAGCAGTCGTCGCGCGAATGCCGATGTCTCAAGCGTTTTGCCGCGCGACAGTTTTGCCGCATCAAGATAGGCACCCAGCACGCCCATTATCTCATGCCCATGGGCGGCATAGCTCATGGGCGCAAAATGCACGGGCTCAAACCGTCGGCTGAGCTGTTCATCCCGGTTAATCAGATCCAGGAGTTCACAGGTGCCACTGAGGATCAGGCTGACCGGCCATTCCGCGTACTCCAGACAGGACTTCCAGACCAGCATCACCTGATCAAACTCAGATTTCGACTTGGTCCTCAGGATATGCTGCGCTTCGTCAAAATGCAGAAAAAGCGTCTTATGGGAGCGCGCATAACGCATCACCTGCCGCCAGATCGAATGGCCTGTCCGCGATCCCTTGCTCTCATATCCATATGCCTCGATGGTATCGCGACCGACACCTTTGATCGTGGCTTCTGACGCCAAGCGAACTGTCAATGCCTGATTAGATGGTTTCCCATAAGCCAGATGAGGGTGTTTCAGCAGAAGGTGTTCGATGCCAAAACTCTTACCGGCCCCTGCATTGCCAATGACAACAATGCCGCGCTGCGCAGTCACCCTGCCAGCAGCTGTATGCGCTTTGCGTCGGTAGAGAATATCATCAACCTAATCCCGGAGTTCCAGATAAGTGTCATGGGCGATAAAGCGGTGTTCAAGGTCAGCCACGATGTGGCTGACCTCCTCACGGGACATATGTGTCATTGTCCGTCCTCCATACGCCAGCGCGGGCGTGAGATCGACATGGTCTTCTCTGCGTCATCCTCCTTAGGAGTGATCTCCGGGAGCTGTGGTGGCGCCACCTCTGCTCTGGCGATCACACCATCAAGGAGACCTCTTTTTTTCCTGGAAACCGTGGGGGTGATGCCCGCCACGACATCCAGTCCAAGCCAGAGATGCTCCCGATTGCGCTCAACATCTGCCTTGGTCGGGGCAAGCGCTGAGAGCCCAAGCCGTTGAGAGGCAGCGCGATCCTCCTCTGAGAAGTCTGCGAATGCCTGATCAATGATATCCTGCGTCAGTTCTGCCTCCGCCTCAAAACGGCGGCGCAGATTGCTGCAGGCCTCGGTCCACAGATCCAGCGACAGACCATCAAACCCTTTTGCCAGGGGGCGGGCAACAACCCAGACACCATTGAGATTGACCTCAATCATACCAAGGTCCTGATGATCCACCCGGATCTCAACCTCGAGATCGGGATTGGCCAGGAAATGGTGCCGAACCATCTCACAGGTGTAGAAGATGCCCGCAAACCGAACCCCGCGTCCGGAAATACTCCGGGTGTATTTCCGACCGAAGGCCCCGAGGCGCTCAATTCGGCTGGGAGGGCGCGGCTTGCCAACGGTCGAGCACAATTCCCGCCAGCAGTTCAGCGGGGTCTGTCCACCGATGCCCCCATGGGGCTTGTTGTTATATACATCCACAACAAAGCGAACCAGGATCCGGGTCAACTCGTCATCAGCAAGTGCAGCATAGTCTTCAGGTATGAAGTCACCTTTTTCTACGATGTTCGAATAGGTGCGCGCACTCAGACGCTCCATCAGCTCCACCCCGAAGGTCCTGAAGCAGCGCTCAATATGTCCGCGAAGCTTGGGCACACCCGCAGGCGGGAACATGACCGTTCCGCGAAGATCCGTCACAGCGCCCCGGAAATCAAAGTTCGCAAAGGCCGCCCCCTGATCCGAGGCAACAGTTTCAAAACCAGTGCCCGGCCAGTCTGGAAGCGTGCAGCCAAAAAGGCGGGCAAGGTCCGCTTTATCCCGGGTTGCCAGGTCCAGCGCCGCGATCGCATCTTCGGTGTTCGGGGTTGCGCAAACCTTCACCGAGAGGATCAGTCGCGTTCGCACATCGATCACGACATAGATCCAGCGTCGCCCTTTCGGCAGTGCTTTGATCTGCTCCTCTGTCAGATGACCGAAGACACCGGCCTCCGCAAAGAAGGTAATCAGGTCGACCTTCCATTCATCGATTTCCAAACGCTCCCCTGGCCGCAGGACATTCAGTCCTTCGCCGATGATTGCAAAATGCCGGTTGGCCGCTTCGAGGCCCTGGCGCTGGCACATCACATGGTAAGGCTCAAGACGACATATCTCTCTGTAGATTGTGCTTTCTGCGGGAACGGCCAATGGCGGCAAGCCGCGATCGATCCGATACGCATTCGCCAGCCGGAAAGCCCGTTTTGTCTGGCGAATAACGCTCTTCTTCGACGGGCGCTTGAAGCTCGCATACCGATCCGCGCACTTGCGAAGCAGGGCGGCGCTCTCGGGACCAAATTTTACCTTCGTCCGTCCCGCAAGATAGCGTTTGTCTATGAGCGCTAGAACGCACCGACCACTAGCCTCATAAGCGCGGACCCAACGCAGCAAGGCCGAAGAGCCTGGCGGGTCAATCTCGTTGCTTGACCGCTTCTTTCCTCCATATTTGCGCTTCCCGGTATCCTTATCAGGCTGCGGAATCTGCACGGTGATTTCCTGCGCCACACTCCGGATCCAGATCTCCACATCTTTCCAGTAGCGGCCAATCTCTCCGCGTGCTTCAGCATCCAGAAAGAGATCGCACCAGGCCTGACGGAAGAAGACCGTTGAGCGCTGTTTTGCAGGCAGATGGGTGACAATCTGATCGGCAAACTGCACGCGCTGTCGGACGGCCTCTTCACTGTGATAGCCATCACGAATGGTGATGTGACCGGTCTTCAGACCTTCGTTGATCTCATCATAGGTGAGCTCGTCAAAGACAATTTCTCCTTCACTCCAGCGACTGATGATGACACCTAGCGGCCCTTGTTCCACGAGAAGACCAGGGACGTCACCTTGCTGAATCTGCGAATAGGGCTCGAGACGAATGATATCAGTCATTGCAAGCCTCCCTCGACCAGCATGTCGAGATCAATAACCCCGTCCTGGATCGGGCGCAGAATACCGGCATAGATCGCTTTGAATATTTCCGGCCAAGCCCTGCCGCCAATAGCGGCTCTCGCAACCAACTCGCGGATCGTGACCGGCAGATCGATCTCAGCCGCAAGCTCTGCGATTATCGCGGCCGCCTCCGGGTCATCCTCACGCCGGTAGGCAAACAGGCGCCGTGCATTCAGCGCCTCCCACTGGTCGTAGTTTTCCTCAGTGATCAGCACAAGATTATCCGCGAAGTCATCGGGCATCGCTGCCGCGACATAACCCAGCTGCACCTCAAGGTTCTGCGCTCTGGCGCGTTCTGCCGGTTTGATCTCGGCAGCATACTTGCTCCCATCAGCGAAGGTATAAAGTTGATCCACTCTTTTACTACGCTTACGGCCATCGGCATCGATGTATTCAATGGCAGGCGGCTGCTCGACCATGTCAGCCACAGGATACAGCGCTGATGTCGTGGTGAAGGCATCAAACTCACCAAGGCTGTCGAAGACGACTTTCTGACTTTCGCCCCCGTGGGGTCGAAATGCGCCTGTCTCGACGAAAGTACGCCCTCGCGAGCGCTCAGACAGATTACACGTTGAACGGCTGTCCAGCGGGGCTTTGAAGATTTCTTTTTCCATGTTTTTTGATGGTGTACGGGATCATTCCCTGAGCAATATGATCAGGGTGAACCGCACACATTCCTCTTGTCGAATGGTGGAAGGCGGCCGAACACGACCGTTCGGGTCAAAAGACCCGGCCGCCAGACTTGACTTTTGAGGGGATTCGAGAGACCTTCTGAGTGTCGGGTACCAATCGACGCAAAGGCCCTTGAGAGTCCGCTCTCGGGGCTTTTCTATTTTCTAGATCATCGTTTCATATCCCTCTTCTTTCCAGAGTCGGCCACCGGCCAAAGGTCTTCGACGCGAAAACCTGTACGCTCAGCGATCCCTGTTTCGATCTCCGCCGACCGCCTACGCCCGGCAAGTACGTTCGACACCGCCGAACGACTATACCCGATGCTCTCGGCCAGCTCGGTGATTGTGGTCTGAGCCATCCCGAGATGCAGTTTCACAATCTGCTGGCGCATGTTGTTGGCATCCATGTTTCGTGGCCTTTTGGCAGGAACTAACGTTTCCGATGATGTCGGGTCGAACCTTCTATCACCCTGGATTCTAAGAGATTACCCACTGCCAGAATAGGTCCAAAATGATTCAGCCGAGTAATTATTTTACATTATTAATCAATCACTTATAACCACTCACCATCACAAAGTTAATGTTTAATTCTGCCATTAACTCCGCGAGTGAAACGAACGTTTCTGTGAGCCCGTCAAATTCCTTATGGCGGTCATCTTATCGGGACAGCGTGAATGTCGGCATTGATTGGGAAGGACTTCCGTGCTGCATGGTTTTCTGAGACCGCGAGACGTGGCACAGAATTTCCTACTTACAAACACAGGCAGGAGGAGGTGCGCGGGAGCGTGAACTCGGACGCCTGCGCAGGCGGCAACCTAGGCCTTCAGCAGACATTTACGTTGGTCTTAGCTTGGTCTGACGACATCTCGAAAGCCAACATTGCTGCTCTACGAGCATACAGGAACAACAAAATTCTTGCACCATGGGCGGAGCATCAGATTCGATAGGAGTACCTTCTATTGGACATCTTGGGTAAGGCAGCGTTTGCGACCAATCGGACACAGTTATGTTGCAATTTGGTCACCAGATGCCGAGAGCGTGGTCAAAACCTTTGCTTGAATCATCGACCCCGATTAGGTGACAGTCTCCAACTGGTCCATTGGACCCAAATCGTAACCCCAAGCAAGGAAAGGGACATACATGCTAATTCGTCATTTCGCCCTTCCGGGGCCGATCAACACCTAAGCTGAAATCAGATCAGGTTTGATCCAGCTCGCCGGCTCGTGGCTGGCGCATCTATATACGTTTATTGGGTACTATCTTATGGGCAATTCTGTCTTGGATGGTCGCGCGTCAGCTGTGTCCGGCGACGGCGTCATCACGAAATTCTATACAACTGCGGCCTGGATCGAAGGACGGGCCGAAGCGCAACTCGAAGAAATCGCCGGCTGGACCGGAGTGCAAAAAATCGCGGCCTTTCCCGATTTACACCCGGGCAAATACGGGCCGGTTGGATGTGCCGTTCTGGCGGGCCGTATTTTTCCGCAACTGATCGGTAACGATATCGGTTGTGGCATGTCTCTGTTCCAGCTTGATCTGCCTATGCGAAAGCTGAAGCTGGAGAAAGCGCTGCGCCGGATGCGTGTTCTTGGAGAACCTGTATCTGAAGATCAGCGCTGGCGACTGGAAGATGCTGGCCTGCCAACCGATCTGTTTGCCACATCGCTCGGTACGGTTGGTGGCGGCAATCATTTCTGCGAAGTGCAAACTTTGGCCGAGGCGGGTGACGGCATCCGCCTCGATGCATCGCGTCTGTATCTGCTGGTGCATTCCGGATCGCGAGGTTTTGGAAATGCCGTTCTTGAGGCTGTACCTCAGGGAGCCTATGCCGGACTGCACGAGGATTGCGACGCGGCTCAGTCCTATCTGAGAGATCATGACAAAGCGGTTCGTTGGGCCAGCCTCAATCGTCAGGCCGTTGCAGAACGCGCATCCGAGGCGCTGCGGGCAGACCTGACATTGATTGTCGATGCCCCGCATAACCTACTTGCGCGGCATGGCGAGGGCTGGCTGCACCGCAAGGGCGCGGCAGTCGCCGAGCAGGGATTTGTTCCGCTTGCCGGATCGCGGGCCAGTGAAAGCTATCTGATGGCTCCGAACGGTCATGACGACTCACTAAGCAGCCTCGCTCATGGTGCCGGGCGACGCTACGACCGATCCTCGATGCATGGTCGAGTACGGGCCAAGAAATCCGACATTGAGACCATGCAGCGCACATCCTTTGGCGGGCGTATTCTGTGCGAGGATCGCGACCTTCTGATTGAAGAAGCGCCTTTGGCCTACAAATCGGCCAAGTCCGTCGCCGGAGACCTGGAGCGAACAGGTGCTGCGTATTCTGTGGGTGAGTTCCATCCGCTTCTGACCTTCAAGAAAACGCGTGACGGGAGGCCGTCATGATTACATCCCGACATATTTCACTCTTGGTCACCAGTGGCAGCGGGCCGGCAGAATGCCAGCAAGCCGTTGCAGGCGTGCTCGAGGCAATGCGCATCGAGGCCGAGCTCATCGCCGTGGACTTCGACACCAATGGGGTGCGTACAAAACACGGCTATAAGTCCGTAGTGGTTCTGGTAAGCGGTGCCGACGCGGAGGCCTTCGCCATGAATTGGCGCGGTACGATCCAGTGGCGGGCGCAAAGCAATCTGCGTCCGACGCATAAACGGGCCAATTGGTTCATTGGGGTGTTCGACCTGCCTGCACCGGTGCAAACACCTGACCGCATTCATGCGCGTGATGTTGCGTTCGAAACCTTCCGCGCTGGCGGACCTGGCGGGCAGCACCAGAACACGACCGATAGCGCAGTGCGGGCGACGCACAAGCCAACGGGGCTTTCGGCGGTGGCGCGTGAAGAGCGTTCGCAGCATCGCAACAAATCACTGGCATTGGAACGCCTGCAGCATCTGATCGCCGCGCAAGCCGCAGCGGATGAAGCCGCACAAAAGGCGGGCTGCAACGAGCTGCACTACGCGCTCGAACGCGGCAATCCGGCGCGGTGCTTCAAGGGTCGCGATTTTCGCGAAGTGAAAGGGGGTTAAGATGGAAGCATTCGATCAATTCCTGACCAGCGCCCTGACCAGCGATTTTTTCGCGGGCGGCTTGGCGCTCGGGGCATTTGGGGTCGCGGCGGCCTTTCTGCGCATTGTGTTCATGGCCATGTACCGTGTGATTGTTCGGCGCGTTTGGGTGAGCCTGACACTCGATAACCGAAGCGCGGCCTATCGTCATTTCTGTATCTGGATGGAGCAGAACAGTGTTCTGTCTCATTCGCGCCATGTGCGCTTGACGGATGGCAAATGGGCTCGGGGAACAAAGGGCTATGCACCGGCTCCCGGGCGGCACTGGTTTTTCTGGCGGGGAAAGCTCTGCAGCCTAGAACGCGACATCAATGAAAAGTCAAAAGTGGGTGCATCGCACAACCAGCGCCCGATGGAAGTATTGAATGTCACCGTCCTGTTCGGAAAGGTCGAAACGATATTGGGCTGGATCGCTGAGGGACGTGCACTTTCCCAAACCAGGGATCGCATCGGCCCTGGCCTCCATATTCTGAAAGGGGATTGGTGGGATCATGTCGGGGATGTCCCGCGCCGTTCCGTCAATACGATACTGGTGGATGACGATCGTATCGGGAAAGTGTTGGACGACATGCGTTGGTTCTATGGAGCCAGCGACTGGTACGCGGAACGTGGTGTTCCCTGGCGGCGGGGGTATCTGTTTTACGGCCCTCCGGGCACGGGCAAATCGAGCCTCATTCGCGCGCTGGCATCAGACCTGTCATTGGATATCGCGTCGCTGGATATCGGGCGCGTCACGCTGACGGATGATGATCTGCGTGAAGCGATGATGTGTGCCCCCAAGGGGTCCCTGATCGCAATCGAGGATGTGGACGCCGTGTTTACGCAGCGCGAAGGTGGCGAGAAACGCTCGGGCGTCAGCTTCTCGGGCTTGCTCAATGCCATCGATGGCGTCGCGGCTCAGGAGGGTCGTGCTCTGGTCATGACCACAAACCACAAAGAAAGGTTGGACCCGGCCTTGATCCGTCCGGGCCGCGCTGATGTGCACACCGAGCTTGGATTGGTGGGTGCAGCAACAGCCCGCCGACTGTTTGAGCGCTTTTTCCCCGGTGAGCGCGACTTGGCCGAGGCATTCGAACAGCGGTTAGGAGATCAACGACTCAGCCCCGCCCAGATACAAGGGTGGCTTTTGGCCAATAGCGCCGACCCAAAGATTGCAGCGCAAGCTTGGGAACTGGACAGCCCAAAACAAGATATGGCGGCCGAGTAAGCGAGCACGAGCGCCCGCTAAATCTTGCGTCCGGTTGGCTGCTGTGCCACCTCAAATCGAGGACATTTCAGCGAAGCAGATCAATTTCACGAGTTTTTTCTTAGGACCTGCAAGGAGATGGGCACGATTTAGTGGCCCATATGTGAATACTCGCCAAGCCTGGACTTGATGAAGGCCCGGAAGAGTGGATTTCGAGGAAATGGAATTTTGAATTGCAATTTCGTGCAAGGTTCTCGAGGTCGCTAGCGCACTTCAACCCATAAAAACTGAGCCGAGAAACCAAATACACCTTAACAAACAGCTTTGGGCTGCATTGCAGACAGACTCGGACTGTGCTGAAAGCGCGCATTTGCAAAGGTTGCTGCGAATGACGAAGTGAGACCACTCCGAGAAAAGGCGATTGCATTAACGAGCGCCAAGTCATGAACGGGACAGAGCGGACTGTCTGCAGGCATGTAATGGACCGCTTTCTGTTTTTCGAGAGGATTGCGCTGCCCATGAACGGACAGTCATCAGAGTCCGAGTTCTTCTCTCAGGCGCGACAGGCGCTGCATTGCGTTGTACTGCCAACCCGGTCGATAGTCTTGGCGGTAGGCGCTCCCACCTGACAACTCAAGAAATGGACGTTCCTCCAGGATCACAAAGTGCTCACGAGACCCATCAAGCGCGTGGCTGTTGTGAAGATTCAACCAGACCAAACTTTTGATCTGTGTAACAGGCCGCAGCGTGTCAATTTGTGTCGTGCCAATGTCAAGACGCTCAAGTGACGGTATTGCTGCGACGGGCGACACATCGGACACCCAGGTGTCATGAAGATAAACCAACTTCAGGTTCGGCAAGCCCTGAAGCGGTTTGAGATCGGAAACTCGTGTCATGTTCAAGTCAAGATGTTCGAGAGTCGCATTACCTTCCAGCCCGGTCAGATCGCTTAAGCTGGTTCCCCGTGCGTTCAGGTACTTTAAGTTTGGAACATTACCGATGTTGGCTGGCAGCTTCCGAAGATCGACAAGGTCGCTGAAATTTAGGTTATTGGTTCCGGCAGAAATTGCATCTTCAACCCGCTGCTCGGCTACAATAAGCTGTTGGTTTGCATTTCTCATCAGTTTGAACTGCCACGCCGCAAATGCGGCTAAGGCAATAATAAATAGTAAGATAATTTTCCTCATACAATTGGTGGTTACCGATCGAATGTGGTCAATCTGTGACTGCTGCGCTTGGGGCAAAAGCAGGCATTTATCCAAGCCGCGGTCTCTGCACTACAGGCTCTTTGCCGCCTGTTTCTGCAGTGAGCTTGAACAAGCCATTTGAGCCCCAAGCTGCCGTTGATCCCATTTCTACCTTTCGCACACGCAGAGAACCACAAACGCACGGAAGCGGACGTCGACAGTCCGATGCCGGTTGGCAGGTGGGCGGACGAAACGAACATAAACTCAATGTCTGCTGTGCGGTAAGCAGCGCCAAGCCGAGGTTCAGGAGCGCTTGTCCGGGGCCGTTCCAAGGATCACAACAAGCTGGTCGCCAAGCTCCACGAGTTGGCGACGGTGGAGAACTTGCCGGCGCAGGTATTTGCGCTCTAGGCTCCGACATACCTACCGCTAGGGCGAGGGTCCCAGCGCATGGTAGACGTGACGCTGAGAGATGCGCACGAATAAGGCGCCCTGCGAACAACAGTGGCTAACTTTGGTATGCAAATTCCTCAAAACGACTTGTTCAATTAGACAAGCAAAGTTCCGATGCTTATTGTTACCAATAGAGATCCAATGAGTGCGCCGATCTGTTTCAAATAAAAGGCAGAGGACTGCAAAAACCTGAATACCTTTCCCCTTTTGCTATGCTGATATCCTCCAGCTACATTGTTTGCCGCGTTGGACGCAGCAAACCATCCAAACGCATACTGCACATAGTCCAGCATAACCACCACGCATCCTAGCAACGTCGCCAGGAGGGTTGCGTTCTGCCACTTTGGGTCGAGGCGCGAAAACAATTCGGCTTGGTCTGAAACAAGTGCTATGCCAAGGGCAGCGAGCGCAAATCCTATGTACCTAGATAGCTCGCTGATCTTCAAAGAGAAAAAGTTCTGGTTTTCTCTTTGGTTTTTACGTCTTTCTGCTGGGTCCATCAATTCACCGCTTTCTCGGACCGCGCGGTCCGCCCCACCCGTCGTCTGCAGATGCAACTTTGTCTTTGAGTGCTTTCGAGATCGTCATTTTGACGACTTTGTCAGCTTCTTTTCTGAAGGCTTCGCCCGTTGCAGGGTTGCGCACCATTCTTTCAGGTCGCTCACGGGCATAGATTTTTCCTACGCCGGGAAGTGTAACTGCACCGCCACTGGAAACTTCCTTTGTGATAATTTCAACGATTGCATCGAGCGCATTGCTTGCCGACTTTTTGTCGGTATTCATTTCCTCTGCTAATGCAGCTATGAGCTGCGTTCTTGTTAATGGTTTTGCCAATTCCTATCTCCGCAAATTCTCAAATTGCTGTGACCAATAATCCACTTAGGCAGAGATCGCGCCCAGAAAGTAATAGCTTCTCACGCAATCATTCCTGCTAGCGATGTTCGCCGAGCTTCACAAAATTTTCAAGAAATAACAGCGGTTTTATGCATATAGTCGATCTATCCACGCTGTATGATGCAAGCCGCCTCCACCAACTACACGTCTCAAACACCTTTCCAGTCGCGCGTCCTGTCGCTGCACATCGGTTGGGCTTGCTGTTGGATGGCGGGCGGGATTGCGGCAAGCCATGTGTGTGATACTTGAGGTGTTCGGCCTGGCGAAGCTGCGCGGTGGACGAAGCCGGACACTTATCACTTGCAAGATGCTGCGTGAGGAGAGGAGTCGGAATAGTCATTCGCTGTAGTGAGCATTGATGGGAGGTGAGAGCCCAAAGCCGCCTTTGATCACGCTTCGGTCTATCGCACATGCAGCGGATCGCAAACGCGCGAAAGCGGACGTTCAAAATCAAGTATCTGATGGCTGGTGAGCGGGACCTTCCGGACCTTCACGGCAGTGGCTCGAATGTCCGGTTGCAGCGCTTTTCATCACCACGCCCCGGTAAGGCCAAATGCGCAAGTTCTGGGTCGAATTCAGGTTTTTCAGATGCGAGCATGCTCTAGCCACTGAAAGTTGAGAGTATGGAAACGAACATCAGACAAAAACTGGCTGAGAACAAGTGGAAGGGCGAAATCGGCTTTACCATCGAAAGCCGCGAGCCGGAACGCGTGGTTGCCAGAATGCCGGTAACCGAAGCCGCAAAGAATCCGTTTGGGACGATGCACGCTGGCGCCCTGATCTGGTTTGCCGATATCGCAGCAACCTTGTGTGCCATCGGCGACCTGGACAGCATTGGTGAAGACGGGTCGGGTTTCCCGCTCGCCGTTGATCTTCATACGGTCTTGTCGGGTAACGAAAAGGCGGGCGATCTGATTGCAACCTCCACAACGGTCAAACGCGGCGGCAAACTCATTGTCATTCGCACCGATGTTCGCGGCGACAC
Organism: Ruegeria arenilitoris; assembly: GCF_013030265.1. Lineage (GTDB taxonomy): Bacteria > Pseudomonadota > Alphaproteobacteria > Rhodobacterales > Rhodobacteraceae > Ruegeria > Ruegeria arenilitoris_E. Next base: position 54,329 of record NZ_WPZQ01000009.1, read on the forward strand.
GGGGCGGCTGTTGATCGACATGACAACTACGCATCTGCGCGCCGGTTGACCAATTGGATAGGCGCCCGCGGTACTTGCGGCGGGCGCGCATTTCCTTGCCTCAAAGTGTCGTCAGGAAAGCCGTCAACTGATCAATGGTCGCTTCATCCGTGCGTCCATTGGTAACGCAGGCTCGCAAAACCGGTTTTCCCTCGAACACCGCCTTGGAAATCCAGAACCGGCCATCTTCATGAACTGCATCGACATAACGTTGTACAGCGTCGTTCCCTTCCGGCGGAACCATGCAACTCACCCCCATGAGAGACCGGTTTGCCTCCGTCCAACCTGCCTTTCTAAGGTTTTCCGTGAACCGGTTGGTCAGGCGAATTGAGCGTTCAACATGGTCTCCGTAGCCGTCCCATCCGGCAGCACCAAGGGCGAGGAACAGGCGCAACCCCACGAAGCGGCGCGACCACTGGTTGGAATTCACATAGAAATCCTTGGCCGCCTCGCTTTCCGGCATGTAGCTGGCCGAAATCCGGAAAACTTGGGCCGGTATGTCGGGGCGTGAGGTCAGGAACATGCCAGCCCCCATCGTGGTGGCGAACCATTTATGGGCGTCAATCGTGATTGAATCCGCCTGTTCAATGCCATTCAACACTGACCGTCCTGCCGTGCTGGCAATCATCGCGCCACCCCAGGCCGCATCGACGTGAAACCACATGTCATGCTCTTGCGCCAGAGTGCTGCAATCCTTGAGTGGGTCGATCATCCCGGCATTCGTAGTGCCAGCCGTGGCCACGATCAGGACCGGGACGCATCCGCTTTTCAGATCCTCATCAATGGCGGCCGCCAGACAACCCGCGTCCATCTGCCCTTGACCGTCGGTCGCGATCAATCGAACGGCGTTGCGTCCAATGCCCGCTGAATGCGCCATCTTCAACCATGCAAGGTGGCTTTCCTTCGAGACGTAAATCGTCGGCTGACCACCGAACGCATAGATGCCCTTGTCGCTGTACTCCGGGCATTTGGCCTGCAAGGCACATAAAACAGCCGTCGAATTGGCCTCTGCCCCACCACTGGTGAAATGCCCCCCGGCCCCCTTGGGAAGCCCGGCGCGCCGGGCCAGTTCATTGATGACATGTTGTTCGATTTCGACAGCAGCAGGCGCATGAGAATACACACAGATTTGCGGATTGAAGGCTGATACAATCCGATCCGCACATTCTGCGGCAAACGTAGGTGCCGGATTGAACAGGCCGAGATACCCCGGATGCGTCATCTGCACGCTGCCAGTGTCGAGCGCATCAATCACCCAGTCCATCAGCGGTTCAAGGTCTTCTGCTTGGTCAAACCGTTTGGACTGCAGCTCTTCCAACCAGTCAGGCGTCAACTCAGCCGAGGTGGCCTTGCGGCTGGCATAGTTGCGGCGTGCCTGGCTCAAACGTTCAGTCAACGCGTTTTCCGCATCCGTTAACTGATCAAAATCCGGGAAGAGTGCGTCGCGTCCGTGCATCGGGAAATCCTGTGATTGTTCAGTGTGAAACTACCCACACTGAATTGGCACTTCGACCCGAAACATGCGGTATTCACGGGGCTATCATTCCAAGGTTTCTATCCAGATGTGAAGCAAAGACGGCTTTCGGCACATCGCTTCAAAATGTGCAAAGCACAGCATCGGGCAAAATGGGCTCAAAACGGTCGTTTTCTGCGGCAAGCATAGGCAGGCAGGATGAGCCCTTACCGGCCGTTCCCGGATGAATTGAGTATTGCGCATGCATTCATCTGAATGCGGCACTAAAGGGACATTCAGCGGAGTTCAACGAAAGCCGGGTGGGCGCAACAGAGCTGATCTACCTTAGTATGCCCAAACATCGCGAAAATAGGCTATGCTTTCCATTATCAGAAGACAGGAGATTGCCATGCTATACCCAATCGCGGAACTTGAAGCCGATAAACTCAATGCGGTTCGGGAACTTGAAAAAGAAATTGGAAGCCCGGTTGTGGCTCTTACCGCTGTTGAAGCTGATACTGTGACGCTGCCAAAAGACCAGCTCGAGAAACTGCAGGCCTTGGAGGATAAACTTGACGTCGTTCTCGTTGCGGTGCGGCCTAACTAACTTACTTGATCACACTGTTTAGGCCACTGCGCTGGTTGCGCCTCGCAAAGCGGCCCTTTCTAATTGTTGGAATTGCCGGACCTCCACTGCCATATTTGGAGTGCAGATACCGAATGCCGGGAACCCGCGCATTCCGGATGTTCCAAATCCAGTGTCGGATGGCCGACAAGCGGATAAACCCGACCTTCACTACCTAAACCGCAGAAGCTTTTCTGGAAGAACTAACCAGCTGCTACAGCGCATTTGAGTTGAGCCAGCGCAGTTTTTAGCCTTGATCTTGGACACGCAATATTCAACCTGCCGAAACGCGAACTTAGGTGGCCGAAAGACACCCCTCGTGTGATCGCCCAGCCGGCTTGGTTTCTCAGGAATGTGTCAAGTTCTTCCGGGGCAAGCCCCAGGCCGTCGAAGTCGAGCCACAAAAGGAATGTCCCATCCGGTTCGATCAGGTCGACACCTGGTATGTCTTTCAGACATTTTCGGGTGAGATCTATGTTGGCCCACAGATAATCCAGCATCGGCTCCAGCCATGGTTCACCAGAGGTATAGGCGGCCTCCATCGCCACGGATGCGAAGGCATTGTTCTTGTTGACTGTTAGTCGGCTATTGTGCGCTTGCAGTGCGCTGCGACGACCGTCATCCGGCACCACTGAAAAGGAAGAACAGCAAGATGCGATATTGAAACTCTTGGCTGGCGACAGACTAGTGACGGAGTTGGCACCTGCCTTTTGCGAGATGCTGGCAAATGGCGTGTACTCGTGGCCCGGAAAGGTGATGTCGCAGTGAATTTCGTCGGACACGACGAACACATCATGTCTAGAGCAGATGTCGTCAACCTGTCGAAGTTCCTCTCTGGTCCAGACCCGCCCCACCGGGTTGTGTGGATTACACAAGAACAGCATTCGAATATCGGGTTGCGAGGCGAGATGCTCCAGCCCAGCGAAATCCATGCTGTATCGGCCCTCCTCGAACACTAGGGCGTTCTCTGCCACCATGCGTTCATTTTCGGCGATGATGTCTGCAAAATCAAAAAATACCGGCGGCTGTATAATGATTCCGTCACCCGGCGCGGTGAAGCAATTGACCGCCATGGCGAGTGTGTTGAGCACATTGGGAGCACGCAGGATGTGCTGTGGCTCGATTTTCCATTTGTGGCGACGCTCCGTCCAGCTGATCAAAGCCGGGACCAAACCGTCCGGCACGGCTTCGTAGCCGAAAAGGTTGTGTTTCAGACGCCTCTCGATAGCAGCCGTGATACAGGGAGCGACACGGAAATCCATGTCGGCGACGCCAGCGGCAAAAAGATCCGCGCCATCGGGTCCCAGAACTGTTTGATGAAACTTGAGCGCTGGAACCTCGCGCCTGTCGATGACCTCATCAAAATCAAAGTCAGGCATCTCGGCCCACGTCCTGTGCTATCTGATAAAGTGCATCGCCTCGGTTTGTTTGTGCCATTGCGCGCATCGCCAATACCACACCTCCAAAGGTGGATTGCACTTGCTCAGGTGCGCGTCCCGGAGTGTCCGGATGGTGAAGTTGTGCCACGATTTCACCCTCTGAAACGAGATCTCCGATACCTTTCAGCGGCTCGAACAAGCCTTCATAATAGGAGTAGATCACGCCCACGGCATTCAGCAGGCGAGTCCCTCTTGAGGCGTCTGGCACATAATGTGGCAGCATCCCCAAGACGTTCAAAATGCGGCGTAACCCACGTCGCGTGAAAGACAAAACCCCGGGCGTCACTGCGTTGCCACCGCCTAGCTCGGCCATAACGTTGATCACCCCCTTGCGATTAGCGGCTCCCATAGCAGTTCGGGCAGTGCTGTTGTGTCCTCCTCCGCCGGTAAACACCCATGCATAAGGCAAATCAAAGGCTTCTGTGAGTATCTGCAAGCCAGCCTCTTCCTGTAGGGTATGTCCAGGCCCGCGCAAAAGCGTGGCGGGATAAAGCAGTGACGACCCACCCGAGTGAAGATCTACGGCATAATCGGCAAGCGGAAGAATGACCTCTTCATGGTAATGGGCGATCATTTCGGAGGGTGATCCTACAGGATTGCCGGGATAGAGGCGGTTTAGATTACCGGAATCCACAGGTGATATGCGTCGACCGTGCTTGGCTGCCGGCAAATTGACCATGGGCAACAGGATCAGGCGACCGCGAATGTGTTCCGGTAACAACTCTGTGGCGAGTTCTGCTACAGCGACTTGCCCTTCGTACTCGTCGCCATGAATGCCGGCCGACAAAACCAATGTCGGTCCCTCTCCATTTCGGATGACTGTGATTGGCACTGGCAGCCACCCGTAAGCCGAGTTGTCGACCGAGTGCGGCACGCGAAGATACCCGCTGTGCTTTCCTTCAGCGGCGAAATCAACATCAGAGGAAATCAGCGTTTCAGACATTCGTTCTCCCCTCTGCACTGTCACGGTTTTGTCGTTTCGAATCCAGTTAGAAATTTGGTGAAGGCTTGTTTGGAGTGTAGGATCGACCAAGACTGCCAAATCGAATGACAGGTCCGCTTAAGGCTCTGCGTTGTTCTTCTCTGCGGCGGGCATCGGGTGGAGGCAAGAGTCCAAAGCTGTCATTGCTGTTCGGCTGAAATTTCCTGAGCGAACTAGACAAATAACGGCGCTTATTCACTCAGTTCAGTTAGACTACACTCGCAGCGAACAGTTGCAGATTGCTTTTTGATATGGGGTGACCCACACCATCCTGAAGCCTTTTCGCAAAACCTTGACGTGCCAGCGCAATAAAATCGTCTCGCGGATTGCCAAGTTGGTTCCACACACAGCGCATCAACAACGCTCAACCGGAAGGGACCAAGAAATGAAAAAGACACTGATTACCTCCGTCACCGCATTCGCCATTGTTTTGACTGCTGGAATGGCCATGGCAGGCCCATTGCGTGACCATGGCCAACGCGGGCTTACGCATGACGCTCGCTCTTCAATATCGCAGACACGTAACCACACTGATCGGACGGCCAATACCCACCAGAGCACTAATCTCTCTGACAGTAGCTTTGAATTGTCGTCAGCGCGCGATTTGGGTCAAACGAGCCTTTCCTCGACGCAGCAGCTCGGAGATGCTTCTGTATTGCTAAGCAACGAGTGGTACAAATTAGAGGGCCTCATCGGGAGATACAGCCCCGGGCGCTAGTCGGGGATGTTCGCAAAAAAGAGCCCACTTGCGCGGGGTTCTGGCTTTTGAAGCGAAGCGCGGAATACTATCGACTCAACCTGAGAACATTGACTGTTTCATTGCGTTTCGACGCTGATTGATGACCTCGACGCGTTTGAAAGCACATTGCTATTCACCCCTAACACCCAAACAGATAGCTGTAGATGGGGCAGACGCCTGATTTTCCAAAGGACTGCTAAGCCCGCTCATTCGCCTTTCGCAAGCCAGTCCTGGCTGTCTGGAGTTGCAGGTTCGCGACCTACAGGACATGCGAAAAACCGAAACTTGGCCGACGGCAACTAAGGGCCCATCTCTCATCGGTACCCCTCCGCAGAGAATGGCTGCGTCGAGCCCAAAGCCGCCTTTGATCACGCTTCGGTCTATCGCGAGTGCAGCAAGTCGCGAACTGCAGAAAGCTGACTCCCTCAAACCTTGAAGTTTAGCGAGACAACGACAAATCATGGCGCAGGAGGATATTGTTAACTGAACGTTAACGGAGCGTTCCTTCTGCATTCAATGTTAGTCCTGCATTATAGCGTTCCGTTGTCTTGTCGGGGGCGTCCTGCTCAGGCTCATTCGATCAGATTGGAAGATCCAAATGCTAAACTACTCCCTAACTTTTGCCGTTGCCTCGATGGGAATTATCATTGGTTTTCTCGTAGCCCTTGTTTTTATGTGAAGGCACCAAAACTAGTATAGAAGCTTTCAACTCAGTGTAGTCGATCTGAATAAGCCATCGCCTTAAGTGCGCTACAAGCGGCAAGCGCAGTCTCGTTTATGACTGCCTTTACTTGATCAACTCGTTTTCTTTCTCATGTGCCAATCAATACATCGCATTTCAAACCGCCCAAGCGTTCTGACGCCCCCAGTTCCAGCTTGCCACCGTAGGCGTTCAACAAATCAACAGAAATTGCCAGCCCCAATCCGGTTCCATCGATCGCGGTATCAAGGCGCCCACCGGACCGAAGGGCCTCTCGTCGTGCATATTCTGGAATCCCTGGCCCATCATCTTCAACGCAAATCTCGATGCCAGATCCAACGCGAATTGCCGAGATGTGAAACGTTGTTCGGCACCACTTGAGTGCATTGTCGAGAAGGTTTCCGATCACTTCTTCAATATCCTGAGGATCCATTCTAACACGCAGACCGGTCTGACAATATGAAGTAAGCGTTTTTCCTTCGCGTTCAGCCATGTCGAAAAACAACCTGGATAATCGTTCGATCGAATTCGTCAGATCTGTTCGGGAATGCGTGAGTTCTCCGGTGTTGGACGCCCGCATACGAGCGAGTGAACGACCAAGTTGGGCGTCAATTCGGCTGAGGGCCTCTTCCGCAGGTTCAGTATTTATTCCGGAATCCGACAAGTCCGCCAGTTCGTTTCGCAGAATGGCTGCCGGTGTTTTGAGCGCATGCGCCAGATCCGCGGCTTGCCTTCGTGAACTTGAGACAATCTCCCGATTTCGATGCAACAATTGATTGAGATCTTCTACGAGCGGAGAAACCTCTTCCGGGTAATCTTGTGGCTTCAGATCGTCGCCCTGATCCCAGCGATGGGCCACATCAGCGCGCAACTTTCTGAGTGGGCCAACAATAGCTGACATCAGCAAAAGGGAACTGGCCACCCCGATCAATCCGACCAGCCCAAAAACCGGAAGCAAATTGCTTTGCGCATCCCTGCGCTCACTGATCAGTAAATGTCTGCTTTCAGCAACAGTCACACCCCATTCTGCTCCGTCTTCAAACGCGATCTTTTGAAAGACGCTACGAACAGCCTCGCCATCCGGACCTGTGGTATTCCAGACAATCGCTTCATTATCGTTCTGCGAAGGCGCTGCAATCGTCTCATCGAATAGCGAGGCAGAGGTAAAGGTGAAACCATTGTTATCCATTACTTGCCAATACCTCCCTGAATAGGGTGTGCTGTAAGCAGGATCAAACATCAATTCGCGCAGGATTTCGGGGTCATCTGTCGTAGAACTAAGCCCAACGACAAGCTGGGTGTGACGGTCTATCAACGCTCCGTCGAACTGTTCGAGGACTCGTGTATTGATATACGAGAAAACCACAAGGGTACCAACGCCAACGGACAACGCACCAGAGGCAAGACCTCCAAGCAAGGCACGTTGGCGCAACGAGAGCATCAGGACGGATCAATCATGTAGCCGCGCCCTCGAACAGTTTTGATCAGATCGGGACCCAGCTTCTTGCGCAGGCGTGTCACGAATACGGCTATAGTGTTGGAATCTCGATCACCGTCATATTCGTAGATGTGTTCGGACAATTCAGTACGTGAGACCATACGACCAATGTTGTGTGCAAGATAAGTCAGAACCGCGATTTCTTGTGCGGTAAGATCGACGGGGATTCCATCGACGCTGACCCGGCCGTTTCGCGTATCCAGCGAGACATCACCCATTTCTATCACCGGGTTCATCTGGCCGCTTTGTCGTCGCAGGATTGCACGGACTCGCGCGGCCAATTCTGGCATGTGGAATGGCTTGGTCATGTAGTCATCCGCACCCGCATCCAAACCGTCGACACGTTCGCTCCAACCATCTCGGGCGGTCAGAAGCAACACAGGTGTTTTGACACCTGAACTACGCCATTCACGCAGCACTGAAATACCATCACGTTCAGGCAAGCCAATGTCGAGAATGATCATGTCGTAGGGCTCGGTTGCTCCCAAATGCAATGCATCCGTGCCGTTGTGGGCGACGTCCACCACGCGGCCTTCGGCACCCAGCAGCCTTTTGACTTGCTCGCATAGCTGGGGTTCATCTTCGGCAAGAAGTATTCGCATATCCAGAGACTACAGCTAAATCGACCTCAGCTTCACATTAATTTCTACCATTCCCATTTCCATTCCCGCCGCCGTTTCCACCACTGTTGCCGCCGCCGTTACCGCCGCCGTTTCCACCACTGTTGCCGCCGCCGTTACCGTTGCCGTTACCGTTGCCGTTACCGCCGCCGTTACCGTTGCCGTTTCCGCCGCCGTTGCCGTTTCCGCCACTGTTACCATTGCCACCTGCACTGCTTTGGCTTCCACTGTTCCCACGGTTATCAGAATTGCCCTGACCATTACTGCTTTTGGCTCTCGTTGAATTGGAACGTGCAGCTGCGGAAATCTCGCGCCCGACACTCGAGCGATTTGAAACAACAGTGCCGGTCTCGGCATTCACAATCACACTGACGATCTTACCCCCCGGCTTCTTGATCAGAATTCGGTAGTATATCTTGTCCGTTTTGAAGGCGCGCGCGTCGACCGGAGTACCGCCATAGGCTTTTTCCACACCGTTTATGACACGTTTCAACCGGATCGCGCTTCCTGACAGTGTTGCCATACGCAGCTCGGCCTGTTTGAGCTCACGCGCATCCGCTGCCGCTTGTCCTGCGGACAAGACAGTCAGCAAAGCTGCAAGCAACAAAAACGCTTTGGTCTGCATTAAACCCTCATACCTTTGGCAAAGATTATAGGGCCGTACGTGAACCGCTGATGAACAAGCAGTTAGCGCTGCGTTCAAGCACCCTCACGTCAAATAACAAAAATCATCAGCGATTCGAATGCGAATAGAATCGCCAAACACCCCGGCTATCTTCAGCGCGTTGAGCGCAGTCGGCGTGTGTCATGAGGAGACATCAGATGAAAGACACCGTTTGCGGACTGCTAAAGGCCTCTACTCTTACCGTCGCTTTGTTGGGTTCGGTGGCCATTGTTGCCACAGTGGCAACTCCTGATTTTGCCTATGCTAAGGGAGGTAACGGCAATGGCGGCGGCAACGGTGGCGGAAACGGCAACGGTGGTGGAAACGGCAATGGCGGCGGAAACGGCAATGGTGGTGGAAACGGCAATGGTGGCGGAAACGGCAATGGCGGCGGAAACGGCAATGGTGGCGGAAACGGCGCCAATGGAGCTTCCGGAGATCAGAACTCGGTAGGAAATGGTGGCCGTGGAAAAGGAGCCGACAGAGGCCTTAGCGGCACCAAAGCCGGAGGAACCGGACAAGACAATTCAAGATCGCAATCTGCGCGGTCCGGTCAAGGAAAAGGCGGCGGATTTTCTCTGAAGGATCTGTTTAGTGGAAAAGGGAAAGTGCGCAAAACGACCTCCTCCGCAAAGGGCACCACGACAACGAGAAGCAAGCCCAAAGCCAATGCGCAAAGTACTATTCGCCGGACTGCAATTGTGGATGCGTCCATACGCCCTGTTGCCCGCACCACAGGCAATCGTATCGCGGCGCTGCTTGGAGCGCACCCGTCTGAATTGGGTGCGCTGAACGCAGCCAATGCCAGCCCAACCGCTTTAGCAAACGCTGCTCCAAATTCGCGCGTAGGCAGAATTGCCAATTATCGAGATACAGTGCTGGCCGGAGAACCTTTGCGTGAGGATCTGGAGGAACATTTGGAGGTCCTCGCAGGATTGGAACCGCCGGACCGGACGGTGCAGGAAATCGAAAATGATTTGGAGGCCGCTCTGGGAGATGTTCAAGACAACCGGGACAAAGTCCAAGAGCTTGAGCAGGCTTTGGAAGACGCTGGCGGCACAGATCCAGAGATCGAAGCGCAGCTCGAAGAAGCCCGAGCCGCTTTGGACGGCTCAATCGATCAGGCTCAGGAACTGAATGACGAGAGGCAGGCTGCCATCGACTACAATGAAGCCGTTGCAGAGGTGGAAGAACTGGCAGATCGTGTTGAAGAACAAGACTTAGCCGAGCGTGAAGCTCTGGAAGCCGCAGCCAACAAGCCAGTCACTGACGCAGTTGAGGAACAAGTCAAATCGCTTCTGGGTTTGTAGCCGTGGGCGTCACAGACCAATCTCGGTCTTCAAACAGAACTATCTACTCGCGGATGTTCTGAAAGTTGGTCCAGCCTATTGCTTCACGGGGATTGAAGAGGCTGGACCACATTGTTTGAAATGCCGACATAGAAAATCGGTTACCACAAGGCGCGACAAAAGAGAGATCCCGCCCCAATGTGGGGCGGGATTCACCTTACAATTCCGATGGTTAGGACGAATATCGAGAATTGTTGGGGGGCAACTGATTTGCCTTCAGACGTTGTTATGAGCCTCGGATAGCCGGTCGTTTTTTATGATCTCGTTAAGTGCATTTTCTATAGGAGGGAAGCGACCATTGCTCGACTTCATCCCAGTTAGCAGACGCTTTCCGGCGCTCTTTTCGGAGGTCTGCATTGCAGCTGTTGTGCTACGATCTTCAGTTACAAAGGCAGGCTTGATCATGCTGTTCCCCTTGTTTTTGACCAAACTACATACATTTCGTTTGATCCAACTTGGTCACTATGCCCAAGCTTGGTTGAACACATCGAGAATACATTGTTCACGTTCAGTTAATGTTGTTCGCGAAATAAGAACAAAGGAGCTGTTGGCCGCACAATACTGTTGAAGTGCTTTCAACTTTTGCGGTTTGGGAGGTCGTTTGTTGAGCATATCGTAGTGAGGGGCCCACCGTGCTCCAGAGGAAGAACCTGGAGGTTGGGAGTCACTGCTTATGCGCTCAGCAATACTCGTCTTCGAGCGTCACTTGGCAACTAAAGTTAGAAAGGCACCAGCAATGAAAACAATTTTGGGAATTGTAGCAACCCTGGTGGCATTCCAAACTTCGTCGGTTGCCACTGCGATGAATAGACCACAAACTCCTAAGCTCGAACCAATCGCTGAAGCCTATACAACCACACAGCCTACTCCGGTGAAATCCAAGTCAGGACATTGCCCGCCTGGCTTGGCGAAGAAAGCAGTGCCATGTGTGCCGCCCGGCCAAGCCAAGCGATATCGGGTCGGGGATTACATCTATGACGGGTATGTGCGTATCGACAACCCCAACAGATATGGTCTTAGACGAAACGGCTACTACGTGCGCGCTGGCGACTATGTATACGAAGTGAACCGTGAGACGCACGAGGTGTTGAACCTGATAGGGGCAATAGCCAATGTACTGAATTAAGTATCATCGCCGTTAGTTAGACTTATCACGATTTGCTGTCATTCCCTTCCGTTTGCACTCACTGAAGTCAGTGCTCAACGCTGACATGGCCATGCAAACAGACCTTTGCCGTCGCAGTCGACAGATGGAATATCCAAAAGAACTTCCGGTACTGTTTGCGTATTTCTGGCGGAGTAAGTTGCTATTTGTCCTATTCGATAACGAAGTCAGCTAATTCAAACCCATGAAGTCTCCCGACATCTTCAACCCAGCGGTTTAAAGTGTCATGGGCCGCAAAGCCCGCTCATCAGCCTTTCAAAATCTAGATTTGAATGTCTGGAGTATGCGGTTCGTGACTTACCGTAAATGCGAAAGACCGAAGCTTGGCCAACCGCGGCTATGGGCACATTAAACCCATCCGAGCTAGCCGCAGTGAATGGCAGCAGAGAGCCCTGACCGGTCATTGGCGCACAATCTGGATGCTGCAAATGCAGTCGGCAGATCCCAGCCGTAAGCTGCCATTGCTGATGAACTGAGATGCTGTCAGCCGGACTCGACCCCTCAGTGCTTTCGGCAAACTGCATTCCTATGGACGAAATTCGCACACAACTTCTATGAAGTGGGCACCGGCCCTATGCCTTTAAGATTTCTTCCCTTTCTCAATATCGCGTACTGTGGCCAAATAATCTTCCAGCATTCCATAGTGATCCAAGACCCTGAACGGATTACCCCGCGCCGCCTCCTCTGCGTCGGAATCAGTGATGGAACACCAAGCGCACAAATCTCCGACATCCAGCAAAGGCTCACAGCAATCCTCGCAGACACGAAGTGCTTCGGTAATTTTCCCATTTCCAAATGTGAAAGTACTACCTTCGGCTGCCACCATGAAGGGAAGGGGAAAACTCTTTCCGATACAAAGTTGAAACCAATCAACCCCTTGTGCGCCCGCAACTTCTACACTTTTTGACATCTGATTTTCGGGATATTTGTTCCCGACGATCATGGCTGTAATGCAATCAGACGGAATGAATAGGATGTCGTTACCGCCAACTACTTCAACATACCGATTTCGATCAACCAAGCGACATTCCTGTTCATAACTCCAGTCTCGGTACTTGGAAAAATAGGCTTCGGTTAAAACAGCCTGCCGCAGCCAAACAGCGTGTCTAGGTTTTTTTGTGGCAGTCACCCGCATCAACGATTCTGCGAGCGCTGGATTGGGTTCGGACTTGTAGTCGACATCGCGAATTTCGACTTCTTCAAAACACGCCCGCAACTTTTCAACGTCAAACTCAAGGACAAACCCAGAATGGTTCTGGGCGTAGTGAGCCCACATCGGCGAAACAATTGGGGACTTGGAAAAGCAAGTTGTTGGGTATTGAGGGACCACCTGCACAATGTCGCGGTAGGTGGCAAGGCATTCCGTGGGCACGTCAAAGTTTAACCCCAGAAACAGCTCGTAAGGGTCGTTGTATTCTTTGGGAAGCGAACATTTTAATCCGCAAAACCCCTCCCTTTGAAAAACTAAATCAATAACGCTGCTAGAAAAATACTTGTAGATCTTCAACTCTTGGATATCCCTGAATCATTTTGTTTCTATGAGGCCTGATCACCAATCGTAACGTCGCGGTGTTTGCGACATTAGATCAATTGTAAAAAAGGAAGCAAAATCAGAAGGCCGTAGTCGAACCCAATCATGACTTTCTTCGTCCTGCTTGGCCTCTACAGGGATTTTCAAGTGATCAAAGCTCCCCTGATTCAGCTGAAAATCTGACTTGGATAGCACCAAGAGCTCGTAACCTCCGCCGACGATAGTGATTTTTTCTATGTGATCAGCGAGTTCGCCGCTGCACTCAAAACCAATCATGCTACGATCCAGGTCGATCATTTTGCAAGTGGGCTGAAATCGATCGAGAAAGGGTTCGGACAACGTCCTGAAATACAAGTGCGGAACACCCACCTCCAGTATGCCACTGGAGCCCGAGGTACGAATGTACTCAATATTCTCTTCTACGCGAGAATTTTTGGGGTGTTCTGGATTTTTTACATAGTCAGCATACTGCTGATGTTGTGGTGTTCCGGGAAGAAGCCAACTATAGCCAAAACCGTACTGTTTATTCTTGGGATGCCTGATAGAGTGGGCTTCCTGCTGTTCCAACGTCTCTACTATTTCGTCAGTTCCTCCTCCAAAGGTAAAGCCAAGAAGTCCGTCGACGTGGACTCTCAGTGTGATCATCGTTTGAAAGAAAAACTCTCCCTTGCAGGCATCCCAAATTGATGTATCAAGTTCAATGACCGTCCAAAGGCTGTCCAAAAGCGCTTGAGATTCCAACAAAAATTGAATCCGTTTCGTTCGCTGATCTAGCCCCGTCAACCCGGAACTGATCGCCGAGTTAATCTCATCCGCCCAAGCGCTAAAAAACTCCTTTTGCTCAGCGTCACTCAGTGGAATATCTAGATATCGAAACCGAGTTACATACCCTCGATTGGAATCCAAAACGATCCTTAATCTCTCTCGATCAAATATGTCGCAAAAGCTGATACCCTTAGCATAAGCGTGCTTCTTCAACGACGCGATTATTCCCGGGGTAAGACCAACGTTTGTGAGGAACACAAACCCCTTTGCCTGCGGGGAGTCGTCCTTTTTTGGCTGTAGTGCGCTTTTCAAATCTTCTTTGAATTTTTTTTGTATCTGCTTTCTGTGCTCAGCCAAATCAGTTGCACCGTTTACAAACCCAACCGCGCCAAAGAACAAATCTTCCTTATAGTGTCCCTGTAAATCACGTCCTCCATCTGGTCCGCCTTTTGGTAGCCGAGGCCTGATATCGGTGTAGTCATCTTGTACAGACAAAATCTCCAAGCACATGCGCTCACGCATAGCTTGATTTGCGTCCAAATGATCCTTTAGACGTCTTTCGGTCTCGCTCATGCTCCATTCTCCTTGCGCAGTGAACTCAAAACTATAGGGTACGGCGCAGCGGGCAATCGAAAAGTACTCCGTTGATAATGAGCGTTTTTTTGGGGGGGCTCAAAAAAATGCCCTCTCAAGTTACTCTTCGGGATCGCAAGCGAGAAAGCTGGATTTTTGTGCGCTACAATAGTTGCTGGCGTCGGAGAACTCACTTGAGGACAACGCTAATTTTCCCGAAGTTCGTGTGCCAACATAATGTCCGCTTTAACAGTAATTCAGTCATCAGTGGCACTCTGAGCTGCAACCGCAGCGAAAGTCCGCTGTGTGGCCGCTATCCCATGCCTTGCCCAGCAAGTTACAGGAGCAGCGAAGGTCTGTCTTAGTCCGCAATGCAGACCTTCGGCGTTGGCGGGGCCGATGACCGCTAGCCGCCTCTCTTATCAAAGCCTGATAGTTTCTTCAGCGCCGCGCCATCTCATTCGTCTTTCCTTGTTAGATTTGCAAACGACCCCGGAAGAAACCCGAGGCCGTTTACTCCTATCAACAGCCAAAATGACCTATTGAAACGTTTAGGTCATGTCGCATGAAACGCCACACTACATTCAAATCAGGCTGATGGTCAGCCGCACTTGGAGTGACCACAGCTTCGGCAAGTCATGCACCCTTCGATCATGACCATGTCGTATTGTCCGCAGGATGGGCATGCCTTGCCACGCGGAGCATCCATGTTCACAACCTGCGCCTGCGGATCGGATTTCAGCCCCATCCCCTCTCCTTCGAGAAAGCCGATGGCGACCATGTGCTGTTCAATCACGCCACCAATTGCGGCCAGAATTGATGGGATGTACTTGCCCTGAACCCAGGCACCACCACGCGGGTCGAACACCGCTTTCAACTCTTCAACCACAAATGAAACATCACCACCACGACGGAACACAGCCGAGATCATCCGCGTCAGGGCCAGCGTCCAGGCATAATGCTCCATGTTTTTCGAGTTGATAAAAACCTCGAATGGTCTGCGACGCCCGCCAATCACGATGTCATTGATGGTCAGATAGATCGCATGCTCGCTATCGGGCCATTTCAGCTTATATGTCGATCCCTCAAGCGATTGTGGTCGATCCAGAGGCTCGGACATGTAGATGACATCGCCGCCATCAACTTCATGAGGCGCATCAGCGCTTTCGCCGGGCACTTTGTCCGAGCTTTCAGAAACCGTCAGGACAGAACCCGTCACATCATTCGGTCTGTAGGTAGTGCAACCCTTGCAGCCCAGATCCCAGGCTTGCATGTAAACATCTTTGAACGCGTCAAAGCTGATATCTTCGGGGCAGTTGATGGTTTTGGAGATCGAACTGTCGATCCATTTCTGTGCAGCGGCCTGCATCTTGACGTGATCTGACGGCGACAGTGTTTGGGCATTGACGAAGTAGTCCGGCAGCTCAACATCCCCAAACTTGTCACGCCACATCTGAACCGCATAATCCACGACCTCTTCTTCGGTACGTGAGCCATCTTTCTGCAGAACCTTGCGGGTATAGGCATAGGCAAAGACCGGTTCGATCCCAGACGACACGTTCCCAGCATAGAGCGAGATCGTCCCGGTTGGTGCGATTGATGTTAGCAAGGCGTTGCGAATGCCATGCTCGCGGATCGCATCGCGTACGTCGTCATCCATCTGCAGCATCGTGCCGCTGTCCAGATACTTCTCAGCGTCAAACAGGGGGAAGGCGCCTTTTTCCTTGGCCAAGTCTACTGACGCCAGATAAGCGGCGCGAGCGATTGCGTGCAGCCAGCGCTCGGTCTGTTGCGCCGCTTCATCTGAGCCATAGCGCAGGCCCAGCATCAGCAAGGCATCCGCAAGCCCGGTGACACCCAGACCGATCCGGCGCTTGGCCTGAGCTTCTGCTGCTTGCTCCGGCAGCGGGAACTTCGACGCATCCACCACGTTGTCCATCATCCGAACTGCGGTTGCGACCAGCTCTTGCATGGCCGCCTCATCAAGATGGGCGTCTTTTCCGAACGGATCCGCAACCAGACGTGCCAGATTAACCGAACCCAAAAGGCAAGCACCATAGGGCGGCAAAGGTTGCTCACCGCAGGGGTTTGTTGCCGCGATGGTCTCGACATAGCTCAGGTTATTGGCCTGATTGATGCGATCAATGAAGATTACACCCGGCTCGGCATAATCGTAGGTTGCCTGCATGATCTTGTTCCAAAGATCACGCGCCTGAACGGTGTGATAGACCTTGTCGCCGAACACCAGCTCCCATGGGCCATCAGCCTTGACTGCCTCCATGAAGGCATCGGTAACCAGCACCGACATGTTAAACATACGCAGGCGCGCAGGGTCGGATTTGGCGGTAATGAAGTGCTCGATATCCGGATGGTCGCAGCGCATGGTCGCCATCATCGCACCCCGGCGTGATCCAGCCGACATGATCGTGCGGCACATGGCGTCCCAGACATCCATGAACGACAACGGCCCCGAGGCATCAGCGGCCACGCCATGCACATCCGCGCCGCGCGGACGAATGGTTGAGAAATCGTAACCGATTCCGCCGCCCTGCTGCATCGTCAGTGCCGCCTCTTTCAACATGTCGAAGATACCGCCCATGCTGTCCGGAACTGTCCCCATCACGAAGCAGTTGAACAGGGTAACGCGCCGCGCGGTCCCCGCTCCGGCGGTAATGCGCCCTGCAGGAAGATATTTGAAATCTTCTAAAGCCTCGAAAAACTTCTGCTCCCAGTGTGCGGGATCATTTTCGACCTGAGCCAGATCGCGCGCGATGCGACGCCACGAGTCCTCGACTGTCTGGTCAATGGGTGTGCCATCCGCCTGTTTAAAGCGGTATTTCATGTCCCAGATCTGCTCGGCGATGGGGGCGGCAAAGCGGCTCATTGGTGATTCCCTGTCTTGAAAGAGGCACCCAGATTAGACCATTTCAACGCCCGACCACAACAGCTTGATGACAATCGCGCATGAGCTACAATATAAAGGTGGGCCTAGGGACGACTCTGTGGGAAAGCTGTGGATAAGTACGTAAACCTCATAAAACTATCGGTCGGATCGGAAAGCGTCGACACCCTGATCGCGTGGCAGGATACCTACCGCCAGCGGTTCGAGGACGGCTTGCCCCGCCATGTCACCCGTATGTGGCCCAAGCGTGAGGCAGAGATTCTGAAGGGCGGGTCGATCTATTGGGTAATCAAAGGCGTCGTGCAATGCCGCCAGCGTATCCTGAGGCTGGATGAGGTTATCGGCGACGACGGCATTCGCCGTTGCGCTATCGTGTTGGAACCCGAAGTGCATCGCACCCAAAACGCCCAGAAACGACCGTTTCAGGGTTGGCGCTATTTAAAGCCCGAAGATACCCCCGCAGACCTGCCCAAAGGCAAGTCGCAGGATGATGCTCTGCCCGAAGATCTGAACCGAGCGCTGGCTGAGATCGGCGTCCTTTAAGATCAGCTCAGCCGATCCATCAACTCAGACAGTACCGCTTTATCAGCCGGGCTATAGCTGGCTTCTCGGCTGCGCCACAGGGTCGCCTGCGACTTCAGAATCAAACCATCAGACAAGATCTTCAGGTGATTGGCCCGTAACGTTTCACCGGTTGAGGTGATGTCAGCGATGGCCTCGGCAGTTTCGTTGACTACCGTGCCTTCCGTTGCCCCCTGACTATCCACCAATGTGTAGTCGGCCACCCCTGCATCGGTCAGGAATTCCCGCACCAGCCTGTGATACTTTGTTGCAATGCGCAGCCGGTGCCCGTGGGTTCGACGAAATGCAGCCGCAGCGCCATCCAGATCGTCCAGCGTATCGACATCCACCCAACAGGCTGGGGTGGCAATGATCAGGTCAGCCTGACCGAAGCCCAAAAGGGATACTTCTTCGACTTGCTGCTCCCATCGGGGTAATTTCTCATGCACAAGGTCAGTACCCGTTACACCCATGTGGATGCGCCCCGCCGCTAGCTCGCGCGGGATTTCACCAGCGGAAAGCAGGATCAGCGAGACGCCGTCTATCCCTTCAACTTTGCCGGCATACTCGCGGTCAGACCCGCTACGGGACAGAATAATCCCGCGTTTTTCAAACCATGAGAAGGTTTTTTCCATCAACCGGCCCTTCGAGGGCACACCCAGTTTCAGGCTCATTGCGCCGCCTCCTCGATCTCGAGCATCAGGTCCGGTCTCAGCACACCACCAACCGCAGGTATTTCCGCGCCGTTACCCAGTTGCCGGGTCAGGGCGTCATATCGTCCACCTGTGGCGATAGGAGGCAGATCAGGGCGACCCTCGGCGTAGAAGCCAAAGACAAACCCATCATAGTACTCCATCGATGTACGCCCATAGGCAGCCTCGAAATCCAACTTTTCTACATCGACACCGCGCGCCTGCAGTGAAGCGATCCGCGTCTCCAACCGGTCCAGGGCTGGTGTGATCTGAGGAAGATCGACGGCCACATCGCGCAATTGCTCAAGCGCAAAGGGCATTGTCTCGCGCACGGTTAGCAGCGACTCAAGGCCCGCAAGTTCGTTGTCGGAAATGGGTGGCGTGTCCCGATCTTCGCGCAACGCTACAATGCGTGCCTCGATCTCTGATGCACGTCGCTTTCCGATCATCGGGGCCTCGAAAGCCATTGGATTAGCCGCCGATAGCAATTCGCTGCGCAATTCCGGTTCAGGCTTACGTCCAGCAAATCGATCCAGCAGAATGCGGAAACGGCGAGGTCGCCACAAGTGCCGCATCAGAGCGGACTTACGACGGTCAGTTGTACGCAGGCCCTGTACTGCAGCGATCAGTATGCCAATGTCCCCGGTAGCCGCACGCAAAGGCAAGCCGCGCAATTGCAGAGCAAAGAGAGAAAAGACCTCGGCGTCTGCCCCTGAGGGATCATCGCGGTCAAAGACCTCATACCCGACCTGAATGTACTCGTTGGCCCGGTCCGGATCATGCTCCTGACGGCGAAACACTTCACCGGAATAGGTATATCGTGCCGGCTCGGCCCCTTCTGTCATGTGCATCTGCACAACGGGCAGCGTAAAGTCGGGACGTAGCATCTGTTCGCCCCGCAGAGCGTCTGAGGTCACATACGCCCGGGCACGGATATCCTCGCCGTACAGATCAAGCAGCGTTTCCGCCGGTTGCAGCAAAGGCGTATCGACAACCTGCGCGCCAGCGGCCTCGAACCGGACGCGCATCATCGCGGCGCGGGCCTGTATCTGAGAACGGTTGGCCATGGATCAGTCCTGACTGTCCAGAATTTCACGCACTTTGGCGACCAGATCACCACGTGGCACTTCGAACTGGCTGGGGCGTTCTTTCCATTCCTCCAGCGTGGCACTTTCGGCAATTTTCGCGCCCAGGATCAGATCCTTGATTTGCACGATCCCGTTGGCCTTTTCGTCACCGCCTTCGATCACCGCGATCGGAGAGTTCCGCTTGTCCGCATATTTCAGCTGATTGCCAAAGTTCTTGGGGTTACCCAGATAAACCTCGGCCCGAATACCCGCGTTACGCAGCTCGGCCACCATCGCCTGATAATCCGCCATCCGGTCGCGATCCATTACGGTAACGACCACCGGGCCGGTCGCTTGCGCGGCGATCCTGCCCTTCTCACGCAGGGCGGCCAGCAGTCGATCGACGCCGATAGAAATACCCGTCGCGGGAACTTCCTGTCCGGTGAATCGCTTGACCAGATCGTCATAACGTCCACCGCCCGAGACTGACCCAAACTGCCGCTTGCGGCCTTTCTCGTCGAAAATTTCGAAGGTCAGTTCAGCCTCGTAGACCGGGCCAGTATAGTAGCCCAGACCGCGCACAACCGAAGGATCGATCTCGATCCGGTCCGCTCCGTACCCACCTGCATCGAGCAGTGCGCCGATTTGCTCCAACTCGGCAATTCCGTCCACGCCGATCTTGCTGTTACCTACAGCGGTACGCAGATTGGCCAGCGTTCCAGCGGTATCCGCCGCCTTCGAGGTCAGGAAAGCAATCACCGGCTCTGCCTGATCGTCGCTGAGACCAACTCCGTCAATAAACGCACCCGATGCGTCCAAACGACCTTTGGTCAGCAACTCACGCACACCCTGCTCACCCACCTTGTCGAACTTGTCGATGGTGCGCAGGACATTGTCACGAGCGGCAACATCATCTCCAAGGCCCATCGCCTCAAGCACACCGTTCAGAACTTTGCGGTTATTGACGCGCACCAGATAATCGCCGCGCGGAATGCCGACGGTCTCCAACGTATCAGACAGCATTGCGCAAATCTCGGCGTCCGCGGCCATCGAGGCCGTACCCACCGTATCGGCATCGCACTGATAGAACTGGCGGTAGCGACCTGGTCCGGGCTTTTCGTTGCGCCAGACCGGCCCCATCGCATAGCGGCGATAAGGCGTCGGCAGATCGTTGCGGTGCTGCGCATAGACCCGCGCCAGTGGTGCGGTCAGGTCATAGCGCAGGGCCATCCAGTCGCCCTTGTCGTTTTCGTCAACTTCCTGCCATGCAAAGACCCCCTCATTCGGGCGATCCACGTCTGGCAGGAACTTGCCCAGCGCTTCGACGGTTTCCACAGCGCTGCTTTCCAGCGCATCAAAACCGTATCGATGATAGACGCCAGCAATGGTCCGCAGCATCTCAGTTCGCTGCGAGACTTCCGAGCCGAAATAGTCGCGGAACCCTTTCGGCGTGATTGCCTTGGGGCGGGGCTGTTTCTTGGGCTTGGCCATTTTGGGGCGTCCTTGGGAGGTTTATGTTCCGCGCGCGGTCTATCCCATGGCCCTGATCGGGGCAAGCCAAGCCTCTGTCGCAGGGCATGGTTTCTCTGGTCTTGAGATTGCAGTGCCGCTATGACCGGCCCAGATACAGGAGCCCCGAATGCAGCATCTGGAAGAACAGATCGCCCATCTGACCCGCACAGTTGAAGAGCTGAACACGGTCGTCACACGCCAACAAGACGAAATCGATCGCCTGACCCGTCGCGTCGAAATGCTGCTGCAGCGCGAGGCTGAACGGGCACAGGAAGGGTCAGGCGGCGTTGTCATCGGAGACGAACGCCCGCCTCACTACTGAGGGTTCAAAACCCCAGCGTCGTTTTCACCGCGTTGTCGACCACTCCACCCAATAGGGCGTTCTTGTCCGCGGCGCATCCATCCGACAGAGCGGCTATGAATGCTTCACGCAGCTGTGCTTTTTCTTCATCCGTGGTCGCATGATCTTCGATATTGACCTGACGATTGTAGAGCGACAAAGCCGTCATCTTCTGAACAACCGCCACCACAAATTCTTCGTCACCATCCGCCTCTTCAGCAATCGAGGCGCACGTATAGTGCATCAGGGGCAATGCATCCTGCACCATCTGATCTGCTGCATCATCGGCCATCGCCACACTGGGACCCGCAAAGATCACGGCGTAAGCGGACATTCTGAGTTTACTTAACCGCATCGCAATCACTTCCAGTTATGTCCGATAATGGCCCCAGCGACACCGCCGATCGCTGCACCTTTGCCATCGCCGACCAGCGCCCCAACACCTGCGCCAATCAGGGCGCCTTCAATTGTATTCTTTTTCTTTTTGTTGTCCGCATATCCTGCGGTCGCAGATGCCAAAATCAGCGAGGTTGCCGCAGCGATAGTGAAAAATCTGAATCCAGTACCAGCAATCGTCATCTGGGTGCCCTCCTATGACGTGACCCAATGAATTACTTATACGTTCAGCCTAACCGTGCGCTAACCCTCTGGCAACAAACCAATGACTGTTCAGATTTCCTCGACCGACATAACGCCGTCCAGGGATTTGATGGCACCTTTGATTTGCGGGTTGATGGGAAAGCTCTGCCCCAGATCCATCTCGACATCTCCGGGCAGACCCGGGTCAAGCAGGCAAAGCTGAATCGGCCCCTTTGAAGTCCCTTTGGCGGCATTGGCTGCATCTTCCAAAACCTTGGCAACCGTGGGCAGGACGCCAGCCTCGTCAACAAAGATACGCAATCCGGTGGCACCCGCTTCGGCCACAACCGAGTCCACTGGCCCTACTGACCGACCCAATAGTTTCAGCTGATCAGCTTCCATCGTCGCTTCGGCGGTCAGCACCACCTGCGCGCCAGTTTCCAGAAACTCGCGACTTTTCTCCAGCGTCTCCGAAAACAAGGTGACCTCATAGGCCCCGGTGGGATCTGAAAGCTGAGCAAAAGCAAACCGGTTACCGCGTGCGGATTTACGCTCCTGCCTTCCGGCCACAACCCCGGCCATCTTGGCGATCAATGGGCCCGAGCGTGCCTTTTCCATCACCTCGTCCAGCGTCAGAACCTGCTTGCGCTTAAGCGCTGGCATATAGTCGTCCAGCGGGTGGCCCGAGAGATAAAAGCCGATAGCTTTGAATTCTTCGCTCAGACGTTCAGCAGGCAGCCAATCTGGTGATGGAGACAGCCGTGGTTCAGGCAGGTCATCGCCAGCTTCACCGAACAAGGATACCTGGTTCGAGTTCTTCTGATCATGGATTGCTGCCGAGTATTGGACGAGCGGATCAAGGCTTTCGAATACGCGGCGACGGTTTTTGTCAAGCTCGTCAAAGGCCCCTGCCCGCGCCAACATCTCCAGCGGGCGTTTCCCGACTTTCTTCAAGTCAACCTGACGAGCAAAGTCGAACAGGTTCACGAAGGGCTTGTCACCGCGCCCTTCGACGACAAGGTTCATCGCCTCGACACCCACGTTCTTGAGCGCGCCCAGCGCGTAGACCAGGTGCCCATCGACCACATCGAATGTCGCAAGAGAGCGATTCACACAGGGCGGCACATAGGGCAATTCCAGCCCTTTGCGGACTTCTTCGAAATAGATGGCCAGCTTATCGGTCAGGTGAATATCGCAGTTCATGACACCGGCCATGAACTCGACCGGGTGGTTCGCCTTTAGCCAGCCGGTTTGATAGCTGACGACCGCGTAAGCCGCTGCGTGGGATTTGTTGAAGCCGTAGTTGGCGAATTTCTCGAGCAGGTCGAAGACCTCAGACGCCTTCTTGGCGTCGACACCATTCTCTCCCGCACCCTTTTCGAATTTGGGGCGCTCGGCGTCCATCGCCTCTTTGATCTTTTTACCCATCGCACGGCGCAGCAAGTCAGCGCCGCCGAGGCTATAGCCTGCCATGACCTGCGCGATCTGCATAACCTGTTCCTGATAAACGATGATGCCTTGGGTTTCCTCAAGGATGTAGTCGATCAGCGGGTGGACGGATTCAATTTTCCGCAGCCCGTTCTTGACCTCGCAATAGGTCGGGATGTTCTCCATCGGGCCCGGACGGTACAACGCGACGAGGGCCACGATATCCTCGATACAGGTAGGCTTCATGCGCTTGAGCGCATCCATCATACCCGAGGATTCCACCTGGAACACAGCTACTGTCTTGGCTGCCGAATAGAGTTTATATGTCGCCTCATCATCCAGTGGAATGGCGTTGATCTGGTTCTCTGCCCCTTCGGCGGGTTCATAAAGCACAGTACCATCAGCAGCGACATGCAACGGGCGATCAGATTTGAAAATCAAATCCATCGCGTTCTGGATCACGGTTAGCGTCTTCAGGCCCAGAAAGTCGAATTTCACCAGCCCGGCTTGTTCGACCCACTTCATATTGAACTGGGTCGCAGGCATGTCAGAGCGCGGGTCCTGATACAGCGGCACCAGAGCATCAAGCGGGCGGTCCCCGATCACCACACCCGCCGCGTGGGTCGAGGCGTTTCGCAATAGCCCCTCGACCTGCTGGCCATAGGTCAACAGACGATCGACGACCTCTTCGTTTCGCGCTTCTTCGCGAAGGCGAGGTTCATCTTTTAACGCCTTTTCGATCGAGACAGGTTTAACTCCCTCGACCGGGATCATCTTGGACAGGCGGTCGACCTGCCCGTACGGCATTTGCAAAACCCGCCCGATATCGCGCACGGCGGCCTTGGATAGAAGCGCACCAAAGGTGATGATCTGCCCCACCTTGTCGCGCCCGTATTTCTGCTGCACGTAACGGATCACCTCTTCGCGGCGGTCCATGCAGAAGTCGATATCGAAGTCCGGCATCGAGACACGTTCCGGGTTCAGGAAGCGTTCGAAAAGCAGTGAATACCGCAGTGGGTCAAGGTCGGTAATCGTCAGCGCATAGGCGACCAGCGAGCCCGCACCCGAACCCCGCCCCGGCCCCACTGGAATGTCGTGGTCTTTGGCCCATTGGATGAAGTCGGCAACGATCAGAAAATAGCCCGGGAACCCCATGCCTTCGATGATACCAAGCTCGAAATCCAGCCGCTCCTGATACTCTTCGGGCGTCACCGCATGCGGAATAACGGCCAGACGTTTCTGCAGGCCTTCGTTGGCGATACGCCGCAACTCGGCCACCTCGTCATCTGCGAATTTCGGAAGGATCGGATCACGGCGATAAGCCATGAAGGCGCAGCGTTTGGCGATCTCGACCGTGTTTTCAATCGCTTCGGGCAGGTCGGCGAACAGGGTCACCATTTCTTGCTGCGACTTGAAATAGTGCTGCGCAGTCAGGCGACGGCGTCCTTCCTGCTGATCGACATAAGCGCCCTCGGAGATGCAGATCAGCGCATCATGCGCCTCATACATATCTGAGGTCGGAAAATAGACGTCATTGGTGGCGACCAACGGCAGGTTCTTGGCATAGGCCATCTCGACATGACCGCGCTCGGTCAGGCGTTCCGCTTCGGGCTGACCGCCCTCACCGGGATGGCGCTGCAATTCTATGTACAATCGATCAGGGAACATCGCTGCCAGACGATCCACCAAAGCCTCAGCCGCCGGGCGCTGACCCTGCTGCAGCAGCATGCCAACCGGACCATCCGGCCCACCGGTGAGACAGATCAGGCCATCCGATCGTTCTGAAAGCTCCTCTAGCGTCACCTGCGGCAACTGCCCGCCCTTATCCACGTACAGGCAAGAGCTGAGCTTCATCAGGTTCTCATATCCAACCTCGGACTGCGCAAGCAGGACCAACGGCGCTGGCGCTTTGGGCTTTTCCCCCGGTTGAGCCTGCACATAGGTCAGATCGACCTGACAGCCCATGATCGGTTGCACTCCGGCCCCGCTGGCCGTCACCGAAAACTCCAGTGCCGAGAACATACTGTTGGTGTCGGTTACCGCGACGGCGGGCATATCCATCTTTTCACACAAGCCGGGCAGCTTTTTCAGCCGCACGGCGCCTTCCAAAAGGGAATATTCTGTGTGAACGCGGAGGTGAATGAATCGAGGAGTACTGCTCATAACCGCCACGCTATCTCAGTCGGACACGGGGCAAAAGCAGGAACCGTCGCTTTGGAATGCCTTAAAAATCAGCGTTGATTATTCGGGTTTTCCAGAAGGTGCTTCGGAGTTCAGCAGCAACCAAAGGCAAAAAGCGCTTTAGTTTCAATCATGTGCTTATTAAACGAACAGCACAATCACGCAGCGTCAGTGCCCAATGGTGTATCACATAGGTAGTTTTTCTTGCCAGACAACCTGCGCTGTTTCTAACATCTGACGGCAAGCTATTCGCCCGCTACTCTTTCTACGTCGCATCGAAGGAGAGCACCCAAGGGCGCAACCGGGTAAGGCGACGGGTTTCACTCATGAATATCACGTTTCTTCTGAACGGAGAGACTGTGGAGCTGGCGGATGTTGATCCGACGGCGACCTTGCTGGATTGGCTGCGCGAAGATCGCGGCCTGACCGGCACCAAGGAAGGCTGCAACGAAGGCGATTGCGGGGCCTGCACCGTCATGGTCACGGACGAGGGCGGACACAAAGCGCTGAATTCCTGTATCCTGTTCCTGCCTCAACTACACGGCAAAGCGGTGCGCACCGTCGAAGGTGCCAGCGGGCCGGATGGCGAGACGCATCCTGTTCAGCAAGCAATGGTGGATCTGCACGGATCGCAATGCGGCTTCTGTACCCCCGGTTTCGTCATGTCGATGGTAGCAAGCCACGCCAATGGTGCCAAGGATCACGATACACAGCTTGCCGGAAACCTGTGCCGGTGCACTGGTTACGCACCGATCATCCGGGCGGCCGAGGCCGCCGAGGCCCAACCGGTCCCGGTTTGGGTTAAAGACAAGCCGGTAGCAACACGGGTGACATCGCCCATGTTGCCTGGGTCATCGGATGAACTGGCGACTGTTTATGCCAAGCATCCGGACGCTACACTGGTTGCCGGCGCAACAGATGTTGGTCTTTGGGTGACAAAGCAACTTCGGGATCTCGACCCGGTGATATTCCTGAACCGTTGCGATGATCTGAAAGAGATCACCATCACGGATAACGAAATCCGCTTTGGTGCCATGGTCGACATGAACCGTATGGGCGAAGCGCTGGCCAACCTGCATCCTTCCTACGCTGAAATGATCCGTCGTTACGCCAGTGTACAAGTACGCCACGCGGCCACGGTCGGTGGCAACATCGCTAACGGCTCGCCCATCGGGGACAACCCACCCGCCCTGATTGCCTTGGGTGCAACGCTGCATCTGCGTAAAGGTGACACGCGTCGCTCAATCCCGCTGGAAGAGTTCTTCATCGATTACGGCAAGCAAGACCGCGCGCCGGGCGAATTCGTCGAAGCCGTCAGTTTCACACGTCAGGAGGATCGTTTGAAAGCTTACAAGCTCAGCAAACGGTTTGATCAGGACATCTCGGCCGTGTGTGGGTGTTTCTACATCACAGTTGCGGATGGCATGGTCACCAATGCACGTATCGCGTTCGGCGGCATGGCCGGCATTCCAAAGCGCGCCTCGAACGTCGAAGCAGCGCTGAATGGCAAACCCTGGACTAACGAAACCGTTCAAGCCGCAATCCCAGCCTTTACCAACGACTTCACGCCGATGACGGATATGCGCGCCTCGGCCAACTACCGGTTGGAGACCGCAAAAGCGATGCTTGAGAGGTATTTCCTCGAAGATCAAGGCGAAGTCACAAACGTATTGGAGGTGTCGGCATGAGTGTGACCAAACCCCTCCCCCATGACGCGGCGCCGTTGCATGTCTCTGGAACCGCGCGTTATGTGGATGATATTCCGACACCTAAGGGATCGCTGCATCTGGCCTTCGGCCTTAGCCCGATTGCCAAGGGCACGATCACGTCGGTGGATCTGTCAGCAGTAAAAACTGCCGATGGAGTCGTCATGGTCATGACCGCCGATGACCTGCCCTTTGCAAACGACGTCTCTCCGTCGATCCATGACGAGCCGCTGCTGTCGGATGGTTCGATTCACTACATCGGACAGCCTGTTTTCCTTGTGATCGCCACCAGCCATCTGGCCGCGCGCAAGGCTGCCCGGTTGGGCAACATCGAGTATGCCGAAGAAACCCCAATTCTGACGGTCGAAGAGGCGCTGGCCGCCAACAGCCGGTTCGAGGATGGCCCTCGCATCTACGCCAAAGGTGACGCCGATGCAGCTATTGCCGGGTCTGCGCGTGTCATTGAAGGTACGTTCGAGATCGGCGGGCAGGAGCATTTCTATCTGGAAGGTCAGGCCGCGCTGGCCGTGCCGAATGAGGGCGCGGATATGCTGGTGCATAGCTCGACCCAGCACCCGACCGAGATTCAGCACAAAGTGGCGGATGCATTGGGCGTTCCCATGCATGCCGTACGTGTCGAGACTCGTCGCATGGGCGGTGGTTTTGGCGGCAAGGAAAGTCAGGGCAACGCATTGGCTGTATCCTGTGCTGTGGCGGCCCGTGCCACCGGTAAGGCCTGCAAGATGCGCTATGACCGCGACGATGATATGATCATCACCGGCAAACGCCACGCCTTCCGCATCGCGTACAAGGCCGGGTTCGATGAGAACGGCCATATTCAGGGCGTATCCTTCCACCACTACGCGATCTGCGGTTGGGCGCAGGACCTGTCCCTACCCGTCGCGGACCGTGCAATGCTGCATTCGGACAACGCCTATCTGTTGCCGAATGCACGGATTGAAAGCCACCGGCTGAAAACCAACACCCAATCCGCCACCGCCTATCGTGGCTTTGGCGGCCCGCAGGGTATGGTTGGTATCGAACGCGTTATGGACCACGCGGCCTATGAATTGGGCATAGATCCGGTCGAGCTGCGCCGCCGGAATTACTATGAACCGGCACATACGGTTGCGGACAATGTGCCTACGGAAAAACCTCTGGGCCACCCCGATCCGCATGAGGACCTGACCAGCCGGGGCGCGGTCGAGATGGGAGACACGCCCGTACGCCCTCTGCCCGCAGGCGGCAACACCACGCCTTACGGTATGGAAGTTAGTGACTTCGAGCTGCACGGCATGACTGAAAAGCTGCTGAAAACCAGCGACTACGCATCACGCAAGGCAGCCATCGAGAAATGGAACGCCGAGAACAGAGTGATCAAGAAGGGGATCGCCTTTTCTCCGGTCAAGTTCGGAATTTCCTTCACGCTGACCCATCTGAACCAGGCGGGTGCGCTGGTGCATGTGTATCAAGACGGCTCTGTCCACCTGAACCATGGCGGCACTGAAATGGGTCAGGGCCTGTTCCAGAAGGTTGCGCAGGTTGCGGCCTCGCGCTTTGGCATTCCACTGGAGATGGTTAAGATCACCGCCACCGACACCGCCAAGGTGCCCAACACCTCGGCGACGGCGGCGTCTTCCGGCAGTGACCTGAACGGAATGGCGGTAAAAGCAGCCTGCGACACGATCCGCGACCGCATGGCCGATTATCTGGCCGAACGGCATCAGGCCGACCCATCCGCGGTCACCTTCTCGGATGGACATGTCGCGATCGGAGAGGAACGCTATTCCTTCGCCGAAGCTGCCGCGCTGGCCTATCAGGGCCGCATCAGCCTGTCGGCTACGGGATTCTACAAAACGCCCAAGATCGAGTGGGACCGAATCAAGGGCCGTGGCCGTCCGTTCTTTTACTTCGCCTATGGTGCATCTGTTACCGAGGTCGCAGTCGATACGCTGACCGGTGAGAACCGCATCCTGCGCACCGACATCCTGCATGATGCAGGCGCGTCGCTGAACCCTGCGTTGGATGTCGGACAAGTTGAAGGTGGATACGTCCAGGGCGCAGGCTGGCTCACGACTGAGGAATTGGTCTGGGACGATAAAGGAAACCTGCGCACCCATGCGCCGTCGACCTACAAGATCCCGGCCTGCTCAGACCGTCCGGACATCTTCAATGTCGCCTTGTGGGACGGTCAAAACCGCGAGGACACGATTTATCGCTCGAAGGCGGTGGGAGAGCCGCCGTTCATGCTGGGTATCTCTGCCTGGCTGGCACTGTCGAATGCGGTGGCAGCTTGCGGAGACAGTTATCCGTCACTGGATGCACCCGCCACGGCCGAAGAGGTCTGGCACGGTGTCCAAAGGATGAAGGGAGGCATCTGATGGGATTTGATCGAGAGGCTTTGAGGGAGGCGGTCAAAACCCACGGCAAAGTGGTCCGGGTGGTCATCGCCGGGATCAAGGGGTCATCCCCTCGCGAAGTCGGTGCCGCGATGCTTGTTTGGGAGGACGGGCAATCAGGTACCATCGGCGGAGGTACCCTGGAGTTTCAGGCGGCCGAAGCGGCACGGTCCCAGACAGCGCCTGCGCGCCAGACACACCACGCGCTTGGCCCGGATATGGGTCAGTGCTGCGGCGGGGCTGTAACCCTGCTTAGCGAAATCTTTGACCTTGAGGCGGTAGAACAGCTGAATGACACGATCATCGCGCGCTCGGCCTCGGGCGGTGAAATGCCACTGTCGGTCAAACGCTTGCTGGCACAGGCCCGCGGTCAGGGTGTAAAACCCGACCCGCAGCTGATTGACGGATGGATGATCGAGCCGGTTCACGAACCCACGCGCAATCTTTGGATCTGGGGCGCGGGTCATGTCGGCCGGGCTCTGGTCGATGTCCTATCGCCCCTGCCCGATCTGGCAATTACCTGGGTTGATACCGGGCCAGAACGCTTTCCGGATGAGGTGCCGAACGGTGTGACCATTGTTCCGGCGGCCAAACCGGCCGAGCTGGTCCGTCATGCACCGCGCGATGCCGAGCATCTTGTGCTTACTTATTCACACAATTTGGACCTGGAACTGTGCAACAGGCTGCTTTTGCATGATTTCCGCTTTGCTGGCCTGATCGGCTCGGCTACGAAATGGGCGCGATTCCGGTCGCGGCTGGCCGCATTGGGGCATACGCCCGAACGGATTGGCCGGATCACCTGCCCAATCGGGGACCCGTCCCTGGGCAAACACCCGCAGATGATCGCAGTTGGTGTCGCGGCGCAAATCCTGCGCCCTGCCCGGCAGATTGAATTGAAGAAGGACCTGAGCGCGTGACCACTCCACTCCTAAGCTTGCAAGGGCTGACCAAAGCCTATCCCGGCGTCGTGGCCAATGATCAGGTGTCTTTTGACATCGGTGAAGGCGAAGTTCACGCCCTGCTGGGCGAAAACGGTGCCGGCAAATCCACACTGGTGAAGATGATCTACGGGCTGGTGAAACCCGACAGCGGTACAATGTTGTTGCGCGGCCAACCTTTTGCGCCCCCCGAACCGCGCGCGGCGCGGGCCGACGGGATTGCGATGGTATTCCAGCACTTCTCGCTGTTCGACGCGCTGAACGTGGCCGAGAACATTGCCTTGGGGATGGAGAACCCTCCGGCCATGGGCGATCTGGCCGCGCGTATCCGCGAAGTTTCGGAAACTTATGGCCTGCCACTGGATCCTTACCGCACCGTCGGTGACCTGTCTGCAGGTGAGCGCCAGCGGGTCGAGATCATTCGCTGTCTGCTGCAGGATCCCAAGCTGCTGATCATGGACGAACCGACCTCGGTTCTGACACCACAAGAGGTCGAAATCCTGTTTGAGACACTGAATAAACTGCGGTCCGAAGGTACGTCGATCCTCTATATTTCGCACAAGCTTGAGGAAATACGTACGCTTTGCGACCACGCCACGATCCTGCGTCTGGGCAAGAACGTTGGCGAATGTGTTCCGAGTGAAACATCGGCCCGTGACATGGCCGAAATGATGGTGGGTTCGACCCTTCAGACCCCCGAGCGTTCAGGGCGCGAGTTTGGCGACGTTGCACTGGATGTCAGTGGGTTGTCGGTTCCTTCGCCTTCTGAGTTCGGGACCGCGCTGAGAAACGTTCACATGACAGTTCGCAAGGGTGAGGTTCTTGGCATCGGCGGTGTCGCCGGCAACGGACAGGATGAGTTGCTGGGCGTATTGTCGGGTGAGATTCAAACCACTGCCGACGCGATCAAGTTCAACGGGCAGGCGATTGGTAAATTGGGGCCCACGGCCCGCCGCAAGCTTGGTGTTCTGACCGCGCCGGAAGAAAGGCTGGGCCACGCTGCTGCGCCGGACATGAGCCTCACTGAAAATGCCTTATTGACGGGCTCAGTGCGGGAAGGGCTGGAAAGCAAAGGGTTTCTGAAATGGACCGAAACCCAGAATTTTGCTGAGAAAATCATCGAGGCCTTTGATGTTCGGACACCCGGACCTGAGAATGCGGCGAGGTCGCTGTCGGGTGGAAACCTGCAGAAATTCGTGATTGGTCGAGAGGTGCTGCAAGACCCCGATGTGCTGGTGGTGAACCAGCCGACATGGGGCGTGGATGCCGCCGCTGCTGCCGCGATCCGGCAGGCCATTCTGGATCTGGCAGCAAAAGGTACTGCGGTCATCTGCATCTCTCAGGATCTCGACGAGCTTATGGAGATTTCGGACAGCTTTGCTGCCCTGAACGAAGGCCGGCTGAGCGCTCCGCGGCCCACGACCGGCCTGACAGTAGACGAAATCGGCCTGATGATGGGCGGCGCACATGGCATGGAGGTGGCCCATGTGTAAGCCAGGAAAAACACTCAAAAAGAATGTAAAAACGGGGGGATGAGCAGATGATTGTGTTGGAGAAACGGCCTCAGCCGTCCAAGGCGTGGTCCTATGCGACCCCTTTGGTAGCGGTACTGGCGACGATGGTGTTTGGTGGGCTTTTGTTCGCTATCCTGGGTAAGAACCCATTGCAGGCCATCGGAACCATTTTTTGGGAACCTCTCTTTGGTGAGTTCGCGTTCTATTATCGCCCGCAGTTGCTGGTGAAAGGTGCGCCACTGGTGCTTATCGCCATCGGTCTTTCGCTGGGCTTTCGTGCGGGCATCTGGAATATCGGGGCCGAGGGCCAGTACATCATGGGCGCCATCTTTGGCGCGGGTGCCGGGCTGGCATTCTACCCTCTGGATGCTTTCTATATCTTCCCGATTATGGTGATCGCGGGCGCGTTTGGCGGCTGGCTTTGGGCGATGATCCCGGCCTTTTTGAAAGTACGCTTTGGCACGAACGAAATCCTCGTGTCCCTGATGCTGGTATACGTGGCCGAGCAGATGCTGGCCTCGGTTTCGCTGGGCCTACTTAAGAACCCCGAAGGGTTCGGCTTTCCCGGTTCGCGCAACCTGCAATCCTATGAAAGTGCTTATAATGCTGAGTTGATCGCCGGGTCGGGAATGCACTGGGGCGTCGTGACCGCTCTGATCGCAGTGATCTTTGCCTATGTCCTGTTGAACCGGCACATGCTGGGCTTTCACATCCGCCTGACGGGTGAAGCGCCTCGCGCGGCGAAATTCGCCGGTGTGAACCCTGCCCGACTGATCCTGTTCTGCCTGGGCCTGTCCGGCGCTCTGGCCGGTCTGGCGGGAATGTTCGAGGTTTCAGGACCGTCGGGCGTTGTCAGCATCGACTTTAATGTCGGCTATGGCTTTACCGCGATCATCGTGGCCTTTCTGGGCCGCTTGCACCCGGTGGGCATCCTGCTGGCCGGTGGCCTGATGGCCCTGACCTATATCGGTGGCGAGATCGCGCAGTCTCAGCTGGGTCTGCCTGCCGCTGCCATTCAGGTGTTTCAGGGAATGCTGCTGTTCTTCCTGCTGGCATTCGATCTTTTGACAAACTACCGCATCCGTGCGGCCCGTAGCGAGGTGGCGTGACCCATGGACCTAGGTGAAATCAATCCCGTACTCTTGGTCGCTTCGCTGATGGTGGCCGCGACCCCCCTGCTGCTGGCCGCGATCGGAGAATTAGTCGTTGAGAAAGCAGGTGTTCTTAACCTCGGCGTCGAAGGCATGATGATTGTTGGTGCAATCAGCGGCTTTGCGATCTCCGTCGAAACAGGCTCACCCTGGCTGGGTTTTGTTGCTGCAGCCATTGGAGGCGCGGTACTGTCCCTGTTGTTTGTGCTGCTGACGCAGGTGGCTCTCGCCAACCAAGTGGCAAGCGGACTTGCACTGACCTTGTTTGGCCTCGGCTTCAGCGCCCTTCTGGGGCAAAGCTATGTGGGCATCAAACCACCCAGCATGGGTGATATTCACATCCCGCTGATCAGCGATATTCCTGTCATAGGCCCAATCCTGTTCCAGCATGATCCGATCCTCTATGTCGGCATTGCTCTGACAGCAGCAGTCTGGGCCGTACTCAAATACACGCGCGTCGGACTGATCCTGCGCGCGGTGGGTGAAAACCACGATGCGGCGCACGCCTTGGGCTACAAGGTCATCAAGATCCGCATCATGGCGATCCTGTTCGGCGGTGCCTGCGCGGGCCTGGGCGGAGCTTACATCAGCCTGATCCGAGTACCGCAGTGGACCGAGGGCATGACCGCCGGGGTGGGCTGGATCGCCCTGGCGTTGGTGGTGTTCGCCAGCTGGAAACCTTGGCGCGCATTGCTTGGTGCTTATTTGTTTGGCGGAATCACAGTGTTGCAGCTTAATCTGCAGGCAGCAGGCGTTGCCATTCCCGTCGAGTATCTGGCAATGTCGCCCTATATCATCACGATCCTTGTGCTTGTGATCCTTTCGGCCGACAAGAGCAGCGCACCTGCCTCACTGGGCCGGACCTTCCATGCCTCGCACTAGATGGGGCCAACTGAACCAACTTGGGGAGTAACTACATGAAATTCACATCACTTCTGACAAGTGCCGCAATGGCGCTGGGTCTGGCGACTGGCGCCATGGCCGAAGACAAAACCAAGGTCGGTTTCGTTTATGTCGGCCCGGTGGGCGACGGCGGCTGGACCTATGAGCACAACAAAGGCCGTCTGGCGGTCGAAGAGCACTTTGGCGACAAGGTCGAAACCGTATTTGTTGAATCTGTGCCTGAAGGACCGGATGCGGAACGCGTGATGACCCAGATGGCACTGGAAGGTGCGGATCTGATCTTCACCACCTCGTTCGGCTATATGGACCCGACCATCAACGTGGCCAAGAAATTCCCGGACGTGAAGTTCGAGCACGCGACCGGCTATAAAACAGCCGATAACGTTTCCGTCTACTCGGCGCGTTTCTACGAAGGTCGCGCCGTTCAGGGCCACATCGCGGGTAATATGACGAAGTCGAACATCATCGGCTATATCGGTTCCTATCCGATCCCC
Source organism: Ruegeria arenilitoris (assembly GCF_013030265.1). Taxonomy (GTDB): domain Bacteria; phylum Pseudomonadota; class Alphaproteobacteria; order Rhodobacterales; family Rhodobacteraceae; genus Ruegeria; species Ruegeria arenilitoris_E. The sequence continues at coordinate 88,838 of NZ_WPZQ01000009.1, forward strand.
GAAGTGATCCGCGGCATCAACTCGGCCTATGTCCACGCCAAGAAGGTAAACCCGGATGTCGAATTCAAGATCGTCTGGGCCTACACTTGGTTCGACCCGGCGAAAGAGGCTGACGCCGCCACCGTTCTGATCGAACAGGGCGCGGACGTGATCCTGCAGCACACTGACTCGACCGCACCGCAAGCGGCTGCGCAAGAGGCAGGAAACGTTGTCACCTTTGGCCAGGCCTCCGACATGAGCGAATACGCGCCCTTCCCGCGCGTGTCTTCGATCATTGACGATTGGGCTCCCTACTACATTGCACGGACCCAGGCCGTAATGGACGGTACATGGGAAAGCGCCAACACATGGGATGGCATCCGGGAAGGCATGGTCGCAATCGGTGAAATCTCGGACGCTGTTCCGGCCGATGTTAAAGAAGAAGCTCTGGCCCTGAAGGCTGCCATGGCAGCGGGTGAATACCACCCCTTCACCGGCCCGCTGAAGAAGCAGGACGGAAGCGACTGGCTGGCTGAAGGCGAGACCGCCGATGACGGTACGCTGGCAGGTATGAACTTCTATGTTGAAGGGCTGGAAGGCGAAATCCCGCAGTAAGCTCTAGCAAATAGCAAATGAGGGCTGGCCATTTGGCTGGCCCTTTTTCGTTTGTCGAGAGTATACGCAGTACCTGCTATCGCTACGATTTCCTTGACGAATGGCCGTGCAATCGAACTGATGTATGAACCATTGGTTTCATCAAGACGGTATTATAGTGGCTGACACTCAGGGAAACACGCGTTGGTGGTTGCTTGCTGCAATGGGGGCCATTCTGGGCGTGATCCTGTTGGACGAAACAGTCATCAGCGTGGCTCTGCCGACAATCCAAAAAGATCTGGGCCTGACCCGGCTTCAATCGCATTGGACCGTCAACATTTATCTTCTGGTTCTGGCTTGCTTTGCCGGGGCTGCAGGGCGGCTCGGCGATATTCTCGGTGCACGCTGGTTGCTGAGCGCGGGTCTTTTGATCTTTGGGCTGGCCTCCGCAGCGGGTGGCTTTTCCGAAAGCGGGCTGGATTTACTGCTGGCGCGTGCAATCCAGGGCCTTGGCGCAGCGCTCATATTTCCGTTGTCCCTGCTGATACTGATACGTTCATTCGAAGAACATGAGCGCGGTCTGGCGCTTGGTTTGTATGGGGCGATTGGAACCATATTCCTGTCGATGGGTCCGCTGATTGGCGGTGTATTGACAGAGTACATTTCGTGGCGATGGATATTCTGGGTCAACCCACCGATCGTTCTGATCGTGGCCGCGATAGCCTTGGCCTGTTGGAGAGATCCTGCACAGTTGCCAGAGCCGGCATTCGATTGGAAAGGTTTCCTTTTGTTGGTCGTTGGTCTGGCCTCAATCGTTTTTGGCATAATGGAAGGCCCGGACCGTGGATGGGCGCAACCCGAAGTCGTTATTGCGTTAGTGTCGGGACTTCTTCTCTTAACTCTCTTCATACCGATCGAGCGCTCGGCGCCTAACCCGTTGATCGCGGTGTCCCTGTTTACCAACCCAAGTTTTGCATCGGCGAACATGATCGTATTCACTGCCCAATTCGTGAAGATCGTAATGTTTGTGTTCGGCGCTCTCTACTTTCAATCAAAGCTTGGGTTTTCGCCACTCGCCGCAGGTGCGGCACTGTTGCCGGTCGCAATTCCGCAGGTGTTCATTGCACCACTGGCGGGAAAGATTGCGGATCGCTTTGGAGCAAGAACACCCTCACTGATCGGTGTCGGCTGCGGAACTATCGGAGTTGCACTGGTCGCCTTAGGTATGCGGGTCGGGAACAGCCAAATGATCATGGCAGCATTTCTGATCTGGGGATGCTGCGCCCCTTTTCTTTTCGTTCCACCACGGCGGGCTGTTATGATGTCAGTTCCAGTCGCACTGCATGGTCAGGCCAGTGGGATATCCATGACGTTCCAATTGCTCGGCGGAACAGTCGGGATGGCACTGGCAAGCACAACCTTTGCCATCACCGGCTCATTTCCAATGGTGTTTTGGCTGATCGCCATTTTCGCTGGCTGTGTTTTTGCCTACTCTTACGTTTCGTTGGAGAGGAAGCCTGTTAAAGCTTCCTCTGAAAAACCCGAGTAAGTCATAGCGAGCAAACGAATTAAGCTATTCGCATCAGTGTCCGCTCAGAACCAGCGTATTGACCGGCATCAGGATCAAACGAAGGCGTAATCCGGCAGCGTGAACCACGCCGATCGTGTCGACCACATGCAGGAAAGCCTTTTCCCAGAACCCGAGATTCTCATCCTCAAGCTTTTCATGGTTGTCAGTGTAGACGTTGGCCAGACAATTACTTCCGGGTGGAATGTCGTCTGCCATGCCTTTGTAGAGTGGCTCGAGATAGACCAAAATCGATCCAGGATTTTTGTTGACCTGAACATCCCGCAATTCATCACTAGGTCGAATTTGACCAGACGGGATGACATCCTGCACTTCGACCACCACAACCGGAATGACGGTGAATGGTTTGGTCATGCAACCCAATTCACCAATCATACCTGGTTTGATAACTTGCGCAGACAGCTGCGTGAATGCAGCCTGAAACCGATCGTGGCCGGAGGATGACGGCACAAGAATGCCCGCAGGGCGCAGTAGCGGGCTGACATAGTCCCCAACTTGCAGACCGAACTGCTCAATCCGTCCGGTTACTCCTGCACTGATCACGGTTTTGTCGAGTTCGGTCAGGGCTGCGTCCAGCTTTGCATTGGCACTGGCCAGTTGTGCGGGGATCAGCTCTTCGATCTGTTGAATGACTGCTGCCCTTCGGGATTGTGCTGCTACCACCTGAGCTTCGCGCTCTTCGACCAGATTTTCGAGACGCTCAATCTCGGCCAATCGTACGGCGCTGGAGCCTTCATCTCGCAAAGTCGTATTGCGTTCAAGATCCTCCAAAGACTGATCCAGCGCTGCGCGTGCACCGGCAATCCCGGCCTCAGCCTCGGCCAGATCAGTCTGAGCAACCTTCAGCGATGCCTGAACCTGCGCGATCTGAGCATGTGCGGCTTCGACCTGTGCTGTCTGAGTGAAATCCTCGATGCGGAATATCGGTTGGCCTGCAACAACCTGCTCGTTGTTTTGAACATAGATTTCAGAAACGCGACCACCCAGTTGCGGCAGAATGGTAACCGTGCGGAAGTATGAGGCAGCGGTTTTGCTGGATGGATGGAAGTAGAACAGCGTGGTGATTACGGTCAGCGCGAGGATCGCACAGGTCGTCAGACCCCAACGCAGCTCGTACCACATGGTAAACAGCGTGATCTCATGCCCGATCCGTTTGCCCTGCACAAACCGGCGGAACAGATAGTCAGGCAGAACCGTGACCAGCGCGCACATCAGTGTTTCAAGCATATCTTACTGCTCCTGCGGTGCGGCTTGGACGGTTTCAGGATTGATTTCGGACGGCTCCTCTGCAACCGGGGGCTGCGTGTTCTCGGGTGCCAGAGAACGGATGGAATCCGCTATTGCACGCAAAGGCGCGGCAAAATCAGGAAATTGGAACCCGGCCACCAGAATGGCCGCCACCCAAAACAGCCCGTTGTGGGTGAACAAAGCCAACAATGCCAGAATACCCACCAACTGAAACTGTGGGTGGTTGGATTCATGCGCGATTTTTTCCGGGATCGAGTGGAGGGTGAAGTAGGCGACACCGATCAACACAATCACGACAATTGTAAAAACAACCATGAACGTAAAAAGAAAATCGCTTCCGTCCGCCTGGGTCACATAGGACGGAATATGTCCTGTGGCCATCGGGTGTAATTCCGCGGTATTCACCCTACCCTCCTGTTTCTGTTTGATACTCTTTGGATGGGTTGATGCATAAATTCAAGCCTGCTTAAAGTTTGGCCAGACACTTTGACAAATCCTCAACGGAATCCCCAATCTCATTAAGGCGCGCGAATGACCTCTATTCTTACTTCTCTTGATGGAACCGCAGTAAGCCGATTTGCCTTTGGCACAATGCAATTTGGCGGCCGTGCCGATGCAGCGCAAAGCAACGCGATGTATGATGCATGCCGCACCGCAGGGATCACCCATTTTGATACGGCACATGTTTATACCGACGGCGTATCTGAGACGCTGTTGGGCAGTATGGTTGCCAATGAAAGAGAGGCGCTGCTGATTGCCACCAAAGCAGGCTACAGCGGTGGTGCAGGCGCTGAGAATATCGAGAAGCAGTTCGATATCTCGCGCAAACGGCTGGATCAGGACATGGTCGACCTGCTTTATCTTCATCGGTTCGATCCTGACACTGATCTTTCAGAAACCATGTCTTGTTTTGCCCGACTAAAGCAGGAGGGCAAAATCCGCTACGTTGGCCTGTCAAATTTCGCTGCGTGGCAGGTGATGAAAGCTGTTCGAGTTGCGGCCGAGTTTGATCTGACAATTGATGTGCTGCAGCCCATGTACAATCTGGTCAAGCGCCAGGCAGAGGTCGAAATCCTGCCGATGTGTGCCGATCAAGGTATCGCGGTCGCAGCCTATTCGCCCCTTGGGGGCGGTTTGCTGACCGGAAAATATGCAGCGGGTGGTCAAGGGCGGCTGGCCGAGGACAACAGATATGCGGCCCGATACGGGGCCGACTGGATGTCTGAAACTGCTGAAGCATTGCGCGATCTGGCAAGCGAGGTCGGCCAGGACCCCGCGACCTTGGCTGTTGCATGGGTTGCGGCGAGCCCATTTGAGCCAATGCCAATCATTTCGGCGAGAAATACTGAGCAACTCGCCCCATCTCTGGCCGCATTGACCTGGACAATGCCCAAGGAACTGTACGATCGGATCACAGCCCTCAGCCTTACTCCACCACCTGCAACCGACCGCTTAGAAGAGCAATCATGATTGATTTCCTAGTTATCGGGGGGGGCATCGCCGGCCTAAGTGCTGGCGCGCGCTTGTCAGCGCATGGATCAGTTACGGTGCTCGAGGCGGAAGACGCACTTGGGTACCATGCATCCGGACGCTCGGCTGCATTGTTCGAAGAAGGGTATGGTCCGCCATCGGTTGTTGAGCTGAACAAAGCCAGTGCAGAGTTCTTTTTCTCCGGCGACTATCTGACACCACGTGGTCTTATGCTGGTCGGAGGGAAAGATCAGAAAGATCAGTTCTCCGACGATGTGGCCAGTTTGCGAATGCGAGAAATCCCCCTTCAGGATGCCCTGTCGCGCATACCCATCCTGAATATGGAAACTGTAGGTTACGCTGCAATCAGCGAAGGCGCTTTTGACATCGATACTGATCGCGTACTGCAGGATTTTGCACGTACCATTCGCCACAATGGTGGTAGCGTTCTCACTCGTCAAAAGGTCATCGGCATCCAAAAAGATGAGCTGTGGCATGTAGAGGCTCAGCAGAGTTTTGAGGCCCGGAACATTGTCAATGCCGCTGGTGCGTGGGTCGACGAAATCGCGAACATGGCAGGCGTACCGCCGATTGGAATTATCCCCTGTCGCAGGTCAATGGCCCGTATACCCGCGCCCGGTGGGCTCGATGTCGGCGGTTGGCCAATGATGCTGGGTGTCGGGGAAACATGGTACGCCAAGCCGGATGCTGGAAAACTGTTGGTGTCCCCTGCCGAGGCGGAACCCGTCGCGCCACAAGATGCCTACGCGGATGATATGGTTCTGGCCGAAGGATTGGCCCGCTACGAAGAGATGGTCACAGAGCCCGTTACCCGGGTCGAGGTCAATTGGGCCGGCCTGCGCAGCTTTTCCCCGGACGGGACCTTGGTATTGGGGCCAGATCCTGTTGACCCATCTTTTATCTGGTCAGCAGGTCAGGGCGGATATGGCTTTCAAACAGCCCCTGCCGCCTCGAAACTAGTGGCTGATCTGACTATCGGAGCGGAACCCGATCTGCCCGCCCAGACAATTGCCGCGCTAAGCCCTGAAAGGTTGCGCCAATGATCAAACGACAGCTTCCACCCAACGCTAGTGTGGCAAACGAAGACACAGAAGGTCGGCTTGTCGCCCCAGCAGCAAGCCGCAATACCCAAGCAATTTGCGATTTGGTGCAACTTGTTGCACCACCTTCTGGCACCGCGTTGGAGCTCGCCAGTGGTACTGGCCAACATGTTGCAAGTTTTGCCCGGTGCTTGCCGGGCCTGCGGTGGCAACCCAGCGAAATCGACCCCCAACGCCGGGCTAGCATCGATGCCTATACCGCTGCTTTGCCGAATGTTTCGACCGCAGTGGAGCTGAATGCGACTGCGTTGGGATGGCATAGAGATTTTGGTAAAAAGGACCTGATCATTCTGATCAACCTTGTGCACCTTATCAGTCGGCCCGAGACTGAAACACTGATCGCCGAAGCCGCTCGGGCCCTTAATGTGGCTGGTCGCTTTGTTCTTTACGGGCCGTTTATGCGCTCTGGCGAGTTGACCAGCGACGGTGACAAACGGTTTCACGAAGCCCTCACTCAGCAAGACCCGGAAATCGGCTACAAAGATGACAGCGAAATTCTTGAGCTACTGCGAGCCAATGGCCTGAAACTGATCCAAATCACTGAAATGCCCGCCAACAATCTGGCATTCGTTTTTGAAATGCCGGGCATCTGATCGAGATCAAAGTCAGCTCGGTCACCCTAAAACATATTCCATTTACATTATGTTTTGAAAGGGCCGCAGAATGAACTGGCAGGATAAACTCTCGGACACACGCAAAGGGTTGCGCAATCTCAATGGCGCCATACCCGACACCGCACGTGCGTTTGGGGCGCTCGGCAAATCAGTCAAAGAAGGTGGAGCACTGGATTACAAAACCAAGGAGTTCATTGCTCTGGGCATGTCGATTGCCGTTCGCTGCGAGCCTTGCATTTCACTACACACTGAAGCGCTGATCAAAGCGGGGGCTGCACGCGATGAATTTTCGGATGTGCTGGCCATGGCCGTTCAAATGGGAGGTGGCCCGTCGATGATGTACGCTGCTAAGGCGCTGGAATGTTATGATGAATTGACCGCTTAGCAGGCTCTAAAAGAAAAGGCCCCGGACTTTTCCGGGGCCTTTGAATGATCAACCGTCCTTGCGGATGGTTTCGTTTTTCGGATCGTAGGGGCTGTCGCAGGTGACGACCGCGTCCCACAATTTATCCTGAATCTTGACTTGCAGCTTGGTGCCTTCGACCGCCATTTCGGGCTTCACATAACCCATGCCAATGGATTTCTCGAACGCCACCGAGTAGCCGCCCGAGGTCAAACGACCCACGCGCTCACCTTCCGGTGTGTACAGCGCCTCACGGCCCCACGGATCGGCATCGTCCGGTCCGTCGATCAGAAGGGTACAGCACTTCACGCGCACGCCGGTCTCTTCCAGCTTGGCCTTGCCGTAGAAGTCCTTGGACAGGTCGACAAAACGCGGCAGGTCGGCTTCCAGCGGTGTCGCGTCGCGGCCCAGTTCGGTACCGAAGGCGCGATAGGATTTCTCCTGACGCAGCCAGTTCTGGGCGCGAGCACCGACCAGCTTCATACCGTGCTTCTCACCGGCTTTCTCTAACAGGTCGAACAGATAGTTCTGCATCTCGATCGGGTGGTGCAGTTCCCAGCCCAACTCACCAGTATAGGCCACACGGATCGCGTTGACTGGGCACATGCCCAGTTCGATCTGACGGGCTGACAGCCACGGGAAGCGCTTGTTGGACAGTGCGGTTTCCGGATCGGCGTCTTTGATGACCTCTTTCAGAACGTCACGCGACTTGGGTCCGGCGATGGCAAAGACGCCCCACTGAGTGGTCACGTCCTGGATCTCGATGTAACCGAACTCCTCCATCTTGTCCTCGGCCGCCTTGCGCAGGTAGTCGGCGTCGTATTCGGTCCAGGCACCGGCAGAGACGATGTAGTAGTTGTTCTCGCCATTGCGGACGATGGTGTATTCGGTGCGGGTGGTGCCGTGCGAGGTCAGCGCGTAGGTCAGGTTGATGCGACCGACCTTGGGCAGCTTGTTGCAGGTAAACCAGTCCAGGAATGCGGTCGCACCGGGGCCTTTGACGACATGCTTGGTAAAGGCCGACGCATCGATCAGTCCAACGCCTTCGCGGATCGCCTTGGCCTCTTCGACGGCATATTGCCACCAGCCACCACGACGGAACGAACGGCTTTCCTTGTCAAAGTTGTCCGGAGCGTCCAGTGGTCCGAAGTAGTTCGGACGTTCCCAACCGTTGACCCAGCCGAACTGTGCGCCACGCGCTTTCTGACGGTCATAAGCCGGAACGGTACGCAGCGGACGGCAAGCTTCACGCTCTTCGTCCGGATGGTGCAGGATGTAGACGTGCTCATAGCATTCTTCGTTCTTGCGGGCCGCGAACTCGGTGGTCATCCAGTTGCTGCTGTAGCGCTTGGGGTCCAGCGACGCCATGTCGATCTCAGCTTCGCCATCGACCATCATCTGAGCCAGATAGTAGCCGGTGCCGCCTGCAGCGGTGATCCCGAACGAAAAGCCTTCGGCCAGCCACATATTGCGCAGACCGGGTGCGGGGCCAACCAGCGGGTTGCCGTCGGGGGTGTAGCAGATCGGGCCGTTGAAATCGTCTTTCAGACCAGACTCGGCGCAGGACGGCACGCGTTCGGCCATCGCCATGTACTGATCCGCGATCCGGTCCAGGTCCAGCGGGAACAGGTCAGCGCGGAAGCTGTCCGGCACACCGTGTTCGAACTGCGCCGGTGCGCCATGTTCGTAGATGCCCAGAATCCAGCCGCCGCGTTCTTCACGCGCATAGGATTCGTTGTCAGCATCGCGGACAACAGGGTGTTCGGGGTTACCAGCTTCGCGCCATTTGACCAGCTCAGGGTCTTTGTCCATGACGATGAAAGTGTGTTCGACCGGGATCGCGGGCATTTTGATACCCAGCATTTTGGCGGTGCGCTGTGCGTGGTTGCCCGATGCGGTCACGACATGCTCAGCAGTGATTACCACCTGCTCATCTGACGGAACGAGGTTGCCGCCCTTCTCGACCATCTTGGTGCAGGTGACTTCCCAGTGGGTGCCATTCCAATGGAACGCATCGGCCTGCATCTTGCGCACAATATCAACGCCGCGCTGACGGGCCCCTTTGGCCATCGCCTGCGTCACGTCGGCAGGGTTAATATAGCCGTCCTCGGTGTGGTAGATCGCGCCCTTCAGGTCCGATGTCTCGATCAGCGGCCAGCGTTCCTTGATCTGCTCAGGCGTCAGCCATTCATAGGCAACGTCGCAAGTCTCGGCGGTGGAGGCATAGAGCATGTACTCGTCCATACGCTCTTGCGTCTGCGCCATCCGCAGGTTGCCAACGACGGCGAAACCCGCGTTCAGACCAGTTTCTTCCTCGAGCGTCTTGTAGAAATCGACCGAGTATTTGTGGATGTGGGTCGTCGCATAGGACATGTTGAACAACGGCAACAGGCCTGCCGCGTGCCAGGTCGAGCCCGAGGTCAGCTCGTCCCGCTCGATCAGCATCACATCGTCCCAGCCAGCCTTGGCCAGATGATACGCAATCGAGGTTCCGACGGCGCCACCGCCAACGACAAGTGCTTTGACTTGGGTTTTCATTTGCCCGCTCTCCGGATTGAGTCTGTTTGGCAAGGTTTATGCCCAAGGACAGGCTTCAGCGCCATGTCCAGCCGACGCAAAAAAGATCAAAACCGACCTGAGGCTATCTCTATTGCGCCACCTTGCCCGATCGCCGGGCGGCTGCCAAAAGCAGAAGCGGTGCAGTCGAAGCTACAGAATCTTCCCGGGGTTCATTATATTGTTGGGGTCCAGAGCTGCTTTGATGGCAACCATGTAGTCAGTGGCTGCTCCCAGCTCTTTGACCAGGTAGGGGCGTTTGCCCTGACCGATACCGTGCTCGCCTGTGCAGGTGCCTTCCATCGAAATGGCCAGATCGTTTAGCCAGCCGACGAACTGGTCAGCCTTGGCAACCTCATCCGCGTTATCCATGTCGATCAGCAGCAAAGTATGAAAATTGCCATCCCCCACATGCCCGACAATTGGTGCAAGCAAACCAAGCTCTTCTGCCTTATCCTGCGCGGCGGTCACGCATTCTGCCAGTCGTGAGATCGGAACACAGACATCCGTGGAAATTCCGCGGGCGCCCGGGCGCAGTTGTAAGCAGGCCCAGTACATGTCGTGACGCGCCTGCCAAAGTTTGTTGCGTTCCTCAGTGGTCGTGGTTGAGGCGAAATCTGTACCGCCAAACTCCTCTGCAATTTGACCAAAGGTTGCAGCTTGTTCAGCGGCGCCCGTCTCAGACCCATGAAACTCGAGCAGCAATAACGGGGTTTCAGGCAGATTCAGACCGGAATATGCATTCGCTGCCCGGACAGACATTTCGTCAAGCAGTTCAATTCTCGCGACCGGAATACCGTATTGGATCGTCATCATCACCGCCTGACAGGCGGTATCAACGGTTGAGAATGAACAACGGGCCGAACTGATCGCCTCTGGAATGCCCTGCAGACGCAAAGTGATTTCAGTGATGACCCCAAGCGTACCTTCGGCCCCGATCAGAAGCCGGGTCAGGTCGTATCCTGCCGATGACTTCTTGGCCCTTTGACCTGTCCGTATGATTTGCCCATCCGGCATGACAGCTTCCAGGCTAAGGATGTTGTCTTTCATCGTTCCATAGCGCACCGCATTGGTGCCTGATGCCCGGGTCGCAGCCATTCCACCCAGCGATGCATTCGCTCCGGGATCAATGGGGAAAAACAAGCCCTGATCACGCAAATGCGTATTCAGATCTTCGCGCGTTACGCCGGGCTGGACGACACAATCAAGATCGCTGGCGTTGACGGCCAGCACCTTGTTCATTTGGCTTAAATCAATCGATACGCCACCCGCGGGCGCATTAACATGCCCCTCCAGCGACGTACCTGTCCCGAATGGAATGACCGGCACCTTATGCGCGGCACAGGTTTTGACGATTTCAGAAACCTCTTCGGTCGAGCGCGGAAACACCACCGCATCCGGGCTTTGATTTTCGATCCATGTTGTGGTGTGGCCATGCTGCTCCCGGATGGCTGCACCGGTTTGCAAGCGATCCCCGAACCTTTGCTTCAGAATACCAACGGCCGTTTCAATTCCCGACTCGTTGCGTGGCATAGCAGTGGCTTGCACCATGACATCCTCCCCTACCCGAACTTACGGGCCATTCAGCACATGACTAAAAGGCCCGCATGGATGGGGCAATACCCACAAATCCGGATGTTTTATTCGCCCAACGCGATACCTTCGCGCCTGTGGTCAGCGGCCCCTTTCAGTCCATCTGAGATCTCAATAGCGTGAAGGCCCGAGGTCAGTTCGCGTGCGTTGACCTCGAAACCCAGTTCAGCCAGCACATCTGAATAACCTTCGGCCGCAGTTCCCGCTTCGACATCGTAAGTTCCGAAACGATTCACCAGATGTGGGTGCGACAAGGCCTGCTGGACATTCATATCCCAATCCGCCCAGGCGATGATCGACTTGGCGACATAGCCAATTATGCGGCTGCCACCCGGCGATCCAATGGCCAACACTGGTGCATCATCCTTCATCACAATGGTCGGGCTCATCGAAGACCTTGGGCGCTTGCCCGGCTCCAACCGGTTCGCAATTGGAACACCGTCTCTATGTGACTTGAACGAAAAATCGGTCAGTTCGTTGTTCAGCAGAAAACCGTTGGTCATGAGCCGTGAGCCAAATCCGTTTTCGATCGTCGTCGTCATTGAAAGGACGTTGCCATAGGAATCCACGATGGAGATGTGCGAGGTTGATGGCAGCTCCAACGAGATATCATCGGCCCAGTTCGACGCATGGTCGAATTCAGGGTTTCCCGGGGCAACCTCGGATAACGCCGCGTTGTCCTTCAACAATGTGGCCCGCTCTGCCAGATACTCCGAATCCACTAACCCTTCTGTCGGCATGGGAACAAAATCACTGTCAGCCATGTATCTACCACGATCGGCAAAGGCGAGACGAGAGGCATCTCCGATCAGGCGCCAAGCCTCATGACTGTCTGGACCCATCGCGGACAAGTCATAGTTGTTGAGCATCCCAAGTATCTGTCCAACAGTCAGGGCACCTGACGAAGGGGGGCCCATGCCACAGACATCAAACTCTCGGTATTCGGCGCAAACGGGCTCGCGTTCGATGACCTGATAAAGCGCCAAATCGACACCAGAAAGCACTCCGGGATTTCCCGGTGCGTTTCGCACAGTGCTTACGATGTCAGACGCGATGTCTCCACCATAGAAACCAGCACTGCCTTCGGCAGCCAAAGTTCGAAGGGTCTCGGCGTAAGCCGGGTTCATCAGGCGCTGCCCCTGCGAGATGGGTTCGCCGCCGGGCAAGAAATACTCAGCGGTCACCGGAAAACGTGACAGGCGCTCGGCATCGTTCTCGACCAGACTTGCCAAACGTGGTGAAACAAGGAAGCCCTCATCCGCTAGCCGAATGCCATCATCGAACAGCGAAGGCCAAGGGCTGCGTCCCCATTGGCGATGCGCCGTTTCCATCAAGGCAGGTGTGCCGGGCGTGCCGACCGAGAGCCCGCCAACCACGGCGTCAAAAAATTTCAGCGGCTCACCGTTTTCGTCCTGAAACAAGGTCGGAGTCGCCGCCAGCGGGGCGGTTTCACGCCCATCCAGCGTCGTCAGCTCACCACTCGCAGCGTCATACCAGACCAGAAATGCGCCACCCCCAAGACCCGAGGATTGTGGTTCCACCAGCCCCAACACGACCTGTACCGCAACCATTGCATCTGCTGCGGTGCCACCTGCGCGCAATACCTTTGCCCCGGCTTCGACGGCCAATGGGTTCGCCGCTGCAACCATCCAGTTCTCGGATGTAACTGGTTCACCAGCAGCCTTTGCCTCGAGCGCGGCAATCACTTCTTTGGTCAGGGCCTGAACCTGTCCTTCGGACGCACCTTCGGGCGCAACGGCATCAGCAGTTTCCTGAGCGATTGCAGGTGCGGAAATTACCGCCGCTGAGAGGAGTAGAAATGAAAGTCGACTGAAACGCATGATTTCCTCCAATTCAATGTTTGCTTTCAACAGTGTATGCCCCGGCAAAGCGTCACAACCATAAGATGCAAGGCGCGCGAGCGAAGGCAAATTTCCGCCACATGAAAAAACCAGACCTCATCGTTGAACGAGACCGGGCGAAAAATTCATATCATCGAAGGCACAACCTGATCCGGTGGTCGGTGGCCATCTTCGAAGGTTTTAATATTGATGATGACCTTCTCACCCATCTCAATCCGCCCTTCCAACGTGGCCGAACCCATATGAGGCAGCAGCACGACATTTGGCAGCTGGCGCAGACGTGGGTTCACATTGGTCCCATGCTCGTAGACGTCCAGCCCTGCTCCGGCGATCTCACCCGCGCGGATCATGCGCGTCAGGGCGTTTTCATCCACCACTTCGCCGCGTGACGTATTCACAATGACAGCCGACGGCTTCATCAGCTTGAGCCTGCGTGCGTTCATCAAATGAAAGGTTGATGGCGTAGATGGGCAATTGACTGAGATCACATCCATTCGTGCGACCATCTGATCGAGACTGTCCCAGTAGGTCGCTTCCAGCTCTTCCTCAACCTCGGGGCGCAATCTGCGACGATTGTGGTAATGCACCTGCATGCCAAAAGCCTTGGCACGGCGAGCCACAGCCTGCCCGATCCTTCCCATGCCCAAAATCCCCAGACGACGACCGCCAATTCTGCCGCCAAGCAGAGCAGTAGGCGCCCATCCGGACCAGTCGCCCTTTTGCATGACACCAAGACCTTCGGGAATGCGGCGCGTCACGGCCAAGATCAACGCCATTGTCATATCAGCAGTATCGTCGGTCAAAACACCCGGGGTGTTCGAAACCAAAATCCCACGTTGGCGCGCAGTTGCGACATCGATATTGTCCACCCCTGCCCCGTAGTTGGCGATCAGCCGCAGGTTTTCACCCGCCTGCCCCAGCAAGCCACCATCGATCGTATCGGTCACTGTCGGAACCAGCACATCCGCTTCCTGCACGGCAGAGACGAGCTCTTCTCGGGTCATGGGGGTGTCATTATCCCGCAACCGAACATCAAAAAGTTCGCTCAGGCGGGTTTCCACCGCTTCCGGCAACCGTCGCGTAACGACAACACTCAGACGTTCTCTTGGCACCTCAGCCCTCCTACTGCTTTGCAAACAGTCGCGCGCCATGGCATCGTGGCGCAGGAACAGGCGGGGCACAAGAACCCCACGTGCATTGACGCAACCTTTTTTCGAAACACAATAAACAGGCATAAGAGCAGGCCAGCAGTGAGTGCTATTTTTTCGGTGAAACGCCAAGGTTTGGCGGCCCTGACCGCATTTATTGTCGCGTTCGGCACATTTGCCGCCAACGCGGAAGAAAAGCGTGGTCCTGTCACCAATCTGCCTTTGCCACGGTTCGTCTCGATGAAAGCCGCAGAAGGCAACGTGCGTCGGGGGCCGTCACTGACCCACAGAATCGATTGGGTTTTCAAACGGCGCGGAATGCCTCTACAGATCACGGCCGAATATGGGAACTGGCGTAAGGTTCAGGACCGTGATGGCGCAGGGGGGTGGGTTCACTATGCGCTGCTGTCCGGCGTCCGCACCGTTCTGATCGAATCCGACATGCTGCCTGTCTATGCCAGCCCGGATACGAAATCCCAGATCAACGCCCATTTCGAGACCGGAGTTGTGGCACGCCTTGGAACCTGTTCAATCGATTGGTGCCGGGTTTCTGCGGGTGGCTATCGCGGCTGGACGCTAAAGGCCAACCTTTGGGGCGTTGATGCGGCTGAAATCCGCGAATGAGGGCGGCGCCTTTGTGACGCCGCCATTTCCGTCGCTATTCTTCGCTGCCGCGCTTTCCCAATTCCTGATCAAGCAAAAGCAGATTCCAACGATCACCATTGGCCGCCTTCACCCGGTCGAGGATTGACGTGAACAGATCTTCTTCTTCGATTTGCTCGGCAAGGAACCAGTTCAGCATGTTCTGAGTGCTGTATTCCTTGACCTCATGCGCCAGTTCAAACAGCGCGTTGATCTGACCGGTCACGGTTATTTCATTCGCCAGCGCATGTTCTAATGCTTCAACCGGAGACGCGTAGTCGGTTTGTGGCTTGGAAATCCCATCCAGTTCGATGCGTCCGCCCCGCTTTGCGATGAAGTCAAAAATCCGCATTGCGTGCTCGCCCTCTTCGGCGGAATGCCCTCTGAACCATTGGGCGAAACCGGGCAAGTCCTGCGCCTCGAAATAGGCTGCCATTGCGAGGTAAGTGTAAGATGCATGAAGCTCGTTGTTGATTTGAATATTCAGCGCTTCTGCGACTTTCGCATTCATTTTCATCTGCCGCTCCTACATGACAGGTTATCGCCTACAAATCAGCTAGGCATTCCGAACATTAAACACAACAGCAGGAGTGTGTTTTATTGTTATTTTACATAATATTACACTCAAACCGATGCAACTGAAAAGCACTCGCAGCTGGGTCGCTCACCGCGTTCTTCGAATAAAATCGCAGGTGAGTTCAGCCAGCTCCGGACCGACATCTTCCTGAAGAAAATGTCCGGCGTTCGGCAATACAACATGTGGCTGTCCTTCAGCCCCCGGGCACAGTTTTTGAAACACCTGGTCAATTCCAGCCATTATCTTGTCATCTGCACCAAATGCCGTCAGGATCGGCGTTTGCAAAGATCGAATGACGCTCCAGGCCTGTCGGTTCGGTTCGGCCGAAGGATCATCCGGCCGATCAGGAACCAACATGGGAAACTGCCGTGCACCAGCTTTGTAGGTATCGTCAGGAAATGGTGCATCATATGCAGCAACCTCTGCATCCGTCAGTTTTGATACTGTGCCACCAAACACGATCCGCCCTGCGCGAAAATCCGGTACATCCTGACTGAACTGGCGCCATGCGGCAAAAGCCTCTCCCAAAGGCTGATCGCCGATTGGTAATGCTGTGTTCGCAACAACCACACGCGCAAATCGTTCTGGCATCTCAGCCCACAAGCGCAGCCCGATCAGGCCGCCCCAATCCTGACAAACCAGAGTTATGCCCTGCAGATCCAGTTTGCGCAGCACCTCGCCCATCCAGAACACGTGGCGCTCATAGGTATAGTCGCTGCGCTGTGTGGGCTTGTCCGACTTACCGAAACCAACCAAATCCGGGGCAATCACGCGATGACCATCGCTCACGATATGAGGGACCATGTGGCGATATAGATAGGACCAGCTGGGCTCTCCATGCATGAGCAGAACCGGGGCAGCCTCATCAGACCCTTCATCCAGATAATGCACCCTCAAACTGCCACCTTCGGTGTCATCAATTTGAATGTAGTTCGGGGCAAAATCGTAATCGGGCAAACCTGCAAAGCATTCATCTGGTGTGCGCAGCGTTTTCATAATTTTCCCTCCATGATAGCGCAAAGACTAGCATCCAATTGTTCTGACAGTAGAGTGAACGTCACGACACAAGGGATGAGGAATTCATGAAAGCCGTCACATACACCGCATTTGGCCCGGCAGCAGACGTCCTGAACGTTCAGGAGATTGAGGCTCGTCCTCCGGCCCCCGGTGAAGTGACCGTTGATCTTGCATACTCCGGTGTGAACCCCTCGGACGTCAAAGCCCGTGCTGGTGCGCGACCGGGCGTCACCAAGCCTCCTTTTCCGGTTGTTGTCCCTCATAGCGACGGCTCCGGCATAATCTCAGCGGTTGGTGACGGCGTCGACAACTCTCGCATCGGGCAGCGCGTCTGGATCTGGAATGGTCAGTGGCAACGTGCATTCGGAACCGCAGCCACACAAATCACATTGCCTGCTGAACAGGTGGTCGATCTACCCGACCCGGTCTCGCTACAAACAGGTGCGATACTTGGAATCCCGGGGCTGACTGCCAGTCACACAGTGTTTTCAGGAGGTGAAATCGAAGGACAGACCCTACTAATCCACGGCGGCGCAGGCACCGTCGGCTTTCTCGCCGTCCAACTGGCGAAATGGGGCGGCGCACGAGTCATCTCGACCGCCAGTCCGCGCAATTTCGATCGGGTCAAAGATGCCGGTGCGGATATCGTACTTGACTACAATGCGCCGGACCTACCCGAGCAAATCATTGCTGCGAATAACAGTCAGCTGGTCAATCGAATCGTCGATGTCGAATTTGGCCAGAATGTTGAAACCAACACAGCGGTCGTTGCCGAAAACGGGCGGATCAATGCCTTTGGTTCAGCTCAGGATATGTCCCCTACTCTGCCCTTCTATCCCCTGATGTTCAAATCAGTAACGCTGGAAATGGTACTGGTATACTTGTTGACTTCTGAAGTTCGCGCGGCAGCCGCTCTAAGACTGAACAAAGCACTCGCCGCCAATGCACTGCATTGTCCTATTCAGGGTGTATATTCTTTAGAGGATTGCGCCCTGGCTCATCAGGCGGTCGAAGCTGGAAAACGCTCTGGGGCGGTACTGATCGAGACAATCTGAACCGTCCTAAAAATAATTTCAGATCACCACACTTTTTTACAGGAAAGCTCTTGCACCCCTCAGACAACAATCGTAGATAGCCGCTCACCGATGGGGTGTAGCCAAGTGGTAAGGCAGCGGTTTTTGGTACCGTGTATCGTAGGTTCGAATCCTACCACCCCAGCCATGATTCTCCCTAAAATCACGAACTGAATATTTGGCCGCCTATTAGCGCGTGTTTTCAGCAGGTTATCATCCGACTATTCCAGCTGAGACCCGAGTTTACGCGCAACAATGGTCGATTTCGGGCTGCAGTCTCAGTTCGCGGTTCCGGCGGTACGAGTTTGGCGACTTTGGGAGAGTCTGTAGATCAGAGCGCAGCGAACTGCTGGTGCTGATCTGACCAGATAGCCGGGAAGCCGGACTTGATCAGGTAATCCGTGGTCAGACCGTCAGGCTGATCGCCTGCAGCGATGGCCTCCAGAACATCAGGCGCCAGCATTGCCAGATCGACGACATCCTGCACCCGGCGTTTAGAGGTGCCTTCCGATTCAGCAATTTCTGAGAACGTTCTGCCATCAATGATCATCGCCAAACATTGGCGTGCCTTGATGATGTTGCGGACAAGTGTCTGATCGATCTCAGGCGGTGCATCGCCCAGATGCAGTTTCAGCTCCACACCTCTGCGGCGCATCCGGAATGGCGCTTCGATCGTTAGTTCCCCGGCATCGACCTGGTCCGCTCTGCACTCGATCATCCGGGCCAGTGCCTGGAGATCCAGTTGCACCCTCAGAGAGCCCTGTCCCAAATCTGCCCGCGCAATCAGGCCGAGGCATTTCCTGACGGACTGGCAATCTCTGAGAAGCTCCGTTGCTGAAACAATTTCGGCCGCTGACATATCCTGTGCCATTGAAACCACCGCATTCGGTCGGCTCAGATGTTGTCTGACCACTTCGGCCAGAAGGTTTTCAAGCTGTTCTGCCGGCAGTCGCCACGCATCAGGATGCTTCTGACTGCGATCAGCGACCAGCCGTCCGGAGATGTAGTATCGCAAACGCTTGCCGTTCTTCCGGCTATGGCTGGGCGTCAGCCGATCTCCAATTTCATCAAAAAGCTTTCCAGCCAACAGGGATCGCGTAGCTTTCTGCTTTACGCCACGCTCCCTGGCCGCTCTATCTGTCAACAGCCGTTGCACGTGGCTCCAGATTTCCGGGTCGATGATGGCAGAGTGCTGCCCCTCAAAGACCTGACCCTTGTGTCGGATACGGCCAGCATAGATCGGATTGCTGAGCAAATGATGGATGTGCCCGCGATCAAAGAACTTACCGCCTGTCACGCGTCCGCCCGGGCGCTCCCGGCGGCGCGAACGGAGACCCAGCGCCTCTGCCCGCTCTTTCACATCCAGAATGCTCTGATGCTCCAGATAGAGATCGTAGAGTGCCCTTATTTTTGCCGATTCCTCTTCGTCGATTTTCAGCGTCCGGCCGTCAGCCTGATATCCAAGCGGAACATTCCCGCCCATCCACAGGCCCTTGCGTTTAGAGGCTGCAATTTTATCCCGGATACGCTCAGCGGTGACTTCCCGTTCGAACTGGGCGAAGCTGAGCAGCACGTTGAGGGTCAGGCGCCCCATGCTGGTAGACGTATTGAAGGACTGGGTAACGGACACAAACGATGCGTCGGCTGCGTCGAGACGTTCGACCAGTTTCGCGAAGTCTGCCAGCGAGCGCGTCAGTCGGTCGATCTTGTAGACAACAATCTGATCCACGCGTTTCTCGTCAACATCCTGCATCAGCCGCTGCAGCGCCGGGCGGTCGAGTTGACCGCCCGAGATACCACCGTCATCATAGTAATTCGGCAACAACTCCCAGCCCTCATGCTTCTGACTGGAGATGTAGGCTTCACAGGCCTCCCGCTGGGCATCGAGTGAGTTGAAATCCTGCTCCAACCCCTCCTCCGAGCTTTTCCTCGTGTAGATGGCGCAGCGGATACGTCGCATCACTGAACCCCGAAGAAGCGCGGACCTGACCAGTGTGCCCCGGTGATGTGCTTTGCGATGGCTGACAGGGAGCGCCACGTTTTGCCGTCCATGACGAACCCGCGATCAACCACTTCAACCTGATAGGTGCGTCCGTTCCATTCTCGCACCAGATGTGATCCCGGCTTCAAAGCGGGAGGCGGTATTTTGCCCAACGCGATTTGCTGCAGTCGACGCTCTGTTTTCACAGACAACCCTCCCAATTCCCGGTTCTGCAGTTCCCGGATCAGTACTCGTTTCATGAATTGTGGGGACAGGTATTTTGGGGACGGCCGACCGAACACTTCCCGCCATCGATCAAGACAGCCGGGGCGATCCAGTTGTTCAATGTCACAGAATACCTTCACAAGGTCACGATCCGCGCGCGTAGCATCCATGGCGATTACACTCTCTTCACAATCCGGTAGACCGTACCTTCGTCAGATCCTGATCGCTCAACAGTATGTCCCGCCTTGCGCATCATCGAAATCGCCGCACGCGCGGAATGCGGTTGCCAGCCAAACGCCTTCTGAATCTGCGCAATCGTGGCACCAGACTTGCGGGACAGCAGTTTCTGTAACTGTTGCTGACGCGTCAGGTTGTTTCGGGCAGGTTTGGAGGGCGATGTTTTGATTTCTGTATCAGATGAAGTTGTCATTGATATCTCCACTTGGCGGACACAGGTTGATCCTGTGCCCTGTACTGAGTGGAGCCCGGCTGTTCCGGGCGAATCTTGACCGCCGTCAGTACCGCTTCCGAACAACCCAAAGTCCAGTTGTTTATGGTAAAATGGGCGCGAAGGAGCCATTCGCTGCAGTTGCGAGCTAGCGATGTGACTGGGGTCGGAGCCGACATTCAGAACACCTCACTCAACTTCCTGCTGCAAGGCTGCAACAACGAATCCGAGCCCATTTGTAGATACCGGCTGTTATTCTAAAGAGTTCAGCACGTCTTCAGGACGCACTCATTCGCCGCCTCTAAAATAGCTGGTGTCTAGATGCTCGCGCAGGTAGAGTCCCCTCAACTACCCCAATTGACTGTATTTTTGCCAATTGAAATAAGTTTTTTACCTGAGAGGCTACGTTGCCACTAAATGAGACCCGCCAGATATTAGCTCTCGAATACGACCATCTTGAGGAACTGATAAAGAAGTGGATCGTTCGACTCATTGAAAATGGGGACGAATATGTTGGGTTCGATCGGCCCACAGCGTCCGCTGACCAAGGCAGGGATTCTGTCGGTTTCCTTACGGATTCCCGATACGATGGCGCATGGGATAACTATCAAGCCAAGCAACTCAAGAAACCACTTTCACTGGGGGAGTTCTTTTCGGAGCTTGGAAAGGTATTCTATTACGCGTCAGAAGAACGCTACACTCTGCCTCGACGGTATATTTTTGTGGCGCCAAATTCGGCCGAAGGGCCTGTCCTCAGTTTAATTGACAGACCCTCAACTATCGGTGCCGCTTTATTAGAAAACTGGGACGCTCATTGTAAGAAAAAGATTACAAAATCAGGTGCGCCGCTTACTTCCAAAATTTGCCAACTGATTGACGGCTTTAATTTTGATAACGTCGAGCTATGGAAGTGCAGCACAATTATTGAACAGCCGCAAATGCGCGGTCTGATGGTCGAGCTTCTCGATCTTGATCCCGGAGCCGCTCCGACAGTGCGGGAAAGCGATATACCGTCGACGCCAGGGGATGATGAGATTGCATACCTTAGTCAGTTAGTTGGTGTTTTTGCATCTCATCGTGGCATCGATTTCGCCGACCACAATGCTGTTATGGCCGATCCTGACTATGGACCCAAAATCACCCGTGCCCGCCGCCAATTCCTAGAACGCAAGGCGTTTCGGTTGCATTTCCGAGACAACATTGATGTAGCTCTTCTCGACCAAGTAGATACAGACGTATTTGATGGGGTCTACGATCACTATTGCTCGCATGAAGAAGGAGAGCTTTTTAGGCGTCTTCTCGGCGTGATGGAAAAGGCTGCATCGGTTGAAGTAACCGGCCCACTAGGGAAGCATCGTCGAGTAACACCCAGTGTAAAGCAGGGTACTTGCCACCACTTTGCTTCCGATGGAAAACAGCTCATGCGATGGGATCGATGACCTTGGACATTCAGCCCGAGTTATTTAACACGCCACTTGAAGCGGGGATGCGCGCAGTCATCGTCCTGGACGCGTTTGCTCCCCACGCTTTCGATCTCAAGAATTTGTCGTTGCTCGACTTCTATGTAGTCCATGTCGGCGATATTGAAGCAGACACACAAGGACCTGAAAGCCTACATCCGCCTGTTGAAGCTAGAAAAGGTGAATTTTTTGTCCGAAGACGTCTAGTTGAAGAAGGGCTTGCGCTAATGGAGCGCGCATTCCTTCTCGACAAAGTCGCAGATGAAAATGGATTGACGTTTCGTGCAAGAAATGTGGCCGCCGCGATGGTTGACTTGATGGAAAGCCCCTACAATCTTCGCTTGCGGGAAGCATCGCATTGGATCGCCCAATGTGCCGAAAAGGAAGGCCATGACGCTTTTTTCGCACGCCTTGAGAGTGGAGTCGGTCGCTGGTCTCACGAAGTAGCTGGTGAGGTTCCATCATGAGTACAGCACCAGCCAGAATGCGCATCAACCGTTTGACCTATAGAGGTCCTGAGCGCAAACCTGTGATTGTCGAGTTCGGCGACGGCCTAAACATCGTTTGGGGAGCTTCGAACCACGGCAAGTCTTTCATGCTTCAGACTATCGATTTCATGCTGGGCAAGCGCGACCCCCTTGATATGCTCGGCGAAGGCAGTGGCCTAGATCAGTGCATGTTGTGGCTCACATTTTCCGATGGTTCGAAACTAACATTGCAACGCGCTGTCGCTGGTGGTGCAATTGAGACAGCTGCTGGCCATTTGGACGAGATTGTCTCTGGCGCAAACGAATACCAGAAACTGAATGCAAAACACGATGAGAGAAAAGCCAATTTCTCGACTTTTCTATTGGACCGCTTTGGCTTTCGGCGTGCCAAACTGCTCAAAAATGAAAGAGCAAACAAGTCGAGTTTTTCGCTGCGACTGCTGTTTCGCTATGCATACATTAACGAAGATCAAATTTTCAGCAAAGCCAGTGTCGCTATCAGTGAAGGACGACAGCCAACGGCCGAAGATAAAAGCCTCTTAAAATTTCTGGTTACTGGTGTGGATGGGTCCGCAGTTGCCGAGGTTCCAACAGGTGGTGAACTCAAGGCCGCAAAGAATGCAAAGCTTGAGGTGCTTCAAGAATTACTTTCCGAAACACAATCTCGCATCGACGGTTCTTGGACCGATGAAGAGCTTGAAAAAGAAATGGACGCCGCCGAAGCGGAACGGGACGGCGCTGAAGCGCTTGTTCGCGAGCATCAGGAGGCAATTGACGCCGCTCGCGCTAGCCTTGTGTCCTCAAGCAACCAAGTTCGCGAAACTGAGGCGAATGCGGCGGACCTTCGTGCGATGGTCGTTCGGTTCAACGAGTTGCGTAGCACGCTCGTGTCTGACACTGCTCGGCTTGCAGGGCTTGAAGAAGGCGGCTTCTTGCTTAGAAAATTCTCTGTGATGAATTGTCCTTTGTGCGGCGCTGATCCAGAATATCATCACCATGATCACGAACTTGGAATGCTCGAGGCCCAACAATCAGCTGCAGAGGTAGAGATCAAAAAAATCACTGCCGAACTAAGTGAGTTGGATACGGCGATTGCTCGCGCGAACCTGGAGGTCTCTGAATACGAGAATGAAATAGCGAAGTTGCGGCCTACCGTAGAGACGAAGCGTGCGACCTTCCGCGAATTACAAGGTGATGATCGTGGTGTTCGGGCGCGTTTCGTCGAAGCAACCGAAACACTTCGTTCACTCCAGCGAGAATTTGATCGTCGCGTGCAAGCCGACCGGTTGGAAGGTCGGATCGAGAAGCTCAACGAGACAAAGGTTCCAGGTCGGCCCAAAGCAGAAGACGCGGACCCTAGTCTATCCACCACCGAAGCCCATGAAATTGCCAAGGTTGTCAAACGGGTATTAGTCGCTTGGGGCTATCCCGGCGTCGATACGGTCATTTTTGACCTCAAAGCCCATGACCTGATTATTGATGGGAAAGAGCGGAAACAAAATGGCAAGGGGGTACGGGCGATTTTGCATTCTGCGTTCAAAGTAGCGATTCTTATCTACTGTCATGAACAGGGGAGACCTCACCCCGGATTCCTCCTGCTGGATACGCCACTACGAGCGTATCGAGAACCTGAAAAATCAGATACACCCGAGGACCGCGAAGGTGACGCTGAGCTGGTGAAGGCTGGAATCGCTGATCGGTTCTATGCCCACCTCAACGAACTTCGAGAAGTCGGACAGTTTATTGTGGTAGAAAATAACGACCCACCGAATGATCTCGCCTCAACCATAAAGCAAATTCACTATGATGGTGGGCAGGGACTTCTCTGATGTGCATGCATTCGATGCCGGTGGAACAGGAGCCAGCCACTTCATCTACTAAGGACCGCTTGACCAATTCCAGTAGAGATCATATCTGTTACTTGGCCTTCACGCAGGCCGGTGTGCCCGCCATGCAAAGCTAGGCAGCGTTATTCAGCTTTGAATTGACACACTGCGCATTCTGCGCGGGATGATTAGCAGCGGGCACCTAGTCAGATCCTATTGGAGATGACACATGACAGACCATCAAATGAAGAAGTTAAGAACGTTGGGAAAGCGGTATGCGCGAGCAACCGCTATGGCGCACACTGAAGCCTTGAACGCCCTAGCTATGGAGCTTGGATTCGTTCACTGGAAAGCACTAACCGATGCAGCGAAGGAAGATTGGTATCCGAGTGATGAGGACCTTGCTCGGGCCGAAGAATTTGTGCGCCAAGCGGGTGCCAAGACGGATGTAAACGCCCCACACGGCGACACCTCGTACATCGACGAACCAGCACCAGAAGAGGGTGAGCTCTCCGGTCACCAATACCGGATTGGAGCCTACCTTGGGGACGTTGTCGTCTCTGGAAAGGGGTGGGACCTACGCATTCCGGAAGCTCCGTTCAAAGCTCCTATCGTTGAGATTGACGAGCGCTATGCAGAAACGAGCCCGATCAAAGATCCTAACTTTCTGGCCCAACTCCTCGATATCGCAAAAGAGCGCAGCACACGCATACGGGCGCAGATGGCGGTGGATTGGCCTCGACGTTCAACAAAAGCCGATCTTGACGGTGTAGCGCGCCATCCACTGCGAGGTGGAGAAGCATCCACCTGGTATTGTCACAGCTGCGATGGACAGATTACCGGTCCACAAGTGGCTATGAATTATTGGCACTGCCCTAACTGTGGCACGCACCCTCTCAATATCCACGCAGAGCCTTTTGACGATCAGTTTCCTGGGGAGCCAGTGCTGACGCCAGATACGGCACTACGCGAAAGCCTTGAGGTGCGGATTGTAGAGCCCAAGCTTACTCTGCACTTGAATGAAGCAGCCGTCTCAACACTGATCCGATGTGCGCTCCTTGAAGACGCATCGTCAGTCAACGAACGGCTAGCTGCAATGCGAGCTGAAATCAGCCTCATAGATGGAGAAGAGGTCTGGATCACATTTGACGAGACGCTGTGGCCGAAAGACAAGGAGCCAACGGCAGCGTTGGCGGTTGCAACAAAGCTCGGTCTAGAAGTTGAGCAAGACCTTTCCTTGTTCGCAGAACCTTTTGCTTGGCCTGACATAGGCTGCATGATGTCAGATACTGCAGAGTTCACTGAAACACTGATGAAAGCCTACGAGGAGCACGGTGTGATCAAGCGGTGATGCTCTTTGCGCTGCACGAGCTGAGTGGTCAGTGATACAAAATTGCCCGCTCAACTCAAGCAGCAATGTCTGGCGTCTGCTTTCGGAAAGCTGCGCTGCGGCGCACGCTTCGGCAATCAAGGTCGGCTTCGGGCCGACCCTATACCCTATTCAGGCGTTCGACTCCGACCAGCTCGCAGATCTCATCTATGCAGCGGTCAAGATCCTTATAGATTTCAGACCCTGTAAAGCGTAGTACATTCCAGCCCTGACCAAAGAGCCAACGATCGCGTTTTGCATCGTGGGTCCGTTGGAACTTTGTTTTGTGGTACTCATGCCCGTCCAGTTCGATCGCTATTCGTTTATCCGGAATTGCAAAATCCAGTCGATACTTTCCAACAGGATGTTGCGGGTAGAGGTGCAAGTCCAAGAAGGCGAGCTCGTAGAACATTTTCTCCAACGGGGAATTATCAAAGAGGCCTGAAGAAAAACTGTGACGAATTGACGGGTCTCGGTTCAGCATCTTCGAGATAATTTCTTCTCCCTCAAAGACGGGCAGAACCAACTCCCCTTCCGAAGAAGCCCTTGCGGCGGTTGTGTCAACCGCTGGAATGTATCGGCCCGGCCTCTCGGAATAAAACATGTCAACGATCCTGCATCCCACGCACGGGCAGTGCGGTGCTGCTCGACATCCTTTCGAAATCACGCGCCCTTCTACCGTCGGCGAAACATAGGTATGTGTAAACGTTCCGTCGGCTTCGTTCTTGATAAGTAGCACCGCATCCGGAACTCTGAAGATTTCATCCAGTTTTTCTTTGTTTAATGTCCCTTTGTAGTCCTTGTAGAGTTCACGCTTGAGAGACAAAAGGAAGACTTCACCCTCATCGGTAAATGGGTAAGCGACCAAGTTTTCGCCTACGGGCTGTGCCTGTTCCATCTCCAGTATTGGGAACTCTTCTTCATCGTACAAAATCGACGCGGAGAACAATGTGCAGCCAATGCAAGTGCATTCTGAAACAGAGCAGTCCTTTGTGAGGACAAAATCACCGAGAGTTTCGGAAATAATCACAAAAATCCTTCTGGCGTCCTCAGTGTAGACGACGGCGTAGTGGTCAGGAACCAAGTTTTCTCCAATGCATCATAAACACTTACCTCAAGTTGCGAACTAGCAAAAAGGAACACTTAAACCGGCTTTGCCCCGGCACTGTATTTACCCGCTTTACTAGAGTTTTTGCACGTGCAGCGATTGACTGCAATTGAAGGGGCACCGAAGCAGTCGGTAGTCCCGTTGGACGGCAGCTTTGGGCCGCGAGCTCTATAGTTCTGGCTGGCAGTTTTCAGAAGCTTGTGCTGCAGCGCGGTCTAGATTTGAAACGAATCTAGTTGCGAGCGTATTCGGGTCATGCGTCTGATAAGAAGTATAATTGAGCGCTCGAATCCCTAGTTTAAGGACGGTGTAGGTGTCGCAACTTTTGACCTCAGTTCCAATAAAAGAACCAATAGAAGACCGCCCGCACAATGCAATAAACGGTAGTGACGCCGAGTCGTTTGCACTAGTTCGTGTACTTGCGGCGTGCAGAGGAGAAGGTCAGTGGGGGTCGCGAGAAGATGACAACGCGAAAATTGACCTACTCTTCTCGCTCACTCATCCCTGGAATTCCGGTGAGAGAATAATGGTCTTGTCACAAGTTAAATCTGGGGAAAGCTACGGAGCACAACTGACATCCGGTGGCTTCAAACTCAAAGCAAGCGCCAAGAAGAGCGCAAAAAGGACGAGCCACGCAATTTGCCTGATCTGGGTTAACCGAGAGACAAGTCAGGTGTTTTGGGCATACGTTCACCCTAATTCAAACTCATCCACCCAAGTATACGGATCACATCACCGCGTTACTCCTGCTATGACGTTTGATTTGGCACGATGCACTTCGAAACATGTAGTGGGTGGCATCGGTGGCAATGGAGTAACTGTTTCATCTTCTGACAAAGGTTTTCAGAATGGCAGGAGAAAAGCGCACCAGATTTACAAAGCAATCAATTCGGTGGAAAGCCCGCTGCTTGGAGAGGTTCAAATCACTAGATTTGGCTGGCGGCACATGTTTCGACGTAGCCGTTCAACAAAGTACAAGGCCTCCAGTGTGGATATAGTACCCTTCTTGAAAGTACTGTTGAAACAACACCCATCAAGCAACATGGTAACCTCAACGACCTACCAAATCGACAATATGTTCGAATATCGCAAATGCGAGTATTTGCTGAAGTATGAGAAAACGTCTGTATTCCGCCGCGATACTCAACAAACCGAACCAATCACCTCATACATTAAGGTCGTTGAGGAAATCCGTTACCCCAAGAACTGGGTGGATATGGCTATGATATCACAGCTGGTTA
This sequence comes from Ruegeria arenilitoris, assembly GCF_013030265.1. GTDB lineage: Bacteria > Pseudomonadota > Alphaproteobacteria > Rhodobacterales > Rhodobacteraceae > Ruegeria > Ruegeria arenilitoris_E. The sequence continues at coordinate 116,469 of NZ_WPZQ01000009.1, forward strand.
AGCGCCGCGTCGTTCTAAAGTCGGCATATTTCAAAGCTGGATGAAACGGTGGAGGGTGTCAGTGCTCGTGCTGCCACTTTGTCGGCCTTCGCCACTACAGCACCTGCACGACAGGTGCGAGATTGTTTTCGCACTGGGCAAAATTGCACTGCTTTTCACCCTACCACCTATCATCAGTTTAAACCGCTGTAGACGAGATTACAATCTGAGCTTCTTCCTCGTGCCACAAGAGCCACTTTCTCCATCAACGACCGCTTTGGGGTAGCTATACCGCAGAATCCAATGCCGCGTTTTACGTCCGGTTTGGGCCGGAGTTCACGTGTTGACTAGTAACCGCAGGATCGCGGCCTCAGACACAGGCCTGCCGACCAGCCTAAATCGTGAAAGGTGCGGGAGCCCAACAACAATCCGCCCGTCCGGCGACCGAAACCGGCGAAGTTTGATGTTGCCCCAACCTGCGCGCATTTCACAATCCGGCGAAGCCTTTAAAAGAGCTGCGGCCACCTTCGTTGCTTCCGTCGAACACGTCAGCACCAGACGAACCTTTGTGCGTGCCAATGGCTCTCGCCAAAATTCCAACCCGGCATCCAGAGAACGTCGCTTCTGATCGGTGCTGAGATCACCCCATGCGCCGCTCCGAAACGGAGCGACGACACCGGTGATTACTTCATGTGGTGCAACACCAATCAAAGCGCAGAGCTTCAGGAACTGATCTGTGAGCGGCGATTTCGTTGTTTCGTGCTCAACTTCATACGAGTTTCCGCGCTCATCTGACACCACACGCATCTCTGCCCTTTCTGGAGCCCTGCCAGGGTTGAGCGACAAAAAGGCTACTTGCCCTGTTTTAAGGGTCGACCATGGGCAATAAAGCGGTTTAAAGCCCTCGGTCAGGCCCAGGCTGACTTCGAGCCGTCTCAGCTCCTGATCCCATTCATCTCTTGTGCGTCCAGCGTTGAGAGCTTCTAGTGAACCCGTCATAGCAACACATCTCCGGATCCACGGTTCTGAACCAGATCGAGAAAGTCAGTGACACTCAGCAACCAGGGTTGCTGGTCTGCGTGATACGTCCCGTGCAGCCCGTACGGCAAAACAAGGCGCAGGTTCTGAGCCTGCATTTCAGTTGTCTGCGCGCGGGAAATCGCGGGCTCAAGCGTCAACAGGTGTTTTTCAGAAATCCGGTTGGCTTCAGCCAGAACCTGGCGCCATCGGTCTTTGCAGGTTGTTTTCACTCCAAGCATAGTGAGACCACTTACCGGATAGCTGGTGTTTGCGTATTCCTCTTCGCCCGGAAACAGGAAGTCAGCAGCATTGCGTTTTTCAGTTGTGGCTTCACGTTTGTAGCGCAGGTTGTGAGCCTGAAGGATTGCCTCTGTATGATGACCGAAGGCATATCCGGCTCGTGACTTGCGGCGGTTCTGAACCCCAAGCGAGAACTTTAAAAAGCCCTCCACATCCGCACCGCTGTCATCGAAAAACCCTGTCTTTAACCGATCCGCGACGATCTCGCGTTCCATAAAACGGAACAACGCTTCTTCATGCTCCATCCACGACAGCAGGGCCTCATCAGGAGATCCGACGGGATCAACACCGGACAGGCTGTCACGCGCGAATTTCGAGAATTTCGCAGTCGATGGGAAAGCCAGACCAAACTTGCGAACGAGCCGTTCGAAGGCTGGCGGTTCGACGCCCTCAGGCTCAATCCCCAACACATCCAGAATGACCCGTGCAGCAAAATCGACATCCCTGCCCCCTTCACTGCCAATGTCCCGCTGGCTGAGCTCATAATCCCCGGTGAGAGCCAGTCCAAACAACCACAGGAGTTGCTGCTCAATTGAACTGCCAGCAGGACAGAGAATAGCCAATACGTGGCGCTGAGCAGTCATGCAGAGAAACAGGGTGTCTCCGGCAGACGCGCGATAAACAACCGATTCCGAAGCCGCCGGGTAGTACAACCTGTACTCCGCTGTCCGATGTGGTTGCCGCTTCCGGCTGTTGTACCAGGAGCCGGTCAGGCTCAGTCTGATGGGATCATCCTCGCAGTCGTCGATCCAGGTATATGTGACCGGAATCTTTTCCCGGTCTGCCGGAGTTCCGACAAATGCCCGGAATACATCAACACCCTGGAACTCGTGGCCATGGGAGACTTTGGGATCAACTTCCGTACCGCGCAGGACTTTTGCACCGGCACCAACAAAATACTTCGACAGAAAACCGTGTCCGGACAAATACTGCTCCCTGAATGGCTACCGGAGCCCCTCAATATCAAGTTCCGCGTCGCCACAGGACAACCATTGCGAGAGCGTGTCAATCACATCCGCAACATTTTGCCTGCCTTTTCCTTTCAGGGCACATTCCCACACGGTTGCTACGCGCCAGTCCGCTGCCTGCAGGGCAGCAAAGTTCTTCTGATCCCGCGCCACATTCCCGCCGATCTTGTTGCGCCAGAACTCTTCGCGCGTTTTTGGCCATTTGAACAGCGGGCATTGATGACCATGCCAGAAGCACCCGTTTACAAAGATCACGGCCTGATATTTTGGCAGCACCAGATCCGGCCGGCCGGGCAGTTTTCGGCCGTGCAGGCGATAGCGAAATCCCCGGGCGTGAAGCCCGCGACGGATGATCAGTTCCGGTTTCGTATCCTCACCCCGGATTGCCGCCATGTTGCGGCTGCGGGTTTGCCGGTCGTGGACGTCAGCCAGCTTTGCGAACAGGTGCCGTCCCCTGCCCTTCCAGGATTGCGCGCACATGCGGCTCCATAATCCGCGCTACTTCGGCAAATACCGGCACAGCGACTGAGTTCCCGAACTGCTTATAGGCCTGGGTGTCAGAAACCGGGATCCGAAAATCTTCCGGATAGCCCATCAGACGGGCACATTCGCGCGGGGTCAGACGGCGGGGATTATTGCCGTCACCCCGGCTCACGAGGATTTCCGATCCGTCCTTGTAGTAGCGGGCGGACAGGGTTCTGGCGATGCTGTCGCCATCCACCAGACCAAAGCCAAACCCGTTGCCTTTGGCTTTGTGTTTCGCGGCATAGTCCTGCAGGTATTTCCAGAGTTTGTCGGTCAGAGTGTATTTGTCGCTAACGGTCGCGTCATTGCCCAGAGTGTAGTGCCCTTCCGGGTTTTCAATGCCGTTTTCCGGATGCAGGATATCACGCATCCGGCGCGCGCCCCGGACCGGTAAAGCAACATCATCAAAGCTGAACGATACCTCCTCACGGAATCCCACAATAACGATCCGCTCCCGGTGTTGGGGCACGAAATGGGCTGCATCAATCACCCGGGGGTCAGGCACGTAATAGCCCAGCTCATCCCGGAGTTTCCGCATGATGACTTCAAAGGTCCGGCCTTTGTCGTGGCTGCGCAGGTTTTTCACGTTTTCCAGCATGAAGGCCGCCGGACGGTGATGTTTCAGGATCCGCAGCACATCGAAGAATAGTGTGCCCTGCGTTTCATCGTCAAAGCCATGAGCGCGGCCCAGTGCATTCTTTTTTGACACCCCTGCAATCGAAAACGGCTGGCAGGGAAAGCCAGCAACCAGAACGTCATGTTCCGGGATCTCTTCGGCCTCGATTTCCGTGATGTCGCCCGCGATGGGGCGGTTATCTGCGAAATTGGCGTCATAGGTCTGTTGGGCGTATTTATCCCACTCCGACGTAAATACGCAGCGGCCACCGGCGCTCTCCATTGCCTTTCTCAGGCCACCGATACCGGCAAACAGATCGATGAATGAAAATGCGGCGCCGGATGTATCAGGCTGGCGCGCCTCGGCCTCCATCCGCAGGAGGTTCATGACGCCCTCACGCGGGGTTTCCTCTCCGCGTTTCCAGCGATAGATGTGACTTTCCGAATAACCCAGGATTTCCGCGGCCTCAGAAACCGAATGGCCGGTTTTCTGCAACAACAATTCAAATTCGGTCATTCAGCTCGCCCTCTGCTCCCGCGCTTCAGGTTTCGCGGGGAATTTTTTTGTCACTATGGCGACCAGAGTCCCGCGAAGCAAGAACATTCTGGAAACATTGGAGTGAATCTGAAGTTAACGCAGGTTGGGACCTGAATATCACCAGGATGCTCAGCGCGTTTTTCGATACACTTGAAGGTGGTGCAGAATTCGCAGCAATACTAAGGCTAAGTCATCAATTTACAGCGCGTGATTGTGAGACACAAACTGCAGACTAGTCCGAGGTCTGAACGATCATGAATTGCACGTCGAAAACCCTGGCAGCAATGTCAGCCGCTTCGCGTAAAGTTTCCGCGGAATCATCAAGTTCCTTAGGTGCCCGAATTTGTACGGGCTGGGAAACCGACGGCAGTTCAGACGAAGGTTTGTCCTCGTCTGCAACCTGATCCTCTAAAAACTGACCTGACAAGGAATCTGACACAGGCTGGTCGTCTTCACCAAGAGATGCCCGTTCCTTACGCCTTTTTTCCTCTCCCAAGCGTCTTTGAGCTTCAGCGGTCTGCCGGCCTCGGCTCTCCGCCCGTCTGAGATCCTCGACAATACTCGGCAGACGATCCTTCAAAGGCGCTTTTTCGCTCTCAAGAGCTTCCAACAGCTTTCCATTCATATCGGAACTGCTCAGTGCTGTGATGTTTTCAGGTTCAGAACACCGCCATGTACTGAACTGATCAAATGCAATGTTATGAGGCATGTCATCCAGTGTACCTATGGCCCGTGGGGTCACAAAAATTGACCGGTGAGCGACCTCAGAGGACGCCCACGCTGCATTGATTTCTTCCGGTTTATAAAACCTCGGTGCCGCGTAGAATACCAGGTTGGTTCCGTCATCAAGGTCCAGCAGCATTTCATGCTGATCAGAGACTGATGCCGGTGTTACCGGAAACCTGTAGTATGGAATACGAAGCCTTCCACCAACATCCCTGACCGCCTTATACTCTTTTGCCGAACGACGCGTCATATAGTCAGAGCGTTTGAACTGGATATAGAGCGGAATTCCCGGGGCGTCGAGCTTTACATCATAGCCGCCACCCGGCTTCCCTTCTTCGATAAGGCTTGGAAAAATCGGAGCTGCTCTCAGGTTTACCCAGCCAACCAGCTCATTGGTCAGTGCAAACCCATAAGAAAATTCCGATATATCTGATTTCATTGTTGGCCCAACGCGAATGCTTTGGTTGCAAAGGAAAATCCGAAAGCTGGCAGTAGCACTTCACAGCCTAGGGAGCGCGTTAATACTCTCGTTCTTTTGCGCCACTGGCCAGAACAGCAATGCCCCCGACCAACACGGCACCTGCCAGAAGTTTCAGGAAAGTCGGATTTTCCGAAATGCTGTTTACAAGCCCCACCCCTACTGTGGCCCCGACCACACCCGCTCTGACCTGAGAGGACTTTACTTCATGACCTGTCACGAAAGCTACAAAGTGTTCACAGTTTCCGGTTAGCGCCGAGTACTCCCAGGAATCAATGTGTGATCTGGCTCTTGCCAGGATTTCAGGTACCGGGAACTTTGGGTAAAGCTCTGCAACAATCGTCTTTCGATCGCCGACGACCACGTCCCAAGGCTCTTCGCGGACTGTCTTGTTACGTCTTGTTGCCGAGATAAGTTTTGGCTTTCCGAACTGGCAATACTGGTCAGTCACAATAGACCAATGCTGGTAGGTTCCCATTTGCGTCGCAACGACATCTCCGGGCTTTACTATCTGGTGCTTCACTTCTGTATCTTTCTTTTTTTGTTATCTTGAATTGCGCGATGCACAATTTGGCGTGTCGAAGCTTGATTTCTGATCCAGCTCTGCTTGCAACCTACTAACCGTTCACCGGAGAAAAAGTGACGGGACAACCATTCGGCACACTTTTTAAGGATGCGGCATCAAAGCAACACACGATTTACGTGCTTGGCACAGCTTCATTATCCGTGCAGTCCACAAGCGGGTAACGCTTTGTCGACACTATGCAGAATTCGCTCGACTTCCATGGCCCGACAAGCCGTACTGCAGCCATGGACGACGCAACCCGGGAACAGCTCAGTTTTGTATTTGCGAAGCTGACGGGCAATCTGGAGGATGCGGCCTCGCTGGCCCTGAAGGGCCAGCACCCGCAGATAAGTGCGGAAGAGGCCGAAGAGCTGATACGGTCCATTCAGGCCCTGCTGAGCCACGCTGACGCCCGCATACGGGCCATAGAGCGACTGGCTGGCAGATATCGCTGATAGCCGGTCGACACCGCTTCGAAGTCCCCGGAGACTAGTTCGACAGGGGCGACGGGTATAACACCGCCGCCCCTGATCCGGGTCGTGTCTGAACGTTAAAATCAGTAGCGTAACTTTTCAGCTGGTATAAGCAGATGTGCGTCTGGCACCGCGGACATCGACCCCCATTTTTCCAGCCTTGCGAGTATCTCTTCGCGGCGCTGTTTGTCCTGGTTTTCTCTGGCATCCATTTCCGGCTGCACCTCCAGCATGATGTTGATCGCTTTGATCAGGGACGGCACATGACCCTTGAGACCTTTTTTACAGAGCGCCAGGTAAGCAGCTTCATATCCGTCCAGCGACACAGTCCGGCCATCCGGTGTGCGGGCTGCAACAGGCTCCGACAGGATCGCTGCAGCATCTTTCACCAGATCGGAACGGGTCTTCGGCCGACCTTTCGGATTGCCGGACTGACCTTTTTTCCACTGGCCGGATTTCGGAGGTTTGCCATATCCAATGTCGTAGGTTTCAGTCATTGCCACCTCCATCATCGATAACATTGACACCCATCTTCCGGAACGCGTTCAGGATCCGCTGCTTCTTCTCCTGCGGATCAAACTCAGTGGCCTGGGCGGCACCTGCTTCTTCAAGGATACGCCGCTGCAGGTCCATAGCGCGCCGGTCACCCGACAGTGCCAGTTCCCGCAGTTTGCGGATCAGAGCTTCACTGATGGGCATCTGTTTCTCGGCACCCTTCGGCCTGACTTTGCGCTTCAGCACTTTCTGCGTGAGAGACAGAATATCATCCTGTTTTTTGGGCCGGCCTTTTGGATTTCCGGATTTACCCTTTTTGAAGCGGCTGTGTTCAGGCGGGCGCATATAGCCCACCTGAGTTTTGGTCTGGCCACTCATTCTGCAGCCTCCATGGCAGGAGCCATTGCCTCTTCAGCGCGATGAGCGGCCATCTCGGCAAATGTCTCACCGGTGGCCTCCAGAACGGCTTGCTGCCCTGTCTGCGCCATAAAGCGGCGGCAGACAACGTCGCAATAGATAGGGTCGAGTTCCACCAGGCGGGCTCTACGGCCACAGCGCTCCGCAGCTATCAGGGTCGTGCCGGAGCCGCCAAAGCCATCCAGCACGATATCACCACGCCGTGTGACATCTCTGATCGCATCCGCCACCAGCGCCACTGGCTTAACAGTCGGGTGCAGTTCCAGATCTTTCTGATTGTCACCAAAGCTGTTCACACCGGGATAATCCCAGACATTCGTCCGGTATCTGCCTTTCTCACCGAGGCCGAAGGTATTGAGATGGGGAGCAGTTCCGACTTTCCAGGCATAAATCAGTTCGTGTCGTGACCGATAAAACGTACCCATACCGCCATTGGTCTTGGCCCAGACAATCAGATTTTTCAGCTCTGAATAGGTTTTGGATCCGGCCACCTGCAGTTCCGGCATGTGACGCCAGTCCATGCAGACAAAGTGAATGGCACCGTCAACGCTGACACCCGCCATAGCGCCGAGCGACGCTTCCAGGAAGGCTGTAAAGGCACTGGCATCCATCTCACCGGCAGCCATAGCAAACTCACGGTGTTTCACGGCACCCGAGCCGCAGACGTGGCCATCTATTTTGACGTTGTAGGGTGGATCGGTAAACACAGCGCGCGCACGATCGTCGCCCATCAGCCGTGCATATGTCTCGGGATCACGTGCATCGCCACAGATCAGTCTGTGCGTGCCAAGAATCCAGACATCACCGGGCTTCGTTATTGCCTGCTCTGCAGCAGGTTCCGGCACCTTATCAGCCGGGTCCGCTGTTTCTTCATCATCGTCATCCAGCAGCAGATCCAGTTCGGCCGTTTTAAAGCCGGTGATTTCCAGATCGAAATCCAGCTCCAGCTCTTCCAGCGCCTGGAATTCGATTTTCAGGATATCACGATCCCAGCCGGCCAGTTCAGCCAGCCTGTTGTCAGCAATGAAATAGGCACGTCGCTCTGCGTCCGACAAATGCGCCAGTTCAACCGTCGGCACCTCAGCGGTGCCAAGTCGCTTAGCTGCAGCGACGCGACCATGGCCGGCAATGATGCCGCCATTTTCGTCGATCAATACAGGATTGGTAAAGCCAAACTGTCGGATCGACGCTGCGATCTGATCAATCTGCTTGTCACTGTGCGTCCGGGCATTGCCGGCATAGGGGATCAGATCATCCGTTTTGCGATAGACGATCTTCAGCCGGGTTTCTTCCGGCAGAGATTTAATGTCAGCCATTATGGGGCCTTTCAATTGCGCGCAGCCGGCTCGCCCTGACAGAGATCAGATCCCCGTTCGGGGAACCGGTCTGCGCTGTTTCAGGAAGAGGCCGGATCAACAGATCCCTGCGAAGGGCCGGAATCTCCCGGCACAAGATCGGCAGGCCCCTCCACCGATCACTTCGCTTTGCGTGTGAACAAGCTAATAAAGTATGCGCTTGTTCAGGTCAGGCTGTTTAGCGCAGCTTCGGATAGTACATGTTTCCACGCGCGTCACAGAAGCCACCATTGATCTTGAATTCGGTGTTCAGCTGCGTTTCCCTCTGGCCACGCACATCAAGATCCAGGATCTCCGGCGACCAGTTTCCGAGACGGGCAAAGCGGATCATGCCAATACTCAGCAGGCGCCTTTCCTGCTCGGTCATCCACTGAAGTGGAACAGTCGGAATCGTCGAATACCTGAGTCTTATTGCCGCCTTCACACTACCAGGTCCCCAGATAATGGAGTCCCGGCCATCTGTCACAACTGGCAGAGCAAAACCAAATTTACGGATCGTATCAGCGATCACTTTCATCTGCTCGCCGCTGTGAAGCGGCATGTATTCGCGACCATAATCCACAAGTTTCTTTGGAGAAACCTGCTCTGTTTTCCACCGGCTTGTCACCGGCATTTTCGGAACCTGCAGTTCCAGTTTTGACGCATGCATCAGAGTACTCCTCACACACCATTTGCCTCCGGACCATCCGGCGGCTTCGAAATTTCATGCGGTGATAGTCACCGCTTAACTCCGTTGATGCGTAAGCAGCCTCATAGGCGCTTACGGAATTGCCGGGTCTGAGCCCGACATCCGGCAAGTTCAGCAAACCAGCCAGCTTCCGTTGGCAGGCAAGATCACCCGGTGGATGCGTCTTGCTGAACACCAGAAAGGAAAGTTCGGTGGAAATTTCAAGAACTTTTTTTGGTAGAGATGCCAGAATTATAAATGGCTTATACAAAAAATGATATTCAGGCCGGTTTCGCCGTGATTTCGCACCGGGCAAACGGTTCACCGGGGCGCTACCGCGGCCTCTCAACCCTGACGTGATTCGGCTTCGGCTCAGTCCAGTAGCTCGCCGCAGGGTACGCCCAGCGCAACAGCTATCTTGTCCACCACTTCTATCGTGGGATTTCTGGCCCCGCGTTCGAGATCACTGATGTAGGTTCTGTGGATGCCGGACTGATGCGCGAGCTCTTCCTGCGACCAGTCTTTCGACCGGCGCAGACGCCGCATGTTTCCACTGAGACGGTCACGAACATCCATGACACCCAAAGGCACGGGATGTCGCCGATCCGTCTACAGACGATCAGTGACATTATGTGTTGACTTCCACCCTTCAGAAAGCATTTGTCGATGTCACTGATCGACGACAAGGGAATTGATATGCTGAATTCAGAAACAACAGCCATGGAACCCCAGACAGGCATTGATGAACTGACAAAGCAACTTGCAGACTACATCATCGAAACCGGGCTGAAGCCGCTGCCCCTGCCCGCGGAGTTCTTCTACGCCTCCCTGCCCCTTTGTGTAATCGATGCGGTGTTTTCGATTGGCGTCACATACACCTCTACCGCAAACACGGTGGCCCGGTTTTGCGAACGCCAGGGCTGGACGATGTCGTTGGCGCCGGATGCGCCTCGCTCAACCGGCGAGCACACCATCAGTGAGTTTCTGGCGCTGTTTGATGGCCTGACGGCGGAGCAGATGGCTGATGACCTCTTCGGCAATCGGCAGCGTACATCGACCCGCTCAGGCATTCTGAAGGCCGAAGCAGTTCGCCAGTATGCTGAAGCATTGCAGGCAAACGGTATCGAAGATTTTGGGGACATGACCGAAACCCGTCTTACAATGATCAAAAAGCAGGTCCGCGATATCCCGGGCCAGGGCAGCGGAATCTCATTCGACTACTTTCGGATGCTCGCAGGCAATGACAACCTGATCAAGCCAGATCGGATGGTTCAGCGCTACGTCGCTAAGGCGTTGAAAATGAAACCTGAGCATGTCACGCCAGAGTTCGCCAGAGCAGTGTTACAGAATGCGATTCTCGTGCTGACTGAGCGAGGGTGCAACTGGTCTCCACGGCAATTGGATTACGCGATCTGGCACTGGGAAAGTACGCGTTGACGCAACTGACCCTGCTCGTCAGCTAAAGTCTTTTTTCATAGTCACCGAGAACCGCAACCAGACATTCAAAATAGCACGTTGAATGTCAGGTTCTTAAGCCCCGAGCAGACGTTGCCGTGCGGAAATACTGCAGTGGCATTCATCAGATCGCAGCCCTTCCCGGAAATTCATCTACGTTCATCCAGCACGAGGTCGATCATACATGAGAGGTGGAGATTTGCCGTTCGCTGTGAGCCCGAAAGAAGGTGTTCAACCATCGAAGCATACTGTCCACAGCCCAATATTGAAACACAGCCAGGATGCATGCTCGATGTCATTTCAATATTGCATCCACAACCCATTGCCTGCTCTAAGGAACTGAACATAAGTCCATAATTTTAGTGGAAAATTCGAGGTGAATACGATGATTACATATAACGAAGCATTAGCGCTGCTTAGCACTGCTACCGCTGGTAACGCTTTGGAGTTCAAAGACGGCCAATGGACCGCCATCGATGCAATTGTAAATAGCCAGCAGCGGGTTCTCTTGGTTCAACGAACCGGGTGGGGTAAGAGCATGGTCTATTTTCTAGCAACTCGGATCCTACGAGATTCTGGTGCAGGCACGACGATCATAATTTCTCCATTGCTTGCCCTAATGCGCAACCAAGTAGAGGCCGCCGAACGCCTTGGTCTTTGCGCCGCTACAATACACTCAAAAAACACAGATGAATGGGACGGGATCATAAACCGCGTCCTCGCCAATGAAGTTGACTTACTACTTGTCGCACCCGAACGACTCTCAAATGAGAAATTCATGGATCAATGCTTGTTGAAAATTTCTGACAGGGTTCGCTTTTTGGTGATAGACGAGGCGCATTGCATCTCTGACTGGGGGCATGATTTTCGACCTGACTATCAAAGAGTTGATCGGATTTTGGCACAGCTTCCCTCCAATGTCGCGGTACTCGCTACAACCGCAACGGCGAACGAAAGAGTGGTCAATGATGTACTGGAGCAAATGGGCGCAAATACGCAATTGCAGCGGGGTCCATTAACAAGGTCCACACTTGGATTGCAGACTGTCATACTGCCTGATCTTGCTGCGAGACTCGCTTGGCTATCTCAGGCTCTTCATGAAATTAAGGGCAATGGTATCGTTTACGCTCTCACCAAGCGCGACGTAAACCGCGTCACCGATTGGTTGATATCACAAGGCATTGATGCGCACGCGTATCACGGTGGCACTGGAAACGCTGAAGTAGATCGCAGTCGCGAAGAATTGGAAGGAATGCTTCTAAGGAACGAAATGAAAGTTCTGGTTGCCACCAATGCACTAGGTATGGGGTTTGATAAACCGGATCTGAGTTTTGTTATTCATTTTCAGGCACCGCAATCAATTGTTCACTACTACCAACAAGTAGGCCGCGCGGGTCGAGGGATTGAAAATGCAGTAGGTGTATTAATGCGCGGCGCCGAGGATCATGAAATTAATAACCACTTCATAGAAAAATCATTTCCTCCGCAGTGGCAAGTTGAGAAAATTCTAGATGTCCTGGATGCGGCAGATGGAGGCATCTCAGAGACCAAACTGACTGATTTAGTTAATCTAAAGCCGTCTCAAATAAAACAAATTCTCAAAATGCTATCAGTCGTCAACAATGGATTGGTGGCGAAAAATGGTACACTTTGGTACCGAACCATACACGAATATCAACCAGACCAAGAGAACGAGAGACGGCTCATTAGTCAGCGCAAAGAAGAGTGGAAGAGTGTTCTTGCTTATCTCGAAACAGACCGATGCTTAATGCGGTTTCTTGGTGAAGCGCTCGATGATCCCGCTGCCGCAGATTGCGGTAGATGCGCGAACTGCCTTAAAAGTCCTTTAATCGAAATTAAAGTAGACGAGGAAATCGTTGCGGAGGCAAGTCGCTTCATCAAGCGCAGCGATGTAGTTCTCATGCCCCGGAAAAAATGGCAGGCGAACGCGTTTCCCGATTATGCTTGGAAGGGAATCATTCCGGAAGAGCTTCGTTGCGAAGAGGGGCGCGCGTTGTCTACTTGGAAAGATGGCGGTTGGGGTACTGAAGTTGATGACTGCAAACAAAGTGGTTTTTTTTCTGACGCTCTTGTTGACGCATGCGTAGAGCTCGTCAAAGAACGATGGATGCCACAGCCTTATCCAGTTTGGATAACATGTGTACCGTCTCTTCGCAGCGAAGCCTTAGTCCCCAATTTTGCCCAACGCCTGGCTCATGCGCTTGACATTCCCTTTAGCCCTGCGGTCACAAAAATCAGGGAAACTGAACGTCAGATAACGATGATGAATAGTTCACAGCAAGCAAGTAATCTGGATGGGGCGTTTCATGTTAACAAAGACCTTATAGGATCGGGGGCAACACTATTGATAGACGATGTAGTGGATTCGAGATGGTCTGTGACAGTAGTTGGCGCCTTACTCCGACAAGCTGGAACAGGGCCGGTGTTTCCTCTTGTTCTTGCATCAGCGTCGGCGGCGGGAGATTAAATTAGTGATGACTACCTTATCGCCAGACACACAAGCAACGCTGTTGCTAATTGGAAAATTCACAAAGGCTGCAGATGTCGAGCCACTTAGTGGTGCTGAGTATAATAAGCTGGCTATGCAACTGGTTAAGTTGAACCTACGCCCAGCCGATATGTTGCAGAAACTACCAGAGGATCTCGTTTTTGACACCGAAAGGCTTAAGGTTCTGATGGAACGGGGGACTGCTCTCGCTCTTGCGGTTGAACGTTGGTCGCAGCTTGGAATCAAGATCATTGGCAGAGGCGACGACCAGTATCCTTCTAGACTGAAGGCAAAGCTGCGGGGGCGAGCCCCCCCGATTTTATACTGTGCAGGAAACTTAGATCTACTAAAGAGTGAATCCGTTTGTGTCGTTGGCTCTCGGAATGCATCAGAAACTGGATTGAGATTCGCCAAAAACTTGGGGGCGCGTTGTGCGTCAGTAGGCCTAAACGTTGTATCTGGTGACGCCCGGGGGATCGATCGGGCTGCCATGGATAGTACAATAAACGCCGGTGGCAACGTGACAGCGGTGTTGGTCGACGCACTTGCCAAGTTGGTGCTTGCAAAGCGAAATCGTGACCCAATAAAATCGGGAAACCTCATCTTGGTTAGCCCTTACGATCCTGATTCAGGTTTCACTGTTGCAAAAGCTATGGATCGAAATAAATACATGTATGCCTTAGGATCTGCTGCAATTGTAGTCGATAGCGAGACTAAAGGCGGAACGTGGACAGGGGCAATTGAGAACCAAAAGCAACAATGGACGCAGGCTTTCGTACGTATGGACAAGCATGTTGCATTGGGTAACAAACGTCTAGTCGAGATGGGCCTTCTGCCAATTGATGGCGCTCAAGGGGAAGTTCCAGAAAACCTTAGAGAGGTTCTATTTGCAACTTACCAAAAACAATCGCCACAGCTAGATTTACGGACTTCCAAGTCCACACAATTCGCTTCAGACGTTCAGCCTTCGGAAACGTCATTGTTCAAAGTATTTCTCGATTTGCTTGAAAAATGGTTAGCAGAGGGGCCGCAAACTGACCTTGCGATAGCCGAACATTTTTGCTTGGAAATTAATCAGGTCGTTGTTTGGCTTAATAAAGCAAAAAACATGGGTGTTGTGCTGGAACTCTCAGAGCCGAAACGATTTGCTTCCAAAAATGAAATCGCACGGCCTAGCGAATAGGCGCTATCTGTACGGAATAAATGCATGCGGGATTTTTTTGCTTTGGTGAATCTGCACCACAGGAGGACGTATTTAACTCAACGGTGGTTTAAAGCCGTTCGTGCACTGTCCGGGTATATAATTACTCTGACTTTGCACAGTCCGCTTCCTGCGCAAAGCTGCCGCTTTTAGGGCTTGGTGCTGCAAACTTACCGAAGGTCTGCTTGGCAGCCTGCTCTACCGAATTTGATCAATGGCGGAAGTTCTGCTTCCCCCAACACAGTGGAAGTTGAACGACCGCTTCGGGCTGGTTATATGCCGAATGCTACCTCAGATCTCTGTGCACACACAGCGATAGGCAAACACGTGTTATCAGCAAACGCGAAGAAGCCTGCGCTGTGACCACACGGCTTAACATACCGGCCGTTAACTGCAGCCTGACGCGTCGGATTCCTGTACGACCGCGGCCAACGCAAAGATATTGGACTTATCAGGATCGACTTCCGGGTCAGTCGGAAAAGATCCGCTTAAAAGGCCCCAACGACTGATATTTGATGCCATGTTAATTTCCGGTTAGCCAGCTGGTCAGAATCAATTGTCTATTAATACCTCATTTTTGAACAGTAGTATGGTGCACTCTCTAGTTTGCTGACCAACAGCCAGAAACAATCAAAGAAAGGCCAAAAAATTTAATAAATCTGTTGTTAAGATCTTGGAGATTGTCCCTACGCATGAGACAAAATTTTCTCCTTTTCTTGATCCAAGGGCCTAGATCCCTCAAGAGTTGGGATGGCAACTCCGCACTTGAGTACTGTCCAAAATCACCGCCGAAAATCCTCCAACCCGAGACACGTCCTGTCGGCAAACGACCTAAATATCAGGATCCAGCCCAATTTGTCGGCAGCTGCTCGAAGTCAGCACAATAGGCTGCAGTCAGTCCAACACCTTTGAAAGCATCCTCGATGTTTTGGTTCTTCTTCAATGCATCATCAACGGCTTGCGATTTTGTTCCTGACGAAAGGTCTGCTATCCAAACTGGATGCCCAAAAAATCGCTCTGCAGCTTCAGACAATTTGCTTGAGAGCTCCCCATCAATCAGTTTTTCCAGCAAAACCGTATCCTCTTTTGAGTAGAAGTGATTTGCAGTGATCTTATGAAGAATTTCGCACATAATACGAAGCGAACCCTGATAGGTTAATCTTCTTATTCTCGCGCTTTCAAGATCAGCATCCCTATCTGGATCTGGCACGAAACCTTTATCAAATGCCAAATTTAGAATCTTAGTAACGTTTCTGGCCTCTCTTTCCCTGGCATCTTTCATAGCGTCGCCCTTGAAGGATGCCGCTAATGGCCTTGTATGCAAAAGGGTTTTCAAAACATTTTTTTAAACGCAGGCTCTTTTACGGAAAAATCGCTAGAGGTTGGAATTCCTTTTCGCTCTACAATTTTCATGAACGCAAGATCAGAGTCTCCTATGATGCGATCAACAACCGCAGCCTCTATGCCACTTTTTGCGCGAGTTCGATCGGCTGGATCAAGCCATGAAATGAACCCTTCCTCGGAAACTTCAGTTGAACCGATTTGATGTTCATAGGCCTCAAGCTTGCGCCTAACTTCATCGGACATCTTTGATGCCAGTTCAAACGGCGTGAGAGGTAACATCTTTATTCTAGCCTGAATCGAGTTCACGAGATGCACGGCTTCGGGCTTTTCAATGTTCAGGTAGATCTTAAATGTGCAGCTATGATTTCCATTAAGCATATGAGCAACGGTTTTGTGTTGCCCATCAAACATTAGCATCAATTTCTTATCGGAGTTGCCAGCAATTCGAATGGCTGGTTGCTCATGCAGAGGATTCTTCTTTAAATCGGCCGAGATCGCAAAAAGGTGGTTAATTTTTATTTCTCTTGGCTGAATATCAGCATCGTTTAAAATACAAGAAACCGGAAGCGTCGCAAAACAAAAAAACTGCTCCTTACCATTTACAACTTCTTTGTGGATTCGTAGCCGCTCCTCGCCCAAAGTGGTTTGGATATTTGCATATGACTGAGTATCATCGATCTGCAGATAGCATTCGGTTGGAGTTATTTCAAAGAACGCCATTGCATCCCCGAAGTGCACTTCTCCCAACTTACTCTCATAAAATCGTTTGAATTTTAGATGCGGCCTAACATCAAAACTGCTGTGATTTCTTTTGTAGCGGTTGCACTCAACATGAGCGAGGTTCAAGTTCTCGAACGCATTAGAGCCGCCTTCTCCCTCAGGGACATCGTGGTCTAATTCAATATCATCTGAGGCGCGGTTCAACTTTTCAGAGCAAAGGAAGCACTTTTGCTCCTTGTGGTTCCAGACGTAGTCTTCAATCTCAGACTTGTCTTTCTTCAGCTCTTCCGAGAGAGCCTTCTTTAGCTTAGCGGAAATTCGTAGCGCCATTCGTTCCTCGCGTATTTCTTCCTCAAACTTGTCTCGTGATTATGGACAGACAAAGCGTCTTAAAAAGAGGAAACGTTATCCCTGTTGTGTATTGGCTGCCTATAAAGCAGGGATTCGACTGAGATAACAGTCCCGTTTCGCGGACGCCCATTTAAATCGTTATCAGGCGATGCGTCAGGCGAAAGGATAGCGACTGCTGGCTAGATTTAATGCGTGCAAACTTGGCTCTGGAACCTCATGATGGCCTCATCGGACATTTAACATAATGTCACTATCAAGATGTATCGCCCACGCGTCATGAGTTCGCCAAAACTCGGCATCTTGGTTCTGCTGAAATCATAGAACTTTAGCGTTACGAGACGAAATACTCGCAGCTACCGCGAGGAATATCGCGCATGCCGTACGCGTTCCTTGAATTTTGTCCGTCTCTGTTTACCGCCGAAATTTCCCTGCAAAGACGCTAGTAATTCCCTGCTTCTGAATGTAGGGAATTCTAGGCTAAGTAGCTGAATTTCTGGGCCATTGACGCGGGCAGATCAGTACGAAGACATATAATCGACAGAATTTCCCTGCAAACTCCCTGTAATCAGGGAAATGTCAGCTCGAGAGCGGATAGCACCAGACTGCGTGCACAGCCATTTCCCATGAAACTTGCCGGTTTTGTGAATAAGAAATGTTGCGAGATCCCGCAACGTATGCGGGCACTTTCAATATGCTGCGGTTCGCGGATTCCAACTTGTCAACTTTACAGTGACTCGCACAACATGACGCGTGAAGAGAACAGCTTTAGCATTGTTCACTCCGCACCTTTAAACACAAACAACGAACTTGTGTCAGATTCTCAGCCCAACGATTTGTCTCATGCATCAATCGATTGCGCCCCCACCTCAGCCTTCAGTTTCCTTTGCGCGAGTTCTGGTCAACCACCATCTCCTAGCGAAGTAACAAATGCCTAGAATAAATGAGAAAACACCTAAATTGAGGAGGCTTTCGCTCAAGTTTTTGGAACTCTGGATCATTCGCTCACTCATTATTTTTCCAGAGCTGCGTTGAAACTTTGCCCGAACAATGTCACCTACGTTGTGAGGCTTCGGCGACGTCCACAAGTTACCCGTATACTCTACTTTCTGACCCTCGTCCGTAACCTCAAAGGTGGGCCTGTAAACACGACCTTTCTCACCGACCTGCTCGTCGATCCGAAGAACGATCGCTTGCACGTCTTTAGATTCACTTAAGAACTGCTTGGTCGACTGACTTTCCCATAAACCGATCAGTGCAAACACTGGTCCGAACACCACCGCTAGGTAGGGTACTGCCTTCAGACTGCGTATAAAAAACTCGAGAAAGCTCTTTGGTAATCTAAGCATGTTAAGCTCTTCAGTGGGTTTTAAAGATATGTGGATACCTGTCGTAACTTTGATCACTAAGTGACTTACAAGAAGTTGCGAAGCAACCAACCCCGGAACACCTCTCGAGCTTACCTCTATTATACATTTGTTTTAAAATAATTTTTATAGAATTTTAAATCCTAGCACCCCAGCCACTTTCCACGTATTTATGCCGTCCGGTTTGAATCGGAACTTGTCTGACTTGAAACACAACTTTTGTCGGCCGAGAACGCAACTTTTTGCCAAAATTGGGGAATTCATCTGGCGCTTGTCATCTCAATTGGCTTGTTATCAAGTTACAAGGAACTGCTTCGACACATGAGGTCTGATCGCACTGGATCCGGCGTTCGGGGCTGGACGCTTCGGCTTCGCTGCCATCAATTTCAATAACGACAATACGCAGAAAGTCGACTTTGCAAAGTCGAGCGGACGGCCCTACCAAACTTTAAGAAATCGATATCGATAAGATCACACACAAACGAAGGGTGGCCTGCAATAGGCCGCCCTTCGATTGTTTCATTTGCCCATAATCACTCGCGGATCGTCAGCGCTGGGTTGTGAGCGAAGAAGTTGAACGGCATGATGTGAACCGTCTTCCACTCGGTCGACATGACCGGCCAGTCTTCCATTCGCGGGATGTGGTGGAACCCTGCAGTAAACCACGACACGATGTCCTGGTGCATGAGGGGTTTGTCCTCTTTTACCCATTCGGCCAGCGTGTCCGAACCGTCACTTTGCATCGCGTATTTACCACCCGCATAGCGCTGATCGCGATCGTACACTGTCGTCCACGAGGAATACTCGATATAGGCATTTCGCTTGAACGGCGGGTCGTTTTCAAAGTCAAACGGGCCATAGGCGATCGAGCCGTGGTGAATCATCCAACCCGGGGTATGGCCCAGATAGCCTTCCGCTTGCGGGTTCGAAATATGGACGTGACGCGGTCTGGATGCGCTGAAGCGATAGCGTGCGTCCAGCTCACTATCCGGCATCACGTGCTGCCAGGTCCACATCGATTTGCGCGGGCTGTCTGCAGGCACTTCAGCCGGGATGATTTCCATCAAACCCATGTGGTTGACCGGCTGGTCGATGTCGAAGTCGATACGGAAGTTGAAATAATGATCATGGTTGGCCGCAACCAGATGCGGTGCAATCAACGTGCCGTATTTCGTATCTTCCGCAGCCGTCGCATCGTTCATCGAGGTCGAAACCACACCTTTGACTGCGTCCAGACCAGTTGCGCCGATCTTGATGAACATCTGACCGTCCTGCTTGAAACGGTAGTCGATCAAGTAGTCATAGTTCCCGACTTCCGATGCCGTCCGCACAACCAGTTCGGTTTCCGAACGACCTTCGGCCGGGACAAAATTTTCGGGTGTCTGAGCGAAGATCTCGAAGTGACGCCATGCAGGATCGCCAATGTTACGCTCAAAAATGCAGATCGCATCCGGAATTTCCAGCGGCATACCGGCGTCGTCCGCGATCACAGCGGGCAGGAAGGTCGCATATGCCGGGCAGTCAACGCCTGCGCGAAGCGGTGTCAGGAACAGGCCGAACCCGTATTCGCCACTGTCCATATAGGTCCGCCAGTACCAACCGTCAGTCGGGTCCATATAGGGGACGAACACTTCGGACAAATGCGTCTGATAAATGACCGAACGCCATTTGCCCTGATCGTTCACATCGATGTTTGAGACAACCAGACCAGCACGCTTTTCCGCGCGCAGGTTCATGCGCCAAATATCCCATTCCAGATGATTACCATCCAGCTTGTAGTTAGGTCCACCTTCCTGAGTCAGCAGCACCTTGTTGGTTTCAGGGCGCAGCTCGGCCCGTTCGGCAACCTCTTCCAGCGTGTAACCCCAGGGATCTTGCGGCAAAGGGATCGCACCGGTGTCGATGACCTCAACAACTGCCTGCTTGCCGATGTCGTAGATTGCGAACAGACCCTCGATTGGCTTTGCGTAGAAGTTTGAGCCCGTCGGGTTTTGATAGCAGGGCACCTTCATCAGACGCGTACCGTCGAATTCGGGGGTAAAGAAATTGCCCGCTGTGAGAGGCAGACAGAACGCGTCTTCATTTGTTAAACCACGTGCTTCCAAGCCCGCGATCATGTCCGGGTGGCCCAGAGCACCTTCCAGCGCACCGATAAACTCGGCGAACAGAACCATCGGCTGGCCCGAGCCCTCGATGGCAAAGTTCTCTTCGACCGTGCCTTGCGTGATATTTACGATCGCCTCGCTAAAGCCTTCGTCGGTTGTGTATTGCACCATCGCTTTACGATCCAGCGCATCCCCTACTTTCCACGCCAGAACGTCGGCCTTCGACGGCTCATGCAGGTCGATCAACGGATACAGCGTCTCATCCGTGACGGTGCCGCTGTCTTTCAGGATCGTGTTGATCTGCTGAAGCTCGTCGGGCGTTAGTCCGTCCAATGGATGCGCAAGGGCCCCACCGGCGAAGACGGCTCCCAGCGCAGTTGTGGCAAGGATATTCCTGATTTTCATCTTTTCCTCTCCTGTCTTTCTTTAGCTGAATACGACTTGGATATCGGTGTATTCGGCCAAACCTTCATCGGCGAATTCGACGCCGATCCCAGATGATTTGACCCCGCCGAACGGGGCGTTGGGTTGAATGGCGCCATGCTTGTTGATCCAGACTGATCCGCATTCCATGCGGCTGGCAACTGCCTTGGCGGCCTCAATGTCAGACGACCAGACCGAGCCACCCAGCCCATTCGGGCTGTCATTCGCAGCGGCAATCGCATCTTCCACGTCCGAGTACTTGATGATCGGCAGCGCCGGGCCGAACTGTTCTTCATCAACCAATGGGTCGCCGTTATTCAGCCCCGCAATGATCGTAGGAGGGAAGAACAACCCATCGCCCGGTGCGCCACCCAGTAGCACCCGACCACGCTGTTTCGCGTCGGCGACCAGGCGGCTGACCTTGTCAAACTGCATTTTGTTCTGGATCGGGCCGAGTATCGCATGGTCGTCCATGCCATCACCCACCGGGATATTGCGGGCAAATTCAACAAGCGCGTCGCAGACCTCGTCATGGATACTTTCATGAACATAGAGGCGCTTCATCGCGGCACAAGTCTGGCCGTTGTTAATGAACCCACCCCAGAACAGACCTTCGGCAATAGCGTGTGGGTCGGCGTCGGGCAGAACGATGCCCGCATCATTGCCGCCCAACTCGAGCGTCAGGCGTTTCATGGTTTCGGCGGCCGACGCCATGACCTTTTGCCCGGTGGTGCAAGACCCGGTAAAAACAATCTTACGGATATCGGGATGGGCTGACATCGCGCCACCGATATTATCACCGATGTCATCGCTGGTGATAACATTCACAACGCCCGCAGGCAGAACTTCATTCATAATCTGAATAAGACGCAATGTTGATAATGGCGTCTGGGGAGATGGTTTGATGACGACAGTATTGCCGGTACGCAGTGCTGGCATGATGTGCCAAATCGCAATCATCACCGGGAAATTCCAAGGTGTGATCGATCCTACAACACCAAGTGGCTTGCGATGTAACTCGACCCGTCCTTCATTGCTGTCCTGCAGAACCTTCATCGGCAAAGACAGGCCAGCAGTATATCCGGCCCAGGCCCCTGCCCCGCCCATTTCCCAGCGCGATCCCAGACCGTTCAGCGGCTTTCCCTGTTCGGCGGTAATGATTTTGGCAAGCTCATCGGAATGCTCTCCGATCTTCTGTGCCACAGCCTCGCAGGCGGATTGCAATTCTTCGTCCGATCTGGCCGACCAGCTTTCAAATGCTGTTTTTGCAGCTGCAACTGCCGTCTCCAGTTCGGCTGTCGTCGCATTGGGCGCCCGTCCTGCAACTTCACCCGTCGATGGGTTCAGCACATCAAACATGGTTGCCGTGGATATTGGCTGACCATCGATGGTCAGATCGTATTCGATCATGTCTCGTCCTCCCTGAATCTCGATGCTCGTACACGACCATCAATCATAGAGAGAAAGTTTAGCCGACCGGTCGGTCGAGTCTTGGGGTTTTGCGCCACAAGATTTGGGTCAAGGCGACATATTCTTTCGCGCAGCCCCCGGGGAGACACCAAATCGTTCCCGAAAGACCTTGTAAAAATGCGACAGATCGTTGAACCCGGAATCATACGCCACGACGGCGATCGTGTCGCGTCCGGCGTCAGAGTTCACTTCCTTCAGTCGGGCTTTTGCGGTCTCAAGCCGCACAGACAAGATACGCTTACTCGCCGTTTCACCAATCGTTCCGAAATGGCGCTGAAGGGTCCGGGACGATACTTGCAGAGCTTCTGCCAACGCTTGCGGCCCGAATGCAGGATCGGTCGCTTTGCGCTCTATCAGTTGCAAGGCACGTGACAGAACTGCGTTAGCCTCTCGTCCGTTTTGATCTTCCTGATGGCTGACACATCGGAAATAGGCCCCCAGCAAACTCAAGAACGCCTCGCCCAGCTGCAGTGTAACTGCGTTATCTTCCGCAAATATCTTGGCCAGAACGGCGCGCATTGCCACAAACAAGGGATCATTGTGGTCCACCCCAATCCCACCGGTGCAAATTGCCCCGAATCTGTGCAGCATCTCATCACGCGGCAGGTGGATCGAGATTTGGCGAGAGTTCATCCCGTCATAGACAAACTCGGAGCGTTTTGCGCTATCAACAAGATACATGTCGCCGGGGGTCAACAAAACCGACGTATCGTTCTGGTGAATGCGACAGTTTCCCTTGTCCTGTATGAGTAGAAACAAGTGCTCTCCGGGATCCTTCCGTATCATACGCTCGTCTCGAAAAACTCTTTGAGCGTCTAGAGATACAATTGCCGTTTCAAATCGTGACACTGGTAATGTGGAAACGTCTCCATCAATGCGCCCGCGTGAGGCAGACCCAGATTCGACGGCAAATTGCCCGCAGACCCTTTCAAGATCTTGAGAAAACCCTTCCACGGATCGCGAACGCAAATTCGCCTGCACAAGCGGTGCAAATGATGCGTTGTTTGGTTGTGGATTCATGAGCGTTGGGTTTGCTGTGATTGGATTGGCGTAAACAGTACCGGTGTTGTAGGTTTTCAGCAAAACGTTTCTTGTTGCAAGACGGGTGGCTTTGGCGAGATGATGGCTGCTCTGGCCGCCTATCAAGGCGAGGAAATAACTCTGATGATTGATGCGACTTACCTGAAGGCTCATCGAACTGCGTCCAGTTTTGACGTCAAACAGGGGGGCGCGGGCGGCTGAACCAAGGGCGGCATGAACACAAAGTTGCATGCGATCTGCGACAGCTGAGGTCGTCCACCGAACCTCTTTGTAATCGCCGGATAGGTCAGCAATTACATCGGTGCATGCGTCTTGCTCAGTAGCTTGCCAGATGTCGATTGGTTGCTCGGGATCGCGGCTATGATGCTGTTTGGTTCAGGAAAGCTTTGTACGACAATGGCACGCCCCTGCATACTAGGTCGAAAGCACCGCAAGAAACCCGCGAGGTATGACATGTGGCGTTACAAACGCTGCTACCGCAAAGAGATCATGTTCGGTCGATTGAAGGATTGGCGGCGCGGCGCAACACGGTACGACAGGTGCCCGACAGTTTTCCTCTCAGCAATCGCCATCGCAGCTCTCGTCATGTTCTGGCTATGAGTCCTGAGCCTAGGTGACCTATTCAAAGGGGTGGCGATAAACTAGATCCGTCGGATCTTGACGAGGTGCTGCTGCGTCCAACTTAGCGCCGAGCCTTTCGGCAAGCGAACGGGATCGAAGATTAGATGGATCCACATAACTGACCAGTGTCTCAAGTTTCCTTTCACGATACGCCCAGCGTTTCAACGCCTGTGCAGCTTCGTGGGCAAATCCTTTACCCTCTGCGTGTGAATAGATAAGCCAGCCCAGTTCATACTCTGGAAACAGAGGACCGGAATTAACTCCTACTTGCCCTAAACACCGCCCTGACCGACGTTCTTCAATCATCAGCGCGCCAATTCCCATCAGTGCCCATTGCGCAACGTCGTGACAAAACAATCCCCAGGCAGCAGCAAGAGAGAAAGGACCACCCATGAAAACCGAGCGTTCTGACACCATCAACTCAGAGTATTCTGGCCAGTCCTCCATCGTGGGCACACGCAATATGACGCGCTCTGTTTCCAAAGTTGGTATCGAATACATAGACTATTGGCTTTCAGTTGAATCCTGATGGTCGTTGCCAATACCTTCACAAGTAACGAAAATCAGCAACGACAACTTTCCCACTCCCCTGCCTTTCACAAAATTGCGCTCAATGTCCGGTTTGTGCGTTCACGACGCGCCGCACTTGCATAGGCCCGAAGCGCGACTAACGGCAGCTCCGGGCTCAGAATGGACGTTTTTCAGCAGTGCACTTGTACTGGCGATAGGAGCCCTTACCAGACCTTCACCGCACTTTGAGGCTTCGCCCGTGCAGAAAGTTCTGAACCGTGCAAACCGGACATTCCCGATCGCTTTGCCGATGGAAGGACTGCGGACAAAGCAGACCGCCACATCCGCACAATTTGGTGGTTTTGGGTTCTCGTTATAAATTCGAAGAAATGGGGGAGGGAACAATGAAAACACTTTGCTATTTCTGCGCTTTAGCATTTGCCAGTGCGGCGTTTGCGCAAGACAACATTGTCGAAGGACGGCCGATGACCGCGGCCGAGATGGGGATCATGCAAGGGAATCCTCCAATACGTACCATCGATATTTCTGCTTGGGACAAGGGCCCTGACAATCGTTGGGCGTTTCAGCATATCAGCGAGTTCCTGCACGTTGCAAATATCAGCCGTGGTTCAGGACCGGCTGCGCCTCTCAATCTCGCGCCTCAAGACCTCTCAAGGCTTCAGTTTGACGACTTGGGCGGTCAACCGATGACAGTCACGGACATGCTGGTCCGGACGTATACCGATGGCTTCATCATTCTGCACAACGGCGATATCGTCTTTGAAAAGTACTTCAATGGAATGACTCCAGACACGAGGCACCTTCTGATGTCCGTGTCGAAGTCCGTTACAGGTACTCTGGCCGGGATACTCGTGAATGACGGACGACTGAACCCGACAGCGAAGGTCACGGACTATATCCCGGAGATGGATGGCGCGCCGGGTTTTGGTGATGCTACGGTTCGGCAAGTTCTTGATATGACAACCTCTATAGTCTTCAGCGAGGACTACGCCGACCCTCAAGCAGAGGTTGTCGCACACGAGGCCTCAACAGCTTGGCGCGGCGAAAATGCACCCATGGCCGAGGAAGGGGTCTATGCCTTTGCGACGACCATTGAAAAAGACGCGTCGCGACCGCACGGTCAGCAGTTCCAATATGCATCGATCAACACTGACGTTCTTGGTTGGTTAATCGAAAGAGCTTCGGGACAGCGGTTTGCGGACTACATGAGCACCGCGATCTGGTCGAAACTCGGAGCCGACCACGATGGCCAAATCACGGTCGACTACAAGGGCGCCGCCGCCGCAAACGGCGGATTCGTTCTGACTTTGCGCGACCTTGCCAGGTTCTCGCAAATGGTCCTGAACGATGGTTTCTTCAATGATCGACAGATCATACCGTCTGGGTGGATCGATGATATCCGCTTTAACGGGGACAACGCGGCTTGGCAGCCGACAATCTACTCTAAGGCTTGGCCCGACGGCTTCTACCGAAATCAGTGGTATGTGACCAAGGACGACCACGGTTCGTTCTTCGCCGTCGGGGTCAACGGTCAGCACATTTGGATTAACCCCACAACCCGGACAGTAATCGTTAAATTCTCATCGCTTCCAGTTAGTGCAGACAAGGAGAATATCGCGTTGGGGTGGGCTGCAATGGACGCGATCTCACGCTCATTCGAGGAGTAGTCGGGAAACCTAGCCATTCCCCTTTTGAAGGCACAGAAAAAGGCACTTCGAACGTCTGCTCCGAGCTCAGCGCAGACATAAGTCGACTTTTTTGTTGACTTAGAATGTCTGCAACGAGCCCAAAGCCGCCTTTGATCACGCTTCAGTCTTTCGCGAGTGCGGCAAGTCGCAAACCGCTCATTCCGGACGTTCAGAACCAGGTTACAAATAGCAGGCAAACGAACAAAACAAACTTCGCTCACAAGGGGGGCATTTCAACCTAGCTAGCTTCATTAGGCGCTTCTGTGGAAGATTGTCTCAACGAAAAAGTAACCTCCTGGCGACGCCACTCACGTCATCTCCAGGAGGTTAACCAGACAGGTCTGGCAAATGCGCGAGCAACAGAGGTAATACAGACTTGCCACGCATTCGAATACTTGAACTTAAAATGCAACAATTCAAGTATTTTTACGCGCGACAACAATTTTGTTCTCGCGTGCCTGATATTTATGCGGGGACTCAAACCTGAAATCCTGCGCCAAAAGATAAGGCGACTTGGGGTTTCCGAATGGTGAATGCGCCAGCTCCTTTTCAGGGGTGCTTAACCTATATTGGTCCGCTTACGCTGCTAGCAGGTATTTCCAGTACTACCACTCACGTTGGTCCTCGTTGTCGGTCCATATCTTTGATCATCGACAGCGCGGTTACTAGATACGCCTATTCGATGGTGTGCCAGGAACGGAACTTTGGTGAACTGCTATTCTTGACAGAGCTAGTTTCAACGAGTCCGCACCAGATATTAGGTCCAAACCCGCCATTCCGACGGCTGGAGCCTCAAGTAGGTTGAAGGCCTCGGCCGGCGTTCACCATTCTTCGCATTAGTCGACGTTTTCTGCCACTGCGAACCGACGAAACGCATATTGCATCGCGGCCAACGCAAAAAGCCCGAACAAGGTCAATGTGATCCAGCTGGCCAACCCCAATAGAACCCAAGAGGGTCTTATCGTTGTGAATGTGAATAGCCCGACGGCAGCCGAAGCCGCCACAGCCGCAAAAATGGCAATCGACTTCGCAATGAACTCGACAAGTGAACGACCAAGAAATTCGAAGTCTGCTCGTCCCATCGGGAGGAGTTTTGTCGGAAACAAAAGATGTATGGTGTTCTCAACGGTATAGAGAAGCACGGTCAACGGGAATACAAAAGCCGCAAGGACCAGTGCATCGGGTATGCCGAGTCCATCTTGAAAGACAACGATGCTGACGATCATGGTCAAAGCAACGACACAGGCCAGAACCACCTGAGTCACGAGCTGACCTGCGCAGATGCGCCATGGTGTGATGGGCAAGGTCTTGTAGACTTCCATCCGGCTCAGGTCGCCGCGAAAGTCGCAAACCAGTGTTCGAGGCAGGATGAACACAAAAAAGATGTAGAAAAACAACACGGCCCGCGAGTCCGTGACCGATATACCGGCCGCGGAAAGGACTGGCCCGACGCAGGCTGCCATACCAACAAATACGGCAACGACCCTGAATGAACTGCGGGCAACGTTGAGCGCCTGACGCCAGATAATCGGCCCCAAACCACTTATAGTCGGCGCACGACGGATCGAAGGTATTTCGGTCCGTTCAGTGGCCCAGAACGAACCTCCTTGCTTTATGCGCTCCCATCGGTCGCTCTGTCGGGCGTTTTCCCTTAAGGCACGATCGGTCGTGCGCGCGTCGAGCTTGATTGCAAGGTGCAATAGTGCAGCGTTGATGAGGACCGCGATTGAGGCCCAAAAGAACAGATGCGGAAATGGCGATGGCGCTACGAAGAGTTCGGCAAACACGATGTAGGGTGACAGGACAATGGTGCCGATCCACGAGTGGCGAAACTCGAACAGCAGGTCGAATAGGCTGCGCTCGGGCGTTGTCCAAGCGTAGACTGCGGTGGCGGTCGCAGCGGCGGAAAGCAGCGCAATTGCGGGCCATCGAAGCCGCGCAAACCTGCTGCCTTCCAGTGCTTGCCCAGCCATGCCGATGACGGCGCTGTTCAACTGAACGAAGACGAGCGTCAGGAGCGAGGCGATAAACGCAGTCAGTGCGGACCCCGTTTGCGCCTGCGCAAAGATGGTGATGAGCGCACAGCTTAATGTGGCACCGGCAACGTAGGCGCCGAATTTGTAGATGATCAGGTCGCGCCGACGGAATGGCCCGGTGAAAAGAAAATTGATCTCTGCGGGCGAAAAATGAAACGTAGGACCGACAGACAACGCGACCGTCAACAGGGACATCGCAAGCATTCCGATCGGCATGTAAGTGCTGATCTGCGTGTTTAAAGCTTGCCGATCCAAGGCGGCGTCTGCCAGGAACCCCGTTTCCATAGTTGAGCCGTTTGCAACCAGCAGCAGCCAAACGATCCCGCAAAAAGCAACAGAAAAGAGCAGGCCGCGCAAAGTTGTCAATTGGATCAGACGCAGGCGGATGCCGCCACGCAGGCGCATCAAAAGAAGACGAAAAAGCGCGGAATCCATATCTTTAAACTTCAGCCATTTCTTTGTCTTGGGTGATGCTGAAATACGCCTCTTCTAGGGCCGAGTTACTGTCGGTCTCGCCGACCTCGCTCAACACGTCGCTCATCGTGCCAAACCTACGGCACTCACCAAGGTTCAGCACCATAATATGCGTGCACAAGTTCTCGAACAGGCTCAAAAGATGCGAGCTGATGATGATGGCGGCACCGGAACGCGCACGTTCTCGGATCGCCTGCTGGATGCCCCGGATCCCCTGCGGATCGAGCCCCGTTAAGGGCTCATCGAACAGGATCACTTTGGGATCGTGCAAAAAGGCACAGGCGATCGCCACCTTCTGGCGCATACCGCGAGACAAGTTATGGACGAGCGTATCGCGCTTATGGGTAAGCTCGAAGGACACAAGAAGCGCTTCGGCGGTTTCCTCAAAATCTACAAGTTGGTAAGCCGCTGCAGTAAAGGCCAGATGTTCCCAGACCGTCATGGTGTCAAAAAGCCGCGGATCATCAGGAATATAGCCGATGTTCCGTTTTGCTTCGATTGGTTCCCGTACAATGTCATGGCCCGCAACCAAGAGGCGCCCCGAGGTCGGAGGGACAATCCCGCACAAGGCACGCAGGGTCGTCGTCTTGCCTGCACCATTCGAACCAACCAGCCCGAGGATTTGGCCGGGTTCAACCGAAAAGCTAAGGTTCTTCACGGCCGTGAAGCCTTTGTATTGTTTGCTGAAGTTCGTGACTTTGATCATGTGCTCGTTGCTCGAGGTTCTCTGGTTTGCAGCCAACTTGGCGGGCTGACATGGGCTCCAACACCACTCAAGTCATCGAAATTTTGGACTAATTCATGTCAATTCTAAGTCCAAAACTGTTTTTCAAGTCATTTACTATGCCCATAGCTGAATGAAACAGTGGAAATACGTAGTTAGCGCACTGTGATGTGCTAAAGGTCGCATCGATTTGCTACCAAAAGAAGTGGTGAATTCTGACTACTGACCTTCCAATGCTGACAGTCGGTTGTCACACCTGAATTCCCACGAAGTCCTGCGTTTTGTGAGTTCGCAAGTACCCCGATGTTACTGATGCAGCGAAGGTCCGGTTTAGCGGGCCACACCGCAACATAGATACTATGCGGTGAAGGTCCTCATTGGGCCGTACTTGCATCGCAAAGCGAACGTGCTGCACCGCATCCGAGGTCAGCCTCAAGCCCTCTCTACCAATTGATTGACCAGTAATTTCACAGACGATAGTCAGTATTCCATGGAAAACACTACGATCATCGCAATGACTTGGTGGCTGGCCTCCTGACAGGGTGGCCGGATGACCAAACGTATCCCGAGGCCGCCGCATGGGCGGCCTTTTGTTTTCCGAGCCTCCCGATGTGCCGCCTCCCTTTTCATGAGAAGACGCAAATGAACAAACCAAACATTCTGACAGGTGACCGCACCACGGGGCCGCTTCACATCGGACACTATGCAGGCTCGCTTGCAAACCGGCTGCGCTATCAGGACAGTCATGAACAATTTCTGCTGCTGGCGGATAGGTGGAGTGAGTTTCGACTTGAGCCCCCACACACGGAAAAAACTATGACCTTGGCACCGCTATCAGCCGTCGTTCATCACCCTATCGGACAGGGCTTACCCATCCTTGTTTTCGTAACTCGCGTAGCACGGCTTCTGCGTTCTCGACGTCTTTGTGGATACTTTTGAGTATCGCGTCTATTGGCGCGTTCGGCCATGCACGCTCAAGTTCAGCCAGCTTGGCTTTGGCCGCTTGGTTTTGCCCCATGGCAGACAGCGCTGCCGTCACATAAGCCAGAGAAGGAGCGCTAAGCGGATCGCCAAGTTGCTTTGCCTCTTCAAAGCGCTCTACCGTTGTTTGATATTCACCCAGATGAAAGTGCGTCGCGCCCGAAATGTTTCGATTGGCAAACCTCTGGTTGCTGGGATCCAGCAACGAGAGCCTGTCTGCGGTCTCGATTGCCTCCTCGAATGCGCCCGAAAACAAAGCCACAGCGCCAAGAAAGTCGAGAACCGCTCCATCATTCGGATCAAGTTTTGAGGCCCGTCTACCGAGTTGCAAAGCTGCGTCGTAGTCGCGATTGGCGAAAAAGGCCCAGCTTTTAGCGGACTGGCTCCAGGCTTGGTCCGGAGCAAGGCTAACTGCTTGGTTCGCCAGCTTCATGGCGGCATCAGCATATTCGGTCTTGGCATCGGACGGCGGAGTTATCACCGCAAGGGACGCGAGTGCCTGCGCTGCACCCGCATATCCGCCGAAATACTCTGGGTCGATTTCGATCACGCCTTCGAACACGGTGAGAACCAATAACTGGCGTTGTTGGTCGAAGATCGGAAATATCATTGTCCGCGCCTGTTGCGCCAAATTGAACGCTTGTAGTGCGGCCGGGGATTTTTCGTAAATTGCAGCGCGCTGCAAGTACGCGTTCGAGTCAGCTGCAGGCAAACCGCTCACTTCAGCAGAAGCAGTTTCCTGTCCATCTTGGGCAAGACCGACTGCGACCAATGCACCAACTAAAGCCCCTATGGCGAACGCGCCTATGGGTAGTCCAAAACGTTTAACTTCAGTCGAGATTGATACTGTAGCGATGCCTGAAACGGCTTCGAAACGCGGCCTATATCCACCGCTATCGATACACAGTCGTACCGGATCATCTTTTCCAATACCTTCGTAATGCAGTTCCAAGAACTGGCGAAGCCGCCGAGCATCGACGCGAACGATGTTCTCCGGATCAGTTCCCTCCGAGGTATCGCGGTCGTAAACATCTTGAGCGATAGTCTTGCTGCGGATTTCTTCGCCCCGCCCTGCGAGTTCTTCCTCGACGATGTACGTCAGGAACGCCTGAAGTCTATCGGATCCATCTAGATGAGCGTCAGCAAGCAATCTGCCTAGGGCAGCGCGTTTCTCACCGTCCGAGACGATTTCGGAATGCCGTACCATATTCGTATTTTTGCAATTATCAGCCCGTGAGTCACCCCGTTATTCACCGTGAGTCACTTACGTGTATGTTCCCTAAGCCTCAGGCTTGTAACCAAAACAGCGAGCCGGAGCGCGAAAATCCGCAACTCCAGCTTGCCAACCACCATGCGGCTGGAGGATGACACATGGCTCAACATCTGAATTACAGGAGTCTTAGCAAGCACTTCGCAATTGGTGTGATGTTTGGCGCTTGGGCTGTCTCCCCTCAAGCGATTACCGACGCGGTATTTGATGTAGTTGCCCCCTCGGCAGCATACGCGCAGGAAACAGAAGAAGTTTCTCCGACGATGGTGCGTGATCGCCCGCGCGATGTGTACTATCCCAATACCGAAGATCTCGCCGACGATGAGATGCGAGTAATTGCCTGCGGAACTGGAATGCCTACAACGCGGGCTGCTCAGGCTGCTGCGTGTTTCCTTGTGGAACTGGGCAACGGAGACAAGTTCTTGTTCGACATTGGTTCGGGATCGGCCGAGCGAATTTCTTCCCTGCAAATCCCGTACAATTATTTGGACAAGGTTTTTATCGGGCACCTGCATACCGACCATTTCGGCGCGTTGCATGACCTGTTCATCGGTGGAGCGTTGATGGGCAGAAATGTTCCGTTGCGGGTTTGGGGGCCAAGCGGTCCTGTGGAAGAGTTAGGGACAGCCTATGCGCTTGAAAATATGCGTCGGATGTTGACCTGGGATCTGGCCGCGCGTGCCGGTAATACAGATTTTCGCGGATACAGCTTGGAAATCAACGAATTCGACTACAAAGGTGAAAACCAAGTGGTCTACGAGAACAATGGTGTAACGATCCGGTCCTTTCCAGCAATCCACGCAATTGATGGCTCGGTTAGTTATGCTTTGGAGTGGAATGGGCTGAAATTTGTGTTCAGCTCGGACACCTATCCGAACAAATGGTTCAAAGAATACGCAAAGAATGCAGATCTCGCGATCCACGAGTGTTTCATCGCCGTACCTGAACTGGTCACCAAAATGAAGTTTACACCTGAATCGGCACTATTGGTCGGAACCCAAGTCCACACAGCACCTGAAGCCTTTGGAAAGGTGATGAGTGACATCCAACCAAGATTGGCCGTCGCGTATCATTTCTTTAACGATTTCGACACGGTCAACTCGGTCTACCAGCGTATTCGATCAACCTATGACGGCCCGCTCAGTCTGGCAGACGACTTTATGGTATGGAACGTCACCAAGGACGACATAATCATCCGTATGGCCGCAACCGAAGAAAGAACTTGGGCACCTCCATTGGCTGCTCCGGCGCAAGCACCAGACATGCAGGATCGAGTCAATTTCTCTGAAAAAGCTGGTGTGCCGCAAGATGTTCTCACGTTCTCAGAGTTCACTCTCGGGGGTGTTGACGACGTGGATGACGTCTTGCGACCGATCTACGAGGAAGCGTCAGAGGTGTTGGGCCAAGAGTTCCCGTATCCCGGCGATCAATAAAGTCAAATTTGACCGGCGCGACTGCAACACGCGCCGGCTTTACCTAAATCTGATCGGGTTTCCTTATGCGACACACATCTTTGATTTATCGCCATTTGGTTTGTGTGGGTTGGTTGACTATAGCGACATCCCATGCGGCGAGCGCTCAATCTCTTGCGCGTTCAGAAGATGATGAAGGCGGGTGGCGACATTCCATTACGCCCTATCTGTTCCTGCCGCTCAGCACGACGGGTACATCGACAATTGATGGTACAAGCGTCGATCTGGATCTGAGCCTGAGCGAGGTACTCGATGTTCTCCAAGGTGCCGCCTCAGTGCGCTACGAAGGTTGGAACGGAGACTTTGGGATCATCTCTGAACTCTACTATGTAAGGCTTGGTGAAGACGGAACTCTACCGGGCGGAAGAGCAGGCGTTGATGTTGATGTCCGGCAGACCTTTGTAAA
This sequence comes from Ruegeria arenilitoris, assembly GCF_013030265.1. Taxonomy (GTDB): domain Bacteria; phylum Pseudomonadota; class Alphaproteobacteria; order Rhodobacterales; family Rhodobacteraceae; genus Ruegeria; species Ruegeria arenilitoris_E. The sequence goes on from NZ_WPZQ01000009.1 coordinate 149,776, forward strand.
CGTTCAGGGGGCTTACCGGTTCGCAAACGGGGTCCTTGCTTCGGGCCGACGCTATGCAGCAGACGCCGCAATTGGCGTTCAGTGGAACCGACTTAAACAAGAGATCAACATTGCAGGCCCCGGACCCGGCGTAACGCTGGGCGGAACGGAAGATTGGTTCGAGCCAATGATCGCACTCCGCTATGCGATGGAAATCAACGAGAAATGGAGTTTCGCCAGTCGCGCTGAACTGAGTGGTTTCGGCGTGAATGGCGATGACCTGCAATATCTGCTTCTGGCTGGTTTTGACTGGAAAGGCTGGGAGAACACGTCCCTGCGGTTTGGCTATCAGTTCTATGGAATTGACTATTCCACTGACCGCACGGGCGGGGAGTTTGCCTATGATGTTGACCAGAATGGTATCTATGCTGCCGTCGCGTTCCATTTCTAAGATTGGAGAATGCGGCACAATATGCGTTTGGTTGGGCTCGGTGCTCGCCAGTCTTACGTTTAGCGCGAACCAATCGATTGCTGACCTCGTGTCCCCCTACGGCGGGGAAACCGCCCCAAACTTTGTCGAGCTTTCGGTGCAGCCTGGTCATGTGCGGGTTCTCCTTGAGGTCGATTTGAACGACTATCCCATATTCGTCATTCCAGATGATGGTTCGGGTACGTCACTGGCCGAGCGTACGGGTCGAAACCTTCAGATCTGGGCAGACGAAGAGAAACTGACCAGCACAACGAATACGATTGATGTGCGCCCCAGAATTTCCCGGCAAACTGCAGCCAGCGCTCAGTTTCGACCGCGACCACGCAGCGAAAATGTCGTCTTCGTGGATATGGAGTTTCCGTTCAATGGCAAGCCTGATCGGGTCACATTCATTCCCCCCCTAAGTCCAGACGGGATTCCCCTGGCTTCACTCGGCGTTGTGGTAGAGCACATGGGCGTTCCAGTGACAGACTATCGTTACCTTTCTCAGGCTGAGACAATACTGCCAGATTGGAATGATCCTTGGTTTAGCAAATTTGAGAACCCAAACCTCACCCGCCACCACAAGTCTCCGATGATGTCGTTCCTGGCCATGGAGCCGCGTGTGGTCCGGCACGAGATCATATTGCGTTTGAAAGACTTCGAAACTTGGGCGGATTTGGACTTTGAAGGCGCAGAGCGATTAACTCCAGATGATGTCGCCAGGATCAAGTCTGGCGTATCGGACTTTCTTGCGACTAGAAACCCGCTCGCCGTAGACGGCAAGCCGATGAAACCGGAAACGGTGCAGGTTTCACGTATCAAAGTTGGTGCCGAAGGTTTGCGTGTTCTTCCGGATGAAGCAGAGGCTAACCGAAAGACGATGCTATTGGGTGTTGTCCTTTCCTATCCGGTTGAGACCTTGCCGAGCCGAGTTGACCTGGCTTGGGAGCTTTTCCCAGATGGTCTGGAAGTTATTCCGATCACCCTCTCCGATCCGGCAGGGGCGGTTCCCTCGCAGATTTATGCATCCGATCCTGTTGTAAGTTGGAACAATCATCTGACAACTTGGGTCAATCCGAAAACGAGCCCGGTCGTCGTCAAAGTCGCAGGTGTAGCTCAGGTGCCTTCGCTTGCGTTCGGCTTAGGTTTTCTGTGTTTGGTATGCGCCTATTATTCGTCGCAACGTGCAAACGGTCAGCGTCTGATCTTGCTTGGCCTGACCGGGGCATTCGGAGCCGCTGCGATTGTCACTTACTCACTGAACAACTTGTCGACAGCGCCTGAGCCGGATGAGATCGCGACGCATCAAATCGTAGAAGGCCTTTTGACCAACATCGGAACCACGATGCTTGAGACGCGAGATGACAATACCGTGGCGGCGATGGAGCCATATGTCGAAGCAATCAATCGCGAAAAGGTTCAAGCAGAGATGCGTCGTGGCTTGTCGGTTACCCTGCCCTCTGGCGCCTTGGCACGAGTCGAAGCGATTTCAGACCTGAACGTCGAAAGCTTCTCGCCCGGCGAAGACAGACATCAGCATCAGGCCCTCGCCAATTGGACTGCCCGTGTAAGCGGAGGTCATTGGGGGCACCTACACAGGCAAACGGTTTCTTATCGCGGCTTGCTAGACGTTTCGCAGCATGGCGACCATTGGATGCTTGATGAGCTGACGATTATCAGCGCCAAAACAGGAGGGTAATTCTGTGGTAGTGGTTAGATTGTTTTTTGCCACGTTCCTGTTTGCCATGATCTTTTTGTGCGCAGGCAGAGCAGAGGCGCATTTCAATCTCAACCAGAATGTCCGCATTCATCATGTGGCCCATTCGGAAAATGGCTTAGATGTCTATTTGCGCCTTCCGATGCCGTATCTGGTTGCGGAACTCGTCGGTCCCAAAGGCCCGGACGGTTTGCTCGAACCAGCTCCTTACACATACAATCTGATCGAAGATGGGGTGCTGATGCACTACTTGGATCAGGTCGCATTGCAAAAAGATCCAACCGGCTTGGCTCGTATTGCTGAAAACGGCTTTGTGCTATCTATCGACGGTCACCAACAAACACCAGAAATCGTCTCGATAAGACTGCACCCGTCGGGGCAAGAACCTGGGTTTGCCACGCTTGATGAGGCGCATTCGGCACTTGCGCCAAGAGATGTGTTTCCAACAACCGAGAAGATTTATGTTGGCGAGGTGATGGTTGATGTACATCTGCGCTATGTGACGGGAGAGGTTGGAGCATACAGTTTATCCTACACTTCTGATCCGGGACTTCCTGAACAAGAAGAAACGGCGAACCTGATCCTCGACTATAACGGGCAGGATGTTCGGACATTTCGTGCGCGGGGCCTGATGCATACCCCGGTCGAAGTTTCCGGATCGGCAACCGCAGCCGCTTCGACCTTCTTTGTCGAAGGTATTCGGCATATTTTGGAAGGTCCCGATCACGTTCTGTTTGTGCTTTGCATGATCATCGGTGCATTGAACTTGCACAGCCTTCTCGCCCGCGTCACAGGCTTTACCTTGGGCCACACGGTAACACTGATTTTAGGTTTTTTTGGCTTCGCACCGAGCGGAGCGTGGTTCATCCCAACTGTCGAACTGGCAATAGCACTTTCAATTATCTACGCTGCTGCGATGGCGGTTTGGCCACCGGAGAAAGGACATGGCGACCTGAAGGCTTTTGCAATCACGTCCGGGATTGGGTTGCTGCACGGGTTTGGTTTCTCCTTCATGTTGCATCAAATTCTACGAGTTGATGCACCAAACGTTTGGCACAGCTTGCTGGCCTTCAATGTCGGAGTAGAGGCTGGACAAGTCATAATCGTTCTATTGGTCTGGCCCCTGGTGTTGTTGCTGCGTAAACAACCAGGCCGTATCTGGGTCAGCTCTCGCGCTGCCGTTGCCGCATGCGCAAGTCTAGTCGCAATGGTTTGGGTAGTGGAAAGGGCAGAGTTCTTTCTCTGATCTTTGCGTTTATTGACATGAATCACGTTAGCCGCTGGTCGTCTGATACGTGGTTTTTGCCGCTGTACGGCAAGTTTCTTTACGCATCGCTCAATCTGCGAAGTTTACTTGCGAATATCCGCTTCGGGCTGTGACAGGTCGCCGAACAACAATGCAGCGAAATGCGGCATGGAGCCCAAAACAGGCAAATGATAAATCAGGCTCCTTTGACGGCAGACACCCAGCCTCTGTGAACATCTAGTATCAAACTGAAACAGAAAATACTGCCTCGCACTTGCGAATTAGCCTCAGCTTCTGCCCACTAAAGCGTGCGAAGCCATTCAGGACAAAGCACTAGGAATAGCTTTTTTGCACCTAACTGTCAGGAATCATATTAGTTAGCACTACCAGTCCGCGAAAAATTTACAAATATGGGCGAAATTGGTGAATAAATTTACAAAATTTTATTTCAAATCCAGCAATTTGTTGTGAAATTTTCCTTCGGCTTTCCATTATTGATTTGCACATAAGTGCGCTTTCGTCTGCTGGAAGAGGAGCCAAATGACGAAAGAAAGGGAAATGGGAGGAATTAATGACCAATAAATCTGTCACACGCCGCGGCGTGTTGAAGTCTGGTGCCGTCGCAGGTACCGGTCTAGCCCTGCCTACGATCTTCACGGCTTCGTCGGCTGCTGCTTACACCAACGAACCAACCGGAGGGTCCGTAACCCTGGGCTTCAATGTTCCCCAGACTGGGCCGTATGCAGAAGAGGGTAACGACGAGTTGCTGGCGCAACAACTGGCCGTCGAACATCTCAATGGTGAGGGAGATGGCGGCTGCTTGAACACCTTCACTTCGAAGGCACTGAAGGGCAACGGTATCCTTGGCAAGAAGGTCGAGTTCGTCACAGGCGACACGCAGACCAAGTCAGACGCTGCGCGTGCATCGGCAAAATCGATGATCGAAAAAGACGGCGCTATCATGATCAATGGCGGTTCGTCATCGGGTGTGGCCGTTGCTGTGCAAGGCCTCTGTCAAGAAGCAGGCGTGATCTTCATGGCGGGCCTAACCCACGCCAACGACACGACTGGCAAAGACAAGAAGGCCAATGGTTTCCGCCATTTCTTCAACGCCTACATGTCGGGTGCTGCCCTTGCACCGGTGCTGGCCGCCGAGATGGGCAATGAGCGCCGCGCCTATCACCTGACGGCTGACTACAACTGGGGTTGGACTCAGGAAGAGTCCATTGTTGCCTCGACAGAAGCTTTGGGATGGGAAACGGTCAACACTGTCAAAACACCGCTCGCGTCCACGGACTTCTCGTCCTACATCACTCCGGTTTTGAATTCGGGCGCTGATGTTCTGGTTCTGAACCACTACGGCGGCAACATGGTGAACTCGCTCACCAACGCTATTCAGTTCGGCCTGCTTGACAAGGTGGCCAACGGCAAAGACTTCAAGATCGTCGTTCCGCTGTATTCGGAACTGATGGCCGCTGGTGCAGGCGAGAACATCAAAGGCGTGCTGGGTTCGATGAACTGGAACTGGCAGCTGCAAGATGAGGGCACCAAAGCCTTTGTGAAATCGTTTGGTGAGAAGTACGGCAAACCGCCGTCCAACTCTGCACAGACCTGCTATGCACAAGTTCTGCTTTATGCGGATGCCTGTGAGCGTGCGGGTACATTCAACCCGTGCGGCGTTGTCGAAGCTCTGGAAGACTTCGAGTTTGACGGTTTGGGCAACGGTCCGACCTGGTACCGCGGTGCGGACCACCAGTGCTTCAAAGACGTGTTGGTCGTTCGTGGCAACGAGAACCCGACCAACGCCTATGACACTCTGGAAATCGTCGAGATCACGCCGCGCGCACAGGTCGAATACGACCCCGAGCATCCGATGTTCGCCGGTGGCTCACTGGGTGAGTGTAACCCGGGCGCGTAAGTCCTCGTGTCTAAGTCTGGCTGCCAAAAAGGTGGCCAGACACCTTCAACAGGGCTGATCCTGTTAACCGCTTAATTCACACTGACCAACCCTGAGGTGGGGCCAATGGACGCCATCCTATTGCAAATTTTGAACGGTCTGGACAAAGGGTCGGCCTATGCGTTGATTGCGCTGGGGCTGACGCTTATTTTTGGAACGCTGGGCGTTGTGAACTTTGCCCACGGGGCACTGTTCATGATCGGTGCGTTCTGTGCCGTTACTCTGCAAAAGCTCATGAACCTGAGCTTTGTGACCATCGACGAGAGCCAGACCGACTTCCTGGGAAACCCGCTGAAGGTTGAAACACCCTACGTCGAGGCCTGGTTCGGCCCAGAGACCGGTGCGACGATCATCGATTGGTCTGTTCCACTGGCTGTCCTGTTTGCGATCCCGATCATGTTGGCAGTGGGCTACGTGATGGAACGCGGGTTGATTAAGCATTTCTACAAGCGCCCTCACGCTGACCAGATCCTTGTGACGTTTGGTCTTGCGATCGTGCTGCAGGAAATCGTAAAGTATTTCTTCGGCGCCAATCCAATCCAAACTCCACCGCCTGACGCGCTGAGCGGTTCTATCGACCTTGGCACAATGGTTGGATTTGATCCCAACGCCATAATCTATCCAATTTGGCGTCTGGTGTACTTCGGATTCGCCGTCGCAATTATCGGTGCTGTTTTCTCATTCCTGCAATTCACCACGTTCGGGATGGTCGTGCGCGCCGGAATGGCGGACCGCGAGACCGTAGGCTTGCTGGGAATAAATATCGACCGGCGCTTTACGATCATGTTCGGTATCGCTGCCGCAGTGGCCGGTTTGGCCGGTGTAATGTACGGGCCGCTGAACCCGCCAAATTATCACATGGGGATGGACTTTCTGGTCCTTAGCTTTGTTGTGGTTGTTGTCGGCGGCATGGGCTCGCTGCCCGGAGCCGTGCTGGCTGGCTTTCTACTGGGCATCCTGGAGAGTTTTGCCTCAACAACCTGGGCCACCACGACAATCCCTGGGATCAACCAAATCATCATCTACCTTGTTGCCATCATTGTGCTTCTGACACGCCCGCGCGGGTTGATGGGACGCAAAGGCGTGATGGAGGAATAATCGATGTTTGGACTGAACAAAAAAGACACCAGCCTTCTGATCATCGTCGGCCTTCTCACCCTGCTGGCCCCGTTCATCCTGAACCCGTTCCCAGAAGGCAGCGCCATGGCGCAATTTAACGCGGGTTATCCGGACTTGATGCAGCGTTTCGTGATCTTTGGCATCTTTGCCATCGGGTTCAACATCCTATTCGGCCTTACAGGATACCTGTCATTCGGTCATGCAGCCTTTTTGGGTGTCGGATCGTATTCAGCGGTATGGATGTTCAAGTTGCTGAGCTACAATATCATTCCAGCGATCGCACTCAGCGTTGTGGTTGCCGGGGTGTTCTCACTGCTGATTGGTTATGTAAGTCTGCGCCGGTCGGGCATCTACTTTTCGATCCTGACTCTGGCCTTTGCGCAGATGAGTTTTGCATTGGCCTACTCTGTTTTGTCGAACCCCAAGTTCAACCTAACTAACGGGGAAACCGGCCTACAGGTTTACGCAGACGATCCGCAAATCTTGCAAGGCGCCAACTCACCAGACCTGCCGCATCTATTCGGGCTGCCGATGCGCGCAACCTATACAATGGACGTGGGAGCGTGGAGCTTTGATTTTAACGCGGGATACTATCTATGTGCGATAATCATGATGATGGTATTCTATCTGTCCATCCGCATCTTCCGCTCACCTTTTGGCATGATGCTGCGGGCGGTCAAATCAAACCAGCAACGGATGAGCTATACCGGCCTAAACTCAAAGCCGTACACATTGGCGGCGTTTGTAATCTCTGGCATGTATGCCGGTCTAGCTGGTGGTCTGATGGCGGCAATGGATCCACTGGCAGGCGCAGAGCGTATGCAGTGGACCGCTTCGGGTGAAGTCGTTCTGATGACGATCCTGGGTGGTACAGGCACTTTGATCGGTCCAGTATTGGGTGCAGGTTTCATCAAATATTTCGAAAACATTTTCTCGAAGATCAACGACAACGTGTTGCACAGTTGGTTTGCTTTCCTGCCTGACGGCTTGGAAGACGCGGTAGTGTTCGTGATCCATCCGTTTATTGGAAAAGGTTGGCATCTGACGCTCGGCATCCTTTTCATGCTGGTCGTTATCTACTTGCCAGGTGGTCTTGTCGAAGGTGGCCAGCGTTTGCTTAACCGGATCAAGCGCAAGAAATCAAAAGCCGACGATGCAACGTCAGGCAAAACGGAACCGGCGGAATAAGGGGCGCGCCATGGCAATTCTAAGAGTCAAAGACGTCAGCAAGCGTTTCGGCGGTCTCAAGGCACTAACGGACGTAAATCTCAGTGTTGAGGAAAACTCGGTTCACGCGATCATCGGGCCTAATGGTGCCGGCAAGTCGACTTTACTAAATTGTCTGGTGGGCAAGCTTATGCCAGACACCGGTTCCGTATTGTTCGACAACGCCTCGGTGTTGGGGCGCGAACCCTATCAGATCAACCAGATGGGTATTAGTCGCGTGTTCCAGACGCCGGAGATTTTTGGTGAGCTGACAGTGATGGAGAACATGTTGATCCCGATTTTTGCAATGCGGGACGGTGCATTCCGAATGCATGCATATGAGACCATCGCAAACGAGCGCGACATCGTCGAACAAGCCGAAGCCATGCTGGAAGAGATGAATATGGCGGACAAACGCGAAATGCATGCTGCCTCGCTGTCGCGCGGTGACAAGCGGCGGCTTGAGATTGGCATGTGCCTCAGCCAAAATCCGCGGCTACTTCTACTGGATGAACCCACGGCTGGGATGGCGAGGGCGGATACCAACAACACGATCGATCTGCTAAAACAAATTAAGGATGAGCGCGACATCACCATCGCAATCATCGAGCATGACATGCATGTGGTCTTCAGCCTAGCCGAACGCATCACTGTTCTGGCTCAGGGTACACCCCTGGTTGAAGATACTCCTGAAAACATCCGCGGTAACCCCAAGGTTCGCGAGGCCTATCTAGGCGAGGCTGCGTAAGGAAAAGCTATGAACGAAAAACCTGACTTTTCGAAAAACGCCAATTTGGCCAGCACGGCCCCTGCGTTTCTCTCCGTTTGGGATATGCACTCCTACTATGGAGAAAGCTACATCGTGCAAGGCGTCAGCTTCAACGTGCACGAAGGTGAAATTCTTGCTCTTCTCGGGCGCAACGGTGCGGGTAAAACCTCAACACTTCGTTCGATCGCGAGAGTTGGAGAGCCTGAAGTAAGACATGGTGAAATCTGGCTTGACCATAAGCCGTTACACAACATGACTAGCTACGAAGCCGCCGCGGCAGGCTTAGGTCTTGTACCGGAAGACAGGCGCATTATTCCCGGCCTGACCGTGGAAGAAAACTTGCAGCTTGCTCAGATTGCCCCACCAATTGGATGGTCACTGGAACGGCTTTACGAACTGTTCCCACGTTTGGGTGAGCGTAGAAAACAAGAGGGAATTACACTGTCAGGAGGCGAACAGCAGATGCTGTCAATCGCCAGAGCCTTGGCGAGGGACATCAAGGTCTTACTCTTGGATGAACCATATGAGGGACTGGCTCCTGTCATTGTCGATGAAATCGAAAAGACCCTTATTCACGTTAAGCAACAGGGTATGACCACGATCATTGTTGAGCAAAACGCCGTACGCGCTTTGGAGTTGGCGGACCGTGCAATCATACTAGATACCGGGACCATTGTATTTGATGGTACGGCGAAAGAGGTGCTTGAGGACACCAATCTCCGTGAGGAATATCTAGCAATCTAGTTCGCATATTTCGTGCCAATCAGACCAAAAGGGCAGATTTAAAACGCGTCCAAAGCACTTGTTTGCTTCGGAGGTAAGTTTACTGACTTGCGCGAACCTTCGCCAATTCTCGTGCCGCAGCAGCATCTTGAAGCGGCGGCAATCCAAATAGTCGTCGATATTCGCGGCTAAACTGGGACGTGCTTTCATAGCCTACACGGTAAGCCACCGACGCAGCATTGCCTTCACGGGCAACCAGATAACGCTTGGCTTCATGCAGCCGGAACTGCTTTTGATATTGGAGTGGGCTGATACCTGCGACTTTCTTAAAGCGACGGTGGAAGGTCGTAAGACTCATGCCCGCCAATTCAGCCAATTCACGGACCTCTAATCGTTCGGCATGATGTTGACGTATGAATTCCATCGTATGACGAATGCGAGATAGATCGGAATCTTCTGTGCCAATCTGACGTAAGAATGGACCCATTGGTCCAACGAGAAACCTGTACAGAAGTTCTTGCTCATACAGAGGTCCAAGCGCTTGTATTTCATCTGGACGGTCGAACATACCCAACAGTCTGCCCCATGTTTCAATCAGCAATTCAGAAGCTGACTGCAACCCAAAGCTTTGATCGCCTGAGTGTTCAGATACCGGGGCTTTTCGCATCGCGTCAGCGAGTTTGGTTGTATTGATCGTTAAAGCAAGCGCCAGAAAAGGTTCGCTGACAGATGCGTGGGTGACTTGTCCGAGCGCCGACAATTCTGCTGCTATAATCAGGCAAGAGCCACCCGAGTAATCCAGCACCTTTTCCCCGATGATGGTGCGTTTTTTGCCCTGTAAAATTAGGCAAACGCTTGGCTCGTATATGAGTGGGATCAACTCTGTAGGCTGGTCCAGCTTATGTATTTCCAAGTCAGGAATCGCAGATGAGCCCGCATGTTTCAACGCAAGCTCTTTGAGATCGGATAGCTGTTTCATGCAAGGAATAAGGCGATTCCTATGTGGACAGTCAATATCGTGACAGAAATAGGCAATGATTGCACATGATCAGGCAGGGGCGACCCTTTCTCCATGCCCATATGCTCCACAACGATCAATCAAGAATGGAGTATTGATATGAAAAAGCGACAATTGGGCAGCCAGGGGCTTGAGGTATCCGCCCTCGGCTATGGTGCGATGGGGGTGACATCTTTCTATGGAACAAGTGATGAGGCGTCCGCCCTTGCCGCTGTCCAGAAAGCCTATGATTTAGGGGTTACCTTCTTCGACACAGCAGAGCTGTACGGCTGGGGAGAAAATGAAAAGTTCATTGGTCGCGCGGTCAAAGATTTTCGAGATGACATCGTGATCGCAACCAAGTTCGGATTCTCACCCGATCCTGACGGCGGTTTGAGCATCGGTTTGAACAGCACCCCCGAGAACATTCGCAAGGTGACTGAAAACAGCCTGCGCTATCTGGATACTGACCGCATTGATCTTCTCTATCAGCACCGGCCAGATCCCAATGTTCCGATTGAGGACGTTGCAGGCACCGTCGCTGATCTCATCAAAGAAGGCAAAGTGCTGCATTTCGGGCTAAGTGAAGCGGGTGAGAAAACACTCCGACGTGCCCATGCTGTGCAACCCGTCGCAGCACTACAAACAGAGTATTCGCTCTTTGCTCGGGATGTAGAAGTACTGTTTCCGGTGCTGCGCGAACTCGGGATTGGTTTTGTTCCCTATTCACCACTAGGGCGCGGGTTCCTGACGGGCCACGCAAAACCTGCGGACAACTATGAAGAGACCGATTTCCGAAAGTTTGACCCACGTTGGCAGCCTGGCAACTTTGAAAAGAACGTCGACGCGGTCGAAAAACTCAAAGCGCTCGCCAAAACGAAGAACGCACCTGTCTCGCAACTTGCGCTGGCGTGGCTTTTGGCACAGGGCGACGACATCGCTCCTATCCCAGGTACACGTAGTCAGGAACGACTGACAGAAAACGTCGGTGCAGCAGAACTTGATCTGAATGCTGATGACTTGAAAGCTATCGCGGAAATCCTTCCGAAGGGAGGATTCGGTGCGCGATACGCAGAAGCGTTCATGCCGCAGTGGGACTAATCTCGCGCTCAGCGAGTGACTTTGTCTGACTTGAGTTCACTGCTGAAAATTAAGACAGCGGTCATCGGTGGTAAGTACGATGGCCGCTTTGTCCCGCTATTCGGAATCGCAAGGTTTCATCATCATTATCCGGTCAGGGGTAAAGGCGCACCAATAGCCTGATAGTTTTGGACACGATCGATCGCTCTGGCAGATCACCGATTTCTGACCGAAAACCAAAACCTTGCTTGTGATCAACCCAAGAGAAATCCCCCGAGACTGCTGATCCCGGGGGTTCTGATGGTTAGTAGTGGATCGAACGCTGACCCGGTGTTTTCTGCAGTGGAGGCGCAAACTTTGTCAGGTCAATTCCATCTACAGCGCGCTTGTATTCATCCATGTTCGGGGTGCGACCCAGAATGGCCGACAGGACAACTACAGGAGTTGATGCCAACAGTGACTCGCCCTTCTTCTCAGCCGAATCCTCAACAACCCGGCCCTTGAACAGACGTGTGGATGTGGCAAGGACGGTATCACCTTTTGCGGCTTTTTCCTGGTTACCCATGCAAAGGTTACATCCCGGACGTTCAAGATACAGGATGTTCTCATATTCGACCCGAGCTGCGCTTTTGGGTGCGGCATCGTCGAACTCGAACCCCGAGTACTTTTGCAGAACTGCCCAATCGCCCTCTTCCTTCAACTCATCAATGATGTTGTAAGTCGGGGCCGAAACAACCAGCGGAGCATTGAACGCGATCTTCTCATGCGTCTTTTCAAGGTTGCGAAGCATCTGTGCGACGATCTTCAAATCACCTTTATGCACCATGCATGAGCCGACAAAACCCAGATCAACCTTCTTTTCACCGTTGTAGTAAGAGACAGGCCGGATCGTATCATGTGTGTACCGCTTGGAGACGTCTTCATTGTTGACGTCAGGGTCTGCAATCATGGGCTCGTCGACCTGATCCAGATCCACGACCAGTTCTGCAAAGTAATTTGCATTCAAGTCGGGGGTCAGGGCCGGTTTTGAGCCGGATTTAATCTCGGCAATGCGCTTATCGGCGATGTCGATCAAGCCCTGAAGAGTCTGGGCCTGATTGTCCATTCCCTTGTCGATCATGATCTGGATGCGGCTCTTGGCGATTTCGAGCGATTCAATCAGCGTTTCGTTTTCGGAAATACAGATCGATGCTTTGGCCTTCATCTCAGCCGACCAGTCGGTGAAGGTGAATGCCTGATCTGCGATCAGCGTGCCGATGTGAACCTCGATGACGCGCCCCTGAAAGACATTGTCTCCGAATTGCTTCAGCATCTGAGCCTGCGTTGCATGCACCACATCACGGAAGTCCATGTGATCCTTGAGGGTTCCTTTGAACGTAACCTTCACGGATTCAGGGATTGGCATCGTTGCCTCACCTGTTGCCAAAGCAAGCGCAACAGTTCCCGAGTCCGCACCAAAGGCTACGCCTTTGGACATACGGGTGTGAGAGTCGCCACCGATGATAACTGCCCAGTCATCGACCGTGATATCGTTGAGGACTTTGTGAATCACGTCCGTCATGGCGTGGTATTCACCCTTTGGATCCCGTGCGGTGATCAGGCCGAACTTGTTCATGAAACTCATGAGCTTTGGGATGTTTTCCTGCGCCTTGAAATCCCAGACCGAGGCGGTGTGGCACCCGGATTGGTACGCACCGTCAACAGTCGGTGAGATCACGGTCGCGGCCATGGACTCAAGCTCTTGTGCAGTCATTAGGCCGGTTGTGTCCTGCGAACCGACGATGTTCACCTTGACCCTTACGTCCGACCCGGCATGCAGGACGGCCCCGTCGGCGACACCAACTGCGTTCTTATTGAAAATCTTCTCAACAGCGGTCAGGCCTTGCCCTTCATGTGAAATCTCTTTGGACGCTGCAAAGACAGGCGACGTTTCAACGCCGAGTGTCTGTGCAGCGAAGCTCTGAAGCTTTTTACCAAACACGATCGCATAGGAACCGCCGGCCTTGATGAACTCGACCTTTTGCGGGGTCAGTGACGAAGAGATATCAACCAGCTCTTTATCGCCATCATAGAGCTTTTTCGTCTTGGTGTTGATTGTCAGCACAGTGCCATTATCAACCGAGTAGGCTTGCTCAAGAACCGGTTCGTCATTGCCATCCAGGACCGGCTGACCGTCTGCATCAAGTTTCTTGACCCAGTTTTTCAGGTCAATCCCAATGCCGCCTGTCACTCCGACGGTTGTCAGAAAGATCGGCGAAATACCGTTCGTACCAGCCACAATCGGAGCGATGTTGACGAATGGCACATAGGGGCTTGCCTGCTTACCAGTCCACAAAGCCACATTGTTCACGCCCGACATCCGGGACGAACCCACGCCCATGGTCCCCTTTTCGGCGATCAGCATGACGCGCTTGTCCGGGTGCTGCTTCTGCAGCTCCTGAATTTCAGCCTGAGCCGCTTCGGAGATCATGCATTTGCCGTGCAATTCACGGTCAGACCTGGAGTGAGCCTGATTACCCGGCGAAAGAAGGTCGGTCGAAACATCACCTTCTGCAGTAATGTAGGTTACAACCTGAATTTCCTCTTCGATGTCGGGAAGCTTGGTAAAGAACTCGGCCTTGGCGTAGCTTTCCAAAACTTCTTTGGCGACCGCGTTGCCAGCAGCGTAGGCTGACGCCAAGCGGTCAGTATCTGCTTCATACAGAAATACCTGTGTTTTTAGCACTTCGGCCGCTTGCTGAGCGATCTCCAGATCATCTCCCAGTGCCAGATCAAGAAGGACGTCGACGGAAGGGCCACCCTTCATGTGCGACAAAAGCTCAAAGGCAAAAGCCGGTGAAATCTCTTCAACGGTCGCCGTGCCTAGAATGATCTCTTTCAGGAACCCCGCCTTTTCGCCTGCAGCGCTGGTTGTGCCCGGCAAGGTGTTGTATACGAAGAACTTCAGGGATTCTTGCCTGTGTTCATTTTCAACATCTTTTATTTGCGAGATGATTTCTTTTGTGAGCGCGCCGTCTTCGATAGGCTTTGGATGCAGCCCCTGCCCTTTGCGCGTTTCAATCTCATTTAGGTAGTCTGTGAACAGGCTCATGATTTTCCCGACGTATAAGCGTTAAATGAAGCTTGAACGATGGGCCTCAGCAGTGACTGGCGAACCCGGAGAAGCTTGCTGTATGCGGCGGTATACCAAAAGAAACAGAGTTGCAAGAAATACGGATCGTGGCATGTTGCCCCACCTGACCCATACCTGAAAATTGCTTGCAGCGTCAGGTTTGGTTCGCTTCCTGTTCCCTATTTGGCAGTGAAGAGTTTTCACCCTGCATCTTCGACATAACGATCACAGAAGTAGCCGGCTGTCCGTCTTGACCCAGATTCAAGATCCGGCGTTTCTTTACAGAGAAAAAACAAATCATCTGGCCTGCAGTGAATTCACAGTGTTATTGGTCAGCATGATGTGAGGAGGAGCGGTATGTCATTGAAACTGGAAGAAATGTGCAGCGGGCTGGGATTTCCTGAAGGCCCTGTGGCTATGGATGACGGATCACTGCTTTTCGTCGACATCAAAGAACAGACACTGCTGCGCCTCAGCGAAGATGGCAAAGTCAGCGTAGTTGCTGAAATCCCGGGGGGGCCGAATGGCATTGCCATCGGCCCTGATGGCGCCGCGTATGTTTGCAACAATGGCGGCGTCTACAGCTTCGTGCCCTACGGCCCCGAGCAAATTACGGTCCCTGCCCCAATACGACCGAACTACAAGGGAGGGTCAGTCCACCGCGTGGATCTGGACACGGGGGAAGTAACCCAACTCTACGATTCGTATGACGGAAAGCGTCTCATCGCTCCGGACGATATCGTTTTCGACACGTCTGGGGGGTTTTGGTTCACTGACACGGGCATTCAGGATGAAGAATCGACGCGATATGGCGGCCTGTATTATGCAACCATCGACGGAAAATCCCTGACCAAAGCCGCCACCATTCCAATGCCAAATGGCGTGGGACTGTCCCCAGATGGCAAAACTGTTTACGTATCAGACACTGTTTACGGACGTCTTTGGGCGATGGAGATCACTGCTCCCGGTAAAGTGAAGCCGGGACCTTTGCCCGGAATGCCGGGAAATGTTGTTCAAACGCTACCCGGATACCAGTGGCTTGATAGTCTCAAGGTCGAAAAAGACGGACGTGTTTGCGTGGGAACATTGTTCACCGGTGGCATTACAGTATTCAATCTCGACGGAACCACGGAACACGTTGAAATACCTGATCTTTTCACAACCAACATGTGCTTCGGTGGCAGTGACATGCGTGACTTGTGGATTACCGCCTCAAGCACAGGCAAGATCTACAAGACCAGATGGCCTCGGCCCGGATTGAAACTTGTTTATTCAGCCTGATCTCAAAAACAAGATCGACTTTGCGCAATCAGCAACCCGGATCAACCCATAGCTGTGTAATGCGTGACATTTTGGCTGCCGTTCAATGAACCTTGGTCACGTGATGTTGCGTAAGTCTGGCGGGACAACCTTTGCTGTAGTAGATAGGTTTTTCAGATGGGGGATGTTGCGAACATACCAGTGTCACAGCAAGCTAGCCTTGGTGAAAGACGCCAGGTGTCCGTGTTGTTCGCGGACATGGTCGGTTATACCGCTATCGTTGCCGAACTTGGCGAAGAGAAGGCCCTCAATTTTGTCCGCCTAACCTACGAGACGCTGACCAACGCTGTTGAGGAGCATGGCGGTACAGTGCGCGACTTTGCTGGCGACAGCATCATGGCTTTGTTCGGCATCCCGGAAGCACTTGAAGATGCAGCACTGCGCGCATGCCGGGCAGCGATGGCGATTCACAAAGCCCTTGCGACAGCAGCGGATGATCTGGAAGCAGAATTCGGGGTACGCCCACGCATGCGTGTTGGCATCAGTTCCGGAACTGTCCTGATGGCCGCTGTGCAGGGCGAGGACGGACCAACAACTGCTGTTGGCAGCACGGTCAATCTCGCGGCGCGCATTGAGAACCTTGCACCGCCTGCTGGCACCTTGATGTGCGATACAACACGTCGGCTGGTCGAATGGGTCGCCGATCTGAGCTTCAACGGTGAGCATCAAATCAAAGGTTTGCTCAAACCGCAGAAGCTCTGGCAATTGCAGTCGGTCAGCAATGATGCAACACGCTTTGATGCCTCGATTGCGCGTGGACTCAGCAGCTATGTCGGGCGAGTTGGGGAACTGAACCAGCTATTCGATGCGCTGGCCAATGTAGATGACGCCTTGTCCGTCATTGATCTGGTCGCTGAGCCCGGCTTGGGCAAGACGCGCCTTGTGTTCGAATTTCTTAAAAGAGTGCCTTCCGAAGAAGCCTCGGTTCTTTCCGGCTATTGCTTTGCGGATGGTCAGCAGGTGCCATTCCTGCCCTTTCTGGAAATCATGCGCAGTGCGTTCAAAATCCGCGAGGCTGATGACCCGACAGAAGTAGCTCGCAAGCTGGAAAAGGGACTGACTGCCGCGGATTTACACTCGGCTGAAAACTTGGGCTTACTGCTCAACTTGCTTGGCCTGAAACCTCCCGCAGGTGCACTTGACGGGCTTGATGGAGTTTTGATCGGTCTGCGCACGCGCGAATTGCTGCCAGCTTTGATGAAGGCAAAATGTGCGCATGGCAAAGTAATCCTGCTTATAGAGGATGCGCATTGGATCGATTCCGCTTCAGAAGAGCTTGTTCGCAATCTGGTTGAAAGTGGTCAGCAGAATAACCTGTTGATCATCCAGACACGGCGCCCGGAATATACTCCGGGTTGGAATGCCCAGGCCGGTGTGACAACGATTTCGCTCGGCCCGTTACCGTCTGACGATATTACCTATCTGGCCCAGACGCGGCTCGGGGTAGATACATTGCCGGACGATCTGGCTTCTCAATTGACAGAGCGTGCTGGAGGAAACCCTCTTTTTGGAGAGGAGCTACTAGGTTTCCTGCTAGATGAAGGCACCCTGAGAGTTGATGCAGGACGAGCCTATTTCGAAGTTGGCAAAGGTGAGAATGAACTGCCCGTAAGTATGCGTGGCCTGCTCGCCGCCAGAATGGAACACCTCAAACCAGAAGACCGAGAGTTGTTGCAAGCGGCTGCTGTCATTGGACGGAGGTTTGATCCTGGCCTGTTGTCTCAACTGGTTGAAAAGCCAGGCGGCGTAGGGGCAGCGCTACAAAGGCTGCAAGCTCTGGATGTTCTTTATCGGGAAACCAACTCTTCCGATTACATTTTCAAACATGTCCTGCTGCGAGACTCGGTGTACCAAAGCCTCGTATCAACTCGCCGGTCGACACTGCATCTGGCCATCGCGGATATGTTGGAGTTGAGAAACTCGAACCGACTTCAGGAAGTTGCTGAAACCCTTGCCCATCACTATGGGCTCACAGATCGAACGGATCAGGCTTTCAAGTACAGCACTTTGGCAGGTGTAAAGAGCTTGGGCATCTACTCCCTTGACGAAGCCAACAAGTACTTTGTTTCTGCGCTCGAACTTTATCAAAGCGATCCAGACTGCGCCACGAATGAGCAATTTGTGGAGTTTCTTGCAGATTTTGCCTTGTGCTCGAATATTTCGATGCGTGTGCTCAAACTGATCGAACTAGCTGATAATGTTCGGCCGATCCTCGAAGAAGCTGGAGACAGCAGCCATCACGCCCTTTTCCTGCATCACTACGTTTCCTGTCTCGTCTGCAATGGAAAATTCCGCAAGGCACATGGTGTTCAGCAAGAGCTGACCGCAATGGCTGAACGACTTGGTGACCCGGCCTCCCGAGCGTATGCCATGGTTAATGAACTGTCGGTATCCATCTACTTTGCGCCGATTGAAAACGATCTGTTCAATGCCAAGATCGCCGAAATCGAAAGCTATCTGGAAAAGATTGAAGACGCCTATATTCAGAACTTCTTCCTGGCGACCATCGGTTGGAATGAACTCAATCGTGGTCGGGTAGCTGCGGCACATGCCAATTCGGATCGAATGATCGCCGTTGGCAAGGCCAAGAATGATCCACGCTCGCTTGGTTATGGCACAGCGATGAAAGCTCTGATTGCGATGGTCACTGACGACCATGAGCTTGCACTAAAAATGGCAGAAGAAGCACGACGCCAGTCACAGGTCGAATTTGAGTTGGCCATCGCCGAAGTTGCGCGGGTCAGTTCGATGATACCCTTGGGCAAACCGGGTGCCCTTGAGACGGTCAAACAACATATCAGCACATGCGATGCCAAAGGCTGGGCATTATTCACCAACGGCCCAGCAACCATGCTGGGTGTCGCCTACGCTCTGAATGGTCAGATTGCCGAGGGTCTACGCCAGATCAAAGATGTCATTCGCCAGCGTGACGAAGATGGCACCCAAACCGCTGCAGACTGGGGCCGCCTCTTCCTATGTGAAATGCATCTGGCCATTCTCACGGGTGAAGGTGGCGGTTCGCTTGGCGTCTTGTTCAGAAATCTGCGCTCGATCCTTCGGGTCATGATCTTTGGTGAAAAAGAAATGATCGCCATGATCGAACACATTCGCAAGAATCCGCAATTCGACAGCGGCGGTCATTATATCGCACGCTGCGACATGATCATGGGCCTGCTTTACAAGGCAAAAAAGAAAAGGCCCTTGGCCGTGGAACATCTGCAGCGGGCCCGTCTGGTCGTGGAAACCGCGGGCCAGTCGCCGATGCTCACACGGATCGATACCGCGTTGAATGAGCTTTCCCTGAGCGCCTAATTAGTCAACTCTGACAGGTACTTGATCGCAGCAATGCTTGGCAGGAACGTATAGGCCCCGCCCCGCGACGTGATCAGGCGGGGAATGCCGCGAATACGGATCGTCTCACCATCCGGCAATCTCATGTCGAACCAGCTGGTTTCAGTTGTGTTTGCACCCAACAGCGGATCATTGGATCCGGTGATGGTCGGATCATGAAGACCAAGATTGATCCAGTCGCACATAACCGCTTCGAACTGCGCACCTATATTGGCTCCGATGAAGCTGCCAAGCAGTCCGCGCTCATGACTGTCCGGTTGCTGAGGATCGAAATCCGGACCGTATGACATCCCGCGCCGCACGAGACGCCTGGTATAATTCGCAATGCGCTGCACGATGGGTCCGCCACGAGGGTTACCGCGTCGCAAGTGTGAACCGGCCGGGCAGCGAGAATTGCGCGTGTAGTCGAAATTAGTTAGCGAGACAGGCTCTTCAGGGAATTGCGCATCAGGAGACAACTCGTATGGCACACCGTTGCGCCACCTACCGCACATCTGTGCGGCAACAACCTCACGCAATGCGCCATGCAGATCCAACCCCTCGCCAATCCGGTCAAGATTTTCAGGATCAGCCAGTTGCGTTGCTTCAGGATGCTCCATCAACTCGGTGGCGGCCTGATCCAGATAAGCTTCGAAACCTACAACATCCTGCGCGAGAATGCGGAAGGCGTTGAACGACCCATTGAACCCCAACTCATGGGGCGTAGGGACCCGAAACGTCACACCTTCCTGACGTGTGGGATAGCCCAGCAATGCCGTACCAAGTGGATCGATGGGTTCATCCACACCTACCTGATCCGGATCGATGACATGTTTGAAGCGTGGCTGCGAAATGCCGTCAACATAACCAAAGAACACCTTGCCTTCAGGTAGGTTTCGCCCGTTGCGCACGCCCAGAACATCGAATGCACCTGCCACCTGTGCCTGAACCTCATCCAAAGGTTCTTCGGTATCCGCGTGTATCGAGGCAATGATGTGTACACGATCCGGAGTACCGAAAGGCGCAGGCCAATGTTCGGGGGCACTCTCCCCGAAATCACCAATTTTCATGGCGCGTTTCGTCATACCCTGCCGGAATTCGGTCGGGAATGTATCCAGATGCTCTGAAGGCGTGCCCAGCGCGCGCAAACCTTCAAATGTCACACCGATATTGAAACAAACCGCGGGCTTTTGGCGCCAAGTCGTGTCTCGTGTAATCGCCGGAACATCCGAGTTGTTCCCATCTACCGAAGCAGCCAGAAAACCTCTTGCCGCTGCCAGATCATTAACCTCAAGAATGAGATGTCGTACAAAGTTGCGGCGATAGCCACGCAGGATGTTGCCCTGAATATCGCCGAGATCGAAAGCCTTGTTCACCAGCCCACTCCGAATTTGCTGCGTACTTGAGCGGCAGAAACACCGGGATAGGCGCGATAGCCACCACCCAGTGAAATGTTTGGATTTGCATGCAACTGCAGAATCAGATCGCGCGGTAGCGAGCCAATCATGTGCGGCGGATCATTGGGAACTAGCCCTTTAGCTGCGTCCTGCAAACCGAACAAATCTGTTGGGAAGTCAGGCGCTTGAAACAGATCATGCTCATGCACCCAATCGATGAACTTCTCAACGTTGTGCTCGGTCGGCATAAGCTCATCACCGCCTTCGACTAACGACATAACATCGTTGAAGACACTGCCTATCGTTGTGATGAAATCCCGGATGTAATTGCTGAAATCGCCATCATAGACAGATATCATGCAGATGTTGTTTCCGATCAGCAAAAAGCGCGCAAAGTGCACCGTACCCACATTATCGAGGCCGGCAAAAATCTCATCGACATTCTGGGCAATCGCCAACGTTGCTCGCGCCCGCCCTGCCGGTGACGGATCCTTTAGGGGCATGATGAGGTTCATCATCCTCTGAACATTTTCGCTGGGTTGCGGTGACGGGCGGGGCCCACCCGGCAGCTTTGGCTTCGGCTCTTTCCAGATCCAGTAGGGTACGACCACGTAGCGGGATAGGAAATTGAACCAGCCTCGCTCGGGCAAACTGTTGACATAGCGATTGAACCATCCGTTCCGGCTTGTCATGGTCTTAACTCCGCGAAAATGGGCATGGTGTTCCGTTCCGCCACTTGCTTGAAATCTTGTAGGATTCCTTGCGGATATGCAGCACCGGATCATCTGACGCCTCGATACCATCAGTAAGGAGACCCGGATTGAAGCTGAGCTTTTCGCACTGCTCCTCCTGGTTATCGGGTATGGCGTCGAGCGTGAGCGTTCCCATCATCACCCTTTGCCGATGCGGTGGCCAAGGTCGTGACGAGTCATTGAAGTCATCGCCTACTTCGCCAATTGTCATCATCAGCGAAAAACGAGCCGGTTCGTTAGCAATGCGGTCCACAAGTTCTTGCTTAAGATAGTCATCGACCGGCGTTTTGTTGGGATCGGTTCTGAGAACACCCGCAATCGGCTGCCAGCTAAACCGCACCCAGCGGCGCGTGTTGTCAGGATCGGTAACCACGAAGGTGTGGACAGCGTGATATGCCGCACGCACATAGCTCACCGGCGCGCCAATGGTTGCGGCCTGTAGCACGCCAAGCTGCGCATAGGCATTCTTGTCCGCAAAGCGGATAGCTCCTGCATCGGGGCTGATGGTTTCACCCGGATATGGATCACGTTCGGGCAATCTCAGGTGTAACAGTTCTAGGATTTTCTTCCACGGTGATTGCCCCTCATACGGCGCAGGGGCTGCCTCTAAAGCAAATTCCAGAAACGCCTCGGGCGTAGGGGCAAAAAACTCCGGCAAGGTCATTGCGATAAGGTCGGTGTCGCTCCCGTCAGACAGATGGAAACGTACCGCCATCCCCCGTACATCAGACCAGCCGTCTCGAATGGTTGCGCTGCCTGAACCGTTTGAAAACCGAACGATTACATTTGTTTTTTCTGCTTTGAAATGCTCGGCGACACAGAAGTTGCCCGCGATCGGCGACGGTTCAAAAAATCCTGTGACGCTGACACCAAAGGTGTGAACGGGGCGCAACGAAGTGTCGCCATCGCTGCGCTGTAGAACTTCGACCAATTTCTCGGCAATGTTGGGATCGTCCATATGCCTCCCCTTCGCGTATGAACAAATAAGACTTGGGCGTTAACCTTTATGGTTTAGCCGCAATCGCAACAAACACTTCGCATTTTCTGGAAAGTGCCACAAAAACAAAGCGGGGTGTGTTCCAGTATCCCCAATCGATGTCCCGAAGTCTCTCAATAGGACTACCATCCACGAAGCATCTGCACCGCGCGCATCCAATCCTCGGATTCTTTGATAGACTGATAGGCCTCATCCATCAGGTCATAGGCGGCGGGCTTGTGTGTCGACAGCCCTACGACCTTGGGCAACGGTGGGTTCAGGCGCACCAACCGATCTTTCAGCACCAGTCGCGCCATCCAGTACTGGTTCTCCGCCGAAGTCGTTAGCAACAATTCAATCAGCGCGCCGCGCGGTGCGTTCGAGGTTATCCCAAACCACTTTAGCAGGCCCCAATCGTCAGGGTCCTTGATCATCTCTTCCGAGATATCCGTAGGCTGCTGACCGGTTCCGATCGACAGCGCCTCGATTTGCTCAAGCCCCTCAGCCCGATCTGCAGCTATCGCTATGTTGATCCCATTCAGCACCGGATTGTTCGCAAAGGTACCGCCATCAGCGAAGTACCCGTAATCAACCCCATCCGCCGTTATCAGGTGCGGTGGAAAATATGTCGGGGCCGCCGAGCTTGCCAATGCAACGTCAAGCAATTTGACCGCGCTCATATCCAGCCATGATCCATTGCCCAGATCCTGGTTGGTGACTGTAAATGGCGCCCAGCCGGCTTGGTCACTGCGATGCAGGCACACTGTATTGATGGCCATCACCAGATCCGAAGAAATTGATCCAACGGTCCGATCACCGACAAGGGTCTCGCCGATCTCAGCCAAACCGGTCGAATTATACTGCGCAGCTGTAATTCCCGGGCCACCGCCGAATTTGAATTTTCGAAGTACTTCATCGAGCGCTTTGTCTACCAGACTACGCTCATTCTCTCTGAAAATCGTATCCGCATCGTCACGATAATGCGATGCAAGATCCGTGATCAATGCGGTCAGGTCTTTTCCCTGAGATCTGCCATCCGCCAAAGCGACCGCTATCAAACCACCGGTCGACGTTCCTGCAAACCCATCGGCCTTTTCCAGAAACTGAGTTTCCTCCTGCAGACCCTGCAAGATCAAACATGTTAGATATCCTCTGATCCCGCCCCCATCGCAGGATACCAGCCTGAATGCCATCCGCCTTCATTCCGTTCGTTCGCTTCCAGTGCGTTTGATGATCACTGAACGGTTGTTCCAACTACCCCCGGAACTTTCCGTCAAATGTTCACACTGACTGCTTCGTTTCCCTCACCCTTTTTTATCACGTTAATAATTCCACGCCAGACAAGACCGCAAAGTCTGGGGCACTCAAATTGGTGTGATTTACACCTTCGCCTGTCTTGGCCGCAGCAAGAGAGGACCATATCCCCAGAGGAATCCGCCAAAAGACAGTAGCCAGAGCAACCCGGAAACTTCTGTCAAAACTGGAAAGTTATCCGCGCCGAACCGAGCGATGACAGCACCAAAGAGCGAGCAATAGACAATGACAGTCAGCAGATTGGCATGCAGAGGTTGCCCGGTATGTCCAAGGGTAGCGCGGGTCATGACTGCTAAAGTCATCCCCCCGATGCCACCGACCATCCACAAGTGCTGAGCCGCGGCTATCCCATCGCCTTTCAAAATGGCCATACCCAACACCAAAGCCCCGGCTGGAATGAATGTGTAAGAAATGTGCAGCACCCAAACCAGGGGCTCAGTAGCCGTGTGATAACCCTTCCAACGCAGCAAGCGCACCAGATGCAGAGCGCCAAGGGTACACAGCAGTAATGCAGACAAAGTAAGTTCAGGCGCAATAGCCCAAATCAAAAGACCTGCAATCGTCAGCAAAAGCAGAAATTTATCGAACCGCTGCATGGGTGGCACGGGCAAAGTCTGGCAATTGTGTTGAACCATCCAGTTGCGGGTAAACGATGGGATAATTCGGCCTCCAATGACAGCGATCATCATCACTGCCGTTGCCAGCCCCAAACGCAGCCCTGCCCCCTGAGCCGCGAATTCGCCGGTTGCCGCTTCGATATGGAACAGCGCATTGGCTATGGTGAACGCCGCTAGCAGTCCCAAGACGATCAGGTTCCGCCAGTTTTTGCCTGCCACGATCTCTCTCAGAACGACGTACCCGAGTACTATGGTGAAAGACAAATCGATCAAGACAGCCGCCCACGGCGGCAGGTAAGCAGAAACAAGTACTGCGACCCGACCTGCGATCCAGAGAGCAACCAGCCCCAAAAGGGGCCAGCCAACCAGTGGAAGTCTTCCGGTCCAGTTCGGCACAGCCGTCAACAAGAAACCTGCCAGAACGGCGTTTAGGTACCCAAACAGGAATGCGTGAGCGTGCCAGGAAACCGGATCAAACCGCGTAGGCAGATCAAGCGCACCCGATAACGTCGCGATCCATAGCAACATGGAAAACACGGCCCAGACCGCACTGAACAGAAAGAATGGGCGAAACCCAAAGCTGAGCAGCGCTGGTCCGTTCCAGGCTCGCATTTGCTCTGACGACGTTTGTGCCATTTGGTGTTTCCTACTTCTTGTTGAGACCATCCGCGACATCCATCAGGTGCCGGATGTGGCGTGCAAAATACCAGGTTGCAGGCAGGCCGATAAGACAGCCCAATACGATGGACCACCCGGTTGAAATGACCGGAACTCCCAGCCAGCTGAAGATCAGCGAGGCAAAGAACACATTCACCGCCGCAGCCCCTGCACCGAACGGATACAAGGCCAGCGTTATATGTATGGTGGACCAGCCTTGTCGGTTCATCTGCGCGCAACCAGCCGTTGCACTGCAATCAGCGCGATGATCAAGGCGATGCTGCCGATGGCAAACCAGAACTCTGCTGTCGCAGATTGTGGTTGTGGGATGGGGCGGTCGAACCCTTCGGACCAGGCTGGGGCGGCGACAAGTGTCAGGAATATAGCTGCAATACGCATGTCAGGTTTCCTTCGTCAGAGTGCGGTAGATATCGGGTAAGGCGCGTGTCAGGCGCTCGGGTGAGGGCAACAGAGTAAATCCGCCACGCCCGAAGATGCGCGCAAACCAATCCTGCCCGTCTTCGTCGATGACAACACCGTGCAAGCTCAGACCGGCACGGCGTGCTTCGCGAACGGCCATATGACTGTCTTCGATCCCGTGCTGACCTTCGTAATGGTCCAGATCGTTTGGCTTACCGTCGGTCATCACGATCAGCAGCTTGTGGGCCGAGGGCTCCTCGGCCAGCTGGGCACTGACGTGACGGATCGCAGCCCCCAATCTCGTGTAGTGCCTGGGCGTAAGTGCGCCTATATTTGCCGTGATTTCTGCGCTCATCGGGGCGTTGAAGGTTTTGCAACGGGTCAGGAAAACCCTGTCACGCCGCAACGAGGAAAACCCCCAGATGCCCAACCGATCACCTGCGGCATCAATGCCTGCTGCCAATGCAGTCATGGCTTCGCGCGCAACTTCGATCACCGAGGTATCACCGATGGCCGCCTCGGTTGATCGTGAGCTGTCGATCAGGAAAGCGACGGACAGGTCACGCTCAATTTGACGGGCTGCTTGCCAGATACGGTCTGAACCGCGCCCGGTCGCGGCGAGATCCGCACGCGTGGTCAGCAACGCGTCCAGATCCAGTTCTGACCCATCGACCTGCCTTGGCTGTAGAATGCGGCGGGGACGCAGGGCCTCAAACTGCCGACGCACCTCGCGGACGCGGCGTTGGTTCGGAAAGAACGGCTGTGACGCATCCGGTTGAGCCGGTGCATCCAGCACGCGACAATGACCTTCCATGTAAGATCGCGAACGGTGGTTCCATTCGGGATAGGTATGCTCACCGGCCAGAGCCTCGTGATCGGCATCGGCGGGGGAAAGGTCGAGATGCAGGCGCAGGCGCGTTGCCGCCTTGCGGCGCTGTTTCGACAGAATGATCTGGTCCTGATCCTCGGCCGCCTTTTGGGCGTTCTCGTCATCGTCGTCATCGACGCTGCGGTTGATATTCATCGACTCGACCCAGGACAGGATCGATTCAAAGCGGTGGATGATGAAGCTGTCCTTGCGGTTCTGCTGATCCTGATCCTTGCGCTGGCCAAGTTTCCGGCTGGTCAGCGCCGCATTGGGTGGAGGGGCGGCAGGATCAGCCTGTTCTTCAGTTGCCGCCGCACCCGATCCGGGGCGGGCAAAGCGCAGCCAGATCGGCACCGGGGCAAAGGGTTTATAGCCGCGCGGGGCGGTTTCGACCCCGATCACCGGTGTCGCACCGCAGAGCTGATCGCGGATCGCGGTTTCGATCTGTGCCTCGGGTGTCGGGCGCATGACGTCGGGACGTGTGGCGGCACAGTGTTCGGCCATTCGGGCGTAGTCTTGGCGCAGGCCCGGGCAGCGGGCATAGGCTCGGTCGGCGGCTGCGGCATTGGCACGAATTTGCGCCCCGTCCATGGCGGGTCCGTCGCCTTCCAGATCGAAATCGGCCACTTCGCTGACCGCCGCAAGCGCGGCCAGCCAGAAATAAGCGGCGCGGTTCAGATGGGGCTCGGGGAAGGCGGCGATGACCGGGGGGAGCGACAGACGTTCACCGTCGTAACCGGCCACCCATTCCCGGTCCCGCTCGGACCCCAGATTGCGGCGGACGGGTCGGCGGTGGCGCACAAGCGTCGCGGGGGCCCCGGCCAGCTCCACGCCGGGCGCACCGCCCAGCGCACGGAACAGGACCGCAAGGCTGGGCCGGACCGAGGTAAGGGAAACACCGGCCTCGGGGTAGCTGACATGCGCCGCGATCCCGCTGGCCATCTCGTGCCAGAGATTGCCAACGGTTTCTTCGGGTTCCATGAGATCGAGAAGTCGCATGACGCTTATCCGTAAATGGTGGCAACCAGATCGCGCAGCGCCTGCTGCATGTCGGCCTCATCGGTCAGGGGTTCGACGATGGCAGCCTCAATCGCCTGATTGACCCCCATGCCCCCAGCCATCAGCGTGGCGGCATAGATCAGCAGACGGGTCGAAACACCCTCTTCGAGGTCCATGCCCGACAGCGCCCGAATATGCCCGCCCAGACGGACCAGAGGCGCGACACGGCCCGGTTCAAGACGGCTTTCACGAGCCACGACGGCGATCTCGGTCTCTTCGTTGGGGAAGTCGAACGAGATCGACAGGAATCGCTGCCGGGTCGAGGGTTTCAGCCGCTTCAACACGTTCTGATAACCGGGGTTATAAGAGGCCACGAGCATGAAGCCCGGAGGCGCCACCAGTTCCTCGCCGGTGCGGTCGATCATCAGCGTGCGGCGCGTGTCGGTGAGCGGGTGCAACACCACGGTCACGTCCTTGCGGGCCTCGACCACCTCATCAAGGTAACAGATACCGCCTTCGCGTACTGCGCGGGTGAGCGGGCCATCGACCCAGACGGTTTCCCCGCCCTTGAGCAGGTAGCGCCCGATCAGGTCGGCCGCCGACAGGTCGTCATGGCAGGCAACGGTATAAAGCGGTTTGCCCATTTTGGCCGCCATGTGTTCGACAAAGCGTGTCTTGCCGCAGCCGGTCGGCCCCTTCAGAAGAAGGGGCAAACCATTGTCATAGGCCGTCTCGAACAGCTCGCATTCACGCGCGACAGGCTGATAGAACGGCAGGGTCGGAGGGGTTTGCATGTTCATGACTTACTCTCCGGGAACCGAGCTGGCCGAACCGGGCGTGATGATCTCTTGCTTGCGCACGACCAGCATCGAGTAGATGAACAGCAGCGCACCGAGCACCACGGCGGCACCCGCGCCAAACCGCATCAGATAGAAGACGGACAGAGCATCCTGAACATCCATGTAGTAGTCGCCGACCACCCGCTGCATATGGGTCTGGATGGTGCCCGCGAAAGTCAGCACGAAGGTCATGAACGCCATGCCGCCGGTCATCAGCCAGAACGAGGCCATGTTCAGCACTTGATTGTAGGGCGCGCGGCCCCGCAGCATCGGCATCGCGTAGGTGAAGACCGCCAGGTTCAGCGCCACATAGGCCCCGTAAAAGGCAAGGTGGCCATGAGCTGCGGTGATCTGCGTGCCGTGGCTGTAGAAGTTGACCCCGTGCAGAGTGTGCAGGAAGCCCCAGACACCGGCGCCGAAAAAGGCCACGGTCGACGACCCCAGCGACCACAGCAGCGCCGCCTTGTTCGGGTGGTTCTTGCGGCCCTTCCAGACCATGACGAAGGCAAAGCTCATCATCAGGAAGAAAGGGATCACCTCGAAAGTCGAGAAGATCGAGCCGATCCATTGCCAGTAGCCCGGCAGACCGATCCAGTAGAAATGGTGCCCGGTGCCGAGAATGCCGGAAAACAGCGCAGTGGCGACGATGACATAGAGCCATTTTTCCACCACTTCCCGGTCCACGCCTGTCAGCTTGAGCAGCAGGAAGGCGAGGATGGCGGCCATCACCAGCTCCCATGTCGCTTCGACCCACAGGTGCACGACGAACCACCAGTACATCTTGTCGAGGCTCAGGTTGTCCGGGTTGATGAACGCAAACACCCAGAGCAGCGACAGCAGCCACAGGCCCATCAGCAGAACGTTAGTGATCGCTGTCTTCTTGCCCGCCAGAACGGTCATCGAGACGTTGAACAGAAAGATCAGCGCCGCGACAAGGATGCCGAACTTGACCCACAGGGGCTGTTCAAGAAACTCACGCCCGCCGTGGATGCCGACCAGATATGAGCCGACCGCACCCAGCGTCCCCACCAGAAGGATGATGAGTTGTAGATAGGCCAGTTTGACCGAGTAGATCTCGCGCTCGGATTCCTCGGGGATGAGGAAGTACGCCGCCCCGAAGAAGCCCAGCAGCAGCCAGACGATCAGCGCGTTGGTGTGGATCATACGGATGATGTTGAACGGCAGAAGTTCGGCCAGGAAGTTGGGCGAGACATAGATCCAGCCAGCCAGAAGCCCGCCCAGCACCTGAATGCCGAACAGGGCGATTGCAGCCAGAAAATAGTAATACGCCACTTTTTGAGATTGGTATTTCATGTGATTTCTCCTTCGTGCCGCTTAGCCAGCGTCATTGGGCGGCCAGCCCTGCGTGTCGGTCTGATCCGCCCAGCGAAGGAACTCGGCAAGGCCGCGCATCTCTTCTTCGGTCAGATCGAAATAGGGCATCTGGCGGCGACCCTCGACGCCTGAGGGCTGCGCCTTCATCCAGCCATCGAGGATTTCATAGGCGTCCTCGGGCGAGTCCATGACGTCCCAGCGGGTCATCACGTTGCCCAACTCTGGGGCGAAATAAGCGCCCTCACCATGCAGGCTATGACAGTTGATGCAGGAATGGCGTTCCCAGACATGTTTGCCCAGGACAACCTCTTCGCTGAGTTCCATGCCTGCGGTTGACGTATTAACCACGTAGCGGTGGCTGTGGACGGTCATCGCCACGAAGATCACGACGAAAAAGATCGAGCCCCCGTAGAAGATGTTTCGCGCCCGCGATTTGGTTAAGATTTCAGCCATGCGTCGGCCTCCTTCAGATCGGGATGCCTATTGCTAGCCCGAGCGAAGAAGGCACTGTTTGCGCCAGCGCAACGTTTGGAACGGTTCCAAGCCTAAAGTCGAGGGTGAGAGGAACCCCAATGCCTTGCCCGAACATTGACGATCCAGACCTGACGCTTGCGGATCTTATGACGCAATGGCCGCAGACAATTCGTGTTTTCCTGAAACACGGAATGTTATGTGTCGGATGTCTTGTGAACCCGTTTCACACCATCTCAGACGCCTGTCTGGAATACGATCTGGATGAAACGGCCTTTTTGGAAGAGCTGAAGAGCGCAATTTCCAACTGTGCCTGACCGGACGGCTAGCCCTGGCTGAGCTCGACCAGCGCGTGGGGATCACATACTTTGATGCGCTTGCGTTTGCTTTCAACGATACCCTGCTTTTCCCATGCGCTCAGCAATCGGCTGACCGTATGCAAGGTGGTCGCTGTAAGCTCCGAGAGATCCTGTCGGGTGATGGGAAAGTCAATCTCAATCCCATCCTCCACCTTGCGACCGGTCTGATTGATCAGACGCAAGAGCGCGTTAGCTACGCGCTGTTCCACCTGTTGCGTCGCAAGCTCCACAATACGGGTGTTCATTTCTCCTACACGGTGGCCAACCGTCTTGTAGGTTTCAGTGGCGAAACCGTCATATTCGGTGACGAAAGTATCCCACAGTCTGGTGGGCCAGCTCAGTGCAATGGACTCTGTCGCCGTGACTGCCGTGGCTGGATAAGTCTCGCGCCCGATCGCCTTTGCAATTCCCAGAAGTTGACCTGCTGGGATATGCAACGCGGTGACCTGCTCACCGGTCTGCGTGACCCGCACCACCCGAACATAGCCATCCAGCAACATGAAGAAACGATCGGCCGGGTCTTCTTCTTCAAAGATATGCGCACCCGCTTCATAGCGGCGCGAACTGGCCTGATCCAGAATCGTGCGGATTTGCCGACGATCCAGTTTTGAGAATGGTGGCAAATGCGTCAGCAGGCTTTCATCAAGCCGCGGCAATATTTTCTTGGCTGCTTCCATCATGGCTTACCTGATTTGGCACAATCACAGCCGCAAAACCAGATCGTAACGGTCAGTGTTTCCCGAAAACGCAGCAAACCTTGCGCCAGCGCAAATTACAGATCGCAGAAATCAATAGAGTCAGGCCCAAGAGATCATTCAGGAAAGGACAATTCGATGATCCGCACGCTTACAACCGGCGCTGCACTGGCCACCCTGCTGGCTGGTGCCGCCTTCGCGGAAACCTTCGAGGTGCAAATGCTCAATAAAGGCAGTGATGGCGAGCGCATGGTGTTCGAACCCGCGTTTATCCATGCTGCTCCGGGCGACACGATCAAGTTCATCGCATCGGACAAGGGCCACAACGCTGAAACAGCCAAAGGCATGCTTCCTGATGGCGCCGAGCCCTTCAAGGGCAAGATCAACGAGGAAATCGAAGTCACGCTGGATACCGAAGGCGTCTATGGCGTGATCTGCAAACCCCATTACGCGATGGGCATGGTGATGACCATTGCGGTGGGTGACGTCGCGGTTCCCGAAGATTTCCTTGAAGGCCGCGTCCCCAAAAAAGCCAAGGCGCGTTTCACAGCTCAACTTGAAAACTTCTGATCCCCGATACGGCAGCGAAATACTTACCCGCTGCACCCATCCGACCTCAAGGAGGATACCATGACCAAGTTCATCAACCCCGGCCTCATGAAAACCAGCCGCCGCAATGTGTTGCGAGGATCGGTTCTGGCAGGCGCTGCAGCAATGACCGGCGCAGGTGCCATGGCAGCTCGTCGTACACCAATGCCACTCAAGGCAGATGCAACCTCGGCAAAACTCTACAAAGTTGCGGGTGAACAAACGGCTGACAGCACAGCCAAATCGGCGGATTTGTCTGGTTATACCCGTATTAAACAGGAGCTCGTTGCACCACCCTTTGCACCAGAGCACGAGCAGGTGGCCACAGGCGGACCAAAGATCATCGAAATCACCATGGAGACAACCGAACGTCTTATGGTCGTTGACGAGGATACCGGCGCGTCTGTCTGGGCACTAACCTACAATGGTTCAGTCCCAGGCCCGCTGATCATCTGCCACGAAGGCGACATGATCGAGCTGACCCTGCGCAATCCCGAAGACAGCGTGATGGAACATAATATCGACTTCCATGCTTCGACTGGTGCCTTGGGCGGCGGTGGCCTGACCCACGTCTATCCGGGCGAAGAGACTGTTCTGCGCTGGAAGGCGACCAAACCTGGTTGCTTCACTTATCACTGTGCGCCAGGCGGAGCGATGATCCCGTATCACGTCACCCACGGCATGAATGGTGCGGTGATGGTACTGCCACGCGATGGCCTGAAGGACAAGGACGGTAACCCGCTGAAATACGACAAGATCGCCTATATCGGTGAGCAGGATTACTACCTGCCCAAAGATGAAAACGGCGAGTTTAAAACCTACGAAGTTGCAGGGGATGATTACGCCGACAGCCTGGATGCGATGCGTACTCTGACACCGACCCATTCGGTCTTTAATGGTGCAGTTGGTGCTTTGACTGGTGAAAATGCGCTCAAGTTCAATGTGGGCGAGACGGTTCTGATGATCCACAACCAGGCAAACCGTGACACCCGTCCGCACCTGATTGGTGGTCACGGCAACTATGTCTGGGAAACTTCGTTCAGCGATGATCCTCTGACCGGTGTCGAAACTTGGTTCGTTCGCGGAGGGTGTGCAGCGGCTGCGATGTACACGTTTGAACAGCCCGGCGTTTATGCCTATGTGAACCACAATCTGATCGAAGCTGCGCTTCTTGGAGCCACCGCGCACTTCATCGTTGAAGGTGAGTGGGACAATAACCTGATGGAACAGGTTGTAGCACCCCGCCCATTTGCAACCTGATTTCGGGAACCAAACAATCATGAAAACCGTCGCCACACATAAATTCACCCAACCGATCGTCATCATCGGGGTTGGTGCAGCAGTGGCGGCGGCTCTGGCCGGAGGGGTGTTCTTGCTGAACACCCCTCTTCCCGCATCTCAACCACCACCTGAAATGGCTGAAAGGCCGGTTACTCTGCCAGATGGTGAACAGCTTTATGTACAGCGTCACGAGGTGACGGTTGCAGAATGGAACCTTTGCCATGCCGATGGCGGTTGCACCCTGAAATTGCATACTCGCAATGGGTTCACACCCGATACAACACCAGCAACCGGTCTCAGCTTTGTTGACGTTTCCGAATATCTTCGCTGGTTTAACGAAGCTACGCGGCACGATTTCCGGCTGCCCACAACCGCAGAGTGGGAACATATGGCCCAAACGGTCCTGCCAGAAGAACCGGATCCAATCTTTACTGACCCATCGCTGACTTGGGCCTCAAGCTACCTCAATGAAGGCCTCACACCCAGAGCTTTGAAGCCACAGGGCAGCTTTTCAACCTCGCCCGAAGGTGTCGTTGATCTGGATGGCAGCGTCTGGGAATGGACGCAGGAATGCTACTCAGGGACAGAAGCCGATCCTGATCGCTGTCCGGCCTTTTTCGTCGGCGGCGAACATCTGGCCGCCGTGCCATTCCTTGTTCGCGACCCCGCCCGAGGTGGCTGCGCTGTTGGCTCGCCTCCTGCTCATCTGGGTATGCGTCTGGTATCGGATACACCGGTCGGAAGTTAACAGGTCAGATACCATGCTGCCTCAAGTTCGAATGCGGAACGCTAGTTACTCGCCAGACGTTTCGTAATTTCCGACAAACGCGACCATGACTGCAGTGTGATCGGCAATGCCAATGCCGCCTCTGTGAATTCCCAAGAATAGCTGACGATAGAAAAGATAGCTCCCGCTGTTACTCCAAGCTGAGTGGTCGCAAACCACAGGTTAAACAGCAGCATTCCCAGAAGCAGTATAAAGATCGCGCCGTATAGCACCGCCTCGACATCCGACAGGGCAACTTCATAGCGGCGCAGTCTCAGCAGATGCAGCAGAACAGGTCGGTCGCGCCGTGTTTCGAGTATACTGACCTGCTGCTCACTCTGATGGTTGAGCGCCCCGTTCCAGCGATAGAAGCCGCTGTGGAACAGAGAGTAGATAAGGACCATCCCAATCAGCACCACCGCTGCCGCCAATGCCAAAGTGGGCGAAAACAGATACAACAACACAATCGCAGCAACGAACTGTACGGTGCCAGCGATTGCCTCGGGCAAAATGCCTTCCAGAAAATCGGCCAACTCGCGGCCCATTCCGAGACGCGCATTCAGCTTTGACACAGGCAAATCGCGTGACCGCGCGACCTGCGCTTTGCCAATCTCAACACGCATAGTGCCATAGACGCGCGTGTCGTAGATGCGTCGGATCACGCTCAGTACGATCAGCACGAATAGCAATGCGGCTAGCTGGGCTAAGGCACGGGTTTCCCCGGCCAAAAGCCCATCAATTGCAAACCCGATGAAAAGCGGGATCAATACGGTGATCCCTGTCTCGGACAGGATCAAAAGCCAGGTCAATCCAACCTGCCAGCGGAAAACACGCAGCAGCGTACCGATCGAAAAGGTCTGCCCGTTCAGCATTGCAGTTTACTTGTCGTAGTAGAGGCTGATGCTGACATCCCCCGGCATGACCGAGGCCGCCGCGAAATCGGTATCAAACTCTGGTGTTGGCACTCCGGATGCGCCGATCCCTTCCAGCAACCGCTCACCTTCCATGTTCAGGTTCTGGTCGCCGTTTTCATCATGCAGCGCCAGCACTGCATACGGACCTTTGTTCAGCGCTTTGAATTCGTGCTGCACCACGCCTTGCTTTGCCGGAACCTCGGCATAGTCAACAGCCTTGGTCATATCCAGTGTGTCGAAAGCATTGGCGTCGTCAAACACGATGATCAACAGCTTTCCATTAGCGTTGCGGACGCCTTCAACCGTTAGCGCAATGCCATCCGCCAAGGCTGGGGCAGAAAACGCAAGCGTCGCGAGTACAGAATAGAAAATAGAACGTGTCATGTTGTGGACCTCTGTTGATAGGATTGAGAAGGGGTCTTGCGGAAGAGCGCGATGAAATCTTCTGAGATCGCGATCAGCACCGGCACTAGGATCAGCATCAAGGCCGTGCCGAATAGTTCTCCGAAGGCAAGCGATACAGCCGCAGGGATCAGGTACTGCGCCTGTTCTGACGTCTCGGTCAGCAACGGCAGCAAGCCGATCACCGTAGTAGCAGTGGTCAGAAAGATAGCTTTGAAGCGACCGATACCTGCGCTGTGAATGGCACGGTCGACGGTGTCACCTTCGTCGCGCACCTGATTGTAGCGGGTTATCATCACCAGGCTGTCGTTCACGACCACACCGGTCAGTGCGAGCATTCCAAAGAAGGAAAAGAGCGACAGGGACACACCCATAATCATGTGTCCGACAGCTGCCGAGATGAAGCCAAATGGAACGATGGCCAGGATGACAAATGGCTGCCAATAGCTTTTCAGCGGCACGGCCATCAGTACATAGATCAGGACTGCCGCCAGCAGAAGCGCCCGTTTCAGGCCACCGCTGATATCTCCCATTTCTTCCAGCTCGCCGGCGGGCAAGACCTTTACGCTCGGGTACTTGGCCGTCAATTCCGGCACAAGCTGTTCAAAAACAGCCTGAGCAACCTCTTCCGGAGCCACAAGGTCCCGGTCAATCGAGGCAGCAACAACATTCATGCGCCGCCCGTCGCGACGCTGAATCGTTCCCGAAACATAGCTGCCCTGCACATCGGCCACAGTTTCCAGCGGAACCCATGCACCATTGGTGCTACGCAACCTTGTCTGCATCAGGTCTTCGATCGTGTCCCGATTGGTACGCCCGTTCTGAACGACAACTCTCACCTCTGAACCGTCACGGCGCAGTTTAGTCACTTCGGCACCGCCAAATCCGAACCCGATCTGGCTGGCCAGAGTTTCAGCATTGAACCCTAAGCTACGCGCATCCGGACGCAGGCTCAGTTTGAGTTCAGGTTGCCCACCGACCAAACCATCGCGGATGTTGCTGACACCTTCGATATCAGCCAGAAATTCCTGCATTTCTTCGCTGGCCAGGCGCAACAGATCCTCGTCCTTGGACATCAGCCGGATACGGAAGCCACCAGCGAGTTCTTCTGACCCTGTAAATTCAAGCTCGGTCGCCCCTTCGACTTCTCCCACACGTTCACGCCATTCTCGGACGACATCCAGGATTGGTACTTGAGGCCGTTCAGCCACTGGCAACATTTCGGCAAAAATCTGGGCGCTGCCTGAGCTATTGATAATGGTAAAAATGGTCTGGATCGGGGGCGAAACCATGCCCGTATCTGCTGCGAGTTCAGCGTTCAGTTCCTCACCAACTGCTTCGATCCGATCAACATTTTCACGTGTCAGTGCGAAGGGCGCACGCGCATCCATTTCCAGGTTAACAGTAATTATCTGCCCGGGAACATCTGGGAAGAAGACGGTTTTGACCTTCCCTTTGTACATCAGTCCCAAACCAAGCGTCGCCGCCGCAATGAACAGGACTAGAACTGCGTAACGTTGCCGTACCGAGGCGACTAAGACCGGTTGATAAATATGGTCGCGGAACCAAATCAAGCCGCCCTGAGCTGCATCCTGAATTCGCCCCCAAATCCGGGTCAGCAAATATCGACGCTCCTGCCCCAGCGGGACATGCGCCAGATGGGCGGGCAAGATGAACTTACTTTCGATCAGCGAAAAGATCAGCGTCAGGATCACGATGCCTGAGAAACCAGCCAGCACTTTGCCCAGCGGATTATCGATCAGCAACATGGGGAAAAACGCCGCGATGGTTGTGAGCACGCCAAAAACCGTCGCAACAGCAACCCGGTTCACTCCGCGCTCGGTGCCCTTGATCGGGTCCTTTTCCTTACTTCGCTCTTCAAAGACGCTTTCGCCAACAACAACTGCGTCATCTACCAGAATGCCCAAGGCAATGATCAGGCCAAAGGTCGTCACATCATTCAGGGAATAATCGATCCATCTTGAGCCCGAAACCGCGATCGCGCCCATAACTGAGATCGGGATCCCCATGGCCACCCAAAACGCCAGCCGTACATTCAAAAAGACCGACAGCATCAGCGTCACAAGGATCAAGCCCTGCACCCCGTTCGATCGCAACAGCTCGAGGCGATCCGAGATGTATCCCGCACTGTCACCCCATATTTCGGCCTGAATCTGCGGGGGCAACTGGTGACTGAAATCGTCAACGGTATCGCGGACAACGCGGCTGATCTCGAGCAAGTTTTCCTTCTGCCCGATCAGAACTTCCATGCCGACGGTTGGATTGCCGTTCAGGCGGAACAGAAACTCTCCATCCAGAAAGCCATCTTCAATCGTTGCAAGATCACCGAGCGGCACAAATGACCCGTCATCCCGTTCGATAACCGGCAACTCAGCATATTCAGGTGCATATTTTGCCCGGTCGTCAGCGCGCAGAAAGATGGTGCCGCCTTCGGTGCGCAATTGACCGGCCTGAAAGGTCAGTGAGTTCCCCCGAATGGCGCGGGTGATATCTGAAACAGTCAACCCGTATTGGCGCAAACGCTCGGGGTCGATCTCGATACGCAACTCACGCGGGATCAGCCCCCAGATGTTCAGGCGCGACAACTCTGGCTGGGCCAGAAGGTCTTCCTTGAGCCGTTGTGCCAAGGTCTGCAATGTGGCCGGATCCGCGTCGCCATGCAGGTTTACATAAAGCGCAGGAAAGTCATATCCCGACGCCTCAATCACTGGTCGGCGCGCTTTGTCTGGCAGGTCCGTCAGGCCGTCGATGCGAATACGCACCCGATCCAGAACTGCCTGCAGTTTCTCACCTCCGGCTCTGCGCACTGAGATCGTGCTAAGACCGTTTTGCGAACGTGATGAGATACTGCGTACACCTTCCAGACCCTCGAGCGCTTGCTCGACCTTCTGGGTAATAAGTTCATCCACCTGCTCGGCAGTGGAATCTGGATACTCGATCGAGATCGTGACGCTTTCAGGTGGAATACGCGGGAACCCTTCGATACGGATATTCATCAGGGTCTGCACACCAAGAAAAAGGATCAGCGCCATCAGCAGGTTGGCGGCGACCGGATTGCGGATGAACCAGGATGTCAGGGTGTGCATGGCTTAACCCTCATCAACGCGGGGGGTGACGCGCTGACCCGGCAGAAACGACGCAAGCGGAGTTTTCGCGATGTGCCAGGGGCCCTGCCCTTCGGGCGCAGTAATTGTCACTGCGTTATCAGCGCGGAACAGAATATGCGGCTTGATCCGTTGCAACAGATTGCCGCCATCAACCACCCAAACATAACCTGCGCGGGTCAATGAGCTTTCGGGAAAGGTCAGTGTGTCAGAAATCGTTCTTCCGGGAATGGATACCCGCACAAAGTCACCTGCAAGCACCCGCTCATCCGGCTCGGAAACCTCCAGAAAAACGCGCATCTGCCGTGTTTCCTGATTCAGAAACCCCCCGCCCCGACGGATACGCGCCTGCCCGATCCGGTCACCATTGCGAAGCGTCAGAGTGGCCAGAGATCCGGAAATTGGATGCTGTAGCAACGCCCAGTCGTCCTGATTGAATTCTGCGACCAACTCAAACTGGCGATCGTCGGACAATCGCACTAAAGGATCGCCCGGACTAACAGTTTGCCCGAGGCTGGCAGCGCGTTTGGTGACAAAACCGGAAAACGGCGCACTTACCTCGGTATCTGCCAGATCGCGCTGCGCTGCATTCAGTCTTGATTTCGCCGAGGCTACGGTCTTTTCCGCAATACGCAGTTGCGGCAAACGAATAGCAAGTTCCGTCGGAGGTTCTTTTTTATCACGCTCGAATTGGCGGCGCGCAACAGTAACGTCGTTTTGCGCCCGCAACAAAGCCAATTGCGCTTGCTCCAGTTCCATTTCGGCTGCAGCAACCGCGCTTTCATACTGCGCCTTTTCGACAGAAAACAACGGATCACCCAAATCAACCCTTGATCCGGCAAGCGCGCCATCGTGCACGGCAGTAATTCGTCCGGTCACCGCAGAGCGAAGCTCGGCATCCCATCGTGGCCGGACCTCTGCAAAAGTTGAAATCTCTGCCTGAACAGCTTGCGCGGACACTGAGACCACCGAAACCATGGGTGGAGGCGGTGGCGTATCCGTTTTTTGAACATCAATTGTGTCTTCGGCTTCGAACACCAAAAGCACCACGGCAATCAGAAGCGACAACGAGAGGCCGATCCATAACCATCGGCGCCAGTGCGTTCCGCCTTTTGCATTAGGTTCTTCAGGCATGTTCGAAGCCTTTCAATTGCGATCAGAATCAGTGAGCCAACTTGCATAGGCTGGCTTTTCGCTATATACTATGAACGATCGTTCGTTCAATATGTGACATAAAAAATGACCGAGAGCCAAAGCAAACAAGCCACCAAACGTGACAAAGCCACCGCCAAACGGCGCAACCAGATACTGGAAGCAGCGGTGATGTGCTTTCTTGAGCGCGGATATCACCAGACTGGTGTTCGCGACATCGCCGCTCGGGCCGGCGTTAGCCTGGGAAACCTGTACAATCACTTCCCCGGCAAGCACGATGTTCTGGTTGAGATCGCTGCACTGGAACGGCAGGAGATGGAGCCGTTTCTCAAAATTCTCGCAGAGCGATCTACTGCCCCGCGCGTTCTGAACAAATTCATAAAGGCTTATGCCAAATACCTGGCTGCCCCAGAGAACGTCATTCTGAGTGTGGAAATCGCCAGCGAAGCAATACGCCAGCCGGATATTGGGCGGCTTTTTCTGGAAAACCGGAACGAACTTGTCGGGGCACTCACAGATCTGCTCGAACGCGGTACTTCAGAGCATGATTTCCGACAACTCCCTGACTCAAATCAGACATCGCAACTGATAATCGAGACCATCGAGGGCAGCGCTTTTCGCAGCGTATTGATGACGACCCCCATGCGCAAAATCACCAATAATGTTTTGGATTTCATAATGACGTCAGTCGTTTCGCATTGAAGTCTTTGCGGACCTGAACAACGAAAGTCAGATCGTCATAAGAGTGCCGTAACCAGTTACTGAATCTTTGATGCCAATCGCACGCAAGGTTTGCCAATAGACGGCGGCGCTGCAGGCAACAATGGGCTTGCCCAGTTCTGCCTCGAGTTCACCAATTAAGGACACGACGGGCAAAGCGGTCCCAACTTGCAAGACAGCATCGCATTCCGCCGCTCCGACCTCGCGAAACACTGCCCGGATTTTTTCAAGCGATGTTTCGCATATCTCGGGTAAGCTTGGTGCGCAGGTTCCCTTGATCGCAACGACTTCAAATCCCGCAGCTTCGGTATTTGCTTTAACGTGCTGGTCGATTTCAGCATTGAATGGAGTCACAACCGCAACTCTTCTGGCCCCCAGTGCCCGCAGCGCCGCATGATCCGCAGCTGAAGCATTCAGCACCGGTACACCCACCGCCTCCTCCAATTCGGTGCAGCGGCGCGCCAATCTCTCAACACCACCGGGGCCTGCATCCGTGGTCAAGCCGATGCACAACGCAGCAGGATTGCAATCCATCAGCTTCTCAGCTTCTTCGATCAGGTCGTCCGAGACACTGTCACCGCCCAATCGAAAGCGCTGCATCTGATTGGTCACGCCTTCTGGCCTCAACAACTCCAGTTCAGGTTGCACGACTGTGTTCATTGCTGGTGTCATTACACCGATCACAGCACGGGGTGCGAGAGTGTCAGCCATCTCAGTTCCCTTTCAGAAATTCGTTCAACCCGGTCATGCCGCCGATGTAGATCTGTTCCCCTACGATCGCCGCCATCTCGTTTTCCAGTTCCATGTCGCAGTCAAAGCGACTTTCCCAGATACCGAGGGTCTGATCCGTATGCGTGATTGGCACAAACCGATGGGTTGAGACGTAATTTCGAACCGGCAAAGGGCTTTCGATGATATCGTAGGTGTAGAAATGTTCGACATCGGAAAGCTCAAGAAGTGTTTCGCGAAACACCGTCCCATCCACTATGTCCAAATGCCTGATACTGCCCGGTGAGGTTGCCGAACCTGTTTCCATTCTGGCGTTCGCAACGGCCGGGTTCCAACCCGACACACCGTCGAATGCCCGGACAGCAGACCAGACCTGATCAACCGGTGCATCCAGGATCATGCTTCGAAATACGTGCATCGCCACCCCTACTCCTTTGAATTGTAATCAGCTTAGATCGACTATGACCGACAACTGCCTGCAGAAAACGACGCCAAAGATGTCGTTTTGTCTATAGCATCTGCGCCTCGCACCGCATTCCCTGAGCAGACAACAGCAAGTTTGGACCCCGATATTGGCCAGACGGAAAAGGGTTATTCAGGAACCGCTAAAACTGCAGGTAACGCCTCCGCCTCAGGGAGGGCGATTTCAACCTCTTGGTCCCAGACGACTTGCTGAGATCACCGAAGCTGCGTTTTCGATACTTGAGAAGATTGGAATGGCAGATTGCCCGGCCGATATCACCGCCCTCGCGGTTGAAGCCGGAGCCGACCTACGTGACGATGGCCGGGTTTGTTTTCCCAAAACCATGGTGGACGACATAATCGCAAAGGCGGCCCGCCGGGTGAACATTCCGGGATTTGTTGAGGATTTGGGTCTGACCATCGGCGGTGGAAACGTGCATATCGGCACCGGCGGTGCTGCCGTGGAAGTTCCGGATCAAGCTGGTGGATTCCGCGAAGCCCAACTCGCTGACCTCTATCAGCTCATGCAGATCGTTGGTCGCGCGGAGAACATCCACTATGGCGTTCGTCCGATCGTGGCCAGAGACATGCCTTCGCCCTGGGAACTTGACCTAAATACCGGCTTTGCCTGCCTCAAAGCATGCCCAAAACCCATCGGTATAAGTTTTGATAACGCCACCCATGTGCAGAGCGTAGCCGCTATGTTCGATATGGCGCTGGGACAGGATGATGCGTTCAGGCGGCAACCGTTTTGCATGGGCGTAATTGTCCATGCGGTCTCGCCTTTGCGATTTGCGCAAGAAGGTCTTGAGATCATGAAGGCCGCTATAGATGCGGGTATGCCACTGCAGATCTGTACGGCAGCACAAGCAGGTGCGACCAGCCCTGTGACACTCGCAGGTGCTCTGGCGCAAGGACTGGCAGAGGCTTTGGCCGGGCTTGTAATTGCAAATGTTCTCAAGCCCGGGTTTCCAACCATTCTCGCATTCATGCCCTTTATCAGTGATTTGCGCACTGGCGCGATGACCGGTGGTAGCGGAGAAGCCGCTGTTGCCAATGCTGCCGCTGCTCAGTTGCTGCTGAACCTTGGCCTGCCCTCAACCGTTTCTGCAGGCATGACGGATTCCAAGGTACCGGATGCTCAGGCCGGATACGAAAAGGGATACACCGTGGCTCTGGCTGCTCAGGCGGGCGCTGACATGATCAACCTCAGCGTTGGTATGTTGGGTTCACTGATGGTGGCCTCACCCGAGGCATTAGTGATTGACGATGACATGTGTGGCGCCATTCTGCGATCAGTTCGTGGAGTGGAGCTGACGGACGACGCGCTTGATCTTGAGATGATTGAAGCCGTCGCATGTGGACCGGGGCATTTCCTGGGCGAGGCCCAGACCCTTGCTCGAATGAAGAGCGAGTACGTCTACCCATCGCTTGCGGATCGGAAGAGCCTACAGGATTGGCAAGACGCGGGTAGCCCTGATCTTGTGGATCGCGCCCGAGACAAAGTTGACCAGTTGACGGATGAGCCACCCGATCACCTGCCACCGGATCGCGAAGCGGCCATTCGAGCCGCCTTTGACATCAAACTATCATAGGATCGTTCATGAAATCACATAAGCGCGTTGTTGTCATCGGTGGCGGAGCTGTCGGTTGCTCGATCCTCTATCATCTGGCCTTGGCCGGGGTGACAGATACTCTTCTGCTGGAACGGGACGAACTGACCAGCGGTTCAACATGGCACGCTGCGGGCAACATTCCGACCTACGCAACCTCGTGGCTTGGAATGAGGGCCGGAAACTATGGTTGGCAGATGTACAAAGATCTGGCCGAGAAAGTCGATAGCCCGATTACCTATCGGCATACCGGCGCCTTTTGGCCTGCCCACACAAAAGAACGGATGGAACTCTTCGGTCACATCGAAGGCATCGCCCGCAGCGCGGGGTTTGATCTGCATCGGCTGAGCCCTTCCGAGATGGACGCGATGCATCCGTTCTGGTCGCCGGATGACACTGTATTGGGTGGTATCATGGATCCCTATGAAGGTGACATTGATCCCAGCCAGCTTACACAGGCGTTGGCCAAAGGCGCGCGAGAACTGGGTGCTGAAGTTCGGCGGTTTTCACCGGTCACCAGTATTGCCCGCAAGCCAAATGGCGAATGGATAGTCTCAACAGCCAATGACGAAATTACCGCCGAAATCGTCATCAACGCTGCAGGATTTTACGGTGCAAAAATCGCAGAGATGGCAGGGTTGAAAACACCAGTGATTACGTTGGAACACCAGTATCTGGTCACTGAACCTCTCGCAGCGCTGGAAGAGCATCCTGAACTGTTCCCGTTGGTACGGGACCCTGACATCCGTTTCTATCTGCGGCGTGAGCGGAATGCGTTCCTGTTGGGATCCTATGCTCATGCCGGTCGCCCTGCATGGCCTGAAGACGGTCCCCCTGATGATTTTGCCCATCAGTTGTTTCCGGATAGTGTCGAAGACATTCTTGAGGTGCTGGAAGACACGATTGTCCATGTTCCGCTGCTGGCTGAGGCGGGTGCCCAGCGCTTTGTCAACGGACCTATTGCCTATGCACCAGATGCTTTGCCCCTTGTCGGTCCTTCAGCAGGGGCACCCAATTTCTACCATGCGACGGGCGTTCAGATCGGCATTACGCACTCTGCGGCCATCGGCAAGGCAATGGC
The DNA here is from genome assembly GCF_013030265.1 of Ruegeria arenilitoris. Taxonomy (GTDB): domain Bacteria; phylum Pseudomonadota; class Alphaproteobacteria; order Rhodobacterales; family Rhodobacteraceae; genus Ruegeria; species Ruegeria arenilitoris_E. The sequence goes on from NZ_WPZQ01000009.1 coordinate 193,335, forward strand.
CGAGTGGATTACCGAAGGTGAAACGGAATGGGATCTTGCCGCGTGGGACCCCCGCCGCTTTGGTGAATGGGCGACACCCGACTACGCCCATGCGCGCGCATCCGAACATTATGATCTGCAATATGCGATCCCCTACCCGCATCGAAACATGGCCTCAGGACGACCAGTGCAAAGGACGCCTCTGTACGAACAACTGAAATCATCAGGTGCGGTCATGGGCCAGATCGCTGGCTGGGAGCGCGCATTCTGGTTTGAAACTAACGAATGTCTCGATACTGGCAAGCTGAGTTTTATCGAGGAACCGTGGCACGCCGCCGTTCGCCAAGAATGTCTGACAGTCGCCGAATCCGTGGGTGTGATGGATCATGGTGGTTTCACGAAGTTTACCGTAGAAGGCCCTGGTGCCGAGGCTTATCTGGACCGCGTATTTTGCGGAACGATACCCAAGCCAGGCCGCATAAAACTGAGCTATATGCTCACACCAAAAGGACGCATCTGGTCTGAGGCGACCATCGCCCGGCTATCCAATGACCGCTTCCTGCTGTGTGGCCCAACGCTCGCAAACCTTCGGGATTTCGACTGGTTGAATGCAATGTTGCCAGAGCACGGCGTTACCCTTTCACCCAGCCACGCAAAAGACGGTGCGCTGATGGTCATGGGACCAAAATCTAGGGATATTCTGGCTCAACTGACTGATGCAGATCTTTCGGCTGAGGCGGCACCGTGGATGTCTGTCGCGGAAATACAGATCGCCGACTTCGATGTCATCGCGATGCGAGTTTCATATGTCGGAGAACTTGGGTGGGAGCTGCATGTCGCGAGTTCTGATCTGCCTGCGCTCTATCAATCAATCATGGCCGAAGGCGCGAAATTCGGGGTTACCCAATTTGGATCTTACGCGTTGAACTCGATGCGGATCGAAAAAGGATATCATGGTTGGGGTTCAGATTTTGGCACTGAATACACGCTGTTCGATGCAGGCCTGAGTGCTTTCGCCAGGCCTGACAAGGGCGACTTTCAGGGAAAATCCGCACTGTTAAATCAACAAAACAGCGCTGCCGAATGGGAATGGGTTGGACTGGAAGTCACCACTCCTTCTCCGTGGCCGCTGGCCTCTGAGCCAATCCTCAAGGAAAACCAAAACGTCGGATACATCACCTCAGCAACGCATGGCGCACGAACAGGCAAGATGCTTGTGCTGGGTTATATTCAGCGCGGAACCATCGCGATGGGGGAACAATGCGAAATCTGTGTACTGGGTGAAACTTACCAAGCCACAAGGCATTCCCCTGCCCAATACGATCCGCAAAACAAGCGCATGCGCCAGTAAACTTCTTTGGTGCAGAATGCCATCGAAGCCCCCTACTAGAACCTGCCCGGGTAGAACGGGCGGGGAACCACTCCGATTGCGGGGTCTCAAGAAATTGCCTGGGAGTCCCTTCTGATCAGTATCGCTGGTTGCCGCATCGATCGCGCCTGTTGACTCACTCCCAGAGTTATAGACGACGTAATCAGGAAGGACATAGGCCACCCAGACAACCCGGCAGGCATGTGCAGAAAATCAAAAATACCAAACCGATTACCCCACCGACATTGGGTTTTGGCCGCTCGACCATCAAACCCGCCAATACAGCAACCCCCTGGTCTCACGCCCTCATATCTTCTTCTAAACCAGTACTTTCAATTCACGTCCCGAAATTCTGTTGTTGCAACTTTCTGATTGATTTGGATGATCAGGCGCATGTTGGCCGGAATAATCGGTCACCCGCAACGTGGTGCGGTTCATATAAATAAACTTGGGGAGACTAAAAATGGTCCTGAAGAATTTGATGCTTGCTGCCAGTGCAACGGCGCTGCTTGCGGCAGGCGCATCAGCAGAAACACTGCGCTGGGCACGTGCTGGCGATGCTCTGACACTTGATCCACACGCACAGAACGAAGGTCCGACTTCTGCTCTGGCACACCAGATCATGGAGCCGCTGGTCATGCGCGACATGACCGGAGCCATGGTTCCTGCACTGGCCACCGAATGGGGCCCGTCGGAAGAAAATCCGAACATCTGGGTTTTCAAGCTGCGTGAGGGCGTCACATTCCACGATGGTGCCGGGTTCGACAGTGAAGACGTTGTGTTCTCGCTGAACCGGGCGATGACACCGGATTCCGACTACAAAGAACTTCTGGCGTCGGTCAAAGAGGTTCGCGCGACCGACAAATACACGGTCGAAATCGAAACCGATGGTCCGAACCCGATCATGCCCAACAACCTGACCAACATGTTCATGATGGACAAAGGCTGGGCCGAGGCAAACAACGCCGTCAAGGTTCAAGACTATGAGGGCGGCGAAGACACCTATGCCGCCAAAAATGCAAACGGCACTGGCCCCTACAAACTGGTCAGCCGTGAGCCTGATGTGAAAACTGTTCTGGCGGCAAACGAGAACTATTGGGGTAAAGACGAGTTCCCGATGCAGGTAACTGAAATCGTCTATACACCGATCCAGAACGCGGCAACCCGTGTTGCGGCCTTGTTGTCGGGTGAAGTGGACTTCATTCAGGACGTACCAGTGCAAGATCTTCAGCGCGTTTCGGGTACCGATGGTTTGGATGTTCGTACGGCACCACAGAACCGCGTGATCTTCTTCGGTATGAACATGGGTGATGCAGACCTGTCGTCTGACAACGTCGATGGCAAGAACCCACTGTCCGACGTGCGCGTACGTCAGGCGATGTCAAAAGCGATCAACCGCGATGCAATCAAACAGGTTGTGATGCGCGGCCAGTCAGCACCTGCCGGCATGATCTCACCACCGTTCGTCAACGGCTGGGATGAGACCATGGACGGTTCGTCCTCGACGGATATCGAAGGTGCAAAGGCACTGATGGCTGAGGCAGGCTATCCTGACGGTTTCTCGATCACGCTGAACTGCCCGAATGATCGTTACATCAATGATGAGGCGATCTGTCAGGCAGCCGTTGGCATGCTGGCGCAAATTGGGATCACTGTGAATCTGGATGCCAAACCAAAGGCACAGCACTTCCCGCTGATCAACAACCTGGAAACCGACTTCTATATGCTGGGTTGGGGCGTTCCGACTTATGACTCGGAATACATCTTCAACTTCCTGGTTCACACAAAGGGTGAAAAGTACGGCTCGTGGAACGGTACACGCTATAGCAACCCAGACCTGGACGCGAAGATCGTAGCATTGGCATCGGAAACCAACCTACCTGAACGTGACAAGCAAATTGGCGAAATCTGGCAGGTTGTTCAGGATGAACAGCTTTACATCCCGATCCACCATCAGGTGCTGAACTGGGGCATGAAGTCGGATGTTGGTACCGGTGTTGCGCCGGACGATACAGCCAAGTTCAAGTACTTCACACTGAACTAAGGTTCTTAGTTGAACTGGGAAGCAGGGCGCGATTTCGCGCCCTGTCTTTTTTCCGTTTCAGATACCGATTTCTCTGAAACATTCCTTACGCAGTAACAGACACGTGATCTCGAATTGAGATTTTCTTTACCAATCAACAAAAACCGAGAACACTTGCTGAATAAACAGGGAGTTTTCGCCATGATCTTCAGGAACAGTGCCATCGGCCTGACCATGTTGCTTGCCAGCGCGGCGCAGTCCGCGGAATTCAAATGGGCCTCAACTACTGATCCGCAAACGATGGACCCGCATGCGGTGAACTCTGCCGCGGTGTTGGGATTTCTCAACAACGTTTATGAGGGGCTGGTTCGTCGCGGCAAGGATATGAGCGTGGAACCGGCGCTTGCGGTCAGCTGGGAACCAATCGGAGATGGTGAAGGATGGCGTTTCAAGCTGCGAGAGGATGTTACCTTTCATGATGGCAGCACGTTTGACGCGCAGGACGTCCTGTTCAGTTATCAGCGCGCCTCCGACGAAGTCGCAGACACACGCAGCTGGTTCGCACCGATCAGCGAAGTGAAAGTGGTAGATGACTACACGGTCGACTTCATGACCACTGCCCCGAACCCTCTGTTCCCGTCTTCGATCGCGAATTGGATGATTATGGATCAAGGCTGGACCGAGGCAAATGACGCAGCACTCCCGGACAAGGAAACCGGCAACTATGCGACGATCAACTCTAACGGAACCGGGGCATTCAAGGTAACTGCGCGAGAGCCGGGGTTGCGCACGGTTCTTGAACCGTTCGAGGGTTGGTGGGGCGAACCTGAACACAACCTGACACGCGCGGAATTCAACCCTATCCAGAATCCTGCCACCGCAGTCGCTGCGTTGTTGTCTGGCGACGTTGACATGATCAACCCTGTGCCGATTCAGGACGTAGCGCGATTGCAAGGTAATGGGGATGTTGACGTCATTCAGGGTATCGAAGCTCGCGTGATCATGCTGGGTTTTGACCACGAAGCAGAGACTCTCAAATACACCGACGATGCAGGCAAAGCCAATCCGTTTCAGGACGCACGCGTCCGTCAGGCGGTTGCCAAGGCGGTGAATGTCGATGCGATCCTTGCCACCATCATGCGCGGGAATGCCGAAGCAGCCTCGCAACTGGTCAGTCCAGCGATGAGTGGCTATTCCAACGCAAACTCGGATCGCCCGGCTTTTGACGTGGAAGGTGCCAAAGCTTTGTTGGCAGAGGCCGGATATCAGGATGGCTTCTCCTTCGGCCTCAAATGCCCCAATGATCGTTATCTGAATGACGAAGCTGTTTGTCAGGCCGTCGTCAGCATGCTGGCTCAGATCGGGCTAAAGGCGGAGCTTGATGCGATGCCTGTACGCAACTACTGGCCAGAACTTCGTGAAGATAACTACGATATGTACCTGCTCGGCTGGAGCCCTGGAACTTTCGATGCAGAACACCCGGTGCGATTCCTGGTTGCAACGCCCAACGAGGAAAAGAAACTGGGCAGCTGGAACTTTGGCGGCTTTTCGAATGCGCGTGTCGATGAACTGCTTCCGATGATCCAGTCGGAACTGGATGAGGGTAAACGTCAGGCCATGCTGGACGAGGTTGCGCAGATCATTCAGGATGAACAGGTCTATGTGCCACTATATGTCCAGCCACTCGTCTGGGGCACGCGCAACAACATCGAACTGACCCAAAGACCGGATAACTTCTTTATCTTGCGGTGGGTTACAGTGAACTAGATACCTTTGTTCGATCAGGTGGGTATTGTCTTCAATAACGGTGCCCACCCGATAGTCAGACAAACCAAGAATGTGCCGACCAAAAGCACCAAGTTTGGAAAGCACGGGCCGTCTCAGAACCGCAATGCCGGAAAGCCACACTTTCCTGTCGTTTCCCTTTAGCGATTGCTTGACCATCCGGTCGGGGAAAGCATAGACAGGCGGATCAACGGGGAAAATGAATGTTCGCATATATCGTCCGAAGGATGTTCCAATCCGTGATCGTGCTATTGGTCGTGGGTCTGGTTGCATTTTCGATGTTTCGTTTTGTCGGTGATCCAATCGACAACATGCTGGGTCAGGAACGCACTCAGGCTGATATCGACCGGCTAAGGACCGAGCTTGGCTTGGATCAGCCGTTTCCGGTTCAGTACTTCAAGTTTCTGAAAGGTGCCGTTCAGGGCAATTTCGGTGTCTCTTATCGTCAGGGACGACCAGTTTCGACGATTATTGCCGAACGCGCACCCGCGACGTTAGAGCTGGCCTTTGTTTCAGGATTTCTGGCAATCACCATGGGGATTGCGCTGGGGGTATTCACGGCCATCCGACGACAAGGGATTGCCGCGAATGTCATCATGACCGTATCCCTGATCGGAGTATCCCTGCCCACCTTCTTAATCGGGATATTATTGATCTACATATTCTCGGTGGAATTAGACCTCCTCCCCAGCTTTGGGAGGGGCGAAACCGTTATGATTGGCGGCTGGTCCACCGGCTTCCTGACAGCTTCTGGTCTAAAGGCGTTGATCCTGCCTGCTATCACTCTGGGTCTTTACCAAATGACGCTGATCATGCGTCTGGTTCGGTCGGAAATGCTTGAGGTGATGCGTGCTGATTATGTCCGGTTTGCCCGTGCCCGTGGGTTGTCGGATCGGGTGATCAACTTCCGCCACGCGCTTAAGAACACTCTGGTTCCCGTGATCACCATCACCGGATTGCAGCTGGGCTCGATCATCGCCTTCGCCATTATCACCGAGACGGTGTTCCAGTGGCCGGGCGTCGGTCTGCTGTTCATCAACGCGATCCAGTTCGTCGATATCCCCGTCATGGCCGCATATCTGATGCTGATTTCGGTCATGTTCGTTACGATCAACCTGATCGTGGATCTTCTCTACTATGCCATTGACCCGCGCCTGCGTGTCGACGCGAGGGCCACATGACCGATACTATCGAAACCCCAAAAGCCCCCGCCAAGTCGCGTTTTGCCAAATTCTGGGACAGCGACTTTGCATGGTCATTCCGTCATTCGCCAATTGCTATCATCGCTTCGCTGGTGGTTGTGATCCTGGTACTGGCAGCCATATTCGCTCCGCTGATCGCGCCCTATAACCCGTTCGATCCGGCGACGCTGAACCTGATGAACGGTTTTACTCCTCCCGGCACGCCAAATGCCTTTACGCAGGATACATTCCTGTTGGGTACGGATGATCAGGGGCGGGACGTGTTTTCGACCATCCTCTATGGTTTGCGCATCTCACTGTTTGTTGGAGCCGCTGCTGTTCTGCTTGCCATGATCATTGGCGTGATCCTTGGTCTGATTGCCGCCTACTACGGCGGTTGGATCGAAACCTTCATCATGCGGGTAGCAGATGTGCAGCTGACTTTCCCTGCAATCCTCGTAGCAATGCTGATCTTTGGTATCGCCAAGGGGGTGACACCCCCGGAATACCGGAACGAGATGGCGATCTATGTTTTGATCATCGCGATCGCGCTGTCTGATTGGGTGCAGTTCGCCCGGGTCGTGCGCGGTGCGGCGCTGGTGGAAAAGAACAAGGAATACGTTCAGGCCGCGCGCTTAATCGGGCGGGGTTCTTTCCCGATCATGTTCCGTCACATTCTGCCCAACGTGCTCAGCCCGGTTCTGGTGATTGCCACGATCTCGCTGGCACTGGCAATTATTGCCGAGGCAACGCTCAGCTTCCTGGGCGTGGGTGCGCCTCCGACGCAACCGTCACTGGGCACACTGATCCGTATCGGGCAGGGTTTCCTGTTCTCGGGTGAGTGGTGGATCTTGTTCTTCCCGGCCTGCACCCTTCTGGCGCTGGCCCTTTCGGTCAACCTGCTGGGTGACTGGCTGCGCGATGCGCTGAACCCCAAGCTGCGGTGATTACATGAGCCTTCTGACGATCAATGACCTGACGGTCGAATTCCCGACGCGCCGCCAATTGTTCACCGCCGTGGACCATGTGGACCTGTCTGTTGAGCCGGGCGAAATCCACGGTCTGGTGGGCGAATCCGGTGCGGGTAAATCCACCATCGGTGCAGCTATCATGGGTCTGCTGGACAGACCCGGCCGGATTGCCAGCGGAACCATCAAGCTGAGCGGCGACCAGATCAGCGGTCTGGATGCTGATGCGATGCGCAGCCTGCGCGGCAAGAAGATCTCGATGATCTTCCAGGATCCGCTGACCTCACTGAACCCGTTGTTCACCGTGCGTGAGCAACTGGTCGAGACGATCCAGGCCCATCTTGGCGGAACCGATGCCGAGGCGAACCAGCGCGCCCGTGATCTGATCGACCGCGTTGGCATTCCTGACCCGGACACGCGGCTGGACCAGTACCCGCACCAGTTTTCGGGCGGCATGCGGCAGCGTGTTGTGATCGCGCTAGCTTTGTGCACCGAGCCGGACGTGATCATCGCGGACGAACCAACCACGGCGCTTGATGTGTCCGTGCAGGCGCAGATTTTGGATCTGATCAAGGAACTGGCGCAGGAGCGTCAGGTTGGCGTTATCCTGATCACGCACGATATGGGTGTGATCGCGGATACGACGGACAAGGTGACGGTGATGTATGCGGGCAAGGTGGTTGAAACCGGCCCGACCTCACAGGTTATGGGCCAGCCGAGCCACGAGTATACAAAGTCGCTGATCGCTGCCGTCCCGCGCCCGACACTAAAACTGCACCGCTTCCCGCAGATCAGTTATGGCGGTCGTGAGACTCGGTTCGCGATTGAGGATATGGCCAGGCACTGGCCCAAAGTGGAGAATGACGCCAGCAAACCGGTGTTCGAAATCCGCAACCTGACCAAGAAGTTCCTGCAGCGGCGCGGCCTTTTGCCGTGGGATCGCACCTATTTCACCGCGGTTGACGAAGTCAGCTTCGATATCCGCGCAGGCGAGGTGTTCGGTGTTGTAGGAGAATCCGGCTCGGGCAAATCCACCGTCGCACGCATGATTGCTGGGCTTTATCCCGTAGACGGCGGCACGATCAAATTCGAAGGTCAAACGGTCAGTGATCTTACCAACAAGGCCGCTCTGGATGCTTATCGCAAGAATATCCAGATGATCTTCCAGGATCCGTATTCGTCGCTCAACCCCCGTATGCGGGTGGACGACATCGTGGCCGAGCCGATCCGCCATCACAAACTGATGGATGGGGCAGATATCAAACGCCGTGTTGACGAGTTGCTGGATCAGGTGGGGCTGGGTCACGAGGCCGGACTGAAATATCCGCATGAGTTCTCGGGCGGTCAGCGCCAGCGGATTTCGATTGCGCGGGCTCTGGCCACGCAACCCCGGTTCCTGATCTGTGACGAACCCACCAGCGCGCTGGACGTGTCGATTCAGGCGCAGATCCTGAACATCTTGAAGGACCTGCAGGAGCATCTTGGCCTGACACTTTTATTCATCAGTCACGATTTGCCAGTGGTGCGCCAGATGTGCGACCGGGTGGCCGTGATGAAGCAGGGCAAGGTGGTTGAGCTGCAAGAAACCAACGAACTGTTCGCCAATCCGCAAACCGAGTACGCCAGTGAACTTCTGAGGCTCATGCCCAAACTGGATGATCTCTCGACCGACGGGCTGGGCGTTACCGAATAGCGGACAGCCAGTCTTGTTCGACACATAAGACCTGACGTGAGTATTGCCGCAAGTGCATTGCTCACGTCAGAAATCTACATCTAACTCAGAATATGCTCTGATTGGCTCGTTGGTCCAAATCCGCAAAGCCATTCGAACGCAATGCGGGTTTCACGTCGAGTACTTGCGCCGTCCCTTTGCTGGACAAAGTAACCGTGTGTCGGCGGCATCTCTTCCGAAAACAGACGGACGACTCTCCCATCCTTCAGATCCTGATCTATCAATGGAAGCCAGCCGACAATAGCACCCTGCCCCTCCGCCGCACCACGGATCAGCACATTAGCATCTTCAAAGACTGCGCCACGCGGGGTTCCTTGAATTCTGACATTCTGCGCCGAGAACCAGTCGATCCAACCCCAGTGATTTCGTTGATGCAGGATCGGAACGCTTAGCAGATCAGAAGGTTGCTCAAAGGGGCCGAACCTCTCGACAAACTCGGGGCTGGCAACAGCAATGGGTTGCAACTCAAGCAGCTTCACCGCCTCGCCGGGCATTTCGCTCAGGCGGTCCCATCGAATAACGATATCCGCATGATTTTGCTGAAATTCCCCGGGGCGATAACTGGGGACAAATTCAAGCTCGATACCCGGATACTGTGCCCAAAAATCACTGATCCGAGGCATCAGCCACCGTGCTGTGAATATGGGACCGGCCGCTATCCGAACCGATCTGCGCGGCACGGTCCGGAAACTCTCGATCGCGTCCTGCAAAGTGGTGAACGCAGAAGCAGTCGCATCAGCAAGCCGTTTGCCATCTTCGGTCAGAGTGACATTGCGCCCTACCCTGTCAAACAGAGATGTTTGCAAGTACTCCTCCAGCCCGCGCACATGGTGACTGATCGCCGTTGCGCTAACCGAAAGGTTCTCGGCAGCGGCTCGAAAACTGCCCAGTCTGGCGGCTGCATCAAAGGCACGAAGAGCTGAAAGAGACGGCAACATAGCAAAGCACTGTCAAGTTTTACTCATCTGTTGCTGAGAAAGCTGTCTTTGTAAAGTCAGCAAATCAATGGTCTGCTTTGGCTAAGCCAAAAGAGATCGGTCAACCGATGAGCGAGACTAAACAACGACGAGGACGCAAGTCCCGGATTCAACAGGCTAAGGCGCCTGAGGACAATCCTCCGGTCTGGCCGGGATTGGAAAGCGGGCGCTTCAAACCCCTGTCCCCTTCCGAAGCTACACTCATCGAAGAGACGGCCTTTCAGTTGCTGGAAACGCTCGGCCTGAGCCAGGCCACCCCATCGATGATCGAACAGGTCGTTGCAGCAGGTGGACAGACTACAGATGATGATCGCCTGCTGTTTCCACGAGATCTAGTCGAATGGGCAATCGAGGATGCGCAGCGCGGCTTTACTCTTTGCGGACAGGTGCCTGAAAATGACCTGAGGATCGAAGGCGCGCGGGTTCATATGTCCACCGGAGGTGCCGCGCCAGGAGTGTTCGATCTCGACACACACGAATATCGCGATTCAACATTGCAGGATCTCTATGACGCTGCGCGAATTGTCGACCGGATGGAAAACATCCATCACTTCAGCCGACCGGTGGTTGCCCGCGATATCGATGACAATGCAGCGATGGATCTGAACACTGCCTTCGCGTGCCTGAGCGGAACCTCCAAGCACGTGTCGATCTCAATCACTGAACCTCGGAATGTCCCCGAGATCGCCAAGCTTTGTTACCAAATCGCCGGAGGCGAAGCGGAATTCCGAGCACGACCGTTCCTAACCGTCATGGTGTGCCACGTGGTCCCCCCGATGCGCTTTGCCGAAGAAGCTTGCGACGTTCTAGAAGCCGCCATCACTGCGGGCTTTCCGGTGCAGCTTATCAGCGCCGGCCAAGCCGGAGCCACAAGCCCGGCAACGATAGCGGGATCCCTTGTTCAGGCTGTTGCCGAGACACTGGCAGGTCTGGTGTTTGCCCGTTTGGTAGATCCTAATGTGAAGGCAATCTTTGCCCCCAAACCATTGGTTGCTGATTTGCGCACAGGCTCCATGTGTGGCGGCGGTGGCGAGCAGGCCATCCTGATGGCCGGCGCTGCGCAAATGGGGCGACACTGGGATCTGCCAACAAGCTCGATCGCGGGGATCACGGATGCGAAAAGGTTGGACGCCCAGTACGGGGCAGAAAAATCCCTTGCCGTAACGATGGCAGCACATGCCGGTTCCAACATCGTCACGCAGGCCGCAGGCATGATGTCTAGCTTATTGGGGGTCAGCCATGCCGCTTACGTCAGCGACAATGACCTGCTTGGAAACATCCTGCGCACCATCCGCGGCGTCGAAGCCACGCCAGAGAACATCGCTGCTGACGTCATTGCCTCGGTCTGCAAAGGCGAAGGTCACTATCTGGGCGAGCAACACACATTCAACCGCATGAAATCAGACTACTTCTACCCAGAGGTCGGTGACCGCCGAAGTCCGCGTGAGTGGCAGGAAGATGGCGCTTTGCGCGTGGGTGATGTGGCCAGACAGAAAGCCCGCGAAATACTTGATCACTATTACCCGGCCCACCTGTCCGACGATCTGGATCGAAAGCTTCGGGCGCGTTTCGATATCCGGCTGACACGGGCGCAAATGGGGCGTCTATCATGAACAATCACGGCCTCTGCCAACGCGCCAGGGAGTGCCTTCCTGGCGGTGTCAGCCACGAACTGCGCTACCGGGAGCCTTATCCAATCTACTTCGAACGCGCAAAGGGCGCTGAAAAGTGGGATGTAGAAGGTAAGCGGTACATAGATTTCAAACTCGGTGCAGCCAGCCAAATTCTGGGTCATGCGCATCCTGAAATTGCCGAAGCTGTCGCACGACAGATGACACGGATGCCCTACACCGCCGATTGCCACCCGCTAGAGGTGGAATGGGCCGAATGGCTCTGTCGCCTGTTCCCATCAGCTGAACGGGTGCGCTTCGCCGGATCAGGCACCGAGGCGACGATGCTAGCGCTTAGGTTGGGACGGACGCATTCAGGTCGGGACAAAGTGCTACGCATAGACGGTCATTTCCATGGCTGGCACGATATGTTGCTGAAAGGGTCAAAACCCGGAACCAACTCGCCGCCTTCACTCGGTGTTCCCCAAGTCGTGAGCAATCTGACCGTCGTAACACAACCCGATCTGCAAGTGATTTCCGACGCGCTCGATAACGATTGCGAGATCGGCACCATCTTTGTGGAAGCGTCGGGTGCAAATTATGGCTCCGTGCCCCTGCCAGAAGGTTTTCTGAGCGGCATCCGTGAACTGACTTCGAAAACGGGTCATGTGCTTATCTTCGACGAAGTCATCACAGGGTTGCGCTGGGCTCCGGGCGGGCGTCAGGCACGCGATGGCGTGACCCCTGATCTGACGACGCTGGCCAAAGTGGCGACCGGGGGGCTGCCCGGTGGCGCTGTTGTTGGCAGAACTGACATCATGGAGTTGCTGAGCCCCGGTGAAACGCGCGATGGCCTGTCACCGCCAGTCAGTCACAAGGGCACGTTCAATGCCGCCCCCATAGTTGCGGCCGGGGCCGTGAAAGCGATGGAAATTCTCTCTACTGGCGATGTTCAGAACCACGCAGATGCCATGGCGAACCGTCTGCGCGACGGGTTCAACAAAGTGTTCGGTGATTTGGATGTTCAGGCGCTGGCCTATGGCGACAGTTCTACCTGCCATCTCTATTTCGGCGGGACCACGATTGATGGGTTGGATGCCGCCGCAATCCGCCGGACCTCTCCACAACTGGTCAAAGGGCTGAGGGACGGGCTGCTGTCCCGTGGCGTCGATTTCATGTCCTTTACCTCCTGCGTCACCGGTCTGCCACACACACCTGAACTGATCGATGAAACCGTCGACCATTTCCGCGACACCATTTCAGACCTCATCCGCGACGGAGTTCTTCAATGAAGCTTCCCAATCAAGCGCGCACCGTTGTGATCGGGGGCGGTGTCATCGGATGTTCGATTGCCTATCATCTGGCGCGCGAAGGCCGAAAAGATATCGTGGTGCTCGAGCGTTCCAAACTCACCTCAGGCACGACATGGCATGCGGCTGGTCTGGTTCGGCGCCTGCGGCCATCTGCTACGCTGACCAAACTGATCAACTATTCGATTGATTTGTATGGAGAGTTGGAGCTTGAGACCGGTCAGGCCACAGGTTGGACGCAAACCGGCTCTCTGACACTTGCGACCAATGAAGACCGGCTGACCAACATCAAGCGTCAGGTTTCACTGGGCCGAGCCTTCGGGCTTGAAGCCGAAGTGGTCGATGCCAGACGTGCAAAAGAGCTTTGGCCTCTGATCGAAGTGGACGATGTAATCGGGGCGGTCTGGTCGCCGGCTGATGGTCGTGTAAACCCGTCAGATGTGGCGTTGGCATTGTCCAAAGGCGCGCGGGCGCGCGGGGTTCAGATATTCGAAGATACTCGCGTAACTGGTCTGCAAAAGAAAAACGGGCGGATATCCGGGGTCGAAATCGGTGACCATGTTATCGAAGCCGACGAGGTGGTGATCGCCTGCGGGTTGTGGTCGCGTGAAGTGGCCGCAATGGCGCGCGCGCACATGCCTCTTTATGCCTGCGAACACTTCTACATCCTGACAAAACCTCTGCCAGAGGTTCAGGCGCTTGGCAAAGGCGCGCATCTGCCAACGCTGAATGATCAGGATGCGTTCCTATACGCCCGTGACGACGTCGAAGGATTGCTGGTTGGTTCGTTTGAACCACATGCGAAGGGCCTGCCACTGGATCGCTTACCTGCTGATTTCAGCTTTGATCTTCTGGACGAGGATTGGGACCACTTCATGCCGATGATGGAGAACGCGCTACGCCGCATTCCTGCATTGGAAAAGGCTGAGGTGCGGATGCTGCTGAACGGACCTGAGAGCTTTACGCTGGACAGTCAGTTCATGCTTGGGGAAAGCCCCGAAGTTCCCGGCCTGTTCCTGATGGGAGGTATGAATTCCACCGGTATCGCGCTCGCCGGTGGGGCGGGCAAAGCCATGGCTGAATGGATCATTGCGGGTGAACCGACGATGGAACTTAACGAAGCCGATATTCGCCGGTTCAGCCCGGAGATGAACGTGCTGGGTGCTTTGGAGGCGCGAATACCCGAAGTTCTGGGTCGGCACTATGACAACCCCTACCCCGGCCGTTCGATGGAAACCGCGCGTGGCCAGCGCCGATCACCAATCCATACAGGACTGCAAGCGGCAGGCGCGCGCTTCGAAGCGCGTGGAGGTTGGGAACGTGCGGTGCATTTCGGTGGGGAAGCAGCGCATTTGCCTCTGACCTTTGGCATACCCACCTGGCGAGATCAGGTAGGACAGGAGGTTCAAGCATGTCGCACCGGTGCGGCTATTCTGGATCAATGCGCCTTTGGCAAAATCCTGGTGCAAGGGCCGGACGCCTGCGCCTTTCTCAACCATCTGTGCGCAGCACAGATGGATATCCCATCCGGTCGGATCGCCTATAGCCAGATCCTGAACGCCCGTGGCGGCATTGAAAGCGATGTCACTGTTCAGCGACATGGTTCAGATGAATATCTACTAATCTGCGGCGCAGGAGAGGTCGTGCGTGATCTCAAACGAATGCGCGAAACGCGGGGTCGTTTTCAGGTCGAGTTCACTGATATTACAAGTGGCTATGCCATCCTGGGTCTCGCTGGTTCCAAGGCACGGGAAATCCTGCAATCCACAACATCCATGCCAGTTCCGGACCTGAAGCGGTTTCAATTTGCACCGGTTGAAATTGGTCTGGCCAGCGGTTGGGCTGGTCGCCTGAGTTTCACCGGCGAAGAAGGGTATGAACTCTATATCCCCGCCGACATGGCGATGGCGGCTCATGATGCGCTGACAGAGGCCGGTGCGGAACATGCGGGTCTCTACGCCAGCGGCTCTTTGCGTATCGAAAGCGGTTTTCGCGCGTTTGGTCATGAACTATCGCCCGGCATCACGCCGCTTGAGGCCGGGCTGGCAAAGTTCTGCGCCTTTGGCACAGGATATGTAGGCGAAAATGCCATGCAGGATCGGACAGCAAAGCGACAGGTTGTTTCCCTGCTGTTTGACGATCCAAACGCAATACCGATCCATGATGAGCCCGTTTACTTCGACAACAAAGTCGTTGGGCAGGTTACGTCATCAGCGTGGAGCTATCGGTTCGAACGCAGCATCGCTCTGGCTTTGATCAACGAGCCACTGGGCACACCCGGCGTCGTGAGTGGTTTCGAGGTCGAAATCGCTTGCACCCGCTTTTCCGCCAAAGCCTCGACAAAGCCCGCCAAGGAGGCGTTTGCATGAGCGACACTATCCGCACAACTCAAGTCGCCATCATCGGTGGCGGCATCATGGGGGTCGCCACTCAATTTCAGCTGGCTGAAAACGGCTGGACGGACACGATCCTGTTCGAAAAGGCCGAATTGACCAGCGGTTCAACCTGGCACGCCGCAGGACAGATCGCCCACGCGGTTGGCAGCCGGATCATGGGCTGGATAAACAAGACGTCGATCGAGACCTACAAACGAGTTGAAAAAGAAACTGGCCAATCCATCGGCTGGCACGAAGTCGGCGGTTTTCGCATCGCAACCACCGATGACGAGGTGGACTGGATGAAATCCATCATGGGGGTCGGCAAACTGCTGGACCTGCCTATGGAGTTGGTGGGGCCAGAAGACGTTGCAAAGGTCAACCCATTCTACAAGGTCGATGACGTCAAAGCGGCAGTGCGCACCTTTGAAGACGGGCATATCGACCCATCGGGTGTGACCATGGCCCTTGCGGCAGCGACACGGGCGCGTGGCGCAAAGATCGAGCGCCATAACCGTGTGGTCGGCGCCAGCCGCAAAAGAGACATGTGGCTGCTCAGGACTGAAAAAGGGGACGTGTTGGCCGAGCATGTCGTAATTGCTGCAGGGTCATATGCCAACCAAGTCGGGGCGTGGTTCGGCCTTACCATCCCCAGCGTCTCATGCCTGCACCATTATCTGGTCACAGACACCGTGCCCGAATTTGCAAACCGCCCGGAATTGCCGGTCATGCGTGACAATGCTTTCGGTGGCTATATCCGGCAGGAGCAGAGATCCGGGCTGATCGGCATCTACGAAGATCACGTCTGTCCTACGGTATGGGAAATGCCCGATGGTGCGCCTTGGGCGGCTGAGAATGAACTTTTCGAAGCTGACTATGATTCTATTGGCGATTTCCTGATGATCGCATTCGATAAAATGCCGATATTGGCTGATCTTGGCATCAAACGGGTGGTTCGTGGAGCCATCACCCATACACCGGACGGGGGAATGTTGGTCGGTCCGTCGGGGGTACCGAATGTTTGGCTGTCTTGCGGCTCCTCCATTGGTCTTGCCTGGGGTGGCGGGGCTGGCAAAGTCCTGGCTGATTGGATGGTTCATGGCGAGGCCGAAATAAACACGCGCAGTTTTGACCCGCGCCGGTATGGCAATTTCGCTGATGATCATTTCATCGTTGAGCGTACCAAAGACGAATTCAGGCGCCGCCATGATACGCCCTGCCCCGGCAAGCAGTTCCATTCGTTGCGCCCACTGAATCGGCACCAGCTGTATGATCGGCTTGCCGCAAAAGGCGCGGTATTCGGCGAGGTCGCCGGTTGGGAACGGCCCCGATACTTTGGTGAAGTTGGCGAGGTCGAGCAGATTGGCTGGGGACACCAACCGTGGCACGAGAATGCCCAGCGCGAAGCCCGAGCGACCCGTGCAGCCGCGGGTCTCATCGACCTTTGCGCATTCGCCCAGTTTGAGATCACAGGCAAAGATGCAGGCAAACTTCTTGATCGGCTGTCTGCGAACAAGCTTCCACAAAAAGATGGCCGGATGAGCCTCAATCATCTGCTTACGGACAATGGACGCTTCGAAACCGAAATCACGGTCTGGCGCATCGCTGCGGATCGCTATTTCACCGGGTCGCCCATCGCGCGCGCCAACCCAGACTTTGACTGGATCAAATCGCATATCCATCCGGATGAGGATATTCAGGTCATAAACCGCTCGGCCAATTGGGGCATGCTGGCTTTGTCAGGACCTGCGTCACGTCGCATTCTGTCAGAGCTGACAGATGCAGATCTGACAAATGCCGCTTTCCCTTGGCTTTCTGGTCAAGAAATAAGCGTGGCGGGAATTCCCTGCTACGCATTGCGTGTTTCATTCGTTGGAGAGCTTGGATGGGAGTTGCACGCGCCGCTGGCCCAGATAGCGCAACTTTACGACGCTCTATTTGAAGCCGGTTCAAAACATGGGCTGACCGATCTGGGCAGCTATGCATTCAACGGCATGAGAATGGAGAAGGCCTATCGCGCGTCCGGAGAGCTGACGACAGATGTCGGGCCCTATGACGTCGGGCTGGATCGTTTCGTGGTTTCAGAGGGCCGCGACTTTCTTGGGAAAACCGCTTTGATGGCAACAGAGCCGGGATGGGAGCTTCTCTATGCTGAACTGCATTCAGATAACATCGACATCCACGGCGGTGAACCCGTTCTGCTGAATGGGCAGCCCGTCGGTCTGACCACTTCAGGTGGATACGGGTACACTGTCGACAAGTGTCTTGGCTGGTTGTTCGTGCGTAAGGGGATGCCGCACAAGGGTTTGTCCGTTCAGATACTCAACCGCAACTACGATGTAACCGTTCATCAGGCCGCATTGTTTGATCCGCAAAATCTGCGGCCCCGATCCGAGGACTAAGTGATGACTAACATGATCACCGGCGGAGAAGCCGTCTATCGCGTACTCAAAGCCAACGGTATCGACACGGTTTTTGGCCTGCTGGGTGGTTCGATGCTGGAACTTTATGATGCGATGTATCAAGGCGGCGAAATCGCCTATGTCGGCGCACGGGACGAACGCGCAGCCGGACATATGGCAGATGCCTGGGCCCGCATGACAGGGAAACCTGGCGTCGTGCTTGGTGCTCAGGCCGGTCCCGGTGTGGTCAATATCGTCACCGCAGTTGCCGAGGCCCATCTGGCCTACTCACCCATGGTGGTCATTGCTGGTGCTATAACACGCGCGGATCAATGCAAAGACACGTTTCAGGAAGTCGACCAGGTCGCGCTGTTTGCTCCGATCTCCAAACGGTCGGTGATGGTGACAGATCCCTCACGGCTTGTACCTATGCTTGAGGATGCATTCCGGTTGGCCAATACGGGCCGCCGCGGGCCTGTCGTCCTGCATGTGCCGCGCGATCTGTTCGCCGAAGAGCTTCCTGATTTTGATCCCGCGCCGGTAAATATCGCCCGTCCCGGACCTGCTTCGGATGACGACATCGCAGCCATTGCTGCGCTGGTGGCAGAAGCGGAACGCCCCGTCATTTTTGCCGGTGGCGGCTTTAAATGGAGCATTGGTCGCGAGGCTCTTACCAGTCTGGCGGAAACTCTCGAGATACCGGTTGTTGCCTCGACGGGCCATGCAGATGTAATGCCACATCGCCATCCCTGGTTTGCCGGGCAAGCAGGACCCAGAGGCAATCGCGTCGCAAGCCGCCTGACGAAAGAGGCCGATGTAATGGTCGTTCTGGGAGCGCGCCTTGGGTTCAACTCGACTTTCCATAGCAATGACTATGTCGGGGCCGACACCCGCATTGTTCATGTGGACATAGAAGGGTCGGCGGTTGGGCGGTACTTCCCCGCCGAGATAGCGGCTCAGGGGGACGCTCGGCTGACGGCAGAAGCCTTGTGCCAAACGACTACAAAACCAAAATGCGATGCTTGGCGGCAAGCGTTCAAAGACGATATGGATACACTTTGGACCGAGCGTGCCGAAGAAGCAGAAATTGACACCCTGCCTATGCATCCGCGCAGAGCTTTGGCGGAAATTCGCGATACCCTGCCCGAAAGCGCGATTGTCACACTCGACACCGGAAATACCTGTCTACAAGCCGCCGACCGACTGGCGCACTACGCCCCCATGAGCCTGATTACCCCATTGGATTTCGGCCTCGTGGGCTTTGGCCTTGCCGCAGCGATTGGAGCCAAGGCGGCTGCGCCAGATCGACACACTGTTGCCATCATGGGAGATGGTGCCGTGGGATACACCATGATCGAAATTCAAACCGCGATCAGTCATCAGTTGCCCATCACAATCATCGTTCTGGATAACGAAGCCTGGGGTGCCGAAAAGGCCTATCAGCAGGAGTTCTACGGCGGTCGCCTGCTGGGTGCGGAAATCCAATCCCCGCGTTATGACAAATTTGCTGAGCTTTGCGGAGGCAAAGGTATCTGGGTCGATGGTCCTGGGGCCATGGGTCCTGCCCTGAAAGAAGCTATTGATTCCGGCCAAACCACTATCATTCAGGCAAAAATTGACCCCGGCGCATTGATGACACTGCGCAAAGATCTGTTCAAAGCGCCGCAAAATGGAAAGCAGTGATGGCCACCTAAGATTCGATTGTAATCAGCGCTGGAAATCCCGCTTTATCGCAGGCACAATCCGGTTCGCCTAAGATGGCGTTGGCAACATTCGGGCCTTTTTTCAGGACGGTGAAATGCTCCTCGGGCCGTTCTTTTTCGACTATCCGGGCGGCACTGGCCTGATCAAGGATCCGTTTTTGGTCGTCTTGCTGGTGATCGCGCTGGTAAAGCCTGACGACCAGATCGCTTCCGGCTGATAGATCCGCCAATAATGCTCTAAACATTGCCATTCCACTGCAAGAACGCGTTAAACAACTGCTGCTGTGTGCTGATGCCCAGCTTAGAATAAGCGTTCTTTCGATGAGTTTTGACTGTAGGCAAAGCGATACCCAAAGACAGACTTATGGAAAGGCTCGAATGGCCCTTCAGGATCAATCCGACAATCTCGGCCTCACGCGGAGAGAGGATGTCGCTGGCAAAATCCTTCAGCACGACTTCGGTCGGTTTGTTTCCAATTGCTGTCTTTGATTGCCTCGACCAGAGGCTTCGGAATGCAGTTGAAAACAACGAATGGAATGGGGCCAACCGATCGATCAAATCAGATGAGAAACCGCCCTCTTCGGCTGGTCGGGCAAAGCTGAGTTCCCCCATCGCTCCGTCACCCAGATCTACTGTCAGAGCCATTTCCTGCAGGCCAGCGGGCCAACCAGGGGTTCGATACCCGATTTCCTCTCCGTCCTCGATCAGAACCTCTGAACCTTCGGCAGCAAAAACCCAGTTATCCGGGGCCAGATCAATCATCCTATGGATACCCGGCGGCAAACCATCCAGAAATGCGTTGTAGATCGGATTCAGCAGGTAGGTTTGGCGAACGTAGAGTTGCACCGCCTCTTTTGCCGCACCATCAGGATAGGTGTCGCCGAGATAGACAGGTGCCCGCCCCTTGCGATTAACAACACAGAAGGCTGCTGAAAACGTCAGCACCCGACCTGCCGCCTTGATCATATCCAATGCGTCACCATCGCCTTCGATCACCCGGCAAAGGGCGCGATTCAAATTCTCGATTTCGGTGTCTTTGTAATTCACGTCACCCTCACAGCGAAGCCGCAGTAGCACGAGCAGACTCGCAGCGCATCATCCTTGAGGATGATAGTGGCGGAACGTTCAATTTCTTAGAAGTGCATCAAAGAAGGAAATCCGCAATGAACTCTCATCCGCTTGTTCTAGATGCCGAAGCTGTCGATCAGCTGTTGCCACAAATTGACGTCCTGCAGGAGATGCGCCAGCTTTTTACCGAGCTTGGCCGCAAGCAGGCAGTGCAACCTGCGCAAACCCTGACCTTGCTGCCTGAAAACAAGGGTGACTTTATCACCTACCTGGGTGCTGCATCCGGTGCAGGTACTTTTGGCGCCAAACTATCCCCCTACCTTATCCAGGAGAATGGGCCCATCATCACCGCATGGACGATACTGATGTCCATGCAGAGCGGGCAGCCGTTGATGCTGTGCGATTCTGGCCGCCTTACGACCGAGCGGACAGCCGCAACCACTGCACTGGCTGTTGATCTGCTTGCTGGCAAAGCCGCCCAACGCGTCGCGATTATTGGATCTGGTGCGATAGCACAGGCCCATTGGCGTCACATACAAACACTGAGAGACTGGCAAGAGGTTTGCATCTACTCCCCGAACCTGGCCGCCAATCAGAAACTGCAAACAGAGTGGCAGGAACTCTGCCCTGCCATCACTTTTGCCGCCAGCGCAGAAGCCGCAGCTCTCAATTCGGACGTTGTGATGCTTTGCACCTCATCCGGAACGCCCGTGCTGGATGAGGAATCTGTTGCACCACATGCGTTGGTGACCTCGATCAGCACCAACGTCGCTCTGGCGCACGAGATTACACCCTCGTTCCTGCCCGCTGCGCAAGTCTACTGTGACTACCGCGAAACCACCCCCTCTACCGCAGGTGAGATGCTGATCGCGGCGCGTGATCATGGCTGGAACGCCCAACAGGTCAAAGGGGATCTGGCAGAACTGGCCACAGGCTCTAGCGAATTGCCGGACGCCGGTAAACCTGTCTTCTTTCGATCGGTGGGCCTGGGCCTGGAAGACATCGCCATCGCCAATGCCATCTATCGCGCTGCCCGCGCCTGACAAAAGGACAGATCATATGCATATCGAACCCTTTGGCGTCGAAATCTGGATGAACGAGTGGGAGACCAAATGCGAATGGAACCTCGCCGAAACATGTGTGGAAAGCCTGACGATTGAGGAATTGCTCAAGCTAGCGGGCAAAAACCATACGGACCTGTCCGATCTGTTGACGATGAAAATGACATACGGAGCGATTGAGGGGTCGGATCGCCTGCGCCGCGCCATCGCTGCGCTCTATGATCGACAAAAGGTCGAGAATACAATCGTTACGCACGGAACCATCGGCGCCAACATGCTGATCCACAAAGCGCTGGTGTCTGCTGGGGATCGTGTCGTTGCAGTCGTACCAACATATCAGCAGCATTATTCGATACCGGCCAGCATTGGTGCTGACGTTCATCAGTTGAAACTGCGCGAAGAGAACGGGTTTCTTCCCGATCTGGGTGAGCTTTGTGCGCTGGTAACCCCCGACACCCGCCTGATTGCGATCAACAACCCCAACAACCCGACGGGTGCCCTGATGGATCGCTCTATGCTGGAAGAAATCGCAGAAATAGCACGCGAAGCTGACGCATGGATCCTGTGCGACGAGGTTTATCGCGGGACGGATCAGAGCGGTTCGGGCATGACCGACTCAATCGCCGATATCTACCAAAAAGGCATCTCTACCGCTGGCATGTCCAAAGCCTATTCATTGGCGGGGTTGCGTCTGGGTTGGATTGTCGGCCCGACCGACGTGATTGAGCAGGTTTCGATCCATCGGGACTATGACACAATCTCGGTCGGAATGATCGACGATCATTTTGCAGCGCTGGCGTTGGAGAACCGGAATCAGGTTCTGGCGCGCAGTCAGTCCATCACGCGCGGTAACCTCGCAATCCTGCGGGACTGGGTTGCGCAGGAACCGTTGATATCCTGGATCGAACCCAAGTCCGGAACTACAGCCCTGCTCAAATATGAATTGCCGATGACTTCCCGCGAGTTCTGCGTTGGGTTGCTGAAGAAAACCGGCGTCATGTTTACACCGGGTTCGGCACTGGGCATGGAGGGATATGTCCGCATTGGTTATGCCAACAACCCCGACATCCTGAACAAGGGTCTGGCGCTCGTTTCAGATTACCTTTCCGAAATGAGTGCTGCTGCGTAAGCAAACGGATAATCTTTCAAAGAGGCGAACGTCCAAACCGGTGTCCGCCTCTTTGACTAATGATCAGGCAGCTGCGATCTGCCGGGCCTTTTCTACCATTACCTCGGCCTGACGGATCGAGGCATAGTCAATCAGGCGACCATCCAACGAAACGGCACCCTTACCAGCTGCTTCGGCTTCGGCCATTGCCTCAAGAATGCGCTGCGCCTTATTCACCTCGGCGTCTCCGGGTGACATCACTTCATTCGCGAGTGCAATCTGGCTGGGGTGGATCGCCCATTTTCCTTCACAGCCCAGAACTGCTGCTCGTTTCGCAGCTGCCTTGTAACCCTCGGAATCCTGAAAATCACCGAATGGACCATCGATGGGGCGCAAACCGTTGGCACGGGCTGCAACAACCATACGTGCCAACGCATAGTGCCACATGTCACCCCAATGTGTTGCACGATGCGCTTCGGCATCCGGGTCTGTCAGAACCGAATAGTCCGGATTTACACCGCCAATGATTGTTGTACGCGCGCGGGTCGAGGCAGCATAATCCGCAACCCCGAAATGCAGGCTCTCGTTCCGTTTGGACGCAGCCGCAATCTCACTGACATTCTGCATGCCAAGCGCGGTTTCGATGATGTGTTCGAAACCGATGCGCTTTTTGTAGCCCATCGCATCTTCGATCTGCGTGACCATCATGTCGACCGCGTAAACGTCAGCTGCAGTGCCAACCTTGGGGATCATGATCAGGTCCAGCCGCTCACCGGCCTGCTCCACCACGTCAACAACGTCGCGGTACATGTAGTGGGTATCCAGACCATTGATCCGCACCGACATGGTCTTGTTGCCCCAATCGATATCGTTCAGCGCCTCGATGATATTCTTGCGCGCCTGTTCCTTCTCATCCGGTGCGACAGCATCCTCTAGATCAAGGAAAATGACGTCCACGTCTGACTGTGCTGCCTTTTCGAACATGCCGGGCTGACTGCCGGGAACAGCCAATTCGCTGCGGTTCAGACGGGCTGGTGCCTGATCAATGGAATGAAAGCTCATACGTTCGGGTCCTTCAACTTACAGGTTTGGATATATTGGGAAACGTTTGCAGAGTTCTGCGACCTCGGCCTT